>NZ_JBRKLZ010000001.1:1290000-3491798 GCF_052978165.1 Aquamicrobium terrae
AGCCTCAAGACCGTCGATTTCCCGATCGCCACCGCCGCCTTCGACGAGAAGAGCGGACTTTCCGCCGACGAGGTCGAAAAGGTGGTGCGCGAGGCCGCCGCCGACCTGTCCGAGGGCGCCATCCAGGTCGCCTCCCTGCATTATGTCGACCCGCAACGCTTCGGCGACCAGCTTACCCAGAGCCTTGCCGGCTCCTATGGCGTGCGCATCGTATCGGAAAACGTGTCGGTCGCGCCGCGCCCCGACACCGAGGCGGAACTCCGGGCGCCGGTCTTCGCCGAGGAGATCATCCCCTTCCGCGAGGATCGCCGGATCGCCGAGGCGCTGGCCGATTCGGGCTATGACGGCGACGATGCCAAGGGCATGGCGGGCGCGATCGCCAAATTGCTCAACGCCCCTGCCCTGAAGGCCGGAACCGTGCTGCGCGTCGGCATCGAGATTCGGGACGAAGTGCCGACCGTGGTGCGCACCGGCGTCTACGACAAGACAAGGCACATCGTGACCATCGCCCGCAGCGATGACGGCCAGTATGTGCCGGCGCAGGAACCGGAGCCGAATCCCGAACTGCTCACCGCTTTCGACGATTCGCCGCCGGTGCAGACGCGCGGCAACCTGCCCACCATCTATGACGGCATCTACCGCGCCGCCTATTCCTATGGCATGTCGAAGGAAATGACGCAGCGCCTGGTCAAGCTGCTCGCCTCGAATGTCGACTTCCAGTCGCGCACCAGCCCGACCGACCGGCTGGAGGTGCTGTTCTCGCAACCCGACAGCGACGACGAGGCCTCGGAAAACTCCGAGCTTCTCTATGTTTCGGCCAGCATCGGCGGCCAGACCCGCAACTTCTACCGCTTTCAAACGGAAGATGGCTCGTTCGACTATTTCGACGAGAACGGCAGCAGCGCCCAACAGTTCCTGCTGCGCAAGGCGGTTCCCACCGGCAAGTTCCGGTCCGGCTTCGGCGGCCGCAAGCACCCCATCCTCGGCTACACCCGCGTCCACACCGGCGTCGACTGGGCCGCCCCACGCGGCACGCCCATCATCGCCACGGGCAATGGCGTGGTCGAGAAGGCAGGTTGGGCCGGCGGCTATGGCCGGCAGATCATGATTCGCCATGCCAACGGCTATGTCAGCTCCTACAACCACCAAAGCGCGTTCGCCAAGAACATCGCCCCGGGCGTGCGGGTGCGGCAGGGGCAGATTATCGGCTATGTCGGCTCGACCGGCCTGTCGACCGGCCCCCATCTCCACTACGAGCTGATCGTCAACGGCACCAAGGTCGATCCGATGCGGGTGCGCCTGCCGGTGGGCAAGGTGCTGAAGGGCGACGAACTGACCGCTTTCAAGCGCGAGCGCACGCGCATCGACGAATTGCTGAAGCAGCAGGACCGCAACACGCTCAAGGTCGCAAGCGCGAAGGTCGGAGAAGGGGGCTAGGGCAGGATAGCAGCGAGCCACCTGTTCCCTTACTGCCTTACTGCCTTACTGCCCTAATCCAGAAACTCCACCGTCACACCCGGTTTCACCAGCTTGGCAAGCTCGGCCGCATCCCAGTTGGTCAGGCGGACGCAGCCATGGCTTTCCGTCTTGCCGATCTTCGACGGTTCCGGCGTGCCGTGAATGCCGTAGGTCGGCTTGTCGAGGGCGATCCAGATCGAGCCGACCGGCCCGTTGGGCCCGGGCGGGATCGTCAGCACCTTATCGTTTTCACCCTGCTTGAAGTTGATCTTGGGGTTGTAGGTGTAATTCGGGTTGATCGCGATCCGCGTCACCGCATGCACGCCCGAGGGCGAAGGCGTCGCGGCCGAGCCGATGGTGGCGGGATAGACCGCGACCAGCTTGCCGCTCTCGTCATAAGCGCGCACCTGCTTCCGTGCCTTGTCGGCGGTGATTCGCGCCACCGGCGTCGACACCAGCCGGCCGAAATTGGCAACCTTGATGATGGTGCCGGGCCGGTTGAAATTGGCCTCCGGGTTCAGCGCCTTGAGATAGGCCTCGTCCATGTGGAAGCGCTCGGCCAGCGCCTCGGTGACCGAGGTGAACGACATGTGGTCGAGCTGCGCCTTGTGGCTGTAGTCCTCCGGCACCGAAGCGATGTAGGGGCCGGCGACGTCCTGGTTCGTGATCTCATAGTGCGAAAATGCGTCGCCGCCGGTTTCGGCCAGCGCCTGGGTGATGGCAATGGCGTCGGTGGAGCGCAGCGTCTGGCCGGTGAGCTCGCGATAGGCGGCCAGCGCCTTTTCCACGTTCGAGCCAAACCGCCCGTCGATGACGCCCGGCGACGCGCCGGCGCGGTCGAGCAGCACCTGAAGGGCGGCGATGTCCTCGCGCGCGCCCAGCGACAGGGACGAATCGACCCGCGTGCCCGGCGTCACCGGGTTGGAAGCCGATTCGGGCGCGCGGTTCGCCGGCTCCAGGGACGCCTCCTCGAGCTTGCGGCGTTCGATCTGCGACGGATTCGCGGTTGGCGGCGGCTCCCGGGGAGGATCGCGATAGATATCGCGTGGTGCTTCGGGAAACTCCTCGTAAAGGCCGCCCGAATAGGGATCGTAGACCCGTGCCTCTTCCTCCCGCTGCCTTTGCAGGAAGCGCTCCATGTCATCGGGATCGTCGAGATAATAGCGCTCCTGGCGCTCCGCCCGCCTTGCCTGCTGGCGCCGCAATGCGCGACGATCGCTGCGCATGTCCGGCGGCTCGATCGCCACCACCTCGCCGGTGAAGCTGTCCACGATCACCCGGTTGCCGTTGCCGTCGAAATAGACTTCGAAATCGCCCATCTGGGCGAGTTGCACCGGGGCGGGCTGTGCCGATTCGGCCTGCACGGGGGGCCTGGCGCCTGATTCGGCAAGGCTGCCTCCGCGCGATGCCATGGCATCGGCGGAAAACAGCACGGCGGCGAGTGCCGAAACGGACAGGAAAATGTGCGACATGCAGGCAAAGCTCTCCATGCTTTCCAGCCGCCCGCTCCGGGGCGAATCAATGTTTGCGGACCACATTGCCCGCGAAACAGCCAATCACGATAGATTTCGAAGATGAACCGGGCATGAAGATGGCCGCATCGCTGCGGCCATCATCTTTATCGGTTTTGTTTGCGCCGGGCTACGCCGCCTTGACGGCTTCCGCGCCCGTGCCGGGCTTGCTGCGGAAGTTCAGCCGGTCGGAGCCCGCGGTCACCTTGACGGTGGAACCGTCGAGGATTTCGCCGCCGAGGATCTTCTCGGCCAGCGGGTCCTGCAACTCCTTCTGCATGACGCGCTTGAGCGGCCGCGCGCCATAGGCGGGGTCGTAGCCCTTCTGGGCCAGCCACTCGATCGCATCGGCATCGAGGTCCAGATGGATCTTGCGGTCGACAAGCAGGTTCTCCAGCCGCTTGAGCTGGATCTCGACGATCCGGCCCATATCCTGCCTGCGCAGGCGGTGGAACAGGATGATCTCGTCGACGCGGTTGAGGAATTCCGGCCGGAAGTGCCCGCGCACGACGTTCATCACCTCCTCGCGCACCAGGTCGACATCCTGGTCTTCCGTCAGGTTGACCAGATATTCCGAGCCGAGGTTCGAGGTCATGACGATCAGCGTGTTGCGGAAGTCCACCGTGCGGCCCTGCCCGTCGGTCAGGCGGCCGTCGTCCAGAACCTGCAAGAGCACGTTGAACACGTCCGGATGCGCCTTCTCGATCTCGTCGAACAGCACGACCTGATAGGGCCGGCGCCGGACCGCTTCGGTCAGCGCCCCGCCTTCCTCATAGCCGACATAGCCGGGAGGCGCGCCGATCAGCCGGGCCACGGAGTGCTTCTCCATGAACTCCGACATGTCGATGCGCACCATGGCGTTCTCGTCGTCGAACAGGAAGCTCGCCAGCGCCTTGGTCAGCTCGGTCTTGCCGACGCCCGTGGGGCCGAGGAACATGAACGAGCCGATCGGCCGGTTCGGGTCCTGCAAGCCGGCGCGCGCACGGCGCACCGCCTTCGAAACGGCCTGCACCGCCTCGCCCTGGCCGACGACGCGCCTGGCCAGTTCGTCTTCCATGCGCAGCAGCTTCTCGCGCTCGCCTTCCAGCATCTTGTCGACCGGAATGCCCGTCCAGCGAGACACGATATGGGCGACGTGGTCGGGCGTGACCACTTCCTCGACCATGCCGCCGCCATTGCCGTCATGGGCCTCGGCTTCCGTAAGCTTCTTCTCCAGCTCGGGGATCTTGCCGTAGGCAAGTTCGCCGGCACGCTGGAACTCACCCTTGCGCTGGGCAATGGCCAGTTCGTTGCGGGCCTCGTCCAGTTCCTTCTTCAGGTCGGCGGCGAGGCCGAGCTTCTGCTTCTCCGACTGCCACTTGGCGGTCAGCCCGGACGATTCCTCCTCGAGGTCGGTGAGTTCCTTCTCCAGCTTGGCCAGCCGGTCCTTCGACGCCTCGTCCTTCTCGACTTTCAGCGCCTCCCGCTCGATCTTGAGCTGCATGATGCGGCGATCGATCTCGTCCAGCGCCTCGGGCTTGGAATCGACCTGCATGCGCAGCCGCGACGCCGCCTCGTCGACAAGGTCGATGGCCTTGTCGGGCAGGAAGCGGTCGGAGATGTAGCGGTTGGACAGCGTCGCGGCCGAAACCAGCGCCGAGTCGGAGATGCGCACCTTGTGGTGCTGCTCGTACTTCTCCTTCAGGCCGCGCAGGATCGAGATCGTGTCCTCCACCGTCGGCTCGTCCACGAACACCGGCTGGAAACGACGGGCCAGCGCGGCGTCCTTCTCGATATATTTGCGGTATTCATCGAGCGTGGTCGCGCCGACGCAGTGCAGTTCGCCGCGCGCCAGCGCCGGCTTGAGCAGATTGGAGGCGTCCATGGCGCCCTCGGCCTTGCCGGCCCCGACCAGCGTGTGCATCTCGTCGATGAACAGGATGATGCCGCCGGCAGCGGCGGTGACCTCGTTGAGCACCGCCTTCAGCCGCTCCTCGAACTCGCCGCGATATTTCGCGCCGGCGATCAGCGCGCCCATGTCGAGCGCCATCAACTGCTTGTCCTTCAGCGATTCGGGCACGTCGCCATTGACGATCCGCAGCGCCAGCCCTTCGGCGATGGCCGTCTTGCCGACGCCCGGCTCACCGATCAGCACCGGGTTGTTCTTGGTGCGCCGCGACAGCACCTGGATGGTGCGGCGAATCTCGTCGTCCCGGCCGATGACCGGGTCGAGCTTGCCGGCGCGCGCGTCGGCGGTCAGGTCGCGCGCATATTTCTTAAGCGCGTCATAGCCCTGTTCCGCGGACGCCGAATCGGCGGTGCGGCCCTTGCGAATGTCGTTGATGACCTGGTTGAGCGCCTGCGGGGTGACGCCCGCCTTGCTGAGGATGTCGGAGGTCTTGGCCGACTTCTCCATCACCAGCGCCTGCAACAGGCGCTCGACGGTGACGAAGCTGTCGCCGGCCTTCTTCGCCAGTTCCTCGGCCGTGGAAAAGACCTTGGCCAGCGGCTGCGCCAGATAGAGCTGGTCGTTGCCCCCTTCGACGCGCGGCAGCGCTTCCAGCGCGGCATCGACGCCGAGTTCGACATCGCGCGGGCGGCCACCGGCGCGTTCGATCAGCGAGGCGGCGAAGCCTTCGTCGTCGTCGATCAGCGCTTTCAGGACGTGTTCCGGCGTGAACTGCTGGTTATTGCGGTTGAGCGCATATTGCTGCGCGGACTGGATGAAGCCGCGCACGCGCTCGGAATATTTCTCAAGATTCATATCTGTCTCCTTCCGTCACCGGCCCGCTTCGCGGCACCGGATCAGATTGCGGTGACGAACCCACCCGATCGAGCCAGGTTCAATTCCTCACAGATATGGGGCACGCAACAGCCCCTCTCAAGGAGCCGACAACAGCAGCAAAAGGAATTTTATCGGCCTTTTCGCCGCACTCAAGTCCGCTTGCCCGAAAGGAGTACCCCGGCGCCGGCAGCAGGACAGCGCAATGCGGGCCTGTTTCGCCGGTCCGGCCCAAACGAAAACGGCGGGGGTCGCTCCGCGCCGTCCACATTGGTTTTCTGGGAAATGCCCCGGTCAGCCTTCCGACGCCGCAGCCACCGGCTCCTCGGCGGAGCCGGCTTCACCGGCGTCCTTGGCGACACGCGGCTTGCGCGGGCGGCGCGGCTTGCGCGGCGCTTCGGCCTCGGCTTCCTTCCCTTCCGCCGCAGCGGCAAGGGCGGCCGGGTTCATCTCGGCCGGCTGGGCGGGTGCCTCTTCTGCCGGCGCGGCGTCTGCCGCCTCGGCGGGCATGGCTTCCCCGGCCTCTTCCCGATCCTTCTGGCGGGTTTCGCGCGGGCGACGCTCGCCGCGTTCACCACGCGGGCCGTTGTTCATGCGGTCCCGGCCCCTGCCTCCGTCGCGATTGCCGCGATTCTCGCTCGCGGTTTCGGTGTTCAGCGCCACCTCGGCCGGAACGCCTTCGATCACCGGCTGCGGACCGGACCCGTTGCCGGCCGCGACGGCATGCGCCTCGTTGCCGTTGGCCGCCGCTTCAGCCTCGTCGCGCTCCTCGTCGATGTCGTCATCGAAGTCGTCACGCGCCGGCTGCACGTTCTGGATCGGCATCTGCGCCTGGGCGGCGGCAATGATGCGATTGTAGTGCTCGGCATGCTGGAGATAGTTCTCGGCCATCACGCGGTCGCCGGAGCTCATGGCATCGCGGGCAAGCGCGGCATATTTCTCGGCGATCTGCTGGGCGGAGCCGCGAATCTTGACGTCCGGTCCGTTGCTCTCGTAGTTGCGGCTGAGCGGGTTCGGTCCCTTGCGGTTGTTATTGTTGTTGCCGCCATTGTTGCGACCGCGCATACGCCTGTTCTGCTGTTGTGGCCTCATCCGAGTCTCTTCAGTTGGAAATCAAGAAAAACCTATCGCGGCGGCAGTGTTCACAGGACCTGCCGATCTGCCATCCCGCCGGTGTTCGCCCGCATCGATTGCGTTGGCGCCACGTGCCACCTTATCCCGGTCACATAACACTTGCCGGACGATTCCCCGCGAAGCATTCAGCGCCATTTGCGCGAAAGGCAGCTATGTCCAAGGGAACCGAATCTCTGGAAGATCTGCCCGCTTCAACTCATCCGGTTGAGGTGACCCTATCTATATTTGCAGACCTTGCCAAGCGTTATTTCGTCGCGGGGTCAAGCTCTTCACGCAGTTGCGAACACAAGAACCCTGTCGTTTCCGGCCAGATCGCTGAGCGCCCGCACGAGGCGGAAACCCGCATCCGCGAAGATGGACCCGACCTCCAGCCGCTGCGTGCTGCCGATCTCAACGGCGACCCGCCCGCCCTGTTCCAGGTGCGAGGCGGCGCCCGCCGCGATGATCCGATAAGGCTCCAGCCCGTCATCTCCGCCATCGAGGGCCCGGAGGGGATCGAACAGCCGTACCTCTTTCTGCAAGGCCGCGATCTCGTTGGACCCGATATAGGGAGGGTTTGAGGCGATTACATGGTAGCGACCCGAAATTTCCGCGAACCAGTCGGATTTTTTTGGCCGGAACCGATCGGCGAGGCCGAGATCGACGGCGTTGCGGGCGGCGGTCGCCAGCGCGTCGTCGGATATGTCGACGCCCGTCGCCACCGCCCCGGGCACATTGGCCAACAGGGCAAGCGCGATGGCCCCGGTGCCGGTGCCAAGGTCCAGCACCCGGCATTCGCCTTCCCGCGATGCGACATCGCGCATGAAAGGCAGCACCGCATCCACCAGCACCTCGGTGTCGGGACGCGGCTCCAGCGTCTCGACCGACAGCGACAGGCGCAGGCCATAGAACTCGCGAAAGCCGAGGATGCGGTGGACGGGCTCGCCCCGGCACCTGCGCGCCAGCGCGGCCTCCACCTCCGCGACCGTCCGCGGATCGATCGTCCTATCCGGCCGCGCGATGGCATCGCTGCGGCTGGTGCCGGTGAAGTGCTCGACCAGCAGCCTGGCATCGAGGGCGGCGTCCTCGACGCCTGATTCGGCAAGCTTGCGCCGCGCAGCGCCGAGAAGTTCCGCCAGGGTCAAGGATGCACCATGTCCGTTCCGGATCTCAGCCTTCCGTCATGTCGGCCAGCAGCTTCGACTGATGGTCGGCGATCAGCGCATCGATGATCTCGTCCATTTCGCCCATCATCACCCGGTCGAGCTTGTAGAGGGTGAGGTTGATGCGGTGGTCGGTCACCCGCCCCTGCGGGAAATTGTAGGTGCGGATGCGCTCGGAACGGTCGCCGGAGCCGACCTGCGACTTGCGCGATTCGGAGCGTTCCTCGTCGGCCCGGCTGCGCTCCATGTCGAACAGGCGCGCGCGCAGGATCTGCATGGCCCGCGCCCTGTTCTGGTGCTGCGACTTCTCCGCCGACACCACCATGATGCCGGTCGGCAGATGGGTGATGCGCACGGCCGAATCGGTGGTGTTGACATGCTGGCCGCCGGCGCCCGACGCGCGCATGGTGTCGATACGGATGTCCTCGGGGCGGATGTCGATATCGACCTCCTCCGCCTCGGGAAGCACGGCCACGGTGGCGGCGGAGGTGTGGATGCGTCCCTGCGCCTCGGTCTCGGGCACGCGTTGGACGCGATGCACGCCCGACTCGAACTTCAGATGCGCGAACACGCCCTTGCCGGAAACGCTGGCGATGATTTCCTTGTAGCCGCCGGCATCACCCTCGCTCGCCGAAATGATCTCGAAGCGCCACCCGTGCGCGGATGCATAGCGCTCGTACATGCGAAACAGATCGCCCGCGAACAGCGCCGCCTCGTCGCCGCCGGTGCCGGCGCGGATTTCGAGGATGGCGTTCTTCTCGTCGGCGGCATCCTTGGGCAGCAGCAGGATCTGGATGTCACGCTCCAGCCCCTCGATGCGCTCTTCCAGTTCCGGCAGCTCCGCCTCGGCCAGCTCGCGCATCTCGGCATCGGTCGTCTTGTCGGCCAAAAGGCCGGCAAGGTCCGCCTGCTCCCGCTCGGCGCCGCGCAAGGCGCGCACCTTTCCGGCGAGGTCCTGCAGTTCGGAGTATTCCGACGCCATCTTCACATAGGCTTCGGGTTCCGGCCCGGCCGCCATCTGCGCTTCGAGCATCTCGAAACGCTTGACGACCTGATCCATCCGATCACGGGGTAGAATGCTCATGCTGGTATCGGGGCCCTAGAGCATGATCCCGAAAAGTTGCAGACTTTTCGGACAAGATCATGGTTCAAAAACAAAAGTTTAGAGCGAGATGGCTTTTCAAGGAGAAGTCATCTCGCTCTAAAGCGGAATCGAGCGATCGTCGGCAAAGGCCTGCAACAGCGCCCGCATCGGAATGTCGTTGGCCGGAGCCCACAGATTGTCCTCGAAGAAGGCCTCGAGTTCGCCCACCGGCAGTTCCGTCAGCATGGCCTTGACCGGGCCGATCGAGGCCGGCGACATGGAGATCGAGCGGAAGCCGAGCCCGATGAGCACCATGGCCGAGATCGGCTTGCCGGCCAGTTCCCCGCACAAGGTCACCGGCGTATGGTTGCGCTTGCCGGCATCGGCGATGGTCTTCAGCACGCGAAGGAACGGTACCGAAAGCGGATCGAACCGGTCCGCCATCCGCGTGTTGCCGCGGTCCACCGCCATCACGAACTGGAACAGGTCGTTGGAGCCGACGGAGACGAAATCCACTGCCTTCATCAGCTCGTCGAGCTGGAACAGCAGCGACGGCACTTCCAGCATGGCCCCAAGCTTCAGGCTGTTGGGCAAGAGATGCGCGAAACGCGACAGATGCCGCACCTCGCGGTCGATGATCTCGCGCGCCTGCGCGATCTCGCCGAGCTCCGTCACCATCGGCAGCATCAGCTTCAGCTCGCGCCCGCCGGCGGCCTTGAGCAGGGCGCGGATCTGCGTGCGCAGCAGGCCGGGCCGGTCGAGCGTCAGGCGGATCGCGCGCCAGCCGAGCGCCGGGTTCTCTTCCTGCGTGTTGTTCTTGAAATAGGGCAGCACCTTGTCGCCGCCGATATCGATGGTGCGGAAGGTGACCGGCTTGCCCCGCGCCGCATCGAGCACGTCGCGATAGAGCTGCTCCTGCGCTTCGGCGCGCGGGAAGGTCGAGGCGACCATGAACTGCAATTCGGTGCGGAACAGGCCGATGCCGGCCGCGCCCGACTCGACCAGTTGCGGCAGGTCGACCATCAGCCCGGCATTCATCAAAAGGTCGATCTGCACGCCGTCCTTCGACATCGAAGGCTTGTTGCGCAATTCGCGGTAAAGCTCCTGCCGCCGGGCGCGGAAGCGCACCTTCTCGGCATAGGCGGCTTCGAGGTCCGCCTGCGGGCGCAGATGGACCGCTCCCTCCTCGCCGTCGGCGATGATGGCATCGCCGTTCTCGGCCATGGAGACGGCGCCCTTGACCTGCCCGACCACGGGGATGCCCATGGCGCGCGCCACGATCACCACATGGCTGGTTGCCGCGCCGTCCTCCAGCACCAGCCCGCGCAGCTTCTCGCGCGGATAGTCGAGCAGTTCCGCCGCGCCCATCGAGCGGGCGACGATGATCGCATCCTTGGGCAGGGCGGCGGCGATGTCCTCCGGCCCCGTCCCCATGAGCTGGCGCAGCAACCGGTTGGCGAGATCGTCGAAATCGCTCATCCGCTCGCGCAGATAGGGATCGGTCATGTGGATCATGCGCGCGCGCATGTCGCTCTGGACCTTCTCGACCGCCGCTTCGGCGGTCAGGCCGTTGCGGATCGCCTCTTCCAGGCGCCGTACCCAGCCGCGGTCGTTGGCGAACATGCGGTAGGCTTCCAGCACTTCGCGATGCTCGCCCTCGAAGGCGACGTCGCGCCGCTCCAGCATGTCGTCGATGGACAGCCTGAGCGAGCCGAGCGCCGTTTCCAGCCGCCGCACCTCCTCCTCGCTGTCCTCGTTGAACAGGTTGGTGACGACGACGCGCGGCTCATGCAGCACGACATGGCCAAGCCCGATGCCGTCGTTGAAGGAGACGCCGCCGAAGGAAACCGGGCGTTTCAGGTCGAGTTCGAGGCCTGGTCGCGACAGGCGGGCGAGATCGCCGGTGGCAATCATCTCCGCGATCACCATCGCGGTCGTCTCCAGCGCCTCGACCTCGTCGTCGCGATAGGTGCGCATGGTCTTGTTCTGGACGACCAGGACGCCGAGCGTGCGCCCGGCCCGCAGCAGCGGCACGCCGAGGAAGGAGCTGTAGATCTCCTCGCCGGTCTCCGGCAGGTAGGCGAAGGCCGGATGCTCCTGCGCGTTCGACAGGTTGAGCGGCCGCGCGCTGGCGGCGATGGTGCCGACCAGGCCCTGCCCGAGGCGCAGTTGCACCAGGTGGACGGCGGACGGGTTGAGACCTTCGGTGGCGTAGAGCTCCAGCACCGAATCGGCGCGCAGCACGTAGAGGGAGCAGACTTCGGCCACCATGTTGGAGGCGATGTCGCGCACGATCCGGTCGAGCCGATCCTGCGGCTCCAGCGGCTCCTGCATGAGCTCGCGCAGCCGTTTCAACAGAACACGTGGGCCGACCGCCGTTTCACGCATAGCGGCGTCTTCCTCCAATGGCCGCGCTGCCCGGTCCCGCGCGCCGGATAAGGCCCGCTGCCGGGCCCGCGGCCCTTAACTCTTGTCCAGACCGTATACGGAATGGAGCGTACGCACTGCAAGCTCCGTGTAGGGTCCATCGATCAGGATCGAGATCTTGATCTCCGAAGTGGTGATGGCGCGGATGTTGATGCCCTTCTGCGACAGCGCCTCGAAAGCGGTCGCGGCAACGCCCGCATGGCTGCGCATGCCGATGCCGATCACCGACACCTTGGCCATGCCCTCGTCGTGCTGGATGGCGTCGAAGCCGATGGTGTCGCGCACCTTTTCCAGCACCGCCAGCGCCTTGCCGACATCGCCCGAAGGCACGGTGAAGGTCATGTCGGTGAACTTGCCGTCCTCCGAAATGTTCTGGACGATCATGTCGACATTGATGCCGGCCTCGGCCAGCGGCCCGAAAATGCCGGCGGCGACGCCCGGACGGTCGGCGACGCGGCGCAGCGAGATCTGCGCTTCGTCCTTGGCGTAGGCAATACCGGTGACGACCTGCTGTTCCACGATTTCATCCTCGTCGCAAATAAGCGTTCCAGGCGGATTGAGAAGATCGTCCATGCCGGGAGCATCGGGCTCCACGAAGGACGAGCGCACGAAGGTGCGCACCTTGTGCACCATGGCAAGCTCCACCGAGCGCACCTGAAGCACCTTGGAGCCGAGCGAGGCCATTTCCAGCATTTCCTCGAAGGAGATGCGGTCGAGTCGGCGTGCCTTGGGCTCGATGCGCGGGTCGGTCGTGTAGACGCCGTCCACGTCGGTATAGATGTCGCAGCGGTCGGCCTTGACGGCGGCCGCGATGGCCACGGCGCTGGTGTCCGAACCGCCACGGCCCAGCGTCGAGATGCGGTTGTCGGGCGCCAGGCCCTGGAAGCCGGCGATCACCGCCACCTGCCCCTCGCCGAAGCGCTTGATGAGGAAGGAGCCGTCGATATCCTTGATGCGAGCGGCGCCATGGGCGTTGTCGGTGTGGATCAGGATCTGCCAGCCGAGCCAGGAGCGGGCGTTGACGCCCATGTTCTGCAAGGTGATGGCCAGGAGCCCGGCGGTGACCTGCTCGCCGGAAGCGACGACGGCGTCGTATTCGCGCGCGTCGTGCATGGGCGAGGCTTCGCGCGTCCAGGCGACCAGTTCGTTGGTCTTGCCGGCCATGGCCGAAACCACCACGGCCACGTCATGGCCGCTGTCGACCTCGCGTTTGACGTGCCGCGCCACATTGCGGATGCGGGCGATGTCGGCGACCGAAGTCCCGCCGAATTTCATCACGATACGCGCCATGGGAGCGGAATGCCTTTGAATGCCGGGCCGAAGGCCCGAAATGGACGGTCTGGCACGAGGGCGATCCCCCTTGTGCCGATGCGGGGTCTCCTTAGCCAAAACAGGCTTTTCGTGCAAGCGATTGCCGCGATTCGCTGCAAATGCCGCCTTGACTTTCGCGCCCTCAACCCCGACTTCGTAAAGCTTCACGGAGACAAGGACATGTCCGACACCCGACGATCGACCATCGATTCCGGAGAAGTTGAACGTTTTTCGGCACTTGCCGCCGAATGGTGGAACCCGAACGGCAAGTTCCGTCCGCTGCACAAATTCAATCCCGTGCGCCTGTCCTACATTCGCGATCAGATTGCCCAGCGCTTCGGCCGTGACCCGCATGCGGCGCGGCCCTTCGAGGGGTTGCGCATCCTCGACATCGGCTGCGGCGGCGGCCTGTTGTGCGAGCCGATGGCACGGCTGGGCGCCGAGGTCGTCGGCGCCGATGCCTCCGCCACCAACATCGAGGTGGCCAGGCTACATGCCGCCGAATCGGGCGTCGAGATCGACTACCGGGCGACCACGGCCGAGGACCTTGCCGATGCCGGCGAAAAATTCGACGTGGTGCTCAACATGGAGGTCGTGGAACACGTTTCCGACATCGACCTGTTCATCGGCAAATGCGGCGAGATGGTCAAACCCGGCGGCATCATGTTCGTCGCCACCATCAACCGCACGCTGAAGGCGCTGGGGCTGGCCATCATCGGCGCCGAATATGTGCTGCGCTGGCTGCCGCGCGGCACCCACCAATTCGGCAAGCTGGTGCGGCCGGACGAGTTGGAGCGCGCGCTGGCCGGCGCCGGCCTGTCGGTCATCGACCGCACCGGCGTGGTCTATAACCCGCTGGCCGACCGCTGGCAGCGCTCCACGGACATGGACGTCAACTACATGGTGCTGGCGGAAAAGCAGAAGGCGAACTGACGCCCGCCTTCCCCCGAACGCCTTCGGACGCCTTCATCCGTCCGAGGCCTGCGCCTTGGTGGTGATGGCCACCCCGGCGACGATCAGCAGCGCGCCGGCCCAGGTCTGCCAGCGATAGTGCTCGCCGAGGAACAGCGTGCCGGCAAACAGGCCGATCGCGGCGGCGACATAGCCGATCTGGCTGAGATAGACCGGCCCGCCCACCGCCTGCAGCCGGAAATAGAAGGCGAACATGGCGGCGGCGGATGCCGCCTGCGCCAGCGTCACGCCCGGCACCTGGCCGAGCGGAGCGAAGGCGGCAAGGCCGGGCAGCAGCACGATCCCCGCCAGAAGCATGGCCGCCGCGGCCAGATGGCTGCCCGCGGCAAGCTCTATCGGCCCCGTGTGCGGCGGCCAGTCCATGGTGCGGTATATGTTGCCGGCCGCGAGCAGCACGGGAATGAGCAGGCCGATCAACACCCACGCCGCATCGGTCGGTTGCGCGGCATCGCCACGCGCCAGCGCCACCATGGCGGCGCCGGCGAAGCCGACGACGATACCGACGATGCCCGGGAAATTGGGCCGTCGCACACCCAGCAGGATGGAAAAGCCCAGCGTGATGACCGGCGAAAGCGTGAACATGATGCCGGTATAGCCGGCGCCAAGACGCGGAACGGCAGAGAAGATCAGCAGATTGGGCAGCGCGTAGGAGATGGCCGCCGCAATCGTGAAATAGCGCAGGCGGTGCGCCGTCATCGCCAATGTGCGGCGCTTCAGGAGCAGGGCAAGCAGCAGCACGCCGCCTGCGCCCAGCGAAATGACGAAGGCCCAGATGATGGCCGGCACGCCGGCCCCCGCGGCAATCTTGCCCAGCGGCAGGCTGAGGCCGAGCAGGCCGCCGGTGATCGCCAGCAGGCCGAACGCCGAATCCCAGATCGCTTTCATGGAGAGGAAGCTAACCCGCGCGCCACACCCTGCAAATGCGTCAGCAACGGCGGCGGTGATTGGGCCAGCCCCAAATCCTTCAGATCCGCTCCTTGCGCCTTAAGCTGTTGTTCTTATGCAGGTCGTTATTCCGAAACCGGTTCCCCGCGCGACAGCTTTAGTTCCTGTCGTCCGGGAATACCGGGATGGGCATGAACTCGACGCCGTCCTCGGCCAGGTCCCTGGCCTCCTCCAGCGTCGCCTCGCCATAGATGCCGCGCGCGTCGGCCTCGCCAAAATGGATCTTGCGGGCCTCCTCGGCGAATTTGTCGCCGACATAATCGGCGTTCTCGCGCACTTTCGCCGCCAGTGCCTTCATCTCCTCGAGCGCCCGGCGCTGCGCCTCGCCCATGGCCAGCGCCATCTTCTCCTGCTTGGCGGAGGTCGAGACGGCCGGCGCCATCAGTGCCTTTTCCACCTTGGACGAACCGCAGGACGGACAGTCGATGAAGCCGCGCTTCTTCTGGGTGTCGAAGTCGTCACCGCTGCGGAACCAGGCCTCGAATTCGTGGTCGTGCTCGCAGACGAGGGAAAAGCGGATCAAGACCCCGTCCTTTCCAGATGCCCGCCACCGGTGACGACGGCCGCAAGGGTGAACTCCCGCGCATTCTTGAGATTGGGGATTTTCCGGCGGGCCGCTGCGGACTGCGCCGGATCGATCTCGGCAACCGCCACGCCCGGCCGGTCGTGATCGACCTCGGCCAGGATGCGGCCCCACGGATCGACGATCAGCGAATGGCCGAAGGTCTCGCGTCCGTCCTCATGCTGCCCGCCCTGGGCGGCCGCGATCACGAAGGCGCCGTTCTCGATGGCCCGGGCACGCAGAAGCACATGCCAGTGCGCCTCGCCCGTCTGGCGGGTGAAGGCGGCAGGCACGGTCAGCACCTCGGCCCCGGCCAGCGCCTCGGTGCGGAAAAGCTGAGGGAAACGCAAATCGTAGCAGATGGCCAGCCCCAGGGTCGCGCCGTCGACATCCGCCGTCACCGCCCGCGTTCCGGGCTCATAGGCGGCGGATTCGCGCCAGCTCTCGCCATGGTCGAGATCGACATCGAACATGTGGATCTTGTCATAGGTGGCGATCGTCTCGCCGCGCGGCGAAATCAGCAGCGCGCGATTGGCGCTCTTGCCGTCGTCACGCCGGATCGCGGTCGAGCCGATATGCAGGAATATGCCCAGTTCCTTGGCCAGGCGCCGCGCGATCGCGACGGTGACGTCACGCTCTTCCGCGACGAACAGCCGGGCGCGGTCTTCCTTTTCGCGCACCATGGCGCCGGTCATCTCCGGGGTCTGCACATAGGTGGCGCCCTGGCCGGCAGCCTCGCGCACCAGCGCTTCCATATCCGTCGCGTTGCGCTCGGGGTCCATGCCCGAACGCATCTGCACCACCGCCGCCTTGAACACAGCCATCGCCAGCTACCTCACCTTTCAAGCGCCCTGTGGGACCGATCCTCGGCAAGCAGTGTATCAAGCCTGCCCTCGGCTTCCAACGCATGCAGGTCGTCGCAGCCGCCGACATGGGTCTTGCCGATGAAGATCTGCGGGAAGGTGGTGCGGCCGTTGGCGCGGGAGATCATCTCCTGGCGCAGTTCCGGCGAGAACGAGGCGTCATGCTCGGTATAGGCAACGCCCTTGCGCTCCAGAAGGCGCTTGGCCGCCGTGCAATAGCCGCACATGGCCCGCGTATAGATGGTTACATCGACCATTGGTCAACAATCCTGTCTCGTTATGCGGCTTATATAAGCGCTGACACGACGGGCCGGAAGTCCCCCTCGCCGCCCGGCAGCACGCGTGCGAAGGTCAGCACGTCCACCGCCTGCGCCCCGCCCTTCTTCAGCGCCAGCGTCACCGCCCGCACGGTGGCGCCGGTGGTGTAGACGTCGTCGACGAGCACCACCCTGCGCCCGGCGATGGCAAGGGCGCCCTCCGGCTCCACCCGGAACGCGCCGCGCAGATTGTCCTCGCGCTCCCGGCGCTCCAGCCCGACCTGCGGCCGCGTCTGGCGCACCCGCCGCACCACCGACGGCTCGAAGCGCACGCCAGAGAGCCGCGCCACGGCGCGCGCCAGTTCGGCGGACTGGTTGAACTTGCGCCTGAAGAAGCGCCGCCAGTGGAGCGGAACGGGCACGATCATGTCGGCCTCGGCGAGCAGTTCGCCGCCCGCGCGCAGCATCCACTCGGCCATCCACGGCGCAAGGTCGGTGCGGTCGTGGTATTTCAGGCCGCGCACCATGTCGCACGCCACCCCGTCATAGAGCACGGCGGCGCGCGCCCGCTCGAAGGGCGGCGGATCGGCAATCGCCTCCGCACAGAGGAAGCCATCGCCCATGTCGTGGGCGAAGGGCGTGCCCATCACCGGGCACCACGGCCGCTCCAGCAAGGTGAGACGCGGCCAGCAGGCACCGCACAGCACGCCCGGCCGGCTGACCTGGCGGCGACAGCCGGCGCAGACCGGGGGGAACATCATCCGCGCCGGCCATTCGAGCATGGTTCGGCCAAGCCCCTTGATCTCCCCCCTCCAATCGGCCACCTGAAAGGCCAGAGCCTATCCTAGCGCATGTCGCCCGAAAGTGGGAACCGGTTTCGGGAGAACGACATACGTAAAAACAACAGCTTAAGGCGCAAGGAGCGAATCCGAATGATCGCGACGCGCTTTGGCAGAAGAAGCCGGAAGCGGAACACGCGGTGCAGACCCTCTTCGACACCTCCCTGTGGCTGGCGCACAAGCGCAGGGCACTCGCCCGCCCGCAGGCCGGCAACGACTTCCTGATGCGGCGCGTGGCCGACGATCTGGCCGAGCGCCTCTCGGCGGTCGGCCGGCGCTTCGGCAAGGCCGCCGTGCTGTTTTGCCAGACACCGGCGGCAATGGAGGCCGTGACCGGCACCGGCAAGACCGAACAGATCGTGCGCGTCGAGTGCGATGCCGGCTTCGGCGGGGACGCAGATGCCCTGCTTGCCCCCTTCGAGACCGTGCCGTTCGAGCCGCAGAGCCTCGACCTTGCCGTGTCGCTGCTGTCCCTGCAGACGATGAACGACATCCCCGGCATGCTGGTGCAGGTCAGGCGCGCGCTGAAACCGGACGGGCTGTTCCTCGGCGCCATGGCCGGCGCCGGCACGCTGGCCGAACTGCGCGAAAGCCTGCTGGCCGCCGAAACCGAGCTTTACGGCGGCATCAGCCCGCGCGTCAGCCCCTTCGTCGACGTGCGTGACGCCGGCGCCCTGCTCCAGCGCGCGGGCTTTGCCCTGCCGGTGGCCGACATCGAGACCATGACCGTGCGCTACGACCACATGTTCGCGCTGATGGCGGATTTGCGCGCCATGGGCGAGACCAATGCGCTGGTCGACCGCTCGCGGCGTCCGGGCACGCGCGCCCTGTTCGCCTGCGCGGCGGAAATCTATGCCGAGCGCTTTTCCGATCCGGACGGGCGCATCCGGGCAAGTTTCCCGATTGTGTGGTTGTCGGGCTGGGCACCGGACCCCTCCCAGCAGAAGCCGCTCAAGCCCGGCAGCGCCAAGATGTCGCTCGCCAAGGCGCTGGAGAACCCCACCAAGCAATAAGCGGTGTCTACTGGCAGCTTCCGGAGCAGCGAAAAGTGAAGGCCGATACGCCTACCGGACCGATCCGACCAGAACCTGCTGGTCGTCACGGATCGAGACCCACCGCCCGGTGTGGTCCGCGGCCTGCCGCTTGAGGAAGCGGTAGCCGGTCTGGTTCCATGAGCGCACGTCATCGCGCAGATTATCGAGCACGAAATCGCCCTTGCTGGTGCGCACCGTCAGCACCGCATGGCCCTCGCCGTCGGGTTTGCGCACGACGGTGATCAACAGCGTGGACAGCGGCAGGCCGCGCGCCTGAAGCTGGCGCCGCTTTTCCAGCACATAATCCTCGCAGTCGCCCACGCCCTTGTCGGGATAGGTCCAGACCTCGTCCTTGCCGTAGATCTCGAGGTCGCTCATCGGCTTGACGGCGGCGTTGACCTTGGCGGAAACCTCCACCAGCATCTGCCACAGTTCCGGCGTCATCTTGACCGGCCCCCTGTCGACGGGACGAACCGAGCATTCGGAGGGGTTGGCCCTGCAGAACTCATAGTGGCCGATGGGCTGCGAGGTGATCCCGCCCGTGGCCATCGGCCCCGCAAGCGCTGCGGGCACGCCAGCGGTCAGCGCCGCCAGCGCAGTCATGCCTGTGATGATGGCGCGCAAGCGCAGCCTAGCCGGTGAGGAAGTCATCGTCCCCGCTCGCCCCTGTTTGTTAACGAAACGTTAACGGCGATTTACACTTCGTGTCAATTCGGGAGATGGCCTGCGTCACATCATGGTTACCGACGGCGTCCGACCGCGGCGAATGTGCAACAGTCGGGACGACGGGTCAGGAACGGTCGGAGCGCACCAGGCGCGGCTTCGCAGCGGCGTCGGCCTTGCGGTTGCTGGCGATGAAATCGAGGATGCGCGGGGCGATTTCGGCCCGGAAGCGCGATCCGTTGAACACGCCGTAGTGGCCGACACGCGGCTGCATGTAGTGCGCCTGCTTGGCGGCCGGCAGGTTCACGCACAAATCGTGCGCGGCCCGGGTCTGGCCGAGGCCGGAAATGTCGTCGTTCTCGCCCTCGATCGTGAGCAGCGCGACATTGCGTATCGCAGCCGGATCGACCCGCACGCCGCGATGCATCAACTCGCCTTTCGGCAATGCGTGGCGGATGAAGACGGTGTCGACCGTCTGCAGGTAGAATTCGGCCGTCAGGTCCATCACGGCCAGATATTCGTCATAGAAATCGCGGTGCTTCTCGGCGCTGTCCCCGTCGTTCTTGACGAGGTGCATGAAGAAATCCTTGTGGGCGATGATGTGGCGGTCGAGATTCATGCTCATGAAGCCCGACAGTTGCAGGAAACCCGGATAAACCTGGCGCCCGACACCGGGCGCCGGCCACGGCACATCCATGATGACGTTCTCGCGGAACCAGTCGAGCCCCTTCTCCTGCGCCAGCACGTTGACGGCGGTCGGGCTGCGGCGCGTGTCGATCGGCCCGCCCATCAGCGTCATCGAGGCCGGCGCGAGCGGGTCGCCGCGCTGTTCCATCACCGCCACGGCGGCCAGAACCGGCACCGAAGGCTGGCAGACGGCCATGACATGCGTGTCCGGCCCGAGGAAATGCAGCATGTCGATGACATAGTCGATGTAGTCGTCGAGATCGAAGCTGCCGTCGGCGGCCGGCACCATGCGCGCATCGATCCAGTCGGTGATGTACACATCCGCGTGCGGCAGCATGGTTTCCACCGTCCCGCGCAGCAGCGTCGCATAGTGCCCCGACATCGGCGCGACCATCAGGATCTTGGGATCAGGGCGGCGCCCGGCCGGCAGGTCCCGCTCGAAGCGCAGCAGATCGCAGAAGGGCCGCGACCAGACGACCTTCTCCGTGACATCGACGCTCGTCCAGTCCACCTTCGTCTCGTGGATGCCGAATTCCGGCTTACCGTAGTGACGGGTGGTGCGCTCGAACAGCTCCGCCGTCGCGGCGACGGACCGCCCCCACATGGTGCCGGAGAACGGATTGAGGGGGTTGGAGTAGAGCGCCCGCATGGCGTCCGCAAAGGCCCGGGCGGGCTGCAATGCAGCATGGTTCAGTTCGTAGAGCTGGTAGAACATCAAGGGTCCTTACTGGCTACGACCTATGAGGACGGCTATGCCGGACCATCAATGTCGGGCGGCCAAGTTAACAACATATTGCTGCAACGCAATATTTGATGCAACTTCATCCCAAAATCTTGTGGGAACATCGAAATTTCACCCGCCGGCTAAGATGGGCCGCCTTCATGCCTTTCTGGACGCGTCCGTCCGCGCCGCCTATAAGCGGCTCCCTGCCCGGCTATCGCGAAAGGCACCTCATGACCGGCCCCGACCAGACAAGCGCCCAGACCAGCGCCGCCAAACCCGTGCCTTCCGGCCTCGACATCGCCCTGTTCACCCGCCCCTGGGTGTTCATCCGGGGCGTGCCGGCCATGAAATTCCTGCCGCCGGAGGGTCCGCCCGAGATCGCCTTCGCCGGCCGCTCCAATGTCGGCAAGTCGTCGCTCATCAACGCGCTGGTCGGCAGGAAGGGCCTTGCCCGCACCTCCAACACCCCCGGCCGCACGCAGGAGCTGAACTATTTCGTGCCCGACGGCTTTTCCGGCAAGGGCGACGACCTGCCGCCGCTGGCACTGGTCGACATGCCGGGCTACGGCTATGCGCAGGCACCCAAGGAGCAGGTCGATGAGTGGACGAAGCTTGTCTTCGACTATCTGAAGGGACGCGTGACCCTGAAGCGCGTCTATGTGCTGATCGACGCCCGCCACGGCATCAAGGCCAATGACGAGGAGGTGCTGTCGCTGCTCGACAAGGCGGCCGTGTCCTACCAGATCGTGCTGACCAAGACCGACAAGATCAAGGCCGCCGGCGTGCCGCGCCTGATCGAGGAAACGCTGGCGAAAATCCGCAAGCGCCCGGCGGCGTTTCCGGCCGTGCTCGCCACCTCGTCGGAAAAAGCGGCGGGGCTGGAGGAACTGCGCGCCGCCATCATCCAGTGCGCCGAGGGCAAATAGAGCGGAGCCTGAAGGGGAAGCCGGTTTCCTGACCGGTCCGATGCCCGGTCAGGAAGTGCCGGCGCTTGTCATTCGAAGGCTTCGGCGATGTGGCTGTTGTTGGAATCCCACAAGGCCACCACCTGATCGGCGGCACCGCCGACAGCCACGACGATGGCAATCGAGATCAGCGTTGCGATGAGCCCGTATTCGATCGCTGCCGTACCCTGCCTGTTGCCAAGGAATTGCCCGATCAGTCTCGCCATGTGCCAATTCCCTTCTTTGGCACAGGCTTAGCCGCCAAGCATTAAGGAAGGTTAACGCAACAGGCTTAACAGCTCGTGAAGCGGCCCGATCCCGCCGCCGGGGAGCCGCCTTAACCGCTCAGCAATCCCCGCTTTGCGAACCGTCCGCCCGCAGCACGCACACCGCCGAGGGCGAGGTTTGCAGCACGCTGCGCCGCAGCGTGTAGGTGCTGCCGCGCGAGACCGAGCCGGTGGACATGAAGTCGAGCCCGCCCTGCCCCGTTCTCGACCATTGCTCCGGCGTGCGGTCGGCGAGATAGGAGGTGGCGAACAGGGCGAGCGCCACGATGGCGGACCCGAAAAGCAGCGTGATCCGCAAGATGCCCATCCCGGCCCGCGTCGCAGGACCGCCACGCCGGGCGCGCGCCGGCTTCCAATCGTTGTCGAGACTCAAAATGGCCTCCCCCGAACATTGCCCCCGGCCGACCAGGCCCTTGCAGGCCCGAAGCCATGTCCAGTTTTTCAGGACATGCTTAATCTTGCGTTAACGAAGACGGCGGGAAAGCGGCATCGCCGCTACAGCAGGTCGATGAGGAAGGGGATCAGCGGCGCATCGGCCGGCGGCATGGGATAGTCGCGCATCTGGCGCGGCCGCACCCACTTCAGGGCCTGCGCCTCGTGCGGCTGCGGCGTGCCGGTGAAGCGGCGGCAGACATAGAGCGGCATCAGCAGGTGGAAATCCTCATAGGTGTGGCTGGCGAAGGTGAGCGGCGCAAGGCAGGGAATCTGCGTCTCGATGCCGAGCTCCTCCCGCAGTTCGCGCACCAGGCATTCCTCCGGCGTCTCGCCCGCCTCCACCTTGCCGCCGGGAAACTCCCACATGCCGGCAAGCTGCTTGCCTTCCGGCCGCTGGGCGATCAGCACCCGCCCGTCGGCATCGACGAGCGCGCAGGCGCTGACCAGCAAAAGACGTCTCGGCTTGTCGGTCACGCGTTCAGGCTCCGGGAGGGCGGCGGTAGTGGTAGCGGTAGACCTCGGTGAAGCCGAGCGAGCCATAGAGCGCCAGCGCCGGTTCGTTGGCCGCCTCGACCTGCAGCCAGGCCTCGCGCGCGCCGCGCAGCCGCGCCCATTTGAGGGCCGACAGGAGCAGCTTGCGGCCATGGCCCTGCCGCCGTTCGGCCACATGCGTCGCCACCTCGAACAGGCCGACAAGATCGCTGTCATGCACGCAGATCATGGTGGCGAGGGGCTCGTCCCCGCGCTCCATGGCGAACAGCCCGGTTTCCGGCTGGATCGCCCCGATCAGTTCGGAGAGCCCCGCCCGCAGCGAAAGGTCGGCGCCCTGCACCTTGAGCGCGGCGGAGACGAAGCGGCCGATATCCTTGAGCGGTATCTGGTCGAGGGCCTGATCGACGGGGGCCTCGGCCAAGGGCAGGCGCATGACCAGCGATTCGTCGAAGCGCGACCAGCCCTCGGCGTCGAAATGGGCCGAAAGCTCCGGGCCGGACAGCGGCGACACGCGAAAGGTCAGCGGCCGGCCATAGGCCTCGAAGCGGCGAGCAGCGCGCCCGACGCGATCGGCGATGCTGGCGACGTCGCCGGGATCGAGCGGATTGACGGAATTGAGCCGCTTGGCCGGATGGCCGGCGGTGAGCCTGATCACCCAGGTGCCGTCATAGTGGACGGCGGCGGCCGGCCACGCGCGGAACCCCGCCGCCTCGTAGCGGCGCACCGCGGCCAGTCGCTCGCTCGGATGGATCAAGGCGCTCAGCTCCGGTAATCCCCGTTGATGGCAACATATTCCTTGGTCAGGTCGCAGGTCCATACCGTGGCCTTGCCCCGGCCGATGCCGAGATCGACACGGATGGCAATCTCGTCGCGCTTCATGTAGGCCGAGGTCGCCTCCTCCGAGTAGGATGGGTCCCGCTCGCCCTCATGGGCGAGGCGGTTGTCGCCGAACCAGATCGACAGGCGGTCGCGGTCGGCCGGCTCGCCGGCCTTGCCGACGGCCATGACCACGCGGCCCCAGTTGGCGTCCTCGCCGGCGACGGCGGTCTTGACCAGCGGCGAATTGGCGATGGACAGCGCGATGCGCTTGGCCGAGCGCGCCGATTTGGCGCCCTCGACGGTGATCTCGATCTGCTTGCGCGCGCCCTCTCCGTCCCGCACCACCTGCAGGGCCAGCGACTTCAGGATCTTGCCCAGCGCCCGCTTGAAGGACGACAGGCGCGGGTCCTTCACATCGTCGATGGCGGGCGCGCCGCGCTTTGCCGCCGCGCCGGTGGCGAACAGCAGCAGCGTGTCGCTGGTCGAGGTGTCGGAATCGACCGTCACCGCATTGAAGGTCTTGGCCGTGCCGCCGGACAGCAGCGCCTGCAGAACCGGCGCGGCGATCGGCGCATCGGTGGCGACGAAGGAGAGCATGGTGGCCATGTCCGGGGCGATCATGCCCGCCCCCTTGGCGATGCCGTTGATGGTCACGTCCGCCTCGCCGAGCTTCACCGTCGCCGTCGCCACCTTGGGATAGGTGTCGGTGGTCATGATGGCGCTGGCCGCTTCCTTCCACAGGTCCGGACGCGCATCCCGCACCAGCCCCTCCAGCAGATGGCTGAACCTGCCGGCGTCGAGCGGCTCGCCGATGACGCCGGTGGAAGCCAGGAACACTTCGCCTTCCGTGCAGGAGGCCGCCTTGGCCGCCGCCTTGCCGGTCATCGACGTGGCCTCGCGGCCCTTCTTGCCGGTGAAGGCATTGGCGTTGCCGGAATTGACGATGAGCACCCGCGCCTTGCCGCCGGCAAGGTTCTCACGGCAGAAATCGACCGGCGCCGACGGGCATTTGGAGCGCGTGAACACGCCCGCCACCGCGGTGCCCGGATCGAAGACCATGGCCAGGAGGTCGGTGCGTCCCTTGTACTTGATCCCGGCCTCGGCGGTCGCCATGCGCACGCCCTCGATGGCCGGCATTTTCGGGTATTTCCTGGGAGCGAGAGGAGAAACGGCGGCGGACATGTGGCCTCGGCTGGATGAAGGGTCGAATGGGGGAGGATTTGCCCCATAGCGCGGCGTCACGCAAGGCGTTTGAAGGCCGGCAAGGCGGCTCCAATGCAAAAGGCCGGTCGCGGGGACCGGCCTCTGTTTCGTTCATTCAGCCTGCAAAGGCGGCTTATTCGCCGTCGGCGCTTTCCACGGCCTTCTTCAGATCGGCATCCGGGATCTCGACCTTGGCGGCGGCGCGAGCGTCCTTGACCACGGCGAAGTACTTGTCGCGGATCAGCAACTGCTTGACCTGCTCCTTGACCGCGTCGAAGGCCGGCGGCTGCTTGGCGCGCTTGTCCTCGACCTTGATGACGTGCCAGCCGAACTGCGTCTGCACCGGCTCCTTGCCATAGCTGCCGACGTCGAGGGCGAAGGCCGCCTTCTCGAATTCCGGCACCATCTGGCCGGGGCCGAAATAGCCGAGATCGCCGCCGCTGGTCTTGCCGCTCGGATCGGTGGTGTTCTCGTTGGCCAGCTTCTCGAAGTCGGCGCCGCCGTCGAGTTCCTTGACGATCTTGTCGGCCTCTTCCTTGGTCTTCACCAGGATGTGACGGGCATGGACCTCGTTGACCGGCGGGGCGGCCGCGATTTCCTTGTCGTAACGGGCGCGGATCTCCTCGTCGGTGATCTTGCCCACGACTTCCTTCTCGACGAGCTCGCCATGAAGGGCGCGCTGCTGGAGGAAGGCGGCACGGCGCTGGAAGTCCTCGTCCTTGTCGAGACCCTCGGCGACCGCCTTGTTGGACAGGACCTTGACCTCGATGGCGGCGGAAAGGGCCGCGGCCCGGCGCTGCGCCTCGGGCAACTGCGCGAACTGCTGCGCCAACTCGCTCTGCGCCAGCTCCAGATCGGCCTCGGTGATCGGCTGTCCGTCGACCGTCGCCACCACGGCCTTGGGATCGACCGGCTTGGCCGCCTCGGTCGCCTGGGCGGCAGGCGCCTGCTCCTGGGCCGCCAGCGGCGCCACCGCCAGAGCCGAAAGGCTCACGGCAAGGCCAAGGCCGGCGAGCGTAACGCGTCGGTACGAAAATGACATGAAAGAAACTCCGGTGGAGATTGCGGACAGGTTAAGCACTTTCAGTCAGCGAAAATGTGGCAGAATTCCGCGCATTCCCGTGAAAAAGAGCGCCGTTGACATCGGTGGTGGCCACTCTTATCTGTCCCACGACTTTGCGTCCATAACCGTTTTCCGGGCGGTTTATGGTATTGCCTACGCGCAAAGGCGGGTATGACGGGCAATCCGGCACCTGCCGAACTATTCAGGATTGCAATCGAAAGGACCATTTCATGGTCAGTCTTGGCGGTTTCGCCCGTAAGATCTTCGGCTCCTCAAACGATCGGCGCATCAAGGCGACCCGGTCCCGCGTGGCGGCGATAGCCGCCCTGGAGGAGGAACTCAAGGCGCTTTCCGACGATCAGCTCAGGGCCCGCACCGACGAATTCCGCAAGCAGCTTGCCGACGGGGCGACCCTCGACGACCTTCTGGTTCCTGCCTTCGCCACCGTGCGCGAGGCATCCCGGCGCGTGCTCGGCATGCGCCCCTTCGACGTGCAGATGATCGGCGGCATGGTGCTGCACAATGGCGGCATAGCCGAGATGCGCACCGGCGAGGGCAAGACGCTGGTCGCCACCTTGCCGACCTATCTCAACGCCCTTGCCGGCAAGGGCGTGCATATCGTGACCGTCAACGACTACCTCGCCTCGCGCGACGCCAACTGGATGGGCCGGCTCCACCGCTTCCTCGGCCTCACGGTCGGCGTCATCGTGCACGGCCTGTCGGACGAGGAACGGCGCGCGGCCTATGCCTGCGACGTCACCTATGCCACCAACAACGAGCTCGGCTTCGACTATCTGCGCGACAACATGAAATATGAGCGCGCCCAGATGGTCCAGCGCGGCCACCACTACGCCATCGTCGACGAGGTGGACTCCATCCTGATCGACGAGGCGCGCACGCCGCTCATCATCTCCGGTCCGCTCGAGGACCGTTCGGAGATGTACAACACCGTCGACACCTTCATCATCCAGCTCAAGCCGGAAGACTACGAGGTCGACGAGAAGCAGAAGACCGCCATCTTCACCGAGGACGGCACCGAGAAGCTGGAGGGCATGCTGCGCGCCGCCGGCCTGCTCAAGGGCGAGTCGCTCTACGACGTCGAGAACGTCGCCATGGTCCACCACGTCAACAACGCGCTGAAGGCCCACAGCCTGTTCCAGCGCGACAAGGACTATATCGTGCGGGACGGCGAGATCGTCATCATCGACGAGTTCACCGGCCGCATGATGCCCGGCCGCCGCTATTCGGAAGGCCTGCACCAGGCGCTGGAGGCCAAAGAGCACGTCCAGATCCAGCCGGAGAACCAGACGCTGGCCTCCGTCACCTTCCAGAACTACTTCCGCATGTACGAGAAGCTGTCCGGCATGACCGGCACGGCGCTGACCGAGGCCGAGGAGTTCGGCAACATCTACGGGCTGGAAGTCACCGAAATCCCGACCAACCTGCCCGTGCAGCGCATCGACGAGGACGACGAGGTCTACCGCACGGTCGAGGAGAAGTACAAGGCCATCGTCCAGGAGATCAAGGACGCGCGGGCCAAGGGCCAGCCGATCCTGGTCGGCACCACCTCGATCGAGAAATCCGAATATCTGGCCGACCGGCTGAAGAAGGAAGGGCTGAAGGATTTCGAGGTCCTCAACGCCCGTCACCATGAGCGCGAGGCGGCCATCGTCGCCCAGGCGGGTAAGCCCGGCGCCGTCACCATCGCCACCAACATGGCCGGCCGCGGCACCGACATCCAGCTCGGCGGCAATGCCGACATGCGCATCGAGGAAGAGCTAGCCGATATTCCCGAAGGGCCCGAGCGCGAGGTGCGCGAGAAGGCCATCCGCGAGGACGTGGCACGGCTGAAGGAACAGGCGCTGGCCGCCGGCGGCCTCTACGTTCTCGCCACCGAACGCCACGAATCGCGCCGCATCGACAACCAGTTGCGCGGCCGCTCCGGCCGTCAGGGCGACCCGGGCCGTTCCAAGTTCTACCTCTCGCTTCAGGACGACCTGATGCGCATCTTCGGCTCCGAGCGCATGGACGGCATGCTCCAGAAGCTCGGCCTGAAGGAAGGCGAGGCCATCATCCATCCCTGGATCAACAAGGCGCTGGAAAAGGCCCAGACCAAGGTCGAGGCCCGCAACTTCGACATCCGCAAGAACCTCCTGAAATATGACGACGTCGCCAACGACCAGCGCAAGGTGGTGTTCGAGCAGCGGCTCGAACTGATGGACGGCGAGGGCCTCGGCGAAACCATTGCCGAGATGCGCACGGGCGTCATCGAGGAGATCGTCAGCAAGGCCATTCCCGAGAATGCCTATCCCGAGCAATGGGACCTGGCCGGCCTGAGGGCCGAGATCGCCCAGTATCTCAACCTCGACCTGCCGGTCGAGGACTGGGCCAAGGAAGAGGGCATCGCCGAGGAAGACATTCGCCAGCGCATCACCGAGGCTGTCGACGCCGCCGCCAAGGACCGCGCCGAGCGCTTCGGCCCCGACGTGATGAACTATGTCGAGCGCTCGATCGTCCTGCAGACGCTCGACCACCTGTGGCGCGAGCACATCGTCAATCTCGACCATCTGCGCTCGGTGATCGGCTTCCGCGGCTACGCCCAGCGCGATCCGTTGCAGGAGTACAAGGGCGAGGCCTTCGAACTGTTCCAGGCCATGCTCGGCAACCTGCGCCAGGCCGTCACCGCGCAGCTCATGCGCGTCGAGCTGGTCCGGCAGGCGGCCGACGCCCCGCCCCCGCAGGCACCCGAGGTGCACGGCCAGCATATCGACGCCACCACCGGCGAGGACGATTTCGGCGATTCGGCGGTTCTCGTCCGGTCCGAGGCGACGTCGGTCGTCGCCCCCGAGGACCGCGACCCAGCCAACCCGGCGACATGGGGCAAGGTCAGCCGCAACGAGCCCTGCCCTTGCGGCTCAGGCAAGAAGTACAAGCATTGCCACGGGACCTTCGCCTGACCGGCCAGGGCCCGTTTCAGCACAAATCAGAAAGCCGACCGGCTCGACCTCCGGTCGGCTTTTCGATTCGCGCGACCGCAGGGTCATCGCATCCGGCATTACCCATCCCCGTCCCCTCCCCACAAAGGGCAGTGTTCAGATTTGACGGGTGGGCCTGAAAGCGCTTGTCATTTCGTCATCCCGACCAAGACGAGCGTCGCCGACCGGAAGCCATGATCCATGCGGTGACGTCTCAAGGTTCCGGAATGAATTCCGGACAGCCTACCCCCGCTTCGCTAAAGCCGGCTTCCGGGATGACGATGACGTGTTTGCCAGAGCAATATGCGGCGGCCCTGTCCGCTGCAGGCAGATGAAAATCAGCGCGTCGGCACCGGATGTTCGCCGCGATAGTCGTAGAAGCCCCGCCCGGTCTTGCGGCCGAGCCAGCCGGCTTCGACATATTTCACCAACAGCGGGCACGGTCGGTACTTGGAATCCGACAGGCCGTCATGCAGCACCTGCATGATCGACAGGCAGGTGTCGAGGCCGATGAAGTCGGCAAGCTGCAGCGGGCCCATCGGATGGTTCGCCCCGAGCCGCATCGCCGTGTCGATCGCCTCCACCGAGCCGACACCCTCATAGAGCGTGTAGATCGCCTCGTTGATCATCGGCAGCAGGATGCGGTTGACGATGAAAGCCGGGAAATCCTCCGACACGGTGATCGTCTTGTCGAGCTTGTTCACATAGGCCTTGGCCGCCTCGAAGGTCTGGTCCTCCGTGGCGATGCCGCGCACCAGCTCGACCAGCTTCATGACCGGAACCGGGTTCATGAAATGAATGCCGATGAAACGCTCCGGGCGGTCGGTCTGTGCCGCCAGCCTCGTGATGGAGATCGAGGAGGTGTTGGTGGCGAGGATCGCCGTCGGGTTGAGCTGCGGACAAAGCTCGGCGTAGATTTTGCGCTTGACCGTCTCATCCTCGGTGGCCGCCTCGATGACGAGATCGGCGGCGGCAAGGTCGGACATGGCTTGGGCGCCGGAAATGCGCGCCAGCGCATCCTTGCGGGCCTTTTCCTCGAGCTTGCCCGACGACACCTGCCGCGCCATGTTGCCGCTGATCGTCGCCAAGCCCTTCTCGATGCGGTCGGCCGAGATGTCGTAGACCAGCACATCGTAGCCGGCCAGAGCCGAGACATGGGCGATACCTCCGCCCATCTGGCCCGCTCCGACGATGCCGACCGTTCCGATCTTGCTCATTCCTGACCCCGTCTGACTGAAATTTGTGCAGTGCAAACTAAAAGGACGGGGCGACTTCGTCTACCCCGTCCGCAACAGTTTAATACGCTCTGCGTGTCGCGGTCAAAGCGCCTTTTGGAGTTCTGGGAGGACTGTGAAGAGGTCGCCGACGATGCCGTAGTCGGCGACCTGGAAGATGGGGGCTTCCTCGTCCTTGTTGATGGCGACGATGACCTTGCTATCCTTCATGCCGGCCAGATGCTGGATGGCGCCGGAGATGCCGCAGGCGATGTAGAGGTCGGGGGCGACCACCTTGCCGGTCTGGCCGACCTGCCAGTCGTTGGGGGCATAGCCGGCATCGACGGCGGCACGGGAAGCGCCGACGGCCGCGCCCAGCTTGTCGGCCAGCGGCAGGATCACCTCCTGGAACTTCTCGGCCGAGCCCAGCGCGCGGCCGCCCGAGATGATGATGCGGGCCGAGGTCAGCTCCGGACGGTCGCTCTCCGACAGCCTGTTCTCCACGAAAGAGGACACGCCGGGATCGGCGGCGGCGTTGACGGTCTCGACGGCGGCCGAGCCGCCTTCCGGCGCGGCCTGGAAGGAGGCGGTGCGCACGGTGATGACCTTCTTCGGCTCGCTCGCCTGCACCGTCTGGATGGCGTTGCCGGCATAGATCGGACGCTTGAAGGTGTCGGGCGAGACGACCTCGACGATCTCCGAGACCTGCGCCACGTCGAGCAGGGCGGCGACGCGCGGGGCGACGTTCTTGCCCGACGAGGTCGCCGGGGCGACGATGGTGTCGTAGTCGGGGGCCAGCGACACGACCAGCGCCGCGAACGGCTCGGCCAGGCGCTCGGCCAACTCGTCGGCTTCGGCCAGCAGCACTTTTCGGACACCCTTGAGCCTGGCGGCGGCATCGGCGGCGGGCTTGGCGCCCTTGCCGGCGACCAGCACGTCGACGTCGCCGCCGATCTGCGAGGCCGCGCTCAGCGCCTTGGCGGTCTGGTCCGACAGCGAGGCGTTGTCATGTTCGGCGATGAGAAGAATTGCCATGGTTTTATCCCTTTCCGCTTCGCTCAGAGAACGCCGGCTTCGTTGCGCAGCTTGTCGACCAACTCGGCCACCGAGCCGACCTTGACGCCCGCCTTGCGCCCGCCCGGCTCCTCGGTCTTCAGAACCTTCAGGCGCGGGGCGACGTCGGCGCCGAAATCGGCCGGGCTCTTCTCGTCCAGCGGCTTCTTCTTGGCCTTCATGATGTTGGGCAGCGACGCATAGCGCGGCTCGTTGAGGCGCAGGTCCGTGGTCACGATCGCCGGCAGCTTCAACTCCACCGTCTGCAGGCCGCCGTCGACCTCGCGCGTCACCCTCGCCTTGTCGCCGTCGATCTCCACCTTCGAGGCGAAGGTGCCCTGGGCCCAGCCCAGAAGGGCGGCCAGCATCTGGCCGGTCTGGTTGCAATCGTCGTCGATCGCCTGCTTGCCGAGGATCACCAGGCCCGGCTCTTCGGCCTCGACCACCCCTTTCAGCACCTTGGCCACGCCCAGCGGCTCCACCGCCTCGTCCACCTTGACCAAGATCGCGCGGTCGGCGCCCATGGCCAGCGCCGTGCGCAGCGTCTCCTGCGCCTGCTGAGGCCCGATCGACACCACCACGATCTCCTCGACCTTGCCCGCTTCCTTCAGGCGGATCGCCTCCTCCACCGAAATCTCGTCGAACGGGTTCATCGCCATCTTCACATTGGCAAGCTCAACACCCGAGCCGTCGCCCTTCACCCGAACCTTGACATTCGCATCCACAACCCGCTTCACGGGCACGAGAACTTTCATCGCTAACTCACCTCTCGAGATTTCCTTGGATGCGCAATAGCAGCGCTTTCCCTGTCAAAATTGTCCAAAGCCGACATTTTCCAGCGCCATGTCGTGGTATTCGGCGCCTGTAGTGGCGGAGGGGCTTCCCCAGGCGGCCGGAACCGTAGTTTGGGGCTCCAGACCCGTCAATATGTGCAGTGCAAACAAAATCGTTTGAATTGCCGCAATCCTATTGCCTGCCCCAGCGCGGCGCCGGTTCCTTGTCCACGGGTTCGAGCGCGCTCTTCTGCTCCACCGCCACGCTGCGCGGCAGAACCACCTCCCGGTCGAACAGCGGCACGTCGCGGCGCTTGAAAACCAGGAGGAGCACCGCCCCCGCAATAATGCCCCCAACATGGCAGGCCCAGGAAATCTGGTCCTCGGCAAAGCCGAGGAACATGACGAATTGCAGGGCGATCCAGGCAGCCAGCGCGAGATAGGCCGGCACACGCAGCGGAATGCGGCCGAAGGCGAGGATCCACACCTTTACCCGGGGGTGCAGCAGCAGATAGGCGGCGACGACCCCGGCCACGGCGCCCGAGGCACCGATCAGCGGCGCCTGCGATTCCGGCGCCACCATCCCGTGCACGAAGGCGCCCGCTGCCGCGCACAGCAGATAGAAGGCAAGGAAGCGCAAATGCCCCATCGCGTCCTCGACATTGTCGCCGAACACCCACAGGAACAGCATGTTGCCGCCCAGATGCAGGATATCGAGGTGCAGGAACGAATAGGTGAGGTAGCTCCACTGCTCCGGCACCACAACGAATTGCGGTGCGAGCTCGGCGTTGTCGTAGATCACCGAGGGGATGAAGCCGAGGCCGAGCATGGCGGCGTTGGAGAAGTCCTCGCCGGCCAGCCGCGTGGTGCAATAGACGATGACGTTGAGCGCGATCAGGCCGATCGTGACATATTGGAGCTTGATGTGGTGCAGGCTGTTGGCGTCATGCAGCGGAATGAACATGGGGCTCCTGCCGGCACGGGCTCAGAGAAATCGCTCAGCGGTTCTTGCCCGGCACCCATAACACATCGGCATTTCCGTTGTCATTGACCGCCCGCGCCGCCACGAACAGCAGGTCCGAGACGCGGTTGATGTAGCGGATGCCTTCCGGGTTGACGTGCTCGCCTTCCTGCTGCGCCAGCGCCACCATCTCGCGCTCGGCCCGGCGGGCCACCGTGCGGGCCAGATGCAGCGCGGCCGCAGCCGGCGTGCCGCCATTCAGCACGAAGGAGCGCAGCGGCGACAGGTTCTTGTTGAGGAGGTCGATGTCCTGCTCCACCCGCGTCACCTGTGAGGCGACGATGCGCAGCGGCTCGTAGTCCAGCTTCTTGCCGGTGTCCGGCGTCGCAAGATCGGCCCCCAGGTCGAACAGATCGTTCTGGATGCGGCCGAGCATGGCGTCGATCTCGGCATGGGCCGCGCCCGTGTGCACCCGGGCGAGCCCGATGCAGGCGTTGGCCTCGTCGACCGCGCCGAAGGCTTCCACCCGCTGGTCGCATTTCAGCCGCCGCTCGCCGGTGCCGAGCCCGGTGGTGCCGCCGTCGCCGGTGCGGGTGTAGATCTTGTTCAGCCGGACCATGAAACCTCCCGATCCCTTACCTGCCGGTCAGATAGAGCGCGAGCAGGAGAAACACCAGCGCCACGAACTGAAGCATGACGCGCGCCTGCATCAGCTTGTTGGAAGTGTTGCCCGAACCGCCGCGCATCATGTTGACGAGACCGCGGACCAGAACCACGACCACGGCAAACATGAAGATGACGGCGATGACGTTGAATACGGTTGCCATGGGAATATGTCCGGTTTGTCTTCTGTCAGGCGGTTCGGGAAAGGATGCGGTAGAGCACGCCCGCAGGAAGCAGGCGCTTCATCAGCACCCCGATCCTGGCCGGCACCGTTACCACATAGTGTGGCCGCGGGCGCCGCGACACAAGCGCATGGTGGAGCGCCCGATAGACGACCGCCGGGTCGGCCCGCACCTTATCGTTGGCCTCGCGCACCTGCTCGAGTTGGGCCCGGTAATCGTCCCGATAGTGCGAATTGCCGTAATCGACATGCTTCAGGAACCAGGTCATGCCGTTGCGATGGATATTGGAGCGCACCGGTCCCGGCTCGATCAGCGAGACATGGATGCCGCTGCCCTCCAGTTCCTGGCGCAGAGCCAGCATCAGGCCTTCCACCGCATGCTTGGACGCGCAGTAGCCCCCCCGCAAACGCGCCGGCATCAGGCCGAGGATTGACGAGCAGTGCACCAGCCTTCCATGGCCCTGCGCCCGCATGGCGGGCAGGACGCGGCGGGTAAGGTCATGCCAGCCGAAGACGTTGGCCTCGAACTGCTCGCGCAGCGCCTCCACCGGCAGGTCCTCGACCGCGCCGGCCTGCGCATGGGCGCCGTTGTTGTAGAGCGCATCGAGCCGGCCGCCGGTCCGCTCCATCACCGCTTCCACCAGCGCCTCGATCGATTCGGGCTCGCGATAGTCGAGATAGAACGCCTCGAACCCGTCGTTTCGCAGCGCTTCGATGTCCTGATCCTTGCGCGCCGTGGCGAAAACCCGCCAGCCGTCCGCCTTGAGAGCGCGGGCGCAATGGGCGCCGATGCCCGACGATGCCCCGGTCACAATGATTGTGGGCGACTGTGCTGCAGGACCGGTCATTCTTCCCTGGGGCTTGTCTTTCGGGGCCAACCCTTCCCATATTCGCGGCCTCGATTCAATCACGGGACGGGCCATTGTTACGCAGGATCGTAGCCGTCAAACGTGTTCTTTATGACGCGCTCGGGCATTTCAACTATGATGACGGCTGGGCCATGGCCAGTCATCTGGCCATCTCGGCATTGATGGCGCTGTTCCCGTTCCTGATCTTCGCCACCACGCTGGCATCCTTCCTCGGCGCCCAGGCTTTCGCCGATACCGCGGTGCATCTGGTGTTCGACACATGGCCCGAACAGATCGCCCAGCCCATCGCGCGCGAAGTGCTGAACGTGCTCACAGTGCAGCGCACCGACCTGCTCACCTACGGCGTCCTGCTCGCCGCCTTCTTCGCCTCCAACGGCATCGAGGCGCTGCGCACCTCGCTCAACCGCGCCTACCGGGTGACGGAGAACCGTGGCATCATCCACCGCCGGGTGCAGAGCCTCGTCTTCGTGCTGATCGGGTCGGCCGTCTTCTTCGCCATCAGCGTGCTTCTGGTGTTCGCGCCGCTGATCGCCCGCCTTGCCGAAGCACGGCTGGAATGGATCGGCCCCTATATGGGCACCATCACCTTCTGGCGTTACGCCATCGCCGCCACGGTGATCATCGGCGGGCTGTTCGCGGTGCATTTCTGGCTGCCTGCCGGGCGCCGCAGCCTGCTGTCGATCCTGCCCGGCATCGGCTTCACCCTCGTCGCCTGGCTGGTCGGTTCGGTGGTGTTCGGCACCTATATCGACAATTTCTCCTCCTATGCCTCGACCTATGCGGGGCTGGCCTCGATCATGATCGCCGTCGTCTTCCTCTACATCATCTCGGCGATCTTCATCCTCGGCGGAGAACTGAACGCCGCCATCAGCCGCTATCTGGAAGCGCGCGCCCGCGTCGGTGCCTGAAGGCCCGGCGCGCGGGCCGTGGCCAGCCCGACGCCGAGCGTGGTGACGGCCATGCCGACGATCTGCACCGGCGTCAGGCTCTCGCCGAACAGCGCCCATGCCATCAGCGCGGTCACCGCCGGCACCAGGTAGAACAGCGAGCCGACCTTCGCCATCTCGCCGTCGCGGATCAGGATCATCAGCAGGAAGATCGCGCCCACCGAAAGCACCAGCACCAGCCAGGCCATGGCAAAGACGAGTTCGCCGTTGAGCACCACGGCCCGCGTCTCGAACAGCAGCGAGGCCGGCACCGCCACGGCCGCGCCGCCGACATATTGCCAGAACGTGCCCGCCACCAGATCGCTGCCGGAGCCGTGGCGCTTCTGCCAGATCGTGCCGGCGCTGATGGCGACGACGGCAAGCACCGATGCCTCCAGCGTGGCGGCGGTGATGCCGCTGCCGGCGACCCCGAGCTTCGGCCACAGCACGGTGACCACCCCGACCAGCCCGATGGCAAGGCCCAGCCAGTGGCGCGGCAGGATTTTCTCGCCGAGCACCTGCCCCGCCATCACCGCCGTGATCAGCGGTTGCAGGCCGACGACCAGCGCCGAAAGTCCGGCTGGCATGCCCTTGTGGATCGCCCAGAACACCCCGCCCAGATAGACGCCGTGCATCAGCGCCCCGGCCCCGATGGCGTGCAGCACGGTGTTGCGCGGCAGCCTTTGCGAGCCCAGCACGAGCAGCAGGAGCGCAAAGAAGGCCGCCGCGATGACGAAGCGTCCGCTCAGGAAGGTGAATGGTTCGGCCCACGGCATGGCGTAGCGCGCACCGATGAAGCCGGTCGCCCACAGGACGACGAAGAGTGGGGGAATGAACCGCTTCATCATGAACCTTTCAGCCGGGCGGGAGGGTCGCCCGTAGTCAGGCCGCATGCCTTAATGCCCCCGGACCGGACAGGCAAAGGAAAACCGGTGGGCCATCGGCTCACAGGCCGACGAGTCGCCTGATGTCGCCGGGTGTTTTTCCGTCGGCGCGCAGCGCCGCAAGCCCGGTGTGCCCGAGGCTCTTCGACAGCTTGCGCCCTTCCGCATCGAGGATCAGGCGGTGATGGCGATAGGCCGGCGCCGGCAGGCGGAGCAGTTCCTGCAACAGGCGCTGGATCGCGGTGGCATGGTAGAGGTCTCGGCCCCGCACCACATGGGTCACGCCCTGCAAGGCATCGTCGACGACGACGGACAGGTGATAGCTGGTCGGGATTTCCCGCCGCGCCAGAATGACGTCGCCCCAGGCGGAAGGATCGGCCGCAACCGTTCGGAACCGCCCAAGATCGTCGTCGTCATACTCCCGCCATTCCAGAGGGCGGCCCGGCGACAGGTCAAGACGCGCCAGTGCCGCCGCCACGTCCAGCCGCCAGGCGAAGGGTTGGCCGTCCCCGATGCGCCGCTGCCTTTCCGCCGTTCCCAGCGACTTGTCGAGCCCCGGATAGAGCGGCGCGCCGTCCGGATCGCGCGGCCAGTCTCGCCCCGCCTTGTCCTGACCGGCAATGAAGGCCCTGATCTCGCCCCGACTCATGAAGGCCGGGTAGACCAGTTCTTCCTCAATGAGCCGCGCCAATGCCTGCGCATAGTCCTCGAAATGCTCGGACTGGCGCCGCACGGGCTCTTCCCACCCGATGCCCAACCAGCGCAGGTCCTCATGGATGCCGGCCTCATATTCAGGGGTGCAGCGGGTGAGATCGATGTCCTCGATGCGCAGAAGCAACCTGCCGCCATGGGCCTTCGCCAGATCGCTGTTGAGCAACGCCGACAGGGCATGGCCCAGATGCAGCTCGCCATTGGGGCTCGGCGCGAAGCGGAAGGTCGATCCTGTCATCCTGTGGCGGCAATCGGGTTGTTCGGCTCTTGCGGCGATTGCTACTCTCGGCCATCACCGGATACAAGCCACCCTGGCAGGGCATCGACGGCATATGCAACGCATCGAAACGACTGACCACATCGCGCTCGGCCTCGACGCGCTGTGCACGCTCGACCCGCGCCTCGCCACGGTCAGGACGAAGGCCGGCGAGGTGCCGCTGCGCCTCTCGGAGCCCGGTTTCCGCAGCCTCGCCTCGATATTGGTGTCGCAGCAGGTTTCGCGCGCCAGCGCCGACGCCATCTTCGGCCGCCTGACCGGACTGCTCGATCCGCTGACGCCGCAAGCCGTTCTGGAAGCCGGCGAGGACACCTTCCGCACCGCCGGCCTGTCGCGTCCCAAGCAGCGCGGCCTGCTCGCCGCGGCCGCCGCGGTGGCGCAGGGACTCGACCTCGACGGGCTCTGCCAGCTCGATGCCGGCGAGGCCCACCGGCTGCTCACCGCCATTCCCGGCATCGGCACCTGGACGGCCGATTGCTACCTTTTGTTTGCCGCCGGCCATCCCGACATCTTTCCGGCCCGCGACGTGGCGCTGCAAACCGCTGTCGGCCATGCGCTGGCTATCGACCCGCGCCCCGCCGAGAAGGAACTTCTGCGTCTGGCCGAATCATGGCGCCCCTGGCGAGGCGTCGCGGCGCGCCTGTTCTGGGCCTACTATCGCGAGTTGCGGGGCCGCGAGGCCGCGCCGCCGGCCTGAAGCCTCAAGAAAACGCTTCAAACACGCGTGTTTGAGGGGTTTGCGGCCTCACAATCCGCTTCACATCCCTGTCATGGGAGGCGTACAGTATCCGCGGCGTCGAGCAGACGGAAAGGAGACTGGGCAAGTGACGGTCGCCGTATCCCCGGATGGGCTTCCCGCACTGGTGCTGAACGCGGACTATCGCCCGCTCAGCTATTATCCCCTGTCGCTGTGGTCGTGGCAGGACGCCATCAAGGCCGTGTTCCTCGACCGTGTCAACATCGTCGCCGAATACGAGCATGCGATCTCGTCGCCCAGCTTCACCATGAAGCTGCCGAGCGTGGTCAGCCTCAAGACCTATGTGAAGCCGTCGCGCTATCCCGCCTTCACCCGCTTCAACGTGTTCCTGCGCGACCGTTTCCGCTGCCAGTATTGCAACACGGCAGAGGATCTCACCTTCGACCACGTGATCCCACGTCGTTGTGGCGGCACGACGACGTGGGAGAACATAGTCGCCGCCTGTTCCCACTGCAATTTGCGCAAGGGGGGCATGCTTCCGTCGCAGGCCCGGATGTGGCCGCAGCAGAAGCCCTACCGCCCCACCGTCCAGGACCTTCACAACAACGGCCGGCTGTTCCCGCCCAACCATCTGCATGAAAGCTGGATGGACTTTCTCTACTGGGATGTCGAGCTGGAGCCCTGAGGCGCGACCTGCCTTCGCCGGAGCCCTTCAGATTCTGTCCTGCCTATCATCCCCAAAGGCGGGAGACGTAGCCTTACGGCTTGGCCACCGCTTTTTCCATCCTCGGCAAGGTTTCGGGATGGATTCTGGACCTTGGAGCGACCGCAGGGAGCGGAGAGTGTCGGGAATCCATGCCGGAACCTTCAAAGTCACGGAATGGACCCCGGACAGCTTTCGTTTCGCTGCGGCTTCCGGAATTATGATGGGGATCGGGTTACGTTATCAACCGGCACGGAGCGAACCTGGAAGATCGCGACGCGCTCTAGACTTCCTCGCCGAAGCGGTTGGAAATCAGCTCCACCAGCGCGTCGAGCGCGGCTTCCGCGTCGGGGCCGCTGGCGAGCACCCGGATCGAGCAGCCGGGGCTGGCGGCGAGCATCATCAGGCCCATGATCGAGGTGCCGCCGACGCGCATGCCGTCCTTCTCGACCGAGACGACGGCGTCGAACCCGCTGACCATCTGGACGAACTTGGCCGAGGCCCGGGCATGCAGGCCGCGCTGGTTGACGATCTCCACCTCGCGCGCCAGTTCTTCCATGTCGTCCAGTCCGCCGCTCATTTGCTGGCCAACAGTTGACTGGCAACGTTGATGTATTTGCGCCCGGCCGCCTGCGCCTCTTCCAGCGCCACGGGCATGTCGTCGTTCTTGCGCACGCTCGACAGCTTGATCAGCATCGGCAGGTTCATGCCGGCGATCACCTCGGTGCGGCCGGCCTCCATTACCGAGATGGCAAGGTTGGAGGGCGTGCCCCCGAACATGTCGGTCAGCACAATGACGCCGGCGCCCGTGTCCACCTCGGCAACGGCCCCGACGATGTCGCGGCGGCGCTGTTCCATATCGTCATCGGGGCCGATGGCCACGGTCGCCAAATGGTCCTGCGGGCCGACGACATGTTCCAGCGCGTTGCGGAACTCGTCAGCCAGTCGACCGTGCGTGACGAGCACGAGTCCGATCATCGTTGGATGGCTCCCGTCATGGCCCCTTCACAAGCGCTTTTTATACTCGCCACCCCGGCGGCGTTGGGTGCGCTATCTTGTCGAGACGCGGCGCGTTGACAAGCCCTAAAGTGCACCATAGCGAGCCATTTTGCCGCACCGCAGCATCAATTTCCGCTGAAAGGCGGCAGTCTCAGCCACGATATAAGCATTTGCGCGGCCGAAATCACATCCCCGGCCGGCAGGTCGATGCGCGGCACCCGGCAGCCGGCGATGACCTCGCTCGCCTCCTCCTGCATGCGCGCCACCGCGCCGGCCGGCACCAGCCGTCCGACCAGGTCGATGACGGCGGCGGGCTCGCTTGCCAGTTCGCGCGGGCCGAGGCCGAACACCTCGACCAGGCCGCTGATGGCGGGCGGCGCATGGCAGACCAGCCGTCCGCCATGACCGCTCACGAAAAGCTGATCGTCGGCCACCAGCCGGGCAAAGCGCCCGCCGGCGCGCAGGCGCCCGATCAGGGCGATTGCCAGGGTGCTCTTGCCGGCGCCCGACGGTCCGGTGATCAGGATGCCGCGATCGCCGGCCAGGACAGCGGTGGCGTGGATGTTGGTGCGGCCGGCGGCGGGGCCGGAAGCGCTCACGGCTCCACCGGCAAGGTGATGGTGAAGCGCGCGCCGCGCGCCTCTCCCGGCTTGCCGCCGGGAATGTTCTCCGCCGTCAGCGTGCCGCCATGCGCCTCGATGATCTGGCGGCTGATCGACAGGCCGAGGCCGGAATTCTGGCCGAACGCCTCGCCGGACGGACGGTCGGTATAGAAGCGCTCGAAGATGCGCTCGACCGCATCGGCACGGATGCCCGGCCCGTTATCGTCGATGGTGATGATGTGCGAATTGCCCGACCGCTCCAGGGAAATCGTAATGACGCCGTGGTCGTCCGGCACGAAGGAGCGCGCGTTCTCGATCAGGTTGGTGATGACCTGCCCCAGCCGCAGCTCATGGCCGCTGACGCGATAGCCCTTGGCCCCCTGTGGCTGCGCCGCGACATGGAGCTGGATGTCGACCGGCTTCTTGTGCCGCGAGGCCTCGCGCGACACCGCCACGAGGTCGGTGAGGAATTTCTTGAGGTCGACGCCGGAGGCATCCTCGCGGGCGAGCTCCGCGTCGAGACGCGAGGCGTCGGAAATGTCGGTGATGAGCCGGTCGAGCCGGCGCACGTCATGCTGGATGACCTCCATCAGCCGGGCGCGCGAGGAGTCCGACTTGGCCAGCGGCAGCGTCTCCACCGCGCTGCGCAGCGAGGTCAGCGGGTTCTTCAGCTCATGGCTGACATCGGCCGCGAAGCTCTCGATGGCCTCGATGCGGGCATAGAGCGCATTGGTCATGTCGCGCACCGCAATGGAAAGGTTGCCGATCTCGTCCTGCCGGTCGGAGAAATCCGGAATTTCCTCGCGGCTCTTGACCCCGCGCCGCACCCGCACGGCCGCCGCCGCCAGCCGGCGCAGCGGATTGGCGATGGTCGAGGCCAGAAGCAGCGACATCAGCGCCGTCACCAGCGCCGCGATGCCGAACACGCGCAGGATCGCCTTGCGTTCCGCCGCGACGATCTTGTCGATGTCGCCTTCGGTGGACAGCATCAGCACGCCGAGCACGGCCCGGAAACGCTGGATCGGCACCGCCACCGACACCACCTGCTCGCCCTTCTCCGAAATGCGCACGATGGTCGAGGGGCTGCCGGTCAACGCCTTCATCACCTCGGGATAGGCCGCGCCATTGCCGCCCGGCTGCTCGTGGTAGATCGGCAGGTCGCGGTTGCGGAACAGGTCGAAGACGAACTTCTCCACCCGCTCCAATATGTTCGGCTGGTCCCCGTCTATCGCCGGCAGGTCGTAGCGCAGGATCTGGCCGCGCGAATAGAGCCGGCGCGAATCGAGCAGCAGCACCGCGTCACGGTCGTAGACGCGGGCGCGGGTCTTGGTCGGCGAGATCAGCCGGCGCAGCAGCGGCGCGACGCGCTCGGGATTGATCGGGAAATCGAGGTTGTCGAGCTGGTCGGAACTCGGCGCCAGGCTCTCGCCGGCCTGGAGTTCCAGCAGTTTTTCCGGGTCGATGCTGATCGAATCGGTCTCGATCGTGGCCGAGGAGGCGATGGCGCTGGCGATGATCTCGCCCTGCGTCATCAGGCTTTCGACACGCGCGTCGATGAGGCCGTCGCGGAAGGTGTTGAGGTAGAGGATGCCCGTCACCATCACCGCGAGGCCGGCCAGGTTGACAAACAGGATGCGCCTGGTGAGGCTGGAGAAGAAGTGATGGCCGAGGAAGCGGCGGATCGGCACCGTCACGCGCGACAGCACCGAAAGACGGCGGGCCGGGCGTCTCGCGGCGCCCGCCGGCTTCTTCAGCTCTGCTTCCATGGCCATGGCCCTGCGGCCCCCGTTGCCGCCTTACGCTTCCTTGAAGCGGTAGCCGACGCCATACAGCGTCTCGATCATCTCGAAGTCCTCGTCCACTGCCTTGAACTTCTTGCGCAGCCGCTTGATGTGGCTGTCGATGGTACGGTCGTCGACATAAACCTGTTCATCATAGGCCGAATCCATCAGCGCGTCGCGGCTCTTCACCACGCCCGGCCTTTGTGCCAGCGAGTGCAGGATAAGGAATTCGGTCACCGTCAGCGTCACCGGCTGGCCCTTCCAGGTGCAGGTGTGGCGCTCCTGGTCCATGACGAGCTGGCCGCGCTCCAGCGAACGGGTCTGCTGGTTCGGCGTCTTGGCGGCGGTTTCGCGGGCGCCGGCGCGGCGCAGCACGGCCTTGACGCGCTCGACCAGAAGGCGCTGCGAGAAGGGTTTGCGGATGAAGTCGTCGGCGCCCATCTTGAGCCCGAACAATTCGTCGATCTCGTCGTCCTTCGAGGTCAGGAAGATGACCGGAAGGTCGGTCTTTTGGCGCAGGCGGCGCAGAAGCTCCATGCCGTCCATGCGCGGCATCTTGATGTCGAGAATGGCGAGGTTCGGCGGACGGGCGGCCAGCCCCTCCAGCGCCGACGCGCCGTCCGTGTAGGTCTCGACCCGGTAGCCTTCGGATTCCAGGGCTATGGAGACCGAGGTCAGGATGTTGCGGTCGTCGTCGACAAGCGCGATCGTTGCCATTTCGAGCGGCTCCCTCATGGGCGACTGTCCCTTCTCAAAGCAGAAGGGCTTGTGCAGGACAAATTAGGTACAAAATGTGGCGCGTGCATTCAACCGCGCCGTGCTGCCGCACACCCTTGCAGCCGGCGTCGACCAAACCCGGTGCCCGGGCATCCCGCCAGCAGCCCTGCACTTTTCCCACATCTAAACGATTTAAACAACTTTCAAATTTTTTAAATCGATTAATGATTTGATATTGTTTGTTTTTTCTGGTTCTCACCGGAAAAGGCCTCGGCAGCGACGGCCCCGCATCCTTTGCATCCGCGTACATTGAAAGGACTTCCATGTCGGAAATCGGCAAACGCAATCCTGCACTCGGGCTCGATGCACTCGGCCTTCGCACCTCCGGCAAGGTGCACTTCAATCTCGGGCCGGCCGAGCTTTGCGAGGAGGCGGTCCGCCGCGGCGAAGCCCAGCTCACCGCACATGGCGCGCTGGTGGCAGACACCGGGCAGTACACCGGCCGTTCGCCCAAGGACAAGTTTGTCGTCCGCGACGAGAACACCGAGGATCACGTCTGGTGGGACAACAACAACGCCATGACGCGGGCGCAGTTCGATGCCCTCCATGCCGATTTCCTCGCCCACGCCTCGACCCGCGACCTGTTCGTGCAGGACCTGATCGGCGGCGCCGACCGCTCGCTGGCCCTGCCGACCCGCGTCGTCACCGAATTCGCCTGGCATTCGCTGTTCATCCGCAACCTGCTGATCCGTCTTTCCGACGAGGAGATTGCCGGCTTCGTGCCGGAAATGACGATCATCGACCTGCCGTCCTTCCGCGCCGACAATGCCCGCCATGGCGGCCGCAGCGAGACGCTGATCGCCGTCGACCTCACCCGCAAGATCGTGCTGATCGGCGGCACCCGCTATGCCGGCGAGATGAAGAAGTCGGTATTCACCGCGCTCAACTACGTCCTGCCCGCCAAGGGTGTCATGCCCATGCACTGCTCGGCCAATGAGGGCCCCGACGGCGATGCGGCCGTGTTCTTCGGCCTCTCCGGCACCGGCAAGACCACGCTTTCGGCCGATCCGAAGCGCACGCTGATCGGCGACGACGAGCATGGCTGGGGCCCGCACGGCATCTTCAATTTCGAGGGCGGCTGCTACGCCAAGACCATCCGCCTCTCGGCCGAGGCCGAGCCGGAAATCTTCGCCACCACGCGCCGCTTCGGCACGGTGCTGGAAAACGTCATCCTCGACGACAGGCGCGTGCCGGACTTCGACGACGGCTCGCGCACCGAGAACACGCGCTGCGCCTATCCGCTGGATTACATCCCCAACGCCAGCGCCACCGGCCAGGCCAGCCATCCGAAGAACATCATCATGCTGACCGCCGACGCCTTCGGCGTGATGCCGCCGATCGCGAAGCTCACCCCGGCGCAGGCCATGTACCACTTCCTGTCCGGCTACACCGCCAAGGTGGCCGGCACCGAGCGCGGCGTGACCGAGCCGGAAGCGACCTTCTCCACCTGCTTCGGCGCGCCCTTCATGCCGCGCCACCCCTCGGAATACGGCAACCTGCTGCGCGAACTGATCGCCACGCACGGCGTCGATTGCTGGCTGGTCAACACCGGCTGGACCGGCGGCGCCTACGGGGTCGGCAGCCGCATGCCGATCAAGGCGACGCGCGCCCTGCTGACGGCCGCGCTCGACGGCTCGCTCAAGCAGGTCGAATTCCGCACCGACCCCAATTTCGGCTTCGAAGTGCCGGTTTCGGTGCCGGGCGTCGACCCGTCGATCCTCGACCCGCGCTCGACCTGGGCCGACAAGCAGGCCTATGACCTTCAGGCGGCCAAGCTGGTCGGCATGTTCATCGACAATTTCGGCAAGTTCGAGAGCCACGTCGACGCCGCGGTGAGGAGCGCGGCTCCCCACTTTCAGGAAGCCGCCGAATAAGGCTTAGAGAACCCGACAGCAGAAAGGCCCGGTCCCGATCGGGCCTTTTCTTTTTGTCTTTCAGGCCGCATGACTGCACCATGGGCACCGAGAACGACATCATCATCGGCAGGGAAGCCGTCATCCACGACGACGAGCTCGAGGAAGTGTTCATCCGCGCTTCCGGACCGGGCGGCCAGAACGTCAACAAGGTGGCGACCGCCGTGCAACTGCGCTTCGACGCCGCCAATGCGCGCGGCCTGTCGGAGCGCGTGCGCGCAAGCACGATCAGGCTCGCCGGCCAGCGCGCCACCAAGGACGGCGTCATCGTCATCGAGGCTGCCCGTTTCCGGACGCAGGAGCAGAACCGCGCCGATGCCCGCCAGCGGCTGGCCGCACTCGTCGCCCGGGCGGCCGAGCCGCCACCGCCGCCGCGCAAGAAGACGAAACCCACCAAAGGCTCGGTGGAGCGCCGCCTGAAAGCCAAGGCCGGCCGCTCGGTGGTGAAGAAATTGCGGGGCAGGATCGAAAACGATTGAAAATCCCGCCGTCTCTTCCATGTTTACTTGCTAACTGCGAATACCACATCGGTTGATAGAAGGAGACCACAATGGGTATTTTCGACTTCGTGAAGAACGTCGGTGCCAAGCTCGGCTTTGGCGACGACGAAACCCCGGATGCGGATGCGCTGAAGAAGGAACTCGATTCCCACAAGCTCGGCACTGACAACGTCAAGATCGAGGTCAACGGCGACACGGCGGTGCTGAAGGGCGAAGTCGCGGACCAGTCGGCGCTCGAAAAGGCGATCATCGCGGTCGGCAATACGCTGGGTGTCTCCAAGGTGCAGGCCGATGAGCTGACGGTGGCGACTCCGGACGCCACGGTCAAGGAAGCGGTTTTCTACACGGTCAAGAAGGGCGACAACCTCTCCAAGATCGCCGAGGCCCATTACGGCAAGGGCAAGGCCTCGAAATACACCGTCATCTTCGAGGCCAACAAGCCGATGCTGACCCACCCCGACAAGATCTATCCCGGCCAGGTACTGCGCATTCCCGATCTGGGCTGAGATTCGAGGATTTTTTGAAGGAACGGCGGCTTTCGGGTCGCCGTTCTGTTTTTTGGCATTCCAATGTCTGCCGATCAGGAACAGGTCAATGTCCGCTCTGCCAGAAGGCGTCCGCCACTTTCCCCTCTATCTGTCGCCGTCGCAGCAGGCCGGGCTGGTCGAGGAGATCAGGCGGATCGTGCAGGCCGCGCCGCTGTTCGTGCCGGCCATGCCGCGCACCGGCAAGGAAATGAGCGTGCGCATGACCAATTGCGGCGAACTGGGATGGGTCACCGACAAGGAGCGCGGCTACCGCTACCAGCCCGTCCATCCGGTCACCGGCGAGCCTTGGCCGCCGATCCCGGAAACGCTGCTGGCGATCTGGCGCGACGTTGCCGGCCATGAAAAGCCGCCGCAGGCCTGCCTCGTCAATTTCTACGACGAGCGCGCCCGCATGGGCCTGCATCAGGATCGCGACGAATCCGATTTTTCCGCGCCGGTGGTGTCGGTCTCGCTGGGCGACGACTGCCGTTTCCGGGTCGGCACCGCCGAGCGCGGCGGCCCGACCGCGTCGCTCCGGCTGGCGAGCGGCGACGTGCTGGTGCTGGGCGGGCAAAGCCGCCTCGCCTATCACGGCGTCGACCGCATCTACCCGCGGACCTCGCCGCTTCTGAAGAATGGCGGCCGCATCAACCTGACCCTGCGCCGCGTGAGTGAGTAGGCTGAACTGGGGCCTTTCAGGTCCGGACCAAATCGCCCCTCATCCCCCTGCCGGGACCTTCTCCCCGCAAGCGGGGAGAAGGATGCTGTCCGCAACGCTGGTGGCCCCCTCTCCCTGTTTGCGGGGAGAGGGTAAGGATGAGGGGCCGTTTCCGGCAGAACCCAAAGGCCCTACAGCTTCCGGAGCGCCACTTCCTCGACGAGATGGTCGGCGCCCTTGCGCAGGATAAGGTCGGCGCGCGGGCGCGTCGGCAGGATGTTCTCGCGCAGGTTCTTCAGGTTGATGTTCATCCACAGCCCCTCGGCGATCGCCTGCGCCGCCCCTTCGGAAAGCTGCGAATAGCGGTGGAAGAACGAATCCGGGTTGCGGAAGGCGGTTTCGCGCAGCCGCATGAAGCGGGCGATATACCAGTCGTGGATCAGCTTCTCGTCGGCATCGATATAGATCGAGAAGTCGAAGAAGTCCGACAGGAAGGGCACGAACTTGCCATCCGGTGGCAGGTGGCGCGGCTGCAGGACGTTGAGACCCTCGAAGATCAATATGTCCGGCCGGTCGATGGTGGTGAAGGCGCCCGGAATGACGTCATAGGTCAGGTGCGAATAGAGTGGCGCCTGCACGTCCTTCTCGCCGGACTTGATGGCCGACAGGAAGCGCAGCAGCGCGCCGACGTCGTAGCTTTCGGGAAAGCCCTTGCGCTCCATCAGGTCTTCGCGGCGCAGAACCTCGTTGGGCAGCAGGAAGCCATCCGTGGTGATCAGGTCGACCTTGGGGCTGGAAGGCCAGCGCGCCAGCAAATCCTTCAGCACGCGCGCCGTCGTCGACTTGCCCACCGCGACCGAGCCGGCGATGCCGATGATGAACGGCGTTTTGGTCGTGGTCTTGCCGTTGAAGAAGACGCGGCGCTGCTCGGCCAGAAGTTGGCTCGCCTCGACATGGGCGGAGAGCAGGCGCGACATCGACAGGTAGATGCGGCGCACCTCGTCGAGGTCGACCGGGTCGTTGAGCGAACGCAGCCGGTTGATTTCCTCGCCGGTCAGGGTCAGCGGCGTATCGGCCCTGAATTTCGACCATTCCTGCGCCGAGAAGAACAGGTAGGGAGAATATTGTGCGGTCGGCGCAAGCTGATCCATCGCGTCTCCTGCCCCTCGGCTTCGGGCGTCAGCCCGGCTGGCTCCGGGATGCCTTCTCGGCGACGCCCGACTGCCCGGTCCGCCGCTCGAGTTCGGCCAGCACATCGTCGAGGGAAACGCCCGCGATCGCCAGCACGACAAGCCAATGATAGAGAAGGTCGGCGCTTTCCGAAATGACGCCTTTGGTATCGCCCTTGACCGCGGCGATGACCGTTTCGACGGCTTCCTCGCCGAGCTTCTGGGCGGCCTTGTCCATGCCCTTGGCGAACAGCCGCGCGGTCCACGATTCCACATCGCCCGAGCGCGCCCGTTCGCGGATCGTGGCTTCCAGGTCGGAGAGCGAGAAACTGGCCATGGCGCCGTTTAGTGCCGATCCGGGCCGGAGTCGAGTCGAACCTCGATGCCGGCGGCGGCCATATGCGCCTTGGCTTCGGCGATGGAATAGGTGCCGAAGTGGAAGATCGAGGCGGCGAGCACCGCCGTCGCGTGGCCGTCACGTATGCCCGCGACCATGTGGTCGAGATTGCCGACGCCGCCGGAGGCGATCACTGGGGCGCGCACGGCATCGGCCACCGCCCGCGTCAGCGCGATGTCGTAGCCGACCTTGGTGCCGTCGCGGTCCATGGAGGTGAGCAGGATTTCGCCGGCGCCAAGGTCCACCACGCGCCGGGCGAACTCGACGGCATCGATGCCTGTCTTCTCGCGTCCCCCATGGGTGAAGATCTCCCAGCGGTCCGCCTCGCCTTCGCCGCTGACCTTCTTGGCGTCGATGGCCACGACGATGCACTGGTTGCCGAATTTGTCGGCGGCTTCCGCCACGAATTCCGGGTTCTTCACCGCCGCCGTGTTGATCGACACCTTGTCGGCGCCGGCCAGGAGCAGCTTGCGGATATCGGCCACCTGCCGCACGCCGCCGCCGACGGTCAGCGGCATGAAACACTGTTCGGCGGTACGCGCCACCACGTCGAAAATGGTTTCGCGGTTGTCGGAAGAAGCGGTAATGTCGAGGAAGCAAAGCTCGTCGGCCCCGGCCGCGTCATAGGCGCGGGCGGCCTCCACCGGATCGCCGGCATCGACCAGATCGACAAAATTGACGCCCTTCACCACGCGGCCGTCTTTCACATCCAGGCAAGGGATCACGCGGGCCTTGAGAGTCATGCGGAAAATTCCTTGTCCATCAGATGCGTTCAAGCGCCGCGAGCAGGTCGACCAGCAGATGGCCCGCCACCGGCGGCACGTCGCCCTGCGGGTCGAAGGCCGGGTCATAGGCCGAGAGCGTGACGCCGCTGATCGGCATGGAGCGGCCGATGCCGCAGACGATCTTCCCCAATTCGTTCGGGTCCGGGCCGCCGGGCGTCGTGTAGCGGTTCACCTGCAACATGTCAGGATCGAGAACGTCGAGGTCAATATGCAGATGCGTGCGCACCGCGCCGGCCGCGTTCAGCTTGCCCGCCTGTTCGACGGCGCTCGTACATGTGGAACGCAGCACGGGCAGCGCGTCGAGCAGCTTGCGCTCGTCGTCATCGAGGTCGCGCGCATCGACCAGCAGGCAGCGGGCCGGGTCGATCGCCTTAAAGCCGGGAACCGTGTGCGCGATCGGCTTCCAGCACAGGCCAAGCGCAATCGCCAGCGCCATGCCGTCGAGGAAGCCGTGCACGGAGGTTTCCGGCGTATTGATATCGCCGTGCTGGTCGAACCAGATAATGGAATCGGCCTGTTCTCCAGCCACCGCGCCAACGGTGGTGAGGCAGTTGCCGGCCAGCACCACCGGGAAACGGCCATCCTCCAGCGCCGCATCGACCCTGCCCGCCACCGCCCGGCACACGGCAAAGCCGGTGGCGATCTCGCGCGGCTGGTCGCCGCCCACCTTGCCGATGTCCTCGACGTCGACATCGTGGCCCGCCAGCGTCAGCGCCTCGACCAGCCCGCCGGTGACGAGCGCGTCCGGTCCCTGGCCGAAGCCGGATTGGTAGTGCCCGCTGTCATAGGGGGCAAGGACAAGGGAGAGCTTCATTGTGCCGTCCGCCGCTCACGCGCCTCGCGCAAAATGGCGAGCGCCTCGGCTGGACCGATGCGTCCGTCATAGAGGGCACGGCCGGAAATCGCGCCTTCGAGCTTGGCCGCATCGGGCATGGTCATGCGCACGATGTCGGCGATGGAAGCGAGCCCGCCTGAGGCGATCACCGGGATCGACACCGCCTCGGCCAGATCGATGGTCGAGGTCCAGTTGATGCCGGCCAGCACGCCGTCGCGGTCGATGTCGGTGTAGATGATCGCCGCCACGCCCGCGCCCTCGAACTTCTTCGCCAGTTCGGTGACCCCGAGTTCGGAGGCTTCGGCCCAGCCCTCGACCGCTACTTTTCCGCCGCGCGCGTCGATGCCGACGGCCACCTTGCCGGGGAATGCCTTGCAGGCTTCCTTCACAAGCTCCGGCTCGCGCACCGCCACGGTGCCGAGGATGACGCGGGCCAGCCCCTTGTCCAGCCAGCTTTCGATATGCGCCAGCGTGCGGATGCCGCCGCCGAGCTGCACCGGGTTCTTCGTCGTCTTGAGGATCGCCTCGACGGCCGCGCCATTGATGCTCTGCCCCTCGAAGGCGCCGTTGAGATCGACGACATGCAGCCACTCGAAGCCCTGCTCCTCGAAGGCGCGGGCCTGCGCGGCCGGATCGTTGTTGTAGACGGTCGCCTGGTTCATGTCGCCCAGCTTGAGGCGCACGCACTGGCCGTTCTTGAGGTCGATGGCGGGGAAAAGGATCATATCAGGCTCCCTCGACGATGACGACCTTGCCGACCGAACCGGCCAGCCTGTGCTTCAGCGCTTCCTGGTATTCGGGCGAATTGTAGCAGGCCAGCGCCGCCTCGTAGGAAGGGAACTCGACGATGACATGGCGGTTGCCGGTAGGGCCCTCGGGGTTTTCGAAACGCCCGGCGCGCACCAGGAATTTCGCACCGTATTTGGCGAAGGCCGCTCCGTTCGCCTCGATATATCTGCCGTAGTGTTCAGGATCGCGAACATCCACCATCGCCATCCAGTAGCCCTTCTTGCTCATGTCCGCCTCCTTACGGCTTCCAGCGCAGGAAATTGGCGATGAGCGCCAGGCCGAGCGTCTGGCTCTTCTCGGGGTGGAACTGGGTTCCAACGAGATTGTCGCGCGCCACCGCGGCCGTCACCGGGCCGCCGTAATCGGCCAGTGCGATCACCTGTTCGGGCTTCCGTGCATCGAGGTGGTAGGAATGGACGAAATAGGCATGCAGCCCGTCCGGCCCGGTCGGAATGCCGTCGAACAGCGGATGGTCGCGCGTCACGCGAAGCGTATTCCAGCCGATCTGCGGGATCTTGAGCGCAGGATCGGACGGTGCGATTTCCTTCACGTCGCCGGCGATCCAGCCGAAGCCCTGCGTGACCGTCTTTTCCAGCCCGCGCTCGGACATAAGCTGCATGCCCACGCAGATGCCGAGGAACGGCCGGGCGCGCGCGATCGCCGCTTCCTCGACCGCCTCCCACATGCCTTCGACGGCGCGCAGGCCGGCGGCGCAATCGGCATAGGCGCCGACGCCCGGCAGCACGATGCGGTCGGCGCCGCGCACGCGATCCGCATCCGCCGTCAGCTCGATGTCCGCCGCGATGCCGGCTTCCCGCGCCGCCCGCTCGAAAGCCTTGGTCGCCGAGCGCAGATTGCCCGAACCGTAGTCGATGATGGCGACGCGCATGTCAGTTTCTGCCGTATTGGATCAGGCCGAGCGAAGGCGCAGGCCTTAGCGGGCGCTGCCCCGCGGTTTCTGCCGGAACGATGGCCATGGCGGGTTCCGGTTCGTCAGGTTCGGCGGCCGCCTCATGCGCATAGCGCATATAGGCTTCGTCGGCATTGCCGGCCTCGACCACGCCCCATTGGCGAAATCCGCGGCGGCGGAGCGCCGCAACGCGCATCGCCTGTCCTTCCAGCCCGACATAGATGGAAACCAGCAGCCCCAGCAGCGAACCGGCGAAGCCCATGCCGGCCATTTCGCCGAAACCGGTGAACGCCCCCATGACCAGAAAGGCGATGATCGCCTCCGCCCACAGCCGGTGCCACAACAGCCACAGCGGCGGCACGAGGAACGCCGGCCACGAGAAACCGTCGCGCAGCAGCACCGCCTGCTCGGCCCGGCTTTGCGGGCTGCCGTCGGGCGGCAGCATCACGACATGGCTGGCCATCGCTACCCTTTCAGCGATCCCTTGGTGGAGGGAATGGCGTCCGGCTGGCGCGGATCGGGCTCCGTCGCCGCGCGCAACGCCCGCGCCACCGCCTTGAAGCAGGTTTCGGCGATGTGATGGTTGTTGGCACCGTAGTGGTTGGTGACGTGCAGCGTGATGCCGGCATGCTGCGACAGCGCCTGGAAGAACTCACGCACCAGTTCGGTGTCGAAGGTACCGATCTTGGGCGACGAGAATTCGACGTTCCAGACGAGGAACGGCCGGCCGGAAACGTCGACGGCGGCGCCGGTCAGCGTCTCGTCCATGGCAAGATCGATCGAGGCATAGCGCATGATGCCGCGCCGCTCGCCCAGCGCCTTGGCCAGGGCCTGCCCGATGACGATGCCGGTGTCCTCGACCGTGTGGTGGTCGTCGATGTGCAGGTCGCCCTTGGCGCGCACCGTCATGTCGATCAGCGAATGGCGCGAAAGCTGGTCCAGCATATGGTCGAAGAAGCCGACGCCGGTGGAGATGTCGGACTTGCCGGCGCCGTCGACATCGAGCGAGACCGTGATCTCGGTCTCCTTCGTCTTGCGGCTGACCTCGGCGGAACGCTCGACCATGAACCCTTCCCCTTATCCTCAAGGGCAAACTGGAAAACGCAAGCCTTCTAGCAGCATGAGGGGGCGATTGCCAGTTGGCAAAGCGGCGTTTGCAATCGCGTGGCGGCGACATAAATAAGCAGGCGAAACATCTCGTAATGCGCCGCTCGCTTCAGATGAAGGGCCGGCGCGACATCGGAGCTCCAAATGTCGAATGAACTGACCATGCACGCCACGACCATCATCACCGTGCGCAAGGGCGGCAAGGTGGTCATCGCCGGCGACGGGCAGGTAAGCCTCGGCCAGACCATCATGAAGGGCAACGCCAAGAAGGTGCGCCGCATCGGCAAGGGCGGCAACGTCATCGCCGGTTTCGCTGGCGCCACCGCCGACGCCTTCACCCTCATGGAGCGGCTTGAGGCCAAGCTGGAACAATATCCCGACCAGTTGACGCGCGCCTGCGTGGAACTGGCCAAGGACTGGCGCACCGACCGCTATCTGCGCCGGCTGGAAGCCATGATGCTGGTGGCCGACAAGAACGTGTCGCTGGCGCTGACCGGCACCGGCGACGTTCTGGAGCCCGAGCACGGCGTCATGGCCATCGGCTCCGGCGGCAACTATGCGCTGGCCGCCGCCCGCGCCCTGATGGACACCGACAAGGATGCCGAGGAGATCGCCCGCAAGGCGATGGAAATCGCCGCCGACATCTGCGTCTACACCAACCACAGCTTCGTGATCGAAACCCTCGATGCTGCCTGAACCGGGGCAACCTGAGCCGGAGCGACGCTACAGCTTCCGCGCCGTCACCGAAGGCGACCTGCCGCTGCTGCGGCGCTGGCTGGAAGCACCGCACGTGGCCGAATGGTGGACCGACGGCACGGAAGCGTCGCTGGCTTCGATCCGGGAAGCCATGGACAGCGTGTCCGTCGAGCCGCTGATCGTGGAACTCGACGGCAGGCCCATCGCCTATCTGCAGGCCTACGATCCGCATCTGGAGGAAGACCACCCCTATGCGGATCAGCCCTTCGGCACGCTCGGCCTCGACATCTCCATCGGCCCGGCGGAACTGTTGGGCGTGGGCCACGGCTCGGCCATCCTCGCGCAATTCGCGCAGGACCTGTTCGACGAGGGCGCGCCGCGCGTCGTCATCGATCCCGATCCCAAGAACCACAGGGCCATCCGCGCCTATGAGAAGGCCGGCTTCCGGGTGCTCGGCGAGCGCACCAGCCAGTACGGGCCCGCGCTGTTGATGGCGCTCGACGCCGACGAAGAGGACTGAGCCGGCCGGATGACAGCGAACGGGACCGGCACCATGGCCATCTCCGATCTCATCGGCCCGCGCGTTTGCCTGCGCCCCTTCTCGGCCGCGGATGCGGACGAGGCCTTTGCGGCGATCACCCCTACCCTGACACGTTTCATGGGCTTCGATCCGCCGCCCTCGCGCGACGCCTTCGATGCCATCTGGCGGGCATGGCTACCCGCCATCGCGGAAGGTAGCGACATTACCTTCTGCATCCGCCACCGGCCCTCTGGCCGGTTCCTGGGGCTTGCCGGGTTGCACCATGCGCAAACCCCGGAACCCGAGCTCGGCATCTGGATCAGCGAACGGGAGCACGGCCACGGATATGGGCGTGAAGCGGTGACGGTCGTGGCGAAATGGGCGACCGCGACCCTCGAGCTTGCCGCTTTCCGCTATCCGGTCGCGGAGCGGAACCTGCCCAGCCGGCGCATTGCCGAGGCGCTTGGCGGACAGGTCGTCGCCCGCGAGACGAAGCCGAAATACGATGCGGTGATCTACCGGATTCCCCCAGCCGGAAGCGAATGACCTTCGCCGGGACCGCACTTCCTGAGGCGTGCGCCGGCACGGACATCCGCACGGCCGGCTGAAACTTTCCCCTTCAAATCGCCGCGCTATGTGTTCTTGTCGGCACAGGCAGGATGATTCGCCGCGAAGGGGACACGACTTGGCTCAACTCACCGCACCGCACGAACGCGCATCCTGGGGGCTGGACTGGAAGGCGGGCGTGCTGGCGGCAGCGCTGCTGGTTGCCGCGCAGGCCGCGATCCTGCGCCTCATGGGCCATATCTGGATCTGCAAATGCGGCTACGTGAAGCTGTGGCACGGCGTGGTGGTCAGCCCGGAGAACTCCCAGCATATTTCCGACTGGTACACCTTCTCGCACGTCATCCACGGCTTCCTGTTCTACCTGCTGTTCTGGGCGCTGTTCCGCCGCTCGACCGTGTGGACGCGGCTGTCCTTCGCCATCCTGCTCGAAGCCGCGTGGGAGATCCTCGAAAACAGCCCGATCATCATCAACCGCTATCGCGAGGCGACCATCTCGCTCGACTATTTCGGCGACAGCATCGTCAACTCGGTCTTCGACACGCTGTTCATGGTGCTGGGCTTCTTCCTCGCCGCCCGCCTGCCCGTCTGGCTCACCGTGGTGCTGGCCATCGCCTTCGAACTGGTCGTCGGCTATCTCATCCGCGACAACCTGACCCTCAACGTGCTGATGCTGGTCTATCCGCTGGAATCGGTGAAGACGTGGCAGGGAGGGCTGTGATGGCGGCCACGATATCGGACAAGACGGCCATCTCCGGCGATACGCTGGAGCGCGCCATCGCCCAGGGTGTGCTGACGCTCCGGCAGGCCGAGATGTTGCGCTATCTGGAGAACACCGCCACCGGCATCCCGGCCACGGCTCCCGCCGACGACGAGAAATTCCGCTTCATCAACGGCTTCGGCGACATCTTCGTCACCATCGGCATTGCCCTCTTCCTCGGCGCACTGTCCTATTTCGCGATGGAATGGGTCGGCGGGACCGGAGCCGGCTTCACCGTGGCGCTGGCAAGCTGGCTGCTGGCCGAATATTTCACGCGCAAGCGCCGCATGGCGCTGCCCAGTATCGTGCTGCTGCTCGTCTATGCAGCCTCGGTCTTCACGGCCACGCTGGTTGTCGCGGCCGATTCCGAGGCCCTCAACTTCGCCACGCTTGAAAAGGAAGGCTGGCCCGTCGTCGCCGCCGGCCTCGTCACCATCGCCGCGACGGCGCTTCACTACTTGCGCTTCCGCATCCCCATCACCTTCGCCGCCGGCGTGGCCGCGCTGGTCGCCAGCGTTCTGGCGCTGGTGGTCAGCGTCGCGCCCGATTTCGCCGAACGGTTCCTCCGGCCTCTGCTGTTCGCCTGCGGCCTTGGCGTCTTCGCGCTTGCCATGCGCTTCGACCTCAGCGATCCGCTGCGCCAGTCACGCCGCACTGACATCGCCTTCTGGCTGCATATGCTGGCGGCACCGCTGGTCGTCCATCCGCTGGTCAGCGGCCTGATCGGAACCGGCGGGCTGACCATGGCCGCGTCGCTGGGCGTGCTGGCGATCTTCGTCGGCCTCGCCCTGGTGGCGGTTCTGGTGGACCGGCGCGCCATTCTGGTCTCCGGCCTTTCCTATGCCGGCATCGCCTTCGGCTCGCTGGTCAGGCAGATCGGCCTCAGCGAAAGCGTGGTGCCGCTGACCCTGCTCGTGCTGGGCGCACTGGTGCTGCTGCTCAGCGCCGGCTGGCATGGGCTGCGCCGCAGGCTGCTGGCCCTGTTGCCGGTTGCCCTTGTACGCAGGCTTCCATCTCATACATAAGCGGCACCCGCCGTTTCATGAGTTATCGATTATGAGCAATTTTTCCCCCCGCGAGATCGTTTCCGAACTCGATCGTTTCATCATCGGCCAGAAGGACGCCAAGCGCGCCGTGGCCATCGCCTTGCGCAACCGCTGGCGGCGCCAGCAGCTTGATGGCCAGATGCGCGAAGAGGTGATGCCGAAGAATATCCTGATGATCGGCCCCACCGGCGTCGGCAAGACCGAGATTTCACGCCGGCTGGCGAAGCTCGCCAATGCGCCCTTCGTCAAGGTCGAGGCCACCAAGTTCACCGAGGTCGGCTATGTCGGCCGCGACGTGGAGCAGATCGTGCGCGATCTGGTCGAGGTCGCCATCGGGCTCACCCGCGAGAAGATGCGCGAGGACGTCAAGGCCCGCGCCCATCTCAACGCCGAGGAGCGCGTGCTTGAGGCGCTGGTCGGCAAGACCGCCTCGCCGGCGACCCGCGATTCCTTCCGCAAGAAACTGCGCGAGGGCGAGCTGGACGACAAGGAGATCGAGGTCGAGGTGGCCGATACCGGCACCGGCGGCATGCCCGGTTTCGAGATCCCCGGCATGCCCGGCGCCAATATCGGTGTTCTCAACATCAACGACATGCTGTCGAAGGCCATGGGCGGCAAGCGCACCAAGCTGCGCAAGACCACCGTCAAGGAATCCTACGACCTGTTGATCGCCGACGAATCCGACAAGCTGCTCGATCAGGACGAGGTGGTGCGCCAGGCCCTGGAATCGGCCGCCAATGACGGCATCGTCTTCCTCGACGAGATCGACAAGATCGCCGCCCGCTCCGACGTTTCCGGCGGCCCTTCGCGCGAAGGCGTGCAGCGCGACCTGCTGCCGCTGGTCGAAGGCACCACGGTGGCGACGAAATACGGGCCGGTGAAGACGGACCATATCCTGTTCATCGCCTCCGGCGCCTTCCACGTCTCCAAGCCGTCCGACCTTTTGCCGGAGCTTCAGGGCCGCCTGCCGATCCGCGTCGAGCTGCGCGCGCTGGAGAAGGAAGACTTCGTGCGCATCCTGACGGAAACCGAAGCCAGCCTCATCAAGCAATATGTGGCGCTGATGGGGACCGAGGGCGTGACGCTGGAGTTCACCGACAACGCCATCGACGCGCTGGCCGGCATCGCCGTGGACCTCAACGGCACGGTCGAGAATATCGGGGCGCGCCGCCTGCAGACGGTGATGGAGCGGGTGCTGGACGATATTTCCTTCGACGCCCCGGACCGCGACGGCACCACCGTCACCATCGACGCGGACTATGTGCAGAAGCATGTCGGCGACCTGTCCCGGAACACCGATCTGTCGCGCTTTATCCTGTAGGCGCGACGAGCTTTACCCAACCGACGAAAAGGAAAATGCCGCAGGCCGGAGCGTCCCGCCTGCGGCATCTTCTTTTGATAAGCTTGGAAGCCGCCTGATCAGGCGCCCTCCACCAGCACGATCTCGCCATCGGCCACCTGCTGACGGATCGCAGCCGCGACCTGATATTCGGGCGAGTGATAGCAATCATGCGCGATGGCCAGCGACTCGAACTCGATGATGACGTTTCGGGCCCGCCCCGGTCCTTCGGCCACTTCATATTCGCCGCCACGGGCGAGGAACTTCGCCCCGAACCGCTCGAAGGCCACCTTGGCGGCGGCAACATAGTCCTTGTAGCGCTCGGGATCGCGAATATCGACCCGTGCGATCCAGTATCCCTTGGCCATGACGGTCCTCCTGATGAAATCCGGGGTTAAAGCATGTCGCCCGAAAGTGGGAACCGGTTTCGGGATAACGACATGCGTAAAAACAACAACTTAAAGCGTAAGGAGCGAATCCGGAAGATCGCGACGCGCTTTAGGCGGCGCGCATATCCTCGAGGATCGCCAGCGCCGCCGCGCGCCTGTCCTGTGCGCCGACGATCGGGCGGGCCACGACCAGATGGCTGGAACCGTTGCTGATGGCCTGGCGCGGCGTGACGACCCGCTTCTGGTCGCCATGATCGGCTCCGGCGGGGCGGATGCCGGGCGTCACCACGGCCATGGCCGGCCCGACGATGCGGCGCACGGCCTCCGTTTCATTGGCGGAGCAGACGATGCCGCCCATGCCCGCTTGCAGCGCCTGTTCGGCGCGCCGCAGCACCAGCGTATGCGGATCGAGTTCATAGCCTGCCTCGATCACGTCCTGCTCGTCCATCGAGGTCAGCACGGTGACGCCGAGCAGGCACAGATCGCTGCCACGCGCCGCCTCGACCGCCGCCCGCATGGCCTTGGGATAGGCATGCAGCGTCAGCATGGAGACGCCCATGCGCACGATGTTCTCCACGCCCTTGGCGATGGTGTTGTCGATGTCGAGCAGCTTCATGTCGAGGAACACGTTTATCCCCGAGTCGGCGAGTTCGCGGGCGAAATCCAGACCGCCGGCAAAGGCGAGCTGGTAGCCGATCTTGTAGAAGGAGACGACGCCCTCCAGATCGCGCACCACCCGCCCGGCCTCGGCCATCGTGGGCACGTCGAGGCCCACGATCAGGCGGTCCTTCATCTCGCGGGCTTCGATCATCTTTGCATCCCTGCTGTAAGTGCACTCTGTTCGATGAGAGCGCTCGCCACGCGCTCCATCGTCTGCTGGAGGCGTTCGTCGCGGAAGTCGCCCTTGTCGTCGAAGGCCTCGCCGCCGCGGGGCACCGAACATTCCGGCATGGTCACCTCCATCTGGCAGCGCTGCAATATGGCGCGCAGATGGTTGATGGCGCGGATGCCCGCGAACTGGCCTTCCGACGAAGAACAGATCGCGACGACCTTGCCCGTCAGGGGCTTGAGCGCCTTGTCGCCGTCCCGGCGCACACGGCTCAGCCAGTCGATGGTGTTCTTGAGCAGCGGCGGCACGGAGCCGTTGTATTCCGGCGTGGCGATCAGCACCCCGTCATGGCTGGCGAACAGCCGCGCCAGCTTCATGGCGCTCTCGGGAATGCCCTCTTCCTTTTCGAGGTCCTGGTCGTAGATGGGCAACGGATAATCGAGCAGCGAGATGCGCGTCACCTCCGCCCCTTGGAGGGCAAGCGCCTTTTGCGCCGCGTCTGCCGTCTTGCCGCTAAAGGCTCCGCTGCGCACCGATCCTGCAAAGACGAGTATGCGTGGCGTGGCTGGCATGGATCTCCCCGGTTGTCGGGGAAGCTATAGAACATGGAGCCGGAAAGTGGAATTCGGTTTGTGGGCGAATCCGGCGCCCGAACACGCGGACAGGGACGGCACCCGCCCCATCACCTGCCCTGCGCGGAAGCTCCCCGGAAAGCCCCCCAGAAGGCGATGGCGGCAAGCCCGAGGCTGGCAATCGCATTCCAGCCGGCCATGGACAGGCCGAATATGCGCAGCGCCGCCTCGTCACAGGAGGGCGGCACGAACTGGTCGAGCGCATCGAGAACGCCCCTGCCGCCGGTGTCGACGGGAGCGGCGATGTTCACGCAGTCTGTCGGCCCCGGCCACCAGCGCCATTCGACGCCGGAATGATAGACGCCGAGATAGAGCCCGTAGGCCATCAGCAGCCCGCCTGCGGCGAGCAGCGTCCGCACGATCCAAGCCGGCAGCTTCAGGAACGCCGCCAGCGCCGCCAGAAGCATCAGCGGCACGCCGACATAATAGGGAATGCGCTGCTCGTAGCAGAGCTTGCAGGGAATGTAGCCGCCTATGTACTGGAAGCCGAGCGCGGTGCCGACGGTGGCCGCCATGGCGAAGGCAAGGAAGAGAGCCGTGTAAAGCGGCCGGCGTTGCCCGGCGGAAATGGCGGTATCGGTCATGGAGTGCATTCCTGACGGTCAGTGCGCATATCTGACCAGCACGTAAAGCAGAATTAGGGCAGCCGCACCGGCCGCCGCGATGGTGCCCAGCCGCTTTTCGATGAACTCGCGGATCGGCTCGCCATAGCGCCTCAGCAGCCAGGCAAGAAAGAAGAACCGCGCCCCGCGCGCCACGATGGCGAGCACGATGAACAGCAGGAGGTTGACGCCGATGACGCCCGACAGGATCGTCACCACCTTGATCGGCGGCAGGTGGGCGAGGCCGGAGGTGATCAGCATCAGGATGATGAAGCCGATGCCGGACGACAGGCGCAGCGCCTCGAACTGCTCGTATTTGCCGTAGAATTCCAGGACCGGCCTCGCCAGCGCCTCATAGGCATAGTGGCCGAGGAACCAGCCGGCGATGCCGCCGAGCACCGACGCCACGGTCGCGACCAGCGCATAGCGATAGGCCCGGTCCGGCCGCGACAGCGCCATCGGCAGGTAGAGCACATCGGCCGGCACCAGGAATACGGAGCTTTCCACGAAGGCGATGAAGGCCAGCCACCATTCGGCCGATTTCCTTGCCGCGAGCGACAGGGTCCAGTCGTAGAGTCCGCGAAGCATGAAGGCCCTCGAATTGCGCGCCGCATGCATAAGAAGAAAAACGCGGCCACACAATGGCCGCCGATCACGATCACTTGATGCGGCAGGTCGATTCCCGCCGAACGGCAACGGCGAACAGCGCGCCGTCAAGGCCGCGCGACCCGGTTCGAAACCGTGGAGATGATGGTGCCCCATGCCGGACTCGAACCAGCACTCCTCTCGGAAACGCATTTTGAGAGACCCCAGATGCCCTATCCTTTGTGTATCCGGGGGTATCCGTTTTCCCGATAACCGACTGTCAGCACTAGCTTTTTTCGGATATCGAGTCACCCATACCTAACCGGATGTACGCCACGGTTGGCTTTCTAGGTGCACCTATGTTGCACCTGAAAACCGACCTCATCGGAGGTTAGGAATGCCCAAAATCAAACTCACCAAGACCGCTGTCGACGCCGCAAGCCCGCAGGAGCGCGATTACGAACTCCGGGATACGACGATACCCGGGTTCCTTGTCAAGGTCACGCCCGCCGGCCGCAAGATCTTCATGGTGGCCTATGTCGCCCACAATGGACAGCGCCGAAAGCCCGCTATCGGCCGCTACGGTGAGATCACCGTCGAGCAGGCCCGAGGGATCGCCCAGGACTGGTTGGCCGAAGTCCGCCGCGGCGTCGATCCCAGCGCCGAGCGAGCTACGGCTCGTCAGGCGCCCACGGTCAAAGAACTCTTCGACCGCTTCATCACCGACTACTCGGAGAGCCGCAACAAGCCGTCCACCGTCCATTCGAACCGTGGCTACGGCAAGCGCTACATCATCCCGGTGCTCGGCCAACTGAAGGTGCCCGACGTCACCCGCGCCGACATCTCGAACCTGATGAAGAAGATGTCGACGAAGCCGACGAATGCGAACCGCGTCCTGGCGGCCGTGCGGAAGATGTTCAACATGGCCGAGGTCTGGGGCATGCGCCCCGACGGGTCGAACCCTTGCCGCCAAGTCCCGAAGTTCCCGGAACGGGGAAAGACCCGGCTGATCACCGACAGCGAGATGAAGAAGCTCTTCGCGTATCTTGCGCGTGCCGAGGCGGAGGGGCTTGAGCATCCCTTCATTCTGCTGGCCATTCGGCTCCAGTTCGAATTCGCGGCGCGCATGTCGGAGATCCTCCAGCTCGAATGGTCGTGGGTCGATTATGACAACCGGCGCGTGGTCTGGCCCGACAGCAAGACCGGTGGCATGTCCAAGCCCATGAGCGCCGAAGCGCAGCGGCTCTTCGAGACCGCACCGCTCCTTGAAGAATCGCCTTTCGTCTGCCCGTCCGTCTTCGACCCCAACCTGCCGATGTCGAAGCACACCTATTATCAGGGCTGGCGCCGCATCCTTGAGCGTGCCGGGCTCCCGCATATCGGAACGCATGGCATCCGGCATCGCTCGGCGACCGACATCGCCAACTCCGGCATACCCGTGAAGGTCGGCATGGCGCTCACCGCCCACAAGACGGTGACGATGTTCATGAAGTACGTGCACACCGAGGACGACCCGGTTCGCGCTGCGGCGGAAGCGGTGAACCAGCGACGGCAGGCTTTGCTTGGCGGTCACTTGGCGAGCCCGCCTTCCACCCCTGCGCCGGCTCAGGTTGTGGAAGTGCCTTCGGTGGCGCCAGAGATCGAGGTCATCGAGCCGGTGCTGACCGCGACTGGCAAACCTCTCGGCTATGAGGACGGCCAGTACGATTCGCGCACCAAGCTCGGAAACTATCGGCCGTTCCGACATCGCTCCGGGGAGAACCGCGCCGTCCCTCCTGGCACCAAGCGCGACGAGCCAAAGGAGGCGAACCATGCGTGACGCCAACCAGCAGCGTCGGTGGCCAACGGCCGACATCCTGCGTCGCGCCAGGTTCGTCGATGACGCCGGACCGATCCGCTTCGTCGATACCGAGGCGGCTGCCCGCTACCTCGCCCTCGAAGCGCATACGCTGGAATGCTACCGCTCGCTGGGTGGCGGGCCAATCTTCCATAAGTTCGGGAAATGGGTCCGCTACGCGGTCGACGATCTCGATGCCTGGGCTGAAAGTTGCCGTCGCGTGACCACGGCGTCGCCGGCCGCGCCGCGCATCCTTCCCATTGACTTCGCATAGCCTGGAGGCTATATGACTTGGGAAGTCAGATTGCATTCGGCCTTTGAGGACGAGGTTCTGGCCTTCGAGCGAGACGTCCGTATCGCGCTGGTCGCCGCCACCAAGCTGCTCGCCGATTTCGGCCCGCAGCTTGGCCGACCCCACGCAGACACGCTCAAGGGGTCCAGACACGCCAATATGAAGGAGCTGCGGTTCGAGGCGGCCGATGGCGAATGGCGAGCAGCCTTCGCCTTCGACCCTGAGAGAAACGCGATCGTGCTCGTGGCCGGCGACAAGTCGGGCGGAAGCCAGAAGCGCTTCTACAGGAGCCTGATCGCAAAAGCGGATTTACGGTTTTCCGACCATCTGGAAAACCTGAAATCCGCAAAGAAGGGAAAGTGAGATGGCACGGAGCCTGAACGAATTCATCGCTGAACTCCCCGCGGATGAGCAGGCGGAGATCGAGGCGCGCTATCAGATCCTCAAGCAGGAAGTCGAAGGCCTGCGCGAGCTGCGCCAGATCGCCGGCAAGGCCCAGGCCGACATCGCGACGGCGCTGAACATCAAGCAGCCTTCAGTTTCGAAGATCGAGAAGCAGGCGGACATGTACCTCTCCACCCTTCGCAGCTATGTCGAGGCGATCGGTGGAAAGCTGGAACTGATCGTGAAGCTGCCGACCCGCCCGGCATTCACACTCCAGAACCTCGGCGATGTGGTTGAGCCGACTGGTAAGTCCGGCGTTGCCCGGCGCAAAGCTGTTGCCTCGCGGTAAGGCCATGTCGTCGATCAGTCCTTCCCTGGTGCCGGCAGACGTCCAGCGGATCGCGCTATGACAGTCGGTATCTCGCATGACCTCGACACCGGGAGGGTGGTCCTGGTCGTTCGGGCCGATCGGGCGATCTACGATTTTGCACCGGATCGGGCTCGCATGATCGCTGCCGAATTGCGCGCGGCAGCTCAGGCAGGCGGCGCGGTCCTCATTGTGGCCACGGCGGACGATGGCCGACAAGTAAGGCTGGGTGGCGACGCGACGGCCGCCCTCGGCATGGCTGAGGATATCGAGCGGAATGCCGATTTCGGCGATGCCATTAAAGACCTTTAGCCCGCCATGACGCGTGACCCAGAAAGCGTCGGAAAGCCTGGGCAATCCGCCAACTGGCTGAAGTCAGCTACGTGAAACGTGCGCGACCTTTGTGGCCGGCATATCTGCAATCGTGGCATAGGCAACCAACGGCACGATGATTAGGCTGGACACGATGGTGATGATCACCTTGCTGCCGATTGCAGTGACCTGCGTGAGCAGCCCATCGCCAAGCCAAGGCAGAACCAGCGCCAGCGGCAGGGCAAACATCGCGGCGCACAAGCTGGCTGCGGCGATCGCGCGGACAACCAGATTGCGCGGCAGCAAGGTCGCCAGCGGAGGAGCGCGAAGCCCCGCGTCGCGCATCATCCGCCCGTCCGCAAGCGCCTTCCTGATGAACGGTGTGCCCAGCAGCACCGACAGCAGGCCGATCCAGATCGGCGTCATGGCAAGGTCCGCACCGATGAGGTCAAGAGGCAGCACCGGCTCTGCGCGCCAAAGATAGGCGGTATAGGCCGCGTTGCAGAGGGCATTGAACGCCGCGACGCCAAGCGCCTGCGCAATCAGATAGGTCTTCCAGGTCATCTCTGTCTCCTTTCAGTGAGTGTCAGGCGAAGGCAAAGCCAGCGCCCTGGTGCGGGCGGTCAAGGCAGCCCATGTCGCCCAGAGTCGCCGCGATGGAATGGTCGAGGGGCGTATGCGGCTCTGTGCCGAGCAGGTCCACGAGACGTCCGTTATCCAGGCGCATCGGATGCTTCCAGACCGGCTCGATCTCCAGTGCTTCCTTTGGGAACCCGCCAAAGGGGGCCGCAAGACGCATCATCCACCATGGGAATGCGCGCTCGGGCACGTTCTTGCCGACGACCCGGCGGACCGCGTCGCGCATCTGCGTGCCTGTCGCATCCCAGTGACCGGCGAACTGAACCGTTTCGTGAGGCCGCAACCGCTCGGGGATCGACAGCAGTCCGGCAAAGGCCGCCGCAAGATCGGGCAGATAGGCGTAGGCATGCGGAACGCCGGGCGCCATGCTGATGAACTTCCGCACCGGCTGCCCCGGCTTCACCATCGCCTGTGCAAACCAGCTTGCTCGTGCCGCCGGCCCGAAAAAGTCTCCCGCCCTTACTATGAGCGACGGAACTTCCGGCGCGGCCTGCACCAGCGTGCGTTCGAGCGCGATGCGGGTCTCGCCCTTCTTTGTACGCGCATTCTGCTGCGTGTTGTCGTCGATCACGGGCGTGCGCGCCGGGTCATAATTATAGACCGTACCGGGCAGGACGATGCGGGCGCCACCCGCCGCGCGGGCGGCCGCCAGCGTGTTGTCGATCATCGGCAGCACGAGCGATGACCAGTTTCGATAGCCCGGCGGATTGACCGCATGCACGATGGCTGAGACGCCGTCCTGCATGGTGGCGGCACGCACGACAGCGGCTTCATCCATGACGTCGCCCGCCACGAATTGTGGCGCCGGGCAATCATGACGCCAGCCGGACGTCGCCGCTTCGATGTCGCGGCATAGGGCGCGAACCTGCCATCCATCCCGGATGAGCTGGGTAGTGATCGCACCCCCAATGCCGCCTGTGGCGCCTAGCACAAGGGCAGTCCTGCGGACCCCGTTTGCTGAAACAGTGTGAACCATGAGTGATCTCCTTTTCGATGGAGAGAGCTTCGGCCAGAACTGATCACAAGGAAATTGCCAGCTTTTGGCTATCAGCCTATAAGAATTTTATGAGCAAGAACGTGGGATGGGATGATCAGCGCGCCTTCTTGGCGGTGATGGAGACGGGCAGCCTGTCGGCCGGGGCGCGCCGGCTGGGGCTGTCGCAGCCGACGGTGCGCGCGCGCATCGAGGGGCTGGAAGCTGCGCTGGGCACGGCGTTGTTCACACGGTCAGTGCATGGACTGGTGCCCACGCCGACAGCCGAGGCGATGGCTGCGCCCGCCCGTGCCATGGCACATGCATCGGAGGCCATGCTGCGCGCGGCGTCCGCCGATTCAGCGGCGGCCGCGGGTCGGGTCCGGCTCAGCGTCTCCGAATTCGTGGGACAGGAAGTCCTGCCTCCCATGCTTCGCAGCCTGCGCGACAAGCATCCGCAGCTCACGGTCGAATTCGAACTCAGCAATGCCAGCGCCGACCTGCTCGACCAGCAGGTGGATGTCGCTGTGCGGATGCACCCGCCCGAGCAATCCGCCCTCGTGGTGAAAAAGGTGCCTTCGATCCCACTCGGCCTGTTCGCTCACCGCGATTATCTTGAAACCTATGGCCGCCCCGCTTCGAGAGCCGAGATTGGCGATCATCTGTTTATCGGGCCCGACCGCAACCGAGGCGATCTCGCCGTTGCGGCACGGATCGGAGATCCCGCGCACATCCGCTGGATCGCCCGGACGGACAGTCATCCCGCGCAGCTTGCGCTCGCGCGCGCCGGCCTTGGCATCGCCGTCGCTCAGATACCGACGGCTGCGCGTTATCCCGAACTGCAACGCGTTCTGTCCGACATTGAGCTTCCACAATTGCCGACCTGGATCGTGACGCATGAGAATCTGCGCCGCTTGCCGCGTGTCGGGGCGCTGTTCGACCATCTGGTGGACGCGTTCGAGGTCTATGGCGGCCGCGTCTCATAATCGCCATAGACGAACCGCTGGTGTGCCCAATCGCCAAACTTGCAGTTAAGCTTGGCCTCGGAGGGGAAAGCCTTCCCCTGCGTCCAAAGCCAACGGTCTCGGCCGACCCCTTCTGCGGGGCGGCTGCCCCGCAACGCCCCGCTGAGAGTGAGAGAGTGGATCGGTTTTCCGTGACGGGTTGAGGGTTGGAGAAGAGTCTCCGACGCCCGTCATGGAGATTGGTCCATGAACATGCAGGTTCTCGACGCCCGCCGTGACTTGAACGGCGGCTACAAGGTCGATGTCAGCCGAGGGGAGCGGATCGGCCGCGTCTCGTCGGAATGGTTTTCTCGCCCCGCCGATGAGCGCTACCTGTCCCTGACCGAGCTGGGCCGTGCGGTTAGCGATCGCGCCGAACGCAGCCGGACGCGCGTGGTAGAGAGCGCACTCGTCCATGTAGAGGCTAACCGCGACGACCCGGAGCGGCTGGCGCTCATCCTCCCGGGCACCGACACTCCCATCGCGCCGACGCACTGGTCGTTCGGCCAACTCGCCAGCCTGGTCGGAGCGCCCGCCGCCTATTTGCGGCAGCTCCCCGCCGCCCTCGCTGGCATCAACCTGCAATACGGCCTGACCTCCAATCGGGCCGAGCAGATCAAGACGCTCGAAACCGACAACGGCCGCGTCGAGCTTCGCGCCGTCACCGGCCCGGACTACGGCCGGATCTTCGACCACGAGCTGGTCGAGGCCGTGCAGCGCATCGCCGGCAACGGCACGGGCGACACCCGCTGGAAGGTCCCGGGCGTGCTCGACTGGTCGACCGGCATCTACAATCCCCGCGTCGACATCACCAAGGACACGACGACGCTCTACGCCTCCGATCGCGACGTCTTCCTGTTCCTGGTCGACGACCTGAATCCGATCGAGGCCGGCCGACTGCCGGACGGATCGCCCGACCTCTATTTCCGGGGCTTCTATTGCTGGAATTCCGAGGTCGGCGCCAAGACGCTCGGAATGGCGAGTTTCTATCTCCGGGCGGTCTGCCAGAACCGCAATTTGTGGGGCGTGGAGGATTTCGAGGAAATCACCATCCGCCACTCCAAATATGCCGCCAATCGCTTTGCGCACGAGGCGGCCCCGGCGCTGCTGAACTTCGCGAACTCCTCGCCCCTGCCGTTCGTCAACGGCATCAAGGCGGCCCGCGAGCGGATCGTCGCCAGGACGGACGAAGACCGCACTGACTTCCTGCGTCGGCGCGGCTTCTCCAAGGCCGAGACCGGCAAGATCATCGACAGGGTGCTGGCGGAGGAAGGCCGCCCTCCGGAGTCCATCTTCGACTTCGTGCAGGGCATCACCGCCGTCGCGCGCGACAAGCCGCATCAGGACGCCCGCCTCGACATGGAGGGCAAGGCCAAGAAGCTACTCGATCGAGCTGCCTGATTTCCGCGAAACCGGGGATGCGGTTTTCCGCGTCTCCGGCTTTGCGCTTCCGTGCCTTTCTGGTTTGCCGGTCCGTGGCGCTGCCCCCTTTAGAGGAAGAGGGCGGCGCTTCGCTTCGTGACGGGTTGGAGGTTGAGAGAGAGTCTCTCGGCCGCCCGTCGCGGAGTAAATCCCGATGGCTACTGCCGTTCAGAAGATCATCCTGTCGTCCTCGCGCGACATCCCCTTCAACAAGCTGGTGCTCAGCCAGTCCAACGTCCGGCGAGTGAAGGCCGGCGTTTCGATCGAGGACCTGGCAGCCTCGATCACTCGTCGCGGCCTGATCCAGAGTCTCAGCGTCTTTCCAGTCGTTGACGCCGAAGGCAACGAGACCGGCATGTTCGAGGTGCCCGCTGGCGGTCGCCGCTTCCGCGCGCTCGAACTGCTGGTGAAGCAGAAGCGTCTCGCCAAGGTCGCGCCCGTGCCCTGCGTGGTCCGCGATCGCGACGACGCCATCCTCCCCGAGGAGGTGTCGCTGGCGGAGAACATCGAGCGCGCGCCGCTCCATCCCCTCGATCAGTTCCGCGCCTTCCACGACATGCTGACCAAAGGCATGACCGAAGAAGAGATTGCGGCGGCGTTCTTCGTGCCCGTCAACGTGGTCAAGCAGCGGCTGCGCCTCGCAACGGTCTCGCCCGTCCTCCACGACGTCTATGCCGACGATGGCATGACGCTGGAGCAGCTCATGGCCTTCACGGTCTCCGAAGACCACCAACGTCAGGTGCAGGTCTGGGACGCGATCAAGGACGCCTGGTCGAAGGAGCCCTACCAGATCCGGCGCATGCTGACCGAGACCACGGTGCGCGCGTCAGACAAGCGTGCCGTCTTCCTCGGCATCGACACCTATGAGGCGGCTGGCGGCATCGTCATGCGCGATCTTTTCCAGGCCGATGATGGCGGTTGGCTGCAGGACGTCGGGCTTCTCGATCGACTCGTCGCCGAGAAGCTGAAGGCCGAGGCCGAGGTGATCGCCACTGAAGGCTGGAAGTGGATCGAGGTCGCGGTCAGCTTCCCCTACGACGCGGTGCGCGGCCTGCACGAGGTCCCCGGCACGCCGCTCGATCTATCGGCCGAGGAACAGGCGACCATCGAGGCGCTCACCGCCGAGCAGACCAGGCTCGAAGCCGAATATCAGGACGCCGACGAACTGCCCGATGAGATCGACGAGCGTATGGGCGAGATCGAGACGGCTCTGGCCGCGTTCGACGATCGCCCCGAGCACTTCGACCCGGCCGACATCGCCATCGCCGGCGTCTTCGTCAGCATCGACGCCGACGGATCGCTTTCGGTCGATCGCGGCTTCGTTCGGCCCGAGGATGTGCCTCAGGTCCGGACCGATGGCGAGGAGGGCTCGGAGACGGACACCGAATCCGCCGGCACCGCGAGCCCCTCGGTGCAGCGCGCCGTCATCACCATCGGGGGCCAGCCAGTCGACCCCGAAGAGGATGATGACGACGACGGGATCAAGCCGCTGCCCGAACGTCTCGTCGTCGAGCTGACCGCCTACCGCACCCTCGCGCTGCGCAATGCCGTCGCGGACAACCCGCACATCGCCATGACGGCGCTTCTCCACAAGCTGGTCTCGGACAACTTCATGACCCGCATGTACACGGGCGCCATGGAGGCGGGGATGAAGCATATCTTCTTCCCCGTTCAGGACGAGACGCTGAAGGACAGCCCCTCCGCGCGAGCCGTGCAGGAGCGTCACGACGCCTGGGCCGCCGACATCCCGAAGGACGACGACGCCCTCTGGGACTGGCTCGCCGCGCTTGACGATGCCAGCCGCATGGCTCTGCTGGCGCACTGCGTCAGCTATGGGGTCAACGCGCTCTATGAGCGGCCGAACCCGCACAGCGCGGGCGGCGTGTCGCAGCATACGCTCGACATGAGGCTCGCGCAGGCCGACCGGCTGACGCGCGCGACCGGCCTCGACATCGTCGAAGCCGGCTGGCGCCCGACCTTCGGCAACTACCTCAACCGTGTCACCAAGCCGCGCATCCTAGAAGCCGTCCGCGAAGGCGCCGGCGAACGGGCGGCCGAGCTTATCGCCCATCTGAAAAAGGGCGACATGGCCAAGGAGGCCGAGCGTCTCCTGGCCGACAGCGGTTGGGTGCCTGAGCCGCTTCGGGTTGCCGACGTTGACGGCGATCCGGCATCGGACGCGGACGGAGGCGAAGAAGCCGAGGGGGCCGAATTGCCTGACTTTCTCAGCACCGACGATGACTCGGAACCGCAGGCCGATAGCGAGGACGACGAACGTCGCCTCGTCGCCGCCGAATGAGCGGCTCGCGGGGCGGCTTCGGCCGCTCCGCAACTTCCAATCCCATCCGCTCAGAGCCCGGCCCAGCGCCGGGCTCTTTTCGTTTCAGGAGCCTGATATGGCCGAACATCTCACCCGCTTCTCCTGCCTGCTCGACGTCGGCTCAGTCGCCAATGTCGCGCAGGCGTTCGACATCTACACCGCGCTGATGGCCGAGAACGGTCGCGAAGACCCGCCCGCCGAGCCGTTCCTGCTCTCGCTGACGCCCGAGCATGGCGCGACACGCCTCTGGCTTCGCGACCCAGGCACCGCCGATCCGCAATTACTGATAACCTTCGTCACCCGCTGCGCCGAGACGTTCGCGCTCACCGGCACCTGGGGGTTTCAGTGGGCCGGCATTGCCTCGGACCCTGTCATCGATGGCTTCTCCGGCGGTGCCCATCTGCTCGACCTCTCAACTGGCCGCACGATCCAATGGATCAGCACCGGCCGCTGGCTCGCTGAGGGAGGTGCGCGATGATTCCCGATCACGCGCGCGCCAACTTCCAGACCCTGCTTCGCGCAGCGGAAAGCGGCGACCTGGCGCTGATGGAATGCACGGACGCCGCGACCGGCGAGCCGCGCTATGTCATCTGTGCCGTCGGCCGTGACGGCGGCGACTATATGTTCACGCCGTTCGGCCATCTGGCGGACGGCAATCCCTATGACGCTTACCTTCCGCCCGACACGGGCGATGAAACGGCTGTCTGAACTCTACCAGACGGCCACTTCCCATTGACCGTTGACGCGCGCGAAGCCGACCGGACGGTTCTGGGGCGTGGCGTTCGCCCGGGTCGTATCCATCGTGAGCTGCGTCATGCACGTCACGCCGGGTCCGACACCGCCCGGCGAACAATCACCAAGCTTGAGTGTCGCATTTGCCAGCGACGTCCCCGTGAAGAGGCGATGGCGGCGGACGGCCGCGATGGCCTCTTCTTCTGTCGGCTGCGCCACGCCCGCGACCGCGGCGGATGCGCCACCGGGCGCGATCACCGGGCGGAGCGCGAATCCCGCCCCAAAGCCCACTACGAGGCATCCTGCGGCCACCATGCCGATCACACTACCCTTCATCACCGTCTCCCTCCGGGGCCTCGCTAGGTCGGGCGGACATGCGTCCCCGATCGCCGAGGCCGCGTTTCGCCATGTGCTGGATGAAGGAATGTAGCGCCGCGCATCCCACCTCGGAAGTCCGCGCGATCAATCGGTCATGCCGCGCGCCAGAGTGAGAGGACGGCCGGGACGGGTTCGAGCCGGTCCGGTCGAGAGAGAGCGCCGCCGGCTCGTCCCGATCCGCTCTCCGGAGAAATCCTCATGCCCGACATTATAAACACCACCGACGGTTCCCCAGCGCGCGCTGTCACCCTCGTACCGGAGGCTCGCCGGATGGGCTTCCTGCCGCTGCTCTTCGGCCGCCAGCATGTCCTTGTGGCGGAGATGACCGTCTATCACCTGATGGAGCGCCTCAGCCCGCTCGATTATCGCGGCGGTCTCTGGGACTTCTATGAGCGCGACGGGAGGCCCCTATACCTCGCGCCGACCTCGAAGCCCCGCTTTCAGATCGTCTGCGATACCAACGGCTATGAGGGCGAGGTATCGGCCGACGCCGCCGGCATCATCGCGACGCTTTTCGCCTTCTCCCATCTCTCCTTCAAGTATCCGGTCGACGCGATGTCGGAAGGATATGGCCGCCTTTACGACCACGCCGCGGACCATCCGGAATCCGCGGAGATCTTCCAGGCGATCGACTGAAATCGGCTGCTTCCCTCAGCGCCCGGCCTCACGGTTGGGCGCTTTTTTTATGTCGGCGGATCAGAGGAAGAGGACGGCCGGGACGGGTCGAGTCCGGGCGGTCGAGAGAGAGCGCCGCCGGGCTTGTCCCTTCCGCTCTCCCGAGGTTCCTCCCATGAACATTTTGTCTCCCGTGGCCCTTCCGGCCGCGCCCGTCACCCGTGCGTCCCCGATCCTCGCGGTGGCGCAACAGCTTCTCGATTATCTCGAACGCGGCCAGCGCATCGACGCCGCGATCCTCCGTGCAGCGATGGAAGAAGCCTTCGGCGCATCCGACACCAGCGGCGCCTGGGACTGGAAGGCCGCCTATGAGGCCTGCGAGGTCGCGACAGTCCTCTTCCTGCGCAAATACGGAAAGGCGCTTTTCCGCAAAGCCGCATCTCCGGCTGCACGTCTCTCCGCTCTTGGGAAGATCGCCGGGCTCCTGCCGACGCATACGCGGCGTTCGGAAGAATCGCAGGCGCTTCAGCAGTTCTCGACGCCGGCGCCGCTCGGTCTCGCCGCCGTGGCGGCCGCCTCCATAACTGCTGGCGACATTGTCTTGGAGCCCTCGGCTGGCACCGGCCTGCTCGCCATCCTGGCCGAGATATCCGGCGGAACGCTCCTCCTCAACGAACTGGCCGAGACCCGAGCCGATCTGCTCGCTGCGCTGTTTCCGGCCGTTGCCGTCACGCGCTTCGACGCCGCCCAGATCAACGATCATCTCACGCCGGGCGCTGTCCCCTCCGTCGTGCTCATGAACCCGCCATTCTCGGCCATGGCAAACGTCTCCGGCCGCGTTGCCGACGCCGCCTATCGCCATGTCGCTTCAGCACTGGCACGGCTCGCCGAAGGCGGGCGGCTGGTGGCGATCACCGGCGCCAACTTCGGCCCCGACCTTCCAGCGTGGCGCGAGGCCTTCGCCCGGCTTCAGGAGCGTGGCCGCGTCGTCTTCACCGCGGCCGTGGACGGCTCGGTCTATGCCAAGCATGGCACGACCATCGACACCCGTCTGACCGTGATCGACAAGATCCCGGCCGCCAATCCGGGCGCTTTCCCGGGATCGCCCGGCATCGCGCCCGACGTCGACACGCTGCTCGGCTGGATCGAAACGCAGGTTCCCCCGCGTCCGACCGCAACCCTCCCGCCAGTGACAACCTCGGCGTCCGCCGCCACGCCCAGGACCGTTCGCGGATACCTCGCTCGCACCACCGCTGCACGTCCCGCCACGCCCGCGTCCATCGAGCCCGAAGGGATCGAACTCGCCTATGAGACCGTGGACTGGACGCCCGCCGAAGAAGGCCGGATCACCGACGCGATCTATGAAGAATACGGATTGCAGGCGATCCGCATTCCCGGTGCTCAGGCCCATCCGACCAAGCTGGTCCAATCCGTGGCGATGGCCTCGGTCCCGCCGCCCAAACCGAGCTACCGGCCTCGGCTGCCCGCCAACGTCCTCACAGACGGCCTTCTCTCCGACGCGCAGCTCGAAACCGTCATCTACGCCGGCGAGGCGCACTCCGACTTCCTCGCGGGATCATGGACGCTCGACGAAACCTTCGACGTCGTCTCGGCCGCGCCCGACGATGCGCCGAACGCCGTGCGCTTCCGCCGGGGCTTCATGCTCGGCGACGGCACCGGCGCCGGCAAGGGTCGCCAGTCGGCCGGCATCATCCTCGACAACTGGATGCAGGGCCGCCGCAAGGCGGTGTGGATCTCCAAATCCGACAAGCTGCTGGAGGATGCCCAGCGCGACTGGTCGGCCCTCGGCATGGAGCGCCTGCTGGTCACGCCGCTGTCGCGCTTCCCGCAGGGCAAGGACATCACGCTCTCGGAAGCCGTCCTATTCACCACCTATGCCACGCTACGGTCCGACGACCGGGGCGAAAAGCTTTCCCGCGTCAAGCAGATCGTCGAATGGTTGGGCTCCGACTTCGATGGAGTGATCATCTTCGACGAGAGCCACGCCATGCAGAACGCCGCTGGTGGAAAAGGCGAACGCGGCGACGTCGCCGCCTCGCAGCAGGGCCGTGCGGGCCTCCGGCTCCAGCACGCCCTGCCGAATGCGCGCGTCGTCTATGTCTCGGCGACCGGCGCGACCACCGTCCACAATCTCGCCTATGCCCAGCGCCTCGGTCTCTGGGGCGGCGAGGACTTCCCGTTCTCTACCCGCGCCGAATTCGTCGAGGCGATCGAGGATGGCGGCGTCGCGGCGATGGAAGTGCTGGCCCGCGACCTGCGCTCGCTCGGTCTCTACACGGCCCGCTCACTGTCCTATGACGGCGTCGAATACGAACTGGTCGAGCACCAGCTCACCCCCGAGCAGACCGGCATCTACGACGCCTATGCCGGCGCCTTCGCCGTCATTCATAACAATCTCGATGCGGCGATGCAGGCCGCCAACATCACTGGCGACGGCGGCACGTTGAACCGCCAGGCCAAATCCGCCGCCCGCTCGGCCTTCGAATCCGCCAAGCAGCGCTTCTTCGGCCATCTGCTGACCTCGATGAAGACGCCCACCCTGATCCGCTCGATCGAGCAGGACCTAGTCGACGGCCATGCCGCCGTGATCCAGATCGTGTCGACCGGCGAAGCCCTGATGGAGCGCCGTCTCGCGGAGATCCCCACCGAGGAATGGAACGACGTCCGGGTGGACATCACCCCGCGCGAGTATGTGTAATGTTGAGCTCAACATTACACATATTCTTTGCAGTCGCAGTTTATGTCGAGCGTGGCGGCGGGAGGCGCAGGTTTCCTTCGGTTTTCCATGATTTCACTCCAGATAATTGCCTGACAAGGTTGAATGCTGGGGCCGTTAGGATTGTCGGCACCGCTGGAATGGTGCAGGTTGTAGAAAATCCCCGAGGCAGTCGTTCGTCGCTTTCAATCGAGGTCCCGATGCAAGGCTGTCCGCCATGGAGATCTGCCATGCCGAACAAACTGCCCAAGCGCCCCATTATCGTTTTTCTCGCAGGGATTTTTCTGGGCTTGCCCGGCGTCGCAGGCGCAGTGACATTGACGTCATTAAAAGGCATGGATCTCGAAGGAAGCTATGGCTCGTATGCGCCGCGTGGCGATTGCTCTCGAGGGGCGAGCCTTGAGATCAACGAAACCGGCTTTACTTTCAAAGCGTCTGGTCAGACTGTAAAAAGCACCCGGTTTGAGTACGCGGCTTCGTTTCTTGGCCCGACCTATGAAGGCGTTAGCGCGGTCTTTTTTCCTTTTCCTGTCAATGCCAACGATTTCGGACGCGTGATCTTGACGGTCAATGACGACGAAAAGCGAGGCGTAGTCCGCCTTGAAGCAGACGTCGCGCCTGGACAGCGCCTGGATCCGTTCAAGTCAGCGCTCGTGTCGCAATCCCCACTGCTCTTGTGCAAGGGGTCTGGGCCGGCATCTGCTGCTTCAAAAGCACCTCTGCAAGCAAGGCCAGTCTTGGGAAAACCGACGCCGCTAGCCTGGACCAATCTTGCGAGTTCCATAGGAAAATTCCAAAGTGATTCCGATCCCAACGGAATAGATCTTTTGACAAGTGGTCCGATAGCTGACGCGATACGTTCGCGTTTGGGCCGCAAAATAGACCTGCTGGCCAGCAATCTTTCGGCGATATCCGGTCTCCAACGACAAGGATCTCTCTATTGGGTTACGGGAAATGCGCCGCATCAAGGCGGTGTAGAGCAAGCCTATGTTTTGCTTGATGCAAATCGCCGTGCTGTTCAAATTGGCCTTTGGGAAAAGGGAAAGTTGACGGTCTATGCGCCTCAAGGAGGCCGCTTGCCCGAGCCCCAGGACATTGCTCGCCTGCTTATGGACAGCCCACCTGAGGACGCAGTGCCGCTGCCTGGGACTGCTTGGGAGGTCGTGCCGGTCCAAGGTCGCGCCCCAATGGCCTATGTCGATGTAGCTGCTTCGCCAAACATCAAGTCGTTTAGCCTGTTTTGTGAAGGCAACCGCCCCATGATGGCCATGCTCCTTAACAAGCCCGCGACGGTGCCGCGCGTTACGGTTACATGGAATTTTGCTGGTCGATTAATTGACATTCCGACCGGCCGCGCGAACGCTCAGAGCACGTTTTGGCAGGCCAACCTCACTGGTTCCCAACTCATTCCGATGCTTCTCCGTCAAAACGGTTCGGTTATGCTACGCATCAACGGCCGCCTCGAAGGCGAAGCTTTGTTGGCGGGAGCGCCACTGGCGCTTCGAACTGCGATGCGGACCTGTGTCAAATTTTGACATGACCTCCTGCACGTATTTCCTGAAGCATTGATAGTAGATCGTCGCTTTGCGGCTTGAAGCGCCCGGGCCTGATGGCGGGTGCGCCGTGAGCCGCGAGGATTTGCAGCTTCTCCTCGGGATCGGCGCGCAAATAGGTCTCGGTGCTCTGGATGCTGGCGTGGCCGAGCCACAATGCAACCTTGCGAATGTCCCCGGTCGCCGCGAGCGTGTGCATCGCACAGGAATGCCGCAGCACGTGCGGCGTAACCCGCTTGCCAAGGATCGACGGCTGCTTCGTTGCCGCGGTCTTGACGTGCTCGGCCAAACGGAACGCAAATCCGTCGCGGGTCATGGGCTGCCCGTTGGCATTGAGGAATATCTCGGCAGCTTGCGCGTCGGGCCGTATCGCAAGCCACGCGCGCAATACGAACTGGGTCTCTTTCCAGAGCGGCAGGACCCGTTCACGCCGACCCTTGCCCATGATGTGCACGGTGGACAGGGAGCGGTCCGGGAAATCGCGCAGCTGCAGCGTTACGAGTTCCGACACTCTCAGCCCGCCGGCATAGGCCAGATGCAGCATCGCGCGATCGCGGGTGCCAAGGCGTGTCCGGGGATCCGGGGCATCGAGCAAAGCCTTGATCTCGGCCCGGTCGAGGTAGTCGATCAGCGCCTTGTCGGTCTTCTTGGTCGGGATCGATCTGACGCGGAGGGCCAGATCCAGGCAGGCCGGAATCCGATACTCGATGTACCGGAAGAAGGACCGGATCGCAGCGAGCCTGCCATTACGGGTCCGCACGCAGCTGCCGCGGCCGGTCTCTACATGGTCCAGGAAGGCCATGATCATGTCGGGGCCGAGATCCTCGATCTCAAGATCGGTCGGCCGACGCTTCAGCCGATCGGCAGCGAACTGAACGAGGAGGACGAAGCAGTTGGCATAAGTCTTCACTGTGTGCGGGCTGACAGCACGTTCGCGTGGCAGATGCTCACGCAGGTATGCCGAGAGATGCGGAGCGAGCGCCGTCATGCCGCCTCTCCCCGGTAAAGCTGCTCGCTCGCAGCCGCAATGTCGCGCAGCAGCACCGGAGTGGCCTCGAGATACCAGTACGTGTTGGCGACCGACGCGTGCCCCAGATAGACACTGAGACCGGCCATGTGGTGAGCGATGGCCTCCCTGTCAGGTGGGCAGGACTCAAGGGAACGGACAGCGAAGGTGTGCCGCAGATCGTGGAGTCGCATGCCCGCCGTACCGGTTGGTCCACGATATCCGAGCTGCCGGGCCAATCTGACGAACACGACGTGGGCGCGCACCTTGTGCGGTGCCCGTCCCCGGATAGTGACGAACAGGTCGTTGCCCCTGGCCGCGTGCTTCTCGCGGAGGGCGAGATAGGCTTCGAGTGCTTGGCGCGTCGATGGCTGCAAGGCAATCAGCCGCTGCTTGCCAAACTTGCCGTTGCGGACGATCAGGCCATCCTCGACCAGATCTTTGCATTGTAATGCGAGGGCCTCGGAAATCCGGAGACCTGTCGCCGCCAGCAGCCCGAACAGGTAATGGTACGTGTGTGGGCTGATCGTGCCTTGGGGTGGAACGTCCAATGCAGCAGTCATGATCGCCCGCACCTGGTCCGGCTCAATGATGGTCGGCGTCGGGCGTGGCCGCTTGCCCCGACCGAAGACGCCGGCAGGCGGAACTTCGTGGCCTGAATCTTCGGCGTGAGCGAAAAGGCTGAAGTTACGTGCGGTGTCGAACCTCCGGCGGGCCACATATTGTGAGCTCGACGTATGGCACCAGTCGTAGATGCGCTGGACCTGAGTGTGCCGATCGCCGAAACCCCCGGCGTAGGCGGCGTACAGGCGCAGCATGCGTTCCTGTTCAGAGAACTTCAGCCCGAGGCTGCGATGCAGCGCCACGTATCTGGAAATGTGGATGTTCAGCATGACTGTTCTCCCGGCCAGGGCTGCGCGATCTTCATGAGCATCGGCAGATCGACCTTGGCGTAGATGGCAGTGGTCTCGGGCGAGCTGTGACGCAGGATGGTCCCGACGGACTCCAGGCCTGCGCCCGCGCGCAGCAGGTTGGTGGCAAGCGAATGCCGGAATATGTGCGACCCGGTCGGCACTCCTTCGATCCCACCGCGGTCGCGCGTACGAGCGACGATGCCCGCTATCTCAGCGGACGAGCGGAATGGCCGAAACGGTGCTTGTGCACGCAGGAACAGATGCTCTTCGGCGGCCTTCGGGCGGGCTGCCGCAAGATATGCCAGGATCGCGTCGCCAACATCCTGCGGCAATGGCAGGCGGTCCGGTCGACGCGTCTTGCCCTTGACCGTCAGGTGGCCGGATCGCCAGTCGATGTCGTCGAGACGCATGTTCTGAATATCGGCAGCCCGCAGGCCGAGCCTGGCGAGCAGGAGAATGATGGCCTTGTCCCGGACTTCCACCGGACGATCTGTCGGACAGGCCGCAATGATCCTCTCGATCGTTGCCGGGTCGACGTGGCGCGGCAGCGTCGAAAGGCGGTAGCGCTGTACTGATGGAACTGCATGCAACAATGCCGGCCGGCACTCGCCACGCACGACCAGAAACCGGATGTAGCTCCTCATTATCGTGACGAGCAGCGATGCCGACCCCGGCGTCTCCTTGCTTCGTCGTTGGAATGCGCTCCTGAGTCCGGCGGCATCCCATTGCGAAGGCTCGCCCAGCATTGGCATGAGCCGTCTGATATCGGTCCGGTAGCGCCGGATCGTCTCGTCCGTGGCGCCGCGGTGTTGCTTGAGCCATGCCAAGTAAGCCGACATGTGCGGGTCATCGTCCGCCACCGGTTCAACCAATGGGATGGCGCCCCGGCCTCGCAGGAACTCGACGAAGTGCCGTGCGCATCGCCGCCGCCGCTTGGTGCCCGTTGCGACCAACTTGCCCCGCTTGCGCCAGACCGGGCATCGGCAATCATGCGCTGCATAGTGGTCGATGATCGTGTCATCGATATCGATCCATTGGCGCCGCGCCATGCGAAGCCAGGCCACGAAATGCTCGGCCTCGGACCGATAGGCCTGTGCCGGTCCCTCGGCAAGTTGCAGGCGATCGATCGCATCGGAATAGTCGGCGAGGTGCCGTGGCAGATCGTCGATCCCGTCGTCGACTTCGACGTAGCCTTGATCTTCCAGGAACCGGACGAAGCGCCTGACCCTTGCTGCTTGGTCAGCCTTGTAGTGCGCTTGCTGCGCCGAATACCGGTGGCACCGGCACCCATGCTTTTCGAACCGCCGGACAGCCCGATCGTCAATCGTGCGGATGGCGATCCTATGCAGGCCCAGCCAATGCAGGAAATGGCGGACCGCCGCGCCATACAGAACCGCACAGCCTGACTTCTCGTCGAGCGACTGAGAGGAGAGGAATGTGGTGAGAAGGGTGCCGTGACTGGGCGGGTCTTCGACCCGGAGCGGGGCCGCTCGAAACGGCAATGATGATCTTGATCGCATGTTGGTTCCTTCGACTTGTTGAGGTCGAGGGAACCGTAATTATCTGGAGTGAAATCATGGAAAACCGAAGGAAACCTGCGCCTCCCGCCACCACGCTCGACATAAACTGCGACTGCAAAGAATACGTTCTGGATTACCTCGCCCATTCCTTCCCGGTGCAGCTTTATGAGCCCTTCACCGACAGCGAGGGCAACCTGTCGTCGCGGCCGGTGTTTCGCGAGGGCCAGCCGGTCGAAAGCCGCGACGCCGTTGCCCGTCGTGACCGCCTGATCGAGAGGCTCGCTTCGCTGCCACCCGTCCCCGGCGCGCTCGACCAGATCGTCCAGCGCTTCGGCACCGATGTCGTAGCAGAGGTGACGGGACGTTCGCGCCGCATCGTCCGCAAGTCGGGTGCCGACTCCATGACCAGCCCCGGCGGCATCGACCGCCTCGCCGTGGAGAACCGCGCCGGGTCGGCCAATCTGGCCGAGACGCAGGCGTTCATGGATGATCAGAAACGCATTCTGATCTTCTCCGACGCCGGCGGCACCGGGCGCAGCTACCACGCCGATCTGTCGGCGCGGAACCAGCGCCTGCGCGTCCACTATCTGCTGGAGCCGGGCTGGAAGGCCGACGCCGCCATTCAGGGCCTGGGCCGCACCAACCGGACCAACCAGGCGCAACCACCGCTGTTCCGGCCGATCTCGACGGACGTGAAGGCGGAAAAGCGGTTCCTGTCGACCATCGCCCGCCGCCTCGACACCTTGGGCGCCATCACGCGCGGCCAGCGCCAGACCGGCGGCCAAGGCCTGTTCCGGCCCGAGGACAATCTGGAAAGCCACTACGCCCGCGACGCGCTGCGGCAGCTCTACCTGCTGCTGGTGCGCGGCAAAGTCGAGGGGTGCTCGCTCCAGATGTTCGAGGATGCCACCGGCCTGTCGCTGATGGACTCCACCGGCATCAAGAATGAGTTGCCGCCGATCACCACGTTCCTGAACAGGTTGCTGGCGCTGACCATCGAACTTCAGGGCGTCCTGTTCACGGCGTTCGAGCGGCTGCTGAACGCCAAGATAGAAGGCGCTATCGCTTCCGGCAGCTACGACGTCGGCTTGGAAACGCTACAGGCCGAGAGCTTCATCGTCACCGATCGCCGGACGATCCATGTTCATCCCGGCACCGGCGCCGAGGCCCGGCTGCTGACCATCACCCAGCGCCAGCGCAACCGTCCCGTGACGCTGGCCGCGGCGCTCGGCCATCTCGATGACCCGGGCGCGAGGCTGCTGATCAACGAGCGCTCGGGCCGCGCCGCCGTGCAGATACCGACCACCAGCATCATGCTGGACGATGGCGAGATCGAACGGCGCGTGCGGCTGATCCGGCCGATGGAGGCGCACAACGTCCCCATCAGGATGATGGACGAGACCCATTGGGTGCAGGCGGAGCAGATCGCCTTCACTGCGGCATGGGATGCCGAGGCCGCCGAGGTGCCGGAATATGCCGATAGCACCATTCATGTCGTCAGCGGGCTATTGCTGCCGATCTGGAAGCGGCTTCCGAACGAATCGACTCGGGTTTATCGACTCCAGACAGACGACGGCGAGCGCATCGTCGGTCGCCGCGTCTCCCCCGCATGGGTGGCCGGCGCGCTCGCCACCGGCACGTCGACCCTGACGCCGGACGACGCCTTCATGGCGCTGATGGACGGCAAGACCATTCTCGATCTGACCGAGGGTCTTCAGCTTCGCCGCGTCCGGGTCATGGGCGCCAACCGCATCGAGCTGTCGGGCTTCACCGACCCCATGCGTGATCGCCTGCGGGCCTATGGCCTCTTTCACGAAATCATCTCGTGGAAGCTGCGGATGTTCGTGCCGACCGATACGACCGGGGCGGCCATCCTCGCCAAGGTGCTGGAGCGCCACCCGGTCGAACGCATCGGCGAGCGGGAGGCGGCGTGATGGCACGGCAGGACGCTTCCGAACTGGCGATCCGTCTCGGCCGACAGGCCGAGGCGGTGTGCCGCCACTATCTCTCCGCGGGACATCGCGAGGGCCGCTACTGGCTTGTCGGCGATGTCCGCAACACACTCGGCCGCTCGATGTTCGTGCGGCTGAAGGGCGGCGAGACCGGCAAGGGCGCCGCCGGCAAATGGACCGACGCCGCAACCGGTGAGCATGGCGATCTCCTCGACGTCATCCGCGAGAGCTGCGGCCTGAACGACTTCAAGGACGTCGCCGATGAGGCGCGCACCTTCCTGTCGATGCCGCATCCCGAACCGGACCGTCCGCATGACGGCGAGCGCAAGACACCTGCACCAGCCGGATCACCGGAAGCGGCACGGCGGCTCTTTGCCATGGCGCAACCGATTTCGGGCACACTCGTAAAGACGTATCTCCGCACACGCGGCATTACGGATTTGCACGGAACCGGAAGCCTGCGCTTTCATCCCCGCTGCTATTACCGGCCTGACGAGCACTCTCCGACCGAGACCTGGCCGGCGATGATTGCATCGGTCACCAATCTCGACGGGCGTCAGACCGGCGCGCATCGCACCTGGCTCGCCCCAGACGGATCGGACAAGGCCCCGATCGACACGCCGAGACGGGCGATGGGCGACCTCCTGGGCCATGCCGTCCGTTTCGGCGTAGCGGGCGAAGTGATGGCGGCGGGCGAAGGGATCGAGACGATGCTGTCGCTCAGGATGGCGCTGCCCACCATGCCGATGGCGGCGGCACTCTCGGCGGCACATCTCTCGGCCATCCTGTTCCCCGACACGCTGCGCCGGTTCTACATCGCCCGCGACAATGATCCGGCCGGCGACGGTGCGATGGCGACGTTGATCGAACGGGCGAACGCGGCCGGGATCGAGGCGGTCGTGGTGTCTCCAACCTTGGGCGACTTCAACGAGGATCTCCGTTTGGCGGGTCTGGACAGTCTCCGGGCAGCGGCACGGGTTCAGATCGCGCCACAGGACGTCGCACGCTTCATGGCGCTGGCGGCATAGGCCGGCAGGAGAATGCAGGCGGCGGGAGCACCGTCGTCGGCATCGCTCGGATGATCCCCAGGTCGGAGAGAACCGCGCCCCGGCCTTCGAGAGGGCGATCGGCCAGCAAACGGCCCGGACCCGCAATGCCTGCGGCGGACTATTTTCCGGCGCGGCCGAGAGCCGCTTTCCATCGCGAGGCAAAATAGCCCGCCTTCGTCATCCTCCGCTGTGCTCCGGCCCTCCGCTCCGCTGCGGATGCAGGTCCGGCCCGCCCGCCGGCTTTCGTCGCCATGAAGGCCGCGAGGGTCGCGGTCGAACCGACGGAGCATCCCATGAGCGAGCACGACGACTACGAACCGCACCACGCCTCTTCACCCACCGACCATGTTCTCAGCGAACTCCAGCTTTACGGCTACCGTCCCTTCACGGATGAACCCGATCCCCGACCGCTTCCGGAAGGCGACCATGTCGCCGGCGCCATCGCCGATATCTTCGACGCCCTGATCGTCACTCTGGAGGACACCCGCCTCGAGCCCGACCTCGACGATCTCCTCTGGTCGACGGTCAACGTCTTCCACCGGGCCAACGAACGGATCGAGCGCGAGCTGGACGACAACGAGCAGGCGCAGCGCCGCGGCCAGCGCGAACAGGACGGCAGCGAAGTGAAGGCCGTCGAGCTGGAACGCCTGACGGCCGAGGGCCAGACCATGATCGAACGCCGCAACGCGTTCGAGTTGATGCGCGACCAGGCCGCCGAGCACTACGAGCGCCACACCGGATCGAACTGGCGACCGCGCAGCGGATCGATGGTCAACCATCGCAACCTGACCTCGGCGATGATCGACAGCCGCGACTTCCTCGCCGCCAAGAAGCGGGCCGACAATCAGGTGCTGCTGCCCGCCGGTCCGAAGATCGCCTTTACCGGCGGGCTCGACTTCAACGATCACCACCTGATCTGGGCCAAGCTCGATCAGGTCCACGCCAAGCACCCCGACATGGTGCTGCTGCACGGCAAGTCACCGAAGGGTGCCGAGAAGATCGCGGCGAAATGGGCCGACACCCGCAAGGTGCCGCAGGTCGGCTTCGCACCCGACTGGACGAAACACGCCAAGGCCGCACCGTTCAAGCGCAACGATCAGATGCTCGACATCCTGCCGATCGGGGTCATCGTCTTCCCCGGCACCGGCATTCAGGACAATCTCGCCGACAAGGCGAGGAAGCTCGGCATCCCGCTGTTCGACTTCCGCCCGAAGGGAGGTGGCGCGTGAGCGCCGCCTCTCACAGCATCTCGGGTCGAAACAGCGATCTGCGGCTGATGACCTTGCCGGACACCACGAACACGCCATCGCCGGTGTAATGCAGCGTCTCGGGATGCTTTGGCGACGTGGCGACATGCGCCTTCGCTACCTCGAAGATGAAGAAATTGTACTTGTCGACCAGCGCGTCGTCGTGAAGGCGGCATTCGAAGCTGGCATGGCATTCGCCGATCAACGGCGCATCGACCTTGCTCGCCTCCTGCTGCGTGAGATTGAACTTTGCGAACTTGTCGACCTCGGCCCCCGACGTGTTGCCGATCCCCACCACGGTATCGGTCAGCGCCGTCGTCGGCAGGTTGACCACGCATTCCCGGCTTTCGCGGATCATGCGGTGGCTGTGATTGCCGCCGGAGATCATCAGGCCGACCAGAGACGGCGAGAATTCCAGGATCGTGTGCCAGCCGAGCGTCATGATGTTGGTCGCGCCCCGCCACTTCGACGACACCAGCACGATCGGGCCGGGCTCCAGATAGCGCCGCACCTGGCCGACGGGGAAGTCGATCTTCTTAGGCAACTTCGGCACGGGCGTCCTCTTCAGCTGTTGGGCTTTGCACGACCATACCCGCCCATGTCGGCAGCATCACGACCGGCAGCATGGCGACGATGCTTCGGCGCGAAAGCATTGAACGGGCGATCCCATCATGGCCCCGGTCATGGCGGAAAACCATCACCCGCTTCCATTGCGCTGATCCTTGGTCCAGCCGCTGGCCTGACGCCATCAACCCGTAAAGGGTCGGACTACGCAAAGCGTGCCGCCGCTCCGGCTTTGCCTGCGCGGTGATTGCGGCCATCGGGCGGACACATCGGGCGCCTGTCGCGCGGGAGATGGTCTCCCGCCTCCAAGACAGGAGCCGGTCAGATGTCCCTCGATCAAGCTCACGCCTTCGCCTTCAGCCTCGCCACCACCCTCATGGTCTCCATCGTCATCTTCCAGGCCGGCGACGGCACCATGGGCGTCATGCCCGCCGGCGAATATGACGGCGATTTCGCCGCCATCGTTCACGAGGTCGATCCCTTCGCCCGCTGACCACGGGCAAGGCGTCACGGCGGCAAGCGGAGATCCCATGGGATTTCCGCTCCCGTCCTGCCTTCTCTTCGGCTATACTGGCAACGCGCCGTGGTGGTGGTGGAGGCGCGACCGTCAGACCTTTATCTCACGGAGAACACCACCATGGTTTTCATCGGCATCCTCTCCAGCATCGCGGCGATCGGCGCTCTGTGCTGGCTGCTGTTCACGCTGGCCGTCTTCGCGCTGCCGTTCTTTGCTGGCGTCAGCGCCGGCACATGGGCCTATAGCACTGGCGCCGGCTGGCTCGGCGCGATCCTCGTCGGCCTCGTCGCCGCCGCGTTGACGCTCGGCCTCGGCCAGTTCCTGCTCGCCTTCATTCGTCCGCTCTGGATACGGCTCGCGATCGCATTTGCCTTCGTCGCGCCTGCGGCGCTCGCCGGCTACCACGCGACGCATGGCATCGTGAAACACACCATGCCCTCCGACACCTGGCAGATCATCTTCTCCGTCATCGGGGCAATCGCCGTTGGCGCCACGGCGCTGATCCGCGTGACAGCGATGGCCGCGCCCGGGCCAACCGGGCAGAACGTCGCGCGCGCCTGACATCGTTGCCGGCGGCGGCAGGACGGCGGGTTGATGTCTTACGTGTCGCGCTCCCCGTCGGCAGGGTCGTTTGTAATCGCGTTGATCGGATCGCCGGCGAGCCCAACTGACGCGCCATGCCCCCGGTGACAGTGTTGCGGGCTATGCCGTGACAGCGCACCGACGGTGCGAGTGCCGGGAGGAGGCGATCCCGTGTGCGACGGGCTGGAGTCGGCGGCACGTAGCGTCTGGCGGAGCTGGTTTGAACCGCGGTGTCCGGCGTGGTCACGGTCTTATCGGTCCGGGACGGTCGCCACGTTCTCCTGTGATGCGTCTCTGTCAGGTCGACCGCTCCAAACGGCCTCTTCAATGGGCTGATCTGGCCGAAGGTCGGCTGCGCCTCGATCGCCTATGCCGCAACAGCGGCGTCGAAACTTTCTTCCCCTGCCGGCTGCGCCGTCATTCCTCGCGAGCCAAGAAAGCCCCTCCTTTGCTGTCAGGCCCCTGCGGGGTGCGCCGTCAATCGCCTCCGGCCTGTCGATCGCCATCGAGGCCGCAATGGTGCGGGCTCGGAACAGAGTTCAAGGAGAACTACCATGGCGACCATCGGCACCTTCAAGAAGACCGGCAACAACGAGTACACCGGCGAAATCGTCACCCTCAGCCTGCAGACCAAGAACGTCCGCATCGTCTCCGAGGCCCGCGCTACCGGAGAGAACGCCCCCAGCCACCGCGTCTTCGTCGGCCGCGCCGAGATCGGCGCCGCCTGGTCCAAGACCTCCAACGAGGGGCGCGCCTATCTGGGCCTGAAGCTCGACGATCCCAGCTTCAATGCCCCGATCTACGCCAACCTCTTCGACGACGAGGAAGGCGAAGGCTTCAGCCTCATCTGGTCCCGCCCTAGCGGCCGCCGCAACGGCGAGTAAGGCCAGCGCGACGCCCCGCCCGGACAATCCGGGCGGGGCCAAACGCCTGACGGTGGAGCGAATCACCTCTGGTTCTGGACACCGGAATCGCGCCCGCTAAAGCCAGAACCGCTGGTCTTTCCTAGCAAGAACGACTATTATAGCCGTAGTTCTGGCGTACGCGTAGGTCCGAGTGGGAGGTGATCATGCATGATCACCGCCCGACAATCACGGGCCGCACGCGCGTTGCTCGGCTGGACACAGGAGACGCTCGCTGACAAGGCCCGGGTATCACTGACCGCGTTGAAGCGCCTTGAATCCGACAGCGGGCTCGAGGTGTATGAATCAACACGCGATCAGGTCCGTCGAGCCTTTGAAGGCGGTGGCATCGTCCTGCTCAACTCCGGCCAAAGCGTGGGAGTGATGCTGGTTGGTGACAAGGACAACCCTTGACGACTTTTTCGGGCGAACCCGCCCGACCATCCTGATTTTGCGTCAAACCGCGGCTGTGTGGCGCGGGATATCATTACGGTTAACAAACCGCTCCAAATTGGATACGAATGACTCGTGGGGCTCATCGTGACCAACGCAGAATATCTGGACGAACCGCCGCTCGGCGCGGCGCTCACCGCCTATGACCAGGCGCATCTGAAGCTGTACCTGAGGCTGCTCGACGCCGAGGCGGACGGCGCGACCTGGGAGGAAGTCGTGGAGCTTCTCTTCGGCCTCGATCCCGCAGCGGACCCCAACCGCGCAGCGAAAATTCATGCCGCTCACCTCGCTCGCGCGAAATGGATGACCGAGAACGGCTTTTGCGAGCTTCTCGGCCCCCGCCTCCATTGAGGTGATGCAGAACCTGCATCACGTTGATCCGACTTCGTTCTTCCCACGCCACGCTCAACTTGGGATCGTGACCGCTGCTTGACTCGCGTTGCGTCATAATTTCGCGGAGGCGGTGGAGGATGTCCGAAGATGAAAGTTGGCGGTCTGAGACCGCCTACAACTATATCGACAATCTAACTCCGGGTGACCTTTCCTGGGAATTCCTGCGCCGAAACCCCGACTACCGGAAAGCCTATCAGGAGCTTGTGTCCAGCGGCCGACTCTCACTCGAAACGGCCGAAGAATTTGCGAACCTATGGGGGTTGCGATTTCGGCGCCGACCCTCTCATCGCGGCTCATGCCCAGCAGATTTTTTGGACCCCTCAAGTCGATCCGTCGGCAATAATGTTCGCCGCAGGTCCGCGCCCTGAAGGGTTTTCCATCACTGCCGACGAGTTACGCCTCCGTACCATATTCCAGCACGACCCTGCTCATCTCAGGCTCGATATCCGCGGCGAGCAGTATGACGTCACGCTCGCGGACCCGCAGGACGAGAACCCGCTCGCGGCGATGGTCATGTTCGATGACCTCACACCGGATCGACAGACCGCGCTGACCCGGTTCTGGAGCGCGATCAAAGGCAAGCGCGTCCCGAACGACCCTCGAATGACGCCGCAGCGCCGCGAGCGCGCGCGCCAAATGCTGCGTGCGGTCGATGGACGTCGTGCTGGCGCGACATATCGATCGATCGGGGAGGTTCTGTTCCCCGGTCATAGAATCGACGCCGCCTCCTGGGCCGGGGACGCGCTGCGCGAAATCACGATCCGGCTGGCGCGCGACGGCGTGAAACTCGTTGAAGGCGGCTACCGCTCCCTCCTGCGCCGACCCCGCCGATCATAGCCCGCCATCGACCGCCTGCGGCGTGTCGAAACTAGATTCCTATCTCCGACATCGTCCGACCCACCGCCTTCACGCCACCGTGCTCTCGAACCGCCGCCTGACGGCAGCGGCCCCCGATGAGACCACGGAGGCTCGACAATGGCCGATACGACCGCCGGCATCCCGCCACGCTACCTGCGCACGCAGGAGGCCGCTCGCTTCCTCGGACTGTCCGAGCGCACACTGGAGAAGCACCGCACCTACGGCACCGGCCCGTCTTACAGGAAGCTCGGCGGCCGAGTCGTCTACGCCATAGAGGATCTCCAGACGTGGGCCGATGGCGGCCTCGTCAGTTCGACCTCTGATCCGCGCGGCACGGTGCTCCCCGCCAAGCGGCAGGAGCCGTCGGATCGCCGCTTCGCCGGCCGCCAGCCGCGCTGAGACGACACGCCATGTCGTCCCGTCACACACAGCACGACGAGCGTGCGCAGCTCGATCTGTTCCGGGCGCTGCCCGGCGATCTCGCGCCGCGCGACGCGCAGGACCTCATGGCCTATCCGTTCTTCTCGCTTGCCAAGTCGAAGCGCCTGACGCCGATCGACTTCAAGGCGGGTTCGGTGAAAATCCGTGTCGAAGCCGTGCCCGAGCATGGCATGGCGACGATCTGGGACGCTGATGTTCTGATCTGGGCGGCCTCGCAAATCGTCGAGGCCCGTGACGTCGGCCTGCGCCCGTCACGCCTGATGGCGACCACGCCTTACGAGATTCTGAACTTCATTGGACGCGGTGTCTCGCTGCGCGATTACGACCGGCTGAAGGCCGCGCTCGACCGCCTCCAGTCCACCACCATAGCGACCTCAATCCGCCAGCCGACCGAGCGGCGGATGCACCGCTTCTCCTGGATCAACGAATGGAAGGAGCGAGCCGATCACCGCGGCCGCCCGCTCGGGCTCGAACTGATCGTGCCGGACTGGTTCTACGCCGCTGTCCTCGATGACGCGCTCGTCCTGACGATCGACCGCAACTATTTCCGTCTGACCGGCGGGCTGGAGCGCTGGCTTTACCGCCTCGTGCGCAAGCACGGCGGCAAGCAGGAGCACGGTTGGAGCTTCGATTTCCCGCATCTGCACGCGAAGTCCGGCAGTCTCTCACCGCTCAAGCATTTCGCCTACGACCTGCGCGACATCGTCCGCCGCCAGCCGCTGCCGGGCTATCGCCTGACCATCGAGCAGTGCCTCGGCGGCCCCGAAATCCTGTCCTTCGTACCCACCGATCCTGACGCGCTCGGCATCCCGCGCCGCCACCGCCGCTCGACAACTCGACCTGGGGATAAGCTGTGAATCATCTCGTGCTATCAGGGACCGGCGCTATCGTGCCATCGGGGACCGGACTCTCGTGCTATCGGGGACCGGAATCGTCGATTCCTCGCGCTGAATCAGCAGCTTGCGAGCCCCGTAACTTATCTAACCTAGATTCCTACGGAATCTTTCTAACGCAAACGCGTTTTGCGACCGCTGTGGACGAGTCCCCGATCGCCGGGAGACCGTCATGATCGTCGCGTTCCTCAACCAGAAGGGCGGCGTCGGAAAGACGACGCTCGCCCTCCATCTCGCCGGTGAATGGGCTCGGCATGGGCAGCGCGTCACGCTGATCGACGCCGATCCGCAAGGCTCGGCGCTCGACTGGTCGCAGCAGCGCGGCCGGGAGGGATTGAAGCGGCTGTTCGGTGTTGTCGGCCTGGCGCGCGACACGCTCCACCGCGAAGCGCCGGAGCTGGCCCGCGACGTCGATCATGTCGTCATCGACGGACCGCCGCGTGTCGCCGGTCTGATGCGTTCGGCACTGCTCGCCGCCGATCTTGTACTGATCCCGGTGCAGCCGTCACCGCTCGACGGCTGGGCGTCGGCCGAGATGCTGACGCTGCTCAGCGAAGCGCGGATCTATCGACCGGACCTCAAGGCGCGGTTCGTGCTGAACCGCTGCGCGGCCCGCACGATCCTCGCCCGCGAAACCGCCGAGACGCTCGCGGAACACGATCCCCCGCCGCTCCTCACCACGATCGGTCAGCGCATCGCTTTCGCCGATGTCGTGCAGACTGGACGGCTCGCGGCCGAGCAGGACGAGACATCGCCCGCCGCCCGCGAGATCACCGCGCTCGCCGCCGAAGTCACGAGGATCGGGGCATGAGCGAGCGGTCCCCGAAACGCAGCTTCGCGTCCCGCCCGGCCGATCCTGAAAGCTGGATCAAGGCGCCAGACCATCCATCGCGCCGCGTGGAGGCCGCCGCCGACTTCACCGCCAGGCTGACGATCGACGTCACCGCCGACATGCGCGGCCGGATCAAGATTGCCGCCTTCCAGCGCGGACAGACGGTCGCCGAGATGCTGCGCGCGCTGTTCGAGCGCGAGTTCCCCACCAGCGAAGGAGAGCCGCGATGATCGGTGTCGCCGACCCGTCGCTGCGCAGCGGCTTGCCGCCAGCGCCAGCGGCCGATGCTCTGACCCATGTCGAGTTGACATGGGTCGAGAAGAAGATCGAATTCTGGATCAGGTTCGGCCGCGAGATCGCCGAACAGATCCTCGACCGCCGCCGACGCGTCGTGTCGTTCGCACCGGACAGTGTTTTCGCCTTCGTTCGCTGGACCTCCAACGACTACGGCACCGCACTTTCTCGGCTCGACATCGTGCGCGCCGTCGGTGCGGGCGAGCGCTGCCAGACCCTGCCATTCGTGCGCCCCGGCGGCGACATCCTGTTGCGCGCCGATGGCTGGCCGAAGGTCGAGCGCGTGCTCCAGCTCATCGATGCGATCGAGGCGCGGGGCATCGAAGCGATCGACGTTTCGCCCGATCACTGGCGACACGTTCACAACCGTCTGACGGCCGGTGAAACACCGCGCGCCTACGACGCGCAGCAGCATCGCGCCTTCCTCTTGCGCCGGAGGATCATGCCATGAGCCGCTTTGGATACGTCATGACGACGTACTTCGCGGTGACGCTGATGGGCGTCCTGTCGATCGTCTCCTTCGCGCCAAAGCTGATCTGGAATGCCTCCGCGAGCACGCCGATCGGCCTCTATGCGATCAGCGCCAGCGACGGATTGGAAGCGACCGACCTCGTCGCCGTAGCGGCGCCGGAGCCGATCGCCACGTTCCTTGCCGATGGCGGATATCTGCCGCGCGGCGTGCCGCTGCTGAAGCGGGTCGCGGGTCTGCCCGGTCAACGGGTGTGCCGATCGGGCCACACGATCACCGTCGATGGCCAGGCCATCGGCGGTGCGCTCGACCGCGACCGGCGGGGCCGCGAACTGCCGATCTGGCAGGGATGCCGCGTCATCGCCGACGACGAACTGTTCCTGATGAACTGGCAGGTCCGCGACAGCCTCGACGGCCGTTACTTCGGCCCGCTCCCCGCCAGCTCGGTCATCGGCCGGGCCACCCCCCTCTACACCGACGAGGACGGCGATGACCGCTTCGTCTGGCGCGCGCCGACGCGGTGACGGCACGCCCATGACCCCATCCACCGCACAGCCAAGGAGAAACCAATGTCCCTCATCGGCCAATTCACGCGCGAGAATGACGGCTTCATCGGCCACCTGATGACGCTGTCATTGCACCAGGACATCATCATCGTTCCGGCCGAACCGTCCGATGCCGAGAACGCACCCGACTTCCGCGTCCATGTTCTCGACAGCATGAACAACGAAACCGGCGCCGAGATTGGCGCGGGCTGGAAGCGCACCGGCGAGAAGGCCGGCGACTACGTCTCGCTGCAGATCGACGATCCGACCTTCGGTCATCCGATCCGCGCCAACCTCTTCCAGTCGGCCGACGACAAGTCCGCCTGGGGCTTGCACTGGAACCGTCCGCCCAAGCGCGCCGAGCGGGACTGAACGATGTCGGTCCCGCTCCCCAAAGCTGTCGCCGGGCGGTCGAAAACCGCCCGGCGCACAGCCGCCCTTCTCCTTTCCGGCCTTCTGCTATCCGCGCCGCTCTGCGCCACCGCGAATGCGCAGACCGTGTCGGCCGAGCGCCCCTCTCGCGTCGATCCCTACGCCGCGTTCATCGCCGAGGCCGCGCAACGGTTCGGCATTCCCGAGCACTGGATACGCGCCGTCATGCGCGTCGAAAGCGCTGGCGATGTGCGAGCGATCTCTTCGGCCGGCGCGATGGGATTGATGCAGATCATGCCCGCCACATGGGCCGATCTGCGCGTCCGTCACCGGCTCGGCGCGAATCCTTACGATCCACGCGACAACATTCTGGCAGGCGCCGCCTACCTGCGCGAGATGCACGACCGCTACGGTTCGCCGGGCTTTCTCGCGGCCTATAATGCTGGTCCCGGCCGCTATGAAGAGTATCTTGCTGGCCGTCCGTTGCCCGCTGAAACCCGCGCCTATGTCGCCGCGCTCGCGCCCATTATCAGCGGTACAGATGCCCTTGCTCCCGTCACGGTCGCGGCGGCCGATCCCAACGCCTGGACACGCGCGCCGCTGTTCATCGTGCAGTCCGAGCGCGCCGCGACCGCTGCTCCGACACCCGCCGATCGCGCCTCGAACGAGGCTCCGGCTGTAACTCCGGTGCGCGAAGCCACACCCATCGCTCCGCAACCCGGGGGCCTGTTTGTCGCCCGAAACGGCGATGGGGGGCCGCGATGACGGTGTTCGCAGCATTTCGTGGAATAGCGTGCTCTGGCGGAAGGATGGCGGTCCGAGGAGGGAGAGCAGGCAACACAACCGCACGATGGCGAGATAAAAGCGCGCGAGGTGCGGCTTGGTGCGGTCGTGTGTTTTCAGAGACTTATGGCGCGTCTTCGCGAGGTGCGCCTGATCGGCGCAGCCTGCGCATTCGCCGTTTCGCCAAGAATTTCCGCGCGTTTGCGCGATGTGCGGGGCCGCAGCCATGAGCGGCGAGGACGATTTCCGCATCCGGCCAGGCCGCATCCGCTCGACCCGGGCTCAGCAGGCGCGGCCCTTCATCGCCCAGGCGTTGGCGGCCGCCCAGCGCGCCGGCGGCAGCGTCTCGCGGTCCGGCAAGATCAGCTCGGGCAACCGCTCGCGTTTCGGTCGCGGCCAGCGAGCGACCGTCCAGGCCAACCGGCTGCTCACCAGCCGATCGCGCAACGTCGTCATCAAGACGCGTGTCGTCCGTCATACCGCTCGGGCCGCGCCGCTCAGCGCGCACCTCAACTACCTGCGGCGCGAGGGTGTCACCCGGGATGGAGAGAAGGCACGGCTCTTCGGTCCCGAGACCGAGGACGCCGATCCCAAGGCCTTCGCCGAGCGGACCCAGGATGACCGGCATCATTTCCGGTTCATCGTCTCGCCCGAGGACGCGACGGAGATGTCCGACCTCAAGACCTATGCCCGCGACCTGATGGGGCAGATGGAGAAAGACCTCGGCACGAAGCTCGACTGGGTCGGTGTCGACCACTGGAACACGGATAATCCGCACGTCCACATCATCCTGCGGGGACACACCGATGACGGCCAGGACCTCGTCATCTCGCGCGACTACATCAAGGAAGGCATGCGCGCCCGCGCGCAGGATCTCGTCACCCAAGAGCTGGGGCCGCGCACCGATCACGAGATACGCCGCAATCTCGAACGCCAGATCGAGTCGGAACGCTGGACCAATCTCGACCGCCAACTTTCGCGCGACGCCTATCGCACCGGCGTCGTCGATCTCGCCCCGCATCCCGATCGCCAGCCCGACGAGTTCCACGCGATGAAGGTCGGCCGGCTGCGGAAGCTGGAGACACTCGGCCTTGCGGATCAGATCGGCCCCGGCCAATGGGTCGTATCGGAGAATGCCGAAGCGACGCTGCGCGAACTGGGCGAGCGTGGCGACATCATCAAACGCATTCATCGCGGCCTGACGGAACGCGGTATCGAGCGCGGCGCCGCCAGCTATGTGCTCGCCGGCGAGAGCCTCAACGATCCTGTCGTCGGCCGGCTGGTCGATCGTGGTCTCGACGATGAGCTGAAGGGCACGGCCTATGCCGTGGTCGATGGCACGGACGGACGAACCCATCACATCAAGTTGCCCGACCTCGACGCGGCCGGCGATAGCGCGCCGGGCTCGATCGTCGAGCTGCGCAAATTCGACGACGCGCAGGGACGCAGACGGGTCGCGCTCGCCGTCCGCTCCGATCTCGACATCGAACGGCAGGTCCATGCGACCGGGGCCACCTGGCTCGACCGGCAAGCGATCGCCCGCGATCCCGTTCCGCTCGGCGGCGGCGGCTTCGGCGCCGAGGTTCGCCAGGCGATGGACCGCCGTGCCGAGCACCTCGTCGGCCAAGGCCTCGCCGAGCGCCAGACGCGCGGCGTCAGCTTCTCCCCCGGGCTGATCGACACACTTCGGCAGCGCGAGGTCGACGCCCTCGGCGAGAAGCTCGCGGCCGAGACCGGCCGGCAATTCTCGAAGGCCGCAACGGGTGAGTATGTGGCGGGCACCTACCGCCAGCGCTTCGCGCTCGCGTCGGGCCGCTTCGCCATGATCGACGACGGCCTCGGCTTCCAACTCGTGCCCTGGTCGCTATCCCTCGAACGTCAGATCGGTCAGCACGTCTCCGGCGTGTCGCGCGGCGCGGGCGGCGTCGACTGGAGCTTCGGCCGCAACCGCGGCCTCGGCCTTTGAACGACGCTCACTCTTACCGATTGCGGCGCACAGCTGTCCGCAGCCCTCGGTTCATAGTAACGGTGACGCCAAAACCTTGAGGTGGAACCATGGACATCCAAGCATACAAAATACACGTCGAAGAAAGTATGATTGCGGACCTCAAGCAACGCCTCCGTCACATTCGCTGGCCCCGGTCGCTCGATGACGTGAGCTGGGACGATGGCAGCAGCCTAGCCTTCATGCGGCGTCTTATGGGTTACTGGCAGGAGCAGTTCGATTGGAGGACGCAGGAGGCTCGGCTTAACCAACTCCCGCAGTTCTTGGCGAGCATCGATGACCTCTCGATCCACTTCGTTCATCAACGAGGGGTTGGGCCGGCGCCGTTCCCGCTGATCCTGACCCATGGATGGCCGGGATCTTTTGTCGAGATGGAGAGGATCATCCCGCTCTTGGCCGACCCCGGTGCGCACGGTGCCGATCCGGCTGATGCGTTTGATGTCGTGGTCCCATCACTGCCCGGTTATGGCTTTTCGCAGGCGCCGGATCGATCAGGCTTCGGATCATCACGCATCGCCGAACTGTGGTTCGCCCTTATGAGTGGTTTAGGATATGGTCGCTTTGGCGCCCAGGGCGGCGATGTCGGTGCGGGCGTTTCAACTTGGTTGGCGCATCGTTTTCCACAGTCAGTCGTCGGCTTTCATCTCAACTATATTTCTGGGGGCTATCGGCCGCCGCTCGGTGAAGGGCTTCCACCTGTCACTGCTGAAGAACAATCGTTCCTCGACACTGCGGCCGCATGGGCCGCCGCAGAAGGTGCGTACGCCCACATGCATGGTACGAAACCGCAAACACTGGCCTATGCCCTGAATGACTCACCTGCCGGTCTCGCAGGATGGATCGTCGAGAAATTCCGTGGGTGGAGCGACTGCGACGGGGACGTCGAGCAGGTCTTCAGTCTTGACGCGCTGCTTACCGACATCTCGCTCTATTGGTTCAGCGGTACGGTCGACGCCTCGATTCGGGTCTACAAGGAGAATAGCCTCCAGCCGCTTCACTTCAGGCCGAGTGAACGCGTCCAACCACCTCTCGGCGTGGCTCTGTTTCCACGCGAGTTGCCGATGCCGCCGCGGTCTTGGGTGGAGCGTTGCCATAACGTCGTCCGCTGGACAGAAATGCCGAAGGGTGGTCACTTCGCGGCAATGGAGCAGCCGCAGTTGTTGGCTGAGGACATCCGTGCTTTCTTCAGACCTTTGAGGCAATAACACTCGCTCAAGAAGCTGAGACGCCCACCTAGCTAGGCATCCGAATTGTACGATACAGGCGCCGATATTGCGATCTCTGCTAATGCTGGCTTGATTTCTGCCCAAGTATCTCCTGATCCTCCGCGTATTTTCTTGGAAGGAGGGTCATGTCGGCGACCAAAATCCTCTGGGGCCAGATCCTCACCGTCTTCCTGATCGTACTGATGACGACCTGGGCGGCGACGCAATGGACGGCCTATCGGCTCGGCTTCCAACCGCAGCTCGGACTTCCGTGGTTCGACCTGGGGGGCTGGCCGATCTACTATCCGCCGGCCTTCTTCTGGTGGTGGTACTTCTATGATGCCTATGCGCCGCCGATCTTCATCGAGGGGGCCTACATCGCGGCGTCCGGCGGCTTTATCTCCATCGCCGTCGCGATCGGCATGTCAGTCTGGCGCGCGCGAGAAGCCAAGAATGCCGAGACCTTCGGCTCCGCCCGATGGGCCGCTGCTCGCGAAGTGAGTGCCGCCGGCCTCCTGGGCGCGGATGGAGTCATCCTGGGCAAGTTCGAGCGCGACTATCTCCGCCACGATGGCCCCGAGCATGTGCTGTGCTTCGCGCCAACGCGATCGGGCAAAGGTGTCGGCCTGGTCGTGCCCTCGCTGCTGACCTGGCCGGGCTCCGCCATCGTCCACGATATCAAGGGTGAGAACTGGACCCTGACGGCGGGCTTCCGATCCCGGCACGGCCGCGTGCTGCTGTTCGATCCGACCAACGCGAAGTCCGCCGCCTACAATCCGTTGCTTGAGGTCCGTCGCGGTGAATGGGAGGTCCGCGACGTTCAGAACATCGCCGACATCCTGGTCGACCCGGAAGGCTCGCTGGAGAAGAGGAACCACTGGGAGAAGACCAGCCACGCACTGCTAGTCGGCGCCATCCTGCACGTCCTATACGCCGAGGCCGACAAGACCCTGGCTGGCGTTGCCGCATTCCTCTCCGACCCGAAGCGGCCAATCGACTCGACGCTCGCCGCCATGATGAGGACGGCCCATCTCGGCGAGGCCGGCCCCCATCCGGTGATCGCCAGTGCGGCCCGCGAATTGCTGAACAAATCCGACAACGAGCGATCGGGCGTGCTGTCGACCGCTATGTCGTTCCTCGGCCTCTATCGCGATCCCGTCGTCGCCGAGGTCACACGCCGCTGCGACTGGCGCATCACCGACATAGTCGGCGGCAAACATCCGACGACGCTCTATCTCGTCGTGCCGCCGTCGGACATCAACCGCACCAAACCGCTGATCCGTCTGATCCTCAATCAGATCGGCCGGCGGCTCACGGAGGATCTGAACGCGAAGGGCAACCGCCACCGGCTTCTCCTGATGCTCGACGAATTCCCGGCCCTCGGCCGCCTCGACTTTTTCGAGAGCGCGCTCGCCTTCATGGCGGGATACGGCCTCAAAGCCTTCCTCATCGCCCAGTCGCTGAACCAGATCGAGAAGGCCTACGGGCCGAACAACTCGATCCTCGACAACTGCCATGTCCGCGTCAGCTTCGCGACCAATGACGAGCGGACCGCCAAGCGTGTCTCCGACGCGCTCGGCACCGCGACCGAGATGCGCGCGATGAAGAACTATGCCGGTCATCGCCTGTCGCCCTGGCTCGGTCACATGATGGTCTCGCGCTCGGAGACAGCCCGGCAGCTGATGACGCCCGGCGAGATCATGCAGCTTCCGCCATCCGACGAAATCGTCATGGTGGCGGGCACCCCGCCGATCCGCGCGAAGAAGGCGCGATATTATGAGGATCGCCGGTTTCAGGAGCGCATCCTGCCGCCGCCGAATCTCGTCAAGCCGACCACTGCACGACCGGACGACTGGAGCACGCTGCCTCTTCCGGCGACGCCGGTGATAGCAGCGGCCACTAGCGGCGACGGATCGGAGGACGAGGATACGACCGACTCCGAGCGCCGGCACCAGCCGGAGCTGAGCCGCTCAAAACCCGTCGAGCCCAAGCAACCCATCGAGAACGAGTTCGAGATCGATCCCCGCAACGACGCCGATGAGGACGCCGCACGTCTCTCGCGCATGAATCAGACCATGCGCCAGGTCGCACGCCAGGCGTCGCTCGATCCCGGCGACGGCATCGAGCTTTAGGAGGTACCATGGCAAAGCCTCCCAAAAAGCAGCGGCTATCGGTGTATCTCGAACCGGACGTCATGAAGGCGCTCGCCGCGCATGCCACCCGGCGTGATCAATCCCTATCGCTGATTGCGGAAGCGGGCATCGCCTCCTTCCTGTCGCCGGACGCTACCGAACGGCAGGAGGCGGCGACGACGAAGCGGCTCGACCAGATCGACCGGCGAATGGCGCGGATGGAGCGCGATCTCGGAATCAGCGTCGAAACGCTGGCCGTGTTCATCCGCTTCTGGCTGACGACAAACCCGCCGCTGCCGGAGCCCGCACAGGCTGCGGCACGCTCGAAAGCAGGCGAGCGCTACGAGGCGTTCGTCACCGCCCTCGGCCGGCGACTCGCTCACGGGCCGAAGCTTCGCCAGGAGATTTCGGAAGACATCGCGCCCGCGCGCGACGCGGATTAATCACGACCGCGCCTACCACAAGTATTCCGGCGTTCCGCCGTTTCCCTGTATTTGTACGCCACAGTACGACGACCACAGCACGGTTGTTGTCAGGCCCTAATTTCTGCCTCTTCTACTCATCCCCGATCCAGGGCCGCATGTCGCGGTCCCGCAAGAGAACGGGGACGACGTGGCGGCAACTCACCAGAAATCGGAAGCGCTCCTTCGCGGTGCCCGCATGCTGCGCACGGCCCTCGGGCCGGCGATCGCCCGCTTTCTGGAAGATCCCGCGATCGTCGAGGTGATGCTCAATCCCGATGGGCGGCTCTGGGTCGACCGGCTTTCCGAAGGGCTTTCCGATACGGGTGAGCTGCTGTCGCCTCCAGACGGCGAGCGGATCATCCGTCTCGTCGCCCATCATGTCGGCGCCGAGGTTCATCCCGGAGCCCCGCGTGTGTCGGCCGAGCTTCCCGAGACGGGGGAAAGATTCGAGGGGCTGCTGCCCCCCGTGGTGTCAGCGCCAGCCTTCGCAATCCGCAAGCCCGCTGTCGCCGTGTTCACTCTCGACGATTATGTCGCCGCCGGCATCATGGCCGCAGGTCAGGCCGAGACGCTGCGCCAAGCCGTCGCCGACCGCCGTAACATCCTCGTTGCCGGCGGCACATCCACCGGCAAGACGACCCTCACCAACGCGCTGCTGGCCGAAGTCGCGAAGACCTCCGACCGCGTCGTGCTCATCGAGGACACGCGCGAACTGCAATGCGCCGCGCCCAATCTTGTCGCCATGCGGACGAAGGATGGCATCGCCTCACTTTCCGATCTCGTCCGCTCTTCGCTTCGCCTCCGCCCAGACCGCATCCCGATCGGCGAGGTGCGCGGGGCCGAGGCGCTCGATCTGCTGAAAGCCTGGGGCACCGGCCACCCCGGTGGAGTCGGCACCATCCACGCCGGCACCGCTATCGGCGCGCTTCGTCGCATGGAGCAGCTCATTCAGGAAGCCGTCGTCACCGTCCCGCGCGCGCTGATTGCGGAGACGATTGATCTCATCGCCGTGCTGTCCGGCCGTGGCGCATCGCGCCACCTCGCCGAACTCGCCCGCATCGAGGGGCTCGGCCCCGGCGGCGACTACCGCGTCACCCCCGCAACCCAGCCCCTTACAGGAGACCCGTCATGATTAAGCACGCCCTGCGCATCCGCCGGCATATCGCTACGGCGGTGTCCGTCGCCTTCGTCTCGCTGGCGATGGCGCCCGCCGCGCACGCGTCCGGTTCCTCCATGCCCTGGGAAGCACCGCTGCAATCCATCCTCGAGTCGATCGAGGGGCCTGTCGCCAAGATCATCGCGGTGATGATCATCATCATCACCGGCCTGACGCTCGCCTTCGGCGACACTTCCGGCGGTGCCCGCAAGCTGATCCAGATCGTCTTCGGCCTGTCGATCGCCTTCGCCGCGTCCAGCTTCTTCCTGTCGTTCTTCTCGTTCGGCGGCGGGGCGCTCGTCTGATGGCCAACGGCGCGGATCATCATGGCGAGCTGGCAGGCTTCTCAGTCCCGGTCCATCGGGCGCTGACCGAGCACATCCTGCTCGGCGGCGCGCCGCGCTCGCTCGCCATCCTCAACGGCACGCTGGCGGCAGCGCTCGGCCTCGGCCTGCGCCTCTGGCTGGTCGGTCTCGGCCTCTGGGCTCTCGGCCACTTCGCGGCCGTCTGGGCAGCCAAGCGCGATCCGCAGTTCGTCGATGTCGTGCGCAAGCATCTGCGCATCCCCGGCCACCTGTCGGTTTGAGGAGGAACGCCGATGATGAACCTTGCCGAATATCGCAACCGCAATACCCGTCTCGCCGACTTCCTGCCTTGGGTCGCTCTGATCGGCGAAGGCATCGTCTTGAACAAGGACGGCAGCTTGCAGCGGACCGCAAGATTTCGCGGACCCGACCTCGACAGTGCCGTTCCGGCCGAGCTAGTCGCGGTCGCCGGGCGCCTCAACAACGCCTTCCGTCGCCTGGGCTCCGGCTGGGCCATCTTCGTCGAGGCGCAGCGCCATGGTGCCGCGACCTATCCGGCCAGCGTGTTCGCCGACAGCGCGTCGGCCTTGGTTGACGCCGAGCGGAAAGCCGACTTCGAGGAAGCCGGCGCGCACTTCGAATCGAGCTACTTCCTCACCTTCCTCTACCTTCCCCCGGCCGAAGACGCGGCGCGCGCAGAGACCTGGCTCTATGAGGGTCGCGATCACGCTGGCGTCGATGCGCACGAGATCCTGCGCGGCTTCGCAGACCGCACCGATCGCATCCTTCAGCTCATCGACGCCTTCATGCCGGAATGCGCCTGGCTCGATGACGGCGAGACGCTGACCTATCTGCATTCGACCGTCTCGACCAAGCGGCACCGCGTCCGCGTGCCCGAGACGCCGATGTATCTCGATGCGCTGCTGGCCGATCAGCCCCTGACCGGCGGGCTCGAACCCCGGCTCGGCGACGCACATGTCCGCATCCTCACCATTGTCGGCTTCCCGACCGCGACCACGCCCGGCATCCTCGATGAGCTGAACCGGCTGGCCTTTCCCTATCGCTGGTCAACACGCGCCGTCCTGCTCGACAAGACCGACGCCACCAAGCTGCTGACGAAGATCAGGCGTCAGTGGTTCGCCAAGCGCAAGTCGATCGCCGCCATCCTCAAGGAGGTGATGACCAACGAGGCCTCTGCGCTGGTCGATACCGATGCGGCCAACAAGGCCGCCGACGCCGACATGGCGTTGCAGGAGCTGGGCGCCGACTATGCGGGCCAAGCCTATGTGACGGCGACTATCACCGTCTGGGACGAGGACCCGCGCATCGCAGCTGAAAAGCTGCGGATGGTCGAGAAGGTCATCCAGGGCCGCGACTTCACCGCCATGCCCGAGACGATCAACGCGGTCGACGCCTGGCTCGGCTCGCTGCCCGGCCATGTCTACGCCAATGTCCGGCAGCCGCCGATCAACACCTTGAATCTCGCCCACATGATCCCGCTGTCGGCGGTGTGGGCGGGACCGGAACGGGACGAGCACTTCGATGCACCCCCACTGCTTTACGGCAGAACCGAAGGCTCGACCCCGTTCCGGCTTTCCATCCATGTCGGCGATGTCGGCCACACCCTGATCGTCGGGCCAACGGGCGCCGGCAAGTCGGTGCTGCTGGCGCTGATGGCGCTGCAGTTCCGGCGCTATCCGCAGTCGCAGGTTTTCGCCTTCGACTTTGGCGGATCGATCCGCGCCGCCGCGCTCGCCATGCGCGGAGACTGGCACGATCTTGGCGGCGGCCTCACCGAAGGCTCAGACGACAGCGTGTCTCTTCAGCCGCTCGGGCGCATCGACGATGTCGCCGAGCGCGCCTGGGCCTCCGACTGGCTGATCGCGATCCTGGGGCGCGAGAGCGTGGCCGTCACGCCCGAGGTGAAGGAGCATCTTTGGTCGGCGCTCTCCTCGCTGGCGTCGGCGCCCGTCGCCGAGCGCACGCTGACGGGATTGTCCGTCCTGCTGCAATCCAACGATATCAAGCAGGCGCTCCGACCCTATTGCGTCGGCGGTCCCTATGGCCGTCTGCTCGACGCCGAGGCCGAGCATCTGGGCGAAGCCAATGTGCAGGTTTTTGAGACTGAAGGGCTGATCGGCACCGGGGCTGCCGCCGCCGTGCTCGCCTATCTCTTCCACCGCATCGAGGACCGCCTCGACGGTCGCCCGACGCTGCTGATCGTCGATGAAGGCTGGCTTGCCCTGGATGACGAGGGCTTCGCCGGTCAGCTCCGCGAATGGCTGAAGACGCTGCGCAAGAAGAACGCCAGCGTCATCTTCGCCACGCAGTCGCTCTCGGACATCGACGGCTCGGCGATAGCGCCGGCCATCATCGAAAGCTGCCAGACCCGCATCCTGCTGCCGAACGAGCGCGCCATCGAGCCGCAGATCACTGCCATCTACCGCCGGTTCGGATTGAACGATCGCCAGATCGAGATCCTCGCGCGGGCGATGCCGAAGCGCGACTATTACTGCCAATCGCGCCGCGGCAATCGGCTGTTCGAGTTGGGCCTGTCGGACGTGGCGCTGGCGCTCTGCGCCGCGTCCTCAAAGCAGCACCAGGCGCTGATCGCCGAGGTGCATGCCCGCAGCGGCACGGATGGTTTCCTTGCCGAATGGCTTGCCGAGAACCGACTCGGCTGGGCGGCGGACCTCATCGCCGACCTCACCAACGTCATCCCCCAAGCCGAACCGGAGACACGCCCATGACCCGTTCTGTTCAATCTCGCTCGCTTGCGCTGCGTCTCACCGCAGCGCTGCTTGCCGCGCCAATCGCGCTCTCGCCGATCCTCAGCACCCCCGCCGCTGCGCAATGGATCGTCTACGATCCGACCAACTATGCGCAGAACGTCCTGACGGCGGCGCGCACGCTCCAGCAGGTCAATCAGCAGATCACCCAGCTTCAGAACGAAGCGACCATGCTGATCAACCAGGCCCGCAACCTCGCCAGCCTGCCATACTCCTCGCTCCAGCAGCTTCAGCAGTCGGTTCAGCGCACCCAGCAGCTCCTGCAACAGGCGCAGGGAATCGCCTACGACGTCCAGCGCATCGACCAGGCGTTCACGTCGACCTACGGCAACGCCTCCATGTCCGCCTCCGACCAGGCGCTGGTGGCGCAGGCGCGGGAGCGCTGGCAGAACACGGTCGGCGGCCTGCAGGACGCCATGCGCGTCCAGGCCGGCGTGGTCGGCAACATCGACACCAACCGCGCCGAGATGTCGTCACTGGTCGGCCAGAGCCAGGGCGCAACGGGAGCGCTGCAGGCGACGCAGGCCGGCAACCAGCTTCTCGCCCTGCAAGCGCAGCAGCTTGCCGATCTCACCGCTGTCGTCGCCGCCAACGGCCGGGCGCAAAGCCTGTCAGAGGCCGAGCGATCTGCTGCGGCCGAACAGGGTCGCGAACAGCGCCGACGGTTCCTGACGCCGGGCACCGGCTATCAGCCCGGCAACGCCCGCATGTTCCCGAACGGCAACTGAGGGCGCGGCTATGGACGGCAAGATGCTGGCCCGGCTTGGCGCTGTCGTGTTCGTGGCCGTCGCGATCACTGCGACCGCGATCGAGATGAACCGGAAAGAGGAAGTGCGGGAGGCGTGGCCGTCCAACCGTACCACCGAAGCGCGGGGCGATCCGTTGCGCAACGAGCTGATCCGCTGCCAGGTGCTCGGCGAAGCGGGATCGAGGAATCCGGCGTGCCTTCGGGCCTGGGCCGAAAACCGCAACCGTTTCCTCGCGCCCGGCGCGCGACCTGCCGAGCGGTTGCCGGACATGCCGCCAGCGCCGCGAAACACTCTCACACCCCAATCGGACCGCACCGATCAGCCGGCCTTCGAGCCCGCCGCACCGATCGCGCCGCCGCAGCTCGACGAGGCGAGATAACATCATGGGCGGCACCGGCGTCATCGACCATTTCCTTGAGGTCTTCACCCGCTACATCGACAGCGGCTTCGGCCTGCTCAGCGGCGAAGTCGCCTTCATCGCCACCACCCTGATCGTCATCGACGTGACACTGGCGGCGCTGTTCTGGAGCTGGGGCGCCGACGACGACATCATGGCCCGCCTGGTGAAGAAGACGCTGTTCGTCGGCGTGTTCGCCTACATCATCGGCAATTGGAACAACCTCGCCCGGATCATTTTCGAGAGCTTCGCCGGCCTCGGCCTGAAGGCCAGCGGCACCGGGTTCACCACGGCCGACCTCTTGCGCCCTGGAAAGGTCGCTCAGACCGGGCTCGACGCCGGACGGCCGCTGCTCGATTCCATCTCCAGCCTCATGGGCTACTGGTCGTTCTTCGAGAACTTCATCCAGATCGCCTGCATGTTCCTGGCCTGGGCGCTGGTGCTTCTCGCCTTCTTCATCCTCGCCATCCAGCTCTTCGTCACGCTCATCGAATTCAAGCTGACGACGCTCGCGGGCTTCGTGCTGATCCCCTTCGGCCTGTTCGGCAAATCCGCCTTCATGGCCGAACGCGTCCTCGGCAACGTCATCTCCTCCGGCATCAAGGTGCTGGTGCTCGCCGTCATCATCGGCATCGGCTCGACACTCTTCTCAGAATTCACATCCGGTTTCGGCGGCCAGAACCCGACGATCGACGAGGCGATGGCGATCGTGCTCGCCGCGCTGTCGCTGCTCGGCCTCGGCATCTTCGGGCCTGGTATTGCAAGCGGCATCGTCTCCGGCGGTCCCCAGCTCAGCGCCGGCGCCGCAGTCGGCACTGGCCTGGCCGCAGGCGGCATAGTCGCGCTCGGCGCTGGCGCCGTCGGCGCCGCCGCGTCGGGTGGCGCTGCGCTGGCCGGTGGTGCGGCCGCCGCCGCTCGTGGCGGTGCTGCGATCGCTGGCGGCGCGTCCACCGCTTACAGCCTTGGCGCAGCCGGGCAGTCCGGCGCGGCCGGCGTCGCTTCCGGTCTCGGCGGGGTCGCCCGTGCCGGCGGCAGCGCCGCCGTCTCGCCCCTGCGCCGCGCCGCATCGCGTGCCGCTGAAAGCATGCGCTCAAGCTTCAACGCTGGCGGCAAGGCCGCCTTCGAGGCGACAGGCGGCACTTCCACCATGGGCTCGATCGGCGGTGACGCGGCCGGTGATGGCGCCGCTGCCGCGGGTTCCACAAACGCAGGCGGTCCGCCGGCCTGGGCGCAGCGGATGCGCCGATCCCAGCACATGACCCATGCCGTCCAGGCCACGGCCCATGCCGTCCGCTCAGGTGATGCCCACGGCGGCGGCTCTTCCATCAATCTTTCCGAAGGCGATCGCTGATGTTCAAACGACCCTCTACCCATTATGGCAAGGCCCCCGAGCCCGAGACGCCCTATCAGCGCGCCACCCAGGTCTGGGATGAGCGCATCGGCGCCTCGCGCGTGCAGGCCAAGAACTGGCGGCTGATGGCGTTCGGCTCGCTGATCCTGTCGGCCGGGTTCGCCACCGCGCTCGTCGTGCAGTCAGCACGCGGGACGATCGTACCCTGGGTGGTCCAAGTCGATCGCATCGGTCAGGCGCAGGCCGTCGCGCCCGCCGAGGCCGACTATCGTCCGACCGATCCGCAGATTGCCTTCCACCTGGCGCGCTTCATCGAGCAGGTCCGGAGCATTCCGGCCGATGCGATCATCGTCCGGCAGAACTGGCTGCGCGCCTACGACTTCACGACTGACCGCGGCGCCATGGCGCTCAATGACTACGCCCGCTCCAACGACCCCTTTACACGGGTCGGCCGGCAGCAGGTCGCTGTCGACGTCTCCAGCGTCATCCGCGCGTCCCCGGACAGCTTCCGCGTCGCCTGGGTCGAGCGCCGATACGAAAATGGCCAGCTCGCCGAGACCACGCGCTGGACCGCGATCCTGACGATCGTCGTGCAGATCCCCCGAAACGCCGACCGGCTCAGGGCGAACCCGCTCGGCATCTACGTCAACGCCATCAACTGGTCACGGGAGCTTGGGCAATGAAGCCGTATTTCCGTAAAGCCGGAAACCCGGCTTCACACACACACGTACTCCCGGCTCTCCGTAGAGCCGCATTCCCGGTCGTTCTGCTAGCGGCGACCGCGCTCGCGGGCTGCGCGACCACCAATCCGCCGCCGGAGATTTCCTACGACAATGCGGCTCCGGCGGTGCAGACCGTCGATCCACCCGCGCCGGTCACCGTGGTCGAGCTGCCCCGGCCGCTGCCGCTGCCTGGCCAATTGCAGCGTGTGGAGGAGACGCGGCGTGCCCCGGAGCCTTCTAATCCGACCGCTCGCGTCAACCAGGCAAACGAGGCGGCACGAGTCCAGCCGGTGCGCGACGGCTTCATTAACTCGATGCAGGTCTACCCGTGGACTCAAGGGGCGCTTTATCAAGTCTATACCGCCGTCGGGCAGATCACCGACATCGCGCTCCAACCCGGGGAGCAGCTTGTCGGCGCAGGCCCGGTGGCCGCCGGCGACACAGTGCGCTGGATCATCGGCGACACCGAGAGCGGATCGGGGGCAACGCGCCAGATCCACATCCTAGTAAAGCCCACCCGCGCCGACCTGATGACAAACCTCGTCATCAACACCAACATGCGCACCTATCACATGGAGCTGCGCTCGACAGAGCGCACCTATATGGCGTCGGTCTCATGGCAGTATCCGCAAGACCAGCTCATTGCGCTGCGCCGTCAGAACGCCGAGGCGCAGGCGGCCCAGCCGGTGGCGAGCGGCGTCGATCTCGCGAACGTCAACTTCCGCTATGCGATCGAGGGCGACCGTGCGCCGTGGCGGCCGCTGCGCGCCTTCGACGACGGACGCCAGGTCTTTATCGAGTTTCCGCGCGGCATCGGTCAGGGCGAGATGCCGCCACTCTTCGTCGTCGGCCCCGAGGGCAACACCTCTGAGCTCGTGAACTATCGCGTTCGCGGCCACCACATGATCGTTGATCGTCTGTTCGCGGCTGCCGAACTTCGCTTCGGCTCCGGCCGCGAGCAGAAGCGCGTCAGGATCGTCCGCACAGACGGGAGGCCGACCTCGTGAGCGAGAACCCGCCCCGGATTGAGGAAGTGCCGGACGACGATGCGCAGCCCCTGACCGGCGAGCCGGTCGGGCCTGCGCCGATGCGGCTGCGGGCCGAACCGCCCCGCGTCACCCGGTTGTCGCGGAAGGTTCTCGCCGGCCTCGGTCTTGTCGCCAGCGTCGGGCTCGGAGGTGCGCTGATCTACGCGCTTCAGACCCGCGACGCCGGTCGGCCGAACGACGAACTCTATTCGACCGAGAACCGCTCGACCGCTGACGGACTGGCCGGCCTGCCGCGAGATTACAGTGGCGTGCCACAGCTCGGTCCCCCTCTTCCCGGTGACCTCGGCCGGCCGATCCTTAGTACCCAGGATCGCGGACAGCCGGTGCCCACACCCGGGACGGCCACGCCCAATCCCGGCATCAGCCCGGAAGAGCAGCGCCGCCTTCAGGAAATCGAGACCGCGCGCACCAGCCGTCTCTTCTCCGGATCGGAAAGCCGGGGCACACCCGCTGCTGCGGGAGCTGCCCCAGCGCTCGCGCCGGTGCCGGATTTGGCGAGCATTGGCCTCGCTCCGCCGCCCGCCACGCCCTCGGCGCAGGACCGGCAGAACGCGTTTCTGAACGCCGCGGCCGATCGCAGGACGGTTGCGCCCGATCGCGTCGCTGCGCCAGTATCGCCGAACGTCCTTCAGGCGGGAGCAGTGATATCCGCGGCGCTGATCACCGGCATCCGATCCGATCTACCCGGCCAGATCACCGCGCAGGTCACCGAAAACATCTACGACAGCCCAACCGGCCGTATCTTGCTTGTGCCGCAAGGCACTCGTGTGGTCGGGCAGTACGACAACAACGTGCAGTTCGGCCAGAGCCGAGTCCTGCTCGTCTGGACTCGGCTCGTCTTCCCGAACGGGCGCTCGATCGTTCTCGAGCGCCAGCCTGGTGCTGACGCTGAAGGGTTCGCCGGGCTTCAGGATGGCGTCGATTACCATTGGTGGGATCTGGCCAAGGCTGCGGGATTGTCGACACTGCTGAGCGTCGGCGCCGAACTCGCGGTCGACAACGACGATCGGCTCGTTCAGGCGATCCGGAACGGTGGGCAGGACACCATCAACGACGCAGGGCAGCAGATTGTGAGGCGTCAGCTCAACGTCGCGCCCACGATCACTATTCGGCCCGGATTTCCCGTGCGCGTTATCGTGACGCGAGACTTGGTACTGGAGCCATATGGAGGGTGATGATGTCGAAGCTTAAGCTAGGCCCCATCGCGGACGACAAGCCGCTTAAGGTACAGGTCGAGCTACCTGCAGCTCTCCACCAGGACCTTGTTGACTACGCCCACCTATTGGGCCGAGAGCAAGGTCAGTCCGCTGTTGACCCAGCTCGGTTAATCGTCCCGATGTTACAACGGTTCATCGCGACAGACCGTGGCTTCGCCAAAGCCAGGCGAACGTTGACGCCGGGGAGCGCCGATTAATCCGTGGTCCCCGCTCTAGAGGGGGTGTCGAAACACTTCAGCAGCAGCGGCAGAGTCGGGTTGTCGTTGTCACTGGAAGAAATTATAGCGGCCGTCGGCGCCCGCGCCGATGGGAGCGGGATCAACGCGATATCCGGCCGGTAGATCACGCTGGTGATGGTCAAGCCGAAGCCCTGTTCGACCATCGTCAGCAGGGTTTCTCGGCTGACTTGTTGGATCGAGAGTTGAACCGCTCCGTCTCCGGCGCCCACCATGCGCCGGAGTATGCCAGCGAGCTCACGCCCAGCGCCATCCGAGCGAACGAGGAAGACTTCGTCACAAATGTCCTCCCACGACAGCTCTGGCCGTGCTGCCAACTCGTGAAGCGGGGACAATGCCACGAACAGATCTGGTTCGCAGAGACGTCGAACTTGGAACTGAGGACTTTTGCTCGCACTCAGGCTGATTGCTGCGTCCAGTAATCCGCGCTTCACCCCCAAAGAGTTTTCTTCTGAAGTGCCTTCCTCAAGCTTTACCTCGATCGTCGGATGTCGATTTCTGAATGCCGCGAGAATGTCGATGATCGGGCACGCCGGAAACGCTTCGAGCATTCCAAACCTCACGAGCCCGGTCTTGAGTTTCCGCGCGGAGCGGATCTCCGTTGCGGCGTTACGAAGGTAGCGCGCTCCCACCACCGCTTGTTGAAGGAAGCGCTCACCTTCTGGAGTCAGCCCTGCCCCCGCTCGCGTACGCTTGAAGAGAGAAAAGCCAAGTTGGCGCTCAAACAGCTGCACACGTCGGCTGACGGTGGATTGCGATATCGATAGGCGCTCCGCCGCTCGGCGGAAGCTGCCGGCCTCGGCGACCTGAACGGCGTACTTCAGGTATCGGAGATCAAGAGTCAGGTCGGGCATGAGACCCGTCCGATCATACCGGCGGTCTCATCGGCGAACCGCCTGCGCCCGGTGAGCGGCACCCATGCACGTCCACTTTCATCGAGCCCACCCCCGCTAGCGCCTGGGGAACGAGCACGTCCGTTGATCTCAGATGTGGAATCCGAGCTGAGCCCCTCAATGAGCATGACCATGTCCGAATCTGTCATAGATGCATGCGGCGGTCATACATTTTCACACGCTTGAAGTCTATGCGCGAAGCATATATTCTTGCGGTATGGAGCCTGAGGTCGCCAAGTACCATTTAGGTGCACTCGCGTTGGCGGTTGCAGACAGCATCGCCAGTGTCTCGGCCTCGTTTTCACCAAGCGGCCCGGGGACCGCCGTGATGGTGTTACTCAGCATGGAGCCCGGACTGCCGATCAGCGTTTTGGCTACCTCGATTGGGCTTTCTCATGCCGGGACGGTGCGATTGATCGATAGGCTCGAGCGCGAACAGTTGGTGGAACGACGAAGACAAATCACCGACAGGCGGGCGCGCTTCATTCACCTCACCAATTCGGGGAAGAAGATAACGGACGCCTTGCTCAAGGCACGGGAGCAGGTGATCTCCGAATGTATTTCGCCCCTGTCGCCCAATGACCTCGACATTCTAGGCATGCTGTCGGAGCGGCTCCTTGTGGCAAACGGCTTCGACAAAGATGGCTCGGTCAGCCTTTGCCATCTGTGCGGCTACAGCAGGATCGCGCCTTCCCGTGGTAAAGCTAAGCCGGGGCGCTCGCCACGCTGGAACGTCGCATCAGAAGGCTGACGATATGATCAGGCAGGCTTGATATAATGGGATCGTTTGCGCTCGAACTTCTTCTATGCGTACTTGCCTTCGGGTTCGGATATGCGGCGAACCAAGGCGGAACCTGTTTAGTGGTGGCCGCTCATGAGTTACACAGAAGACAGCCGCCGAAAATGTTCGTCGGATTTCTCGCAGCGTCGGCAGCGGCAGGCCTGGTTGCGGTCCCGATAGTCTGGACGGGAACACTGGGCGCAACACTCGCACCCTCGACCAGCATCAATTTCCTCCTGCTCATCGGCGCCATCGCCTTCGGCCTCGGCGCACTCATTAATGACACATGCCTGCTCGGATCGCTGGCGCGGCTTGGGGATGGGGAGATGCGACTTCTAGCTCTACCCTTGGGATTAACGATTGGTATCTTGGCTGCCGACCATGGCAGGTTCGGCTACGATTCAACATGGCCAAGCTTAATCTCCAAACCGAGCGCAACAGGCCTCGTTACTCTCCTAGCCTTCCTAGTTGTGCTCGTGCTGGCACTCGTTTTCGTTTCCACGAAGAGCGTTCTGCGAACAAAGCCGGGTTGGTCGTTCGGCGCTTCGATGATTGGACTCGGTATCACTGGCGGACTTCTATATGCACTCTCGCCGGCCTGGACCTTCGCAGACGTGATTCAACGCGCCCTTCCTCTCAGAATGTCGCCGGCCGGCGAGGTCGCGCTCACTGCGGTGATCTCTTCGATCGCAGGCGCCCTTACCGCCTCCTTTCGCCAAGGAAATCTGCGTCTCCAACTGCCGACAGCCAATGGCATTCTGCGATCTGTCGTCGGCGGCACATTGATGGGTATCGGAATAGCGCTCATACCCGGCGGGAATGATGGGTTGATCCTCGCAGCGGTTCCGACTCTTTCACCTGGTGGGATAGTCGCCTACCTTCTGATGACGACGACAATCGTCTTCGGATTTGCAGCGCGTGGTAAGTTATTCCGGCGCTGCCTTTCACGGCCATGATAAGGGCAACAGAGGACTTGCCCTCCTGACATGAGCATTTATCCCGACCGGGAATATCGGCTGACTAGCTCGTATGCCTTTGCAGGCCCTTGGACCATGATGACCACTTCAAAGGCCGCCGGCCCCAGAATCCTGTAGGTTGCATGGTAGGTGTCGTCTCCGCAGGCATAGACACCACTCGCTTCCAACCCGGTATCCGTCCGCGAGAAACTCAAGCTGAGGAACTGCGTCCCGATATGAGGTCCGTCTGCGAACTCGACGACAACACTGTCCTCGCTCAAGCGATAGCGATACTGCCGGCACGTGGAGAATACTCTGCCATCTGCCAGTGTGAGAATGCCGCTCTCTCGATAAGCGAGCGCGCCTTCGCCGAAACGGGCGAAGACCGCGTCGCCATGCAGCTGAGCGCCTCCGGGCTCGATATCGCGACGGAGCATCCGTGCCCCGCGGAGGTTCTGCAGGATTTCCACGCCCGCCGTCACGAGAGGACCACAGTCACGAGGGCACAAGCGCCCCTCTGTGGCGGACCGAAGCACGCAGCAGCACGAGGGACGCCGCTAGCAGAACTGCGTCCTTCAGTAGAAACTGCCCTGGTGCAGCCGAAATCGCAGGAAAGCCGCCGGCAGTCTGCTCCGCGACACCTGGAGTGGTGATGAAAAAGGTCAGCGTGATCAGATAGGTCGCAGCTGACATTAGTGCGCCTAGCGCAGAGAAGAGTGGACGAAATGCACCAAGGATCAGAACGAGACCGGTCGATAACTCGATAACGCCGATGAAATAGCTTTGCCCCTGCGTCCCGAACATGCCGAGCCAATTCATGATCGGGCTGTGTTCGATAAACGGGGCGATACCATAGGCCTCGTACGCTGTGAACTTCATCGCGCCGAACCACAGAAATACGATCACGAGAGCCCATCTAAGCAGGCCAAGATCCTCCGACCGTGCTCGGGGACAAGAAATTCATAACGGTCGAAAATGCTCATCTAAAATTCCTCAACAGTGGTCCCGTGGGAACGTCACGAACGTCGTCTACGTGCTTCGGGCAGGCGTAGCAGTATATGCGCGACGCATATACTAATAAGCGAGATATGTCGAGCGGCTGGCTCGCGCTTCGCTGCCTCACGAAGCCATCCTCATCGGCGATGCCTTTACCCAGCAAACGCGCGACCTTTGCGGGATTTTGACTTGATGGGGCTGGCGCTCCGGGTGGGCCTATAGCCCGTTGGCAAACGTCCAGCCTGTACGGATGGACGCGGCCCTGGACGAGATAACCATGCCGGCCGAAATCGTAGCAGCGATCGCCGCAATCCCCGACGTCGTGGAGCACGGACTGTTCCTCAATGGGATTGATACAATCGTGATCGCGCGCGGTGACACGATGGAAGTGCGACGCCGGGGGCAAGCGAGGTCTCGCTGATCTGCACCTGCGCGGCCTGGATGACAGCGCTGACGCGGAGTGATTCTCAGGCGCGACCTACGGCGATTCCGAGCGAAAAGGCTTGCCCTATAGCCGCCAGGTATCAACGGTTCCGCGGCCTTAGCGAGCCGGACCCGTTTTTTTCGGCGCGCTCGATCAGTCGAAATCCTCCGAAACCCTTTTAAAACAGGACATTTTCCACAAGCCGCGCGGCGGAAGAGGACCACGGTATGGCTTGCTGTCTATGCTCCGCGCACATATAGATGTGGCAATGGATGGACCTCGAGATCGAAACATTTTCGGGGCGTTCGCACTCATGATCAGCGACGACATCGTTCGCGCTAGTTCATCGCGGGCGCCGGAAGCTGGACCCGCCGCCTCAGCGCTGGCGTTGCTCGCGCACAAGCCCGGGCTCTCGATCCGTATGCTTGCGATCGGGGTGGGCCTTTCACATGCTGGAACTGTTCGCCTGGTGGATAGATTGGTAAGCGAGGGATTGATCGAGCGTAGGGAGCATTCGACAGACGGGCGCGCGCGATCCCTCTATCTTACTCCAACTGGCAAGGTCGCGAGCGACGAGGTCCTGGCCTCGCGCGATCAAGTGATTGCCGAAGGGCTATCGATCCTTAATCCAGACGAACTGAAAACCTTATCGGACATCGCTGAACGCGTTCTCCGAAATCGCTTGGAAAACCTCGAGCAGTCATACCGCATCTGCCGCTTGTGCTGCTACGAGGGCTGCACGAACTGCCCCGTCGATGCCGAATTGCATGAGCGAGGTGTGGACCGCGAGAAGAACGACGACGCGTAGGAGACTCGCAATTGCGGCAGCTCAACGCTGCTCAGATGGCGGGGCTTCATAATGCCAGCGAGCCTACCATCAGCCGCATTCTTTTGGCTACGCGTCAAGCCGGCCGATCGGGCATGGCGGTCTCATTCTAATATGTCGGTGATCGCCCCACTTTTAGCCGCTCAGTTGATCGGAACGCGGTTTCGGAAGCGGCCGTTCAAACCACTCGCTGCATTCCCATTTCTCTATGTCCGATAGGTAGTTTCGGGGAAAAGCAGTCGGGAACAGGTTTCGGGAACGCATGCTCCGGCAGGAGCGCAGCGCGCGTCCCAAGCGCGTTTTCCCGGTAGAGCTTCCCAATCGGCAAAGTGCGGGCCACCTCAGACTGCGAACGCGAAAAACCGCCTGGCTGGTCACTCAAGGCAGGGTAACGACGATTTTCGCTGCGGATACACCCGCCTTCAGGGCTTCCAAGGCAGCCTGGAGCATTTCAAGGCCCTGGCCCACGACCTTCGCCGGAGGGGCGGGGACGAACGTGCGCGCCGCGAGAGCCTGCGGCAGGAATTCGCGGTAGATCATTGGACCAACCTCGTCATCCTTGAGGCTCGTCCCGGAGATGTGCGTCGCCTCGACTCCAAATGGACGCTCGTCGGGCGGGGCCAGCGTCGCTGCCACGCGGCGCGAGCCCTCGCATCTCGCAATGACGGCAAAACAGTCTTTCATGTGACCGGTCGCGTGAAGCGTTCCAGCGAGACTGCGCCCGCGCATTGCCTCAATCACGTCTTCCACGATGGCTGGACTCGAGTGGTCAAGAACCTCGCTTGCACCCAGCTCCTTCAACAGGCCGGCGTTGCGCGCCGAAGCGGTGGCGACGCACCTGTAGCCCGACGCCACCGCGAGCTGGATGGCGTTGCAGCCAACGCTCGACGATCCACCCCAGACCAGAACGACCTCTGGACGCGCGGTCGGCGAGTGTAACGGTGGCGCGAGAGCCAACTGTGTCCTTCCGTAGAGCCCGCTTGCGGCGGTGCCAAGGCCAAGCGGGAGGACTGCCGCATCAGCGAAGGCCATGTTGTTGGGGATCGGCGCCGCCATGTGGTCCAGCACGATCGTGTGGTGCTGGAACGCACCCTGCGCAGGTTGATTTACGGTTGTCCCGACCGCCTGTCCGATGACTCGATCGCCGACCTTGAACCGCTCGACCGCGCCACCGACCGCCGCGACCTCACCGGAGACGTCGCTGCCGAGAATCGCGGGATAGTCGAGCCATGGCAAAAGCGCGACGTCCTGCAGAATCCAGTCGAGTGGGTTGATCGCGATGGCCGCGTTGCGGATCAATATCTCGTTCGCCGCCAGATGCGGCAGAGCGGTGACACCGATCCTCAGTGGCTGCCTCGGCGCTTTCTGCCAGGCGGCCTGATTAGTCACGGTTTCGGTCATCATCAACTCTTTTTGTCAAGTATACAGCTGGGCGTTCGTCTGAGCGGTCCAACCGCCAGGTCGGGCGCACGAAGTGGCAGCTATAGCCCCCAGGATAGCGCACCAGGTATTCTTGGTGCTCTGGCTCCGCCTCCCAAAAGGGTTCTTCTGGGTTGATCTCCGACACGACCGGGCCAGGCCAGCTTCCTGATGCCTCGATTTCCGCGATGGTTGTGAGGGCGACTTCCTTCTGCACTTCGGTGGTGTAGAAAATCGCCGATCGATAGCTCGGACCGACATCGCTGCCTTGTTGCTCGTAGGTCGTGGGGTCATGGATCTGGAAGAAGAGTTCCAAGAGCGAGCGATAGGCGAGAACGGAAGGGTCGAAGGTCACTTCCACTGCTTCCGCATGGCCGTAATGTCTCGCGTAGGTCGGATCAGGCATTTCTCCGCCTGTGTAACCGACACGCGTCGAAATGACTCCCCTGGCTCGGCGCAGCAAATCCTCCATGCCCCAGAAGCAGCCGCCTGCTAGAATTGCTCGCTCTGTCGCGGCCGCCCTATTGCCGGTAGGCGATTGGCTCACAGTCCGTTCGCCCTCCTCCGTGTGCGCCACGGTCAAGCCAGCCTCGCGGGATCCGCAGCCTGACTGGCGCTCAAGAGCTCGGTCTGCACGTCCGAACCCCGGATGAGACTCAGATCGACGGGACATCGATCAGCGATCGCGAGGATCCGAGCGCGCTGATCATCACTCAGCGGCCCATCGAGGACAATGGTGCGGGTGAACCGGTCGGGTGGCATCATGTCCGGCACCTTCTCGTGCTGCACGGTCGTGCTCGCCCGTTCGAGCGGAAAGCCCTTGCGGTTCGCATAGAGACGCATCGTCATCACCGTGCAGGCTGCGAGGCCGGCAGATACGAGTTCGTAGGGAGATAGTCCGGTCCCGAGGCCACCGACCGATGCTGGCTCGTCGGCGAACAGAGTGTGCTCGCCGCTGCGGACCTTGAGCTGGAACGTCCCTGCAAGAGTTTCGGTGGCGACGACGCCCTCCGCAACCTCGACCTGCGGAAGATCCGCGCTGAGTGGTGGGAGAAAGCGGCTCGCCCAAACCGCCACCATGGCCGCGGCGTAGTTCGCGTCCGCGACGTCGGTGAGAAGGTGATCCGCGTTGTCGAGCGAGATGAAGCTTTTAGGGTGCCTGGACGCGACGAAGATGCGCGACGCGTGGTCGATGCCGACCACCTGATCCAGCGGAGAGTGCATGACCAGCACCGGCCGTCGCAGGGAGGCAATGGCCTTCTCGACGTCGATCCCCTCAACCGCCTCAAGGAACCCTCGGCGAATGAGGAAGGGCCTACCGGCAATCTCCACCGAGGCCTCGCCCTCGCTCGCGATGGTGTCCAGATCATTCGGTCCGAAGAGGCGCAAGATATGCTGAAGGTCGGCCGGCGCACCAATCGTCGCTACCGCCGCAATATCAGGCATGTCGGCGGCGGCTACGATCGCAGCGGTGCCACCCAGGCTGTGCCCGACGAGGAGGGACGGTGACATGCCCGCCGCCGCCATCGCCTTTGCGGCGGCCCGAAGGTCCTCGACGTCCGACGCGAAGTTCACAGGTTCTCCCGTCCCACCGCCGATCCCGGTCCCGGCGAAATCGAACCTCAAGACCCCGATGCCCGCACGCGACAGCGCGCGCGAGATGTGAACAGCGGCGCGACTGTCTTTCCCGCACGTGAAGCAGTGGGCGAAGATCGCCCAGCCCCGCGGCGTCCCTTCCGGCGGTTCGAGGTGCCCGGACAGCGGAGAGCCAGCCCCACTGACAAACGTAAATGATCTTCCTGCCATGTCCATCAAACCTCCAGCACGCGGCTTGGCGGTTGCGCTCTCAGAACCTTCGACGGAGCTGAGCGGAGCGCACCGCCAACCGGTAATCGTCATCTCAGGCTATCATTTATATGTCTGGCGCATATAGACAAGCCCCTATACCATGATTATATGCGCCAAGCATACTTCTGCGACCTGCTTTCCAAAGGCGGTCTCACGGAAGAGGTATCAGTCAGGCGCGTGGGCCAAAGGACTATGGAACTCAATCAAGTCAGCTATTTCATCAACTTGGCCGAGACGCTGAATTTCACAGCGGCCGCTCGCTTGAGCGGTGTGTCACAGCCAAGTCTGACCCGCGCGATCCGCCGCTTGGAAGATGAGCTTGGCGGGCCGCTGATCTATCGCGACGGGAAGAACAGCCGCCTGACTGGCCTTGGCCATGACGTCGAGGCAGAATTCCGGCGCATGGTGGTCGCGATGAAGAGCGTTCGCAATCACTCGGAGCACTGGGCGATGGGGGGGCACCGCGTGCTGGATGTCGCCGTCGCGCCCACCGTCGGACCAAAGGAATTTACGGCATTCTTCGAGAGCGCATTGGCGGAGATGCCATCCATCGAAATTAAGCTGCACTCGCTCCAGTCGAACGAGGACACATCGGAGGTGCTTTCAGGAAAATACCACGCGTGCATCATGCCGCGTGAAACAAGACCGGAACGCAAGCTGGATGTGCATCCTCTATTTCGGGAGCGCTTCGTGCTCGGCTGTTCTGCAAACCATCCCTTGGCGGCCAACGAGATCGTGCGCGGCGAAGACCTGCTCGAGTTTCCATTCGTCGATCGCCTGAAATGCGAGTTTCGCGATCGGATCCTCGATCACTTCGCGCGACGGGACTTGCTCATGCGACCTCGCTTTCGATCAGATCGCGAGGACTGGGTGCAACGGGTCGTCGCTGACGGCCACGCCATATGCATTCTTCCGGAACGATCGCCGACCGTGCAAGGCCTCGTGACTCGGCCGATCGACGGATTTGTCTTGGAGCGCGAAGTCGTGATCGCGACAGTATCCGGCTCCACGGCAACGGTCGAGATACGGAACATCGCGCAGCTGGCAGCCCGGTACGAGTGGAACTGAATCACGACGTGAAGAGCTTCGGCGCTATGGAAACTATACGCGCAGCGTATTGGATAAATCTGGGGCGCACTGCGATAGTCGGCGCAATGACTGCAAAGATAAATGACAGCGTGTCGAGCTCTCTAGATTAAGTATTGGAGACTATCATGAAGTTTGAGAAGTCACAGGCAGCAGTTGACCGCCTGACCCCCGAGCAACGCCGGATTACCCAGGATTCGGGGACCGAAAGGCCCTTCACGGGTGAGCACAACGACAACAAGGAGCCTGGCATCTACGTCGACATAGTGTCGGGAGAGCCGCTGTTCGCTTCAACGGACAAGTTCGATTCGGGTACTGGCTGGCCCAGCTTCACCAAGCCGATCGTTCCGGCAAACGTGAACGAGGTGCGGGACAGTGCACACGGCATGGTCCGGACGGAGGTCAGGTCGGTACACGCCGACAGCCATCTGGGCCACGTGTTCCCGGACGGTCCTTCCGACCGCGGCGGTCTGCGCTACTGCATCAACTCTGCGTCCCTTCGCTTCATCCCGCGCGACGAGATGGAGTCCGAGGGATACGGTGAATATCTCGATCAAGTAGAGGAGGCTTAACATGCATCAGCGCGCTGTTCTCGCAGGAGGATGTTTCTGGGGCATGCAGGATCTGATCCGCAAGCGGCCCGGCATCATCTCGACCCGTGTGGGTTACACGGGCGGCGATATTCCGAACGCCACGTATCGTAATCACGGCACGCATGCCGAGGGGATCGAGATTGTCTTCGACCCGACAGTGACGAGCTACCGGAACATCCTGGAATTCTTCTTCCAGATCCACGATCCGACGACGCTGAACCGCCAGGGCAATGATCGTGGGCTCTCCTACCGATCGGGCATCTATTATGTCGACGAGGAGCAGAAGCGCGTCGCCGAGGATACGATCGCCGATGTGGATGCCTCGGGGCTGTGGGATGGCAAAGTGGTGACCGAGGTCCAGCCGGTCGGCGAGTTCTGGGAGGCCGAGCCCGATCACCAGGATTATCTGGAGAAGCGCCCGGGCGGCTACACCTGCCACTTCGTCCGTCCCGGCTGGGTGCTTCCGAAGCGCCAAAAGGTTGACGACGTACAGCCAGCGGCCGGGACCGCGGCGGAATAGGCTTCACTGCCGTTGCCACTGCGCCGGTCCGGTCCGCAATCTTCGTGACCGCGTCGTTCAGCGACGCGGTCATCGAACCCTACTTCAGAGTGACGGCTCGTTCCAGTCAGTCGCCATCGCAACACCAGGATCGCAGATTTATGCCAGACCTCTCGTCCTTTCCGATCACGCAGCGCTGGCCGGCATCCCATCCCGATCGCCTGCAACTCTACGCAGCCCCTACGCCCAATGGCGTCAAGGTCTCGATCATGCTTGAGGAGACTGGCCTGGCGTACGAGCCCCACCTGATCGACATCTCGAACAACGAGTCGAAGGATCCGGCGTTCGTGTCGCTGAACCCGAACGGACGCATACCGGCGATCATCGATCCGGCTGGCCCTGACGGTAGACCCATCGCCTTATGGGAATCCGGTGCGATCCTCCTCTATCTGGCCGACAAGACGGGTCAGTTCATCTCCACCGAACCAGGCCAGCGTTACGAGACCCTAGCGTGGGTGTTCTTTCAGATGTCGGCCATCGGGCCGATGTTCGGTCAGCTCGGCTTCTTCCTGCGATTTGGCGGCAAGGACTATGAGGACAAGCGGCCGCAACAGCGCTTTATCGACGAATCCACGCGTCTGCTGGGGATTCTGGATCGCCGGCTGGAAGGCCGCGACTGGATCGTCGACGACTATTCGATCGCGGACATCGCGACGCTCGGCTGGGTGAATGCGCTGGTGGAATTCTACGCTGCGGGTGACATCCTTGGCCTCAGCAGCTTTTCGAACGTCCGCGCATGGCTTGGACGCGGGCTGGCTCGACCGGCCGTCCAGCGTGGCCTCCACATTCCCGCGAGGCCAGCATGAGCATCATCGCCGCCTATTATTACAACGAAGGCAAGCGAGTTCGCGAAATCGCGCTCGATGAGCACGTCAAGTTGGGCGAGAGTCGCTCGGGCTTCTGCTGGATCGCGCTTAGCGAACCCACCCCCGAGGAACTACTCGCGATCCAAAGGACATATAATCTTCATCCGTTGGCGATCGACAACGCGATGCACCCGCTGTGCCCGCCCAAGCTCGAGGTCTACAACGATGAGTTGTACGTCGTCGCGCAGACCGCCGAGCTGGTCGGCGACCGGATCAGCTACGGCAAGATGGCGATCTTCACCGGTCACAATCACCTTATCACCGTGCGGCACGGCAATGCCGGAGCGCTGGGCAAACTTCGGGAGCAACTCGAGGCATCGCCGACGCAGTTCGGCAAGGGTGTCGACTATGTGCTGCACGCGATCTTGCATCGCGTGGTCGACCAGTATCTGCCCATCTTCGAAATGATCGAGGACGACGTCCTGGCGATGGAGCGACGGTCGCTGCACGATTTCCTCGGGCCAGAAGAGGTGGCGCGAATCTTCGAACTAAGGTCCGAACTCACGCGGTTCCAGCGCACGCTCGGGGCTATGGCCGAGCTGGTGCGAAAGCTCGTTCGCGGCCACTTTCCCTGCATCAGCGCCGAAATGACACCATATTTCCACGACGTCGCGGACCATGTCCACCGCGTGCAGTCCATGGTCGACGGCCTCCTGCTTGTCCTGTCCACGGTCTTTGAGGCCAGCAGCCTTCTGGAAGCGCAAAGGATCGGTGTGGTCACCCGCCAGCTCGCGGCCTGGGCGGCGATCTTGGCGGTCCCGACGGCGATCGCCGGAATATACGGCATGAACTTCAAGCACATGCCGGAACTGGACACGCCATATGGCTACTTCGTCGTGCTCGGAGTGATAGCGGTGTTCTGCCTTCTCCTGTTCGTGCGCTTCAAGAAGGCCAAGTGGCTATGAGTAACGCACTTCGCGAGCTTCTCCGTCCGCTGCCGAGTCGCAGCGCGCTTTGTGCGCGAGCGTGTCCAATCCAGTTCAAGATGAAGGTACTTCCATGACCTCCCAGGTGACCGACGTTCTAGAAGCAGTCCAGTCATTCATCGCCAAAGGCTATGACCGCGAATACCGCGTCAAGGACGGCAATCTCGTCGATCTCGAACTAGGGTCAACCCTCGATGCATGCAGCATTCGCGTCGATGCGGCGTTGCGCCTCGAGAGCGGGGACGACGGCGAAGATGCCTCCAACATCTACGCGATCACCGATCCGGCGACAGAGCATAAAGGCCTGTTGATCGACGCCTTCGACGTGTTCCACGAAATCTGCCCCCGCGACTTGTCCGAGCGCCTTGTGGCGCATCGGGAAACAGCACCGGCAGGTGACCAGGACGCGCCGAGCAAGCACGGACTACGGAAAGTCTACAAGAGCGAGTTTCACAGCGATCCCGAGCGCTACGTTCTGCGCGAGGGCTTTCCAGACTTCCCGCCATGCCCTTTCGGCCAATCCTTCAGCATCCTCGGCTTCGATACTGCCGAGCAGGAATATGTCTGGCTCGTCACGAGTATCATTCGAGATCCTCGGCTGATCCGAGTTCCATACCAGGGCGAAGACGTCATCAGCGACGAATAGCGGTGTCGCCTAGCCCGGGGGAGGTTAACCTCCGGGCGCTACACATCTGCAAGCTGAACTTTAAACACATCGCAAATTAGGAGGTGATTATGGACTGGAACAAGGACCACATCCGACAAACGATGCTCTCGCTGGAGACCGCAGCCTTGCACAGTGCTCGTGAGAACTACCTGGACTATGTCTCTACCGCTCGGCTCGACCGGAGCGAACCGATCGAAAACGACGAACTAGCTCAGGCCGAGGTCGCGAGCGACTTCGCTGAAGCGCTCGATGACACGCTCCATGACTATGCGGATAAACTCGAAAAGCTCAGGACGATCGATTTCGGCCCCAAGTTGGCCGTCGGCGAAGGCGCTGTCGTCAAGCTGTCCGGCCGCCACTTTGTGATCGCGGTGTCAACGAGCAAGTTTACCTGTCAGGGGCGTGAGCTCATGGGCATTTCCACGATGGCGCCGATCTTCGAAGCGATCGAGGGTGCCCGAGCCGGGGAGACCGTGCAGTTCAACGGCCGGGACCTCACCGTAGAAGACGTGGAATAAAGCCCTCCACCGCAGCCGGCGCGCTAGTGCCGAACGCCCTGCATCTCTTTCTGCATGCATACGGTCACTTGCAACCGCATTGACCTGGCTCATCAGAGGCAAACTCATGACAACACCTTCATTCTTCATCACCCCCGGATACGGGACGCGCCTGCATGACGCGCTTCATTATTCTCAGGCAATGCGCATTGGTGACCGCGTGGAGATCTCCGGACAGGGCGGATGGAACGACGATCTCGTCATTCCGGAGTCGATTGAGGAAGAGATCGAGCAGGCGTTCAAGAACGTGGAACGGACGCTCGCGACCGCCGGAGCACGCTGGCCGCATGTGGTCCACGTCAATTCCTATCACGTCGGTGGTTTCCCTCCCGTGATCAACGAAACAATGGCCAAGCTGTATCGCCACTACATGCCCGACCGCGCTCCAATCTGGACGCAGTTGGGAATCGAAGCGCTGGGGCTTCCAACCATGCGTATCGAAATTCGCGTAACAGCTATCATCGCCTGACCCCGCGGTTCGTGCAGGCGCCGTGCCGCGCTAATCCCGCACGCCCTGCGCCCGCTTCTCGATGCAGATCATCGTATCGAGAGATCCGGTTATCATCGGCGTGCTCGGAGAACGGGGGGCCGCCTTGGCCTGGTTGGCGCGCCTCGGCTGCCTGCGGGCGATGGCCAGCACTGCCAGGAGCGCGAGCAACGCCGCCGCATAAAGGAACAGGCCGCCAGGGCCGACGATATTCATTGCAGCTGCTCCTATTAAGGGGCCAGCGGCTGTCCCGATCCCGTTGAGCAACAGAAGCCCGCGCGCGGTGCCGAGTAGCCGACCGGCCGGAAGATCGTCGTTTGCGACGGCGAGACACAACGAATAAATCGGGATGCCAAAGCCGCCAAACAGCGCACCCGCCGCAAGGAGCAGCGGCAGAGGCGCTTCCACCGCCAACGCTACGCCGATGGCAGACGCTGCGGACGCCAGCGCCGCACCGGCGATGACAAGATTCCGGGGCACTCGATCCGAAAGCCAACCGAGTGGCCAATGGAAGGCGAGCGTTCCACCAAGAACCGCAGCCATGAAGGCGGAGATACCGCCCACATCGAGGCCGATGCTCTGTGCGAAGTTCCCGCCCATGCCCCAGAAACCACCGATAGCCAGGCCGGCCAGGAAAGCGCCAGCCGCAGCGAGAGGTGATACGAGGACGAGGTCCCTCAACGCGACCCATTCCTGTTCCACCTGGGCCGGCGGATGAATGGGCAGCAAGGTGATCGGAACCACCGCCGCTGATATCAGCAGCGACACGATGAGGAACAATGTCACGTCGGCGGGCGGTGCGATGTCCGAGATGGTCAGATTTTGAAGCTGTTGCTGCATGGGCCATATGCATCGGGTGCATGGGTCGATGACCCCGGCGGCAGGTACTTCGCTGACTATGACCTCCTGGTCCTGGTCAGCAGCGAAAGGCTGGCGGATGTCGGGGAGTTTTGGCTTGAATGCGAAAGGAGCCTGTTGTTCGCTTCGGTGAATCGAGAACACCTCAGAACGCCTGTGCGGCTCACGATCCTGAGCTTCGAGCGATTCAGCAACGAGATTTACCAGGGAAATCGATACTTCCAGAACATCATGGAAGAGTGCGTTGTGTTGCATGATGCGGACCCTACCGTTTGGCCCGACTGCAACGCGGTGGCGGCGCTCGATGTAGTTGCACAGGCCGACCGCCACCGAGCGGAAGGCTTCGCGCTTGTTGCCGAGTTCCTCGGATCAGCGAAGCTGTCTGCCGCGAATGGCTGGTTCCGGAAGGCCGCGTTCGACCTGCATCAAGCCACCGAACGACTCTACAATATCGCCTTGTTGGTGCTCCTAGGGCGCACCCCACACACCCATAACATCGTCGACCTGCGGAAGCTTGCCGAGTTTGCGAGTGAGCAGCTTCGCGTCGTGTGGCCGACTGAGACCAAAGAAGATCGCAGGTGCTTTGAGCTGCTTCGTGCTGCCTATAACAAGTCCAGATATAACCGGCACTATCGGGTCGCTGCCAGCGAAGCTGCTTGGATGATCGAGCAGGTCGAGTATTTGTCCGACCTCGTCAACGACGCGTGTGACAGGTGGATCGACGGATTAAACAGTTCCCGGGACCAACTCGTGAAGATCCCTACGACAGACGGGGCAGATGATCGGCGTTAGGGAACCAGCGAGGCTGTCGACCGAGACAATTTCAGGGGTGAGCAGACCGCGGTCGATAGCGAACGCCCGCAAATTCACAACGCGGGAGATGTGAACATGCGGAGACGAAACTTTCGGACACCCTTTACGAGACAGCGATTGTCGCAGGCAGAAGTGGAATTCCAGGCACCGCAGGAGGCGATCAATTGCGACCAGCGCAAACTCCTTACCGCCGTCACCGCTCTGCCCGAGCCTATGAGGGACGTTTTCTTACTCAACAGGATTTCAGGGCTTTCATACGCTGAGATCGCACATCACCTCGACCTTGATATCATTATGGTGGAGAGCAGGCTTAGCGAAGCGCTCATTGCACTAGACCAAGCTGTCTTCTCCGAAGCCTCTGGCTAGGTGCATCACGGACTAGGATGGTGCGGCTGCAATCTGTCGATGGCGAGCCGCGCTTCAATCGCTAGCGGTCGCCTCTGCGCCAGCAGCGGTCATTACCGACTTGGTTGAAAGGCGATATTCCGCTCTTCACACAGACCCCGGTTTTCAGTCGAACACTGTAGGCCTTGTCGGCGTGATCGCGGATCGCTGCTGGCCTCTCGGCGATACTGACCGCGGCAGGCGCAGGCCGACATGAACGTGATGCCCGGCGAGGGCGAGAACGGCGAAGACCTCGTAGGCATAGGGCGCTGTGGTCGGGCAGAGGCCGCCTGCCCTATCTCGGTGGGAGCGGTGTCGCCTTGGCAAGGTTAGCAACCAGCTCGGGACGCGTTTGATGGTCGTGCGCGTGCCATGCGGGCTGACCCGGACCGCTACGCCAGGACTCGCTAAGCGGGCTGTTGTCCGCCGTGTCGAAGCCGAACTGGTCGTACAGTCGCGTGACCAGCGCCACCGCTTCGGGATAGTCGCTCGACACCGACAGCGCGTGCCGCCCCGGCGTGCCAGCGGGCCGCGCCGACAGCAACAGGCGCGGCGCCTGGATATGCGTGAACGCCTTCGCGACCTTGGACGTTGGCAGCTGGTCCTGCCGCAGTTCGTGCTCGGTCTTCGCGCCGGTATCGACGAGGGCATAGCGCCCGTCGCGCCACGGCATATAGTTGTTGGTGTCGAGCACGATCTTGTTCGCCAGTTGCGCCACGGGCATGTCGTTGACCAGCTTGAGCGGGACCGCGATCACGACGAACTCTCCCGCCTCCGCCGCACCGGCAGCGGTCGCGGCGCGGGCAGACGGCCCGAGCTCCGCGACCAGCCTGGCCAGGGTTTCGGGCCCGCGCGAGTTGGCGATGACCACCCGATAGCCGTTGGCGATGGCGGCGCGGGCAATCTGGCTGCCGACCTCGCCTGCGCCGATGATGCCGATGGTGGTCATCGGCGTTCGCGCCGCCGGATCAGGCACCGAACGCGCCGTCGATGGTGTGCATGGCGCCCGTAACGAACCCCGCCTCCTGGCCGGCGAGCCACGCCACCATGCCCGCGACTTCCTCCGGCCGGCCGTGGCGCTTGATCGCCATGAAGCCGTGCAGCAGCTCCTTCATGGGTCCGTCCGCCGGATTGGCGTCGGTGTCGATCGGGCCGGGCTGCACCACGTTAATCGTGATCCCGCGGGACCCGAAGTCGCGTGCCAGCCCGCGCGCCATCCCTTGCAGCGCAGACTTGCTGAGCGCGTAGGAGGACATGCCGGGAACGGGCATCCGGTCGCCGTTCACCGATCCGATGACGATGATCCGGCCGCCCTGGGGCATCTGGCGCGCGGCCTCGACCGAGGCATGATAGGGCGCGTGGATATTGATCCGGAACAGCCGGTCGATTGCGTCCGGATCCTGCTCCAGCGCATCGCCGAAAATACCGATTCCGGCATTGACGACCAGCACGTCGAGCGCGCCACTGTCCTTCACGCGCGCGATCACCGCGTCGCGATCCGCGCTGTCCGTCTCGACAGCAGTGCTGCCCGTTTCGGCCGCCAGCGCGTGGGCCGCGTCACGCGAGCCGGAATAGGTAAAGGTCACATTCGCGCCATCGGCCACAAAACGCCGAACGATCGCCGCGCCGATCCCCCGACTGCCACCCAGCACGAGAACGGATTTCGCCTCAAACGCACCCATCGGACTCTCCTTGATCAATAACTTACGACCCGCTACATAAACGGTTCGAAACATTCGTCAAGGTATTTGTAGTGGCTCAAACAAAAATACGCCGTGCACGAGGCAGACCGCGCCTGTTCGACCCGGACGAAGCGGTCGCGACCGCCCAGCGGCTGTTCCATTCGCGTGGCTACGATTCCGTCAGCATCGCGCACCTGACCCAGGCGATCGGGATAAACCCGCCGAGCTTTTATGCCGCCTTCGGCAGCAAGGCCGAGCTCTACAGCCGCATTCTCGATCGCTATGCCGGCACCGGCGCGATCCCGCTGTTCGATCTGCTGAAAGCCGATCTCCCGGTCGCGGAATGCCTCGTCGCGGTGCTGGAAGCGGCGGCGCGGCGCTATGCCGCCGATCCGGACGCGGCGGGATGCCTCGTTATCGAGGGGGTGCGCTGCACCGACCGCGAGGCACGCGAGGCGGCCGGAACGTTCCTTGCGGCGGCGGAGGGGGCGATCCATCGCTTCGTCGCCGCGCGCCATCCCGATCAGGCCGAGCGCGTGACCGACTATATGAGCACCGTCATGGCCGGCCTGTCCGCCAGCGCTCGCAACGGGCACGATCTCGATCGCCTGCTCGCCGCCGCCCGGCTCGCCGGGGCTGGTCTTGAGCAGGTGGTTCGCGGTTAATCTGCAAACTCGGCAAATGATCAGGACGTTATCGACCGGAAAGGTTGGTCGCGAACACCGCGTCGCGCTGCCGCTTCAGCGTTTGCGTGCCATCCGACTTGGACACCTGGATATGGCCGATGGGCAATGCGCACTCCTCCAGAAAAGACTGAAAGCTCCCGGGCACTGCGGCTTATCGTGCGGACGCGAAGCTGACATGCTGAAGGTCCGAAACGAGTCAAAAGCGGCCAATGGCCGGGATCGAACATTCCGTGGTGCGGGTGGCCGGGGTCGAACCGGCACTCCTCTCGGAACTGGATTTTGAGTAACGCCTGCCCGATTGCCCATGAGCCCATAGAGACAACTCCGAATATCGACAGGAGCTGCCCGCGCGTGGATGGCAATGCGTGGGCGTTGAGCCAACTCTCCGTTGCGAGGATCATGCCCGCGTAGGCGAAGCCGGTAATCAGGCGAAGCGGCATCCAGGCGATCGGCTCCACGAACGCCACATGGAGAAGGGCGGTCATCGAGGCAATCGCCGCGAAGCCGGCGAAGGTTCTGACATGTCCCACGGAGACGATGATCGGTGGCAACACGAGCGCGCCGATCGTGAAACCCGCGAAGTAGAAGGACATCATCGCGCTGATCGCGCCGGTCGAGAACCCCTCATGGCCGGCTCTCACGATCAGGAGCGTGCTCAGCAGGCCATTGCCCAGCAGCAGAGCGGCGACGCTCAGCAGCAGCGCCGCCACCGGCGCGAGAACGAGGCCGCGCTTGCCCGCCGACCTCATGGTATCCATCGCCGGGCTCATTCTCGGGCCTGACGTGAGGGTTGATACTCTGCCGCACTGATGAACTGGTCGAATGCTTCGCACCAGATGACGACCGTGTTGTAGTCGCGGACATCGATGCCGGCAGGCACCTCGACGATGAAGCCGTTGAACGTCTTCACGTCGCCCACGCGGACTGATCTGTCCTTGATCAGGAGAAAGGCCTCCTTCGTGTCGACGAAACGTGGTGCGAGGTAGAGCTTGTAGTCGGGACCAGGGGCGAGGCGCCCGATATGGGCGATACGGTCGCGCGAGACCCGGATCTCGCCTTCCCCCCAGTGAAGCAGGTCGCTGCCTTTGAGATCGCGGGCCAGACGCCCTGCGTAGAGCGTCTCGGCTGAGATGGTCCGCAAGGCCGCCGCGTCCGGGGCCTGGGGAGCGGTCAGGATCGGCAGCGTGTAGACACCGCCCGCGAAGCCCATGGCGAGCATCGCGAGATGGGTGGCAATCAGGATGACCCAGCGCCGCATCGGTTACACCAGCTCCAGTCCCTTCACGAGCTGATCGGCGTCGAGATGGAAGTCCGAGAATACGATGCGGCCGCCAGCGTCCATCACGGAGAACCAGGGCGTTCCCCGCGTGCGGTAGTCCTCCATGAAGGTGGGAAGCGTCGCGCCGGCAGGTGGCTCGTCGTGACCGAACGCGACAGGAAGCGCATACTTGAGCTGGTTCACGCGCAGCTTCTCGAAGGTGTTCTCATCCGCTCCTTCGAAGACGGTCTGGATCACCGCGAAGCCCACGCCCTTGGCGCTCAATGCACCATGCAACCTTTGTAGCGTCGGAAATCCATGCAAATGGCAGCCACGGCACCAGTGCTGGAAGGCGAAGAGGACTTTCGGGCCGGTGCCGAGATCCGACAGCTTGAGCGGCGCGATGCTTTCTCCATCCACGCCAATCCATCTCTGCACCCGCAGCTCGGGGGCTTGTCGTTCGTCGACGCTCATCTGATCCTCCAATTCCGATGCAGAAGTCCGATGAGTGGTCGCGTGTGGCGATGGCACGCGAACCTCACCGCCTTGATCCCCTACAGGTTGTAGGATGCGAGTTCGCCGACAGATACCTCGTGGCCAGCGCCGCCGTTCTTCCGTCGGTGTGTCACCGCCGCCCCTCAATGACAAAGGCGCGATAGCGGGAACCGGCAAAACGGTGCGCAGCGATGGTTTGGTAGGCGGGGCTATGATACCAATCACGGGCGGCCTGCATCGTCGGGAACCGCAAAATTACGGCCCCTTCGACGGGCGGCCCCTCCAAATGCTCCATCGCGCCATAAGCGGCGAGAAAGGTTACGTCGTGGCCATCGAACGATGGGCCGACGCCTGCAGAATAGGTTGCGAGTTCTTCCGGATCGGTGGTTTCTTCGCGGGTGAAGACGACGAACGCTTCCATCTTAAAGTCTTTCATAAGGTCGGATCTGCAGGCCACCGCCGCTGGCGATGGCCTTAAAGTCGTCAGGCTGGCAGCTCGAACCCGATTTTCGTGAGTGCCTCGACGCACGCATCCTGATCCTGCTGATAGTTGCCTCCGGAGATGCCGATCCCGCCGATCAACTTCCCGTCTTCCAGGATCGGATAGCCTCCGCCGACAGCGACCATCCGGGGGCGATAGGCCAGCGGCGCCACTTTCGGATCGTTCGAAACATAGTCGTTCCAGACATGGGTCGGATACCCAAACGAGGCGGAACTCCAAGCCTTGTCGATGGCAACATCGACGGTGAGAAACGGCGCGTCATCAGTGCGCTCGAACGCGCGCAGGTTACCGGTGGCGTCGACGACGGCGACCGCAGCCGGGATGCCGATTGTACGTGCCGCGGCGATCGCAGCATCGATGAGGGCGACGGCGGTTTCGCGGTTGATCGAGGCGGTGGCAATGGATTTCGTCATGGAATTTCCTTCGCCGTGGCATAATCCGTCCGGCGTTCTTGAGGTTAGAAAAGACGTTCGGCGGTGGCAGTCATCAGAAGCCTTCGAGGACAATCTTCCCTCTTGCCGCGCCACTTTCGATCAGTGCGTGCACCGTCTTCAGATTGGCGGCATTAATTGGCGACAATTTTTCGGTTAGCGTCGTGCGAATTTTGCCGTCGTCCACCAGCACCGCCAGCGAATTGAGGATCTTGCCCTGCTCATCCATGTCGGGCGTGCCGTAGAGCGACCGTGTGAACATCAGCTCGTGGTGGATCGACACTGCCTTGCGCTTGAACAGCATGACGTCGAGTGCCTTGGGATCGTCGATGAATCCGAACCGTCCTTGCGGGGCGATCAGTTCGGCGATGTCGGCGACATGCTGCTCGGTATGCGTGGTCGAGAACACGAAAGCGGGAGCGCCGATGCCGAGCTCGGCAATCTGTGGCGCGAGCGGCCGAGAGTGGTCGATGACATGATGAGCCCCAAGCCCTTTAACCCACTCCTGGGTTTGCGGCCGAGAGGCGGTGGAGATGACGATGAGATCCGTGCGCTGTCGCGCGATCTGGATGGCGATCGACCCGACCCCGCCCGCACCACCGATGATGAGGATCGCCAGCGCCGCACCGGGGATAGGCTTTGTCACATCCAGGCGGTCGAACATCGCTTCCCATGCCGTCAACGTCGTGAGCGGCAGCGCCGCCGCTTCCGCCCAGTCGAGCGACGCGGGCTTACGACCGACGATCCGGGCGTCGACGAGATGGAACTGCGCATTGGTGCCGGACCTTATGAGCGATCCGGCATAATAGACCTCGTCGCCTGCCGCGAACTGCGTCACGTCGGGGCCGACCTCGCGCACGATCCCGGCCGCATCCCATCCGAGCACCTTCCAGTCGCCATCGGCGGGCGGCGTGCTGCTGCGGATTTTGTAATCGACCGGATTGACGGAGACGGCCTTGACCTCAACCAGGATATCGTATCCTGCAGCGACAGGCCGAGGCAGATCGATGTCGACCAGCGCGGCGTCCTCGGCGATGGGTCCCGGAACCTTGTAACCAACGGCTTTCATCAGTGTCTCCAGCTTTCTGTATCCTGAAGTCTTGATCGATCAGACCGAAAATTATTTCGAACTATACTCAGGATTTAAAGATTTCGCGTGGTCAGACTATGACGGTATGGGCGCAACATATCCAATAGCGGCACGACATAGTTTCCATACCTCTGAGCCGGATTCAGAAGATTATCGATAGTAGCGGTTTATTGCGGCTCGGCGGGTGAGATCCGGATTGAGGCGATAAGCGCCCAAGCGGTTGAGGATTCGACCTCTCAGCGGTAGCATTGGCAGGGGCGATCTCGCCCCCGAGCTCACACTACCGCTGGCAAGCCACGGCGTCCGGTCGAAATCCGCCAACGGAGATGCGCCTGTAGTGCCGCTGTAAGGCTATCAAAATTATAGCCACAGGGTATTGGGAAATCATGCCGGCCTGACGCTATAGTCTACACGCAATAACCACGACTCAAAATGATCCAACACTTTTCTATGCTAATAGAGCATCCGGTATCTGAGTTTGAGTGAATTGGCTCGTTCGGCGGTTGTGCGTGCAAAGGTCTTTTTTACAGAGTTCCGAGCTGAATCCGGTTCTGGTCTGTCGTGACAAGCAAGGAGGTTTCGCTATGGTCACCAGAGGTTTCACCGGCCGCGGTTCAGGCGGCGACCAGTCCGATCGGATTCCGCCAGGTCAGCATCTCGTGGAGAATTTCCCTGTTCTGACGGCCGGGCCAACGCCGAGCGTGGAGCCCTCCGATTGGAAATTCACCGTCAAGATCGGTCCGAAGCCCGTCAAAGTGTGGAACTGGAGCGAGTTCAACGCCCTACCCAAGACCAAGATGACCCGAGACATTCACTGCGTCACGTCCTGGTCCAAGCTGGATACCGCGTGGGAGGGCGTACTCGTAGAAGACATCCTTGTAGATGCAGGGCTCGATCGGCCCACCGATTTCGTTTTGGCGCACTGCTACGATAATTACTCGACAAACGTCCCGCTGGCGGATCTTCTCTCCGGGAAAGCGATGGTCGCCCTCAACTATGCGGGCAAACCGCTTCCCCGCGATCATGGAGGGCCGGCGCGTCTTCTGGTTCCGCACCTTTACTTCTGGAAGTCCGCCAAATGGGTGAACGCGCTGCAATTCACAACGCGTGACGAGGCCGGATTTTGGGAGCTGCGCGGCTATCACATCTACGGCGATCCGTGGCGCGAGCAACGATACACCAATGACTGAAAACGGCGCGCAAATCGCGTGGCAGCCATGCGTAATCGATGAAATCGTTCATCAAACCCCGAGTATCAAGAGCTTCTTCCTGCGGTTGAGCAAACCGTTCGCGCACATCGCAGGGCAGCACGTCGATGTCCGGCTGACCGCGCCCGATGGCTACAGTGCGATGCGCAGTTACTCGATCGCGTCTTCGGCAATCTCGTCTCCGACCGTCGAACTCGCTATCGAGCGCCTGCCGGATGGCGAAGTTTCGCCGTTCTTTCACGATGTCGCAGCGATCGGCGACGAAATCGAGCTTCGTGGTCCGCTCGGCGGCCATTTCCTATGGCCTGAACCTGCCATAGACCCAGTGCTGCTGATCGGGGCAGGCTCGGGCCTCGTGCCGTTGATGGCAATGATCCGGCAGCGCCGCGCGCTGGCCCAGGTCGTGCCGACAGCGCTGCTCCTGTCCGCACGAACCGCTGAGGACGTTCTCTTCTCAAAAGAGCTTCATTCCATCGAAGTCAGCGATCCGGCATTCGTCCTGGCGCTGGCAATTACGCGAGAGAAACCGATCCGCCCATCGGACTTTGCGCGACGGATCGACGGCGCGATGGTCCAGGAAATCCTGGCTCGGCTTCCCCGAAAGCCCACACAAGTCTTTGTTTGCGGGTCCAACGGATTCGTCAACATCGCGACCGAGGGCGCGCTGCTGGCCGGCCTAGACCCCTCCATTGTCAAAACCGAGCGCTACGGCGGCTAGCGGCGCAAGCTACTTCGCGTCCCGCCGATCGTGGACGTGCAGCCCACGGATTAATTTTGGAGATCATCATGAGCCGCTTTGCCGAACCCGTCTTCGTTGCCGCCGGCCTTCGGACGCCTTTCGGCCGCGGTGGAGGCGCGTTGGCTGCCTACGATGCCATCTCTCTGTCCGTGCCTGTCGTGCAGGCGATGGCGGCGCAGGCGGAGCCTGATCTCCTCGTCTGGGGAACCGTGATCCCAAACCTGGGCTGGAGCAACATTGCTCGCGAAACCTGGCTTGACGCCAAGCTAACTCCGAGTGTTCCGGCATTTTCCGTCGTCCTAGCATGCTCTACCAGCATGACGGCGACCTTCGCCGCGGCAGGGATGCTGGGCGGAGGAACGGACCTCACGATGGTCGGCGGGTCCGAAGTCATGAGCCGCCCGTCAATCGCCCTGACGGCCGAGGCATCGAAGCGGCTCACCGACCTCTTTGCGCAGGATGCGATGGCCGCGCTTGCCGCCCTCCAGTCTCTTACCCCACGCGACTACGTGCTTCCCACGAAGGGCTGGGCCAACCGGATCACCGGCAGGACGATGGGTGATCATATGGAAGAGACCGCTAAGGCTTGGCGAGTCTCGCGCGAGGCGCAGGATGATTGGGCGCTCAAGAGCCACCAGCGGGCAGTCGCTGGTTGGGAACGTGGCTTCTTCGACGATCTCGTGATTTCGCTGCCAGAGCTGGCGCGCGATGCGAACCCGCGCGCCGATACGTCGCCCGAACGGCTGGCCGCACTCAAGCCCGCCTTCGATCGCGACAGCGGGAGGGGAACCCTGACCGCTGGCAACAGCTCACCGATTACGGATGGAGCCGCCGGGTGTTGGATTGCCACCGAAGCCGGTGTGGCGAGACTCCCGGAGGGCACCCCCTACGCCCGGCTCGTCGACTACGAGATCTCTGCCGTCGATCTCCACACCGAGGGCCTGCTGATGGCGCCCTCCTATGGCATTCCGCGCCTGCTCGCGCGGCATCAACTCAGCTTCTCCGACATCGCACTCTGGGAAATCCACGAAGCCTTCGCAGCCCAGGTCCTGGCGAACGTCGCGGCCATCACCGATCGGGAGTGGGTGCGCGCGACAGCCGGTGTCCAGGCGGCTATGGGCGATTTCGACTGGGACCGCGTCAATCCCAATGGAGGCTCGGTCGCCCTGGGCCATCCGTTCGGCGCTACAGGCGCGCGCGACCTCAGCCAGGCGGTGAAGGAACTTTGGGCCATGCCGCCCGGATCGCGCGCAATCGTCAGCATCTGCGCCGACGGCGGTCAAGGCACAGTCGCCCTCCTCGAACGCGGCTGACGGTAGATCAACGCCATGACAGCGATCCGCTTCCAACTGTCGGAGACGCGATATGACAACTGATGTGCTGCTGTACAGCACGAATTGGTGCCCGTTCTGCCGCCGGGCGAAGACGCTCCTCAAGGAGAAGGGCGTGCAATGGAAGGAACTCGATATCGAGGCGGATCCGGTTCACCGGCAGGCCATGACGGAAGCGTCGGGTCGAAACACCGTGCCGCAGATCTTCATCAACGGCACGCATGTCGGTGGCTCCGACGAGCTTTTCGAGCTCGATGTCAGAGGCGAACTCGACAAACTCCTCGGGCGCACGCCGCGCGCCAACTGAGGGGGCGCGGCCCGGGCAGATACCCCATGACCCCGCGCCGGTTTTTGAACGGGAAAGGAGAGTCCGTTGGTCTCAGCTATCTGGAATGACGCCACCATCGCCACAAGCAACGAGACGGTCGTCGTCGAGGGAAACCACTACTTCCCACCGTCGGCGGTCGATTTTGGCCTGCTTGAGATGAGCCCGCACACGTCCGTCTGTCCGATCAAGGGCACCGCGCGCTACTTCCATGTTCGTGTGGGCGATGCGCTCAACGCGAACGCGGCCTGGACCTATCCCGATCCGACGCCGGAAGCCGAGGGCATTCGGGATCACGTCGCTTTCTGGAAGGGCGTGGACGTTGCATAGCAGACCGGTCAGGCGGCGGCTTCGCTGATGGCCCTGTGCAAGCGCCGGCATCTAAAATCTTCCGCCCATCCCGAAACGGCTCGGCTGAAGGACACTGCCCCGGGCCGTTCGGCGCCAACAGCGTCGAATCCTTGCGTCTCTGCCGGATCAAGACGGGTGGATTGAGATGGAGCATGCCGGGTTCGATGCCGCTTTCGCCAAGCTTGCGGAGGGATACAGCGACGGCGCCTACGAAGGCCGGCGTTTCGGCATGACTGTCCGGCGATCCGAAGATGGACGCCGCAACAGCCTGTTCGCCAGGGAGTTGGCCGGAACCGACATTGTCAGCTTCAACCTCTATCGCATTGCATCAAATCGAACCTTGCTGAAGCCGTGCGAGATGTCCGCCGAAAAGGTCGTCGCGTTCGTGCTGGATTTCCGACCGGACCCCTGACGGACTGGTAGAGGTCCCGGTCGACCGGTCCGCCTGCGACGTCCGCCCCCTACGATTGCGCATGTCGCTCAAAGGCATCGAAACTATAGCCGCTGATCATTGGACTTCGTCTGGCGATGAATTCATCTTCCATAAATCGCCATCCGTGGGGGAATCGGTGCCGGCTCCCGTGTAATCAAGATTAAGAAAGTCTAAGCGATGACGAACAACAGTGCCTTCGCCCTTCCGACACCTTCTGATCTCGACGAATGCGCGACAATGACTGTCGCCGACGCTCTGAAGATCATTCTGGCGAACAGCTACGCGATTTACCTGAAGACAAAAAATTTCCATTGGCACGTCTCCGGACCCTACTTCAGGGACTATCACCTGCTTCTTGATGAGCAGGCCGCAGAGATCCTCGCCGCCACCGATGCGATCGCCGAGCGCGCGCGAAAGACGGGCAACACCACCATTCGATCGATCGGCGATATCGCGCGCCACCAGACCATCAAGGACAACGATGTGGAGTTCGTGACGCCGCAGGACATGCTGGCCGAACTCCGGGCGGACAATCTCCACATGGTCGAGTCGTTTCGTCGCGCAAAAGACGTCGCGGACAAGGCGAAAGATAATGCGACCTCCGGCCTGATCGACGCCTGGACGGACGAGGCTGAGCGCCGTGCGTGGTTCCTCTTCGAAATCAGCCGCTAGCACTGCGCAGGGCAAACCTACGTCAGGAATGACGTCTGGGCGTGGGAGGTGATGATGGCGAAGGCCGGCTTTGGAGGGGGATGCCATTGGTGCACAGAAGGAGTGTTCCAGGCGTTGCGCGGCGTCGCCCAGGTCGACCAGGGCTTTGTCCAGTCGGACGCGCCGGCAGATACCTGGTCAGAAGGGGTGATCGTCACCTTCGATCCATCGGTTGTTCCGTTGGCGACGCTGTCCGAGGTGCATCTCAGAACGCATTCCGCTGCCAGGGCCCGCTCACCTCGCAGCAAGTACCGCAGCGCGATCTACATCTTTGAAGAGAGCCAGCGGCCGGAGGCCGAACTGGCGATCGACCGCTTCACCGACGCGTCGGGCAAGCCGGTGCACACCCTGGTCCTCCCGTTTAAAGGTTTCAGGGCGTCGGACGAGCGTTACCAGAACTACTATCGAACCGACCCGAGCAGGCCCTTCTGCCGCCGCTACATCGATCCCAAGCTGGATCATATCCGACGGCACTTTTCGGAACTGGCGCTCCCTGAAGCGAAGCCGACTGTCGGGGAGATCGACATGAAGTCGGAGCCGGGGCCTGTCAGGGCTTCACGAACCGATAGGCGAAGCGATCGGTTTTGCCCTTGATCGAGGGATCGAACACCTTGATCGAGTGCGGATCGTCCTCGTTCGCGAGTATGGTGCTTACCGCGTCCAGCACGAAGCCGGCCGCCTCGACCTCCTCGCGGACGGACGCGGGATCGATCCGATGCAGCGACTGGGCGTCGCTCGTGCCCGACCCAGCGGCGGCGGCGTGGTCGACGATGACGTAGGACCCACCCGGCTTAAGCCGCTCGTAGACGGCTCGATTGAAGTTGGCCGCCGTCGCGCCCTTGTCCTGGATCAGCGCGGTGTGGAGATCGTGGTAAAACAGGTGCAGCCACAGGACATCCGCGGGCTGCGTGGCCTTCGGCATCGCCACGAGGTCCGCCGAGACGGCCTCGACGTTCTCTCGGCCCGGCTCCTTCGCAAGCGTCCGCATGCTGCCGACCGGATCGTTCTTGAAGTGGGCGACTTCGGCCGGCACGAAGCTGTAGACCCGTCCTTCGGGTCCCACGACGTCGGAGAAGAGGCGGGTCCAGTCGCCGTCGCCTGGGTAAACGTCGATGACGGTGCAGCCCGCATCGACGCGTGCGAACCGGATTAATTCGGATAGCTTGGATTGGTCGTACATCGGGCTCTCCTTTACGTTTGAGCAGTCGACGAGGGCGCGCGGGGTGCGAGAGGCGATGCAAGGCTGATCCACCGTATGCTCCGATGCGATGGCCGCAGATGGTCAGCGCTATGCCGGCCCGGACGCGTCCACCTGCGCGGCCCGAGCCAGTGCCTGCGTATCGACATATTCCCGGATGCTGGTCAGCCTGCCGTTTCGGACCGTGATGGCGAAGATCCAGTCATCCTCGAACGTTCTGTTCGTGGCCTTGATCTTCCCCCTGGCGAAACCGACGACCAGGACTCGATCTCCCTGCGCCACGAACTCTCGCGGTTCTGTGGACGTTTCTATCGACTTGGATGAGGTCTCAAGCAAATCCGCCAGCCCCGCATGTCCGCGGTGTATGCCGGCCAGCGGCCAGTCTTCGCCCGGGATGATCCACTCGATGTCTTCGGCGACTAGTGCCAGCAGTGCCTTCCTGTCGCCGCGGCCGATCGCGGCGAAGAAGTCCTTCACGGTCTGAACGTTCTTCTCAATGCTCATGGGAATTTCTCCATTTCGCACGGACCGCATCGCGCTCGATCCGATCCGTGCATCGTGCCCCTGCCGGTGGGTACGTCCTGTTCGTCAGCCGAACTTGACCAGGTCCTTGAAGATCAGATGACCCCAGCTATTTCCGTGCGCCTGGACGAGCAGCCCGCCTTCCGAAAGCCCGCCAAGCTTGATCGGTGCGAAGCCGAGATTTTCCGCGAGCGTACCGATTTGCGATGCAGCATTGTCGTCGTCGCTCGCCAGGAATACGACTCTTCTGCCACCATGTACGGCCGGGGACTGGTCGAGGACGGCCGCAACCAGATGGTTGAAGCCCTTGACCACTTTTGCTCCAGTGAAGGCCCGCGCGACGACCCTTGCGGACGGCTGTCCGCCCAGTTCCTCATCAGGCACGCCGTAGGCATTGGTCACGTCGACGATGATCTTCCCCTGCCAGGAGGGGAGCGCTTTCGCGACATCCGGGTGCGATTGGAAACGAACGGCCAAGAAGATGACGTCCGCCTTGACCGCCTCCGCGAGCGTCGTGGGGGTGATCCCGGGTCCGATCGCCGTCGCTGCCGACGCGAAGCTTTGCGGGTCGCGCGTGGTGGTCACGGATACGGCGATGCCCTTGCGAGCAAACGCCTTGGCGAGGGTTTGGCCGATCTCGCCGAAGCCGATGATTGCGTAGTTCATATCATTCTCCTTTGATTTTCGGTGCTGTCAGAGCCTGTAGCCGCCGCTCGCCTCGATCGTCTGGCCGGTTACCCAATGGCCGTCATCGGACGCCAGGAACGCCACGACGGCGGCGATTTCCGAAGGCTCGCCGAAGCGTCCCAGCGCGATTTGGGCCTCGATTGCCTTTACGAGTTCGGGATTTTCTCGGAAGGCAGCATTCGCGTCTGTCCGCGTGAATCCCGGCGCGACGGCGTTCGCGGTTATTCCGCGCGGTCCCAGCTCGGACGCGAGCGCATGGGTCAGATTGTTGATGGCCGCTTTGGCCATCGAGTAGATCGGCGCGGCTGTCACCGGCTTCGTGGCGGCGGCGGAAGAGATGTTGATGATGCGTCCGCCATCGGCGAGACGACTCAGGGCGGCCTGAACGATGAAGAAGGGCGCCCGGGCGTAGACCGCAATCAGAGTGTCCCAACTGTCCGGCGTCGCGTCGTTGAAGCCGACCCAGCCGGCATTGCCAGCGTTGTTGACCAGAATGTCGAGGGCCTTGCTTCCGTTCCGCTTGGTGAACTCGTCGTCGAGTCTCTCGAACAAGGCCGGGACGGTCGCCGGGTCAACGAGGTCCGCCTGGATCGCGAACGCAGTCCCTCCAGCTTTCTGGATGGCCACGACCGCCTCGTCTGCGCCGGATTTGCTGGCGTTGTAGTTCAGCGCGACCGTCGCACCGTCCTTTGCAAGACGTTCGGCGATGGCGCGGCCAATGCCCCGTGATGCCCCGGTAACGAGAGCTGTTTTGCCCTTTAGTGATTGTGTCATTTTATTTTCCTCCTCAGAGTTGGGCCAGGCCGCCGTCGACGGCGACCTCGCTGGCGGTCATGAAGCTGCTGTCCGACGATGCGAGGAAGGCTGCCGCCGCCCCTAGTTCTGCCGGAGCGCCCATGCGCTGAAACGCAGTCATTGAGCCGTAGGCCTTCAGGCCGTCCTTACCGAGCGCCTCGGTCGCGAGTTCGGTCGCAATGGCCCCGGGCGACAGGACGTTTACCCGGATGCCGGTGCCCTTGAGATCCTCTGCCCAGGTCCGGGCCAGGTTGCGCACGGCCGCCTTGCTTGCGCTGTAGGCGGTGAACGCCGGGGCGCCCGTGGTGCCGGCGCTCGATCCGGTCAGGATGATCGAGCCGCCTTCGCCCATCAGCGGCAACGCCTTCTGGACCGTGAAGATCGTACCCTTCACATTGACGTCGAAGGTTTCGTCAATGTGCTTGGCGGTAATCGCGCCGAGCTTAAGCTGGCTGCCCACCCCGGCATTGGCGAAGACGATGTCGAGGATTCCGCGCTCGGCCTTGACCGCCGCGTAGAGCCGGTCGAGGTCGGCCTCATCGGAGACCGAGCCCGCCACCGCGCGGGCATTGGGCCCAAGCTCGGCTACAGCGGCGTCGAGCGCTTCCTGCCGGCGGCCGAATAGGAAGACGAAGGCGCCTTCCTCGATGAAGCGCTTCGCTGCGGCGCGGCCGATGCCAGTAGCGCCGCCGGTGATCACGGCGGTCTTTCCATTCAGTCTGTTCATGTCATGCATCCTTCGTTTCGCCGTGTCGGGTCTATGGCTGTGCGGGGAGGTTCCCCCAGACCCACAACATGGGTTCGCCGGAGGTAGGCGGTGAGTGCGGAATCGCGCACATCGGTGGTGCGAAAACGATCCGGCTAGCCCATAAAGCGCCACGACGATCGCGCGCCCTCTAGCTTACTGTGTTAGAATGAACTTCGGAAGCCGCGCCACGCGGCGCGGAAATGCACCATGATCGACTGGGATGACGTTCGCTACTTTCTTGCCGCCGCGCGCGGAGGCTCAGTGCGCGCCGCCGCCAAGCACCTGGGGGTGAACCACGCGACGGTGTTGCGACGCATCGCCCAGCTTGAGGGACGCCTGGGGGCGCAGATGTTCGAAAAGCTGCCTTCGGGCTACCGGCTGACGGAAGCGGGCGAGGAGGTCCTCGAACTCGCGGAGCAGATGGAAGCGTCGTCGAACCGGCTGGAGACGCGCGTCTTCGGTCGTGACCAGAGCGCGCGCGGGCTTTTGCGGGTGGCGCTGCCGCCGTTCCTCGCCACACACCTGCTCATGCCGGATCTCGCCGACTTCGCGCGTATGCATCCTGACATCGAGATGGAAATCTCGTCGTCCGGCGAGCTTGCAAACCTGACCAACCGAGAGGCCGACGTCGCGATCCGGATTGTCGCCGACCGCAAGACCCTGCCGCTCAATCTTCACGGCCTGAAGGGACCGGAGCTGTTCAGCGGCGTCTACATGTCTCGCGATCGACTAGCCGCGTGGCGTGCGGGCGCGCCGGATCCCATGCGGTGGATCGTCATAGACAATCATGGACTCCCGGTCTGGGCGCGCGAGGGAGAGGTTCACACCACGGGAGTTCCGTTCAGGACGCCGGACGCCGAGACGCAGATCGTAGCCGCGCAGCAAGGGATCGGGATGACGAAACTGCCGTGCTTCGTCGGCGATGCCGACGCTCTATTGGTGAGAGTGCCGGGCACCGACCTGCCCATGCACGGGACGCTCTGGCTTCTCACACAGGGGGAGACGCGCAAGACGAAGCGCGTGCGGCTCTTCACTGAGTTCGTATCCCGCAGGCTCGCCGCCTACGCGCCGCTTCTCGCGGGGCTCATATCGCACGATTGATACCCGGCAGGTCTCCGTCGAACGCGAACGACCCACCGCCGCCGGTCCGCCGCGATAGCCTGCTGAGTTTGACCTGATTTAAGAATGGTGCGGGTGGTCGGAATCGAACCGACACTCCTTTCGGAACCGGATTTTGAATCCGGCGCGTCTACCAGTTCCACCACACCCGCACATTTGCCGCCGATTCTAGCCGACGCTCTCTGCACCTATACTGCACCTAGAGCGAAAACCGAATATCGCCAGCCACTTTTCCTTCCTTCTCAAACCCCTGAAAACACGACGTTTTCAATTCATCGTGTTTTTCTGTGGATTGGTAGACAAACCACTTTTTGAGTGCGCCGCGTCTACCAATTCCGCCAATGGGGCATCCGACTGCCCCATACACAAGGCGAGGGACATGCTCAATAGGTTCCGGGGCCGACAACCGGAAAATCTTGCGGCCTGCGCCCGCCGCTTCCCGGCGGATCATCCCTTGCGGATAAGGCTGCGGGCCCGGTTGCGCAGGCCGCGCACCGCCTTGCGCGCCTCGCTATAGAGATGCATCTGCGAGGCCGCCTGACGTGCGGCCCTGTCGGCCGCCGGCGTCAGCCCGATGATGAAGGTTCCCATCTGCCGCCGCTCGGCCCACAGCCGGCTCATCACCGGGTGGTCGGGCACCGCGCAAGAATCGGTGAAGTCGATATTGGGGTCTTCCAGATGCTGGCGGGTAACGTCGAGCATCAGCAGGGTGCCGGGCGAGAAGGTGGCAAGGCTCTCGTCATAGGCCGTCTTCCACGTATAGGCGACGCCCTGCTCGACGAACACGACGAGGCTGGCGATGACCCGCCCGTCGAGCATCAGCGAATGGATGCGGCACATGTCGCGTTCGGCAAGCCTGTGCACGGCCTCGCGGGCAAAGGCCGCCTGATAGCGGTCGACCGTCATCGCCGTGCCCTTGCGGCCTTTCCAGCCTGCCGACTCCAGGGCCAGGAAGCTCTCCATGGCCGGGCGCACCTCATCGGGCGCGCGCGCGACCTGATGGATGACCTTGCCCGTCTCCTCCAGCCGGCGCCGCAAGCGCCGGAACTCCCGCAAATGATGCGCCCGCAGCGACGCCTTGAGATAGGCCTCGCCGTCGAGATCGCTTTGCAGCACCGGGCGCCCGGCCTCGCCGGTCACGATCAGGGTAAGCTGGAGCGCCTCCGCCGCGGACCGCAGTGCCCGCGCCATCGGCCCGCCGAGGCGCATGTCGGGCAGCACCATGACCCTGGGCAGGCGCAGATGCGGGCGCGCCAGCATGGCGAACAGGTCTTCCAGCACCCCCAGCGGATCGTCATGGTCGACCAGCGGCGTGCCGACCGGCCCGAACGGGTTCGACCAGGCCCGCATGACCGGCCCCCCCAGCGGCACGTTGGGTCGCTCGATGGAAAACGGGACCAGCAGCCGCAGCCGCGAGCGGAACTCGTCGCCGTCGCGGATCACCGCCAGCCTCACCTCGCGGTCTTCCAGGCGCGGCATGGCCGGCGCCAAGAAACGCGGGTTGAAGAAGATGTTGGGCTCGATGGTGCGCGCGCCGAGATGGTCCAATTCCTCGACAAGCTCGAAGCCGGCCGTCGCCGGATAGATAGCCAGCGTTCGCTGCGGGCGGCGGCTGGTCAGGAGTTCGAGCTGGGCGGGGTCCACCCCTTCGCGCGCCAGCCCGGCCAGTTCCGAAACCAGCGTACCGGCAGGCCCGCCGCTGGTTTCCTCGATCAGGGGAGCGGCGGCCACTAGGCACCCCTTGCCCGGACGTGGCCGGCTTCCGCCGCGCGGTCACTGCGGGAGACGCACGACGCCGGCCGCCCCGGCTCTCGTCCGGGGACGCGGTCGGCTGCCATGGCCATGGGACAGCGCACCCTCTCGATCTCCCAGTTGCACGCGCTAGGACCAGTCGATCCTGAACCTGTCTAGGGTCCAACACCTTAAGAAACGGTGCGGCGCCTGCAACAGAAACGGGCGACGGCCTCGCTATGCGGCCAGAACATCGGCCCATTCGCGATGGCGGCGGAATTCGGCGGCCACATAACCGCAGACGGGCGTGATGCGCATGCCGTTCGCCCTTGCGTCCTCGACGGCATGGGCGACGAGCCGCGCCCCGACGCCCTTGCCGCGCGCGGAGGGCGGCACGAAGCTGTAGTCGATCAATATGTGGTCGGGGCTGCTGCGCACATAGGTGAGATAGGCCTCCTCGCCGCCCGGCATGGGCAGGACATAGCGGCCCTTGCCGCCGTCTTCGGCCTTGCGGATTTCGGTTTCCATGATCGTCATTGCCTTTGCTGCTTCAGCACGTCCGCCCATTCGGGATGACGCTGGAACTGGGCCGCCGCGAACGGGCACAGGGGGATGATCTTCTGGCCGGCGGCGCGCGCATCCTCCACCGCGCGCGCGACCAGCCGCGCGCCCACACCCTGGCCGCGAAAGGCATCCGGCACGCCGGTATGGTCGATGATAAGTTGCTTGCCCACTCTGGTGAAGGTCATCTCGGCTTCGGCACCGTCCAGTCCGTGCAGCACATAGCGGCCTTTCGGGCCGTTCTCTTCTAGCTCGATTTGGGGTAGCTGGTCGTTCATGCAAATGCTCCTTGCAGTGCCGGGACGGACAGGAAACGGCTCTACGGGAATACGCTTCCAGCCGCGCGGTCAAGTTGGACGGGCAGACCCATCATGTCCAGAGCGCTTCCGACGACAAGACCCGCGCCATGGCGGCGCGGGTCCAGTCTCTCGTCAGGTATGGAACACCGGTTACTGAACCATCATCCGCTGCTGGTCGCGGTTGGCGGCGTAGGTGTCCTTATCATAGGCCGGATGCGCCTCGAACTGTTCCTTGGTGAACTCGGTGTACAGATACTTCTTGCCGTCCTTGTCGGCCATCACCTTGAACGTATCCATACCGACCGCCACCGGCTTGGAGCCGACGCCGAGGAAGCCGCCGACGTCGACGATCACGGCGTCGACCTGACCGTCGGGCGTCAGCACCACGTCGCCGATCTCACCCACCTGGGCGTCATCGGCGCCATACACGGTGGTGCCGTTGAGGTCGTTGGCCGTCATGTCGGTCATCTGGACTTCGGTCAGGGTCGATTTGTCGATCGCCCCGGTCGAGTCAGCATCCGGAGTTGTCGGCGCCTCGGTCGTCTGCGGAGCGGCCGGTGCGACCGGCGTGGTTGCATCCGGCTGCGCCTCGGGGTTGGCGGCCGTATCTGTCGCCGGGGCATCGGTTGTCGCCGGCGCCTCGGTCGTCGCCGGGGCATCGGTCGTCGGGGTCACGGCCGGAGGAGTGTCGGTAGCCTCGGCGGATGCGGCCGGGGCCGGATCATAGCCGCGACGGTCGAAGTCGGGCAGGGCCTCGAGCGATTCCTTGGTGGCTTCGACGACCAGCCAGCGATCGCCGTCACGCTCGGCCCACTCCGCCTTGTTGAAATCGAAGGCGACGTTCTTCTGGCCGATGCCGAGGAAGCCGCCGACACCGATGACCAGCGACTCGGCCTGGCCGGCCTTCGACAGCACCACATCGTTCACCTTGCCGATATCCTGCGCATCGTCGCCGGTACCGTTGTAGACGCTCTCGCCGATGATCAGCGAAGCGAGATTGCCCTCGACGGGCTCGACGGCGGGGGCGGGTTCCGCCGGTGCCGTCTGCATGTCGGTGGCCGGCGCCTCAGCCGTGCCGTCGGGCGAAGCGGTGCCGTCCGTGGGAGCCACGCCAGGCGCTTCAGCCGCCGGCGTCACCGGCTTGTAGGGCGTGGAGTCGAAAGCCGGCTGGGTTTCCAGCTCCTCCTTGGTCACAGCCGCGATCAGCCAGCGGTCGCCATTCTTTTCAGCCCATTGCAGCTTGTCGTAGTCGAAAGCCACATCCTTGGCCCCGATGCCCAGGAAGCCGCCGACCCCGATGATCGCCGAGACGGCATTGCCATCCTTGTCGAACACGAGGTCGCTGACCTTGCCGATGTTCTGGGCATCGTCTGCGGTGCCGTTATAAACGGTCTCGCCGATGATATTGGAAACCAGGTGGCCGTCGGCCTGCACCACTGGCGCGGCCGGCTGCTCGGTCGTCGTGGGCGCTGTGTCCGCCGGCGCGGTCGTCTCCTGCGCCAACGCACCGGTGGCAATCAGCGACGCCAGCGCTGTCGTTGCAAGAAGCTTGCGGATCATGTCATCTCTCCTCGTGTGTGTTCTGGTCAATCGACCTTCGCACCGCCGCGGTAATCTCGGAGACCCGCAGCGTGCCTGCTGAGTAGAAACGTGTAGTCACCGCTCTTGTTCCGGGGATGGGCCGCTCTTTTTCTTGTGAAATTCAAGCACATTGAGGGAACCAAACACGCAACGCGCCGTTCTGGCGGGCACTTGTCTTTCCGGCGGGCAGGCTTGTTCAGTTGCCAGAGGTTTCGACCATGCGATTTGCCGCAGTGCTCAACAAGGACGGCGGAACCCTGCGTACGACCGATCTCGACGGTTTCTGCGAGCGCATGACCGGGACGCTGAAGGCGGCCGGTCACAGCATCGCAATCGATATCGCGTCCGGTTCCGATATGCCCGGCGCCCTCGACAAGGCTGTAAGGAAGCGCAACGTCGACGTGGTCCTTGCCGGCGGGGGCGACGGCACCATCTCGGCCGCCGCCGCGCGTCTGATGGGCAAGAAGAAGGCGCTGGCGGTGCTGCCGGCCGGCACCATGAACCTGTTCGCGCGCGGCCTGGGCATCCCGCAGACGCTGGACGGCGCGGTCGCGGCCTTCGCCACGGGCAGGATCAGGCCGGTGGACATGGCCACCGCCAACGGCAAGCCCTTCGTGCATCAGTTCTCTATCGGCATGCATGCGCGCATGATCCACCTGCGCGACAAGATGGACTTCGGTTCGCGGCTGGGAAAGATCGGCGCCTCGTTCAAGGCGGCCTGGACCACGCTGGTCGATCCCCCGGCAATGGACGTCACGCTGCTCATCGGCGAGGCGGAACTGGAAGCGCATGCAAGCGCCATCGGCATCACCAACAACCTGTTCGGCGAAGGCCACCTGCCCTATGCGGACGACCCCGCCGGCGGCACGCTGGGCGTATATGTGACGGTCGCCCGCGAGCGCGGCGAAGTGCTGAAATTCGCCTTCAACGTGGCGCGCGGCAAATGGCGCGACAACGAGCATGTGGAAATCCACCAGACAGACCATGTCGTCCTGAAAATCCGCCACTCACGCAAGAAGCCCTATGCAGCGATGGATGGCGAGCTTGTCGACCTCGACAAGGAAACCGAACTGAAAATCCACCCCAAGGCGCTGAACGTCCTCGTTCCTGCCGAGGCCTGATGCGGCGAGAGCAGGTGTCCGGCCTCTCCAATCACTGAGCGGCGGGAGCCGTCTCGGTCTGGGTGGGAGTTGGCGCCTCGTCTCCCGGCACCACCAGTTCGGCCACGCCCCATGCCACCAGCGCAAGCACGACGCCGCAGATCAGGATGACCAGCACACGCCAGCCGCTGCGACCCTGTTTGGCTTTCTGCTCGGGAAATATCCTGGCCATCATCGTCTCCTTGAGTCCCGGCCGTAACCGGCTATCGCAAGGTCAACGGCATCCGGAAGCGAAGGTTCCTGCGCTCCCGGCTCAATCCTCCTCGGTGTCCATGGGTGGCCGCCGGGGCCTGGCGTTCTCGCGATAGATGGCATAGGCCAGCAGGGCGAAGGCAGGCCCCAGCACGAGCCCCGGCCCGGCGCGGCTGCGCAACAGGGCCGGCAGCGCGGCCAGCGCCGCCGTGGCGCCGAGCGCGGTCATGTCGGCGGTGCGCCTGCGTCTGCGGCGGCGGGCCCGCGAGCCCGCGCCGAGACGAAAGATCAGCAGGATCAGCCCCGCAATGACCAGAAAGCCGATGCCGAAGCCCAGTGTCGCCTCCAGCACGCCATAACGCGCCGAAGCCCAGATATGCAGGGCGCCGATGAGGAAGCCGATGCCGCACAGGGCCGCAACACCCGCCAGCCCATAGGCGATGGCTGCAAGCCTGGCACGCCGCAACGCCGCAGCGGTCTCGCCCGAGGCGAAACCGGCGATCAACGATAGCAACGCCCCCATGAGCCTGACGCCGTCAGCGGCGCGACAGGAGGGCGAACAGGAAGCCGACGCCGGCCGCGATGGCGAGCGACGTCACCGGCTTCTCGCGCACACTGGCAAGCACCTGCTCCTCCAGGTCGCGGGCATTGCTCTTGAGGCTGTCCATGGCCGCCTCGCCCTGCACACGCAGTTGCTCGACGCCCTGAACCGCAGCCCTGCGCGCGGTGCCGTAACCATGCTCCCCGGTTTCCGCAAGCTGCTTGGCCAGTTTCTCGATATCGGCCTTCAACTGGCGGATGTCGGCTTCGAGATCGGGATTGGTCTTGTTGTCGACTGCGGATTTTCCGGCTGCTGCGGCCATGATCAACTCCTTGTGTTTCGTGTAGCCGGGATCACAACGCCGGGCATGCGCCAAGGTTCCAGCCTCGTTGCCCGCAGACCCGCCTTCCTTGCGACACCCGGCTGCCTGCCCGCTCAAACGAGCGGCCGCTTGCCTTCGTCCAGCCCCTCCCAGCCGGAAATATACAGAAGTTTCTGGAGGTCAACTACCTCGCAGCCGCCGTCGCGCCACTCGATGACACCGCGCTGGACAAGCTTGCGCAGCGTCTTGTTGGTGTGGACCAGCGACAGGCCCAGCGTGTCGGCGATATGCTGCTGGGTGATGGGAATGGCCACCCGGCTGCGCGTTCCCAGCCCTCCGGCGCGCGCCCGCTCATGAATGAAGGCGAGCAGATAGGCCGCGCGCTCGATCGCGCTGCGGCGGCCGACGCTCAAAAGGTTTTCGTCCAGCATCCGCTCCTCGCGGGAAGCGAGCCAGGTGATGTCATAGGCGAGGCCCGGATGCTTGCTGTAGAGTTCCAGCAGCTTGTCGCGCTCGAACACGCACAGGATCAGTCCCGAAAGCGCTTCCACCGAATGCTGCATCTCGCCCATGATGCTGCCTTGCAGGCCGATCAGGTCCCCCGGCATGACATAGTTGAGGATCTGGCGGCGTCCATCCGGCAGCAGCTTGAAACGGAAGCCCCAGCCCGACAGCACGGTATAGAGATGCGGGCTGTGGCTGCCCTCGACCAGCACCGTCGCCCCCCGGTCGACGACCAGCTCGCCGCGCTTGAAACGGGCGATGAACTCCAGCTCCTCAGGCTCGAACGCGCGAAACGCCGGCAGCGGCCTCAAAGGGCATTCTTCACATGGATAACGCCGTGCCGACCCCGTTTCCGGCAAAAGCTCCCCGCTCTCGTTCCCCATTTCCGCCTTCATCCTCCTGAAATCGACCGCAGCCCGGAAAGTTCCGGCCCCACACCGACAATCCGCCCCGATACCGACGATCCTATGTCATTTTTAAATGACAACAGCCCCCCTAACAGACATGAGTGCCCTCCTTTGAGGGAGTACCTGCCCGTGGCCACCCCGCTCGACGGTCTGCACATTCTTCTGGTCGAAGATGAATATCTGATCGCTCTGGATGTCGAGACGATCTGCCTCGACCACGGCGCCGCGCAAGTCTCCATCGCGGGGCGGCATGCGGAACTCGGCGATGGCAGCCTCACCGACGGGATCGACGCCGCCATCGTCGACCTGATGATCAACGGCGTGCCGACCCTGGATTTCGCGGCCCGCCTGCAACAGCAGGGCATCCCTTTCATCTTCGCTTCCGGCCATATGATGACGGACGAGATCAGGGTGCGCTTCCCATATGTCGAGCTGGTGGAAAAGCCCTATTCCGGTGACGATCTGGTAAGGGCGCTGGCGGCGGCCCACAGGGCCGCGCCTTCTCAGTCGGCCGGCGACGTCATCACCTGAGTGGAAATTGCGTCTGGCCCGAAATCCTCCTCGCCCGAAATCTGCATGATCTCCTGCAGGCGCGAGCGGGCCCGGCTGACGCGGCTCTTGATGGTGCCGATGGCACAACCGCAGATCTCGGCCGCCTCTTCGTAGGAAAAGCCCGAGGCGCCGATGAGGATGATGGCCTCGCGCTGGTCTTCCGGAAGCTGCTCCAGCGCGCTGCGGAAATCGTCCAGATCGAGCTGCCCGTGCTGGGCCGGATGGACGGCCAGCCGCGCGGTCATGATGCCGTCCGTGTCCTGCACCTCGCGGCCGCGTTTGCGCATCTGGGAATAGAATTCGTTGCGCAGGATGGTGAACAGCCAGGCCTTGAGGTTGGTGCCGGGCTGGAAGCTCTCATGCTTGTCCCAAGCCTTGACGAGCGTTTCCTGTACGAGGTCGTCCGCCTTGTCGACATTCTGCGACAACGACACGGCGAAGGCCCGAAGACTGGGGATTGCCTTCAGCAGATCGTCCTTGAAACCTGCGGTCACGGCCATGCATCAGTCCTTGTCCTGAGCCGTCTCGGCTCGCTCGAGCTGGCCCAGCAATTCCGCAAAACGATCGGGAACCTCGTCATGAACGAGGTCGTCGTAATATTGCTTGAGCTTTCGGCCGATTTCGGAATTTGGCCCGAGCGGGTCCGCAGTACGGCTCTCGCGCCCCGGAGCGCTGGCCGTCGTGTTCTTGTCCAATGTTTTCATTCTGCCTTCTGTCCCATACCCTGATCGCCTGTCCCATCACGCCCTCGCACGAAACGAAACAAGCGCAGCCCCCGCGTTGATCGATCCAGCCGCAAACGTCCCTTAGCCAATTTAGTTCCATCCAGGCTGGAACTTTTTGCATTGCAGCGTGTTTTTGTGCCTCAGGCCTTGCAAACCCTTGCATCCGGCTTTTCATGCAACGCGTCATATGAGGGAGACGTACATCGTGACTCTGTCCGCTACAATTGCCCCGCACCTGCCTTTCCTGCGCCGATTCTCGCGTGCCGTCTCCGGCTCGCAGGAAAGCGGCGATGCGCTGGTCGCGGCGATGCTCGAGGCGATCATCGCCGACACCAGCATTTTCCCCGAGGCCTCCAGCGACCGCATCGCCCTCTACAAGATCTTCGCCCGCATGTTCACCTCGGTGGCGATCCGCATTCCGCAGGAGCAATCCGCCCTTCCCGACTGGGAACAGAACGCGGCCGCCAATCTCAACGCCCTGGCCCCGCGCCCGCGCCAGGCCTTCCTGCTGGTCGCCGTCGAGGGATTCGATGAAAAGCAGGCGGCCGAGATCCTCGACCTCGACGAAGCCGAGTTCTCCCGGTTGCTGGCCGAGGCGAGCAGCGAGATTTCGCGGCAGGTGGCGACCGACATCCTGATCATCGAGGACGAGCCGCTGATCGCCATGGACATCGAGGAAATGGTGGAAAGCCTGGGCCATCGCGTGGTCGGCATCGCCCGCACCCATGCCGAGGCGGTCGGCATGTTCGCAAAGTCGCATCCGCGCATGGTCCTGGCCGACATCCAGCTCGCCGACGGCAGCTCGGGCATCGATGCGGTCAACGAGATCCTCTCCGCCACGCCGGTGCCGGTGATCTTCATCACCGCCTTCCCCGAGCGCCTTCTCACCGGCGAACGCCCGGAGCCCGCCTTCCTGGTGACCAAGCCGTTCAACCCGGACATGGTCAAGGCCCTGATCAGCCAGGCCCTGTTCTTCGACCGGCAGGCAAAGGCCGCCGCCTGATATTTTTCCGGCAACTGCGGAACCATTGCCGTGAGGCGGCGTTTTTTCAGGCGAATGTGCCAGAGAAGATAAAGAGGAGTTCGATCAATGCTTTACTGGACGCTTGTATTCCTCGTCGTCGCCATCATAGCCGGCGCGCTCGGTTTCGGCGGCATTGCCGGCGCTTCGGCCGGCATCGCCAAGATCCTGTTCTTCATCTTCCTGGCCTTCCTGGTGATATCGCTGCTGGCCGGTATTTTCAGGCGTGCATGAACGAACGGTTTTCCGAGAACTGGAAACCGCCCCCCTCAACCGGTTTCCAGCCGCCGCCGGGCAGTGCTTTGCAATGAAGCGCTGTCCGGCGGAACGCATTTTTGACGGAATCTCATTAGGCGTGTCGTACGGCCGGTACCCAGAGAGTAGATAAAATGGGTTCAAAAACCGATTCCAGGGCACCACCCCAGGTGAGCGACCCCAAGGCAAGCGACGAGGTCATAGACCCGTCACTACGCGACGAATCCCAGCTCGGCAGGGCTTTGCTCCACGCCTTGCGCAACGCCGGCGTGTCCGTCCTCTATCAGGACAGGGACCTGAGGACCGTGTGGGCCCGCAACATGGCCGCCCCCTGGATGCAAGGCGCCGAGGGCGACACCATCCTGCCGCCGTCACAGACTTCCCGCATCATCTCCGCGCGGGAGGACGCCATCGCCACCGGCAACGCCCACCGCTTCGAGATCAACGCCCCCGGCGACGACGGGCTGCGCTGGTTCGAGATCTGGGTCGATCCCGATCACGACGAGAAAGGCGTCGTCCGCGGCGTCATGACCACCAAGGTCGAGACGACCGAGCGCAAGCGCCGCGAACAGAGCCTGCGCGCCCTGCTGCGCGAGGTCAGCCACCGCTCCAAGAACCTGCTGGCCATCATCCAGAGTATTGCCAGCCAGACCGGCCGGCATTCGGAGACCATTTCCGACTTCCTGACCAGCTTCCAGGGCCGGCTGCAATCGCTGGCCGCCTCGCAGGACCTCGTCACCTCCTCCAACTGGCGCGGTGCCGAGCTGCGCGAGCTGATCCAGGGGCAGTTCGGCCACAACGCGGCCTATAACGAAAGCGAGCTGCACTTCGAAGGCATAAACCCCTATCTCAACCCCAATGCCGCGCTCCATATCGGCCTTGCCATGCATGAGCTGGTGGTGAACTCGCTCTCACACGGGGCCCTGTCGCATCCCGGCGGCAAGATCAACGTGCGCTCGGAAATGGCGGATGGCGGCGATGCGACGGACAGCCCATCCCTGCATCTGTCATGGGTCGAACGGCTTGACCGGGGCAGCGAGCTGCCGCCCAACCGGGATTTCAGGCGCGTCACGCTGGAACGCGTCGTGCCCGCGGCGCTCAACGGCCAGGCATCGCTCGAACTGGTCGACGACCGGCTCGAATATCGGCTGCTCATTCCAAGCGGGAATTTCGAGGCCGACTGAGCGCCGGAGCGGCTTGACGCTCTCCGTTTGGGGCTCTTGTTTCCACGACCTGAGGTCATTGGCGGATCGGTTCCGACTATTGGGCGATACGCCATAGACCCTTGGGCAGGCTCGCAGGACCGGAACCTTGGGTCACCCTGTGCGTTTCCTTGTCCAGAGGACAACGCCATGGAACACATTGCTGCAGTATTGCTGATCATCGGGTGTTCGGGTGACCTTTCGCAATGCGCGGAGTTGCCGGCCCCGACCACCGTATTCGAAACCGTAGAGGAGTGCGCTGCAGAAAAGCAGCCGGCCCTGAACGCGTTCTCGAAGCGTACGGAGCGCGTCTTCGGCACCTGCATCGCGGTCGATCCGGCTCTTGAAGACGAATATGCCGAGATCGTCTGGCACGTGCATCCGAACGGCACGCTGGAAGCGACGGTCGAAAAGGGCGGCATGCAGGTTGCCTCCAACGGTCATCGCCCTTGAAAAGCCCATGTTGCCGGCAAGGGAAATCGCTGGCACAACCTTGACGGTAGTGTGTTAATCGGCATGTGATCGCCACGAGGCGAGGGACATTGAAGCGAGAGGAGTGACTAAATGCGGAAGATCATCGTCGTCGTTGCGGCGTTGGCGGCCCTCAGCGGCTGCACGACCACCGAACAGGATGTGGGCGTCGGCGCGGCGGCCGGTGCGGTCATCGGCGGCATTGCCGGCGGCGGCAGGGGCGCCCTGATCGGTACGGCGGTTGGCGCCGGATCCGGCTTGCTGGTGCGCAACCTGCGCAACGGCTATTGCCAGTATCGCGACCCCGATACGCGCCGCATCTACACCGCCCGCTGCAACTGATCGGGGCAACGAACAGGACAACAAGGAAGGCCGGGCATCCCGGCCTTCTTTTTTGGCCCTGTCACGGTCACCAGGCTTTCCAGCCGGCGGTGCCGGAAAAAGGTGGGCGGCGTTCGGACCCGCCTATTTCAGCGGAATCCTGATCTCGACCTGCAGGCCGCTGGGCAGGAAGCGGCGCTCGATGGAGCCGTTCAGCTCGCGCGTGATGTTCATATCGATGAGCTTGGTGCCGAAGCCCGTGCTTGCCGGCTCGGCAAGTCCCTCCTGCCCGGATTCGCGCCAGTTGAGGACCAGCATCCGTTTCCGGTCGAGCCGCTCCATCCGCCACTCGACCTTCAGCGCATCCACTGAATGCCCGGCCTCGCCATATTTCAGCGCATTGGTGGCCAGCTCGTGGAAGGTGAGGCCCAGCGCCTGCGTCGCCGTCTCGTCCAGCAGGACCTGCGGGCCGGACAGCAGGCCGTCCGGCAGGTCCTTGCCGAACACCTGGCCGAGCTCGATGCGCAGCAGTTCGCTGAGGTCCGCCTTCTGCCAGCGCGAGCGGGTGAGCATGTCCTGCGAGGCGGCCATCGCCTGAAGGCGCGCGGCAAAGGAATCGGAGAATTCCTTGACGTCGGTGGCGCGCGACGCCGTCTGCCGGGCGATGGCGAGGATGCGGGTGATGAGGTTCTTGATCCGGTGCTTCATCTCCTGAAGCATCAGGTCCTTTTCCAGCAGGCTCTTTTCCGCCGTTTCGTGAAGCTGCTCGGCCGCATGATAGGCGCGCTCCTTGTAGCGGGCGACGAGCGCAATGGCCCCGGCCAGCAACAGCCCGAACAGACCGAGCATGACCGGGATGACCCGCGACGATGGCGGCGAGAACGCGCTTGTCGGCTGGAATTGCAGGATCCACTGCCGCCCGGCGACATTCATCCGCCTTGTATCGACGATCCCGCCGAGGGTGGTGGCCGCCGGGGTGGCGGAACTGAACATCAGCCGCTGCGGCTCGACCTCGCCGTCGTAGATTTCGACATGGACCGGCAGCAGGGGTATGCGCCGCAGCGCCAACTGGAACAGTTCGTTGGCGCGGAAGGCGGCATAGAGAAAGCCCTGCGTGACCGGCGTGCTGGTCGCGACCGTTCCCGGCGAGGCATCCTGCTTCAACCGGGCAAAAACGATGAAGCCCGGATAGGGCTCGACGCCGCTGTTGCCGCCCAGCATGACCGGCCCGGTGGCGTGATGCGCGTCGTCCTTCATCGCCGCCTCGATGGCCTCCCGGCGGGCCGGCTCGCTGAACATGTCGAAGCCGATCACCGAATCGCTCGACGGCTTGAGCGGCTCGAACATCAGGATCGGGGTGCGCCATTGCTGGGTCGATTCCGGATAGACCTTGCGGTCGAGCCCCTGTTCCTGGCGGATGGCGCGCTCGGCAAGTTCCTCGTCTCCCTTGCGGACAAGCTGGAGGAAGCCGATGCCACGCAGACCGGGGAAATTCACCCCCACATCGAGCGCCGAGATGAAAGCCTGGAACTCGTTGCGGGAAACGTGGTTGCCATGGGCATCGAAGAACGCCTGGGTGGCCCGCAGCATGGTCAAATGCAGGTCGAGACGAGTGTCGATGCGCGAGATCGCGTCGTCCACCGTCGCCTCGAACTTGATCCGTGTCGCTTCCTGCGTGGCGAAATAGGCGAAGCCCGCCATCACCATGCTGATCAGCGCAACGGCCAGAAACGTCAGAAGCGGGAAAAGTCTCTTCAACTGGCTACGCGATCCTTGCCTGGGACTGCATTTCTAGCAAGTCCGCGCGCCTTGACAAGCTGGCGCGTGCCCGGGCTGGTCACGTTGTTGCATTCATGCCGCTATCTTCAGCGCCCCCGGCCCCGGGATGGCGCCCGGCGGGCATTTCCCGAGGATGATCATGCCCAGCACCTCGTCCTTGGTGACGTCCTGGGTCCTTGCCGTTCCGACTACCTGGCCGTTCTTCATCACGCAGACCCGGTCGGCGAGATCGAACACGTCGTGGATGTCGTGGCTGATGAGGAAGATGCCGATGCCGTCGGCCTTGAGCTGGCGCACAAGCTCGCCGACCTGCGCCGTCTCCTGCGGCCCCAGCGCCGCCGTCGGCTCGTCCATGATGAGGATGCGGGCATTGAACAGGATGGCGCGGGCGATCGCCACCGATTGGCGCTGGCCGCCCGACAGCTTGATCACCGGCTCCTTGAAGCGCTGGAAGCGCGGGTTGAGGCGGCCCATCACCTTGCGCGCCTCGGCTTCCATCGCCACGTCGTCCAGCGTGTTCCACCGCGTCATCAGCTCGCGACCGAGGAACAGGTTGGCGGCGGCGTCGACATTGTCGGCCAGCGCCAGCGTCTGGTAGATCGTCTCGATGCCGTATTTCTTGGCGTCGCGCGGATTGTTGATCACCGCTTCCTCGCCATTGACGAAGATCTCGCCGGCATCGCGCTTGTAGGCGCCCGACAGGATCTTGATCAGCGTCGACTTGCCCGCGCCGTTGTGACCGAGCAGCGCCACCACCTCGCCGGCATAGAGGTCGACGGAGGCGTCGTCGACGGCGCGGATGCCGCCGAAGGCGATGGAGATGTTGCGCATGTCGATGAGCGGCACGGCGCTGCTGTTTGCGGCTTCCGCCATGGTCGTTCCTCCTACACCCGCTTGCGGTAGACGGTGTCGAGCCACACCGCGATGACCAGCACGGCGCCGACGACGATGTTCTGCAACGGCGAATCGATGCCGAGCAGCACCATGCCCGATTGCAGCGACTGCATGAGCAATGCGCCGAGCATGGCCCCGATGATGGTGCCCGAGCCGCCGGCCAGCGACGTGCCGCCGATGACGGCGGCGGCGATCACCAGAAGCTCGTCCAGCGTGCCCAGCGCATTGGTCGCGGCATTTAGGCGGGCCGACGAGATCGCGGCGCTGATCGCCACCAGCACGCCCATGATCATGAACACCTTCATGGTCACCCAGCGCGTGTTGATGCCGGCGAGGTTCGCCGCCTCCGGATTGCCGCCGATGGCGAAGACATAGCGGCCGAAGCGGGTGCGGTTGGTCACTAAGGTCATGACGATGCCGACGGCGACCGCCATCAGCACGGGAATGGCGATGCCATGGGCGATGAACAGGCCGCCTTCCGGCACCTCGATGCCACGCGCCTCGGCGTAGCGGCGCACGATGCCGACCGGCCAGGGATAGGAGTTCGCCACCCACACCGCGCCGAGGATCGCCGCGCAGGCGACGCCGCCGAGCAGCACTTCGGCCCAGACCGGCCGCAGGGGGAAGCGGAAGCGCTTGCGCTGCCTGCGCCCGTTGAGCATCAGGAAGGCGACGCCGAGGCAGCCGGCCACCGCCACCGCCCAGCTCCAGCCGGCCCCGATCGAGCCCATCGGCCCGCCGCCCATGAGCTGGAAGGTGGCGTCGAGCGGCGCCACCGTCTGGCCGCTGGTGACCCACCAGGCGGCGCCGCGCCAGATCAGCAGCCCGCCGAGCGTGACGATGAAGGCAGGGACCTCGAGATAGGCGATGATGAAACCCTGGAACGCGCCGATGAGCAGGCCCGCGAGGATGCCGCAGGCAAGCGCGATCACCCATATCCATGGATCGCCGAGCGGAAATCCCATCACCCGGATGAGGATCTGCGCCTGCAGGACGCCCATGATCATGCCGACGATGCCCTCCATCGAGCCCACCGACAGGTCGATGTTGCGCAGCACGATGACCAGCACCATGCCGGTGGCCATGATCGCCACCGAGGAGGTCTGCACCGACAGGTTCCACAGGTTGCGCGGCGTCAGGAACAGGCCGCCGGAAAGAAAATGCAGCACGATCCAGATGAGCACCAGCGCGCCGAGCATGCCCAGCATGCGGGTGTCGAGTTCCGTCGCCTTGAGGAAGCGGCCGAGCAGGCCGAGATCAGCCTCCCGCGCCCGGTCGGCCGTCGTCGCTGAGGTCGCATCGTTCATGGGTTCCTCCCGCCGGCCAGGACAGGCCGCCAAATGCGCCGCACGGTCATGCTAGAGCATCGGACCGAAAAGTGGAATCCGGTTTTCGGTGATTCCGATGCTCTATCAATAATTTGGATCGTCCTTTGTGCGTCCGGATGGACGCACGGCGATCCAGGGCAATTCCAGCAAAAGTGCATAGCGGTTTTGCAAGCCGGATCGGCAAGGCGCCCGGCTTCTCTCATCGGTTTCGAAGTTCGAGGATTTCATGCCGGGCACGCCACGGCAGATGGCCGCATTCAGGGCGGAAGCGCCGGAATCCCGGCGCTTCCGAAACCGGAACGGCTCAGTCGCAGGCAGCGACACTGCCCGCCGCGACGCCGGTGCAGACCGCATCCTTGGTGATCCAGCCGGCATCGATGACGACGTTGAGATTGTCCTTGGTGATCGCGACCGGCGTCAGGAACACCGACTTGACGGTGTTGCCGCCCGGCGTGGTGAAGTCCTGCACATTGGCGATGTCGGTCATCGCCTTGCCGTCGGCCAGTTCGCTGGCGATCTGCGCCGCGTTCTTGCCAAGCTCGCGCGCGTCCTTCCACACCGACACGGTCTGGGTGCCGAGCGCGATGCGGTTCAGCGCGGCATGGTCGCCGTCCTGGCCCGAAACCGGCACCGAGCCGGCAAGGCCCTGCGCCTGAAGCGCGGCGATGGCGCCACCGGCGGTGCCGTCATTGGAGGCCACCACCGCATCGACATTGTTGTCGTTGGCGGTCAGGAACTGCTCCATGTTCTTCTGGGCGTTGGCCGGCAGCCAGCCGTCCGTATAGGCCTCGCCGACATTCTTGATCTTGCCGGAATCGATGGCCTCCTTCAGCACTTCCATCTGGCCGGAGAACAGGAAATCGGCGTTCGGATCGGCGCCCGAGCCCTTGATGAAGACGTAGTTGCCCTCGGGCTTCAGCTTGAACACCTCGCTGGCCTGCAAGCGGCCGACTTCCTTGTTGTCGAAGGTGAGGTAGAAGACGTCCTTGTTCTCGATCAGGCGGTCATAGCCGACCACCGGGATGCCCTCGTCGAGCGCCTTCTGCACAGCCGGGCCGATGGCCGAGGCGTCCTGCGCCAGGATGATGAGCGCATTGGCGCCTTGGCTGATCAGGCTTTCGACATCGGTGAGCTGCTTGGAGGCCGACGACTGCGCGTCGGCCGAAATATACTTGTCGCCGGCGGCTTCGATGGCGGCCTTCATCGCCGCCTCATCGGTCTTCCAACGCTCTTCCTGGAAGTTCGACCAGGAAACGCCGATGACCTTGTCCTTGGCCTGCGCGGTGGCGACAAGCGTCAGCGACAAGGCGGCCCCTGCCAGAATGGCGGCCGTGAATTTCCTCATGATTTCCTCCCTGCGCCCAGCGGGCGCCACTGATCTGACCCGTTAAGCCGACTGGAGACTTTTTTCGAGCCTCGAAAAAAGTGTGGCGCAAGGACGGGACGGTGTCAACGGATTTCGTCGCCGTCGGGCTATTTATTTCGAAACTCGAATTAAATAATGACAGCACCCGGCGCTTCTGACACACTTGGCTGCCTGCTATGGGCGGCAAGCAGGACGGGAGGAGTTCGAAGGCCATGACCGTTGGAATGCGGCACGACGATCTGCGCCGGCGCAACCGCGCCATGGTGATCGCTGCCGCACGGCGCGGCGGACAGGTCTCGCGCACCGAGATCGCCGCCATCACCGGGCTCAGCCATTCCACCATCTCGGCCATTTCGTCCGACCTGATCGCCGAGGGCATATTGCTGGAAACGCGGCAGGAGCCGCCTGCCCTCAAGCGCGGCCGGCCGCAGGTCGGGCTTGCGCTCCATCCCCTGGCGGCATGCGTCGTCACGCTGATGCTGTCGCTGAACAGCCTGGCGGCCGTCAGCCTCGACTATGCCGGCAACCTTTTGGAGGAGGAGCAGCGCCGCCTCGACACGCGCGCCCTCCCCCGCGACGAACTGATCGCCGAATGCGTGGCCATGCTCCGCCGCCGGCTCGAACACAAGGCGCGCGAGGGCCGGCCGGTGCTGCGCATCGTGCTGGCCATACAGGGCATCACCGACGCGCAGGGCCGTTCCATGCTGTGGTCCCCGATCACGCCGCACACCGACATCCCCTTCACCGACCTGCTCGAAGCCGAGTTCTCCGTGCCGGTGACGGTGGAGAACGACTCCAACATGATGGCCGAGGCGTTGCGCTGGCGCGACCCCCAACGCTATCGCGACGACTTCATCGCCATCCTGCTGTCGCACGGCATCGGCATGGGGCTGGTGCTGAAGGGGGCGATGTTCACCGGCACCCATTCGTCCGGCGTCGAGTTCGGCCATATGGTCCACCGCCCCGACGGGGCGCTCTGCCGCTGCGGCCGGCGCGGCTGCATCGAGGCCTATGCCGGCAGCTACGCCATCTGGCGCAACGCCAGCGGCCACGACGAGAGCGAGGAGCCGCGCGGCGACATAGACGAGGCGGAAATGCGGGCGCTGGCCGACGCCGCCCGCGCGCAGGACGGGCCCGAGCGCCAGGCCTTCCGCATCGCCGGCGAGGCGCTGGGCTTCGGTCTCGGCAGCCTGTTCGCCCTCATCGACCCCGCCCCCGTGGCGCTGGTCGGACTGAACGCGGCCGCCTTCGACCTGATCGAGCCGGCGCTGCGCGAGGCGATCGCCAGGACCGCCGGCGGCCATCATTCGGGCTCGATCAGCTTCAGCATCGAGCCCGACCAGATCGCCCTGCTGCGCGAAGGCTGCGCCATGCGGGCGCTGACCCATGTCGACCACCAGATCTTCGCCTCGGGCAGGTCGGGCACGGAAGGCGCCGACTCGTCTCAGTCTTCCCTGATGGCGTAGCCCGAACCGCGCACGGTGCGGATGACATCCGGCATGCGACCGGTGTTGACGGCCTTGCGCAGCCGCCCGACATGCACGTCCACCGTGCGCTCGTCGATATAGATCGTCTCGCCCCAGACATTGTCGAGCAGTTGCCCGCGCGAGAACACCCGGCCGGGATGCTGCATCATGAATTCCAGCAGGCGGAATTCGGTGGGGCCGAGCTTGATCTCGCTCTTCTTGCGGTAGACGCGGTGCTGCTCGCGGTCGAGCACGATGTCGCCGACCTTGAGCACCGAGGACAGCACCTCGGGCTTGGCCCGGCGCAGCAGCGCCTTCACCCGCGCCACCAGCTCGGGCATGGAGAACGGCTTGACCAGATAGTCGTCGGCCCCGGTCGAGAGGCCGCGCACCCGGTCGCTCTCCTCGCCGCGCGCCGTCAGCATGATGATCGGCAGGCGCTCGGTCTGCTCGCGCATGCGCAGCCGCCGGCACAGTTCGATGCCGGAGATCGCCGGCACCATCCAGTCGAGCACCAGAAGATCGGGCACGTTTTCCTGCAACCGCAACTCGGCCTCGTCGCCGCGCGTGACGATCTCGACCTGATAGCCCTCGGCCTCGAGATTGTAGCGCAGGAGCACGCCCAGCGGCTCCTCATCCTCGACCACCATGATGCGGGGTGCGATCATGCCTCGTCTCCTCGAAACACTCAGGCCGCCGGCACTGGCACGCCGGTCTCGTCCTGCTTCGGCCGATGCGCCGGCAATTGCTCGCCGGTCAGCACATAATAGGCATTTTCGGCGATATTGGTCACATGGTCGCCGATCCGTTCCAGATTCTTGGCGCAGAACAGCAGATGCGTGCAGGCGGTGATGTTGCGCGCATCCTCCATCATATAGGTCAGCAATTCGCGGAACACCGACGTGTATTTGACGTCGATCAGTTCGTCCTCGTCGCGCAGCCGCACCAGTTCCTCAGGGTTGCGCGCGCCATACTGGTCGATCACGCCCTGCACCTGCTCCAGCACCAGTTCGGCCATGTCCTCGATGGAGCGGGCGAGGCCGCGCGGCATCGCCGACTTGCCCACGGCATCGACCCGCTTGGCGATGTTCTTGGCGAGGTCGCCGATCCGCTCCAGATCGCCGGCCATGCGGATGGCGCCGACCACGGCGCGCAGGTCCTGCGCCATCGGCTGGCGCTTGGCGATCAGCGTGATGGCGCGGTCGTCCAGGGTGCGCTGCAAGCTGTCCATGACGGCATCCTCGGAAACGACGCGCTGCGCCAGCGCCGTATCGGGAACGATCAGGCTCTGCGTCGCCTCGTCGACCATCGACCGCGCCAGACTGACCATGTCCCGCACCAGCCTTTCGATCTCCTGCAGATCGTCGTCGAAGGCGGTCACCGTATGGGCACCCATCATCCAATCCTCATCTGTTGGAACGCCAGCGCACTCAGCCGAAACGGCCGGTGATGTAGTCCTGCGTGCGCTTGTCGTCGGGGTTGGTGAACATCTTCTCCGTCGGCCCCTCCTCGACCAGATTGCCGAGATGGAACATGGCCGTGCGCTGCGAGACGCGCGCCGCCTGCTGCATGGAGTGGGTGACGATGACGATGGTGTAGTTCTCGCGCAGCTCGTCGATCAGCTCCTCGACGCGCGCCGTGGCGATCGGGTCGAGCGCCGAGCACGGCTCGTCCATCAGGATCACCTCCGGCGACACGGCGATGGCGCGCGCGATGCACAGGCGCTGCTGCTGGCCGCCCGACAGGCCGGTGCCCGGCTCGTGCAGCCGGTCCTTCACCTCGTTGAACAGGCCGGCCCGCTTGAGGCTCGATTCTACGATGGCGTCCAGTTCGGTCTTGCTGCGGGCAAGGCCGTGGATGCGCGGCCCGTAGGCCACGTTCTCGTAGATCGACTTCGGGAACGGGTTCGGCTTCTGGAACACCATGCCGACGCGCGAGCGCAGCTCGACCACGTCGATGTTGCGATCGTAGATGTCCTCGCCGTCCAGCGTGATCCTGCCGACCACGCGGGCGTTGTCGATGGTGTCGTTCATGCGGTTGAGGCAGCGCAGGAAGGTGGACTTGCCGCAGCCGGACGGGCCGATCAGCGCCGTCACCTGGTTCTGGCGCACCAGAAGGTCCACGTCGAACAGCGCCTGCTTGTCGCCGTAGAAGACGCCGACCTTCTCGCCCCGCATCTTGACGGTTTCCGGGGCGGCGGCCGTCCTGTCGTTCACTGCGGTTTCGATGCTTGCTTCGCTCATGATGTTCACGGGTGTTGTTTCCTTGATCTACCAGCGCCGTTCGAAGCGCCGGCGCAGCAGAATTGCGGCCAGGTTCATCGCGGCAAGGAAAAGCAGAAGGATGATGATGGCGCCGGAGGTGCGTTCCACGAAGGCGCGCTCGGCCTCGTTGGCCCACATGTAGATCTGCACCGGCAGCGCGGTGGCCGGGTCCATCGGCGTCGCCGGATAGTCGGCCACGAAGGCCACCATGCCGATCAGCAGCAGCGGCGCGGTTTCGCCCAGCGCCTGCGCCAGGCCGATGATGGTGCCGGTGAGGATGCCGGGTGCGGCCAGCGGCAGCACGTGGTGGAACACGGTCTGCATCTTGGAGGCGCCGATGCCAAGCGCGCCGGCGCGGATCGATGGCGGCACCGCCTTGAGCGCGGCGCGGGTGGCGATGATGATCGTCGGCAGCGTCATCAGCGTCAGCACCAGTCCGCCGACCAGCGAGGCCGAACGCGGCAGGCCGGCGAAGTTGACGAACACGGCAAGGCCGAGCAGGCCGAACACGATCGACGGCACCGCGGCGAGGTTGTTGATGTTGACCTCGATCAGGTCGGTCCACCGGTTCTTCGGCGCGAACTCCTCCAGGTAGATGGAGGCGGCGACGCCGATCGGCAGCGCCAGAACCAGCACGATCAGCATCATGTAGAGCGAGCCGATCAGCGCCACGCCCATGCCCGCCGTCTCCGGCCGGCTGGAGGCGCCGAAGGTGAACAGGCCGCGGTTGAAGCGCTCGACCATGGCGCCGTCGGCGCTCAGCGTCTTCATCCAGCCGACCTGCTTGTCCTTCACCTTGCGCCGCGATTCGGGAACCGAAAGATCGATCTGGCCCTTGTGGGCGGAATCGACGTCGGCGGCGGCCAGCACCCACACGTCACGCGTGGTGCCGATGATCGAGGGGTCTGCGATGACCATGTTGCGCAGTTGCGTGCGCACGCCTTGCGAGATCATGCCCGACAGCAGGCGCAGATCGGCCCTCGCCTCCGGCGCCTCGACATCGATGCCGAGCCTGGCGGCCAGCGCATTGCGCGCCAGCAGCGGATAGTTGGCGGTGGACAACACGGCCGGATCGCTGGCCCGCTTGCCGTCGGGATCGATCACATCGGCGTCGAAGGTAACGGGCAGGCTGATCGAGGTCTGCCAGAAGGCGGTGTAGCCGCCCCGGATCACCGTGAACAGCAGCGCCGCCAGGAAGAAGATGCCGATGCCGATGGCGACAAGGCCGTAGAGGCGGAACCGGCGCTCGGCGCGGTAGCGGCGCTTGAGGCCGATATCGCGGCGGGGCGGCGCCACCGCATCCGCAACCGCGCCTTGATCGAACGGGATGTCGGTCATTCGTACTGTTCCCGATATTTGCGCACGATGTAGAGCGCCAGCACGTTCATGCCGAGCGTGATGACGAACAGCGTGATGCCGAGCGCGAAGGCGACCAGCGTCTGCGGCGAGGTGAATTCGAGGTCGCCGGTGAGCTGGTTGACAATCTTGACGGTGATGGTCGTCATCGCCTCGCCCGGGTTGATGGTGAGGTTGGCCGCGACGCCGGCCGCCAGCACCACGATCATGGTCTCGCCAATGGCGCGCGAGGCGGTGAGCAGCAGCGCCCCGACGATGCCCGGCAGCGCCGCCGGCAGGATGACGTTGCGCACAGTCTCGGAGCGCGTCGCGCCGAGCCCCAGCGAACCGTCATGCAGGGCGCGCGGCACCGCGCTGATGATGTCGTCGGACAGCGACGACACGAAGGGGATGAGCATGATGCCCATGACGAGGCCGGCGGTAAGCACGCTCTGCGCCATGATGAGGGGCTGGCCGCCGGCAAGGGCTGCCGAGATGTCGCGCAGCAGCGGGCCGACCGTCACCAGCGCGAAGATACCGTAGACGATTGTAGGAATGCCGGCGAGCACCTCGAGCACCGGCTTGACCACCGAGCGCACCTTCCGCGAGGCGTATTCGGACATGTAGATGGCGGCGAACAGGCCGACCGGCACGGCGAACAGCATCGCCACCAGCGCGATGTAGAGCGTGCCGGCCAGCAGCGGGATGAGGCCGAACTGGCCGGTCGCGCCGCCCGAGCCGGCGGCGGCGAAGCGCGGGTCCCACACCGTGCCGAAGAAGAAGTTGGACAGCGGCACCGACTGGAAGAAGGCCAGCGTCTGGAACAGCATCGACAGCACGATGCCGACCGTGGTGAGGATGGCGACGGTGGACGCGCCGATCAGCCCCCACAGCATGACCCGCTCGACATTGTTGCGGGCACGGCGGCGCAGCGTGATGCCGGACAGGCCGAGCCAGGCGCCCGCCAGCGACAGAAGCACCGCAATGATGCCCGAATAGCGCACCGAGGCATCGGTCATGGAATTGTAGGTTTCGGCGGCGGGGACCATGTAGGCCTCGCCATTGGAGGCCATCGCCACGCCCTTGGTGGCAAACAGTGCCTTGAGGTCAGCCTGTCCGGAGCGCACCTGCTCCAGCTCGCCGGTGTTGAGACGGCGTAACCCGGTGCCGATGGTGTAGACGGTGCTTGTGGTGAGCGAGCGGTTCACGTCGGAGGCGGTGCGCACCTGGTCGGGCAGGCTGCGCCACACCGCGCCGTCGATGTAGAGCGGGCTCGCCACCTTCCAGATGGCAAAGAAGATGACGGCGGGAAAGATCGCCAGGATGAGCGCATAGGAACCATGGTAGCCGGGCAGCGAGTGCTGCTTGACGCCGGCCTGAGGCTCCAGCCGCGTCGCCCGCAGCCGTGCCACGAGATAAGCCGCGACGCCTATGGCGAGGATGACGGCAAGGACCCAGGAAACGCTCATGAAGTGTATCCGGTTGGCTCTATTCGCTGCACACCTGAAAGGGAGCGGGGCGCGGCAGGCGCGCCCCGCGCCGGATCGTTACATGGTCTTGCCGGCCTCGAAGGCCGCGCGCTGCTCGTCGCGTTCCGCGTCGGGCGCCGACACCAGGCCGTATTCGGCCAGCGGGCTGTCGGGGCCGACCATCTCGTCGGCGAGGAAGAAGTTCACATACTCCTTCAGGCCGGGCACGACATCGAGGTGCGCCTTCTTCACGTAGAAGAACAGCGGCCGCGACACAGGATATTCGCCCTTCGCGATGGTCTCGACGGAGGGGGCCACGCCCTCGACGGTGGCGACCTTCAGCTTGTCGGCATTGTTCTCGTAGAAGGCGAGGCCGAACACGCCGACGCCGGTCTTGTTGGAGTCGATGCGGGCGAGCGTCTCGGTGTAGTCGCCGTCGATGTCCACGGCCTTGCCGTCCTTGCGCACCGCGATGCAGGCGGCAGCGGCGGCCTTGTCGTCGGCGCCGGCGGCCTTGATGGCGTCGAGCGCGCCCGAAGCCTTGCAGCCCTCGGTCATCAGCTTCTCTTCGAAGACTTCGCGGGTGCCGTGCTTCTCGCCGGGAATGTAGGCGGCGATATCCCAGTCGGGCAGCGCCGGGTTCACTTCGTTCCACATGGCGACCTTGTTGTCGACCAGCTTGCCGTCGACGACGACCTGCGCGGCCAGCGCCTTGTAGATGTCCTGCGCGGTCAGGGCCCAGTCGGGACCGTTGATGTCGGTGGCGAAGACGATGCCGTCATAGCCGATGCGCACTTCCTGGATCTCGGTCACGCCGGCATCGGCGCAGGCCTTGACTTCCGATTCCTTGATCGGGCGCGAGGAATTGGCGATGTCGATGGTGTTTTCACCGACGCCCTTGCAGAATTCCTTGAGGCCGCCGGAGGAGCCGCCCGATTCCACGACCGGCGTCTTGAAGTCGGAGAAGGCTTCCGAGAAGTTCTCGGCAACGATCTTGGCGTAGGGAAGAACGGTCGACGAACCGGCGATCTGGATCTGGTCGCGCGCCGAGGCGAAGCCGGCCGTGGCGGCCAGCGCGAGCGCCGCAACCGACGCGGTGAGAACGTATCTTTTCATGTGGCCTGCTCCTGTTCGCAAGGTCTCTGGCAGCGCTTCCTTAGCGCCCGGTCTGGCCAATAGACCCCGTTTATTACAGTCGCATGACAGTTTGGTGTCAGTCCGATTAAGCTTTGCGAAGACCGCCGGCGCCGGCCTTTCGACCGGAGCGGCAGGCCCTGGGCTGAAGCATCGGAAGAGAAAGTGGAATCCGGTTTTTTGGCAAAACCATAACCGCCGCCGCGGCGCTTTGCTGCCGCCCTAGCCGCGCCCGGTTTCCTGCTGCGCCTGTCCGGCACCCGGCGCGCGGCCGAGCCAGCGTTCCAGCTTGGCCATCAGAGCCCGGGGACTGACCGGCTTCGGCAGATAGTCGTCCATGCCGCATTCGAGGCACCGCTCCCGGTCGCCCTTGAGCGCATGGGCGGTGACCCCGACGATCGGCACATGCGGACCGTCGACGCCCCCGATCTGGCGGATGCGCCTGGTCGCCTCGTAGCCGTTCATCAGCGGCATGGAGACATCCATGAGGATCATGCGCGGCCGCAGGTTCTGGAACGCCCCGACCGCAAGCTGGCCGTTGGCGACGATCTCGAAACTGTAGCCGCTCTCGGACAGGATCTGCGTGAAGACGAGCTGGTTCACCTCGTTGTCCTCGGCCACCAGGATATCGAGGCCCCCGTCCCGCACCGGCCTTTCCTCCACAACGGGCGATGGCCGCACGGGCCCCGTATTCGCTGCATCGGGCGCCTCCTCGGGCTCCTGCGCCTCCGCATGGGAGGCGCTGCCCCGATGGCGCTGGATCGCATCGACCACCGTCTCCAGCAGCGCCGACGAACGCACCGGCTTGGTCAGATGGGCATGGATGCCGAGATCGCGGCACTGGGGGTCGGACACCGAATGATCGACCGAAGTGAGCAACACGATCGGTGTGTCGGCAAGCGCCGGCGTGCCCCGTATGGCGCGCGCCACGTCGGGGCCGTTCATGCCGGGCATCTGGTAGTCGAGCACGACGCACTCCACACCGATGCCGCGCGCGGCCGCCGCTTCCAGGACCTTCAGGCCTTCCATGCCGTTGGCCGCAGCACAGGAATCGAACGCCCAGGCCTGCATCTGCTCCGACAGGATGGCGCGGTTGACCGCATTGTCGTCGACAATGAGGATGCGCGCGCCGGTCACGTCCACCGGCGGGGCGCGTCTGGTCCCGGCGCCGGCCTTGTCGAGCGTGATCTCGAACCAGAAGGTCGATCCTTTGCCCTCCACGCTTTCCACGCCGATCTCGCCGCCCATCAGGGCCACCAGCCGCGAGGAGATGGCAAGGCCGAGCCCGGTGCCCTCGTGCCGGCGCGTCGACGAGCCGTCGACCTGGCTGAACTTGTCGAAGACCAGCGCAAGCTTGTCGGCCGGAATGCCGATGCCCGTATCGGTCACCGCAAAATGCAGCCTCGTGCGGCCGTCCGCATCCTGTCCGGACACATCGACCAGCACATGGCCGCTGTCGGTGAACTTGACGGCGTTGCCGAGGAGATTGAGCAGCACCTGGCGGATGCGCCCCGCATCCCCGACGAACTGGTCCCCCAGGTCGGGCTCGACGCGGATCACCAGTTCCACGTCCTTTTCCCGCGCATGGGCCGTGACCAGGGCCATGGCGTCCTCGATCACCTCGTTCAACGGGAACGGCGCCGGGTCGAGCACCATCTGCCCGGCATCGATCTTCGAAAAATCGAGGATGTCGTTGATGATGTTCAGGAGGGCATGGCCGGACTTGACGATGATGTCGGCGAAGGTCCGCTGCTTCTGGTCGAGATCGGTCTTCGACAGGAGTTCGGCCATGCCGAGCACGCCGTTCATCGGCGTGCGGATCTCATGGCTCATATTGGCCAGGAATTCCGACTTGGCGCGGTCGGCCAGCTCGGCCCGGCGGCGCGCCTCCTCCAGTTCCGCTTCCCGCAGCTTCAGCTCGGTGATGTCGGTGGTCGAGCCGATCAGATAGAGCGACCCGTCGGAGGCGGTCATGGCGCTCTTGCGCGCGAACTGGTGGCGGACCGTCCCGTCGGCCGCAACCACCACCTCCTCGCTTTCCTGCGTCTGGCCGGTGCGCAGCACGGCCAGGTCGCTGTCGGTCATCTCCTGGCCGTCCACGCCGAACAGTTCCATGTCGGTCTTGCCGACCGCCTCTTCGGCGGCAATGCCGGTCAGTTCGATCCAGCCGCGATTGACGTAGAATTGCCTGAGGTCGGCATGCTTGGCGTAGATCGACACCGGCACGTTGTCGATCAGGCTGCGGAACAATTCGTTCTCGCGCATGCTTTCGCGCAGCGCCCTTTCGCGGTCCTTCAGCGCCGTGACGTCATAGTAGGAGATCAGACGCCGCCCGCCCGAAAGCGCCACGACGGAATAGATCAGCGTGCAGCCGTCGGCGCGCCGGAATTCGCGCGGCGCCACCTCGCCACCCCGGATTTCGGCCAGACGGCGCGCGACATAGTCCTCCCAGACATGCGCCTCCACGCCATAGACGCCGGTGTGGCGATCGGCTTCCATAAGGTCGCGGAACGGGCAGCCGGCCCCGATCGCGTCGGGCGACACGTTCCACAGCCTCCAGAACGCCCGGTTGACGAGCTCGACATTGAGCTTTTCGTCGACGATGACGATGGCCATGTCGAGCATGTCCACCGTCCGTTCGAGGTCGATGCGCAACTGGTGGCTGCGCGCCTCGGCACTGAGCGCATCGGCCTTGTGGCCTTCCAGTTCCGTCACATCGACGCAGGTGGCGATCAGCATGCCGGTATCGGTGCTGATCGACCGTTGCAGAATGATGCGGCCGCTTGAAAAGCGGATCAACAGCGGCTCGCCCGACGCGTTGCGCCGGGCGGCGAGCACCTTTTCGCGCCAGCTCCCCCGGTCGAGCCCGTCCGTGTCCCACAGCCCACGCTGCAGGCCGGCATCAAGGATTTCGCCATATGTGATGCCCGGTCGGATGACGTCGGCAAGCCCGCAATAGATCTGGAGCAGCGCATCGTTATGGAGCACGAGAACATCGTTCTCGTCATAAAGGCACAGCGCGTCGCTGATCGCGTTGAGCGCCGCCATGGCCTGCCGGGCCTCCCGCACCACGGCCGAGGGCGCCGGCAGCAGGTCGCGTGCCTGTGCGACGATGGCGGTGATGTTGCGCGCCCGGCCGCGATAACCGGCAAAGCTGCCGTCGGCATTGAACTGCGGGTCGCCGCTGGTCGAAATCCACCGACAACGCGCCGAGCCGTCCTTCAGCTCGTAGACGAAATCGCGAAACGGCCGGCGCTCCTGCAGGTCGCTCAGATGCGCCATCGCTGTCCGGCTGCCGTGGCGCAGTTGCTCCATGAAGTCGAAGCGGAACCGGCCGATCACCGTGTCCGGCGCGATGCCGGTGGCGGCATGGTAGTTGTCCGAGAGCCAGGAAAAGCGCAGCTCGGCATCGGTTGCCCACTGCCAGCCTTCTTCGGAGCTTGCCTGCTCGATCGGCTCGTGCGCCTTGCCCATCTGATCCCCGCCGGGCACCCCGCATGCGCGCCATCGGGATGCTGGTGACAAGGCTTAACCGTCTGCTAATCATATGGCAAGCAGGCCTGTCGCGACCCGGCTTCCGTGGCAGGATAGGACCTGCATTGCCAACGACTGCCACCCACGTTATCGGAATCAGGCCATGTTCAAGCTCGCGCGCCTTTCGCCTGTCGTCGTTTCCGGGCTTCTCCTCACGGGTGCCGGCTGCGCGCGCACGGATGACGGCACGGTGGTGATTCCAAGGCAGATCGACGCCCGCCGCATCTGGGACAAGGGCTCCTCGGGCACGCAGACGCCACCGGTGCACAGCGGCTCCGACGTCTTCCCGGTCGTCGCGCCCCGCTATCAGCCGGCAGCGCCGGCAAGGCGGACCGCTCCGCCAAGCGCCAATGCGGCACCCGTAACCGAACCTGCGGGAACGACGGTCTCCTGCGGCCCGGCCCAGGATACCGGCGGGCGCGTGCGGATGGTGTGCCAGTAGCCGAGCCCGAATCGGAAAGGCCGCCCGGCAGGGGCGGCCTTCCGCTTCCGATTGACGACGGCCTTGGTCCGGTGCGCGCTGGTCTAGCGCGCCGCCACCTGCAGGATCCGGCACAGTTGGGCCAACTGGGCATCGTAGGCGCCCGGATTCCCGAGGATGTCGACGCATCTCTTGCGCAGCATCCGCACCTCGCCCGCCGACATCCCGGCCACCACGCCGGACACGCCGGGATTCACGCCCGGGGTTCCCGGAGTGCCCGGATTTCCTGGAGTTCCAGGTGTCCCGGGGGTTCCCGGCGTGCCCGGCCTGGTGCCCGGCCCGGTTCCCACACCGATGCCGACACCGGCGGAGATACCGTTGCCGACACCGACGCCCACGCCGGCTCCGATACCGCCCTTGCCGCCGACATTGGCACCCAGTCCGGCATTGACGCCGCCCTTGCCGCCGATCGAGGCACCCAGTCCGGCCGAAACAGCGCTCTTGCCACCGACATTGGCGCCAAGCCCCGCATTCACCCCGTTCTTGCCGCCAACCGAAGTGCCGACACCCACGCCGAGCCCTTTGCTGGCGCCTACCCCGACACCGGCATTGACGCCTTTGGACCCGCCTACCGACACGCCCACGCCGAGGCCGCCGTTTCGCCCGTCGACGCTGACGCCCAACCCTCTGCCGCCGATATCCAGCGCCTGCGCGGGCAAGGCCAGCGCCACGGCAAAAACGGATGCACAAGCCAGCTTCGCCAGCATTCCTGTCGATCTCGATATGGACATGAACTTCCTCCTTGCATCATGCCAGCATGGCTGCCGACAGCCCGGAAGCCTTTGCTGCAGGGAGGATTGTTCGCCTCATTTATCAACGAAGCGGTAATATTGATGAATCAATTTTAACGTTTGAGGTCGGCCCGCGGACAACTATGGAGCACGTGCCCGATGTCAGGATTTCCGCACGGAGGCATAGGCGACGACCATCAGCGCGCCGATGACCGAGATGTGCTCTATCATAAGAAGGAACTCGATCGTCTTGAACGGCTCTTCCATCGCCCAGAAGTTATGGGCAATCGGAATGGTCGCCACGGTGAAGACGGCAAGTGCCCCGGCGCCCAGCCAGGTCCACCGGTTGAAGATGATGAGCAGCGATCCGCCGATCTGGACGATGATGGTGGCGAGATTGAACAGCCAGCCGGGCTCGAGTCCGAAATGCACCATCTCGCCGGCGCCGGCGTTGAAATCGATCAGCTTGGAAAGGCCGCTCGACCAGAACATGAAGGTCAGCACGATGCGGGCGAGATAGCCGAACCAGCCGGCATTCAGGATTGCATTGATGATCTGCGGCATCGAAGTCCCCCGTTGCCCATCGAGGTCCGCATAAGATCATCGCGCCACGCAGCCGGCAAGTGCCCTTTCAGCGCAGGGTGAAGTCCCAGAAAAGGCAGGCGAGCGTCAGGGCGGCAAAGCCGGCGAAGGCGAGGCTGCGCAACAAAACGTTGCGGCGCAGCGCGTTCAGCGCCAGATGGCAGCCGACGATTGCCATCGCGAACAGGAAGCGCCAGTCCCACAGGACGCGCACTATGCTTGACTGGCCGAACGCCCAGCGCGCCAGCACGCAGCCGACGATCGCCGCGAACAATGCGATCGCCGTCCACATCAGCGCGTCAGCGGCATTGACCAGCACCATGCTCGCCGCCTTCAGCGGCAGGATCATCATCAGCATGGCGCTGAAGAAATAGAGCGCAGCCAGCGGCACGAAGTTCTGGGGCGAGGCGATGCCTTCGAGCCGGCGCACGCCGACCATCCCGAACGGATAGTCATGGCGCGCGACGGCAAGGCTGAGCACCATCAGCAGGCCGCCCAGAACGGCGATCAGGACAAAGGAAGTGACGGCCTTGCTCATGACGTACCCGTGCAAACGAATCTGTGGCGGCTGGCAGCGTAGCAAACCTGCCTATGCCAAGGCACGCCTTGACAGGCGGAAACAGACAGCATTTGCGGGAAAAAAGATTGGTACGCCCAAGGGGAATCGAACCCCTGTTTGCGCCGTGAGAGGGCGCCGTCCTGACCGCTAGACGATGGGCGCAGCCGAGGTCCGCGATATAGGCTGCCGGATTGGAAAAAGCAACAGGGACAATCCCTTTTCCTCACAATGCTTCGGAAGAAGTCGAATGAGGCGCGGATAATTGCGGCAAGCGCCAGCCGGGCCGCCTATTTTCCGGAATCGCCGTTGCGGATCGCGGTCGATGAAAGCGTCGAGCGCGGGCCGTGGATGAAGGTCCATGCCGGCGCCTTCATGCGCGCCAGAAGCGGCGCGTCCGCCTCGTCGACCCGCGCATAGTCGAAGGTCTTGGCGACGATCGACGACAGGAAGGAGAGCGTCGCGCCGGGCCGGTCGATGACCGCGACGGGAAAGGTCAGCATGATCTCGCGCCAGCGCTCCCAGCGGTGGAAATCGCGCAGGCTGTCGGCGCCCATAATCCAGACGAAATCGACGCCCGGGTTGCGGGCCCGCACCAGCGCCAGCGTATCGGCCGTGTAGCGCACGTGATGCGCCGCCTCGAAGGCGGTGACCTTGATGCGCGGGTCGGGCGTGATGGCTTGCGAGCGGCGGAGGCGTTCGGAAAGCGGCGCCAGTTCCCGCGTGCTCTTCAGCGGATTGCCGGGCGTCACCATCCACCAGAGCTGGTCGAGCGCCAGCCGGCGCAGCGCGATGTCGGCCACCAGCACATGGCCGGCATGCGGCGGATTGAAGGAACCGCCGAACAAGCCGATCTGCATGCCCTTCTCGACATGCGGCATGCGCAGATAGGCGGCCTGCACCGGCTGTTCGGGCATGGGTTCCCCGCCTCCTCCTGGTCGCCGGGCCTAAGGCCGTGCCGGAACGGTCAAGACCGCACCTGCCCCGATCCGCGCACCCGGTATTTGAAGGAGGTGAGTTGCTCGACCCCTACAGGCCCGCGCGCATGCATCTTGCCGGTGGCGATGCCGATCTCGGCCCCCATGCCGAACTCGCCGCCGTCTGCGAACTGGGTCGAGGCATTGTGCAGGAGGATCGCCGAATCGATCTCGTTGAAGAATTTTTCGACCGCCGCCGCGTCCTCGGCCACGATGGCCTCGGTGTGGTGCGAGGAATAGGTCTCGATGTGCCCGATGGCGCCGGCAACACCGTCCACCAGCTTCGCCGAAATGATGGCGTCGAGATATTCCGTGCGCCAGTCCTGCTCCGTGGCCGGTTCGGCATCGGGGAATGCGGCCCGCACCTCGTCGTCGGCGCGGATCGTGCAACCGGCGTCGCGCAGGGCTTCCAGCACCGGGACCAGATGGGTGGATGCGACCGCCCGGTCGACCAGCAGCGTCTCGGCCGCACCGCAAATGCCGGTGCGGCGCATCTTGGCGTTCACCGCCAGCTTCACCGCCATGTCGAGATTGGCCGACCTGTCGACATAGAGGTGGCAGATGCCCTCCAGATGCGCGAACACCGGCACGCGCGCCTCGCTCTGCACGCGCTCGACCAGGCTGCGGCCGCCGCGCGGGATGATGACGTCGATACTGCCGCCGAGCCCCTTCAGCATTTCGCCGACGGCGGCGCGGTCGCTGACCGGCACGAGCTGGATGGCGTCCTGCGGCAGGCCGGCGGCCTTCAGGCCTTCGACCAGGCAGGCGTGAATAGCGCCGGACGAATTCAGCGAATCGGAGCCGCCGCGCAGGATCACCGCATTGCCCGCCTTGAGGCAGAGCGCGCCGGCATCGGCTGTCACGTTCGGCCGGCTTTCATAGATGACGCCGACGACGCCGAGCGGCGTGCGCACGCGCTCGATGTGGAGCCCGTTCGGACGGTCCCATTCGGCGATCACATCGCCCACCGGGTCGCGCAGCTCGGCAATCGCCCTGATGCCGTCGGCAATGGCGCGGATGCGCTGCGCGTTGAGCTTCAGCCGGTCGAGCATGGCCGATGACAGGCCGGCTTCCTCGCCATTGGCCATGTCGAGGGCGTTGGCATCGAGGATTTCCTGCTCGCGCCGGGTGATGGCCTCGGCCATGGCGACCAGCGCCGCATGCTTGCGCTCGGCCGTGGCGATGGCCAGCGGTCGGGCGGCGGCCCGCGCCTTACGGCCGAGCTCGGCCATCAGCGCCACGGTGTCCTGACGGGAACCTTCATTCATGTTCAGCATGTCCCGAACTCCGACCAGAGCTAGATTTCAAATCCGTTGCCGTTCACGACGAGGTCGTCGCGATGGATCATCGCCGAGCGCGCCTCGTAACCGAGCACGGCCTCGATTTCCGTCGTCTTCAGCCCCGCAATCCTTACGGCATCGGCCGCATCATAGGCAACCAGACCGCGTGCGATCTCGCGGCTGTCGGGCGCCAGGATCGCCACCGTGTCGCCGCGCGCGAAATTGCCGGACACCTGCCGCACGCCGGCCGGCAGCAGCGACTTGCCGGACAACAGCGCCTTCACCGCGCCGTCGTCCACCGTCAGCCGCCCGGCCGGCTCGAGCTGGCCGGCGATCCAGGTCTTGTAGCCCTTGACCGGATGCGCGCTCGGCCTGAACAGCGTGGCGCGCTCGCCGCGCTCGATCGCCATCAGCGGCGACTGGCGCGTGCCGGCGGTGATGATCATCGCCGTGCCCGCTCCGGTCGCGATCTTGCCGGCATCGAGCTTGGTGCGCATGCCGCCGCGCGACAGTTCGGAGGCGGCCGCGCCGGCCATCGCCTCGATATCGGGCGTGATGCGCTCGACCACCGGGATGAACTCGGCATCCGGGTCCAGCGCCGGCGGGGCGGTGTAGAGCCCGTCGATGTCCGACAGCAGCACCAAGAGGTCGGCCCCCATCATGGTGGCGACGCGCGCCGCCAGACGGTCGTTGTCGCCATAGCGGATTTCGGAAGTGGCGACGGTGTCGTTCTCGTTGATGACCGGCACCGCCTTCATCTTGAGCAGCGTCGAAATGGTGGCGCGGGCATTGAGATAGCGCCGCCGCTCCTCGGTGTCGCCGAGCGTCAGCAGGATCTGGCCCGATGTCAGCCCGTGCCTGCCCAGCGCTTCGGCCCATGCACCCGCCAGCGCGATCTGGCCGACGGCGGCGGCCGCCTGGCTTTCCTCCAGCTTCAGCGCCCGGCGCCCAAGGCCGAGCATGGTGCGGCCGAGCGCGATGGCCCCCGACGACACGACGAGGATTTCAGCGCCGTTGGCCGCCAGCGCGCCGATGTCGTCGGCCAGCGAGGCCAGCCAGCCGCGCTTCAACCCCGTATTGCGGTCGACCAGCAGGGCCGAGCCGATCTTGACCGTGATGCGGCGATAATCCTTCAGCGAAAGAGCGGTCATGCAATCAGGCTTTCCAGCGGTCGTCGATGTCGTTGCCGCTGGGCGCGGCCTCCGCCCGCGTCTCTTCCACCACGGCCATCAGGGCGCGCAGCACCGCCTCGACGCCCTCGCCGGTCACCGCCGAAAGCAGCAGCGGCGTCGTGCCGGCGGCGCGTTTCAACGCCGCGAGCTTCTTCTTGCGCTCGTCCGCGTCGAGCGTATCGACCTGACTGAGCGCAACGACCTCCGGCTTGTCGGCGAGCCCATGGCCATAGGCTTCCAGTTCGCCCCGCACCGTCTTGTAGACCTTGCCCGGATGTTCCTCCTGCGCCGAAACCAGATGCAGCAGGACCCGGGTGCGCTCGACATGGCCGAGGAAACGGTCGCCGATGCCGACGCCTTCATGCGCGCCCTCGATCAGTCCCGGAATGTCGGCGATGACGAATTCGCGCGCATCGACGCGCGCCACGCCGAGGCCCGGATAGAGCGTCGTGAACGGATAGTCGGCGATCTTCGGCTTCGCCGCCGTCACCGTGGCGAGGAAGGTGGACTTGCCGGCATTGGGCAGCCCCACCAGCCCGGCATCGGCGATCAGCTTCAGCCGCAGCCAGACGCTCTTTTCCACCCCCGGCAGGCCGGGATTGGCACGGCGCGGCGCCTGGTTTGTGGAGGTCTTGAAGTGCTGGTTGCCGAAGCCGCCATTGCCGCCCTTGGCCAGCAGGAAGCGCTGGCCGGGTTCTGTCAGGTCGCAGATCAGCGTTTCGTTGTCTTCCTCGAAAATCTGCGTGCCGGCCGGCACTTTCAGCACCACGTCCGAACCCTTTGCGCCGGTGCGGTTGCGGCCCATGCCGTGCACGCCGGTCTGCGCCTTGAAATGCTGCTGGTAGCGGTAGTCGATCAGCGTGTTGAGCCCGTCGACGGCCTCGGCCCAGACATCGCCGCCGCGACCGCCGTCGCCGCCGTCCGGCCCGCCGAACTCGATGAATTTTTCGCGGCGGAACGACACCGCGCCGGCACCGCCGTCGCCGGAGCGAATGTGAACCTTGGCCTGATCGAGGAATTTCATCGGACTGTGCCGCTTTCGCTGCTATTGCGTTTCATGAAAGTGCCCTTCACTAGCCTAAGGTGCGGCGAAGTGCGAGGCCGATTCCTGCAGGTGGCAAGGGGGAATTGAATGAAGCTGGTGACCTACAACGTGCAGTTCGGCGTCGGACGCGACGGCAAGGTGGGGCTGGAGCGCATCGCAGAAAGCGTTGCCGGGGCCGACATCATCGCCCTGCAGGAGGTCACCCGCAACTATCCCACCAATGGCGGCATCGACATGGTGGCCGGGCTCACCGCGCTGTTGCCCGACCATCACCATGTCTATGGCGCGGCGATGGACATCGACTTCGGCGCGCTGGTGCCGAACCCGCCGAAACCGGCAATGCGGTTCCAGTTCGGCAACATGCTTCTGTCGCGCTGGCCGATCGTCTCCTGCCGCAACCTGTTCCTGCCGCGCAGCCGCACCTACGACAAGGCCAATCTGCAGCGCGCCGCCCTGGAAGGGCTGATCGTCACGCCGCTCGGCCCCTTGCGCATCTACAGCATCCATCTCGACCACGTCAGCGCCGAGGAGCGGATCATGCAGATCCGCCACCTGAAGGACCGCGCCTATGCCTATCCGATGGAAGGCGGCGCCATCACCGGCGCCGGCGAATACGGCTTTCCCGAACCGCCCTGCCCCGACGACTTCGTGCTCATGGGCGATTTCAACATGCGCCCGAACGAGCCCGAATATGCCGAGATGACCGGCGCGCCCGACACGCTGTTCGGCCGCCGCATCGTCGCCCATCACCCGGTCGATGCCTCGCGCCTTGCCGGTCCCGCCCCGGAGGGAAGCGTGAGCTGGACCGATCTTTCGGGCGCCGGCAAGCATTCGCGGCTCGACTACTGCTTCGTCACGGCGGGCCTTGCCGGCCGCGTCCGGGACTGCTGGATCGACAACGACGCCGACGGCTCCGACCACCAGCCGGTGTGGACGGTGATCGAATAGAGCATCGGACCGAAAAGTGGGATCCGCTTTTCGGAATAATCCGATGCTCATGCCAGGAGACAAGCCATCGGCGTCATGTCGATGTGACATCAACTGCGCGCCCAGGAGCGCAGGCTGGACCAGGTGCGCCGGTCGAGGCGGTAGCGCTCGATCGGCACCTTGCCGGCGACGAGCGAGTTCAGCATGCCCTGCCCCGCATACTGGAAGCCGCACTTGTGAATGACGCGCCGCGAGGCCGGATTGATGACCCGGCAGGAGGCGTGCAGCGCGTTGATGTCGGTCGCCCGGAAGGCGAGATCGACCAGCGCATGCGCCGCCTCGGTGGCATAGCCCTTCCCCCAGAAGGGCTCGCCGACCCAGTAGCCGAGTTCCAGCCCGCGCTCGTTGCGGGTCAGGCCGGCGCAGCCGACCAGCGCGCCGTTGTCGGCAAGCGTCAGCGCATAGACGGCGCCGCCCAGGCCGGTGAGCTTGCTGTTGGCGACGAAGGCGCGCGCTTCCGTCTCGCCATAGGGATGCGGCATGCGGCCGAGCATCTCGGCGACGCGGCGGTTGTCGGCCAGGGCGACAAGGTCCTCCACGTCCTCCTCATGCGGCGCGCGCAGCACCAGCCGCTCGGTGACCAGCACCGGGCAGTCTATTCTCAAATCGTAGTAATCTTCGAAGTCTTCCTTCTCGACGACCATGGCTCAGTCCCTCCAGGCAAAGAAAAAGGGGAGATGGCGACCCATCTCCCCTGATCCTTTTCTGGTCTGGCCAGACACCGGTTCCCGAGATGGGGCGCCGGTGTTGTAGTGCGGAAACCGGCTACTCCGCGGCCTTCGGCATCGGGTTTACCGACACGTAGGTTCGGCCGTTGGCTTTCTTCGCAAACGACACGGCACCTGCCTCAAGAGCGAAAAGGGTATGATCCTTGCCCATGCCGACATTGGTGCCGGGATGCCACTGGGTGCCGCGTTGACGAATAATGATGTTGCCGGGAATCACCGATTCCCCGCCGAACTTCTTCACGCCAAGGCGCTTCGACTCCGAGTCGCGCCCGTTGCGCGACGAACCGCCAGCTTTCTTGTGTGCCATCTTGATGCTCCTTTGCGCCGTTTCAGGCGCTTGCAATCCTTATGGACGCGCAGGGCGTCCGTTTCAAGTCCGATCCGGACGGAAAGTCCGTTACTTCTTCGCCAGTTCCTTGGCCTGTTCGCGCCAGTCCTTGATCTGGTCGGCGCTGAACGGCATGGCCCCGTCGATCTTCTCGACGTCGGCGTCGGACAGCTTGGCGATCTGGGCGAAGGTGGTGATGCCCTGCTCCTTGAGCTGCTCGGCAGCCACCGGGCCGATGCCCTTGATGGCGGTCAGGTCGTCCGGCTCGCCCTTGGGCGCCTTGAACAGCGGTGCGGCGGCCTTGTCTTCGGCCTTCGCCTCGGCCTTGGCAGCGGCCTTCTTCGACGGCTTGGCGCCACCGGTCAGGATCTCGGAGATCCGCACCGTGGTGAGAAGCTGGCGATGGCCGATCTTGCGGCGCGAATTCTGGCGGCGGCGCTTCTTGAACGCGATGACGGTGCGGGCCTTGCCCTGCTCCACGATCTCGGCGGCGACGGTGGCGCCTTCCACGAGCGGCGCGCCGATGACGACATTGTCGCCTTCGCCATGTGCCAGCACCTGGCCGATCTCGACGATGTCGCCGACCTCGCCCGAAACCTTCTCGATCTTCAGCACGTCGTTGGCGGCCACGCGATACTGCTTGCCGCCCGTTTTGATGACTGCGAACATTTTTTGCCTTTCGCTGTTCGGTCGGCCTTGTGACCCTGTAGTTCCGGCTCGTCCTTTCGGACGCTGCATGCCGGAACCGGCGGATCGGCCGTCTTTTTGTCAGTCTGCGGGTTCAATAAAACAAGCGGCGCGGGTCGAGCCCACGCCGATTGCGCGCCGTCCCTAGCCGATGGTCGAGATGAAGTCAAGGAAAACATCGGCTTGCCGCCGGCGTCGCTGTCGGCCCGGTCCCTTGTCGACCCGTCCCCCTTGTCGACCCGTCCCTTGTCGACCCGGCCATTGCCGATCCGGCGGCATCGCCCGCCGCGCCGGGAGCGCATTTCCCCTTCCCAGGCGCGCCTCTCTTTATATATGTCCCCAAAACGCGCCGCACCTGCGAGACTGCGCGTCCATCTCAGCCCTGCCCCTCTCGCCCGCCCGTTGCGGGACAAATCCGGGTATCGGCATGGAAGGAGGAGAAACCTTGGCGCCGAGGCTTTATTTGGCCTTGTATCGGAGCGCGACTGCCGTTATCTAGTGCGCCGCCGGCACCGGCCGACCACAGTTGCGGAGAAGTGGCAGAGTGGTTGAATGCACCGCACTCGAAATGCGGCATACTCGCAAGGGTATCGGGGGTTCGAATCCCTCCTTCTCCGCCATAAAATCCCGACATCCGAAGTTTTTGCGGCAACCCCTGCGCGATGGCACAATGTCTTTGTGCACTTCGATGCAAAGCCGACCCACATCCGCCGACCATATCATCAGGGCCGCGATTTCCTGCCGGCTCCGTCTCGCACCCAGCCAAGATGAAGATCGGCAGAGACGTTATCGCACAGGGACTTTGCCGCTGAGTTTGCGTTCAACGCAATTGCCGGCGATATCGAAATCGCCGTTCTTCGGACTGTTTGGGAAGGAAATGGTGCTGCCAGAGAGGATTGAACTCTCGACCTCTCCCTTACCAAGGGAGTGCTCTACCACTGAGCTACGGCAGCGACCGGATGCGGCGGACTTCTGCCACATCGTTTGGCCGAGTGCAAGGCCATAAACACCCTGTTGAAAGACGTTGTTTCGGACATGCCCTTGCCATATTCATGGGGCTGCATCCAGCCGTCGGGGACGCACGCATGAAGGACCGGAAAGGAACCGCCGCCAAGGGGGAAGACGCGCGCAAGGCGCGTCTGGCCGAGGCGCTGCGGACCAATCTCGCAAAGCGCAAGGCCCAGACCCGGGCGCGCCGTGCCGGCGACGCCGACCAGCGCCCGCAAGGCATCGAGGCCGCGCAAGCCAAGCCGGAGGGCTGACCCGGCACGACTTTCCGCGGGCGGGCGCCCGCGCATTTTCTTGAACGGCGGCCGCCTATGGGGTAGACGGACCGCTTCAACCGATTGAAGCCCGCCCACCGACCGAAGCACGGCGCGGCACATCCCAGACCGGCCATCGCCGGGGAGAGGCATGTTCATGGACCGCATCAGGATCGTCGGGGGCAACCGGCTCTCAGGCAACATTCCGATTTCCGGCGCCAAGAACGCCGCCCTGCCCCTGATGATCGCCTCGCTGCTGACGCGCGAGACGCTGACGCTGGAGAACGTGCCGCATCTGGCCGATGTCGAGCAGCTCATCCGCATCCTCGGCAATCACGGCGTCGACTATTCGGTCAACGGCCGCCGCCACAGCCAGACCGAAGGCTATTCGCGCACCGTCAACTTCACCGCCGCCAGCATCGTCGACACCACCGCCCCCTATGAGCTGGTGTCGAAGATGCGCGCCTCGTTCTGGGTCGTCGGCCCGCTGCTGGCCCGCATGGGCGAGGCCAGGGTCTCGCTGCCGGGCGGCTGCGCCATCGGCACCCGGCCGGTCGACCTGTTCATCGACGGCCTGCAGGCGCTCGGCGCCGACATCGACGTCGAGAGCGGCTACGTGCTGGCCAGGACGGCGAAGGGCCTGCGCGGCAACCGGTACCGCTTCCCCAAGGTCTCGGTCGGCGCCACCCATGTGCTGATGATGGCCGCCTCCCTCGCCCGCGGCGAGACCGTTCTGGAGAATGCCGCCCGCGAGCCGGAAGTCGTCAACCTCGCCGAATGCCTCAATGCCATGGGCGCGCGGATTTCCGGCGCCGGCACCGAAACCATCACCATCGAGGGCGTGGATGAGCTGCACGGCGCCAGCGTGCGCGTCATCCCCGACCGCATCGAGACCGGCACCTATGCCATGGCCGTGGCCATGACCGGCGGCGACGTGCTTCTGGAGGGCGCGCGCCCGGACCTGCTGGAAACCGCGCTCGACACCATCGCCCGCACCGGCGCCGAGATCACCACCACCAACAAAGGCATCCGCGTCTACCGCAACGGCGCCGGCATCGAGCCGGTGGACATTACCACCGAGCCCTTCCCCGGCTTCCCGACCGATCTGCAGGCGCAGTTCATGGGCCTGATGACCATGGCCAAGGGCCGCTCGCACATCACCGAGACGATCTTCGAGAACCGCTTCATGCATGTGCAGGAACTGGCCCGGCTCGGCGCCCACATCACCCTGTCCGGCCAGACCGCCATCGTCGACGGCGTGGCGAAGCTGAAAGGTGCGCCGGTCATGGCCACGGACCTGCGCGCCTCGGTGTCGCTGGTCATCGCCGGACTGGCCGCCGAGGGCGAAACCGTCGTCAACCGCGTCTACCATCTCGACCGCGGCTTCGAGCGGCTGGAGGAAAAGCTCTCCGGCTGCGGCGCGACCATAGAACGCATCACCGGCTGATGCGGGCTCCGGTCCGCATCGCGGTTGCACAGGCTCGCAAGACAGCCTAACACAAGGATCCACGACAACCCTTCGCAGGTGCGAAACCGGCATGGATCAACTCAAGCTGATCGCGCTCGACGAGCAGGACCTCAACGTCATTTCGGCGCATGTGCAGGACGCGGTGATGAAGGTGCGCGACCTGCAATATCTGCCGTCCGTCCGCCGCTTCGTCCTGCCGATGAACCGTTTCGCCTGGGAAAGGAAGCCCGGTTTCCTGCGCAGGAACAACGAGCGCCGGCAAAGCGTGCTGCATTTCGACCGGGTGCTCGGCGCCAAGGCCGCCGGCATCGCCCGCGACAAGCCCGAAGAGGTGCTGTCGCTGCTCGCCGTCTCCTTCGTGCCCACGAGCAAGCCGGCCGGCATCGTCGAGCTCGTCTTCGCCGGCGGCGGCGCCATCATGCTCGACGTCGAATGCGTGGAAGCCCGCCTCGCCGACACCGGCGGCGCCTGGCAGGCCTCGTCGCGCCCCGCCCACAGGATCTGACCCGCATGGCCCTTACGCTGAGACAATCGGACATGGATTTCGAGCGGCGTTTCGCCGCCTTCCTGTCCACCAAGCGCGAGGTGTCGGCGGATGTCGATGCCGTGGTGCGCGACATCATCGCCCGCGTGCGAGCCGAAGGCGATGCCGCCCTCCTCGATTATACGCTGCGCTTCGACCGCGCCGATCTGGCGACGCTGGGCATCGCCGTTTCCCGCGCCGATATCGAGGCGGCCTACGGCAAGGCCGACCCGAAGACCATCGAGGCGCTGAAGCTGGCGCGCGATCGCATCCGCTCGCATCACCAGCGCCAGATGCCGCAGGACGACCGCTACACCGACCCGCTCGGCGTCGAGCTCGGCTCGCGCTGGACGGCGGTCGAATCGGTCGGCCTCTATGTGCCGGGCGGCACCGCCAGCTATCCGAGTTCGGTGCTGATGAACGCCATGCCCGCCGTCGTGGCGGGGGTGGAGCGCATCGTCATGGTGGTGCCGGCGTCCGGTGGCACCATCAACCCGCTGGTCCTGGTGGCGGCCGATCTCGCCGGCATTACCGAAATCTACCGCATCGGCGGGGCGCAGGCCGTCGCGGCGCTGGCCCATGGCACAGAGACCGTCCGTCCGGTCGCCAAGATCGTCGGCCCCGGCAACGCCTATGTGGCGGCCGCCAAGCGGCAGGTGTTCGGCACCGTCGGCATCGACATGATCGCCGGCCCCTCGGAAGTGCTGGTGGTGGCCGACGCCTCCAACGACCCCGACTGGGTCGCGGCCGACCTGCTGGCGCAGGCCGAGCATGACGCGTCGGCCCAGTCGATCCTGATCACCGACGATGCCGGCTTCGGCAAGGCCGTCGAGGAGACGGTCGAGCGCCAGTTGCGCAGCCTTTCGCGGTCCGCGACCGCCGCGCAGAGCTGGCGCGATTTCGGCGCCGTCATCCTCGTCGAGGACTTCGAGGCGGCGATCCCGCTGATCGACCGCATCGCGGCCGAGCATCTGGAGCTGGCCCTCGACGACGCGGAAAGCCTGCTCGGACGGATTCGCAATGCCGGCGCCGTGTTCATCGGCCGCCATACGCCGGAGGTGATCGGCGACTATGTCGGCGGCTCGAACCATGTGCTGCCCACCGCGCGCTCGGCCCGTTTTTCCTCCGGCCTGTCGGTGCTCGACTTCGTCAAGCGCACCTCGATCCTCAAGCTCGGCGCGGAGCAGTTGCGCGCGCTGGGGCCTGCCGCCATCGCCCTGGCCACGGCGGAAGGCCTCGACGCGCATGCCCGCTCTGTCGCCATCCGATTGAACATGTAGCGGTATGGCGGACTTCGACCCCCAGCGCGACAGGCTGATCGACGTCGAGCTCGACGAGACGATCGGCCGTTCGACGCCGGACGTCGAGCACGAACGCGCCGTGGCGATCTTCGACCTGATCGAGGAAAACAGCTTCCGGCCGGTCAACGACAGCACGCCGGGGCCCTACAAGCTGAAGCTGTCGCTGGTCGATTCGCGCCTGGTGTTCGCCATCACCCGCGAGGACGGCTCGGACGTCGTCACCCATATCCTGTCGCTGACGCCGTTCCGGCGCATCGTCAAGGATTACTACATGATCTGCGAAAGCTATTACGACGCCATCCGCTCGGCGTCGCCCAGCCACATCGAAGCCATCGACATGGGCCGGCGCGGCCTGCACAACGAAGGCTCGCAAACGCTGAAGGACCGGCTGGCCGGCAAGATCGACGTCGATTTCGACACCGCACGGCGGCTGTTCACCCTCGTGTGCGTGCTGCACTGGCGAGGCTGACCTGAGCGAGGTGCCCTCCCCCTCCAAACCCCGCTCGATCCTGTTCATGTGCGGGATGAACGCCGTGCGCTCCCCCATGGCGGAGATGCTGGCGCGCCGCATGCTGCCGTCCGGCATCTTCGTGGCCTCGGCCGGCGTCCATGCCGGCGAGCGCGATCCCTTCGTCGATGCGGTTCTCGAAGAGGAGGGCCTGTCGCTGGGCGAGCGCGAGCCGCGTGCGATGGACGAGGTCGAGGACGCCTTCTTCGACCTCATCGTCACCCTGTCGCCGCAGGCCCACCATATGGCGATGGAGCTCACCCGCACCATGGCGGTGGATGTGGAATACTGGCCGACCTTCGACCCGACCTCGATCACCGGAACCCGCGAGCAGCGGCTGGCGGCCTATCGCGATGTGCGCGAACACTTGAAGGAGCGAATCGCCAAACGCTTCGTGGAGCCTGCCTGACGTGACCCACCTCCTTGCCGACACCATCCGCATCGCCGCGGCTGCCCTGATCGGTCCGGATCGCAGGACGCTGCTGGTGCGCAAGCGCGGCACTTCTTCCTTCATGCAGCCCGGCGGCAAGATCGACGCGGGCGAGGCGCCGCTGGCCGCCCTGCGCCGCGAGCTTGAGGAAGAGCTCGGCCTGACGATCGATGCGGGCAGCGCCGAATATCTCGGCTGCTTCTCGGCCCCAGCCGCGAACGAGGCGGGACGCAAGGTCGAGGCGCAAACCTTCCTGGTGGAGATCGACGCGCCGGTGGAGGCACAGGCGGAGATCGCGCAACTGTGCTGGCTCGATCCGTTCGACCCGCCTGACCTGGAGCTGGCGCCCCTGTCGCGCGACCTGATCCTGCCGCTCATCAGGGCAAGGCTGGAGCGGCACGCGGCCGGATAAATCCGGCCCCCTCACCCGACGCTTCCGCCCATGCGGATCGGCCCAAAGAAAAACGCCCGCAACAGAGTGTTGCGGGCGGTTTCCGGTCGATTCGTCAGGACGGGACTATTCGCCGCCCACCATCACGAAGCGGATGATGAACAGGGCCGCCACCAGCCAGGTGGCCAGATGGACGTCCTTGTAGCGTCCGGTCAGCGTCTTGAGCACCGCATAGGAGATGAAGCCGAAGGCCAGACCGTTGGCGATCGAATAGGTGAACGGCATGATCAGCGCCGTCAGCGCGGCCGGAGCGGCCTCGGTGATTTCGTCCCATTCGACGTCGAGCAGTTCGCGCATCATCAGGCAGGCGACATAGAGCAGCGCCGGGGCCGTGGCATAGACCGGAACTGCGCCGGCCAGCGGCGAGAAGAACAGCGCGGCGAGGAACAGCAGGGCGACGACCAGCGCGGTCAGGCCGGTGCGGCCGCCGGCCTGCACGCCCGAGGCGCTCTCGACATAGGCGGTGGTGCTGGAGGTTCCCAGCACCGAACCGGCCAGGATGGCGGTGCTGTCGGCCATCAGCGCGCGGCCGAGACGGTTGGGCTTGCCCTCGGGCATCAGGCCGGCGCGCTTGGCGACGCCGATCAGCGTGCCCGTCGCATCGAAGATCTCGACTAGCACGAACACCAGGATGACATGCGCCAGACCGGCATGCAGGGCGCCGAGCACGTCGAGCTGCATGAAAGTGGGCGCGATCGACGGCGGCAGGGACACGATGCCGCCGAACTGGCTGACGCCCAGCATCATCGAAAGCACGGTGATGATCAGGATGCCGATCAGGATGGCGCCGCGCACCTTCAGCGCATCCAGCGCCGCGATGATGAAGAAGCCGCCGATCGCCAGCAGCGGACCGGTCTGGGTGAGATCGCCGAGGCCGACGAAGGTGGCCGGATTTGCGACCACGATCTCCGAGCTCTTGAGCGCGATGATGGCCAGGAACAGGCCGATACCGGCCGCGATGGCGCTGCGCATGGAATGCGGGATGCCCGCCACCAGCCACCGGCGCACGCCGGTGACCGTCAAAAGCAGGAAGATCACGCCGGAAATGAACACCGCGCCCAGCGCCTGTTGCCAGGTGAAGCCCATGGCGCCGACGACGGTGAAGGCGAAGAAGGCGTTCAGGCCCATGCCCGGCGCCATGCCGATCGGCCAGCGCGCGACGAACGCCATGATCGCCGAGCCGAGCGCCGCGGCAAGGCAGGTGGCCACGAACACGGCGTTGCGGTCCATGCCGGTCGTCGACAGGATCTCCGGATTGACGAAAATAATGTAGGACATCGTCAGGAAGGTGGTGATGCCCGCAATGATTTCGGTGCGGATCGACGATCCCTCTTCCTTGATCTTGAAATATGCTTCGAGCACTTGTGCTCCTCCCTCTCCTGACGGGCTTTCGAGTGATGGCTGGATGAACCTTCAAGAAGCCCGACACACAAGACTGGACAAACGCTTCCCTTGCGTTAGTCTGCCCTCCCGTGGTTCGGCCCGGTTCCTCCTGCCCGATCCGGCGCACAATCTGCCCCTTGCCTTGATGGTTCAAGTGGCAACTACCTGAATTTCGCTCAAAGCTGTTTATCGTTTTTGTAAACGCTCGGTCGAAATGGAAACCGCCATTTTCCACCGCTGGTCGTGGCCGCGAGAGGCAGCGAATCTCCCCGTCACCGGGCGCGCACGCATTTGGCGCCTGCGCCGATTAGCGTGTTCACAAAGCCGGCTTTATCATATAGGTTCCGCGCAAAATCCGGGCGACGTCCCGGATCATCACCCGAGAAAAGGTATCGAATGCCGAAGGAAGAAGTCCTCGAGTTTCCGGGCGTGGTGACGGAATTGCTGCCGAACGCCATGTTCCGGGTGAAGCTCGAAAACGATCACGAAATCATCGCCCACACCGCCGGCCGCATGCGCAAGAACCGCATCCGCGTGCTGACCGGTGACAAGGTCCTGGTCGAGATGACGCCCTATGACCTGACCAAGGGCCGCATCACCTACCGTTTCAAGTAAAAGTCGTCCGGGCAGGCAAGCATGGCTGGGAGCAAACCGCAGACGCTGGTGCTTGCCTCGGCTTCGCCGCGCAGGATCCTGCTCCTGCAGCAGGCGGGCATCGAGCCTGACCGCATTCTGCCGACCGACATCGACGAATCGCCGCTGCGGGCCGAGCATCCGCGTTCGCTGGCCAAGCGCCTGGCGAAGGAGAAGGCCGAGCAGGCTCTCGCCACGCTGAAGGCCGAGGCGGACGCGCCGCCGGCCTATGTGCTGGCCGCCGATACAGTGGTGGCCGTCGGCCGCCGCATCCTGCCCAAGGCGGAGACCATCGACGACGCCGTCTATTGCCTGCAATTGCTGTCCGGCCGCTCGCACCGGGTCTATTCCGGTATCTGCCTCGCCACCCCATCCGGCAAGCTGCGCCAGAAGCTGGTCGAGACACGGGTGCGCTTCCGGCGCCTGCCGCGCGAGGACATCGACCGCTACGTCGCCTCCGGCGAATGGCGCGGCAAGGCCGGCGCCTATGCCGTGCAGGGGCTGGCCGGCTCCTTCGTGGTCAAGCTGATCGGCTCCTACACCAGCGTGGTCGGGCTGCCGCTCTACGAAACCGTGGCGCTGCTTGCCGGCGAGGGTTTCGACACCCGCGCCGGATGGCCGGCCCAAGGCGTGTCATGACCGGCGACACCAAGGCACAGGTCACACCTCTGCGGCCAAAGCGGCCTTGCCCCGAATGCGGCCGGCCTTCGGCCCGCGATACCTATCCCTTCTGCTCCAAGCGCTGCAAGGACATCGACCTCAATCGCTGGCTGAAGGGCGCCTATGTCATCCCGGTGCGCGACGACGAGGAAGACGCCGACGACGTGCCGGACAGCGGCAACAGGCAGGACTGACACAATTCAGGTTCAGATGGAACCGCCCGCCGCAAACGGCAAGGCCATCCGCGCGTCATCATACCCCACCTCCCCACAAGGGGGAGGGGGACGATTTCGCCGGTGTCGCCGCTACAATCTTCAATGCAGTTCCAATCGCTGCCGTCGCGGAATCCCCTCCCCCTTGTGGGGAGGGGTTAGGGGTGGGGGTAGCGTTAGGGGTGGGGGTAGCGTTAGGGGTGGGGGGTAGCGCCAAGTGCGACAGCCCTGCCACATCAACTCGCCACGCGCGGACGCCCAGCGGCGGTGGCAACGATGAAGGCCTCGACCAGGCTGCGCTCGCCCTCGATCACCGCATCCCTGATGTCGCGGCTCACGTCGATGCGGGCATGGTCGGTGCCGGCCCGACCGGCCAGTTCGACGGCAATGGCGCGGGCCGCCTGTTCGGCTGCCGCCATCGCCTCCTCCTCGGTCTCGAAATCCTCCAGCAGTTCGCCGGCATTGACGCGATAGACGCCGGGCTCCGGTTGGCTGATGCGCGCCTCGGCCGACATGCGCACCTGCCCCACCACGGCGCCCAGCGCGTTGGCGACATCGGCGTCGGGGGCGATCTCGCACGCGCTGCCGACCAGCGAAGGCAGGCCGGCATAGTGGAGATGGGCGGAAGCACCGAGGCCGATCACCGGCCGGTCGAGCGCGATCGACAGGCGCGCCATGCCGCGGTTGCCGTCGAGCGCCCGCTGCACCAGCGCATGCGTCACCGGCGCCTCCTCCTCCAGCCCGTCGGCCGCAAAGACCGTCTCGAACATCATTTCGGCGGAACGGCGGGTCACGGCGGCCAGCACAAGCTCGCTGAGCCCCTCGGCGGTGTCCGCCGCCGGTTGGCCCATGCCGTTGCGTCGGCGCGCCATCAGCTCGGCGCCGAGCCACGCCGCCGCCGCGTTCCAGTTCGCCTGCCGGCCCAGAACATGGGCCGCATCCGACGGGGTGAAGCCGACGATATGCACGAGCCCCCGCGCCACCAGCCGGTTGAGCGTGGCGACTTGCGAGGTGGAGACCAGCAGGCGGTCGAGCGCGGCAGGAACGTCCGCGATCTGCGCATAAAGCCGCGTTTCGGTGTTGGAGAGACCCGAGGCAGCGCTTTCGGGCACGCCGGTGCGCATGGCGAAGCGGCCGTCCAGCCGGCTGGCGGCGGGCTGCAGCAACTGCCGGGAAAGCGCCTTGTCCACCACCTCGCCATGGCGCACCGCCGCCAATGACAGCGGCACCAGCCGGCGCGGCCCAAGTTCGATCCGCGTCGCCAGCGCATGGTCGCGCAGCGTCACTTCCGAATCGCCGCCAAGGCCGAAGGTGCGCATGGCGACGGCCTCGACCATGGTGCGCATGCCGCCCACCGTCGCTCCTTCCGGGTCGAGCCTGAGCCGGCCTTGATCGAGCACGGCCACATCCGTGGTGGTACCGCCGATGTCGGAGACGACCGCATCGTCGAACCCGGTCAGGTGGCGCGCGCCGACAAGGCTGGCGGCCGGTCCGGACAGGATCGTCTCGATGGGCCGGGTGCGGGCGAAATCCGCGGTGATCAGCGCGCCGTCGCCGCGCACCACCATCAGCGGCGCCTGGATCTCCCGCCGGGCCAGGAAGCCTTCGGTGGCGGCGATCAGCCGGTCGATCATGGAAATGAGGCGGGCATTGAGCAGGGTGGTGAGCGCCCGGCGCGGCCCGCCGAGCTTGGAGGTCAGCTCGTGCGAGCAGGTGACCGGCAGCCGCGTGCGCGCCCGGATGAGGTCGCGCGCGGCAATCTCGTGCTCGGGGTTGCGCACCGCGAAATAGGCCGCCACCGCCACGCCCGTGACCGACCGCTCCAGTTCCGGCAGCGCCGCTTCCAGCGCCTCCAGCGACAATTCGGCGGCATTGCCGTGCACGTCGTGGCCGCCGGGGCAGAAGATCACCGGATCGGTGCCGAGCGCGCCGGACAGGCCGTTGCGGGCGAGGTCCTCCGCGCCGAAACCGATCATCACCAGCGCCACGCGCCCGCCCTGCCCTTCCACCAAGGCATTGGTGGCAAGCGTGGTCGACATCGACACCAGCTTGATCGCGCCGTGCTCGATGCCGGACTCGGCCAGCACCGCATCGGCCGCACCCGAAATGCCCTCCGCCAGATCGTGACGCGTGGTGAGCGACTTCGCCTTGGCCACGATCCCGGCCTCTTCGGACCACAGCACCGCGTCGGTGTAGGTGCCGCCCGTATCGATACCCAGATAGAGCGCGCCGCTTGACGGCCTGTTCGGCGGCAACACGGTCACGCCTGCCCCGGCATTGCACCGGCATCGAGGGATGAGAGCGGAAGACGGGAAGGAAGGGACGATGGCACGGCAGACCTGCAAATTGTCGGCGGCGCACGGGCCGCCATGGACGACAGGCCGAGCAATCGCGCCGGCTGCCGTCCAATGCAAGCGAATTTAGGCCCGCACGCCCGCCGACGGCTCCCGATAAGCGACATCGGCGTCGCAAACCGGTCGCCATCTTCCGGTGCAGAAAGCCCCCTTCCCTTCCTCGCGGCGAAGCGGCATACTCCGGCAACATTGTCTCATTTGGTGATTGATGCCGCCTGCCAAGAAGGAAGTTCGCTCGAAACGTGCCCGCACCCCAGCTTTCGTCAAGAACCTGCGTGGGGTGAAGAACTGGAAGGAAGTCAGCGCCTGGCTCGAGTGGCGCGGCATCGAAGATATCGAATGCATCACGCCGGACCAGGCCGGCGTCGCACGCGGCAAGATGATGCCGTCGAACAAGTTCACCTCCAACACCTCGCTCGCCCTGCCGTCCGCCGTGTTCATGGCCACCATTTCCGGCGGCTACCCGGAAGACGGCAACGGCTTCGTCTATCCAGAGGATGACGGCGACCTGAAACTGGTGCCCGACCTTTCGACGCTGACCGTGGTGCCGTGGGAGGAAGACCCGACCGCCGCGGTGATCTGCGATCTGGTGCATCAGGACGGGCGCTCGGTGGAATTCACGCCGCGCAACGTGCTCAAGCGCGTCGTCGCCGCCTACGACGAGCGCGGGCTGAAGCCCGTGGTCGCGCCGGAGATCGAATTCTATCTGGTTCACAAGAACCCCGACCCCGACTATCCGCTGACCCCACCCGTCGGCCGCTCCGGCCGCGCCATCGGCGGCGGCGCCGGCTATTCGATCGCCGGCGTCAACGAGTTCGACGAGCTGATCGACGACATCTATCATTTCTCGGAAAGCCAGGGCCTCGAGATCGACACCCTCATCCACGAGGAAGGCGCCGGACAGCTCGAGATCAACCTGCGCCACGGCGACCCGATCGAGCTGGCGGATCAGGTGTTCATGTTCAAGCGCACCATCCGCGAGGCGGCGCTAAAGCACAACATCTACGCCACCTTCATGGCCAAGCCCATCCAGGGCCAGCCCGGCTCGGCCATGCACATCCATCAGTCGATCATCGACAAGAAGACCGGCCGCAACATCTTCACGGCCCCGGATGGCGCCGAAAGCGAAGACTTTTTCCACTTCATCGGCGGCATGCAGAAGCATGTGCCGAACGCGCTGGTGATGCTGGCGCCTTATGTGAATTCCTACCGTCGCCTCACCCAGGCCGCCTCGGCGCCGGTCAACAACAAATGGGGCTACGACAACCGCACCACCGCCTTCCGCGTGCCGCGTTCCGACCCGGCGGCGCGGCGCGTCGAAAACCGCATCCCCTCGTCCGACGCCAATCCCTATCTTGCGGTCGCAGCTTCCCTCGCCTGCGGCCTGATCGGAATGACCAACCGCCTGGAGGCCGAGCCTCCCGTGGTGACGACGGCCAACGAGGACGAGATCGACCTGCCGCGCGGACTGCTGGAGGCCGTCGACCTGTTCGAGCACGACGAAGAACTGGCCGCCCTCCTCGGCAAGACCTTCGCCACCACCTATGCCGCGATCAAGCGGGCCGAGTTCGAGACCTTCATGGAAGTCATCAGCCCGTGGGAGCGGGAGTATCTGTTGTTGAATGTCTAGGAGGTCAGGGGGAGTAGGGCAGTAGGGGGAAAGTCGCAGGCATGAAGGCCGGGATCAACTCCTATCGCGACCTCGTCGTCTGGCAACAGGCCATGGATCTTGCCGCTGCGGCCTACACCATTACCAAGGCTTGGCCAAAGGAAGAACTTTATGGTCTTACAAGTCAGCTCCGTCGTGCCGCGTCCTCTGTTCCGGCAAACATTGCCGAGGGTTTCGGGCGCGAAAATCACGGCTCCTACCAACAGTTTCTCAGGATTGCACAGTGATCGCTCAAGGAGTTTGAAACGCATCTGCTTCTTGCCGGGCGCGTGGGAATTGCCACAGATAAGGACATCGATCCGCTCATGACTATGAGCGAAAGTGTCGGCAAACTGCTGCGCCTGCTGATCCGCAGGCTATCTGACAGCTAAACCTACTGCCCTACTGCCCTATCCCGTACTCCCTTGTAATCACAATGCCCTATCAATCCCCAATTTCACCCGGCCGCTCATGGTATGAAGACACCGTCGGTGAAAGGCCCGCATATCCCCGGCTGGATGGAGACCGAAACTGCGATGTCGTGATCGTCGGCGGCGGCTTCACGGGGCTCTCGGCTGCCGCGCATCTGGCCAGGGCCGGCACGAATGTCGTGCTGATCGAGGCGCACCGGTTCGGCGACGGCGCCTCCGGACGTAATGGCGGCCAGATGGGCACCGGCCAGCGCGCCTGGCCCGAGGAGATGCAAGGCGAATATGGCCTTGCCCGCGCCAAGGCGCTGTTCGACCTTGCCGAGGAGGCGAAGTCGCACCTGCTGGACTTCGCTCAGGAAAACGGCATCGACCTCGACTACATGCCCGGCCAGATGTCTGTGGCGCACAAGAAGCGCTATGTCGACGACTACAAGGCCCATGCCGAGCTGATGGCCACCCGTTTTGGCTATCCGCATATCGCCTTCATGGATGCCGGGGAAACCGCGGAACGACTGGGCTCCGATCGCTTCTTCGGCGGCGTGCGCGACACCGGCACCGGCCATATCCACCCGCTCAAGCTGGTCATCGGCACCGCCCGCGTGGCCGCCGCAGCCGGCGCGCACGTGCATGAGGACACGCCGGCCACCGGCATAGATTCAACCGGCGGCAAGGTGCGGGTGACGACACCTTACGGCACCATCACGGCACAGAAGTGCCTGATCGCCACCAATGCCTATGGCGGCACGCTGGAACCGGTCAGCGCCGCGCACATCATGCCGATCGGCTCCTTCATCGGCGCGACCGTGCCGCTGGGCGCCGACAGTCCGGTCATTCCGGGCGGAGAGTCGGTGGACGATTCGCGCTTCGTGGTGCGCTATTTCCGCAAGTCGAAGGACGGCCGGCTGCTGTTCGGTGGCCGCGAGATCTATGCCGTGTCCGACCCCGGCGACATCCACATCCATATCCGCAGGCAGATCGCCGAGATCTATCCGGCGCTGAAGGATGTCGAGATCACCCATGGCTGGGGCGGCTATGTCGGCATCACCATGCCGCGCAAGCCCTTCGTGCGCGAGGTGATGCCCAATGTCATCTCGGCCGGCGGCTATTCCGGCCATGGCGTGATGCTGTCGAATTTCGTCGGCAAGCTCTATGCCGACACCGTCGCCGGCAACCGCGAGAAGCTGAAGCTGTTCGAGGAACTGAAGATACCCTCCTTCCCCGGCGGCCGGCGCCTGCGGGGCCCGCTGCTGTTCCTGGCGCTCAACTGGTACGCCCTGCGCGACCGGATCTGACAGGACGCATTGGCCGGGACCCTCGCACCCGTTAAACCAATCTTCACCACTGCCCCGCATTGTCGCGGACCTGCGGCACGTGTATCGAGTACCGCGGTGCGCGAGCACCCAGGCAACAACCCGCGCCTCACCAAAGGGCGCGGGTTCTGCATTTTTGGCTGGCCATGGCCACTTTGCCGAAGCAATCCGCTTGTGAAGGCGGCATGGGGCCATGAAAAAAGCCGGGCGAGCCCGCTTTTTCACATAGGTTTTTTTCGGCCGGATCAAGCGGCCTGAAGGGCGCCCTGCAGCGTGGTAAGCTGGGCCAGATACTGCTCCGCCCGCGTGCGCGCGGCATCGTCCTTGGCGTCGGCGACATCTTCCCTGGCGTCCTGGACGCGGCGGGCGATATCGTCCCGGTCGAGGTCCTTCACGGCCACGGCCGATTCCGCCAGCAGCGTGCAGCCGGCCGGCAGGATGTCGGCGAAGCCGCCGAACACCACATAGCGCTCCTGCTGCCCGGCAGCCGTCTTCACGGTGACGACGCCCGGCTTGATCGTGGTCATGACCGGAGCGTGGTTCGCCATCACGGTCATCTCGCCTTCCGTTGCCGGAATGACGACCGATTCGATCTTCTCGGAGACGAGCAGACGCTCCGGCGAGACCAGTTCGAATTGGAAAGCTTCAGCCATGATGCCTATGCCTTTGGTGCCTCGGGCAGCGACGCCTCGAAATGCGAGACCGCCGCTGCGAACTTGTCCCGGCAGCCGGGATTACAGAAACCGACCGTGTGGCCTTTGTAGACGGTCAACGAGTCCGCCGAAATCGGCTTGCCCGACCATGGGCAGGTTTCGTTGACCGCGTCCTCCAGCCGCAGCTCCCGACCCGACATGGATCAGGCAGCTTCGGCAGCCAGCTTCTTCGCCTTTTCCACGGCTTCCTCGATGCCGCCGACCATGTAGAAGGCAGCTTCCGGAAGATGATCGTACTCGCCGGCGACCAGGCCCTTGAAGCCCTTGATCGTGTCTTCAAGGGCGACCAGCTTGCCCGGCGAGCCGGTGAACACCTCGGCCACGAAGAACGGCTGCGACAGGAAGCGCTCGATCTTGCGGGCGCGGGCCACCGTCAGCTTGTCCTCTTCCGACAGTTCGTCCATGCCGAGGATGGCGATGATGTCCTGCAGCGACTTGTAGCGCTGCAGCGTCTGCTGCACGTCACGGGCGACCTGGTAGTGCTCCTCGCCGACGATCAGCGGGTCGAGCATGCGCGAGGTCGAGTCCAGCGGATCGACGGCCGGATAGATGCCTTTCTCGGCGATGGCGCGGTTCAGCGTCGTGGTCGCGTCGAGGTGGGCGAACGAGGTCGCCGGCGCCGGGTCGGTCAGGTCGTCGGCCGGCACGTAGATGGCCTGCACCGAGGTGATCGAGCCCTTGGTCGTGGTGGTGATGCGCTCCTGCAGGGCGCCCATGTCGGTGGCCAGCGTCGGCTGGTAGCCCACCGCCGAGGGAATGCGGCCGAGCAGGGCCGACACTTCCGAACCCGCCTGGGTAAAGCGGAAGATGTTGTCGACGAAGAACAGCACGTCCTGGCCCTGGTCGCGGAAATATTCGGCGACGGTCAGGCCGGTGAGCGCGACGCGGGCGCGGGCTCCGGGCGGCTCGTTCATCTGGCCGTAGACGAGTGCCGCCTTGGAGCCTTCGCCGCCGCCCTTCTGGTTGACGCCCGATTCGATGAACTCGTGATAGAGGTCGTTGCCCTCGCGGGTACGCTCGCCGACGCCGGCAAACACCGAGTAGCCGCCATGCGCCTTGGCGATGTTGTTGATCAGTTCCTGGATGAGAACGGTCTTGCCGACGCCGGCGCCCCCGAACAGGCCGATCTTGCCGCCCTTGGCGTAAGGCGCGAGCAGGTCGATGACCTTGATGCCGGTGACGAGGATCGCCGCTTCTGTGGACTGGTCCACATATTCCGGAGCCGGCTGGTGAATGCCGCGATGCTCGGTGGCGGTGATCGGGCCGGCTTCGTCGACCGGCTCGCCGATGACGTTGATGATGCGGCCGAGCATGCCCGGGCCGACCGGCACCGAGATCGGCGCGCCGGTGTCGGCCACGGACTGACCGCGCACCAGGCCTTCGGTGGCATCCATGGCGATGCAGCGCACGGTGTTCTCGCCGAGGTGCTGCGCGACTTCGAGAACCAGGCGGTTGCCGACATTCTCGGTCTCGAGCGCGTTCAGGATGGCCGGGAGATGATCTTCGAACTGCACGTCGACAACGGCGCCGATGACCTGACGAACCTTGCCCTTCGGGCCCTTGGCGAGATTGAAGCTCGCCGTCGTGCCACGCGTGTCGACCTTGCCCGGCTTGCCTTCGGCCACCAGCTTGGCCGCCTCTTTCGCCGCGGCACCCCTTGCAGGAGCCTTCTTGGGAGCCTCAGCCTTCACTGCCGCCTTGGGCGCCGCCTTTGCCGCGGCCGCCTTCACGGGAGCTTCTGCAGTCTTAGCGGTCGCCTTTTTGGGGGTCGCTGCTTTCGCCATCGTCTCTAGCCCTTTTTCGTCCGTTTGTTGTCACATGCTCCGGTGAAGGCGACCGGCCTTCACGCCGCATGCTAGAGCGCCTCGGCGCCCGAAATGATTTCGATGAGTTCCTTGGTGATCTGCGCCTGCCGCTGGCGGTTGTAGGTGATCGACAGCTTGTTGATCATGTCGCCGGCATTGCGCGTCGCATTGTCCATGGCGCTCATCTTGGCGCCCATCTCGCCGGCTGCGTTTTCCAGCAGCGCGCGGAAGACCTGGACGGAGATGTTGCGCGGGATCAGGTCGGAAAGGATCTCGCTCGGCTCCGGCTCGTACTCGTAGACGGCGCTGCCGTTGGCGGCTTCGGCTTCGGCAGGAGCGGCGGCCGGAATGAGCTGCTGCGCGGTCGGCACCTGGCTGATCACCGACTTGAAGTTCGAGTAGAACAGCGTGCAGACGTCGAACTGGCCCTGCTCGAACAGCCCGATCACCTTCTTGGCGATCGCGTCGGCATTGGCGAAGCCGATCGTCTTCACCTCGCGCAGGTCGATGCGCTCGATGATGAGCTGCGCATAGTCGCGGCGCAGGATGTCGAAGCCCTTCTTGCCGACGCAGATGATCTTGACCGTCTTGCCGTCGGACAGAAGCTTGCGGATGTGATCGCGGGCGAAGCGCGCGATCTGCGAGTTGAAGCCGCCGCACAGGCCGCGCTCGGCCGTGCAGACGACGAGCAGATGCACGTCGTCCTTGCCGGTGCCGGTCATCAGCGCCGGGGCTTCGCCGCCCGCGCCGATGGCCTGGGTGATGTTGGCCAGGACGGCACTCATGCGCTCCGAATAGGGGCGCGCGGCCTCCGCAGCCTCCTGGGCACGACGCAGCTTCGCCGCGGCGACCATCTGCATCGCCTTGGTGATCTTCTGCGTCGCCTTGACCGAGGCGATGCGGTTACGAAGGTCTTTCAGTGACGCCATGCTTCAAACTCTATAGTCCGCGTGCGATCCGGGTCAGGCGAAGGTCTTGGCGAAAGCGTCGACCTCGGCCTTGAGCTTGGCGCGCAGATCGTCCGACAGCGCCTTTTCCTTGCGGATGCCGTCGAGAACTTCCTTGCCGACCGTGCGCAGATGCGACAGCAGGCCCTGCTCGAAGCGGCCGACATCGGCGACGGCGAGCTTGTCGAGATAGCCGTTGACGCCGGCGAAGATCACCGCGACCTGCTCTTCGGTCTTGAGCGGCGAGAACTGCGGCTGCTTGAGCAGCTCGGTCAGGCGCGCACCGCGGTTGAGCAGGCGCTGGGTGGCGGCGTCGAGGTCCGAGCCGAACTGGGCGAAGGCGGCCATTTCGCGATACTGGGCAAGCTCGCCCTTGATCGAGCCGGCGACCTGCTTCATCGCCTTGATCTGGGCGGCGGAGCCGACGCGCGACACCGACAGGCCGACGTTCACGGCCGGGCGGATGCCCTGGAAGAACAGGTTGGTCTCGAGGAAGATCTGGCCGTCGGTGATCGAGATCACGTTGGTCGGGATGTAGGCCGACACGTCGTTGGCCTGCGTCTCGATGACCGGAAGGGCGGTCAGCGAGCCGTTGCCATTGTCGTCGTTCAGCTTCGCGGCGCGCTCCAGCAGGCGGGAGTGCAGGTAGAACACGTCGCCCGGATAAGCCTCGCGGCCCGGCGGGCGGCGCAGCAGCAGCGACATCTGGCGGTAGGCGACGGCCTGCTTGGACAGGTCGTCATAGCCGATCAGCGCATGCTGGCCGTTGTCGCGGAAATACTCGCCCATGGTGCAGCCGGTGAACGGCGCCAGGTACTGGAGCGGAGCCGGATCGGAAGCGGTGGCGGCGATGATGATGGAGTAGTCCAGCGCGCCGCGCTCTTCCAGGACCTTCACGAACTGCGCGACGGTCGAGCGCTTCTGGCCGACGGCGACGTAGACGCAGTAGAGCTTTTCCGACTCGGGGCCGCTGTCGTGGATGGCCTTCTGGTTCAGGATGGTGTCGAGGATGATGGCGGTCTTGCCGGTCTGGCGGTCGCCGATGACCAGTTCGCGCTGGCCGCGACCGACCGGGATGAGGGCATCGATGGCCTTGAGGCCGGTCGACATCGGCTCGTGCACCGACTTGCGCGGGATGATGCCGGGCGCCTTGACATCGACGCGGCGACGCTCCTTGGCCTTGATCGGGCCCTTGCCGTCGATCGGGTTGCCCAGTGCGTCGACCACGCGGCCGAGCAGCTCGGGACCGACCGGCACGTCGACGATGGCCCCGGTGCGCTTGACGGTGTCGCCTTCCTTGATGTCGCGGTCGTTACCGAAGATAACGACGCCGACATTGTCGGCTTCGAGGTTCAGCGCCATGCCGCGAATGCCGCCGGGGAACTCGACCATCTCGCCGGCCTGGACATTGTCGAGGCCATAGACGCGGGCAATGCCGTCACCGACCGACAGAACCTGGCCAACTTCGGAAACTTCGGCTTCCTTGCCGAAATTCTTGATCTGGTCTTTCAGAATTGCGGAGATTTCCGCGGCGCGGATGTCCATCAGCCGACCTCTTTAAGTGCAAGCTTGAGCGAATTGAGTTTGGTTTTGAGCGACGTATCGATCTGGCGCGAGCCCATCTTGACCACGAGACCACCGAGCAGGCTCGGATCGACGGTGACGTTGATGACCACGTCCTTGCCGGCAACGCTCTTGAGCGCGGCCTTGAGTTCGTTCTGCTGGGCCGCCGTCAGCGCATGCGCGGCGGCCACGTCGGCCGACACCTCGCCGCGATGCTCGGCGGCGATGCGGCGGAAGGCCTGGATCATGCCGGGAACGGCGAACAGGCGACGGTTGCGGGCGACGACCCGCAGGAAATTGCCGGCGAGGCCGCCGATCTTCGCCTTGTCGAGGATCGCCGAGACGGCGCGCTCCTGCTCGTCGGCGGCGAAAACCGGGCTCTCGATCAGGCGGCGCAGGTCGGCGCTGCCGGCCAGCATGGCCTCGAAGCTGCCGAGCGCGGCCTCGACCTTGGCGACGGATTTATCTTCAAGAGCAAGCTCGAACAGCGAGCTGGCGTAGCGTTCGGCAACGGCGGAGATTGGCGAGGACGTTTTGGCCACGGTCCGTCTTTTCTCATGTCTGACAGGCCGCAGATTGTTGGCGCGAGCGGGAACTCTGGCTAAATCTTTGACCTTGCTTACGTTTCTTGAAGCTAAGGGAACGGCTTCCGCTTCCCCTAGCCGAAAGTCGGTTGCCCTCTAGCATACGCCTCCCAAGACCGCAATCCATGGAAGGCGGCGGATTCCGGCACTTTTGTCGCATCCTCTGGATGAATGCGTTTCAGCGCCCGCGATTCAGGGCAGGAATCCGAAGGCAAAAGCCAGCGGAAGCGCCGCAAGCAGCAGATCGAGCATCAGGGCGGCCCAATTGTAGGGCGTGTTGGCGCCGTCGCTCATCATGCCGAGCATGCGGCCGAAAGCTGTGAATAGCCATGAGAAGCCGAGCGCCATGTAGAGCAGCGGCTGGGCGAGCAGCACCGCGCACAGGCCGAGCCCCAGATAGAAGCCGGCGAAACGGCTGCGCCCCTCGGCGATCGCTTCCGGCTTGTCGGGGTGCGGCTGGAGGCGCAGGAGCCTGAAGCCGATGCCCGGCGCGAGAAACAGGAGCAGACCCAGCGTGGCGGTGACGACGGCGCTCGTCCAAGCCAGCCATTCGCCCTGGCTCATTGGCCATGGAAACGAAAATTGCATCGCGGTCCCTCGCTTTTGCCGGACGGGCCGGCGATTTCATCCCCCGTCAAAATGACAGATTCGCAAGCTACGCGTCACCCAGCGCGAAGGCGATTGCCGCTTCGGCGTGGATGGCCGTGGTGTCGAACACCGGAATGTCGAAATCGGACTGGCCGATCAGCATGGTGATCTCGGTGCAGCCCATGATGACGCCGTCGGCCCCCTCCTCGGCCCGCAGGCGTGCGATCTCCTTCAGATAGACCGCCTTCGAATCCGATGTCACGGTGCCCCGGCACAACTCGTCATAGATGATGTCGTGAACCTTGGTGCGCCCGGCCTCGTCCGGCACCGCGACGTCGATGCCATGGCGCTCGGCCAAGCGCTGCCTGTAGAAATCCTGCTCCATGGTGAAGCGGGTGGCGAGCAGCGCCGGCCGTTTTACCCCGGTTCGCCGGATGGCCCCGGCGGTCGCGTCGGCAATGTGCAGGAGCGGGATGGAGACGGCCGCCTCGATCTCGCCGGCCAGCTTGTGCATGGTGTTGGTGCAGATCACCAGGCACTCCGCCCCCGCCGCTTCGAGCTGGCGCGCCGCCGCGGCCAGCAGCCGCCCCGCGCCCTGCCAGTCGCCGGCATGCTGAAGCTCCGCGATCCCGGCGAAATCCACCGAAACCAGCACCAGCTTCGCCGAGTGCAGGCCGCCCAGCCGCGCCCGCACGCCTTCGTTCAGCAGGCGATAATAGATCGCCGTGCTTTCCCAGCTCATGCCGCCCAGAAGGCCGATAGTCTTCATTGCCTGTCTCCTCCTGAAGAATTCACAGGAAACTCTGCGGATCGATATCGACCTGCACCCTGATCTGCCCGCGCACCTTGGGTCCCGCCGCCAGCATGGCCTTGACGAAGCCCTGCATGTCGGAGCGGCGTTCGCCATGTATGAGCAGCCGGAAGCGGTGCCGCCCGTTGAGCAGAGACAGCGGCGCCTCGGCCGGCCCCAGCACGAAGATATCCGACGCGCTCGGCGCGGCAAGCCGCAGGCCACGCGCGTGCCCTTCCGCCTCTGCCCGTGTCGGCGCGCTGACGATGATGCCGGCCAGCCGTCCGAACGGCGGCAGGCCGGTGCGCTCGCGCTCGGCGATCTCGCGCTCGTAGAACAGCTCCGAATCGCCGGAGACGATGGCCTGCATCACCGGATGGTCGGGCTGGTAGGTCTGCAGCAGGCCGAGGCTCTTCTTGCCGGTGCGCCCGGCGCGGCCCGTCACCTGGCTGAGAAGCTGGAAGGTGCGCTCGGCGGCGCGCGGATCGCCATTGGCGAGGCCGAGATCGGCATCCACCACGCCGACCAGCGTCATGTTCGGAAAATTATGGCCCTTGGCGACGAGCTGCGTGCCGATGACGATGTCGGCATCGCCGTTGGCGATGGCCTCCAGCTCCAGCCGCAGCCGCCGCACGCCGCCCATGATGTCGGAGGACAGGACGATGGTGCGCGCTTCGGGAAAATGCGCCACCACCTCCTCCGCGATGCGCTCCACACCCGGCCCGCAGGCGACGAGGTGGTCGAGCGTGCCGCATTCGGGGCAGGCATCGGGCCGCCTTTCGCTGTGGCCGCAATGGTGGCAGACGAGCTGGCCGCGAAAGCGGTGTTCGACCAGCCAGGACGAGCAGACCGGGCAGCCGAAGCGGTGGCCACAGGCGCGGCATAAGGTGAGCGGAGCATAACCGCGCCGGTTGAGGAATAAAAGTGACTGCTCGCCCTTTTCCAGCGTCGCCGCCATCCTTTGCAGCAGCAGCGGCGACAGGAAACCGCCGCGTGCCGGGGGCGAGCGGCGCATGTCGATGGTGCGCAGGTCCGGCAGCGCCGCATCGGCGAAACGCGATGACAGCACCACGCGGCCATAGCGCCCCTGGCTGGCATTGACCCGGCTTTCCACGGATGGCGTGGCCGAAGCCAGCACCACCGGAAAGCCGCCGATATGGGCGCGCACCACCGCCATGTCGCGGGCGTTGTAGAAGACGCGGTCCTCCTGCTTGTAGGCCGGGTCATGCTCCTCGTCGACGACGATCAGGCCAAGCTCCTGAAACGGCAGGAACAGTGCCGAGCGCGCGCCCGCCACCACCTTCACCGTGCCTTCCGCCACCTGCCGCCACACCCGCTCGCGCATGCGCGGCGGCAGGTCGGAGTGCCACTCGGCCGGCTTGGTGCCGAAACGGTTCTGGAACCGTTCGAGGAAGGCGTGGGTCAGCGCGATTTCCGGCAGCAGGATCAGCACCTGTCGGCCCTGTTCAATCGCCGCCGCCACCGCCTCGAAATAGACTTCCGTCTTGCCCGAGCCGGTCACGCCGTCGAGCAGGGTGACGCGAAAATCGCCCGCCTCGACACCGGCCCGGAGATCGTTCGCCGCCGCGCGCTGGTCCGGCATCAGCGCCGCCGTCGCATAGGCGGTGTCGGGCGCGGCAACCACCGGGCGCGGCGGGATCATCACCGTCTCGAACACGCCCTGTTCCCTGAGCCCGTCGACCACCGAGGACGACACGCCGGCGGCATGGGCCAGTCCCGAGCGCGTCCAGGCAAAGCCATCGGCGGCAGCGGCCAGCACCCGCTCGCGCGCGCCGGTCATCCGGTCGGGCCGCAGGTCGGTGAGCTTGATGCCTTCGGTCCACGGCTCGGGATCGAAGGCTTCCGGCGCGCGCAAAAGCATGCGCGCCACCATGCCGGGCGGCGATAGCGTATATTGCGACACCCAGTCGACGAAGCGGCGCATGTCGCGGTTGATCGGCGGGCAGTCGAACACCTGCTCGATCGGCCGCAGCTTGCGGGCATCGACCGCATCGGCCCCGCCGTCCCAGACGACGCCCGCCACCTGCCGCGGCCCCAGCGGCACGCGCACGATCGACCCCGGCACCACGCGCATTCCTTCGGGAACCGCATAGGTGTAGGGGCGTTCTGCGGGCATGGGCACCAGCACGGGTGCTGCGGACGAAAAGGGCGAATCTTGGCTCATCGCGCGTGACCTTGCATCGTCTTTGGTCTAGAGCAAAGGCCGATAGCGCGTGTGCCCTCCCCGCACGCCGGAATCTTCAAGGAGACCACAATGAAGTTCTTCGTCGATACCGCCGACATCAAGGAAATCCGTGAACTCAACGACATGGGCCTGGTCGACGGCGTCACCACCAATCCCTCGCTGATCCTGAAATCGGGCGGCAAGATCGATGAGGTGACGCGTCAGATCTGCGACATCGTTTCCGGCCCCGTCTCGGCCGAGGTCACGGCCACCGACTATGACGGCATGATGGCCGAGGCCAAGGTGCTGGCCCGGATCGCCGACAATGTCGCCATCAAGGTGCCGCTGACCCTCGACGGACTCAAGGCCTGCAAGGCGATCCGCTCCGAAGGCCGCATGGTCAACGTCACGCTGTGCTTCTCGGCCAACCAGGCGCTGCTCGCCGCCAAGGCCGGCGCATCCTTCATCTCGCCCTTCGTCGGCCGTCTCGACGACACCGGCATCGAGGGCATGGACCTGATTTCCGAGATCCGCCAGATCTACAGCAACTACGACTTCGAGACCGAAATCCTCGTCGCCTCGGTTCGCACCGTGAACCATATCAAGGATGCCGCCCTGATCGGCGCCGATGTCATCACCGCCCCCCCGGCCGTGCTGCGCTCGCTGGTCAAGCATCCGCTGACCGACAAGGGGCTGGAAGCCTTCCTCGCCGACTGGGCCAAGACCGGCCAGAAGATCGGCTGATAGCACCAAATCTGCGCCGCCGGGCCTCCACGCGCACCGGCGGCGCAGATCGGCCCATCGTTATTTCCGCTTTGCGAGATCCTGGGCCAGGGCCAGACGCAGCACTTCGGCCAGTTCGCGCGCGGCGCGGTTCTCGGCATCGATCTGCGCCCGATAGGTGGCGAATTCCTGCTTTGGGCGGTCGAAGGACGACGAGATCGACCGCCTGCCGGACCCGACGACCTTGCCGGTCGCAACTTCCGTCAGCCGGTAGTCGGCCGTCAGTTGCACGATGCCGGCGCTGGGTTCGTCCTGATCCTTGGTGACCTGGATCGAAGCCGCCGACTGCACCAGCTCGGTGACGCCCAGATCGAGCGAATAGACCGGCGTCGCCGGCTCGCCCTTGCCGTGGGTGAGGCCGAAGATCAGGTTGTTGCGCACCTGCTGCGCATAGCGTGTCCTGACCGGCTTGACCGAGATCGACGCCAGTTCCTCCACCGCGACCGTCTGGCCGCCCACGGCAAGCGGCGCGCTGGAATAGAGCGGGCGCACCGTGCAGGCCGAAAGCAGCGCCGCCGACAGCAGCACCGCCCCCGCCAGCAGACGGCCAAGGCCGGCGTTATCCTTCATCGTCGGCTTGGCTGTGTCAGGCAACGACATTGACGATCCTCTGCGGCACGACGATGATCTTGCGCGGCGTCTTGCCCTCCAGCGCCTTCTGCACGAAGTCGAGGGCCATGACCGCCTGTTCGACCGCAACTTGGTCTGCGTCGCGGGCAATTGTCAAATCCCCGCGCTTCTTGCCGTTGACCTGGATGGGCAGGACGATCTCGTTGTCCACCACCAGCGCCGGGTCGAATTCCGGCCAGGCGCGAGCGGCGACCAGACCCTCGCCGCGCAGCGCCTGCCAGCACTCCTCGGCCAGATGCGGCATCATCGGCGCCAGCATGGTGATCAGGAACTCCAGCCCCTCGCGCACCGCGCCGGCGCGCTCGGCCTTGCCCTCGCCCACCGCCGCCACCTGCGGCGACAGAAGGTTGGTGAGTTCGTAGAGACGGGCCACGGCGCGGTTGAAATGCAGCCGCTCGATGTCCTCGCCCACCGCCTTGAGGATCTTGTGCACGCCGCGCGAGACGGCCAGTGCGTCGCCTTCGGTCCCTGCCTTCGGCGCGACATCGCTCAACACCGGCACCGCATCCGACACCAGGCGCCAGACGCGCTGGACGAAGCGGTGGGCGCCCTCGACGCCGGCCTCGGTCCAGATCACGTCGCGCTCGGGCGGCGAATCCGACAGCATGAACCAGCGCGCCGTATCGGCGCCGTAGCTGGCGATGATGTCGTCGGGGTCGACCACGTTCTTCTTCGACTTCGACATCTTCTCGATCGGGCCGATGGCCACCGGGGTGCCGTCGGCAAGCAGGCGGGCCTTGCGCTGGCCGTCGACCTCCTCGATGCGGATTTCCGCCGGCGTCACCCAGCCCTGCGCGCCCTTGTAGGTCTCGTGCACCACCATGCCCTGCGTGAACAGGCCCTCGAACGGCTCCTCGACCGTGTTGAGATGGCCGGTCGCCTTCATGGCGCGGGTGAAGAAGCGCGAATAGAGCAGGTGCAGGATCGCGTGCTCGACACCGCCGATATATTGGCGCACCGGCAGCCAGCCGTTCTTGCCGTCGACATAGGCGAGGTCGGTTGGCGCCTCGTCGTTCCTGGCGTCGGTGAAGCGGGCGAAATACCACGACGAATCGACGAAGGTGTCCATCGTGTCAGTGTCGCGCCGCGCCGCGCCGCCGCAGTTCGGGCAGGCGACATGCTTCCACCTCGGATGATGGTCGAGCGGATTGCCCGGCTTGTCGAAGGCGACATCGGTGGGCAGCTCGACCGGAAGCTGGTCGGCCGGCACAGGCACGGCGCCGCAGGCGTCGCAATGGATGACCGGGATCGGGCAGCCCCAGTAGCGCTGGCGCGAGATCAGCCAGTCGCGCAGGCGGAACTGTACCTTGCGCTTGCCCTGCGGCCGGCCGTCGAAGTCTGTGCCTTCGAGGCGCTTTGCCACCTCGTCGAAGGCCTCGCCCGGGCTCATGCCGTCGAGGAAGCCCGAATTGATCATCGTGCCGTCGTCGGAATAGGCTTCCTCGGTGATCTGGAAGCTCGCCGCATCGACGCCCTCCGGCTTCACCACCGGCGTGACCGGCAGACCGTATTTGTTGGCGAAGTCGAGGTCGCGCTGGTCATGCGCCGGACAGCCGAAGACCGCGCCGGTTCCGTAGTCCATCAGCACGAAATTGGCCACGTAGACCGGCAGGGTCCACTGCGGATCGAAGGGATGAACGACGCGGATGCCGGTATCGACGCCCTTCTTCTCGGCCGTCTCCAGCGCCGCCACCGAAGTGCCCATATGGTGGACCTCGTCGATGAAGGCGGCGATTTGCGTGTTGCCCTCGGCCGCCTTTCTGGCCAGCGGATGGTCGGCCGACACCGCCATGAAGGACGCGCCGAAGATGGTGTCGGGACGGGTGGTGTAGACCTCCAGCTCGGTCTCGCCCGCAGGCGCCGTCGCCGGGTCCAGCTTCCAGCGCAGCAGCAGGCCCTCGGAGCGGCCGATCCAGTTCTGCTGCATGATGCGGACCTTTTCCGGCCAGCGGTCCAGCGTCTCCAGCCCGTCCAGCAGGTCCTGGCTCATGGAGGTGATCTTGAAGAACCATTGCGTCAGGTCGCGCTGCTCCACCGGCGCGCCGGAGCGCCAGCCCTTGCCGTCGATGACCTGCTCGTTGGCGAGCACCGTCATGTCGACCGGGTCCCAGTTGACCTTCGCCGCCTTGCGCTCGACCAGCCCCGCCTTCCAGAAGTCGAGGAACAGCCGCTGCTGCTGCCGGTAGTAGCCCGGATCGCAGGTCGCGAACTCCCGCGACCAGTCCCAGGAAAAACCCATCGTCTTGAGCTGTCCCTTCATGGTCGCGATGTTCGCGTAGGTCCATTCGCGCGGATTGACGCCCTTGTCGCGCGCTGCGTTTTCGGCCGGCAGCCCGAAGGCATCCCAGCCGAAGGGATGCAGGACATTGAAGCCCTTGGCGCGCTTGTAGCGGGCGACGACATCGCCCAGCGTATAGTTGCGCACATGGCCCATATGGATGCGCCCGGACGGATAGGGGAACATCTCGAGCACGTAATATTTGGACCGGGGATCGTCGTTCTTCGCCTCGAACAGCTTCTCGGCATCCCATGCCTTCTGCCATTTGGGTTCGGACGCGCGCGGATTGTATCGTTCGGTTGCCATGACCGGTTTTTCTTTTAAAAGCATGCTGGAAGCTGCCGCACGCATGCGGACAGCGGGGACATGCCCCGGTCTTCACCATGGTTTGCGGGACCCGTCAACCGTAAGGCGTCTCAACGGGGCAAAATCGGCATTTCAGGACGGCAGGATTTCGACATGGACAATGCGGTTGCGGGCGATGCGGTCGAACGGCTCGCCCAGGTGAAGGCGAAGATCGGCGCGGCCGAACGGGAAGCCGGGCGCGAACCGGGATCGGCCACGCTCGTTGCCGTCTCCAAGACCTTCGACGCCGGCGCCATCCGCCCCGTCATCGGGGCCGGCCAGCGCGTGTTCGGTGAAAACCGCGTGCAGGAAGCGCAAGGCAAGTGGCCGGCCCTGAAAGCGGATTTCCCCGACATCGAACTGCACCTGATCGGCCCGCTGCAATCCAACAAGGCAAGGGAGGCGGTGGCGCTCTTCGACGTCATCGAGACGGTCGACCGCGAGAAGATCGCCGCCGAACTGGCCAAGGAAATCGCCAGGCAGGAGCGTTCGCCGCGCCTCTATGTGCAGGTCAACACGGGCTCGGAGCCGCAGAAGGCCGGCATCGAGCCGAAGCAAGCCGTCGCGTTCGTCGGGCGCTGCCGCGAGGTGCACGGCCTCGCCATCGAGGGGTTCATGTGCATTCCGCCGGCCGACGAGAATCCGGGTCCGCATTTCGCGCTGCTCGAAAAGCTCGCCCGCGCCGCCGGCGTGGAGAAGCTTTCCATGGGCATGTCGGGCGATTACGAGCTGGCCGTCGCCTTCGGCGCCACCAGCGTGCGGGTCGGCTCGGCCATCTTCGGCAGCCGTTGATCCCCAAGGAAGATCAACTGAAAAGGGCCGGAGCACGAAGCCCCGGCCCTTTCGATTCCAGTCTGCCGAAGCTTATTCGGCAGCGACGATCTTGCCTTCTTCCCACTTGAACAGCGAGAAGCTCGGCGAGGTCAGGTCGCCATTCTCGCCATAGGTGAGCTTACCGATGGCGGTCGGGATTTCCCCGCCGTCCTTCAGCGCCGTGGCCACCGCGGTGGCGTCGTCGGCGCTGCCGGCCTTCTCGATGCCGGCCTTGAGCACCTCAACGGCGGCATAGGCGTTGAGCGTGAAGGCTTCCGGCGGGATGCCCTTTTCCTTCAGCACTTCGACGGCAGAAGCCGAGTCCGGGTTCTTCAGCGCGTCGGAAGCGTTGGTGAACAGGGTTCCGGCAGCGGCTTCGTTGCCGATCGCCCAGTATTCGGTGTTCGACAGGCCCTCGCCGCCGATGATCGTCGCCTTGATGCCGGCATCGGCGAGCTGGCGCGCGAGCAGGCCGCCTTCGGGGTGATAGCCGCCGAAATAGATCACCTCGGCACCGTCGGACTTCAGGCGCGTGACCAGCGCCGACAGGTCCTTCTCGCCCGGGTTCAGCGAGTTGTGGCTGACTTCCGTCACGCCGCCGGCATTGATGCCCGCCTTGAACGCGTCGGCCAGGCCCTTGCCGTAGGTGCCCTTGTCGTCGACGATGGCGATCTTCTTGTCCTTCAGGTTCTTCAGGACATAGGCCGCAGCAACCTCGGCCTGCTGGTCGTCACGGCCGCAGGTGCGCAGCACGTTGGGCAGGCCGCGCGCCGTCAGGTCGGGCGCCGTGGCCGTCGGCGTCACCATCAGCACGCCGTTCTCGGCGAACACGTCCGAAGCGGCCATGGCGACACCGGAGGTGACCGGGCCGACCACATAATGCACGCTCTCGCCGACCAGCAGGTTGGCCGCCGAGACGCCCTGCTTGGGATCGCCGGCATCGTCGGCCAGCTTGATCACGACCTTCTCGCCGAGAATGCCGCCGTCCTTGTTGATCTTGTCGACCGCGGCCTCGGCGCCGTTCTTCACCTGCTCGCCATAGGCAGCCACCGGCCCGGTCAGCGGCGCCACGACGCCGATGACGATATCGGCCTGCGCGCCGGACGCGAATGCCAGCGATGCGAACAGTGCAACGCCAGCCAAAAGCTTGTTTTTCATGGTTCTGCTCCCTGTTACCCGAACCCCGTTTGCGCGAACCCGATCTGGTTCGGCGAAGTCCTGATTTTCAGGCATAGCGGCTGTGCCGCGACTTGGCAATCGCCCACCGGAAAGGGCCTTCCGGATTGGTGGTTCCATCACTTGGGCCAGAAATGCGGCGCGTCCTCGAAGACGCCGTCAACGGCACAATGTCGCGGCCCAAAGCATCGACAATCGAACGTCTAATATTGCCGTAGTGCCCGCAATGTTAATAATGCGCCCGACTTCGCGCGGCAGGAGGCCGCATTTTGCCCGATCTGCGGGCAGTCTTTTTCGGAGGGAAGCTGAGAATGTCCGAGACCATCCACCGAGTTCAGGATTCGTGGCGCAAAGGCGCGCTGATTGACGAGGCGACGTATCGGTCGTGGTATGAGCGCTCGGTGACGGACCCTGACGGCTTCTGGGGCGAGCATGGGCGTCGGCTGGACTGGTTCAAGCCCTACACGAAGGTGAAGAACGCCTCCTTCGACGGCGACGTGTCGATCAAGTGGTTCGAGGACGGCGAGCTCAACGTCTCCTACAACTGCATCGACCGGCATCTGGCCACCCGCGGCGACCAGGTCGCCATCATCTGGGAGGGCGACGATCCCTCCGAGGACAAGCGGATCACCTATCGCCAGTTGCACGAGGCGGTGTGCCGCTACGCCAATGTGCTCAAGGCGCAGGGGGTCAAGAAGGGCGACCGCGTCACCATCTACATGCCGATGATCGTCGAGACGGCCTATGCGATGCTGGCCTGCACGCGCATCGGGGCGATCCATTCGGTGGTGTTCGGCGGCTTCTCGCCCGATTCGCTGGCCGGCCGCATCGTCGACTGCAAGTCGGACGTGGTCATCACTGCCGACGAAGGGCTGCGCGGCGGGCGCAAGGTGCCCCTGAAGGAGAATGCCGACAAGGCGGCCGAGATCGCGGCGGCGGCCGGCAACACGGTGCGCAAGGTGCTGGTGGTGCGCCGCACCGGCGGCAAGGTCAACTGGGTGGAGGGCCGCGACCTGTGGCTGGACGAGGCGGCAAGGGAGGCCTCGCCCGCGTGCCCGGCCGAGCCGATGAAGGCGGAGGATCCGCTGTTCATCCTCTACACCTCCGGCTCGACCGGCAAGCCCAAGGGGGTGCTGCACACCACCGGCGGCTATCTGGTGCATGTGTCGATGACCCACCAGTACATCTTCGACTACCATGACGGCGACATCTACTGGTGCACGGCCGATGTCGGCTGGGTGACGGGCCACTCCTACATCCTCTACGGGCCGCTGGCCAACGGGGCGACCACGCTGATGTTCGAGGGCGTGCCCAACTATCCCGACGCCTCGCGTTTCTGGCAGGTGGTGGACAAGCACAAGGTCAACATCTTCTACACCGCCCCGACCGCGATCCGCGCCCTGATGGGAGCGGGCGACGAATGGGTGAAGAAGGGCAAGCGCACCAGCCTGCGCATCCTGGGTTCGGTCGGCGAGCCGATCAACCCGGAGGCGTGGGAGTGGTATTTCAACGTGGTGGGCGAGGGCCGCTGCCCGGTGGTCGACACATGGTGGCAGACCGAGAACGGCGGCATCCTGATCGCCCCGCTGCCGGGCGCCACCGACCTGAAGCCGGGCTCGGCCACGCGGCCCTTCTTCGGCGTGGTGCCGCAGATCGTCGACAATGAGGGCAACACGGTCGAGGGGGCGGGTTCGGGCAATCTGTGCATCGCCGAGCCGTGGCCGGGCATGATGCGCACCGTCTATGGCGACCATGCCCGCTTCGTGGAAACCTATTTCTCGACCTACAAGGGGCTGTACTTCACCGGCGACGGCTGCCGGCGCGACGAGGACGGCTATTACTGGATCACCGGCCGGGTCGACGACGTGCTCAACGTGTCGGGCCACCGCATGGGCACGGCGGAGGTGGAATCGGCGCTGGTGGCGCATGAGAAGGTGTCGGAGGCGGCGGTGGTCGGCTATCCGCACGACGTCAAGGGCCAGGGCATCTATTGCTATGTGACGCTGATGGAGGGCGAGACGGGCAGCGACGAGCTGCGCAAGGAACTGATCGCCCATGTGCGCAAGGAGATCGGGCCGATCGCCGCGCCCGACAAGATCCAGTTCGCGCCGGCCCTGCCCAAGACGCGCTCGGCCAAGATCATGCGCCGCATCCTGCGCAAGATCGCCGAGGACGATTTCGGCTCGCTCGGCGATACCTCGACGCTCGCCGACCCCTCGGTCGTCGACGACCTCATCGCCAACAGGCAGAACAAGAGAGCAGGGTAACAGGCAGCGATGGCCGATATCGGACATGTAGCGGAACTGTGGCGCTATCCGGCGAGCTCGCTCGGCGGCGAGGCCCTGCCCGCGCTCGACTTCGGCCATGGCGGCGCCGACGGTGACCGGTGCTACGGTCTCATCGACACGAGCGACGGCGAAATCGCCCGTCCCGACCGGCTGCCGAAATGGCACAAGGCGCCCCGCATCAAGGCCAGGCTGGACGAAGCGCGGCGCCTGCACATCCTGACGCCGGAGGGCGAGTGGCTTCCAGCCCCCGGCCCCGGCAGCGAACGCGCCATCTCGGACTATCTCGATTTCACGGCCGCGATCCTGCCCTTCGAGGGCGAGAACCCGGAAGGCTATGGCGGCCCCCACACCCGGGCCCGCTACGAAAAGGCGCCGGTGCACCTGCTCACCACCGCCTCGCTGGCGCGGCTGAAGGCGCTGCACCCCGACGGCATTCCGGACCGCCGCCGCTTCCGGCCGAGCATCCTCGTCGACATGCCGGAGGTCGAAGGCAGCTTCCCCGAAACCGAATGGATCGGCCGCAAACTGTCCATCGGCGACCTCGAACTGACCATCGTCGAACCCTGCCGGCGCTGCGGCTTCACCATCATTTCGCAGGAAGGCATTCCCGACGATCCGGGCATATTGCGCACACTGGTGCGCCATAACGCCCACAATCTCGGCGTCTACTGCCGGGTCGAGCGCCCTGCCCGCCTGCGCCTAGGCGACGCCATGCGCCTGCACTGACGCGCGGTTCTTCCGTTTCGGAACCTTCCCCGCCTATCTGGTCAGGATAAGCTTCTCGGCATTGCCGGCGATCTCCTCGAACGCCGCCTTGAGTTCGTCGCCATTCGCCGCCCGGTAGAAATGCCGGATACCGCCCGCATCCGGCGTGGGGCAGGACTGCATCAGGCCAAGATATTTGTCCTCCAGCATGAAGCCGACGGTGAAGATCTCGATCCCGTTCTCCTTCATCCGCTTGCAATGCTCCAGCGCCGCATTGGTGGAAAGCGCCTCCTGCCCCGAACGCGTGGAACCGTGGGCCCGTACCCCCGCATAGCCGGCGTTGAACTCGCCGTCGGTCATCAGCACGGCGATCTTCTTGGCCTGATTGTCGTTGTAGTTCAGCGGGCCGGAGCCGGGCTGCGCCGCCTCGAGCGTCGAGCGCCAGGACGGCGACAGCAGATACCGGGTCCACTGCACGCCGATATGGCCGGCCGTGCCGCCATCTGCCCGGAAACCGTCGATGGCGGCAAGCAGCCTGCTCCTGTCGGTGGTCATGGGAACCAGCGCGGCGGCGGGGCACAGCACGAGCCTGTCGTCGCGATTGACCATGGCCGTCACCGGCCCCGCATCCGAATAGTCGATGCCGTTGCCCGTCACGTTCTTCCGCTCCGTCGAGCAATTGTCCTTCGCGGCAACGCCGCGCGGCGCGTTGAGCGAGGGCGGGGCGTCGGCGCTCCCAATGCTGTCGTCCGCTTCATGAAACACCGTATGGGCCAGCACGCCCGTGTTGACGCCTTCCGAATAGGGTACGAGGCCGAGCCGCACGCGCCCGTTGCTGGCGGCGTTCATGTCGAGGAAGATGTTGACCGCTGCCGCCGATGCGTCGCGCAGGTCCTTGATCTTGTTCGTCCTGTTGCGCGTGTTGGCCTTCATCGAGCCGGTCACGTCGAGCATCATGACGACCTCGATGCGCTTGTCGGAATAGAGGGCTGCTCCCTCATTGTGGATGCGCTTCACATTGCTCCGGCCGAACAGCGGGAAATAGAGCGGCACGTCGACATAAGCGCTCGCCGTCACCGTCCTGGCGGTACGGTCGACGACCAGACGGTCGAGCACGATGCTGTCCCGGGCGAGAATCCCGCCGGCGCTGTTGGCGGCAAGGAACGTCATCACCCGTTCGTGCGCCTCCTCCTCCGTCACATTGCCGGTGGTGAGGTCGCGCGCAGTGGAGGTCACGGCCGCGTCGACCGCCGATTGCAGCGCCGACCTGGCATTCATGAGCTGCGCCGTGTCGACGGCAAAACCGACCGCCAGCGCCAGCATCGTCGACGCCAGCGCGAAGATCATGGCGAAGTTGCCGCTGCGATCCTGCCCGAAACCGGCAATTCGGTCGCGAATGTCCCCAAGTCTCATTGCTGCCTCCGCTTGAAACGGCTTCGAAGCCGCCATGAAAGGCAAAGCAGGTTTCCGGCCGGATCGGCCCTGTCCGGCGCCGGGGGGCAAAGGTCGTGGCGCAAGCCCTTGTTTCTAAATCATATGATTGCCGGCGATGGTAAACCGGGCATAAACGGCGAGCCCTCCCGGCCATTCGGCATTTACCGGTCAGTAACCATGAAATGACGGATCATCGGCCTCTGTCCGGAAACGGAACGGCGGCACCGTGCCGAAACGGGTCAGGAAGACCGGCCGTCAGAAATCGCTGGTCAGACCCTTCACTTCCCAGTCACCGTAGCGGCCGGGTTCCATGCCGCCGCGCCCGCCAAGTTCCTTGGGACGTGCCGCCTCCGCCGCCTTATAGGCCTTGCGGCGCTCGGCCGCCTCCTTCAGCGCCCGCTCGGCCGCGGGGCTCAGCGCCTTGCGCTCCGGGCTTTCCGCCGGTCCGTTGCCCTCTTGATCCGTCATGTCCGTCCTGCCAAATGGATTGAAAGCTGGCTTTTCGCTTCCCATCATATAGCGAAGCCTGCGCGAGGGATCGACCCTTTGCGTGAGGGCACAGGGAGTATCGGATGAACACATTGCGCACCGCCATGCTGCTGGCCGTCATGACGGCGCTTTTCATGGGCGTGGGCTATCTGATCGGTGGCTCGGGCGGCATGATGATCGCGTTCCTGATCGCGGCGGCGACCAACCTGTTCAGCTACTGGAACGCCGACAAGATGGTGCTGGCCATGCACCGGGCCGTCGAGGTCGATGAACGCAATGCGCCCGAATACTACGCCATCGTGCGCGAGCTTGCCTCGCGCGCCGGGCTGCCGATGCCGCGCGTCTACCTGATCGACAATGCCCAGCCCAACGCCTTCGCCACCGGCCGCAATCCGCAGAACGCCGCCGTCGCCGCCACGACCGGCCTGTTGCAGCGCCTTTCGCCGGAAGAGGTCGCCGGCGTGATGGCGCACGAGCTTGCCCATGTGCAGAACCGCGATACGCTGACCATGACCATCGTCGCCACGCTGGCCGGCGCCATCTCCATGCTCGGCAACTTCGCCCTGTTCTTCGGCGGCAACCGCGAGAACAACAATCCGCTCGGCTTCATCGGCGTGCTGGTAGCGATGATCGTGGCGCCTTTCGCCGCCATGATGGTGCAGATGGCGGTGAGCCGCACCCGCGAATATGCCGCCGACCGGCGAGGCGCGGAAATCTGCGGCCGGCCGATGTGGCTGGCTTCCGCCCTTGACAAGATCGCCCGCAGCGCCGAACGGATCCACAATCCGGATGCCGAGCGCAATCCGGCGACCGCCCACCTCTTCATCATCAACCCGCTTTCCGGCGAGCGCATGGACAATCTGTTCTCCACCCACCCCGACACGGGCAACCGCATCGCCGCCCTGCAGGCGATGGATGCCGAATGGGGAGCTTCCGGCGGCGGCGCGCGCCAGCCCGCTCCCCGCAATGCACCCCGCCCCACGCCTCCATCCGCAGAGCAGGATGCCGGCCCGTGGGGCGGACGTTCGCAAGCCGGCTCCCAGGCTGAGCCCCAGGCCGAACCGCCGGCCGAGCCGCAGCCGAAATCCAACCCATGGGGCCGCAATCCCACCGGGCCGAAAGGCCCCTGGTCGTGAAGCCGGCAGAACCGGCGCGAAAGCGGCATCCCTCCAGCAAGAACAGGCCCCACCCGGCACCGGCCTCGGTGCCGGGCCTTGCCGCGCGCAAGGCGGCGGTGCGGCTGCTCGGCGCGGTCATCGACGCCCGCACGCCGCTCGACGGGCTGACCGACAACGAGCACGGCCATCCGCATTATATGGCGCTCGACATGCGCGACCGCGCACTGGTGCGGGCCATGCTGGGCGCGGCGCTCCGTCATCGCACGACCATCACGGCGCTGCTGGCGAAACGGCTGCAAAAGCCGCTGCCCGCCAATGCGACGGCGCTTGCCCACATTCTCCATATCGCTGCCGCCCAGATCCTGTTCCTCGACGTGCCGGACAGCGCCGCCGTCGACCTCGCCGTCACCCACGCCAAGTCGGACCCGCGCACCCAGCGCTTCGCCGGGTTGGTCAATGCCGTCCTGCGCGCGCTGACCCGCGCCAAGGAACAGGAACTCGGAACAGCACTTGCCGCCACCGACGATGCGCCGGACTGGTTCGCCGCGCGGCTGGCACAGGCCTACGGCATCGGCGAGGCGCGCGCCATCCTTGCCGCGCACCGCCTCGAGACGCCCTTCGACCTCACGGTGAAGGCCGAGCCGCAGATGTGGGCCGAACGTCTCGGCGGCATCGTCCTGCCCACCGGCACGGTGCGGGTCGAGCGCCTCGACAGCGCGGTCACCGAACTGCCCGGCTTCGAGGATGGCGAATGGTGGGTGCAGGACGCCGCCGCCGCCCTGCCGGCGCGGCTGATGGGCGACATTGCCGGCCGCAAGGTCGCCGACCTGTGCGCCGCCCCAGGCGGCAAAACCGCCCAGCTCATCCTTGCCGATGCCGACGTTACCGCCGTCGATGCCTCGCAAAGCCGCCTGAAACGCCTTGCCCGCAATCTCGAACGGCTCGGGCTGAAGGCCACTGTCGTCCACAGCGACCTGATGGACTTTGCGCCGCCGGAGCTGTTCGACGCGGTGCTGCTCGATGCGCCCTGCTCCTCCACCGGCACGGTGCGCCGCCACCCGGACGTGCCATGGACCAAGACGCCCGAAGACATCGCCAGGCTGGCCGCCCTCCAGCGCCGGTTGCTCGACAGGGCCTTCACCCTCATCCGTCCCGGCGGCATCGTCCTGTTCTCCAACTGCTCGCTCGACCCGCTGGAAGGCGAGGAACTGGTCGCCGGCTTCCTTGCCGACACGCCCGGGGCAGAGCTGGACCCGGTCTCGCCGCAGGAAATCCCCGGCATCGCCGGCTTCGTGACGGCCGAGGGCATGCTGCGCACCACGCCCGCCGGGCTCGACATGGGGTCGCCCGCGCTGTCGGGGCTGGACGGTTTCTTCGCCGCAAGGCTGAAGAAGCGCGGCTAAGGCCGGGCACCTGCGCGCCTGTGCAAGCCTCCACTTACGAAAGCATGTGGACAGAATGCACCCGCCCCGGTTGTGCAGGTTTGAATTCGTCTTCGCATAACCTATTGAATCGCATAGTTTGTAAGTGAAACTGAGGCCTCGGAAACAGCATTGGCACCCGCCGCCGCAGATATGACACGCCTGTGGGCACTGGTCACGCGGGCGTTCTGGCGTAACGCGCGCCGGCATCTGCGTGCCGGGCCGGCCTATCGTTGGCGCTATTCCGGCCGCACTCCCGAACGGGTGCTGATCGCCCCGCCGGACCTGCGGCTGGCCGATCCGCAGATCGCCATGGAGATCTATTACGGCCGCTTTCCGCTTTCGGGGCGGCTGGTCGAGACGGGCGGCGAATCGCCGTTCAAGATCGAGGTTCACCACCGGGGCTGGCAACGTTCCCTGCACGGGTTTCGCTGGCTACGCCACATGCGCGCCGCCAGCACCGACCTTGCCTCGGCCAATGCGCGGGTGCTGGTGAAGGACTGGATCGCCGCGCATGGCAGCCACATTTCCGGTGTCGCGTGGGAGCCGGGCGTGACCGCCAAGCGCATCATTGCCTGGCTCCAGCATTCTTCCGTCGTGCTGCAAGGGGCGGAGCTTGCCTTCTACCGCGCCTACCTCAAGTCGCTGGCCATGCAGATCCGCTATCTGCGCTCGATGGCCCGCGAGATGCCGGGCGGCAAGGACCGCCTGCGCGCCCGCATCGCGCTGGCCTTCGCCGCCCTCTCGCTGCCGGTTCCCGCCTCGGCGCTGCGCAACGCCAGCCGCAATCTCGCCGACGAACTGGACCGCCAGATCCTGCCCGATGGCGGCCATATCTCGCGCAATCCGCTGATGGTTCTGGAATTCCTCGCCGACCTTCTGCCGCTGCGCCAGACCTACGCCAACCAGGCCGAACAGCCGCCCGCCGCCCTGATGGGCGCCATAGACCGCATGCTGCCGGCATTGCGCTTCTTCCAGCACCAGGGCGGCAGCCTTGCCTGCTTCAACGGCATGGGCGCCACCGTGCAGGACCGCATCGCGGCCATATTGCGCCATGACGACACGGCCGGCGCGCCGCTGCTGCACGCGCCCCATTCCGGCTATGAGCGGCTGTCGATCGGCGACGTCACCGTCATCGCCGACACCGGCGCCCCGCCGCCGCTCGACGTCGCGGGCGCCGCCCATGCCGGCTGCCTGTCGTTCGAGCTGTCGTCGGGCCGCCACCATTTCATCGTCAATGCAGGCGTCGACACCTATGGCGACCCGGAGTTCCGGCCGCTGGCCCGCGCCACCGCCGCCCATTCCACGGCCACGCTCAACGACACCTCCTCGGCCCGCTTCAGCCATTCCTCGCGCCTGTCGAGCCTTGTCGGCTCGCCCCTGGTCGGAGGGCCGCAGCATGTCGACTGCGAGCGCCGCGACGGCCCCGACCGGCACGGCTTCCTCGCCCGCCATGACGGCTATGCGCAGCGCTTCGGCCTTGTGCATGAGCGCGAGCTGATCCTGATGAGCGGCGGCGGCACCCTGGTCGGCCGCGACAGCTTCCTGCGAAGCGACGGCAGTCCCCCCCGCGACGACGGGCAGGACCTGGTCACCATCCGCTTCCACATCCACCCCGACATCAACCTGTTCACCGATTCCGGGGGCCATTTCGTGCTCGCTTCGGATAATGGCGATGCCTGGATGTTCTCCTGCACCGACGTCGCGCCGCAGGTCGAGGAATCGATCTATTTCGCCGGGATCGCCGGCCCGCGCATCAGCCGCCAGTTCCTGCTGTCCTTCCATGCCTCGGCTCTGCCGGAGGTGCGCTGGCGGCTGAAAAGGGTGCGGCTGGCCGGGGCCGCCCTCCACCGCTGATACGGCACAGGACGGTCCGGGAACAATTCGCACGTTTGATTCGCCGCCCTCATGTGCTAGGGCGCGGCCATCTTCCCGCAACATGAAGGGCCGCGCGCATGGCTGTCGCCTCCAAGAACATTCCCGCTCCCGATCTGGTGCCGGTGCGCCGGGCCCTGCTCTCCGTCTCCGACAAGACCGGCCTCGTCGATTTCGCCCGCGCTCTGGCCTCAGCCGGGGTCGAGCTGGTCTCGACCGGCGGCACCGCCAAGGCCATCGCCGAAGCGGGCATTGCGGTGCGCGACGTGTCGGACCTGACCGGCTTCCCCGAAATCATGGACGGCCGCGTCAAGACGCTGCATCCTTCCGTCCACGGCGCCCTGCTCGGCATCCGCGACGACGCGGACCATGTCGCGGCGATGCGCGCCCACGGCATCGAGCCGATCGACCTTGTCGTGGTCAATCTCTACCCGTTCGAGGAGGTGCGCGCCTCCGGCGCCGGCTATGCCGCCACCGTCGAGAACATCGACATCGGCGGCCCGGCCATGGTGCGCGCCTCGGCCAAGAACCACGCCTATGTCGCCATCGTCACCGACCCGGACGACTATGCCGCCGTGCTGAACGCCATGGAGCTGAACACCGGCTCACTGTCGCTGGATTTCCGCAAGCGGCTGGCGGCAAAAGCCTTCGCCCGCACCGCCGCCTATGACGCGGCGATCTCGGGCTGGTTCGCCGAGGCGCTGGAGATCGAGCACCCGGCCTGGCGTGCCTTCGGCGGCCGGCTGGACAGCGTCATGCGCTATGGCGAGAACCCGCACCAGCAGGCAGGCTTCTACCTCACCGGCGACAAGCGGCCGGGCGTCGCCACGGCCCGCCAGTTGCAGGGCAAGCAGCTCTCCTACAACAACATCAACGACACCGACGCCGCCTTCGAGCTGGTGGGCGAGTTCGATCCCGCCCGCACCGCCGCCGTCGCCATCATCAAGCACGCCAACCCCTGCGGCGTTGCCGAGGGAGCGACGCTGAAGGACGCCTATCTCAAGGCGCTCGCCTGCGATCCGGTCTCGGCTTTCGGCGGCATCGTGGCGCTCAACGGTTTGCTCGACGCGGAAGCCGCCGAAGAGATCGTCAAGACCTTCACCGAAGTCATCATCGCCCCCGAGGCCAGCGAGGAGGCGCAGGCCATCGTCGCCGCCAAGAAGAATTTGCGTCTTTTGGTAACCGGCGGCCTGCCCGACCCGCGCACGGCCGGCATGCTGGTCAAGTCGGTTGCCGGCGGCCTGCTGGTGCAGGGCCGCGACAATGCCGTCGTCGACGATCTCGACCTCAAGGTGGTGAGCCGGCGCGCGCCGAGCGAAGCCGAGATGGCCGACATGCGCTTCGCCTTCCGCGTCGCCAAGCATGTGAAGTCGAACGCCATCGTCTATGCGAAGGACCGCGCCACGGTCGGCATCGGCGCCGGCCAGATGAGCCGTGTGGACTCCTCGCGCATCGCCGCCCGCAAGGCACTGGATGCGGCCGAGACCGCCGGCATGGGCGAGCCGCTGACGAAAGGTTCCGTCGTGGCTTCCGATGCCTTCTTCCCCTTCGCCGACGGCCTGCTGGCCGCGGTCGAAGCGGGAGCGACCACCGTCATCCAGCCGGGCGGCTCGATGCGCGACGACGAGGTGATCGCCGCCGCCGACGAGCACGGCATCTCCATGGTGTTCACCGGCACCCGCCATTTCCGGCATTGATCATGCTGCCCCTGCCGCGAAGGCGGGGGGCAGGACGTCAACGCTCTTTCCGGTCAGCCGGATAGGGCGTGCCGGCCAGCAGCGCCATGCCGGCGACGAGGAACAGGATGATCATCGCCATGCCGAGGCGCGGCGAGCCGCTGAGCGCCGTGACCGTGGCCACCAGGAAGGGTGCGGCGAAGCTCGTCACCCGCCCGGCCAGCGCATAGATGCCGAAATAGCGGCCGGCTTCCTCGGCCGTCACGCTGCGCGCCATGTAGGAGCGCGACGAGGCCTGCGCCGGGCCGAAGGCGACACCGATCAGCAGGCCATAAAGGATGTAGGCCTTCTCGGCCGCCGTGCCGAACAGCCCGCCCGGATCCTCGACGGAAAGCGGCAGCGCGCCGAATAGCGTGTAGCCCGGCCCGGTCGAGACGATGCCCACCGTGGCTATGGTCAGCAGCACCAGCGCGACCATCACCACGACCTTGGAGCCGAGCGCGGTGTCGAGCCGCGCCGCCACCCAGCAGCCGAAGATGGCGACCACGTTGAGGATGATGCCGAACACGCCGATTTCGGTGATCGACCAGCCGAACATCGCCGCTGCAAAGGCGCCGCCGAGCACGATCAGCGCGTTGACGCCATCCTGGTAGATCATGCGGGCGACGAGGAAGCGGAAGATGCCGGGACGTTGCCGCACCTCGCCCAGCGTCGCCTTCAGCTCGGCAAGCCCCCTGCGCACCGCCGGCGCGATGGGTATGCCCTTCGCCGCATCGGGAGTGAACAGGAACATCGGCAGGATGAACACCAGATACCACAGCGCCGACAGCGGGCCGGTGGCGCGGGCATCCTCGCCCAGCACCGGGTCGAGCCCGAACAGCGGCTTGAGGCCGGCGATGGTGAGGCCCGTCTCCGGCGAGCCCGCCATCAGCGCCACGACGAAGATCAGCACCACCATGCCGCCCAGATAGCCAAGCCCCCAGGCCATGTTGGAGACGCGGCCGATCTCCTCCTTCGGCACCAGGCGCGGCATCATGGAATCGTTGAACACGGTGGAGAACTCCGCCGCCACCGAGGCCAGCGAGAACACCGCCACCACCCAGAACAGGCTTGAGCCCGGCATTGCCAGCCACAGCAGGCAAAGGCAGGCGATCTTGATCGCCGCGAAGAAGCCGATCCACGGCTTGCGCGGCCCGGTCTGGTCGGCGATGGCGCCGAGCACCGGCGACAGGATGGCGATGGCGAAGCCGGCCGCGGCGACGCCATAGCCCCAGGCCGCCTGCCCGGCGGCCGGGTCGCTCGCCATGCGCGAGACGAAATAGGGTCCGAAGATGAAGGTGGTGACCACGGTGAAGAAGGGCTGCGCCGCCCAGTCGAACAGCATCCAGCCCCGGATGCCGGCACGCGATGCCTTGCGCGCCCCAATATCGGTTTCGGTCATGCCCTCTCCACTTGCCTGCCAGCGCGCCATGTCTGCATGTTTTTCATCATGGTGCAAAAGATGAATGACGGTGGCGGCACAGGGCAATACGAGGAGAGGATGGTGACGGCCCGCGGCGTTGCATGGCAACAGCCGGAAAAAAGAACAGCCCCGCCTGAAACTCAACTACCCCCCTCAGGCGGGGCTTTGCCAGAATAGCCCGTCCGCAAGCTGGCGAGACAAGGATTACCGGATCGGCACCGGAAGCGATGTGAACGGTTTCACGTTCGCACGGAAAAATGGCCGGCCCGGCAAAAAGGCCGGGGCGATGCCGCCCCGGCCTCCGGATCGATGTCAGGCTCCCTGAAGATAGGGCAGTATCTCCATCGTGCCGCGATAGATCATCTCGCCCGCCACGTAGAGGATGACGATCAGGCCGACATAGGCGATCCAGCGGTGCTTCTGGAGAATGCCGGCGATGAAGCTTGCGGCAATGCCCATCAGGGCGATCGACAGGACCAGGCCGAAGACCAGCACGCCGGGGTGCTCGCGCGCGGCGCCCGCGACGGCCAGCACATTGTCGAGCGACATGGACACGTCGGCGATGATGATCTGCCAGGCCGCCTGGGCGAAGGTCTTGCGCGGCGCGGTACCGGCGACTGTGCCGTCCTTGTCGACGTCCACATCGGTGAGCGCCTCGACCGCCTGCGTCTCATGGCCGTGGTTCTGCTGGAGTTCGCGCCACATCTTCCAGCACACCCATAGCAGCAATATGCCGCCGGCAAGCAGCAGGCCCACGATCTGCAGGAGTTGGGTGGTGGCGGCCGCAAACCCGATGCGCAGCACGGTCGCGGCAATGATGCCGATGAGGATGGCCTTGGCGCGCTGGTCCTTCGGCAGGCCGGCAGCGGCCAGGCCGATGACGATGGCGTTGTCGCCGGCAAGCACCAGGTCGATCATGATGACCTGAAACAGGGCCGTTAAGGCTTCAGGCGTGAAAAATTCTGTCATTCTGCACCCTTGCGTTCAGCTTGGGCGATCTGGCTCGCAAACGACCGCTGCCGGACCGAAGTCCGCGCAAAGCGTCACTTGCTGATTGGAGTGGAAGACATCTTAGCCAGGCCGCCGGATTGAATTCCAGTCCGACATCGCAGTCATGGAGACTGCCAGAGGGGCCCGGCCTGGTGGCGCATGCCTACGTCAGCGCTTTTCGAAACGCAAGGAGAAATTGTGTCCGATAAGAAGCCGCCGGCCCGTTCCAGACCGGCGGCTGCTTCATGAATCGGACAGCGAAACGCCGTCAGGCGCCCCGCGGAACCGAGAGATCGCTCATCAGCCCGGCGGCGACCGACAGGCGCGACACCGAGATGTCGCCTCCCTCGGTCAACGCCTGCAGGCGCTCGCGGATGGCGGCGATGTGCTCGCCGCCGGCGTCCAGCCATGCAGCGACCGGATCGTCCGCTCCGGCATATCCGGTCAGCGCCGCCACGGCGATGCCGCGCCGCGCCGCGTCGATGGTGTCGGTGGCGCGCGACAGGGCGAGCTGGTCGTAATAGTCGGACGGCGAGATCGCATGCGCGGCATCCTCGATGCGGGCGATGCGGAAGGCCTCGCTGACCGCGAAGAACGCCCGCGCGCCCGCAACGATGTCGGCGCCGGCCATGCGCGCGGTGAGCACGATGTCGGGCACCAGATCGGCGAACTCCGCCAGCGCCAGCCGTCCGGCAAGGTGCTCGGGAACGCCCTGCGCGACAAGGTCGCTGTGCGTCGCCTCCACCCGCTCGCGCGAAATGGCCGGCAGCAGTTCGCGCAACTTCGGCTCCAGCACCGCGCGTGCCTGCTTCAGGGCAGCGATGCGCTGGACGAGGTCGCCCGTGCCGGTCTCGTTCTTCAGGTACCAGCCGCAATTCACATAGATCAGTCGGCTGACCGTCTGGTAGAGGCCGAGCTGCAATTCGCCGTCGATGCGGTTGTCGAGCGCATCGATCTCGCCATAGAGCGCCGGCAGTTCGAACCCTTCCCGGATCAGCGCGAAGGTCAGCATCACGTCGGCCGGGCTGCGGCCGGTGGTCTCCATCAGCCGGTTGACGAAGGACGGGCCGCCGCGATTGACGAGGTCGTTGGCAAGCACGCGGGTGATGATCTCGCGCCGCAGGCGGTGGCTGCGGATTTCCTCGCCGAACTTCTCGGCCATGGCGTCCGGGAAGTAGCTCATCAAATCTTCTTCGAAATGCGGATGGTCCGGCACCTCGGAAGCGACGATGTCGCTGAACAGCACGATCTTGGCATAGGCGAGCAGCACGCCGAGTTCAGGCCGCGTCAGCGGCTCGCCGCGCGCCTCGCGCTCGGCCAGCACCGTTGCCGAGGGCAGATTCTCGACCACCCGGTCGAGCAGGCCGCGGCTTTCCAGCGCCGCCATGAAGCGGGCCTGATGCGGCATGTCGGCCAGGCCGCGCCGGCGGGCGAGCGACAGCGCCAGCGTCTGCTGGTAGTTGTTGGCCAGCACCAGCCCGGCCACCTCGTCGGTCATCTTCGCCAGCAGCTTGTCGCGCGCCGGCCGCTCCAGCGCGCCCTTGCGCATGGCCGCCGCCAGCGCAATCTTGATGTTGACCTCGACGTCCGAGCAGTTGACGCCGCCGGAATTGTCGATGGCGTCGGAGTTGTTGCGCCCGCCGCTGAGGGCGTATTCGATACGCGCGCGCTGGGTCATGCCGAGATTGGCACCCTCGCCGATGACCTTGGCGCGCACCTCGCCGGCATTGAGGCGGATGGCGTCGTTGGCGCGGTCCCCCACCTCCTGGTTGGTCTCGCCGGCGGCCTTGAGGTAGGTGCCGATGCCACCGAACCACAGCAGGTCGACCGGAGCAGCCAGAATGGCGCGGATCACCTCGACCGGCGTCGCCACCGTCTTGGCGATGCCGATGGCCGCCGCCGCTTCCGGCGTCAGCGTCACCGACTTCTGCGAACGCGACACGATCATGCCGCCCTTGGAGAGCTTGGACTTGTCATAGTCCTGCCAGCTCGAGCGCGGCACGCCGAACAGGCGCTGGCGCTCGGCGAACGAGGAGGCCGGTTCCGGATCGGGATCAATGAAGATGTCGCGATGGTCGAAGGCGGCGATCAGCCTCGTCTGTTCGGAGCGCAGCATGCCGTTGCCGAAAACGTCGCCCGACATGTCGCCGACGCCGACGCAGGTGAACGGCGTCGCCTGGATGTCGCGGTTCATCTCGCGGAAATGCCGCTTCACCGCTTCCCAGGCGCCGCGCGCCGTGATCGCCATGCCCTTGTGGTCGTAGCCGGCCGAGCCGCCGCTGGCGAAGGCGTCGTCCAGCCAGAAGTCGTGGGCCTTGGAGATGGCGTTGGCCGTGTCGGAGAAGGTCGCCGTGCCCTTGTCGGCGGCGACGACGAAATAGGGGTCGTCGCCGTCATGGCGCACCACGCCTTGCGGCGGGATGACCGCATCGGTGCCGATATTGTCGGTGATCGACAGCATGCTCGACACGAAGTTCACATAGGCGGCCCGGCCGGCCTCGAACACCGCGTCGCGGCTGCCGCTCGCCGGCAGGCGCTTGGGATAGAAGCCGCCCTTGGCGCCGACCGGCACGATGACGGCGTTCTTGACCTGCTGTGCCTTGACCAGCCCCAGCACCTCGGTGCGATAGTCCTGGGCGCGGTCCGACAGGCGCAGGCCGCCGCGCGCCACGGGGCCGAAGCGCAGGTGCACGCCCTCGACCTCGGGCCCGTAGACGAAGATCTCGCGCCACGGCCGCGGCTCGGGCAGCCCGTCGATGGCGCGCGGGTTCAGCTTGAAGGCCAGCGAATGGCCGCGCTCGCGCTTGTCCTTGACGAAGTGGTTGGTGCGCAGCGTCGCTTCGATCAGGTTGAGATAGCGGCGGATGATGGTGTCGTCGTCGATGTTGGGGACGTCTTCCAGCGCATCCTTGATCTTGGCCTTGAGATGGCGCGCCGCCACCTCGTCGCCCTGCGGCGAGACGGGATCGAAACGCGCGACGAACAGCGAATAGAGCCCGCGCGCGATCTCGGGATAGCGGTTCAGCGCCGCCGCGATGAAGTCCTGGCTCTGCGGGATGCCGGCCTGCTGGAGGTAGCGGCCATAGGCGCGCAGCACCAGGATCTCGCCGGCCGCAAGGCCAGCGGTCTGGGCCAGTGCATTGTAGCCGTCATTGTCCATCTCGCCGTGCCAGACGGCGAGGAAGGCCTCGTCGAACAGCGCCCCGCCGTCGGACAGGTCGACCGGCTTGCCGTAGGCGCTCTCCAGTTCCATGTCGTGGACGAACACCTTGTCGGTGTCGTCGCCCGAGACTTCAAACGTGCGTTCGCTGATCACCCGGAAGCCGAGGTTTTCGAGGATCGGCACGCGCTGCGACAGCGCCACCGGGCAGCCATGGTGGTAGATCTTCAGCGAAGCCTGTTCGGACGCCTGGCCGGTGTCGCGATAATAGTCGATGACGATGGGGTTGCCGGCATCCATGGTGGCGATGCGTGCGGCATCGACCAGCGCCACCTCCGGCGTGAAGCTGTTGCGGTAGTTCTGCGGGAAGCGCCCGGCGATCGCCGCCACCTGCGGATCGGCCCCCCCCGGCCCGGCCGCCTCGCGCAGCGCGTCTTCCCAGGTGCGCACGATATCGCGGATCGCCGCCTCGATTGTCGCCTGCTCGACCTTGGGCGTCTTGCCGCCGGAGCGACCGATGATGAAGTGGATGCGCGCCAGACCGCCGGCCGGGAAGGCCGGATAGTAGGCCGACACGCGCCCGTCGAAGACCGTCTTGAGATAGGCGCCGATCTTTTCGCGGACTTCCGAATCGTAGCGGTCGCGCGGCACGAACACGAGCACGGAGACGAAGCGGTCGAACTGGTCCGTGCGGATGAGGGCGCGCACGCGCGGCCGGTCCACGAGGCCGAGGATCGCTTCGGAATGCTTGCGCAGCAGCGGCACCGGAATCTGGAACAGCTCGTCGCGCGGATAGCTTTCCAGCACGTTGATGAGCGCCTTGCCGGCATGGTCGTGCGGGTTGAGGCCGGACTTCTCGATCACCGTCCCCGCCTTGGAGCGCAGATAGGGGATCTTCATCACCGAGCGCGTATAGGCGGTGGAGGTGAACAGGCCGACGATGCGCAATTCGCCCGCCAGTTCGCCCGTCTGCGTGTAGGTCTTGACCCCGACATAGTCGAGATAGATGCGCCGGTGCACGGACGACTTGGCGTTCGCCTTGGTCACGATCAGCGGTTCGGGGCCATGCAGGAAGGCGCGGATTTCCGGTGTCGTCGTCACCGCCTCCGTGCCGCGGCGCAGCACCAGCACGTCCGGATCGGTCAGGATGCCGAGGCCCGCCTTGTCGGCCAGTTCCAGCGTGCCGCTCTCCTCGCCGCCGCTGTATTTGTACTCGCGCATGCCGAGGAAGGTGAAATTGTCGTCACGCAGCCATTCGAGGAAAGCGATGGCTTCGGTCACCGCCTCCCGGTCCAGCGGGATCGGGGCATAGCGGAATTCGGTGATCGCCTGGTCGAGCCGGGCCAGCATCGGCTTCCAGTCATGCACGGCGGAGCGCACCTGCTCCAGCGTCCTGGCCAGTTTTTCCGCCAGCGCGCCCTGCTCCTCGGCGCTCATGCGCCCGACATGAACCTGGATGACGCTCAGCCGGTCGCCGTCCTTGTCGCCCTTGTGCGAGCCCGTATCGCCGAGGATTTCGGCCACGCCGGAAGCGCCGTAGCGAACATTGAGAACCGGGTGGGTGACGAAGGACGCCTCGCCCACCGTCTCGTTGATCTCGCCGATGACGGAATCGAACAGGAACGGCATGTTGTCGTTGACGACGGTTATCACCGTCACCGGGCGGCCCTGCCGCGAGACGCCCGAATCGGGCGCAATCGAGACCGTGCTTTCGCCCTTGCGATGCCCGGCAACCGCCTTTTCGGCCAATGTCGCCGCGCGCTCCAGGTCGGCCCGGTCATAGGCCGCGACATCCTCGTCCGGGGCCCGCGCCAGAAGATAGTCCAGAAGCCGTTCCTTCTTGCCCGATGCGCCCGCCGCACCGCCCTTGCCGGTGGCCGGCTTGCCGGATTCGGCTTTCTGAATGGCCATGATACGCTTTTCCCTCCTGGCGAAATAACGGCTGTATGATGGTAGCAGATGGCTGCTTTTTGACGACGGTCCCTGGACCGATCGAAATTATGAACTGGAACGTAGGGTGATGCCTGTTACGAGCGCCCGGCGATTGCGGCGGCGGCGCCGGCCATGGTCGCGGCACCGATGCGGTTGGCGATCTGCATCGCGCGCCGGCTCTTCAGCAGGCGGCGTGCCTGCGCCGCCGTCAGCGCCCATGAAAGGTCGATCACCACCAGCACGATCACCATGGTCAGCGTCAGTTCGAGCCAGCCGAGCAGGGTGACGGATTGGAGGTCGACGATGGTCGGCAGCAGCGCCAGGTAGAACATCATGATCTTGGGATTGCCGAGCGTGACGGCCATGCCGGTCAGGAACAGCTTCAGCGGCGAACCCGCCTGCGGCAGCGATCCGCCCCCGGTCTCCACCGGAGCCGTCCACATTTTCCAGGCGAGATAGAGCAGATAGCCGACCCCCGCCCATTTCAGGGCGAGGAAGGCGAGATGGAAGGTCTGCGCCACCACGGCAAGGCCGAACACCGCCAGCGACAGCCAGACGGCCTCGCCGACCCACATGGCGAGCAGGAAAGGGAGAACGCCGCGCAGACCGCCGGAAATGACACGTGCGACCAGTGCCGCGACCGATGGCCCCGGAGACCCCGCGGCGACGAACAGCGCCGCGGCGAAAATGAACAGAGAGGTCAGGTCCATTGCGCAAGCTCCGCGAGCCTTTCCGCCTTCCTGCGAACACGGAAACGCTCAATCTCCTGTTTCACGCAACTCCGGGCAGAACACCGGTTTCCGCCATCTCTGGAATTGCCCCCCAGCCGACGCGCGCCATCATAGCCATTTGCCGCGTACTGGCCAGACGCGATCTTGCTCTTAAATCGATAAGAAAAACCCGGCGCCAATGGCACCGGGCTTTTTTCTGTTCAGAACGTCGTTTCGGGCCGAGCCTCGCCAGAACCAGCCGCGAAAGCGGCGGTGCGGCCGTGAGCGGCAATCAAGCCGCGCCGGCCACCTTCTGCTTCTCGAAGCGCTTGCGCTCGTTGGGATCGAGATAAAGCTTGCGCAGGCGGATCGACTTCGGCGTCACCTCGACCAGTTCGTCGTCCTGGATCCAGGACAGCGCCCGCTCCAGCGTCATGCGGATCGGCGGCGTCAGCTTGACGGCCTCGTCCTTGCCGGCGGCGCGGATGTTGGTGAGCTTCTTTCCCTTCAGCACGTTCACTTCAAGGTCGTTGTCGCGGGAGTGGATGCCCACGATCATGCCCTGATAGACCTTGACGCCGGGATCGATGACCATCGGCCCGCGATCCTCCAGGTTCCACAGCGCATAGGCCACGGCCTCGCCCTGTTCGTTGGAGATCAGCACGCCGTTGGTGCGGCCGGCCAACTCGCCCTTGTAGGGCTGGTAGGAGTTGAACAGGCGGTTCATCACCGCGGTACCGCGCGTATCGGTCAAAAGCTCGGACTGGTAGCCGATCAGGCCACGCGTCGGAGCTAGGAAGACGAGGCGCTGGCGGTCGCCGCCGGAGGGGCGCAGCTCGATCATCTCGGCCTTGCGCTCGCTCATCTTCTGCACGACCACGCCGGCGTGCTCCTCGTCCACGTCGATGACGACTTCCTCGATCGGCTCCAGAAGCTGGCCGCTCTCGTCCTTCTGCATGACGACGCGCGGGCGCGACACGGCCAGCTCGAAGCCCTCGCGGCGCATCGTCTCGATCAGCACCGAAAGCTGCAGCTCGCCACGGCCCGACACATAGAACGAATCCTTGTCGGCCGATTCCTCGATGCGCAGCGCCACGCTGCCCTCGGCTTCCTTGAGCAGGCGGTCGCGGATGACACGGCTGGTCACCTTGTCGCCCTCGGTGCCGGCGAGCGGCGAGTCGTTGACGATGAAACTCATGGTCACCGTCGGCGGGTCGATCGGCTGGGCGACCAGCGGCTCGGTCACCGACGGATCGCAGAACGTGTCGGCCACCGTGCCCTTGGAAAGGCCGGCGATGGCGACGATGTCGCCCGCCTGCGCCTCTTCGATGGGCTGGCGCTCTATGCCGCGGAAGGCGAGAATCTTGGACACGCGGCCGGTCTCCAGCAGCGAGCCGTCATGGTGCAGCACCTTCACCGTCTGGTTGGGCTTCAGCGTGCCGCTCTCGATGCGGCCGGTGATGATGCGGCCGAGGAACGGGTTGGCCTCGAGGATGGTGCCGATCATGCGGAACGGACCGTCGCCAACCTTCGGCGCCGGCACATGGTCGAGCACCAGGTCGAACAGCGGCGCCAGTCCCTGGTCCTTCGGGCCTTCCGGGTTGGCGGCCATCCAGCCGTCGCGGCCGGAGCCGTAGAGGATCGGGAAGTCGAGCTGCTCGTCGGTGGCGTCGAGCGCCGCGAACAGGTCGAACACCTCGTTGATGACCTCGTCGGCGCGGGCGTCCGGCCGGTCGATCTTGTTGATGGCGACGATGGGGCGCAGGCCCACCTTCAGCGCCTTGCCGACCACGAACTTGGTCTGCGGCATCGGGCCCTCGGCGGCGTCGACCAGCACGATGGCGCCGTCGACCATGTTGAGGATGCGCTCCACCTCGCCGCCGAAGTCGGCGTGGCCGGGCGTGTCGACGATGTTGATGCGCGTGTCCTTCCACTCGACCGAGGTGGCCTTGGCGAGGATGGTGATGCCGCGTTCCTTCTCGATGTCGCCGGAATCCATGACACGTTCGGCGACGCGCTGGTTGTCGCGGACCGAGCCCGACTGCTTGAGGAGCGCATCGACCAGCGTCGTCTTGCCGTGGTCAACATGCGCGATGATCGCGATGTTACGGAGCTTCATAGGTGTCTTCTCTGGGGTGCTGACGGCGGCGGCCGAAACGGGGTCGACCGCCCGCGCCATCATTTTCGGTTGGCGCGCTCATACAGGTTTTTTCGCAATTGCGAAAGTGCGGGCGCCAAAGAAATCGCCGGTTACCCTTTGTTAAGGGGCGGGATGCGATAAATTTTCGTTAACCAAGGGTGCCTTCTGCCCTTTCCGAAAGGCGATTGGACATGACCAGGCCGACTGTATCGCGAACCGGACCCCACTATATCGCGCTGGGCCTCGCCACGCTGTGCATGGCCGCCGTTCTGGCGGGCGGCGTCGCCCATTCCATGGCCACGGCCAAGGAAACCGGCGCGGACAAGATGCTGTCGGTGACCGCCGCCCAGCAGCTGTTCTCCGACGCGCCGGACGGCGTCGACCCGATGGTCACCGGGCCGGTCAGCGCCGCCTTCGAAAAGCGCCAGCGCGAGGCCGGCTGCGCCGAGGCAGTGTGGCCAAATGTGCCCCTCTCCTGCTACCCCGGCTGAACCCGCCTTCGATCAATCAGGCCGGCTGCGGTTCGGGATCGAATTCCGGCTTGCTGGTATCGATCAGCAGCGAGATGCAGGCCGCCGCAAGGCCGGTCAGCCCGGCGATCAGGAAGGCCAGTTCGTAGTCGCCCTGCAACTCGTGCATGATGCCGCCGAAATAGGCGGCCGCGGCGGCCCCCACCTGATGGCCGGCCACCACCCAGCCGAACACCAGCGGGCCGGCGGCATCGCCGAAACCTTCATTTGAGAGGCGCAGCGTCGGCGGCACGGTGGCGATCCAGTCGAGCCCGTAGAAGATGGCGAAGATGATCAGGGCGGTGGCCGAAAAGCCCGAATAGGGCAGGTACATCAGCGACAGGCCGCGAATGCCGTAATAGATGAACAACAGCTTGCGCGGATCGAAACGATCGGTCAGCCAGCCTGACAGGGTGGTGCCGATCAGGTCGAACACGCCCATCAGCGACAACAGCCCGGCCGCCTGGATCTCGGTGATGCCCATGTCGCCGCAGAAGGCGATGAGATGGGTGCCGACCAGCCCGTTGGTGGTGAAGCCGCAGATGAAGAAGGTAGCGAACAGATACCAGAAGGTGCGCGTGCCGGCAGCCCGCTTCAGCGTCGACAGCGTGTGGACGAAGAAATTTCCGCGCGCCGAGGGCGGCACCGGCGGCGCGTCATCGGCAGCGGCGCCATAGCGCACCAGGCCGATCGAGGCAGGCCGCTCGGGCACCAGAAACCAGACCAGCGGCAGCAGGGCGGCCGTGGCGATGGACACGGTAAGCGCCACCGGCCGCCATCCGCCGGATTGCGCGAGCGCCGCCAGCAGCGGCAGGAACACCAGCATGCCGGAAGCGCTGGACGCCGACATCAGGCCCATGACAAGGCCGCGATTGGTCTTGAACCAGCGATTGACGATGGTGGCGCCGAGCACCGTCGCGACCGCGCCGGAGCCGATGCCGGACAGGATGCCCCAGGTCAGCACCATGTGCCACGGCTGCGTCATCCACAGGCTGAACGCCGTAGCGCCCGACATGAGGATCAGTGCGGCCAGCAGCACCCGCCTGAGGCCGATGCGCTCCATCAGCGCGGCGGCGAACGGCCCGGCAAGGCCATAGAGGAAGATGCCGATGGCGGCGGCGAAGGAAATGCTGTCGCGCCCCCAGCCGAGGCTTTCCTCCAGAGGCAGCATCATCACCGCCGGGGCGGAACGCAGACCGGCCGCGATCAGCAGGCACAGGAAGATGACGGCGACGACCACGAAAGCGTAGCGCTGGCCAAAGGGAACGGATCTGCCTATCATGTAACTGACCGGTACGTTTCAACCCTGCAAGCTGTACGTACCGATCGGTAACATTGTCAAGTGAACTTCGCTGATGGCACACGACAACAAAATTGAAGGCCACGAGGCCGAAAGGGGTCGCCACCCGGCAGCGGCCGAGAAGATCCTCGACGTCGCGCGCGACCTGTTCTACCGCCGGGGCATCAGGGCGATCGGCGTCGACGAGATCGTCAGGACGGCCGGCGTCGCCAAGCCCAGCCTCTACCGCGCCTTCTCCTCCAAGGACGAACTGGCCGCTTCCTATCTGAGGCGATACGACCGCGAATTCTGGGAGCGGTTCGACAAGGCGGTAACGGCCCATCCGGGCGACCCGCGCGCCCAGATCCTCGCCTTCCTGACCGGCGTCGGGGAACGCACGCAAACGCCGTCCTACCGGGGCTGCGGCATGACCAATGCGGCGGTGGAATATCCTCAAGCCGACCATCCGGCCCGCAAGGTCAGCGAGGACAACAAGCGCGAATTGCGCCGCCGCCTGCGCGAAATGGCGCGCGGCATGGGTGCCGCCGACGCCGACACGCTGGGCGACGGCCTGCTTCTCCTGATCGAAGGCGCCTATATTTCAGGCCAGCTCTTCGGGGCCGGCGGCCCGGCGCGATCGGTGGCCCGCAATGCGGCGCTGCTGATCGATGCGAGCGTGGTGAAGCCGGGCGCTTAGCCCTGCCCCGCCGGGCGTTCGTCGAGGTTCCGGCATGGATCCCGGCTCGCGGTCGCTTCGCTTCCTTGATCATCATCCCGGAAGCCGAAGCGAAGCGCAGGCTGTCCGGGATCCATTCCGGAACATCGCGGCGGCCCCTGCGGCACAGGAACCGGTACGGGCCTACGCCAGTCCGCGCTTCGCCATCATCGCCTCGGGCGACGGCATCTTGCCGCGGAAGGCCGTGTAGAGCTCTTCCGGGTCCTTAGAGCCGCCGGCCGCGTAGATGTTGCGGCGCAGACGTTCGGCCAGTTCCGGGTTGAACGCGTCTCCCGTTTCCTCGAATGCGGAGAACGCATCGGCGTCGAGCACCTCCGACCACATGTAGGAATAGTAGCCGGCCGAATAGCCGTCGCCGGCGAAGACATGGGAAAAATGCGGCGTGCGGTGGCGCATGGCGATGGTGTCCGGCATTTCCAGCCCCACCAGCGTTTCGGCCTCGAAACGAAGCGGTTCCTGCGGGGCGTCCGGCCGCGCGTGATAGGCCATGTCGACCAGCGCCGAGGCGGTGAACTCGACCGTGGCGAAACCTGCTCCGAAGGTCTGCGCCGCCAGCATCTTGTCGAGCAGCGCCTTGGGCATCGGCTTGCCGTCGCGGTAATGCAGCGCGTGCTTTTCCAGCACCGCCGGCACTGTCAGCCAGTGTTCGTAGAGCTGCGAAGGCAGTTCCACGAAATCGCGGCTGACGGAGGTGCCCGAAACGCTCGGCCAGGTCACGTCGGTGAGCATGCCGTGCAGGGCGTGGCCGAATTCGTGGAACAGGGTCTTGGCCTCGTCCATCGAAAGCAGCGCCGGCTCGCCCCTGGGCGGCTTGGCGAAATTCATGATGTTGTAGATGACCGGCGTCGAGCCCTCGCCGAGCTTGTAACCGGATTGCAGCGAACTCATCCATGCGCCGGAGCGCTTGGAAGGCCGCGCGAAATAGTCGGCCAGGAACAGGCCGCGTTCCAAGCCGTCCTTGTTCTTCACCACGAAGACGCGCACATCCTCGTGCCAGGCCGCGATGCCGGTCCTTTCCTCGAAGCTGATGCCGAACAGGCGTCCGGCCACGTCGAAGCAGGCGGCGATGATATCGTCGAGCTGGAGATAGGGCTTCAGCTCCGCCTCGTCGAAGGCGAATTTCTCGGCGCGCAGCTTTTCCTGGTAGAAGCGCCAGTCCCACGCCGCGAAGGCCTCGTTGCTGCCCGCCCCGGCCGCCAGCCGCTCCAGTTCCTTCTGGTCGCCGGCGGCCTTCTCCAGCGCCTTCTTCCACACCGGGTCGAGCAGGTCGTGCACCGCCTTCGGCGTCTTGGCCATGGTGTCGTCGAGCTTCAGCGCCGCATAGCTGTCATAGCCGAGCAGCTTCGCCTTCTCGGCGCGCAGCCTCAGCATGTCGCGCACCACCTTCGTGTTGTCGCTGGCGCCGCCGTTCTGGCCGCGCATGGTGAAGGCGCGCCAGGCAATTTCGCGCAGGTCGCGCCGCTCGGAAAAGGTGGTGAACGGCTCGTAGATCGAGCGTGACAGCGTCACCGCATAGCGGCCCTTCTGGCCGCGCAGGGCGGCGGCCTCGGCCATGGCGCTTTTCAGGAAGTCCGGCAGGCCGGCAAGGTCGCCCTCGTCGAGGAACAGCGCCCATTCGCGCTCGTCGGCCAGCACGTTCTGGCCGAAGCCGGTGCCGAGCGACGACAGTTCCTCGTTGATGGCGGCCAGCCGCTTCTTGCCCTCGGCATCCAGCTTGGCGCCGGAGCGCACAAACCCCTTCCAGCTCTTTTCCAGAACCCGCAGCGTCTCGGCGTCGAGCCCGAGTTCGTGGCGCTTCGCATGGAGCGCATCGATGCGGGCGAACAGTTTCTCGTTCATCGAGATGGCCGAGAAGTGACGCGCCATCTTCGGCGAGATCTCGCGCTCCAGCGCCTGGATCGTCTCGTTGGTGTTGGCGCCGGCCTTGCACCAGAAGATCGACGAGACCCGCTCCAGCGGCTGGCCGGAAAGCTCCAGCGCCGCCAGCGTGTTTTCCACGGTCGGCTCGGCCTTGCCGTTGGCGATGGCGTCGATGTCGGCTTCGTGCGCGGCGAGCGCCGCATCGAACGCCGGCTTGAAATCGTCGTCCGCAATGCGGGCGAAATCGGGCAGGCCGAGCGGCCCTTTCCATGCCGTGAGCGGATGAGCGGCAAGGTCGACGGTCTTTTCAGGGGACATGGAGCAGCTTTCGGCGGTTGAAGTCTCGTACCGCCGATGTAGGCCTGTCACCGCCCCGGTGCAACCATGGCAGGCACCGGCTCAGTAGGCGTCGCAATTGTCGGCGACTTCGGCCTGCGAGCTTGCCGTGATGCGGCCGTCGCTGACGGCGAAGGTCTCCTGCATCAGCATCCGGTTGTTGGGAAAGTCGTAGCAGACCATGACGGTGGAAACGCCGTCCTCTTCCTTTTCCAGGCGATGGCGAATGGTGCCGCCGGCCACGGCGTTCTCCCACTCGTCCATCGACTCCAGGAACTCCGCCTTGGTCTGGACGATATCGAGATCGTCGAGGCTGATGCGCGCATCGTCGGTCAGCAATTCGGCCAGAACCGCGCGGTCGGCCTTGAGCAACGCATCGTACCAGCGGTCGATCACCGCCTCATCGGCGCGCGCCGAAATCGCCGCCAGCAGGACTGCGCCTGCAAGAAGCCCCAGCACCATGCGCATGACCGGCATGCCCTCTCCCTCCCGGCATGAACGAACATCGCGCACGCCGCCTCACACGGCGTGCTCTATCTGTAACGCGAAAGGCTCAGCCCAGTTCCGGCCGCTCGAAGTCGCCGGTATCCTTGTTCATGACCCACAATTCGCCGGTGGAGATGTCGAACCAGGCGCCGTAGAGGTTCAGCCGCCCCTTGCCTTCCAGAATGCTGACGCACGGGAACGTGCGCAGATTGGCCAGCGAATAGCGGATCGAGATGCGCTCCAGCGCGGTCTGGCGCTCGCTGGAGGTCATCAGCGTGCTGGCCGACACGGCTTCCGCCGCCGGCGCGATCAGGCTCATCCACTTGCCGATGAAGTCGCCGGGCGAAAGCGGTGTGTTGTCGCTGCTGAGCGCGGCCTTGATGCCGCCGCAGCGGCCGTGGCCCATGACCACGATGTTCTTCACCTTCAGGCTCTGCACCGCGAATTCAAGCGCCGCCGAGGTGGAATGGAACTCGTTGTCCGGCTCGTAGGGCGGCACCAGATTGGCCACGTTGCGCAGCACGAACAGCTCGCCCGGCCCGCAGTCGAAGATGGTTTCCGGCGCCGAGCGCGAGTCGCAGCAGGCCACGATCATGGTCTCAGGATGCTGCCCCTCGCGGGCCAGCGAGGCATATCGCCCGCTCTCGGCAGTGTATCTGCCTTGCATGAAGCTGCGGTAGCCGTTGAGGAGGTGCTCAGGAAGATGCGACATGGCCGGGCGAGTGCTTTCCGTTTGGGATGGCGGTAGCCTGATCGGGCTGTGCCCGGTCTAATGGCAAAAAGGCGCCACGATCAACGAAGAATCGCAGATTCGGCAAAGAAAGTGCCGGAAGCCGCGGCTAGAGCATTTTGCAGCCAGACGGAATCGTCTGGCGTTGCACAGCAGCGGCTGGAAAACCAAGCCAGAGCAGCGGCCGCATTCGTCAGAACGCCCGCTCCTCTAGTGCTGGCCGACCGGCTCCAGCCGGCGAAGTAGGATATCGGCGGAAGGGTGCAGCAGGCTGCGCGCGTCCGTCTCGATCTGCAACTCGTTGCTGCCGCGCTGCGCGGCCCGGCTGAGCACCTCGTAGACGGAGGCTGTGGTGGAATGCAGCGCCTGCTCCGCCGTCGCCTGCCCGAGCATGCGCGCCAGATAGAGCGAGGCGGTGAGGTCGCCAACGCCGTTCGGCGGGTTGTCCACCAGCGCGTGCTCGGCAAACAGCGCCTGCCGGTCGTCGACCAGAAGGTTGCCGACCCTGCCGCGGGCCGCGGCCGGCGAGGAGGTGACCAGCATCGTCGCCGGCGGCGCGGTCCGGGCGGCATCGGCCAGCGCCGGCAGGTCGGCCAGCTCGCGCCCGGCCATCCATGCCAGCTCGTAGCGGTTGGGCGTGGCGATATCGGCGAGCGGCATCAACTGGTCGCGCATCGCCTCGGCCACCGCCTGCGGCACATAGAGCCCGTCCAGGTCGCCCATCACCGGATCGCAGACATAGAGCGCGTCGGGATTGCGCCCCTTCACCGCCCGCACCAGAGAGGCGACCGCCTCGGCCTGCCGGCAATCTCCGAGGAAGCCGGACAGCACGCCCTTGACTTCGCCCAGCCAAGGGCTGCCTTCGAGATCCTTCATGAGCGAGGCGAACTGCTCCGGCGGCGCGACGATCTTCGTTCCCGGCCCGTGCCCCAGATGCCACGGCAGCACCACCGTCGGCACCGCCCAGACCGGAAAGCCCAGCGTCTCCAGCGCGAACACCGCCGCGCGGTTGCCGACCGTGCCGCGCGCGACATGGCTGGAAATGACGATGACCGCCGGCTTCGGCGCGGGAAGGTGTGAGGTCATGCTTTATCCGTTGCTGAAGACGAGGCGGAACAGCCACACGGCAAGGCCGATCATGATCACCATGCCGAGCACGCGACCGATGCGCGTGCCCCAGGTCTCGATGCGGTCGGAGGGATCGGAATCGGCGGCGCTCAGATGATCGCCCACCCTTTTTGCGGCCCGCCCGGCAAGCGACGTGCCCGAAGGATCGGTCTCGCCGGCGACGCCTTTCAGGATGCGCCGCGATTCCTGCTCCCGCTGCCTGTCCCTGTCTGTGGCCATGGCTTCGAACCCTTGCCTCAACCCTGTTGCGGAGCCGATTGCCGCTGTCTTTCGCCTATAGCACGGCAAGGACGCATGGCAGGCATTTTCTCCGCGCTTCTTTGTGCTATTTCTTGGTCCACCATTCACAGTTGAGGGACATCCTCCATGCTCGCCCAGCGTCTCGCACTCCCCTCCCCGCTGCGCAACCTGCCGGCATTCCTGGTCATGGCCTTCCTGCTGCCGCTGCTGGCGGGGTGCGGCTACAACACCATTCCCACGGCGGAAGAAAACGCCAAGGCGGCATGGAGCGAAGTGCTCAACCAGTATCAGCGCCGCGCCGACCTCATTCCCAATCTGGTCGAGACGGTGAAGGGCTATGCCAGCCACGAGCGCGACGTGCTCGAAGGCGTGGTCGAGGCGCGCGCCAAGGCGACGCAGGTGACGGTGTCGCCCGAGAACCTCTCCGATCCGGGGGCCTTCAAGGCCTTCCAGGACAATCAGGCCGGCCTCACCAGCGCCTTGTCGCGGCTGCTCGCCGTGGTGGAGAACTATCCGGACTTGAAGGCGAACCAGAACTTCCTCGCCTTGCAGGCCCAGCTCGAAGGCACCGAGAACCGCATCGCCGTCGCCCGCCGCGACTACATCCAGGCGGTGCGCGACTACAACCTCACCCTGCGCACCTTCCCCTCGGTGATCTGGGCCACGCTGTGGTTCCGCTCCAACGAGCCGTTCCAGAACTTCACCGTGGCGGAGGACAAGATGGAAGCCCCGCAGGTGAACTTCGGCACCGGCCAGGGCGGCTGAGCCGCAGATGCGCAATCCGGGCCGGTAGGCAGGACGTGACGAGGCAGCATCCCCTCGCATTCGTGCGAACCCATCCTCCCGCCTGGCGGAGGATGGCAGCCGTGCTGCTGGTCGGCCTGTTGCTGCCGATGGCAGCGCTGGCGGCTGCCCTGCCGGCGCTGACCGGCCGCGTCGTCGACCAGGCCGGCATGATGGACGCCGCCACGCGTGTCCTCATCGAGCAGAAGCTGGCGGATTTCGAAAGGCAGGGCTCGGACCAGATCGTCGTCGCCACCGTCGAAAGCCTCGACGGCGAGGCCATCGAACCCTACGCCAACCGCCTGTTCCGCGCCTGGGGGCTGGGCCAGGCCGGCGAGAACAACGGTATCCTGCTGCTGATCTCGCGCGACGACCGCAAGATGCGCATCGAGGTCGGCTACGGGCTGGAGGGCACGCTCACCGACCTGCACAGCAAGCTCATCATCGAGAACGACCTGGTGCCGGCCTTCCGCGCCGGCGATTTCTCCGGCGGCATCGAGAAGGCCGTCGACGACATCATCATGGTGCTCCAGGGCAATCCCGAGGAACTCGAGGCACGCGGCGCCCGCAACCAGCGGAGCGGCGACATCGACGACTGGATACCGGTCATCTTCATCACCATCTGGGCGATCCTGTTCTTCGGCGGCTTCGCCATGGCGATCCTGCCGCCGATCTTCGGCGAGAAGATCGGCCCCGGCCGCTATCGCTGGCTGGGCATGGTGTTCGAGGTCAACAGGAGCGGCTCCTCGCGCCGGTCAAGGCGCGGCAGCGGCTGGTCCGGCGGAGGATGGTCGTCGGGCGGCGGGGGCTGGTCCTCCGGCGGCGGCGGATTCTCGGGCGGCGGCGGTTCGTCCGGCGGTGGCGGCGCATCGGGAGGCTGGTAGATGGCGACACGACCCATAGGCGAGGCCGACCGCGCGCGTGTCGCAGCCGCCATCCGCGCCGCCGAGGCGAAGACCGACGGCGAGATCTACTGCGTCGTCGCCCGCCAGAGCGATGGCTATTTCTTCCCGGCCGCCTGCATGGCGATGATCGGCATCCTGCTGGCCAGCCTCGCCGTCGCCTTCGTCTCCGAATATTGGTGGGTGTCGATCCGCCTGCCGCATTTCATCATGAAGCAACTGGCCGCCGCCGTTGCCGTGCTTGCGCTGCTATGGCTAGTGCCGGCGCTGCGCATCCACCTCGTGCCCTGGCAGATGCGCCATCGCGCCGCGCACGACAATGCGCTGCGCCAGTTCCTCGGCCGCAACGTGCACAGGACCGCCGCCCGCACCGGCGTGCTGATCTTCGTCTCGCTGGCCGAGCACTATGCGGAAATCATCGCCGATGTCGGTATCGACAGCCGTGTCGACCCGGACCTGTGGGAAGACACGGTGAACGACCTGACCGCCCATGCCCGCCAGGACCGCCTTGCCGAAGGCTTCGTCCGGGCGGTGGAGACCGTGGGCGCCGTGCTCGCCGTCCATTTCCCCGTTTCGCCCGGCGACGCGAACGAACTCGACGATCACCTGATCGAGATCTGACCTCACGTCGGGCCGCCGTGCAAGAATGCGCCGGATGTCCGGCTCGCTCTTGCCTTTGGCCGATTCCGGGGATTATGGTTAAGAAACTATGAACACCTTGACCATCGACATCCGCAGAGCCGAGCCGCGCGACGCCGTCGCGATCGCCAGCGTGCACCTGGAGGCTTGGCGGGGCGCCTATGCCGGCATCATCCCCCACAAGGCGCTGACCTCGATGATCAACCGCCGCGGCGTCGACTGGTGGGCGAATGCCATCCGCCGCGCCGCCACGGTGCTTGTGGTGGAGATCGGCGGCGTCATCGCCGGCTATGCCACCATCGGCCGCAACCGTGCCCGCGAGCTTCCCCAGCAGGGCGAGATCTACGAGCTTTACCTGCGCCCCGAATACCAGGGCATCGGCCTTGGCAGCCGCCTGTTCGCCGCCGCCCGCCGTCGTCTCGCCGACCATGGGCTCAAGGGGCTTGTCGTGTGGGCGCTGGAGGAGAACGACAACGCGCTCGCCTTCTATGCCGGTGCCGGCGGCCGCGACATCGCCGAGGGCGTCGAGGTGTTCGAGCACAAGGCCCTGAAGAAGATCGCCTTCGTCTGGGAATAGGGCGGCCTGACGATCTCCAAACGGTCCCCGCATCCGCAATCGCGCCGTTTTCGTCGTTTTTTCCGGCCGAATCCGCAGACTGTCGGCCACATCGCATTGCCTGCGGCGCCAAGCCCCGCTATTGCCACCCCCAGGATGGGCTGCTTCGTCAGCGAATGCAGTCTCCACCCCTGATTTCCACCTTCATTCCCGCAGCGACACCTGCCGGTGCCTTCCGGGAATTCAGCAACGTCAGTGAGGCCCAGACATGCGCATCGACGCCATATCGACCGGTAACAACCCGCCGGAAGACGTCAACGTCATCATCGAGGTCCCGGTCGGCGGCGAGCCGATCAAGTATGAAATGGACAAGGAGGCCGGCACGCTGTTCGTCGACCGCTTCCTCTACACCCCCATGCGCTACCCCGGAAACTACGGCTTCGTGCCGCACACGCTGTCGGGCGACGGCGACCCCGTCGACGTGCTGGTGTGCAACACGCGCGCCCTGGTGCCGGGCTGCGTCATCAATGTGCGCCCCATCGGCGTGCTGATCATGGAAGACAATGCCGGCGAGGACGAGAAGATCATCGCCGTGCCCTCCCCGCACATCACCAAGCGCTATGAGAACGTGTTCGACTACACCGACCTGCCGCAGATCACGCTCGATCAGGTCGCGCACTTCTTCGAGCACTACAAGGACCTGGAGCCCGGCAAGTGGGTCAAGATCGGCGGCTGGCACGGCGTCGACCGCGCCCGCCAGATGATCCTCGAGGGCATCGAGCGCGCCCGCGCCTCGAAGTGAGATATTGAGGCGGGCCCTGCCATCAGGACAGGGCCTGCGCCAGCTTCTGCTGCAAGTGCTGCGGCGCGCCGCTCACCCGCACCGTCTTGAGCCGCGCCGTTCCCCCGGCCACCACCGCCACGGTGGAGGCCGGCACGCCCAGGCTTCTGGCCACCAGCTTTTCCAGCGCCGCATTGGCCGCGCCCTTTTCCGGCACCGCCCGCACCCGCGCCCTGGCGTGAACCTTGCCGTCGGCGGCCGTCTCCACCCCGCACAGCTCGTCCTTCGACGCTTTCGGCGTCAGCCGCACATAGAAATCGAGCCCGTCGTCGCGGAGCCTGCAGGGCAGGTTCACCGCGCGCCCTAGAGGAACAGCGGCGCCACGCTCATCAGCAGGAACTGCCGTATGAAGAAGATGGCCAGCAAGAGGATGATCGGCGAGATGTCGATGCCGCCGAGATCGGGCATGAAGCGCCGGATCGGCCGCAGGGCCGGCTCGGTCAGCCGGAACAGCATGTTGCCGATGGTGCCGACGAACTGGTTGCGCGGATTGACGACGTTGAACGCATAGAGCCAGGAAAAGACGGCCGAGGCGATGATGATCCACCAGTAGAGATCGAGCGCCAGGACGAGGGTCTGGATGAGGGCGATCATGCAGGTCTCCAATTGTCGTCGACATGTAGCCATTGCAGCCGGACCGGGCAAGTCCCCGCCGCCGGTTGCAGGAGCGCGGGAAAGACGCAATTGCTCGCTTGACAGGCCCTGCCCTCGGCCCATAAATGCGCCATCCCTCTGGATGGGGCTGTAGCTCAGCTGGGAGAGCGCGTCGTTCGCAATGACGAGGTCAGGGGTTCGATCCCCCTCAGCTCCACCAATTCTCCTTCTTCCGCATTCGTCGTTTCGCATCGCCGCAGAAGGTGATCGGATGACCTTTAGTCATCCCGTTAATGCGTTCTTCAACCTGCTGGCCTATTGCGGAGCGCAATGGGATTCATGAAGCGTGCGGGCACGATGCCAGCCAGACACAGTGAAGTGCAACTGGGCGTGCTGCGCGATCTGCTCGCCGACCTGCGCAACAGCCTGCTGATTTCCATGCCGATCAGCACCGCCCTGTCGGTGCTCATCCTCATCGTCAAGCTCATGTCCGGGTTCGACTGGTTCGCCCTCCTGTGGTTCGTGGCCGTCAATCTCATCAACGGCGCGCGCATCGTGCTGGCGCTGCGGCAACCGCACGGCGAAGCCCTGGAGCAGGAACAGGACTATGCCGGCCTCTCCCGCTGGCTGCACAGCTACATGGTCCTCGCCTTCATGGGCGGCGTCGCCTGGGCCCATGTCGCCATCCTGTCGGAAGCCTTCACCGTACCGGAAGCGCCGGTCTATCTGGTCATCCTTGCCGGCATATCGGCCGGCGCGGTGTCCTACAGCGCCTGCTATGCGGCGCTGCCCATCCTGTTCATGGCGCCGCCGCTCGCCGCGGTCACGGTCTGCATGGTCATCCAGGGCGGGGTGGAGGACTACATACTGGCTTTCGCGGTGGTGCTGTTCTTCGGCGGCCTGACCAAAAGTTCCTTCCTCGGGCAGGAGAGGTTCCGCGAGACCAGCCGCCTCAAATACGAGGCCAGGCAGCATGCCGAGAACATGGAGAAGAATTCCCGGGAAGACCCGCTGACCGGGCTGCTCAACCGGCGCGGCCTCGAACAGGCGGTCAACCGGCTCGAGCGGGCGCAAGGCCCCTTTACGGCCATGCTGATCGATCTCGACGGCTTCAAGTCGGTCAACGACACCTACGGCCACCGCGTCGGTGACGATCTGCTGCTGAAGATCGCACGCCGCATTGACGCCGTGGTGCCGCCGGGGGTCACGCTGGCGCGCATCGGCGGTGACGAATTCACGCTGCTGTTCGTGGCCGCCAGCGCCCCCTCCAGCCCCGAGCATCTGGCCAGGCAGATCATCGCCGCCATCATCCGGCCCTATACGGGCATCAACTCCGTGCAGGTCGGCGCCTCCATCGGCATCTGCATCTCCGAGCGTCCGTGCCTCACCCATATGCTGCTGCGGGCCGACTTCGCCCTCTATACGGCCAAGAACCGCGGGCGAAACGAGCTGTGCATGTTCGACGCCGAGCTTGAGGGTTCGTTCAACCGCCAGCAATGCATCGAGCGGGATTTGAAGGCCGCGCTGCAATCGGGGGAGTTGCAGAGCTGGTATCAGCCGATCGTCAGGCTCGACACCCGGCAGATCGTCGGCTTCGAGAGCCTGCTGCGCTGGCAGCATCCGGAGCATGGCCAGATCTCGCCGCCGGAAATCGTCACCACCGCGCGCACCACCGGCCTGCTGCAATCGCTCACCGAAACCGTGTTCCGCAACTGCTGCACAATGATGGAGCAGTTGCAGCGGGACGGGCGGACCGACCTTCGCGTCGCCATCAACGTCTCGCCGCGCGAGCTGGAGGCCGCCGACATCGACAGCATGATCCTCCAGGACCTCGCCGCGCGTGGCCTGCCGCCTTCCATGCTGGAGATCGAGATCACCGAGGAAACGCCGGTCGATCCCGAACGCGTGGGTGAAAAGCTCGCCCGGCTGGCGCAGGCCGGCATCTCCATCGCGCTCGACGACTTCGGCGCCGGCTTCTCCACCCTCGCCTCGCTCAAGGACGGGCGCATTTCGAAGGTGAAGATCGACCGCAGCTTCACCAAGGATCTGACATGCCGGGCGGAAAGCCGGCTCCTGATGAAGGCGACCATCGACCTTGCCCATACGCTCGGCATGGAGGTGATGGCCGAGGGCGTGGAAACGACCGACCAGGCGCAGATCCTCCAGTCGCTGGGCTGCGCCTGCGCGCAAGGCTATCTGTTCTCGGCCGCCCTGCCGCTGGAGCAGGCCTTGCGGCAAGGCCAGCCGCAGCCGAGCTGAGGCTTCCGAAGCCGGGCATCACCGCAGGCCTCGCGAAAGAACAGCAAAAACAAACATATAAGAATGCGTTGCAGCTTCACCGGCTGCCCGCCGCCCGGCTGACGGCGCAGCGCTTCCCATGCCAAATTGTCGCACTGCACACATTGTTTGCGTTGCAGCAAAGAGCCGTCACCCGCCTGCGCCTAGCCTCCTGATTGTAACAAAAGGCAACACAATGCCAGAAGGAGATAAGAACATGTTGACGCGTCGCGAAGCACTGCTGGGTACAGCCACGGGTGCGGCAGCGGCCGCAATCCTGGGCTCGATGGTGGCGACCCCCGCCCTGGCGCAGGCCCGTGCGGGCGACATCGCCAGCCTGCCGCGGGTCAAGGTCGATCTCGTCCCGCCGCCCTTCGCCCATGCCCACGAGCAGGTCGCCACGAGCGGACCCAAGGTGGTCGAGTTCAGGATGGTCATCAAGGAACAGCCCATGGTGATCGACAATGAAGGCACCACCTTGCAGGCCATGACCTATGAGGGCTCCATGCCCGGCCCGCTGATGATCGTGCACGAGGGCGACTATGTCGAGCTCACGCTGGTCAATCCCGAGACCAACGAGATGCCGCACAACATCGACTTCCACTCCGCGACGGGCGCGCTCGGCGGCGGTGAACTGACCCACGTCAACCCCGGCGAGCAGGCGGTCCTGCGCTGGAAGGCGACACGCACGGGCACCTTCGTCTATCACTGCGCGCCGACGGGCATGATCCCGTGGCATGTGGTGTCCGGCATGAGCGGCGCCATCATGGTGCTGCCGCGTGACGGGCTGAAGGACGAGAACGGCAAGCCGCTGAAATACGACCGCATCTTCTACATCGGCGAGCATGACCTCTATGCCCCGCGCGACGAGAGCGGCAACTACAAGCGCTACGAGTCGCTGGGAGACAGCTATGACGACACGCTCAAGCTGATGCGCGGCCTGATCCCGACCCACGTCGTGTTCAACGGCAAGGTCGGAGCCTTGACGGGCGACAATGCGCTCAAGGCCAAGGTCGGCGAGACGGTGCTGTTCATCCACGCCCAGGCTAACCGCGATACACGGCCCCACCTCATCGGCGGGCACGGCGACCATGTCTGGGAACAGGGCAAGTTCTCCAACCCGCCGGCCAGGGACCTCGAGACCTGGTTCATCCGCGGCGGTTCCGCGGGGGCTGCGCTCTACACCTTCCTGCAGCCGGGCATCTACGCCTATGTGAACCACAACCTGATCGAGGCTGCGGAACTCGGCGCGACGGCCCACGTGCTGGTCGAGGGCGAATGGGACAACGACCTGATGATGCAGGTCGCCGCTCCCGGCCCGATCCCGACCAACTAGGCTGCCGCGCGGCAGAGAGGCGGGCCACCGCCTGACCAGACTGGCCCGCCGGCGTTCCCGGCGGGCCTTTTTCTTGGACCCCCGGCTTCCCGGGTCCCGGGCAGAGAGCCCGGGACCCAAATGAGCAGAAAAGACCCTGTCATGCGTCGATCGAGACGCATGACGATCTGGCAAGGACGCAACCATGAAAAAACATGTCCTGTTCGCAGCCGCCGCCCTGGCCATTCCGGCCGCGGTTCTGGCCGCCCGCATTCCCGCGCATGTGCCGGTGGCGGCGATCGCCACGCCTGCGCCCATGCCCACCCCCATATCCACCATTGCGCCGCAGACCGTGACCGTCAGCCCCGGCAAGCTCTCCTACCGGCTGCCGGGCGAGTTCCAGCATGCCGAGCGGCCCGTGGACCCGCCCGCCGACCATGTCCGTTTCCGCCGTGCCTTCGAGATCATGACCTATCAGGTCAGCGCCCGGGACTATGCCCGCTGCGTCACCGAAGGCGCCTGCGAGGCGGTGCCACCGGCACCTGCCGATGGCGACGACCTGCCGGTGACGGGCGTCAACTTCCGCGACGCCACGGCCTATGCCGAATGGCTGTCGAAGAGAACCGGCGAGACCTGGCGCCTGCCCACCGACGAGGAATGGGCCTATGCGGCGGCCGAGCGCTTCGACGAGAAGGCGCTGGAGATCGAGGACACCGCCAACCCCGCCACGCGCTGGATCGCCCGCTACCTCAGCGAGGCCGAGGCCGCGCGCGGCAGCGATCCCCAGCCGAAGCCGCAGGGTCACTTCGGCCCCAACTCGAACGGGATCTACGACGTGGCCGGCAATGTGTGGGAGTGGACCAGCACCTGCTACCGCCGCGCCGCGCTCGACCAGCGCGGCCGGATCGACGCCAGCACCGACAATTGCGGCGTGCGCGTCGTCGGCGGCCGGCACCGGGGCTACATGTCCTTCTTCATCCGCGACGGCAAGAGCGGCGGCTGCGCGGCCGGCCTGCCCCCGGACAATCTCGGCATCCGGCTGGTCAAGGAACGTCCTTCCAGGCTCGCGGCCTTCCGCGCCCTGTGGCGTCGCGACGTGCTCTAGAAGCCTGACCACCCGCAGCTTGGAAAACCGACCCCGGGAGCTTCGGCCGAAACTCCCGGGGTCGGTGATTCAGGCCCGGCACTACCGATGTCGTAGGCTTGCAGGCAACGAAAAGGCCGGGTGGAAGATGTCCCACCCGGCCTTTTCGCGAGAGCGCAGCAGTCGCTCAGTTCGTGGCGGCGGCCTGCTCGAGCAGTTCGGCGAACACCTTCTTGGCCTTGCCGACCTGCTTGACGGCCTTGGCTTCCTCGAGGTTGACGGGCTTGCCGACCACGATCAGCGCCACCATGCCCATTCCGTAGTGGGGGGTGCACTTCACGCCGTAGACGCCTTCCTTCTCGACCGTAACGGTGATCTGCTCGTTGATCTTGCCCTTAAACGGCTCCGCGCCTTCCGGGATCATGCCCTTGATGCTCTCGGCGTCATGGGACTTGTCGGTGGGCACGAACGTCACGGTGTCGCCGGGCTGGGCCACGATGAAGTCGGGCTGGAAGACCATGGAGCCCTTCTCACCCTTGTTCAGCATCTGCACCTGATGGTCTGCGGCATGGGCTGCGCCTGCCAGAAGGGCAACGGCGAAGGCGGCAGCGATGGTGGTGATCTTTCTCATGGTCTTGTCCTTTTTTCTTGCTTGACGGGGTGAACCGTTGGCCACTGTCTAGGCTCGGCGGGCGGCCATAACGTTGATGTAGAACAAACTTGATCCGGAATGCCACCTTTAAGGCGGCTTGCCCGGCCACCATTGCCTGTGACATTGTGGCGCCGGCAGCGGAAACGGTTCGGGCGCGGGGTTCGAACGACGCTGGGAGACGCAGCATTGAGCCGACTGGACCGTTCCCTGATATCGGAACTGCCCCTCTTCCAGGGCATAGAGCCGGCCGATCTCGACGGCATCGTCGGGCAGGCGCGCTCGCTGCGCATCGCCCGCGACCATACGGTCTTCGACCAGGAGGGTGAAGCCCACTCCTTCTTCCTGCTGCTGGACGGCCGGGTGCGCGTCGTCAAGACGACGCCCGAGGGCCAGCAGGTCACCGTGCACTACATCAGCCCGGGCGAATTGATGGGCATAGCGCATGCGCTGGGCCGCACCACCTACCCTGCCACCGCCATCGCCGTGGTCGATTGCGTGGTGCTCGCCTGGCCGGGAAATCTGTGGCCGGAACTGGCCGCCCGCTTCCCCAATTTCGGCGCCGGCACCTTCCGCACCGTGGGCGCGCGCCTGCAGGAGACCCAGCAGCGCGTGATCGAGATGGCGACCGAACAGGTGGAACAGCGCGTGGCCCATGCCCTGCTGCGGCTGGTCAAGCAGACCGGCAGGAAGACCGACGAGGGCATCCTCATCGACTTTCCCATCTCGCGCCAGGACATCGCCGAGATGACCGGCACCACGCTGCACACCGTCAGCCGGCTTCTCACCGCATGGGAGGAGAAGGGCCTGGTCCGCAGCGGGCGCCAGAAGGTGACGGTGGTGGAGCCCCACAAGTTGTTCGCCTTGGCGGAAGGGCGCGGCAGCAAGGGCTGACCGGGCTCATTCCATCGCCCGGGAAAGCTCGTCCACCAGCGTCTGCTCATCCAGCGCATGCTCGCGCACCGCATCCGCGACCGTATGGAACGGCGCGATCGGGCAGCCGACGCACAGCATGCCGTTGCCGAGGATGACCCGGATCGTGCCCGGCCACCGGCGCATGATGGCGTCCATCGTCATGTCATGGTCGAAATGTCGCTTCATGATCCGCTACCGCCTGCAAAGCCTGAAGCGCGTGGCGATCTTTCAGCGTCGCTCGGCCCGCTTCAGGTCCGTGTTTCCATGCATGCTTCAGTCCCGAAACCGGTGGTCACTTCCGGGTGATGTATTTTAATTATGAAGCATCGGGCAGGCAGGATCGTTGCGCGCGCGCAAACTTGAGAAGCCTTCTCCTGAAAACCTGTTTCAGGCCGAAAGGCGCGGAAAGAAGATCGCCCGGGCCGGATCGAAATCGTAGCGCGGCTCGTAATCCGGCGCATCGGCGGCCACCTGCTTCACCGCCTCGATGAGGTAGTCAACCTTGGCGTCATCGAGCAGCACGCTGAAATTGAGCCGGGTGAAACCGGGCTTGGCCATCTCGTCGCCGGCAAGGATCGCCTGCCGCAATTGCTCCGCCTGCGCGGCATCGATGCCCAGCAGCCGCAGCACATAGGGGCCGGCGCAGGCACAGCCGCCGCGCGCCTGGATGCCGAACCGGTCGCTCAGCATGCGGGTCACCAGTTGCTGGTGGACATGGCCGCCCTTGCCGTCCCGCACGCGGAAGGAAAAGATCGGCAGCCTGTCCCCGGCTGCCGGCCCGAGCAGTTCGAGATTCGGCACGTCGCGCCATGCCTCCATGGCACGCCGGGCGAGTTCGCGGTTGCGCTCCCCTGCCCGCTCCGTCCCGATCGCCTCCTTGACCAGCACAGAGAGCGCCGCCCGGATGTCGCCGACGACATTCGGCGTGCCCGCCTCCTCGCGCGCCTCGAGGCTGGAACTGTAGTCGTGGCCGGCGGAGGTGACGAAACGCACCGTGCCGCCGCCCGGCAGGGACGGCCTGTCGATCACGGTGGCGGCGCGCCGGACCACCAGCACGCCCGAGGCCCCCGGCCCGCCGATGAACTTGTGCGGCGAGAACACGATGGCATCGACACAAGCGCCGCCATCGCCCGTCATCGACATCGGCAGGTAGGGCCCGCCGCCCGCATAGTCCCACACCATCAGCGCGCCGGCGGCCTTCACCGTCTTCGTCAGCCCGGCCACGTCGGCGACGATGCCGGTGACGTTGGAGGCGGCCGAGAAGGCGCAGACCGTCGGTGCCACGCCCGGCTCGCGAAGCGTGGCCTCGAGCGCGGCGACGTCCGGCCCGCCCTGCGGCCCCTCCGGCAGTTCCACGATCTCGGCCCCGCTCTCGCGCCACGGCAGGATGTTGGAATGATGCTCATAGGGGCCGATGACGACCCGCGCCCGCTTGCCGGCCCGCACCGCATCGGCCACGCCGAACAGGCTGACCAGCCGGTTGATGCCGGCCGTGGCGCCCGAACCGGTGAAGATGACGGCGTGGTCCTCGCCCGCGCCGCAATGGCTGGCGACGACCGCCCGCGCCTCGCGCCGCAGCCGGGTCATGAAGCCACCGCACCAGGAGGCCTCGGTGTGGCTGTTGGCGTAATAGGGCAGCACCTCCTCCAGCACGAAACGTTCCACCTGGCTGAGCGCCCGGCCGGAAGCGACATAGTCGGCATAGACCATCGGCTTGCGCCCGAACGGCCCGTCGACGGTGGCGTCCGCCCCGATCAGGCCGGCGCGCAGCCCCGCCACGATGTCCTCCATCGCCAGGCTTTGCCGAAAGCGATCCAGCAGGCTGCCGCAAAACTGTGCCGAGGCCGTCATTGTCTCCATCCCTGTTCCGCGAGGAAATATTGGGATGAATTTTACGCGGATTTCTGGTTGAAACCTCACCTGTTTAATGCACAAATATCTAAATATTGGGTCATATGATCGAGATATGAGCAAAATCGACCGGATAGATTTGAAAATCCTGAACTGCCTCCAGCAGCAGGCCGGCCTGTCCCAGCGCGAACTGGCGGAACGGGCCGGCATTTCGCAGAACGCCTGCTGGCGGCGGCTGCAACGGCTGGGTGCCGAGGGCATCCTGCGCGGTTCCCATGCCGACATCGACCTGGCGGCCCTGGGGCTCGACCTGACGGTGCTGGTGATGATCCGCACCCGCCATCATTCCAAGGAGTGGGCGGACAGCTTCCGCAAGCATGTCGAGCGGCTGCCGGAAGTCATCGACTTCTACCGCATCGGCGGCGACTGGGATTACATGGTCAAGGTCGTCACCCGCGGCATGGCCGGCTACGACGCCTTCTACCAGAAGCTCATCACCGACTTCGATCTGGCCACCGTCACCGGCCACTTCTCCATGGAGGCGATCATCGACAGCCGCCCCGTGGACCTGCTGCGGGTGCGATAGAGCATCAGCCTGAAAGTTGCAGGCTTTCGGACCGATCAGTCGCCGGACTTCGCGGCCGGCGGCGGCGCAGCCTCGGCCGCCTTGGCGGCATCGTCCATCAGCTCGTACCACATGGCGTTGAGCACCGCGAAGGCGGCGGCAAGCGGCAGGCCGAGCAGCCAGGAAAAATACCACATGTTGTTCTCCTTCCTCAGTAGGCGTGGCCGCTGCCGTCGCTGATCGACTTCTCGTCCACCTTGCCCCACAGCACCCGGTAGACCCAGCTCGTATAGGCGACGATGAGCGGGATGAAGATCGCCGTCACCACCAGCATGACGAACAGCGTGAGATGGCTGGACGAGGCATCCCAGACGGTGAGGCTGGAGTTCGGATCGAGCGACGAGGGCAGTATCATCGGGAACATGGACACGCCCACGGTGGCGACGATGCCGAGCACCGAAAGGCCGCTGGCCAGTTCCGGCAGCACCTCGCGCCGGCTTTTCAGCAGCACCAGATTGGCCAGCGCGCCAAGGAAGCCGAGCGCCGGCGCGATCATCATCCACGGATGACGGCCGTAATTCTCGAACCAGATGCCGGCCCCGCGCTCCACCGTCTTGGCGAGCGGATTGGACGGGCCGTCGGTCACCACGGCGCTGGCGATGCGGTAGCCGTCGATGCCGGCCCATAGCCACAACCCGCCGAGGGCGAACAGCACGATGGTCGCCACCGCCGCCACGGCGCCGAACCGGCGGGCCCGCGCCGCCACGGCGTCCTTGGTCTTCATCGCCAGCCAGGAACCGCCATGCATGACCAGCATCGCCACCGACAACAGGCCGCACAGCAGGGCGAAGGGATTGAGCAGCTCGAACAGCGTCGTGCCCTCATAGTAGATGCGCAGGTCCGTGCCGAAGCGGAACGGCACCCCCTGCAGCACATTGCCCACCGCCACGCCCATCACCAGCGCCGGAACGAAGCCGCCGATGAACAACGCCCAGTCCCAGCCAGTGCGCCAGGCGACGCTGTCGCGCTTCGACCGGAACTTGAAGCCGACGGGGCGCAGGATCAGCGCGAACAATATCGCGAACATGGCGAGATAGAAGCCGGAGAAGGACACCGCATAAAGCGGCGGCCAGGCGGCGAAGATGGCGCCGCCGCCAAGGATCAGCCACACCTGGTTGCCTTCCCAGACCGGGCCGACCGTGTTGATGACGACGCGGCGTTCGACATCGGTCCTGGCCACGAACGGCAGCAGCATGCCGGTGCCGAGGTCGAAGCCGTCCATCACCGCAAAACCGATCAGGAGGACGCCGAGCAGCGCCCACCAGATGATCCTCAGGGTCGGATAATCGAGGAGTTCGTGCAGGATCATGTCTTCTACTCCGCCGGTGCGAGGGAAGGAGGCGCCAGTCGGGCGCGCGGCGCATGATCGGGCTCCGGTCCCTTGCGGATCGCGGCCAGCATCAGCACCATCTCGATCACGAACAGCACCGAATAGATCAGCGAGAAGCCGACGATGGTGAACAGCACCGTGCGCGCGCCGAGGCTGGACACGGCCACGGCGGTGGGCAGCACGCCTTCGATCACCCAGGGCTGGCGCCCGAACTCGGCGACGATCCACCCGCATTCGGCCGCGATCCACGGCAGCGGGATGGCGAACACCGCGACCCGCAGCAGCCACGGATAGCGGTCGAGCCGGTGCCGCGCCGAGAGATAGAAGAACACGCCGGTCAGGACGATGAAGAAAAAGCCGAGGCCGACCATGATGCGGAAGGTCCAGAACAGGGTCGGCACGTTCGGCACCGTATCCCACGCCGCCTGCGCGATCTGCTCGTCGCTCGCCTGCGTCGGGTCGTCGAGATAGGGCTTGAGCAGCAGCGCGTAACCGAGGTCGGCGCCGTGTTCCTCGAAGGCGGCGCGCGCCGCTTCCGGGATCGCCGCATCGCTGCCGGCGGCGCGGATCTCCTGCAACGCCCCATAGGCGATCATGCCGTTGCGGATGCGCGTCTCGGCATGCTGCACCAGTTCCTCGATGCCGGGGATCTCGGTGGTCAGCGAGCGCGTGCCGATCAGGCCCATCGCCCAGGGGATATGGACCGCATAATGGGTCTTGCGCGCTTCCTGGTCGGGGAAGCCGATGGCGGTGAAGGCCGCCGGGGCCGGCTCCGTCTTCCACATCGCCTCGATGGCGGCGAGCTTCATCTTCTGGTGCTCGGTGGAGAGGTAGCCGCTTTCATCGCCGAGCACGACCACCGACAGGGACGCGGCCAGCCCGAACGAGGCCGCGACGGTGAGCGAGCGCTTGGCGAGTTCAAGGTGCCGGCCCTTGAGGAGGTACCAGGCCGAAACGCCGAGCACGAAGATCGACGCGGTGACATAGCCCGCCGAGACCGTATGCACGAACTTCGCCTGCGCCACCGGGTTGAACAGCACGGCGAAGAAGTCGTTGACCTCCATGCGCATGGTCTGCGGGTTGAAGGCCGCGCCGACCGGGTTCTGCATCCAGCCGTTGGCGATCAGGATCCACAGCGCCGAGAAATTGGAGCCGATGGCGACGGCCCAGGTGGCGGCGAGATGGCCGAGCCGGGACAGCTTGTCCCAGCCGAAGAAGAACAGGCCGACGAAGGTGGCCTCGAGGAAGAAGGCCATCAGCCCCTCAATGGCCAGCGGCGCGCCGAAGATGTCACCGACATAGTGGCTGTAATAGCTCCAGTTCATGCCGAACTGGAATTCCATGACGATGCCGGTGGCCACGCCCATGGCGAAGTTGATGCCGAACAGCACACCCCAGAACTTGGTCATCTGCCGCCAGATGTCGCGGCCGGTCATGACATAGACCGTCTCCATGATGGCGAGCAGCACCGACAGGCCGAGCGTCAGCGGCACGAACAGGAAGTGGTAGAGGGCGGTGATCGCGAACTGCAATCGTGACAGGGAGACGATGTCGAGTTCCATGGCTAAGTCCGGCTTTCCCGGCCTCCTTGGCTAGTGCGGCGCACTCACCCGGCGCCGTCATCACCTGCTCAATCCGGCCGCAGCCGGCCGAGCAATTCTTCGTGCCCCTCGCTGCCGCGCGCCGCATCGGCCACGATCCGGCCGCCCTCGACCAGCACGATGCGATCGGCCAGTTCCGCCTCGCGGCGGACATGGGTGACGATCACGAGGGCACGGTCCTGCGCGCGCGCATCGAGACGCTCGATCACGTCGCGCGCCGTCGCGCCGTCGAGCCCTTCGGTCGGCTCGTCGAGCAGCCACACGCATGTATCGCGCAGCAGCAGGCGTGCAAGGGCCAGACGCCGCGCCTGCCCGGCCGACAGGCCGATGCCGCCCTCGCCGAGCACGGTATCGAGCCCGTCGGGCAGGCTGGCCACGAACGGGCCGAGGCCGGCGGCATGCAAGGCATCCAGCATCCCGGCCTCGCCGGCATCGGCGCGCGCCAAGGCAAGGTTGCCGCGCAGCGTGTCGTGGAAAAGCTCGCTGCGCTGCGTGAGCAGTGTGGCGGGCAGCGTCACGACCGTTCCCGCCTCCGGCGCGATCTCGCCCGCGATCAGGGAAAGCAGCGTCGACTTGCCCGCCCCGCTGGCGCCGATCAGCGCGACATGCTCGCCCTTGCCGACGATGAGCGACTGGCCGGCGAGCACCGGGCACCCGGCAGCGTCATAGCGCACCGTCACACCGTCGATCTCGACGGCGTGGAGGAGGTTCGACGGCATGGAGGGCCGCGGTAATGTCCCGGCGGCTTCTTCCAGCTTCGGCCCCAGCCGGCGGGCCGACAGCAGCACCCGGCCGAACTCCAGCGCGCCACGGCGCAGCGCCGTGAACGGCTCAAGGCTGGCCAGCGCCACGAACACCGCAAGGGCCGCGACCGGCGCGCCGATGGCCCCGTTTTCGGCCAGCATGGCGGCGGCGACCAGCGTGACGGCCACAAGCCCCGCGCCGGCAATGGCGAAGGCGAGGCCGGTGCCGGTTTCGATCCGGTTCAGCGCATCCTCCGCCCCGGCCAGCCGCGCGTCGGCGGCGGAGACGGCGGCGGCCTGCGCCGCCAGCCGGTTGGCCATGACGAGGTCGGACTGGCCGCGCATCAGGTCGATGGTGCGCGCCCGCAGCACCTCCAGCGCATGGGCGCGTCGCCGCGCCGGCTTCTTCGCACGGGCGGCCGCGGCGGCAGGGATCGCGAGCCCGGCCACGATCAGCGCCCCACCGATGCCCGCGCCCAGAACCGGGGCGATGAGGCCCAGCACCAGCGCGGTGACAAGGGCCGAGCCAACGGCAGCCGCCAGCGGCACGACGACGCGCAGGTAAAGCGAATCCAGCGCATCGATATCGACGGTGAGCCTGAACAGCAGCCGTGCCGGCCGCGCCGCCAGCCTGCGCGCCGCCTCGTCACCGGCGAAACCGCGGAACAGGCGCTCGCGCAGCCTTGCCAGCACTTGGAGCGTCGCATCATGGGTGACCAGCCTTTCGCCATAGCGCGAGGCGGTGCGGGCAAGCGCCAGGAAGCGGATGCCGGCAGCGGGAGCGAACACGTCGAAGACCAGAGCCGTCGCCAAGGATGCACCGGCGATCGCGGTGGCGGTGATGAACCAGCCGGAGAGGCCAAGCAGGGCGATGCCCGCCAGGGCGGTCGTCAGGGCCAGCGCGGCCCCGGCGGCCAGCATCGGCCGGTTGCCGGACCAGAACAGCGCCAGAACGGTGCGCAGGTGCCGCATGCCGCTCATGCCCGCTCCCTTCCCGCTGGCACATTGCCCAGCGTGACGATGCGGTCCATGCGCGCCGCCAGCACCGGATCGTGCGTTGCGACGATCAGCGTCCGGCCTTTGGTGACCTCCAGAAGCATGTCGGTGATCTCGTCGGCGGTGCGGCGGTCGAGATGGGCGGTCGGCTCGTCGGCCAGCACCAGGCCGGCACCTTGCGTCGCCGCCGCCCGCGCGATGGCCAGCCGCAGCGCCTCGCCGCCGGAAAGGCCGGCGCCGCCTTCGCCGAGCACCGCGCCTGCGCGCCTAAGCGCCACCGCGCCCAGCCGTGCCGCTTCCAGCGCAGCGCCGGCTTCCCGCTGCCCGATGTCCGGCCGCCCGAGCGTGACGTTGCGCCGAAGCGTGCCGGCGAAGATGTGCGGCATCTGGCCGATCCACGCCATGCCGGCGCGCAGCCGCCCCGCCGTATCGGAGCGCAGCGGCTCGCCACCGATGCGGACGATGCCCGCCTGCGGCACGGCCAGCCCGCCGATCAGCGCCAGCAGGGTCGACTTGCCGCCGCCGCTCGGCGCCATAACAGCAACGCGCTCGCCCGGCCGAATATCGAGCGACAGCCCGTCGAACACCTTCCGGCCCTGCCCGGCATGATGGAAATGCACCTCGTCGAGCGTGACGGACGCCGCCCCGCCGGCTGCGGCCGGCCCGGTCCCCGTTTCATCGACCGGCACGATCGCCTCGCCGGCCGTCATCACCTTCTCGAGCGCCTCCAGCGCCGCCACGCCGGCGGCGCGGTCGTGCCAGACGGCGGAGAGGTCGCGCAACGGCTCGAAGAAGGCCGGCGCCAGCATCAGGATGAACACGCCCTGGCCGAGCGACAGCTTGTCGCCCCAAGCGCCGAACTCGAGCTGGCCGAGAAAATGGAAGCCGACATAGACGGCGACCATGGCCACGCCCAGTGCCGAGAACAGCTCCAGCACTGCCGAGGACAGGAAGGCGATGCGCAGCACCGACATGGTGCGGCGCCGCAGCAGAACGGCCTCGTGGCGCAGCCGGACCGCCGTGCTGTCCACCGCATCGAAGCTGCGGATGGTGGCCAGTCCGCGCAGCCGGTCGAGCAGGAAGCCGTTCATGTCGCCCATCTTGGCAAGCTGGCGCTCGCTCGCCTCCCTGGCCCGCCAGCCGATCAGCGCCATGAACACCGGGATCAGCGGCATGGCGACCAAAAGGATCAGCGCCGCCACCCAGGACAGCGGGAACACGCAGGCGAAGATGGCAAGCGGCACGATCATGGCGCGCCAGCGCAACGGCTGGAAACGCGACAGGTAAGGCACCACCGCCTCGGCCTGCTCGGCCACCGTGCTGGCGACGAAGCCGGAGGACGGGCGCGACGCATCGAGCGGCGAGCGCGTCGCCAGCGCCGCTATGGCTTCGGCCCGCAGCCGGGCGAGCTCACGCCGGGCAGCCGTGAAGGCGAGCCGCGATCCGGCCCGGTCGAGCACCGCGCGCACCACGCCGAGCACGAAGACGGCGACGGCCGGTGCCACCACTGCAGCCGCGACGCCGCCGGCGGCGATGTCGCCGACGGCCATCGCCAGCAGGCCCGCCTGCGCGATCCAGATAAAGGAAGCGGCGATCTGCAGGCCGATGCTCAGCCTGCCGGGCGACCGCACCGCCGGCCTCGTCTTGCCGGGCCTCGCATCGGAACGATCCGGGCGGGCGGATGCATCGGCAGCGGGCCGGTCGGGAGCCGCGCGACGGGCGATGGCTGTATCGAGCGCAGTCAAGTCTGTCCCTTGCGCTTGCGGCCGATGGAAACGATGCGGTCCTTGGCGTCGAGCAGCTTCGTCACCTTGGAACCGAGGCTGAGCAGCATCGCCAGCCTTTCCGTATCGAGCCGTTTCACGTCATCGTACCAGTTGGTGAGCTGTTCGATGAGTCCGTTCATCTCCATAAGGCGCGACTGCGCAAAGCGTTCCTCCGCGCTGCCGGGCTGCTGCATGAGCAGCTCGCGCAACATCGACAGCGTGGGGTCGACTTCGCGCTTCTTGCGCTCCTCGGCCAGGGTGCGCAGGATCTGCCAGATGTCGTCGGGCGCGGTGAAGAAATCGCGCCGGTCGCCGGGAATGTGCCGCAGCACGACCAGATTCCAGGTCTGCAATTCGCGCAGGCCCATGGAGACGTTGGAGCGCGACACGCCGAGCGCGTCGACGATCTGGTCGGCGCACAAAGGCTCGGCCGAGACATAGAGCAGCGCATAGATCTGGCCGACGGTGCGGTTGATGCCCCAGCGGCTGCCCATTTCGCCGAAATGCAGCACGAAGGACTGGATGAGCGGAGGAAGATTCATGGCACACAGTAATTTCAGAAATTTCTGAAAATTCAGTACGCCTAGACATGACAAAAATCAAGGCAGGCAGCATGTCGCACCCGCATGATGAAGGGTCGCCGATCCCCGAATCGGGATCGAACCTGTTGTCATTCTTGGGAAATACGCCCTGAGCATGGGCTGCGGCGAACGCTGCCCGCTGTTCCAGCACGTTTGCCTTAGCCAGACGAGTCCGTCTGGCTGCAAAAAGGCTTCAGAAGCCGATCGTTTCCTCGAAGCGGTCCCAGGAACGATACATCTCGTAGCGCCCGAGGCCCTCGATCGGCACATGGCCGTAATAGGGCGAAAGCTGGAATTCGGCCGCCATCTCGCTGTGGCCGGCAACCGCGCCGGCGTAGATGGCCGAGGCCAGCCCGGTGCGGTTGGCCCCATGGTCGCAATGCACCAGCAGCGGCTTGGGCGCATCGCGCATCAGGGCCGCCAGTTCCTTCGCCTTGGCGACGGGCAAGCGCCGCGCCGAGGACATCGGATAGTCGATGATGCGGATGCCGTGCCGCTCGGCCTCGGCGCGCGCGGCCAGCGCCTCCGCATCGGGCTTCTCGTCGCGCAGGTTGAGGATGGTGCGGATGCCGTAGCGCTCCGCGTAATGCGCGACATCGTCGTGATCGGGCTGCCCGGACCGGTAGAATTCTCCCGGAATCACTTCATGGAAATTGCCGAGCAATTGCTGCACGCCCATGTGGGCCCCCATCAGCGCCGGCGCGCCAAGCAGCACGGCAAGGAGAACCCGCAGTCGTCGCAAACCAGCCAATGTCGGCTCCCTCAACATTTCCGGCCAATTCCTGGCACGGATTTGCGACAGGAAAAAGAACTGGCCCGCACAAAAGCGCGTGCTCAGTCGGCAACCATGTCTTTCAGGCGCGTGAAATGGCCCATCTTGCGGCCGGGGCGCGCCTGCGCCTTGCCATAGAGATGCACCATCACGTCGGGCTCCGCCACCAGTTGCGGCATCAGCGCCACATCGTCGCCGATCAGGTTTTCCATCACGCAATCGCTGTGGCGGCGCGTTTCGCCGAGCGGCAGGCCGGCGACCGCCCTGATGTGCTGCTCGAACTGCGAAACGGTGCAGGCGGCTTCCGTCCAGTGGCCGGAATTGTGCACGCGCGGCGCCATCTCATTGGCCAGCAGCGAGCCGTCGTCCAGCACGAAGAACTCCACGCCGATGACGCCGACATAGCCCAGCGCCTCCAGGATGGCTGCCGTCGCGTCGCGCGCCGCCGTCGCCGTCACCGGCGCGATGGCCGCCGGCACGGTCGAGCTGCGCAGGATGCCGTCGCGGTGCACGTTCTCGGCCGGCGCGTAGGTCTTCACCTTGCCGTCGGCGCCGCGCGCGCCGATCACCGAGATTTCCCGCTCGAACGAAATCAGGCCCTCGAGGATCAGCGGCACCGAGCCCATGGCCTCGAACACGCCGGCATAGCCGCCGGTCAGCATGTTTCGGAAGACGCGCTGGCCCTTGCCGTCATAGCCCATGCGCCGCGTCTTCAGCACGCCGCTGCCGCCGAAGGCCTGCAGGGCGGACGCCAGCCCGGCATCGCCGTCCACCGCCAGGAACGGCGCGGTGGCGATGTCGATGCCGTTGAGGAACTGCTTCTCGACCAGCCTGTCCTGCGAAACCTCCAGCGCGCGCGGCGGCGGCAGCACCGGCACGCGCGCCGCCAGGGCCTCGGCCGCTTCCACCGGCACGTTCTCGAACTCATAGGTGACGACGGCGCTGATCGAGGCCAGTTCCGCCAGGGCGGCCGGATCGTCATAGGCGGCGACGATCTGCCGGTTGGCGACCTGTGCCGCCGGGCAGTCTTCCTGCGGTTCCAGCACCGCGATACGGTAGCCCAGCCTTGCGGCCGCCATGGCCAGCATGCGGCCGAGCTGGCCGCCGCCGACGATGCCGATGGTCGATCCGGGGCCGATGGTCGATCCGGGCGTCAGCATCACGCATCATCCTTCGGTTCGAGGGCAACCTTGTCCGTCTGCGCCGCGCGCCAGGCTTCCAGCCGTCCGGCAAGCGCCGCATCGGTGAGCGCCAAGACGGCGGCGGCCAGCAGCGCCGCATTGACCGCCCCCGCCTTGCCGATGGCCAGCGTGCCGACCGGGATGCCGGCCGGCATCTGCACGATCGACAACAGCGAATCCTGCCCCGACAGCGCCTTCGATTCCACCGGCACACCGAACACCGGCAGCGGCGTCATCGCCGCCGTCATGCCCGGCAGATGCGCCGCACCGCCGGCACCGGCGATCACCACCTTGTGGCCGGCCGCCTTGGCGCCGTGGGCGAAGTCGTAGAGCCGCTGCGGCGTGCGGTGGGCGGAAACGATCAGGCTCTTGTGGGAGACGCCGAGTTCGGCCAGCGTTTCGGCGGAGTGGCGCATGGTCGCCCAGTCGGACTGGCTGCCCATGATGATGGCGACATCGGCTTGGTGGTCGGTCAAGGCCCTGCTCCCGTCAGCAAAGCGGCGACGTAGCGGAATTTTCCCCGGCCCGCAAGGACGACCCATGCCGCAACTGGACCATTGGCCACCGCTGCCGGAATTGACAGGCCCGCCGGGCAGTGGTTAGCGTCGCTCCTGGAATCGGTTCCACATACGGATCAAAAGGGAACACGGTCAGCCGAGCGATCGGCAAAGCCGCGACTGCCCCCGCAACTGTAGCCGCCGAGCCTCTCCCCGATATGCCACTGGGCCGCAACGGTCCGGGAAGGCGGCGGGAGGCGACGACGCGGAAGTCAGGAGACCTGCCGGTTCCGGTCACCCATGCTTGATCACGGGGTGGGATCAGGCGCGGCCGTCCGCTGCGGTGACACGACAAGGTGTTGCCGCGTGCCTTACGGCTGCCGGGTGGAACATGCGATCCCCCTGCCCTTCCGGTCCGCGGTTGAAGTGGAAATCGCCGGCGCGAGACGCCCGGCATTCGGGGGTAAGGACCATGAGAACGACAATTCTGGCCGCAGGCGTATGCGCGCTGGCGCTGACCGGCCCGGGCTGGGCACAGCAATCCGCGAACAGCGACGACGACACCATCCAGCTCGACACGATCGTGGTGACCACGCCGCTGCGGCGCGCTTCGTCGCTCGAGCGTTCAACGTCGTCGGTGACGGTGATCGGCGAAGAAGAGATCAGGAAATCGGCGGCGCTCGATTTGCTCTCCCTACTGAAGACCCAGCCGGGCATAACCGCCACATCGAATGGCGGCCTCGGCGCCGATTCCAGCCTGTCGCTGCGCGGAGCCAGCGCGGCCCAGACGCTCATACTGGTCAACGGCGTGCGTGCCGCATCGGCCACTGCGGGCACACTCAACCTTTCCAGCATCCCGCTCGATTCCATCGATCGCATCGAAATCGCCAGAGGCGGCCATTCGGCGCAGTATGGCGCCGACGCCATTGGCGGCATCATCAACATCATCACCAAGCAGGGCGGTCCCTGTCCCGAGGGCAAAAGCGCCTGCGGCAGCGTGACGGCCGGTATCATGCACCCTTGGGGCGGCACGCTATCGGGCAATGTCGGAGGCGGTACCGAAGATGGCCTGCGCTACTCCTTCGGCGCGAGCATCCTCGGCACCCAAGGCTACGACTACCGCCTCTCGCCCGGCCATGACCTCGACAAGGACGGCTTCACCAGAGGCTCGGTCAATTTTTCCCTGTCGAAGGAAATGGCGGCGGGCGCGATCTACACCGACGGCCTTTACACGCGGGGCAGGAACGAGTTCGACAACGATCCGTTCGGCAACGTCTCGCACACCGACAATTTCTCCGGCCGGCTCGGCGCGCGGCTCGACCATTCGGAGAGCTGGACCTCGACTGTCGAACTGTCGACAGCCCTCGACTACGCTTCCATTTCCCAGGATGGCGTTGCCGGCGACGACTTCGACACGCTTCGTTACGGCCTGCTTGCGACCACCCAGAAGCAGTTCGATCTCGGAGCCACGCACCATATCGTCCAGGGTGGCGTCGAAGCCTATCGCGACTCGGTGAAGAACAGCGCCGTATCCGGGGTGCCCTATGCGGAGACGAAGCGGGACCTTGTCGCGGTATTCGGCCAATATTCGTTCGAGTATGAGCGCCTCACTGTCGATACCGGCCTGCGCTATGACGACAACGAGCAATTCGGCAGCGTCACCACGTACAATGTCGGCGCAAGCTATGAGCTGACCGATGGATTGGTTGCCCGCGCCTCCTATTCGACCGGTTTCCGTGCCCCGACCTTCAACGACCTCTATTATCCCGATGCAGGCAACCCGAACCTCAAACCGGAGGAATCCCGCTCCTACGAAATCGGCCTGAACTGGCGCATCGCCGACCAGACCACACTCGACATGGCACTGTACCGCAACAATACCGACGACATGATCGCCTGGGCCCCCATCGACCCGAACGATCCCGGCGGTCCGTGGCAACCCTCCAACATCAACCGGGCACGCGTCACCGGCTTCGAGGCCAAGCTGGAACACCGCTTCGACCCGCAATGGAGCGTAAGGGCGATGGTGGACGTGCGCGAACCCCTGAACAGGAGCGCCGGCGCTCACGGCAAATACATCGCCTATGGCGAGCGTTTCCGCAGCAGTGCCGGCTTCACCTACACCCCGACGGAAGACCTCAGCCTGTCCGCCGATCTGCTCTACGTCTCGTCACGCTACGCCGACGAGTTCAACGCAAGGCGGCTTCCCTCCTACATCACGGCGGACTTCTCCGCCATTTACGCGATTGACGAGAAGTCGCAGCTTAAGTTTTCTGCCCAGAACATCTTCGACAAGAAGTATGAAACGAAGGAAACTTTCCGCGCACCCGGCCGGACGCTCAATCTGAGCTTCACCCGGTCCTTCTAGGCAACGGCGATGTCTCAAGCGGCGAAACGCGGCCAATGATGATTTTGCGGACAGCATTGTCGTGTTTCGTCGCCGCCGTGCTGGGTATGGCTGCGGCGCTGCCCACCTTCGCGGCCGAGCCCACCCCCCGCCGCATCGTGTCCATGAATGTCTGCACCGACCAGCTTGCCATGCTGATCGCCGGCGCGGGCCAGCTCCATTCCGTCTCGGCGCTGGCGGGCGACCCGCGCGCCTCGGCCATGGCGGACGAGGCGCGGGCCTTCGCGGTCAACCACGCGCTGGCCGAGGAGATCTTCCTTATGGAGCCGGACCTGATCCTGGCCGGCACGTTTTCCGCGCGCGCCACGGTCGGGCTGCTGCGCCGCCTCGGCTTCCGGGTCGAGGAGTTCGCCCCGGCCAGGTCCTTCGCCGATGTGCGCGACAACATCCGGCGCATCGGCGCGCTTCTGCACCGGCAAGAGCGCGCCGCCGAACTGGTGGCGCAACTGGATGACGGCCTCGCACGGCTCCGGGCCGGCGCGCCATCGGGTCGCACCATCGCCCTCTACGAGCCGAACAGCTACACGGCAGGCGCAGGCACGCTGGCCAACGACATCTTCACGGCAGCCGGGCTGGTCAATATCGCCGAAAGGCTGGGCGTCACCGGCTCGACGCGCCTGCCGCTGGAGCAGCTGATCATGGCGAAGCCCGATCTGATCGGCCGTTCCAGCAGCGACTACGGGGCTCCCGCGCTGGCGCAGGAAAATCTCGTCCATCCCGCATTTCGCGCCCTGTCACGGCAGGACGCCATCGACCTGCCGGTGGCCAAGATGATCTGCGGTGCGCCCTTCACGCTCGATGCCGCCTTCATGCTGCAGGACGCGGCGGCGAAGCAGGAGCGCCGATGAGCGCCGACCGGCACTATCCCCTGCTCCTAACCCTGCTGGCCGCCGCCACGCTGGCGCTGTTCCTGCTGTCGCTGACGGTCGGCCCGGCCGGCATCGCGTTCGCAGACAGCATGAAGGCGCTGTTCTCCGACAAGGCCGACGGCGTCGCCCTCATCATGCGCGAGATCAGGCTGCCGCGCGCCATTCTGGGCGGCATGATCGGCGCCACGCTCGGCCTCTCCGGCGCCGCCCTGCAAGGCTATCTGCGCAACCCGCTGGCCGAGCCCGGCCTGCTCGGCATCAGCGCCTCGGCCTCGCTGGGCGCGGTGCTCGCCATCTATACCGGCCTGTCCGCCGCCTTTATGCTCGCCCTGCCGCTCGCAGCCCTCGCCGGCGCGGTGGCGGCCGTGCTGGTGGTGCAGGCGCTGGCCGGCCAGCGCGGCGGCGCGCTCATCGTCATCCTCGCCGGCATCGCCGTCACCAGCTTTGCCGGAGCCATGACCTCGCTGGCGCTCAACCTGTCACCCAATCCGTTCGCGGCGCTGGAGATCATGTTCTGGATGCTCGGCTCGCTCACAGACCGCTCCATGGTCCATGTCTGGCTTTCGGCGCCGTTCATGCTCGTCGGCTGGCTGATGCTGGGCTCGCTCGGCCGCGCCCTCGATGCGCTGACCCTCGGCTCCGAGACCGCCGCCTCGATGGGCATCGAACTGCGCAAGGTGCAGTTCCTCGCCGTGTTCGGCACCGCCGCCAGCGTCGGCGCGGCGACGGCCGTGGCCGGCGCCATCGGCTTCGTCGGGCTGGTGGTGCCCCATATATTGCGCCCGCTGGTCGGCGCGCGCCCGTCGCGCCTGCTGCCGGCCAGCGCGCTCGGCGGCGCCTGCGTGGTGCTGACCGCCGACATCCTCGTGCGCATCATCGCTCCAGAGCGCGACCTGAAGCTCGGCGTGCTGACGGCCATCGTCGGCGCGCCCTTCTTCCTGTGGCTGGTCTTCCGCACCCGCAGGAGCCTGCTGTGACGCTGCTTTCGGTCGAAAACCTTTCCGTGGAACTCGGGCACAGGCCGGTGCTGCACGGGCTGGGCTTTGCCGTCCAGCCGGGCGAGTTCATCGGCCTCATCGGTCCCAACGGCGCCGGCAAATCCACCCTGCTGCGCTCGGTGCTCAACCTGTTGCCCGCGCAAGGCCAGGTGCGCCTCTGCGGCACCGACGCCGCCGCCATGAACGCGCGCCAGCGCGCCGCCTGCGTCGCCTATCTGGCGCAGGAGCGCGAGATCGCCTGGGCCGTGCCGGTGGAAATGGTGGTGGCGCTCGGCCGCTCGCCGCACCGGCCGGGCTTCGCCGCGCTCACCGACAAGGACCGCGCCATCGTCGACGCCGCCATGCGGCGCATGGACGTGGAAGCGTTCCGCCACCGCATCGCGACCGAACTGTCCGGCGGCGAAAAGGCCCGCGTGCTGGCCGCGCGCGCTCTGGCGCAGGACACGCCGCTGCTGTTGGCCGACGAGCCCACGGCCGGGCTCGATCCCGCCCACCAGATCGCCCTGATGCGGCTGTTCGATTCCCTGGCCGCGGATGGCCGCAGCGTGGTGGCCTCGCTGCACGATCTCGGGCTGGCGGCGCGCTGGTGCTCGCGCCTGATCCTGCTCGACAGGGGCCGCATCGTGGCCGATGGACCGCCGGCAAGCGTGCTGACGCCGCAAAGCCTGCGCGCCATCTATGGCGTGGAAGCCTGGTTCGGCGAGGCGGATGGCGCGCCGATCGTGCATCCGCTCGATCTGGCCACGCCCGAATCCTGATCGGCCCTTCATTTAGGCCGCGCCGGGCGGCCGCCTACGCGTGGCAAGGAAGCGGCTCACCCGGCTGCCGGGCGACGGCCGGGGCTTCATGCCGTCTTCCAGTTGGCCTGAAAGATCGAGCGTCGGCCGCTCGCCCACCGCATCGAAATGCGCTTCCAGCCAATCGCTCGCCGCATCGCGCCCGAGATCGCGCAGATATTCGAGGAAGGCCCATTCGGCATTGATCTTGGACGACGCCGACAGGCCCTTGAACGCCTCGTCGGCATCGATGCGATGCATGCGGATGTCGCGATATTCGCCATGCGGCAGGCGGCCGACCGCGATCAGCTCCTTGACGAAGGCGATCGCCCTGAATTCGCGCAGCAGCGCGGCGTTGAAGGCGATCTCGTCCATGCGGTTCTGGATTTCGCCGGCGCTGGTCGGCGCGCCCTCGCGCTGCACCGGGTTGATCTGCACCAAAAGCACGTCCTCGGTCTGCGTCGCCTTGAAGAAGGGGAACAGCGCCGGGTTGCCGCCATAGCCGCCGTCCCAATAGGGCACGCCGTCGATCTCGACGGCCCGGAAAAGCTGCGGCAGGCAGGCCGAGGCCATCACCGTATCGGTGCTGATCTCGCCATCGGAGAACACGCGGATCTGGCCGGTCTCGACATTGGTGGCCGAGATGAACACCTGCATCGCCTCGCAGCAGCGCACATTGTCGAAGTCGATCTCATCTTCGATGACGTCGCGCAGCGGGTTGAGGCCGAGCGGATTGGCCAGATAGGGGGACACCACCCGCGACATGGTGTCGAACCAGATATAGCCGGGCGAATTCTCGACCGACCAGTTGCCCCACAGCATGTCCCAGGGCGTCCGCTGCACAGGGCTGAAGCGGCCCTTTCGCGCCACCGCGCGCCAGAATTCCGCGAGCTTGGCACGCGCGCCTTCCATGCCGCCGCGCACGAAGCCGTCGGCCAGCGCCACCGCGTTCATGGCCCCGGCGCTGGTGCCGGAAACGGCGACGATGTCGAGCCGCCCGTCTTCCAGCAGGCGGTCGAGCACGCCCCAGGTGAAGGCGCCGTGCGAGCCGCCGCCTTGCAGGGCGATGTTGATCTTCTTGCGCTGCGCAGTTTCACCGTTGGCCGGCATGCGCGGTCCTTCCGAAGCCGTGAAGATAAAAAATGCTGGGGTCCTTACTGCGCCACCCAGCCGCCATCGACGGAGACGTGGGTGCCGTTGATCTGGGCGGCCGCCTCCGAGCAGAGGAACACCACCGTCGCCGCCACCTGCTCGACGGTGACGAATTCCTTGGTCGGCTGCTTTTCCAGCATCACCTCGCGCACCACCGTGTCACGGTCCATGTTGTGCGCCTTCATCTGGTCGGGAATCTGCGCCTCGACCAGCGGGGTGAGCACATAGCCGGGGCAAACGGCGTTGCAGGTGATGTGCTCGCGCGCCAGCTCCAGCGCCACCGTCTTGGTCAGCCCCATGATGCCATGCTTGGCCGACACATAAGCCGACTTGAACGGCGAGGCGACCAGCCCGTGGGCCGAGGCGATGTTGACGATGCGCCCGCCGCCCTGCCGTTTCATCAGCGGCACCGCCGCTGCGATGGTGTGGAAGGCGGAGGAGAGGTTGATGGCGATGATCGCGTCCCACTTCTCGATGGGGAATTCCTCGACCGGCGCGACATGCTGGATGCCGGCATTGTTGACGAGGATATCGACCGAGCCGAAGCGCTCGGCGGCCTTCAAGACGAGGTCGCGGCATTCGGCGGGCTTCGACATGTCGGCCTTGATGTAGACCGCCTCGACCTCGTGCTCGCGGCCGATGGCCGCCGCCGCTTCATGATCCTCCGGCCTGTCGGAGAAGGAATTGACGACGACGTTGCAGCCCTGTGCCGCCAGCGCGCGGGCGACGGCCAGCCCTATTCCGGAGGTCGAGCCGGTGACGATTGCGGTTCGCTTGGCGTTCATGACGGGTCCCCTTGCCTATGCCGTGACGGAAAATGTTGCAGTGCAATATAATCGACGCCGCGCCCAAGACCAGTCCAACTGCGTCAAAAAGCGATGTGTCGAGACTTCTTTGCGGCTTGAATGTTGACTGCTAGTATCATGTATGAGCTTCCACGCTTCGTCCGGGAATGCTCCGCTTGAGAGGCCCTCCATGACGTCCATCCTTTCCGCCCCCGTCCTTTGCGTGCTTGCCGGGATGCTTCTGGCCGCGCCCGCGATGGCGCAGGACAAGGAAATCATCGTCTACAACGCCCAGCACGAAAGCCTGGCCAAGGAGTGGGCGGCCGGTTTCACCCGCGACACCGGCATCAAGGTGACGCTGCGCAACGGATCGGACAGCGAGTTCTCCAACCAGATCGTGGCCGAGGGCAAGGCCTCGCCCGCCGACGTGTTCCTGACCGAGAATTCGCCGGCCATGACGCAGGTCGAGCAGGCCGGCCTGTTCGCGCAGGTCGATCCCGACACGCTGGCGCTGGTCGAGGACCAATATCGCCCCTCCAGCGGCCAGTGGATCGGCATCGCCGCCCGCAGCACCGTCTTTGCCTACAACAAGACGAAGCTGACGGAAGACCAACTGCCGAAATCGCTGCTCGACCTCGCCGATCCGCAATGGAAGGGCCGCTGGGGCGCCTCGCCCTCCGGGCCGGATTTCCAGGCCATCGTCAGCGCGCTTCTGCAGTTGAAGGGCGAGGAGGTGACGGCCGGCTGGCTGAAGGCGATGAAGGCCAATTTCAAGGCTTATCGCGGCAACAACACCGTGCTCAAGGCGGTGAACACCGGCGAGATCGACGGCGGCATCATCTATCACTACTACTGGTTCGGTGACCGGGCCCGCACGGCCGAGAACAGCAACGAGGTCGAGCTGCACTATTTCAGGAACGGCGACCCCGGGGCCTTCGTGTCGATCTCTGGCGGCGGCGTCCTCGCCTCCAGCAAGCACCCGCAGGAAGCGCAGGCCTTCCTGAAATGGATCGTCGGCAAGGCCGGCCAGCAGGTACTGCGCGACGGCACCTCCTACGAATACACGGTCGGCAAGGGCGAGGCTTCCAATGCCGGCCTGGTGCCGCTGGAGGACCTTCAGGCTCCGAAGATCGATCCACACACGCTGAACTCCCGCAAGGTGACCGACCTGATGACCGACGCGGGTCTGCTGTAGGCCCTCATGCAGGCGTCCGCCGACAGCACCCTGATTGCCGCGTCGGCATCGAGCCGGCGGAGTGCGGCCCCGTTGCGCCTGTCATGGATCGGGCTCGCCGCCGTGCTGGTGACGCTGCTGGCGCTCATTCCGCTTGGCTTCATCCTGTGGGTCACGGTGCAGACCGGCTGGGAAACCGCCGCCGCCCTCATCTTCCGCCCGCGCGTCGGCGAGCTTCTGGTCAACACGCTGCTGCTCGAGGTGCTGGCCGTGCCCGCCTGCGCGGCACTTTCGGTGGCGCTCGCCTGGCTGACCGAGCGCAGCGACCTGCCCGGCGCGCGCCTGTGGGCGTGGCTGTGCGTCGCGCCGCTGGCCGTGCCGGCCTTCATCCATTCCTATGCCTGGGTCAGCATCGTGCCCGGCCTCAACAGTCTCGGCGCCGGCGTGCTGGTGTCGGTGCTGGCCTACTTCCCCTTCCTCTACCTACCGGTTTCGGCGGCACTTCGCCGCCTCGATCCGGCGCTGGAGGATGCGGCGGCGGCTCTCGGCCACGGCCCATGGAGCGTGTTCTTCCGCGTCGTGCTGCCCCAGCTCCGACTGGCGCTGTGCGGCGGGGCGCTGCTGGTCGGCCTGCACCTGCTTGCCGAATACGGGCTCTTCGTCTTCGTGCGCTTCGACACCTTCACCACCGCCATCGTCGACCAGTTCCAGTCCACCTTCAACGGCCCCGCCGCCAACATGCTGGCCGGCGTGCTGATCGCCTGCTGCTTCGCGCTGCTGGCGCTGGAAATGCTGGCGCGCGGCGACGAGCGCTATGCCCGCGTCGGTTCCGGCGCGGCCCGCCGCCTTGTACCGGCCAGCCTCGGCCGCGCCACCTGGCCCTGCCTGCTGCTCTTCGCACTGGTCACGCTTCTGTCGCTCGGCGTGCCCTTCTACACCATCGCCCGCTGGCTGTGGGCCGGCGGCCTTCAGGTGTGGCGCCTGGACGAGATAAGTGCAGCGCTCGGCCACACCACGGTGCTGGCGCTCGGCGGCGCGCTGCTCGCCACGCTCGCCGCCATCCCCGTGGCATGGCTGTCGATCCGCGCGCCCGGCCGCCTGCAACGCGTTCTCGAAGGCTGCAACTACATGGTCGGCGCGCTGCCGGGCGTGGTCGTGGCGCTGGCACTGGTCACGCTCACGGTGCGCTATCTACTGCCGCTCTACCAGACCCTCGCCACCATCCTCGTCGCCTATATGCTGATGTTCCTGCCGCGCGCCATCATCAGCCTGCGCGCCTCCATCGCCCAGGCCCCGGTCGAGCTGGAGCAGGCGGCGATGAACCTCGGCCGCAAGCCGCTCGACGCGCTGTGGTCCACCACCATCCGCCTGTCCGCGCCCGGCGCCGCCGCCGGCATGGCGCTGGTGGCGCTCGGCATCCTCAACGAGCTCACCGCCACCCAGATGCTGGCGCCAAACGGCACCCGCACGCTGGCGCTCGCCTTCTGGGCCTATAGCGGCGAGATCGACTATGCGGCCGCCGCCCCCTATGCGCTGATCATGGTCGCGGCCTCGCTGCCGCTGACATGGCTGCTTTACGTGCAATCGAAGAAGATGGCCGGACAATGAGCTTTCTGGAACTTTCCGGCCTGCGCAAGAGCTATGGCCCCTCCGGCGCCCAGGTGGCCGCGGTGAACGGCGTCGACCTTGCCGTCGCCTCCGGTGGCCGCACGGCCATCGTCGGCCCCTCCGGCTGCGGCAAGACCACGTTGCTGCGCCTCATCGCCGGCTTCGAGCGGCCTGACGCGGGCAGCATCGAGCTGGACGGCACAAGGCTTGCCGGACCCGATGCCTTCGTGCCCGCCTACCGGCGCCCCATCGGCCTCGTCGCGCAGGATGGCGCGCTGTTCCCGCATCTGTCCATCGCCGCCAATATCGGCTTCGGCATCGCCCGCGACGCGCCGGACCGGCAGGCGCGGATCGCGGAACTCGTCCGGCTGGTGGGCCTCGACGAGGCTTTCCTGCAACGCCGTCCGCATCAGCTTTCCGGCGGCCAGCAGCAGCGCGTGGCGCTGGCGCGGGCGCTGGCCCGCAAGCCGCGCCTGATGCTGCTCGACGAGCCGTTCTCGGCGCTCGACACGGGCCTGCGCGCCTCCATGCGCAAGGCGGTCGCCGGTGTGCTGGAAGCGGCCGGCGTCACCACCATCCTCGTCACCCACGACCAGGCCGAGGCGCTGTCCTTCGCCGATCAGGTGGCGGTGATGCGCGCCGGCTCCCTCATCCAGGCGGGAACGCCGCGCGACCTTTACCTCAGGCCTCGCAACCGCATGGTGGCGGAATTCCTCGGGGAGGCGATCATCCTGCCGGCCCGCATCGAGGACGGCCGCGCCCATTGCCTGCTGGGTGTGGTTCCCGTCGACAGCACCGTACGGCATGAGGCGGCCGAAATCCTGCTGCGGCCGGAGCAGATCGGGCTCGAAGCCGGCGCCGCGGCCCCGGCGGGCGGCGTGGATGTTGTCGTAACGGACTCGGAGTTCAGCGGGCCGACCTGCACGCTCTCCGTGCGGGTCGCCAATGGCGCGGGCGAGGCTGGCGCGCTTGTCCTGCGCCGTGCCGCGGCCGGCGCGCCGGAGGTGGGCACGAGCGCCCGCCTCACGGTCAGCGGCAGCGCGCACCTGCTCGATTGATGCGCGCCACCTGAAAGGCCTTACCGCGTGTTGCGGCTGCGCGCCGCCAGCGTACGCAGGCGCAGCGCGTTGAGGCGAATGAAGCCCTCGGCGTCCTTCTGGTCGTAGGCGCCGCGGTCGTCCTCGAAGGTCACCAGATCGTCGCGGTAGAGCGACTTTGCCGACTTGCGGCCGGTGACGATGACGTTGCCCTTGTAGAGCTTCAGCCGCACCGTGCCCTCGACCTCTTCCTGGCTCTTGTCGATCAGCGCCTGCAGCATCTCGCGCTCGGGCGAATACCAGAAGCCGTTGTAGATCAACTCGGCATAGCGCGGCATCAGCTCGTCCTTGAGATGACCGGCGCCGCGATCCAGCGTGATCGACTCGATGGCGCGGTGCGCGGCGAGCAGGATGGTGCCGCCGGGGGTCTCGTAGACGCCGCGGCTCTTCATGCCGACGAAGCGGTTCTCGACCAGGTCGATGCGGCCGATGCCGTTGTCGCGGCCGAGATCGTTGAGGGCGGCGAGCAGCGAGGCCGGCGACAGCTTCTTGCCGTTCAGCGCCACCGCGTCGCCCTTGAGGAACTCGATCTCGATCTCGGTCGCCGCATCGGGCGCGTCGAACGGCGAGACGGAACGCTGGTGCACATATTCCGGCGGCTCGCTCCACGGGTCTTCCAGCACCTTGCCTTCCGAGGACGAGTGCAGGAGGTTGGCGTCGACCGAGAACGGCGCCTCGCCCTGCTTGTCCTTCGGCACCGGGATCTGGTGCTTTTCGGCGAACTCGATGAGGTCGGTGCGCGACTTGAACGACCAGTCGCGCCACGGCGCGATCACCTTGATGTCGGGGTTGAGCGCATAGGCGGAAAGCTCGAAGCGCACCTGGTCGTTGCCCTTGCCGGTCGCGCCGTGGGCGATGGCGTCGGCGCCGGTTTCCTCGGCGATCGCGACCAGATGCTTGGAGATAAGCGGCCGGGCGATCGAGGTGCCGAGCAGATAGGTGCCTTCATAGAGGGCGTTGGCGCGGAACATCGGGAACACGAAGTCCTTCACGAACTCCTCGCGCAGGTCCATGATGCGGATGTCCTTGATGCCCAGCATCTCCGCCTTCTGGCGCGCCGGCTCCAGCTCGCCGCCCTGGCCGAGATCGGCGGTGAAGGTGACGACCTCCGCTCCCAGCTCGGTCTGCAGCCATTTCAGGATGATGGAGGTGTCGAGGCCGCCCGAATAGGCGAGCACGACCTTCTTGACGTCTTTCAGCTTGGACATGGGCGTTTCCGGTGTTCGTTCTAAGGGAGCGCGAGGCGCGAAACTGCGTGCGCACTCATAGCAGGAAAGCAGCGCCGGACAAGCGCCCGCACTCCCTGCCGGTGGCGGATGGCTTTGCCCGGCCGTGCAAAAATGACGCAAAGAGGAGGCGTTCTGAAACCTTTTCTTGTGAAACCCGTCAATTTCGTGCATTTCAGGCGCCGCGACCGGCAGGCCGCTTCTCAACCACCCGAACTGACAGGATTTCATGATGCCGGAAGACAGCCCTCTCGATAGCGCCCTTATCCGTCTCGACGAAGCCGCAAGGCACCTGAACGTCGACGCCGATGTCATCGAGAAGCTGAAATATCCGCGCGAAACCACCAAAGTGCGCCTGATGATCCGCATGGACGACGGCTCGCGAAAATCGTTCCTGGCTTGGCGATGCCGCTATGACGACACCCGCGGCCCGACTAAGGGCGGCATCCGCTTCCATCCCGACGCCACGGCCGAAGAGGTCGAGATGCTGGCCTTCTGGATGACCTTCAAATGCGCCGTGATGAACCTGCCCTATGGCGGCGGCAAGGGTGCCGTTCAGGTCGATCCGCGCCAGCTTTCCAAGGCCGAGCTGGAGCGCCTGTCGCGCTCCTACATCCAGGCCTTCTCGCGCATCATCGGCCCGGACCGCGACATTCCCGCCCCGGACGTCTACACCAATTCGATGATCATGGGCTGGATGGCCGACGAGTACAGCCAGATCGTCGGCGAAGGCTCGCCCGCCGTCATCACCGGCAAGCCGCTGGCGCTCGGCGGCTCGGTCGGCCGCGGCGATGCCACCGCCCGCGGCGGCTACTATCTGGTGCGCCACCTGGCCAAGGAGCTCGGCCTTTCCGGCAAGCTGCGCATCGCCATCCAGGGCTTCGGCAATGCCGGCCAGCACATCGCCTCGCTGCTCGCCGGCGACGGCCACAGCATCGTGGCGGTTTCCGACTCCGGCGGCGCCGTCTATGCACCGGACGGCCTCGACCTCGACACCCTGGTCGCCACCAAGAACAACAACCAGTCGGTCGTCCACACGGCCGGCCAGAACGGCCATCAGGCGATCGCCGCCGACGAGCTGGTGGGCGTCGACTGCGACGTGCTGGTGCCGGCCGCGCTGGAAAACATGATCCACAAGCACAACGCCCATACGGTGAAGGCGCGCCTGGTGCTGGAGCTCGCCAACGGCCCGGTGACCCCGGAAGCCGACGAGATCCTGGCCGAGCGCAATGTCGTGGTCCTGCCCGACATTCTCGCCAATGCCGGCGGCGTCACCGTCTCCTATTTCGAATGGGTGCAGAACAAGCAGGGCTATTACTGGGAGCTGGGCGAGATCCACACCAAGCTGCGCTCCATCATGGAGCGCGAGGGCCGGGCGATCTGGGAGCTGTCGGTGTCCCGCGGCGTCACGCCGCGCACGGCCGCCTATGTCCATGCTCTGAGCCGCCTGGCCGAGGCCATCGAGGCCCACGGCACCCAGAGCTATTTCGACAGCTGATCCACTCGAACCGGGAAACCGGATGGGCTATAAGGGGGCGCCGCACGATGCGGCGCCCTTTTCTTTTCATGCTCCGTCGCCAGGTTCGCCCATGCCGTTCATCCCCGACGCCACCGTGCTCGTCCAGTTCGCCATCGCCACCGTGGTCCTGGCGATAACGCCGGGGCCGGACATGACCCTGTTCGTCGGGCGGGCCCTGTCGCAGGGCAAGGCGGCGGGCTTCGCCTGCATGCTGGGCGCCATGACCGGCATCGTCTTCCACACCGCGCTGGTGGCGCTCGGCCTGTCGGCCCTGATCGTCGCCTCGCCGCAGGCCTTCCTCGCGCTCAAGATCGGCGGCGCGCTCTATCTGGTCTGGCTGGCCTTCCAGGCGATCCGCCACGGCTCCGCCTTCTCGCCGGAAACCGGCGGCCGGGCGCCCCGCTCGCTGGCCCGCAACTGGGCGACGGGGCTCGGCATCAACCTGCTCAACCCGAAGATCATCCTGTTCTTCATGACCTTCCTGCCGCAGTTCGTCTCCGCGCATGATGCGCATGCGCCCGGCAAGCTGTTCTTCCTCGGCCTGATGTTCATCGTGCTGTCGCTGCCCTTCACCGCATCCATGGTGATCGCGGCCGACCGCTTCGCCGCCCTGCTCAAGGGCAGCCCGCGCCTGACAAGGGTGACCGACTATCTGTTCGCGGGCGTGTTCTCGGCCTTCGCGCTCAAGATCCTGACGACCCAGGCGAAGTAGGCGGCAGTTCGCCGGCGCCGCCGCGCCATTTGCGCGCCCATTGGCCCGCGGTCAGCCAGTAGGCCAGCCCGCCGACGACGCCGGCGCCGATCATCGCCAGCAGCACGGCCGTGTCGCCGAAGCCGGCCCCGGACTCCGCCCCGCGGTGGAACAGGCCGGCGAAAGCCAGCGCAACGAAGCCGCCGGCCAGCGCATAGAACAGCCAGTCGCGCTTGCCGAGGAACTCCGCAACGGCGATGGCGACGACCGCCGGCCAGAAGTTGAGATGGGCGACGAACAGTGCTAGCAACGGCACCGACACCATCATGCCGGTGGTGAAGGCCGGCAGGGTTTCCTCTTCCGCCAGGCCCGACCAGCCGAGAAACAGCACATGGATGAAGGCGCTGGCGGCAAGGCAGGCGGCGGCATAGCCGGCCAGCACCACGGCGAAGCGCAGCAGGACGGCGAGGACGCCGCTCAAGCCTCGCCGTGCCCGGCGATCATCATCGCCTCCAGCGCCAACCGCTCGCTCTTGCGCAAGCGCTCCGATTCCGACTTGAGCTGGCCGCAGGCGGCGAGGATGTCGCGCCCGCGCGGCGTGCGGATCGGCGAGGCGTAGCCGGCATTGTTGATGTAGTCGGCGAACTTCTCGATCGTCTCCCAGTCCGAGCACTGGTAGTTGGTGCCGGGCCAGGGATTGAACGGGATCAGGTTGATCTTGGCCGGTACGCCCTTGAGCAGCTTCACCAGCGCCCGTGCGTCGTCGAGGCTGTCGTTGACGTCCTTGAGCATCACATATTCGAAGGTGATGCGGCGCGCATTGGACAGGCCCGGATATTCGCGGCACGCCTTGATGAGCTGTTCGAGCGGGTACTTCTTGTTGATCGGCACCAAAAGGTCGCGCAGATCGTCATTGGTGGCATGCAGCGAGATCGCCAGCATGACGCCGATCTCCTCGCCGGTGCGGTAGATTTCCGGCACCACGCCGGAGGTGGAAAGCGTGATGCGGCGCTTCGACAGCGACAGCCCGTCGCCGTCGGAGGCGATCAGCAGTGCCTTCTTCACCGCCTCGAAATTGTAGAGCGGCTCGCCCATGCCCATCATGACGATGTTGGAGACCTTGCGCCCTTCCGCCGGCACGATGGCGCCCGCCGGCGTGTCGGTGTCGGGGAAGTCGCCCAGCCGGTCGCGCGCGGTCAGCAACTGCGCCAGGATTTCCTCCGACGTCAGGTTGCGCACCAGCTTCTGCGTGCCGGTGTGGCAGAAGGAGCAGGTCAGCGTGCAGCCGACCTGGCTGGAAATGCACAGCGTGCCGCGCCCCTCTTCCGGGATATAGACGGTCTCGATCTCGACCGGCCGGCCGGCCCCGCGCGGCGGGAAGCGGAACAGCCATTTGCGGGTGCCGTCATTGGAGATCTGCTCCTCAACGACTTCCGGACGCGCAACGGTGAAGGCGCGGTCGAGCGCCGCCCGCAGTTCCTTCGAGATGTTGAACATCTGGGCGAAATCGGAGACGCCGCGCACATAGAGCCAGTGCCAGAGTTGGCTGACGCGCATCTTGGCCTGCTTTTGCGGCACGATGCCGGCCCCGACCAGCGCCTCGGCCATCTCCTCGCGCGTCAGGCCGATCAGCGTCGGCTTCTCCGGCGCGGGAGAAGCACGCAGCGCATCGCGGGCGCCGGCGGATGTGAGGTCGAGTGAAAGGCTCATGGCTGGCCCAATATAGGAGGTTTGCGGCCGATTTCAGCAGCGGATTTCGGCGAAGGGCGCCGCATAGCACAAGCCGGCGCCGAAGTCATGTGCTCCGACCCGGAAACGCAGAAGGCCGGACCCGAGGGCCCGGCCTTCGCTTACCTGATGCGGCACCCCTATTTGCAGTTCGAGATCGAACTGAGCGCGGCGGTGATGCCCTTCAGCGAGAATACATAGCTGGTGGCGTTGCCGCGGCCGGACTTGGCCTGCACCTTCATGTCGGCGCCGCCACGCATCGCCGCGATAAGCTGCGGCTCGTCGGCCGCGTTCTCGACCCAGGCCGACTTGCCGCGCGTGAACATGGTGAAGGACTTGTCGCCGACGGAGACCGTCACCTTGGAATTCGCCTGGAAATCATAGCCGGCGATGAACTGCGGCTCGTAGCTCACCTGCTGGCCCGGACGCTGGCTGACGAAGAAGAACATGTCGCCATGGTTGAGGCTGGGCGGCTGCTTGTCGGTGGGAACGGTCAGCACATAGCACACCTTGCCGCCGGAAGCCTGGTAGCTGTAGGTGCCCCAAGCATTGTGCTGGCCGATCTTGGTCGCCTGCTGGGCCAGGACCGGCGAGGCGGTGGCGAGCATGATCAGACCAGAAACTGTAGCTATCAATCGGCGCATTGTAATTCCCATATTCCAAAGGGTGTGGGAGCAGGCCGGCGTCTCGTCCTGCCCGATCCATTCAATTTGATTTAATCTGGGTTACCAAAGCGTGAAGACCGCCAAAGAAAAGCACTTCCGCCATAGCTAACCGCCGCCATCTCCGCGCGTCCGCTTGCGAATTTCCCATCCGCTGGCCTCGGCACGACGTCCCTGAGCGGGACTTGGAATGGAGGAAAGAGGCAAGAATTTGACTTTTTGCCAAATCGGCACGCTTGCCGGCAACGCCGCGCGCCGGCGGCGATCAGATATCTTCGGCGAGCGCTTCTTTTGCCGCGGCCTTGTGCGCCGGCGTGATGTGGGCGCGCACGGCCGCGATGGCCGCGCTCAGCACCGCGACGTCGTCGGTGAAGCCGAAACCGAGGATGATGTCGGGGATGGCGTCCGTCGGCAGCACGAAATAGCCCAGCGCCGCGATCAGGATGCCCTTGGCCCGGAGCGGGGTGTTCCTGTCGAGCATGCAGTAATAGGCGGCCACCACGTCCTCCATGAACGGAATCTGGCGCGCGGCCCGCTTGGCTGTGCGCCAGAATTTCTCGCGCACCTCCTTTTCGCCGCCCAGCTTGTCCGCAAAGCCGAAGAGATCGAAAACGGTCCTTTCAGCCATGTATCCTTGTCTCCTTGCGCCGGCCGGCCGCCTGCCCGCCTTCGGGCATCATGTGGTGCGGCGGGTTGTCGCCTGCAAGATTTTCAGCGCCTCAGCCGCCGAAAATCGCATCGATGCGCCGCGCCAGCACGAAATCGAGTTCGGTCAAGCCGCCGGCATCGTGCGTGGTGAGCCTGATGTCGACCGTCTTGTAGACGTTCGACCATTCGGGATGATGGTCCATCTTCTCCGCTTTCAGCGCCACCCGCGTCATGAAGGCGAAGGCCTCGGAAAAATTGCGGAAGACGAAACGCCGCTCGATCGCCTTGCCGTCATCGGTCATTTTCCAGTCGGGACGCTCCTTGAGCGCCGCTTCCAGAACATCCTGCGCCAGTTTCTCTCTTGCCATGGCTTGCTTCCATGTTATCCGCTTCGGGAAAACATAAAGCATGTCGCCCGAAAGTGGGAACCGGTTTCGGGATAACGACATGCGACGTGCTTCAGGATCCGCCGCCATGGACGCCAAACCAAAAACGGACGCCGAGCCGAAAAGCGCGATCCTGTTCGTCTGCCTCGGCAACATCTGCCGCTCGCCGCTGGCCGAGGGCGTGTTCGGCGCGGTTGTCGAGGAAAGGCGCCAGGCGCACCGCTTCGTGCTGGATTCGGCCGGCACCGGCGACTGGCATGCCGGCGAAGCGCCCGACCCGCGCTCCATCGCGGTCGCCGCCCGCTACGGCATCGACATTTCGGGCCAGTCGGCAAGGCGCGTCGCCGAGCCGGATTTCAGCCGCTTCGACCTCATCCTCGGCATGGATCGCTCCAACGTGCAGAACCTGCGGCGCATCGCACCGGCCGAGGCGCATGGCCGCATCCATCTGTACCTGGACTATGCGCTGGGAACGATGCACGACGTTCCCGACCCCTATTGCGGCGATGCGGACGGCTTCGAAAAGGTCTACCGCATGATCCGCGAGGCATCGGAAGCGCTGTCGACGCGGCTGGCCGGATAGGTTCCGTTGCCGGCCAGCGGCCAGGCTTCCTCGACGATATAGGGTCCGCCGCCAACCGAATCGCGTGACGACATCAGCACGAAGCGGCCAACCTTGAAGGGCATGGCGGCGAAATTGCCGCGCGCCGAAAGATAGCGGGCGACATCGGCCGGATGGCCGTTGCGCAGCCTGGCCAGCGTGACATGCGGCATGAACTTGCGCGGATCGGCGCGCAGGCCGAGGCGCTGGCAGATGCGGTCGATCTCGGCCTGAAGGGCCGTCAGGTCCGGCGAGGCGGCGACGCCTGCCCACACCGCATGCGGCTTCTTCTGGCCGAAGGCCCCGACGCCGGCCAGCGTCAGCGTGAAGGAAGGCCGGCGCACACGGTCCAGCGCGTCGACGATGTCGTCCGCCACATGGCCTTCGACGTCGCCGATGAAGCGCAACGTGATGTGGTAGTTCTCGACGTCGATCCAGCGGGCTCCGGGAAGGCCACCCCGCAACAGCGAGAGCGAAAGCGCGGCATCGCGCGGAATTTCGAGGGCGGTGAAAAGACGCGGCATGGCATAGCCTCCTGTCCTCGAATCAAGCTCTCACCTGTCAGCGAAACACCGATATGACGGCGGAGCAAGCTAATTGTTCCACCACGGAAATTCCGCGGGGGAAACTGTTCCTCCCCGTCAACCCTGCGGCAACGCCGCGATCGCCTTCTCCACGGTCGGCAGCATCCTGTCCACGATCGTGCGGATGCCCTCGGCGCTCGGATGCATGCCGTCTTCGCTGAGCAGGTCCTGCACGGCCGCCACCCCGTCGAGGAAGAACGGATAGAGCACCACGCCATGCTTCTGCGCCAGCCGGGGATAGAGCGACCCGAAGGCCTCGCCATAGGCATGGCCGAGATTGGGCGCGGCCAGCATGCCGGCCAGGAGCACGTCGACGCCGCGCGCCTTCAGGCGCGAGATCATCTGGTCGAGATTTTCTTCCACCAGCGCCGGGTCGATGCCGCGCAGCATGTCGTTGGCGCCGAGTTCGAGGATGACCAGATCGGTTCCGTCCGGCACCGACCAGTCGAGCCGGGCAAGCCCGCCGCTGGTGGTGTCGCCGGAAACGCCGGCATTGGCCACCGCCACATCGTGGCCTTTGGCGCGCAGCGCCTCCTGCAACTGTTCGGTGAAACCCTCGCCCGGCCCCAGCCCGTAGCCGGCCATCAGGCTGTCGCCGAAACCGACGATCTGCACCGCATCCGCCCGCGCCGGAGCGGCAAGCGAAAGCGCCGCGCCTAAAAACATGATGCCCGCAAGCATGATAGGGCACAAAAACTTGTATTTGAAAGCCATGTCCTAGGCCCCATATGTGCGTGACGTTTCCTGCTGCTTCCCCTCCATATAGGACCGATCCGTTTTGACAGAAGCCGTCATCGAACTGGAAAATGTATCGCTGACGCTCGGCGAAGGCGCATCGTCGGTCCATGTGCTGAAGAACATCCACCTCACCGTCAGGCAGGGCGAGATCGCCGGCATCGTCGGCCCGTCCGGCTCCGGCAAGTCGACGCTGCTGATGGTGCTGGCCGGGCTGGAGCGTGTCGATGACGGCCGCGTGAGCATCGCCGGCGTGACGCTGAACGACAGGAGCGAGGACGAGATCGCCGCTTTCCGGGGCCGCAACATCGGCATCGTCTTCCAGTCCTTCCACCTCATTCCCAACATGACCGCGCTGGAGAACGTGGCGGTGCCGCTGGAACTGGCCGGCCATCCCGATCCCTTCAAGGTGGCCGAGCAGGAACTGGCGGCCGTGGGGCTCAGCGAGCGCCTGACCCACTATCCGGGCGAACTCTCCGGCGGCGAGCAGCAGCGCGTCGCCATCGCCCGGGCGCTTGCACCCTCCCCGCCGATCCTGATCGCCGATGAGCCGACCGGCAATCTCGACCAGGCGACGGGCAGGCAGATCGCCGATCTTCTGTTTTCCAAGGCCGCGGAACGCGGCATGACGCTGGTGCTGGTCACCCACGACCCGGCGCTGGCGGCGCGCTGCTCGCGCCGCATCGCCATGCGTTCCGGCCGCATCGAGGCCGAGCCCATGCTGACGGCGACCGCATGACCAGGCCCGCCCGCCAGCTGGCTCTCGCCTTCCGCTTCGCGCTGCGCGAGATGCGCGGCGGCCTGTCCGGCTTCGCCATCTTCCTCGCCTGCATCGCGCTGGGGGTCGCGGCCATCGGCGGCGTCAATTCGGTCGCCCGCTCGATCGGCGACGGTGTCGCCGCGCAGGGCCAGCCCCTGCTTGGCGGCGATCTGCGCTTCCGCCTCAACCAGCGCGAGGCGGAGGCGGCCGAACTCGCCTTCCTGCGCGCCGCCGGTGACCTGTCGCAGAGCGCCAGCATGCGCTCCATGGCCCGCCTGTCCGACGGTTCCGATCAGGCGCTGGTCGAAGTCAAGGCCATCGACGACGCCTATCCGCTCTACGGCACGCTGGAAACCGAGCCGGCGCTCGATCGCGACGCGCTTCTGGGCGAAAGGGCCGGCAGCTTCGGCGCGGCCGCGCCGCAACTGCTGTTCGAGCGCCTCGGCCTGAAGATCGGCGACCGTATCATGCTCGGCAATGCCAGCTTCGAGTTGCGCGCCGAACTGGTGAGCGAGCCCGATGCCGTCTCGGAGGGCTTCGGCTTCGCGCCGCGCCTGCTGGTGTCGCTGGAGGGCCTGCGCGCCTCCGGCCTCGTCGTCGCCGGCAGCCTGGTCGAGCATTCCTACAAGCTGCGGCTGGCGCCCGACACCAGCGACACCCGCCTCGAACAGGTGGAGGCAGAGGCGCGGGCGGCCTTCCCCGAAGCCGGCTGGTCGATCCGCACCCGCTCCAACGCCGCGCCGGCGCTGTCGGCCAATATCGAACGCTTCTCGCAGTTCCTCACCCTGGTCGGCCTCACCTCGCTGGTGGTGGGCGGGGTCGGGGTGGCCAATGCGGTGCGCGCCTATCTCGACGGCAAGCGCGGCGTGATCGCCACCTTCAAGAGCCTCGGCGCCTCGGGAAGCTTTGTCTTCACCGTCTATCTGGTGCAGACCATGCTGATCGCCGCCATCGGCATCGCCATCGGGCTGGTGCTGGCCGTCCTCATGCCTTTCGCCGCTTCCGGCGCGCTGCAGGCGATCATCCCGGTGCCGGCCGAGGCCGGCATCTACCCGGCCGCCCTCGCGCTCGCCACCACCTTCGGTATCCTCGTCACCCTCGCCTTCGCGATCCTGCCGCTCGGCCGCGCCCGCGACGTGCCGGCCACCGCCCTGTTCCGCGAACTCGGCTTCGAGGGCCGCGGCCGCCCCCGCCTCGTCTACATCGCGACGGCGGCCGGCATCGCCCTGTCGCTCGGCGCGCTGGCGGTCTTCACCGCGCACGACCGCCGCATCGCCGTCACCTTCGTCGGGGCGACGGTGCTGTCATTTCTCGTGCTGCGTCTGGTGGCCTTCCTCGTGCAATGGCTGGCAAGGAAGGCGCCGCGCCTCAACTCCACGGCGCTGCGGCTGGCGGTCGGCAACATCCACCGGCCCGGCGCGCTCACCCCGTCCGTGGTGCTGGCGCTGGGGCTCGGGCTGACGCTGCTCGTCACGCTGGCGCTGATCGACGGCAATCTGCGCCGCCAGATCTCCGACAGCCTGCCGGAAAAGGCCCCCAACTTCTTCTTCGTCGACATCCAGGCCGCCGACGTCGATGTCTTCTCCACGCTGGTCACGCGGGAATCGCCGCAAGGCACGCTGGTCAAGGTGCCGATGCTGCGCGGCCGCGTCATCGCCCTCAACGGCACCGACGTGCGCGAGCTGGACATTCCGCCGGCCGGTGCATGGGTGCTGCGCGGCGACCGCGGCCTCACCTACGAGGCCGAGCAGCCGCGCAACGCCTCGCTCACCGGGGGAAGCTGGTGGCCGAAGGATTATGCGGGCGAGCCGCTTGTCTCCTTCTCGGCCCAGGAGGGCGAGGAACTCGGCCTTTCCATCGGTGACACGGTGACGGTCAACGTGCTCGGCCGCAACGTCACCGCCCGCATCGCCAATTTCCGGCAGGTGCAGTGGGAGACGCTCGGCATCAACTTCGTCATGGTGTTCTCGCCCAACACCTTCGCCGGCGCGCCGCATAGCTGGCTGGCGACGCTTTCCGACAGCGCGGCGACAGTGGCGGACGACGCCCGCATCCTCAACGCCGTCACCCGCGCCTTCCCGGCGGTGACCACGGTGCGCGTCAAGGACGCGCTCGACATCGTCAACCAGCTTGTCGGCGAGCTTGGCACGGCGATCCGCGCCGCCGCCGGCGTGGCGCTGATCTCGTCGGTGCTGGTGCTGGCCGGGGCGCTGGCCGCCGGCAACCGCGCCCGCATCCACGACGCGGTTGTGCTGAAGACGCTCGGCGCCACCCGCCGCACGCTGATTTCCGCCTTTGCGCTGGAATACATGTTGCTCGGCCTCGCCACCGCCCTCTTTGCCCTCGCCGCCGGCGGGGTCGCGGCCTGGTATGTCGTCACCCGCATCATGACACTGCCCTCGCAGTTCTCGGCCGAAGTCGCCCTCGCCACCATCGGGCTGGCGCTGGTGCTGACCGTCGGCATCGGGCTGATCGGCACATGGCGGGTGCTGGGCCACAAGGCAGCCCCCGTGCTGCGCAACCTGTGATGGGTGAAATCATGGGCCCCGCCGTGCCCGGCGAGGTTAATTCCGCGTAATCTTTGCGCTTCCATCCATCAAAAACGCGCGATTTCCGCCTTCACGAAGCATTTCGGGGGGTTACGGGTCTTGTTCCAATCCAAAAGAACCATCATATTTCGGGCAGGCATGCTGGAGGCCCCGCCAGCGGCGCCTGGGCATGTGCCCGACACCCGACGGGGCAAGAAGCAACAGAGGACTTCAATGGCTGAACCCCTTCGCAATTACCAGACGCGTACGGCCCCCTACGGCCGCGCCGACATGGCCATCGACGAGGGCCTGCGCGCATACATGCTGCGCGTCTACAACCTGATGGGCATGGGCCTGCTGATCACCGGCCTCGCAGCCGTTGCCACGATCATGCTGGCCACGACCAACAATCCGGCCGCAGCGGTCGCCACGCTGCCGAGCGGCCAGATGCTGACCTCCTTCGGCTACGCCATCTTCGCGTCGCCGCTGAAGTGGGTGGTGATCCTCGCCCCGCTGGCTGCCGTGTTCTTCCTGTCGTTCCGCGTGCAGTCGATGAGCGTGGGCGCGGCGCAAACCACGTTCTGGGTCTATGCCGGCCTGGTGGGCCTGTCGCTGTCGTCGGTCTTCCTGATCTACACCAGCGCTTCCATCACCCAGACCTTCTTCGCCACGGCGGCCGCCTTCGGCGCGCTGTCGCTCTACGGCTACACCACCAAGCGTGACCTGACGGCCATGGGCTCGTTCCTGATCATGGGCCTGTTCGGCCTGATCATCGCCATGGTCATCAACATCTTCCTGCAGTCTTCGGCCCTGTCCTTCGCGGTTTCGGCCATCGGCGTGCTGATCTTCGCCGGCCTCACTGCCTATGACACGCAGAAGATCAAGGAGATGTACTACGAGGCCGACGACGCCGACGTGGCCGGCCGCAAGTCGATCATGGGCGCGCTGACGCTCTACCTCGACTTCATCAACCTGTTCATGTTCCTGCTCCAGTTCATGGGCGACCGCCGCTGAACCGGCCGGAACCAGTGACAGCGAAGGGCGGCTTCACGGCCGCCCTTTTCTTTTGGCCGTGGGCAGCGGTATAGAAGATCAGCCCTCCACAGTTCCGGACACACTCATGATACGCGCGGCGACCGAGGCCGATCTTCCCCGCATCACGGAAATCTACCGCGACGCCGTCCTCAACGGCACCGCCACCTACGAGCTGGAGCCGCCCTCGCTCCCCGAGATGCGGAGCCGGTATGAGGAGCTGCGCGCCAAGGGTTATCCCTTTCTGGTCGCCACGGACGAGGATGGCACCGTGCTCGGCTATGCCTATGCCGGCCCGTTCAGGGCACGCCCCGCCTATCGCTTCATCGTCGAGGATTCAATCTACATGGCGCCCGAAGCCAAGGGGCGCGGCATCGGCATGACCCTGATGAAATCCCTCATCGAAGAGGTGCGCCGCCTCGGGTTTCGCCAGTTCGTGGCGGTGATCGGCGACGGCAGGCCGGACAGCCCCTCCGTGCGCCTGCATGAAAAACTGGGCTTCGCGCACAGCGGGGTGCTGGCCGGGTCCGGCTACAAGCACGGGCGCTGGCTGGACACGATCTTCATGCAGTTGGAGATGAACGGCGGGACGGCGCGGCCGCCCGATCCCTACTCATGGCCCGAGCGGAAGCTGAAGGACGGCTGAACCCTCGTCCATTTCAGACCGCGACTTGCCGAATACAGAGGACTCGATCGCCGACCGACGGGAATGGACCCGCCCGCGTTCGCATTTCGCAGCCAAACGCGATCGTCCGGCTGAACGCCCCTATGCCTTCACCAGTTTCAGCCTGTTGTCGAAGATGTTCAGGACCCGCGCCAGCTCGTGCCCGCGCTTGAGGATGCGCCCGCCGGCCGCCACCACGGAGAAGGCGCCCTGCCGCCTGGCCAGTTTCGGGTCCTTGACGATCTGGAACAGCGGCACCTCGCTGGTGCGCCGATAGACCGAAAACACCGCCCGGTCCTCCAGATGGTCGATGGCGTAGTCGCGCCATTCATTGGCCGCCACCATGCGCCCGTAGAGCCGCAGGATCAGGTCGAGCTCCCGGCGGTCGAAGGCCACCGGCATGCCGAGGCGCTCGCGGCGCGCCTCGTGCAGGGGAATAGGTATTGCGGATGCGTCTCCTTCTCCTCCTGCGCCGCCTTCGCTCATGCCGGAATCCTTGCAATGCAACAGCTTTGTCGGCAGGTTCGCGCTTTCCGGCGCCAATTGCAAGTATGCCGGCTATGCCACGGCCTCCGTAGGCTCCGGGTTACATTTGTAAAAGCATGTTGAAATTGGTGATCCGGCGCCACATTTTCGCCATTTTTTATCCGTGCTCCCGCCCCATTGTGAAACGACTCTAGCCTCGTTGCCTGAGACGGTTCGGTCCGGCACTGGCTCGTAACCCCCAAGCCCCCCGCCCACGGGCCTGAGTCGGATCGAACCAACCTCGCTTTCCCAAGGCCAGGTTCTCCGCACCAATTCCTTGAAATCGCTCCGAATTATGGTTTCGGCTTGTTGACGAAGGCTGCCCCGATGATCGGTCCCGGCAGGCCGTCCTTGGCCACAGACTGCAGCAGCACCGCGCAGCCGCCCTTCTTGAGCACTTCGCTGGCCGGCAGTTCGTAGCGCTGCGCCTTGCCATGCCACATTCCGGCGGTCTGCATGGACGAAACCGCATTCCAGTAGGTCATCTGCCGGCCCCGGTTGCGGCCCCGGCCGATCTCCACGGTCTGCGGCAGCTCGAAATAGGCGAGCACCACATGCGCCGTTTCCGGCAGATTCGCGCCCGGCTCGACCGCCCCGGTTTCGATGACGACGCTTTCGTCGTCGCGCGTCACCCGGATCGGCACGAGCATGCCGCCGCCCGACGATTTCAGCATGGAAAGCGTGCCGCCCACCGCGCCGCGATTGGCGCCGTTGACATGGGTGCGGCCGTTGATGACCGCTTGCGGCGTGTAGATGGAACGGCCGCCGAAGGCCCGCATATAGCCATATTGGCGCTCGGTATTGTCCTTGCTGCTCAGCGTGTCGTGCCAGCCGAGATAGTCCCAATAGTCGACATGATAGGCGAGCGCGACGATATCGTCCTTGCCGGCCAGTTCGGCGAAGAACTTGTCGGCCGGCGGGCAGGAATTGCAGCCCTGGCTGGTGAACAGTTCGACCACGCCGGCGGGCTTCTCGAAACCCGGTTCCGCCTCGGCGGCAAGGCCGGCGCCGCAAAATGCCGACAATGCGACCGCAATCAGGCTAAGCCGCAATGATGTTCCGATTGGCATGGCGATGTCCGAATCCGCCGGCTTGCCCGGCTTCGTTTTGTTTGCCGACCTGTTTGGCAGATGCCACGCTCAACGGAAAGTCACGTTGCGGTGAGAAAAATCACATAAAACGTGAAAGGCCGCCGGAGGGCTCCGGCGGCCTTTCCTTGTTCAGCGAAAAGCTGGATTAGGCAGCGAGGTCGCGCAGCACATACTGCAGGATGCCGCCGTTTTTGTAGTAGTCCAGCTCATCCAGCGTATCGATGCGGCACAGGATCGGAACCTGCTTCACCGTGCCGTCGGCATAGGTGATCTTGGCCGCCATCTTCTGGCGCGGCTTGATGTTTTCCAGGCCGTCGATCTCGACCAGTTCGTCGCCCTTGAGATTGAGCGAGGCCCAGGAGGTGCCTTCCTCGAACACGAAGGGGATGACGCCCATGCCGACCAGGTTGGAGCGGTGGATGCGCTCGAAGGACTGGGCGATGACCGCGCGCACGCCGAGCAGGTTGGTACCCTTGGCCGCCCAGTCGCGCGACGAGCCGTTGCCGTATTCGACGCCGGCGAAGATCACCAGCGGCACGCCTTCCTTCTTGTACTCCATGGCGGCGTCGTAGATCGACATCTCCTCCTTCGAGGGATAGTGGATCGTGTAGCCGCCTTCCTTGCCGTTCTCGCCCAGCATGTGGTTGCGGATGCGGATGTTGGCGAAGGTGCCGCGCATCATCACCTCATGGTTGCCGCGACGCGTGCCGTACTGGTTGAAGTCGGCAACGTTCACGCCATGGTCGAGCAGGTACTTGCCCGCAGGCGAGGCGGCCTTGATCGAGCCGGCCGGCGAGATGTGGTCGGTGGTGATCTTGTCGCCGAACAGGCCGAGCACCCGCGCGCCCTTGATGTCGGAGATCTTGCCGATGCCGTCGCGCATGCCCGCGAAATAGGGCGGGTTCTGCACATAGGTCGACTTGTCGTCCCAGGCATAGGTCTGGCCTTCCGGCGCCTTGACCTTCTGCCAGTTCTCGTCACCCTTGAAGACGTCGGCATATTTGCGGGCGAACAGCTCGCGCGTCACGTTCTTCTCGATGAACTCCTGGATCTCGGCGGTGGTCGGCCAGATGTCCTTCAGATAGACCGGCTTGCCGTCCTTGCCTTCGCCCAGCGGTTCCTTGGTCAGGTCCCTGGTGACGGTGCCGGCCAGCGCATGCGCCACCACCAGCGGCGGCGAGGCGAGGTAGTTCGCCTGCACGTCGGGCGACACGCGGCCCTCGAAGTTGCGGTTGCCGGACAGCACGGCGGCCGCGATCAGCCCCTTCTCGTTGATGGTCTTGGAGATCGGGCCGGGCAGCGGGCCGGAATTGCCGATGCAGGTGGTGCAGCCGAAGCCGACCAGGTTGAAGCCGATCTGGTCGAGTTCCTTCTGCAGGCCCGACTTCTCCAGATATTCGGCCACGACCTGCGATCCCGGCGCCAGCGAGGTCTTCACCCACGGCTTCTGCTTGAGGCCGAGGCGGTTGGCGTTGCGGGCGAGCAGGCCGGCGCCGATCAGCACCGAGGGGTTGGAGGTGTTGGTGCAGGAGGTGATGGCCGCGATCACCACGTCGCCATGGCCGAGGTCATGGTCGGTGCCTTCGACCGCATAGCGCTTGTGCATCTCGGCGGCCTTCTTGTACTCGGCCTCCATCGCCTTGGCGAAGCCGGCGGGGATGTCCTCCAGCGCCTGGCGCCCCTCGGGACGCTTGGGGCCGGCCATGGACGGCACCACGTCGCCGAGGTCGAGCTCGAGCGTGTCGGTGAACACCGGATCGGCCGAACCGTCGTCGCGCCACATGCCCTGCGCCTTGGAGTAGGCCTCGACCAGCGCGATGCGCGCCTCGTCGCGGCCGGACATGGAAAGATAGCGCAGCGTCTCGTCGTCGACGGGGAAGAAGCCGCAGGTCGCGCCATATTCCGGCGCCATGTTGCCGATGGTGGCGCGGTCGGCCAGCGTCATGTTGGAGAGGCCGGGGCCGAAGAACTCGACGAACTTGCCGACGACGCCCTTCTTGCGCAGCATCTGGGTGACGGTGAGCACCAGGTCGGTGGCGGTCAGGCCTTCCTTCAACTTGCCGGTCAGGCGGAAGCCGATCACCTCCGGCAGGAGCATGGACACGGGCTGGCCGAGCATGGCCGCCTCGGCCTCGATGCCGCCCACGCCCCAGCCCAGAACGCCGAGGCCGTTGATCATGGTGGTGTGCGAATCGGTGCCGACGCAGGTGTCGGGATAGGCCGTCGTCTCGCCGTCCTCGTTGTTGGTCCACACGACCTGGCCGAGATATTCGAGGTTGACCTGATGGCAGATGCCGGTGCCGGGCGGCACGACGCGGAAGTTGCGGAACGCCTGCTGGCCCCACTTCAGGAACTTGTAGCGTTCCTCGTTGCGCTCATATTCGAGCTCGACATTGCGGGCGAAGGCCATCGGCGTCCCGAATTCGTCGACGATGACCGAGTGGTCGATGACCAGGTCCACCGGCACCAGCGGATTGATCTTCTGCGGATCGCCGCCGAGCGAGGCGATGCCGTCGCGCATGGCGGCAAGGTCGACCACCGCCGGCACGCCGGTGAAGTCCTGCATCAGCACGCGGGCCGGACGATAGGCGATCTCGACGCCGGCGGTGCCCTTGTCGGTCAGCCAGCTGGCGACGGCCTGGATCGATTCCTTGGTGACGGAGCGGCCGTCCTCGTTGCGCAGCAGGTTCTCGAGCAGCACCTTCATCGAATAGGGAAGCTGGGAAACCCCGGTAAGGCCGTTCTTCTCGGCCTCGACCAGATTGTAGTAGACATATTCGGAGCCGCCAGCGGTCAGCGTGCGGCGGCAGTTGAAGCTATCGAGAGATTTGGACACGTGCGATCCCATCCTAAAGTCGTTCAGCCTGATGGGGAACGGACTCCGATGGCATGCTCATCACGCGCAAAGGTGCGGGTACGGCCATTTCCGCTGTCCGCTCCCAAGCGCTCGGGCCGTTCAAGGCGGCTCGCGCACCGGTTCGGCGCAATATGGTTTGCCTTCCCCGACCGCTGGGGTTGGTAAGCTGCATATAGAGAATATCCTGGAATAGTTCTAGACGGTGTTTGGGCATTTTTGACGCAGCGCCAGGCTGCACCGCCACGGGGCCGGAAAAGGAGAGCGAATGCGGCTGATTGCCGAGAATCTGGGCGGTGAACGCGGGGGAGACATCGTGTTCACCGATATCGGCTTTGCGCTGGAAGAGGGCGAGGCGCTGGTCGTCACCGGCCCCAACGGCTCCGGCAAATCCACCCTGCTGCGCGTCGTCGCCGGCCTCCTGCCGGCATCGCAAGGCCAGGTCCGCCTCGAGGGCGGCGGCGAGGCCTGGCCCTCGCCGGCCGCCGCCTGCCACTATCTCGGCCATCTCAACGCCATGAAGACGGCGCTGACGGTGAACGAGAACCTCGCCTTCTGGCAGAGCTTCGCGGGGGAGCCGAGACTCGGCATCGCCGAGGCGCTGGAGGCGGTGGGGCTCGGCCATATCGGCCACCTGCCCTTCGGCTATCTGTCCACCGGCCAGAAGCGCCGCGCCGCGCTGGCCCGCCTGCTCATCAGCCACCGGCCCGTCTGGCTGCTTGACGAACCGACCGCAGGGCTCGACAAGGCGTCCGAAGCGCGGCTCGCCGCCATGATGGAAGATCACCGCGCGGCCGGCGGCATCCTCGTCGCCGCCACCCACCTGCCGCTCGGGCTCGAAGGGGTGCGAACACTGGAGATGGGGGAAGTGCCACATGGGTAAAGACCCGACCATACGGTCCAAAGGCGTGACCCCCACCCCTTACCCCTCCCCACAAGGGGGAGGGGAATTTTGCGCCGCAACTGCCTGTCGCATCGGTATTTTTGGAAAGGTGGCCAGGTCGACGTCTCCCCTCCCCCCTGTGGGGAGGGGTAAGGGGTGGGGGTACGGGGCGGAAACCACCTCATGCTAGCCCTCTACCTGCGCGACCTGCGCCTTTCCATGCGCGTCGGCGGCGGTGCGCTGACCGGCATCGTCTTCTTCCTCGCCGTCATCGCCACCATCCCCTTCGGCGTCGGGCCGGACCTCAACCTGCTCGCCCGCATCGGCCCGGCGATCCTGTGGATCGGCGCGCTGCTGGCCTCGCTGCTCGGCCTCGACCGGCTGTTCCAGGCCGACCGCGAGGACGGCTCGCTCGACCTTCTGGTGCTGGAGGCCGACCGCCACCTGCTGCCGTTGACCGTGCTGGTGAAATGCCTCGCCCACTGGACCGGCTCGGTGCTGCCGCTGGTGATCGCCGCTCCCCTGCTCGGCCTGTTCATGAACATGGAGCCGCTGGCGATCGGCGCCACGGCGCTGACCTTGCTTGCCGGCACGCCGGCCATCACCTTCATCGGCGCGGCCGGGGCCGCGGTCGCCGTGGCGCTGCCGCGCGGCGGGCTGCTGATCTCCATCCTCGTGCTGCCGCTGACCATCCCGGCGCTGATCTTCGGCGTCTCGGCAAGCTACGGCGCCGTCGAGGACCCCGCCCCCTTCCTCCAGCCGTTCCTGATCCTGGTGGCGCTGACCCTGTTCCTCGCGGTGATCGGGCCGCTGGGCGCGGCACTGGCGTTACGCCGCAGCTCCGACTGATTGCAAGGCCGGGCGGCCAAGTTTAAGGAAAAGCCATGGCTATGCGAAACGACCTGTCCCGGATCGGCGTGCGCGCGCAGGAGGTGCGGCCGTGACCACGCACGACCTCTACGTCGCGGCGGCCTATGGCATCACCGTCGTGGTGCTGGCCGGCCTGATCGGCTGGATATGGCTCGACCAGCGCGCCCGCCGCCGGGAACTGGCCGAGCTGGAAGCCGCCGGCATCCGCCGCCGTTCCGACCGCAGCCAAGCGAAGAAGCCATGAGCGCGCAAGCCCCGAAACCCGTTTCGCGCCGGCTGATGGTGCTGCTGCCGCTGGCCATCTTCCTGGCCCTGTGCGGCGTCTTCCTCGCCCAGCTCCTGTCCGGCCGCGACATTTCCGAAATCCCCTCGGCGCTGATCGGCGAGCCGGCGCCCGCGACGCGGCTGCCGCCCTTGCCTGGAACGAACCTGCCCGGCCTCGATTCGCAGGAATTCCCCGGCAAGGTGACGCTGGTCAACGTCTTCGCCTCATGGTGCGTGCCCTGCCGCGACGAGCACCCGATGATGATGGACCTGGCGCGCGACGGGCGCTTCGCCGTCACCGGGCTGAACTACAAGGACAAGCCCGCCAACGCGCTGAAGTTCCTGGCCGAGCTCGGCAACCCCTATACCGCGATCGGCACCGACGAGAACGGCCGCGCCGGCATCGACTGGGGCGTCTACGGCGTGCCGGAAACCTTCGTCGTCGGCAAGGACGGCCGCATCGCCTACAAGCATGTCGGCCCGCTGACGCCGGCTTCCGTGACGGGCAGGCTCATGCCCGAAATCGAGAAGGCGCTGGCCGCCCAGCCCTGAAGCGGGTTGCGATCTTTCCGAAAAGCTATTTCTTCCCGGAAACCTCGTCGAGCGAATGCCGCATGATGAGCGGCATCTGGCTCATGGTGAACAGGATGGTGATGGGCATGATGCCCCACACCTTGAACGCAACCCAGAAATCGGTCGAGAACAACCGCCACACGATCTCGTTGACCACCGCCAGCAACAGGAAGAACACCCCCCAGCGCAGGGTGAGCTTGCGCCAGCCCTCGGCATCGAGCCGGAAGGCGGATTCGAGCACATAGCCGAGCAGCGACTTGCCGAAGGCGAGCCCGCCGAGCAGGGTGACGCCGAACAGCGTGTTGACGATGGTCGGCTTCATCTTGATGAACAATTCGTCCTGCAGATAGAGCGTCAGCGCGCCGAACACCAACACGACGATGCCCGACACCAGCGGCATCACCGGCAAGGTGCGGGTGAGCAGCCACGACGCGGCCAGCGCGATGGCCGTCGCCGCCATGAACAGGCCGGTGGCGATGAAGATCGGGCCGCCGAAATCCGCCAGCAGCGGAAATTTCCCGGCCAGCCACTCGCCGCGCGAATTGGCGAAGAAGAACACCAGAAGCGGCCCCAGCTCCAGCGCCAGCTTGAGAACGGGGTTGATACTTTCCTTGCCCCGACTGCGGGTTTCGGAAGGATCACGCTCGAAGAGGGGCTGGTTCATTGGGGCTCGCTACCTGTCAAATCGATCGCTTGCACGTTTCCTGCGCGATACCGCGCTCTATCCCGTTCCGGCAATGGCCTTGGCGAAATCGCCGGCCGAGAACGGTTCGAGATCGTCCACCTGCTCGCCGACGCCGATGAAATAGACCGGCAGCCTGTGCTTGGCGGCGATGGCGACAAGGATACCGCCGCGCGCCGTGCCGTCCAGCTTGGTCATCACCAGCCCGTTGACGCCGGCCACGTTGCGGAAAATCTCGACCTGGTTGAGGGCGTTCTGGCCGGTGGTGGCGTCCACCGTCTGCAACACCGTATGCGGCGCTTCCGGATCGAGCTTGCCGAGCACCCGCACGATCTTCTCCAGCTCCGCCATCAGTTCGGCCTTGTTCTGCAAGCGCCCGGCGGTGTCGATGATGAGCACGTCGGAGCCGGCCGCCTTGGCCTGCTCGAAGGCATCATAGGCAAGGCCGGCGGCATCGGCGCCGAGCTTCGTCGCGATCACCGGAGAATTGGTGCGCTCGCCCCATATCTTGAGCTGCTCGATTGCGGCGGCACGGAAGGTGTCGCCGGCCGCCAGCATGACCGAGAGCCCGCCTTCGGTGAGCTTGGCGGCGAGCTTGCCGATGGTGGTGGTCTTGCCGGTGCCGTTGACGCCGACGACGAGGATGACATGCGGCTTGTGCGACAGGTCGAGTTCCAGCGGCTTGGCCACCGGCCCCAGCACCTTCTCCACTTCCGTGGCCATCACCGCTCGCACCTCGGCGTCGGAGACGTCCTTGCCGTAGCGGCTGGCCGCCAGCGCATCGGTGACGCGCAACGCCGTCTCGACGCCGAGATCGGCGCGGATCAGCACGTCCTCCAGGTCCTGAAGCGTGTCATCGTCCAGCTTGCGCTTGGTGAAGACGCCGGCGATGTTGCCGGAAAGCTCGCGCGAGGACCGCGCCAGCCCTTCCTTCATGCGCTGGAACCAGGATTTCCGCGCAACCGGCGCCGGCTGCGCCTCCTGCTTCTGCTCGACCTTCTTGGTCACCGTCACCCTGCCGGCGGCAGGCTTCGGCTCCGGGGCGATCTCGACAGGCGGCGGTGCGACAGCGGCCGGTTCAGGTTCCTCGTCTCTCCTTGAGACCTCGACTTCCGCCTGCGGCTCGACGGCCTCCACCGGTGCAGCCGGTATGTCCTGCTCGATCTCGCCAGGTGCGGCCGGCTCACCCTCCTCGTGGGAGGTGTCAGGCACTAGCGCTTCCGCCGGGGCATCCGCGCCTTCGGCGTCGCCTTCCCTCAAAATAAAGGTAGAGGGCGGCACTTCCACCGGCACTTCGGCCGGAACCTGCTCGGGCTCGGCCGGGACCTCGACCGGCGGCGCGGCAGGCTCTTCCTGCGGCGGTGGAGCGGGAACTTCCGCCGGCGGCTTCGGAGCCTCCGGCGCGGGCGCGGGAATCTCAGGCTTATCGGGCTGAGGCGCGGGTGCCGGGGGAACTTCCGGCGGCTCGGGTTTGGCCGGTTCGGGTTCCGGCCGGACCGGTTCCGGAGGAATCTCCTGCGGTTCTGCCGGCGGTGGTTGCGGTTGAGGCTCCGGGGTTACCGGCTGTTCCGGTGGCGGAACGGGTTCCGTCTCCGGTGCGGGTTCCGGCCGGATTTCCGGTGTTGGTTCCGAAGGCGCAGGCTCGCTCTCACCCTCTGCCCTCCCCTGCGCCGGCTTCAGCGCGTCGAAATTCAGCGGCGGAAGCGGGGCCGTCTCGTCGGGTTTTTCCTCGACCGCGTCCTTCCTGCCGAAGGAAAAGACCTTCTTGATGAAGTCGAATGCCATTCCGTCCCCTTGGATCAGGCCGCGCGCGCGGCGAGCGGCACCGCCTGAAGCTGCGCGCCGTCATTGCCCGTCACCACCGCCTCGACGATCTCGCCCGGCTGGCCGGCATCGATGGCGGCGAGGGTAAACCCCTCGGTGCGGCCGAGCCCGTCGCGCTCGATCAGGATCGATTGCGAGGTGCCGGCAAGCACATCCAGATGGCGGCGATAGGCGGTCTCGCCCGCCGCCCGCAGCCGCGCCGCCCGCTCCTTCACCACCTCGCGCCGGACTTGCGGCATGCGCGCCGCCGGGGTGCCCTCGCGCGGGCTGAACGGGAAGACGTGCAGATGGGTGAGGCCGCATTCCGCGACGATGTCGAGCGACCGCTGGAACATCTCCTCGGTCTCGGTCGGGAAGCCGGCGATGATGTCGGCACCGAACACGATGTCGGGGCGCAGCTTGCGCACCTCGGCGCAGAAACGGATGGAATCGGCGCGCAGATGCCGGCGCTTCATGCGCTTCAGCGTCAGGTCGTCGCCCGCCTGCAAGGACAGGTGCAGGTGCGGCATCAGCCGCCTTTCGGTGGCGATGGCTTCGAGCAGTTCGTCGTCGGCCTCGATGGAATCGATGGAGGAGAGGCGCAGCCGCTTGACGTCGGGCACCTGGGCGAGGATCGCCTTCACCAGCCGCCCGAGCTTCGGCGCGCCGGGCAGGTCGGCGCCATAGCTGGTCATGTCGACGCCCGACAGCACCACCTCGGCATAGCCGTTGCCGGCCAGACCCTTGACCTGCTCCACCACCGCGCCCATCGGCACGGAGCGTGAATTGCCGCGCCCGTAGGGGATGATGCAGAAGGTGCAGCGATGGTCGCAGCCGTTCTGCACCTGCACGAAGGCGCGCGCCCGCCCCTCGATGGCATCGACCATATGCGAGGCCGTCTCGCGCACCGAAAAGATGTCGTTGACGCGCGCCTTCTCGAACAGGTTGACGCCGAAATCCGGCAAGGCGCGATAGGAGTGGCTTTTCAGCTTCTCCTCGTTGCCCAGAACGAGATCGACCTCGTCCATGGCGACGAAATCCTGCGGGCCGGTCTGCGCCGCGCAGCCGGTGACGATGATGCGCGCTTCCGGATTCTCGCGCCGCGCCTTGCGAATCGACTGCTTGGCCTGCCGCACCGCTTCCGCCGTCACCGCGCAGGTGTTGAAGATGATCGCCCCACCGGCCAGTTCGCCGAGACCGGCGGCGGAAGCCTCGCGGCGCATCACCTCGGATTCGTAGGTGTTCAGCCGGCAGCCGAAGGTGACGACCTCAAGGCCCTTTGCACCCTGTGTGGTGTCGCCGTCGCTCATCAGGCCGCGCTCTCTTCATCGCGCTGCCAGGCACCCGTGGCTGGATCGAAGCTGCCCGAAAACTCCCATTCGGCGGCGCCCGTCAGCACGACGTGGTCGTCGTCGCGCCATTCGACGTGGAGCGGGCCGCCCGGCGCCTGCAACGAAACGCTGCGCCCGGTGCGACGGGTGCGCGCGGCGGCAACCGCTGCCGCGCAGGCGGCGGAACCGCAGGCCCTGGTCAGGCCCGCGCCGCGTTCCCAGGTGCGGATCGTCAGGTGATCCGGCCCGGTCACCTGCGCGATGGTGATGTTGGCGCGCTCGGGAAACAGCGGGTGATGTTCCAGCATCGGCCCGAAACGGTCGAGTTCGTAGGACCAGACGTCCTTGTCCACCCAGAAGATGACATGCGGATTGCCCATCGAGACAGCGGAGGGCGAATGCAGCACCGGCGCATCGATCGGCCCGACCTGCAATTCGATCATGCGCGTGTCGCGAAACTCTTCCGAAAGCGGAATGTCCTGCCAGCCGAAGCGCGGCTTGCCCATGTCGACGGAGATCAGCCCGTCCTCATGCTGGCGCGCATTGAGGATGCCGGCCACGGTCTCGAAGGTGAATACGCTTTTGCCCGTCTCGGCCGCCAGCGTCTGCACCACGCAGCGCGTGCCGTTGCCGCAGGCCTGCGCCGACGAGCCGTCCGCGTTCAGAATCTCGATGAAATTGTCCGTGCCCGCGGTGCGGGCGTCATGGATGGCCATGATCTGGTCGAAATGCGTGGCCGGGTCGGCCGCCAGCGCCAGCGCCGCCTGCGGCGACACGCGATCGGCACGGCCGCGCATGTCGGCGACGATGATCTCGTTGCCGATGCCGTTCATCTTGGCGAAGGGTGCCGGGCCTGGCATTTTCCGTTTCGTTTCCAGCTTGCCTTGCGCCGCCGCGGACGGACATTCGCTTGCCGCGCTTCGGCTTTTCGTTCCGCGCATGTCCCCGCAAGCCGATGCCGGCTTTCGGGAGACATGCTTTAGCGGGCTATATGGCGGAAACGGTCGGGAATTACCAGTGCGGACCGGCCCTGCGGCGGCTCACGTCACTGCGAACAGGCCGAGCACCACCAGCAGGAAGATGATCAGCACGATGCCGATCAGGATGCGCGCCCCGGTCGCCGCCGCTCCCGCCAGCGCCGGCATGCCGAGCAGGCTGGCGGCGGCAGCGACGATGAGCAGGATGAGAATCCATTTGATCATGGCGAACCCCTCGGAATGAAGCTTCGGCTGGAAAATGCACCGCATGCCAATAGGTTCCGGGTCTTGCACCGGCCGGGTGGGGTCGGCCGTCGCGTGACAAAATTACAACAAGTTCTGTAACAAACCCAATTTTAACCATATGACGTTGAAATTCTGCCACCTTCACCGAATTGGTAGGGGGCAGGATTCATGGACGGCGCCGTTCTGGCCCCGCGGAGGTTGTTATGGCACTTTTGAAAACGGGCGCGATCGTGGCAATCGGCGCCGCCCTTTTGGCAAGCGGCTGCACCAGTTCACGCTTCTCCTCCATGGACAATGTGCGGCCCGAACCGCTCCAGCCGTCGCCTTCCGGCACCATTTCCTCCAATCAGCTTCCCCCGCCCACCGGGCCCGGCGCACCGGCCGATCCCTCGCAGTTCCCGGCGGCCCCGCAGCAGAACACCCAGGTCGCGGCGCTGCCGCCGGATGGCAGCGCGCCGGCCGGCGCGGCCGACCTGACGGCGGCCAGCGTCGCCGGGGTGTGGACGGTCAATGTCAGCGGCCAGAGCTGCAAGGTGGCGACGCCGCAGACCAAGTTCGGCCAGGGCTACCGCGCCGGCCCGCTGCGCTGCCCCGCACCGGTCGACGGCGTCAAGTCGTGGAACGTGGCCGGCAAGCAGCTCACCCTTTACGATCAGGACGGCGGCGCGCTGGCCCGCCTCTACTCGTCGGGCAGCGGCCGCTTCGACGGCCAGACCTCGAACGGCCTGCCCATCGCGCTGAGCCGCTGACCCGCAAGGGCGACCGCAAAGGGGCGACCGCAAAGATGCATCTGCGTGACGGCCTCCAGACGCACGCCACCGTCAGGCAGAGCTATCTGCACCGGGTCGAGACGGGCGCGGTGCGCCGTGACGAGGCCCAGCTCGTCATCGCCGACCGGCTCGACGTGCTGATCGACGAGATCGCCGACAAGCGGCTCGCCAAGAAGTCGAGCGCCCTCGGCTGGCTGTTCGCCCGCAAGCGCGAGAAGAAGGCCGGCATACGCGGCCTCTACATCCATGGCGGCGTCGGCCGCGGCAAGACCATGCTGATGGACATGTTCTTCGAGTTGGTCCCGGCCCGTGCCAAGCGCCGCGCCCATTTCAACGACTTCATGGCCGACGTGCACGACCGCATCCAGAAGCACCGGCAGGCGCGCAAGAACGGCACCGTCAAGGAAGACGATCCGATCCCGCCGGTGGCGCGGGCGCTGGCCGACGAAGCCTGGGTGCTGTGCTTCGACGAGTTCGCCGTCACCGACATTGCCGACGCCATGATCCTGTCGAGGTTGTTCTCCGCCCTGTTCGACAATGGTGTGGTGCTGGTGGCGACCTCCAACGTGGCCCCGCGCGATCTCTACCACAACGGCCTCAACCGCCAGCTTTTCCTGCCCTTCATCGCCATACTGGAGCGCCATGCCGAGGTGCTGAGCCTCGACATCGACACCGACTACCGGCTGGAGAAGCTCAACAGCCTGCCGGTCTACATCACCCCGGCCGACGCGGCCGCCGATGCGGCGCTCGACGCCGCATGGGAGGCGATGACCGAGGGCAATCCGACCGCGCCGGCCAGCGTCACGGTCAAGGGCCGTCGCGTGGTGGTGCCGCGCGCCGCCGGCGACGCCGCCCGCTTCAGCTTCACGGACCTGTGCGAAAAGCCGCTCGGCGCCCGCGACTATCTCGCCATCGCCGCCCGCTACTCCACCATCTTCATCGACCATGTCCCGGTGCTGGCCGAAAACCGCCGCAACGAGGCCAAGCGCTTCATCCTGCTCATCGACGTGCTCTACGACCACCAGGTGCGTCTGGTGATGAGCGCCGATGCGCCGCCGACCGGCCTCTATGCCGGGCGCAAGGGCACGGAAGCCTTCGAGTTCGACCGCACCGCCTCGCGCCTCATCGAGATGCAGAGCCGCGACTGGCGCGACGCCTGGGTAAAACGCAACGGCTCGACCGCGGACGCGTCCCCGCCGCCAAGGACCGCGACGGTGGCCGAAGGTGCCTGAACGGTGCCGTCACCTTTTGGTGACAATCGCCTGCTATGCGGAAACAGCCGCTGGACACACGTTAAAATTTTGACGCTTACGTAATTCAAACCTGTTCTAACCGATTGAAATTTCAGGAGCGGAAATAATCGTTTGAATTTTTTTGACACCGGGGCTATGGGGTGCGGCGAAAATTCGCGGGGGACCCTCATATCCCGCCTGCCCACCTCGACGCCATCCCGGCGCCGTCACAGCAAAGGGAATTCATCCTGACATGGCACGCAACAAGATAGCACTGATTGGCTCCGGCATGATCGGCGGCACCCTCGCCCATATGATCGGCCTGAAGGAACTGGGCGACGTGGTCCTGTTCGACATCGCCGAGGGCATCCCGCAGGGCAAGGGGCTGGATATCGCCGAATCCTCGCCGGTCGACGGCTTCGACGCCCGCTATGTCGGCGTCAACGACTATGCCGGCATCGAGGGCGCGGATGTGTGCATCGTCACCGCCGGCGTGCCGCGCAAGCCGGGCATGAGCCGCGACGACCTCCTGGGCATCAACCTCAAGGTCATGGAGCAGGTCGGCGCCGGCATCGCCAAATACGCCCCCAACGCCTTCGTGATCTGCATCACCAACCCGCTCGACGCCATGGTCTGGGCGCTGCAGAAGTTCTCCGGCCTGCCCAAGAGCCATGTCGTGGGCATGGCCGGCGTGCTAGACTCGGCCCGCTTCCGCTACTTCCTGGCCGAGGAGTTCAAGGTCTCGGTCGAGGACGTCTCGGCCATGACGCTGGGCGGCCATGGCGACGACATGGTGCCGATGGTGCGCTACTCCACCGTTGCCGGCGTGCCGCTGCCCGACCTCGTCAAGATGGGCTGGACCTCCAAGGACAAGCTGGACGCCATCGTCGAGCGCACCCGCAAGGGCGGCGGCGAGATTGTCGGCCTGCTCAAGACCGGCTCGGCCTACTACGCGCCGGCCGCCTCGGCCATCGCCATGGCCGAGAGCTACCTGAAGGACAAGAAGCGCGTCCTGCCCTGCGCGGCCCATCTCAACGGCCAGTACGGCGTCAAGGACACCTATGTCGGCGTGCCGGTGGTGATCGGCTCCGGCGGCGTCGAGCGCATCATCGAACTCGACTTCAACAAGGACGAGCAGGCGATGTTCGAAAAGTCGGTCGCCGCCGTCCAGGGCCTCACCGAGGCCTGCACGGGCATCGCGCCGCAACTCGCCCAGAAATAACCAAGGAGAGGCTTGCAAATGAACATCCATGAATATCAGGGCAAGCAGCTTCTGAAAGCCTATGGCGCCCCCGTCGCCGACGGCGTGCCGATCTTCTCGGCGCAAGAGGCCGAAGCCGCGGCGAAGAAGCTTCCCGGTCCGCTCTATGTGGTCAAGAGCCAGATCCACGCCGGCGGCCGCGGCAAGGGCAAGTTCAAGGAACTCGGCCCCGACGCCAAGGGCGGCGTGCGCCTCGCCAAGTCGGTCGAGGAAGTCGTCGCCAATGCGAAGGAAATGCTGGGCAACACGCTGGTGACCAAGCAGACCGGCCCGGCCGGCAAGCAGGTCAACCGCCTCTACATCGAGGACGGCGCCGACATCGACCGCGAGCTTTACCTGTCGCTGCTGGTCGACCGCTCCGTCGGCCGCGTCGCCTTCGTGGTTTCCACCGAGGGCGGCATGGACATCGAGGCCGTGGCCGAGGCGACGCCGGAGAAGATCATCACCGTCGCCATCGACCCCGAAACGGGCGTCACCGATGCCGACGTGGCGAAGATCAACGAGGCGCTGAAGCTCGCCGGCGACGCCGCCGAGGACGGGAAGAAGCTGTTCCCGCTGCTCTACAAGGCCTTCTCCGAGAAGGACATGAGCCTGCTCGAGATCAACCCGCTGATCGTCATGACCAACGGGCGCCTGCGCGTGCTCGACGCCAAGGTCTCCTTCGACAACAACTCGCTGTTCCGTCATGCCGACGTGGTCGAGCTGCGCGACACCACGGAAGAGGATGAGAAGGAAATCGAGGCCTCGAAATACGACCTCGCCTATGTGGCGCTGGACGGCGACATCGGCTGCATGGTCAACGGCGCGGGCCTCGCCATGGCGACCATGGACATCATCAAGCTCTACGGCGCCGAGCCCGCCAACTTCCTCGATGTCGGCGGCGGCGCTTCCAAGGAGAAGGTGACGGCGGCGTTCAAGATCATCACCGCCGATCCGAACGTGAAGGGCATCCTCGTCAACATCTTCGGCGGCATCATGAAGTGCGACGTGATCGCCGAGGGCGTCATCGCCGCCGTCAAGGAAGTGGGCCTCAAGGTGCCACTGGTGGTGCGCCTCGAAGGCACCAACGTCGAGTTGGGCAAGAAGATCATCAACGAGAGCGGACTGAACGTGATTTCGGCGGACGACCTCGACGACGCCGCCCAGAAGATCGTCAAGGCCGTGAAAGGGAACTGAGCCCAGATGTCCATTCTCATCAACAAAGACACCAAGGTTCTCGTCCAGGGCCTGACCGGCAAGACCGGCACCTTCCACACCGAGCAGGCGCTGACCTATCACGGCACCAAGATGGTCGGCGGCATCCACCCCAAGAAGGGCGGCGAGAACTGGACCGGCGCCAAGGGCGAGACCCTGCCGATCTTCGCCACGGTGGCCGAGGGCAAGGAACGCACCGGCGCCACCGCCTCGGTCGTCTATGTGCCGCCGGCGGGCGCGGCCGACGCCATCATCGAGGCCATCGAGGCCGAGATGGAGCTGATCGTGTGCATCACCGAGGGCATTCCGGTCATGGACATGGTCAAGGTCAAGGCGAAGCTCGACAAGTCGAAGTCGCGCCTGATCGGCCCCAACTGCCCCGGCATCGTCACCCCCGACGAGTGCAAGATCGGCATCATGCCCGGCAACATCTTCCGCAAGGGCTCGGTCGGTGTTGTCTCGCGCTCGGGAACCCTTACCTATGAGGCGGTGTTCCAGACCACCAACGAAGGCCTTGGCCAGACCACGGCCGTCGGCATCGGCGGCGATCCGGTCAAGGGCACGGAGTTCATCGACATGCTGGAGATGTTCCTGGCCGATGACGAGACCAAGTCGATCATCATGATCGGCGAGATCGGCGGTTCCGCCGAGGAAGACGCCGCGCAGTTCCTGCGCGACGAGGCCAAGCGTGGCCGCAAGAAGCCGATGGCCGGCTTCATCGCCGGCCGCACCGCCCCTCCCGGCCGCACCATGGGCCATGCCGGCGCCGTGATCTCCGGCGGCAAGGGCGGAGCCGAAGACAAGATCGCCGCCATGGAGGCGGCCGGCATCAGGGTTTCGCCGTCCCCGGCCCGACTGGGGAAAACCCTGGTCGAAGCCATCAAGGGCTGATCGACGCGCCGGGCGGTTCTCCTGCCCGGCGCGAATGCCAAGGGGGAGAGGGATTTCGCGACGGCCGAGACCGTCAGGCATATGCGGCCGAGCCGTAAACGCAAGGAGCTGAAGCAAAGGGCTTCAAGAAGCGACATGTCGAGACAAGACCAGAACAACGACCAATTCTCTCTCACCTCCTTCCTCTATGGCGGCAATGCCGATTACATCGAGGCGCTCCATGCCGCCTGGCAGGACGATCCGTCCGCCGTCGACCCCGAGTGGCAGGATTTCTTCGGCGCGCTGAAGGACGACGCCTCGGTTGTGAAGAAGAACGCCGAGGGCGCTTCCTGGAAGAAGCCCAACTGGCCGGTGCAGGCCAATGGCGAGCTTGTCTCCGCCCTCGACGGCAACTGGGGCCTGATCGAGAAGGTCATCGGCAAGAAGGTGAAGGACAAGGCGGTCGAGACCGGCACGCCGCTCACCAATGCCGACGTCCATCAGGCGACGCGCGATTCCGTCCACGCCATCATGATGATCCGCGCCTTCCGCATGCGCGGCCATCTCCACGCCAATCTCGATCCGCTGGGCATCGCCAAGCCGCTCGAGGACTATAACGAGCTGTCGCCCCAGAACTACGGCTTCACCGAGGCCGACTACGACCGCCCGATCTTCCTCGACAATGTGCTTGGGCTGGAGTTCGGCACCATCCGGCAGATGCTGGACATCCTCACCCGCACCTATTGCTCGACGCTCGGCGTCGAGTTCATGCACATCTCCGACCCGGAGGAGAAGGCCTGGATCCAGGAGCGCATCGAAGGCGCCGACAAGGAGATTTCCTTCACCGCCGAAGGCAAGAAGGCGATCCTGTCCAAGCTGATCGAGGCGGAGGGCTTCGAGCAGTTCATCGACGTCAAGTACAAGGGCACCAAGCGCTTCGGGCTCGACGGCGGCGAATCGCTGATCCCGGCGCTGGAGCAGATCATCAAGCGCGGCGGCGCGCTCGGCATGAAGGAGATCGTGCTCGGCATGGCCCACCGCGGCCGCCTCAACGTGCTCTCGCAGGTGATGGCCAAGCCCCACCGCGCCATCTTCCACGAGTTCAAGGGCGGCTCCTTCACCCCGGACGACGTGGAAGGCTCGGGTGACGTGAAGTACCACCTCGGCGCTTCGTCCGACCGCGTTTTCGACGGCAATCAGGTCCACCTGTCGCTGACGGCCAACCCCTCGCACCTGGAAATCGTCAACCCGGTGGTGATGGGCAAGGCCCGCGCCAAGCAGGACCAGCTCTACGGCCGCAGCCGCGAGGAGATCGTGCCGCTGGAGGAGCGCGCCAAGGTGCTGCCGCTGCTCATCCACGGCGACGCCGCCTTCGCCGGCCAGGGCGTGGTGGCCGAGATCCTCGGCCTGTCCGGTCTGCGCGGCCACCGCGTCGCCGGCACGGTGCACTTCATCATCAACAACCAGATCGGCTTCACCACCAATCCGCGCTTCTCGCGCTCGTCGCCCTATCCGTCCGACGTCGCCAAGATGATCGAGGCGCCGATCTTCCACGTCAACGGCGACGATCCGGAGGCGGTGGTCTACGCCGCCAAGGTGGCGATCGAATTCCGCATGAAGTTCCACAAGCCGGTCGTCATCGACATGTTCTGCTACCGGCGCTTCGGCCACAACGAGGGCGACGAGCCGGCATTCACCCAGCCGCTGATGTACCGCTCCATCCGCGCCCACAACACGACCGTCCAGCTCTATGGCGATCGCCTGATCGCCGAGGGCCTGATCACCCAGGACGAGATCGACCGCATACGGGCCGACTGGCGTGCTCGCCTCGAGCAGGAGTTCGAGGCCGGCCAGAGCTACAAGCCGAACAAGGCCGACTGGCTGGACGGCGCCTGGTCGGGGCTGCGCGCCGCCGACAACCAGGACGAGCTGCGTCGCGGCAAGACCGCCGTTCCGGTCAAGACGCTGAAGGAGATCGGCAAGAAGCTGACCGAGGTGCCGAAGGGCTTCGAGGCGCATCGCACCATCCAGCGCTTCCTCGACAACCGCCGCCAGGCGATCGAGAACGGCACCGGCATCGACTGGGCCACGGCCGAGGCGCTGGCCTTCGGCTCGATCCTGCTCGACGGCAACCCGATCCGCCTGTCCGGCCAGGATTCGGAGCGCGGCACCTTCTCGCAGCGCCATTCGGTGCTCTATGACCAGCGCGACGAGACCCGCTACATTCCGCTCAACAACCTCTCGGCGGCACAGGCCGGCTACGAGGTCATCAACTCGATGCTGTCGGAAGAGGCGGTGCTCGGCTTCGAATACGGCTATTCGCTCTCGGCGCCCAAGGCGCTGACGCTGTGGGAAGCCCAGTTCGGCGACTTCGCCAACGGCGCCCAGGTGGTGTTCGACCAGTTCATCTCGTCGGGCGAGCGCAAGTGGCTGCGCATGTCGGGTCTCGTCTGCCTGCTGCCGCACGGCTATGAGGGCCAGGGGCCGGAGCACTCCTCTGCCCGCCTGGAGCGTTTCCTCCAGCTCTGCGCCGAGGACAACATGCAGGTCGCCTACTGCACGACGCCGGCCAACTACTTCCACATCCTGCGCCGGCAGCTGAAGCGTGACTTCCGCAAGCCGCTGATCCTGATGACGCCGAAGTCGCTGCTGCGCCACAAGCGCGCCGTCTCGACCATCGCCGAGATGTCGGGCGAAAGCTCGTTCCACCGCCTGCTGTGGGACGACGCGCAATATCTGGGCGACCAGCCGATCAAGCTGGTGAAGGATTCGAAGATCCGCCGCGTCGTGCTGTGCACGGGCAAGGTCTATTACGACCTCTACGAGGAGCGCGAGAAGCGCGGCATCAACGACATCTACCTGCTGCGCGTCGAGCAGCTCTACCCGTTCCCGGCCAAGGCCCTGATCACCGAGCTGTCGCGCTTCCGCAACGCGGAGATGGTGTGGTGCCAGGAGGAGCCCAAGAACATGGGCGCCTGGTCGTTCATCGACCCCTATCTGGAATGGGTGCTGGCCCATATCGACGCCAAGCACCAGCGCGTGCGCTACACCGGCCGCCCGGCCGCCGCCTCCCCGGCGACCGGCCTGATGTCGAAGCATCTGGCGCAGCTTGCCGCCTTCCTCGAAGATGCGCTCGGCGAATAGCAATTCAAGACAAGCAGAACGGACAGGCACAATGGCTACCGAAATCCGCGTTCCCACTCTCGGCGAATCCGTCACCGAGGCGACCATCGGCAAGTGGTTCAAGAAGGTCGGCGATGCGATTGCCGTCGACGAGCCGCTGGTCGAGCTCGAGACCGACAAGGTGACCGTCGAGGTGCCGGCGCCGGCAGCCGGCGCGCTGGTGGAGATCACCGCCCAGGAAGGCGAGACCGTCGGCATCGACGCGCTTCTGGGCACCATCGGCGAAGGCAAGGGCGCCACGCCCGCGCCGAAGCAGGAGGTGGCCGTGGCGCAGGCGTCGGCCCCGACCGCCGCTTCCACCACCAGGGAAGCCGCCGCCCAGCAGGCGCAGATCGCCGGCGAGGGCCCGATCGAGGAGCGCACCATGCCGCCGGCGCCGTCCGCCGCCAAGCTGCTGGCCGAAAGCAAGCTGTCGGCCGATCAGGTGGCAGGTTCGGGCAAGCGCGGCCAGGTGCTCAAGGGCGACGTGCTCGACGCCATCGCCAAGGGTGCGCCCTCGCAGCCGGCGGAAGCGCCGGTCGTCGCCCGCGCGCCGTCCCCCGCCCAGGACGAGGGCCGCGAGGAGCGCGTGCGCATGACCAAGCTGCGCCAGACCATCGCGCGCCGCCTCAAGGACGCCCAGAACAGCGCCGCCATGCTCACCACCTTCAACGAGGTGGACATGAAGCCGGTGATGGACCTGCGCGCCAAGTACAAGGAGCTGTTCGAGAAGAAGCACGGCGTGAAGCTCGGCTTCATGGGCTTCTTCACCAAGGCCGTGACCCATGCGCTGAAGGAGATTCCGGCGGTCAATGCCGAGATCGACGGCACCGACATCATCTACAAGAACTACGCCCATATCGGCGTGGCGGTCGGCACCGATAAGGGCCTCGTGGTGCCGGTGGTGCGCGATGCCGACCAGATGTCGATCGCCGAGATCGAGAAGGAGATCGGCCGCCTCGGCATCGCCGCGCGCGACGGCAAGCTCTCGGTCGCCGACATGCAGGGCGGCACCTTCACCATCTCCAACGGCGGCGTCTACGGCTCGCTGATGTCGACGCCGATCCTCAACGCGCCGCAGTCGGGCATCCTCGGCATGCACAAGATCCAGGAGCGGCCGGTGGTCGTCGGCGGCCAGATCGTCATCCGCCCGATGATGTATCTGGCGCTGTCCTACGATCACCGCATCGTCGACGGCAAGGAGGCCGTGACCTTCCTCGTCCGCATCAAGGAGACGCTGGAGGATCCGGAGCGTCTGGTTCTGGACCTGTAAAGGCAGCGGTCGTGACCGCGAAGCCTGTTGTCCGGCGGGGCGGCCCGTTGCTCGGCCTTGCCGCCCTGCTGCTGGCCGCCGCGCCGGCCGCCCATGCGGCCTGCCCGATGGAACTGTCCGTCTATGGCGACGCGACCGACGCGGCCGGTCTCGATTTCCGGCCGACCGGGGAATCCATGGTGGTGACCAACACCTTCCGGATGAACCTGCGCATCGGCGTCCAGCTCGACGGCATCGTCATGTGGAGCGAGGAGACGCCCCGCCCCTATGCGTCGCTGATGTACCAGTGCCCGGAGGGCGACGTGACCGGCGATGAGATCGCCGAATGCACGCTTTGGGAAGGCCCGGTCTATGCGGCGGGCGAGGACGGCAAAGTCGGGACGATCCCGGCCGAGCGCACCCCCGCGCCGCAGACATTGATCTTCCCCGATCTCGGCCCGACATTGCGGCAGGCTTCCATCTTCGGCGAGGATGTCGACGATGCGCGGCTTCCCGGAGATATCTTCACCCTGAAGGGTTGCCAGGAATAGCTTTCTCACCGGCGCGCCGTCTGTCCGGCCGCCGCGACCTCAATGGAATGGCCGCAACGGCCGGCAGGAAAGGAATGGACAAATGGCATATGATGTCGTCGTCATCGGCTCGGGCCCCGGCGGCTATGTGTGCGCCATCAAGGCGGCGCAGCTTGGCCTCAAGGTCGCGGTGGTCGAAAAGCGCGAGACCTTCGGCGGCACCTGCCTGAACATCGGCTGCATCCCCTCCAAGGCATTGCTGCACGCCTCCGAGATGTTCGCCGAGGCCGGCCATTCCTTCGACACGCTGGGCGTCGAGATCCCCGCGCCGAAGCTGAACCTCGGGAAGATGATGGCGCACAAGGACACCACCGTGTCGGCCAATGTCGGCGGCATCGCCTTCCTGTTCAAGAAGAACAAGATCGACACCTTCCGCGGCACCGGCAAGGTCGTCGCCGCCGGCAAGGTGGCGGTCGCCGGCGAGGACGGCAAGACCCAGGAGATCGAGACGAAGAACATCGTCATCGCCACCGGCTCCGACGTCGCCGGCATCCCCGGCGTGGAAGTCGACATCGATGAGAAGGTCATCGTCTCCTCCACCGGCGCGCTGGCGCTGGACAAGGTGCCGCAGAACCTCGTCGTGGTCGGCGGCGGCGTCATCGGGCTGGAACTCGGCTCGGTCTGGGCCCGCCTCGGCGCCAAGGTCACCGTGGTCGAATTCCTCGACACCATCCTCGGCGGCATGGACGGGGAGGTCGCCAAGCAGTTCCAGCGCATGCTGGGCAAGCAGGGCTTCACCTTCAAGCTGGGCTCCAAGGTCACCGGCGTGACCAAGGCCAAGAAGGGCGCATCCGTGACCTTCGAGCCCGTCAATCCGGCCAAGGGGAGCGGCGATGCAGAGACCGTCGAGGCCGACGTCGTGCTGATCGCCACCGGCCGCAAGCCCTACACCGAAGGGCTCGGCCTGAAGGAAGCCGGCGTCGAGATGGACGAGCGCGGCCGCGTCAAAACCGACGGCCATCTGTGCACCAACGTGCCCGGCATCTACGCCATCGGCGACGTGGTGGCCGGCCCGATGCTCGCCCACAAGGCCGAGGACGAGGGCGTGGCCGTTGCCGAGATCATCGCCGGCCAGGCCGGCCACGTGAACTATGAGGTTATCCCGGGCGTCGTCTACACCAGCCCCGAAGTGGCTTCGGTCGGCAAGACCGAGGAGGAGCTGAAGAAGGCCGGCATCGCCTACAAGTCCGGCAAGTTCCCCTTCACCGCCAATGGCCGGGCGCGTGCCATGCAGCACACCGACGGCTTCGTGAAGGTGCTGGCCGACAAGGAGACGGATCGCGTGCTCGGCGTTCACATCGTCGGCTTCGGCGCCGGCGAGATGATCCACGAGGCGGCGGTTCTGATGGAATTCGGCGGCTCTTCGGAAGACCTCGCCCGCACCTGCCACGCCCACCCGACCATGTCGGAGGCGGTCAAGGAGGCGGCGCTCGCCACCTTCGCCAAGCCGATCCATATCTGACCGGCCGGCGCTTCATTCCATAAGGAAACGGCCCGCCAATCGGCGGGCCGTTTTTTGGTAAGCCGTCAGTTCGCCGGCTGCTCGGGGGCAGGTTCGGCCGGAGCGGGCTCTGTGGGCGCCGGAGCGCTGTCGGTCGGTGCCGGGGCCGGTTCGGCCGGCGCAGGCGCAGGCTCGGCCGGAGCCGGGGCGGGTTCGGCCGGCGCGGGAGCCGGCTCCGCAGGCGCTGGCGCGGGCTCGGCCGGGGCTGGCGCAGGCGCGGGTTCGGTGGCCGCGGGTGGCGGCGCCTCTGGCGCCGGCTGCTCGCCGCCGGCGAAGATATAGTAGGCGGCAAGCGCCAGCACGACGACGATCAGTGCGATGATCCAGCCGCTTCCGCCACCGCGCGGAGGAGGAGCTGGATCGAGGCGCGGATCGGATGTCGAATGCGGCGGCACCGGGTTGAGAGGATCGAGCGGACGGGGATCGTCCGGACCCGGCGTGTTGGGATTGGCCATTCTGTCCTCCTGAAAAAAGGATCAATCAACCCAAACCAACGCAAGAAACGCCGACAGGTTGCATCGGGAGCCTTTTCAGCCACCGGAAGCGCAGAAAACGCCCAAAGAGCCGTCAGCGCAAAACAGTCGCCCGGCCGGCATCCGGCCGGTTCACGGCACCCTGGTCACGGCATAGCCGGCCTTGCGAAACCCCTCGACCAGCCCTTCCGGCCCCGGCAGATGCAGGGCCCCGACCGCGAGAAAGGCATTGCCCTTGTCAAGATACGGCCCGGCATTGGCGATCATGCCCTTGTTGCGGCGGTTGATGAGCGCTTCCTCGAAGGCGGCGTAGCCGGCGGCATCCTCGGCCTGCGGCATGACGACGTTGAACATCGGCATGATCATGCCGACATCGCCTTGCTGGTAGAGCCGGATCATCGTCTCCGTCATGTCGTCGATGCCGTCGCCCAGCCGGATGGTGTCCAGCAGCCCTTGCATGTGGAACTCCATTGGCAAGGAAGCCATGGCGCCCAACTGGTCCGCAGCCGTCTCCAGCGAGCCCAGTTCCTTGCCGGCCGCCGTGGCATCCTGCGCGAGCCTGACGTCGAGGATCGCCTTGCCGGCGGTCCGGCGGTCGACTTCGCATTGCGGCACCGCCACCATGGCCAGCAGCATCCACGGCTTCATCTTGGCCGCGCTGGCCGGCGGGATCCCGCGCGCATCGAGACCTTTTTTCAGGACCTCGGCATCCTCGGCCGAGAGCTGCGAGGTGAGCGTCTCGGAGCCGGTGAACATCATCAGTTCCGGGTCACTGGCCATGGCCGCCATCATCCGCGCGGGGTCGAGCACGTCGGTGGTTTCGATTACCACCGTGCCGGCGCCGTCATAGGCCGCCTGCGCCGACGCCGGCAGCGTGACGACACGCGGATCGCTCAGGTGGAAAGTGCCGAACAGATAGGACGGCTGGGCGCCCTCCTTCTCCAGCTTCCACAGCACGCCCTTGCCGTTGAGCACGGCGTCCGCCTCCTGCCGCGCCTTGGCATAAGCGGCCGGGTCGTCCTTTTCGAGCTTTTCCATCAGGTCGACGCCGGCGCAGGCGATCGCCTCGGCCTGCGCCCTGCCCGTCGCCATGGCCAGCACGATGAGGAAGGACAGGAAGAACAGCAGGTTCAGCCCCGCCAGCAACTTGAGGCAGAACAGGGCGGTACGGTCGGCCAGGGCGAGTGTGCGTGTCATGCCCTTTCCTACCGTCAAATCGCGGCGAAACCGTTAACCCGATCGTCAGGCGCGCGGATGGGCAGCTTCGTAGATTTCCAGCAGCCGCGCCGTGTCGACGCCGGTATAGACCTGCGTGGTGGACAGGCTGGCATGGCCGAGCAATTCCTGGATGGTGCGCAGGTCGCCGCCGCGGCCGAGCAGATGCGTGGCGAAGGAATGGCGCAGCGCATGCGGCGTCGCCGTATCCGGCAAGTTGAGCGCCGAGCGCAGACGCACCATCTCGCGCTGGATGATGGCCGGGTTGAGCGGCCCGCCGCGCGCCCCGCGAAACAACGGCTGTTCGACTTCGAGGTGATAGGGGCACAGGCGCCGGTACTCCATCACCACCTTGGCGGCGACGGGCAGCAGCGGCACCAGCCGCGTCTTGCCGCCCTTGCCGGTCACGCGCAGCACGGTTTCGCCCGCATCGGCCAGTTCGCCGCCGGTGAGGCCGAGCGCCTCCGAAATGCGCAGGCCGCAGCCATAGAGAAGGGTCAGCACCGCCGCGTTGCGTGCCGCGATCCAGGGCTCCTCGGCAAGCTGCTCGCCCGCCGCCACCACGCGCTTGGCGTCGGGCGCGGTCAGCGGCTTGGGCAGGGATTTCGGCTGCCGGGGTGCGCGCAGGGCCGCAGCGCCCGCTGCATTCGCCATGCCCAGGCGCTCGAGGAAACGCAGCAGCGAGCGTATGCCGGCCAGCCCCCGCCCCAGCGTGCGCGCCCCGGCCCCCGCGCCCCGCCGCGAGGCGAGGAAGGCGCGCAGGTCCGCCGGCTTGAGCTCGGCAATATCGGCAATGCCCGGCGGCCCGCCGCAATGGCCGGTCAAAAACTGCAGGAACTGGCGCGTGTCGCGCTCATAGGCCTCGACCGTCAGCGCCGACAGCCGCCGCTCGCCGGCCAGCGCCGAAAGCCATTCGGCGCGCGCCGCCTGAAGGTCCGGCCGGGCCGAAATGAGGAATTGTTCCTGTGTCTTCATGCGCGCATCTTCACCCGATCGGGTTAGGAAGCGGTGAAGCTTGCTTGAAAAGGCCCTGCCCCCGATCTAGGACATCACCAGACTGCAAGGATCGAATGTCATGGCCAAGCTCGAAAACCCCGTCCAGATGGCCGTGATCGGCGCGCCGCATGGCATCAAGGGCGAATTGCGCGTCAAGACCTTCACCGGCGACCCTGAGGCGCTGGGCGATTATGGCCCGCTCTACACGCAGGACGGCCGCTCCTTCCAGGTCGCCAGCATCCGCCCCGCCGGCAACGTGGCCGTCGTGCGCTTCGCCGAGGTCAGGGACCGCAGCGCCGCCGAGGCGCTGACCGGCACCGAACTGTTCGTCGACCGCTCCGTGCTGCCCGAGCCGGAGGAGGAGGACGAGTTCTACCATGCCGACCTGATCGGCCTCGACGTGCGCGACGACACCGGCGCCGTGCTCGGCAAGGTGCTGGCGGTGCAGAATTTCGGCGGCGGCGATATCCTCGACCTGATGATCGGCGGCCGCAAGGGCGTGCTCATTCCCTTCACCCAGGCCGCCGTGCCGGACGTGTCGGTCGCGGAAGGCTATGTCCGCGTCGATCCCGTCGCCGCCGGGCTGGTGGACGACGGCGACGAGGACGGCCGTCCGGATGAAGAGGATGAAACCTTCGACGCCTCCGACCGGCCGCGCGGCCCCAGGGATGCCGGAGGCAACCGGTGAGCTTTTCCGCCTCGGTGCTGACCCTCTACCCGGAGATGTTTCCGGGTGCGCTGGGCATGTCTCTGGCCGGGCGGGCGCTGGAGGCCGGCACCTGGTCGCTGGAGACCGTGCAGATCCGCGACTTCGCCACCGACCGCCACCGCACCGTGGACGACACCCCGGCCGGCGGCGGCGCCGGCATGGTGATGCGCGCCGACGTGCTGGCCCGCGCCATCGACCACGCTTCCCCGCCCTCCGACCGGCGCCCGCGCCTGCTGATGAGCCCGCGCGGCCGGCCGCTGACGCAACAGCGCGTACGCGAACTGGCCGCCGGTCCCGGCGCGGTCATCCTGTGCGGCCGCTTCGAGGGCGTCGACCAGCGCCTGATCGAGGCCCGGCAACTGGAGGAAGTGTCGATCGGCGACTACATCCTCTCCGGCGGCGAGCCGGCGGCACTGGTGCTGCTCGACGCCGTGGTGCGCCTGCTTCCGGGCGTCATGGGCAACGAACTGTCGGGCGAGGAGGAAAGTTTCGAAGGCGGGTTGCTCGAGCACCCGCATTACACGCGCCCGCAGGAATTCGAGGGCCGGACGATCCCCGAGGTGCTGACCTCCGGCAACCATGCCAGGATCGCGGCATGGCGGCGGGCGCAGGCCGAGAAGCTGACCCGCGAAAGGCGCCCCGACCTGCTGCCTGAAGAGTAAAAGCCGCCGCCGGGTTCAGGCGGCCATGAATTCCGGGTTGCGCGCCACCAGCGCCACTTTCAGCTTTTCCATGGCGCGCGCCTCGAGCTGGCGCACCCGCTCCTTGGAAATGCCCATGGCTTCGCCGAGTTCGGCAAGCGTCGCCCCGTCGTCCTTGAGGCGTCGTTCCTCGATGATGCGCAGCTCGCGCGGGTTGAGCGCGCCCAGCGCATCCTTCAGCCAGATGGTGCGGCGTTCGACGTCGATGGCCTGCGAGGCCACCTCGTCGGGCAGAGGATCGTCGCAGACGAGGAAATCCATGCGCTCCAGCGAATCCGGCTCGCCCGACAGCGGCGCGTTGAGCGAGCTGTCCGGCGCGGAAAGCCGCGAATCCATGGTCGCGACATCGGCTTCCGGCACGCCGAGCGTGGTGGCGATCTCCTGATAGATGGTGGCGTTGGAAAGCGTGTCGGAACCGGCGGAAAGCCGCGCCCGCAGCCGGCGCAGGTTAAAGAACAGCGCCTTCTGGGCCGAGCTGGTGCCGCCGCGCACGATCGACCAGTTGCGCAGGATGTAATCCTGCATCGAGGCGCGGATCCACCACGTGGCATAGGTGGAAAAGCGCACGTCACGCTCCGGCTCGAACCGCGCCGCGGCCTCGAGCAGGCCGACATGGCCTTCCTGGATGAGGTCGCCGATCGGCAGGCCGTAATTGCGGAATTTCGCCGCCATGGAGATGACCAGACGCATATGCGCCACCGTCATGCGGTTCAGCGCCTCCTGGTCGTGCCGCTCGCGCCAGCTCACCGCCAGCGCCTGCTCCTCCTCGCGCTCCAGATAGGGCGCGGTCATGGCGGCGCGGATGAAATTGCGTTCTATGCTGTCCTGGATCATCGCGACTTTCCGGCATCCGATCGACTTCTGCCCGAATGCCGCGACAAGACTGCGGACATGTACGGGACCGCGGCCATAACGTGATGCGGGGCGGATTGGTTCCGCCCGAATGACAGCCAGGGGTTGACTATCCGATCGTGCGCTCCAGGACGCGCACCCAATTCTTCCAGGCGATCCTCTCGATCAATTCGCGCCCAAAGCCATGGGCGGCCAGCGCTTCGATGAGGCGCGGCAGGCCCGAAACGTCGCCGATGGCAGCCGGAATCGTCGCCCCGTCGAAATCCGAGCCGAAGCCGACATGATCCTCGCCCAGCGCCTCCACCAGCGCGCCGATGTGGCGGACCATCACATCGAGGCCGGTGTTCGGGTCCATTCGGCCGTCCTCGCGCAGGAAGCCAGTGGCGAAGTTCAACCCCACCATGCCCCCGGTGTCGCGGATGGCGCCGAGCTGCCATTCGGTGAGGTTGCGGGCATGCGGGCACAGCGCATGGACATTGGAATGGGTGGCGACCAGCGGCGCATCACTCAGTTCCGCGACATCGCGAAACCCTTTCTCGTTCAGGTGCGACAGGTCGATCATGATGCGCAGCCGGTTGCAGGCCCTGACCAGCGCCTTGCCGGCATCGGTGAGGCCGGGGCCGGTGTCCGGCGAGGACGGCAGGCGGAACGGCACGCCATGGCCGAAGGCGTTGGGCCGGCTCCACACGATGCCGAGGGAACGCAGGCCGGCGCCATGCAGCACGTCGAGCATGGCAAGGTCGGTGTCGATGGCTTCGGCGCCCTCGATGTGGAACACGGTGGCGAGCCGGCCGGCGGCCATGGCGGCACGGATATCGGCGGCGCTGCGGCAGACGCTCACCGCCCCGGCCCGCTCCAGCCGCAGCAGGATGGAGGCCATCGCCACCGTCGCGTCCAGCGCCTCGGCCCGGCCGAGTTCCGAGGCCAGCGGTTCGTCGGTGCCCGGCGCCGCGTTGCCGCGCCGGGTTCTTTGCAGCGGCGGCGGGAAGATGGCGAACATGCCGCCGGCCAGCCCGCCCTTGCGGGCGCGCGGCAGGTCGATGTGCCAGCTTGCCGGGCTGCCTTCGACGAACAGCTTTTCCTTGTCCGGCTCCGCCGCCTCGTAGAGTTTCATCAGCGTGTCGTTGTGGCCGTCGAAGACGGGTATCAATTCTGTCACTTGCGCGTCGTCCTTACCGGAATGTCTGGTGTGGGGCCGGATTGTCTGGTGCGGGGATGGAGACTATCAGATTCGCTCCGGGTTCTGGTCCGGCAGTTGCACCGCAAGCCCGGCCTTGATCCGGTCCATCACCACCAGCGTGCGGAAGCGCTTCACATTGTGATTCTCGAAGAACAGGCGGCGCGTCAGCGCATCGTAGTCCGCCATCGAGGCGACCGTGACGATGAGCACGAAATCGGCCTCGCCGGTCACATAGTAGCATTGCTGCACGGCCGGGTCGGCGGCGAAACTGCGCTTGGCTGCATCGAGCAGGTCGAGCCGCTCGCTTTCGACCTGCACCTCCACCACGATGGTGATGGGCTGGCCGACGCGGGCCGGATCGACGGCAGCGAAATTGCCGGTGATGACGCCGCTTTCCTCCATGCGCCGTACACGCCGGTGCACGGCCGCCGCCGACAGGTTCACCCGCTCGCCGAGCACCCGGTGCGGCACCGTGTTGTCCCGCTGCAATATGGCGAGGATCGCCAGATCGAAGCGGTCGAGTCCTTCCGGTGCCGGTTCGGGCATGGCGGTCCCCAAAATCGAGAGTTTTTTGCATTCTGGCGGCAGGAAAAGAAGAAATCCAGCCCTGTAGATGCAATAAACTTCAGCCTCCCGGAAGCGAGGAGCAACCATGCTGATCCTGAACACCCACCCCGACCATGACAAGGCGCTCGATCCCGCCGATGCCGAGACGCTGAGCCTCGAGGAAGCCCGCACCGTCGAGCGCTTCCTCCAGCATCGCCCCAACCACGAGCCGACGCCGCTGCATGCGCTGGACAACCTCGCGAAGGAACTCGGCGTCGCCTCCATCCACATCAAGGACGAAGGCTTCCGGCTCGGCCTCGGCAGCTTCAAGGCGCTGGGCGGCTCCTATGCCGTCATCCGGCTGGTGCTGGAGGCAGCCGGCCGCAAGCTCGGCCAGCCGGTCGATATTTCCGACCTGCAATCGCCGGCGGTGCGCAAAATCGCCGAAACCATGACCTTCGGCTGCGCGACGGACGGCAACCATGGCAAGTCGGTGGCCGTGGGCGCCCGTATGGTCGGCGCCAAGGCCGCGATCTTCGTCCATTCGGGCGTCAGCGACGAGCGCGTCGCCGCCATCGCCCAATACGGCGCCGAGATGATCCGGGTCGAGGGCACCTATGACGATTCCGTCGCCGAGGCCGAAAGGGTGTGCCGGGAGAACGGCTGGACCGTGGTTTCCGACACGTCCTGGCCGGGCTATGAGCGCATTCCCTCGCTGGTAATGCAGGGCTACACGGCCATGCTGGGCGAAGCGCTGCGCGCCCTGCCGCAGCCGCCGACCCATGTCTTCATCCAGGCCGGCGTCGGCGGGCTGGCGGCGGCCGTGGCCGGCTATTTCGACATCGTGTTCGGCGACAAGCGGCCGAAATTCATCGTCGTCGAACCGGAACGGGCGGCCTGCATCCTGGAAAGCGCCCGCGTCGGCCATCCGGTCAAGGTCGAGCATGGCGAGGCCACCATCATGGCCATGCTCGAATGCTACGAGCCGTCGCTGGTCGGCTGGCGGGTGCTGTCGCGCAAGGCCGAGGCCTTCATGACGGTGAGCGAGGAGGACGCCGCCGAGACCATGCGGCGCCTGGCGCGCCCGAAGGGTTCCGACCCGGCCATCGTCGCCGGCGAAAGCGGCTGCGCCGGCCTTGCCGGGCTGATCCGCGCCGCCGGCGACGCCGAAGCCAGGGCGGCGCTCGGCCTGGACGGCAATGCGCGCATCTTCCTCATCAACACCGAGACGGCCACCGACAAGGCCCGCTACGAGGCCATCGTCGGCACCGCGCCCGACAAGGTGCTCGAAACGGCATGACGCGCCGACCGGAGGCACCGCCTCCGGCGCGCGCCTGTAGCTCTTGTTTCCGGCCGTCCAAAAGGGCGGCCGGCTTCATTTCCGGATATCAGCCTCGGCCTATGACAGCGTGTCGAGCTTGCGCTGCATCGCAGCGATCTGATCCTTCAGTTCCTGAAGATCGTCTCCCCGCTCCGCGGTCTCCTTGCGCGGTTGCGGGTCCGCCTGCTGCGACGCGGCACCGGCCGGGAAGGCGGTGAACATGCGCATGGCGTTCTGGAACATCTCCATGTTGCGCCGTGTCTGCTCCTCCAGCGCCTTCATCGGCGTCGGCATCTTCATCATGTCCATGGGCGACTTGCCGATCGCATCCTTCATCTGCTCGCGGAAGCGCTCCTGTTCCTTCGAGAAGGCGAGCATGGACTGTTCGAGAAAGGACGGCACGATCATCTGCATCTGGTCGCCATAGAAGGCGATGAGCTGGCGCAGGAACGGGATCGGCAGCATGTTCTGCCCGTCCTTGTTTTCCAGTTCGAAGATGATCTGGGTCAGCACCGAATGGGTGATGTCGTCCCCGCTCTTGGCGTCCTGGACGGTGAAGTCCTCGCCGCGCTTGACCATGGTGGCCAGGTCCTCCAGCGTCACATAGGTGCTGGTTCCGGTGTTGTAGAGCCGGCGATTGGCGTATTTCTTGATGATCACCGGTTCGTCTTTCGCAGCCATCAGCGTCCTCCCGATCAGCTTCGGCACATTGGTAAGCAAGCACTTACTGCCTGATTTCCACTGCTTGCAGGATAGGCCCAAAACAGACGCGACTCCAAGTCATTTTGTGCAGTGCAGAAGAAATGAACGGGTCGACGGCGGTGCAAAATGCTGCGCAGCATTGCTGAGCCGGCCTGGCGGCGCCGGCGTGACGGCCGCATTTCCGGTTTGACTCGCGTTTCGGAAAGGGCAACAAAAGTTAAGGAAACCCGTCGAAATGCCGTCCTGAAAAGTCCGGAGAAAAACATGTCCGCTTCCAACGCCATCGTTGTCGTCAGCGCCGCCCGCACCCCCGTGGGCTCCTTCAGCGGCGCCTTCGCCAACCTGCCGGCACATGAGCTTGGCGCCATCGTGATCAAGGAAGTGCTGGCCCGCGCCGGCGTCGACGCCGCCGAGGTCGACGAGGTCATCCTCGGCCAGGTGCTGACCGCCGCCCAGGGCCAGAACCCCGCCCGCCAGGCCGCGATGCTGGCCGGCGTACCGAAGGAGGCTTCGGCCTGGAGCATGAACCAGGTGTGCGGCTCGGGCCTGCGCTCCGTCGCCCTCGGCATGCAGCAGATCGCCAGCGGAGATGCCCGCGTCATCGTGGCCGGCGGGCAGGAATCGATGTCGCTTTCGCCGCATGCCCAGCATCTGCGCGCCGGCGTGAAGATGGGCGACTACAAGATGATCGACACCATGATCAAGGACGGCCTGTGGGATGCCTTCAACGGCTACCACATGGGCATCACCGCCGAAAACGTCGCGCGTGAGTTCCAGATTTCCCGCGACGAGCAGGACCGGTTCGCGCTGGCGTCGCAGAACAAGGCCGAGGCCGCCCAGAAGGCCGGCAAGTTCAAGGACGAGATCGTTTCGGTGACGGTCAAGTCGCGCAAGGGCGACACCGTGGTCGAGGACGACGAATACATCCGCCACGGCGCCACCATCGATGCCATGCAGAAGCTGAAGCCGGCCTTCGACAAGGAAGGCACGGTGACGGCCGGCAACGCCTCCGGCATCAATGACGGCGCCGCCGGCGTGCTGTTGATGACGGAGGCCGAGGCCCAGCGCCGTGGCCTCACGCCGATCGTCCGCATCGCTTCCTGGGCGACCGCCGGCGTCGATCCGGCGGTGATGGGCACCGGCCCGATCCCGGCCTCGAAGAAGGCGCTGGAAAAGGCGGGCTGGTCGGTCAACGACCTCGACCTCGTCGAGGCCAACGAGGCCTTCGCCGCCCAGGCCTGCGCCGTCAACAAGGGGCTCGGCTGGAACCCCGATATCGTCAACGTCAATGGCGGCGCCATCGCCATCGGCCATCCGATCGGCGCCTCGGGCGCCCGCATCCTCAACACGCTGGTCTACGAGATGAAGCGCCGCGGCGCGAAGAAAGGCCTGGCCACGCTGTGCATCGGCGGCGGCATGGGCGTCGCCATGTGCCTGGAGGGGATGAATTAGGGGAATAGGGCAGTAGGGGAGTAGGGCAATATGTAAAGAAGCCCGAACTGACCGTTTCCCTACTGCCTTACTGCCTTACTGCCCTACTGCCCTACTGCCTTACTGCCTTACTTAACCTACTGCCTTACCACTCGCCTACTGCATCACCACGGAAGGACCAGAGCATGAGCAGGGTTGCAATCGTCACCGGCGGAACGCGCGGCATCGGCGCCGCCATTGCCAAAGCGTTGAGGGATGCGGGCTACTCCGTTGCCGCCAACTATGCCGGCAATGACGAAGCCGCCCGCACATTCAACGAGGAGACCGGCATTCCGGTCTACAAATGGTCGGTGGCCGATTACGACGCCTGCGCCGAGGGCATCGCCCAGGTGGAAGCCGACCTCGGCCCGGTGGGGGTGCTGGTCAACAATGCCGGCATCACCCGCGACGCCATGTTCCACAAGATGACGCGCGAGCAGTGGAACGAGGTGATCGGCACCAACCTCAATGGCGTCTTCAACATGACGCATCCGCTGTGGACCGGCATGCGCGACCGCAAGTTCGGCCGCGTCATCACCATCTCCTCCATCAACGGCCAGAAGGGCCAGATGGGACAGGCCAATTATTCGGCCGCCAAGGCCGGCGACATCGGCTTCAGCAAGGCGCTGGCGCAGGAGGGCGCCCGCGCCGGCATCACCGTCAACGTCATCTGCCCCGGCTACATCGCCACCGACATGGTGATGGCGGTGCCGGAAAAGGTGCGCGAGGCGATCGTCGCCCAGATCCCGATCGGCCGCCTCGGCGAGGCGGAGGAGATCGCGCGTTGCGTGGTCTTCCTCGCCTCCGACGATGCCGGCTTCATCACCGGCTCGACGCTGACGGCGAATGGCGGGCAATATCTCGCCTGATCGTCAAAAACTGTGCCGATCCGGCACGCAAGACTTAACGGCGCGGCGCGGCAAACCGCGCCGTTTCCACATCCAGCCTGTGCACGGCCTGTGGACAAGCTGTGCAAGCCACAACATCTGGTAGCGAACGAAACGGGAAACTTCTGCGATCAGCGATTCGTCGCCGTTTCGTTCCGTCTTTGATCGAGGTGTTAACGGCAACCCAGGCAAGGCCTTCGCAGATTCTTAAGGAAGATTAAGAAATTCCTTATTTTTCAATATATTAAGTTGAAAGATGCCGCATCGTGGCGAGCCCGGCCGGCCCATGTCGCAGATTCCGCCAGATTCAGCCGAAACGGCGCTTCGGAAGATTCAGCATCTAGCCGCCTCCATCCGGCAAAAAGCTACATATAGCCGTGAACGAACCATGAATCGGGAGGAGTCAGCGATTCGTTCCAGACTCGTTCCAGACTCGTTCCACAGGCCCGAAACGGCATCGAAACCGGCGCAATCAGGATACCCCACCACCCGCTCAGGGCTGAAATGACCTGTCATTCCTCACCGGCAAACCGTGTTGCAACAGTGCATTGCGCCGCCACAGACATCAATGCCAGAATAATATGCCGCCTATGCCTGACATTGGAACGCAACATGCCAAGACGCCCCTTCGACGACACCGACCGCCGTATCCTGGCCCAATTGCAGAAGGACAGCAGCCTCACCAATGTCGAACTGTCGGCGCGGGTGGGGCTGTCCCCGTCACCTTGTCTCGCACGAGTCAAGCAACTTGAGCGCGACGGCTTCATCCGCGGCTATGTCGCGCTGGTCGATCCGGAAGCGCTCGACCTGTCGATCAACGTCTTCATTCAGGTGACGCTGGAAAAGCAGGTCGAGCAGGCCTTGCGCACCTTCGAACAGAAGATGAATTCCTTCCCTCAGGTGATGGAGTGCTACCTGATGACCGGCGACAGCGACTATCTGGTTCGCCTGATCGTGCCGGACATGAAGGCGCTGGAGCATTTCATCGTCAACGAACTGACCAAGATTCCCGGCGTTTCCAACATCCGCTCCAGCTTCGCGCTCAAGCAGGTGAAGTACAAAACCGCCCTGCCCGTCTGAACGCGCGGGAGGCAGGCGGCGGGCGAACATCCAGACTATCTGGCCGTCCAGCATTTCATGCCACGCATGGCGCGAAATGCGGCACTCAATGCCGTTACACACTCCATTGAAAGCATTTTCGGCATCATATTTTCCGTACCCGCCGTTACAGTTGCTGCCAGCAACATTGGGAAGAGGCAGCATGAGCGACTTTCAGCAGGACCGGCGCGGCCAGTCCGATACCGACCCCATCGAAACGCAGGAATGGATCGAGGCCCTCACCGCCGTCGCCGCCAGTTCGGGCAGCGAGCGCGCCGGGTTCCTGCTGCGCCAGCTCGACGACGTGGCCCGCGCCAATGGCGTCTTTTCCAAGGGCCAGCCCTATTCGGCCTATCGCAACACCATTCCGGTGGCGCAGCAGGGCTCCTATCCGGGCGATCTGGAGCTGGAGGAGCGCATCACCTCGATCATCCGCTGGAACGCGCTGGCCATGGTCGTGCGCGCCAACAAGGCCTATGGCGAGCTGGGTGGCCATATCGCCAGCTATGCCAGCGCAGCCGAGATCTTCGAGATCGGCTTCAACCACTTCTTCCGCGGCCGCACCGAGGATTTCGGCGGCGATCTGGTCTACTTCCAGCCGCATTCCGCGCCCGGCGTCTATGCTCGCGCCTTCCTGGAGGGCCGGCTGAGCGAGGACCAGCTCGCCAACTACCGGCAGGAGGTCGGCGGCAACGGCCTGTGCTCCTATCCGCATCCCTGGCTGATGCCGGACTTCTGGCAGTTCCCGACCGGTTCGATGGGCCTCGGCCCGATCAGCGCCGTCTATCAGGCCCGCTACATGCGCTATCTGGAAGGGCGTGGACTGGCCAGCACCGCCGGCCGCCACGTCTGGGGCGTGTTCGGCGACGGCGAGATGGACGAGCCCGAATCCATCGCCGGCCTGACGCTGGCCGCACGCGAGAACCTCGATAACCTGACCTTCGTCGTCAACTGCAACCTGCAGCGGCTGGACGGCCCGGTGCGCGGCAACGGCCAGATCATCCAGGAACTGGAGAGCCTGTTCATCGGCGCCGGCTGGAACGTCATCAAGGTGCTGTGGGGCTCGGAATGGGACGGGCTGTTCGCCCGCGACAAGGATCTGGTGCTGCTGCGCCGCTTCGCCGAGACGGTCGACGGCCAGTATCAGGATCTCGGCAGCAAGGACGGCGACTACAACCGCGCCAAGTTCTTCGATGCCGATCCGGCCAGCCGCGCCCTGGTCGCCCACATGACCGATGCCGAAATCCACGCGCTGAAGCGCGGCGGCCATGATTTCCGCAAGCTCCATGCCGCCTTTGCCGCCGCCAAGGCGCACAAGGGCCGCCCGACGGTGATCCTCGCCAAGACCAAGAAGGGCTACGGCATGGGCAATGCCGGCGAAAGCCGCATGACCGCCCACCAGTCCAAGAAGCTGGACATGGAGGCGCTGGTCGCCTTCCGCGACCGTTTCGGCCTGCCGCTGTCGGAAAGCGATCTGGAGGGGCTGAAGTTCTACAAGCCGGCCGAGCACAGCCGCGAGATGGCCTATCTGCGCGAGCGCCGCGCGACATTGGGCGGCTCCATCCCCGCCCGCCGCCCCGGCCAGGCGCCCGAGAAGCGCATCGCGGTGCCGGCGCTTGACAGCTACGGCAAGTTCGCCACCGGCGCCGACGGCAAGGAGATGTCGACCACCATGGCCGCCGTGCGCATGATGGGCGGGCTCCTGAAGGACAAGGGCATCGGCCCACGCATCGTGCCCATCGTCGCCGACGAGGCGCGCACCTTCGGCATGGACAACCTGTTCCGTCAGGTTGGCATCTACGCGCCGAAGGGCCAGCTCTACGAGCCCGAGGACGCCGGCTCGATGATGTACTACAAGGAGGCCAAGGACGGGCAATTGCTCGAGGAAGGCATCACCGAGGCCGGCGCGATCTCGAGCTGGGCCGCCGCCGCCACCTCCTACAGCGTGCACGACACGCCGACGCTGCCCTTCTACATCTATTATTCGATGTTCGGCTTCCAGCGCATCGGCGACCTGATCTGGGCGGCCGCCGACCAGCGCGCGCGGGGCTTCCTGCTCGGCGCCACGGCGGGGCGCACCACGCTGTCGGGCGAAGGCTTGCAGCATCAGGACGGCACCAGCCACCTGATCGCCTCGACCATCCCCAATTGCCGCGCCTACGACCCCGCCTTCGCCGGCGAACTGGCCGTCATCCTCGACCACGGCATGCGCCGCATGATGGAGGAGCAGGCCGACGAGTTCTACTACGTCACGGTGATGAACGAGAACTACGCCCAGCCCTCGCTGCAATCGGGCGCGGAAGCGGACATCGTCAAGGGCCTGTACAAATTCGCCAGCCGTGGCGACGAGGGCGCGGAAACCCGCGTGCGGCTGCTGGGTTCGGGCACCATCATGCAGCAGGTGATCGCGGCGGCCGACCTGCTGACTGAGCGCTTCGGCATCGCCTCGGACGTCTTCAGCGCCACCTCCTTTACGGAACTGGCGCGGGAGGCGCGCGCGGTCGAGCGCGCCAACCGGCTCTCCGCCGCCGAGGAACCGCAGATCGGCCATGCCGCAAGGCTGTTGTCAGGCCGCATGCCCATCGTGGCGGCGACCGATTATGTGCGCGCCCTGCCGCAGATGATCGCGCCCTATCTCGACGCGCGCTTCATCGCGCTCGGCACCGACGGCTTCGGCCGCAGCGACACCCGCACGGCGCTGCGCGCCTTCTTCGAGGTGGATGCCAAAAGTATCGCGCTGGCGGCCATCGAGGCGCTGGTGCGCGAGGGCCATGCCGAGCGCAAGGTGCTTGTCGAGGCCATCGCCGAATTCGGCATCCGGGCGGATGCGCCCGCCCCGTGGACCGTCTGAGGAGGAGCCGGACATGAGCAATCTGGTGAAGATCGCGGTTCCCGATCTGGGCGATTTCCGTAACGTGCCGGTCGTCGAACTGCCGGTCGCGGTCGGCGACACCATCGCCGCCGGCGACACGCTGGTGGTGGTCGAATCCGACAAGGCGACGCTGGATGTCCCCGCCGAGATCGGCGGGCGCATCACAGCCCTTCATGTGGGCATGGGCGACAAGGTGAGCGAGGGCACGCTGCTGGCCGAGATAGAAGCCGGGCAGGGGTCAGAGGCTGCGTCTGCCGCGCCTGCGCCCGAACCGGCCCCGGCTGCCGCACCGCCGGCCGAAGCCGTGCCGCAAGCCGCGGCGGCACCGGCGCCCGCCGCTGCGGCAAGCCCGGCACCTTCGGCACAGGACGGCCTGCCGCCGCACGCCTCGCCCTCGATCCGCAAGTTCGCCCGCGAACTGGGCGTGGACCTTGCCGGCATCCATGGCACCGGCCCCAAAGGCCGCATCACCCGGGAGGACGTGCAGGGCTTCGTCAAGGCGGCCTTGCAGGCCCCTGCCGCGAATGGCGCGACGGATGGCGGCATCGGCCTCGGCCTGCCCGACTGGCCGCGCGTGGATTTCGCCAAATTCGGCGAGATCGAGCGCAAGCCGTTGTCGCGCATCGTGCGCATTTCCGGCCCGGCTCTGGCGCGCAACGCCATCATGATCCCGCACGTCACCAATTTCGACGAAGCCGACGTGACCGATCTGGAGACCTTCCGCAAGGAAGCCAACGCGCAGGACGGCGCGCCGAAACTGTCGATCCTGCCCTTCGTGGTCAAGGCGGCGGTGGCGGCGCTGAAGGCCTATCCGGCCTTCAATTCGTCGCTCGACGGCGACGACATGGTGCTGAAGAAATACTGGAACATCGGCATCGCCGCCGACACGCCCGAAGGGCTGGTGGTGCCGGTGGTCAAGGACGCCGACCGCAAGGGCCTGCGCGAGATCGCCGCCGAAATGGCCGATCTCGCCGCCGATGCCCGCGCCGGGCGGCTGAAGCCTTCCGACATGCAGGGCGCGACCTTCACCATCTCGTCGCTCGGCGGCATCGGCGGAACGAACTTCACGCCCATCATCAACGCGCCGGAAGTCGCCATCCTCGGCATGACGCGCTCGGCGACCAAGCCGGTCTGGGACGGGGAAGCCTTCCAGCCGCGTCTGATCCAGCCGCTGTCGCTGTCCTGGGATCACCGCGCGGTCGACGGCGTGGCGGCGGCCCGCTTCCTCGGCTTCGTCAAGGACATCCTGTCCGATTTCCGGCGCATCAGCCTGTGAGGGGAACGGCCATGACGAGAGAAATCGCCATCCCCGACATCGGGGATTTCAAGGATGTCACCGTCGTCGAGGTCCCGGTCGGACCCGGCGACCGCATCGCGATCGATGACCCGATCCTGATGCTGGAGAGCGACAAGGCGACTCTGGATATTCCCGCACCCTGCGCCGGCGTGGTGCGCGAGGTGCTGGTGAAGGTGGGCGACCGCGTCAGCCAGGGAACCGTGGCGCTGCGCATCGAGGAGGAGCTTGCCGACCGGCCGGCTCCCACACCGGCAGCGGCTGCCGCAGGCGGCGACCATGTGGATCTGCTGGTCATCGGCGCCGGTCCGGGCGGCTATACCGCCGCCTTCCGCGCCGCCGACCTCGGCCGCAAGGTCACGCTGGTCGATGCGCGGCAGACCCTGGGCGGGGTGTGCCTCAATGTCGGTTGCATCCCGTCCAAGGCGCTGCTGCATGTCGCCAAGCTGGTCGACGACGCGGCCGAGGGCGCGGCGTATGGCGTCAGCTTCGGCGCGCCGCAGATCGACATCGATGCGGGGCGGGGCTGGAAGGAAAGCGTCGTCGGCAAGCTGACCGGCGGCCTTGCCAGGCTGGCGAAGCGGCGCAAGGTCACCACCATGCAGGGCATGGCGCGCTTCACCGGGCCGCACGAGGTCGAGGTGGCGACGCCGGACGGGCCGCGCCGCCTCACCTTCGATCAGGCCATCGTCGCCGTGGGCTCCAGCCCGATATGGCTGCCCTTCCTGCCAGACGACCCGCGCATCTTCGACAGCACCGGAGCACTGGACCTGAAAGCCGTGCCGCAGCGCCTGCTGGTTCTCGGCGGCGGCATCATCGGGCTGGAGATGGCGCAGGTCTATCATGCGCTGGGATCGCGCATCACCATCGCCGAGCGCATGGGCCAGCTCATCCCCGGCGCCGATGCCGATATCGTCAAGCCGCTGACGAACCGGCTCAAGGCCCGCTACGAAGCCATATATCTGGAGACCGGCGTCACCGCCGTCACGGCGGGCGAAGTGCTCACCGCTTCATTCGAGAATGCGTCCGGGACATGGCAAACGAAGTTCGACGCCATCCTCGTCGCCGTCGGCCGCCGCCCCAACGGCGCGGAACTGGGAGCGGAGCCGGCGGGTGTGGCGGTGACCGGCCAGGGCTTCATCCCGGTCGATGCGCAGATGCGGACAAACCAGAAGCACATCTTCGCCATCGGCGACGTGGTCGGCCAGCCGATGCTCGCCCACAAGGCCACGCACGAGGCCAAGGTGGCGGCCGAGGTCGCCTGCGGCCACAAGGCGGCGTTCGAGCCGCGCTGCATTCCCTCCGTCGCCTATACCGATCCCGAGATCGCCTGGACCGGCCTCACCGAAACGCAGGCGAAGGCGGAGGGGCGCAGGGTGAAGACCGCCACCTTCCCGTGGGCGGCGTCCGGACGAGCGCTGTCGATGGGACGCGGCGAGGGCCTGACCAAGCTTGTGCTCGACCCTGACAGCGGCCGGGTGCTGGGCGCGGCGATCGTCGGCGTCAATGCGGGCGAACTGATCGCCTCGGCCTGCCATGCCATCGAGATGGGGTCCGACGCGGCGGATCTCGCGCTGACCATCCACCCGCACCCGACGCTGTCCGAAACGCTCGGCTTTGCCGCCGAAGCCTTCGAGGGCACGCTGACCGACCTGTAGCGAACAGCCCGGCAGCGGCAATGCCGGTGGCCGGGTGCCCGTCAGATCAGGCTTTTGAGGTCGTAGCCGGCATCCGCCACCTGCCCCGGCAGGGGCGAGCGCCCCGCCTCGATCAGGCGCTTGCCGATCATGTAGCTGCGCGGATCGTTCATCGCATCCACGGCCAGCAACTCGCCTTCGCGAAAATACCAGTGCGAGCACGCCTGCCCGGCACCCGGCCGCACCACGACCTGATCGAAATTGCTGTTCAGCCCGGCGATCTGGAGCTTGATGTCGTACTGGTCGGACCAGAACCACGGCTTCGGCACATAGTCCTGCCCCGCGCCCAGCATGTTGGCGGCCACCGCCTCGGCCTGGTCGATGGCGTTCTGCACGCTCTCCAGCCGGATCATCTCGCCGCGATAGGGAAAGCGCGTGCAGTCGCCGGCCGCCCAAACCGAAGGGTCGCTGCTGCGGCCCTGCGCATCGACGACGATGCCGTTCTCGCAGGCCAGCCCCGCAGCCGCCGCCAGCCCGTCATTGGCCATGACGCCGATGCCGACCACGACGAAATCCACCTCGCGCCGCGAACCGTCCGACAGCGCGACCGAGATCGCCGTACCCCCTTCAAGCCTCTGCAATCCGATGCCTTCCAAGATTTCGACGCCCTGCCCGGCGTGCAGCGCCCGGAAATAGTCCGAGGTTTCGGGCGCGGCGACGCGCTGGAGAATGCGCTGCGCCGCCTCCACCAACGTCACCTTCAGCCCCAGCTTGGCCGCCACCGCCGCCGCCTCCAGCCCGATATAGCCGCCGCCGACGATCAGCACTCGTCGCCCGGGCGCGAACTCGGGCGCCATGCGCTCGACATCGGCCAGATTGCGCACCACGTAGACGCCCGCCATGGCGCCGCCCAGCGACGCCGGCAGCGTGCGCGGCGTGGCCCCGGTGGTCAGCGCCAACTGGTCGTAAGCCAGGCTCTCCCCGTCGAGGCGAAGCTGCCGGCCGGCCGTGTCGATGGCGGTGACCCTGCGCCCCCGCAACAGGGTGATGTCCTTTTCCGCGTAGAACCGCTCCGGGCGCAGGTGGAGTTGCTCCAGCGACATCTCCTTCAGTAGGTATTTCTTCGACAAAGGCGGCCGCTGGTAGGGCAGCGCCTCCTCCTCGCCGATGAGGGTGATGCGCCCCTCGAAGTTCAGCGCCCGTAGCCTGGCCGCCAGCGCCGCACCCGCCTGCCCCGCGCCCAGTATCGCGATATGGGTCATGTCCTGCCTCCTCTCCCCTGTTCAGGCGACCCTGTTCGCCGGCTCGCCGCCGCCGAAGAAGGCCTTCAGATTGTCAAGCGCCGTCATCCCCATCGCCTCGCGCGCCGATCGCGTCGCCGAGCCCAGATGCGGCAGCAGCACAACGTCGTCGCGCTCGCGCAGGGCCGCCGGCACCTCGGGCTCGAACTCGTAGACATCGAGCGCCGCCCCGGCGATCCGCTTTTCGCGCAGCGCCTCGATCAGCGCCGCCTCGTCCACCACCTCGCCGCGCGAGACATTGATCAGATGCGCGTGAGGCCGCATCAGCGACAACGCCTCTGCGTCGATCAGATGCCTTGTCCCGACACCGCCCGGCAGGGTCACGACGATGAAGTCGGACCGGCCCAGCACCTCGTCCAGCGGCACTTGCGTGGCCTCCAGCCCCGGCGGACGCTTCGGCGAACGGTTGTGGAACAGCACCTCCATGCCGAAGCCGGCGGCGGCACGGCGGGCCACCTCCTGGCCGATCCGGCCCATGCCGACGATGCCCAGCGTCCGGCCGCCGACCTCGTCGCCGAGAAGCTCCACCGGATGCCAGCCCCGCCATTGCCCGGAACGGACCAGACGTTCGCCCTCGCCGGCGCGGCGCGCGCTCATCAGCAGCAGCATCATGGCAAGATCGGCCGTCGGCGCGGTGACGGCGCCCGGCGTGTTGGTCACCGCAATCTCCGCATCGGCGGCGGCGGCGAGGTCGATATGGTTCACCCCGGCCCCGAAATTCGCCAGGATCCGGCAGCGCGGCGCTTCTACGGCCGAGAACACATCGCGCGAAAAGACATCGCCCAGCGAAGGCAGGATGGCGTCATATTCCGTCAGCGCATCCGCCAGCTCGGCCGGCCGGGTGGGACCGGCGCTATCCCGGATCGTCAGGTCGAACAGCACCCCGGCGCGGTCATGGACGGCGGCCGGCAGCGGCCTGGTGATCAACAGGCGCGGGCGCATCTTTTCTCCTCCATCTTGCCTCCCTTTTGGCGACCCCGTACCGGCACGCAGCCTCCACCGCTTTTGCCGGAAAGATTGAAAAACAAATAAAATCAATAATTTACTGGATCTTTAAAAAATCCTACCAAATAGTTTGACCAATTGCTATGAATTTGTTTATCTGTCCGTGGAGGAGGACAGATCATGATAGGATTATTGCCACCCAGCGGTGCCCAGCACGGCAAGGGAGCCCCGCGATGAAGCGTTTCTGGGCCGATTACTCCAGCCGCGACTTCGCCGCCCTCGACCGCCAGCGCATCATCGCCGTTCTTCCGATCGGAGCCATCGAGCAGCACGGGCCGCATTTGCCCATGTCGGTGGACAGCTGCACCGTCGACGGTGTCGCCCGGCGTCTTGCCAGGGCCCTGCCCGAAACCAGCCCGGTCCTGATCCTGCCCACGCAGTCGGTCTGCAAGAGCGACGAGCACATCGACTATCCCGGCACCCTCACGCTGACGGCAGAGACGCTGATCCGCGTGCTCACCGAGATCGGCGCCAGCGTAGCGCGCTCCGGCGTGCGCAAGTTCGTGCTGCTGAACGGCCACGGCGGCAACATCCCGGTGATGGACATCGTCACCCGGCAATTGCGCGTCAGCCACGACATGCTGGCCTTCGCGGTCAACTGGTTCGGCTTCGGCATGCCCGACGGCCTCTATTCCGATGTCGAGCGCAGCCACGGCATCCATGCCGGCGACATGGAAACCTCGGTCATGCTGGCGCTCGACCCCGCCAATGTGAACATGGATGCGGCGCGCGATTTCCGCTCCCGCGGCCAGGACCTCGCCGAGAAGTTCCGCCATCTCGGATTGGGGCGCGGCGCCAGGCCCGGCTGGAAGACCCAAGACCTCAGCACCGCCGGCGCCTGTGGCGAAGCCCATCTGGCCACCGCCGAAAAAGGCGAGGCGACGCTGGACCACGCCATCGGCAGGCTGGTCGAGGCCATGGCCGAGATCGACCGCCTGCCGTCAGGCTGGCTCGACAGCAGACCGGAGTGGTGAGCGATGAACTGCCAGATTTCCAGGCCTGAGGCCCCTGTCCTCATCGAGATGAAGGACGTCCACAAGCAGTTCGGCAACGGCACCGTCGCGCTGCGCGGCATGTCCCTGCAGATCCGCAAGGGCGAGTTCGTCAGCTTCCTCGGCCCGTCGGGCTGCGGCAAGAGCACCGCGTTGAAGATGGTCGCCGGCCTGCTGTCGGTTTCATCCGGGTCGATCTCGGTCAACGGGCACCCGGCGGGACAAGGTTCCGACGGCAACGACATCGGCTACGTATTCCAGGAAGCCACGCTGATGCCCTGGGCGACCGTCTTCGAGAACGTCTACCTGCCGCTCAAGCTGCACGGGCTCAGGCGATCCGAGGCCCGGCCGCGCGTCGAGGAGGCGCTGGCCATGGTCGGCCTCGCCAATTTCGCCAATTCCTATCCGCGGGAACTGTCGGGCGGCATGAAGATGCGCGTCTCCATCGCCCGCGCCATGGTGACCAGGCCGAAGCTGCTTCTGATGGACGAGCCGTTCGCGGCGCTGGACGAGATGACGAGGTCCAAGCTCAACGACGAGGTTCTCGGCCTGTGGCGCTCGCACGGCCTGACCGTGATCTTCGTCACCCATTCGGTCTTCGAGTCCGTCTATCTCTCCAGCCGTGTCGTCGTCATGGCCGCGCGCCCCGGCCGGGTCGTGCACGACATCGCGCTCTCCGATGGCCATCAGCGCACCGCCGCCCATCGGATGACGCCCGAATACACCGAGAACTGCCGTCTGGTCAGCAATGCGCTGGAAGGGACCATGGACCATGTCGATATCAACCATTGAACAGGGAACCGGCACCGTGGCCACGAACACCGGCATCGACCCCCGCATCCTGCGCGAACGGCGCGAGCGCAAGTTGCGCATCATCATGCCGGTCTCGACCATCCTACTGGCGCTCGGCCTGTGGGAATTCCTGGTCTGGTACAACGAGGTGCCGCACTACCTGATCCCGGCGCCGAGCCTGATCGCCAGGACGCTGGTGCAGGACTGGCCGACCCTGATGCAGAGCGCGGCCTTCACCGTCAAGCTGACGCTGTTGTCGCTGGGCCTCGCCATCGTCGGCGGCGTGCTTCTGGGCATGGTGTTCGCCCTGTCGCGCACGGTGGAGATGAGCCTGTTTCCCTTCGCCGTCATCCTGCAGGTGACGCCGGTCATCGCCATCGCGCCGCTGATCCTGATCTATGTCAGCAACACCTTCTTCGCGCTGCTGATCTGCGCCTGGATCGTGGCCTTCTTCCCGATCCTGTCGAACACCGCCATCGGGCTGCGCAGCGCCGACCACAATCTGCGCGACATGTTCCGGCTCTATCAGGCGACGCCCTGGCAACGCCTGCGCTACCTTCTGATCCCCTCGGCCCTTCCCTATTTCATGGCCGCGCTGAAGATCGCCGGCGGGCTGTCGCTGATCGGCGCGGTGGTGGCGGAATTCGTCGCCGGCACCGCGGGCCAGAACACCGGCCTTGCCTCGCGCATCCTGGAATCGAGCTTCCGCAACGAGATCCCGCGCATGTTCGCCGCGCTGTTTCTGGTGTCGGTGCTGGGCATCCTGATCTTCCTCGTCACCGCCTGGCTGTCGCGTGCCGTGCTCGGTCACTGGCACGAGAGCGAAATCAAGCGGGAACTGTAGCCGCCATGCGCAACGCCAGCCCAACCACTTTTGCCACGACCGGCCCGGTCGCCTCGCAACCGGCGACCGCCGGGCGTGCCGGTCCGCACTTGGCCGGCCTGCGCCTGGCCGGCCGTGAAGGACACTGGGATATCGCCGTCGAGGGCGGGCGCATTGCCGGCCTGTCCCCGTCGGCGGAAAAGGGCGGCGGCTTCGTCATGCCGCTGCTGGCGGACATCCACACCCATCTCGACAAGACCTTCACCGCATCCCGCATGCCGGAACGCGCCACCTCGCTGTTCCATGCCATCGAGATGATGAAGGCCGATGCCGCAGGCTGGGACGACGCCGATCTTCGCCGGCGCGCCGGGCAGGCGCTGTCGCGGGCCTACCGGCACGGCACCGCGCTGATGCGCAGCCATCTCGACTGGTACGGGGCCGAGCCGCCCACGGCATGGCACGTGCTGCGCGAACTGGCCGGCGAATGGCAGGGCCGGGTCCGGCTTCAGCTCGCATCGCTGACCCCGCTCGACCTTTTCGCCGACATCGGCGAGGCGGTCGCCCGCGAGGTCAAGGCTGCCCGCGCCGTCCTCGGCGCCTTCATCTACCGCAACGACGATCTCGCCTCGAAGCTCTGCCATGTCTTCGACCTCGCCGAACGCCACGACCTCGAGCTTGACTTCCATGTCGACGAAGGGCTCGACACCGACGCGCGCGGCATCGACGCAATCGTCGCCGAGACCGCGCGACGCGGGCTGGCCGGCCGGGTCCTGTGCGGCCATGGCTGCGCCCTGTCGGTGCGCGATCCGGGCGAGGTCGGTGATCTTCTTCGGCAGGCTGCCGAGGCCGGCGTCGGCCTGACGGTGCTGCCCGGCTGCAACAGCTATCTGCAGGATGCCGGAAGCGGGCGCACCCCGCGCCTGCGCGGGCTGGCACCCATGCACGAGGCGCGGGCGGCGGGGATGAAGGTGATGATCGGCTCGGACAATGTCCGCGACGGCTTCTTCCCCTATGGCGACTACGATCTGTGCGACATGTTCAGGGGTGCCGCCCTTCTGGGCCACCTGCAACCCGACGCCTGGCTCGATGCGATCAGCGAGACCCCCGCCAACTGGATGGGAAGCAGCCTGCGCGTCAGCGAAGGCGGCCCCGCCGATTTCATCTGGCTGGATGCCGACGACCTCACCGACGCGATCAGCCGCCCCCGCGCCGCGCGGGCGGTCTGGCGCGACGGCCGCATCCTGGCCGACCACCATCAAGGAGAGCAGACATGAGCGCACGCCACGACTGGGCGGCCTTCAAGGCGGCGTTGGACGGAATCCGTTTCCATGACGACGAGAACTACCTGGCCGCGCGGTCGCGCGACTATTTCTGGTACAGTCCGATACTCAACGACCAGCTCAAGGACAAGCTCGGCGATCTCGTCGTGGTGCCGCAGAGCGTCGACGAGGTGATCCGCATCGCCGGGCTGGTCGCCCGCCACAGGGTGCCGCTCACCCTGCGCGGCGGCGGCACCGGCAATTACGGCCAGTGCGTGCCGCTGGAGGGCGGCGTGGTCATGGACCTCACCCGCCTCGACAAGGTGATCGAGATCACCAGCGGCCATGTCCACGTCGAGGCCGGGGCCCGCATCTCGCGGCTGGACGACGCCGCCCGCGAGACCGGACAGGAACTCTTGATGTATCCCTCGACCCGGCAGATGGCGACCATCGGCGGCTTCATCGCCGGCGGCTCGGGCGGCATCGGCTCGCTCCGCCATGGCATGCTGCGCGATCCCGGCAACGTCACCTATGTCAAGGTGGTCACGGTCGAGCCCGAGCCGAAACTGATCGAGCTGCACGGCGAGGACATCCAGAAGGTCCAGCACGCCTACGGCACCAACGGCATCGTCGTCGAGCTTGGCCTTGCCCTGACCCGCGCCACCGACTGGGTGCATGCCGCCGCCCTGTTCGACGGCTATGGCGAGGCGCTGCGCTTTGCCAGCTCCGCCCAGCAACAGGGCATGGACTGTTATCTGCTGACCGCGGTCGAACGCCGCTTCGCCCCCTATTACAGCAAGCTGGGCGATCTGTTCCCCGCCGACCGGGACGCGATCTTCGCCATGGTCGCCCCGCAGGAGATGGAGCGCTTCACCGCCGCCGCCGAGGCGGCCGGCGGCCGCATCTCCTTTGCCATGAGCAAGCCCGAAATCCGCGCCGCCGGCCTCCAGCCGGCCTATGAATGCGGCTGGAACCACACCACGCTGCAGGCCCTCAAGGTCGACAAGGGTTGGACCTACCTGCAGGTCGCCTATCCGCGCCCCTTCGATCCCGATCTGGTCCTGCGCCAGATGGCCCGCTATGGCGACGAGATCTACTGGCACCACGAGATGGCCCGCATGGACGGCGAGATTCAGATCTTCGCCCTGCCGCTGGTGCGCTATCGCGGCGAGGCGGCGACCTACCGGCTGATCGCCGAGCTGGAGGAAAAGGACGGCTGCACCATCTTCAACCCCCATGTCGTGACCATCGAGGATGGCGGCATGAAGCAGATCGACCAGACGCAGATCGAGTTCAAGAAGCTGGCGGATCCGTACGGGCTGATGAACCCGGGCAAGACCCGGGGCTGGAGTGCCGACATGGCACGCGTCGACGACAACCAAATGGGAGAACACGCATGAAGCACATCACCAGCCTCTTAACCGCTTTGGGGCTCATGCTCGCGGCCGGGCCGTCCCTTGCCGCCGACAAGGTCGTGTTCGGCACCAACTGGCTGGCACAGGGCGGCCATGGCGGCTTCTACCAGGCCGTGGTGGACGGCACCTACGAGAAATACGACCTCGACGTCGAGATCCGCATGGGCGGGCCGCAGGTCAACACCCGGCCAATGCTGGCCGCCGGCCGGCTCGACTTCCTGATGGGCGGCAATCTGCTCCTGGCGTTCGACAACATACGCAACGACATTCCGACCACCGTGGTCGCCGCCCTGTTCCAGAAGGATCCGCAGGCGTTCATGGCGCACAAGGGCCAGTATGCCGACTTCGCCGCGCTGACCAAGGCGCCTTCCGTCCTCGTCTCGAAGGACGGCCAGTTCAGCTTCTGGCAGTGGATGGTCGACAGCCACGGCTTCCAGAACGAGCAGCTGCGCCCCTACGGCTTCAACCTCGCCCAGTTCCTGAGCGACCCGAAGATGGTCCAGCAGGCCTATGGAACCGCCGAGCCGCTCTATGCGGCCAAGGAAGGCGCCGAGGTGGATGTCTTCCTGCTGGCCGACCAGGGATGGAGCACCTACGGCTCGATCATCGAGACCCGCAGCGAGCTGGTGGAAACCAATCCCGATCTCGTGCAGCGCTTCATCGATGCCTCGATCGAGGGCTGGTACAACTATCTCTACGGCGACCGCACCGCCGCCTATCAGGCCATCATCGCCGCCAACCCGGAAATGACCGTCGAGAAGCTGGATGCCGAGATGCTACAGTTCGAACGGCTGGGCATCATCGATTCGGGCGACGCCCTAAAGAAGGGGATCGGGGCGATGGACGAGGCCCGCATCAAGGGGTTCTACGACCTGGCGGTGGAAAGCAAGATCATCGAGGCAGGCAGCGTCGACCTGTCCAAGGTCGCCGACATGCGCTTCGTCAACCATGGCAAGGGTCTGGACATCAAGGCCGCGCTGACCGGCAAATAGGGGCATGCGCCCCGCGCGGCCGGATGCGCGAATCGAAGCGACGATCGATGGCGCGGCGCCTGCCGCGGCATCGATCCGAACCTGAACCGTTGTGCATGCATGGGGAGCGTATGACCAGCGCCCAGAGAAAGCGGAAGGAAATCCACGGAGCGATCCGCAATGCCGCGATCCAGGAATTCGCGCGCAACGGGTTGGCCGGGACTTCGACCCAGGCCATCGCCCAGACGGCCGGCATCACCAAGGCCCAGCTGCATTACTACATCTCCTCGAAGGAGGAGCTGTACCAGCAGGTGCTCGGCGAGATCGTCGCCCAGTGGAAGGACATCTTCTTCCTGTCGGCCTCGCGCGAGGACCCGGCGCTGGCGATCATCGAATATATCGACCGCAAGGTGCGGCATGCGCTGGAATATCCCGACGTCTCGCGCTTCTTCGCCAATGAGATCGCCCGCGGCGCACCGGAAATGGTGCCCCACTGGAACGATCTCAAGAGCGCCGTCGAGGAGGCCAGCGGCGTCATCCAGGAATGGATCGACAGCGGCAAGATCCGGCCCGTGGACCCGCTGCTGTTCCAGATCAACATGTGGGCGGTGACCCAGCACTATGCCGAGTACGAGGCCCAGACCCGCGTTTTGATGGGCAAGCCGGAACATTCGCCGCTCGATGCGGACCGCATCGTCGCCGAGGCGACGCAGCTTTTCCTGCAACGCTGCGGGCTTCATTCCAAAGAGGAAGAGGAAAAGCCATGAAGGCCCTTGCCCCCGCCGCCATGCCGGCGCCGTTCGGCAGCTATTCGCACGGCGTGGCCTCGGGCCGGCTGATCGTGACCTCCGGCCAGCTCGGGCTCGCCGCCGATGGAACGATCCCGGCCGGCGTCGAGGCCCAGGCCGAGCTTTGCTTTTCCAACATCCGGGCCATCCTTGCCGAGGCCGGGGCGGACCTGTCGCATGTCCTGCGCTTCACCGCCTTCGTGACGCGGCGCGAGCACATGGCCGACTATATGGCCGTCCGCGACCGGCTGGTGGCCGGGCTTGCCACAAAACCCGCCTCGACCCTGTTGATCGTCTCCGGCTTCACCCGGCCGGAATTCCTGGTCGAGGTCGAGGCCATGGCGCTGCTGCCGCACTGAAACAGGGAAAAAGCGCATTGCTGCGCAAGGCGGAAACGCTCCAGCATCGCGGGAGAAAGACAATGGTTCAGATCACCTTCGTTGAACATGACGGAAACCGGCGCGTCGTCGAGGCCACGGCCGGCATGAGCTTGATGGAGGCCGCCCGCGACGAGGCCGTGCGCGGCATCGAGGCCGAGTGCGGCGGCGCCTGCTCGTGCTCGACCTGCCATATCTATGTCGCGCCCGAATGGGTGGAGAAACTGCCCCCCTCCTCGGATCTGGAGCACGACATGCTCGATTTCGCCTATGAACCGGACCCGCAACATTCGCGGCTGGCCTGCCAGATCACGGTGACGGACGACATGCAGGGATTGCTGGTCCGCGTTCCCGAGCGGCAGGGATGATCGCCTGCACCCTTAATCTATAGCTCACAGCCAAGGACGAGATTGATGCCTTCCTACCGTTCCCGCACGACGACGCATGGCCGCAACATGGCGGGGGCGCGCGGGTTGTGGCGCGCGACGGGGATGAAGGACGGCGATTTCGGCAAGCCGATCATCGCGGTGGTGAACTCGTTCACCCAGTTCGTGCCGGGCCATGTGCACCTGAAGGACCTCGGCCAGTTGGTGGCGCGCGAGATCGAGAAGGCGGGGGGCGTGGCCAAGGAGTTCAACACCATCGCCGTCGACGACGGCATCGCCATGGGCCATGACGGCATGCTCTATTCGCTGCCCTCGCGCGAGATCATCGCCGACAGTGTCGAATACATGGTCAACGCCCATTGTGCGGACGCCATGGTGTGCATCTCCAACTGCGACAAGATCACGCCCGGCATGCTGATGGCGTCCTTGCGCCTCAACATCCCCACCGTGTTCGTCTCGGGCGGGCCGATGGAGGCGGGCAAGGTGGTGCTGAAGGGCGAGCAGCATGCGCTCGACCTGGTCGACGCCATGGTGGCGGCGGCCGACGACAAGGTCTCGGACGAGGACGTGAAGGCCATCGAGCGCTCGGCCTGCCCGACCTGCGGCTCGTGCTCGGGCATGTTCACCGCCAACTCCATGAACTGCCTGACCGAGGCGCTCGGCCTGTCGCTGCCCGGCAACGGCTCGACGCTGGCCACCCATGCCGACCGCCGGCGCCTGTTCGTCGAGGCCGGCCACCTGATCGTCGATCTGGCCCAGCGCTGGTACGAGCAGGACGACGCCACCGCCCTGCCGCGCACCATCGCCTCCAGGGGGGCGTTCGAGAACGCCATGACCCTCGACATCGCCATGGGCGGCTCCACCAACACGGTGCTGCACATCCTGGCCGCCGCCCATGAGGGCGAGATCGACTTCACGCTGGCCGACATCGACGCCCTGTCGCGCAAGGTGCCGTGCCTGTGCAAGGTGGCGCCGGCCAAGGCCGACGTCCACATGGAGGACGTGCACCGGGCCGGCGGCATCTTCGCCATCCTCGGCCAGCTCGACAGGGCCGGCCTCATCAGGCGCGACCAGCCGACGGTGCACGCCGCGACGCTGGGCCAGGCGATCGAGCACTGGGACATCTCGCGCACCGACAGCCAGAAGGTGCGCGACTTCTACCTCGCCGCCCCCGGCGGCGTTCCCACCCAGACGGCCTTCAGCCAGGACCGGCGCTGGGAGAGCCTCGACCTCGACCGCGAGAAAGGCGTCATCCGCTCGGCCGCGCATCCCTTCACCAGAGACGGCGGGCTGGCGGTTCTGAAGGGCAACCTTGCCGTCGACGGCTGCATCGTCAAGACGGCGGGCGTCGACGAGAAGATCTGGACCTTCACCGGTCCCGCAAAAGTGTTCGAGAGCCAGGACGCGGCGGTCAAGGGCATTCTCGGCAACGAGGTCGAGGCCGGCGACGTGGTGGTCATCCGCTATGAGGGGCCGCGCGGCGGGCCGGGCATGCAGGAGATGCTCTATCCGACCAGCTACCTGAAGTCGAAGGGGCTGGGGGCGGCCTGCGCGCTGCTCACCGACGGGCGCTTCTCGGGCGGCACGTCGGGCCTGTCGATCGGCCATGTCTCGCCCGAGGCGGCCCTTGGCGGCACCATCGGCCTGGTGCGCGACGGCGACATCGTCGAGATCGACATTCCAAACCGCTCCATCCGCCTGGCCGTGCCGGAGGCCGAGCTGGCCGAACGCCGCGCCGAGCAGGACGCCCGGGGCTGGAAGCCGGCCGAGCAACGCCGCCGCAACGTCACCACAGCCCTCAAGGCCTACGCCGCCTTCGCAACAAGCGCAGACAAGGGCGCCGTCCGGAAACTGCCGGAGTAACGGCCGCGCCCGGCAAAACTTCTGCCTTTCACCCGGGCACATAAATGCCTATGTGTCTGGGGTCGGAGACGCCGCAGCCCAGGGGCATGCCCTGCTGCAGAGACTTTTGCGGGCGAATGAACATCCATCCCAAGACACAACAGCCGCTTATCCTGTCCGGACGCGACGTGACGGCGGTGCTCGGCCCCACCAATACCGGCAAGACCCATCTCGCCATCGAGCGCATGGTGGCGCATGAAAGCGGCGTCATCGGCCTGCCGCTGCGCCTGCTCGCCCGCGAGGTCTATGCCCGGCTGTGCGAGAAAGTGGGCGCAGCGAAAGTCTCGCTCGTCACCGGCGAGGAGAAGATCCAGCCCGCCGGCGCGCGCTATTCGGTCTGCACCGTCGAGGCGATGCCACGCGAAACCGACGCGGCCTTCGTGGCCATCGACGAGGTGCAGCTTGCCGGCGACCTTGAACGCGGCCACATCTTCACCGACCGCATCCTGCATCTGCGCGGCCGGCAGGAAACCCTGCTGCTCGGCGCCGCCACCATGCAGGGCATCTTGCAGAAGCTGCTCAGGGGCGTCGCGGTGGTCACCCGCCCGCGCCTGTCGCATCTGGCCTATGCCGGCTCCAAGAAGCTCACCCGCCTGCCGCGCCGCACGGCCATCGTCGCCTTCTCGGCCGACGAGGTCTACGCCATCGCCGAGCTGATCCGCCGCCAGCAGGGCGGGGCTGCCGTGGTGCTGGGCGCACTGTCGCCGCGCACCCGCAACGCGCAGGTGGCGCTCTACCAGAACGGCGACGTCGATTATCTGGTTGCCACCGACGCCATCGGCATGGGCCTCAACCTCGACGTCGACCATGTCGCCTTCGCCCAGAACCGCAAGTTCGACGGCTACCAGTACCGCCAGCTCACCGCCGCCGAGCTCGGCCAGATCGCCGGCCGCGCCGGCCGCCACATGCGCGACGGCACCTTCGGCATCACCGGCCGCGTCGACCCCTTCGACGACGATCTGGTCAAGAAGATCGAGAGCCACGATTTCGAGCCGGTGAAGGTGCTGCAATGGCGCACCGCTGCCTTCGACTTCGCCAGCCTCGATGCGCTGCGCCGTTCCATCGAGACCAATGCGCCGGTGGAAGGGCTGACCCGCGCCCTGCCCGCCGTCGATGCCCAGGCACTGGAGTATCTTTCCCGCGACGAGGAGATCCGCAAGCTGGCCGGCAGGCCTGATCGGGTGGCCCTGCTGTGGGACGCCTGCGCGCTGCCCGACTATCGCCGCATCTCGCCGGCCCAACATGCCGACCTGATCGCCTCCATCTACATGGACCTCGCCCGGCGGGGCCATGTCGATGAGAACTACATGGCCGAGCAGGTGCGCCGCGCCGACACCACCGAGGGCGATATCGACACGCTGTCGGCCCGCATCGCCCAGATCCGCACCTGGACTTTCGTGTCCAACCGGCCCGGATGGCTGGCCGATCCGGCACACTGGCAGGAAAAGACGCGCGAAATCGAGGATAGATTGTCGGATGCGCTGCATGAGCGGTTGACGAAACGCTTCGTAGACCGCAGGACTTCCGTGCTCATGCGCCGCCTTAGAGAAAATACCATGTCTGAAGCCGAAATCAGCCCTGCCGGAACGGTCCTCGTCGAGGGGCATCATGTCGGGGAATTGCAGGGGTTCCGCTTCACCGCGGACCAGAGCGCCGGCGGCGAGGCCGCCAAGGCGGTGCGTGCCGCCGCGCAGAAGGCGCTGGGCTCCGAGTTCGAAACCCGCGCCGACCGTTTCGCCGCCTCCGGCAACAACGACATCGCGCTGGGCTCCGACGGCGTCCTGCGCTGGATCGGCGCGCCCATCGGCACGCTGGTGGCCGGCGAGGACGTGCTGCGCCCGCGCCTCGTCCTGCTTGCCGACGAACAATTGACCGGCCCGGCCCGCGACAAGGTCGCCGCGCGCGCCGAACGCTTCGTCGCCTTCCAGATCGAAAGCCTGCTGAAGCCGCTGGTCGATCTGAAGTCGGCCGACCAGCTTTCGGGCATCGCCCGCGGCATCGCCTTCCAGCTCGTCGAGAATCTCGGCCTTCTCAACCGTCGCGACATCGCCGAGGAAATGCGCTCGCTGGACCAGGAAGGCCGTGCCGCCCTGCGCCGCCTCGGGGTTCGCTTCGGCGCCTATCACGTCTTCGTGCCGGCCCTGCTGAAGCCCGCGCCCGCCGGTCTGGTGACGCTGCTGTGGGCCCTGCACAACGACGGCAAGGAAAAAGCCGGCTTCGGCGACGTGGTCAACGCGCTGGCCACCGGCCGCACCTCGCTGGTCGTCGATCCCGCCTTCGACCGCAATTTCTACCGGCTTGCCGGCTATCGCAGCCTCGGCCGCCGCGCCGTGCGCGTCGACATTCTGGAGCGTCTGGCCGACCTGATCCGCCCGGCGATCAACTGGAAGCCGGGCCTCGGGCCCCGTCCCGACGGCGCCTTCGACGGCGGCACCTTCACGGTCACGCCGCCGATGATGTCCATCCTCGGCGCCACCGCCGAGGATATGGAGGAAATCCTCAAGGGTCTCGGCTACCGCGCCGAGCCGAAGCCGGCCGAAGAGGTGAAGGCGAAGGTCGAGGCGTTCGATGCCGCCGCCCGCGAAGCTGCCGAGGCGAAGGCCGCCGAACAGGCCGCCCAAGGGGCCACGCAGGCAGCCGCGCCGGAAGGTGATGCGACTTCCGTCCCCGAAGCCTCTGAAACGCCGGCCGACACCGCCGTTGTGGAGGCCGATGAAGCCGAAACGGCGACTCCCGACGCTGCCGAACAGGCCCCGGTGGAAATGGCGCAGGAGGAACAGCCCGCACAGGCCGACGCCCCCCAGCCCGAGCCAGAGCCCGAAACCTCGGAACCGGTGGCCGAGGCCGGCGAGGCTCCGGCGGCCGAACCGGTTCAGGAGCCGCCGAGCGGGGCCGCCACCGAACCCCAGCCGGCAGAAGCGGCCGAGGAGCCGAAGCCGGTACTGGTCTGGCGCCAGGGCCGCTTCGACCGCCAGCATCACCGGCCCGGCGGCCGGCAGGGCCAGCGCGGCCAGCAGCAGGGACGGGGCGAGCGTCGCGAGGGCGGTGCCCCCGGCCAGAAGGCCGGCGACAACCGCCGCTTCGATCGCAACCGCAAGGGCGGCAAGCCGTTCGGCGAGCGCCCCGAGCGGCAAGGCGACCGGCCGGACGGCAAATCCGCGTCGAAGCCGAAGTTCGAGCCGCGCAAGCGCGAGGAGCGACCGGCCCGCATCGATCCGGACTCGCCCTTCGCCAAGCTCGCCGCGCTGCGCGACCAGCTCAAGAAGTAGCCTGCGGGCCGGCGTCGGACGATGGTTGCAGCCGACCGCCAGCGCCTCGACAAATGGCTGTTCTTCGCACGCGCGGTGAAATCGCGCTCGCTCGCCGCCAAGCTGGCGGTCAGCGGGCGGGTGCGCATCAATCGCGACAAAGCATCGCAGGCCTCCGATCCGGTGAAGCCCGGCGACGTTCTGACCATCACGCTGGACCGCCGCATCCTGGTCTGGAAGGTGCTCGAAACCGGTGCCCGCCGCGGCCCCGCGCCCGAGGCCCGCACCCTCTATGAAGACCTGTCGCCAGCCCCGTCGCAGGCGGCGATTCCGGACGCGCAGGCGCCCTTGCGCGACACCGGAAGCGGCCGTCCGACCAAGAAGGAACGCCGTCTCACCGACAGGCTGCACGGGCGGGAATAGCGTCTCGCCATTTCGGGCAAACGCGCAAAACCATTCCGCTGGGGGCGCCAAAGCGCATGCGCTTCGGCTTGAAAGCGCTGGATAAAGGCGTTACCTCACCCTCGATGACGCGCCCCGACACTGGCATATCCGGGGACGCACGGAGCCTCGCATGACCTATGTAGTCACCGACAATTGCATCAAGTGCAAATACACCGACTGCGTCGAAGTGTGTCCGGTCGACTGCTTCTACGAAGGCGAGAACATGCTCGTCATCCATCCCGACGAATGCATCGACTGCGGCGTGTGCGAGCCCGAATGCCCGGCCGATGCCATCCGGCCCGACACCGAGCCCGGCCTCGACCAGTGGCTGCAGCTCAATGCCGAATATGCCGACAAATGGCCGAACCTGACGGTCAAGAAGGACGCCCTGCCGGAGGCCGAGGAATTCGACGGGCAGACCGGCAAGCTGGAGAAGTATTTCTCCGCCGAGCCGGGCGCAGGCGACTAGCTTGTTGTTTTACGCAGGTGGTTGTCCCGAAACCGGCTCTCACTTTCGGGCGACATGCTTGGCAAATATTTTCCCGGCTGCCCATTTTCGAATAGCACGCATGCTTGCGCTGCACGGCAACTGCCGTTAGCGTGTGCAGCAAAATCTTGATTCTTGCGACTTTTTGTGTTACCTATCAACCAACATGCCGGTGACACAACGTCGATTGATGGCGCGAACGCCCTAATCACTGAAAGGTGAATCTCCCAATCCGGACCAGAGCAATCTGGACCATGAGGTCGTTTAGCGCCCCACGGTCCCCCCGCTTTTCCCGGATAATTCACTGTTGCGCGGCAGATGCCGGCTGGTCCGGCCCCACTGTGTACGGTCGGCGTGTCGCCGGCCACAACAAGGAGTCTATGGCGTAATGGCAACCAGCACCCCGCAGAAGAAGTCTGCTCCCACGCGTCAGGGGTTCAAGAGCGGCGAGTTCATCGTCTATCCCGCCCATGGCGTCGGTCAGATCGTAGCCATTGAGGAGCAGGAGGTCGCAGGGCACAAGCTGGAATTGTTCGTCATCGATTTCCAGAAGGACAAGATGCGGCTGAAGGTTCCGGTGGCCAAGGCCACCTCCATCGGCATGCGCAAGCTGTCGGAGACCGACTATGTCGACCGCGCCCTGAAGGTGGTTCAGGGCCGCGCCCGCGTCAAGCGCACCATGTGGTCGCGCCGTGCCCAGGAATACGATGCCAAGATCAATTCCGGCGACCTGATCTCGATCTCGGAAGTCGTGCGCGACCTCTACCGCGCCGAGAACCAGCCCGAGCAGTCCTACTCCGAGCGCCAGCTCTATGAAGCCGCGCTCGACCGCATGGCCCGCGAGATCGCCGCCGTCAACCGCATGTCGGAGACCGAGGCGGTGCGCCTGATCGAGGTGAACCTCAACAAGGGTCCCAAGCGCGGCGCCAAGGCCGACAACGAGGAAGGCGAGCAGGAAGAAGCCGCCTGATCCATCGGCAGAAGCAATTCCAGCAAAAGTGTGAAACGGTTTTGCGTTCGGAAATGCGTCATCCAGGAACCGTCCGGATTCAAGCAAGCCGCGGGTCGCAAGGCCCGCGGTTTTTCTTTGCCGGGCAAAATCGGCGACTGGGGCTTTCACGGTCCCGGCTGGATTGCCCCTCGGCGCACCCTTCGCACTCCGGCACAGCAGGGTTATCGCATCTGGGCATTACCCCCACCCCTAACCCCTCCCCCGCAAGGGGAGGGGGATTCTGCGATGTCGGCGTTTGGCATCACATGTCGAAGATTGCAGCTCAAGAATGTGGCAGCGACATCGACGAAATCGTCCCCCTCCCCCCTTGGGGGGTTAGGGGTGGGGGCGCCCCAAGCAAGAAGAAGGCCGCAACGCCATGGGGGCATCCTCCTCCCCGTTTACGGGAGGCAGGGAGATAAGGCGCAAGCCCACCTGAAACCTGAAATGCTTCACCGCACCGGTGCGTGGCCGAAGATCGTCTCGAGGAATTCGCCCAGCCAGCGCTTGAGATGCATATCCCAGATCAGGCGGCCGCCGAGATGATCGCGGCCGGGCTGGGCACCGGGCAGCACGAAGCGATGCGCTCCGTGCACCACCCAGCGATGCATCATCGCCTGCGTCAGCTCGCCATGGAACTGGATGCCCCAGGCATTGCCGCCATAACGGAACGCCTGGTTGGGGTAGGTTTCGGAGGTGGCGAGCAGCGTGGTATCCGCCGGCAGCGTGAAGCCCTCGCGGTGGAACTGGTAGACCATTTCCGGCCAGTGCAGCAGGTGCCGGCCGTGATCGGTCGCCTTGAGCGGATACCAGCCGATCTCCACCAGCCCGCGCCCATGGCCCTCGACCTTGCCGCCGATATGCTTGGCCAGCATCTGGGCGCCGAGGCAGATGCCGAGCAGGGGCTTGTTCTCCCTGAGCGGCACGCCCATCCATTCGGTCTCGCGGCGGACGAACTCGTCGGGATCGTTGGCGCTCATTGGCCCGCCGAACACCACGGCGCCCGCATGGCCGTCCAGCGTATCCGGCAGGGGATCGCCCAGCGGCGGGCGGCGGATGTCGAGATCGAAGCCGCGCTCGAGGAGCATATGGCCGACGCGGCCGGGGCTCGACGTCTCCTGATGCAGCACGGTCAGTATCTTCGGGCGGGCTCTGGCAAGCATCACGATGCAGAATCAGGCAAAGATTCGCCGATTATGGCCCAAGCCTATTCTTCATCAAGGATTTTCGCAGCATCCGGCAGGCTGGCCGCCACCTTGCGGCGCGCGGCGATGCGGTCCTGCCGCTCGACATCGAGCAGTTCGGCGACGCGCCAGACGGTGTTGTCCTCCAGCTCGTGCAGCTCGCCGTCGGCGAACACGATCTCCCACATCAGCGTGATGAAAGCCTTGCGCTCCTCGATGTCGAGATGGCGCTTGAGCAGGCTGGTGAAGGCATAGAGATCGACCGCCTCGCGGTCGGCCTGCTCGCCGGCCAGCGCCAGTTCGTCCAGCTCGGTACCGGACAGCGCGTAGCTGTCGCCGAGCACCGCCTTGAAGCGTTCCCATTCGGCATCCTGCCGCACGCCGTCGACATTCATGACGTGATAGAGCAGCGCGGCGGCGGCCACCCGCGGATCGTCGTCGCGGTTGCGCTGGCCGGAACCGCCGGGAATATCCTTCAGGAAAGACAGAAAGCGATCGAACATCAGAACAGCTTGAACCTCGCGGTCTCGGGCTCGCGCTCCTCATCCGGGTCGACGCCCGGATCGTCGGGCAGGCGCGGCATGAAATCCTGCCGGCGGGCGCTTTCGACATCCGGCGGCGGCGGAACCCTGGTCGCCGCAGCCTGCTTCACCGGCTCGGGCCGGGTGGGCTCCGGCTTCGGCGGCGTCTTGACGACCACCGGGATTTCCGGGTCGGGCTTCCCGGCAGACGGCTTTTCAGGAGCCGGCTTTTCAGGAACCGGGCTCACGGGCGTCGTCGCCGCCGGCATGGTCTTGGCCTCGATGATTTCCGCCTCGGCCACCTCGCCCGGCCGTTCTTCGACAAGCCGTTCCTCCACCGCCGGAGCGGGAATGGCGGGTGTCGGCCGGGCACTCTCCCGGGCATCGCCGCTGTCAATCAGCTGTCCCAGACGCTCGACCGGCGCACGCCATTCGAAGGCGTCCAGCCTGCCGGTCACCGGCGACACCGGTGCCCAGTGCTCGGCGACCACGCCATCGGCAACCCAGGCCGGATCGCGCGGCGCGCGCACCGCCCGCGCCAGCCATTGCCGCACCTTGCCCTCGTCGCCGGTGTCCGCTTCCTCGATATCGGCAAGCAGCAGATAGGCGCCCTCGCGCGGATCGATGCGGATGGAGGCCTCCGCCTCGGCCCGTGCCGAGCGATAATCCTTGGCGTCGAAGGCCGCGCGCGCCACGGCGAGCGAAGCCTCGGCATTGTTCTTCTTCATGTCCTGAAGCTTGCGCGCCCGCGTCAGCCGGTCGAGCACGGCATCGCCGGGCCGCGCATGGATGTAGAGATCGGCCACCTCGGGCTGCGGCCCCGCGCGCCAAGCCGCCTCAAGTATCTTCGAGGCCTTGCGCACGTCGTCGTTGCGCAACAGCACCCTGGCGGCGGCCAGCGCCGCCGGCACGAATTCCGGCTGCAGCTTGTTGGCTTCCAGCGCCGGGGCTTTCGCGGCGGCCGGATCGCTTTCCAGCAGTTCCAGCGCCTTGGCCGTCAACAGCACCGCGCGTTGGCGGTTGGCCACGGCCGGCTCGATCCGGCGCGTCGACTTCTGCGCCGCCACCAGCTCCAGCGCGCCATCCCACTGGCCGCGCGCCGCCAACTCCTCGATGGTCGCTTCCGTCGCCCAGCCGAGCTGCGGCGCGGCGGCGGCCGCCCGGCCGGCATAGTGGCGCGCCGCGTTGCGGTCGCCCAGCCGCTCGGCTTCGAGATAGAGGCCGCGCAGGCCGAGCAGGCGCGTCTCGGGGTCGTCGAGCATCGCCTCGAACTTGCGGCGCGCCGCATCGTGGTCGCCCTCCAGCAGCGCCGTCTGCGCTTCCAGAAGATGGATCAGCGGCTCCTGGTCGGCATTGATCAGCTTGCCCGCTTCCTTGCCCTTCTTGCGCGCCAGCACGGCATCGCCGGCGCCGGCCGCGATCATGCCGGTGGACAGCGCCTGATAGCCGCGGTCGCGCCGGCGCACGCGGAAATGCCGGGCGATGGCATAGGGGCTGTTCCAGATCGACTTGACCAGCCACCATGCGATCATCGTCGCGGCCACGACGGCGACGACGCCCACGGCGGCGACCATCAGGCTCACCTGATAGCGATAGCCGCCAAAGGTGACGACCATGTCGCCCGGCCGGTCCGCCAGCCAGGCAAAGCCGAGGCCGAGCGCGAGGACGACGAACAGGTAGAACAGGATGCGGATCATGTCTTACCCTTCGCCCCCGGTCATGGTCTGGGCCACCAGTGCGTCGACCCCGGCCTCCGCCTCCATACGGGCCTTGAGCGTCGCCGCGAAATCCGCGCCCGCCGCCTTCACCGGCTCGGGCAGGGCGTCATATTCGCCGAGCGCCTTGGCATAGTCGCCCTGGTTCACCGCCGCCTCCAGCCGCGCCACCGTCTCGGGCACGCCGGCTCCTTCGACGGCGCCGATCGGCCGCACCTTGACCAGCGATTCCGCGCTCGACATCAGCCGCTGGACGAAGCCGGCATTCTGGTCGACGGGATTGTCCGCCGCCACCATGGCATCGGCCGCCGCGTCTACCTGCGCGGCGATCTCGGTGCGCGTTGGCACGCCCTTCTCCGAATAGGCGCGCAAGGCGTCCAGTTGCGGGGCCTCGGGCGAGATCGCCGCGAAGGTTTCCAGCTCGGCCTTGAACGGCGCGCCGCGCTCCAGTGCCGACTTCAGCGCCGAGGCGGCGATGGCCAGCGCGATCTTCGGCTGGTCGGCCTGCTCCTCGACCTTGCCGGTCACGGCGGCCAGCGACTGCTCCAGCGTCGCCAGACGGCTTTGCTGGCCTTCCGCCGTCTCGCCGGCAGCGCGCACCTGCTGTTCCAGGGCGGCGAGCTTCTCGTTGATCGGGGCAAGGTCGACCGGCTCCGGCTGCGCGGCCTCGCCAAGCGCATTGACGGTCGTCTCGACCTGCTCGACCTTCTGCGACAGTGCCGCCAGCGCCTCGCCATTGTCGGCTGCACCGGCACCCGCCTCGACCGCGCTTTTCAGGGAAGCCAGATCGCTTTTGAGCTGGCCGACATCCGCCGACAGGCTTTCGACCTGCTGGGTCGCGCCATCCTCGCCGCGTGCCGCCGCAAGATCGGATATCTGCGCCTGCAAATCCGCGATCTGGCTGCTGCTTGCACCGCTCGCGGCTCCATTGGCCGGAGCGCCGAGAACCCCGGCATATTGCAGGGCACCCGCACCGGCCAGCGCGATGACGCCGCCGACGATGCCGGCCGCGAGCATGCCCATGCCGCCGCGCCGCGCGGGCTCGGGCGGCGGCGCCGGCTGGGCCTCGAAAGACGTGGGCCGATCCGCTTCCCTTGCCGGTTCCTCGGCAGGCGGCGGTGCGGGTTCTTCCTTGAAACTGTAATCCTGCGCGTGGCTTTCTGCCGGCGGCTCGAAAGGCGTTTCCGCCTTGGGCTCTTCGGCCAGCGGGGCCTCTTGCGAAACCTGCTCGGGTGGGGTCGGCTCCGGGGTGGCCTCGGCCTTGGTCGCCTCTTCCCCGGCCGCCTTGTCCCTGGCGATCCGCGACACCTGATCCGCATCCAGATCGATGGTCACCGGCTCGCGACTGCTTTTCGAATGGCGCGTTTTCGGCGTCTTGACCATGCCGGCTCCCCAATTCTGCATGCCGCCCCATCGCAGTTCAAAAAGGGGCGTCGGATTTCACTAGAGGTCTAGCACACCTCAAGGCAGTGAAAAGGGGCGGTGTGATGACGCGCCCCCGATCTTATCTCTCCCGGCGTTGCGTCAGAAGCGCCAGCATGGCCGGCTCCGAAGGCTGTTCGGCCACGTTCACCATGGCGGCGGATTCGCTCCCCATGCCGGCCGCGATCCGCGCCGACAAGGCGAAATAGTCCGCCGCTGCGAACAGCGGCCGCAGGCTCTCGCGCTGGAGAAGCCCGCGCATCGCCCCGGCGGCGACGGCCGAATAGAGCAGCACCGCCTCCACCGGCCGCGCGTCCAGCGCTTCGCGGACGCTTTCATCGTCGTGCCCGATCGTCACCGTGTCGTAGACCTCCAGCGCATCGACACGAACGCCCGATGCCGCCAATCGTTCCTCGAAACCGGGAAAGCGCACCCGCCCGCACAGATAGGCGAGCGTGCCGGAAGCCATGCCGGCAATACGCCCGGCAAGCGCCGTGGCATCGCCCGGCCCTTCCACGACATCGGCAAAGCCGGCGCGCCGCGCCGCCTCGGCCGTGCGCGCGCCGACCGCATGGCAGGGCAGATGCGAAAGCCTGCCGATCAGGTCGGGCGATGCATGGCGCAGCGCATTGGCGCTGGTCACCGCCACCGCGCCGGCATCGGCCGGCACGGAGCCGGGATCGACGGCAAGGGAAACGGTGCGCGATAGAGGCAGCACCACCGGCTCGAAGCCGAGTTCGGCGAGCCGGGCCGCCGTGCGCGCGGCGCCCGGTTCGGGCCGGGTGACCAGAACGCGCCTCAGAACCAGCCCTCGAAGAATTGCGTGCCGGCCTTTTCGCGCACATCCGCGCCGGCCCTGGCGCCGATGGCGGCCGCCTCCTCGGCACGCCCTTCCGCGCCGATCTCATGCCAGGTCTTGCCGTCCGGCGTGATGATGAGGCCGGTGAAGCTCAGCCGATCCCCTTCGATCACCGCATGGCCGGCGATCGGCGTGCGGCAGGAGCCGTCGAGGGCAGCGAGGAAGGCGCGCTCGCAGGCCAGTGCCTGGCCCGTCGCCGCGTCGTGGATCGGCGCAAGCATGCGCGCCACCTGTGCGTCATCGGCGCGATGTTCGATGCTGATCGCGCCCTGTCCCGGCGCCGGCGGGAACACGTCCAGCGGCATGATGTCGGTCGCGACATGTTCCATCTTCAGGCGCTTGAGGCCGGCCAGCGCCAGCATGGTGCCGGAGACGATGCCCTCCTCCAGCTTGCGCAGGCGGCTTTGAACGTTGCCGCGAAACATCACCACGTCGATGTCGGGCCGCATGCGGCGGATCAGCGCCTGCCGGCGCAGCGACGACGAGCCGAACTTCACACCCTGCGGCAGATCCATGATCGACGGCGCGGTGAGGCTGATGAAGCAGTCGCGCACGTCCTCGCGCGGCAGGAACACCGGCAGCACCAGCCCCGGCGGCAGCTCGGTCGGCATATCCTTGGAGGAATGCACGGCGATGTCGATGCGCCCGTCATAGAGCGCGTCTTCCAGCTCGCGCGTGAACAGGCCCTTGCCGCCGGCTTCCGACAGCGGCCGGTCCTGGATGGTGTCGCCGGTCGTGGTGAGCGGCACGATCTCGAAGCTCTGCTCGTCCAGCCCATGCGCCGCCATCAGCCGGGCGCGCGCCTCATGGGCCTGCGCCAGCGCCAGCGGGCTGGCGCGCGTTCCTATCTTCAATACGGTCTGCCCCTTGTTCATTACGGTTTGCATGAAACGCGGTCCATGGTAACCCCGGCGACGGATGTGGTCGGCCTTCTCCTATCGGGGAAAGCGCCACTGGGCAACTTTGAGGTTCGCGGCGAATTGATACGCGTGCTTGGCATCGAGACGAGTTGCGACGAGACGGCGGCAAGCGTCGTCGCGCTCGACGACGCGTCGGCGCACCCCGAAATCCTGTCACCCCGAATCCTGTCAAACGTGATCCTGAGCCAGGTCGAGGAGCACGCGGCCTTCGGCGGCGTGGTGCCGGAGATCGCCGCGCGCGCCCATGTCGAGGCGCTGGACGGGATCGTCGAGGCCGCGCTCGAGGATGCCGGCGTCACGCTGGCCGATGTCGATGCCATTGCCGCCACCGCCGGCCCCGGCCTGGTCGGCGGGCTGATCGTCGGCCTGATGACCGCCAAGGCCATCGCCGCCGCTGCCGGAAAACCGCTCATCGCCGTCAACCATCTGGAAGGCCATGCGCTCACCGCACGCCTCACCGACGGGCTCGAATTCCCCTATCTGCTGCTGCTGGTCTCGGGCGGCCACACCCAGATCGTGCGCGTGGCCGGCGTCGGCGACTATCGCCGCTGGGCCACGACCATCGACGACGCGCTGGGCGAGGCTTTCGACAAGGTCGCCAAGATGCTGGCCCTGCCCTATCCCGGCGGCCCCAATGTCGAGAAGGCGGCGGCCAGGGGCGACCCGGCCCGCTTCGCCTTTCCGCGCCCGATGAAGGGCTCGGCCCAGCCCGACTTTTCGTTTTCCGGCCTCAAGACAGCCGTGCGGCAGGCGGCGGCGGCCATCGCGCCGCTCTCCGAGCAGGACGTGGCCGACATCTGCGCCTCCTTCCAGGCAGCGGTGGCCGATGCGCTGGCCGACCGGGTCGAGCGCGCCCTGCTGCGCTTTCGGGCGGAATACCCGGACAAAATAGCGCCGGCGCTGGTGGTGGCCGGCGGCGTCGCCGCCAACCGCGCCATCCACGAAACGCTGGAGCGCCTGTGCGCCGACAGCGGTTTCCGCTTCGTCGCCCCGCCGCACCGGCTGTGCACCGACAATGCCGCCATGATCGCCTGGGCGGGCATCGAGCGGCTAAACGCCGACATGGCCGAAACCGGGGCCTTCGACTTCGTGCCGCGCTCGCGTTGGCCGCTGGACGAGGTCTCGGCGCCGGTGGTCGGGTCCGGCAGGCGGGGAGCCAAGGCATGAACGAGAGAGCCGAAACGTCGCGCACCGCCGTTCTGGGCGGCGGCGCCTGGGGCACCGCGCTGGCGCTCGCGGCGCTGCGGGCCGGCCAGTCGGTCAGCCTGTGGGCGCGCGATGCCGAAATGTGCGCCGCGATCGGCCGCGGCGAGAACCCGCGCTATCTGCCGGGCATCGCCTTCGATACCGGCATTGCCGCGACCACCGATCTCGGCGCGGCACTCGGCGGCACCGATTGCGTGCTGGCGGTGACCCCGGCGCAGTCGCTGCGCGCCGTTCTCCGCGAGGTGAAGCCGCACATGCCGGCCGGCATCCCGCTGGTGCTGTGCGCCAAGGGGATCGAGCGCGAGACGGGCGCCCTGTTGTCGTCCATCGTCGCTGAAATCCTGCCCGACAATCCGGTGGCGGTGCTGTCGGGTCCGAGCTTCGCGGCCGACGTCGCGCGCGGCCTGCCGACCGCGGTGGTGGTCGCCGCCCGCGACGACGCGCTCGCCATGGATCTGGCCACCCGCTTTTCCGCGCAGAACCTGCGCTGCTATGCCAGCGACGACATCACCGGCGTCGAGCTTGGCGGCGCGCTGAAGAACGTCTTCGCCATCGCCGCCGGCGCGGTGGTCGGCGCGGAACTGGGCGCCAGCGCGCAGGCCGCCATGGTCACGCGCGGCTTCGTGGAACTGCGCCGTCTCGGCGCCGCCTTCGGCGCCCGGCCGGAAACTCTGATGGGGCTTTCCGGGCTGGGCGACATGATGTTGTCCTGCTCCTCCACCCAGTCGCGCAACTTCGCCTATGGCGCGGCGCTCGGCCGCGGCGAGCCGCTCGAGGGCCGGCCGCTGGCCGAAGGCGTGCCCACCGCAGCGATCGCCGCCCGGCTTGCCGCCGAACATGCCGTCGACGCGCCGATCATCTCGGCCGTCGCCGCCCTGCTCAATGGCGCCGTCACCATCGACCAGGCCGTGGAAGCATTGATGACGCGGCCGTTGAAACACGAGAACGAGATCTAGGAGCTTCGAACATGCTGTTCGCACTCATCTGCAGGGACAAGCCGGGCGCGCTGCAAATCCGCCTCGACACCCGCCCCGCCCATCTGGCCTTTCTGGAAGAGCTGAACGCCGGCCAGAAGCTCGCCTTCGCCGGTCCCTTCCTCGATGCCGACGGCAAGCCGGACGGCAGCCTCGTCGTCATCGAGGCGGCCGACAAGGCCGAGGCGCAAGCCCTCGCCGCCCTCGACCCCTATGCCGGCGCCGGCCTGTTCGACAGCGTCGAGGTGCGGGCGTGGAACTGGGTCGTCAACAAGCCGTCGGCCTGACGAGCGGATGAGAGAGGGGCTGACATGAATTACTGGCTGTTCAAATCCGAGCCGTTCAAATTCTCCCTGGACGACCTGAAGAAGAAGGGCAAGAAGGGCGAGCAATGGGACGGCGTGCGCAACTACGCCGCCCGCAACAACATGCGCGCCATGCAGGTCGGCGATCTCGGCTTCTTCTACCACTCCAACGAGGGGCTGAACGTGGTCGGCATCGTCGAGGTCTGCGCGCTTGCCCATCCCGACACCACCACCGACGATCCGCGCTGGGAATGCGTCGACATCCGCTATGTGCGCGACATGCCCAACCCGCCGACGCTGGCCGACATCAAGGCCAATCCGACCCTGTCGGAAATGGCGCTGGTGCGCCTCGGCCGGCTGTCGGTACAGCCGGTTACGCCCGAAGAGTGGCAGGAAGTCTGCCGCATGGGCGGCCTCGTTCCCGCGCCATGAAGCTGACGGCGCGGACGGCTGAACGCTTCATCCGCGCCAACACGGCACTGCTTTCACCCCCGCATGTGCCGGAAATCGCCCTGCACCTCGCCGACGAGGCGCATGATCTGTGGCAGCGCACCGAGGAGGAACTGGCCGAGATCGGCCTGCCGCCGCCGTTCTGGGCCTTTGCCTGGGCCGGCGGACAGGGCCTTGCCCGCCATGTCATCGACCATCCGCAAATCGTGCGCGGCAGGACCGTGCTGGATTTCGCTTCCGGCTCCGGCCTCGTCGCCATCGCCGCGGCGCACGCCGGCGCCTCGCGGGTCACCGCCGCCGACATCGATCCGTTCTGCGAGACGGCGATCCGCCTCAATGCCGAAGCCAACGGCGTTTCCATTGCCTTCGACGGTTCCGACCTCATCGGCACGGATGCGGGATGGGACTTGGTGCTGGCCGGCGACGTGTTCTACGAGAAGCCTTTCGCGGACCGGCTGGTGCCGTGGTTCGAAACGCTCAGCGCACGCGGCGCCGAAATCCTGGTCGGCGATCCGGGCCGCTCCTACCTGCCGAAATCCGGGCTGGAAAAACTGGCCGTCTACGAAGTGCCGGTGACGCGGGCGCTGGAGGACGCCGAGGTCAAGCGCACCACTGTGTGGCGCTTCACCGGCAATTAGGTGGCTCTAGCGAACGACCTTCAGAACCGTGCGCCGCGACAGATGCGGCAAGAGCCGCACCATGTCGCGCCGGCTGATGGCCACGCAGCCCTCGGTCGGCGTGTAGCCCGGCCGCGCCAGATGGAAGAAGATGGCGCTGCCGCAGCCGCGCTTGCGCGGCGCGATGTTCCAGTCCAGCACCAGGCAGGCGTCGTAGAGATGATCGGCGCGCCGCATGGTCTCGTGGCTCGCCTTGCAGGGCAGCCGCACCGGGCGGTTGTAGTTGCGGTCCTGCGGCGCGTCGCACCAGCCGAGACCGGCCTCGATCGCCGCCATCGGCAGGCGCGTCCGGCGCGCCGCCGCGAAATGGTCGTTGCGGAAATAGCCGGACAGGATGCGCATCGCGGCCAGCGGCGTCGCGCCGTCGCCTTCGCGCTTGCGGGAGGTGATGCCGCCCTTGCCGAGCGCGCAGGCAAACACCAGCGGACCGGCCTGCAAAAGCCCTTGCGAGGGCTTGCCCGGCCGCGCCCGCACCACCATGGTGGCAAGGCTGCCGGGGAAAGTTTCTGTCGCGGCATTGCGTCCGCGTATTTTCTTGTATGATCTGGCCACGGAACAAATCAGCGTGATCGGCGATTGAAACGGTCACCATCCGCAAAAAGCCGCATCGGTCAACTGGTGGCCGCAGAGTACCAAGAGCAACGGACTGATCCATGACCTCACGGACCATATTGATTGTCGACGACGACGACGACCTGCGCCAGACGCTGGTGGAGCAACTGTCGCTCTACGAGGAATTCGACGTGCTGCAGGAAGCCAGCGCCGCGCGCGGCATATCGACGGTGCGCAACGGCCTGATAGACCTGCTCATCATGGATATCGGCCTGCCCGACATGGATGGGCGCGAGGCGGTGAAGATGCTGCGCAAGGGCGGCTTCAAGGCGCCCATCATCATGCTGACCGGCCACGATACCGATTCCGACACCATTCTGGGGCTGGAAGCCGGGGCCAACGACTATGTGACCAAGCCCTTCCGTTTCGCGGTGCTGCTGGCCCGCATCCGCGCCCAGCTTCGCCAGCACGAGCAGAGCGAGGACGCCACCTTCTCGGTCGGCCCCTACACTTTCAAGCCCAGCCAGAAGCTGCTCATCGACCAGCGCGGCGGCAAGATCAGGCTGACCGAGAAGGAAGCCGCGATCATCAAATATCTCTACCGCGCCGACCAGAAGGTCGTCACCCGCGACGTGCTGCTGGAAGAGGTGTGGGGCTACAATTCGGGCGTCACCACCCACACGCTCGAAACCCATGTCTATCGCCTGCGCCAGAAGATCGAGCGCGACCCGTCCAATGCCGAGATTCTCGTCACCGAAAGTGGAGGCTACAAGCTGGTTCCTTAATCAATTTGGAGCATGATCCCCGAAAAGTTGCAGACTTTTCGCGCAAGATCATGTGTCAAAAACAAAAACTTGGGGTGAGATGGCGATTCAAGGAAAAGTCGTCTCGCTCTGGAGCATCGGACCGAAAAGTGTAGTCGGCTTTCGGATTATTCCGATGCTCAATCAAAGTGTCAGAGCGTCCTTTGTGCGTCCGAAAGGACGCACGGCGCTCTAAGGTGTACTAACCGATAACGATTCGGGGCGGGTCGTCTGGAGAAGGGGAAAACGGCCTGTCGATACGGGGACATAGCTGATGGCGCTGGATGATGACATCCGCATCCTGTCTGGCGTGGAGCTTTTTGCGGATTTCACGCGGGAACAGTTGCGCCTGCTCGCCTTCGGTGCCGAGACGACGGCGTTGCAGGCCGAGCGCAAGCTCTACCGCGAGGCGGACGAGGCCGACTGCGCCTATATCGTCATCTCCGGCCGCGTGGCCCTCTATCACGAGGACGATCCCGCCCGCACCCCGATTGCCGTGGCCGGCGCGGGGGAGATCCTCGGCGAGATGGCGCTGATCGCCGACACGCGCCGCATGACCAGCGCCTATACCCAGGCCGACACGCAGGTGCTGCGGCTCAACCGCCCCATGTTCCGCCGCATCCTGGAGGAATATCCGGACGTCGCCGTGCATCTGCACGGCCGCATCCTCGACCGCTTCAAGCGGCTGGTCGCGCGGATAGAGGGCATGGCCCCCCGCTTCGACGACTGACCCTTGCCAGTCTCGGCCAAGGGAGCGAAGCGAGCGTGAGCCGGGATCCATGCCGGAACCTTCAAACAGGGCAAACGGCTACAGAAAGCCTGCGCCCCCGAAATCCGGCCCTGTCAGAGATCGAACCGCGCAATCACCGGCACATGGTCGGACGGCCGCTCCCAGCCGCGGGCCTCGCGCAGGATCTCGTAGCCGGCGAAATAGGGCACCAGGTTGGACGAGGACCACACATGGTCGAGGCGCCGGCCGCGATCCGAGACCTCCCAGTCGCGCGCCCGGTAGCTCCACCAGGTGTAGAGCTTCTGCTCATAGGGAATGCCGTGGCGCATCAGGTCGACCCACTCGCCGGCCTCGCGCATCGCCTCGAAGCTGGTCGTCTCGACCGGCGTGTGGCTGACCACCTTGAGCAATTGCTTGTGCGACCAGACATCGTGCTCCAGCGGCGCGATGTTGAGGTCGCCGACCAGGATGGAACCCGACACCTCGTCATGGGCGGCGCGGATGGCGCGCATTTCCTCGACGAAGTCGAGCTTGTGCCGGAACTTGCGGTTGATCTCGGGATCGGGCTCGTCACCGCCGGCCGGCACGTAGAAATTGTGCAGCAGGATCTTCCGCGATCCGGCATCGAGCGTCACCGAGACATGGCGGCTGTCCTCGATCTCGCAGAAGCGCCGCTTCTCCACAATCTCCAACGGCCGCCGCGCGATGGTGGCGACGCCGTGATAGCCCTTCTGGCCATGGATGGCGAAATGCTCATAGCCGAGCTTGCGGAAAGGCTTGAGCGGAAACAGGTCGTCCGGGCACTTGGTTTCCTGCAGGCACAGCACGTCCGGCTGGTACCGCTCCAGGAAATGCTCGACCAGCGGCATGCGCAGGCGCACGGAGTTGATGTTCCAGGTGGCAAGGGCGAACGACATGGCGCGGACCATGTCAGCGCCGCGCCCCAAAAACAAGCCGGGGCGCGCTTTGCCGCACGCCCCGTCACAATTTCCACAGGTGCTGCCGCCTTACGGACCCTTGCTGTTGAGCACGCGGTTGGCGCGATAGTCGATGGCGAAGGTGTCGGCGGCGAAGCGCACGCCTTCCTGCACGTTGAAGATCATCACCGTGGTGTCCTTGCCCTGCGCATCGGTGATGGTCCACTGGCGCAGTTCATAGGTCTTCGGATCGAACATCATGGTGATCATGGCATTGCCGAACACCGATTTGTCGGCAAGCTGGATGGTGGTGAGGTCGTCTTCCTGCTTGACGCTCCGGACCTTGTCGCCCGACAGGTCGATGCGGTTGTCGAGCAGCAGCTTGAGCGGCGTCTTCGACAGCGGATAGAGGTCGGAGGTGCGCAGCTTCTGGTTGAGGATGACCACCGACTTGCCGTCGGCGATCACCCGGAACTTCGAGGCCCCCTCATAGTTGAAGCGAATCTTGCCCGGCCGTTCGAGGAAGAACTTGCCGCCGGTCTGTTCGCCCTTGGGGCCGAACTGCACGAACTCGCCCGCCATCGACTTCACCGACGAGAAATGGTCGGCGATGCGTTGCGCCGCCTCGGGAACGGCGGCCTGGGCCGAAGCGAGCAGATGGAAGCCGGGCACGACATTGAGCGCGGCGGCGCCGGCGAACGCCAGTCCGAGTCCAAGAAACTGGCGGCGCGAGGGAGTGCTGTCGGCAATCGCGGCAAAGGTCTGTTTCATCGTTCGTCTCGCTCTCGTCTCGTCTGCCCTTCGAAATTCCGTATCTGCTTTCAGTTGGGCTTAAGTTTGACCGGGCCGGAAAGTTCCATGAAGCTGGTCAGAACTTGTCCTCCTCGGTCGGCACCAGGATCTCGCGCTTGCCGGCATGGTTGGCCGGCCCGACGATCCCCTCCTGCTCCATGCGCTCGATGATCGAGGCGGCACGGTTGTAGCCGATGCCGAGACGACGCTGGATGTAGGAGGTCGAAGCCTTGCCGTCGCGCAGCACCACCGCCACAGCCTGGTCGTAGGGATCGTCCGAATCCTCGAAATTGCCGCCGCCGCCCGAGCCGCCCTTGCCGGAAAGCTCGTCGTCGTCCTCGTCGTCCTCGGTGATGGCATCGAGATATTGCGGCACGCCCTGAAGCTTGAGGTGGCCCACCACCTTCTCGACCTCGTCGTCGGAGACGAAGGGGCCGTGCACGCGCTGGATGCGGCCGCCGCCGGCCATATAGAGCATGTCGCCCATGCCCAGGAGCTGTTCCGCTCCCTGTTCGCCAAGGATGGTGCGGCTGTCGATCTTCGACGTCACCTGGAAGGAGATGCGGGTCGGGAAATTGGCCTTGATGGTGCCGGTGATGACATCCACCGACGGGCGCTGGGTAGCCATGATGACGTGGATGCCGGCCGCGCGCGCCATCTGGGCCAGCCGCTGCACCGCGCCTTCGATGTCCTTGCCGGCGACCATCATCAGGTCGGCCATCTCGTCGATGATGACGACGATATAGGGCATCGGCTCGAGGTCGAGATGCTCGGTCTCGTAGATCGCCTCGCCGGTCTCGCGGTCGAAGCCGGTCTGCACCGTGCGGGTGATCTGCTCGCCCTTCTTCTGCGCCTGGCCGACGCGGGCATTGAAGCCGTCGATGTTGCGCACGCCGAGCTTGGACATCTTGCGGTAGCGGTCTTCCATCTCCCGCACCGTCCATTTCAGCGCCACCACCGCCTTCTTCGGGTCGGTGACGACGGGGGTCAGAAGATGCGGGATGCCGTCATAGACCGACAGTTCCAGCATCTTCGGGTCGATCATGATCAGGCGGCACTGCTCCGGCGTCATGCGGTAGAGCAGCGACAGGATCATGGTGTTGATGGCGACCGACTTGCCCGAGCCGGTGGTGCCCGCGACCAGCACGTGCGGCATCTTGGCGATATCGACGATCACCGCCTCGCCGTTGATGGTCTTGCCGAGCGCCAGCGCCAGCTTGGCCTTGCTGGTCTCGAAATCGCGGCTGGCGAGGATTTCGCGCAGGTAGACCGTCTCGCGCCGGGAATTCGGCAGCTCGATGCCGATGGCGTTGCGGCCCGGCACCACGGCGACGCGCGCGGCGATGGCGCTCATCGAGCGGGCGATGTCGTCGGCCAGGCCGATGACGCGGCTCGACTTGATGCCCGGCGCCGGCTCCAGTTCGTACAGCGTGACCACCGGACCGGGCCGAACCTGGATGATCTCGCCCTTGACGCCGAAATCCTCCAGCACGCCTTCCAAAAGGCGCGCGTTCTGCTCCAGCGCATCCGCCGACAGGCTGGGGTCACGCACCACATTGGGCGGGTTGGACAGGAAATGCAGCGACGGCATTTCAAAGGCGTGCGAGCCGATCAGCGAGGTCTGCGCCTCGCGCTGCACGCGCGCCCCGGGCGCCGGCCGGGGAGCAGGCGCCGCCACCCGCGCAGCCCCTTCCGGCGAGCGGAAGGACTGGACATGGGTGGCCTGCCCCGGGGCGGGCGGCACGTCACCAAAATAGTGGTCGCCTTCGTCGCCATCGTCGAAGAAATCGCTGTCATGCGGATCGAGCGAGGGCGCGCGCTGCTGCTTGACCATCTCGGCGAAGAATTCGGGCTCGACGCGGGCGCGGCCGCCATGGCTCATGCGCATTTCTTCCAGCTCGGCCGATTCGACCCGTTCCGCCGCCTGGCGCCAGGCGCTGGCGCGCGGCTGCATCGGCGGCTCGAGATAGTCGTCATGCGCGGCGCGCTTCGGCGCATGACGGTGCATCCACGCCCGGGCCGACAGCCACCAATGGGCGAGCACGCCCAGCAGCAGGCTGCCGCGCCCGTCCTCCTCGTCCTCGTCCTTCTCGAACAGGACCGAATCGGCATCGGCCACCTCTTCCTCGTCGTCGGGTTCCATGACGGCGAATCCGTTGCGGCGCGCGATCAGGGCCGAGCCATAGGCGAACAGCCACAGCGCCGGCGCCGCCAGCACGATGGCGATACCCGTCGCGAACAACCCGCTCGGATAGCCGCCGATGAACATGCCGGGAATTTTCAGAACCATGTCGCCGAACACGCCGCCGAGGCCGGTCGGCAGCGGCCAGGTCGGCGGCGGGGTGACGCAGCCGGCCATGGCGGCGGCAAGCAGGGAGAAGCCGAACCAGCCGAGCGCCCGCTTCGGCAGACGGTCGACGCCGCGGGCGGAAAACAGAAGGAAGCCCCAGACCACGGCCGGCACCAGCCCCGCGACGGCGGCAAGGCCGAAGAACTGCATGGCGAGATCGGAGAACACCGCGCCCGCATAGCCCATGGCGTTGGTGACTTCATTGTCGGTGGCATGGCTGAAGCTGGGATCGGCGACGTTCCACGTCGCCAGGCTGGCGACGCCGAAGGCGACAAAGCAAAACAGCGCGATTCCCGTGGCCCGGCCGGCCTGCCGGCGCGCGAATGCCTGCAAGCCGCCATAGGCCGGTTCTTCCAGCGCAAGCCGTGCGGTAGCCCCTGAACGCATGAATTGATCCTCGTCGGTCGCGATGCGCCGGCATGACTGCCGGTCAGACTCTGAGGCTCAAACTAGCGAGGGGATGGTTAAAGCCGCATTAACCATGCAGCGCGGACTGCGGAGAAGACGCCTTTGAGAGGCCCCATCTCCTATCGGCCCCCTTGTAAGGAGGGATCAGGGGACAGCACAGATGACGACGGGTAAAGGCTCCTCACCGTCTCGCTACGCTCGGCACCTCTTCCCCGAGGAAGGAACTTAAGCTGGAAAAACGCCCATGCCAATTCTTCTTCCTCGCGAAGGAAGATAGCCAAGAAGCAGCCGGAGAGAGAAAGGCGACAAAAAAGAAAGAACCCGGCAGTTGCCTGCCGGGTTCTTCTGTTCAGACGGTAAGACCGATCTTAGAACGAACGCTGGAAGCGGAGGTAACCACCCCAACCGTCGTCGCCGTCGTAGTCAGCATAGGTGACTTCCGGACGGATGTTGAAGCCCGGGACGAGTTCGTAGTTGACGCCAACGGCAGCGCCGAAGTTGTCGCCATCGTCATAGGCAAGCTGGACGTCCAGAGCGGCCTTCTCGGTGAAGCGGTACTGACCACCACCCCAGATGGCCCAGTCGCCTTCCCAAGTCGCATAGTAGCTGCCATTGTCACCGTCGGTCAGACCGCCCATAACCCAGAGCGACAGAGCTTCATTGACGCTGACGTCGACGCGAAGCTTACCGGCAACTTCGCCGTAAACGGCATCATAGCCGACAACACCGGCGATCTTGCCCCAGCCCTGCGTGAACGAGGCACCAGCCACGACGTGCGGGACATAGGAGTCAAGCGTGAAGTCGCCCGAACCCTCTTCCACGCCAACCGTAGCGGAGAAGCCATTGCCGGCGTCGAAGGTGTAGGCGATCAGGTGGGTCTTGCCCGGGGTGTAGTTGACGCCGATATCATCGTTGATGACGGAGCCGGCCGAATCGGTCAGCGTCTCGAACAGCGAGTCGGTGTAGGCGATGGTCAGGCCGCCAAGCTGAATGATGGCGTGCTCAAGAACCACATCAGTTCCGGTATTCGTCCAAGGCTCGTAGACATCAGTGCCGATCGTACGGCTGGTTTCGAACGAATCGCGCTGCAAATAGGTTGCGATGTAACCACGCAGAGTGCCGTATTCGGTCTCCGAACGGGCATCCAGGGTGATCTGGGCGCGCATGCGCTTGAAGTAGGTGTCATTGACGTCAACGTCGAGAGGATCGACGCCATTGAAGGCATCTTCCTTATCGACGCTTCTCAGGCCGTGGTTGTCACCAATGCCGATGTCATAGCGCAGATAGCCGCCGATCTTCAGGCAGGTCTCGGTGCCCGGGATGTAGTAGTAGCCAGCGCCGTAGACGTCGCAGATGCGGACGTATTCAGCGGGTTCCGGCTCGGCCACGACAATAGCGTCGGCGGCGCGCGCACCGGAGACTGCGACGAGAGCCGCAGCGGAGCCGAGAAGAAGGCTCTTGATGTTCATTTTCTGACCTCCAGTCAAAAGTTCAAAAACGGGTCTGGGCTATTCTTTGCTGAAGGACAGCGTTCCCTGCCCCATCCCCACTACTGAAAAAGACGCGCACCGCGCCTCTCCTTCGAAACCGACATTACCCATCGGGCCGCCGCGTTCAACAACGAACGCAACCCATGACAACCTCTGCGGCTGCTATCCGAAAGGTGTGTTGCAGAAACGCCACGATTTTGCCGGGCGCGGAAACCACTTGTTAACCATCGCGGCCTTGCGCGGGGAAAATCCGGGCGGCCGAGGCCTCGAATCGGACCGGAATCAGCAAAAAAAGAAGGGCCGGACGAGCCGGCCCCGAAGAACGCCGCGACACGATCGCGACTCACCCACTTCTTTATGCTCCCTTTCGGGATGTTCCCCTGTGGTGGTTTATGAGTGATAGGCCACCTCGCCATGGGCGCTGATGTCCAGCCCCTGCCTTTCGTCTTCCGGCCTGGGCCGCAGCCCGACGGCGATGTCGACCACCTTGTAGAGTATGGCCGAAACGACGCCGCACCAGACGATGGTGACCAGAACGGCGAGGATCTGCGTCCACACCTGCCCGGCCATGGACACACCTTCCGCATAGCCGACGCCGCCGAGCGAGGAGGAGGCGAGGAAGCCGGTGCCGATGGCCCCGACAAGGCCGCCGATGCCGTGCACGCCGAACACGTCGAGCGAATCGTCATAGCCGAGCCTGATCTTGACCACGGCGACGAACCAGTAGCAGACGGCCGAGGCCACGGCGCCGAGCACGATGGCGCCCACAGGGCCGACGAATCCGGCTGCGGGCGTCACCGCCACCAAGCCGGCGATGATGCCGGAGGCCGCGCCCAGCATCGAGGCCTTGCCGCGCGCCACCGTTTCCACGACCGCCCAGGAGATCGCCGCGCCGGCGGTGGCCGTCAGCGTGTTGATCATGGCCAGCGCCGCGGTGCCGTTGGCGGCCAGCGCCGAGCCGGCGTTGAAGCCGAACCAGCCCACCCACAGGATCGAGGCGCCGATCATGGTCAGCGGCAGCGAATGCGGGGCCATGTTGTCACGGCCGTAGCCGTCGCGCTTGCCGACCATCAGCGCCCCCACCAGCGCCGCCACGCCGGCATTGATGTGGACCACCGTGCCGCCGGCGAAGTCGAGCGCGCCCCAGCCGAAGATCAGGCCGCTGGAATCCCAGACCATATGGGCGATCGGGAAATAGACGAGGCTCACCCACAGCACCACGAACAAAAGCAGGGCGGAGAATTTGATCCGCTCGGCGAAGGCGCCGACAATCAGCGCCGGAGTGATGCAGGCGAAGGTCATCTGGAAGCAGGCGAAGACCAGTTCCGGGATGCTGCCCGATTCCGATTCGGGCCCGACACCAATAAGGAACAGCTTGCCGAGCCCGCCCCAATAGGGGCTGGTGCCGCCGCCGAAGGCAAAGGAATAGCCCCACAGCACCCACACCACGATGACAGTGGCGGTGATCATGGTGCACTGCATGAGCACCGACAGCACGTTCTTGGCTCGCACCAGACCGCCATAGAACAGCGCGAGGCCGGGCAGGATCATGAACAGGACGAGGATGGTGGACACCAGCATCCAGGCGGTGTCGCCGCTGTCGAGCGCGGAGGTGGGAGGGGCAGCCGCCTCGGGCGCGGCCTCCTGCGCCGACACCGCCAGCGCGAGGGCCGGCAGGACGAGCGGGGCCAGAACGCCCGCACGGCCGAAAGTGGAAGGAAACTTCATTGATCTCTCCATGGTGAATCGCCGCGCCCGCTCACAAGGCGTCGGTGTCGGTTTCGCCGGTGCGGATGCGCACGGCCTGATCGATGCCGAAGACGAAGATCTTGCCGTCGCCGATCTGGCCCGTGCGGGCAGCGGCGCGGATGGCCTCGACGGCCTTGTCGGCAAGATCGCCGGCGACCGCGACCTCGATCTTGAGTTTCGGCAGGAAGCTCACGGCATATTCGGCACCGCGATAGATTTCGGTATGCCCCTTCTGGCGCCCGTAGCCCTTGACCTCGGTGACGGTCAGGCCCTCGATACCGAGCGCCGTCAGCGCCTCGCGCACCTCGTCGAGCTTGAACGGCTTGATGACAGCCATCACGATTTTCATCAGCTTCACCCTCTGCTGGCACCGGCCCGACGCGGGCCGGCGGCACAAAGGGCCAATCAAGCTCCATGCCAATTGCGCAAACGGAAGCTCAAGCTGCTGATTTCAAAGGGATAAAATTTTCCACCCGGCGCCCATGACGCCGATGGGCATACGGCGTTAGCCTAAATTTTAGGCAGATTCGTCGACATGCACAGAATCAAGGCTGATGCGACAGCCGGTGTCCCCTCACGGCCGGGCTGCAAAGGCGCCGGCACAGCGGCCAGCCTCCCCTACTGCCCTATTCCCCTACTCCCTTACCCCTACCCCCTCCGCAACCGAATCAGCCCCTCCTGCGCCACCGAGGCGATCAGCGTGCCGTCGCGGGCGAACAGCGCGCCGCGGGTGAAGCCGCGCGCGCCCTGCGTCGAGGGGCTGTCCTGCGTGTACAGGATCCAGTTGTCCAGCGCGTTGGGCCGGTGGAACCACATGGCATGGTCGAGGCTGGCCGCCTGGATGTCGCGGTCGAAGACGGCGCGGCCATGGGCGAAGGTGGAGGTGTCGAGCAGCGTCATGTCGGACAGATAGGCCAGCACCGCCGATTGCAGGGCGCGGTCGGCCGGCACCGGCCCGCTGGTGCGGATCCAGATGTTCTGCTTCGGCTCCAGCTTCTCGCGGCTGGTATAGTGCTTGAGCATCACCGGCTTCATCTCCACCGGGCGCGGGCGCTCCCAGTAGCGGCGGATGCCCTCCGGCACGTTCTCGCCGAACCGACCGATCAGTTCCTTCTGCGACATCAGCGTGTCCGGCTCGGGCACGTCGAGCGGCATCGGCACCTGATGCTCCAGCCCCTCCTCGTCGTGCTGGAACGACGCCTCCAGCGAAAAGATGGCATGGCCGTGCTGGATCGCCACCACGCGCCGCGTGGTGAAGGAACCGCCGTCGCGGATGCGGTCGACCTCGTAGACGATGGGCAGCTTGGTGTCGCCCGGACGCATGAAATAGCCGTGCAGCGAATGCACGTGCCGGTCCGGTTCGACCGTGCGCTGGGCGGCGACCAGCGCCTGGGCGATGGTCTGTCCGCCGAACACGCGCTGCCAGTCGCTTTCCGGGCTGCGGCCCCGGAACAGATTGTGCTCCAGTTGCTCGAGGTCGAGGATGGAAAGAAGCTCGTCCATGGCCGCCGTCATGATTCACGCCTTTTCGCAATCAGGATGAAGCCGGTTTCGAACAGCCATGGCGGCCCGTCAAGTGGAGGCAAGGCTAATGGCTTACAGGACAGGGGATGCCATGTCGCTTCCTTCGCGGTTCGCCTCGGTTTCTCCCTGGGTGTGATCCCCACCCCTGCCCCCTCCCCACAAGGGGAAGGGGGACGATTGCATCATCGCCGCAGACCAAACGGTCGATGTTTGATCCGGCAGGGCCGCTGCCGGATTCGCCTCCCCCTTGTGGAGAGAGGTCAGGGATGGAGATAACCTTCGCAAAAGAATGCAGACCGGCCTGAATGATACCGATATTCAGAGGAATAATTCCCAACAGGCGGGCTGCATTTGGTAGGTATGGGTAAAAGACAGCCGCAGCAGGAGCCGGGAATGCCCGATCAATCATCGAAACTCGACGTGCTGATCGCCGGTGCCGGCTATGTCGGGCTGGCCAGCGCCGTCTCGATCAAGCAGGCAAGGCCGAGCCTCGCGGTGGCGGTGGTCGACGCCGCCCCGCCGGATGTGTGGCAGAAGGACGGCCGCGCCTCGGCCATCGCCGCCGCCGCCTGCCGCATGCTGGAGCAGCTCGACGTCTGGCACCGCATCGAGCCCGAGGCGCAGGCGATCACCGAAATGATCATCACCGATTCGCGCACCGGCGACCCGGTGCGGCCGGTGTTCCTCACCTTCGACGGCGAGGTGGCGCCGGGCGAGCCCTTCGCCCACATGATCGCCAATTGCGACCTCAACCGCGCCCTGCGCGAGCGCGCCGCCGAACTCGGCATCGACATCATCCAGGGCGTCGGCGTGCAGGGCTTCGAGACCGACGGCGGCGGCATCACCGTGCATCTGGCCGACGGGGCGACGCTGCGCGCCCGCCTTCTGGTGGCGGCCGACGGCGTGCGCTCGAAGCTGCGCGACATGGCCGGCATCAAGACCGTGCACTGGGACTATGGCCAGTCCGGCATCGTCTGCACCGTGGCGCATGAGCGCCCGCACAACGGCCGCGCGGTGGAGCATTTCTTCCCGGCCGGGCCTTTCGCCATACTGCCCTTGAAGGGTAACCGCTCGTCGCTGGTGTGGGCCGAGCGCACCGAGGAGGCCGAGCGGCTCGTCAAGGGCGACGAGATGATCTTCGAGGCCGAGTTGGAGCGCCGTTTCGGGCTGGAGCTGGGCGAGATCCGCGTCGAGGACAAGCCCCGCGCCTGGCCTCTCGGCCTCACCCTGTCGCGCAGCTTCGTCGCGCCGCGCGTGGCGCTGGCCGGCGACGCCGCCCACGGCATCCACCCCATCGCCGGCCAGGGGCTCAACCTCGGCTTCAAAGACGTGGCGGCACTGGCCGAGGTGATCGTCGAGGCCGACCGGCTGGGCCAGGACATCGGCGCCCTCGACGTGCTGGAGCGCTACCAGCAATGGCGCCGCTTCGACACGGTGCAGATGGGCGTGACCACCGATGTGCTGACGCGGCTGTTCTCCAACGACGTCGCACCCGTGCGCGCGGCGCGCGACTTCGGCCTCGGCCTCGTCGAGCGCCTGCCGCGCCTGAAGGATTTCTTCATCCGCCAGGCGGCCGGCCTGTCCGGCAACACGCCGCGGCTGTTGAAGGGCGAGCCGATCTGAACTGATTTTCCATCCAGTCCTGCTGTTTTAGGAGGTGGCCACATGAGCCTCGATACCGTACGCGCCTTCTTCAAGGCCCATGCTCCCGACCTTGAAGTCATCGTCACCGACCGGAGTTCGGCGACGGTGGCGCTGGCGGCCGAGGCGCATGGCGTGGAGCCGGCGCAAATCGCCAAGACCATCTGCCTCAGGGCCGGCGAGCAGCCCATGCTGATCGTGGCCGGAGGGCTGGCGCGCATCGACAACCGCAAGTTCCGCGACCAGTTCGGGGCCAAGGCGCGCATGCTGGAGGCCGAGCAGGTGACGGAACTGACCAGCCACCCCATCGGCGGCGTCTGCCCCTTCGGCCTGCCCGCCCCGCTGCCGATCTACTGCGACGTCTCGTTGCGCGCCTTCGACGAGGTTGTGCCGGCCGCTGGCGCCACCAATGCGGCTGTGCGCGTGCCGACCGAACGGCTCGCGACCCTCACCGGCGCCGAATGGGTCGACGTGTGCCAATAGACCCTGGTCCTGAAAAGCGGGAACCGGCTCTCGGGATCGCTGGAAGGCGTTCGACCTGGCTGCATCTGTTTCAATCCAGCCGCCACTTGTCTTTCCGTTCCGGCGGGACGCACTATCTCTTCCACCGAGCAGGCACCGCCTGCCGTCTGACAAGAAGGAGACCGTCATGAACCGTCACGCAACCGCCGTCTGGAAAGGCTCCCTGACCGAGGGCTCCGGCACGCTCGATGTGCAAAGCGGCGCCTTTGCCAGGCAGCCCTATTCCTTCAAGGGTCGTTTCCAGGACGAGGCCGGCAAGTCGGGCACCAATCCCGAGGAGCTGATTGCGGCCGCTCATGCCGGCTGTTTCGCCATGCAGCTTTCCCATTTCCTGGCCGAGAACGGCACGCCGGCCGAAGAGCTGGATGCGCAGGCCGTCGTCACCTACGGCCCGGCGGCCGGCGGCGGTTTCGAGATCACCGAAAGCGCGCTGAAACTGACCGGCAAGGTGCCCGGCATCGACGAGGCGAAATTCAAGGAGCTTGCCGAACAGGCCAAGGCGGGCTGCCCGGTCTCCAAGGCGCTCGGCGCCATCAAGGTGACGCTCGACGCCAAGCTCGCCTGAAGCCGCTGTCATCTCGTCATCCCGGCCAAGGGAGCGTCAGCGACCGCGAGCCGGGATCCATGCCGGCAGGTGACGGTTGGTCGCTGTTCTGGCCGGCAAGGTCGTGGAATGGATGCCGGACAGCCTGCCTTCGCTTCGCTGCGGCAGACTTCCGGGATTGTTTGATCGATATGGGGTAGGTTGAGCAGCGAGGCTGCGGGCCTGCAAACCCGCAGCCTCGGCGGCAGGCGACCGGCTCCGGGATCGGGCCGACACCCGACGTCATCAAGGTCTCTGCCGCCTTTGCACCCCCGCTTGGAGAGTTGATCGGGCCTCTGGCACACCACCACGCCCGCAAACAATCCGAAGCCTGCAAAGGATAGCACCGTCATGACCTTCCTGCACCATGCGCCCGTCCGCTGCCTCGGTGTCGATGTCGCCAGGGACCGGCTGGCCGTCGATGACGGCATCACGGCTGCGACTGTCGCCAACAGCCGCGCAGCCATCCGCTCGCTGCTCAGGACCAGCCGCCCCGATCTCGTCGTGTGCGAACCGACGGGCGGCTACGAGTTGCTGCTCCTGGAAGAGTGCCTGAGGGCCGGCATCGCCTGCCACCGCGCCGACACGCTCAGGCTCAAGGCCTTCATCCGCTCCTTCGGAACGCTGGCCAAAAGCGACGCCATCGACGCCGCGCAGATGGCCGCCTATGGACGCGAGCGCTGGACGAAGCTGCCCTTGTGGCAGGCGCCCGACGCCGACGAGAAGCAGATGCAGGCCCTCGTGCGCCGAAGGGCCGACCTGGTCGCATTCAAGGTTGCCGAGCAGAACCGGTCACGGGCACCCGGTGCCAGGGCGATGGCCGCCTCGTTTCGGGCCATGCTCGCAACAATCACCCGGCAGATCGCGGCGCTCGAGCGGGCGATCGCCGCGCTGGTGGCGCAAAACGCGGGCCTGCGCCACCGCGTCGCCATCTGCACCGGCATGAACGGCATCGGCACGGTCAGCGCCGTGACGATCCTCGCCCTGATGCCCGAGCTCGGCCATCTCCAGCGCCGACAGGCCGCAGCGCTGGCCGGCACCGCGCCGCACCCCAACGAGAGCGGCACAGCAAGGGGCCGGCGACGCCAGCGCGGCGGCAGACCGCAGGTCAGGACCGCACTCTTCATGCCGGCCTTGCGCGCCGCAGCCGGACAAGGCGAGTGCGCCGCCTTCTACGCGCGCCTCATCGCCAACGGAAAACCACCGATCCTCGCAATCGCAGCGACCATGCGAAAGATCATCATAACCCTCAACGCAAGGCTCAGAGACAATCAAAACCATCAGAGTTGATGACGATGGGGTGTTTGTCGGCACAAGTGCCCGCCCGGCAAAGTGCCGGACGTATCGGCTGGAACAAGCCACCCGGATATTTCCACCCATCTGCAAAACGCTCAGGCCCCCAGCGCGTCGAGCCGTTCGGTGAGCTGGCGCACCTGCTCCTCCAGCGCCGCGATGCGCGCTTCGAGTTCCGCATCGCCCGACACCACGACCGGGCCGGAAGCCACTGCCAGGGCCGCGACATCGACCTCGCCCGAAAGCAGATGCGCGTAGCGGTCCTCGCGCTGGCCGGGACCGCGGCCGATTTCCTGCACCAGCGGCGGACGCTTGCCGATCAGCATGTCGAGTTCCTCGCGCAGGTCGTCGGCGGAGGCGAAGCGGGCCATGCGCTCGGAGCGCGCCAGAAGTTCATGCACCGTCTGCGGGCCGCGCAGCATGAGCAGGCCGAGCAGTGCCGTCTGCGGCACGGTCAGCGAGAATTTCTGCGCCATCAGATGCTCATAGCGTTCGACGCGCGAGGCAAAGATCTGCCGCACCAGCCCCTTCTGCTCCAGCATCTTCAGGCCGCGCTGCACATCCGCCTGCGTCAGCGCCATGACCGGCTCGCGCGCCGTCTTCTGGTTCGCCGCCGCCAGAAGCGCGTTGGCGGTCAGCGGATAGACGTCCGGCGTCAGTTCCTTCTTCTCGATGAGGCAGCCGAGAATGCGCGCTTCAAGCGCGCTGAGAATGAGGGAATCGTCGCTGTCCACCACACCAACCTCCGCAAAAGACAAGGGCCGCCGCCGGAATCCGGCAGCGGCCCTGCTATAAACGATCAGGGCGCGGGCGCAAACCAGTTGGCGCGAACCCTTGCCCGGCCCCCGGTCAGACCCGGCGCTCGACCATCATCTTCTTGATCTCGGCGATCGCCTTGGCCGGGTTCAGGCCCTTGGGGCAGGTCTGCGTGCAGTTCATGATGGTGTGGCAGCGATAGAGCCGGAACGGGTCTTCCAGATTGTCCAGCCGCTCGCCGGTCGCCTCGTCGCGGGAATCGATGAGCCAGCGATAGGCCTGCAGCAGCACGGCGGGGCCGAGATAACGGTCACCGTTCCACCAGTAGCTCGGGCAAGCGGTGGAGCAACAGGCGCACAGGATGCACTCGTAGAGGCCGTCCAGCTTCTCGCGGTCCTCATGGCTTTGCAGCCATTCCTTCGCCGGCTCCGGCGAGACCGTTTGCAGCCAGGGCTCGATCGAGGCGTGCTGGGCATAGAAATTGTTGAGGTCGGGCACGAGGTCCTTGATCACCGGCATGTGCGGCAGCGGATAGACCTTGACCGGCCCGTTGATGTCGTCGGCGCCCTTGGTGCAGGCCAGCGTGTTGGCGCCGTCGATGTTCATGGCGCAGGAACCGCAGATGCCTTCGCGGCAGGAACGGCGCAGCGTCAGCGTCGGGTCGATCTTGTTCTTGATCCACAGCAGCGCGTCGAGGACCATCGGCCCGCAATCGTCCATGTCGACGAAATAGGTGTCCATGCGCGGGTTCTCGTCGTCGTCCGGCGACCAGCGATAGATGCGGTATTCGCGCAGGTTGGTGGCGCCTTCCGGCTTCGGCCAGGTCTTGCCCTGCTTGATCTGCGAGTTCTTGGGGAGCGTGAGTTCGACCATTTTTCAGATCCTCAATACACGCGCGCCTTGGGCGCGATCTTGGCCGGATCGATGCCGCCGTCCTCGGGCTTGATCTGCGGCTCGGTGTGCACCGGGCGATAGGTGAGCGTGACCTTGCCGTCGGGGCTGAGATGGGCCAGCGTGTGCTTGCGCCAGTTCTTGTCGTCGCGTTCGGTGAAGTCCTCGCGGGCGTGTGCCCCGCGGCTCTCCTTGCGCGCCTCGGCGCTGTAGACGGTGGTGATGGCGTTGGCCATCAGGTTCTCCAGCTCCAGCGTCTCGACCAGGTCGGAGTTCCAGATCATCGAGCGGTCGAAGACCTTGATATCCTTCAGCTCGCCCCAGATCTGCGAGATGCGCTTGCAGCCGTTCTCCAGCGATTCCTGGGTGCGGAACACCGCCGCGTCGTCTTGCATGGCGCGCTGCATGCGCTCGCGGATGACGGCGGTCGGCGTCGAGCCGCCGGCATGGCGCAGCCGGTCGAAGCGGTCCATGATGCGGTCGCAGCTCGCCTGGTTGAGCGCCGGCACCGGCGACTTCGCGTCGACGATCTCGCCGGCGCGGATGGCGGCGGCGCGGCCGAACACCACGAGGTCGATCAGCGAATTGGAGCCGAGGCGGTTGGCGCCGTGCACCGAGGCGCAGCCGGCCTCGCCCACGGCCATCAGGCCGGGCGACACGCGGTCCGGCTGGCCGGCGGTCGGGTTGAGCACCTCGCCCCAATAGTTGGTCGGCACGCCGCCCATATTGTAGTGCACCGTCGGCAGCACCGGGATCGGCTCCTTGGTGAGGTCGACGCCGGCGAAGATCTTGGCCGATTCGGAGATGCCGGGCAGGCGCTCGTGCAGCACCGCCGGATCGAGATGGTCGAGATGCAGGAAGATGTGGTCCTTGTTCTTGCCGACGCCGCGGCCTTCGCGGATCTCCATGGTCATGCAGCGCGAAACCACGTCGCGCGAGGCAAGGTCCTTGGCCGACGGCGCATAGCGCTCCATGAAGCGCTCGCCCTCGGAATTGACCAGATAGCCGCCCTCGCCACGTGCGCCCTCGGTGATCAGGCAGCCGGCGCCGTAGATGCCGGTCGGGTGGAACTGCACGAACTCCATGTCCTGGAGCGGCAGGCCGGCGCGCGCGGCCATGCCGCCGCCGTCGCCGGTGCAGGTGTGGGCCGAGGTGGCGGAGAAATAGGCGCGCCCGTAGCCGCCGGTGGCCAGCACCACCATCTTGGCCGAGAAGCGGTGGATGGTGCCGTCGTCGAGGTTCCAGGCCACCACGCCGGTGCAGGTGCCGTCTTCCTCCATCAGGAGGTCGAGCGCGAAATACTCGATGAAGAACTGCGCGTGGTGCTTCAGCGACTGGCCGTAGAGCGTGTGCAGGATGGCGTGGCCGGTGCGGTCGGCCGCCGCGCAGGTGCGCTGCACCGGCGGGCCGTCGCCGAAATTCTGCATGTGGCCGCCGAACGGGCGCTGGTAGATCTTGCCCTCTTCGGTGCGCGAGAACGGCACGCCGTAGTGCTCGAGCTCATAGACGGCGGCCGGCGCCTCGCGCGCCAGATATTCCATGGCGTCGGTGTCGCCCAGCCAGTCCGAGCCCTTGACGGTGTCGTAAAGGTGCCAGTGCCAGTGGTCCGGTCCCATGTTCTTCAGCGAGGCGGCGATGCCGCCCTGTGCGGCGACGGTGTGCGAGCGGGTCGGGAACACCTTGGTGATGCAGGCCGTCCTCAGCCCCTGCTCGGCCATGCCCAGCGTGGCGCGCAGGCCGGCACCGCCGGCGCCGACGACGACGACATCGAATTTGTGATCGACATAGGTATAGGCGGCCACCGGTCAGCCTCCGAATGCAAGCTTGAGCAGGGCGAAGATCGAGACGATCCCGACCGCTGCCGTGAAGAAAGTATTGAGGATGAGAAGCGCCAGCTTGGAGCCCCCGCCGTGGACATAGTCCTCGATGATGACCTGCATGCCGAGGCGCATGTGGTAGAGGCCGGACAACAGCATGGCGATCATGACCAGCGCCACGGCGGGATGGGCGAGCGCCGCCCGCACCTCGTCGTAGCCGGCCCCGTTCATGACGACCAGGAAACCGACGAAGAACAGGAACAGCGGCAGGTTGGCGACCGCCGTGAGGCGCTGGCGCCAGAAATGCAGGGTACCCTCATGGGCCGAGCCGAGGCCGCGCACCTTGCCCAGCGGCGTGCGCATGTCTTTACCAGAGCCGCTCATGCCCAGCCTCCCCGCACCATGTAGCCGACGATCCAGATCGCGACGGTGAGCACGATGGAGCCGAACAGCGTCGCCCATCCGAGCTTCGAGGCCGTGTGCTTGTCGAGCGCGGCGCCCGTATCCCAGATGAAATGGCGGATGCCGCCCAGCATGTGCTGCATCAGCGCCCAGGTGTAGCCGAACAGGATCAGCCGACCGATCAGGGTGCCGAAGAACCAGTTGACGGTGTCGAAGGTGTCCCGCGACCCGGCCGCGGCGATCAACCAGAGCGCGACCAGCAGCGTGCCGAAATAGAGCGCGCCGCCGGTGATGCGGTGCACGATCGACATGGTCATGGTGATCTTGGGCCGGTAGACGGTCAGATGCGGCGACAGCGGCCGTGGTCTGGACTGGGCGTGGGTGGCTGGTGAACGGCTCATGGCTCCCCCGTTGGGCTCCTCCATTGGGCTTTCCCGGCACGGACAGTCCGGCGCATATGCGTCATGACCAGCTTGGAAAGCGACTTTGGATAGCGGCGTTCTAGAACTCTTTTTGCACCGCGTCAAAGCCGGAAAACCGTTTCCTATTCATAATTTAGTCTGAGTAATCAATCCGGCGAGCCTTCAACCGATTAAGATATGCAAGATCAGTCGCGCGAATACTTAACCTGACCAAAACACTCATCTTGTGCAGGTGAGCGGCGGGTGCCTGCCCTTCACCACCAGCGCCTCGCGCCCGTCGAGCACCACGGCATCGACGCCCAGTCCGTAGCGGCTGCGCTGGTTGGCGGGGGCTGCCGGCAGTTCCTCGTCGTCGCCGTCGGGGCCGAGGATGCGGATCGCGGTACCCAGGTTGCGGATGGTCATCATGCTGCCGTCCGCGCAATTGTAGGTGGCGGTGCCGGGCTGCGCCGTCTCCTTTTCGGTGACGATGGCCATGGCCGCCGAACCCTCTCCATCGGTCGGATCGATCAGCGTCTTGTCCTCAAGCGGTTTCGCGCCCTGGTTCGAGACGCAGGCGGCGCAGACGATCGGCAACAAGGCGGCAGCCACCTTCGCCATCCGGCACAGATTCATCAGCTTCACCTCCAGGGGGCGCGGAACTACGGAGCAAACCCGAAATCGGCTTCCGGTTGCAGTCGATTCGGGGGCAATCGCCTGCAGCCGAACCACGAACACCCCTGCGGGATGTCGCCCGATGTAACCGCGCCGATGTCCGCGGATCAAGTACGGCATCGCCCTGCGGACGCAAAAACCCGGGATTTTCGCGAAATGCGCAGTCCTTTCAGAAGTTTGAGCCAATCCATATCGCACCAGCCAGAAATTCCGGATGCCGCCGCGCCGCATCCGGGCATCTTAACAAAGATTAAGAAATGGTTAATGCTGAGCCGAAGCAAAGTCCGTGCGCAAGGGGCGCACATTCAGGGAGGCAACAATGCGCCACAGTCATCGTCTGCCCGCCATGGCCCGGCCGGTCGCCCGTTTCGCCGCGCTGGCCGTCCTGTGCATCGGCTTCGCCGCGCCGGCCGCGGCCTGGCAGGACGGCGACCATGTCTATGCCGATTCCTTCGGCAATCTCGTGGTCGACAGCGCCGCCGGCTACAAGCGCATCGTCGTCGGCCAGGGGCACATGGCCCGGCAGATGGCTGCCTACACGGCAGCCAGCGAACCGAAGGTCATCTATCTCGACAGGGTGGAAGAAAGGGCGTCGGCCGACTGCTACCGGCCGCCCGTCTTCGTCAAGGGCCGCAGCCATATGTACGGCCTTGCCGACGGCGAGATGCCTGAACTCAGCCCCTGCCGTTGAGGTTCACCCCCGCATCGGACGACGTTCCCCCGGTCAGCACCGTCAGGGGCGTCGGCGAAATGCGCACCTGGTCGCGTCCGCCCTTCTTGGCCGCATAGAGCGCCTCGTCGGCGCGCCGCATCAGGTCGCCGAGCCGCTCCTGCGGCAGCATCTCGGCGATGCCGAAGCTTGCGGTGCAGCGATGGGCTGGGGGCAGCCCTTCGACAGGCCTGTCGCTGAAGGCGCCGCGCACGCCCTCGGCAAACAGGCGCGCCCCGCCCAGATTGACCTGCGGCATCAGGATGGCGAACTCCTCGCCGCCGATGCGGCCCACGACATGGCCGCGCCCGGCCGAACGGGCGAGAAGACCGCCGAACGTCTCGATGACGCGGTCGCCCGCCGCATGGCCGAAACCGTCGTTGATTTCCTTGAAATGGTCGAGATCGGCGATCGCCAGCGAAACCGGCAGGCCCCTGCGCGCCGCCTCGCGCAACGCCTGGTCGGCATGGGTCATGAAACCGTTACGATTGAACAGCCGCGACAGCGCATCGATCTCGGAGCGGGCGTTGGCGTCGGCCATCACGTCGCGCACCAGCACGACCAGCGTCAGCACCGCGACCGCCATGGCGAACACCGTGCCCAGTGATTGCGAGGCCATGGCATAGGCGGTCTGAAGATATTCCTGCGGCGCGCTCCCCCAGCCGCCAAGCGCATGGGCGAGGAAGGGCTTGGCCGCGAATTGCGCGGCGCTGCCGACGAGCGTGCCCATGAGCAGCCGGTCGATCAGTTCCAGCCGCTGCCGGGAGGCCCATATGATGCAGGCCGCCACCAGTTGCATGGCCGCATAAGGCCCCTGATAGGCCATCATGCGAACCGTGGACTGGCGCGGCAGTTCCTGCGCGAAATAGAGGAACACGCTGGCGCCGACGAAGAACATCGCCATCGGCACCCAGGCCAGCGCCACCTCATATTTGCGGGCCAGGCCGAAATTGTAGGCCATGGTCGCGGCGAGGAACAGCGCGAAGGCCAGCACCACCGGCAGGCGCGCATTGTCAAAGGCGGGGATGCCGAACTCGACGACCAGATAGGCCATGCACAGGAGGTTGGAAACGACCAGCCAGCGGGCCGAGATGCGACGCGCATCGTAAACGGCGATCATCATGAAGGCCCCGGCCAGAAGGCCGGAGAGGAACAAGTTGATCGCCAGGATGAAACTTGCGCCGCTCATAGGATCCCGCCTCTTATACCCGGTTTACCCAACGACAGCCAAAAAACCGGTTAACGGGAAGCTCCGCACCGGATTTTGTGCCATTCTCGGGCATGGAACCCCGGCCCCGGGCCGGCGTTATCCGCCTACAGGGCGAAGGAGGCAGACATGGCCGAAACGGTCACACTCATCGATCACGAGACGATCAGGGATTGGGCGGCGGCACGCGCCGGCGCGCCGGCCATCGTCGACGTATCCCCGGAAGCCGGAACCCAGCCGATGCTGCGGCTGGTCTTCGGCCAGCACGCCTATGCCGACACGGGCCAGGCCGAGCGCCCCGCCAATGCCGGCGGCTACGAGCTCGTCGAATGGGACGAATGGTTCCGGCTGTTCGACGCGGCGCATCTGGCGCTGGTGGTCGGCAAGGACGTTCCCGGCCGCCGCGATTCCTATCACGAGTTCGTGCGCCGCCCCGATTGACCCGGCAGCAATCTGACCCGGCACCCATCCCGAAATGAAGAAAGCCCCGCGCATGGCGCGGGGCTTTTTCTTGACCACGTTGACCGTCCTTACTGCCAGTCGCGGATATCGACGAAATGGCCGGCAATGGCCGCCGCCGCCGCCATGGCCGGCGACACCAGATGGGTGCGGCCCTTGAAGCCCTGCCGGCCCTCGAAATTTCGGTTGGAGGTCGAGGCACAGCGCTCATGCGGCTTCAGCCGGTCGTCGTTCATGGCAAGGCACATGGAGCAGCCCGGCTCGCGCCAGTCGAAGCCGGCCTCGATGAAGATCTTGTCGAGCCCTTCGGCCTCGGCCTGCGCCTTCACCAGGCCCGAGCCCGGCACGATCATGGCGTTGACGCGCGGATTGACTTGTCTGCCCTTGGCGACGGCGGCCACGGCGCGCAGGTCCTCGATGCGGCCATTGGTGCAGGAGCCGATGAACACGCGGTCGATGGCGATGTCGGTGATCTTCGTGCCGGCGGTCAGGCCCATATACTCCAGCGCGCGCTTCTTGGAGTTGCGCTTGTTCTCGTCCTCGATCAGCTCCGGATCGGGGACCGTGCCGGTCACCGAAACGACGTCCTCGGGCGACGAGCCCCAGGTGACGATCGGCGGCAGCGAGGCTGCGTCGAGCTCCACGACCTTGTCGTAATGCGCCCCTTCGTCGGTCTTCAGCGTCTTCCAGTATTCCACGGCCATGTCCCACGCCTTGCCCGTGGGCGCGCGCGGCTTGTCCTTCACATAGGCGAAGGTCGTCTCGTCGGGTGCGATCAGGCCGGCGCGGGCGCCGCCTTCGATCGACATGTTGCAGACGGTCATGCGGCCTTCCATCGACAGCGAACGGATCGCCTCGCCGGCATATTCGATGACGTAGCCGGTGCCGCCGGCGGTGCCGATCTCGCCGATGATGGCGAGGATGATATCCTTGGCAGTGACGCCCTCGGGCAGTTGCCCGTCGACGCGCACCAGCATGTTCTTCGCCTTCTTCTGGATCAGCGTCTGGGTGGCCAGCACATGCTCGACCTCCGAGGTGCCGATGCCGTGCGCCAAGGCGCCAAACGCGCCATGGGTGGAGGTGTGGCTGTCGCCGCACACGATGGTCATGCCCGGAAGGGTAAAACCCTGCTCGGGCCCGATGATGTGGACGATGCCCTGGCGGCGGTCCTTCTCGGAATAGTATTCGACGCCGAAATCGGCGGCGTTCCTGGCCAGCGCCTCGACCTGGATGCGGCTTTCCTCGTTCTTGATGCCATTGACGCGGTCAGGCGAGGTCGGCACGTTGTGGTCGACCACGGCCAGCGTCTTCTCCGGATGGCGGACCTTGCGGCCGGCCATGCGCAGCCCCTCGAAGGCCTGCGGGCTGGTCACTTCATGCACGAGGTGGCGGTCGATGTAGAGCAGGCAGGTGCCGTCGTCCTGGCGGTCGACCACGTGATCGTCGAAAATCTTGTCGTAGAGGGTGCGCGGTGCGCTCATTTGCGTAAATCCGTCGATATGGAAAACAGGAGAAGCCCGTTGCCGGGCCGATGGCGATCAGGCGCGCTCTAGCGAAGTCGGCTGGTCGCCGAGCCCGAAACCCACGCGAAGAACCGTGCCGGCAGGCGCTTCTTGTCCTGCAGCACAAAACCCTTGTAGCACGGGTCTCCAAACAGTTCTTCCATCGCCCGTTCAATATCAATCTTTTGCCGGTACGGCAATCGCCCGCATCGACGCGCGGCTGCCGATCAGGCGGCCTCCTGCTCCTGGCAGATCTGGCCGGCCTCCGCCTCTTCGAGCGGCGCCTGCAAAAGCCGGCAATAATGGAGGCCGGGCCCCCGCGCGTCTGCGGCGAAGTGCCGGCATTCGCGGCAGATGCCGAAGGCCCGTCCCGACCTCAGATCGAGCACCGACCTGACCAGCGCCGCGACGCCCGCATGCAGGTCCGCCCGCACGGTTTCCGGCAGAACCTCCAGCGCCTTGCCGATCGTCGCCATGCCGTCATGGTCCAGCATGGCGGCGCCCGCGGCGGTGAGATCGAGGCGCACCGAGCGTCCGTCGCCTGGATTGGCGGTCTTCTCCACCAGGCCGGCCCGTTCGAGGGTCATCAGGGTCTGCGAAACCGTGCCCTTGGTCAGGCCGAGATAGGCGGTGAGGCCGCCGGGCGTGCGCGAGAAGCGGTTGGCGCGCGCCAGATAGCGCAAGGCCTCCCACTGCACCGGCTTCAGCCCGTGCGCGTGGCCCTCATTGGTCACCAGCCGGGCCAGTCGCTCGATCAGTTCCACGGTCTTGCCATCGGTGTCCATGGGCTTTGGTATCGTATCAATACCATTCTTGCAATGCAGAGCCTGTTGCGCTACTCAATTAGTATTGACTCGATACTATAGGAGGAGAGACACATGAAACCCGCCATTCTCGTTGCGGCAACCCTGCTTGCCGCTGCCCCGCCAGCCATAGCGCATGACATCAAGAGCGCGGTCGACCCGACCAAGCCGGCCGCCTTCGACATCACCTCCGCGTCCGCGACGACGGACGGCCGGCTTTCGACCTTCATGATGGAGGTGGCCGGCGAGGCGGGATCCGTAAAGCCCGAGGCGACCGGCAAGCTGGAGGGCGCCAGGGTGACGGCCTATGTGTGGCCAACCGGCTTCGATCCCTCTGCGGTCGGCTTCGCGGAAAAGTCCGGCATCCTCGCCCTGGCCATAACCGCCCATCCGGACTTCGACGACACGCCGCTGTTCGACGAGAACGGCGACGGGGACCCGGCCAATGACGGCGCCGACTGGCACTCGCACTGGGTGGTGCTGGGCAAGGACGACGGCTGCGGCGCCGGCCTCAAGGTGCTCGATGTCTCCCCCGGCGTCGATGTGCTGCCGCCGACGGCCCCGATGCTGCCGCTCGCCCTCGACAGCCCCGGCATGTCGCCCAGCCTGCAGGGCAAGACGGCGCGCGTCACCGTACCGGTCAGGGATGGCGAGAACGTCTCCTTCGATGCCGTCACGGCAGAGTTGCAGGTCAACGCGGAAGGCAAGGCGCCGCTCCTGTGCGTGACCGCCGTCCACGACATCGCCTCCGGCGACCTGTCGATGCCCGGCAGGATCGTCAAGCAGTGACCTGAACTGCCGAGCCTGCGCAACCGGAAGGCGACGCAGGCTCAGCCCCTGGCCTGGCCGCGCCGCAGGCGCTGTTCCAGCGCCCGCAGCGCCATCGACAGGCCGACGGTCAGGATCAGGTAGATATAGGCGACGATGGAGTAGGTCTCGAAGAAGCGGAACGAGCCGGAGGCGTAGATCTTGCCCATCTGGGTGATGTCGGCGACACCCAGAACCGAGACCAGAGAACTGTCCTTGACCATGGCGATGAAATCGTTGCCGAGCGGCGGCAATATGGTGCGGATCGCCTGCGGCAGCACGATCAGCCGGAAGCGCTGGATGCGCGTCAGCCCCAGCGCCTTGGCCGCCTCGACCTGCCCGACATCGACCGACTGGATGCCGGCCCGGAACACTTCCGCGATGAAGGCCGAATAGCCGATGGCCAGCGCCAGGATCGCCCGCCACAGCAGCGACACGTCGCGCACCATCAGCGGCTCGGCGAGGCCGGCCCCCTGCAACGGCAGCGTCACGGCGTTCCATGCCGCCACCAGCGCCGGCGCGCCGACGAAGGCGACCCAGAACAGCAGCACCAGCATCGGCACGCCGCGGATGATCTCGACATAGAACCGCGCCGCCTGCCGCAGCCACACCAACGACGACAGCGCCATCAGCGCGATGCCGAGCCCCGCCGCCGAGGCCAGCACGAAGGCCACCAGCGTGACGAGGACGGTGATGCCGATGCCCTTCGAGACGGTGACGAAGACCTGCACGTAGAGGTCGCTGACCGCGATCGACAGCCCGGCAGCCAGCGCCAGCGCGCAGGCCGCCACCAGCCACCACGGGAAATCGGCTTTCCTGACGCGTTTGGGAGATTTCATGAAGACGCTCGGGCTGATGCGGGAAAGGCTTCCTACACCCCTTCCCGCCTTCCCGGCCAGAGCGGCGGCCGCGAACGCGACGCCACCGCCATTGCCGCGCCGCCGCTCACTCGCCCATCTTGTAGTCGCGGAACCACTTGACGGTCAGCTTCTCCAGGGTGCCGTCCGCCTTCATGTCGGCGATGGCCGCATTGACCGGCGCGATCAGGTCGGAGCCCTTGGCGAGGATGAAGCCGAAATCCTCGGAACCGAGCGGCCCGCCGATCATCTTGAGGCCGCCGCCGGAGGATTCGACATAGCCCTCGCCGGCGGTGCCGTCGGTGAGCACGGCGTCGATGTCGCCGGATATCAGCGCCAGGATGGTGGCGCCGAACGTCTCGAACAGCTTGATGCGCGGGTTCTGCTCATTGCCGTCCAGCACGCTGTAGACCGTGGTGTAGAAGGGCGTCGTGCCCGGCTGGGCGCCGATCAGCCCGTCGGTGAAGGCGGCGAAGCTCTTGGCGTCGGTGAAGCGGCTCTCGTCGGAACGCACCAGCATGAACTGCTCGGAGCGCATATAGGGGTCGGAGAAATCGACCTTGGCCTTGCGCTCGTCATTGATGGTGATGCCATCCATGCCGATGTCGTACTGGCCGTCCGCCACTGCCTGGATCATCACGTCCCACGACGCGTTGCGGTAATCGACCTCGAAATTGAGCCGCTTGGCGATCTCGTCCATCGCGTCATATTCCCAGCCCTTCTGCTCGCCGCTCTTGGGATCGATGAACTGCAGCGGCGGATAGGCGTTCTCCGTCACCACCACCACCTTGCGGCCGGCGAGATCGGGCAGCCCCTGCGCCACGGCTGCGAACGGCATCATCAGCACGGCCACCAGGCCGGCCAGAACAAGCCCCGTCTTCGACATGCGATGCTTCACGATGACGCTCCTCTCCCGTTCAGGCGGGGAGTTTATCCAGCGCGACGCACCTTGCAACCAACGAAAAAGGCGGCCGAAGCCGCCTTTCCGGTATTTCTTGCCAAAAAGCTGCTTACTCGGCCGAAGCGGCCTCGGCGGCAGCCTTCTCGGCAGCGGCCTTCTCGGCGGCTTCCTGCGCCGCCTTTTCGGCGGCCAGCGCCTCGGCGGCGGCGATCTTCTCGGCCTCGATGCGGGCCTTCTCGGCGTTCAGCGCCTCGCGCTCGGCCTCGTTCAGCTTGCGGGCGCGGACGCCGGTGTTCTCCGAGATGCGCGCCGACTTGCCGCGGCGGTCACGCAGGTAATAGAGCTTGGCGCGGCGCACCTTGCCGCGGCGCACGACGTCGACGCCCTCGACCATCGGCGAGTAGACCGGGAACACGCGCTCCACGCCCTCGCCGTAGGAAATCTTGCGGACGGTGAAATTCTCGTTCAGGCCCGAACCCGAACGGGCAATGACGACGCCCTCATAGGCCTGCACGCGGGTGCGGCTGCCTTCGGTGATGCGCACGTTGACGCGCACGGTGTCGCCGGGCTGGAACTCGGGCAGCTTGCGCTTTTCTTCGATCTTGGCGGCCTGCTCGGCCTCGAGCTGACGGATGATATCCATCTTCAGATCCACTTCTTGTTCTTCCGACAGCCAGAGCGCCCTGCTCTCGCCGCAGCAGTCCTTCACCGCTGGGCTATGCCGTCAGCCTTGAAGACCTTCGGCAGGGGCGGCTACACCGTCTTTCATTGACGGGTGACGCAGACCGGAAGACCCATTCCTCCGATCAGGCCGGGGCGATACACCATTCCGCAGGCTTTGTCACGGGGGTCGCGACCTTATCTTTCCCCCACCCTGTCCTCAGCGCCCGTGACCGGCCGCCACGGCCAGCGCCATCAGCCCGAGCGCCAGCACCGCCAGCTTCCAGAAGTCGGCGCGCCGCCTCAGCCCCGGCAAACCGAGCGGCTTGATGAGATGGAACACCATCATGGCGAGGATCAGGAGCGCGAGGATCTTGGTCATGGCCCGTTTGATCAGCCCCTTCCGTTCCTGTCAAAGGCCCATCCCTGCGGCAGGCCGTCCATTGGCCCTTAGTCAGATGGACGCCCCCTCTCTCAAGGGCTACAAACCTGCCGAGGAGAATTGGGAGGGACCAGGAGCATGGCATCGCGTTATCATGAGGTCTACGCCGAATGGAAGCGGGACCCTGAAGCATTCTGGGCCGAGGCCGCGAACGCCATCGACTGGTTTACCCCCTGGGACAAGGTGTTCGACGCGGAAGCCGGCGTCTACGGCAGATGGTTTTCCGGCGCGACCTGCAACACTTGCCACAACGCGCTCGACCGGCACGTCGCCGGGGGCCGCGCCGACCAGATCGCGCTGATCCACGACAGCGCCATCACCGGCGCAAAGCAGAGCTTCACCTATGCCGAGCTGCACCGCGAGGTCGTCGCCCTTGCGGCGGTGCTGGCCAGGCATGGCGTGACCAAGGGCGACCGGGTCATCGTCTACATGCCGATGATCCCGCAGGCGGCCGTCGCCATGCTCGCCTGCGCCCGCCTCGGCGCCATCCATTCGGTCGTCTTCGGCGGTTTCGCCGCGCGCGAACTGGCCACCCGCATCGACGACGCCCGGCCCAGGCTGGTCGTCTCCGCCTCCTGCGGTCTGGAGCCGAACCGCGTCGTCGCCTACAAGCCGCTGCTCGACGAGGCGATCGAGCTGTGCGCCCATCCTCCGCAGCATTGCGTCATCTTCCAGCGCGAGCAGCTTGCCTGCGACCTCGTCCCCGGCCGCGACATAGACTACGCCGAGGCCGTGGCGCGGGAGAAGGACGCCGGCACCGAGGTGCCTTGCGTGCCCGTCGCCGCCACCGATCCGCTCTATGTGCTCTACACCTCCGGCACCACCGGCCAGCCCAAGGGCGTGGTGCGCGACAATGGCGGGCACATGGTCATGCTGAAATGGACCATGGACAACGAGTTCGGCGTCAAGCCGGGCGAGGTGTTCTGGGCGGCGTCCGACGTCGGCTGGGTCGTCGGCCATTCCTACATCGTCTATGCGCCGCTTCTGCATGGCTGCACCACGGTGATGTTCGAGGGCAAGCCGATCGGCACGCCCGACGCCGGCACCTACTGGCGCGTCATCGCCGACCATGGCGTCGTCGCCCTGTTCACCGCGCCCACCGCCTTCCGCGCCATCAAGGGCCAGGACCCCAAGGGCGAGTTCATCGGCAGATACGACCTCTCCGCCTTCCGCACCCTGTTCCTGGCCGGCGAGCGCGCCGACCCCGAGACCATCAAATGGGCCGAGCAGCGGCTTGGCGTGCCGGTCATCGACCACTGGTGGCAGACCGAGACCGGCGCCCCGATCACCCACAATCCGGTCGGCCTCGGCCTGCTGCCGGTCAGGCACGGCTCCCCGGGCGTCGCCATGCCCGGCTACGACATCCGCGTGCTGGACGATGCCGGCCACGAAGTGCCGACCGGCACGCTCGGCAATGTGGCGCTGAAGCTGCCTCTGCCGCCCGGCTGCCTGCCGACCCTGTGGGAGGCCGACGAGCGCTTCCGCCAGTCCTACCTCGCCGAATTTCCCGGCTACTACAAGACGGCCGACGCCGGCATCCTCGACGAGGACGGCTACCTGTTCGTCATGGCCCGCACCGACGACATCATCAATGTCGCCGGCCACCGCCTCTCCACCGGCGCCATGGAGGAGGTACTGGCCGCCCATCCCGACGTCGCCGAATGCGCCGTCATTGGCGTCGCCGATGCGCTGAAGGGGCAGGCGCCGCTCGGCTTCGTGGTGCTCAATGCGGGCGTTGCCCGCGACACCGCCGCCATCGAGCAGGAGGTGGTGACGCTGGTGCGCGAGAAGATCGGCCCGGTCGCCGCCTTCAAGACGGTGCTGACCATCAAGCGCCTGCCCAAGACCCGCTCCGGCAAGGTGCTGCGCGCCACCATGCAGAAGATAGCCGACCGGCAGGACTGGAAGATGCCGGCCACCATCGACGATCCCGCCGTGCTGGACGAGATCGACGCGGTGCTGAAGGCGCGCGGGATCGGGCGCGCGGAATAGGCCACTGAAAAACGATGCCGCTTGACATGGGGGCGGCAGCATAATCTTCCTTTCGCCGGCAACCCGACGCCGCCCTGCGGCGTTTTTCTGTGCCGCTCGGGAAAATTCATGCTGACACTGCCCCAGACCCTGTCCTTCGCCGTCATCGCCCTGATGATGGCCGCCTTCGTATGGGGACGCCTGCGCTACGACCTTGTCGCAGCGCTGTCGCTGCTCACCGCCGTGGCCGTCGGCGTGGTGCCGTTCGACAAGGCCTTCTCCGGCTTCAGCGATGACATCGTCATCATCGTCGGCAGCGCGCTGCTGGTCAGCGCCGGCGTGGCGCGCAGCGGCATCATGGAATATGCGCTGCAACGCTACGCGCCGGGCGTCAATTCGGTGCGCGCCCAGCTTGCGCTGCTGGTGGTGACGGTCGCCATCCTGTCCGCCTTCGTGAAGAACATCGGGGCGCTGGCGATCATGATCCCGATCGCCTTCCAGTTCGCCCGCCGCTCCGGCGCCTCGCCCTCGCTGTTCCTGATGCCGATGGCCTTCGCTTCCCTGCTCGGCGGCCTGATGACGCAGATCGGCACCTCGCCCAACGTCGTCGTCTCGCGCCTGCGCGAGGAACTGACGGGCACGTCCTTCACCATGTTCGACTTCACCCCGGTCGGCCTGGCGCTGACCGCCGCGGGCTGTGTGTTCCTCACCCTGTTCTATTTCCTGGTGCCGGCCCGCGAGCGCGGCGACAACGACCTCCACGCCGCGCTCGACATCGAGAACTATTCGGCCGAGGCGCGCATCACCGCCGATTCCACCGTCGTCGACAAGCCGCTCTCGGCCCTGCTGAAAATCTCCTCGGGCGAGGCCGCCATCACCGCCATATTGCGCGAAGGGGGCCTGCGCATCGCGCCCCTGCCGGACGCCATCCTGCACGAGGACGACATCGTGCTGATCGAAGGCGGGCAGGAAGCGCTCGACCGCCTGGTGGCGCAGGCCAAGCTGCATGTCGGCGCCGGCCGCGACAAGACCTACAATCCCGAAGCGATCGCCGTCGAAGCCGTGGTCACCCAGAATTCCAGCCTCATCGGCTGGTCGGCCCAGCACCTGATGCTCTACGACCGTTTCAATGTGAACCTGCTCGCCGTCTCGCGCAAGGGCGCGCGGCTCGACCAGCGGCTCGGCAGCATCACCCTCAATTTCGGCGACATCCTCATGCTGCGCGGCGACAGCCAGACCCTGCCGCAATTCCTGCGCGACTTCGGCCTTTTGCCGCTGGCCGAGCGGCAGGTGCTTCTGGGCAGCGTGCGGCGCGGGCTGGTGCCGGTGTCGATCCTGGTGGCGGCCATGGGCGCCACCGCGCTCGGCCTGCTGCCGGTCGCCCTCGCCTTCTTCGCGGCGGCGGTGGCCATGGTGCTGTTTCGCGCCGTCCCGCTGCGCGAAACCTATGACGCGGTCGACGGGCCGATCCTGGTCATGCTCGCCGCGCTCATCCCGGTCAGCGATTCGCTGCGCACCACCGGCGCCACCGACGTGCTCGCCGCGCTGCTGGCCGATCTCGGCCAGATGCTGCCCGGCTACGGCGCGCTGGCGCTGATCCTGGTCGCGGCCATGATGGTGACGCCCTTCCTCAACAACGCCGCCACCGTGCTGGTCATGGCGCCCATCGCCGCCGGCTTCGCCACCAATCTCGGCTACCGGCCGGAAGCCTTCCTGATGGCGGTGGCCATCGGCGCCGGCTGCGATTTCCTCACCCCCATCGGCCACCAGTGCAACACGCTGGTCATGGGCCCCGGCGGCTACCGCTTCTCCGATTATCCGCGCCTTGGCCTGCCGCTGTCGTTCCTGGTCATCATTGTCGCGGTCCCCATGCTGATGCTGGTCTGGCCGCTGTAGCGGGACGGTTTCCGGCCTCTCTCCGGGCCCCCTGACCGTTGCTGACAGAAGGCTGTCAGCAGGCCTGTGCGATGATGCCTTTCATCATTTTTGCAAGGAGAGCGGCCATGACCAGCCCCGGCATTTTTTCCGCATTTGCGCACTATGTGCGACTGGCACGAACCCGGCGCAGCGAGATACGCACCATCCGCCTGCTGAATGCCCTTCCCCCCGAAGTCCGGGATGATATCGGCTGGCCGGAACTGCATATCGACGAAAACGGCCAGCTCGTGCACGGCGATGCGCCGGCGGCGGCTAGGCAGGCCGCTGTCGGGGCCCAGCCCCTGCGGCCGCATCGTAAGGCTTGGATAGCGCCCTCGATCCCGCCACAATGCCCGGCATGAGCAAATAGACCGCGAGACCGCATCATGCCTGACCGCAAGAAGCTTGGCGTTCTTTTCATTCCCCATTTCGCCGACTGGGAATATGGCCTTCTGGCCGCCTCCGCCGTCGAATGGTTCGGCGCCCGGGCCGTCTCCCTCACGCCCGACGGCGAGCCGGTGACCTCCATCGCCGGCTTCCGCCTGACGCCCGAGCGGCCGGCGGCAGCGGGCGAGAACGAAGACCTCGATGCCATCGCCGTGATCGGCTCCGACGGCTGGGCGAGCGCCGATGCGCCCGACGTCGCCCCCCTGCTCACAGCCGTGGCCGCGCGCGGCGGCGTGGTCGGCGGCATCTGCGGCGGCACGCTGGCGCTGGCCCGCGCCGGCCTGTTCGAGAGCGCGGCCCACACCAGCAACGGCCGCGGCTGGATTGCCCGCCATCTGCCTGGCTATGCCGGCGCCGCCAACTATCGCGACGTGCCCCGTGCGGTGGCCGACGGCCGGGTCGTTTCGGCACCGGGTTCGGCGCCCGGCACCTTCGCCGTCGAATTCCTGGCCGCCCTGTTTCCCGAAAGGCGCGGCGAGATCGGCGAAATGCGCGCCCTGTTCGGCCGCGAACATGCCGACATCTCCTGACACCATGCTGTCAGCAGCGCCATGCCAAAAAGGCGTCCGTGACAAGGCGCCTGGCCAAAAGAAGCTTGGCAAGGGCCGCGCGAGGGCAGATTGTCAGCAGGTGACAGGGGCGGCCGGGGGCACGAACGCCGAGGGAGCGACACATGCGCAGGGCCGACAGGCTTTTCCAGATCGTGCAGCATTTGCGCGGCGGCCGTCTGGTCACCGCCCACAAGCTGGCGACATGGCTGGAAGTATCCGAGCGCACCATCTACCGCGACATTGCCGACCTGCAATCGACCGGCGTGCCGATCGACGGCGAGGCGGGGGTCGGCTACCTGATGCGCGAAGGCTTCGACCTTCCGCCGCTGATGTTCACGCGTGACGAGATCGTGGCGCTGGTCGCCGGCGCCCGCATGGTGCGCGCCTTCGGCGGGGCCGCCATGGCGCGTGCGGCGGACGAGGCGCTGGTCAAGATCGGCGCGGTGCTGCCGCAGGCCGAGCGCGACCGCATCTCCCGCACCGAGATCCACACGCCGCTCTGGGTGGTGAGCGACAGCGCCCGCGAGGCGCTCGACATCATCGAGCGCGCCGTGGAGAAGCGGCAGGTGCTGACCCTCCACTATGGCGACGAAGCCGGCCGCACCACGGTGCGCGACATCCGCCCGCTCGGCCTGTGGTTCTGGGGCAAGGTGTGGACGCTGATCGCCTGGTGCGAGATGCGCGACGACTTTCGCGCCTTCCGCATCGACCGCATCACCTCGCTGGTCAAGGCCGAGCGTAGCTTCCGGCCCGAGCCCGGCAAGCGGCTGGCCGACTTCTACCGCGCCGTGGAGCACCGCGAAACCTACGGCACCGGCCCCACCGCCAGCGGCCTGTAGCGAGGCGCGTTTTTAAACCTCCACCACCTGCTTGCTTCAACCGCTCGGTGCGCCGCCGCACCAGCAGCGCCACCGCCGCGATCAGCAGCGTGCCGATGATGAACAGGAACGCGGCCGCGGCGATCGCCGGGCTGATGTTCTCGCGGATCGAGGAGAACATCTGCCGCGCCAGCGTGCGCTGGTTTGGGCCGGCGACAAACAGCGTCAGCACCACCTCGTCGAGCGAGGTGGCGAAGGCGAACACCGCGCCCGACAGGATGCCGGGCAGTGCCAGCGGCAGGGTCACGCGGCGGAACACGGTGAACGGCGCGGCACCCAGGCTGGCCGCCGCCCGCTCCACGCGCCGGTCGATGCCGGCGAGCGAGGCCGTGACCGAGACGACGACGAAGGGCACAGCCACCACCGAGTGGGCGGCGATGACGCCGGCATAGGAATTGGCGAGGCCCAGATGCACGAAGAACACCTGCATGCCCACGCCCAGCACCACTGCCGGCACCACCATGGGCAGAAGGAAGGCGGTGCGGAACAGGCCGGGCAGGATCAGCCCGGCATTGCGCAGCCCGAGCGCCGCCAGCGTGCCGAGCGTGCCGGCCAGCAGCGTCGTGCCGGTGCCGATGATGAGGCTGTTGATGATCGACATGCGCCAGACATTGGCGTTGGCCAGCTCGTTGAACCAGCGCATCGAATAGCCGGGGATGGGATAGGTGAGGAACACGCTGGAGGTGAAGGCGAGCGGCAGGATGGCGACCAGCGGCGCCACCAGGAACACCACCGCGAGCACGCCGAACAGCAGCTTGACGAGGTTCGCCGCGCGCATCAGCGGCCCCCCGCGCGGTCGGCGGAGAGCCGCCCGTAGACGGCATAGAGCGCCAGCGTGGCGACCAGCAGGATGGCGCCCAGCGCGCCCGCCATGCCCCAGTTGGCCGAGCCGATGGCGTAGAAGGCGATGACCGACGAGATCATCTGGTCCTGCGCCCCGCCGATCAGCGCCGGGGTGATGTAGTAGCCGATAGCGGTCATGAACACGAGCAGCGAACCCGACACCACGCCGCGCAACGACAGCGGCAACAGCACCCGCAGGAACGCCCGCCACGGCGGCGCGCCGAGCGAGGCGGCCGCCGGCATCAAATTGCGCGGGATCGACAGGAGCACCGAATAGATCGGCAGCACCATGAAGGGCAGAAGCACATGGGTCATGGCGATGACCACGCCGAGCCGGTTGAAGATCAGCGGCAGCGGCCGGCTGATGAGGCCGAGCGACATCAGCGTGTCGTTGATCAGGCCCTGCTCCTGAAGCAGGATGAACCACGCCGCGGTGCGCACCAAAAGCGAGGTCCACAGCGGCAGCAGCACCGCGCCGAGCAGGAGCTGGCGCTTCCAGCCCTCCACGGACACGGCGAGCATCGCATAGGGCAGGCCGATCAGCGCGCAGGCGATCGTCACCACCGCCCCGATACCGAGCGTGCGCAGCAGGATCGCCGTGTTGGCCGAGGCTTCCGCCGGCAGCGCCTCGATCCTGCCGCTGGCGTCGCGCTCATAGTCCAGTGCCGCCAGCAGGTAACGGTCGGTATAGGGATTGGTGGAATCGGCCACCGCGCGCCAGAACCGCGCATCGGCCCACCGCTTGTCGACCTCGACCAGGTCGATCGGCCCTTGCGGCTGCTCCTCGACGGCGCGCATGGTGCGGCCCATCAGCGTGCGGAACCCGTTCTGCGCGCTGTTGAGGCGGCGCACCGCATCGCCCAGCAATTGCTGGTCGTCGATGGCGCGCAGGTCGTCGATGAAGGCCTGCTGCAGTTCCTGGGGCGGGTCGGACTGCCGGTCCCAGTCGCCGGCGACGGCGGCGGTGAGCGGGAAGGCGCGCGAGCCGACCGGATCGGACACCGCCTCCTTGAGCATGGAGACCAGCGGCCAGGCGAAGAAGATGGCGAGAAACAGAACCAGCGGCGCGACCAGCGCCAATGCCCCGAGGCGTCCCTTGGCCGAGGTATCGCTCATGTCGGCAGCATCCAGCAGTCTGACGGTGCGAAGGACACCACCACCTTGTCGCCGGGGTTGAATTCCGCCGTCCTGCGATCGGCCTTGGCCACGAAACCGAAGGCGCCGTTGTCGAGCTGGATGCGCAGATGGTCGCCATGATAGACGGCATCGGTGACGGTGGCCGGATAGCTGTTCTCCGAAGCCGCATCCGGCCCGAGACGGATACGCTCCGGGCGCACCGAAACGAGAATCCTGCCTGCATCCATCGCCATATCCGAAGGCTGGACGCGGATCGTTCCGCCGCCCTCCAGCTTCACCGTCGCGCCCGTGTCGCCGGCCTCGGCCAGCGTGCCTTCGACCAGATTGGTCTCACCGATGAACTGGGCGACGAAGCGCGAGCGCGGCTGGTCGTAGATTTCGCGGGGCGTGCCGATCTGCTCGATCTTGCCGCGGTTGAACACCGCGATGCGGTCCGACATGGTCAGAGCCTCGGACTGGTCGTGGGTCACGAACACGATGGTGAGCCCCAGCCGCTTGTGCAGCGCGCGGATGTCAAGCTGCATCTGCTCGCGCAACTGCTTGTCGAGCGCGCCGAGCGGCTCGTCCATCAGCACCACCGAGGGCTCGAACACCAGCGCCCGCGCCAGCGCCACACGCTGCTGCTGGCCGCCGGAAAGCTGAGAAGGACGGCGGTCCTTCATGGTGCCGAGCTGCACCATGTCGAGCGCGCGCGCCACCTTGCTGTCGATCTCCGAGCGCGGCGTGCCGCGCATTTCCAGCGGGAAGGCGACGTTCGCAGCCACGCTCATATGGGGAAAGAGCGCATAGTTCTGGAACACGACGCCCATGTTGCGCTTGTGCGGGGGCAACTGGTCGATGCGCCGGCTGCCGAGCGAGATCGTGCCGCCGCTCGGCGCCTCGAAACCGGCCAGCATCATCAGGATGGTCGTCTTGCCCGAGCCGGAAGGGCCGAGCAGGCTGAGGAACTCGCCCTGATCGATGGTCAGGTCGAGATCGTCGACGACGCGCAGCGTGCCGTAGGACTTGCTGACCTTCTCAAATCTGATGTTCGACTGGCTCAAGGACGACCGCCGCTCCCCGGGGAGCAGCCCTCTGCGATAAGGGACGGGACACGGGACCTTGCCGGCCCCGTGCCGTTGTGAAAGCCGGCCTTACTGGGCCAGCCAGGCGTTGAAGCGCTGGGTCAGGGCTTCGGCGTTGTCGATCCAGAAATCGACGTCGATCGCCAGCGCATCCTTCATGTTTTCAGGCTCGGTCGGCAGGTCGGCCTTGTATTCGGCCGGAACCATTTCCGCCGCCGCCTTCACCGGCAGGCCGTAGGCCACATACTGGGGCAGCTTGGCCTGGTTCTCCGGCTGGCTGGCGAAGGCGATGAAGTCCATGCCGGCCTCCTTGTTCTCGGCGTCCTTGAGGATCGCCCAGCTGTCGACGGCATAGATCGAGCCCGGCCAAACCACCTTGAACTTGCGGTTCTCGGTGCGGTTGATGCCGGTGATGCGGCCGTTATAGGCCGAGGCCATGGCCACTTCGCCGGAGGCCAGGAACTGCAGCGGCTGCGCGCCCGATTCCCACCACACGATGTTCGGCTTCAGCTCGTCCAGCTTCTTGAAGGCGCGGTCGACGCCCTCGTCGGTCGCCAGCACGTCATAGACCTCGGCCGGCGGCACGCCGTCCGCCATCAGCGCGAATTCGAGGGTGTATTTCGGCCCCTTGCGCAGCGAGCGCTTGCCGGGGAATTTCTGCACGTCCCAGAAATCCGCCCAGGACTGCGGGCCGTCGGCCAGCTTCTCTGTGTCATAGGCGATCGCCGTCGACCACACGATGGCCCCGGCGCCGCATTCGTTCACCGCCGAGGGGATGAACTTGTCCTCGCCGCCGAGCTTGGCCCAGTCGATCTTCTCGTAGATGCCGTCGGCGCAGCCCAGCGCCAGTTCCTCGACCTCGACCTGCACCACGTCCCAGTTCGGGTTGCCGGCCTTCGCCTTGGCCTGCAGCACGCCGTAGCCGCCGTCCCAGGTTTCGTCGAGCACCGGCTTGCCGGTCTTCTCGGCATAGGGCTTGAAATAGATTTCGCGCTGCCCGTCCTGATAGTTGCCGCCCCACGACACGATCGTGAGGTCGCGCGCCTGCGCGGGCGCGGCCGCGCCCATCGCCGCGGCCAGCAGGCCGCCGATTGCCAGAATGCCAATTCGCTTACGCATGTTTCCTCCCTATGCGGTCACGTTTCCCTGATTGCCGATCGAAAAACCGTCTCCCGAAACTGTCAAGCAATTCGCATCGAATGCAAAGGGCCGGGCAGCTGCCCGGCCGTCTTTCCTAGAAGAATGCCTGCAGGCCGGTCTGCGCCCGCCCGAGGATGAGGGCGTGCACGTCATGCGCGCCTTCATAGGTGTTCACCGTCTCCAGGTTCTGCGCATGGCGCATCACATGGTAGCCGATCTGGATGCCGTTGCCGCCATGCATGTCGCGAGCGAGGCGGGCGATGTCGAGCGCCTTGCCGCAATTGTTGCGCTTGACGATGGAGATCATCTCCGGGGCCATCTTGCCCTCGTCCATCAGCCGCCCGACGCGCAGGCTGCCCTGCAGGCCCAGCGCGATCTCGGTCTGCATGTCGGCGAGCTTCTTCTGGTAGAGTTGCATGCCGGCCAGCGGCTTGCCGAACTGCTTCCGGTCGAGGCCGTATTGCCGCGCCCGGTGCCAGCAGTCCTCGGCCGCGCCCATCACGCCCCAGGAAATGCCGTAGCGCGCCCGGTTGAGGCAGCCGAACGGGCCCTTCAGGCCGGACACGTTGGGCAGCAGCGCCTCCTCGCCGACCTCGACGCCGTCCATGACGATCTCGCCGGTGATCGAGGCGCGCAGCGAAAGCTTGCCGCCGATCTTCGGCGCCGACAGCCCCTTCATGCCCTTTTCCAGCACGAAGCCGCGGATCGCGTCCTTGCCGTCCTCACCCTTCAGCTTGGCCCAGACCACGAACACGTCGGCGATCGGGGAGTTGGAGATCCACATCTTGGAGCCGGAAAGGCGATAGCCGCCGTCGATCTTCTCGGCCCGCGTCTTCATGCCGCCCGGATCGGAGCCGGCATCCGGCTCGGTCAGGCCGAAACAGCCGATCCATTCGCCCGAGGCCAGCTTCGGCAGGTACTTCCTGCGCTGCTCCTCCGAGCCATAGGCGTCGATCGGATACATGACCAGCGACGACTGCACGCTCATCATCGAGCGGTAGCCCGAGTCGATGCGCTCGACCTCGCGCGCGATCAGGCCGTAGGTGACGTAGTTGGCGCCGAGCCCGCCATATTCCTCCGGCACGGTGACGCCCAGCAGGCCGGCCTCGCCCATCTCGCGGAAGATCGCCGGGTCGGTCTTCTCCTCCATGTAGGCGTCCTCGATGCGCGGGGCGAGCTTGTCGGCCGCGAAGGCCGCCGCCGCGTCGCGCACCATGCGCTCGTCCTCGCTGAGCTGATCCTCGAGAAGGAACGGATCGTCCCACACGAAGGATGCCATTTTCGAAGATGTCTTGCCGTGTTCAGCGGTCAATGCGGTCGCCTCCTCAGCCTGCCTTGCGGGTCTTGGTTTCGGAAATCACTGACTGAGGAAGCCCGCGCCCCTGCGTCAAGATAACTGCCGCGACATCCGTCATCTTACCCCTGTGACGGCTCTTAGCATCGTTCAAAATTCTGCGCAACATCGCGCTCATTATATTGAGCGGCATTGGTCAAAGGTAGGGGGGCGTGCAGGCCGAGATGACGATGGTGACGGCATCGGATGCGTTGCGGAAGCGGTGCGGCAGGCGGCTGTCGAACAGGTAGGATTCGCCGGCCTTGAGCACGCGCACCTCCTCGCCCACGGTCAGTTCCAGCTCGCCTTCCACCACATAGCCGCCCTCCGTCGAGAAATGCTGGAGCATGGCCTCGCCGGTGTCGGCGCCCGGCTCGTAGATTTCGTGCAGGATCTGCAGGTTGTAGGCCCTGGCGTCGCCGATCTGCCGCAGCGTAAGCCTGCCATTGCCCTGGTCTATGGCACGCGCCGTCACCCGCGAGGTGAGGTCCTTGAGGTCGTCGGCGCCGAAGAACGGGCCGTATGGCTTGCGCTGGTCGTCCTCGAAGAAATCCGACATCGACACATCCAGCCCGCCGAGGATCTTGCGCAGCGTGGCGATGGACGGGCTCGACTTGTTCTTCTCGATGATCGAGATCTGCGCATGCGGCACGCCGGCGCGCCCCGCCAGCTCGCGCTGCGACAGGCCGGCGGCGGTGCGCAGCGCCTTGAGGCGCGCGCCGATGTCGAAATCGTCTGTCATCCCTCTCCCGAGCCCGGTCGCTTCTTCCATTTTGGTCAAAATATAGAACACCAGAGGGAAGGGAAAGAGGTGATGACGTCATTTCGACATGCCGCGCGCGGGGGCAGGCCGCGCGGGCCGGGCGCATCATCCGTTCCGGCTCAGTCCGGCACCACGGCGGTGGCCTGTATCTCCACCAGCGCCTCGTCCTCGATCAGGCCCGAGACCTCGACCACGGCCATGGCCGGGAAGTTGCGGCCCATGGTGGCCTTCCACGCCGCGCCGATCTCCTTCAGCGAGGCCGAATAGGCCTTCCGGTCGGTCACGTACCAGGTCATGGTGGTGATGTGCTCAGGCCCCGCACCGCTCTCGCGCAGGATGGCAAGCACGTTCTCCAGGGTCTGGCGGATCTGGCCGGGAAGGTCGTGCGCCTCGAACCTGTACTGCCCGTTCCAGCCGATCTGGCCGCCGACGAAGATGGTGCGGCCGCGCGCCTCGATGCCGTTGGAATAGCCGATCGGCTTGGCCCAGCCTTCGGGCTGCAAGATGCGATGGGGCGTGAGGGGCGAGGTTGCGGGCGGCGCCTGTTCCTGGGGCTTGGTCACGCTCATGACGACTCCTGTCTCGACATTTTCACCAGCTCGCGGCCGATGATCAGCTTCTGCACCTCGGTGGCGCCTTCATAGATCCTGAGCGCCCTGATCTCGCGATAAAGGCGCTCGGCGATGTTGCCGACCTGAACGCCGCGACCGCCGAACATCTGCACGGCCTGATCGATCACCCATTGCGCGTTCTCGGTCGCCGTCAGCTTGGCCATGGCGGCTTCCTTCGTGGCCGGCAGCTTCTGCACGTCGCGCCGCCAGGCGGTGCGCGCCACCAGTAGCGCCGCCGCATCGATGGAAGTCGCCATCTCGCCCAGCGTCGACTGCGCCGTCGGCAGGTCGGCCAGCGTCGCCCCGAACATGCTGCGCGCGCCGGCATGGGCGAGCGCCTCGGCCAGTGCCCGGCGGGCGAAGCCGAGCGCGGCCGCCGCCACCGAGGGGCGGAAAATGTCGAGCGTGCGCATGGCGATCTTGAAGCCCTCGCCGGGTGCGCCGAGAAGCTGGCTCGCCGGAATGCGGCAGCTCTCGAAGCGGATGCGGGCGAGCGGATGCGGGGCGATGGTCTCGATGCGCTCGGCGATCACGAAGCCCGGCGTGTCGGCGAACACGACGAAAGCCGAAATGCCGCGTGTGCCGGGCGCCTCGCCGGTGCGGGCAAAGACGGTGTAGACGTCGGCGATGCCGCCGTTGGAGATGAAGATCTTCTCGCCGTCGAGCACATAGGCGTCGCCGTCACGGCGGGCAGCACAACTCATCGCCGCGACGTCCGATCCGGCATCCGGCTCGGTCAGCGCAAAGGCGGAGATCAATTCGCCCTTCGCCACTTTTGGCAGGATCTGCTGTTTCAGTTCCTCGCCGCCCGAAAGGCTGATCGCGCCGGTGCCCAGCCCCTGCATGGCGAAGGCGAAATCGGCCAGACCGTCCTCATGGCCGAGCGTCTCGCGCAAGATGCACAGCGAGCGGCTGTCGATGTCGGGCGACATGCCGCCATAGGCCAGCGGCACGCAATGGCGCAGGAAGCCGGCAGCGCCGAGCCGCTTGACCAGCGCCTTGCAGGCGGCGTCGGCATCGTGATGGTCGATCGCGCCAAGGCCGCCTTCGGCGATGAAGGCGTCGATCTCGGCCGCCAGAGCCCGATGCCCGTCATCATAGAACGGCCAGTCGAGATGGTCGCGCGGCGGCGCTTTGGCCGGGCTTGCGGCCGGGCTTGCGGCCGGGCTTGGGGCCGGGCTTGCGGCCGGGCTTGGTGCCGGGCTTGGGGGATGCGCGGCCATGGTTCAGTTCCCCTTGAAATCCGGCTTGGCCTTGGCGGCGAAGGCCTCGAAGGCGCGACGGAAATCACCGGTAGCCATGCAGATCGCCTGCGCCTGCGCTTCCGATTCCAGCATTTCCTCGATGCCCATCGACCATTCCTGGTCGAGCATCTTCTTGGTCATGGAATGGGCGAACCACGGGCCGTCGGCCAGCCGGCGAGCGAAGGCCTGCGCCTGCTTCAACAGGCCGTCGCGCGCGGCGATCTCGTTGTAGAATCCCCAGTCGTGGCCTTCCTGCGCCGTCATCACCCGCCCGGTGAACAGAAGCTCCGCCGCCCTGCCCTGCCCGATGATGCGCGGGAGAATGCCGCAGGCGCCCATGTCCGCGCCGGCCAGCCCGACGCGGGTGAACAGGAAGGCGGTCTTCGCTTCCGGCGTGGCGAGACGATAGTCCGACGCCATGGCGAGGATCGCGCCGGCGCCGGCGCAGATGCCGTCCACGGCGGCGATCACCGGCTGCGGGCAGGCGCGGATCTGGCGCACCAGATCGCCGGTCATGCGGGTGAAGGCCAGGAGGTCCGGCATCTTCATGCCGGTCAGCGGCTCGATGATGTCGAACACGTCGCCGCCCGAGGAGAAATTGTTGTCCGCCCCCGCCAGCACCACGCAGCGCACGTCGCTGGCGCGCGCCAGCGCCCGGAACAGGTCGCCCAGTTCCTCATAGCTTTCGAAGGTGAGCGGGTTCTTCTTCTCCGGCCGGTTCAGCGTGATGGTGGCCACCCGGCCATCCTCGTCCGTCTCGAAGCGGAAATGCTTCGGCCGATAGTCCCTGAACGGCTTGAGCTTGGCCTGCATGGCATTGGTCATCGGTTCAGCCTCCCATCACTTCGCCGCCGGCGACCGCGATGGCCTGCCCGGTGATTGCGCTTGCGCCTTCGCCGGCCAGCCACAGCACGGCGTCGGCCACTTCCTGCGGCGCGACCAGCCGGCCCTGCGGATTGGCCCGCGCCAGCGTCGCGCGCGCCTCGTCGCCGCTGCGGCCGGTCTTGCCCCTGATCGTCTCGACGGCCGCGTCGAGCAGCGGCGTGTCGGTGAAACCAGGGCACACGGCGTTGACGGTGATGCCGGTGCGCGCCAGTTCCAGCGCCAGCGCCCGCGTCAACCCCACGACTCCGTGCTTGGCCGCGCAATAGGCGGAGACGTAAGGATAGCCGGTCATGCCGGCGGTGCTGGCGATGTTGACGATGCGCGCGTTGCGGACCTTGCGCAGCGAGGGCAGCAGCGCCCGCGTGACCAGATAGGTGCCGGTGAGGTTGACCGCGACGACATGGTTCCACAGCGCCGGATCGGTCTTCTCGAACGGCGCGGACGGCGCTTCGCCGGCGCAGTTGACCAGCACCGCCACCTCGCCCAGCGCCTCGACCGCCTTCGCCGTGCCGGCGGCGACGGCCTTCTCGTCGGTCACGTCGAAGCCGTCCACGACGAGCGCGCGACCGCCGCCGGCCTCGATCTCACCCGCTGCCTCGCGCAGCGGCCCGGCCCGCCGCCCGGCCAGCGACACGGCAAAACCCCTGCCGGCCAGCGCCAGCGCGCTGGCGCGGCCGATGCCGGTCCCGGCCCCGGTGACGAAGGCGTGTCGGGCGCTCATTTCTTGCCCGCCGCTTCGGCGGCCGCGCGGGCCAGATTGTTTTCATATTGCGTACGCGCCGACAGATATTGCTTCGGCCACTCGACGCCGGAAAAACCGATCCTGGCCGCCTCGTGCAACACGAAGGACGGGTCGGCCAGATGCGGGCGGGCGATGGCGCACAAATCGGCGCGGCCGGCGGCGATGACGGAATTGGCGTGGTCGGCTTCCGAGATCGCGCCGACGGCGATGGTCGCCACATCGACCTCGTTGCGGATCTTGTCCGACATCGGGGTCTGCCACAGCCGCCCATAGACCGGGCTGTCATCGGTCACCACCTGGCCGCTGGAGCAGTCGACCAGGTCGGCGCCCGCTTCCTTGAACATTTCGGCGAAAATCGCCGCATCCTCCGGCGTGTTGCCGCCCTCGTGCCAGTCGGTGGTCGACAGGCGCACCGACATCGGCCTGTCCTGCGGCCACACGGCCCGGACGGCGCGGAACACCTCCAGCGGGAAGCGGGCGCGGTTCTCATGGCTGCCGCCATAGTCGTCGTCGCGCGTGTTGGTCAGCGGCGACAGGAAGGAGGACAGCAGGTAGCCGTGCGCGGCGTGCAGTTCGAGAATGTCGAAGCCGATGGCGGCGGCCCGCTGCGTCGCCGCCACGAAATCGGCCACGACGCGATCCATGTCCGCCCGGGTCATGGCGCCCGGCACCTGCGAATGCGACAGGTAGGGGATGGCGGACGCCGAAAACAGCGGCCAGCCGCCTTCTTCCAGCGGCTCGTCCATGCCTTCCCAGGCGACCTTGGTGGCGCCCTTGCGGCCGGCATGACCGAGCTGGATGCCGATCTTCGCCGGCGTCTGGCCATGCACGAAATCGACGATGCGCTTCAGCGCCTGCGCCTGCGCGTCGTTCCACAGGCCGAGGCAGCCGGGCGTGATGCGCGCATCCGGCGACACGCAGGTCATCTCGGGGAAAACGAGGGCTGCCCCGCCCATGGCGCGCGCGCCCAGATGAACGAGGTGGAAATCGTCGGCGATGCCGTCCTTGGCGGAATACATAGCCATGGGCGACACGACGATGCGGTTATGAAGCGTCAGCCCGCGCACCTTGTAAGGTGTGAACATGGGCGGCGGCACGCTGCCGTTGGGCCCCGGCAGGGCACCGGCGCGCGTGGCGAACCAGCGCTCGTAGCCTTCGAGCCAGTCCTTGTCGCGCAGGCGCAAATTCTCATGGCTGATGCGCTGCGAGCGGGTCAGCATGGAGTACATGAACTGCTCCGGCTCAAGCCGGTCGGCATAGCGATGCCCCACGACCTCGAACCATTCCATGGCATTGCGCGCCGCATTCTGGATGCGCGCGACATCGACCCGGCGCACCTCCTCATAGGCTTCCAGCACGGCCGGGATCTTCGCCGCGTCATGGCCGAACCTGTCGAACTGGCGGGTCAGTTCGATGGCGTCGTCGATCGCCAGCTTGGTGCCCGATCCGATGGCGAAATGCGCGGTATGAGCGCTGTCGCCCATCAGCACGACATGGCTGTCGCCGTTGAAATGGCTCCATTTCTCACAGATCAGCCGGCCGAAGTTCAGCCAGGCCGAGCCGCGCAGATGGCGGGCATTGCTGATCAGCCGGCCGCCGTCCAGCGTCTCGGCGAACAGCTCCTCGCAAAAGGCGATCGACTGGTCCTGGTCCATCTCGCCAATGCCGTGGGCGTTGAACACGTCCTCGGTGGTCTCGACGATGAAGGTCGAGGTGTTGTCGTCGAACTTGTAGATATGGGCCTGGAACCAGCCATGCTCGGTACGGCGGAAGTCGAAGGTGAAGGCGTCGAAGCGCTTGTCGGTGCCGAGCCAGATATAGCGGTTCGGCCGCATCTGCATGTCCGGCTTGAACACATCGGCATATTTGGCGCGGATGCGCGAATTGACGCCGTCCGAGGCGATGATCAGGTCGGCGTCGGCGAACTCCTCGTCGCCCTGCACGTCGCGCTCGAACACCAGTTCGACGCCGAGCTCTAGGCAGCGTTCCTGCAGGATGTTGAGCATCTTCTTGCGGCCGATGCCGACGAAGCCGTGCCCGGTGGTGCGGATCTTGCGGCCCTTGAACACCAGCTCGATGTCGTCCCAGTGGTTGAAGGCGTCCTCGATGGTGGCAGCGGTCTGCGGGTCCCACTGGCGCATCGATTCCATGGTGGCGTCCGAGAACACCACGCCCCAGCCGAAGGTGTCGAAGGGCCGGTTGCGCTCGACCACGGTGACGTGGTGCTGCGGATGCTGCTTCTTCATCAGCAGGGCGAAATAGAGACCGGCCGGTCCGCCTCCGATGCAGACAATGCGCATGCTTCACCTCCCGTCATCGGCCCGGCGCAGCGCCCGCGGCACCGGTCACCCTGACAGGAAAGAGCATTCCGAAAAAAACTTCAAGCTTAAAGTTTTCTGGCGGGACGCAAAAATTCCCGCTTCGGCGCACGGCATGCGCGGCCTGGGTCCGATGCGGATGCGGCTATTGCGTGCCCGCAAGGGCGGAGCGGATCGAGCCCTTGAGCCGGCCGAGCGCCTCCATCAGCGCCGTCTCGTCCTGCCGGGTCAGGTCCTTGAACAGGTCGCCGATCCACTCGCCATGGCGGTCGGCCATGATGCGGAAGGCGGCGCGGCCTTCATCGGTCAGGGCGATGATCTGCACGCGGCGGTCCTTCGGCGAGACGGTGCGGCTGACATAGCCCACCTCGGCCAGCCGTTCGACCAGCGCCGTCAGGTTGCCGGCCGACACCATCATGCGCTTGGAGACCTCGCCCAGCACCATGCCGTTCTCGGCCCGTTCGAGCTGCGCCATCAGGTCGAAGCGCGGCAGGGTGAAGTCGAATTCCTCACGCAGCCGCCGGCGGATCTCGGCCTCGGCCAGCGTCGTGCAGGTGAGCAGCCTGAGCCACAGCCGGATTTCGGCGCCGTGGTCGCCGGGCGCCTCCAGCACTTTGGTCTCCCCGTCCAGCCATTCGTCCTGGCTGTCGCCGTCCTTCCTGTCGTCCATGTCGAGCGTCGTCAGCCTCCCGGATTCAAGGCTCCCAGTTTCAGGGGCTCCCCGATTCAAGGGCTCCCAGATTCACCGGCTCCTTGTAGAGCCGATTGACCGGGAGGGACAAGCCATCACGCGTCGATGCCATATCAGGGCCGGGGAATGCTGCCGGCAAGCACGGTTCCATAGGCGTCCGCGTCGATATTGCCGCCCGAAACCACGCACACGACATTACCTTTCGCATGGGGGCTGCAAAGTGCCGCCGCCACCGAGGCAGCGCCCGCCCCTTCCGCCACCACCTTGGTTTTCGAGAACAAAAGGCGCATGGCGTCCGTCACCTGCGCCAGGCTGACACTTTGCGCGCCATCGATCAGGTCGCGGGCCACGGGCCAAAGCTGCGGCACGAGCGAAGGGCCGCCGATGCTCTTGATGAAGGACGGCTTCGTTTCGATGTCGACGATGTGGCCGGCAGCCAGTGCGGCCGCGACCGGAGCGGCACTCTCGTCCTCGACGGCAATGACCTTCGCGGCCGGCTTCAGCGCTTTGACGGCGCTGGCAACGCCCGTCGTCATCGACCCACCGCCATAGGGCGTGAACACCACATCGACATGCGGCAAGGCTTCGACGATCTCCAGCCCGATGGTGCCGTTGCCGTTGAGAACCGCCTGATCGGTGACCGGGTTGATGAACAGTTCGGCAAGCTGCGGGCGGTCGTCCCCGGTGATGTAGCGCCACCAATCGTCCATGCCGACAAAACGCACCTCGCCGCCCAGGCCGCGCACTCCGTCGATCTTGGCCTGCGGCGCGCCGGCATACATGTAGGCCGCCATTTTCACGCCGAGCGCGTGGGCGGCGAAGGCCATGCCGTAGGCCATGTTGCCGGAGCTGACCGTCGCAATTCCGCCGGACAAGCACGCGCGCTCGCGTGACAGCAGCGCGTTGAGCGCCGGCCGCAGCTTGAAGGCACCGATCGGCGAAAGCGTCTCCAGCTTCAGGAAGATGCGCCGGCCCGGCAGCTCGAGGCCCAGCGGCACCAGCGGCGTCGCCTGCATATAAGCGCCAAGCCGCTCTCTGGCCGCCTCGATCGCAGCCAAAGCCGGACGCCGCGGATCGCTCATTCGGCTGCAAGCCCTCTTCTGGTCCTGCGCAGGGCATGGGCATCCACGGTTTCGCCGTGAACATAGGCATGCAGCGTATAGCCGATATGCTCTTCCATCAGCTTGCGCGCCCTTTCGATGTCGCGGTCGAGGGCGGCCTCCATCAGCGCCGTGTGATGCCCGATCCCCATCGCCTCGCGCAGCGCCGCCACCGCCTTCTCGTAGCCCTCCTGCCGGCCTTGGGCGGCACGCAGCGTGGGCGCCAGGCCGAGGAAGCGGTGATGGCGGCGCAACTGGTCGGAAATCGTCGAATGGAAGCGCAGCAGCCAGCTCGAGCAGGCGGCGCTCAGCAGGGCGTCATGGAACGCCGTATGCTTCTCGTCCCATTCGTCGACAGCAGTCTCGGACGGGTCATCGGGCGCGATCTTGCAGCGCGACAGGCGGTAATGGCTGGTGACCACCGCCGCCTCCCATTCGGCATCGCCATTGGCGATCGATTCCAGCAACAGCGGCAGCTCGACCACCATGCGCGCCCGCGCCAGATCCTCCAGCTCTTCCTTGGAGACCGGGGCCACGGCAAAACCGCGATTGGAAATGGCCGTCACCAGCTTCTCGGCCTCGAGCCTGGACAGCGCCTCGCGCAACGGCGTCCAGCCGACGCCATAGGCATCGCGCAAGGCGCCGAGCTTGAGGGGCGCGCCCGGCTTCAGGCGGGTCGCGAGGATATCGCGCCGCAACAGGCGGTAGGCCGCCTCCGTCTTGCTCGGGTGGGTTTCTTCCTGCATCCTGCCATCCGCACCTGTAGCTGGCCGCTGCCACGCCCCGGTCGCCCGTCGGCAAACTATATATGAAATGGCCAAAGAGCCAAATTATATATGATTAAGGGCAACAGCCTGATCTATATATATGCGTTTGACAAGCCCTCCGAAGCCGGTATGATCGCGCTCAAGGCGAATTAAAGCGCCGATGGTTGTGTCTCGGGAGGTTACAATGAACATGTCGAAATCCGGCTGGCTGTCCGGAATTGTTGTCGCCGGCGCCATGCTGGCTGGTGTCATGACGGCGGCGGCGGACCCGGTCCGCATCGGCATCGCCAATTTCGGCGAGCATTCGCAGCTCAACATCGCCATCGAAGGCTTCAAGAAGGCCCTTACCGAGGCCGGCTATGAAGAAGGCAAGGACGTCGTCTACACCGAAAGCCACACCAATTTCGACGCCTCGCTGGTGCCGCAGATGATCGCCAAGCTGCAGGCCGAACAGCCGAAGCTGATCTACACCGTCACCACCCCGGTTTCCCAGATCGCCCAGAAGGCGCTCGCCGGCTCCGGCATTCCGATCGTCTTCACCGCCGTCACCGATCCGGTCGCGGCCAAGCTGACGCCCTCCTGGGAGGAAGGCGGGGACGGCATCACCGGCTCCTCCGACCTTCAGGATCTCGCCGCGGTGATGAAGTTCGCCAAGGAGCTGATGCCCGACGCCACCCGCTTCGGCATCCCCTACAACCCGGGCGAGGCCAATGACGTCGCGCTGGTCGAGAGCGCCCGCGAACTGGCCAAGGACGCCGGCTTCGAGATCGTCGCCGTCGGTGTCGACAACGTCAACGAGATCCAGCAGCGCGTTGCCTCCTTCGCCGGCAAGGCCGACGTGATCTATGTCCCCACCTCCAACCTGCTGCAGCCGGCGGTCGCCGCCGTTGCCGCCGCCGCCCGCCAGGCCGGCATCCCGATCGTCAACGCCGACGACGGCGCCGTTCGCGACGGCGTGGTGCCGGCAAGCTTCGCCGTCAACTACAACAAGGTGGGCGAGAACGCCGGCAAGATCGCCGTGCGCATCCTCAAGGGCGAGGACCCCAAGTCCATCGCGCCGTCCAAGCCGGCTTACGAAGACCATGTCATGGTGATCTCGAAGAAGTCGGCCAAGGAGTTCGGTCTGGAAATCCCCGCCGCGCTCGACAATTGCGAGTGCTTCGTCGACTGACGGGCAGAATTTCGCCGGAAATGGCGGCGCTCTGGAGGCGCCGCCTTTTTCTTAAGCCTTCCAAGAACGCGCAGGAGTAGCGGATGCTGGAAGTCCGGTCCGCGCGCAAGGTCTTCTACCGGGGACAGCCCGACGAGAAGGTCGCGCTCGACAATCTCAACCTGACGCTCGCCACCGGCGAATTCGGGGTCGTCATCGGCTCGAACGGTGCCGGCAAAAGCTCGATGCTCAACGCCATTTCGGGCTCGCTAGTGCTCGATTCCGGCAAGGTCCTCATCAACGGCAACGACGTTACCGCCATGCCGGTGCACAAGCGCGCCGCCCGCCTGGCGCGCGTGTTCCAGGACCCGATGCGCGGCACCGCCGCCTCAATGACCGTGGCCGAGAACATGCTGCTGGCCGAGCTGCGCGCCAGGCGCCGCACGCTGCGCCCCGGCCTCAACGCCGCCCGGCTCGCCGAATATCGCGAGCGCCTGTCGGTGCTCGGCCTCGGCCTCGAAAACCGCCTCGACACCAAGGTGGAACTGCTTTCGGGCGGCCAGCGCCAGTCCCTGTCGCTGATCATGGCCGTCAGCGACCGGCCCGACGTGCTGCTGCTCGACGAGCATACGGCGGCGCTCGACCCGCGCACCGCCGACATCGTCATGCAGGCGACGATCCGCACCGTCTCCTCCCTCAAGCTGACCACGCTGATGGTGACCCACAACATGCAGCACGCCGTCGATTTCGGCGACCGCATCATCATGCTGGATGCCGGCAAGGTGAAGCTGGAGATCGCCGGCGAGGAAAAGAAGAACGTCACGGTGGTGGACCTGATCGGCCATTTCTCCGTCAAGACCGACCGCATGCTGCTGGCGAGCTGACCAAAATGGGCTTCATCGAAACCACCCTGTCGAGCTTCGTCTCGCTCATTCCCGTCACGCTGGCACAGAGCCTGATCCTGAGCTTCGTCGTGCTCGGCATCATGATCCCGTTCCGCATGCTGAGCTTCCCGGACCTGACCAGCGAGGGCGCCTTCCCGCTCGGCGGCAGCGTGTGCGGGGTCATGCTGGTCGCCGGCGCCTCGCCAGTGGCCGCCATCGCCGCCGCCCTCGCCGCGGGCTTCGTCGCCGGCTGCTGCACCGCCTTCATCCATCTGCGCTTCCGCATCCACACGCTGCTGGCCGGCATCCTGGTAATGACCATGCTCTACAGCGTCAACCTGCGCATCATGGGCCGCTCCAACCTGTCGGTATTCGGCAACCCGACCGTCTATGACTGGGTGCCGGGCCTGCGGGCAGGCTTCCCACCCTCGAAGATCGTGGTCGCCGGCCTCGTGGTTCTGGCCGTGTTCGCGCTGCTCTATTTCTACTTCAAGACCGAGAAGGGCACCGCCATGCGCGCGGTCGGCTCCAACCCGGACATGGCCGAGGCGCAGGGCATCAACGTCTGGGCCGCCACCATCGGCGGCATCGGGCTGGCCGGCGCCTTCTCCGCCACCGGCGGCGCGCTGATGGTGCAGAGCCAGGGGTTTGCCGACGTCAACATGGGCATCGGCGTGCTCATCAACGGCTTGGCCGCGCTGATGATCGGCGAGGCGATCACCGGCAAGCAGACGGTGCTGCGCCAGCTTCTGGCCCCCTTTGTCGGCGCCATCGTCTACTACCAGCTCGTGTCGCTGTGCCTTGCCGCCGGCATGCCGCCGCCCGACCTCAAGCTGGCGACGGGCCTGTTCGTGCTGACCATGCTGGCGCTGCCCAGCCTCAAGCGGGGGCGCGGCCCCGCCGCCGCCAAGGAAGCGTTCCGCGAATAGGGCAATTCCCGGGAAAGCGGGATCCGGCTTCCCGCGCGGAATTGCGTCAAGACAAGAGCCAGAACGCTCCGGCGAAGCCACCGCGCTTCGCCGGCAGCCCCGACCGCAACAGCCGGGCAAGCCTCCCGCCGAGGCACGCCCGCAAGGAGGTTTCATGTCCGCTGTTTCCGCCGCCGATCCTGCCGCTATCGATCCGGCCGCCATCGACCTGGCCGCCATCGGGGCGATGGACAAGGCCGACCCGCTCAGCGCCTTCCGCGCGCGTTTCGTGCTGCCGGAAGGCGTGATCTATCTGGACGGCAATTCGCTGGGCGCGGCCTCTTCTGCCGCACTTGCCGAACTCGGCAAGGCGGCCGGGCAGGAATGGAGCCACGACCTGATCCGCGCCTGGAACAGCGCCGGCTGGTTCGACATGCCGCTCAGGCTCGGCGACCGCATCGGCCGGCTGGTCGGCGCGGCGGAAGGCCAGGTCGTGGTGACCGACACCACCTCGATCAACATCTACAAGGCACTGCATGCCGCCCTCGCCATGCGGCCCGGCCGCAGCGTCATCGTCGCCGAAGGCGGTTCCTTCCCGACCGACCTCTACATGGCCGAGGGCGTCGTTTCCTCCCGTCCGGGCACGTCGCTGAAGCTGGAAGGCGTCGATGCGCCCACCATCGAGGACCTGATTGACGACAGCGTGGCCGTCGTGCTGGTCAACCATGTCAACTACAAGACCGGCGAGCTGCGCGACATGGCGGCGCTGACGCGGCGCATCCACGAGGCCGGCGCGATGGCGGTCTGGGACCTGTGCCACAGCGCCGGCGCGCTGCCGGTGGAACTCGACGCCGTCGGGGCCGATTTCGCGGTTGGCTGCACGTATAAATACCTCAACGGCGGCCCGGGCGCGCCGGCTTTCATCTATGCCGCCCGCCGCCACCACGACGACATCGTCCAGCCGCTTTCCGGCTGGTGGGGCCATGCCCGCCCCTTCGCCATGGAGCGCGGCTATGCCGGCGCCTCCGGCATCCAGCGTTTCCAGTGCGGCACCCAGCCGGTGCTCTCGATGCGGGCCCTGAAGGGCGCGCTCGACATCTGGGACGAGGTCGACATGACGGCCTTGCGGGAAAAGAGCCTGGCGCTCACCGATCTGTTCATCGCGCTGGTCGAGGCCCGCTGCGGGCAATACGGGGTTTCCCTGGAAACCACCCGCGACCGGGCACGGCGCGGCAGCCAGGTGTCCTTCGCCCATGCCAACGCCTATGAGGTGATGCAGGCGCTGATCGAGCGCGGCGTCATCGGCGATTTCCGCGCCCCCGCCACGCTGCGCTTCGGCTTCACCCCGCTCTACACCAGCTATCGCGACGTGTGGGATGCGGTCGGCATCCTTGAAGAGATTCTGTCAAGCGGCATCTGGAAGGAACCGCGCTTCGCGGTTCGCGCTGCGGTGACATAACTCTCTTCGTCATCAACTCTGATGGTTTTGATTGTCTCTGAGCCTTGCGTTGAGGGTTATGATGATCTTTCGCATGGTCGCTGCGATTGCGAGGATCGGTGGTTTTCCGTTGGCGATGAGGCGCGCGTAGAAGGCGGCGAACTCGCCTTGTCCGGCAGCGGCGCGCAAGGCCGGCATGAAGAGTGCGGTCCTGACCTGCGGTCTGCCGCCGCGCTGGCGTCGCCGGCCCCTTGCTGTGCCGCTCTCGTTGGGGTGCGGGGCGGTGCCGGCCAGCGCTGCGGCCTGTCGGCGCTGGAGATGGCCGAGCTCGGGCATCAGGGCGAGGATCGTCACGGCGCTGACCGTGCCGATGCCGTTCATGCCGGTGCAGATGGCGACGCGGTGGCGCAGGCCCGCGTTTTGCGCCACCAGCGCGGCGATCGCCCGCTCGAGCGCCGCGATCTGCCGGGTGATTGTTGCGAGCATGGCCCGAAACGAGGCGGCCATCGCCCTGGCACCGGGTGCCCGTGACCGGTTCTGCTCGGCAACCTTGAATGCGACCAGGTCGGCCCTTCGGCGCACGAGGGCCTGCATCTGCTTCTCGTCGGCGTCGGGCGCCTGCCACAAGGGCAGCTTCGTCCAGCGCTCGCGTCCATAGGCGGCCATCTGCGCGGCGTCGATGGCGTCGCTTTTGCCCAGCGTTCCGAAGGAGCGGATGAAGGCCTTGAGCCTGAGCGTGTCGGCGCGGTGGCAGGCGATGCCGGCCCTCAGGCACTCTTCCAGGAGCAGCAACTCGTAGCCGCCCGTCGGTTCGCACACGACGAGATCGGGGCGGCTGGTCCTGAGCAGCGAGCGGATGGCTGCGCGGCTGTTGGCGACAGTCGCAGCCGTGATGCCGTCATCGACGGCCAGCCGGTCCCTGGCGACATCGACACCGAGGCAGCGGACGGGCGCATGGTGCAGGAAGGTCATGACGGTGCTATCCTTTGCAGGCTTCGGATTGTTTGCGGGCGTGGTGGTGTGCCAGAGGCCCGATCAACTCTCCAAGCGGGGGTGCAAAGGCGGCAGAGACCTTGATGACGTCGGGTGTCGGCCCGATCCCGGAACCGGTCGCCTGCCGCCGAGGCTGCGGGTTTGCAGGCCCGCAGCCTCGCTGCTCAACCTACCCCATATCGATCAAACAATCCCGGAAGTCTGCCGCAGCGAAGCGAAGGCAGGCTGTCCGGGATCCATTCCGTGACGCTTCAAGGTTCAGGCATGGATTCCCGACACTTTCCGCCACCTGTGGTCGCTCCAACGTCGAGAATGACGAGTGTACTTATACTTTCCCGTCATTCCCGGCCTCGAAATGAGCGAAGTGAATGGAGAGTGTCGGGAATCCATGCCGCGGTCTGTCAGAATAACCACTTGCTGTTCCGGCATGGAGCCCGGCTTGCGATCACTACGCTCCCTTGGCCGGGATGACGCGCGGAGCGCTGGTCAAACCCCCAGGTAGCGATCCTGCAATTCGGGCGTCAGCGCATCCGGCGTGCCTTCGAACACCGTAACGCCCTTTTCGAGCACGAAGCAGCGGTCGGCCACCGGCAGCAGTTCCGACAGCGTCTTGTCGACCACCAGGATCGACTGGCCGGCGGCCTTGAGCTTGCGGATCGCCGCCCAGATGTCCTGCCTGATCACCGGGGCGAGCCCCTCGGTCGCCTCGTCGAGGATCAGCAGGCGCGGATTGGTCATCAGCGCCCGGCCGATGGCCAGCATCTGCTGCTCGCCGCCCGAAAGCGTGTTGGCATATTGGCTGCGCCGTTCGCCGAGGCGCGGGAACAGCTCCGTCACCCGCCCCAGCGTCCAGTCGCTGCCGCGCGCCGCCACCAGCAGGTTTTCCTCCACGGTGAGGTTCGGGAAGCAGCGCCGCCCTTCCGGCACCAGCCCCAGCCCCAGCCGCGCGATGCGATGCGGGCGCAGGCCGGCCAGTTCCTTGCCGGCAAAGCGGATCGAGCCAGCACGCGGCCGCACGAGGCCGAGAATGGAGCTGATGGTGGTGGTCTTGCCCATGCCGTTGCGGCCCATCAATGCCACCACCTCGCCGTCCTCGATGGTCAGCTTGACGCCGAACAGCGCCTGGCTGGCCCCGTAGAAACTTTCGACACGGTCGAGGACAAGCAGGCTCATGCCGCGTCTCCGAGATAGGCGCGCCGCACTGCCGGATCGGAGCGGATTTCGGCCACGGTGCCGGTGGCGATGATGCGGCCGTAGACCAGCACCGAAATGCGGTCGGCCAGCGCGAAGACGGCGTCCATGTCGTGCTCGACCAGCAGGATCGGCGCTTCATGGCGCAACCCGTCTAGGAAGCCGGTCAGCCGCTTCGAGCCTTCCGGCCCGAGCCCGGCCATCGGCTCGTCGAACAAAAAGGCCTTCGGCTCCAGCGCCAGAGCGATGGCGATTTCGAGCTGGCGGCGCTCGCCATGCGACAGCTCCGCCGCCGGCACTTTTGCCCGCTTCTCCAGCCCGACGCGTTCCAGCATGGCCATGGCCGGCCCGGTCAGGCTGCGGTCGCCCGCCACCGGCCGGAAGAAGCGGTAGCTCGAGCCCTGCCTGGCCTGCACGGCCAGCATGACATTGCGCAGCGCCGAAAATTCCGGGGCCAGCGAGGATATCTGGAAGCTGCGGCCAAGTCCCTTGCGCACCCGCGCCGCCATGTCGAGCCCGGCCATGTCCTCGCCAAGGAAGCGGATGGTGCCGCTGTCGGGCCGGATCGACCCGCAGATCTGGTGGATCAGCGTGCTCTTGCCGGCCCCGTTCGGGCCGATCAGCGCATGGATTTCGCCTTTGCGCAGGTCGAGGCTCACCCCGTCGGTGGCCTTCAGCGCCCCGAAGGTCTTGCGGATTTCTGAGAGCTGCAGGATCGGCTCAGCCATGGCGTGCCTTTCCGGCCAGAAGCCCCAGAAAACCGCCGCGCGCGAACAGCACCACGCCGAGCAGGATCAGCCCGAGGAAGAACTGCCAGCGCTCGGTGATGCCGCCCAGCGCATATTCGAACAGCACATAGACCATGGCCCCGGCCAACGGCCCGAACAGCCGCCCCTTGCCGCCGAGGATGATGAGCACGATCAGCTCGCCCGACATGTGCCAGGACAGCATGGAGGGGCTGACGAAGCGGTTGAGGTCGGCGAACAGCGCGCCCGCCAGTCCCGTCACCATGGCCGAGATGACGAAGGCGGCGAGCCGGATGCCGAAGGGCGTGATGCCGACGGCGGCGAGCCGCGTCGCGTTCTGCCGCGAAGCTTCCAGCGCAGCGCCGAAGCGTGAACCCTGGATGCACCAGAACAGCACCAGTCCCGCCGCCAGCAGGCCGAGGCAAAGCAGGAAATAGGGCAGAGGCTGCGCCGTATTGAGGCCGGGAAAGCTGTTGCGCACATAGATCGACAGCCCGTCCTCGCCGCCATAGTCCGGCCAGGAGACGGCGAAGTAGTAGATCATCTGGGCAAAGGCCAGCGTGATCATGATGAAGTAGACGCCGGCGGTGCGCAGCGATATCGCACCGATGGGCAGCGCCACCAGCCCGCACAGCGCAATCGCCACCAGCCAGATCACCGGCATCGCCGTGGTGGCCGCGAAGCCGAAGGGCAGCGGGGCGCCGTTGAAGGCGTGGGCGGCGAAGATGCCGGCCACATAGCCACCGAGGCCGAAGAAGGCGGCATGCCCGAACGACACCAGCCCGCCGAGGCCGAGCGCGATGTTCAGGCCCACCGCCGCCAGCGCCAGTATGGCGATGCGGGTGGCAAGCGTGACGTAGAACGGCTCGCCCGCCGCCGTCGCCGCCAGCGGCACGGCAACCAGCAATGCGACCAGCACGGCGCTGATCCATGTCTCGCGCGATACGCCCGCCATCATGCCTGCCCCGCAAACAGGCCGCGCGGCCGGAAGGCGAGGATCAGCGCCATGACGATGTAGATCAGCATCGAGGCAAGTGCGGCCCCGACGGAATTGGCCTGCGAGGCCGGCAGGGCGAGCGCCAGCAGCTTGGGCAGCAGGAAACGGCCCATCGTATCGACCACGCCGACCAGCACGGCGCCGACCAGCGCCCCCTTGATCGAGCCGATGCCGCCGATGACGATGACCACGAAGGCGAGGATCAGCGCCGGCTCACCCATGCCGACCTGCACCGATTGCAGCGCCCCGACCAGCGCGCCGGCCAGCCCGGCAAGGGCGGCACCGAGCGCGAAGACCACGGTGTAGAGGGTGCGGATGTCGACGCCGAGCGCCGCGATCATCTCGCGGTCGCTTTCGCCGGCGCGGATGCGCATGCCGAGCCGGGTGCGCGAAATCAAGAGATAGAGCCCGACCGCGACGACGATGCCGACGCCGATGATCGCCAGCCGGTAGAGCTGGTATTGCCCGCCGCCCGGCAGCGGCACCGCGCCTTGCAGCACCGGCGGAATGTCGAGATAGAGCGGGAAGGACCCGAACAACCAGCGCATACCTTCCGACAGGATGAGGATGAGCGCGAAGGTCGCCAGCACCTGGTCGAGATGGTCGCGCTCGTAAAGGCGGCGGATGACGGCCACCTCCATCAGCGCACCGGCGGCCGCCGCCGCCGCAAGGCTGGCGACGAGCCCGATCCAGAACGAGCCGGTGGCCGCCGCCACCGCCGCGCAGGCGAAGGCCCCGATCATGTAGAGCGAGCCATGGGCGAGGTTGATCAGCCCCATGACGCCGAAGATCAGCGTCAGCCCGGCGGCGATCAGGAACAGCATGACGCCGAGCTGGAGCCCGTTCAGAAGCTGTTCGATGATGAGGGCAATGGACAAAAGCGAGGGGTTCCGCGTGGGTTATCGATGGATCGGCTTGTGACGCTGCGCCGCCCCCTCACCTGCCTGCCGGCATCCTCTCCCCGCATGCGGGGAGAGGAGACCTGACCGTGGCGTTGGAGAACCCCTCTCCCCGTTTAATGGGGAGAGGGTAAGGGTGAGGGGCCGACTCATTCTCCCGCAAGGGAGAAAGAAACCTACATCTTGCACTGCTCGACATAGGCGTCGCCATGCTTCTCGAAGGCGGTGCCGATGATCTTGTTGGTCAGCACGTCGCCTTCCTTCACCACCTCGCGCACATAGATGTTCTGGATCGGATGCTGGTTGGTGTTGAAGGTGAACTCGCCGCGCACCGACTTGAAGTCCGCCTCCTTGAGGGCGGCGCGGAAGGCGTCCTTGTCCTTGACGCTGGCCTTGGCGAGCGCCGACAGGATGAGGTTCGCCGTATCCCAGCTCTGCGCGGCGTAGATCGACGGCAGGCGGCCATATTCGGTCTGGAAGGCTTCGACGAATTCCTTGTTGGCCTCGTTGTCGAGGTCCTTCGACCAGCTCGCAGAATTCTTCACGCCGAGCGCCGCGTCGCCCACGGCCGGCAGCACGTCCTGGCTGAAGGAGAAGCTCGGCCCCAGCACCGGCAGGCCGACGCCCGACTGCGCATATTGCTTCATGAAGGCGATGCCCATGCCGCCCGGCAGGAAGAAGAACACCGAATCCGCACCCGAGGCGCGGATCTGTGCGATCTCGGCCGCATAGTCGGTCTGGCCGACCTGCGTGTAGAGCTCGCCGGCCAGCTCACCCTTGTAGTAGCGCTTGAAGCCGGTCAGCGAATCCTTGCCGGCCGGATAGTTGGGGGCGAGGATGAAGGTCTTCTTGTAGTCCTGGTTGGCGTATTGGCCCATCGCCTCGTGGAAATTGTCGTTCTGGTAGGCGACGTTGAAATAGTTCTTGTGGCAGTTGGCCCCGGCCAGCGCCGACGGGCCGGCATTGGGCGAGAGATAGATGACGTCCTGCGCCACCGTGTTCGGCACCACCGCCATGGCGAGGTTGGACCAGATGATGCCGGTCATCAGGTCGACCTTGTCGCTCTGGATCATCTTTTCGGCGATCTGCACGGCCAGTTCCGGCTTCTGCGCGTCGTCCTCGATGACCAGCTCGACATCCTTGTTGCCGGCCTTCTTGAACGCCAGCACCAGTGCGTCGCGCGTATCGACGCCAAGGCCCGCGCCACCGCCCGACAGCGTGGTGATGACGCCGATCTTCACCGGCTCGGCCTGCGCCAGCCCCGCAACCGTCATCGAAAGGGCGAGCAGGCTCGCCGTCACTATGCTGCGCATTTCATTCTCCTCCCAGATTCCCCGTCCAGAGACGTTTTTCGATAGTCCCCAACCTTCGGGATCATGCCCTAAAGCCGGGTGCGAACTTTCCAGAGTTCGGGAAACAGTTCAACCTCAAGCATTCGTTTTAGATAGGAAACGCCGCCGGTTCCCCCGGTGCCGCGCTTCAGGCCGATGATGCGCTCCACCGTGGTCACGTGGTTGAAGCGCCAGCGGCGGAAGTAGTCCTCGAAATCGACCAGCTTCTCGGCCAGCTCATAGAGCTCCCAATAGCGGTTCGGCTCCCTGTACACCGCCTGCCAGGCCGCCAGCACCGCCTCGCTTTCGGCCCGGGTCTCGCGCCAGTCGCTGCGCGCACCATCGGCGCCGATGTCGAAGCCGCTGCGGCCAAGCAGCAGGATCGCCTCGTCGTAAAGCGAGGGCCGGGCGAGGATTTCCTCCAGCTTCGCCACCACTTCGGGCCGATGCTTGTGCGGCCCCAGCATGGCCAGGTTGCGGTTGCCGGCAAGGAATTCGATCGCCCTGTACTGCCAGGACTGGAAGCCGGACGACTGGCCGAGCGCGTTGCGGAACTCGGTATATTCGCTGGGCGTCATGGTGCGCAGCACGTCCCAGGCGCTGTTGAGCTGCTCGAAGATGCGCGCCACGCGCGTCAGCATCTTGAAGCAGGGCCGCACCTCGCCCCGCTGCACACAGGCGATGGCCGAGCGCAGCTCGTGCAGGGCCAGCTTCATCCACAGTTCCGAGGTCTGGTGCTGGATGATGAACAGCATCTCGTCATGGGCATCAGAAAGCGGCGCCTGCGCATCCAGCACCTTTTCCAGTTGCAGATAGTCGCCATAGGACATGCGCCCCCGAAACGACATCTGCGCGCCTTCGGCGGAAGGATCGTAGGGTTGCTGGCTCATTGGCGTTCCACCCTCAGCCTGAAGCGCTGGATCTTGCCGGTCTGCGTCTTGGGCAGCGCATCGAGGAAGCGGATCGAGCGCGGATATTTATAGGGCGCGATGGTCGCCTTGACGTGATCCTGCAACAGCTTGGCCATGGCGGCATCGCCAGCCTTGCCGTGCGCCAGCACCACATAGGCCTCGACGATCTGGCCGCGCTCCGGGTCCGGCGCGCCGATCACCGCGCATTCGGCCACATCGTCATGGGCCAGCAGCGCCGCCTCGACCTCCGGCCCGGCGATGTTGTAGCCGGCCGAGACGATCATGTCGTCGGAACGCGCGGCGAAGTGGAAGAAGCCGTCCTCGTCCTGGATGAAGGAGTCGCCGGTCAGGTTCCAGCCGTCGCGCACATAGTCGCGCTGGCGTTCGTCCGCCATGTAGCGGCAGCCGGTCGGGCCGCGCACCGCCAGCCGGCCGACCGTGCCGCGCGGCACCTCGTTCATATCCTCGTCGACGATGCGCGCCTCATAGCCGCGCACCGGCCTGCCGGTCGAGGCCGGGCGCATATCCCCGAAACGGTTGGAGATGAAGATGTGCAGCATTTCGGTCGCCCCGATGCCGTCGAGGATCGGCTTGCCGGTCTTTTGCACCCATTCCTCGAACACCGGGCCCGGCAGCGTCTCGCCGGCCGAGACCGCGACACGCAGCGACGACAGGTCGGCGCCTTCGTCCATGGCCTTCATCATCGCCCGGTAGGCGGTGGGCGCGGTGAAGGAGATGGTGGCGCGGTATTTCTCGATGATCTCGATCATGTTCGGCGGCGAGGCGTTTTCGAGCAGCGTCGCCGTGGCGCCGAAGCGCAGGGGAAACACCGCCAGCCCGCCGAGCCCGAAGGTGAAGGCCAGCGGCGGCGAGCCGACGAACACGTCATCCGGCGTCACGCCGAGCACTTCCTTCGCATAGCCGTCGGCGATGATCAGGAGATCGCGGTGGAAATGCATGGTCGCCTTGGGCACGCCGGTGGTGCCGGAGGTGAAGCCGAGCAGGGCGACATCGTCGCGCCCGGTCTTCACCGCCTCGAAACGCACGGACTTGCCGAGCGCGATGCGGTCGAGTTCCGCGTCATGATTGGCGGTGCCGTCGAAGCCGATCACTTTCTTCAGGAAGCGGCTTTCCTTGGCGCAGGCCACCATCTCGTCCATCAGCCGCGTGTCGCACAGCGCCAGCGAAACCTCTGCCTTGTCGACGATCTTGGCGAGTTCGCCGGCGCGCAGCATCGGCATGGTGTTGACGACGACGGCGCCGGCCTTGGTCGCCGCCAGCCAGCAGGCCACCATGGCCGGGTTGTTGGCGGAGCGGATCAGCACCCGGTTGCCGGGCTGGACGCCATAGTCCTCGACCAGCGCATGGGCGAGGCGGTTGGTCCAGTCCGACAATTCCTTGTAGGTGCGCTGCCGCCCGTTGCCGATCAGCGCGGTATGGTCGCCGAAACCCTGCTCGACCATGCGGTCGGTCAGTTCGGAGCCGGCATTGAGATATTCTGGATACCGGAACCCGTCGAGCAGGAACTCCGGCCACTGCTCCGGCGGCGGAAGGTTGTCACGGGTAAAGGTGTCGATATGTGCCGTAGGCCCAAGCATAAGCGTGATATCCTCCCTGCGACATCTACCGGAACCCGTAATGGCGGAAACCGCCGCGCTCCCGGGCCGGTTCCTCTCCCAGCCCAACGCGCGTTTCCCGAAAGGGTTCAACGACATGGTCGCAGGAGAAAAAATGACACCGGCCGAAAACTATTTCAAGCCTAAAGTTTCTTCGCTACGCTGATCGCCTTGGGAATTGACTTCGAGCCGCCAGACGCGGCTTGCTGTGCCGACAGCGAACGGACCGGGGAGACACGCATGCTGAGCCGCCATATCGAGGACTGGAGCGACGCCTACACCAACGGCGCCCATATAGCGGGCGGCGAGCGCTGGCCGGCCGCCTGGGTGGAGCCGGCGCGCAGCTTTCGCGAGGCGCTGGCGGCACAGGGCCGGGCGAGGCTCGACCTCGCCTATGGCGAGGCGCCCCGCAACCGGCTCGACCTGTTCCTGCCCGACAGCGCCCCGCGCGGGCTGGTGGTGTTCGTGCATGGCGGCTACTGGATGGGGCTCGACAAGAGCTATTGGTCGCATCTGGCGGCGGGGCCGGTCGCGCATGGCCATGCGGTGGCCATGCCCTCCTACACGCTCTGCCCCGACATTCGCATCGGCGGCATCGTGCGCGAAATCGCGTCCGCCATCGCCTTCGCAGCCGGCGAGATCGACGGCCCGCTGCGGCTCACCGGCCATTCCGCCGGCGGCCATTTGGTATCGCGCATGGCAAGCGCCGGCGCGCCGCTGCCCGAGCCGTTACGGGCCCGCATCCGCCATGTCGTGTCGATCTCCGGCGTGCACGATCTGCGGCCGCTGATGCGCACCGGCATGAACGAGACGCTCCACATCGACGAAAGCGAGGCGCTGGCCGAGAGCCCGGCCCTGCTGCGGCCCCGCGAAGGCATCCGCCTCACCTGCTGGGTGGGCGGGGCCGAGCGGGCCGAGTTCCTGCGCCAGAACGCCCTGCTGGCCAACATCTGGACCGGCCTCGGCGCGCGCACCGCCGCCGTGGCCGAGCCCGACCGGCATCACTTCAACGTCATCGACGGCCTCGCCGATCCGGACCATGCCTTGACCCGGACCCTGCTTGGCGACTGACCGCCGCATTTTCCGGGCTCACTCTCTCTGGCTCTTCTTTTGCGAAATAACGATTGCATTTTTTTGCAATCGTATTTATGCAGATTTCAAGATGTGATCCGGTCAAGCAACCGGCAAGCCAGAGGAATCGCTGCATGAGCAACAAGCCGGATGTTACCGCCTTCTTCGATCCGCGCACATGGTCGGTGCAATATGTCGTGGCAGATCCGGCGACCGGCAAATGCGCCATCATCGACCCGGTCTACGACTTCGACGAGAAGTCCGGCCAGACCGCCTCCACCAATGCCGACCGCATCCTCGATTTCGTCCGCGAGAGGGGGCTGGCCGTCGAATGGATCCTCGACACCCATCCCCATGCCGACCATTTCTCCGCCGCCCACTACCTCAGGCAGAAGACCGGGGCGCCGACCGCCATCGGCGAGAAGATCGTCGAGGTGCAGAAGCTCTGGAAAGGCTTCTACAACTGGCCCGATTTCCCCGCCGACGGCTCGCAATGGGACCGGCTGTTCGCCGACGGCGACACCTTCATGGTGGGTTCCATCCCGGCCCGCGTCATGTTCTCGCCCGGCCACACGCTGGCCTCGATCACCTATGTCATCGGCGATGCCGCCTTCGTCCACGACACGCTGTTCATGCCCGACAGCGGCACCGCCCGCGCCGATTTTCCCGGCGGCAGCGCCTCGGCGCTGTGGACATCGATCCAGGCAATCCTTGCCCTGCCCGACGACACCCGCATCTTCACCGGTCACGACTATCAGCCGGGCGGGCGCGAACCGCTGTGGGAATCGACCGTGGCCGAGCAAAAGGCGAAGAACACCCACATGTCGAAATATCTCACCGAGGCCGACTATGTCGCCGCCCGCCAGGCGCGCGACGCCACCTTGCCGATGCCCAAGCTGATCCTGCAATCCTTGCAGGTGAACACCAATGGCGGCCGCCTGCCCGAGCCGGAGGCCAACGGAACGCGTTATCTCAAGATACCGCTCGACCTCCTGAAAGGCGCACCATGGGGATGATCGTGACCGCTGCCGGAACCCTGTCCTGCGAGGCCGCCAACCTCAAGGCCCATGTCGACGAGGCATCGGCCTTCCTCAAGAAGCTGTCCAACCCGGACCGGCTGCTGGTGTGCTGCGCGCTGGTCGACGGCGAGCGCTCGGTGCGCGAACTGGAGGACCTTCTCGGCATCCGCCAGCCGGGCCTGTCGCAGCAGCTTGCCGAACTGCGCGAGGCGGAGCTGATCGTCAGCCGCAAGGAAGGCAAGCAGGTATTCTACCGGCTGGCCGACCAGCGCATCGCGCCCTTCATCCACACCATGCACGCCCTGTTCTGCCAGGTTCCGTGCCCGCAGCCGCAGTGAGAAAGCCGCGCAGATGACCGAATTCACGCCTTTCCTGTCGCTCGCCGGCGGCGCGCTGATCGGCCTGGCAGCGGTGCTGCTCATGGCCCTGCACGGGCGCATCGCCGGCATTTCCGGCATCGTCGGCGGCATCCTCCCGCCGCCGGCCGCCGACTGGGGCTGGCGCGCCGCCTTCCTTGTCGGCGCGGTTGCCGCCCCTGCCCTCCTCATCGCCTTGTCCGGTTACACGATCCCCTTCGACAGCCCGGCCGGAACGCCGTGGCTGATCGGCGGCGGGTTGCTCGTCGGCGTCGGCGTCACCCTCGGTTCCGGCTGCACCTCCGGCCATGGCGTGTGCGGGATGGCGCGGCTGTCGGCGCGCTCCATCGCCGCCACGCTGACCTTCATGGCCGCGACCGGCATCACCGTCTATGTCGTGCGTCACCTTCTGGGAGGCATATGATGGCCCGCGTCCTGGTCGCGCTGCTGATCGGCCTCGTCTTCGGCACCGGCATCGCGCTTTCCGGCATGATCAACCCGGCCAAGGTGCTGAACTTCTTCGATGTCGCCGGAAGCTGGGACCCGTCGCTCGCCTTCGTCATGGGCGGCGCGCTGGCCGTCACCGCCATCGGCTACCGGCTGGTGCTGAAGCGACCGGCGCCGCTGCTCGACGCGCGTTTCCATCTGCCGGCGCGCAGGGACATCGACCTGCCGCTTTTGGCAGGCGCCGGCCTGTTCGGCATCGGCTGGGGCATTGCCGGCTTCTGCCCCGGCGGCTCGATCCCGGCATTGGGGCTCGGCGAGCCCGCCGCCCTGATCTTCGTGGCCGCTATGGCCTGCGGCATCGCCGCCACGCGGCTCATCCGCCGCTGAAACGACAAACAAAAAAGCGCGGGTCGGGGCCCGCGCTTCTTGTTGGATAGGGAGCGAGATCTATTCCTCGTCGTCTTCGTCCTTGTCGGCGCCCTTAAGCGCCGAGAGCTTGGCGAAGACGGCATCGGCGTCGAGCTCCGCATCCTCGTCGCGCGGCGCTTCGGCCTGCGGGTCCAGGCGCTCGGTGAGCGAGGCCGGCAGCAGCGTGTCGCCGGTCGGCGGCAGTTGCTCACGGTTGCGCGAGGCGCGCTGCACCTCGATGTCGAGGTCGATCTGCGAGGTCAGGCCCAGCGTCACCGGGTCCATCGGCACCAGATTGGCCGAGTTCCAGTGGCTGCGGTTGCGGATCTGCTCGATGGTCGACTTGGTGGTGCCGACCAGACGCGAAATCTGCGCATCCTTGAGTTCGGGATGGTTGCGCACCAGCCACAGGATGGCGTTGGGGCGGTCCTGGCGCTTGGACAGCGGCGTGTAGCGCGGGCCCTTGCGCTTGGTCTCCGGCACCCGCACCTTCGGCTCGGAAAGCTTCAGGCGATGGTTCGGGTCCTTCTCGCCGCGCGCGATCTCCTCGCGGCTGAGCTGGCCGGTGATCACCGGGTCCATGCCCTTGATGCCCTGCGCCGACTCGCCGTCCGCGATCGCCTTCACCTCGAGCGGGTGCAGACCGCAGAACTGGGCGATCTGGTCGAAGGACAGCGCGGTGTTGTCGACCAGCCAGACGGCCGTCGCCTTCGGCATGAGAAGCGTGTTTGCCATCGAATAAAATCCTCTCGTTCGCCCGCGTCCCGTTACGCGGGCGGTGGTTTTACAAGCCACCGAAAAAGGGAAAATCCGTGCCCCTATAACCGCGTTCGCGCCCGAGGGCAAGAAAATCCGGCGCGAAAACCGCCGCCGGCGCATCGTCATGCAAGTGTCGTGGAAGCGTCATCGCACTGAAATACCGGTGGCACAAAGGGAATACGCATCTTCTCAGAAGGGAAAGAGGTCCCATGCGCACCCGCTCGTCACTTGTCGCGGCAATGGCCGCACTCGCCGCTTCCGTATCGCTGCCGGCTCACGCCGACCAGGTCTTCAACCGGATCGCCACCTTCCCGGTCGCGTCCAACCTGCCCGAAGGCGCCGATCCGGCAACGCCCACCTCGTCCGAAATCATCACCGCCACCGAAGACGGCAACACGCTCGTCTATTCCGACAGCCCGCTGGGCGCCGTCGGCTTCGTCGACATCAGCGACCCGAAAGCGCCGAAGGCCGGCGGCATCGTCAAGATCGACGGCGAGCCGACCTCGGTCGTGATGGTCGGCGCAAAAGTGCTGGCCGGCGTCAACACCTCGAAAAGCAAGCAGGAGCCGTCGGGCAACTTGTCGGTCATCGACATCGCCTCGAAGGCGGTCGAGACGTCCTGCGATCTCGGCGGCCAGCCGGACTCCGTGGCGCTGAGCAAGGACGGCCGCTTCCTCGCCGTCGCCATCGAGAACGAGCGCGACGAGGAGCTGAACGACGGCGCAATCCCGCAAATGCCGTCCGGCAACCTGAAGATCATATCGCTGAAGGCCGGCATGCCCGATTGCGGCGCCATCCGCACCGTCGAGCTGACCGGCCTTGCCGAGATCGCGCCCGAGGACGCCGAACCCGAATTCGTCGACTTCAACGAGGCCGGCGAGATCGCAGTGACCCTGCAGGAGAACAATCACATCGCCATCGTCAATGCCGAGACCGGCGCGGTCGTCTCGCACTTCTCGGCCGGAGCGGTGACGCTCGAAAACGTCGATACGAAGAAGGACGGCAGGCTTTCCTTCACCGGCAAGGTCGAGAACGCGCTGCGCGAGCCCGATGCGGTCAAGTGGCTCGACAACGACCGCCTCGTCATTGCCAATGAGGGCGACTACAAGGGCGGTTCGCGCGGCTTCACCATCTTCTCCAAGGCCGGCGAAGTGCTCCATGAATCCGGCGCCGGCTTCGAGCATATCGCGGCACGGCTCGGCCACTATCCCGAGCACCGCAACAAGAAGGGCATCGAGCCCGAAGGCATGGAGGTCGGCACCTATGGCTATGGCGAGCAGAAACTGGTCTTCGTCGGCGCCGAGCGCGCCTCGCTGGTCGGCGTCTACGAGGATACCGGCGCGGAGCCGAAATTCCTCCAGGCCCTGCCATCGGGCATCGGCCCCGAGGGTCTGCTGGCGCTGCCGGCCCGCAACCTCTTCGTCACCGCCAACGAGACCGACCTGGTCGAGGACGGCGGCGCCCGCTCGCATGTCATGATCTTCGAGCGCGCCGAGGGCGAGGCCGCCTATCCGATGCTCCAGTCCGAGCCCGACGCCAACGGCCTGCCGATCGGCTGGGGCGCGCTATCCGGCCTCGCCGCCGACCCTGAGACGCAAGGCAGGCTGTATGCGGTATCGGATTCGGTCTATGGCGGCGAGCCGGCGATCTTCACCATCGACGCCACCCAGACCCCGGCCCGCATCGTTGCCAAGACCGTCATCACCCGCGGCGGCAATACGGCCCAGAAGCTCGACCTCGAAGGCATTGCCTCCGACGGCGAGGGCGGCTTCTGGCTGGCCAATGAGGGCGACGCCGCCAAGCTGGTGCCGCACGCCATCTTCCGCGTCGACGCCGAGGGCGAGATCAGGCAGGAGATCGCCCTGCCGGCCGAACTGATCGCCCACCAGACCCGCTTCGGCCTCGAAGGCGTCACCACCGTGGGCGAAGGCGACGAGCTGATGCTGATCGCCGCCGTGCAGCGCGAATGGGGCGACGACCCCAAGGGCGAGGTCAAGCTGCTCGCCTACAAGCCGAAGGCAAAAGACTGGTCGGCGGTGCGCTATCCGCTGGAAAAGGCCGAAAGCGGCTGGATGGGCCTGTCGGAAATCACCGCCCATGACGGCAGGCTCTACATCGTCGAGCGCGACAATCTGATCGGCGACGCGGCCAAGGTGAAACGCGTCTACGCCGTCTCGCTCGACGGCTTCAGGCCGGCCGAACTGGGCGGCGAGCTGCCGCTGGTGGAAAAGACGCTGGTGCGCGACCTGCTGCCCGACCTCAAATCCGCCACCAACGGCTATGTGGTCGACAAGGTCGAGGGCTTCACCATCGACAAGACCGGCGAGGCCTTCGTCGTCACCGACAATGACGGCGTCGACGACTCCTCCGGCGAGACCCTGTTCATCCGCCTCGGCAACATCGCCGCGGTGAACTGACCGGAAGGCGGGCCGTCAGCACGGCGGCCCGCCCACCTTCACGCCCGTATAGGCGTTGGCGACGATGGCGCCGCACAGCTCGGCCCATTCGCAGCCCGCGCAGGCGGTGCGCGTCAGGCCGGACCCGAATCCGGCCCGCAGCTTCGCCAGCAGGATCGCGTCCGGTTCGATCCGCTCGCCCGCACCGATCCGGCGGCCGAGCAGGTCCCCGATATCGCGGGCCGCCTGCCGGTCACGCTCGGCCACGCTGTCATTGAAGCAATGCGGCTCGGCCTCTGTCAGCAGCGGGGCGCAGACATCGTCCGGCCCCTCGACGATCACGATCTCCTCGCCCTGGCTCAATCGCTCGGCAATGCGGTCGTAATTGATCGTGAAGGCAGGCGTATAGCCCTTGCCGACATAGGTGAGCATGCACAGGAGATGATGCGCCCGCAGCCTGATGGTCACGGGGCCTTCGGCTCCGCCTTTCCGCTCGGGAACAGCTTGAGCGTGGCCGCCGCCAGCGCTGACTTCAGCACGCCGCCGACGATAAACGGCGTGACGCCCAGCGCGATCGCCTTCTCGAAGCCGACGATGCCGGCCAGCCACAGCGCGCCGAGCACCAGGCACAGCCCGTTGCCGATCAGCATGGCGGCAAAGGCGAGGAACACGCGCTTGGCATTCCAGCCGCGCTCGACCAGCCAGCCGACGAGGGCGGCGACGATCGGGAACGAGAACAGATAGCCCGCCGTCGGGCCGACGAAGGGCGCAAGCCCGCCCGAGCCGCCGGCCAGGACCGGCATGCCCACGGCCGCTTCCGCCAGCCACGCCACAACGGTGAGCGCCCCCAGCCGCCAGCCATAGAGCGCGCCGACCAGCGTGACGGCGAAGGTCTGCATGGTGATCGGCACCGGGATCATCGGCACCTCGATCCATGACGACAGCGTCAGAAGCAGCGTGCCGATGGCGACGGCCGCCACCTGCCACAGCAAGGGACGTTCCTGCAGGCGGAGCGGGCTGAAGGCCGGCGCGGCGGTGCGGGATGCGGGTTGCGACATGGGCTCGTTCTCCGAATTATAGATAATTTTCGATTCTGATCTATCATCGAATCCATATTTTTGGCCGCGAGGCAAGCCTCCACCGCCCGCCTCTGCCGAAACAGAGATTTTGGGCCCCGGATAAATCGCCGTTCGGTTCGAAATTCCTGTGTCATACCAATGAGATGGCGATCCGCCGTGGAAAACGGGGAAGTCGAGGAACGACAGGTCGAAAACGGAAGGCGTGCGCGCCAGCGCGGGAACGGCGCCCAATCGGCCGGGCCATCATCAGCCGACGATGGCAAAAACCTCGCGCGTGGCGCCCGATTGCATGCGCACCGGCCGCTGGCCGATCCACTGCACATGCCGGGCAAGGATGGCGGCGGCGTTTTCCACCTGCCCCTGCCGCAGGGCGGCAAGGATGGCGCGGTGGTCGTGATCGGTGCGCGTTTCCCATTCCGAGCGCCAGGCGGCGAACAGGAAGCGGGCGCTGGCCGCATGCAGGTCGTCGATGGTCGCCAAAAGGCGCGGCATGGCGCAGGGCGTCAGGATCAGGCGGTGGAAAGTGCGGTTGGCCTCTTCCCATGAGCGCACGTCGCGCGAACGGTCGCCGGCGCGCGTCGCCTCCTCGGCCTGGTCGAGGATGGCGGCGGTCAGGTGCGGCGCGGCATGGCGCAACGCCAGAACCTCCAGTGCGGCGCGCATCTCGGCGACTTCCTTCACCTCGTCGAGGTCGAAGGCGGCGACGCGCACGCCCCGGCGCGCCTCGCTGACGGCAAGGCCCTGCGCCTCCAGCCGCCGGAACGCCTCGCGCACCGGCACATGGCTGGCGCCGAACTCCTCGGCGATATGGTCCTGCCGCAGCCGCGCCCCCGGCTCGATGGCGCCCGAGATGATGCGCTCGGCCAGCGCCTTGGCGATCCGCACCGCAATGGTGTCGTCCTTGCTCGATTCCATGGCCGATAGATAAGGGGGAGACGGCGCCGATGTCGATAAGCCGGATACCGGCAGCGCTCGGAAGGCGCTATCTTGTGCAGCGCAACATAATGCCCATTTCGCGGGCAGAAAAACAAAACCCGCCGGACTGGGTCCAGCGGGCTTGGAACCGGAGGCGCGATGGGCGCGCCAGCATCGGTTCTGCTTGCATGCGCCTCTTGATCAGAGGGCGGCGCGAGCCACCGACGGGATGTCGGCGCGATTGATGCCGAGATCCTTGAGTTCGCGGGTGTTCAGGCGGTTCAGCGCACGAACGGTTTCGTTGTAGCGGCGCCAGTTCTTGTAAGACTGAATCAGGTTCATGTTTGCCTCCAAAGCGTTCAGGAATTCGATGACGCTGATATAGGCAGTTCTGCCCAATTCTTGAACAGACGCTTTTGCATAGCGGCAATGCGTTTGTGCATTGCAGCATAAATGAAAGGTTAAGCGAGAGTTGCGCTCAGGCCACGTCGAGCACGATCTTGCCGATGGCCTCGCCGCTCTCCAGCCGTTCATGGGCGCGCCAGGCTTCCTTGAGCGGGAAGATCATGTCCATGACCGGCGCCACCCGGCGGCTGGCCAGGAGCGGCCACACCTCCGCCTCCAGCGCGGCAGCCACCGCCGCCTTGAATTCGATGCTGCGCGGCCTCAGCGTCGAGCCCGTATGCACCAGCCGCTTGGCCATCAGCCGGGCGAAATTGGCGCTGGCGACGGCGCCGCCCTGCGTCGCGATCTGGACGATGCGCCCCTCCTCGGCGGCGGCGACATAGTTGCGGTCGACATAGTCGCCGCCGATCATGTCGAGGATGACGTTGGCGCCCTTGCCTTCGGTGGCCTCCTTCACCGCCTTGACGAAGTCCTCCTCGCGGTAGTTCACCGCACGCGCGGCGCCGAGCTTCAGGCAGATGTCGCATTTGTCGGCCGAGCCGGCCGTGGCGATCACCCGAGACCCGCGCGCGGCGGCAAGCTGGATCGCCGTGGTGCCGATGCCGGAGGAGCCGCCATGCACCAGAAGCGTCTCGCCCGCCTTCAGGCCGCCGCGCTCGAACACATTGTGCCAGACCGTGAAATAGGTTTCCGGCACCGCTGCCGCCTCGCTGAAGGTGAAGCCTGCGGGGACCGGCAGCGCATGGCCGGCAGGCACGGTCACATATTCCGCATAGCCTCCGCCGGCCGCCAGCGCGCAGACCTGGTCGCCGACGCGCCAGCGTTCCACCCCTTCGCCCAGCCCGGCCACCTCGCCCGCCACCTCCAGTCCCGGCAGGTCGGAAGCGCCCGGCGGCGGCGGATAGGCGCCGGTGCGCTGGGCGACGTCGGGACGGTTGACGCCGGCCGCCCGCACCCGGATCAGGATTTCGCCCGATCCCGGCTGCGGCACCGGGCGCCGCTCGGGCTTCAGCACCAGCGGCCCGCCGGGTTCCGAAATGGCGATCGCCGTCATCGTCTGCGGCAGGTTATGCGCTGTTGCCATGGTCGTTTCTCCCTCTCGCGGCCGCTGCCGCCCCTGTTTGCACGCCGCCACTGCCCTATCTATGCTTGGCTTTCTATTCCGATTGCCGGCTCAGGCAAACCGCTTGCGCCGGCGACAACAGGATTTTCGGGGAACGGTCATGGCGATCTTCGACGATGAACCGGCAAGGAAAAGCGGCCCGCATGAAATCGGCCAGGATCTGAGCAAGCTCTCGGTGGACGAGTTGAGGGCGCGCATCGACACGCTGCGCGGCGAGATCGCCCGCATCGAGGCCGAATTGCAGGCCAAGGGCTCGACCCGCTCGGCGGCGGAGGCGCTGTTTCGCCGCAGCTAGGGCCTTTCCAGCAAAAAGCGTGTTCCGGTCATCATGTCGACCTGAAGGATCGCGACGCACTTTGGTCGCCGGCTGGGCAGACCGCCGCCGAAAAGCCTGAAACAATCCGCTGTGATAGTCAGCAGACGTGATTCGACGCCGGACCGCCAGATGCTTGCAGCCTACAGACCGATCCTGTCCCTCCTGCGCGGCACCGCCTTCCTGCTGGCCGCCTCCGGCCTGCATGGCCTGCTGCTGCCGCTGCGCGGGCAGATGGAAGGTTTCTCCACCGCCGCGCTCGGCCTGATGGGCACGGCCTGGGCCACGGGCTTCGTGCTCGGCTGCTACTTCGCCCCGCGCATCGTGCGCCGCGCCGGCCATGTGCGCGCCTTCGGCACCTTCGCCTCCTGCGCCGCCATCATCGCCCTGCTCACCGGCCTCATCATCGACCAGTATGCCTGGATCCTCCTGCGTGCCTTCACCGGCTTCGTCATGGCCGGCGCCTTCATGATCATCGAGAGCTGGCTGAACGAGAAGGCCACCAACGAGAATCGCGGCACCGTCTTCGGCCTCTACATGATGGTCACCTACGCCTCGATCATGGGCGGGCAGATGATCGTCGCCGCGGGCGACGTCGGGTCGGCCTCGCTGTTCATGATCACCGGCATCTTCTTCTGCCTGTCGCTGATCCCCACCGCCGTTTCCACCGCCTCGCACCCCCAGCCCCTGCAGGACGTGTCGCTCGACCTCAAGGGCCTCTACGCCAATTCGCCGGTCGCCGCCTTCGGCTGCCTGCTGGTCGGCGTCGCCAACGGCGCCTGGGGCACGCTTGGCGCCGTCTATGGCGCGCGCATCGGCATCTCGACGGCCGAGATCGCGCTGATGATGAGCATCGTCGTCATTGCCGGGGCCTTCATGCAGCTTCCGGCCGGCCGGCTTTCCGACCGCACCGACCGCCGTTTCGTGTTGGCCGGCGCCGCGGCCGGCTCGGCCTTTTTCGCTCTGCTGGTCTTCCTGTTCGAGCCGCGCCTGGGTCCGCTCGTGCTGATCCTCACCGGCGCCTACGGCGCCTTCGCCTATACGCTCTATTCGATCGCCGTGGCCCACGCCAACGACCACGCCAAGGCGGAGGATTTCGTCAAGGTCTCGGGCGGGCTGCTCATCCTCTATGGCTTCGGCACCATGATCGGGCCACTGTTCGCCGCCGCCATGATGGAGTGGTGGCGCCCCGAAAGCCTGTTCCTGGCCACCGCGCTGGCCCATCTCAGCATCGCCGGCTACACCGCGCTGCGCATCAGGCGCCGGGCTCCCGTGCCGATCGAGGATCGCGACGCCTTCACCACCCTGCCGGTCGAGCGGTCGATCACGCCGCAGTCGCTTACCCTCGACCCACGCACAAAAAATGAAACCGATGGTTGAGAATCCCGCGGCTTTGACGCACTACTAATGCCATGATGCTTGCTGATGCATTCGTGGCGATCGCCGATCCGAACCGGCGCCATATATTGGAGGAACTCCGGCGTGGCCCGAAGACGGTTACCGAACTGGCGTCCGGGCTGCCGGTCTCGAGGCCGGCCGTTTCCCAGCATTTGAAGGTGTTGCTCGATGCCGGGCTGGTCACGGCGCAGGCCGACGGGACCCGCCGTGTCTACAGCATCAGCAACACCGGCTTCGTCCAGCTCAACCTGTGGCTGGACCAGTTCTGGGCCGTTTGAAGGGTTCCCGATAGCGGGAACCGACCTGCCTGCCAGGTTGTAGAAACGAAAAGACCGCCCGGAGGCGGCCTTCGAACTCGTCGGCGATCTCAACCAACCGCATTCATGCAATGCCGAACGTGTCCATCCGGCTGCAAAAAATGCGCTGAAAGATCAGCCTTCCTTCGGCGTCAGCACCTGACGGCCGCGATACATGCCGGTCTTCAGGTCGATGTGATGCGGACGGCGCATCTCGCCGGAATTCTTGTCCTCGACATAGGTCGGCGCCTTGAGCGCATCGGCCGCACGGCGCATGCCGCGCTTGGACGGGGAGGTTTTTCGCTTCGGTACGGCCATGGATATGCTCCGCTCGTGTTCAACAGCCCGCCATGCCCTTGTCCAAGGGCCGCCTGCCGGGCCAAATTCCAGATGAAAGTGGCGTGCCTATACACGGCCTGCAGCGTTTTGGCCAGCGGGGGCAGCAAGTTTTTTAGCTGCGCGACGGTTTGAGGCAGCCGACATAGCCGCCCGAGCGCGCCGCACGCCGTTCTATCAGATTGCCCAGGCGGCGCAAGCCGGGCCCAGGCTTGGCCGGATTGCGCGCCTGCGGGTTGGGAAGGGTGACGGCAAGAAGCGCGGCCTGCCGGCGCGTCAGCTTGGCGGCGGGCACGCCGAAATGATGCTGCGCGGCGGCCTCGATGCCGTAGATGCCCGGCCCCCATTCGGCAACGTTGAGATAGATTTCCATGATCCGCCGCTTCGGCATGACGAGGTCGACATAGACCGCCAGCGGCAGCTCGATCCCCTTGCGCAGCGTGGTGAACGGCTTTTGCCACAGAAAGAGGTTCTTCACCGTCTGCATGGTGATGGTGGAGGCCCCGCGCGCGCCCTCGCCGGCCAGGGCATCGTTGACCACCGCGCGCAGCTCCGCGAGATCGACGCCGGGATGCGAGCAGAACTGGCCGTCCTCCGACATGATGACGGAATGGGCCAGCACCGGCGCCACCTCGTCCAGCGGCACCCAGCGCCGGTCATAGCCGGAGAAGGTCACGAGGTCCTTGACCATCAGGGTCGAGACCGGATGGACGAAGGGCGGCAGGTAGAGAAGCGTCAGCACCACCGGCACCAGCGCCACGAGCACCGCCAGCTTCACGAGCGAGCGAAGCCAGCCTCTGCGCCCGGCCCTGCCCCTCGATCGCGAAACCATGCTCTGTCCCCGGTGGACCAGCCCCTCGGTCTCCTGCTCTATGATCGGTTCCGACACCCGGTCGCTCCCGCCAACACCCTTCCCGCATAAAGGTGCTTGGCTTCTTGCGCAATGTCTGCGCGTCGGCTACCGCTCGCCAACATGGATACGAACGCTGAAATCCCCTTCGAAATGCGGCTGGACGCGCGCGCCCGGGAGGTCGAGACGCTGCTGCGGAGCCTTCTCGATACGCATCTGCTGCCCGGCGAGATCGCCCGGCCCGAGCGGCTGCTGGCGGCCATGCGCCACGGCGTGCTCAATGGCGGCAAGCGCCTGCGACCCTTCCTCGTCGTCGAAAGCGCCGCCCTGTTCGGCGCCGGCGCCCGTCACATCGAGGCCCTGCGCGCCGCCGCGGCGCTGGAATGCGTGCACTGCTATTCGCTGATCCATGACGACCTGCCGGCCATGGACGACGACGACCTGCGCCGCGGTCAGCCCACTGTCCACAGGGCTTTCGACGAGGCCGCCGCCATCCTCGCCGGCGATGCGCTGCTGACGCTGGCCTTCGACATCATCTGCGACGACGCGGCAGACAACGGCGCGGCACCATTGCCGGCGGCGACGCGGCTGGCGCTGGCGCGCGGCCTTGCCCGCGCGGCGGGGCAGGGCGGCATGGCCGGCGGCCAGATGCTCGACCTGACCGCCCAGCACGACGCGCCCGACGAGGCCGGCATCATCCGCCTCCAGGCGATGAAGACCGGCGCCCTGATCCGCTATGCCTGCGAGGCCGGCGCCATCGTGGCCGGCGCTCCCGAAAGCGACCGCGAGCGGCTGGCCGAGTTCGGCTCTGCCATCGGGCTGGCCTTCCAGCTTGCCGACGACCTGCTCGACGTCACCGCCGATGCCGGCCGGCTGGGCAAGGCGACCGGCAAGGATGCCGCCGCCGGCAAGGCGACGCTTGCCGCGCTGCACGGCCCGGACTGGGCCCGCCGCCAGCTTCACGGACTGGTGGAACAGGCCTCAAGCCTGCTCGAGCCCTATGGCGAACGAGCCGCGATCCTGAAGCAGGCGGCGCGCTTCGTCGCCCAGCGAGACAGGTAGGGACGCCCGTTCCGGCCGGAACGGATTGTTAATGGTATATGGAGCGTAATCCCGACCGCTACATTTGCGTGGATGGGCTGGGGACTGCGCATGCCGGAATACTTGTCATTCATCCGGTCGGTACGGATAAGATATCTGTCCGGCCTCATGGTGCTGGCGCTGGCCGTGGTCGGCCTCATCGCAACCCTCAATCACTTCAACAGCTACCGCAACCGTGTCGACATGCTGAGCGCGCTCATGGCCGAGTTCGCGGGCAGCCTCGACAATGCGGCGAACTTCGCCGAAAACGCGGCCAGCGTCTGGCGTGCCGACACGAGGCAGGAGCTCACCGGATCGGCGGGCCTCCATGCCCGCAAGCTATTGCAGGGCATCGACGCCGTCACCGCCGAGATCGAGGCACTGTCGCCGCGCCTGACCCAAGGCACGGCGGATGCGATCGCCGCCGCCTCGGTCAACCGCGACCTCATGTGGTCGGCGCGCGACATGGCTCGCAACCTCGCCCTGATGACCCAGGCCAAGACCCTCGACGACTGGAACCATCGTGACGTCCTCAACCAGAACACGCTGTTCGCGCAGCCCTTGCTGTTGCGCGCCCGCCTCGCCATGGATGCCGAGCGGCGGCTGGCCGATGCGCGCATCTCCGACCTGCTCCTGTGGGGAACGGTGCTTTTCGCCCTGACGCTGGCCGGCGTCACCTTGTGGATCTTCCGACCGATGGAACAGGCGATCCGGCGCGCCTTCGCCAGGACGGCGGAATCGCTGAAGCGGGCCGAGGAAGCCGACCGCGCCAAGTCCGAGTTCCTCGCCAATATGAGCCATGAGATCCGCACGCCGATGAACGGCGTGCTCGGCATGGCGGAATTGCTGGCCAATACCGACCTGACGGCGCGCCAGAAAACCTTCACCGACGTGATCGTGAAGTCCGGCCATGCGCTGCTGACCATCATCAACGACATTCTCGACTTCTCCAAGATCAATGCCGGCCAGTTGACGCTGAGCCCGGCCCCCTTCCGCCTCGCCGAGGCGGTGGAGGACGTCGCCACGCTGGTTTCCGCCCGCGTCGCGGAAAAGAACCTCGAGCTGATCGTGCGCGTCGACCCGCGCCTGCCCCCCTTCGTCGTCGGCGATGCCGGCCGCTTCCGCCAGATCGTCACCAACCTGCTCGGCAACGCCGTGAAATTCACCGAGAAGGGCCATGTGCTGGTCGATGTCAGCGGCGAGATCGTCAACGACGTCGCCATGCTCAAGGTGAGCGTCGAGGACACCGGCATCGGCATTCCGGCCGAGAAGCTGCAAAGCGTGTTCGAGAAGTTCGCGCAGGTCGATTCCTCCTCCACCCGCCGCCATGAAGGCACCGGCCTCGGCCTCGCCATCGGCGCCCGGCTGGTGGAGCTGATGGGCGGCGAGATGGGCGTCAGCAGCGAGCTCGGGCGCGGCTCGGTCTTCTGGTTCAGCGTGCCCATGCCCGTCCATGACATGAATGTCGACGACGAGAGGGTGCCCGGCGACGTGACCGGCGCGCGCGTGCTGATCATCGACGACAATCCGGTCAACCGCGACATCCTGCTCGAACAGCTCCGCAGCTGGGGCTTCGACTGCGCGGCGGCCGAGAGCGGCGCCGTCGGCCTCGCCTTCCTGGAGCGGGCCTGCCAGATCGGCGCCTCGGTCGACTGCATCATCCTCGACTACCAGATGCCCGGCATGAACGGCGCCGACGTGGCGCGGGCGATTGCCGGCGACAGCCGCCTGTCGGCCATCCCGGTGGTGTTGCTGACCTCCGTCGATCAGGTCGATTTTTCCCGCCTCATCATCGACTACGGCATCGCCGCGCATCTGACCAAGCCGGCGCGTTCGGCGGTGCTGCTGGGCACGATCGTCTCCGCCATCCAGAACGCGCGCATGCAGCAGGGCGCCGCCCATTTCGTGCGCGAGCAGGTGCCGCCGCCTGCCCCGCCCGCCCCGCGCCGCGCCGAGACACCGGTGCTGGCGCCGGCGGCCGGCAACGACCTGAGCGGCGGCGCCATCGACATCCTGATCGCCGAGGACAATGACGTGAACCAGCTCGTGTTCAGCCAGATCCTCAACGGGCTCGGCCTCAGCTACCGCATCGCCGGCAACGGCCGCACGGCCATCGACATGCACCGGGCGCTCAATCCCCGGCTGATCCTGATGGACGTCTCCATGCCCGACATGAACGGCTTCGAGGCGACCCGCGCCATCCGCGCCGCGGAGGCCGCCAGCGGCGCGCGCGTGCCGATCATCGGGGTGACCGCGCATGTCCTCAAGGGCGACCGCGAGAAATGCCTCGATGCCGGCATGGACGACTACCTGCCCAAGCCGGTTTCACCGGACCGGCTGGCGGCCAAGATCGGAAGCTGGCTGGGCGAGACGGTGACCGCGAAAACCGCCTGACAGCACGGTCAGCGATTGCGCAGCACCACGCAGGCGCCGCCTGCGCCGCGCAGCTTCTGGCAGATGCCGTCCGCTTCCAAGCGGCTTTCGGCCCCGATGCGCACCGCATAGATGCCGCGCCGGCCGCGCGCCGAGCGCACCCGGCTGACCACCGGCTCATGCCCGCCCAGCACGCTCGAGAACCGCCCCTCCAGCCTTTGCCATTGCCGGATGACCACGGCCCGGTTGAAGCCGCCCGCCACCTGCACGCCCCACGGCTTGACCGGAACCGTGGCCATGGCCACCGTCCACGGCGCCGAGACCGGCAGCCTGCGGCAGGCCGTGCCGAACCCCCTCTCGGGATCCAGCGGCCGCACCTTGCCGGCATAGGCCTTGTCGGAAAAATTGTCGGCCGGCTCGCCCATGATGTCGAGTACGTAGTTTTCCGTCTCCAGCGGCAGGAAACCGCCGGAGGACAGCCAGCGCGCCACCCGGTTCTCGCCGGCATTGTAGGCGGCGGCGGCAAGGCCGAGATTGCCGAAATTCGCTTTCAGCTCGCCGAGATAGGTGGCCGAGGCGGGAATCGCCTGCTCGATGTCGAAGGAATCGGCCAGCCCCCGCAATTTCGCCGTGCCCGGCATGAACTGGGCGATGCCTTCCGCGCCGACCGGGCTCACCGCATTGGGATCGAAGCGGCTTTCCTTCCAGATCAGCCGGGCGAAGAAATCGCGCGGCAGGCCGGCACGGTCGGAATGGAATTCTATGAGGTCGCAGACCCGGTCGATCAGCCGCTCCCGCGCCGGCTTCGGCGGATCGGCCCACGCGGCAGTGCTGGCACCAGCGCCGATCAGGACAGCGATCAGCGGCGCGGCCAGGCGCATGGTGCTACTCGGCTGCCTTGGCCCTGGTCCCCATGCCGAAACGGTTCTCGATATAGTCGGAAACCATCTTCTCGAAATCGGCGGCGATGTTGGGACCGCGCAGCGTGGCCGCCTTCTGGCCGTCGATGAACACCGGCGCGGTCGGCATCTCGCCGGTACCCGGCAGCGAAATGCCGATATCGGCATGCTTGGATTCGCCCGGTCCGTTGACGATGCACCCCATCACCGCCACCTTGAGCTGCTCCACGCCCGGATATTTGGTGCGCCACACCGGCATGTTGCGGCGGATGTCCTCCTGGATGTTCTGGGCAAGCTCCTGGAACACGGTCGAGGTGGTGCGCCCGCAGCCCGGACAGGCGGCCACGATCGGCACGAACTGGCGGAAGCCCATGGTCTGGAGCAGTTCCTGCGACACCTGCACCTCGCGCGTGCGGTCGCCGCCGGGCTCCGGCGTCAGCGAAATGCGGATGGTGTCGCCGATGCCCTGCTGGAGCAGGATGCCCATGGACGCCGACGATGCGACGATGCCTTTCGATCCCATGCCGGCTTCGGTGAGACCCAGATGCAGCGCGTGGTCGCAACGCCTTGCAAGCTCGGCATAGACGGCGATCAGGTCCTGCACGCCGCTGACCTTGGCCGACAGGATGATGCGGTTGCGGCCGAGGCCGATTTCCTCTGCCATATGCGCCGACAGGATGGCCGATTGCACGATCGCCTCGCGCGTCACCTCCTGGGCGGTCATCGGAAAACCCTTGGCCTGGTTCTCGTTCATCAGCCGGGTCAGCAGTTCCTGGTCGAGCGAGCCCCAGTTGACGCCGATGCGCACCGGCTTGTCGTAGCGGATCGCCATCTCGACGATGTCGGCGAACTGCTTGTCCTTCTTGTCCTTGAAGCCGACATTGCCGGGATTGATGCGGTATTTGGCCAGCGCCTCGGCGCAGGCCGGATGATCGGCCAGCAGCTTGTGGCCGATATAGTGGAAGTCGCCGACCAGCGGCACGTCGATGCCGAGCCGCGCCAGCCGGTCGCGGATCTTCGGAACGGCGGCGGCGCTTTCATCGCGGTCCACGGTGATGCGCACAAGCTCGGAGCCGGCCCGGTGCAGCGCGGCAACCTGGGCGACGGTGCCGTCGATATCGGCGGTATCGGTGTTGGTCATCGACTGCACCACGACAGGTGCGTCGCCGCCGACCATGACGCCGCCGACATCGACGCCGACCGAAGCGCGGCGCGGGAACGGAGAGGAATAGTACCCGGTCATGCCCGGCTGCCTCTGATAGTATTCCTGGGCGTTGCGCATCCTGCCGGATACGTCAGAGGCCCTGCTGCATCAAATCTGCGTGCCGGATGCCGCGACGCGGGCGCATTGAGGCCGACCGACACGACGGACAGGCACGCGAAACTCCGCCATGAGGTGGAGGAGAGAGCCGGTCTTGTCAATGCCGCCGATGCGCCCAATGCCGGCCCCCATGTCGAATCATGTCCTTCGGCCGCGTCGCACGGCGTTCCGGAACTGCCTCATGAGCCTGGAATTTGGCGAAAAGCGGGAAATGCCAGCCGGCGGCAGTATGCCGCCGACAAGTCATTTGTCGCATCACCGGCCGCAGAGCATCGGGCCGAAAAGGGAAATCGGTTTCGGAGTTTCCGATGCTCGATCAAAGTGCCGGAGCGTTCCAGTGCATCCTGAAGGACGCATGACGCCCCAGGCCGGCGGGAAGTCAATGTGAGGTGGGTTGGGTCCTGAGTTTCTCAATCTCGTCCTTGATGGCCAGCTTGCGCCGCTTCAGATCCGCTATCTGGAGATCGTCCATGGAGGGGTGCTGCATGGCTGTATCGATCTGCCGTTCGATATCGCTATGCTTCCTCTGCAGCTCGTCAAGATGGGATGCAAGAGACATGATTGGTTCTCCCTTTCATGGTTTCCTCGACTGCAGCCGCCACCCCTGTCGCCTACATTGCCGGCCCACATGTGTGACGGCTGCATGACACTGTGCCATCAACCGAAGCGGTTGTCGAACGCATAAGCGTTGCATTCCACCTTGGACCAAAATGTGATAATGATTTGCCAGAGGGTGGTTTTCGGACCGCTCCCCGCCCGATCGGATACCCGCCGCGGCAGCGCTGCGGGCGTCGAAATTTACATATGGTAGGTAATGTCCGAGCAGGAACAGGCCGAGATTCGACTCGAATTCGCGCGTTTGAAGCAGGACCACGCCGATTTCGACGCCGCGATAAACGCCATGGTGGCGACGGGCTGCGATCCCTTGCAGATCCAGCGCATGAAGAAGAAGAAGCTGGCGCTGAAAGACAAGCTGCGTACGCTCGAAGACCGCATCATTCCCGACATCATCGCCTGAAAAAGCAGCCGGCGGCACGGCCGCCCTGAAGCCGGGCCAGTCCGCGCGCGGGGCCGCGCCGACACCTATCTGTCTGTGACGATCTTGACCTTGTCGCCGGCCGAAAGGGTCGCTCCCGGCGCCAGCGCGTTGAGCACCCTGAACAGGTCGAGCTTGCGGTCGACGCCGACCATCTGGGCGGCCAGCGTGCCCATGGTCTGGCCGGCCCGGACCGTGACGATGCGGATGCGCAGCGGCTTCAGCGCGTCCCGTTCCGCCTGGCTGAGAATGCGGAACGAGCCCCCCACCACGCCGGCCACGCTGTCCAGCGAGGTGCTGGCGGCGGGTGCCGCCGTGAGCAGCCGGTAGACCTGGCTGCCGGCGCGGATGACGGTGACGTCGAACTGCCAGCCTTCGGCACGCGCCCGCGCCGTGGCCGCCGGATTGCCGTTGATCGTCGTCTCGCGCACGCTCGAGGTATCGAGGCCCGCGACCCAGCCGCTGCGGATATAGTCGCCCAGCGAGCGGTTGGCGTCGAGCGTCACCCCGTCGAAGCGCACGGCCATGTCGCCCGGCCCGGTCGCGGTGACGGCGGTGGCCGAATTGTCGATCATGAAGTTGTCCGGCACCGAGAACGAAATGCCGAGCTTCGGGTGCAGGAAGGTGTTGCCGCGCACATAGCCCTCGTCGGGCGTATCGCCGTAGAGCAGCCCGTCGATGCCGGCCAGGTAGCTGTCGCGGTCACGCGAGCCGACGCCCGGCTGGCCGAACTGCCGCGCATGGCGCAGCGCCAGTTCAATGCGCTGCGGCGTGTTCGGGTGGGTGGCGAGGAAGTCGAGGCTGGCGTCGGTGGCGCCGCTGACCGAGCGGAAATCCGTATAGGCCGACATGGATTGCAGGAAGCGGCTGGCGGCAAACGGGTCGTAGCCCGCCTCGCCCACCGACTTGATGCCGATGCCGTCGGCCTCCAGTTCCTGGTTGCGCGAGAACTGGGCCAGCCGCAGCTTGCCGCGGATCAGCGCCGCCTTGGCGGTCGGGCTGTCGCCCAGCACGTCGGAGACGACCTTGGTGGCCAGCCCCTCTTCCGCCTCCAGCCGCTGCCGCTGCAACCCGTGATTGGCGGTGACGTGACCCATCTCATGCGCCACCACCGCCGCCAGTTCCGAGGAATCGTTGGCCAGCGCCAGAAGCCCGCGGGTGATGTAGAGATAGCCGCCCGGCAACGCGAAGGCGTTGACATTGGGCGAGTTGAGGATGGTGATGCGGTAGTTCTGGGTCGGGTTGGCGGACACGGTGGTCAGGCCGCCGATCACCTTGGCCACCATGCGCTCCAGCTTGGGGTCGGAATATTCGCCGCCATAGGTCGCCAGGATGCGCGGGTGCTGCGCCCGTGCCAGTTCCGCCAGCTTGTTGTTGGCGGTGACATTGTCGACCGTCACCGGCTTGTCGGAAGGCCGGAAGGCCGATTCCTGCATGTCCGGCGGCACGATGGCCTGACAGGCCGCCAGCGCCACGACGATACCGGCCAGCGCGAGCGCCCGCGCCGACGACAGCCTCCGGTCAGGGTTCAGGACGGACGACAGATGGGCTTCCTTTCCTCGCGTGCGGCGCAGACCGCGACCGTGCCCCTTATTGGCAGCCGGCCACGATTCGACCGCTCTTGCCATATTCCTTAATGTCGCATTGATGGCAAATTATGTCCGCTTCCGGGCAAGGCCATGCAATCGCGCTCAGGAAGCGCCGATATAGCGTCGGAAAGCTTCCGGTCCACCCTCTCCGAAGAATTCCTCGACCGGCCCCGTCGCCGCCACCCTTCCCTCCTCGATGAAAGCCATGTCATGGGCGATGCGGCGCGCATCCTCCGGCTGGTGGGTGACGAACAGCACCGTCATGCCCCGTTCGGCCTGCAAGCCGGCCACCAGTTCCAGCATGTCCTCGCGCAGGGCCGGGCCGAGCGAGGCGAAGGGTTCGTCCAGAAGCAGCACCGGCCGCTCCCGCACCAGCACCCGCGCCAGCGCCACCCGCTGGCGCTCGCCGCCCGACAATTCGCGCGGCAGGCGTTTTCCCTTGCCGCCGAGTCCGGTGCGCTCCAGCGCCCCGGCCACCGCCGTGCGATCCGCATCGCTCAGTCGCAGCGACGGCGAGCGGCCGAGCCCGACATTCTGCTCCACCGTGAGATGCGCGAACAGGTTGTTTTCCTGGAACACCATCGACACCGGCCGTGCCGCCGGCGGATCGGCGGTGACGTCCCGGTCCCCGATCAGCACCCGCCCCGATGCCGCCGTCTCGAAACCGGCAACGAGGTTGAGCAGCGTGGACTTGCCCGATCCGCTCGGCCCCATCACGGCGGTGATGCAGCCGGGCCGGAACGCCACGTCGAACCCGAACACGGCCTCGCCATAGCTGAACGTCACCTCGTCCAGCCGCACCTCGGCGCCGGATGATGCGCTGCGCGTCATTGCCGTGTCTCCTTCGCCAGCCGGCTGGACAGGAACATCAGGGCGAGGCAGGCCAACCCCAGAAGGAGCGCCAGCCCTTCCGCATCGGCGGTGCGGTAGCTGCCCATGCGCGCCAGCAGCAGATAGGGCAGGGTCTGCACCGCATCGGAGCCGAACAGCGCGATCACGCCGAGATCGCCGAGCGACAGCGCCATGGCGAAGGCCGCCGCCGTCGCCAACGGCCGGCGCAGCGAGGGCCAGTCGATCAGCCGAAGCCGCGTCCAGCCGGCGATGCCGAGCTGCGCGCACAGCCGCTCATGGCGGGCGCTCGCCGCATCATAGGCCGGGCGCAAGGCTCTCAGCGCAAACGGCATCGCCATCACCGCATTGACGGTGACGACCAGCACCGGCGCCAGCGCGAACACATCGGCCACATGGCGCAGCAGGATGAACCAGCCGGCGCCGACGACGATCGGCGGCACCACCAGCACGAAGCCGGCTCCCGTATCGGTGGCATATTCGAGCAGCGGCCGGCGCGCCCCGGTGGCACGCAGGGCAAGCGCCCGCCTTGCCATCACCAGCGCCATGGAAAGGGCGGCCGCCAGCAGCGCCGACAACAGCGCCAGCACGAGGCTGGTCAGCGCGGCGCGCTGCACCGCGGGTTCCAGGACGAGGCGGCCCAGCTCGGCCTGCAAGCCCGCCGCCACCGTCGCCGCCATGGGGCCGGCGACGAACAGCAGCGCCAGTGCGATCAGGAGACCGTTGAGCGCCGTCTCTCCCCCGCCGACCGAGACGAAGCGGCGCGGCGCCACCGACAGGTTGGCCTCCGCCGCCGTGTTGGCCCCCAGCCGCGTCAGCACGAAGACGATGGCCAGCGTCAGCGCCACCTGCAAGGCGGTCAGGGCCACGGCACGGGCGGGGTCGAAATCGAAGCGCAGCGCCTGATAGATCGCCACCTCCAGCGTGGTGGCGCGCGGCCCGCCGCCCAGCGTCAGCACGATGGTGAAGGAGGTGACGCACAGCATGAACACCAGCCCGGCCGCGCCCGGCAGGGCCTGCCGCAGCACCGGCCATTCGATCAGCCGGAAGCCGGCCCGCGCGCCCATGCCGAGCTGGCTCGCCAGCCGCCACTGGTCGGACGGTACGGTCTGGAGGGCTTCCACGAACAGCCGCGTCGCCAAAGGCAGGTTGAAGAACACATGCGCGACGAGGATGCCGGACAGCCCGTAGATGCCCGGCCATGTGTCGCCGCCGAGCGCGGAGAGCAGGCCAGCGAAATAGCCGGCGCGGCCATAGAGCGCCAGCACGCCCAGCGCCGCGACGAGGGCCGGCAGCGCCAGCGGCACGGCGAAGAGTTGCAGGATCAGGCCGCGCCCCGGAAAATGCGGATGGCGAACCAAAGCCCGCGCCACGAACAACGCCGGAACCACCGAGAGCAGCGTCGACAACAGCGCCTGCCACAGCGTGAAGCGCGCGACCCTCAGCATATACGGATCGAAGGCGGCAACCGCGCCGGACAGGTCGCGCACCCCCTCGACGATCAGCCCGGCGAACGCCCCGCCGATCAGCAGCGAGATCGCCGCCAGCGCCACGATGCCGGCCGTGATGCGGAAATCGGTCATGGCGCGGCCATTGAGCAATTCCAGGAAAAGTGTGAAGCGGTTTTCCGTCCGGAATTGCGTAAAAATAAGGAGATGAAAGGCCTCATTTCCGCCGGCAAAACCCTCAACCGCGCCGCGCCAATAACGCGTCGGGAAGACGGGACCGGAAAGGAACGAAAGCACGCCATCGAAAAGTGGACTACCGGCCCATCGCGCCGAGCCACTCGTCCACCCAGGCCTTGCGGTTGTCGGCCACTTCCTGCGGGTTGAATTGCAGGGTCCTGGCCGGCTTCACCAGCCTGTCGAAGGCGGGGTCGAGCGGCTTGCTGGTCTTGGCCGCAGGGTACATCCACTGGGTTTCCGGCACCGCATTCTGGAAGCCCGGCCCGGTCATGAAGGCGAGGAACTGTTCGGCCAGCGGGTTCTTCGCCCCGGCAATGGTGATGCCGGCCACCTCGACCTGAAGATAATGCCCTTCGGAAAAAGCGACGGCCTGATAGCGCTCGGTCTTGTCGGCGATCATGTGATAGGCGGGCGAGGTGGTGTAGGACAGCACCATCGGTGCCTCGCCCTTGGTGAACAGCCCGTAGGCCTCGCTCCAGCCCGGCGTCACCGTCAGCACGCGGCCTTTCAGCTTTTCCCAGGCAGCACCCGCCTCGTCGCCATAGACGGCGCGCACCCACAGCAACAGGCCGAGGCCCGGCGTCGAGGTGCGCGGGTCCTGGATGACGATTTTTTGCGCCTTGTCGCCCTCGACCAGCTCCTTGAGGCTGGCCGGCGGATTGGGCAGCTTCTCGGTGTCGTAGACCACGGCGAAATAGCCGTAGTCGTAGGGCACGAACATATCGTCGTTCCAGCCGCCTGGAACATCCACCTGCGGCGTCGCCCCATGGGCCACGAACAGCCCGGTGCCGCGCGCCTCGGCGGTGAGGTTGGTGTCGAGGCCGAGCACGATGTCGGCCTTGGTGGAGGCGCCTTCCAGCTTCAGCCGGTTGAGCAGGGCCACCCCATCGGCCACCGAGACGAAATCGACCTCGCAGCCGCATTCGGCCTCGAAATTCGTCTTCACCTGCGGGCCGGGGCCCCAGTCGGCGGTGAAGCTGTCATAGGTGTAGATGGTCAGCTTGCCTTGCGCCGAAGCGGGCGCGGCGGCCAACAGGGCCGCAGCCGACAGAAGGGATAAAAGCACTGTGCGCATCGGCGCCTCCTTGGTTTCGTCTCAGGGGGTCGAGGCGCCGGCTGTCCGACAGCTTCTAATCCCTCCGCCGGTACAAGCCGGATCAGGTTCAGCGGGTTGGCTTTGAGGCCTCTCAGCCGGGCCGCGTTGACGCGTCCGGCACCCCGTTAGAGCATTTTCAGAAATAGGCCCCCGCGCGCCGCGACGCAAGAGAGGCGGCGCTCTTCCGTTCCACGGACGGGGCTGCTAATGCCCTCGTCCCATGAGCCGATACACCATCCTTCTCGGCGGCGAGCTTGTCCGCACCCCCGCCCTCGACCGCCAGATCGCGGGAACGCGCATCGTCGCCGCCGATTCCGGCATCCGCCATGCCGAAACCCTCGGCATCGTGCCGGAGCTTTGGGTGGGCGACTTCGATTCCGCCCCCCCGGTGCTGCCGGAACGCCTGAAAACGGTGCCGAAGCGACAATTCCCCTCCGACAAGGACAGCACCGACGGCGAACTGGCGGTGGACATCGCGCTGGAACAGGGCGCGACCGCGCTGGTGCTGGCCGGCGCCTTCGGCGGCGCCCGCGCCGACCATGCCTTCCTGCATCTGGCGCTGGCGCTGCGGCTGGCCGAGACGGGCGTCGACGTGCTGCTGACCAGCGGCACGCAGGAAGGGCGGCCCCTGCCGCATGCGGCGGCAACCTTCGACTATGCCGAAGGCACGCTGTTTTCGATCCTCGGCTTTTCGGATCTGGCCGGCCTCACCGTGCGCGGCGCGAAATGGGAGCTGGCCTCGGTCACGGTGCCGTTCGGCTCGTCGCTCACCATGTCGAACGAGGTTCGCGGCACGCTCAGCGTCGAACTCGCACAGGGCCGCGCCATGCTGCTCGCCCATCCGCTGGCCGGAAAGGAAGGCTGACATGGCCCCGCCGCTTCTCAACCTTGCCGGCATCCGCCTCACCTTCGGCGGCACGCCGCTGCTCGACGGCGCCGACCTCACCGTCGGCCCCGGCGACCGCATCGCGCTGGTCGGCCGCAACGGCTCCGGCAAATCGACACTGCTGAAGATCGCCGCCGGCCTCGCCGAAGCGCAGGACGGCGAGATCTTCCGCCAGCCCACGGCCACCATCCGCTACCTGCCGCAGGCGCCCGACATGGACGGATTCGCCACGGTGCGCGCCTATGTCGAGGCGGGCCTCGGCCCCGCCGACGATCCCTACCGCGCCACCTATCTGCTCGAACATCTGGGCCTCACCGGCGAGGAAATACCGGCCGAGCTTTCCGGCGGCGAGGCGCGCCGCGCCGCCCTTGCCCGCGTCATGGCCCCGGAGCCGGACATCCTGCTGCTCGACGAGCCGACCAACCATCTCGACCTCAATGTCATCGAATGGCTGGAGGAAGAGCTGATCCGTTCCGCCTCGGCGCTGGTCGTCATTTCCCACGACCGCCGTTTCCTCGAGCGCGTCTCGCGCGCCACCGTCTGGCTGGATCGCGGCCAGACAAGGCGGCTGGACCGGAGCTTTGCCCATTTCGAGGAATGGCGCGATAAGATTCTGGAGGAAGAGGAGCGCGAGCAGCATAAGCTCGGCCGCCAGATCGCGCGCGAGGAGCACTGGCTGCGCTATGGCGTCACCGCCCGGCGCAAGCGCAATGTGCGCCGCCTTGGCGAATTGCAGGCGCTGCGCCAGCGCCACGCCGGCCACAGGGGCGCGGAAGGCACCGCCACCATGGTGGCCAGCGACGCCGCCGAATCCGGCAAGCTGGTGATCGAGGCGAAATCGATCTCCAAGAGTTTCGGCGATCTGGTCGTGGTCCGGGATTTCTCGACCCGCATCCAGCGCGGCGACCGCATCGGCCTCGTCGGCCCCAATGGCGCCGGCAAGACCACGCTGCTCAAGATGCTGACCGGCGAGCTTGCGCCCGACACGGGCAGCGTGCGCCTCGGCGTCAATCTGGAGATCGCCACGCTCGACCAGAAGCGCGATGCCGCCGATCCACAAGAGACGCTGTCCCACTACCTCACCGACGGGCGCGGCGAGAGCCTCGTCATCAATGGCGAGCAGCGCCATGTCGTCTCCTACATGAAGGACTTCCTGTTCAAGCCGGAGCAGGCGCGCACGCCGGTGCGCGAGCTTTCCGGCGGCGAACGCGCCCGGCTGCTGCTCGCCCGCGTTCTGGCCCGCCCCGCCAATTTGCTGGTGCTGGACGAGCCGACCAACGACCTCGACATGGAGACGCTGGAGCTGTTGCAGGAACTGGTGGCGGGCTTTGCCGGCACGGTCATCCTCGTCAGCCACGACCGCGACTTCCTCGACCGCACCGTGACCATCGTGATCGTGCCCGACGGCGACGGGCGCTGGATCGAATATGCCGGCGGCTATTCCGACATGCTTTCGCAGCGCGGCGCATCGAAGCTGGACGACCGCAAGCTGCGCACCCGCACCGCCGGCAACGAGGAACAGCCGGCCGCGAAGCCGCAGGAGACGGCGAAGGTCGCGTCGAAAAAGCTGTCCTACAAGCAGAAATTCGCACTGGAGAGCCTGCCGAAGAAGATCGAGGCGGCGACCGACACGATCAACCGGCTCGAGGACCGGATCGCCGATCCGGGCTTCTATGACCGCGATCCGGTCGGCTTCCAGAAGACCATTGCCGCCCTCGACAAGGAACGCGCGACACTGGCCGCGATGGAAGAGGAATGGCTGGAACTGGAAATGCTGCGCGAGGAACTGGAGGGGTAGCCCCTTTCAAACACGCGTCGTCATCCCAGTCGCGTGGCGATTGGCCGCCGTTTTTTTCATCCTCGGCAAGCTTCCGGAATGACGACGAACCGACGCATCAACCCCTGTTCGCAGCCGAGGCTGCACCTCGCCGGCGCATCGCCCGCCAAGGCCGCCCGTCGATCGCCGCAAGGCCGAGGCCGATCAGCGCCATGCCGGCCAGATGGCGCGGCAGAAGCACTTCGCCGAGGAACAGGAAGCCGAGCAGGATGGCGCTGGCCGGCACGAGGAAGGTGACCAGCGCCAGATTGCTGGCGCCCGCCGTGGCCAGCAGCCGGAAGAACAGCACATAGGCGAGCGCCGTCGACAGCACCGCCAGTCCGGCCACTGCGCCGAGCGCGCCAAGGCCGGGCATCGGCAGCGTCCACGGCCGGTCGACCAAAAGCATCACCGGAACGAGCAGCACGCTCGCCGCCACCACCTGCCCCGTCGCCGTCACCAGCGGCGGCACGCCCATGGCGCGGAAGCGCCGCCCGTAGATGCTGGCCAGCGCATAGGAGACGGTGGCCGACAGGCACATGAACTGCGCCGTGACATGGCTGCCCAGTTCCTGCACGGCGTCGAGGCCGACCATGACGGCGACCCCGAGAAAGCCGACCAGCACCCCGGCCAGCCGGTTGCCCGTCATCTTCTCATCCGTCGTCAGGAAATGGGCGAACAGCACGGTGAACAGCGGCGTCGCGGCATTGAGGATCGAGGCGACGCCCGAGGCGATGTGCTGCTGGCCGCCGACGATCAGCGAAAAGGGAATGGCGTTGTTGAGGAGACCTATGGCGAAGAAGGCCGCCCAGATGCGCCGCTGGCCGGGCAGCTTCAGGCCCATGATCCTGAGCAGGCCGAGCATCAGCACCGCCGCCACGGCCACCCGCCCGACCACCACGGTGAACACCGGCAGTTCCTTCACCGCGACGGCATTGAAGAAGAACGACCCACCCCACAGGATCGACAGGAAAAGAAGTGTCGCCCACTCGGCCAGGGTCATCGGTCGGTTGGCCGGAATTTCGTTCGACATCGCTCACCTCATGACGGCCACCATGCCGCACCGGCCGAAGCCATGCCACAGGGACTTGCCGTGCTCGACCCGATTCCCGACGGGCCGATCCTACTTGCGGTTGTTTCCGGCAAAGGCGGCGCTGACGCCGAGCCCGATGAACAGCACGCCGCTGACATAGCGCTCGAAGCGCAGATAGGCGCGGCTTTGCCGCAACCGCTCGCCGAGCGCACCGGCCGCCAGCGCATAGCACCCGTCGCTGATGAAGCCGAGCAGCGTGAACACAAGGCCGAGAAAGGCGATCTGCATCGCCACATGGCCGCGCTCGACCTCGATGAATTGCGGCAGGAAGGCGAGGAAGAACAAGGCCGTCTTGGGATTGAGAAGGTTGACGACGAAACCGTCGCGGAACAGCCGCCCATAGGAGCGCGCCTTCATCCCCGCCCCGATGTCGGCATCCTCCTCATCGCGGCCGAAGATCTTCTTCAGCCCGATCCAGATGAGATAGGCCGCCCCTGCATATTTGACGACCGAGAAGGCGACAGCCGAGGAAGCAAGCAGCGCCGAAAGGCCGAGCGCCGCGGCCATGACGTGGACCAGCGTGGCGGAATGGATGCCGATGTCGGACACCAGCCCGGCCTTGCGTCCCTGCGCCATGGAGCGTGCCACGATGTAGAGAACGGCCGGCCCGGGAACGACCAGAAGGACCACGGCCGCAACGACGAACAGGCCGAGATTGGCCGCGCTCGGAATGACGATTTCCATGACAACCCCTCTCCCCTGCCCCTCCCGGGCAGTTCCGGCGGCGGGCCCGGCGCTCCGCCACGACCTTGTGCCCTGCCTTATCCCGAGGTCTTCGCCTGCCAGGCCTTGATCGCCTCGTCGAACACCTTGTCGCCCGGAATGCCCTTTTCCATGGTCAGCAGGGCGCGGCGGCCGGACTTGTAGACCACCGGCACGTCGATCCATTCCTGGTTCCGCAGCAGGGCCAGATTGGCGTCCTCGTCGGCCTTGGTGTCGTTGAGCGCGACGAGGAAATAGCCGTCGGCGATCTTGGCCGGAATGCCGATCAGCGGGCTGCCGGCCTCCTGTTCGGCCTTCTTCAGCGCGATGCGCAGCAAATTGTCGATGCCGCCGCCCTCGAAGCCGGCGGGTGTCAGGAAGATCATCTCGATAATGTGGCTGGCCGGCAGCGTCTCGTCGGCGTTGCGGCGGATGGTCATGCGAAGCTGCACATCCTTGCCCGGCACCTGCACCTCGCCGCGAATAGCGGGCTCCGGCGGCTCGTCGCCGCCCGGCGATTCCTGCACCAGCGACCACACCACATTGCCGGTCTCGGCCGAGCCCTGCGCCACGTTGGTGCGCTCCTCGTAATAGATCGCCTTCTGGCCGACGGCGACGCCGGCCTGCCCGGCCTCGTTCTGCTGGCCGGATGGCGCGGGACCGGGAGCCTGGCCCGAATCGGGTGCCACCGCGGCTGGCGGCGTGGTCAGCGAAACCACGGACGAGCCCTCGCCGATCGAGCTGCCGCCGCCGGCCGGGCCGGGGTCGGTCTCATTGCCGTCCGGCAGCAGGCGCTGGGTGAACTTGGTGCTCTCCGATGCCTCCCCGCCATTGGCGGGCGCCGGGGCGGGCTCCGGCTGCGCCGGTTCGGCCGCCGCTGTGTCCTCGCTGGGCGGCGGCACCTTCACCGGCTTGACGACGACCGGCTTCGGCTCGCCGCTGCCGGAACCGAACAGGTCACCGAAGGCGTCCTTGTTCAGCCAGATGCCGTAGCCGCCGCCGGCCACGACCAGCAGCGCCACGACGGCGGCGATCAGCCCCTTGTAGCTGCGGCGCTCACCCTCTTCGGCGTCGTCGAACGCCAGCTCCGGCCGCCGTTCCAGCGGGGCCGTCTCGGGCGGATGGTCGAACACGTCGTCCACATCCTCGGCCCGGGGCGCATCCTGCGGAGGAACCGCGCTGCCGGCCAGCGGGCGCTCCGGCACGGGCTGTGCAGGAAAGACGGGAGCGGGCCGGGGCGATGGCTCGCGCTCGGCCCCGGACGCCGTCGCGGCCGGCGATTGCGGCTTTTCCGCCGGCACGTCGACGGGCAGCGGCGCAACAGCGTGTTCCGCGGGCTTCGGCACCGGCGGGCCGGCGACGGGCTCGACCTTGGGCGCGGGCGGCACGAAGGCCGAGGGGGCGGTATGGGTCTGCTGGTTCTTGTTGCGGTCGATCGAGGAGAACAGGTTCTCCAGCTCCGCCAGCGGGTCGACGTCCGGTGCCGGCGGTGGCGCGTAGTCGCGCTCCACCGTGGCGATGGCGTCCTCCAGCATCTTCTTCTGGCGCTCGGCCACGGCGGCCGGCGGCGCGGGATCGAGCGCGGCCAGCTTGGCGGCGATCGTCGCGCGGGCCTTGTCGTAGACCTTGGCCCGGATTTCAGGCGTGGTGTCGCCGAGACCGCCGAGCGTCTTTTTCAGAACCGCAACGAAATCTGCCATGCTTCAGTCGACCTGTCCTTTTGCCGGGGGGCATGGCGCGCGCTGCCATGCCCCGCCGAACGGGCATAGTTAGTCCTGAAACGGGTCGGTCACAAGTATCGTGTCGTCCCGCTCCGGGCTGGTTGAAAGCAGCGCCACGGGGGCGCCGATCAGTTCCTCGATATGACGCACATATTTGACGGCCTGCGCCGGAAGGTCGTTCCAGCTCCGGGCGCCGGCGGTGGTTTCCTTCCAGCCTTCCAGTGTCTCGTAGACCGGCTGCACGCGCGCCTGCGCGCCCTGGCTGGCCGGCAGATAGTCGATCAGTTCGCCGTCCAGCATGTAGCCGGTGCACACCTTGATCTCGTCCAGCCCGTCGAGCACGTCGAGCTTGGTGAGCGCGATGCCCTTGATGCCGTTGACGGCCACCGCCTGGCGCACCAGCACCGCGTCGAACCAGCCGCAGCGGCGCTTGCGCCCGGTGACGACACCGAACTCATGGCCGCGCGTGCCGAGGAACTCGCCGATCTCGTTGACCTGCTCGGTCGGGAACGGCCCTTCGCCGACGCGCGTGGTGTAGGCCTTGGTGATGCCCAGCACATAGCTCAGCGCCCCCGGGCCGATGCCGGAGCCCGCCGCCGCCTGTCCCGCCACCGTGTTGGACGAGGTGACGAAGGGATAGGTGCCGTGGTCGATGTCGAGCAGCGTGCCCTGCGCGCCCTCGAACAGGATGCGCTCGCCGGCCTTGCGGCTGTCGTCCAGCACCTTCCACACCCGGTCCATGTAGGGCAGCACGTTCTCGGCCACCGAGGTCAGTTCCTGCATGATCGTCTCATGCGCCACTTCCTCATGGCCAAGCCCCTTGCGCAACGCATTGTGATGCGTCAGCAGGCGATCCACCTTTGCCGGCAGCGTGTCCAGGTCCGCCAAATCCATCACCCTGATGCCGCGACGCCCGACCTTGTCCTCATAGGCCGGGCCGATGCCGCGCCGGGTCGTCCCGATCTTCGTTCCGGAATTGGAGGCCGCATCCTCGCGGAAGCCGTCCAGTTCCCTGTGCAGGGACAGGATAAGCGCCGTATTTTCGGCGATTTTCAGGCGCTCGGGCGTCACCTCCACGCCCTGGGCCCGCAGCTTTTCCACTTCTGCCACGAAAGCATGCGGATCGAAGACCACGCCATTGCCGATGATCGACAGCTTGCCCTTGCGCACCACGCCCGACGGCAGCAGCGACAGCTTGTAGACGTTGCCGTCGACGACGAGCGTATGTCCGGCATTGTGCCCGCCCTGAAAGCGCACCACCACATCGGCGCGCTCCGACAGCCAGTCCACGATCTTGCCCTTGCCTTCGTCGCCCCACTGCGAGCCGACGACCACCACATTGGCCATGTCTTCTTCCCTTCCATCGGGCCGCCACCTGGACGCGCCCGTAAAAACGACAGGCCTCTATAGCGTCCCGGAACGCCGCGCGCGACCTTTGTTTGCCGCTTGTGCGCCCCAGCGGCACAACAATTTTGGCTTCGGCGCGATTTATCTGGCATGAAGGCGCATTACAACTTCTGGAATGCACGCCCAAGCTCTCGCTCATGATGCAGAACCCGTATGTCCTTCTGGCGGCGACCACGCTGTTCTGGGCCGGCAATGCCATTGCCGGCAAGCTGGCGGTCGGCCATGTCTCGCCCATGTTCCTCACCGCCATGCGCTGGGGGCTGGTGCTGGCCATCCTCGCCATCGCCGGCCGCCGCGAGATCGTGAGGGACTGGGCGGTGCTGCGCGACCGCAAATGGTACCTGCTGGCCATGGGCGCCATCGGCTTCACGCTGTTCAGCGTCGCCCTCTACAGCGCCCTGCTCTACACCAGCGCCACCAATGTCAGCATCGAGCAGGGCGCGATACCGCTGCTGGTGTTCATCCTGTCCTATCTCCTGTTCGGCACCCGCAGCTCGGCGGCGCAGATCGCCGGCTTCCTCCTGTCCTTCACCGGCATCGTCGTCACCGCCACCCATGGCGAGGTGAAGCGGCTTTTGGAACTCGACGTGAATTTCGGCGATGCGCTGATGATCGTCGCCATCTTCACCTACGGCTTCTACACCGCCGCGCTGCGGCGCAAGCCGCAACTCAACTGGATGAGCCTGATGGTGGCGCTGTGCGCCGGCGCCGTTCTCGGCGCCCTGCCCTTTGTATGGGCCGAAGCCGCCGCGGGCGCGCTGATCCTGCCCGATGCGCGGGGGTGGGCGGTGATCGCCTATATCGTGCTGTTCCCGTCGCTGCTGGCGCAGATCATGTACATCAAGGGCGTCGAGCTGATCGGCGCCAACCGTGCCGGCCTGTTCATCAACCTGCTGCCGATCTGGGGCGCGCTGCTGGCGGTGACGATCCTCGGCGAGGATTTCGAAACCTATCACGCGGTCGCGCTGGCGCTGGTGCTGTCCGGCGTGCTGATCGCCGAATATGACGGACGCCGCAACGCCACGCCCCTGCCCTGACAAAAAAAGCGGCCGGCTCTTCCGGGCCGGCCGCGTCGTCTCACATACGTCTTATCTCTCACATGCCGTTGACGTCGAACTGCAGCCGCTTGGCCGAATCGATCGCCTGATGGGCGCGGACCTCTTCCAGCACGTTCTCCGGGAACGGCCCGTCCAGGTAGAGCAGCGCGATGGCATCGCCGCCCGGCCGGTTTCTGCCCAGCGCGAAGTTCGCGATGTTGACGTTGTTCTTGCCGCACAGCGTGCCCAAGAGGCCGATGATGCCCGGCGCATCGGCATTGGTGGTGTAGAGCATGTGCTGGCCGACCTCGGCATCGAGATTGATACCCTTGATCTGGATGAAGCGCGGCTTGCCGTCGGAGAAGCAGGTGCCGGCGATGGCCCGCTCCCTGTGCTCGGTCTTGACCGTCAATTTAATGTAGCCGTCGAACACGCCCGACTTGTCGCGCTTGACCTCGGCGACGATGATGCCGCGCTCCTTCACCATGATCGGCGCCGACACCATGTTGACGTCGGCCACCTGCGGACGGATCAGCCCGGCAAGGGCCGCGCTGATCAGCGCCTTGGTGTTCATCTGCGCGGTGGCACCGTCGAACAGGATCTCGACCTCCTTGATCGGGTCCTCGGTGACCTGGCCGACGAAAGCGCCGAGCACCTCGGCGAGCTTGACGAACGGCTTCAGGCGCGGCGCCTCCTCGGCGGTGATCGACGGCATGTTGATGGCGTTGGAAACCGCGCCCTTGATGAGGTAGTCCGACATCTGCTCGGCCACCTGCAGGGCGACGTTTTCCTGCGCCTCGGAGGTCGAGGCGCCGAGGTGCGGCGTGCAGACCACGTTCTCGAACCCGAACAGTGCGTTGTCCGTCGCCGGCTCGATTTCGAACACGTCGACGCCGGCGCCCGCCACCTTGCCGCTCTTCAGCGCCGCCACCAGATCGGCCTCGACGACCAGGCCGCCGCGGGCGCAGTTGATGATGCGCACGCCGTCCTTCATCTTGGCGATCGCCTCTGCATTGATGATGCCTCGCGTCTTGTCGGTCAGCGGCGTGTGCAGGGTGATGAAGTCGGCGCGGGCGAACAGTTCGTCCAGCTCGACCTTCTCGACGCCCAGCTCCTCGGCGCGGCTCTCGGACAGGAACGGATCGTAGGCCACGACATGCATCTTGAGGCCAACGGCGCGCGTCGCCACGATCGAGCCGATATTGCCCGCGCCGATGATGCCCAGCGTCTTGCTGGTGATCTCCACGCCCATGAAGCGGTTCTTCTCCCACTTGCCTTCATGGGTGGAGGCGTTGGCCTCCGGGATCTGGCGCGCCAGCGCGAACATCAGCGCGATCGCATGCTCCGCGGTGGTGATGGAATTGCCGAACGGCGTGTTCATCACGATGATGCCGCGGCGCGAGGCCGCCGGTATGTCGACATTGTCGACGCCGATGCCGGCGCGGCCGATGACCTTCAGGTTCGTCGCGGCGGCGATCAGCTTTTCGGTGACCTTGGTGGCCGAGCGGATGGCGAGGCCGTCATACTGGCTGATGACTTCGAGCAGCTTTTCCTTGTCCTTGCCGAGATCGGGCAGGTAGTCGACCTCGACGCCGCGATCCTTGAAGATCTGCACGGCGGTGGGGGAGAGTTTGTCGGAAACGAGTACGCGGGGCATGGGTGTATCCTTGAATTGGGATGTCTGGCGCCGCCCCTCATCTGCCTGCCTGCATCTTCTCCCCGTGAATGACGGGGAGAAGAGAGAGGGCCGCGACCTTGGCGGTCTCCCTCTTCCTGTTCTTCACGGGGAGAGGGTAAGGGTGAGGGGCTGAGTTAAGTCAGGCCGCTTTCTTCAGCGTCGCCTTCTGCTCGGCGAAGGCCCAGTCGAGCCACGGCACCAGCGCCTCGAGATCGGACGCCTCGACGGTCGCGCCGCACCAGATGCGCAGGCCGGGCGGGGCATCGCGATAATGGCCGATATCGTAGGCGACGCCTTGCTTGTCGAGAAGCGACACCAGCCCCTTGGCGAAGGCCGCCTGTCCGTCCGCATCAAGGGCGGTAATGTCGGGATCGACGATCGACAGGCACACCGAGGTGTTGGAGCGCGTCGCCGGATCGACGGCCAGATGGCCGAGCCAGCCGGCCTTTTCCACGAAACGGTCGACCGCCGCGAAATTGGCGTCGGCGCGGGCGACCAGCGCATCCAGCCCGCCGATCTCCTTCGCCCAGCGCAGCGCGTCGAGATAGTCCTCGACCGCCAGCATGGAGGGCGTGTTGATGGTCTCGCCCTTGAAGATGCCTTCGATCAGCTTGCCGCCCTTGGTCATGCGGAAGATCTTCGGCAGCGGCCAGGCCGGCACGTAGCTTTCCAGGCGCTCCACGGCGCGAGGCGACAGGATCAGCATGCCATGCGCGCCCTCGCCGCCCAGCACCTTCTGCCAGGAGAACGTCACGACATCGAGCTTGGCGAAATCGAGCCGCTGCGCGAAGGCGGCGGAGGTGGCGTCGCAGATGGTCAGGCCCTGCCGGCCGGCGGGGATGAAATCGCCGTTGGGCACGCGCACGCCGGAAGTGGTGCCGTTCCAGGTGAAGACCACGTCGCGGTCGAAATCGATCTGCGCAAGGTCCGGCAATTCGCCATAGGGCGCCTCGAACCTGCGCACGTCGGGCAGCTTGAGCTGCTTGACCACATCGGTCACCCAGCCGGCGCCGAAGGATTCCCAGGCGACCATGTCGACGCCGCGCTGGCCGAGCAGCGACCACAGCGCCATCTCGACGGCGCCGGTGTCGGAAGCAGGCACGATGCCGATGCGGTAGTCGGCCGGCACCTGCAGGATTTCACGGGTGAGATCGATGGCCTCGGCCAGCTTGGACTTGCCGAGCTTGGCGCGATGCGAGCGCCCGAGCGCGGCATCGGTAAGCGCTTCGAGCGACCAACCGGGACGCTTCGCGCAGGGACCAGAGGAAAAACGGGGATTGGCCGGACGCTTGTCCGGCAGAGGCAGTGCGGTCATCGTGGTCTATCCTTCCAGATAGTAAGCCCCTCGTTGGGGAGGGGTGGCCCACGGACGGCGATATGCCCTCACGCTTCCGGCGTCAAGAGGAAAGTTTCTGTCGCTTGGGGGACAGGCCGATGCGGCGCGCAAACGAAAGGGGCGGACCGAAGCCCGCCCCTTTCGCAGTCGATTCGGGATGGAGCCCTCACCACAGATCGTAGCGCAGGCCGACCTTGATCTGGTGGCTGTCGACGCCCTTGCGCACCACGCTTTCGTCGGCGCCGTCCAGTGCGAAATACTTGGCGTCCGGTGCGGACAGATACTGATAGCCCACGTCGAGCACCAGATTGTCCGTGATCTGGTAGGCCGCGCCGGCATTGAGCGAATAGGCGAAGGCATATTCGTTCCTGCGGCCATAGGCCGAGACATCGTTGCTCGGATCGTTCAAGTCCTGGTAGTCGAGAGACAGGCTGCTCCTTGACTGCATCACGCCGATGCCGGCGCCGATATAGGGGGTGATGCCGACATAGGTTCCCAGATCGACATAGCCGTTGACCATCGCCGTCCAGGCGCTGTTCTTCACGCGGGCAGTTGCGAATTCATCCGCCGTGGACAGGCCGACGTCGATCTTGTTGCCCGGCAGCCAGCCGACATTCACGTCGCCACGCAGATAGTCGTTGAAGTGGTAGCCGAAGCCGAGGCTGGCGAAGACCGGCTTTTCGCGCTCCGAATAGCTGATGTCCGGCGAGCCAAAATCGACATGCTTGTAGCTTTTTTCCGGCAGATAGGCGACGTCGCCGCGCAGATACCAGCCCGAGCCGACCTCGACCGGCACATATTCGGGCGCTTCCTCCACGAAGATCGGCGGATCGTAATCGGCCGCAAGGGCTCCTGTGGTCATCAGAGCGGCCGGTGCGGTCGCCAGCATCGTCGCGATGCAAGTCTTGAGCTTCATGTCACCAACTCCCGAGGTTGGCGCTGGTCGAGAAAAGGTAAACCCCAGCCGCCTTTCAAGGGAGCATTGTTAACCATGCCGGTTAAATGACCGTTAAGGCTAACAAGAAGTTAGCTGGCCTCCTGCGATGGAGCAATTCAGGTTCATGCGGAATTGCCCTCGTCCAGCCTCCTCCGTCTTGCAGTCTCTGTGAACGCCGTTGGTAACTCCGGCGCGCCCCTTTCCGCTTCCGGCAAGGTTATCGCGGCCATAGGCGATTGCCGCCCCCCTTGCAGCCTGAACTGCCTGAAAAAACAGTCCAACGCAAACGCCCGGCACGAAGCCGGGCGATCCTGCATGGCCAGTCGGCAAAACCGTTCAGGCGGCGCTGCGGACCTGCGAGATGACATGGACGATGTCGTCCACCACCGTCTCGACCAGATTGCGGTCGTCGCCCTCGGCCATGACGCGGATCAGCGGCTCGGTGCCGGAGGGCCGGATGACGAGGCGCCCGGTCTTGCCCAGCCGGTTGCGCGCTTCCTCGATGGCTTCCTTGACCTGGCTGTCCTCCAGCGGCGCGCCGCCGGAAATGCGCACGTTCTTCAGAAGCTGCGGCACCGGCTCGAACTTCTTCGCCACCTCGCTGACCGGCTTGTTCTGGCGCTTGATGCAGGCCAGGACCTGCAGCGCCGAGACCAGGCCGTCGCCGGTGGTGGAGAAGTCGGACAGAACGATGTGGCCGGACTGCTCGCCGCCGACATTGAGATTGTTGGCGCGCATGTGCTCGACCACATAGCGGTCGCCGACCTTGGTGCGGTGAAGCTGGAGCTTGAGCCCTTCGAGGAACCGTTCCAGCCCCAGATTGGACATCACGGTCGACACCACGCCGCCGCCGGCCAGGCGGCCGTTCTGGTGCCAGGATTCGGCGATCAGCGCCATGATCTGGTCGCCGTCGACGATCTCGCCGTTCTCGTCGACGATGACCACGCGGTCGGCATCGCCGTCGAGCGCGATGCCGATGTCGGCGCGCACCTCGTGCACCTTCTTCTGCAGTCCGGCCGGATGGGTCGAGCCGCATTCCTTGTTGATGTTGAAGCCGTTGGGGTCGTCGTTGATGGCGACGACCTCGGCGCCCAGTTCCCACAGCGCCGCCGGCGCCACCTTGTAGGCCGCGCCGTTGGCGCAGTCGACGACGATGCGCAGGCCCGCCAGCGACATGGACCGCGGCAGCGTGCGCTTGGCGAATTCGATGTAGCGGTCGTGCACGCCGTCGACGCGCTTGGCCCGGCCCAGCGCGTCCGGATCGGCCAGCGCCATGTCGACGCCGTCGTCGAGCAGCGCCTCGATGCGTTCCTCGATCTCGTCGGAAAGCTTGTAGCCGTCGGGGCCGAACAGCTTGATGCCGTTGTCCTGATAGGGATTGTGGGAGGCCGAGATCATGACGCCGATGTCGGCGCGCAGCGAGCGCACCAGCATGGCAACGGCCGGAGTCGGGATCGGGCCGAGCAGGAACACGTCCATGCCCGCCGCGCACAGGCCGGCGACCAGCGCGTTCTCGATCATGTAGCCGGAAAGGCGCGTGTCCTTGCCGAGCACGACGCGGTGGCGATGGCTGCCGCGCTGGAACGACAGGCCCGCCGCCATGCCGACGCGCATGGCGATCTCCGCCGTCATCGGAAACTTGTTGGCCCGTCCCCGGATACCGTCAGTGCCGAAATAACGTCCCATGAAATGCTTCCCTTGCCGACCGGACAGCGCCCCCGGAGCGCCGCAGTCTTTCAGATTTGCCTGACCCGTTTCGGGTCCCTGCAGTCCGCGGCCCGAAACCTATGCCGCTTTCGGGAGACAAGCCCTAATGCCACAACGGATACCGGGTCAGCCATCAATTTGTGCGCGCAATGGTCATCATCGGCGGGTAAACAGTTTGCTAAAATTGCAAACGCTTTCCTGCAATCACCCGATTTCCTGCTGTTTGCGCATCGTTTCCCGGCAAAAAATGGCGCTTTGTGGGCCATCGCCCAAAAACGGGAACGCCGCGCAGGGCGCGGCGTCCATCGATATCGCCCGGTCTTGTGGCGACTCAGCCCTGCGGCTGGGGCTCCATGCCGCCTTCCGGCTCGGACCCCTTCTTCTTGCCCTTGGCGGTACCGCCGGCCTTGGGAACGGCCGAGCCGCGGCTGGTCGGCGTGTCGTCGCCCAGGTCACGCGACGGCTTGTTGCCGGCCAGCAGTTCCTGGATCTCGTCGCCCGACAGGGTCTCGTATTCGAGCAGGCCTTCGGCCAGCGCGATCCAGTCCTTCTTCTTCTTGGTCAGGATCGACGTGGCGGTCGAATAGGCCTCGTCGATCAGGCGGCGCACCTCGGCGTCGATGAGTTGCGCCGTCTCCTCGGAGACGTTTTGCGTACGCGCCACCGAATGGCCGAGGAAAACCTCTTCCTGGTTCTCGCCATAGGCGACCTGGCCGAGCTTGTCGGAGAAGCCCCAGCGGGTGACCATGGCGCGCGCCAGCTTGGTGGCCTGCTCGATGTCGGAGGACGCGCCGGAGGTGATGTTCTCCTTGCCGAACTTGATTTCCTCGGCCACGCGGCCGCCCATCATGATGGCCAGGCGCGAGATCATGTATTTGTAGCTCATCGAGTAGCGGTCGCCCTCGGGGAGCTGCATGACCATGCCGAGCGCCCGGCCGCGCGGGATGATGGTCGCCTTGTGCAGCGGGTCGGCCGACGGCACGTTGAGCGCCAGGATGGCGTGGCCGGCCTCGTGATAGGCGGTCAGCTCCTTCTCGGCCTGGGTCATGGCCGAGGAGCGGCGCTCCGCGCCCATCATGATCTTGTCCTTGGCGTCCTCGAACTCGGCCATGGTGACGAGCCGCTTGTTGCGGCGCGCCGCCATCAGCGCGGCCTCGTTGACGAGGTTCATCAGGTCGGCGCCGGAGAAGCCCGGCGTGCCGCGCGCCAGCACCTTGAGATCGACATTGGGCGCCAGCGGCACGTTGCGGACATGGACCTTGAGGATCTTCTCGCGGCCGACGATGTCGGGATTCGGCACCACCACCTGGCGGTCGAAACGGCCGGGACGCAGCAGCGCCGGGTCCAGCACGTCGGGCCGGTTGGTGGCGGCGATCAGGATGATCGATTCGTTGGATTCGAAACCGTCCATCTCGACCAGCAACTGGTTCAGCGTCTGCTCGCGCTCGTCATTGCCGCCGCCGAGGCCGGCGCCGCGGTGACGGCCGACCGCGTCGATCTCGTCGATGAAGATGATGCAGGGCGAATTCTTCTTGGCCTGCTCGAACATGTCGCGCACGCGGCTGGCGCCGACGCCGACGAACATCTCGACGAAGTCCGAGCCCGAAATGGTGAAGAACGGCACATTGGCCTCGCCGGCAACCGAGCGCGCCAGCAAGGTCTTGCCGGTGCCGGGCGGGCCGACGAGCAGCACGCCGCGCGGAATCTTGCCGCCGAGGCGCTGGAACTTCTGCGGATCGCGCAGGAATTCCACGATCTCCTCAAGGTCCTGCTTGGCCTCGTCGACGCCGGCGACGTCGGCGAAGGTGACGCGGCCATGCGCCTCGGTGAGCAGCTTGGCCTTGGACTTGCCGAAGCCCATGGCGCGGCCCGATCCGGACTGCATCTGGCGCATGAAGAAAATCCACACGCCGAGGATCAGGATCATCGGCAGCCACGACAGCAGATAGCCGAACAGCGTGTTGGAACCGTCGGTTTCCGGGCGGGCATTGATGGTCACGCCCTTGGCCTCCAGCCGCGAAACCAGCGTCGGGTCGCCCGGCGAATAGGTCTGGAAGCCCGAGGCGCTGTCGCCAAAGGAGCCGCTGATGCGATCGCCGGCGATGGTCACGGACTTGACGCGACCCGACTGAACGTCCTGCAGGAACTGCGAATAAGGAATGTCGGTCGCGGCTCCGCGCGTCTGCGGCGTCTGGAACAGGTTGAAGAGAGCGATGAGCAGGACCGCTATGATCGCCCAGAGCGCAAGGTTGCGGTAGTTCGGATTCATCGATTGTCCTGTTGGCGGCCGTCGGGCACGCGTCGTTGAAAGGAGCCTTCGCCTAACATAGGTGGCCCATAACCCCTTGCCAAGCAAAAGCACGACAATCGGTTAAGGCCATGCCATGTCCTATCGTCGCGGGGCGCAAGGCGAAGACGGTTCCAGGGGCGGGTAAGGAATTGGCGCCGCGCCCGCCAACTGCGCCAGCGCCCGCGCCGGCTCGAGGTCGAAGCCGGGAAGGAAACGGGCGAAGGGCGCAACCACCGGCACGGTCGCAACCCCCGCGCCTTGCCGGCCAAGGCATCGGCCATCGCACCAGACGGCCGGTTCCGCGGCAAGGGCGGCGCGCGCGAGGCTTTCGGGCACCTGTCGCGGGAGCGCCCCTGTCGCCGGCAGGGCCTCCGTGCCGCCGGCAGGGGCGATCACCACTGAACCAGCGCTGTCGCGCAAAGTGATCCTGCGGCGGCCATCCCACAGAAAGCCGTCGACCGCCGGCATCGGCTCCGGCAGGCCGCGCGCCTCGCGCAGCAGGAAAATTGCGCCGCGCCTTGCGTCGACGAGCACCCGTGCGAGCGTCGCCCGGGACGAGGTTCCTTCCGCCAGTGCCGCGAGCAGCGCCTCGGCCCGCTCCGTATCGGCAAGCTGCGGCAGGCCGCCCACCGCGGCAAGCAGCAGACGCAGCGCATAGGCCGCGACCTCACGGTCCGGCTCCCCGACAAAGGCAGGTTGCAGATAGACCAGCCCGCTGATCGGCTGCGCGGCATGGCGGCGGATCAACCGTGCGGCCCGCGCGCCCAGATCGCATCGCTTGCGCGCCGCCTCGGCGGCCAGCCGCATGGCCGTGGCGAACCCTTCGCCATCGAGGGCGGCGCGCACCCGCGGTCGCTCATAGGTCCGGTCCTCGTTGGTCGGGTCGTCGATCCAGCCGACGCCCCTTTGCCGCAGCATGTCGCGCAATTGCGCGCGGCGAAGCCTGAGCAGCGGCCGCACGATCCAGACCTCGTCGTCATAGAGCGTGGCAGGCGCCATGCCGGCCAGCCCGCGCGCGTCTTCGCTGCGCTCCAGCCGCATGGCGACGGTCTCGGCCTGATCGTCGGCGGTGTGGCCGCTCACCACCATGCCGACGCCTTCCTCGCGCGCGACCGTGGCCAGCAGGCGATAGCGGGCCTCGCGCCCGGCGGCGGCAATGCCGGATCGCGGCTTCGGCCCGTCCCAGACGCGGATGCGGTGCTCGATGCCGAGGCCGGCGCACAGCCGCCCGACCTGTAGCGCTTCATCGTGCGAGGCAGCGCGCAGCGCATGGTCGATCGTCACCGCGACAAGCTTCGCGGCGGGCCAACGGGCTCGGAAATGGTTTTTCAGAAGGATGAGAAGGGCGGTCGAATCGCTGCCGCCGGAAATCGCGACGACAGCGCCGCCAGAAAAATCGATATCGAGGAACGGTCGGGCGTCGTGGTCCGGTTCGGCTTCCAGCGTCAGCACGACGCGAGCGCCCGTTCCTGCTTGACGCGCTCCTTCAGGGATGCGGAGGCGTTGGGGTAGCGCTTGCCGATCTCGGCGAAGGTGGCGCAGGCCACGTCGCGCTGCTTCAGGCCGACCAGCGAAACGCCGAGCTTGAGCAGCATGTCTGGCGCTTTCTTGGCCTTGGGATAGCTCTTGCTCGCCGCCAGGAAGACCTCGGCCGCATCGCGGTATTTCTGCTGCCCGAGCAGCGCCTCGCCCAGCCAGTAGTGCGCGTCGGCCGCGTTGGAATCCTTGGGGAAGCGGTCGATGTGGTCGCGGAACCCGGCTTCGGCGGTGCCGTAGTCGCCCGACAGGATGAACTGGTAGGAATTGCGGTAGAGCTCCTGCGGATCGTCGGTGCGCGGCAGGGCCGCAACCACGGCGCCCGAATTGTCCGAGGGTTGCGCGGCGCTGGCCGGCGCATCCGGCGCAGCCGGGTTCACGGACTGGGTGCCGGCGCCGGCATCGACGACATTGCCGTCCTTGTCGACGGTGATGGTGCCGAAATTCTTCGGCTGTATGCCGGGAATGACCTGGCCAGGCTCGCCGTCGCCCGAATCGACGATGATGTCCTCGACGGTCGAACCCCCGGGGCTGTCGCCGGAGGTCGGGGTGCCGGGGGCGGCGGGCACGCCCGCCACGGAGGTGTCGGAAGAGCCGGCATCGGACTTGCGCTGGCCGCCCTGGCCGCCGCCTTCCTCGAGCTGCTGGAGGCGGAACTCGTTGTCCTCCTGCTGCTTGCGGATCTGCTCCTGCATCTGCAGGATCTGGAAGTTGAGCTCCTCGACCTTGCCGTTGAGGGCGCGTATCTGCTCCTCCAGCCCCGTCATGCCGCCGCTCTGGGCAAGCTGCACGCTGCCTTCGTCCTTCTTCGCGCCGAACAGGCCGGGCAGTTCCACGCCCGGCAGCCTGAAGGAAAAGCCGCCGCGCTCGGGCGCCGCCCGTCCGGTGTCGCTGGCCATGGCGGCCGCGCCGGACAGGAGCAGCGCCGCCAGCGTGCCGCTCAGGATTGTTCTTAGATGCATGAGCCTCTCGCCATTTGAATAAAACCCGGGTTTGGCGTCCGGCTTCGGGCGAAGGCGGACGGCACCGTTTCTAGCAGGGCGCGAGACTTCGGCCAAATTTTGTTTAGAGCGCGTCTCCCGAACATGCAGGCCAGTTTCGGGGTGGCGGCATTCGCCGAAAACAGGCGATTTCAACCAAAAAGGCGGCCATGAAGGCCGCCTTTCTCATTGGTCTGAAACTGCGGATCGGCTCAGGAGCCGGCGCCGCCCAGCGTGGTGACGGCACGGCGGTTCTGCGACCAGCAGGAAATGTCGTCGCAGACGGCGACCGGGCGCTCCTTGCCGTAGGAAATCGTCTTCATGCGGGCGGCGGAGACGCCCTGCGAGGCGAGGTAATCGCGGGTCGCGGCGGCGCGGCGGGCGCCGAGCGCCAGGTTGTATTCGCGGGTGCCGCGCTCGTCGGCATGGCCTTCGATGACGATCGAATACTGGCTGTAGCGGTTGAGCCACTGGGCCTGGCGGGCCAGCGTCTGCTGGGCGTCGGCGCGGATGGACGAGGAGTCGAGGTCGAAGAAGATGCGGTCGCCGACATTGACGGTGAAGTCCTGGGCCGAGCCGGGCGTCGCCGCGCCGCCGCCGAGGCCGAGTTCGGCCGCGCTGTTGGGGGTCTTCTTGGAGGCACAGCCGGCAATCGCCAACGAGGCGACGAGCGCGACCATCACCGGGTTTGCAGCAAGTTTTGCGATACGGCGCATCCCGCCTCTCCTTCGCATTCGAGTGATTTCGTTGATCTGCCAGTAACCACGTTTCGGTTAACCGGCATTCAAGGAACACGGTTAAAATTCGGTTCACGCATCCGGCGCGTCCCCAGAATGCCCGCCCCTGTCATTTCGACTGGCAGCCAGATGACGACAAAGAGGCGAAATCTGGGCCGCTATCCGCCGGAACGCCATTTTGCGGCCGAATGTGGCCGAAAAGCCGGAAACCGGGCGGATTTGTCACGTTCCGCCCGCTTGCCGGAATCAGTCGAGCAGCGGCGACCAGGCCGGGTCCGACGCGAAGTTGGGCGAGGGAATCTGCTGCTCGTTGCGGCCGGTGAGGTCGACCGAATAGAGCTTCGGCCCGCCGGTCCCCGCGGCCTGCTTCAGATACATGATGACGCGGCCGTTCGGCGCCCAGGTCGGACCTTCCTGAAGGAAGCCGGAGGTCAGGATGCGCTCGCCAGAGCCGTCGGTGCGCATCACGCCGATCTGGAACTGGCCGCCCGACTGCTTGGTAAAGGCGATCAGGTCGCCGCGCGGCGACCACACCGGCGTCGAATAGCTGCCCTCGCCGAAGGAGATGCGGGTCTGGCCGGAGCCGTCGGCGCCCATCACGTAGATATGGGGACGGCCGCCGCGGTCCGAGGTGAAGACGATCTTGGACCCGTCCGGCGAATAGGAGGGCGAGGTGTCGATGGCGTTGGAGTTGGTCAGGCGCGTGGTGTTGCGGCTCCTCAGGTCCATCGCATAGATGTTCGAATTGCCGTCCTCGCGCATCAGGCTCATGATCACCCGCTGGCCGTCCGGCGAGAAGCGCGGCGCGAAGGTCATGCCGGGGAAATTGCCGACCAGCTCGCGCTGCCCTGTCTCGAGCTGCAGCAGGTAGACGCGCGGCTGCCCGCTCTCATAGGACATGTAGGTGATTTCCTGCCGGTTCGGCGAGAAGCGCGGCGTCATCACGATGGCACGCCCGTCGGACAGGAAGCGCGCATTGGCGCCGTCCTGGTCCATGATGGCCAGCCGCTTCTTGCGCGAATCCTTCGGCCCGGACTCGTCGATGAAGACCACGCGGGTGTCGAAATAGCCTTTCTCGCCGGTCAGCCGCTCATAGATGGCGTCGGCGATGATATGGGCGACGCGCCGCGTGTTGGCGCCGTTGGCGAAGAACTGCTCGCCCGAAAGCTGCTGGCCGGCGAAGGTGTCCCACAGCCGGTATTCGGCGCGGATGCGGCCGTCGCCTTCCTTGCTGACGCGGCCGGTCACCAGCGCCTGGGCGTTGATGACCTTCCAGTCGTCGAAGCGCGGCGCCGCGTCCGGGTTGGAGATCTTCTCGATGAAGGCACCCTTGTCGATCGGCGCGAACAGGCCCGAGCGCTTCAGGTCGGCGGTGACGATGGACGAGATCTCGGCGCCCAGCGCATCTCCGGCGATGAAGTCGGTGATGGCGATCGGCAACGGCTCGATCGTGCCCTTGTTGACGTCGATCTCCACCAGTGCGTTGGCGGGGCCGATGGCGAGCCCGGTGGCCGCGCCGGCAAGGGCTGCGACCATCATGAGCGTCTTGAGCAGTGTCTTCATGCTTTCAGCCTCATTGGTTCCTGTCCGGCGATCAGAACATGTCGCTCGGGTCGAAATTGACCACCACTTCCGCCCAGCTGTCGTATTTGTCGGCAGGCAGGTTGAAGGGCGCGCACTTCTGCACCGCGCGCACCGCCGATTCGGCGGCCGTGCGGCCGGGGCCGGAAGACGCGCCGCCGGCAATCACTTCCGGGCGTCCTTCCAGCGTGCCCGAACGGTCGAGCCGGAAACGCACCGATACCTTCAGCATGCCGGCATCGTCGACGCCGGCCGGAATGCTCCAGCAGCCGCCGAGCTTCTGGCGCAGCGCATCCATCTCGTTCTGCGACAGCCGGTTGCCGCCGGTGGTCTTGGTGCCGCCGAGCGAGGCCTGTTCGGACGAGCGCTTGGCGCCGCCGCCGGACGGCTTGCGCTTGTCGAGCAGGGCGGCGATCTCGTCGGCGTTGAAGTCCTTCTCGTCGGACTTCGGGCGCGAGGCGGCTTCCTTGGCCGGCTTGTCGGAATCCTTGCGCTCCGGCGCCTTGGCGGTCTGCGCCTCGGCCGGGCGCGGGCGCGGCTTGGCTTCCGGGACGGGCGCCGAATTGGGCAGTTGCGCCGCCTCGACCGGCTTTTCCTCGGCCGCGATCGCCTCGGCGACGGCGTCGGGCTTGGCGGGTTCCGGCTTGGCCTCGGCCACCTTCTCTTCGGCCGGCTTCGGCGCCGGCTCCGGTTGCTTCACCGGCTCCGGCTTGGGCTCGGGCTGCTTGACCGGGTCGGGCTTCACTTCCTCGCGCGGCTGCGGAACGGGATTGAGGTCGGTGGCGGGAACCGGCTTCGGCTCCTCCTTCGGCTTCTCGACCTCTTCGGGAGCCGGCTTCTCCTGCGGCGTCGGCGAGGGCGGCGGCGCGGAGGCGTTGTCCACCGGCACCGGCTTGGGGTCGGGCGTCACCGGCTTGTCGGTGTCGACCGTGTTTTCGCCGATCTCGCGGGCGTCGGCAACGACGTCGGGACGCTGGGTCGGCGTCGGCGCCGGCTTCTCGTTCATCGGCGCCTGCTTGTCGCCCTGCTGGATCTGGGTCAGTTCCTCCAGCGGCACGATATCGACCGGCAGCGATTCGACATCGCTCACCTCGAAGGCGGCGGGCGCCGACAGCGACACCAGCCCGAAAGCCAGCACCGCCGCATGCAAGGCCAGCGATGTGGTGAGGCTTGCCTTCAAGATTACTGATCCTGTTCCTGAAGGGTGACGAGGCCGAGATTCTTGTAGCCGGCCGCCGAGATGCGGGCCATGACCTGCATCACCGTGCCGTAATCGGCGGTCTTGTCGCCGCGCACATAGATACGCTCCTCATAGCCGGTCTGGGCGATGGCCTCGAGCCGCGGCACCACCTCGTCGACGCCGATCTCGGTTTCCTGAAGGTAGACCTGGCCCTTGTCGTTGACCGAAACGGTGATCGGCTGGGTATCGGAGTTCATCGGCCTGGCCTGCGTTTCGGGCAGGTCGATGGGCACGCCCACGGTGAGCAGCGGCGCCGCCACCATGAAGATGATCAACAGCACCAGCATCACGTCCACGAAGGGCGTGACGTTGATTTCCGACATCAGCGTGTTGCGGCGGCCGCGCCGTCCGCGTCCGCCCCGGCCACCGCCGCCCGTGCCTACAGACATTCCCATTTGCAAACCTCAAGCAGCTCTGGCGACTTTTTCATCGATTTGGCGCGAGAGTATGGCGGAGAACTCGTCGGCGAAGCCCTCCATGCGCCCGGCCAGCTTGCCCGCATCGGACGACAGCTTGTTGTAGGCGATGACGGCGGGAATGGCCGCCAGCAGGCCGATGGCCGTCGCCAGAAGCGCCTCCGCGATGCCGGGCGCCACCACCGCCAGGCTGGTCGATTTCGAACCGGCGATGGCCTGGAACGAGGTCATGATGCCGATCACCGTGCCGAACAGGCCGATGAAGGGTGCCGACGAGCCGATGGTGGCGAGGAAGCCGAGATTGCCCTCCAGCCGCTCCATCTCGCGCGTCAGCGCCAGGTCCATCGCCTTGTCGATGCGGGTCTGCAGCCCGAGCGGCGACTTGGCGCCCTTCTCGAAGCTCTTCTTCCACTCGCGCATAGCGGCGACGAAGATCGAGCCCATGCCGGTGGTCTTGCGGTCGGAGAGGGTGCGGTAAAGCTCCTCCAGCGACTGGCCCGACCAGAAGACCTGCTCGAAGCGGTTGAGCGCCATGCGCATGCGGCCGTAGGAGACGACCTTGTCGAAGATGATCGCCCAGGTCCAGACCGAGGCGCCGAGCAGGCCGATCATGACCAGCTTGACCACCCAGTTGGCCTGCATGAACAGGGCCCAGATCGACAGCGACGCCGCCGGTTCGGCGAGAGCGATGTTTTCCATCCAAACATTCCTTAAAACTTCACGGACCGGGGCTCCCGCCGGCCCGCGACGCTTAACCCTTCATGGTCACGCGCGCCCCAACCCCGCCGGATATGCCTGCGATGAGCGCCATTCGCGGCCTTTTCACGGCAAATGTTGGTAAAAGGAAGGCGCGCCGATTCCTTCGATTTTCGTCAATTCCTTCATGGACTGTTATGGTTAAGGATGCGTTAGGAAGATCACGTCCTCTCACGACGCCATCTCGTCCGCGCCGATCTGCGTCCCGACATCATCCCGGAAGCCGCAGCGCAGCGGAGCCATTCCGTGACATTTCAAGGCTCCGGCATGGATTCCCGACACTTTCCGCTCCCTGCGGTCGCTCCAAGGTCGAGAATGACGAGGGGTAAAACCTATCCGTCATTCCCGGTCTCCTAATGAGCGAAGCGAATGGAGAGTGTCGGAAATCCATGCCGCGGCGTTGCCGGGGCAATCGTCGGCCGACCGGAATGGATCCCGGCTCCTGCTGCGCTCGGCCGGGATGACGACAGCGGATGGGGGACGGTTCCGCCCCAACGCCGGTTATCCGTCGCGATCGTGAGGATTCGCCTGCCGCGCTTCAAATCGTCGCCGGCATGAAGGCGGCGATCCAGTCCTTGGGAAAACGGCGCGGACGGCCATTCTCGCCGATGATGGCGGCTTCGACGCGCGCTTCGACCAGGAGCTCCTCGCCCCGCTTCAACTGCTGGGCCATGGTGATGCGCGCGCCCGACACCTCCAGTGTGCGCGTCTCGACGGTCAGGATGTCGTCGATGCGGGCCGGCGCGCGGAAGTCGATTTCCATGCGCCGCACCACCCACACGATCTTCTCGCCGCGATCGCCGGCGGCAAGCTCGGTGTGGTGGACACCGACGAGACGCAGGAAATCCGAGCGGCCGCGCTCGAAGAACTCCAGATAGCGCGCATGGTAGACGACGCCCGAGAAATCGGTGTCGGCATAGTAGACCCGCGCCTTGAGCCGGTGGCCGAAGGGGGTCAACTCGCCGGAGAGCCCCGGCGGAATGTCGTCTCGCGCGCTCATTCGTCCTCGAACAGGCCGATCTGCTGCTGGGCGATGTCGCGCGGCGCCTCCAGCCCCAGATGCCGCCAGGCATTGGCGGTGAGGATGCGGCCGCGCGGCGTGCGCTGGATGAAGCCCTGCTGGATCAGATAGGGCTCGATGATGTCCTCGATGGCGTCGCGCGGCTCAGAGAGCGCGGCCGCGATGGTCTCGATGCCGACCGGCCCGCCGCCGAAGTTCGAGGCGATCATGAAAAGGTAGCGGCGGTCGAGCGCGTCGAGGCCGAGCCCGTCCACTTCGAGGCGCAGCAGCGCCTCGTCGGCGATCTTGCGGTTGACCGACTCGGCGCCCGCCACCGTGGCGAAATCACGCACCCGCCGCAGAAGCCGGCCGGCGATGCGCGGCGTGCCGCGCGCCCGGCACGCGATCTCGACGGCGCCGTCGTCGCTCATCGGCAGGCTAAGGATGCGCGCACCGCGCCGCACGATCGTCTCCAGTTCGTCGACCGTATAGAAATTGAGCCGCACCGGAATGCCGAAGCGGTCGCGCAGCGGATTGGTGAGCAGGCCGAGCCGCGTCGTCGCCGCCACCAGCGTGAAACGGGCGAGGTCGATCTTGACCGAGCGCGCCGCCGGCCCCTCGCCGATGATCAGGTCGAGCTGGAAATCCTCCATCGCCGGATAGAGGATTTCCTCCACCGCCGGGCTGAGACGATGAATCTCGTCGATGAACAGCACGTCGCGGTCTTCGAGATTGGTGAGCAGGGCGGCGAGGTCGCCCGCCTTGGCGATCACCGGGCCGGAGGTGGAGCGGAAATTGACGCCCATCTCGCGCGCCATGATCTGGGCGAGCGTGGTCTTGCCGAGCCCCGGCGGGCCGACGAACAGCACGTGGTCGAGCGCGTCGCCGCGCCCCTTGGCCGCCTCGATGAACACTTTCAGGTTGGCGCGCGCCGCCGCCTGGCCGACGAAATCGTCGAGCGTCTGCGGCCGCAGCGTCTGGTCGGCATCCTCGCCGCGCTTTTCGGACGAGATGAGGCGGGGGGCGGTGCTCATGGCGCTGTCCTGCCATGCCGCGATGTATCGGGCAAGCCGTGCCTCACCGCGCCAGCTCCTTCAGGCCGAAACGGATGAGCTTGGCCGAATCGGCGCCTTCGCCGGCCGCCTTCAGCGCGGCGGCCACCGCATTGGCGGCGATGTCGCGTGCATAGCCGAGATTGACCAGCGCCGAAACCGCGTCGGCCACCGGCGCCGGTGCGACGCCCTCGCCCAGTTCCTGCTTGAGGCCGATGGTGCCGGTCGCCTCGCCGGCATAGGCGGGCGCCTTGTTCTTCAGCTCGGTGACGATGCGCTCGGCCACCTTCTTGCCGACGCCGGGGGCCCGGCTGACCATGGCGATGTCGCGCAGCGCAATCGCATTGGCGAGATCGGCCGGTGACAGCGTCGACAGCACCGACAGCGCCACCTTGGCGCCCACGCCCTGCACACTGGTCGACAGCATGCGAAACCATTCCCGCTCCAGCGCGGTGCGGAAACCGTAGAGCCGGATCATGTCCTCGCGCACATAGGTCTCGATGAACAGCACCACCGCCTCGCCGGGCGCGGGCAGCGAGGCCAGCGTGCGCGCCGAGCAGAAGGCGACATAGCCGACGCCGTGCACATCGACGATGCAATGATCCTCGTCGATTTCGTCCACCGTACCCTTCAGCTTGCCGATCATGCCCCCTCCCCGTCCTTCCTAAGCGATCTGCTTCAGCCGGTATGCCACGCTTTGCCGGTGATGGGCATGGCAGATGGCGATGGCGAGCGCATCGGCCGCGTCGTGGGTCTCGAACACGGCCTTGGGCATCAGCACCTTGACCATCATGTGGATCTGCTTCTTGTCGCCATGGCCGACGCCGATTACCGCCTTCTTGACCGCATTGGGGGCATATTCGGCCACCGGCAGGCCGGCCAGCGCCGGCACCAGCATGGCGACGCCGCGCGCCTGGCCGAGCTTCAGCGTCGCCGTCGCATCCTTGTTGACGAAGGTCTGCTCCACCGCCGCCTCATGCGGCATGGCCCGGTGCAGCACCTGCGTCAGGCCCTCGTGCAACTGGCACAGGCGCGAGGCCAGCGTCGCCTTGTCGTCCGAGCAGACGGAGCCGGAAGCCACGAAGCGCAGCGAATTGCCGAGGCTCTCCACGATGCCCCAGCCGGTGCGCCGAAGCCCCGGGTCGATGCCGATGATCCGAATCGTTTCTGCCATGATCGTCCACTCTATTCACCGGCGGCAGACTTGCCAGCGAAATGTGAACAAACCAGAAACGCGGTGAGGGTTTATCCCCGCGCGAAGGCGGTGTTGAGCAGCGAGATCTGGTCGAACACCGGGCTGCCGCGCTCCAGCGCCTGCGGCAGGGCATCGCCATAGACTTCCTCGTCCATGCGCTTGACCAGCGACTGCAGGCGCAGCGAGCGGCGCACCAGATCGACGAACTCGACCGGCAGTTCGCTCCAGCCCTCGGCGTCCTCATGGGCGGAAACCGTGTCGAGGCGCACCTTAGCCTTTTCGGCCGCCACCTGGTCGCGCGTCATCTCGCCGGAATTGGCGGCGCGCTGGAGCAGAAGCCAGGAGGCGATCTGCATCAGCCGCGTGGTCAGCCGCATCGATTCGGCGGCATAGAGCGTCGCGGCCAGCCGGCTGAGTTTCCGCGCCTCGCTGCGTCCGCGCGAATCCAGATATTCGGCGGCCTGCTCCACGAGCCCCATGCCTTCATTGTAGAGCGGCTGGAAGGACTGCGAGAAGATACGGCGCTCGGCCAGTTTGATCGTGTTCGCGCTTTCCTGTGTAGTTCGATTCATGACGCACCCTGGTCTTGCCCGGGAGTGATTCGCCCCCACGGCATGACTGCCACCCTATACGGCTTCCGAGCCAACAAATGCGCCTCGCCGTCCCGCAAGGCAAGCCTATACTTAATGAAGGGTTAATATGAACAGGCTGCGTGCCCGAATCGGCACACAGGGCGCCGCAAGACAAAAAAAGAGCCGCGGGTAAGGCGGCTCTCAGGAGTTAACAGGGAGGCGTCAAACAAAGTGGCTCCAACCACTCGGTAAGAATCCAGATCACTGGATGCACATAGTAAACAACCGTAAAGCTTAATGAGCGCTTAACGGGGCGCATGTTTTTTGGTTCAAAGGCCCAGCGCGGCACCGGCACGCACCCCGGCAGGCCTGCCCGCCCTGTTCAACGGTTGCGCTTTGCTCTATGCCGCAATGCAACCAATTTCGCCCTGCATAGGGCCGGGCGAAACACCGGAACGGCCATGAACCCGCAAACGCCTCCAGACCGCTGCCGCCTCGTCCTCATCGTCATGCCCGGCACCGATGCCGGCCGGCTCGCCGAGGCCCTCGAGGGCGGCGACGTCGCCTCGGTGCTCCTGCCGCAGGGCCCGCTCGACGATGCCGCCTTCCAGCGAGCCGCCGAAAAGCTGGTGCCGCTGGCGCAGGCCGCCGGCGCCGCCGCCATCATCGCCGGCGACAGCCGCGTGGCCGGACGTGTCAAGGCCGACGGCATCCACATCGAGGGCAAGCGGCAGGAACTGGCCGACACCATCGAGCGCGTGCAGGAGCGCATGATGGTCGGCACCGGCGGCGTCAAGACGCGCGACGAGGCGCTGGAGCTTGGCGAGGAAGGTCCCGACTACATGTTCTTCGGGCGCTTCGGCTACGACAGCGAGCCGGCACCCCATCCGCGCAACCTCACCCTCGGCGCCTGGTGGGCGGAAATGGTGGAGATCCCCTGCATCGTCATGGGCGGCTCCGACATCGCGTCCGTGACGCCGGTGGCCGCCACCGGCGCCGAGTTCGTGGCGCTTTCCGCCGCCGTCTTCGCCGACGGCACCGATCCCCGCGCGGCGGTCGCCCGCGCCAACGCGCTGCTCGATGAGACGGCGCCGCGCTTTGGAGACTGAAGTGGCAAGGCGGCCCGGCCTGGTTCTGATCCCGATCCTGGCATCGCTGTGCATCGGCCCCGGCACCGCCGGTGCCGTCGAGACCCCGGCCGTCGCGATGGTCAAGGACGAAGCGGGCGGTGCCGTCAAGGGCGACCGGCCGCTGCCCCAGCCCGCCACCACCGACGAACCGAGGCCCCTGCCCGACCTCGACCCCGCCCGCTTCGGCAAGCAGATCGACGAGGCCTACGGCGCCTATCAGCGCGGCCTCTACAAGACGGCCTACAATCTGGCCCTGCCGCGCGCGCAGAACGGCGATCCGGCCGCGCAGACGCTGGTGGCCGAACTGCTGGCGCGCGGGCTCGGCGTGCCGCTCAACGCCGGGGAGGCGGCGAAATGGTATGCAGCGGCGGCCGAGCGCGGCGTGCCGGAAGCCCAGTTCCAGTATGCGCTGATGCTGCTCGACGGCAACTTCGTGACCAAGGACGAGAAGGAAGCCCATGCGCTGATGCAGGCGGCGGCCGAGGCCGGCAATCCGCTCGCCCAGTTCAATTTCGCGCAGCTTCTGGTCAAGGAAAACCCCGGCGACCTGTCGCGGGCGATGACCTATTACGAGCGCGCCGCCGAGGCCGGCATCGCCGACGCGCAATATGCGCTGGCGCAGGCCTACGCCAATGGCGTCGGCGGCAAGGCCAAGGACGACGCCAGGGCCCGTGAATTCCTCGAGAAGGCGGCAAGGCAGAATTTCGACACCGCCCAGCTCGACCTCGCGCAATGGCTGGTCGAGGGCCGCGGCGGCCCGCGCGACTATCAGAAGGGCTTCGGCTGGATGCAGATGGCGGCGCGCGGCGGCAATGTCGCGGCCCAGAACCGGCTGGCCAAGCTCTATGTCGCCGCTCTCGGCACCGACCCGGACCCGATCCTCGCCGCCGCCTGGTACATCGTCGCGCGCCGCGCCGGCCTCATCGACCGCGAGATGGAAGACTATCTCGAAGGCCTCACCGACGAGCAGATGCAGGACGCGGTGCAGAGGGCAAACCGCCTGCCGTAACGCCTCGGCACCTTGACAAGCCGGGTGGCCCGGCGGGCTGCGGCGGCCTTTCTCTTGCTTCGGCGCGCGATTTGTGGTCTTGGAAACGCCGACCGCACGCCCCTTTGCCGGCGCCCATTCCACAGATCCGGAGACCTTACCGACATGGCCCGCTCCGCCATAATCAACGTCATGGTCCAGGCTGCCATGAAGGCCGGCCGCTCGCTCTCGCGCGATTTCGGCGAGGTGCAGAACCTGCAGGTCTCGCTCAAGGGGCCGGGCGACTATGTCAGCCAGGCCGACCGCAAGGCCGAGGACATCATCTTCGCCGAACTGGCGAAGGCCCGCCCCGGCTACGGCTTCCTGATGGAAGAGCGCGGCGCCGTTTCCGGCGACGACGACCAGCACCGCTGGATCGTCGATCCGCTCGACGGCACCACCAACTTTCTCCACGGCATCCCGATCTTCTCCATTTCCATCGCGCTGGAGCGTCAGGGCCAACTCGTCGCCGCCGTCGTCTACAACCCGGCCATGGACGAGCTCTACACCGCCGAGCGCGGCGGCGGCGCCTTCATGAACGACCGCCGGCTGCGCGTGGCCGCCCGCACCAAGCTGTCCGACGCGGTGATCGGCTGCGGCGTGCCGCATCTGGGCCGTGGCCATCACGGCAATTTCCTCGTCGAGCTGCGCAACGTCATGGGCGAGGTGGCGGGCATACGCCGCATGGGCTCCGCCGCGCTCGACCTTGCCTATGTCGCCGCCGGACGCATGGACGGCTACTGGGAAACCAACCTGTCGGCATGGGACATCGCCGCCGGCGTGCTGCTGGTGCGCGAGGCCGGCGGCTTCGCGTCCGAACCGAATGGCGGCCAGGACATGCTCGAAAGCGGCAATGTGGTCGCCGGCAACGAGGTCATCCACCGCGCCCTGGTCAAGACGCTGTCGAAACCCGTCTCGTCACGCTGACGCCATCAGGCGTGGCGCCCTTCGTGGCGGGCTGAACAGCCGCCGCATCGGCCCGTCCGCCGGCGCCGTTGCCAGCGCGACCAGCAGCGAAAGCACGGCCAGCACCGGCAGAAGCAGCCCCGGCGGAATCAGCGACGGCGCGCCGGAGGCGACGAAGGCCATCACCACCAGCCCGTGCAGCAGGTAGACCGCCAGCGAGCGCTCGCCCAGCCAGCCGAGCAGCGCCGAACCGCGCGGCACGATGGCGGCGAACCCCACCGCCGCCGCCGCGCCGAGCAGCATCAGGCTCAGCCGCGCCAGTGCCGGATAATTGCTGTCGGCCGCGCCGCTCGTATAGTCGCGGCTGCCGGTCAGCGCCGCCGGGTTGAGCCCGAGCCTCCACCACGCCAGCACCATGCCCACCGCCGCGCAGAACATCAGCGCGAACCGCAGCGGGTGGTGCCGCGCCATGACCACGAGCTGCGCGCCATACAGATGGCCGAACACGAAGAAGGGCAGGAAATAGAGCGTGCGCGACACGCTCAGCGTATAGCCGATGCCGTCGTCGTAACCGGCCGCCACCGAGATCAGGACCGCCACGCCAAGCCCGGCCGGCGAGGCGAACAGCGGCAGAAGCAGCCGCCAGAAGATCATGCTGGCGATGAACCACAACAGCCAGTAGGGCGTGAACAGCGAATACTCGTACCAGCCCGTCAGCCTGCTCATGCCGATATAGACGAACTGGAAGACGACCAGCGGCAGAACCAGCGTCCACACGATCTTCCGGTAGTCGCGCCCGTCCAGCGCGTCGCGGGCGAAGACACCGGACAAAAGGACGAAGAGCGGCATGTGGAAACTGTAGATGCCGACATAAATGGATTGGAGGATTTGCGAATCGGAAGAAGGCTGCTCGATCAGGTGTCCGAAGACGACCAGCAATATACCTGCGCCCCTAAGGGCATCCAGATGAGAATTCCGGGCATTTTTTACTGCAGTCATAGGCAATAGCACGCATTTCCGTCTTGTCTCTCGAAAGCCCCTCACGCCATCACCGATTCGGATACCCACAATAACTTGGAGCAGGGCGATACTGTGGCAAGGGCCGTCTTCATCGAAAGATCGCCCGCAAGCGGCTTCCAATTTTGCCGGAATTCCGATTAGAGTTGCCGCGGACACGCGGCGGAATCGGAATGGAAGGCGCATGGCCCTGCTCAGATCGTTCGGCATTGGCGGCAGCTCGGATGTGCTGAGCTACGACCCGCACAAACTCTCCAGCCCACAGGTCTTCCTGCTCACCATGGTCATCTTCCTGGCCATAGTGGGCTTCATCGCCATCATCCTCACCCGCCAGATCCAGGCGGCCTTCGCCAGCAATCCCGGCCTCAACGGCCTGATCCTCGGCGTGCTCATCGTCGGCATATTGCTGGCCTTCGCACAGGTCGGCCGCCTGTTCCGCGAGGTGCGCTGGGTGAATTCCTTCCGCGCCGGCGTCGAGGCCACCGATCCGGTGCTGCTGGCGCCGATGAAGGCCATGCTCGGCCGGTCGGCCTCGATCGCCGTGTCCACCAGCTCGATGCGCACCATGCTCGATTCCATCGCCACGCGCCTCGACGAAACCCGCGACACCTCGCGCTATCTCGTCGGCCTGCTGGTCTTCCTCGGCCTGCTCGGCACTTTCTGGGGCCTGTTGCAGACCATCGGCTCGATCGGCGACACCATCCAGTCGCTCGATCCCGGCACCGGCGATTCGGCTTCGGTGCTGGAATCGCTGAAGCAGGGGCTGGCCGCGCCGCTGTCGGGCATGGGCACGGCCTTTTCCTCCTCGCTGTTCGGCCTTGCCGGCTCGCTGATCCTCGGCTTCCTCGACCTCCAGGCCGGCCGCGCCCAGAACCGCTTCTACACCGAACTGGAGAACTGGCTGTCGTCGGTGACCGACCTGTCCTCCGATCTCGTCGGCCCGGAGAATGCGCGCGGCGCCGGCACCACCGACGAGTTGCGCGCCCTGTCGGATCGCCTGCGCTCGCTGCAGGAGAACGGCGGCTCCAATCCGCGCGTGGCGGCCGCCATGGCCAATCTCGCCGACGGCATTGCCGGCCTCGTCAAGAACATGCGTTCCGAACAGCAGATCATGCGCGACTGGGTCGAGGCGCAGTCCGACGAGCAGCGCGCCATGCGCGAGACGCTGGAGAAGATCGCCTCCGCGCTCAACGGCCAGAACGGGGTGAAATAAGGTGGCTCTCGCGCGCGGACGCCGCAGCTATCGCCACATCGACTACTGGCCGGGTTTCGTCGATGCGCTGTCGACGCTGCTGCTTGCCATCATGTTCCTGTTGTCGGTGTTCGTGCTGGCGCAGTTCCTGCTCAGCCGCGAGATTTCCGGCAAGGACGAGGCGCTCAACCGGCTGAACGCGCAGATCAACGAGTTGACCCAGCTTCTGGCGCTGGAGAAGACCAACACCCAGGACGCGCAGGACGCGCTCGCCAATCTCCAGGCCTCGCTCTCCGCCGCCGAGGCGGAAAAGAGCCGGCTGGAGCAATTGCTGGCGGCGGGCGCCGGCGCCGGGAGCGCCGCCACCGCCCGCGCCGACAGGCTGGAGGGCGAACTGGACAGCGAGCGCCAGATCAGCCAGCGCGCGCTGTCGCAGGTCGAGCTGCTCAACCAGCAGATCTCCGCCCTGCGCCGCCAGATCGCCGCGCTCGAACAGGCGCTCGACGCCTCCGAGGCGCGCGACCGCGAATCCAACACCAAGATCGCCGACCTCGGGCGACGGCTGAACGTGGCGCTCGCCCAGCGCGTGCAGGAACTGAACCGCTACCGCTCGGACTTCTTCGGGCGCCTGCGCGAAATCCTCGCCGATCGCGAGAACATCCGCATCGTCGGCGACCGTTTCGTGTTCCAGTCGGAAGTGCTGTTCCCCACCGGCTCCGACCAGATCAACGCCGCCGGCCAGGGTGAGATGAAGAAGCTCGCCGACGCCGTCATCGAATTGCAGAAGGAAATCCCGCCCGAGATCAGCTGGGTGCTGCGCGTCGACGGCCACACCGACGACCAGCCGCTGTCCGGCACCGGCCGCTTCAAGGACAACTGGGAATTGTCGGCCGCGCGCGCCATGTCGGTGGTCAAGTTCCTCATCGCCAACGGCGTGCCGGCCAACCGGCTGGTGGCAGCCGGCTTCGGCGAGTTCCAGCCGCTGGACGAGGCCGGCACGCAGGAAGCCCGCGACCGCAACCGCCGCATCGAGCTGAAGCTGACCGAACGCTAGGCTGAATCGACATTCATCGCATCCAGATCATTGTGGCAGCGAGATGGATGAATGAGAGGAAGTGCTTGGCGAGGCGATCGTATCTGGTTGCGAAGCGTCGGAAGTGCTTGAGCTTGTTGAAGCAGCGTTCGATTCGATTGCGCGCCCTGTAAACTGCCCTGTCATAAGGGATTGGCGTCTTTCGGGTCGGATTGCAGGGAATGACGGCTTCGGCTCCCATCTGGCTAATGAGTGCCCTTAACCAATTGGCGTCATAGGCCCTGTCGGCCAGCACGGCCTTTGCATCGAAGCCTTCGAGCAAGGCGGTGGCAGCCGTGACGTCGCCGGCCTGACCGGGCGTAAGGATGAAGCGGAGCGGCCTGCCGAGCGTATCGGCCAGCATGTGGACCTTGGTGGTCAATCCTCCTCGGGAACGCCCCAGAGCCTGGTTCCGGTCCCCCCTTTTCCTGTCGCCGCCTGTTGGTGAGCGCGCACCAGGGTGGTGTCGAGCATCAGGTATTTGTTGTCGCGATCCTTGATCAGCGAGGCGAAGACCTTCTCCCAGACCCCGGCCTTGGCCCATCGACTGAACCGTTTGTGCAGCGTCTTGTATTTGCCATAGCGCTCGGGCAGGTCGCGCCAATGCGCGCCGGAGCGCAAAACCCACAAAACACCGTTCACGAACAAGCGGTTGTCCGTACCCGTCCGGCCGGGATCACCAGCCTTGCCCGGCAGAAGAGGCGCGATCCGCGCCCACTGCGTCTCGCTCAACTCATAGCGTTTGATGCCCATCTCAAGCTCCGTCCCAAAGCACGGAACCCTATGAATCAGACATCGATCCAAAACGGAAGCCTGAATGTCGATTGGTCCTAGAGCATTTTGCGGCCAGACGGAATCGTCTGGCGTTGCACAAATGCGGCTGGAAAACCAAGCTGGAGCAGTGGGCTGCGTTCGTCAGAACCCCCCCTGCTCTAGCAGCAATTCCAGGAAAAGTGGAAACCGGTTTTCCGTCCGGAATTGCGTCACTCCTAGCGCTCCGTTTAGGGCGGCAAATGTGGCCGGCAAGAGCGGCCGGAATTATCTTTTTTTAATTTTCATTCGCCGGCGCCCGGACCTAGCTTGCCTCACGGATCGGGAACCGCCGGCGGCCTTGCAGCGCCGCGACGCGACGGAACCGGACGGTCCGTTCGGGAGGCACGACCTCCCAGTCACAAGGAGACGCTCCGATGCGCTCTTTCTCCTGTCCCACCCTCGCCCTTGCCGCAGCCCTCGCCGCCGCCCCGCTGGCCGGCGCCTTCGCCTCCGCCGATGACGCGGCCCCGATGGCGCTGCCCCATCCGGCCACCGTCTCGCATGAGAAGGTGATCCTCGACCAGTTGGGCAGCGTCGGCGACGGCATCTCGGCTGACCTGCGCGACCGGTCGATCACCCCGGCCGAGGCACGGACGCTGAGGGCCGACGCGCGCGACATCCGCAAGGAGACCACGGCCGTGGCGGCCGCCGATCATGGCCGGATTCCCGCCGGCCAGTATGACCAGCTGCTCCAGCGGGTCGAGCACCTGTCCGGCAAGGTGACCACATTCACCTACTGATCCGCCGGCCGGTGGATCTTGCGGGGTGCGGGGCACTTTGCCCCCGCCCCGCCAGGCATTGCGAACCGGTCAGTTGCCGCCGGCGTTTTCTTCCCCGTCCTCGCCCCGCATATGCAGGATGCGGTCGATCAGGCCCCATTCCACCGCTTCCTCCACGGTCATGAAATGATCGCGGTCGAGCGCGCGTTCGGCCTCTTCGTAGGTGCGCCCGCAATGCTCGGCATAGAGCCGCGTCATGCGGCGCTTGGTGCGCTGGATCGCTTCGGCATGGATGAAGATGTCCGACGCCTGCCCCTGGAAGCCGCCCGAGGGCTGGTGGACGAGCAGGCTCGCATTGGGCAGGGCGGCGCGGTGGCCGGGCTCGCCCGCCATCAGCAGGAACGAGCCCATGGAATGGGCCGTGCCCATGCACAGCGTGTGCACCGGCGCCCTTATGTAGCGCATGGTGTCGTACATCGCGAAGCCGCTGGTCACCACGCCGCCCGGCGAGTTGATGTAGAGATGGATCGGCTTCTTCGGGTTCTCGGATTCCAGGAACAGCATCTGCGCGCAGACCAGTGCGGAAACCGTGTCGTTCACCTCGCCATTGACGAAGATGATCCTTTCGCGCAGCAGCCGCGAATAGATGTCGAACGACCGCTCCCCGCGGCTCGACTGTTCCACGACCATGGGGACGAGTTGCATCGTTTCGCGCATCGGCGAACTCCAATGTTCAGGGTTTCAGAAAAGGTTGAAAGCCGTCAGGCCGCGCGCATGAGGGGCGGGCCGTTGCCGTTCGCCGCCCTTGCCGCATGGTCCCGCCGCGCATCCGTCAGCCGGTGGATGATGCGCAGGCTGGTTCCGCCCCCGCCATTGGCGGCGATGCGGAACGTGACCAGGCTCTCGAGGAAAGGCGGCGTGCTTTCGCGCATCCGGTAGCGGACCTCCTCGCCCGGCGTCACGGACTCGGCCTGCGGGTCGGCCAGGTTCTCGCCGGGCAGCCAGTTCTGGCGGAACTCCGGCATGCTGATCGCCCGCCAGACCTTCTGCGGCGGTGCATCGAGTTGGTATTCGAGTTCGATGCCGGTGTCCTGATCTGCGGTGGTTGCGTCGCTCATTGGTCCATATCCTTCAGCAGGTCCCTGAGGGCGTCGATGCGCGCCGGCCAGTAGTTGCGGTATTTCGCCATCCAGCGCGCCATCAGCGCCAGCCCCTCGGGGTCGACCTCATAGTTGACGAAGCGCCCCTGCCGCTCCTCGCGCACCAGCCGGGCGTTGCGCAGCACGCCAAGATGCTGCGACATCGCCGGCTGGCTGATCTCCATGCCCTCGCGCAGGGCGCTGGCGTTCATGCCGCCGGCCGCCAGCTTCTCGAAGATCGCGCGGCGGGTCGGATCGGCCAGCGCCCGGAATATCTCGTTCTCGTTCATGCCAATCACATAAGCACACACTTATGTGATTGGCAACACCCTTCGTCGAGCCTCTTGCCAGTTGCTGCGCATTCCTGTCCCCTGCACGGCACACAGAATCAGGCCAATCAGGATTGTCCGATGTCCTTCCAGAAGCTCGACGACCTTTGCCGCCGGCTCGAAGCGCTCGAACATGCGCTCGCCATACTGGGCGCCGACGAGGCCACCCACATGGCGGTGGGCGGCGGCGACAAGCGTGCCGAGGCCATGGCGATGCTTTCGGGCATGTACCACCGGCAGGCGACGGCGCCCGAGATCGCCGACTGGATCGACGCTGCCGGGAAAGAGGCACTCAGCGAGGAGCAGGCGGCGGCGCTGCGCGAGTTCAGGCGCCACCACACCAACCTCACCTGCCTGCCGGCCGAGTTCGTCGAGCGCCAGACGGCGGCGCGCCTGCGCTGCGAGCAATTGTGGCGCGACCTGCGCGCCAAGGGTGACTGGACGAGCTTCCAACCGGCGCTGGAAGGGGTGGTCGCGTTGGTGCGCGAGGAAGCCGCCATGCGCGCCGAAGCGCTTGGCCTTTCCCCTTACGATGCGCTGATGGAGCAATACGACCCCGGCAACCGCGCCGCCGACATCACCCCGGTCTTTGCCGAACTGAAGACGTTCTTGAAGGATTTCGTGCCGCAGGCGCTCGACATGCAGGCCGAACGCCGGGCAAAGCGCCCCCTGAAGCCGCTGTCCGGCACCTATCCGGTCGACAGGCAGCGGGGGCTGGGCCTCGCCATGATGGAGGCGGTCGGCTTCGACCTGACGCGCGGCAGCCTGTCGGTGTCGCACCATCCGTTCTGCGGCGGCGTGCCGAGCGACGTGCGCATCACCACGCGCTACCGCACCACCGAGTTCCTGTCGGCGCTGATGGGCATATTGCACGAGACCGGCCATGCCCTCTACGAGCAGAACCTGCCGCAGGACTGGTCGCACTGGCCGCTCGGCAAAGCGCGCGGCATGGCCATCCATGAAAGCCAGAGCCTGTTCGTGGAAAAGCAGATCGGCCGCAACCCCGCCTTCTGGCGCTGGGCCCTGCCGGTGGTGGACAGGCATCTCGGCGAAAACTGGTCGCTGGACGACATCCTGCCCCATGTCCATCAGGTCGAGCGCGGGCTGATCCGCGTCGATGCCGACGAGGTGACCTACCCGCTGCACGTCATCCTGCGCTACGAGTTGGAGCAGGACCTCGTTGCCGGCAGGCTGGAGGTGGCCGACCTGCCGGAGGCGTGGGACGCCGGCATGCGCGACTGCCTCGGCCTTTCGACCATCGACAACCCGGCCGACGGCCCGATGCAGGACGTGCACTGGCCGGGCGGCGCCTTCGGCTATTTCCCCTCCTATACGCTGGGCGCCATGATGGCGGCGCAGCAATGGGCGGCGCTGGTCCGCGACCATCCCGACACCGACGAGGCCATCGCCAGGGGCGATTTCTCCGCCGTCAACGACTGGCGCCGCACCCGCATCTGGTCGCAGGGCTCGCGCTGGTCGACGCCGGAACTGATGGAGCGCGCCACCGGCGAAAAGCTCGACGCGCGCCACTTCATCGCCCATCTGCAAAAACGCTACGGCAGCTAGGACAACTCGCCATGGACCTCACCAATCAGGACATCGAAGACCTCGTCGCCTTCCGCCGCGAACTGCACCGCTTCCCGGAAATCTCCAACGAGGAGAAGGAGACGGCGAAGCGGGTCGTTTCCTTTCTGGCCGATACCGGGGCGGACGAGGTGCTGACCGGGCTGGGCGGCCATGGCGCGGCCTTCGTCTACGACAGCGGCCAGCCTGGCCAGACCCTGCTGTTCCGCGCCGAGCTGGATGCGCTGCCCATCGCCGAGATTTCGGACATTCCGCACCGTTCGGCTGTCGAGGGCAAGGGCCACATGTGCGGCCATGACGGCCATATGGCGATCATCGCCGCACTCGGCCGCCTGTTCGGGCGGCAGCGACCGGCAAAGGGCCGCGTCGTGCTGATGTTCCAGCCGGCCGAGGAAACCGGAGACGGCGCGGCCGGTGTGGTCGCCGACCCGCGCTACGCGGCGATCCGCCCGGATTTCGCCTTCTCGCTGCACAACCTGCCCGGCACCCCGCTCGGCCATGTCCGGCTGCGCGAAGGCGTCGTCAACTGCGCCTCGCGCGGCATGCGCATCACGCTGGAAGGCAGGACCGCCCATTCCTCGATGCCGGAAAGCGGGATTTCCCCGATGACGGCGGTGAGCCGGCTGATGCCGCGGCTGGCCGCATTGGGCGGCAACTCGTTCACCAGCGACGAGTTCGCCATGGCAACCGTCACCCATGTACGCATGGGCGAGCCGGTGTTCGGCGTCGCCCCCGGCCAGGCGGAGATCCGCGCGACCTTGCGCACGCGGCTCGATGCCCGCATGGCCGATCTATGTGCCGCAGCCGAAGCGTTGGTGCGCGAGGAGGCCGAGGCCCACGGTCTTCAATGCGGCTTCGACTATCACGAGATCTTCGTCGCCAGCCTGAACGAGCCTGAAGCGGTCGCGCATCTGGCGGCGGCGCTCGATGCCGAGGGCGTGCCCCATGACGGGGCCGAGCTGCCGATGCGCGCCTCGGAGGATTTCGGCATTTTCGGCCATAGCTCGAAATCGGCGATGTTCTATCTCGGTTCGGGCACCGACCGGCCGAACCTGCACAATCCCGACTACGACTTCCCCGACGACCTGATCGCCATCGGGGCGCGTATCTTCATGCGCACCGCGCGCAACCTTCTGGGGTGAACGGGCCTCGCTATTCGGCCGCGCCTTCCAGCGCGCCCGCCCCGGCGTCGAACTGGAGGCGAGCGAGCTCGGCATAGAGGCCGCCTTTGGCGACGAGGGAACGGTGCGTGCCCTCCTCGACGATACGGCCGTCGTCCATGACCAGGATGCGGTCGGCTTCCAGGACCGTCGCCAGCCGATGGGCGATGACAAGCGTGGTGCGCGCCCGCATCAGGCCGGCCAGCGCCTCCTGCACCAGCGTCTCGCTGGTGGCGTCGAGCGCCGAGGTCGCCTCGTCGAGCAGCAGGATCGGCGCGTCGCGCAGAATGGCGCGGGCGATGGCGATGCGCTGGCGCTGGCCGCCCGACAGCGTCACCCCGCGCTCGCCCACTTCGGTGTCGTAGCCGCGCCCCAGCCTGAGGATGAATTCCTCGGCCTGCGCCGCCCGCGCCGCCGCCTCGATCTCGGCGTCGGAAGCGCCGGGGCGGCCGAAGGCGATGTTGTCGCGCACGCTGGCGGCGAAGATGGTCACGTCCTGCGGCACGATGGCCATGCGGGCGCGCAGCGCCTGCGGGTCGGCCTCGCGCAGATCGACCCCGTCCACGCCGATGGCGCCGCCGTCGACGTCGTAGAAGCGCTGGAGCAGCGAGAACACGGTGGTCTTGCCGGCCCCCGACGGGCCGACGATCGCCACCGTCTCGCCGGGCCGGATGGTGAAGCTGAGCTCATGCAGCGCCGAGCGGTCGGGGCTTGCCGGATAGGCGAAGGAAACCCGGTCGAAGGCGATCTCGCCGCGCGCCGGCACCGGCATCGGCTTCGGATCGAGCGGCGCCTTGATGCCGGGCTCCTCCGCCAGAAGCTCGGTCAGCCGTTCGGCCGCGCCCGCCGCCTGCGAAAGCTCGCCCCACACTTCCGACAGCGCGCCGAGCGCGCCGGCGGCGAACACCGAATAGAGCAGGAACTGGCCGAGCGTGCCGGGCGACATCGCCCCCGTCAGCACGTCGCGCGAGCCGAACCACAGCACCGCCACCACCGAGGCGAAGATGATGAAGATCGCCACGAAGGTGAGCAGGGCACGCGCCAGGACGGACGCCCGCGCGGCCTGGAAGGCCGCCTCGACCGCCGCCCGGAAGCGGGACGTGACCAGCGCCTCGTTGGTGAAGGCCTGCAGCGTGCGCACCGCGCCGATCTGCTCGCCGGCATAGGCGTTGGCGGCGGCCAGCATGTCCTGTGCGGCGCGCGAGCGGCCGCGCACCGAACGCCCGAAGGCGACCAGCGGCACCACGATCAGCGGAATGGCGGCGATGACGAGGCCCGAGAGCTTGGGGCTGGTCACCACCATCATGGTCAGCGCCCCGAGGCCGAGGATGAGGTTGCGCAGCGCCACCGAGGCGGTGGCGCCGACGGCGGACTTGATCTGCGTGGTATCGGCGGCGAGGCGCGAGACGATCTCGCCCGACTGCACCCGGTCGAAGAAGGACGGCGACAGCGTCGTCAGATGCGTGAATACGTCGCGGCGCAGGTCCGACACCACCCGCTCGCCCAGCGTGATGACGAAATAGTAGCGCCCCGCCGAGGCCAGCGCCAGAAGCGCGGCCATGCCCAGGAACATGGCGAAATAGTTGGAAACGAAGGTCGTGTCGGCACTGGTGAAGCCGTGGTCGATCATGCGCCGCACGGCCAGCGGCAGCGCCAGCGTCGTCACCGCCGCCAGCACCAGCGACAGCAGCGCGCCCATCACCAGCCCCCGATAGGAGCCGATATAGGGGAAAAGCCGCCTCAGCGGTTTGAGCGAACGCCTGCGCGCGTCCGCGCTCTCCGTTTGCGCCATGATTGCGGGGTCCCTCTTGCCCGTTGGCCGCTGCCATTATGCGTCGGCGCGACCTTGTGATTCAATTCCGGTTGATGTATAGGCACGCCGACCGTTTTAGAGGCCGCGGCTTTTTTGAATAGCTGCGGCTTCGAGTTTTAAAAAGGGGCGCATCGCCGCAGGGCCGCCGTCCCCGCCAGCCAGGACGAGAGCGATGAAGGCAGATATCCATCCCGATTACCACACCATCAAGGTCGTGATGACCGACGGCACCGAGTACATGACCCGTTCGACCTGGGGCAAGGAAGGCGACACGATGAACCTCGACATCGACCCGACCACGCACCCGGCCTGGACCGGCGGCCAGCAGACCCTGCTCGACCGCGGCGGCCGCCTGTCGAAGTTCAAGAACAAGTTCGCCAATCTCGGCATCTAAGCCGCAGCGCTGGTTCGAAACGAAAAACCCGCCCTCGAGGCGGGTTTTTTGTTGGCCCTGCCGGGACCTTTTCCTCGCAAGCGGGGAGAAGGATGCCGTCCGCAACGCTGGTACCGCCCTCTCCCCGCAGGCGGGGAGAGGGTGCGGGGAGAGGGTAAGGGTGAGGGTGAGGGGCCGTTTCCGGAAAAACTCGAAAGGTTCTATGGGGTCGGATCAGCCCTGCGGCTTGCGGTCGGAGTGGCCGAGGTCGCGTTCCGGGTCGATCACGTCCCGCACGAGCTGCTTGAGGCGGGCGGCGTCGGGGAAACCGCCGTCGCGCTTGCGCTCCCAGATCAGCTCGCCCTGGCAGGTGATGGTGAAGACGCCGCCCGTGCCGGGCACCAGCGCCACTTCGCCGAGTTCGGGACCGAAGGTGGACAACAGCTCCTGCGCCATCCAGCCCGCACGCAGCAGCCATTGGCACTGCGTGCAGTAGGTGATGACGATGCGGGGCTTGCCCTGTTCGCTCATGCGGCGCTGAGCTTGGCCAGCGTTTCTTCGTCGACCTCGAAATTGGCGTAGACGTTCTGCACGTCGTCATCGTCCTCGAGGACGGCGACGAGCTTCATCAGCGACTGGGCGCGGTCCTCGTCCACCGGAACGGTGTTCTGCGGCCGCCAGATCGCCTTGACGGAATTGGCCTCGCCAAGCGCGGCCTCGAGCGCCTTGGAGACGTCGCCCATATCCTCGAAGGCGCAATAGATGGTGTGGTTGTCCTCGTCGGATTCCACGTCCTCGGCACCGGCCTCGATTGCCGCTTCCATGATGGCGTCGGCGCTGCCGGCGGAAGCCGGATAGATAATCTCGCCGATGCGGTCCCACATGAACGACACCGAGCCCGTCTCGCCCAGCGACCCGCCGGCCTTGGTGAAGGCGGCGCGCACATTGGAGGCGGCGCGGTTGCGGTTGTCGGTCAGCGCTTCCACGATCACCGCCACGCCGCCGGGACCGTAGCCCTCGTAGCGCACTTCCTCGTAATTCTCGCTGTCGCCGCCCGACGCCTTGTTGATGGCGCGCTGGATGTTGTCCTTGGGCATGGACTCGGCCTTGGCGTTCTGGATCGCAAGGCGCAGGCGCGGGTTCATCGCCGGGTCGGGCATGCCCTGCTTGGCAGCGACGGTGATCTCGCGCGCCAGCTTGGAAAACATTTTCGAGCGCATCGCGTCCTGGCGGCCCTTGCGATGCATGATGTTCTTGAACTGTGAATGGCCGGCCATGGGACTCCTGTGGTGCTTGGCGGCATCCGGATCGCGGCGGGCCTGAACGCCCGGGACCGGACCTGATTGTCTGATGAAGCATCGGATGGTCCGCAAGCCGGATTCCGCCCTGGGGAACCGATGCCGGAATGGCAGGCTTATAGAGAAAACAGGGCAATTCGTCCAGCCGGAGCGCCCGCCCCGGTCGCGAAAACGTGACTGGAAGCCCACCGGCAGGCGGTCATAGTTGGCGCCTGCCGCCATGGAGACGACAATGCCGGTCCTGCGCCAGTTGCTCGCCTGCCTCGGACTGTTCTGGCTCGCGACCCCCACCTTGGCCCAGCAGGGCGCGCCATCGCGCTGCCTGGCCATCGCCCAGGCCTTGCCCATGGCCACCTATGCCGGCTTCACCCCGGCCCAGGCCGAAAGCGAGGGCGAGGTGCGCATCACCTATGCCGGCCACTCGACCTATGTCATCGAAACGCCGGGCGGCGTGCGCATCGCCACCGACTACAGCGGTGCCTATGGCTCCGACCCGTTGCCCGACGTGGTCACCATGAACAAGGCGCACCGTACCCACTACACCGAGATGCCGGAACCGGGCATCGCCCATGTGCTGCGCGGCTGGAACCCGCAGGGCGGGCCGGCCCGCCACGCGCTCGGCGTCGGCGACGTCTATATCCGCAACGTGCCCACCGACATCCGCACCTGGGGCGGCGACCTGGAGCGCGACGGCAACTCCATCTTCATCTTCGAGGTCGCCGGCCTGTGCATCGGCCATCTCGGCCACCTCCATATCCGGCTGGCCGACGCCCATTACGGCGCCATCGGTCGCCTCGACGTGGTGATGGCGCCGATCGACGGCGGCATGACGCTCTCCCTCGACGCCATGAGCGAGATCGCCGAGCGGCTGAGTTCCTCCATCATCCTGCCCATGCACCGGCATTCCACACCGATCGGCGCCTTCACCGGCCGCATGGGGCCGGGTTTCGCCGTCGATTTCCGCGACAGCTCCTCGCTGACCGTCTCGCTGCGCACCCTGCCGCGGCAGCGCACCATCATCGTGCTGAAGGGCGTCTGAGGCCAGGCCTAACCGTCGAGGTCGCCCTTGAGGCGGTCGAGGATGCTCAGCGCATGGCCGGCATATTCGCTGATCCAGCGGTCGTGAATGCGCTTGATCGGCAAGGCGTCGAGATGGTTCCAGCGCTCGCGCCCCTCGCGCCGCGCCACCACCAGCCCGGCCTCCTCCAGCACCTTCAGGTGCTGCATCACCGTGCAGCGGTCCATGTCGTCGAACGCCTCGCACAGCGCGCCGGTGGTCTTCGCCCCGTCTTTCAGCGCATCCAGCATCAGCCGCCGGCGCGGATGGGCCAAGGCCTTGAAAACACGGTCGTCCTGAGCTTCGGTTGACATGTTATGTTTTTATAACATATTATTCCTGCCTTCAAGGGAAGGAGTTGTGGATATGTCCATCGGATTTCGCGTTTCAGGGCGCATCGGCAAGCCGGTCGCCGAGGTGTTCGACGCCGTCGTCAATCCGGCCAAGCTGTCCGGCTATTTCACCACGCTCGGCGGCGCCAGCGCGCCGCTGGTGGCCGGCACCACGGTGACGTGGTGGAAGACCGTTCCGGTCGAGGTCGACGAGGTGGTGCCCAACGAGCGCATCGTGCTGCACTGGGACGCCGAGGCCACCGACGGCCAGCCGGCCTACAAGACCCGCATCGAGATGGGCTTCGAGCCTCTGGAGGACGGCGGCACCTTCGTCACCATCGCCGAATCCGGCTGGCGCGAGGACGAGCAGGGGCGCAAGGCCTCCTACGGCAATTGCGAGGGCTGGTCGCAGATGCTGTCCTGCATGAAGGCCTATGTCGAATACGGCATCAACCTGCGCGAAGGCTTTTACCCGAGCGAGATGCGCGGCGAGCTGCCGACTTCCGACAGCAAGTAGACGCGGCGGCGGGCGGCCCGCTCAGTGCGGGCCGGCGCCGCCCGGCTTGTGCGCCTTGCGCCGCCGCGCCAGCATGTTGAGGCCCTCGACCATGGCCGAGAAGCCCATGGCGGCGTAGATGTAGCCCTTGGGCACATGGTAGCCCATGCCGTCGGCGATCAGCGTCATGCCGATCATCAGCAGGAAGCCCAGCGCCAGCATGACGATGGTCGGGTTCTTCTCGATGAAGGCCGACAGCGGGTTGACGGCCAGCAGCATGACCGTGACCGCGACGATCACGGCGATGTACATGATGGCGATCTCGTCGGTCATGCCGACGGCGGTGATGATGGAGTCGATCGAGAAGACGAGGTCGAGCAGCAGGATCTGGAAGATCGCGCCGACCAGCGAGACCTGCAGCGTCTGGCCGATCATCTCGCTCTTGTCGGCGCCCGGATCGACCGAGTGATGGATTTCCTTGGTCGCCTTCCACACCAGGAACAGGCCGCCGGCGATGAGGATCATGTCGCGCCACGAAAAGCCATGGTCGAACAGGGTGAACACCGGATTGGTCAGCCTGACGATGAAGGAGATGGTGGCCAGCAGCAGAAGCCGCATGATGAGCGCGGCGCCGATGCCCAGCCTGCGCGCCATCACCCGGTGCTCGGGCGGCAGCTTGTTGGTCAGGATGGAGATGAAGATCAGATTGTCGATGCCGAGGACGATCTCCAGCACCACCAATGTCAAAAGGGCGACCCATGCGGTCGGGTTGCTCAACCAGTCGAAATGGGGGGCGATCACGTCCAGCATTCGGGCGGCTGTCTCCAACGGAAGGGTCGCAAGAAGTTAGTGGCGACCCTGCCGCCCTTCAATGTCGCGGCGAAATTTTTTTGCTCGGCCGGGTTTTCCGCCCCGGAGGTCTGTCGCCTTCAGAGCCAGAACGAGGGAACCGCCTCTTCCAGTCGCGGCCCCCGCCGGAACGGCCCGATCCGCTCGGCAAGCCCCGTGCGGTCGGAAATGTCGACGCCCACACCGCACAGCGTGGCCGGGCCGCTGGCCGCCTCGAAGCGCCCCTTCGGCACCTTGGAGAGGAAGCGGTTGAGCGGCTCCTCCTTGTCCATGCCGAGCGAGGAATCATAGTCGCCGCACATGCCGGCATCGGATAGATAGGCGGTGCCGCCATTGAGTATCTGGTGGTCGGCGGTCGGCTGGTGGGTGTGGGTGCCGACCACCAGCGAGGCGCGCCCGTCGACGAAATGGGCGAAGCACATCTTCTCGCTTGTCGCCTCGGCGTGGAAGTCGATCACCACCGCATCCGCCTGCTCGCCGAGCGGACAGGTCGCCAGCTCCTGCTCGCCGGCCTGGAACGGATCGTCGAGCTCGGGATGCATGAACACCCGGCCCATGATGTTGGCGACCATGACGCGCGCCCCGTTGCGGGCCGTGTAGAGGCCAGAGCCCTTGCCGGGCGTGCCCTTGGGGAAGTTGGCGGGCCGCAGGAAGCGGTCCTCGCGCGGCGCGAAATTCAGCGCGTCGCGCTGGTCCCAGACATGGTTGCCGGTGGTCACCACATCGGCGCCGGCCTCGATGGTGGCGTGGAAGATTTCCTCGGTGATGCCGAAGCCGCCGGCCGCGTTCTCGCCATTGACGATGACGAAGTCGAGCCGGAAATCCGAGATGAGGCCGGGAAGCTGTTGCCACACCGCCGTGCGGCCGGACTTGCCGACCATGTCGCCGAGAAAAAGAAGTCGCATGGCAGGGCTTCTAGAGCATTTTTCCGCCGAGTGGAATTCCCGCCGTTCACATGGAGACGGTGTCGAGATTGTCGGCCTTGCGGAACCGGTGCAGGCCGTTTTCGGTCAGAACCTCGTCGAGGGCGATGTCGTGGCCCTCATCCGGCACCCTCGCCACCTTCTGGCATTCGAAGGCGGTGCCGATCAGGCGCGGCTTCAAGCCTCTGGCATGCAGCCGCGCCACGGCACGGTCATAGTGGCCGGCGCCATAGCCCAGCCGGTGGCCGCGCGCATCGAAGGCCGCCAGCGGCAGAAGGATGATCTGCGGATCGAGCACCGCGGCCTCCGGGCCCGGCCCGACCGTGCCGAAGCCGGTCTGGACCAGCTCGGCGCGGCGCTCCAGTTCGCGAAAGACGATGGTTTCCCGGTCGAGAACCGCCGGCACGCACAGCCGCGCCCCCTTTTCGCGCAGGGCGAACATCAGCGGCCTCAGGTCGATCTCCGAACGGATCGGCAGGAAGCCCGAGACGATGGTGCCGGGCGTGAAGTGGATGGCGGGCGCACCGATCTCGGCGACGCGCAGCGACATCTCGATGCGCAAGGTGGGATCGAGCGCATCGCGCCGCGCCAGGGCCTCGAGGCGAACGGAATTCTTGTGTTCTTTGGCGGACATCATGCACGGACCATGCGGGAGAAAGGGATGCGGCGGGATTTCGACTGCGACATTCGATGCCGGAAAGCAGGAAGCCGAAAGAACACGGGAACGCAACGGGGCCATGAGCCAGGCGACGATCCACGCAACCGGTGGAGAAGTCGATCCCGGGAACCTACAAAGTAGGTGGGCGCCATATGTCCGGGCCCACGGGCCCGGCCAGGGACAGCTCCCTTCGAGATCGATAAGGCCCCGGGGATATGTCTCTCCTGCCGGGAAGCGCAGACCGTCATGCGCAATATAGGGCCAACTGCGGCGCGTTGCCAGCGCCGCCATGCAGGCCGGCAACTTTTCCTGTCACACCCTCCCGATAGCCGCTTGTCTTGGCATACGGCCGCGGAACGGCTACATCCCGGCAAAACAGGCTGGCGGCAAAACAGGCTGGAAAGGACGACTATGCGCTTCGAAGGCACCTCGGCCTATGTCGCCGACAAGGATCTGATGGTCGCGGTCAACGCCGCCATCGCGCTGGAACGCCCGCTGCTGGTCAAGGGCGAGCCCGGCACAGGCAAGACCGAGCTGGCCAGGCAGGTGGCGGCGGCCCTCGACCTCGAGCTGATCGAGTGGAACGTGAAGTCCACCACCAGGGCCCAGCAAGGGCTCTACGAATATGACGCGGTGTCGCGCCTGCGCGACAGCCAGCTCGGCGACGACCGCTTCAACGACATCAGGAACTACATCCGCCGCGGCAAGCTGTGGGAGGCATTCGCCTCTGAAAAGAAGGTCGTGCTGCTCATCGACGAGATCGACAAGGCCGACATCGAGTTCCCCAACGACCTGTTGCAGGAACTCGACCGCATGGAGTTCTTCGTCTACGAGACCGGCGAGACGATCCGCGCCGTGCAGCGGCCGATCGTCATCATCACCTCCAACAACGAGAAGGAGCTGCCCGACGCCTTCCTGCGCCGCTGCTTTTTCCATTATATCCGCTTCCCCGACATCGACACGCTGGCCCGCATCGTCGACGTACACTATCCGGGCATCAGGAAGCGGCTGGTCGAGGCCGCACTTGCGCAGTTCTTCGAGATCCGCGAGGTGCCGGGCCTGAAGAAGAAGCCGTCGACCTCCGAGGCGCTGGACTGGATCAGGCTGCTGGTGGCCGACGATGTCGCGCCGGAGGATCTGCGCGGTGAAGCGAAGAACGCCCTGCCCCGCCTGCACGGCGCGCTTTTGAAGAACGAGCAGGACGTGCACCTGTTCGAGCGCCTCGCCTTCATGGCAAGGCGCAACGCCTGACGGAGTTTACGCCGCCAGCGGCCGGCTCCAGCGCAGCACCATCAGCCGGTAGGGGATGAGCGCGAAGATGGCGATGGCCAGCTTCACCGTGAAGTCGCCCGCCGCCCAGGACACCCAGCGCACCACGTCGGTGGAGAAAGCGCCCATCAGCGGGGCCTGTTCCAGCGCGAAGGGCTCGTTGGGCCCGAGGAAGGCGAAGACCGGCGCGAAGGCGACCGAGAAGAACACCAGCGTGTCGAGCACCGAGCCGGCCAGCGTGCCGAAGATCGGCGCGCGCCACCAGCTCTGCCGGCGCAGCCGGTTGAACACGGCGACGTCGAGGAGCTGCGCGGTGAGGAAGGCGGCGCCGGAAGCGCAGGCGATGCGCACCAGCCGCGCGGCCGCCGTGTCGAATTCGATCAGGCCGAGCTTGTAGAGCAGCGGCGGGCTGACGATGGAGCAGGCGACCGCCGCCATGAAGCCGATGAAGACGATGCGCCGCGCCACGACAGGGCCGTAGCGGCGGTTGGCAAGGTCGGTGACCAGGAAGGCGAAGGGATAGGTGAAGGCGCCCCAGGTCAGCACGTCGGCCAGCGACAGGCCAGCCAGCTCGACATCGAGGGGAAACTGCACAAGCACGTTCGACGCCACGACGACAAGCGCCATGGCGGCCACGAAAGGCAGGTAGCGAAGCAGGAAATTCATTTTTTTAACCTGGGTGATGGAACCAGTGCGGCGCCGGCCATCAGGCGGCGGCGCGCAAGATCAGGGCTCAGGCGGCCGGCTGTTCGGCCGTCTTCTTGGCGATCTGCTTCTTCAGCAGGCGCGCACGCTGCGACAGCTCGGCCTCGTCGGCCTTGGCCAGAAACGCGTCGAGACCGCCGCGATGCTCGACCGAGCGCAGGGCGGCGGCGGAGATGCGCAGACGCACGTTCTGGTTCAGCGCCTCGGAGATCAGCGTGACGTTGACCAGGTTGGGCAGGAAGCGGCGGCGGGTCTTGTTGTTGGCATGGCTGACGTTGTTGCCGGACTGGACGCCTTTGCCGGTGAGTTCGCAAGCGCGGGACATGGTGCACCCTTCAGATTCTTGTTCCGGCCAAACCCAGGTGCCCGCGCAATATGGCGCGCGGTCTCCGATAGGCGGCCTAAAGGAAAGTCGGCGTTCCATAGTGGCATTTGGCCGGGGCGTCAAGCGCAAGCTGGCGGGCTGGCGGCGAGAGCTTTCTTAGAAAGGCCGGAATTCGCCCTATATGCAGGCTGAAAGGGACATGCCGGCACGTCCGGCTCGAAGCATCAGGAACCCGACCCATGCCTTGCCCGCTTTCCATCAGGCTTGCAGCCACAGCCCTGCTGTTGCCCGCGCTGGCGCTCCCTGCCGCGACGGCCGCCGCCCCGCAAACCTTCAGCGGGGACTACAGCGTCACCTATCTGGGGCTGCCGATCGCGCGCGCCTCCATCCGGAGCGTTTATGACGGCGACGCCTACAGCATCAACGGTTCCGTCAACAGCGCCGGTCTCGGCCGCATCTTCGACGACACCAAAGGCTCCCTGACCGCCACCGGCCGGATCACCGGCAACGGCCCGGCCCCGCGCGCCTTCCGCGCCGAATACACCTCCGGCAAGAAGCCCTCGCTGGTCGACATACGCTTCGCCAACGGCACGGTCGCCTCCACCGAGGTCAAGCCGAAACCGAGGAAGCGCGGCAAGGACTGGGTGGCGCTGGATGACGGGCATCTGCGGCGGGCCATCGACCCCATCGCCTCCACCATGGTGCGCGCCGACAAGCCCGACGAGGTGTGCGGGCGCACGGTGAAGATGTATGACGGCGAGATACGCGCCAACCTCAAGCTCAGCTTCGTCTCCAGGGGCGACATTTCCGTGAAGGGCTACAGGGGCCCCACCGTCACCTGTCGCATGAACTTCCAGCCCGTGGCCGGCTACCGGAAGGGCAAGAAGTCCCTCGACTACCTGAAGAACCGCAGCCGCATCATGGTCACGTTTGCTCCGGTCGGCGAGACCGGTGTATATGCCCCCATCCATGCAACGATCGGCACCCAGATCGGGACGATCACGATCAGCGCGCAGCGGTTCGAGGCCGCGAGGTAGGCGGCCGGCGCGCCGGGAGGGGGAACGGATGGGGCGCGCAACACTGATCGGTTTTTCGGCGGTCGCCATGTGGGCGCTGCTGGCCCTGCTGACCGATGCCTCGGGCACCGTGCCGCCCTTCCTGCTTTCGGCCATCACCTTCGCCATCGGCACCGGCGTCGGGCTCGTCGCGCGCCTGTTCATGGCGCAGCCGCAGCACAAGGCGCGCATTCCGCCTCTGGTGTGGGGTATCGGCATTGCCGGCCTGTTCGGCTATCACTTCTTCTACTTCACCGCGTTGCGCAACGCGCCGGCGGTGGAAGCCAGCCTCATCGCCTATCTATGGCCGCTGCTGATCGTCATCGGCTCGGCGCTGATGCCGGGCGAGCGCCTCGCCTGGAACCATGTCGCCGGCGCCCTGCTCGGCCTTGCCGGCACCTTCCTCATCGTCACCCGCGGCGGCGGCCTCTCCTTCGACGCGAGCTATGCCTTCGGCTACGCCATGGCCGGCGTCTGCGCGCTGGTCTGGTCGGCCTATTCGCTGCTGTCGCGGCGCTTCCCCTCGGTGCCGACCACCGTCGTCACATGGTTCTGCGCGGCGACCTCTGTGCTGTCGCTGGCCTGCCACCTGATGCTTGAGGAAACGGTGCTTCCGGCCAATGCCGGCCAATGGCTGGCCGTTCTCGGCCTCGGCCTGATGCCGGTGGGCGCGGCCTTCTATGCATGGGACATCGGCGTCAAGCGCGGCAACATCCAGGTGCTGGGCGCGGCCAGCTATGCCGCGCCGCTGCTGTCAACGCTGGTGCTGATCGCCACCGGCTTCGCCGAGCCGAGCTGGCGCATCCTCGCCGCCTGCGTGCTGATCACCGGCGGCGCGGTGCTGGCCGCCAAGTCGCTGCTGTTCGGCCGGAAAGTGCCTGCCAGAGCCTAGAAACTGTCCTTGCGCCGGCGGATTTCGGCGAACACCTCGACATCCGCCGCGTTCTCCATGCCGAGGTTCTTGCGGATCGCCGCATCGCTCCAGCGCAGGAACGGATTGGTTTCCAGCTCCGCGCCGATGGTGGTCGGCAGCGTCGCCCTGTTCTCGGCCCGCAGCGCTTCCACCTTCTTCGCCCGCGCCTGCAAGGCGGCGTTGTCCGGATCGACGGTGAGCGCGAAGCGGGCATTGGCCAGCGTGTATTCATGGCCGCAATAGACCTTCGTGTCGGCCGGCAGGGCCGCCAGCCTGTTCAGCGAAGCGAACATCACCGGCGGCGCGCATTCCAGCAGGCGGCCGCAGCCGAGCGCGAACAGCGTGTCGGCGGCGAACGCCACCTTCGCCTGCGGCAGGTGGTAGGTGACATGGCCTGCCGTATGGCCCGGCGTGAAGATGACCTCGATGGTCTCGCCCCCGAAGGGAATGCGCGACCCGTCCTCAACCGTCTCGTCGATGCCGGGGATCTTCGCCTTCTCGGCCTCGGGTCCGACGATGCGCAGCTTGAAACGCTCCTTCAGCGCCAGATTGGCGGCGACGTGATCGCCATGATGATGGGTGACGAACAGGCGCGACGGCACCCAGCCGGTGCGCTCGATGGCGGCGAGGATCGGCGCTTCCTCCGGCGCGTCGATCAGCGCCACCTCGCCGCTGTCGGAATCGCGCATCAGCACGCCGAAATTGTCCTGCCGGCACATGAACTGTTCGATCTCGATCGCCATCGTCTTTCTCCTCTGTCGCCCCTGACATAGGCCGCGCCCGGTCCCCTGTCACCCCTCACGACCGGTGCTTTGTTGAACTCGGCACCGGCAGCGGCTACCGTCCGGATGAACCCGGAAAAAGGCTTTCCATGCATTCCGACATCGTCGACCTGCGCTCCTTCTATGCCTCGCCGCTCGGCCGCCTCACCGAGCGTTCGATCACCATGGCGCTGTCGTCGATCTGGGCGCAGGTGCCGAACGAGCGGCTGGTGGGGCTGGGCTATGCGCTGCCCTGGCTGGAGCGCTTCGGAGCCGATGCCGAGCGCGTCTTCGCCTTCATGCCGGCCACGCAGGGCGCGGTTATCTGGCCCGCAACCGGCCCGGCCGCCACGGCGCTGGTGTTCGACGAGGAACTGCCCCTGATGGATTCCTCGGTCGACCGCATGCTTCTGGTCCATTCGCTGGAACATGCGGAAAACCCGCGCGAGACGCTGAACGAGATCTGGCGGGTGCTGTCGCCGGCCGGGCGCGTCGTCATCGTCGTGCCGAACCGGCGCGGCGTGTGGGCCCGCTTCGAGCACACGCCCTTCGGCACCGGCCGGCCCTATTCGCGCGGCCAGCTCGGCGAGCTTTTGCGGGAAGCCAACTTCACCCCGGCCGCCTGGTCGGACGGGCTGTTCTTCCCGCCCTCGCGGCGCCGCTTCATGATGCGCCTGCACGGCCTGCTCGAAAGCGGCGGCCGCCGGTTGTGGCCGATCTTCTCCGGCGTCATCGCGGTGGAGGCGCAAAAGCGCCTCTATCAGGGCATCCCGGTGGCGCAGCGCGCCTCGCGCCGCGTCTTCGTGCCTGTCCTGTCGCCGCAGGGCGCGCCGAGCCTCGGCATGCGCTTCGTCGCCAACAGCGACCCGAATCCGAAAAGGCCGGGTTAGCCGGCCTTCGGAAGACCGACCTTGTCCAGGTCGAAGGACGTGGTCTGGTAGACCTGGTTCAGCCAGTTGCCGAACAGGAGATGGGCATGCGAGCGCCAGCGGTTGAGCGGCGGCCGCGACGGATCGTTGTCCGGATAGTATTCATGCGGCACCTCGATCGCGGTGCCGGCGGCGACGTCGCGGTCGTACTCTTCCTTGAGCGAGGTGGAATCATATTCGATGTGGTTGAACATGTAGAGCCGGTTGCCGGTCGGCTCGGCCAGCAGGCACGGGCCCGTCACATCCGATTCCATCAGCAGGTCGAGGCCCGAGCCAGCGGGAATATCGGCGCTGCGCACCTCCGTCCAGCGCGACACGGGGATGGCGAAATCGTCGGAGAAGCCTGCCAGATAGGGCGATGCCGGCGCATGGTTGCGGTGCCGGTAGACGCCGAATGCCTTTTTCCCGAGCGTGTATTTCGGAATGCGGTGGAAGTGCCACGCAGCCGCCATCGCCCCCCAGCAGATGAAGAAGGAGGAATGGACGTTGGTGGTCGTCCAGCCGAAGATGCGCTCCAGTTCCTTCCAGTAGGTGACCTCCTCGAAGGGCAGCAGCTCGATCGGCGCGCCGGTGATGATGAAGCCGTCGAACTTGCGCTCCCGCACCTCCTCCCAGGTCTGGTAGAAGGAGATCAGGTGCTCCTCCGATGTGTTCTTGGCCCTGTGGTTGCCGATGCGCACCAGCGTCAGCTCCACCTGGAGCGGCGTGGCGCCCATCAGCCGCGCGAACTGCGTCTCGGTGCGGATCTTGTTCGGCATCAGGTTGAGCAGGCCGATCTGCAAGGGGCGGATATCCTGGCGCAGCGCCGTGCGCTCGTCCATCACGGACACGCCCTCGCGCACGAGCACCTCGCGGGCGGGGAGCTGATCGGGAATCTTGATCGGCATCGCACAAACTCCAAGACAAGGCCGGTTCCAAACAAAAAGACCGGCGGCGAAATCGCGGCCGGTCCCGACGTGCTCGTCAGCCTCGGCCTTTTTAGCGACTTCTTTAACGTGGCTGCAAGCCGACCGGCCAAATCACCACGGAACGGATTCCTATCTATGACCGGCCATGGCCCGCGTCAATGCTCTGTGCCAAGCCTTCGCCCTCGACAATGCCGGTCGCGGCGGGTATTTCCCTCACACTCGCCGGAACATCCCGGCTTCCAACGGATCTTCGAACATGACCACGGCACAAGAACAGTCTCGTCCCCAGCCCCGCGCCGGCATACTGGACATCGAGGCTTATGTGCCGGGCAAGAGCGCGGCGCCCGCTGGCGTGAAGCTGCACAAGCTCTCCGCCAACGAAAACCCGCTCGGCGCTTCGCCGAAGGCCATCGAGGCGGCACGCGAGGTCGCGGGCCGGCTGGAATTCTACCCTGACGGATCGTCGACCCGCCTGCGCGAGGCCATCGCCGAGGTGCATGGGCTGAACATGGCCAACCTCATGTGCTTCAACGGCTCGGACGAGGCGCTGGCGCTCCTGTCGCGCATCTATCTCGCTCCCGGCGACGAGGCGATCTACCCGCAATACGGCTTCCTCGCCTACCGCATCGCCATCATGGCGGCCGGCGCCACCCCGGTGATCGCCGCCGAGACCGACGAGCGCGTCGATGTCGATGCGATCCTGTCCAGGGTCACCGACAGGACGCGCATGGTGTTCCTCGCCAATCCGGGCAACCCGACCGGCACCTACATCCCCTTCGACGAGGTGCGGCGCCTGCATGCCGGCCTGCCGAAGAACGTCGTCCTGATCCTCGACGCCGCCTATGCCGAATATGTGCGCCGCAACGACTACGAGGCCGGCGTCGAGCTGGTGGCCGGCGCCGAGAACGTGGTCATGACCCGCACCTTCTCCAAGGCCTATGGCCTGGGCGGCGCGCGCATCGGCTGGATGTATGCGCCCACCCACATCATCGACGCCGTCGAGCGCGTGCGCGACGCCTTCAACGTGACCGCGACGGCGATCGCCGCCGGCACCGCCGCCGTGCGCGACCGCGCCCATGTCGAGCACTCGGTCGTCCACAACGAGACCTGGTTGCCCTGGCTGACCAGGGAGCTGACCGCGCTTGGGCTCAGGGTAACGCCCAGCGTCACCAATTTCATCCTCATTCATTTTCCGGAGAACGGCAGGCATTCGGCTTCGGCCGCCGACGAATATCTGACCGCGCGCGGCTATATCCTGCGGCGCGTTGCAGGCTACGGTTTTCCCAACGCGCTGCGGATGACAGTCGGAACCGAAGAAGCCAATCGCGGCGTCGTCGCCGCCCTGACCGAATTCCTGAAAAGTTGAGAAAATGTCCGAACCCATGTTTGAGAAGATCGCCCTCGTCGGCATCGGCCTCATCGGCTCGTCGCTGGCCCGCGCGATAAGGGAAAAGAAGCTCGCCGGCCATATCGCCATTTCCACCCGCAGCCCTGAGACGCTGAAGCGGGCCGAGGAACTCGGCCTCGGCGACAGCTACACCACCGATGCGGCACAAGCGGTGCAGGATGCCGATCTGATCGTCGTCTCGGTGCCGGTCGGGGCTTCCGAGTCCGTGGCGAAGCAGATCGCGCCGGCACTGAAGAAGGGCGCCATCCTCACCGATGTCGGCTCCACCAAGTCCTCGGTGATCGCCCAGATGCAGCCGCATGTGCCTGAAGGCGTGCACTTCATTCCCGGCCACCCGCTGGCCGGCACGGAAAAGTCCGGCCCCGACGCCGGCTTTCCCGACCTGTTCCAGAACCGCTGGTGCATCTTCACGCCGCTGCCCGGCACCGACCCGGATGCGCTGCAGACGCTGTCGGAGTTCTGGCGGCGCTGCGGCGCCAACATCGACACGATGGACGCCGACCATCATGACATGACGCTGGCCATCGTCTCGCACCTGCCGCACATCATCGCCTACAACATCGTCGGCACCGCCGACGATCTGGAGACGGTGACGAAATCGGAAGTCATCAAATATTCCGCCTCCGGTTTCCGCGACTTCACCCGCCTGGCCGCGTCCGATCCGACCATGTGGCGCGACGTGTGCCTGCACAACAAGGACGCCATCCTCGAAATGCTGGCGCGCTTCTCCGAAGACCTCGCCTCGCTGCAAAGGGCGATCCGCTGGGGCGACGGCGAGAAGCTGTTCGACCTGTTCACCCGCACCCGGGCCGTGCGCCGCTCGATCATCGAGGCCGGCCAGGAAATCGACGCGCCCGACTTCGGCCGCCAGGCGATCGAGCACCCGGCCAAGCCCTGAGGGCAGCCATGGACATGAGCGAAAAGGCCCGGCATGCCTCTGCACACCGGGCCTTTTTCCTGCTCAATCGAGCGGCTTGATCCTGCCCAGCGGAATGAACCCCAGCACGGCGTTGCCCTGCACGATCTTGAGCGGCATCGTCGGCTGCTTGCCCATCATGGCGAGCGCGGTGAACCCCTGGCGGATTCGCTTCGCCTCCTCCGGCACGGCCGTGGCCAGCACCTCGGCCACCGCTTCCGGATTGGTGATGCGGATCGAAAGATCGGCGTCGATGAGGCCCGCCTCGTCCACGGCAAGCGGCCCGGACACGGCGACGCGCGCCTCGCCCGACGACAGTTCCAGATTGGTGATGTCCAGCGCCTGGCCGCGCAGGCTCCGCGGCCTCGACCGGAGGAAGGCCACGCCGTTCTTCAGCCGTGCCTCGCCGGCCCCGTCGAGCGAAGGCACGTTGCGGCCCTGCAAGGCGTCGGCGGTGATGTCGAGTTCGGCGAAGCTGCCGCGATAGAGGATGTCGTCCCCGTCGGGCCACAGGTCGAGCGCGAGGTCGGTGACGTTGAAAAGCGGCACCGGCTCGCTGTCCTCCGGGTCGGTCTGGCCCGAGAACCCGGCGGCGGTCAGGGTAAGCTGGTCCGGCACCGATCGGGACAGCCTGGTGCGGATGTCGAGCTGGTCCCAGTCGAGCCACAGCGGCTCCAGCCCCGGCGCCAGCGTGCGCAGCGGGCCGCGCAGTGTCACGTCGGCCACCAGCGGCCGCAGGATGCTGGTGCTGGCCTCCAGCGCTCCGGTGGTCGCGGCGATGCCCCTGGCGTCGTCCTGATAGGCAAGGCTGTTGCAGGAAACGGCGAGCCGCAGCGGATAGCCTTCCACCCGCAGCCTTGTGCAATCGGAACGGATGCCCTTCCGTTCCAGTTCGGCGATGGTCTGCCGCGCCTCGCCCCGGATGCGGTCCGCCAGATAGAACCAGCCGGCGCTGTAGAGCCCGAACAGCACGGCCAGGAACAGCACCAGCCACAACAGCCCCCGCCGCCTTTTCGGTTGCGCCTCGTCCCTTGACGTCATGCTGCCACTCTCGCTACCCGTTGCCAGGGGGAACGACCCCCTTCCTGCTGCCCGGCGCGACCTTGGCCGCGCCCCACTCTGGTCTGGCGATATGGGCGATTTTTGGGTTTTTGGCTATGGCTCTCTGATCTGGCGGCCGGGTTTCGATTTCGTCGAGGCCCGCCGGGCCCGCCTCCACGGCTATCGGCGCGCGCTGTGCATCTACTCCTACGTCCATCGCGGCACGCCCGAGCGGCCAGGCCTCGTGCTCGGGCTCGACCGGGGCGGCTCCTGCGTCGGCATGGCCTTCCGGGTGGATACTGGTGCCCGCGATGACGTGATCGCCTATCTGCGCGAGCGCGAGCAGATCAACAATGTCTATATCGAGCGCACGTTGCCGGTCTGGCTGGAGGGCGGCGAGCGCGCCGAGGCGGTCGCCTATGTGGCCGACCGCCGCCACCGCCAATATGCCGGGGCGCTGGACGAGGCGGCGGCCGCCGCCATGGTGCGCGGCGCCTCCGGCCAGTCGGGCGCCAACGAGGACTATGTGGCCAACACCGTGCGTCATCTGCAGGCGCTCGGCATACGCGACCATTGGCTGGAAGACGTGGAGCGGCGAATCGCCCATTGATGGCTGCCGGGGCAGCGATCGTCCTTGGCAATCGGGCGGGCGACCCTATCTTGGGGCCGTCGCCGGCCGCTGCCGCCGGCCGTTCTTGAAGGGAGACAGGATTTGCACAAGCGCAGGCTCGGCCGCACCGATCTCGAGATCGCCCCGCTGGTTTTCGGCGGCAATGTCTTCGGCTGGACGGCGGATGAGAAAACCTCCTTCGCATTGCTCGACCGCTTCGTCGATGCCGGCCTCGACGCCATCGACACGGCAGACGTCTATTCGCGCTGGGTACCCGGCAATTCCGGCGGCGAATCGGAGACCATCATCGGCAACTGGCTGAAGAAAAGCGGCAAGCGCGACAAGGTGGTGATCATCACCAAGGTCGGGTCAGACATCGGCCAGGGCCGCGTCTCCCTGTCGCCGGTCCATATCGAGAAGGCGGTGGACGCTTCGCTGAAAAGGCTCCGGACCGACGTCATCGACCTCTACCTGTCGCACTGGCCGGACCCGACCGTGACCCATGCCGAGACGCTCGGCGCCTACCGGCGGCTGATCGAGAAGGGCAAGGTGCGCCATGTCGGCGCCTCCAACCTCGACGCCGGCCAGATGAAGGCCGCGCTCGATGCCGCCAACCATCACAACCTGCCCCGCTACGAGGTGTTGCAGCCCGGCTACAACCTCTACGACCGCGGCGAGTTCGAGGGCCCGCTGCGCGACCTGTGCATGGCGAAGGAGATCGGCGTCATCAGCTATTACGGGCTGGCCAAGGGCTTCCTCTCGGGCAAGTACCGCAGCAAGGCCGATCTCGGCAAAAGTCCGCGCGGCAGTTCCGCCGCCGCCTATCTGAACGAGCGCGGCCTGCGCATCCTCGCCGCCCTCGACGAGGTGTCCGCCCGCCACGGCGCCACCCCGGCGCAGGTGGCGCTGGCTTGGATCATAGCCCGGCCCGGCATCACCGCGCCGATCGCCTCGGCGACCTCGCTCGACCAGCTCGAAAGCCTGATCGGGGCGGTCTCGCTGGAGCTTGCCGATGCCGACATGAGAAGGCTGGACATGGCCAGCACCCCCTGAGGGCCAAGGCAGGTCAAGGCACGCTGACGCCCAGTTCCTTCAGCCGCCGCGCGGCGGTGGGCGGCATCGGCGGCGGGTTCGGCGCCGTCGCCGCCTCGATCAGCAGCGCATCGCACGCCGCCTCGGTCTCGGCGATCAGCCGGCTCATGAACGCCTCCTTGTCCAGCCCGGGCGGGATCGGCTCGAGGAAGCGCGCCTTGATGGTGCCGGGAAAGCGCAGGAACTTGCGGCGCGGCCAGTAGAGCCCGGCGACATGGGCGACCGGCACCACCGGCACGCCGAGCTGGGTGTAAAGCTCGACGATGCCCCATTTGTAGTTCGGCACGTCGCCGGGCGCGCGCCGCGTGCCTTCCGGATAGATGATGAGCTGGCGCGGATTGCGTGCCATCTCGGCCCTGGTGGCCGCGCTCACCGCCTTCAGCGCCTTCGAGCGGCTGCCGCGATCGACCGGGATCATGCGCATCTTGAGCACGTACCAGCCGAAGAACGGGATCCAGGTCAGCTCCCGCTTGAGGATGTAGAGCGGGTCTTTCAGGAAGGGGAAGAAGGCGATCGCATCCCAGAACGACTGGTGCTTGGGCGCTAGGATGAAGGAGCCTTCCGGCAGGTTCTCCTGGCCGGTGATCTCGCTTCGGGTATGCGCGATCTTCTCGTACAGCCACAGGCTGGAGCGCGACCAGAACTTCGGCACGAACCACGCCCGGTGTCGCGGCGACAGGAAGTAATAGGGAGACCAGAACAGCATCTGGAAGATCAGGCTGGCATAGAAGACGAAGTTGAAGGCCAGCGAGCGGATATGGAGCATGGGCGAGATGAGCCTGGGACCAGAGCAATTCCGGAAGGTGAAGCGCGCCTTCGTTACACCATGCGCCGCGAAAATGGAAACGGGCCGATATCGCGAGCGGCCGGGACCGGTGGGCGGACCCTACTCGCCGGCGGAGGCGTCCGCCACCGACACCCCGCCATGCTGGAGGCGCACCGGCACGACGCCGCGGGCCAGCGCGACGAGATATTTGTTGTATTCGGTGAACAGCACCCGAAGCGCCTGCGGCTTGGTCAGCCAGCTCCCGTCGTCGAGCTTGGAGTTGACGACCGGATAGGGCTCCAGCCGCGCTTCGCGCAGCAGGCGGCCCATCTCCAGCAGGCTGCGCGGCATATGGTAGTTGTTGGTCACCAGGATGATGGAGCCATAGGCGTGCTCCCGCACCCATTTGGCGCTTTCCTCGGCATTGCCGATGGTGTCGAGCGCGGCGCGGTCGATGTCCACGCAGCAGGTGAACAGCTTGCTGTCGCCGCCCATGGCAAGCTGGAGCTGCTTGCGGCTGGCGGCCGGGTGCACGCCGCTGATCAGCAGCCGCTGGCCCTTGCCCGATTCGAGCAGCTCCATCGCCGCGTCGAGGCGCGACTGGCCGCCGGTGAGCACGATGATGGCATCGGCTTTCTCGGGATCGGCCGGCGGGCTCAGCCGGCTGACATGGCTGGAGAACCAGCCGAAGCCGGCGACGAAACAGGTGGCGGCGGCAAGGACGAGGATGGCCGCGACGCGCAGGAAACGGCGGGTACGGCCCCGCGTGCGCTCCCCCATGCGCGATGCTGGCACCATATCGGCCATCACACCCATTTCCTTCCCGAACATGCACCCATGGTAAACCTTGATTCGCGCCCTTTGGCGGAGTGCCGCCCGCACATTAGATTACCAATTATTTCCGTCCGTGACCTGCATCAACCGCCATCCGCCTGCCCGCCTTCGAGATCGCTGAGATAGGCCACGACCGTGGCATGCGAGGTGGCGGCGGTGAGCGCGCCGATGATCACCACCATCATCAGCACGCCGAGATAGCCGGCCGAGCCGATGGCGAAATTGCCGAACAGGGCGGCCGCCTGGTCGCCCTGCGGCGTGGCCATGTTGCGCGACGACCACCAGGAGAACAGGACGAAGACGATGATGGCGGCTAGACCGCCTGCCGCCGCCCCCTTCATGCCGGTGAACAGGAAGCGGGTGCGGAACTGGCGCGCGATGAACTGCGCCTCGGCCCCCACGAAATGCAGCACCTCGATGATGTGGCCGTTGCCGGCCATGGCGCCGCGCGTGGCGAACACCACCGTCATCACCGTCGCCGACAGCATCAGCGCCAGCACGGCGATGCCGATGGTCACCGTGGTGTGGGCCATGGCCACCAGCCGGTCGACCCAGGTGCGGTGGTCGTCCAGCGTGGCGCTCGGCACCGCGCTCGACACCGCCGTGCGCATGGCGGCGAAGTCGGGCGGGCTGTTTTCGTCGATGGTGACGATGACGAGGCGCGGCACCGGCAGTTGCTCGATGTCGAAGCCGGAGCCCAGCCACGGCTCCAGGAGCCGCGTCGTGGCCGCCCGGTCGACGATGCGGGTGCCCTTCACCCCGTCGAATTCGGAGACGACGCCGGCGGCGGTGGCGAGCGCGATCTCCATGTCGAGGCCGTCGGCCGGCTTGATCTGGATCGTCGCCTCGCGCGAGATCTGGTTCTCCCAGACCGACGCCGTGTCGCGCACCAGCGTCACCGCGCCGAAGGTGACGCAGGACAGGAAAGTCATGATGGCGATGACGACGACCAGCGCCCGCCCGGCGATGTTCTGCGCCGGCACGATGGGCGCGGTCTTGCGCGGCGCGCGCTCCGCCGGCTGGGGCCGTTCGGCCGCATCCTCTTCCACCGGGTCCGGAGCCGGAACGTCAATCATAGATGTCCAGCCTTCCATTGGCGAGGATCAGGCGGCGCGCGTCCACCTGGTCCATCAGCGTGAGGTCGTGGGTGGCGATGACCACCGCCGTGCCCAGCCGGTTCAGCTCGATGAACAGCCTGAGCAGCCGGCGCGCGAGCTGCGGATCGACATTGCCGGTCGGCTCGTCGGCCAGCAGGATTTCGGGCTGCTCGATCAGGGCGCGGGCGATCGCCGCGCGCTGCTTCTCGCCGCCGGAGAGCACCGGCGGCAGCACATGCATGCGCTCGCCCAGCCCCACCCATTTCAGCAGTTCCATGACATCGGTGCGGTAGCTGGATTCCTCGCGGCCCCGCACGCGCAGCGGCAGCGCCACGTTCTCATAGGTCGTCATGTGGTCGAGCAGGCGGAAATCCTGGAACACGATGCCGATGCGCCGGCGCAGCAGGGGCAGTTCGGCGCGCGAGATGCGGGCGCGGTCCTTGCCGAAGATGGTGATCAGCCCGCGCGTCGGCTTCAGCGACATGAACAACAGGCGCAGCAACGTCGTCTTGCCGGCGCCGGACGGCCCGCTCAGGAACTGGAACGACCCGGCCGGTATGTGCAGGGAGATATCGCGGAGAATCTCCGGACCCATGCCATAGCGGAGGCCGACATTTTCGAAGCGGATCACGTTGAACGACCTGAAAGCTGAACGGCCGAAGCACCGACCGTTTCCTTTGTGTGAAAATCGTTAGGCTTGGTTAACGCCACGTTAAATTCCGGCACTTTCGTCACTTGCGGGCGGGCTCCGGTCGCGAAGCGTTAACCATTTTTCGTCTACCTGAAAAAAACGACGGTGCGAACGGGGACCAGCATGGCCGCCCAGACGATGGCACGACCGGTTTCCGGCGAAATCATGACCGGCGCCAGCGAACGGCGTGCCTGCGACCATTTCCCTGCCGCGGCGGGCGCCTTCGATGCGGGCCCCTTCGACTCTGGCACGGCCGATATCGTCGATGCCGATTACGTCACCCTTACCGAAACGCACCATCCCGGCCCCCGGTCCGCGGAACCGGCCGGCACCGCACCTGCCCCCGCGCAACCGCCGGCGGCGGACGGCATGGCCATGCTGCTTGCCCGCGACCCCGTTCCTTCCCGCTCCCTGTCGAAATCCGGCGGTCCCGCCTTCTGGCTGGGCGGGCTCGGCATCGTCATCGCCGCCTTCTGGATCGCCGGCGGCCACGCGCTGGTGACGGAGACGGAACTCCTGCGTAACATGCCGCAATCGGCGCTCAGCATTTCCGCCGTCACCTCGCGCGTCGACGATACGGGCGCGCGGCCGTTGCTCTTCGTCGACGGCGAGGCCGGCAATGACGGCGCGGAAGCCGCGCCGCTGCCGCCGCTGGAGATCCGCGTCACCGGCGAAGACGGCCGCGTCACCCGCTACAGGTTGGGGACATTGGACCGCACCTTGGCACCGGGCGAAAGATTTGCCTTTTCCGGACGCGTCGAGGTGCCTAGAAACGGGGTGAAATCCGTATCCGTCGCCTTCGCCGGATAGAGCATGCCGCCCGAAAGTGGGAACCGGTTCCGGGGTGACGGCATGCGAAAGGTGAATCGAAGCCAGACCAGGTTCCAGCGGGAGTATCGCCACATGCCAGTCGTGCGCGGCAAGAACATCGAAGTCCTGTTCTCGGCCTCGGCGATCGCCCGCCGCAACCTTGAACTGGCCAAGGAGATCGCCAGCCGGGAATATCAGGACCTGCTGGTCATCTCGATCCTGAAGGGTTCCTTCATCTTCGCCGCCGACCTGATCCGCGCCATGCACGATGCCGGCCTCGCCCCGGAGGTCGAGTTCATCTTCATCTCCTCCTATGGCGCCGGCACGGAAAGCGGCAAGGTGCGCGTGCTGCGCGACATCGACAACGAGGTGACCGGCCGCGACGTGCTCCTGATCGACGACATACTGGAATCGGGCAAGACGCTGCAATTCACCCGCGAGTTGATGCTTTCGCGCGGCGCGAAAAGCTGCTCGCTGGCCGTGTTGCTCGACAAGCGCATGCGCCGCCAGACCGATCTGGAGGCCGACTATGTCGGCTTCGACTGCCCCGACCATTTCGTCGTCGGCTACGGCATGGATGTCGGCCACGCCTTCCGCGAGCTGCCCTTCGTCGGCATCGTCAAAGGGGATGCCTAGAGCAGTTCCAGCAAAAGTGCGAAGCGGTTTTGCGTCCGCAACTGCGTCAAAATAATAGGTTGACCATTTTTGCGATTCGCAGAAAGCGGAAACGCTCCAGCCGGGGCGACGCATAACTTTTTGCTTACTATGTCCGATCAACAAAATTCAACTTTTGGCCGCCAATGATCGGGCATGGCAAAGCTTCTGATCGTCGAGGACGATGATTCCGTCCGCATGTTCGTCTCCCGCGCGCTGGAGCGCGCCGGGCACCATATCGATGTCGCCGTAGACGGGGCGCAAGGGCTGGAGATGATCCGCGCCGCCAAGGGCGGCTACGATCTCGTCGTCTCCGACATACGCATGCCGGAGATGGACGGCATCGAGATGGCGAAATCCGCGGCCGGCCTCCATCCCGGGCTGCGCATCCTGCTCATGACCGGCTACGCCGACCAGCGCGAGCGCGCCGACGAGCTGAACGGCGTCATCATCGACGTCGTCAACAAGCCGTTCTCGCTGGCCGAGATCCGCGGCCGGGTCGACACGGCGCTGTCGGTGGAACTCACCCGCGCCGCCTGACCACGGCGGCGCTTCCGCATTCCATAGATACGGATTGGAAGCAGCTTCGCGCTGCGGGCCGAGGCCTTATTTCAGCTCCAGCAACCGCTCCAGATAGCTGCGCTCGACATCCGGCGCCAGCGCATCGCCCAGCCGCTTGCGGATCGCCTCGAGAATCTGGCGGGCGCGCTGCACGTCGATCTCGTCCGGCACCTTGACCGAATCACCGAAGTCCGGCCCCTGCGTGGCGCGCGGCCGGCCGAGCGGATCGCGGTCGGCGCTCTGCTGGCGTCCGCCCTGTCCCTCCTGGCCGTCCTCGCCCATCATGGCCTGCAATTGCTGCATCATCTCGCGCGCGCCCTGCCGCAGCGCCTCGAGCGCCCGGCCCTGATGGCCGACGGCGCGGTCGCCCTCGCCCTGGCCAAGCGATTCGCCGGCCTGGCCCATGGAGCGGTCGGCCTGCCCGAAGCCCTCATTGGGCTGCATGCCCAAGCCTTCGAGGTCCTTGCCGAGCTGCTGGAGGTCCTGCTGGAGCTGGCCCTGGCCCTCCTGCAACTGCTTGAGCGCCTCGGCAAGCTCTTCCGGGGTCATCTGCTGGCCCTGGCCCTCGCCCTGCTGGCCCTGCTGGCCTTGCTGACCCTGGTCCTGCCAGTCCTCGCCCATCTGGCCGTTCTGGCCATTGTCGCCGCGCTGCGTCTGGTCCATGCGGAAGGTTTCGTTCATCATCTCCTGCTGGCGGCGCATGATCTCGCCCAGCTTGTTCATCTGCTGGCTGAACTCGCCCTGCTGGCCCGGTTGTCCTTGCTGCGGCTGGGCCATCTGCAGATTGTTCATCATGTCCTGAAGCTGGGCCAGAAGGTCCTCGGCCTGCTCGCGATTGCCGGAGCGGGCCAGATTCTCGATCTGGTCCAGCATGCGGTCGAGATCGCTCTGGCGCATCTGCTGGCCGTTCTGCGGCATCTGGGCGTTGTTCTGGTTCTGGTTGCGCTGCGCGAACTCACGCAGGAAATCGTTCATCGCCTGCCGCAGTTCCTGCATCAGCTTCGATATTTCCTCATCGGTAGCGCCGTTGCGCAGGGCGTCCTGCAACGCCTGCTGCGCCTGCCGCAGACGCTGCTCGGCGGCCGACAGATTGCCGTCCTCGATGCCCAGCGCCACCTGCCACAGGTAGGAGACCACGTCGCGAAGCTGGTCGTCGCCCGACGCCAGCTTGAGCCGGGTACGGGCGCTCATCAGCGCCAGATAGTTGGCCGGGCTGTCGAACGTGTCTTCCGGGCGCAGCGTCACGGCGTCCATCAGGTCGAGCACGCGTTGCTTGGCGTTGGCGTCGAGGCCGAGCAGGCGGCGCTGCTCGATCACCGCCCGCGCCAGCGGATTGGTGAAGCTGCGCTCCGGCATGACCATGGCAACGGCCTCGCTGCGCCCGCTCTGGCCTGCATCGTCGGTGGCCGAAAGCGTCAGCGTGATGGCGCTGCCGGCCCACACATGCTCGGTCAGGTCCTTGGAGGTCTTGGCGGCATTGGCCTTGGAGCCGCGCCGCGGCAGGTTGAGCGTCATTTCCGGCGCATCGTAGAGCGGGCGCGCATCGGGGGCCGGTGCTTCAGCCTGCGCGAACTCGGCTTCCGCAGCGGCCGGGCCATAATCGTCCTCGACCTCATATTGCAGTTCGAGCGTGCCGTTGACGGCGCGCTTCGGCTCGCCGGCGAAGCGGATCACCGGCGGCTTGTCCGGCGTCACCGAGAAGGCCCAGCGGCCGATCTCCTGCCGGCCAGATTGCAGCACCAGTTCGCCGTCCTCGGTGAGCGTGCCGGCGAACTGCCTGACGCCGCTGGCGGCGGGCGTGACGGGAGCGCTGTCGGACCCGCCTTCCACCGCCGGAGCGGCCGGTTCGATCGCCTGCGCCTCACGGCCCGCAGGCGCATAGCTCAGCGTCTCCTCGCCCGAGCCGCCGGTGACGCGCAGCGACAGCGTGCTGTCCTGCGGCACGGTGAAGGTGGAGACGGCGCGATTGGCGTCGGCGGTCAGGAACATCGGCGCCTTGCCCGTATAGGGCGGCGGCGTCACCCAGGCGTCGATGCGCGGCGCGATCGCCTCGCGCGCGGCGGCGGGCCGGAACCCGTCGGTCAGCCGCCCGCCCAGCGGGCCGAAGGAAAAGGCGAAGGAGGTGACCAGAAGCAGCGCCACAGCGGCGCGCAGGCCCCACGGGTCGCGCTCGGGCACGCGCGCGGCGGGCAGGGCCGCATCAAGGCGGCCGAGGCGCGCCGCCATGCGCTTCTGGTGCTCGCGCCACAGCGCCTCGCCGAAGGGCGAGTGCGTGCCGCTCGGCCGATCGCTGAGGGCCTGCACCGGGCTGTGCTCCAGCCGGTTCACCGCCTCGATGCGGCGGTCGACCTCGGCGGCGGAAGGCAGGCGAAAGCGGCGCAGCGGCCACAGGGCCGCCAGCGTGCCGATGGCGAAGATGGCGACGATGCCGATGCGCAGCGCATCCGGCATACGCGCCAGCACGCCGAACCAGGACAGGCTGACGAACAGCCCGGCGACCAGCAGCAGCGGCAGCACCAGCGGCCAGATCCGCTCACCGATCATGGCCGCGCGCGTCGCCGCGCGGCTCATCAGGAGACGCTGCGGCAGTCTCGGGGTCGTGCTTGCGTCGGGACGGTCAGTCATCGGCCTTTCCGCGGCCGGCCTTCATGGCATGGCCTGTTCGCCAACTATAGCAGTCCAACAATAACAGCAAAGACGGCGAAGGCGAGGCGACCTCCCGAAATCGTGAACGGCCGCCGCCCCTGAAACCGCGTCGCAGCATGGCAAAACCGCCGCTTGCGGCCTGCCCTCAGGCGTTTTCAGAGCCAGTCGGGCACGCTGTCGAGCCCGATCAATTCCTCGTAGGTCTGGCGCTTGCGCACGACGGCGAAACGGTCGCCGTCGACCAGCACCTCGGGAATGAGGGGGCGGGTGTTGTAGGTGCCGGATTGCACCGCGCCGTAGGCACCGGCGGTGCAGACGGCCACCAGATCGCCCGGTCCCAGGCGCGGCAAATTGCGGTCGAGGCCGAGATAGTCCCCGGTCTCGCACACCGGCCCGACCACGTCGGCCCGGAGCCACTCGGCCTTGTCGGCAGGTTCGATCACCGGGCGGATCTCGTGATAGGCCTCGTAGAGCGTCGGGCGGATGAGATCGTTCATCCCGGCATCGACAATGAGGAAGTTCTTCGCCTCGGCCTCCTTGAGGTAGATGACCTCGGTGACGAGGATGCCGGCATTGCCGACGATCAGCCGGCCCGGCTCGAACACCAGCTTGACGCCGAGGTCGCCGAAGCGCCTGCGCACGATCTCGCCATAGGCCACGGGAAGCGGCGGCGGCGAATTGTCCAGATGATAGGGCACGCCGAGCCCGCCGCCCATGTCGACATGGGTGATGGCATGGCCGTCCGCCTTGAGCTGGCCGACCAGTTCCGCCATCAGCGCGAAGGCGTTGTCAAACGGCTCGAGGTCGGTGATCTGGCTGCCGATATGGGCATCGACGCCGCGCACCTTCAGCCCGGGAAGCTTTGCGGCCCGGGCATAGGCCTGGCGCGCCCGCGACAGCGGGATGCCGAACTTGTTCTCCGACTTGCCGGTCGATATCTTGGCATGGGTGCGCGCGTCGACGTCCGGGTTGATGCGCAGCGACACCGACGCCACCATGCCGAGCACCACGGCCCGCGCCGAAAGAAGCTCCAGCTCCGGCTCGGATTCGACGTTGAAGCAGTAGATGCCGGCTTGAAGCGCGAAATCCATTTCCCGCGCCGTCTTGCCGACGCCCGAGAACACGATCCTTTCGGCCGGGATGCCGGCGGCGAGCGCCCGGCGGATCTCGCCTTCCGAGACCGTGTCGGCCCCGGCGCCGAGCTTCGCCAGCACCTTCAGCACCGCCTGGTTGGAATTGGCCTTCAGCGCATAGCAGACCATGGTGTCGAGGCCGGCGAAAGCCTGGCTGAACACGTTGAAATGGCGCGTCAGCGTCGCCGTCGAATAGCAGTAGAACGGCGTGCCGACCGCAGCCGCGATGGCCTTTACCGAGACGTCCTCGGCGTGCAGGACGCCGTCGCGATATTCGAAATGGTTCAAGGCGAAGGTCCGGAAATCAGATCAGCTTGTCGAGGATGAAAGGCTTGTCGGTGTCCGGTTTCTGCGGCTCGGGCGGCAGCGGCTCCTTGTTGCGTTGGGCTTCCTTGCGCGCCTCGACGGCCGCCTCATAGGGCGTGTCGAGGCCTCCCTTGCGCCCGCAGGCGGCAACCGTCGCCGTTGCGGCGACCAGCGCCAGCATCACAACCATCCTGCCTGCGGTCATCGTTCCATCCTGTCCGTGCTTCTGCCCAGAACTTTTAGCTAGATAGCTACCTAGCCAGATAGCTAGAGCTTCTAGCCAAGTTTGGCCGTTATTGCCACCTGCCATCAAGCCTTGGCGAGGCGCTTTTTCCAGTAGCGCACCTGCCGGCGCACCTCGACCGGCGCGGTGCCGCCGAAGCTCTGCCGGCTCTTCACCGAGTTCTGCACCGACAGAACCGAGAAGATGTCCGCGGTGATGCCGTCATGGATCGATTTCAGGTCGTCCAGCGTGAGCTTCTCCAGTCCGACCTTCTTCTCCTCGGCCAGCGCCACCGCGCGGCCGGTGACGTGATGGGCCTCGCGGAACGGGATGCCGAGTTCGCGCACCAGCCAGTCGGCCAGGTCGGTGGCGGTGGAGAAGCCGGAGCCGGCCGCTTGTCTCATGGCCGCAGCGTTCACCGTCAGGTCGCGCACCATGCCGGTCATCGCCGCCAGCATCAGGTCGAGCGTCTCGGCCGCGTCGAACACGGCTTCCTTGTCCTCCTGCATGTCCTTGGAATAGGTCAGCGGCAGGCCCTTCATCACCGTCAGCAGCCCGATCAGATGGCCGTTGAGGCGACCGGTCTTGGCCCGCACCAGTTCGGCCGCGTCCGGGTTCTTCTTCTGCGGCATGATCGAGGAGCCGGTGGAGAAGCTGTCGGACAGACGCACGAAGCCGAACTGCGGCGTCGACCAGATGACGATCTCCTCGGCCAGCCGCGACAGATGCGTGCCGGCGATCGAGGCGATGGACAGGAACTCCAGCGCGTAGTCGCGGTCGGAAACACTGTCGAGCGAATTGCGGGTGGGCTCGCGGAAGCCGAGCGCCTTCGCCGTCATGTGGCGGTCGATGGGGAAGCCGGTGCCGGCAAGGGCGGCGGCCCCCAGCGGGCTCTCGTCCATGCGTTCGATGGCGTCGCGCACCCGCGAAAGGTCGCGCGCGAACATCTCGGCATAGGCGAGGCAATGATGGCCGAAGGTCACCGGCTGCGCGGTCTGGAGATGGGTGAAACCCGGCATGACGGTTCCGGCATGCTCTTCGGCGCGCTCCACGAAGGCCGCGATCAGGCCTTTCAGCGCCTCGGCGACGCGGTGGAATTCGTCCTTCACCCACAGCCGGAAATCGACCGCCACCTGATCGTTGCGCGAGCGCGCCGTGTGCAGGCGCCCGGCGGCCGGGCCGATCAGCTCGGCCAGCCGCGCCTCGATGTTCATGTGGATGTCTTCGAGCTTGGTGGAAAAGGCGAACTTGCCGTCCTCGATCTCCTTGAGGATGGTCTCGAGGCCATCGGCGATCTTCTTGCTGTCGTCGGTCGAGATGATGCCGGTCTTGGCCAGCATCTCGCTGTGGGCGAGCGAGCCCCTTATATCCTGCGCGTAGAGCTTGCGGTCATAGCCGATGGAGGCGTTGATCGCTTCCATGATCGCGGCGGGACCCGAGGCAAATCGTCCGCCCCACATCTGGTTGCTGGCCTTCTTGTCGCTCATCGCTATAACCCGTGTCCGGAGCAGTTGATAAAATGGCAGACGGCAGAAAACTTTTTCCCACCCCGCGCCTGATCCTGGCGGCCCTCGTGGCCGGAGCCGCAGCCGGCGCGCTCGCGGTATATGTCAGCGGCGGCCTTCCTGGCAACAACGCACCGGACGCGACGGCATCCGTCGCCGGACAGGATCGCGTCTGCGCCGCCAAGGCCGGGAAGGCGAAGGCGGTGGCGGCGGCCGCCACCGGCCATGTCGCCGCCATGCTGCCCGCCGATCCGCCGCAGTCCCTGGCGGCCCTCGCCTTCAGCGACCCCGATGGAAAGCCGGCTACCCTTGCCGGACACGCCGGCAAAACTGTGCTCGTCAACCTGTGGGCGACATGGTGCGCGCCCTGCCGCGCCGAAATGCCGGCGCTGGACGAGCTTCAGCAGAAGATGGGGGGCGACAGGTTCGAAGTCGTGGCGATCAATGTCGACACCGGCAACGACGACAAGCCGAAGGCCTTCCTCGACGAAATCAAGGTCTCGAGCCTCGCCTACTACAGCGACCACACAATGGGGGTGTTCAACGATCTGAAGTCGAAGGGCCTCGCCCTCGGCCTGCCGGTCACCGTTCTGGTCGATGACGAGGGCTGTCTTCTGGCCCATATGAACGGTCCCGCCGAATGGTCCACGCCGGATGCATTCAAGTTTATCGAGGCCGCTCTAGGTGACGTAAAGTAAAGCTGGATTTCCCCATAATCCTTAACCGGCTTTCATCGGAACGACACGCAACTGTTGTCTGTCTGTCATATTCGCCCCATACTCCCGACCGCGGAACTTAACTCCATTCGGTCAACGAAGTATCGGGAGAAGAAGATGAAGCTTCTGGGTATCGCAGCAGGTTTCGCCACTGCACTCACTCTGTATTCCTCGGCCAGTGCCCTTGCCGCCACCCAGATAAGCTGGTGGCACGCCATGACCGGCGCCAATGCCGAGGTCGTCGACAAGATCGCCAAGGACTTCAACGCCAGCCAGAGCGACTACGAGGTCGTCCCGGTGTTCAAGGGAACCTATCCCGAGGCGCTGAACGCCGGCATCGCCGCCTTCCGCGCCGGACAGGCGCCCGACATCATCCAGGTCTTCGACGTCGGCACCGGCGTCATGATGGCCGCGCAGGGTGCCATCCGCCCGGTGGCCGAGGTGCTTGAAGGCGCCGGGCTGAAGTTCGACAAGAGCCAGTATCTGCCGGGCATCGTCGCCTATTACTCCAAGCCCGACGGCACCATGCTGTCCTTCCCCTACAACTCCTCCTCGCCGATCCTCTACTACAACAAGGACATCTTCGAGAAAGCCGGGCTCGACGTGAACAACCCGCCCAAGACCTGGAACGAGGTTTTCGAAGCGGCGAAGAAGATCAAGACCAGCGGCGCGGCCGAATGCGGCTACACCTCGACCTGGCTGACCTGGATCCATCTGGAGAATTTCGCGGCCTGGAACAACGTGCCCTACGGCACCCAGGAGAACGGCCTGGCCGGCGGCGAGGTCGAGCTGAAGATCAACGCGCCGCTCTTCGTCAACCATTTCCAGGCGATCGCCGACCTCGCCAAGGACGGCACCTTCAAATATGGCGGCCGCACCTCGGAAGCCAAGCAGCTCTTCCTCGCCGGCGAATGCGGCATCATGACCGAATCCTCCGGCGGCCTCGGCGACATCGTCAAGGCGGGCATGAACTACGGCATCGGGCAACTGCCCTATGACAGCGACGGCAACGGCCCGCAGAACACCATTCCCGGCGGCGCCAGCCTGTGGGTGATGGCCGGCAAGTCTGACGAGCAGTACAAGGGCGTCGCCGCCTTCTTCAACTACCTGTCGCAGACCGACGTGCAGCAATATCTGCACGAGCAGTCCGGCTACCTGCCGGTGACGCTCGCCGCCTATGAGGCGACCAAGAACTCGGACTTCTACGAGAAGAATCCCGGCCGCGAGACGCCGATCCTGCAGATGATGGGCAAGGCTCCGACCGAGAACTCCAAGGGCGTGCGCCTCGCCAACCTGCCGCAGGTCCGCGACATCCAGAACGAGGAGTTCGAGAAGATGCTCGCCGGCCAGCAGACCGCCCAGCAGGCGCTCGACGCGGCCGTCCAGCGCGGCAACGCGGCCATCAAGGATGCGATGGGCAACTGAGCCCATCCGCCGATCCGGGCCGGCACATCCTTGCCGGCCCCTGCCTGTCCCCTAATTTCGGAAAAGACCCGGATTGGAGAGGGTTCAGGAATTCGCGCCCCGATGGGCACGGTGGCGAGCCCGCGGCGACGGACGGAAAACCGTACGGCGATTTCCCGTCCGCACGCGCGAAAAGAGGGACGCCGAGGCTGGAGGAGAGGCCATATCATGACGCCCCGCGTCGTATTCCCGAACCGGGTCCTGCCCTATCTGCTCGTTGCCCCGCAACTTGCCATCACGCTGGTGTTCTTCTACTGGCCGGCGGGCCAGGCGCTCTACCAGTCGATGCTGCGCGAAGACCCGTTCGGCCTCAACTCCCGCTTCGTCGGGTTCGCCAATTTCAGGAAGGTGCTGGCCGATCCCGCCTATGTGAACTCCCTGGAGGTCACCGCCGTCTTCTCCATCGCCACCGCCGCCGTTGCCATGAGCGTGGCGCTGCTGCTGGCGGTGATGGCCGACAAGGTGGTGCGCAGCCGGGGCCTCTACCGCACGCTGCTGATCTGGCCCTATGCGGTGGCGCCGGCCATCGCCGGCATGCTGTTCCTGTTCCTGTTCAACCCCTCGATCGGCACGCTGGCCGTGCTGCTGCGCAAGGCGGGCATCTCCTGGGACCCGCTGCTCAACTCCACCGACGCCATGGTGCTGGTGGTGACCGCCGCCGCCTGGAAGCAGATCAGCTACAACTTCCTGTTCTTCGTCGCCGGATTGCAGGCGATCCCCAAGACGCTGATCGAGGCGGCGGCCATCGACGGCGCCGGCGAGACCAAACGGTTCTGGACCATCGTCTTCCCGCTGCTGGCGCCGACCAGCTTCTTCCTGCTGGTCATCAACACCACCTACGCCTTCTTCGACACCTTCGGCATCATCCACGCCGTCACCGGCGGCGGGCCGGGCAAGGCCACGGAAACGCTGGTCTACAAGGTCTACAATGACGGCTTCGTCAACCTGATCCTCGGCGAATCCGCCGCCCAGTCGGTGATCCTGATGATCATCGTCATCGCGCTCACCGCCATCCAGTTCCGCTATGTCGAGAGGAAGGTGCATTATGGCTGACCTCAAAGCGCCGGCCAGCGGCCACGACAAGCTGATGATCGGCCAGTCGGCCACGGGCATCTATGTAGCCCACGCCATCCTGATCCTCGGCATCCTCATCGTCGCCTTCCCGATCTACTACACCTTCGTCGCCTCCACCCACACCTTGCAGACCATATTGCGCCCGCCGCTGCCGCTGCTGCCGGGCCCGGAATTCTGGAACAACTACTCGCAGGCGCTGTCGGGCGGGGTGAACCGGATCGGCGGGGTCGGCGTCGATACGCTGCTGGTCAACACCACGGTGATGGCGCTCGGCATCGCCATCGGCAAGATCGTCATCTCGATCCTGTCGGCCTATGCCATCGTGTTCTTCCGCTTTCCGCTCAGGATGACCTTCTTCTGGATCATTTTCATCACCCTGATGCTCCCGGTCGAGGTGCGCATCCTGCCCACCTACAAGGTGATGGTCGACCTCGGCCTCATCGACACCTATGCCGGGCTGATCGTGCCGCTGATCGCCTCGGCGACGGCGACACTGCTGTTTAGGCAGTTCTTCATGACCATTCCGGGCGAACTGGTCGAAGCCGCCCGCGTCGACGGCGCCGGGCCGTGGCGCTTCTTCTTCGACATCCTGCTGCCGCTGTCGCGCACCAACATCGCGGCGCTGTTCGTCATCCTCTTCATCTACGGTTGGACGCAATATCTGTGGCCGCTTCTGGTCACCAACAGCAACAGCATGAACACCATCGTCATCGCGCTGCGCAAGATGATCTCCTTCGCCGACGCCGACACCCAATGGCACCTCGTCATGGTGACGGCGATGCTGGCCATCGTGCCGCCCATCCTCGTGGTGGTGGCGATGCAGCGCTGGTTCGTCAAGGGTCTGGTCGAGTCGGAGAAATAGGAACAATGGCGACAGTCGATCTCAACGATGTGCGCAAGGTCTATGCCGGCGGCGTCGAGGCGGTAAAAGGCGTCTCGATCGCCATTCCCGACAAGGCGCTGTGCGTGCTGGTCGGCCCTTCGGGCTGCGGCAAGTCCACGCTGCTGCGCATGATCGCCGGGCTGGAGACCATCTCCTCGGGCACGATCTCCATCGACGGCAAGGTCGTCAATGAGATCGGCCCGACCGACCGCGACATCGCCATGGTGTTCCAGAACTACGCGCTCTATCCGCATATGAGCGTCTACGACAACATGGCCTACGGTCTGCGCAACCGCCGCACGCCGAAGCCCGAGATCGACAGCCGCGTGCGCGCCACCGCCAGGACCCTCGAACTGGAGCAGCTTCTCGACCGCAAGCCGCGTCAGCTTTCCGGCGGCCAGCGCCAGCGCGTCGCCATGGGCCGCGCCATCGTGCGCAATCCCAAGGTGTTCCTGTTCGACGAGCCGCTTTCCAATCTCGACGCCAAGCTGCGCGGCCAGATGCGGGTGGAAATCAAGAACCTGCAACGCAATCTCGGCGTCACCTCGGTCTACGTCACCCACGACCAGCTCGAGGCCATGACGTTGGCCGACATGCTGGTGGTGATGAATGCCGGCCTGATCGAGCAGATCGGCGCGCCGATGGACGTCTACGAAAAGCCGGCCTCGACCTTCGTCGCCGCCTTCATCGGGGCGCCGCCGATGAACCTGCTGGCGCTGGCGCGCGAGACGGACGGCACGGCCACGGTGATGGGCGGGGCGAGGATCGAAGGATCGATTCCGCAGCATGTGGCGATCGTCGCCCTGCGGCCCGAGGATGCGCTGGTCTCGACCCCGCAGTCGCCTCAGAAGGGCGCGCTCTCGCTGCCGGTGACGGTGGAGGCGGTCGAGCCTGTCGGAATGGAAAGCTTCCTGCACTGCGCCATCAACGGCGAGCGCATCGTGGTGCGGGTGCCGGGCCGCAGCATGGTCCAGCCCGGCGACACGCTGGAAATCGCAGCCGGCCTCGACCGGCTGCATTTCTTCGACAAGGACGGCAAGCGGGTCTGAAACCCGTCTGCCCCATCCCGTATCAGTTGGCGATGCGGCGGGCGAACTCGGCCAGCGCCTTCTGGTAGATCGTGGCGCGGTTCCAGTCGTTCCAGTGCCTGTAATTGACTTCGCCCGGACCGTATCCGCCACCCGGCTGCCAGCCATGGCCGCGCAGGAAGTTGGCGGTCGAGGCCAGCACGTCGGCGCGCGAGCGGATCAGGTCGCGGCGGCCGTCGCCGTCGAAGTCGACGGCATATTCCAGATATTTCGACGGCAGGAACTGGGTCTGGCCGAGTTCGCCGAAGCCGGCGCCCTTCATCTGGGCGGCCGAGATATAGCCCTTCTGGGCGATGATCAGCGCCGAATCCAGCTCGTTGGTGAAGAAGGCCGAGCGGCGGCAGTCATAGGCCAGCGTCGCCAGCGGGCCGAACACGCCCTTGTTGCCGGAATTGGCGCCGAAGCCCGTCTCCATGCCCCAGATGGCCAGAAGAACCTCCGGCTGCACGCCGTAGCGCTGCTCGATGCGGCGCAGCAGCGAAGCCTCGGACTTCATGTAGCCCTTGGCCTTCTTGACATAGGAGGCCGGCGCGCGGCGGTTCATGAAATCCTCAAGGCTGCCGCGGAACGCCTTGTGCTGGGCGCGATCGATCTTGATGACGCCGGTCTCGTATTTGATGCCCTGCAACGGCCGCGTGTCGATGCCCCTCGCCTTGGCGTCGGCCGCATAGGCATCCACCCACGCATTGAAGCCGCTGCCGTCGTTGCCGCACTTGCCGGCCGCCTGCGCCGCGCCGGCCGTTGTCAAGGCGGCAAGCGCCGCCGCCGCAAAAATCCTTCCCTTGGCAAGAAATGCCATATCGGTCTCCTGAGTGCCTGAATCACGTCCCCGCGCGAATTTGCCAGTCAAACGTGTAATTGTCATCGCCGTTCCGGCAAGCTGCGCCTGCAAGGCGGGCTCTGTGCAGGCGGAGTTCGCTCTAAATGTGGCAAAGCGGCCCGCCGGCAGGAACGCAGCCATTTACCCTATCCGCGATTGAATTGCATCGGCGATTCAACTTCCCGGCCGCATGCGCTACATGATTCCGACGGGCCAACCCGGCAGGACAGGCATGACCGCTTCTTCACGCGCTTTTGATCGATACCGCCGCTCGGCCGGAGAAAAAGCCACCCTGCCACGGCTTTTCGTCGGCCTTGCCGTGGTCGGCCTCGCCTGGGTGGCGACGACGCTGGCCGCCATCGGCGGCGGCGCCTATCTCTTCGCCTTGCGCCGCATCGATGCGGGCGAGCCCGCCAGCCCCGACCTGATGACCCACTTCATCGCCTCGCCGGGAGGCGTGGCGGCCATGCTGCTGTCCTTCTCGGGGATATGGATCGGCCTGTGGCTGGCGATGCGCTTCCTGCACCGCGAACCGCTCTCCGCCCTCTACGGCCCAGGCCGCCGCCTGTCGCGCAGCGGCTTCGCCAGGGGCTTCATCGCCGTCCTCGTCACCTCGATGCTTTCGGAAGTGCTGATCTACCTGCTGCGGCCGGAGCTTTCCCGCGGCGCCATCCCGGTCGAGACCTGGCTGCTGTTGCTGGCGCCGGTGGCGGTGCTTACCCTCATCCAGACCTCGGCCGAGGAAATGCTGTTCCGAGGCTACCTGATGCGCGGCCTAGCCGCCCGTTTCGCCAGCCCGCTGGTCTGGTTCGTGCTGCCGGTGGCCGTCTTCACCGTCCTGCACTGGGGCGCTTCGGCCAACCCGGCGGTGCATCTGGCCGGCCTCCTGTCGATCGGCGCCTTCGCGCTGGTGCTGGCGGCGACGGTATGGCTCACCGGCAATCTGGGCGCCGCCTTCGGGGCCCACCTTGCCAACAACCTGTTCGGCTTCGTGCTGATATCGCATCAGGAAACCTACGGCGTCTTCGCACTCTTTTTGGGCGCATCGCTGGAGGGCCCCGGCTGGACCCCGCTGCATGCCGTGCTGCTGACCCTGATCGGCATCGCCGGCAGCGCGCTCACCCTGGTCCTCCTGATCCATCCGCGCTCGCCATTGAAGCTGGAAGCCGATGCGTCGGCGGCGGCGGATACCGCCCGGTCTTGACTCCGGCCGGTTTTTCCTGTCTACAGCCCGCAATTCTGCGACAAGTCTTCTTTTCGCGAAGCTGACCGGGGCGCCGTGGCCGTCATGACCACAAGCCGATCCCGGAGGCCAACACCCGGCAGCGCGATGCGCCCCCGGGTGCTTTTCGGCTTTGGTTTCGCTTGGAGAAGGACCGGAGCGGCACTACCTCTCGTCCATCCACGGACGGCAGGGAAAAGGAAGAGACATGTTTGAATCGCTGCAGGAACGCCTTGGCTCGATCCTGAACGGCCTCACCGGCCGCGGCGCGCTGTCGGAGGCCGATGTCTCGGCCGCGCTGCGCGAGGTTCGCCGCGCCCTGCTGGAAGCAGACGTGGCGCTCGATGTCGTGCGCTCCTTCACCGACAAGGTGCGCGAGAAGGCGGTCGGCGCGGCGGTTCTCAAGTCGATCAAGCCCGGCCAGATGGTGGTCAAGATCGTCCATGACGAGCTGGTCGCCATGCTGGGCGAGGAGGGCGTGCCGATCGACCTCAACGCGCCCGCCCCGGTCGTCCTCATGATGGTCGGCCTGCAGGGCTCGGGCAAGACCACCACCACCGCCAAGATCGCGCGCCGCCTGACCGACCGGCAGGGCAAGAAGGTGCTGATGGCCTCGCTGGACACGCGCCGGCCGGCCGCGCAGGAGCAGTTGCGCCAGCTCGGCGAGCAGGTGAAGGTCGCCACGCTTCCCGTCATCGCCGGCCAGTCGCCGGTCGACATCGCGAAACGCTCGGTGCAGGCGGCCAGGCTCGGCGGGCATGACGTGGTCATCCTCGACACCGCCGGCCGCACCCACATCGACGAGCCGCTGATGGTCGAGATGGCCGAGATCAAGGCCGCCTCGAACCCGCACGAGATCCTGCTGGTCGCCGATTCGCTGACCGGCCAGGACGCGGTCAACCTCGCCCGCAATTTCGACGAGCGCGTCGGCATCACCGGCCTGGTGCTCACCCGCATGGACGGCGACGGGCGCGGCGGCGCCGCCCTTTCCATGCGCGCCGTCACCGGCAAGCCGATCAAGCTGATCGGCACCGGCGAGAAGATGGACGCGCTGGAGGAATTCTATCCCAAGCGCATCGCCGACCGCATCCTCGGCATGGGCGACATCGTCTCCCTGGTCGAGAAGGCCGCCGAGACCATCGACGCGGAAAAGGCCGCGGCGATGGCCAAGAAGATGCAGTCGGGCAAGTTCGACCTGAACGACCTCGCCGACCAGCTTGGCCAGATGCAGAAGATGGGCGGCATGGGCGGCATCATGGGCATGATGCCCGGCATGGGCAAGATGAAGGACCAGATGGCCGCCGCCGGCCTCGACGACAAAATGTTCAAGCGCCAGCTCGCCATCATCTCCTCGATGACCCGGGCCGAGCGCGCCAATCCGGACCTTTTGAAGCACAGCCGCAAGAAGCGCATCGCCGCCGGTTCCGGCACCGATGCGGCCGAAATCAACAAGCTGCTCAAGATGCACCGCGGCATGGCCGACATGATGAAAGCCATGGGCGGCAAGGGCAAGGGCGGCGGCATGATGCGCGGCCTCATGGGCGGCCTTGCCTCCAAGATGGGGATGGGCGGCCTCGGGGGCGGCATGCCCGACCTTTCCAAGATGGACCCGAAGCAGATCGAGGCGCTGAAGAAGCAGGCGGAGGCCGCCGGCCTCGGCAAGGGGCTTTCCGGGAGCCTTCCGGGCGGCATGCCCGGTGGTCTTCCGGGTCTGGGCGGCGGCCTGCCGGGCCTGCCCGGCGGCATGAAACTGCCAGGCCTCGGCGGCCTGCCGGCCAAGAAGAAGTGAGGGGACGATGAGCGAAGAGAAAAACCTCGACGAGGCCAAGCGCCTGCTCGCCGGCTACCGCGCCTCGATCGACAATATCGACGCGGCTCTCATCCATATGCTGGCCGAGCGCTTCCGCTGCACCCAGGCGGTGGGCGTCCTCAAGGCCACCCACGGCCTGCCGCCGGCCGATCCGGCGCGCGAATCCCAGCAGATCGAGCGCCTGCGGCGGCTGGCCAACGACGCCCATCTCGATCCCGACTTCGCGGAGAAGTTCCTGAACTTCGTCATCCGCGAGGTCATCCGCCACCATGAGCATATCGCCGCCAATGGCGGTGCCTCCCAACCCGGCTGACCATCGGCCGGAGCCACACAGACCCAATCACACCTACCCAGACATCAGAGCTTTAGGAGAAAGAAAATGGCACTGAAGATCCGACTGGCCCGCGCGGGCTCCAAGAAGCGTCCCTACTACCACATCGTCATCGCCGACGTGCGCAGCCCGCGCGATGGCCGTTTCATCGAGGCCGTGGGCGCCTGGAACCCGATGCTGCCCAAGGACGGCGAGCGCGTGACCATCGACGCCGACCGTGTCAAGCACTGGCTCGACAACGGCGCCCTGCCGACCGACCGCGTCGCCCGCTTCCTCGACCAGGCCGGCATCTCCAAGCGCGACGCCCGCTCGAACCCGACCAAGGGTCAGCCCGGCAAGAAGGCGCAGGAGCGCGCCGCCCTGCTCGCCAAGGCCCAGGAAGCGGCCGCCGCCGCTGCTGCGGCTGCCGCCGCCCCGGCCGAGGCCAACGCCGAGTAAGGCACCCAGCTTCGTTCACGAAAAAAGGCTGCGCCGGGCGATCCGGCGCAGCCTTTTTTGTCGTCCGGCATCATGCCGGGGGCTCATGCATTGCCGGATCAGTAGCCGTCGTAGTAGCGATCATTGTAGCGGCGGCTGTAGTAGCGATCATCATAGCGCCGCCCGTAATAGCGGTCATCGTAGCTCCGGCCATAATAGCGGTCGTCATAATTGCGCGGGCACTGCGCGACATAGACGCGGCCGTAGCGGTCGCGGTAGCGGCAGCGGTTCGGCTCGTTGGCGGATCCGATCAGCGCGCCGGCCACCGCGCCCACGGCACCACCCACCAGAGCGCCTTCGGCGCGATTTCCGGGCGAGGCGACAGCCGATCCGATGGCAGCGCCACCCAGACCGCCGATCGCCGCACCCTGTTCCGTCTGCGAGCATGCGGCCAGCGGCACGAGCAGACCCATAAGCACGATCAACTTCTTCATTGTCTCAACCTCTCGCGGACAATTGCTGTCCCTCACCACCGCAGATAACGAACAAAAACGGGATTCGATCCGGGGCGGCGGCGGAATCCATGGCAACCGGATCATGAATGGCGGCTGAACGCGATTTCCGGCATCCGGCAGGCCATGCGAAGGTTGACAGGGGCAAGGGTCCTCGTTTATGAGCCTGTCACAACTTCGGCGCGCTCTTGGGCGCGCTTTTCAGTTACGCCCGCAAAGGGCCAAATTGACGGGCAGTACCATGAAGATCAAGAACTCGCTCAAGGCGCTGAAGGCACGTCACCGTGACAACCGCCTCGTTCGCCGCAAGGGCCGCATCTACATCATCAACAAGACCGACCCGCGCTACAAGGCCCGCCAGGGCTGAGACCGGCGCCGGCCGGGCGCAGGGCTTCGGCTCTGGATTTCCGGTTGCGCAACTCACGCGAAATTCAGTTTGACCGGGCGCATGACGGGGTTAGATTCCCTTTCATGCGCTTTGTCGTTCTCATCGGCGCGACGTTGCTGTCGCTGGGCGCCGCATCCCTTGCGGCCGTTGCCGACGATGCTGCGCTTCCCAACGGCACCGTCTCCGGCGATACCGTCGAAAAGCCCGCTGAAAACCATGCGCAGAGGCTCGACCGGCTGTTTGCCGAACTGAAGCGCGAGGGCAACCCGCGGGCGGCCGAGCGCATCGCCCGCCGCATCCAGCGGGAATGGTCGCAATCCGGCAGCGCCTCGGTGGACCTGATGATGGAATGGGCGCAGAAGGCGGCCGCTTCGCAGAAATACGACGTGGCGCTCGACTTCCTCGACCAGGTGGTGACCTTGCAGCCGGATTTCGCCGAAGGCTGGAACCGACGCGCCACCCTGCACTACACGATGAAGAACTATGCCAAGTCGATGGCCGACATCGACCGCACGCTGAAGCTGGAACCGCGCCATTACGGCGCGATCTCGGGCCTTGCCCGCATCATGTCCGACACCGACCGCAAGGAAGCCGCCATCGACGCCTGGCAGCGCGTGCTCGACATCTATCCGGCCCTGCGCGCCGCGCAGGACCAGCTTTCGACGCTTTCCGAGGAAGTGGCCGGCCAGAGCATCTAGAGCGGCCCGCGCGGTCCCGCGCGGCAGCTATATGGAAAAACGGCAGCCCGGGTCATCCGGACTGCCGTTTTAAGGTCGGGTCCGTCGTCCTTACTTGCCGCCGCCATCCGCGCCGATGCTGGCGATGCGCAGCATGTTGGTGGCGCCCGACGTGCCGAGCGGCACGCCGGCGGTGATGATGATGCGATCCCCCACCGCGCCGAAATTCTCGTGCAGCGCGATGCGGCAGGCGCGGTCGACCATGTCGTCGAGGTCCTTTGCGTCCTCGGTCACCACACAATGCGTGCCCCAGGCCAGCGACAGGCGCCGGGCCGTTTCGAGGATCGGCGACAGCGCGATGATCGGCACCTTCGGCCGCTCGCGCGCGGCGCGCAGGCCGGTGGCGCCCGAGGCGGTGTAGCTGACGATGGCCGACAGTTCGAGCGTCTCGGCGATCTCGCGCGCCGCGAAGGAAATGGCGTCCGGCCCGGTCGCCTCCGGCGTCGAGCGCTGGGCGTTGATGATGGCCGGATAGGTCGGGTCCTTCTCGACCCGCTCGGCGATACGGTTCATGGTGGCGACGGCCTCGACCGGATAGGCACCGGCCGCCGATTCCGCCGACAGCATGATGGCGTCGGCGCCTTCGAACACGGCGGTCGCCACGTCGGACACCTCGGCGCGGGTCGGCACTGGGGAGGAGATCATCGATTCCAGCATCTGGGTGGCGACGACCACCGGCTTGCCGGCCCTGCGGGCGGCGCGGGTGATCTGCTTCTGGATGCCGGGCACGGCCTCGGGCGGCATCTCGACGCCGAGGTCGCCGCGCGCCACCATCAGCGCGTCGGTCAGTTCCATGATCTCGGAAAGCCGGGCCACCGCTTGCGGCTTCTCGATCTTGGACAGCAGCAGCGCCCGTCCCTTGGCGATCTGGCGCGCCTCGACCAGGTCCTCGGGGCGCTGGATGAAGGACAGCGCGATCCAGTCGACGCCGGCTTCCAGCGCGGCATTGAGGTCGGCGCGGTCCTTCTCGGTCAGCGCGCCGACCGGCAGGTCGGTGTCGGGCAGCGACACGCCCTTGCGGTCGGAAATGGAGGTGCCGGCCACCACCACGGATTCGATGGAGCGGCCGTCGCACTTGACCGCCTTCAATTCCAGCTTGCCGTCGTCGATCAGCAGGCGATGGCCGGGCTGTACGGATGCGAGGATTTCGGGATGCGGCAGGTGGACGCGCGTGACATCGCCCGGGGCGGGATCGGCGTCGAGGATGAAGGTCTGGCCGACGGCGAGCGTTTCCTTGCCGTCGGCGAAGCGGCCGACGCGCAGCTTCGGGCCCTGCAGGTCGGCCAGGATGCCGATGGGGCGCCCGACCTCGGCCTCGACGGCGCGGATGCGGCCGATCAGCGTGCGCATCAGCTCATGGTCGGCGTGGCTCATATTGATGCGGAAGACGTCCGCACCGGCTTCGAAGAGTTTCCTGAGCGTGGCCTGCTCGGAGGAGGCGGGCCCGATTGTGGCGAGTATCTTGACCTTGCGGCTGCGTCTCATTGACCGTTTTGACCGTTGGTTGTCGGGGACGAGGCCCCGTCCGTTGTAGGCTGCTCGGTCAACTGGACCATCCAGCTTGACTGCTCGCCGGTGTCGTATTCCTGAAAGCCGGCCCGCTGGAAGCCCCGTGCCACGCAGTCGGTGACGCCGGCGATCTTGAATTCCTTTTCCGCCACGCACATGTTGATCGGGCCGTCCCAACGGCCGCCGCGCTCCGCGTCTTCTGCATAGAGATAGTAAAACCTCGATGACAGCGGCCCCTCGATCAGCGTCTTGCAGCTCGACGCCTCGATGTGCCACCAGCCCTCGGTGATCCAGCCCGCCTTGGCGCGATAGCCGATGCCGACGCCGACCAGGCTCTGCGTGGCGTTGCAGACCCTGAAATCGGCATGGGCCGGTGCCGCCTGCGCCAGCAGGGCCAGCGGCACGGCGGCAAACGGCAATGCGGCCATCAGCGCGCGGCGCGCGCTGCCTGTGCCGGCACGGACCTTGTTCCTACCCCTCAGCATCGATCTCTTCATGTGCTTGGCCCCTTTTCGGCAAAGTCCGGGCGTATGTCAACGCGCCGCCGCCTCGAAATCCAATCGATTTAAAAGCGGAGCGCGCGGGTCGTTCGTCGCCCGGGGCGGAATTCTGGCAAAAACCTTGTCCAAACCACGGCATTGCAAGGATGCCCTCTTCGTGGGATGAAACCGCAGGGTTCCGCTTTCGCGAAATCGCGGAAACTCTATCTTCCAGTTTCCACGCAATGGCGAACGGAAAATCGGTTCCCACTTTTCCTGCTATTGCTCTATCACCCAGCCCGGAACGAAAAACGGACCTTTCCTTCCAGCCATGACCCGATCCACAGTTTTCGCCCCCTTCGACCTGGTTGAAGGCGACGTCAGGCGCGGCATCCTGCTGGTCGCAGACCATGCACGGCGTGACCTGCCGCAGGATTACGGCACGCTCGGCCTGCCGGCAGCCGAGTTCGAGCGCCACATCGCCTATGACATCGGCGTCGAGACGGTGACGCGCGAACTGGCCGCCCTGCTCGGCGTGCCGGCGGTGCTGGCCAATTTCTCGCGCCTGCTCATCGACCCCAATCGCGGCGAGGACGACCCGACCCTGATCCGCCAGCTTTATGACGGCACCATCATTTCGGGCAACTATCCGCTTTCCGAAGCCGAGCGGCAGCGCCGGCTCGACATGTTCTACCGGCCCTATCACGATGCCGTCTCGGCCGCGACCGCCGCCGTGGCCAAGGCTTCGGGGCGCGCGCCCTTCCTGTTTTCGGTGCATTCCTTCACTCCGTCCATGCAGGGCATCGCCCGGCCATGGCATGTCGGCGTCCTGTGGGACCGCGACGACCGCGTGGCCAGGCCGCTGATCGAGGCTCTGGCCGCCGACGGCGCGCTGGTGGTGGGCGACAACGAACCCTATGACGGTGCGCTGCGTGGCGACACCATGTTCCGCCACGCCATCGTCAACGGCTATCCGCATGCGCTGATCGAGATCCGGCAGGACCTTGTCGCCATGCCCGAGACGGCGCGTGGCTGGGCGCAGCGCCTCGCCCCCATCGTTGAAGCCATCGATCGCCGTCCCGATATACATGAGGTGCGCCGCTACGGCTCGCGCACCGGCCCGGTATAGATCGAGGAACCGACAGGCCGAGGTTCAAGGCAGGAGAGATTGCGATGACCGACATCAGCCAGGACAAGCAGCGCGATTTCGAGGCGGCCGCCTTCCGCCGCTTGCTCCAGCATCTGCGCGAGCGCACCGACGTGCAGAACATCGACCTGATGAATCTTGGCGGCTTCTGCCGCAACTGCCTAGCCAACTGGTATCGCGAGGCGGCCGAGGGCGACGGCGTGGCGCTGTCGAAGGACGAGGCGCGCGAGATCGTCTACGGCATGCCCTATGACGAGTGGCAGGCCCGCCATCAGCTCGAGGCCACCGACGCGCAGAAGGCCGCCTTCGAGCAGAACCGGCCGAAGGATCATTGATCCGCGCTGATACGGGTCAGCCGCGCCGGGCCGCCTCGATCGCCGCGACGTCGATCTTCTTCATCTCCATCATCGCGTCGAAGGCCCGTTTCGCTTCCGCCCCGCCGGCAGCCATCGCTTCGGTCAGGACGCGGGGCGTGATCTGCCAGGAGACGCCCCATTTGTCCTTGCACCAGCCGCAAACGCTCTCCGCGCCGCCATTGCCGACGATGGCGTTCCAGTAGCGGTCAGTCTCTTCCTGATCGTCGGTGGCGATCTGGAACGAGAAGGCTTCGCTCTGCTTGAACGTGGGCCCGCCATTGATGCCGATACAGGGGATGCCAAGGACGGTGAATTCGACCGTCAGCACATCGCCGGCCTTGCCGGACGGGAAGTCGCTGGGCGCGCGGCGAACGGCGGTGACCGCGCTGTCGGGAAAGGTCTCGGCATAGAAGCGGGCCGCAGCCTCGGCCTCCTTGTCGTACCACAGGCAGATTGTGTTTCTGGCAATTGCCATTGTTTTGTCCTTTCAGCCAGCTTTCAACGGTATATCAAGATCACGAAACGCGCTTGCGCCGACCGACGTTCCGCCAACTGTCCGATGAGCTGTCCAGGGATTGGACGCAGCGCATAAAACGATTTAGAAGGCTCGCGTCTTCAATCCTCAGGATTATCGACCATGGATGAGCAGAGCCGGAAAAGCATGGCCGTGCGCGGACGCTGGGCCGTGGCCGCCATGTTCTTCATCAACGGCTTCATCACCGGAAGCTGGGCGCCGCAGATCCCGGTGCTTCTGGTCCGGCTGGAGATCAGCAGGTTCACCCTCGGCCTGCTCATCCTGCTGTTCGGTGCGGGCGCGGTCGTCGCCATGTCATGGTGCGGATATCTGATTGCCCGGCATGGCTCACGCATCGTCTTGTCCCGCTTTGCCGTCGCGGCGAGCTTCGGCCTGCTTCTGGTGGCGCTGGCGCCCAACCTTATCCTGGCGGCGCTCACCATGATCGCCTTCGGCGGCCTCATCGGCGCCATGGACGTGGCGATGAACACCAACGCGGTGGTCGTCGAGCGCCGGCTGGCGCGCGCCATCATGTCCTCCTCCCACGGCTTCTGGAGCCTTGGCGGCTTCGTCGGCGGGGGGCTTGGAGGGCTGGGCATCCAGACATTCGGGCATCTGGCCCACTCCATAATCGTGACGGCCGTCGCCTTTGCCGGCGTGATGCTCGCCAACCGTCACCTGATCTCGGAAGGCCAGCCGGGGGGGACGGCACGGCCCCGCTTCTCATTGCCGCGCAATCCCCTGATCTACCTGATCGGCGTGATGGCGCTGTTTTCAATGACGCCGGAAGGCGCTGTGCTCGACTGGGCGGCCCTCTATCTTCAGCAGGAGCTTGGGGCCGATCTCGCGACGGCCAGCCTCGCCTTCGCCGCCTTTTCCGGCGTCATGGCCTGCATGCGCTTCGCCGGCGATGCGGTGCGCAACCGCTTCGGCGCGGTCACGACGCTGCGGATCAGCGCCTTTATCGCGGCAACCGGCATGCTGGGTGCAGGTCTCGCCGCCGCGCCGTGGATGGCGATCGCCTGCTTCGCCTTCTGCGGCATCGGCATCGCCAACATGGTGCCGATCGCCTTCTCGGCCGCGGGCAACCAGCACGGCATCTCCTCGGGCGTCGGCATGAGCGTGGTCACCACCATGGGCTACAGCGGCATTCTTGTGGCCCCCTCGGCCATCGGCTTCGTCGCCGAGCATGTCGGCTTCAGCCCGGTGTTCATCGGCCTGTCAGGGCTGCTGGTCATCGTGTTCCTGATGGCGGGGCGGGTCCGGCGCGCCGATTTCAGCGCCACCCCGCCGGCCGAGTGAAGCCCCACCGGAGGCGTGAGCGCGATACAAAGACAGGCCCGGCGTCAGATCCGCCCCATCAGCACCAGGATCAGCAGCACCACCAAGATGACGCCGACGATGCCGGAGGGGCCGTAGCCCCAATTGCGCGAATAGGGCCAGCTCGGCACCGCGCCGATCAGGATCAGCACCAGTATGATGATGAGAAGCGTCGTAAGGGGCATGGGTGGACCTCCCGCTTGATGGTTGTCTCAACCACAATGCGCAAGCCCGCCCCGGCGTTCCCGGCACCCGATTCCGGCGCCCATGAAAAAACCCGGGCGCAAGGCCCGGGTTTCAGGAAGAATGGCGGTTCGCCGCCCTCTCAGGCGGCCTTTTCCAGGCTATCCTGCCACTTGCCGAGCGCGGCCAGCGAGTTCATGCGGGCGCGGTGGGTGAAGGCGGCCTGCGCGGCGGCGACGTTGTCCGCCTTGCCGCTCCACGCCTTCTGCGGCGCGGCCTGCAGGGCGCGGCCATAGGAGAAGGTCAGCTTCCACGGATGCGGACCGATGGCGTTGATGGCGTTGAGGTTGGCGGTCGCCTCCTCGTCCGACTGGCCGCCCGACAGGAAGGCGATGCCCGGAACGGCGCAGGGCACCGTTTCGCGGAACAGCCTGATGGTCTTCTCGGCCACTTCCTCGGGCGAGTTCTTCGTGCCCGACTTCTTGCCGGCGATGACCATGTTCGGCTTGAGGATCGTGCCTTCCAGAACCACGTCGGCGGCATTCAGCTCGGCATAGAGCTGGAGCAGCGTGACCTTGGTGACCTCATAGCAGGTGTCGATGTCGTGGGCGCCGTCCATCAGCACTTCCGGCTCGACGATCGGCACGATGCCGGCTTCCTGGCACAGCGCCGCATAGCGGGCGAGCGCATGGCAGTTGGCGTCGATCGCGTAGCCCGAGGGAACGCCCTCCTCCTCGTTGATGTCGATCACCGCGCGCCACTTGGCGAAGCGGGCGCCGAGCTTGTGGTACTCGGCCAGCCTCTCGCGCAGGCCGTCGAGGCCCTCGGTGATGGTGTCGCCGGGGAAGCCGGCCAGCGGCTTGGCGCCGGCATCGACCTTGATGCCGGGAATGGCGCCGGCGGCCTTGATGATGTCGACCAGCGGCGTGCCGTCGGCGGCCTTCTGGCGGATGGTTTCGTCATAGAGGATGACGCCGGAAATATACTGGCTCATCGCCTCCTTGGCGCGGAACATCAGCTCGCGATAGTCGCGGCGGCTGTTTTCGGTGGATTCGACGCCGATGACGTCGAAGCGCTTCTTGATCGTGCCGGAACTTTCGTCCGCCGCAAGAATGCCCTTGCCGTCGGCCACCATGGCCGCCGCGATATCCTCAAGACGTTCGCTCATTGTGTCACTCCTCAAAAAGGTGCCGGCTGGAAAGCATGCCCGCCGCATAGCAGAACCCGCCCGGCAAAGAAATGCCGGCCGCGCTTCCTAATCGATTGAAAGGCCAAGGGTTCCGCCGCGGGCGGGGAAGCTGTGGGTATCAGCGCTTCAGAACCTCGACGCCGGGCAGCGGCTTGCCCTCCATCCATTCCAGGAAGGCGCCGCCGGCGGTCGAGACATAGGTGAAGTCGTCGGCGGCGCCGGCATGGTTGAGGGCGGCCACCGTGTCGCCGCCACCGGCCACCGAGATCAGCTTGCCCTCGCTTGTGCGCTCAGCCGCATGGCGCGCGGCCGCCACCGTGGCGCGGTCGAACGGCTCGATCTCGAACGCGCCGAGCGGGCCGTTCCAGACCAGCGTCGCCGCCCGGTCGATCCACTGGTTGATCGTCTCGACGCTCTTTTCGCCGGCATCGAGGATCATCGCGTCCTGCGGCACCGCATCGATGGCGACGGTCTCGTTGGCGGCGCCCGCCTTGAACTCGCGCGCCACCACGCCGTCGACCGGCAGGATGACCGCGCAGCCGGCTTCGGCCGCCGCGATCATGATCTGCCTGGCGGTCTGGGCCAGGTCGTGCTCGGCCAGCGACTTGCCAACCTCGGTGCCGCGCGCGGCGAGGAAGGTGTTGGCCATGCCGCCGCCGATGACCAGCGCGTCGACCTTGCGCACCAGGTTGCTCAGGAGGTCGATCTTGGTCGAGACCTTGGCCCCGCCGACGATGGCCACCACCGGCTTGGCCGGGCTGCCCAGCCCCTTTTCCAGCGCTTCCAGCTCGGCCTGCATGGTGCGTCCGGCATAGGCCGGCAACACATGGGCCAGCCCCTCGGTCGAGGCGTGCGCCCGGTGCGCGGCGGAAAAGGCGTCGTTGACGTAGATGTCGCCATTGGCGGCCAGCGCCTTGACGAAATCGGGATCGTTCTTCTCCTCGCCCTTGTGGAAGCGGGTGTTCTCCAGAAGCAGCACGTCGCCGTCCTGCATGGCGGCGACGGCGGCGGCAGCCTTTTCGCCCACGCAGTCGCCGGCGAAGCCGACGGCGCGGCCGAGCACCCCGGCGGTGGCCTTCGCCACCGGCTCCAGCGAGAACTCCGCCTTGGGCTCGCCCTTGGGACGGCCGAAATGGGCGAGCAGGATGACCTTCGCGCCCTTGTCCGCCAGTTCCGCGATGGTCGGCCCGACCCGCTCGATGCGGGTGGCGTCGGTGACCTTGCCCTCCGCCATCGGCACGTTGAGATCCACGCGCACCAGCACGCGCTTGCCGCGGATATCGCCAATGTCATCCAGCGTCTTGAAGCCGACCGTCATGTCAAATCCCCTTGATCCAGAAGGCCGCCCGGCGAGTGCAGGCGACGAAAATTGTCCAAGTCACGCTGCGCGAAGCAAAACGCCCGGCAAAGCCGGGCGTCTCGATCGGGCGGCGGCGATCAGCCGATGGTCTTGCCAAACGCGACGGCCGTGTCGGCCATGCGGTTGGAGAAGCCCCACTCGTTGTCGTACCACGACATGACGCGCACCAGATCGCCATCGATGACCTTGGTCTGGTCGAGCGCGAAGGTCGAGGAATGGGCATCATGGTTGAGGTCGATGGAGACCAGCGGGTCGCGCGTGTAGGCGAGGATGCCCTTGAGCGAGCCGTCGGCGGCCGCCACCAGCGCGGCGTTGACCTCCTCGACGGTGACCTTCTTCTTCGGCACGAACTTGAAGTCGATGACCGAGACGTTCGGCGTCGGCACGCGGATCGACACGCCGTCGAGCTTGCCCTTCAGCTCCGGCAGCACGAGGCCGACGGCCTTGGCCGCACCCGTCGAGGTCGGGATCATCGACACCGCCGCCGCACGGGCGCGGTAGAGGTCCTTGTGCATGGTGTCGAGCGTCGGCTGGTCGCCCGTATAGGCGTGCACCGTGGTCATGAAGCCCTTCTCGATGCCGAAGGCGTCGTTGAGCACCTTGGCCACCGGGGCCAGGCAGTTGGTGGTGCAGGAGGCGTTGGAGATGACGACATGGTCCTTCGACAGCTTGTCGTGGTTGACGCCGTAGACCACGGTCAGGTCGGCGCCGTCGGCCGGGGCCGACACGATGACGCGCTTGGCGCCGCCGGCGAGGTGGGCCGAGGCCTTCTCCTTGGAGGTGAAGATGCCGGTGCACTCCAGCACGATGTCGACGCCGAGCTCGCCCCAAGGCAGCTTGGACGGGTCGCGCTCGGCGAACACCTTGAAGGAATCGGAACCGACGGAGATGGTGTCGCCGTCGACCTTCACCTCGCTGGGGAAGCGGCCATGCACGGAATCGTAGCGCAGCAGATGCGCGTTGGTCTCGACCGGGCCGAGATCATTGATGGCGACCACGTCGATGTCCTTGCGGCCGCTTTCATAGATCGCGCGCACGATGTTGCGGCCGATGCGGCCAAATCCGTTGATGGCAACCTTCACAGTCATGTCCGTCTCCTGAAGCGGGAAAATCCCTGCCGTTCTTAAAAGAGGCGGGTGCTGGAATCCATCTCCCGCCATGCGCTTCAAACCGATTAGCCTGTCCCTGGCCTATCAATTCCAGGGGCCTGCCTCCCGGGCTCAGCCGTGCAGCCGGCGTTCGGCGGCCTTGGCCACGGCCTCGGCGGTGATGCCGAAATGGGCGTAGAGCTGCTCGATGGTGCCGCTGGCGCCGAAGCCGGTCATGCCGACGAAGATGCCGTCCGAGCCGATCACCGCGTCCCAGCCCTGGCGGATGCCGGCCTCGACCGCCACCTTGACCGCGGCCTTGCCGATGATCGCCTTGCGGTAGGCCTCGTCCTGCTGCTCGAAGATATCGAGGCAGGGCACCGAGACGACGCGGGTCGGATGGCCGTGGCCCTGGAGCAGGTCACGCGCCTTCAGCGCGATCTCGACCTCGGAGCCGGTGGCGAAGATGGTCACCGCGGCCTCGCCGCCCTCGGCGGCGGCCAGTTCGTAGGCGCCCTTGCGGCACAGGTTTTCTTCCACATAGGTGGTGCGCAGCGCCGGCAGGTTCTGGCGGGTCAGCGCCAGCGTCGACGGGGTCTTTTCCGTTTCCAGCGCGATCTGCCAGCACTCGGCCGCCTCGGTCGCATCGGCCGGGCGGAAGACGTTGTGGTTGGGGATGGCGCGCAGCGCCGCCACGTGCTCGACCGGCTGGTGGGTCGGACCGTCCTCGCCCAGCCCGATGGAATCATGGGTCATGACGAAGATGGAGCGGATGCCCATCAGCGAGGCCAGGCGCATGGCCGGGCGCGCATAGTCGGAGAAGGTGAGGAAGGTGCCGCCATAGGGGATGATGCCGCCATGCAGCGTCAGGCCGTTCATGGCCGCGGCCATGCCATGCTCGCGGATGCCGTAATGGACATAGCGCTCGCCGTAGTTGCCGGGCGTGATCGGCTTGGTCTGGCTGGTCTTGGTGTTGTTGGAGCCGGTGAGGTCCGCCGAGCCGCCGATGGTCTCCGGCACCACGCCGTTGATGACCTCCAGCGCCATTTCCGACGACTTGCGGGTGGCGACCTTCGGCTTGTCCTCCGCGAGCTTCTTCTTGTAGTCGGCGATGGCCGCGTCGAAGCCCTGCGGCAGCTTGCCGGACATGCGGCGCTCGAACTCGGCGCGCCTGGCGGCATCGGTCTTGGCCAGGCGGCCTTCCCATGCCTCGCGTGCCTCGGCGCCCCTGGCGCCGGCGGCGCGCCAGGCGTCGAGCACGTCAGCGGGCACGTCGAACGGCTCATAGGACCAGCCCAGCGCCTTGCGGGCGCCGGCGATTTCCTCGGCGCCGAGCGGCGAGCCGTGCACCTTGGAGGTGCCGGCCTTGGTCGGCGCGCCGAAGCCGATTGTGGTCTTGGCGGCGATCAGGGTCGGGCGGTCGGACTTGCGGGCCGCTTCCAGCGCGCCGGCGATGGCTTCCGGGTCCATGCCGTCGATCTTCAGCGTGTTCCAGCCCGAGGCCGCGAAACGGGCGGGCTGGTCGGTGGAGTCCGACAGCGAGACCGCGCCGTCGATGGAGATGTTGTTGTCGTCCCAGATGACGATCAGCTTGTTGAGCTTGAGGTGGCCCGCCAGCGAGAGCGCCTCCTGGCTGATGCCCTCCATCAGGCAGCCGTCGCCGGCCAGCACGTAGGTGTAGTGGTCGACCAGATCGTCGCCGAAGGCGGCATTCATGATGCGCTCGCCGAGGGCGAAGCCGACCGAATTGGCGATGCCCTGGCCGAGCGGCCCGGTGGTCGTCTCGATGCCGGCGGCATGGCCGTATTCGGGATGGCCGGCGGTGCGCGAGCCGAGCTGGCGGAAATTCTTGATCTCGTCGAGGGTGATGTCCTCGTAGCCGGTCAGGTAGAGCAGCGAATAGAGCAGCATCGAGCCGTGGCCGGCCGAAAGGATGAAGCGGTCGCGGTCGGCCCAGTGCGGGTTGCGGGCATCGAACTTCAGGAAGCGGGTGAACAGCACCGTGGCGATGTCGGCACAACCCATCGGGAGGCCCGGATGGCCGGAATTGGCCTTCTCGACCGCATCCATGGAAAGAAAGCGGATCGCATTCGCCATCCGGTCATGTTGTTCACGCGAGGGCATGGTTCCTCCAGGCAGGATCTGGGCTGGGAAAGGGAGTGCGCGACACATAGCAGGCGACGCCTTGAAGTCAACAAATCGGTGCGTTTTGATGTCTTTTCGGTGCAATCGGGACGGTCCGCCCCATCCTTAGCGGGGGACAGGGCGAGAGCTTTGTTGACGCATGGTTCACCCGGAGCCTAATGTTTCCTCGATAACGCGTTCTGAACGCGTACGATTCGGTGATGCGCACAAATGGGATGGCAGCCATGACCGGGGACACCACGCTCAAGGAGGTCATCGCCCGTCTGGGCAAGGCCATGGAAAACCTCGAGAACGCGGTGGCGGCCCGGCTCGAACATGAACGCGATTATGCCGAGGCCGAGGCCGAGGTGCAGCGCATGAACGCTGACCGCTCGCGGCTGGCGCAGGAGCTCGACAATTCGGAAGCCCGCGCCGAGCGGCTCGAAGAAGCCAACAAGGAAGTGTCGCGGCGTCTGGTGACCGCCATGGAAACCATCCGTGCGGTGCTGGACAGATAGTTCGGGAGTGTCGCAATGGCCCAGGTGACGGTTTCGATCGACGGCAAGCAGTACCGCATGGCCTGTGACGAGGGTCAGGAAGAGCACCTGATCGGCCTCGCCGAGCGCTTCGACCGCTATGTGCTCCACCTCAAGGAATCCTTCGGCGAGATCGGCGACCAGCGGCTAACGGTGATGGCCGGCATCATGGTCATGGACGAGCTGTCGGAACTGCAAAAGAACATCAAGGGCATGGAGAGCGAGATCCAGACCCTGCGCAAGACCCGCGACGACGCGCTGAGCAAGGCCGACAAGAACGATGCGGCCCTCACCGGCGCGCTGGGCGCGCTGACCGAGCGGATGGAAGCGCTCGCCGCCTCGCTGGCCTTCCGCAAGGAGTGAGGCGGGGCGGAGCGCCGTTCGCCTCTGGAATTCCATACTGTTAAAATCGGCCGGCCTGGAATACTATTCCGGAACGGCCCATATGCCGGTAACGCTTTCCTTCCGGGAGCGCGTCCGCACGGGCTAGACTATGTTCAGCCAATTTCCAGACAACAGGGCAGGGACACGCCATGAGCCTCCGTATCAACGACACGGCCCCCGATTTCACGGCCGAGACCACACAGGGCACCATCCATTTCCACGACTGGATCGGAGACGGCTATGCGGTGCTGTTCTCCCATCCCAAGGACTTCACGCCGGTCTGCACCACGGAGCTCGGTACCATGGCCGGGCTCGAGGGCGAGTTCCGCAAGCGCAATGCCAAGATCATCGGCATTTCGGTCGATCCGGTGGAGAGCCACAACCGCTGGAAGGACGACATCCGCGCCGTCACCGGCCATGCGGTCGACTATCCGCTGATCGGCGACCCCGAGCTGAAGGTCGCCAAGCTCTACGACATGCTGCCCGCCGAAGCCGGCGATAGCTGCGAAGGCCGCACGCCCGCCGACAACGCCACCGTGCGCTCGGTGTTCGTCATCGGGCCGGACAAGAAGATCAAGCTGGTCCTCACCTACCCGATGTCGACGGGCCGCAACTTCCAGGAAATCCTGCGCGCCATCGATTCCATCCAGCTCACCGCCAAGCACCAGGTGGCGACGCCGGCCGACTGGAAGCAGGGCGATGACGTCATCATCACCGCCGCCGTCTCCGACGAGGACGCCGTCAAGCGCTTCGGCTCCTACGAGACCATCCTGCCCTATATCCGCAAGACCAGGCAGCCGACGGCCTGACAAAGGTCAGGCAACTGCCCAAACGTCGCGGACCCATGCGGTTTCGCGACGTTTTTTTATCCGGGGCCATTCGTTCCGGACACGCGCAATGGCTATCGCGCCCGACAAGGACGAATTGCCGGAAGCGATCAACCCCGGCGCCACGCATGGCGAGGCGATCGGCAGCTTCGCGGGCAAGCCGCTTTATCACGCCAGCCTCAATGCCGATGAATGCCGGGCCCTGCTTGCCGGCAACGGGTTCACCGTTCTCAGGCATGGGAAGAACGCTCCTGCCTGCGGCGGCGCCACCGTCTGGCTGGCCAAGAGAGAAGCCTGACGATGCCCGCGTCCGGCATCAGCGGCGGCTCCCCGGCAGGAAGCGTTGCCTTGCCGTGAACCGTCGTCCATGACAGTTCGGAACAAGGCATCCGCAAAGGCAGCAGCATGACCTCATCCGGCTATCGGGTTCTGGCCCGCCACCCTTCCGTCGAAGATTATATGCGCCTGCGCGCCGCCGGGGGCCTCAGCGCCTTTTCGCGGGATGCCGCCAGCATCGGACTGAAAGGCACCCGCTTTGCCGCACTGGTGATGCACGGCGACAAGGCCGTGGGCATGGGGCGGCTGATCGGCGATGGCGGCTGCTTTTTCCAGATCGTCGACATCGTTGTTGAGCCGGAGCATCAGGGCAAAGGCCTGGGCAAGGCCATCATGGCGGCGCTGATGGAATATGTCACGACCGCGCTTCCCTCCTCGGCCTATGTCAGCCTGATCGCGGATGTACCGGCCAACAAGCTCTACGAGCAGTTCGGCTTTCGGGAAACCGCGCCGAAATCCCTCGGCATGGCCTTCAAGGTGCCCTGAACCGGGCCGTCCGACGTAAAGCCACGGCCAAACGAAAACGGCGCCCCGTTCGGAGCGCCGTTTGTTATTGGGCTGACGGAGATTACGCCGCCGGCTGCGCCTCGATGGTGCGCAGCGCCTGCGCCTGGCGCTTGGCCTCGGCCTTCACCGCGTCCTGCACCTTCTCGAAGGCGCGCACCTCGATCTGGCGCACGCGCTCGCGGCTGATGTCGAACTCGCCGGACAGTTCCTCCAGCGTCAGCGGCTCCTCGGCAAGGCGGCGCGCCTCGAAGATGCGGCGTTCGCGATCGTTCAGCACGGACATGGCACCCGCCAGCATCTTGCGGCGGTTGTCCAGTTCGTCCTGCTCGATCAGCATCTGCTCCTGGCTGTCGCTGTCGTCGACCAGCCAGTCCTGCCATTCGCCGCTCTCGCCTTCGGTGGCGCGGATCGGCGCGTTGAGCGAGGCGTCGCCCGACAGGCGGCGGTTCATCGAAACCACCTCCTCCTCGGAGACGTTGAGGCGGGTGGCGATCTCGGCGATCTGCTCGGGCTTCAGGTCGCCGTCGTCCAGCGCCTGGATCTTGCCCTTCACCTTGCGCAGGTTGAAGAACAGGCGCTTCTGATTGGCGGTGGTGCCCATCTTCACCAGGCTCCACGAGCGCAGGATGTATTCCTGGATCGAGGCCTTGATCCACCACATGGCATAGGTGGCCAGCCGGAAGCCGCGCTCCGGCTCGAATTTCTTGACCGCCTGCATGAGGCCGACATTGCCTTCCGAGATCACCTCGCCGATCGGCAGGCCGTAGCCGCGATAGCCCATGGCGATCTTGGCCACGAGCCTCAGATGGCTGGTGACGAGCTTGTGGGCGGCGGCCGTGTCGCCATGCTCATGATAGCGCTTGGCGAGCATGTACTCTTCCTGCGGCTGGAGCATGGGAAAGCGGCGGATTTCTTCCAGGTAGCGGGTCAGGCCACCTTCGCCGGAAACGATGCTGGGTAGTGTCTGGGCCATAAAGCGCCCTCCTCTCTAGAGCGATGCCCCCGAAACGCGGCGGGCATGGAGTGCAGACGCCGGAAAAGCGCACGTCTGCAAGAACAGCTTATACAGGAACAAAACCGGAAACGCACGTATTTGTTCAATGCGAAACAGACTGTCACGGTGAAGTGAACAAAGCGAGTCAGGTTTTTTGATGGCAGGTTCAGATTTGGCGAAAGCCGCTCACCAGCGCGGCCATGTCCGCAGGCAGCGGCGCTTCGAACCGCATCATCATATGGGTGGCGGGATGGCGGAATGCAAGCAGCCGCGCATGCAGCGCCTGCCGCGGGAAGGCCTGCACCGCGTCCTTCAGCGGTTCCGGCAGCCGGTTCGCCTTGGTGCGCAACGCCTGCCCGTAATCGGGATCGCCGATCACCGGATGGCCGATATGCGCCATGTGCACCCTGATCTGGTGGGTGCGGCCGGTTTCCAGCCGGCATTCCACGAGGCTCGCGGCCGCATATTGGCTCTGGCCCTCGCCAAAGCGCTCCTCGACCCGGTAGTGGGTGACGGCGTGGCGGGCGTCGTCGCGCCCTTCCGGCACCACGGCGCGCCGCACCCGGTCCGCCGCCCGGCCGAGCGGCGCGTCGACCGTGCCTGCCAGGCGCTGGGGAATGCCCCAGACCAGCGCCACATAGGCGCGTTCGAGATCGCCGCTGCGGCCATGGTCGGCGAAGGCCTCCGACAGCGCCTTGTGGGCCCGGTCGGTCTTGGCCGCGACCAGCACGCCGGACGTGTCCTTGTCCAGCCGGTGCACGATGCCCGGCCGCTTGACCCCGCCGATGCCGGACAGGCTGTCGCCGCAATGGTGGATCAGCGCATTGACCAGCGTGCCGGTCCAGTTGCCGGCGCCCGGATGCACCACCAGCCCGGCCGGCTTGTTGACGACGATCAGCTCGTCATCCTCGTAGAGGATGTCGAGGGGGATGGCCTCGCCCAGCGGCGCCGCCGGCTCCGGCTCGGGCATGGCGACCTCGACACGCTCGCCGACGGCAAGCTTGCGCTTCGGCTCGCCGGTCGCGACGCCGCCGACCAGCACCGCGCCCTGCCTGATCAGCGCCTGCACCCGGCTGCGCGACAGGTCGGGCGCCAGCCGCGCTGCCAGCCACTGGTCGAGCCGCTGGCCGGCAGCCTCCGCGTCAGTGACGAACTCGACCCGGCCGCCCTCTATCAATCCCGAACCCACTTCGTTATGACCGCTCATCCCGATGAACTGTTGCGGACCCTGCCATGACCCGGCCCGAAACCGAAGAAGAAGACAAGCCGCTGGACCCTTCCATCGAGAAGGTGCGCCGCAAGATGATCCGCTTCATGGGCATCAATCTCGGCCTTCTGTTCCTCGCCCTTATGGTGGTGATCGCCGCCCTTGTCTACAAATCCCGGACCACGGAGCCGCAGGTCGCCGCCCCCGCCGGCGACATCCAGGCGCCTGCCGGCCAGCAGATCGAAGGCGATATCGTGCTGCCGGTCGGCGCGCGCGTCGTCTCGCAGTCGATTTCCGGCAACCGCATTTCCCTCGATGCGGAACTGGCGGGCGGCGAGCGCGTGCTGTTCGTCTACGACATCGCCGCGCGCAGCATGGTCGGGCGCTTCACCATCCGCAACAGATAAAGCATGTCGCCCGGAAGCGGGAACCGGTTTCGGGATAACGGCATGCGCAAAAAAACAGGAACTTGAAGCGCAGGGAGCGAATCTGAAAGATCGCGACACGCTTTGGCCCGATCACTTCTGCGCGCACAGCGTGCGTTCGTCTTGAAACTGCAATGCGACTCTGCCTATCTTTCCAGTGTCGCCCGATTGCAGGCGGCATGGTTGTTCTTGTTGCGAAAGGAAAGACACTGAGAACAGCACTTCGGAAGAAGGCCGAGATCGTGCCTTCGCCGGCCGGGATAGGCGTCAGCCAGCCCCGCGCCCTCGACATCGTCCTTGCCAGTCTCGAAGACTCCAAGGCCGAAAATATCGTCCCCATCGACATTCAGGGCAAATCGAGCCTCGGCGATCACATGGTCATCGCCTCGGGCCGGTCGCACCGGCATGTCGCGGCCGTCGCCGATCACCTGCTCAAGGCGCTCAAGGATGCCGGCTTCGGCAATGCGCGCGTCGAGGGTCTGGCCGGCGCCGACTGGGTCCTGATCGATTCGGGCGATGTCATCGTCCATATCTTCCGTCCAGAGGTCCGTGAATTCTACAATCTGGAGAAGATGTGGCAGGCGCCGGATCTGGAGGAAGAGACGCTGCACTAGGAGCCGGCGTCTCGCTTTGGAGCATCGGGAATATCCGATGCTTGATCTGGGGCGGGCATGAAACTCACCGTACACGCCGTGGGCCGCATGAAGTCCGGCCCCGAGAAGGAGCTTGGCGACCGCTACTACGAGCGGTTCGCCCGCAGCGGGCCGGCCGTCGGCCTCGAATTCGGCGGCATCACCGAAATCCCGGAAGGGCGCGGCCAGACGGTGGACGAGCGCCAGCGCGAGGAAGGGCAGAAGTTGCTCGCCCACGTGCAGGCCCAGGGGCAGGCGGGCGCTGCCCTTCTTCTGCTCGACGAGCGCGGCAAGAGCTTTTCGTCGCAGGAACTCGCCCGCCGCATCGACGCCATGCGCGACAACGGCCGCAAGGCGGTGGTGGTGGCCATCGGCGGGCCGGACGGGCATGGCGAGGCGCTGCGCAGCGAGGCCGAGCTGATCGTCTCCTTCGGCGCGCTCACCTGGCCGCACCAGCTCGTCCGCGTCATGCTCGGCGAACAGCTCTACCGCATCGCCACCATTCTCGCCGGCCACCCCTATCATCGCGCCTGAAAACCGGGATAGATGAGAATCACGGCCAATGACGGGCTCGCCCGGATTTTCGCCCCATTCTGCGGTCAGCAGAAGGTCGGGTGGAACATGCGCCAAACCCGCAAACATGGTTGATGATTCGTTAACGATGCTGCCGCTACTGTCGCTCCTGCATGGATGAGCGCTTGAGATCGGAACCGGGCCCGCGCGGCGCCCGCCGCCTGCTGGGGGCGCTGGCGCTGCTGGTTTCCTGCGGCCTCGCCCAGGCCGCGCCGGAAGAGCCGGCCGAGGCCGATGCCAAGCGCGCCGAATACGAGCAGGTGACGAAGGAGATCAGCCTCTCCTCGGAGCGGCTGGCCAGGCTTGCCGCCGACATCGCCGCGGTGCGCAAGGACTATGCCTCGATCACCGCCGCCCTCATACAGTCGGCCAAGACCGAGCAGAAGCTCGGGCAGGACATCGACGACATCGGCACCCGGCTGGAGGAGCTGAAGGGGCAGGACGCCCGCATCCGCGCCTCGCTGGCCGAGCGCAGCGACGTGCTGGCCGAGGTGCTGGGCGCGTTGCAGCGCATGGGCGTCAACCCGCCGCCGGCGATCCTGGTGCGCCCGGAAGACGCGCTGGCCTCGGTGCGCAGCGCCATCCTGCTCGGCGCCGTGGTGCCGGAACTGCGCCACGAGACCGAAAGGCTGATGGCGGATTTCAAGGAACATGCGCGCGTCACCGCCTCCATCGAGGCCGAGCGCGCCCGGCTCACCGCCTCCGTGACCGAGCAGCTGGCCGAGAAGCAGCGCCTCACCCTGTTGCTCGAGGCGCGCAAGAAATTCCAGGCCGAGACCCAGGCGGCGCTCGCGGCCGAGCAGCAGAACGCGCAGGAGCTGGCGGCCAGGGCGCGCAGCCTGAAGGACCTGATCGCGGCCCTCGACAAGCAGGCCAAGCGCAAGGCCGAGGAGGAGGCCCGCACGGCGGCCCTGCCGGTACCGGAGGCCAACCGCCTGCTGGAGCGCATCCCCTTCCGGTCCCTGCACGGGCAGATCGCCCTGCCGGTGACCGGCACGGTCAAGCGCCGCTTCGGCGCCAATGACGGTAACGGATCGGTGATGCAGGGCGACATGGTTGCGACACAATCGGGCGCCATCGTCACCGCACCGGCGGATGGGGAGATACTCTATGCGGGGCCGTTCCGCTCCTACGGTCAACTCTTGATCCTCGACGCCGGCGGCGGCTATCATGTCGTCCTGGCGGGGATGAACAGGTTGACCGTCGCGTCCGGCCAATCCGTTCTCGCGGGCGAGCCGATCGGCGCGATGGGTGAAGCAAGGGTGGCAAGCACCTCGGCGACACAGGATGCAAATGCCACGCCGGAGCTCTATGTCGAGTTCCGCAAGGATGGTAAACCCGTTGATCCGACCCCGTGGTGGGCGGACCGTGTTTCTGGAAGGACGTGAAATGATGCGGAAACTCTCGCTCCTGTTTGCCGGTGCGCTGATGGGCGCATCCGCCATGAGCCTTGTCTATGGCGTTCCGGGCACCGCGGCGAATGCGGCAGGCGCCGAGACCTACAAGCAGCTTGCCGTGTTCGGCGACATCTTCGAGCGCGTGCGCGCCCAGTATGTGACGCCGCCGGACGACAAGTCGCTGGTCGAGAACGCCATCAACGGCATGCTCACCTCGCTCGACCCGCATTCCTCCTTCATGAATGCGGAAGCCGCCCAGGACATGCGCGTGCAGACCAAGGGCGAGTTCGGCGGCCTCGGCATCGAGGTCACCATGGAGAACGACCTCGTCAAGGTCATCACCCCGATAGACGACACGCCCGCCGCCAAGGCCGGCGTGCTGGCCGGCGACTACATCGCCAAGATCGACGGTGAGGAGGTGCGCGGCCTGACCCTCAACGACGCGGTGCAGAAGATGCGCGGGCCGGTCTCGACCCCGATCACACTGACCATCCTGCGCGAGGGCGCCGACAAGCCGATCGAGATCAAGGTGGTGCGCGACATCATCAAGGTGAAGGCGGTCAAGTTCCGCACCGAGGACGATATCGGCTACATCAAGATCACCTCCTTCACCGAAAAGACCTATGACGACCTCGAGGCCGCCATCACCTCGATCAAGAAGGACATCCCGAAGGACAAGCTCAAGGGCTATGTGCTCGACCTGCGCCTCAATCCGGGCGGCCTGCTCGACCAGGCGGTGAGCGTTTCCGACGCCTTCCTCGACCGCGGCGAGATCGTCTCGACGCGCGGACGCGATCCCAAGGACGTCACCCGCTTCGACGCCAAGGCGGGCGATTCCATCGACGGCAAGCCGCTGGTGGTGCTCATCAACGGCGGCTCGGCCAGCGCCTCGGAGATCGTCGCCGGCGCCTTGCAGGACCTGCGCCGCGCCACCGTGGTCGGCAGCCAGTCCTTCGGCAAGGGCTCGGTCCAGACCATCATCCCGCTGGGCGAGAGCGGCGCGCTCCGGCTGACGACGGCGCTCTACTACACGCCGTCCGGCAAATCGATCCAGGGCAAGGGCATTGCGCCCGACATCAAGGTCGACCAGCCGCTGCCGCCGGAATTGCAGGGCCGCGACCTGACCCGTGGCGAATCCGACCTCAAGGGCCACATCAAGGGTGCGGAAGAGGGCGAAACCGGCTCCGGCTCGGTCGCCTACGTGCCGCCGGAAGCCAAGGACGACCTCCAGCTCACCTATGCGCTGGAACTGCTGCGCGGCCAGAAGACCGACCCGGCCTTCCCGCCCAACCCGGACAAGGCCGTCCTCAACCAGTAGGAGGTTCGGCCCGCCGCGCGGACCTGTTCATCCGCGCCACGCAATGCCAGACTGCCGGAACCTCGCCGTTCCGGCAGTTTTGATTCGGGGGCCTGCCGCAGCCGCAGGGTTGCGGCGGTCTGATTGGGGAGACGCCGCTTGTCAGGCGAAAAGGATATCGACCGCCCTCTCGGGCAGGAGCAGGGGCGGCCGCGCCGTGCCCCGGCCCTGCCGCGCATCCCGGCCGGCACCGTCCTGCTCAGCCTTGCCGCCGTGGCCGTGGTGGGCGCCTCCGCCATGATCGCGCTGCGCGAGCGGCCCTGGCGCCAGCCGGAAGTCGTCGCCACGCCGCAGCCCGCAGCCGAGGTCCCGGCACAGCCGGCGCACCCCGAAACGAGGATCACCACGCAGCCGGGCGGCGCCCAGATCATCCGCGTCGAGCCCGACGGGCCGGATGACGGCGGCGCCATCGTCGTGCGCGATCCTTCCGCCTTGCAGCAGAACCTGCGCGTCGCCCATCTGCCCGACCGCGCGCTGGTCGAGGACAGCGAGACCGGCCCGCTGCCGAAGCGCGCCGAGGACGGCAGGCGGCCCTTCGACGTCTATGCCCGGCCCTGGTCGGGCGCGCGCGGCGCCCGCGTCGCCATCGTCATCGGCGGGCTGGCCGTTTCGCAGACCGGCACCCAGGCCGCCCTCGCCAAGCTGCCGCCGGAGGTGACGCTGGGCTTCGCCTCGGGCGGCAATTCGATCGGCCGCTGGATGCAGGAGGGCCGCAGAAAGGGCCACGAGATCGTGATGCAGGTGCCGATGGAGCCGTTCGATTATCCCAATGTCGATCCCGGCCGCGACACGCTGACCGTCGAGGCCGCGCCGGACGACAATCTGCGCGCCATGCGCCGCGTGCTGTCGCGCACCACCAACTACACCGCGGTGATGAACTATATGGGCGCCCGCTTCACCGCCGACGAACAGGCGCTTTCGCCCATCATGCGGGAACTGGCGGCGCGCGGTCTCGGCTATCTGGACGACGGCTCCTCCGCCCGCAGCCGCGCGCCGGAACTGGCGGCGCAGGAGAAGATGCCGCTCGCCGTCGCCGACACCCAGATCGACGCCGTGCAGGACCGCGCCGCCATTCTCAAGAAGCTCGACGAGCTGGAAGCCACCGCCCGCGCCAGGGGCAGCGCCATCGGCATCGGCTCGGCCTTCGACATGACGGTTGACGCCGTCGCCGCTTGGGTCAATGAAGCGAAGATGCGCGGTATCGAGATCGTGCCGATTTCCGCCGTCGCCAACGATCCGGAGAGCCGCTGAAGCCGGGGAAAGCTGAACCATGTCGAAGAAGAAGCCCGTCGATCCCGAGAGCCTGCCCTACCGCCCCTGCGTGGGCGTGATGGTGCTGAACCGCGGCGGGCTGGTATGGGCAGGCCATCGCGTTCCCGAGCCCAACGACGAGACCACCGGCTCCGACAAATTGTGGCAGATGCCGCAGGGCGGCATCGACAGGGGCGAGGACCCGCTGGTCGCGGCCCGGCGCGAGCTGTTCGAGGAAACCGGCATCGAGAGCGTGTCGCTGCTGGCCGAAGCGCCGCACTGGATCAACTACGACCTGCCTTCGCACCTGATGGGCATCGCCCTGCACGGCCGCTATCGCGGCCAAACCCAGAAATGGTTCGCCTTCCGCTTCGAGGGCGACGAGAGTGAAATCCGCGTCAACCCGCCGCCCGGTGGCCATACGGCGGAGTTCGACCGCTGGGACTGGATGCCGATGGCCGACCTGCCCGGGCTCATCGTGCCCTTCAAGCGCAAGGTCTACGAGGACGTGGTGACGGTCTTCCGCCATCTGGCCGGCTGAAACCCGTCTCCCGACCGGCGCGAAGACAAAGCCTGAGACGCGGACCTGAACCCGCGCCGGGTGCCTGTTGCGTCCAAAATGCGCTACGATCCCGCGGCGGCGGCACGCCACGGGATGAAACCCCGAACGGTCCCGCCCCGACCGCGCCGAAGCGCAGCTTTTTTCGGCCTTTTTGCAGGACACCGGGTTTCCGTGCGAAATCCGGGCCATCAAGGCATTTCGGATCGCACGATCCACGAATTCAGGCATCATATTTGCAAGGAATATGCGCCTGATCGGTGTTACAAGCATCGAAGTGCGTTATCGGCGCTTGTTTGCGAAAGAATACCGGGTGGAGGACATGAATCAGGTTCCGCGTGGATACAAGACGGTGGCCGCCGATCCGGCAGCCGATGCCGGCGCCATCCTCACCATCGACCTCGGCGCTGTCCGCAAGAACTACCGCCGCCTCCAGGCCCGCCTCGGCGGCGCGAAATGCGCCGGGGTGGTCAAGGCCGACGGCTACGGGCTGGGGGCCGTTCCGGTCGCCCGCGCCCTGATGCAGGAAGGCTGCGACACCTTCTTCGTCGCCCATGTCGGCGAAGGCGTCGCGCTGCGCGCCGCCATCGGCCCCGGCCCTTCCATTTACGTGCTGAACGGCCTGCCGCCCGGCTCCGAGCCGGATGCAATCGCCGCCGGGCTGATCGCCGTGCTCAACAGCACCGAACAGCTTGCCGCCTGGCGCGCTGCCGCCAGGCAGGCCGGTCATGCGCTGCCGGCCGCCCTGCAGGTCGACAGCGGCATGTCGCGGCTCGGCATGTCGCCGGCCGAGGTCGAGGCCGTGGCCGCAGATCGCCATGCCCTCGACGGCATCGAGCTGAAGCTGGTGATGAGCCATCTCGCCTGCGCCGACGAGCCCGGCCATGCGGCCAACGAGGCGCAGCGCATCGAATTCGACCGGCTGCGCGCCCTGCTGCCGGCCGCGCCCGCCTCGCTCGCCAATTCCTCCGGCATCTTCCTCGGCCCGGCCTATCATCATCAGCTTGCCCGGCCGGGTGCGGCGCTCTACGGCATCAATCCGACACCGGGCCAGGAAAACCCGATGCTGCCGGTGATCCGCCTGCAGGCCAAGGTGATCCAGACCCGGACGGTGGAGCGGGACGCCGGCATCGGCTACGGCCACACCGCCACCGCCCAAGGCCCGCAGCGCCTCGCCACCATCTCGCTCGGCTATGCCGACGGCTGGCACCGCCGCGCCGGCGCCGCCGCCCGCTTCGACGGGGTCGAACTGCCCTTCATCGGGCGCGTGTCGATGGATTCCATCATCCTCGACATTTCTGCGCTGCCCGAGAGCCGGCTCAAGGCCGGCGATCTGGTGGACCTCATCGACGCCGAGCAGACCATCGACGACCTGGCCGGCTCCTACGGCACCATCGCCTATGAGGTGCTGACCAGCCTCGGCCACCGTTTCCACCGCATCCATGTCGGCGCGTGACCCCGCCGGACCAACCACGGATTTTCGGGAGTAGAACATGAAAGTACTGGTCCTCGGCAGCGGCGTCATCGGCGTCACCACTGCCTATTTCCTCCGCGAGGCCGGCCATGAAGTGACGGTCATCGACCGCCAGGGCGGCCCGGCGCTGGAAACCAGCTTCGCCAATGCCGGCGAGGTTTCGCCCGGCTATTCCTCGCCCTGGGCCGGCCCCAGCGTGCCGGTCAAGGCGCTCAAATGGCTCTTGATGAAGCACGGCCCGCTGGTGGTGAAGCCCACGCTCGACTGGCACATGTATGCGTGGATGCTGAAGATGCTGCGCAACTGCACCAGCGAGCGCTACGCCCTCAACAAGTCGCGCATGGTGCCGATCGCCGAATACAGCCGCGACGTGCTGAAGGACCTGCGCTCGCGCACCAACATCGCCTATGACGAGCGCATGAAGGGCACCCTGCAGCTCTTCCGCACCCAGAAGCAGCTCGATTCCATCGGCGGCGACGTCGAGGTGCTGAAGCAGACCGGCGTTCCCTTCGAGGTGCTCGATCCCGAGGGCTGCATCGCCGTCGAGCCCGGCCTCGGCAATGTGCGCGGCAAGTTTGTCGGCGGCCTGCGCCTGCCCGGCGACGAGACCGGCGACTGCCAGATGTTCACCGAGCGGCTGGCCGAGATCGCCGCCGCCGCCGGCGTCAGGTTCGAATATGGCGTCACCATCACCGGCATTGACACCGCGCAGGGCCGGATCACCGGCGTCGACACCAACGCCGGCAAGCGCAGCGCCGACGCTTATGTGATGGCGCTGGGCTCCTATTCGCCGATCTGGATGCGCAAGCTCGGCCAGCCGATCCCGGTCTACCCGGTCAAGGGCTATTCGATCACCGTGCCGATCGTGAACGCAGCCGCCGCGCCTGAATCGACCATCATGGACGAGACCTACAAGATCGCCATCACCCGCCTCGGAGACCGCATCCGCGTCGGCGGCACGGCGGAGATTTCGGGCTACAACCTAAAGCTCCACGACGCCCGCCGCGAAACGCTGGTCCATTCGGTGACCGACCTGTTCCCCGGCGCCGGCGACATCGGCGCGGCCACCTTCTGGACCGGCCAGCGGCCGATGACGCCGGACGGACCGCCGATCATCGGCGCCTCGAAATATTCCAACCTCTATCTCAACACCGGCCACGGCACGCTGGGCTGGACCATGGCCTGCGGCTCGGCGCGGGTGCTGGCCGACATCGTTTCCGGCCGCAAGCCGGACATCGACACCAGCGCATTGGGGCCGCAGCGCTACGCGGCCTGACCGCCGAAAGGAAACGCCCGGTCCAGGCCGGGCGTTTTCATTTCGAGAAGGGAAAGCCTCTACTCGGCCGGTTTGAAATTCAGCGCCACGCCATTGATGCAGTAGCGCAGGCCGGTGGGCGGCGGGCCGTCGGGGAAGACATGGCCGAGATGGCTGCCGCAGGTCGCGCAATGCACCTCGGTGCGCAGCATGCCGTGGCTGCGGTCGGTGGTAGCGCCGACCGATCCCGGCACCGGGTCGTTGAAGCTCGGCCAGCCTGTGCCGCTCTCGAATTTGAGGTTGGCCTCGAACAGCTTCGCATCGCAGCCCGCGCAATGGAACGCGCCGGCGCGGTGCTCATGGAGCAGCGCGCAGCTTCCGGGCCGCTCCGTGGCGTGCTGGCGCATCACCGCATATTGCTCGGGCGACAGCAGCGCGCGCCATTCGGCATCGCTGCGGGTGACGGGATAGGTGGTGCTTTCCATGAAACTCTCCTGCGGGAGCGATTTGCCTTAGGCAAAGATAGGATCAGGCAACCGGCCTGACCAGCACCCGGCGATTTTCAATGCATGGCGCGGCCAAGCTGCTTCGTCGCCGCTTCCAGCCCCGCGAGCGTGAGCGGGAACATGCGCCCGGAAAACAGCTTCTGGACCATGCCGATGGAGTGGGTGTAGCCCCAATGCTTCTCGGCGGTGGGGTTCAGCCACACCGCGCCCGGCCATTGGGCAAGCGCCCGCTGCAGCCATACCGCGCCCGCCTCCGGGTTCCAGTGCTCGACCGAACCGCCGGGATGGCTGATCTCGTAGTGGCTCATCGCGGCGTCGCCGACGAAGATCGCCTTGTAGTCGGAACCGTATTTGTGCAGCACGTCGAAGGTCGGGACCACCTCGGCATGGCGGCGGCGGTTGTCCTTCCACACACCCTCGTAGAGGCAGTTGTGGAAGTAGAAATATTCGAGCTTCCGGAATTCGGCCCGCGCGGCGGAAAACAGCTCCTCAGCCACCTTGATGTGGTCGTCCATCGAACCGCCGACATCGAAGAACATCAACAGCTTCACCGCGTTGCGCCGTTCCGGCCGGGTCTTGACGTCGAGATAGCCATGCTCGGCCGTGGCGTGGATGGTGCCGGGCAGGTCCAGTTCCTCGGCCGCCCCGTCGCGCACCCAGCGGCGAAGCCTTTTCAGGGCGACCTTGATGTTGCGTGTGCCGAGCTCCACCGAATCGTCGAGATTGCGGAACTCGCGCCGGTCCCACACCTTCACCGCGCGCCGGTGGCGGCTTTCATGCTGGCCGATGCGCACGCCCTCGGGGTTGTAGCCATAGGCGCCGAAGGGCGAGGTGCCCGCAGTGCCGATCCATTTCGAGCCGCCCTGATGGCGGCCCTTCTGCTCCTCCAGCCGCTGGCGCAGCGTTTCCATCAGCTTCTCGAAGCCGCCGAGCGCCTCGACCAGCCGCTTTTCCTCCTCGCTGAGGTGCTTTTCGGCCAGCCGCCGCAGCCAGTCCTCGGGCAGGTTGGCCAGGTCGACGCCGCCCTCTCCCGAAACCGCCTCGACGCCACGGAAGACATGCGCGAACACCCGGTCGAAGCGGTCGATATGGCGCTCGTCCTTCACCAGCGCCGCGCGCGCCAGATAGTAGAAGCCCTCGACGTCGTACTCGACCAGCCCCGCCTCCATGCCCTCGAGCAGCGACAGGTATTCCCGCAGCGAGACGGGAACCTTGGCCGCTTTCAGTTCGAGGAAGAAGGGGATGAACATAGACGTTTCTACAACAGGTCGTATTCGATGAAGCCGGTGCGTCGCGCCACCCTATCATAGAGGCGGCGCGCCGTGGCATTGGTCTCGTGCGTCATCCAGTACACGTTCGTCACGCCGCGCTTCGCCGCCGCCTGCCGCACCGCCTCGATCAGCGCCGCGCCGACGCCCCGGCCGCGCGCCGCCGGGTCCGCGAACAGGTCCTGAAGGTAGCAATTGTCCACCAGCGACCAGCAGGAGCGGTGATAGAGATAGTGGGTGAGGCCCACCGCCTTGCCGTCGATCAGCGCGATGAAGCCCTTCGGCTCGAACTCGCCGGGCGAAAACAGCCGCTGCCATGTGCTTGCATGGACCTCTTGCGGCAGCTCGGTCTCGTAGAAGGCGAGATAGGCGCTCCACAGACGCTGCCAGGCGCCATGGTCGCCCGCTTCCAGCGGCCGGATGATGATGTTGCTCATGCTCTTCTCCCTGTTCGCCGCCCCAGCCTAGAGGGGCACGGCCGCCTGCGCCATGGTGCAGCAAGCCGGCCTTTCCTGCGCCATGGACATCCGCGCCTTTCCTTATGCGCCGCCTTTGTGTAAAGCGAAGGCAGCAACTCCCGCAACGACACTACGGGCACAAGCCATGGACAAGTTCACCAAGCTCACCGGCGTCGCGGCGCCCCTGCCGATCGTCAATGTCGACACTGACATGATCATCCCCAAGGATTATCTGAAGACGATCAAGCGCACCGGGCTCGGCAAGGGCCTGTTCGCCGAGATGCGCTACAATGAGGACGGTTCGGAAAACCCCGATTTCGTGCTCAACAAGCCCGCCTATCGCAACGCCCAGATCCTCGTCGCCGGCGACAATTTCGGCTGCGGTTCGAGCCGCGAGCATGCGCCCTGGGCCCTGCTCGACTTCGGCATCCGCTGCGTGATCTCGACCTCGTTCGCCGACATCTTCTACAACAACTGCTTCAAGAACGGCGTCCTGCCGATCACCGTCAGCCAGGAAGACCTCGACAAGCTGATGGACGACGCCTCGCGCGGCGCCAACGCCACGCTGTCGATCGACCTGGAGGCCAAGGAAATCCGCGGCCCCGACGGCGGCGTCATCACCTTCGACCTCGACGACTTCAAGCGTCACTGCATGCTGAACGGCCTCGACGACATCGGCCTGACCATGGAGAAGGCCGGCTCGATCAGCACCTTCGAGCAGAAGAACGCCGAGTCCCGCCCCTGGGCCTGACCGACTGAAGCAACGAAATCGACGGGATGCGCGCCTGACGGCCCGCATCCCGTTTCGCATTTCGGGCCTTCCCCTCGGGCATCCCGCGCAAAGGTGGACAGCACCCGGCAGCCTCCCTAACGTGCCCTTCTCCCAAGCCATTCCGATTCGGCCCCTTCCGGTCGGGAAGCGATCACGGTGCAACCGGAGGTCCACACGATGAAACCGATTTTCCGCCTGTCCGCGGCAACCCTTGTGGGCATCGGCCTTTGCTCGCCCGCCCTGACGCAGGACGAGCAGCCGCAGAGCATCCCCTTTGCCGGTGGCGCCCTGACCATCACCCAGAAAGAGGAATATGGCGAAAAGACCCTTTCCTTCGGCGACAAGGAACTGGCGAGCGCCTATGTGGTGTATTTCGACAAGATCGTCGATCTGGCCGGCACCGAGGTCGCGCTGTTCGATGTCGGCGACGGCGGCAATGCCTGCGGCCCCGCCAAGATCATGGTGTGGAAGGGCGAGAACGGCGCCGTCCAGCGCGCCAGCATGGGCGAGGACGATTGCGGCGCGCCGGTGACGACCGTTTCCGACGACTCGCTCTATTTCGTGCCGTGGCTGGCCCCGGGCGGCGACGGGGTCGTCACCCGCTGGACGCCCGATGCGGGATTTGCCACGGCAGGCACCCTGACCTATGCGCCGCAGCCGGGAACGGGCTGGAAGGACATCGACCCCGCGAAGTTCGGCAACATGATCGACGCCTTCCAGAACGAGGCCGTCTACGGGCAGGCCGTCGATCTGCTCGACGATTCGCTGGAAGAGGTGGTCACCAGCCTGATGGTCGGCGCGGGACCGGAAAAGACGGCCTCCGGCATCATCTACGGCGACGGCTGCATCCCGCATGCCTGCGGCACCTATGACGGCTTCATGGCCATCGATCCGGCGAACCAGAAGCTCTATTTCGCCCGCCAGACCGACGCCGGCAAACCCCAGACCTGGCCGGCGCTCGGCGGCTGGCCGGCGGAAGCCCGCACCGCCATGGAAAAGGCGCTGGAGCCGCGTCAATAACCATGAAGGTCCGGCGCGTCCTCGCCAATATCGCCACCGATGATATCGCCGCGGCAAAGCGCTTCTATGGCGACGTGCTCGGCCTCGACATCCTCATGGACCATGGCTGGATCGCCACGTGGGGCTCGCAGGAAAAGATGACGGTGCAGGTTTCCTTCGCCGTCGAGGGCGGCTCCGGCACGCCGGTGCCCGATCTTTCCATCGAGGTCGACGATGTCGATGAGGCCTTTACGGACATGAAAGCCGCCGGCTTCGGCATCGAATACGGCCCCGCCGACGAACCGTGGGGCGTGCGCCGCTTCTATGTGCGCGATCCCTTCGGCCGGCTGGTGAACATCCTCTCGCATCGATAGCGGGCGGGCCGGGCAATCCGGCTCGCAAGGATTTGCCCTTGCGGAAAGCTTGCGTCTTGCGCAAGCGCCCGCGCGCGGTTAGCAAAGCGGCGGTTCAACACTCCTCGGGAAATGATCTCATGGCTGCGAAAAAACTCTTCCTCCTCCCCGGCGACGGCATCGGCCCTGAAGCGATGGCGGAGGTGAAGAAACTGATCGCCGTCATGAACAAGGCCGGCGCCGGCTTCGAGACCGACGAGGGCCTGGTCGGCGGTTCGGCCTATGATGCCCACGGGCAGGCGATTTCCGAAGCCGACATGGAAAAGGCGCTGGCCGCCGACGCCGTGCTGTTCGGCGCAGTCGGTGGGCCGAAGTGGGATGCCGTGCCTTACGAGGTGCGCCCGGAAGCCGGACTGCTGCGCCTGCGCAAGGACCTCGAACTGTTCGCCAACCTGCGCCCGGCCATCTGCTATCCGGCGCTGGCCGCCTCCTCCTCGCTCAAGCAGGAGGTGATCGAAGGGCTCGACATCCTCATCGTGCGCGAGCTGACCGGCGGCGTCTATTTCGGCGAGCCCAAGCAGATCATCGACCTCGGCAACGGCCAGAAGCGCGGCATCGACACGCAGGTCTACGACACCTTCGAGATCGAGCGCATCGCCGGTGTGGCCTTCGAGCTGGCCCGCACCCGCAACAACCACGTCACCTCGATGGAAAAGCGCAACGTCATGAAGTCGGGCGTGTTGTGGAACGAGGTCGTCACCGCCACCCACAAGGCGAAATACAGCGACGTCAAGCTCGACCACATGCTGGCCGATGCCGGCGGCATGCAGCTCGTGCGCTGGCCCAAGCAGTTCGACGTCATCGTCTGCGACAACCTGTTCGGCGACATGCTCTCCGACGTGGCGGCCATGCTGACCGGCTCGCTCGGCATGCTGCCCTCGGCCTCGCTCGGCGCTCCCGATGCCAAGACCGGCAAGCGCAAGGCGCTCTACGAGCCGGTGCACGGCTCGGCGCCGGATATCGCCGGCAAGGGCATCGCCAATCCCATCGCCATGATCGCCTCCTTCGCCATGTGCCTGCGCTATTCCTTCAACATGGTTGTGGAAGCCGACCGCCTGGAAAAGGCGATCTCGGCGGTCCTCGACGAGGGCTACCGCACCGGCGACATCATGTCGGAAGGCATGAAGCAGGTCGGCACCGCCGAGATGGGCGACGCCATCATGGCGAAGTATCGCGCCGCCTAAAGCGGTTCCGGTCAACGGGCAATCGCCTTCTGATTGCTCGTCATCCCGGCCAAGGAAGCGATAGCGACCGCGAGCCGGGATCCATTCCGGGAACCTTCGAACGTCACGGAATGGATTCCGGACAGCCTCGGCTGCGCTCCGGCTTCCGGGACGACGGTGGAAAGCAAAAAAGGCCGCCTTGGGGCGGCCTTTTTCTATGCGAACCTATTCGGGCTTCGGCCGCTTCGGTTTCTTTGCCGGCTTTCCTGTTGCGCCCGTGTCGAACTTCGGCTTGGCCGCCTTCTTGCCGCCCCATGGCTTTGCACCGGCATCGGCGAATGCCGGCTTGTCGCCCTTCGCGAATTTTTTCTTCGGCGCGCGTTCGCCACTTTCCTTGCCGAACCCGCCCTTGCCGCGATGCGGCTTCTTTTCCGGCCGCGGCGCACGATAGGCGCTGCGGGAAAAATCGGGCTCGCCATCCACCGCCTCGACGCGGATATTGCCCTGAATGGTCATATGCGGCCCCAGCGCCTCCACGAACGCATCGGCGCTGTCGGCGGCGATCTGCACGAAGGTTTCCTCCGGCTGCATGCGGATGGCGCCGATCTCGCGCTTGGTGAGATTGGCCGTGCGGCACAGCATAGGGATCAGCCAGCGCGGCTCGGCGTTCTGCTTGCGCCCGACCGACAGCGAGAACCAGACGCTGTCGCCGAAATCGTCACGGCTTTTAGACGGGGTGCCGGCATGGCCGCCAGCCTTTCCGCCGACCGGCAGCGGCCCGCTTTCCGACAGATATTCCGGGGCGGAGCGTCCGGCGCGGCTCATCCGCAGATAGGCGGCCGCCATCTGCTCGGGGCCGAAACGGTCGAGCAGCGTGGCGACGAAGTCGCGCTCGCCCTCGCTGACCGGTTCCGACAGCGCCGGATCGGACAACATCCGCTCATTGTCGCGGGCGATCACCTCCTCGGCCGAGGGCGGGCGCGCCCATTCGGCCTCGATACGGGCGGCCTGCAGGACGCGTTCGCTGCGCCGGCGCGCCGGATGCGGCACGATCAGCGCGCTGATGCCCTTGCGCCCGGCCCGGCCGGTGCGGCCGCTGCGGTGCAGCAGCGTATCGGGATTGGTCGGCAGGTCGGCATGGATCACCAGTTCCAGCCCCGGCAGGTCGATGCCGCGCGCCGCCACGTCGGTGGCGATGCACACCCGCGCCCGGCCGTCGCGCATGGCCTGCAGCGCATGGGTGCGCTCGTTCTGGCTGAGCTCGCCGGACAGCGCCACCACCGAGAAATTGCGGTTGCTCAGCCGGGCGGTGAGATGGTTCACCGCCGCGCGCGTGTTGCAGAACACGATGGCGTTGCGCGCCTCGTAATAGCGCAGCACGTTGACGACGGCATTGTCGCGATCGGCCGGCGTCACCACCAGCGCGCGATACTCGATGTCGTGATGCTGCTTTTCTTCGCCCGCCGCGGCGATGCGAACGGCGTCCCGCTGGTATTCCCTGGCCAGCGCGGCGATGGCACGCGGCACGGTGGCCGAGAACATCAGCGTGCGGCGCTCGACGGGCGAGGAGCCCAGGATGAATTCGAGGTCCTCGCGGAAGCCGAGGTCGAGCATCTCGTCGGCCTCGTCCAGCACCACGGCGGCGAGCCCGGAAATGTCGAGCGCCCCGCGCGTGATGTGGTCGCGCAGGCGGCCGGGCGTGCCGACCACGATATGGGCGCCGCGTTCCAGCGCCCGCCGCTCGGTGCGCATGTCCATGCCGCCGACGCAGGTGGCGATCGCCGCCCCGGCCTGCTCGTAGAGCCATGACAGCTCGCGCGCGACCTGCAAGGCAAGCTCGCGCGTCGGCGCCACCACCAGCCCGAGCGGTGCCCCGGCCTCGCCGAAGCGGGTTGCTTCGCCCAGCAGCGTCGGCGCCAGCGCCAGCCCGAACGCCACCGTCTTGCCGGAGCCGGTCTGCGCCGAAACCAGCGCGTCGGACTGCCCCAGCGCGGGGTCGATCACCGCCTTCTGCACCGGCGTCAACTCGGAATAACCGCGCTTTTCCAGCGCCTCGGCGAGCGCGGGCGCGATACCTTCAACCATCATTTTTGTCTTTCGGAATGCGGGGCCCGTCCAGGCCTTCGAAAATAAGAGCCGGCCACTTGGCGGCATAAGACCGCGCGGCCGGAAACGAAGCTGCGCCGCTCCTACTGCGCCCGGCGCCCATTGTACAGAGCGAGCGTGATTGACTCTTGACGCAAAACGCGTAAAAGCCGGCACCGAACAGGACGTATCCACCATGCGCGGCCTTTTGATGGCTTTTCTCGCACGCGGCCTTGACAGCCGCGAGACCCCGGCCCCGGCCGGGCGCATGTTCGCGTCCCTGCTTTCGACCAAAACCACGGCCAAAAAAACGACCGCCACCACGGTCTGATCTCCCTTGGCCTGCTCGCCCTCTCCCCGGGTCCGGCCCGAGGGAGGCGGGACCCGCAAACGGCCGGCGGGTTTCTCCAAGCAAAACAAGCGGAGAGCGACAGGAGATAGAGTTCGATGGGCTTCAAGGTTGCGGTTGTCGGCGCCACAGGCAATGTGGGTCGCGAAATGCTCACCATTCTGGAAGAGCGCGGTTTCCCGGTCAGCGAGGTCGTGGCGCTCGCCTCGCGCCGCAGCCAGGGCACCGAGGTGTCCTTCGGTGACAAGACCCTCAAGGTCAAGGCGCTGGAGACATACGACTTCTCCGACACCGACATCGCCCTGATGTCGGCCGGCGGCAACGTCTCCAAGGAGTGGTCGCCGAAGATCGGCAAGCAGGGCTGCGTCGTCATCGACAACTCCTCGGCCTGGCGCTACGACCCTGACGTGCCGCTGATCGTGCCGGAAGTGAACCCGGACGCCATCGACGGCTTCACCAGGAAGAACATCATCGCCAACCCCAACTGCTCGACCGCGCAGATGCTGGTGGCGCTGAAGCCGCTGCATGACGCCGCCACCATCAGGCGCGTCGTGGTGTCCACCTACCAGTCGGTGTCGGGCGCCGGCAAGGAAGGCATGGACGAGCTGTTCTCGCAGACCCGCGCCGTCTTCGTCGCCGATCCGGTCGAGGCCAAGAAGTTCACCAAGCGCATCGCCTTCAACGTCATCCCCCACATCGACGTGTTCATGGAAGACGGCACCACCAAGGAAGAGTGGAAGATGGTGGCCGAGACCAAGAAGATGCTCGACCCCAAGATCAAGGTGACCGCCACCTGCGTGCGCGTGCCGGTGTTCATCGGCCATTCGGAAGCCGTGAACCTCGAATTCGAGAAGCCCATCACCGCCGACGAGGCCCGCGAGATCCTGCGCGAGGCGCCGGGCTGCCTGGTCGTCGACAAGCACGAGGACGGCGGCTACATCACCCCGGTGGAGAGCGCCGGCGAGGACGCCACCTACATCTCCCGCATCCGCGAGGATTCGACCATCGACAACGGCCTGAACCTGTGGATCGTGTCGGACAATCTGCGCAAGGGCGCCGCCCTGAACACCGTGCAGATCGCCGAGCTGCTGGTGGCGCGCGGCCTCATCCAGCCCAAGAAGCAGGCCGCCTGAGTCGCAAGGAAACAGCCCCCCACCCTCCCCGCAAGCGGGGAGAGGGAGGCATCGACGTTGCGGCCATCATCCTTCTCCCCGCCTGCGGAGAGAAGGTCCCGGCAGGGGGATGAGAGGCAGACCACCTGAACCGGAATCGCCCCAAAACAAATCGCCCTGAAGCGCTGCTTCAGGGCGATTTTCCTTTCAGGTCCTTGAAGACCGATCACACCATGCCGAGAGCGGCCTTGTAGAGGTCGAGGATGGATTCTTCCTCCTCGCGCTCGGCCTGGTCCTTCTTGCGCAGGCGGATGATGGTGCGCATCGCCTTGGTGTCGAAGCCGGTGCCCTTGGCCTCGGCGAACACTTCCTTGATGTCGTCGGCGATGGTCTTCTTCTCTTCCTCGAGCCGTTCGACGCGCTCGATGAAGGCCCGCAGCTGGCCGGCGGCCACGGTGTTGCTGGTTTCGGTGATCTCGTCGGCCATGATTTTCTCCGTATCGTTTCTGGTTGGCGGCGACTCGGCAAGCCGGGCCGCAAATTCAGCCCGGTTCGATGCCCGACAGGCTTGGGCGGGTCAAGCGGTTTGTAGGGCCGTCCCGGCCCCATAAAACGATCTGCTGACACTCATTCGAAGACGATCAGCAGGTCCTTGGCGTCGATCTGGTCGCCGGAACGCACCAGCAGCTCGGCCACCGTGCCGTCGCGCTCGGCATGCAGCGCCGTCTCCATCTTCATCGCCTCGATGGAAAGCAGCACGTCGCCCGCCTTGACGCTCTGGCCGGCCGCCACGGCGACCGTGGAGACCACGCCGGGCATCGGCGCCGCCACATGGGCGTCGTTGCCGGGCTCGGCCTTGCGGCGCGCCTTGACGGCGGAAGCGCCATGCGCCCGGTCCGGCACCTTGACGCGGCGCGGCTGGCCGTTCAGCTCGAAGAACACGGTGACCATGCCCTTGTCGTCGACGTCGCCCACGGCAAGGCAGCGGATGACCAGCGTCTTGCCCTTCTCGATGTCGACGAAGATCTCATCCTCCGGCTTCATGCCGTAGAAGTAGGTCGGCGTCGGCAGCACGGAGACCGGACCGTAGGTTTCCTGCGCGGCGGCGAAATCGGAAAACACCTTCGGATACATCAGCCAGGACGCGAATTCCTGCTCGGAAAGCGTGCGTCCGACCTTCTCCTCCGCCTCTTTCCTGCCCGCCGCCAGATCGGCCGCCGCCAGCAGCGAGCCCGGCCGCACGGCGATCGGCTTGGCCCCCTTCAGCGCCTTCTTCTGCAAGGCCGCGGGCCACCCGCCGGGCGGCTGGCCGAGGTCGCCGCGCAGCATCGACACCACCGAATCCGGGAAGGCGATGTCGCGGTCCGGGTTCTCGACATCGGCGACGGTCAGTTCCTGGCTGACCATCATCAGCGCCATGTCGCCCACCACCTTGGAGGATGGCGTCACCTTGACGATGTCGCCGAACATCAGGTTGACGTCGTGATAGGCCTGCGCCACCTCGTGCCAGCGCGTTTCCAGCCCCAGGCTGCGCGCCTGCTCCTTGAGGTTGGTGAACTGGCCGCCGGGCATCTCGTGCAGGTAGACCTCCGAGGCCGGTCCCTTGAGGTCGCTCTCGAAGGCCGCATACTGGTTGCGCACCGCCTCCCAGTAGAAGGAGATCTTGCGAATCCATTCGGTGTCGAGGCCCGGGTCGCGCTCGCCGCCCTTCAGCGCCTCGACGATGGAGCCGAGGCAGGGCTGCGAGGTGGTGCCGGAAAACGCGTCCATGGCGCCTTCGACGGCATCGACGCCCGCTTCCACCGCCGCCAGCACGGTCGCCGCCGAAAGGCCGGAAGTGTCGTGCGTGTGGAAATGGATCGGCAGGTCGGTTTCGTCACGCAGCGCCTTGAACAGCACCCCCGCTGCAGCCGGCTTCAGCAGGCCGGCCATGTCCTTGACCGCGATGATATGCGCGCCGGCCGCCTCCAGTTCCTTGGCCAGTGCCACATAATATTTGAGGTCGTATTTGGCGCGGGACGGATCGAGGATATCGCCCGTGTAGCACATCGCCGCCTCGCACAGCTTGCCCTCGGCGATCACCGCGTCCATGGCGACGCGCATGTTCTCGACCCAGTTCAGGCAGTCGAAGACGCGGAACAGGTCGACGCCGCCATCGGCCGCCTGCTTCACGAAATGCTGGACGACATTGTCGGGATAGTTGGTGTAGCCGACGCCGTTGGCGCCGCGCAGCAGCATCTGCAGCAGGATGTTGGGCGCCGCCTCGCGGATCAGCGCCAGACGCTCCCACGGGTCTTCCGTCAGGAAGCGCATCGCGACGTCGAAGGTGGCGCCGCCCCAGCATTCCAGCGACAGAAGCTGCGGCAGGGCGCGCGCATAGGTGCCGGCGATGCGGGCAATGTCATGGGTGCGCATGCGTGTCGCCAGCAGCGACTGGTGGGCGTCGCGCATGGTGGTGTCGGTGATCAAGACCTGCTTCTGGGCGCGCATCCATTTGGCGAAGCCCTCCGGTCCCAGCGCGTCCAGCCGGTTGCGGGTGCCTTCGGGGATCGGGCCGGTGAACCATGGCACCATCGGCTCGGCCATGCCCGCCTTCGGCTGCGGCCGGCCGCGCGTCTCGGGATGGCCGTTGACGCTGACATCGGCCAGATAGGTGAGCAGCTTGGAGGCGCGATCCTGCCGCCTCACCTGGGTAAACAGTTCCGGCGTCGTGTCGATGAACTTGGTGGTGTAGGAATTGTCCTGGAATTTCGGATGCGTGATGATCGCTTCCAGGAAGGTGAGGTTGGTGGCGACGCCGCGAATGCGGAATTCGCGCAGCGCCCGGTGCATGCGCTGGATCGCCTCGTCCGGGGTGCGCCCCGAAGCCGTCACCTTGACCAGCAGCGGATCGTAGTAGCGGGTGATGATGGCGCCCGAATAGGCGGTGCCGCCGTCCAGGCGGATGCCGAAGCCGGCGGCCGAGCGATAGCCGGTGATGCGGCCGTAATCGGGAATGAAATGCTGCTCGGGGTCTTCCGTGGTGATGCGGCACTGGAGGGCATGGCCCTGCAGGTGGATGTCCTGCTGGGCCGGCACGCCCGATTCCGCCGTGCCGATGGCATGGCCGTCGAGGATGTGGATCTGCGCCTTGACGATGTCGATGCCCGTCACCTCCTCGGTGACCGTGTGCTCGACCTGGATGCGCGGATTGACCTCGATGAAATAGAACTTGCCGGTGTCCGCGTCCTGCAGGAACTCGACCGTTCCGGCGCCGACATAATCCGTCTCGCGGGCGATCTTCAGCGCGTGGCCGCACAGTTCCTGCCGCAGCTCGTCGCTGAGATAGGGGGCCGGCGCGCGCTCCACGACCTTCTGGTTGCGGCGCTGGATCGAGCAGTCGCGCTCGAACAGATGCACGGCATTGCCATGCGTGTCGCCCAGTATCTGAACTTCTACATGGCGGGCCCGCTCGATCAGCTTTTCGAGATAGACCTCGTCCTTGCCGAAGGCGGCCTTGGCCTCGCGCTTGCCCTCCATCACCTCGCGGGCAAGCTCGGCTTCCGAGCGGATGACGCGCATGCCGCGCCCGCCGCCGCCCCATGACGCCTTGAGCATCAGCGGATAGCCGATCTCGGCGGCAAGCACCTTCACCGCCTCGATGTCGTCGGGCAGCGGATCGGTGGCCGGGATGACCGGCACGCCCACCTCGATGGCGAGGTTGCGCGCCGCCACCTTGTTGCCGAGCCGGCGCATGGTCTCCGGCTTGGGGCCGATGAAGGTGACGCCGGCGGCCGCGCAGGCGTCGGCGAATTCGGGGCTCTCCGACAGGAGGCCGTAGCCCGGATGGATGGCGTCGGCGCCCGAAAGCTTCGCGACGCGCAGCACCTCCTCGATCGACAGATAGCTTTCGATGGGCCCGAGATCGCGCGCCAGATGTGGGCCGCGGCCCACCTGGTAGCTCTCGTCGGCCTTGAAGCGATGCAGCGCGTATTTGTCCTCTTCCGCCCAGATGGCCACGGTTTTGAGGCCGAGCTCATTGGCCGCGCGGAACACGCGGATGGCGATTTCAGACCGGTTGGCGACGAGGATCTTCGTGATGGCCAATGACACACTCCGCTGTCTGGAAGAAGGCGGCGCATGATTACCGCGAAAATGCTGCATCGCAAACAGGAATGACGCTGCGTGAGGCGGCAAATGCATGAAACATGCAAAAAGGCCCGGCGTTGCACGCCGGGCCCTTGGTCGTCAGGCCGAAGAGCCTGCTGGTCGCATCTGTGCAGCGCCGGGCGTTCCGTCCGGCTGCAAGGCTCTAGTCGAGCTGGAAGTAGTTGTACTTGCCGTCGTCGCCCTTGCGCCATTCGTAGACGACATAGTCGGCGTCGGTGCGGTCACCCTTCTCGTTGAAGGACAGTTCCCCCAGCACGGTCTTGAAGGGGCCCTTTTCCCGGATCGCCTTGGCCACTTCCTGCGGATCGTTCGAGCCGGCCGCCGCGGCGGCCTGCGCGATGATCTGGGTCGAGGCATAGGCGTAGAGGGTATAGGCTTCCGGCTCGAAGCCGCCGGCGCGGAACTTCTCGACCACTTCCTGCGCAGCCGGGTTCTTGCGCGGGTCGGGGCCGAAGGTGTTCAGCGTGCCCTGCACCGCGTCGCCGGCGATCGAGGCCAGCTCGTTGGAGACGATGCCGTCGCCCGAGAACAGCGGCGCCTTCAGGCCCTGGTCCGACGCCTGGCGGATGATCAGGCCGGCCTCGGTGTGCAGGCCGCCCCAGTAGATCAGGGTCACGCCGGCTTCCTTCATCTTGGCGATCAGCGCCGAGAAGTCCTTGTCGCCGGTGTTGACGCCTTCATACATGACTTCCTGGAAGCCCGCGGCATTGAGCGCCTTCTTGGTTTCGTCGGCAAGGCCCTGGCCGTAGGGGGTCTTGTCGTGGATCACCGCGATCTTGGCGTCCTTGTAGTTCTCGGCGATGTAGGCGCCGGCCACTTCGCCCTGCTGGTCGTCACGGCCGCAGACGCGGATCGTGTTCCACAGGCCGCGCTCGGTGAAGACCGGGTTGGTGGCGGCCGGGGTAACTTCGAGAATGCCGTTCTCGGCATAGACTTCCGAGGCCGGGATCGAGACGCCCGAGTTGAAGTGGCCGACCACGAATTTCACGCCATCGGCGACGAACTTGTTGGCGACCGAAATGCCCTGCTTCGGGTCGGACACGTCATCGCCGATCGACACCTTGATCTGCTCGCCATTGATGCCGCCGGCGGCGTTGATGTCGGCCACGGCCTGCTCGGTGCCCCGCTGAATCTGGGCGCCGAAGGCGGCGTTCGGACCGGTGATCGGTGCGCCGATGCCGATGAGGACATCCGCCCAGGCGGAACCGCTGAAGATCAGCAGCGCGCCGAGCGACACGGCGGACAAGAGTGACTTCTTCATTTATACGCTCCCATTTCCAGAGTGGGCGACAGTTATACTTTCATGCGATGCCCACCCATCTCGCAGAAAGCCAACCTTGCCTATTTCCAGGCAGTTGTCACGTCGATTCATCTTTGGCGGAAATGCCGTTGCGGCAGTAGCTTCCAGGCGCGGCAGCCGGGCCGCCGCTGCCGTTCCGGCCCGGATCGAACCCGTCCCATCCGCCTGCGCTGGCATGGAATTTACCGGCATCCGCCCGCCCTGTTCCCGACCGATCCTAGCCTTTCGAGCGCCAGCTCAGCGGCGACACCTTCTCGTAGAGCCAGCTGTACTGGGTCACCATCTGGTTGGTGCGCGTGTAGCGGTAGCCCAGGAAACCCAGCACCATCAGCACGACGGTGTCGACGAGATAGTATTGCGGGCTGAACATGGTGCCGTTGAACAGCGCATGATGGATGAAGCGCACGGCAAGGCCGAGGCCCATCAGATAGAAGAACAGCGCCAGCGGCGGCCGCCAGGTCTGCGCGCAGGCCCGCCCCGTCATCCACGCCGCCCAGCCGCCGAGCAGGCAGGTGACGAAGAAGAACTGCCAGATTGAGGGTTCCTCGTAGAGAATGCCCTGCATGATGCTGCCTCCCGACTTTGCGGGACGCCGCCCCGGGCGCCCGCATAACGCGTTCTTCCAGTGTTTCCGGCGCGGCGCCGGGCCGAAGCCCGCCGGCCGGCCTTGTCCTAGTGGCGGCCGCCTTCCAGATAGGCCGCGCGCACTTCCGGATCGGCCAGCAGCTCCTTGCCGCTGCCGCTCATCGTCACCCGGCCGTTGACCAGCACATAGCCGCGATGGGCGAGCTTGAGCGCGGCGAAGGCGTTCTGCTCGACCAGGAACACGGTAAGGCTCTCGGTGCGGTTCAGTTCCCGGATGGCGTCGAAAATCTGCTTGACGATCAGCGGGGCGAGCCCCAGCGACGGCTCGTCGAGCAGAAGCAGCTTCGGCCGGGCCATCAGGGCGCGGCCGATCGACAGCATCTGCTGCTCGCCGCCCGAGAGCGTGCCGCCGCGCTGGCTGAGCCGCTCCTTGAGACGCGGGAACAGGGCGAACACCTTCTCCACGTCCTCGTTGAAATATTTGAGGTTGTCGAGGCTGGCGCCCATCTGCAGATTTTCCAGCACGGTCATGCGCGGGAAGATGCGCCGCCCCTCCGGCGACTGGGCGATGCGCAGCCGGGCGATCTCGTGGGTCGGCAGGCGGGTGATGTCGGTGCCGGCGAAGGTGATCATGCCGGAAGACGCCCGCGGCGTGCCGAAGATGGTCATCATCAGCGTCGACTTGCCGGCGCCGTTGGCGCCGATCAGCGCGACGATCTCGCCTTCGTTGACGCTCACATCGACGCTGTTGAGGGCCTGGATGTTGCCGTAGAAGGTCTCGACGCGCTTGACGTCGAGCAGCGGTGCCTTGGACATTACTTGCGCCCCCCGCGCTTGGTTGCCGGTGCGGATGCGGCCTTTCTGGCCAGCGCCTTGGCCTGGCCGATCCAGTCTTCGCGGGCGATGCGGCCGTCAAAGGCCAGATAGGCTTCCGCGGCCGCTATGTCGGCCTTCTTCCAGGCGGCGATCTGGTCGAAGTGATAGATGCCGTGGGCATTGAGCTTCTTCTCGTTGACCGGGCCGATCCCCTTGACGAGCTGGAGGTCGTCGGCCTTGCCGCCGCGCGGCGCCGGCAGCCGGTTGGAGATTCCGGCCGCCTTGCCCGATGCCGGAGCGGCCTTCGCCTTCGCAGGCGTGCTCGTCGCGGGTGCAGCGGCGGACGCGGCCTTGGCCGCAGGGCCTGCCTTGCCGGTTTTCGCCGCACCGGCCGGCTTGGAGGCTTTCACCGGCGTTTCGGCCTTCGGCCCAGGAGCAGGCTGTGCCTTGGCCGGCTTTGCCGCCTTGGCGGCAGGCTTGCTCACGACAGGCGTGGCGGCGGCCGGCTTTGCCGTCCCGGCCCTTTCGGCCTTGCCGGCGCCCTTCTCGACCGTCACCCGCTCGCCATTGCCGTGCACCACCGTGTCGCTCACCGGCCCGGCCAGCATCGAGGCCGACGCCTCCGGCCCATGCTCGGTGTCGGGGCCGGTATCGAGCTGCTCGATGACCTCCTCGTCGCCGACCTCGATCAGCACTTCCTCGACCTCCTCGTCGTCAACGCCGAGATAGGCGGCGATGACGCGCGGATCGGTGCGCACCTCCTCCGGCGTGCCGTCGGAGATCTTGCGGCCATATTCCAGCACCACGATGTGGTCGGAGATTCCCATGACCACCGACATGTCGTGCTCGATCAGCAGGATCGAGGTGCCGGTGTTGGCCTTGATGTCGTTGAGCAGGGCGTTGAGCGCCAGCGACTCCTTGGGGTTGAGGCCGGCCGCCGGCTCGTCGAGGCACAGCAGCTCCGGCTCGGTGCACATGGCCCGCGCGATCTCCAGCCGGCGCTGGGCGCCGTAGGGCAGGTCGCCGGCGGGATCGTCGGCCCGCTGGGTCAGGTCGGCCTTGTCCAGCCAGTATTTGGCCTTCTCGATCGATTCGGCAGCCGCCTGCGGATAGCCGCCGACGCCGAACAGGCCGAGAATGGTGTAGCCCGAGGCTTTCATCAGCTTGTTGTGCTGGGCGACCAGCAGGTTCTCCAGCACCGTCATGCCGGAGAACAGCCGGATGTTCTGGAAGGTGCGCGCCACCTTGGCCTTGGCGGTGATCTGGAAGTCCGGCATGCGCTCCAGCAGGAACTCGTTGCCCGCCCGGCCGGTGAAGCGGATCATGCCCTCGGTCGGCTTGTAGAAGCCGGTGATGCAGTTGAACACCGTGGTCTTGCCGGCGCCGTTGGGGCCGATCAGCGCGGTGATCTCGCCGCGCCGGACGTCGAAGGACAGGTCGCCGATGGCGACCAGGCCGCCGAACTTCATCGACAGATGCTCGACCTGGAGGATCGGCATCGCTGCAGGGGTCGTCGCATTCATCAGCCGTGCCCTTCCTTGGTGAACGAACCCGAGACAGCCTTGCGTTCCTTCAGGAAGGCGGTCGGCTCGCGACTGCCGACGAATCCGCGCGGCTTCCACACCATGACGATCACCATGGCGGCGCCGAACAGCAGCATGCGGTAGAGCTCGGGCGTGAAGTCCGGCCCGAAGATCATCTTGAGGAATTGCATCTCGCGCAGGATCTCGGTGCCGCCCACCATCACCGCGGCGGCCACCGCGATGCCGCCGAGCGAGCCCATGCCGCCCAGCACCACGATGGCGAGGATGATCGCCGATTCCAGGAAGATGAAGGATTCGGGGCTGACGAAGCCCTGCCGCGCGGCGAAGAAGGAGCCGGCGAAGCCGCCGAACATGGCGCCGATGGCGAAGGCGGTGAGCTTGGTCGTGGTGGTGTTGATGCCGAGCGAGCGGCAGGCGATCTCGTCCTCGCGCAAGGCTTCCCAGGCGCGCCCGACCGGCAGCCGGCGCAGGCGGATGGTGACATAGCCGGTGAGCATGCACAGCGCCAGGATGAGGTAGTAGAGGAAGATCTTATAGTAGGCGCCGGAGGTGGCGATATCGAACACCTTGGCGATGTAGTTCGGGTCGGAGACGTTGAACGAGATCACGCCGAAGAAGCTGACCTTCGGAATGCCGGAAATGCCGGCGGCGCCGTTGGTGACCTCGCGCCAGTTGATCAGCACCAGCCGGATGATCTCGCCGAAGGCGAGCGTGACGATGGCCAGGTAGTCGCCGCGCAGGCGCAGCACCGGAAAGCCGAGGATGATGCCCCACATCGCCGCCATGGCGCCGGCGGCCGGCAGCAGGATCCAGAACGACCAGCCGAACTGGGTGCCGAGCAGCGCATAGGAATAGGCGCCGACGGCGTAGAAGGCGACATAGCCGAGGTCGAGCAGGCCGGCGAGGCCGACGACGATGTTCAGGCCCCAGGCCAGCATCACATAGATAAGGATCTGGATGCCGAAATTGTCGACCCACTTCAGCGAGCCCTGGAAGCCGAACAGCGACACCATGACGATCGGATAGAGCACCAGCACAGTGAAGCCGAGCGAATAGGAATAGGCGCTGATGAAGCTGCGGAAGTAGAAGATGCCCCAGGCGATCACATAGATGATGGCCGCGGCGCGCAGCAGGCCGAGCCAGGCGCCCCAATAGGGGCCCACGGCCGCCTGCAGGCTCGTCCCGAACAAAAGCAGGCCGCAGGCCAGGATCACGCCGATGACGAGGTTGCGCGTGTTGAAGACGCGCAGCGCCACGCTGGTCGGAAGCAGGCCGGTCTTGACGTCGGCCACCTTCTGCGCCGCCAGGAACGGCGTCAGGTAGACGACCTGCACGAAGCGCACGACCGCCGCCAGCACCACCAGCCCGGCCAGCAGGTAGGGACGCGGCACCAGCACCAGCTCGTTATGGATGTTCTGGTCGGTCTTCACCCCGACCAGAAGCACGAACATGAAGAAGGCGATGACGGCGGCGTAGAAAGCCTCGCGCAGCCCCGCAGCGACATTTGCAGTGCCGGCGGTCTTGGTTGTTTCAGCGATGGCCATGGGTCAGACCTTTTCGACTTCCGGCCGGCCGAGAATGCCGGAGGGCATGAAGATGAGCACGATGGCGAGGATCGAGAAAGCCGCCACGTCCTTGTAGTCGATGGAGAAATAGGCCGACCAGATGCTCTCGATGAAGCCGATGGCGAGGCCGCCGACCACGGCGCCGGGAATGGAGCCGATGCCGCCCAGCACCGCCGCGGTGAAGGCCTTCACGCCCGGCACGAAGCCGTCGGAAAACACCACCACGCCGTAATACATCAGGAACAGGGTGCCGGCGACGGCGGCCAGCGAGGCGCCGATGATGAAGGTGATGGAGATGGTGCGGTCGACATTGATGCCGAGCAGCGCGGCCATCTTGCGGTCCTGCTCGCAGGCGCGCTGGGCCCGCCCCAGGGCCGTCTTGTTGACCACGTACCAGAAGATGACCAGCAGCAGCGCGGTGACCACGACGATGATGATCTGCTTCAGCGAGACCGAGATGCCGTAGATGTTGTAGACCTGGCTCACCATGGGCGGGATCGGCTTGTTGCGCGGGCCCTGGGTGACCTGGACGAAGTTCGACAGCACGATCGACATGCCGATGGCGGTGATCAGCGGCGCCAGCCGGAAGGAGCCGCGCAAGGGGCGGTAGGCGATCTTCTCGATCACCCAGTTGTAGAGGCTGACCAGCAGCATGGAGATGATCATCATGATCAGAAGGGCGGCGGCCACCGGCACCGAATAGAACATCGCGCCGAGGATCAGGAACACGATCAGCGCAGTGAAGGCACCCACCATGAAGATGTCGCCATGCGCGAAGTTGATCATGCCGATGATGCCGTAGACCATCGTATAGCCGATCGCGATCAGGCCATAGATCGATCCCAGCGTCAGCCCGTTTATAAGCTGCTGGATGAAATATTGCATATTTAAGCCGCTCCCCTGGAATGTCGCCGGATCGGGCGCATTCCTTCTCGTATTTCCCCTAGTGGTACGGTTTCAAGTCCGGATTGCAACTCCAATTTTTGTTCTGTTGCGCGACTTTGGGATGAGATTGCCTTTGATCGCGGGAGATGCATCCTGTCGGTAGGTCAGGGCGGAACCTAGCATCGGCCCAATGCAATGTCATTGACGTTTCCGAGCTTTTACACGCCATTCATGCAAGAAAAATTTAACATCAACATCAATATTGGGTGATCCTTGCGTCTTGACTTTGGTCAAGGGCGCGCCGATCGCCTCTCCTCACAGCCCGGCTGCCGCATCCCGCACCTATCTGACCACAAATCCGTGAGCGAAGGGATCGCGCTCGTCGATGAAGATGGTGTTGAGCCCGGTCATGCGCGCCCAGCCGCCGATGGAGGGCACGATCGCCGGCCGGCCGGCCACTTCGGTTTCGCTTTCGACCCTGCCCTTGAACAGCGAGCCGATGATCGATTCGTGGATGAAGTCGTCACCCGCCTTGAGGCGGCCCCTGGCCGCCAGCTGCGCCATGCGCGCCGAGGTGCCGGTGCCGCAGGGGCTGCGGTCAATGGCCTTGTCGCCGTAGAACACGGCGTTGCGCGCATGCGCCTCCGGGTGCTGCGGCGCACCGGTCCACAGGATATGGCTGAGCCGATCGATGCCGGGGTTCTGCGGATGGACGAAGCTGTAGCTCTCGTTGAGGCGCTGGCGCAGCACCGGGCTCCAGGCGACGAGGTCCGTGGCCGTGTGGTCCGCCATGTCGCGGTAATTGTCCTGCGGCTCGACGATGGCGTAGAAATTGCCGCCATAGGCGACGTCGACCGTGAGCCTGCCCAGTTGCGGGCACTCCACCGCGAGCCCTTCGGCATAGAGGAAGGAGGGCACGTTGGTGATGCGCACCTCCTCGACATGGTCGCCGACCTGCCGATACTCGGCCACCACCAGCCCGGCCGGCGTGTCGAGGCGCAGCACGCCCGGCACCCTCGGCCGCACCAGCCCATGCTCGACCGCGAAGGTGACGGTGCCGATGGTGCCGTGGCCGCACATGGGCAGGCAGCCCGAGGTCTCGATGAACAATATGGCGACGTCGCAATCGTCGCGCGTCGGCGGATAGAGGATGGAGCCCGACATCATGTCGTGGCCGCGCGGCTCGAACATCAGCCCGGTGCGGATCCAGTCATATTCGGCCAGGAAATGGGCCCGCCGCTCCATCATCGTGTTGCCTTCCAGCCGGGGTCCGCCGCCGGCGACCAGCCGCACGGGGTTCCCGCAGGTGTGGCCGTCGATGCAGAAGAAGGAGTGACGCGCCATATGTTCCTCCGTCAGAAGCGCTGGGGCGAAAAGGGTGCGAGGTCGATGGGAAGAGACTGCCCCTCGGCAAGGCCGCGCACAAGCCTGGCCGTGGCCGCCGCCTGGGTGAGGCCGAGATGGCCGTGGCCGAAGGCATAGAACACGTCGGGCGAGCGGGCGGACCGGCCGATCACCGGCACCGAATCGGGCAGGGACGGGCGAAAGCCCATCCATTCGCGCCCGCCGCGCGGATCGAGGCCGGGCAGGAAACGCTGCGCCTTGGCCAGCAGCGCCTTCGAACGGGCATGGTTGGGCGGCCGCTCCAGCCCCGCCAGTTCCACCGCGCCGCCGATGCGCAGGCCGGTGTCGAGCGGCGTGATGACGAAGCCATGGGCCGGGAAGACGATCTGCCGGCGCACATCGAAGGCGCCGGGCGGCAGCGTCGTGTTGTAGCCGCGCTCGGTTTCCAGCGGGATGCGATCGCCGAGGCCGGCGGCCAGCCGATGCGACCAGGCGCCCGCCGCGATGAGCACCTTGGAGAATGCCCGGCGCTCCCCGCCTCGCAGCAGGATGGCGGGGCCTTCGCCAACCGTCTCGACGCCCTCCACGAGCCCGTTCTCGAACCGGGCGCCGAGGCGCTCGGCATGGGCCCACAGCGCCTTGCCGAGCAGCTTCGGGTCGGCGACCGTCTTCCAGCCGGGCACGAAGGTCGCCTTGACGAAGCGGGGCGACAGGCCCGGCTGCAACCCGGCAAGTTCCGCGCCCTCGACATGGCGGTAGGCGATACCGAAGCGGTCGCGCGCCGCCCAGCCGGGAAGTGCGGCGCGGAATTCGGCCTCGCTCTCGTAAAGCTCCAGCGAGCCCTCCTCCCGCAGCATCGGCAGGGTGCCGGAACGCTGCATCAGGCCCGCCCATTCGCGCTCGGCCAGTTGCATCAGCGCCGCCTGCGCCGACAGCGCCGCCTCGTAGCGGGACGGCGCGCCCGCCCGCCAGAAGCGCCACAGCCACGGCAGGAGGGTCGGCAGATATGCGGGCGGAATGGAAAGCGGCCCGAGCGGATCGGCCAGCCAGCGCGGCAGGTGGCGCATCATGCCCTTCTGGGCCAGCGGCAGCACGTCCGAGAACGCGAAGGCGCCGGCATTGCCGGAGCTGGTTTCCTCGCAGATGCCGGTGCGGTCGAAGACGGTGACGGAAAACCCCGCCTCGGCCAGGCAGGCCGCCGCGGCGATGCCGACGATGCCGCCCCCGACGATGCCGACATGAGGCGACGATGGCCGGGGAGCGGAAGGCTGGTTCATGAAATCCTCCGCCCCGGCATTGCCCCTTTCCTCAGAACTTCGGCAATTCGGGGCGCACCGCGATCGCCGCCTTGATGATCTCTTCGACCGCGGCCCGGCGCTCGCCGGACAGCGGCTGGCGCGGCATGCGCACCCGGTCGCTGGAGCCGATGGCGTGGACCTCGGCCAGCTTGATGTTCTGCACCAGATAGGTGGAGACGTCGAGGTCAAGCAGCGGCCGGAACCAGCGATAGATGGCCAGCGCCTCCTCGCGGCGGCCCTGCTTCATGAGCTGGTAGATCGCCACCGTCTCGCGCGGGAAGGCGACGACCAGACCGGCCACCCAGCCGACCGCGCCCACCGACAGCGCCTCGAAGGCCAGATTGTCGACGCCGGTGAACAGATCGAAGCGGTCGCCGAAGCGGTTGATGATCTCGGTCGAGCGGCGGATGTCGTCGGAGGATTCCTTGATGGCGACGAACAGGTCGTCGCGGGCCAGCTCTTCCATGTCGTCGACGGTGACGTCGACCCGGTAGGCGATACGGTTGGAATAGATCATCACCGGCAGGCCGCCGGCGCTCGCCACCGCCTTCAGCGCGTCGACCGTTTCCTTCGGGTTGGTGTGGTAGATCGGGCTCGGCACGATCATCAGCCCGTCGGCGCCCTCCTTCGCCGCGCGCCTGGCGAGGCTCGCCGCCTCGCGGGTCGCCGCCTCGTTGACGGTCATCAGCACCGGGCGCGAACCGGCCACCTTGCGGGCGGTGCGGAACACCTCGATCTTCTCGTCATGCGACAGCATCGGCCCTTCGCCCAGCGAGCCGGCGACGATGATGCCATCACAGCCGGCGTCGATCTGGACGCCGAAGCAGCGTTCCATCTCCGCATGGTCGAGGCGGTCGTCCTCGGTGAATTTCGTCGTAACCGCCGGAATAACGCCTGCCCACATCGCCTTGTTCTCCATCTGATATATTTGAGATATATCTGTGGACTTGAGAGCTGTCAAGCCGTGCGGTCTGGTGATATATCAATTTCTCGCCCAAGGAGATGCGTGTGATATCCGCGTCGAACGACAGCTCCGAACCCGCCACCGCCAGGGCCTACCACGCCCTGGAGCGGATGATCGTCACCCTCGAACTGCCGCCCGGCAGCTTCGTCACCGAAGGCGCCCTCATCGACCGTCTCGGCCTCGGGCGCACGCCGGTGCGTGAGGCGATCCAGCGGCTGGCATGGGAAGGCCTGCTCGAGGTGCGGCCGCGCGCCGGCATCGCGGTGGCGCCGCTGCACGCCGGCGACTGGCTGCGCGTCATCGATGCGCGGCGCGGGGTGGAGATGGTGCTTGCCCGCTCCGCCGCCCGCTTCGTCACCCGCGAGGCCGCCGACCGCTTCCATGACGCGGCGCTGTCCATGCAGAAGGCCGTCCTCGCCGGCGACGTGTTCGCCTTCCTCGCCGCCGACAAGGCCATGGACGAGGCGCTGGCGCTGGCGGCGGACAACATCTTCGCGGCGCGCGTCGCCGCGCCGCTGCAAACCCACAGCCGCCGCTTCTGGTTCCGCTATCGCGCCCAGACGGGGCTGGCCGATTCGGCGGCCCACCATGTGGCGCTGATCCAGTCGATCCTCGACGGCGACGAGGATGCCGCCGCCGCCAACGCCGACCGGCTGATGGACCTGCTGCGCGGCCTGGCCGAGGACGCCGCCACCCGCTGAGCATCACGCCGGCCTTGCCACCGCCGCCCGGCTGTGAGAACCTCGGCCTGTCTGAAACAGGTTAGGTCGGTGCGGTTGGCCCGGCCCCCGCCGGAGGCGGTTTCCGCGCAATGCGAAATCTCCAGGCGGGTCCTTCCGTCGCACATGCGGCGGCCCAAGACCTTCAACGCCTTCGCAATTATGCGGGGCGAACAAGAGGACTTGGACATGCAACAGCAAATTTCCATCATCACGCTCGGCATCGCCGATCTCGCCCGCTCCCGCAGCTTCTATGTCGAGGGGTTCGGCTGGCGCCCGGTCTTCGAGAACGACGAGATCATCTTCTACCAGATGAACGGTTTCGTCCTCGGCACATTCAGCAAGCCGGCCCTCGAGCAGGACATGAACCGGACCGGGCTTCTGGCTCCGGGCGCCTTCTCCCTCGCCCACAACGTGCCCGATCCGGAAGAGGTCGAGCCCGTCATGAAGCGCCTGCTGGCGGCGGGCGGCAGGTTGCTGCGGAAAGCCGACGCCCCGACACATGGCGGCTTCCGCGGCTATGTGGCCGATCCCGACGACCACGCCTGGGAAATCGCCTGGAACCCGGCCTGGACCATCGACGATCGCGGACAGGTGACGTTCGGCCTGTAAAAAAGGCCCCTGCTCCCGTTTTGACGGGAGCAGGGGCCGCGTGCCGGAATCAGCCGAACAACGTCACTTCATCGGCGGCATCGAGAACTCGGTGCCTTCCTTGACCCGCGCCGCGCGCCCGCAGCCGAAGGCGAGGACGCACAGACAGATCGACGTCCGGTGCTATTTCATCAGCGGCATCGAGAACTCGGCGCCTTCCTTGACGCCGCGCCGCGCGCCCGCAGCCGAAGGCGAGGACGCGCAGACAGATCGACGTCCGGTGCTATTTCATCAGCGGCATCGAGAACTCGGCGCCTTCCTTGACGCCGCGCCGCGCGCCCGCAGCCGAAGGCGAGGACGCGCAGACAGATCGACGTCCGGTGCTATTTCATCAGCGGCATCGAGAACTCGGCGCCTTCCTTGACGCCGCGCCGCGCGCCCGCAGCCGAAGGCGAGGACGCGCAGACAGATCGACGTCCGGTGCTATTTCATCAGCGGCATCGAGAACTCGGCGCCTTCCTTGACGCCGGACGGCCAGCGCGTGGTGACCGTCTTGGTCTTGGTGTAGAAGCGCACCGCGTCGGGGCCGTACTGGTTGAGGTCGCCGAAGCCGGACTTCTTCCAGCCGCCGAAGGTGTAGTAGGCGACCGGCACCGGGATCGGCACGTTGATGCCGACCATGCCGACATTGACGCGGGCCGCGAATTCGCGCGCCGCATCGCCGTCGCGGGTGAAGATGGCGACGCCGTTGCCATATTCGTGCTCGGAAGGCAGGCGCACCGCTTCCTCGAAATCATGGGCGCGCACCACCGACAGCACCGGCCCGAAGATCTCCTCCTTGTAGATGCGCATGTCGGGCGTCACCTCGTCGAACAGGCAGCCGCCGAGATAGAAGCCGTCCTCGTAGCCTTGCATCTTGAAGCCGCGCCCGTCGACCGCCAGCTTGGCGCCTTCCTGAACGCCGAGATCGACATAGCCGCGCACCCGGTCCAGCGCCTGCTTCGTCACCAGCGGCCCGAAATCGGCGCTCGGATCGGTCGAGGGGCCGATCTTGAGGCTTTCCACGCGCGGGATCAGCTTGTCCATCAGCCTGTCGGCGGTGGCCTTGCCGACCGGCACGGCCACCGAAACGGCCATGCAGCGCTCGCCGGCCGCGCCGTAGCCGGCGCCGACCAGCGCATCGACCGTCTGGTCCATGTCGGCGTCGGGCATGATGATCATGTGGTTCTTGGCGCCGCCGAAGCACTGCACGCGCTTGCCGTTGGCGCAGCCGCGGGCATAGATGTACTGGGCGATCGACGATGAGCCGACGAAGCCGACGGCCGAAATGTCCTCATGGTCGAGGATGGCGTCGACCGATTCCTTGTCACCGTTGACCACGTTGAGGATACCGGCGGGAAGGCCGGCTTCCAGCATCAGTTCGGCCAGGCGCATCGGCACGCCCGGATCGCGCTCCGAGGGCTTGAGGATGAAGGCGTTGCCGCAGGCGATGGCCGGGGCGAACTTCCACATCGGGATCATGGCCGGGAAGTTGAACGGGGTGATGCCGGCGACCACGCCGAGCGGCTGGCGGATCGAATAGAGGTCGATGCCGGGGCCGGCGCCCTCGGTGAACTCGCCCTTCATCAGGTGGGGCACGCCGAGCATGAACTCGACCACCTCGACGCCGCGCTGGATGTCGCCCTTGGCGTCGGGAAGGGTCTTGCCGTGCTCGCGGGCCAGCAGCTCGGCCAGTTCGTCATTGTCCCGCGCCACCAGTTCCAGGAACTTCATCAGCACGCGGGCGCGGCGCTGCGGGTTGGTCGCCGCCCAGGCCGGCTGCGCCGCCTTGGCCGCCGCGACGGCCGCGTCAAGCTCCGCCTTGGAGGCCAGCGCCACCCTGGCGCGGACCGAACCGTCGAGCGGCTGGAACACGTCCGCCGTGCGGCCCGAAGCGCCCTTCACATGCTTGCCGTCGATGAAATGGCCGTACTCAATCATGCTCTCACTCCCTGGATGGATGCCAAGATTTTCATTGGGCCGGATTGTTCACCGTCCTGACAAGCTTGGCAATGCGAGCGGAAACGCATCCGTTGTGCAAATTTAGCATAACGGACTCGTTGCGTGCTTTATTTGGTGCATAGTAGGATCTGTCGCTGGTCCAGAAGGAAGGAAAAGCCCGTGAACTGGGACGATGTGCGCATCTTCCTCGCCGTGGCCCGTTCGGGGCAGATCCTCGGCGCGGCGCGGCGGCTGGAGCTGAACCACGCCACCGTGTCGCGGCGCATCGGCGCGCTGGAGGAGGCGCTGCGGGCAAAACTGTTCCGCCGCCTCACCACGGGCAGCGAGCTGACGCCGGCCGGCGAGCGGTTCCTCGAAATCGCCGAGCGCATGGAGGCCGACGTGATCGCCGCCCGCTCGGCGGTGGCCGAGGAGGACGAGGACATTTCCGGCTCGGTGCGCATCGGCGCGCCGGACGGCTTCGGCGTCGCCTTCCTCGCCAAGCGCCTCGGCGAGCTGACCCGCCAGCACCGCGACCTCACCATCCAGCTCGTGCCGGTGCCGCGCTCCTTTTCGCTGTCGCGGCGCGAGGCCGACATCGCCATCACCGTCGAGCGGCCGCAGGAGGGCCGGCTGGTGGCGGGCAAGCTGGTCGATTATACGCTGGGCCTGTTCGCCTCGCGCGACTATGCCGGACGCTACGGCCTGCCGAAGAACGCCACGGAGCTGCCGCAGCACGCGCTGATCGGCTATGTGCCGGACCTGATCGTCAGCCCCTCGCTCGACTACGAGGCCGAATTCAGCGCGGACTGGCGCTCCGCCTTCGCCATCTCCTCTGCGCTGGGGCAGGCCGAAGCGGTGCGCTCGGGTGCCGGCATCGGCATCCTGCACACCTTCATCGCCCGCTCCATGCCCGAGCTCGTGCCGGTCGAGGCGGTGGCCCCGATCCGCCGCTCCTACTGGCTGGTCTATCACGAGACGGTGCGGCCGCTGCGCCGCGTGCAGGCCGTGGCGAGCTTTATCACCCGGGCCGTCGAACGCGAGCGAGCCCTGTTTTCCTGACAGGCGAACAGGCCGGCGGCCTTGCCAACCGCTTGCTTTTCGGAGATTTTCCGCCCGGGCTGAACAGGGGCAAGGGCGTGGGACCGAAAATCGCAGTTTTGACATTGGGGCTGGCGCTTGCCGGCACGGCATCGGCGGAAGACCTGTCATGGTTCACGCAGCCGGCCGGCGAAGGCGGCATCGAGCTGATCTACGGCACGCCCGACAGCGGCTATGCGCCGGTCTCGTTCCGCTGCGACAGGCCGGGCACACCGCTGACCGTGGTCATCGAGCACGAGCCGGCCAATGCCGAAGACGGCGTCGCGGTGGCGGTGCTGCTTTCGGCCGGCGACATCGAAGTGCCGCTTGCGACCACCGGCACCAGGCTGCTGATGGACGAACTGTTCATCCTGCAGGGCGAAACGCTGCTCGACGCGCGCCTTCAAGGCCTGCTCACCTCGCCCGGACCGCTGACGCTGACCATCGAGGGCGACAGGCAGGACTATCCGCTCTACGACGCGGGCGAGGCCGTGCAGGCCATGCTCGACGCCTGCCAGACCGGCTGACCGGAGCGGACAGGTTCAGGGTCGCGGGCGGCGCTTCAAATTTAATCTTGATTATTTTTATCCACTTTAATATGAAAGCCCGGCAAGCGGCGGCATGGATAGAAGCGGAGCAGCAGGCCTTGACCAACATGGTGGAAATCGAACGACGCCAGGACGAGGCGCAGGACCAGTTGCGCATCACGATCATGAACGAGTTCTGCCGCATCATGGGGCGCAGCGGCCTGCCGCCCATGGCGGTGATGCGGCTTGCCGCGCGCGCCGTCGGCGAGGTCTACCGCGAGGTTGCCGACAGCCATTCCGGCCCCAACGCCTGCCCCTGCAACTGGCGCCCGAACGAGCGCGCCGACACAGACATGCTGTGCACCGCGCTGATGGCGGCGATCCGCTACAAGCCGGTGGCGGACCTGCGCACCATGCGCATCGCCGGCTCGGCCTGAAGCCTTTTTCCCGGGCTCTACGCGCCCCGCCGCGCCACCACCGGCACGTAGTCTTCCAGTTCCGGCGCAGGGAAACGCACCGTCTCGCCGGTCTCGGCCGAGCGGTAGAGGCCCATCAGCATCTCGACCACGCCCAGCCCGTCCTCGAAGGTTTCCAGCGGCGTCTCGCCCTTGCGGAAGCACTCGACCATGTGGCGGTTCTCGTCGGTGTAGCCATAGACGCCCGCCTCGTCCTCCAGCACCGGCATCAGCCCCTGCTCGGCATTCTGCTTCTCGACGAGGTCCTCGCCTTCCGAGCCCTTCACCTCGCGCGACATGAAAACCTTGAGCCCGGTCGAAAGCGAGTTGAACTCCATCGCATATTCCGGCCCCAGAAGTTCGAGCTGGATACGCAGGCCCGCCCCCACATAGGCCCATGAGGTGGTGGCCTCGATCACCAGCTCGTTGCCGTCCTCGTCCTCCAGCGTGATGGTGCCGCGCGCGAAGTCCTCGGACGGCCGGTTTCGGTAATCGACCTCGGCGCCGAAGCGGGCGCGCAACTGGTCGGCATAATGCGGCCGCGTCCATTTCAGATTGGCGACCGTGCCGTTCACCGCCTTGATCTTGAGCGAGCTGCGCGGCGCGCCGGGCGCGGTCAGCAGATGGCGGGCGACCTCGACCGAATGGCACATCATGTCGGAGAGCACCCCGCCGCCCTGCTTGTCGCCCTGCCAGAACCACGGCTCATGCGGGCCGGAATGCTCCTCCGCCGCGCGCGCCAGATAGGGCCGGCCGGTGGTGGAGGCGGCGCGCCGCCAGATGATCTCCTTGCCGCGCAGCACCGGGGTCGAGAACACCTGGTTCTCCAGATATCCATGGTTGAGCCCGGCATCGGTGGCCAGCGACAGCATCTCGCGCGCCTCGCGCACGGTGCGCGCCAGCGGCTTTTCGCAGGCAACCGCGAACACCTTGCTGCGCCCCGCCTTCACCTCGGCATGGATGGTGCGCATGATGTCGAGGCGGGTGTGGTTGGGCGACAGGATCCAGATGGCGTCGACATTGTCGGCGTGCAACATCGATTCCAGGCTGTCATGGCCGGTGCAGGCGCCCAGCCCCAGTTCCGTCACCTGATCGACGAAGCGCTGGCGGTTTTCGGCGCTGCGGCTGTAGACGCCCGTCACCTCGACATTGCGCACGCCGAGCATCGACTTCAGATGGAAATGGGCGATGAAGCCGCTGCCGACGAAACCGACCCGCAGCGTGGCTTTCGGAAACTCCGTCATGGTCGCTCCTTTCAGGAATGGCGTTGTTCAGGAAATCTTCGGCGCGGCGGTGGTGCCGCGCACTTTCAGCGTGGTGGGCAGGATCACCGGGTCATGCGGCGCAGGCCCGCCGGAGAGCATGTCGAGCAGCATGCCCATGGCCCGCCTGCCGATCTCGGCGCGCGGCTGCGCGACCGTGGTGAGCGGCGGGAAGAAGGCCTCGCTCAAATAAAGATCGTCGAAGCCGACGACGGACACGTCGCCCGGCACGTCGCGGCCCATGCGGCGCAATTCGTGGATGGCGCCGAAGGCCATCTCGTCATTGGCGAGGAAGATGGCGGTGGGCGGCTCGGGCAGCGCCAGCAGCCGGCGGCAGGCGTCGCGGCCCGATTGCAGCAGATAGTCGCCGCGCTGCTCATAGCCCTCGGGGATGGGCAGGCCGGCCGCCTGCATGGCGGCGCGATAGCCTTCCCGGCGGCGCACGCTCATCTCCTCCGGCACCGGCCCGCAGACATGGGCGATGCGGCGATGGCCGAGCCCGACCAGATGCTCCACCGCCTGCCTGGCTGCCGCCTCGTTGTCGATCTGGACATGCGGGAAGCCGACGCCCTCGATCATTTCCAGCGCCACCACCACCGGCAGGTCCGGCGAGAGGTGGCGGCGAAAGTCCGGTGTCGAGGGCAGCGAGCCGGTCATCAGGATCATGCCGTCGGCATGGCCGTCGCGCAGCATGTCGAAATATTCGGTCTCACGCTCGGGGTCGTTCTCGGCATTGCCCATCAGCACGGCATAGCCGGCGGCCCGCGCCGCCGCCTCCACGCCCTTGACCACGTCGAGATAGAAGGGATTGCCGATGTCGCGCACCACCAGGAGCACCGCCATGGAGCGGCGGGTGCGCAGATTGCGGGCGCTGACATTGGGCCGGTAGTTGAGTGCGCTCGCCGCCTCGCGGATGCGCGACAGCGTCGGCTCCGCCACCAGCCCGGTGTCGGCCAGCGCCCGCGACACGGTGGCCGGCGAGACGCCGAGGCGCTCGGCAATGTCCTTGATCTTCGGCCGCCTTGTCATGGGTTTCGTCACGCCCGCCCCATCACGCCCTCATCGAGCGGCCGCGGCCGTAGAACAGCATCAGCACCAGAAGCGTGGCCCCGAACACCATCTGGCGGCCGGATTCGTCGATGTTGACGGTGGTCAGGATGCTTTGCAGGATGACCAGCAGGAAGGCGCCGGCCATGGTGCCGGTATAGCCGCCCTTGCCGCCCGACAGCGGCGTGCCGCCGAACACCACGGCGATGATCGAGGCCAGCATGTATTGCTCGCCGACATTGGCGAAGGACGAGCCCGAATAGCCGAGCAGGCAGATGCCGGCGATCGCCGCGAACACCCCCGACAGCACGAACAGCGCGATGCGGATCGCCTTGACCGGCACGCCGGCCATGAACGCCGCCTGCTCGTTGGAGCCGATGGCGTAGATGCGGTGGCCGAACACCGTGCGGTTGAGCAGGAAGGCCATCACCAGCCCGATGGCGATCCACAGCCACAGAATGCCGGGCAGGCCGAACAGGAAGGTGCGCGACACGAAATCAGCCAGCGCAGGTGCTGCGCGGCCCGAGGGGATGCCTTGGCGCACCACCACCAGCAGCCCTTGCAGCACGCCCAGCATGCCGAGCGTCATGACCAGCGGCGGGATGCGCAGCAGCGTCACGCCGATGCCGTTGAGCAGGCCGAAGAACGCGCCGGTGACGACGCAGGCGAGGATGGCCAGCGGAATGCCGCCATTGTCGCCCGCCATCAGATTGCCGGCGATGATGGCGCTGAGCGACACCACGCCGCCGACCGACAGGTCGATGCCCTCGCGCCCGCCGAGGATGACGAGGTTCTGCCCGGCCGCGACAATGCCGAGCAGCGCTGCGACGATGAGCAGGCGCAGGATCTGCTGGCCGGAAGCGAAGCCCGGCGACAGCGCCTCGCCGAGCCACAACAGGACGGCGATCAGGATCAGGGCCACCACCAGCGGCTGCCTGAGGAAGGCGGTCACCGCGCTCATGCCCGCGCCCTCCGCCCGACCAGCACGCCGGCCATCAGCGCCAGCAGGATGGCGACGCCCTGCACGAGGTTCTGCCATTCCGAAGGCGTGCCGACGAAGAACACCAGCGAGTTGATGAAACCGATGATCAGCGCGCCGATCACCGAGCCGACGACGGTGCCGTAGCCGCCGGAAAGGGCGCTGCCGCCCAGCACCACGGCGGCGATGGAGAACAGCGTCATCTTGCCGCCGACCAGCGGGTCGCCGCTCGCCGTATCGCCGGTGATGCAGAAGGCGGCGAGCGCCGCGAACACGCCGCACAGCGCATAGCCGCCCATGCGGATCGCGGTCACCGGCAGGCCGCTCTGATAGGCTTCCTGCTGCCCGTCGCCGACCGCGAGCAGCCGCAGCGACAGGCGCGTGCGCACCAGAATGGCGAGCAGCACCGCGAACACGATAATCGCATAGAAGACGAAGGGGATTTCGAGGATGCGCCCGCCATAGGTGCGCCAGAAGGCGGTCGGCGCGGGCGTTCCGGCCACCGGCTGGATATAGAGCGCCAGCCCGGTGAAGAAGATCGACGTGGCGAAGGTGGCGACGATGGCTTGCAGGCGCAAAGCCGCCACCACGATGCCGTTGACGATGCCGCAGGCGAGCCCGGTCGCCAGCCCGATGGCAAGCGCGGCGACGATGGTCACGCCATCCCCGCCCCATTGCGCCATCACCCCGACGATGACGACATTGACCAGCGACACGATGGCGCCGGCAGAAAGGTCGATGTCGCCGGCATAGATGACGTAGGTCTGGGCGACGGCGAGCAGCATCAGCGCCAGATAGGTCTTGACCAGCCCCGTCACCCCGACCAGCGACAGGCTGCGCGGCTGGAACCAGCCGTTGAGCGCGATCAGCACCACGAGGATGATCAGCGCCGGCAGGAAGGGATAGCGCTCGAAGGCGCGCTTCACGGCGCTGCTGCTGCGGGGGCGGGCGGGGGCCTCGATGCTTGCCATCATGCAGCCTCGTATGCGGCCTGGTAGAGGTTGAAGCGGGTGCGCGCCGCCCCGGTCAGCTCGCGCCGGATCGCGCCGCCGTTGAAGACGAGGATGCGGTCGGCATTGTCGAGCAGCTCGGCATCCTCCGAGGCATAGAGCACGATGCCCATGCCCTCCTCGGCCAGCTTGCGGATCAGCGAAAACAGGTCCGCCTTGGCCGACAGGTCGATGCCCTTGGTGGGATCGTCGAGCAGGAGCACGGCGGGGCGGTCGATCAGCCATCGCGCGATCACCACCTTCTGCTGGTTGCCGCCGGAGAGCGACGAGATCGGATGGCCGAGGCCGGCGAATTTGGTCTTGAGCGCCTGCAAGGCCGGCAGCGCCTTGGCCGCCAGCGCGGAGGGGTTGGCCAGCACCATGCGCTCGCGCAGATAGTGGATCGGCATGACGTTTTCGAGGATCGGGCGACCCGTCACCACGCCGTCGCGGGAGCGGTCGCCCGACACATAGGCAACGCCCTGCCGGATCGTCCCGCGCGGGTTTTTCGGATGGAGCGGCTTTCCGCCAAGCTCGACGCTGCCGGCCGTCGGCGGATTGGCGCCGAACAGCGCCCGCAGCACCGCCGACTGGCCCTGCCCGTGCAGCCCGCCGAAGCCGAGGATTTCACCGGCGCGCACCTCGAAGCCGATGTCGGAGAAGCCCCGCCCGGTCAGGCCGCGCACCGACAGCACCGGCGGATCCGCCGGCCGGGCCGGTGCCGCATCGGCTGCGGTCGCTGCTTCTTCCAGGCCACCCACCATCATGGAAATGATTTCGGCCGGCGTGGTTTCGGCAATCTGCCGCGAACCGACGATCTCGCCGTCGCGGATGACGGTGGCGCGGTCGCCGATCGAAAAAATCTCGTCCATGCGGTGCGAGATGAAGATGATCGAGCGTCCTTGCGCTTTCAGATCGCGCAGGATGTCGAAGAAGCGCTCCACCTGCGCCCGGTCGAGCGCCGAGGTCGCCTCGTCGAAGATGAGCACCGACGCCTCGCCGGCCAGCGTCTTCATGATCTCGACGAGCTGGCGCTGGTCGGCGCGCAGGTCCTGCACCACGGCGTCGAGCGAGAAACCGTCGCCGGTCACGCCGTCGAACAGGGCGGCATAGAGTGCTGCCCGCTCTTCCAGCGCCGCGCCGTCCACGAACACGCCGCGCGACGGCAGGTCGGCGAGGCAGATGTTTTCCGCCACCGTGCGGTGCGCGGCCAGCGACAGTTCCTGGTAGAAGATGGCGATGCCCAGCGCCCGCGCCGCCTGCGGCCCGGTGATGGAAACCGGCTTGCCGTCGAGCAGGATTTCGCCCGTATCGGGCCGCACGGAACCGGCGACGATCTTGGACAGCGTGCTCTTGCCCGAGCCGTTGGAGCCCATCAGCACATGCACCTCGCCGGCCTCGATGTCGAGATCGGCGTGGCGAAGCGCCCTGGTCGCGCCGTAGCTCTTGCCGACGCCCTTGAGTTGCAACCTGCTCATGGTCCTGCCGCCATCATGCGGCATGCGAGGGAAACCCGCATGCCGCTTTTGCTGAATCGCCTATTTGAACAGCGCCTCGGCGTCCTCGATCGACAGCGCGCTGGTGTAGGAATAATAGCCCGGCTTGCCTTCGAGCTGCTTGGCCGCTTCCTCGAGGTTGGAACTGTCGATGAACGGGATCGGCAGATACATGGCGTTCTTGTACTGGCCCGCTTCCGCCGGCTCCTTCAGCTCCTTGCCCTGCAACATCAGCACCGCCACGTTGAGGGCCGAGGCCATGACGCCGGGCGGGTTCACGGACGCTCCGGAATTCAGCTTGTCCTTGGTCCACAGGTCGATGAAGTCCTTGCGGATCTCACCGGTCGCGGCGATGGAATCGGTCTTGCCGGCATCCATGATCGACTTCCAGGCGCCGGCGGCCATGCCGTCCTGCACCCACACGCCGTTGATGTCGGGATAGGTGGCGAGCAGGTTCTGCATGGCCTGCTGGCCCTGCGCCTGATCCCAGTTGGCGTTCACCTCGTTGACGACCTTGATGTCGGGATGCTTGGCGAACACTTCCTTGTAGCCGGCGACGCGCATCTCGTTGGCCGGATGGCCGGCGACGCCGTTGATGGCGACCACGTTGCCCTTGCCGTCCAGCGTCTTGGCCAGCCACTCGGCACCCGCGGCGCCCCACGCCTTCTGGTCGATGCCGACATAGAGCGCATCAGGCGATGACACCTCCGCATCGGTGGCGATGACGAGGATGCCGGCCTCCTTGGCCTGCGCGAACACAGGATCGAAGGCGGTCGGGCTGTTCGGGTTGATGATGATGGCATCGACGCCGGCGCTGATGAAATTGCGCACATGGGCGATCTGGCCGGGCACGTCGACATTGGCGCTCTGCACCTCGACGGTGACGTTGACGCCCTTTTCCTTCCACGCCTCGGCGGCGGCCTTGGCCTCGTCGATCATCTGCGTGCGCCACTCGGAGCCGACCCAGCCGTTGGAAAGGCCGATCTTGAAGTCCTGCGCGAAGGCGGATGCGGCGGAAAAGGCCAGCGCGATACCCGCGACGGCGGAGAGAATATGCGACTTCTTCATTTGAATTCCTCCCTGGAGCTCAATTTCGAAATGGAGCTTAGAGGCAAATGAAATCGATTTCAATGGGAGTCGGAAGATTGGAAAGCGATGAGAAGGCGGACCGGACCTGTGACAGGCGGCCATGGACGAACCGGCTTCGAACAAGCTGCCCGGCCGCCGTTTGAACGGCACGGCGACGCCGCCTGTGCTTGCGCAGCGAAAACAGCCGTCAGGAGTGAAAGGAGGGAGCCGGAAAAAACAACACCCGCCGGGGGAGGAGGTCCGGCGGGTGTCGTATGGGTAGGCCAGCTATCGGGAGGAGGTAATGGCTGGCCCGTATCCGCAGGGTCTGGGAGGAGGAAAACCCGGCGGAATTCGATGATCAGAACCTACTCCCTGAACCGATTTGATAAAAGGTCCAATTTTGCATGGCTGCGTTGCGATTTGTGCAATGCAACATGGCCGCAGACAAATGTTCATCCCGCGCCGTCCGATTCGGCACGGGATGCAAGGTCTCACGCGGCCTTTTCGCTCCAGGGCTGCACGCCATGGCTTCCGAGGCTTTCCGCCTGCGCATAGGCATGGCCGAAGCGGTTGGCGAGGAAGGTGTCGAGGGCGATGTCCTCCTGGCGGATGAAGCCCTGCTGCGGCAGGTCGCCCCTGGCCAGCATGTCGAGCACGGCGCAGATGCCGGATGCCGTGGTGAGCTGGATGGCGCTCAGCACCGTGTCGCCGACGCGGCGGCTGTAGACCTTGTTGGCATAGGTCTCCTGCAACAGGCGGCCGCCCTTGCGGCCCGACACGGTGACGAAGATGATGACCACGTCCTGCATGGTGGCCGGCAGCGCGCTTTCGAAGATGTCCTTGAGCACGTCGCGGCGATGGCGCAGGCCGAGATCGTTGAGCAGCGCCTTCATGATCGCCGCATGACCGGGATAGCGGATGGTGCGGTAGTTCAGCGTGCGCACCCTGCCCTTCAGCGTCTCGGCAAGCGTGCCGAGCCCGCCCGAGGTGTTGAAGGCCTCGTAGGTCACGCCGTCGAGCGAGAACTCCTCGCGCTCCTCCAGCGGCGGCACCTCGACCAGCGCGCCCTCGACGATCGCCTCGCAGGGCTCGCAATATTCGTTGATGACGCCGTCGGTGCTCCAGGTCAGGTTGTAGTTGAGCGCGTTGGAGGGATATTGCGGCAGCGCGCCGACGCGCATGCGCACGCTCTCCAGCGTGTCGAAGCGGCCGGCAAGGTCGGCAGCGACGATGGAGATGAAGCCCGGCGCCAGCCCGCACTGGGGGATGAAGGCGGTCCTTGCCGTCTTCGCCAGCTCCTTGACGCGGCGGGTCGAAGCGACGTCCTCGGTGAGGTCGAGATAATGGACGCCGGCCGCAGCGGCCGCCTCGGCGATGCGGGTGGTGAGGTTGAAGGGGGCTGCGCTCAGCACCGCGAACTTGCCGGCCAGCGCCTTTTCCAGCTCGCCCGCGGCGGCGATGTCCAGTTCCAGGCCCGACACGCCCGCCATGCCATCCAGCGCCTCGAGCTGCCCGGCCGAACGGTCGACGACGGTGACGCGGTAATCGCCGGTCCTCGCCAGCATGCCCGCAATGGTGGAGCCGATCTTGCCCGCACCGATAACGACGATTTCCTTCATGACGGCACCCTCTGTTGCGTGAACTGGTGAAATCATCGCACCATCCACGTCGAAAGAAAGGATGCGTTCAGGCGAATCGATGCTATATGATGAACAGTTCAACGCATGGATTCGACGATATGACGAAACGCCCCGATCAGGAACTGATCGCCCTGCTGCGGGAGAACGCCCGCGCCTCCACCGCCGAGCTGGCGCGGCGGCTGGGCGTGTCGCGTTCCACGGTGCAAAGCCGCATCGAGCGGCTGGAGGCGCGCGGCGTCATCACCGGCTACGGGGTAAGGCTGTCGCCAGACCACGAGAAGGGGCTGGTGCGCGCCCATGTGCTTTTGACGGTGACGCCGAAGCAGTCCGACAAGGTGGTGCGCGACCTCAGGGCGCAGCCGGCCGTGCGCGCCCTCCACTCGGTCAGCGGCAGCTTCGACATGATCGTGGTGGTCGAATCGCCGTCGATCAGCGATCTCGACGCGCTGCTGGACGAGATCGGGGCGATGGAGGGGGTCGAACGGACGCTGTCCTCCATCATCCTGTCGACCCGCATCGACCGCTGAGGCTGCCGGGAGCCCGGCCGAGGGGCATCGGCCGGCACCGCCCCGGCTACTTCAGCACCTTTTCCGCCACCGCCGCCCGGGCGTCGCCGCCGTCGAAGGTTGCGACGCCTTCCAGCCACGGATCGACGACATCCGGATGGGCCTTGAGCCAGGCGCGCGCCGCCGCCTTCGGCTCCTGTCCCTCGTCCAGTATGGCGCCCATCATCTCGTTCTCCATATCCAGCGTAAAGCGGAGATTGCCGGCGAACCGCGCCACGTTCGGGCATTCCTCGCCATAGCCGGCGCGGATGTTGGTAAGCACCTCCGCGCCGCCATAGTTCGGGCCGAAATAGTCGTCGCCGCCGGCCAGATACTCGATCCGGAAACGCGTGTTCATGGGATGCGGCGCCCAGCCGAGGAAGACGACCCACCTTTCTGCACGGATGGCCTTGTCCACCTCGGCCAGCATGCCCTGCTCCGACGATTCGACGAGGTTCCATCCCTTGAGGCCGAAGTCGCCCTTGTCGATCATGTCCTGGATCATGCGGTTGCCGTTGTTGCCGGGCTCGATGCCGTAGATCTGCCGGCCGAAGCGGTCGGCGAATTTCTGCAGGTCGGCAAAGTCCCGGACGCCCGCCGCGGCCACGTAGTCGGGCACGGCGAAGGTGTATTTGGCACCGGTGAGATTGGTTCCCACGACCTCGATCGACCCGTCGTCGAGATAGGGCTTCCGGTCGGCCTCCATGCTCGGCTGCCAGTCGCCCAGATAGACGTCGACGTCCCTGTTCTTCATCGACGCATAGGTGACGGGTATGGACAGTATCTGCACCTGCGGACTGTAGCCCAGCGCCTCCAGGATGACGGATGCGGCCGCGGTCGTTGAGGCGATATCGGTCCAGCCGACATCGGAGAACCTCACCGTGCGGCAGCTTTCGGGCTCGCCCGCCTGCGCGGCGCCGAGGCCGAGCGCCATGACGGCGATCGCGATGCAAATGCTCCTCTTCATCTTGCGCACTCCCTGTTCCCTCTTTTTGAACGCAAACGGGGCGCTACCAGTGCGCCCCGCCGGTTATCTGGATGTTCTCCGCCGTGATCCCCCTGGCCGCCTCGCTGCACAGGAAGGCCACCGTCCCGGCGACCTCCCCCGGTTGTATGATGCGTTGCTGCGGGTTCTGCGCGGCGATGTCGGCCATGGCCTCGGCAGGGCTGCGGCCCCTGCCCTCGCGCGCCACCACCTGCTCGACATTGCGCCGCATCAGCTCGGTCTCGACCCAGGTCGGGCTGACCATGACGCAGGTGACCCCGTGCGGCGCACCTTCCAGCGCCACGCAGCGCGTCAGCCCGAGCAGGCCGGCCTTGGAGGCGCAATAGGCCGGGTTGTCCTTCCAGCCGACGCTCGCCGCCGTCGAGCCGATATTGACGATGCGCCCCCATTTGCGCTCGATCATGCCCGGCAGCACCTCGCGCGTGGTGCGGAACGCGCCGTTAAGGTTGGTGTCGAGGATCTTCAGCCACAGCTCGTCGGAATGGCCGCAGACCGGCTGCTCGGCCGTGGTGCCGGCGGCGTTGACGAGGATGTCGGCGGGGCCACAGATGACCTCGGCAGCGCCCAGGAAGCCCCGGATCGCGCCGGTGTCGCGCACGTCGAGATGGCCGGCGAAGACCTTCGCGCCATGCGCCTCCAGCGCGCCGCGCACGGCGACGATCTCGTCCGGGTCGGGATAGGCGGCGGCGTCGCCCTGCCGGCCCGCCGCCTCGCTGACATAGGAGCCGACGGCGACATTGGCGCCGGCCCTGGCCAGCTCATGCGCAATCGCCAGCCCCTGCCCGGTCAATCCGCCGGTGACGACGGCGGCGCGCCCTGAAAGGAAAGTCACCTGCCCTTCTCCTCCGCCAGCGGCTTGCCCAGCCAGTCGCGATAGAAGCCTTCAAGGTCCGGCTCGAAATCATGCACGACCGGATAGCCGGGCGCGGCGGCCTCGACCTCGTGCAGCGTGCCGCATTCGGGGCAGATGAACTCGCGGATCTCCATCCACTCGGGGTCGGGGATGTCGCTGTTCGGATAGATTTCGCGCAGCGCCTCCTCGCTGTCGCGCACCAGGATATGGGCATTGAGCTTCCAGTTCCGGCGATAGTCGCCGAAGGAATGGCCGCATTCGCATTTCGTCACCCGCTCGTCGCCGCTCTGGCAGATGAACAGATGGTCGGACACCGGCAACAGGATCGGGTCCTTCCAGGCGACGCGGTCCTGCAGCACCGCGATATATTTGAAGAAGCGGTCATCGTCCTTGTAGGCGCTCATGATGCGCCGCGTCTGCGGCCAGGGGAGCTGGCCGGAAACGAGGTCGGCGATGACTTCCTTGCTGTATGCGGTCATGTTCTCTCACTCCACGCCGAAGGTCGACCTGGCGTCGACGTTCCAGAAATCGGAAAAATCCCGGGCAAAGCGCGGCGACAGCCGGATCGCGCTGGCATACATCTTCTTCACCTCGGGCGCGAAATCGGCCGCCTTGACGCGCTCGCGCTCGGCCGCGATCCACTCCGGCACCGGCTTCGCCCGCGCCAGCCGCCGCGCCCGCATCTCGGCCCGGTGCCGCTTGGTGGCCTCCAGATTGGCGACCGGCAAGCCTTCCTCGTCCTCGTCCAGCACGATGCCGAACACGCCTTCCGCCGCCTCCCTGGTGAGGAAGCCGTTCTCGACGTCCCAGGCCGTCTTGAGCGGATCGCGCTCCAGCACGTCGCCATAGCCGCCGCCGCCATTGTAGGAATGGGTGAAGACGTCGCCGGCCTTGTGGGGGGCGGTGATGTAAGGTCCCTCCACCGTCACATGCTCGCCTTCCAGCCGCAGTTCCAGTTCCGAGCGATGCGGATTGGTGCCGGTATGATGGGCTAGCGGCGCGCCCTTCCCGGCCAGCTCGAAGATGTTGGTGTCGCGCACCGCCCGGTGCTTCTGGCAGGTCGGCGCCGGATAGCCGCCGCACATGCCGCCATTGTCGAACACGCGGCTGGAGTGCTCGGAGGTGACGAGCCTGAGATGATCGGTCTTGTTGACCAGCCAGGTCGAGAGGAAGGAGCAGCCGCCGCGATATTTGCCGGCACCGCCGGAATTGGGCACGATGGAGCGGCCGATATAGACCATCGGCATGTTCTGCTCCCATATCTCGATGTTGCCCATGTCGGATTCGGGGTTCCAGCCGACATAGGCCGTGTCGAGCCCGTCCTTGATGGCGAGCGCGCCGGAGCCCGCCGCCGCGCATTCGAAATGCGCCATGCCGAAGGGCGTGCCGTACTGGCTGGTGCCGCCCATCTCGATCATCGGCGAATTGACCTGGCCGACGAAAGCCTCCTCGACGAAGCCGCGGGCGACGAAGGAGCGCGACAAGAGCCGCTGGAACACGCCGTAGGCGGGCAAGAGCAGCGCCCACGACGTCGCCGTCGCCACCATCTCGTTGTCGGGATTGGTCCAGGTGCCCTCGGGCAATTTCAGCTCGGTCGCCATCCAGGCGCCGTCATTGACCAGCCCCTCGAAATTCATGTGCTGGGTCAGCGTCACGAACATGCCGCCATCCATGCCGGCCGGGGTGCAGTTCATGGAATGGTAGCCCCAGGGCTGGGTGCCCTCGAAGTCCATGGTGATCTTGCCGTCGGTGGAAATCTCCATCTCGATGGGAATGTTGTAGAGCCAGTCGGGATCGCCGAGCGGCTGGTAGCCCGGCTTGCCCTTGGTGACATGGCCGTAGAAGGTGTGGCCGCGATATTTGCCCGGCACGGTGAGCTGGCGGGTGCGGGCGAGCTGGGCGCGGCGGCCCTCCTCGATGAACTCCTTCGACACCTGCATCCAGTAGTCGAGGCCGATCTCGTCGATCAGCGCCTTGACGCTCTCGCGCATGTCGATGCACGAGGCCACCTTGGCCTTCTCGTCCAGCACCCAGTAGATCGGCATGCGCAGGTTGCGCTCGCAGCGGATGACGTAGTCGCGGCGCAGCTCGTCGTTCTCGCCGACCTTCTCGGCGCAGACGAACAGGCCTTCGGTGAAGCGCTCCTGCGCCAGCGCCACGTCGCCGCCCGGCGTGATGCCGCCCGCTTCCAGCTCGTGGCAGACGGCGCCGGCCCAGCCGACCAGCCTGCCGGAATGGTAGATCGGCATTACATCCATCACGTCCGGCACCTGCACGGTGCCGATGAAGGCGTCGTTGTTGGCGAAGATGTCGCCGTCGCGAATGCCGGGATTGTCCTCGTAGCCGTTGCGGATCATCCACTTGATGAACCGGCTCATGGTGTGGACATGCACCATGATGCCGTTGGAAAGCGCGATTGCATCGCCCTCGGGCGTGTAGATCGCCACCACCATCTCGCCCACCTCGCGCACGCCGGGCGAGGCGGAGATGCGCCGCGCCATCTCGCGGGCGGAGACGCAATAGGCGCGCAGCTTGGTGTGCAGCGTCTCGAACTTGAGCGGATCCTGGTTGCGCAGCGTCAGTTCGGTGATGCCGTCATAGCATCCGGTCTCGTCCATGAGCCGTTCGGAATCGATCAGCCGTTCACGAAGCGGCGCGGTCGGTCGGTTCAGCATGGGTTTCGCCTTCTCAAGCATGGGAAAGATTGATGGCAACGGCGGTTTGGTTATCGGGAGCGCCGGCTGCGCCCCTCACCTGCCTGCCGGCATCCTCTCCCCGCAAACGGGGAGAGGCAGGACTGCCGCTTCGGCTTCGCCAGTCGCCGACGTTGCAGAGTTGGTGCCTGCGTTGCGGCCAGCCACTCTCTCCCCGTTTACGGGGAGAGATGCCCGGCAGGGCAGTGAGGGGCAGCACCGGCGGCGACAAAGGAAGCCAGGCGGAGATCATTTCACCCTCACCCATGCGCGTAGTGCAGCAGCGTCCATTCATCGACGAAGACGCGGTCCTGCGGATGCACCACCAGCGTGGTCGCCGGGTGCTCGATGATGGCCGGGCCGTTCACCTCATGGCCGGGCTGGAGCAGGTCCATCTCGTAGAGATCGGCCTTGTGCCAGCGCCCGCCGATATAGGCCTCGCGCACGCCCTTGTGGGCGGCGGAAGGATCGGAGGCGCCGAGCGGGCGCCTGATCAGCACCGGCTTGACCTTCTCGGCCGTGGCCACCAGCCCCAGCTCGGTGATGGAGAAGCCCGCCTCGCCATAGCGCGACACCCGGTGGTTGACCTTGGCGTAGACGTTCTCGAAGGCGGCGATGACGGCGCGCATGTCGTCGGCGGAGCGGACCTCGGAAAGCGGCGCCGAAACCTCGACGTCCTCGAGCTGGCCGGTGTAGCGCATCATCAGGAACGGCACCGTCCTGATCCGGTCGCGCGGGTGGCCGTCGGCCTCCATCTCGGCCACCGCCGCGCGGGTGAGGTCTTCCCACACCGCGGTGATGCGGGCGCCGAAATCCTTCAGTTCCTCGTCGCCGGCCCGCGCCCCGATGTCGAGCTGGGTCGACACCGAATGGCGGCGCATGAAATCGGCCGTGGTGCAGCCGAAGGCCGAGAACGCCGCCGCGAACTGGAAGGTGATGATGTCGCGGAAGGCGATGCCGCGCGCGCAGCCGGCCAGGTGCAGCGGGCCGGAGCCGCCATAGGAGAGGAGCGTGAATTCGGAGGGATGGATGCCCTGGCCGGAGATCACCCGGCGCAGCGCGTTGTTGGCATCGGTCTCCAGCATCTCGATCATGCCTTCGGCCGCCTCCTCGACGCCGACGCCCAGAATGTCGGCGCATTTCGCCTTGAACGCCTGGCGCGCCTTCTCGACCTGCAGCTTGACCTTGCCGCCGAGGAAATAGTCCGGATTGAGCCGGCCGAGGATGGCATCGCAATCGGCGATGGTCGGCTCGGTGCCGCCCCTGTCGAAGCAGATCGGGCCGGGATCGGAACCGGCGCTTTCCGGCCCGAGCGACACCTTCTTCGTCAGCGGATCGACCTTCAGGATCATGCCCGCGCCCGCCCCGATCGTGTCGAGATGCAGCGTCGGCACGTTGAGCTTGAAGCGGTCCATCAGCGGCTCGTTCTCGATGCGCGTCTGTCCGCGGGTGATGACGCCCATGTCGAAGGAGGTGCCGCCCATGTCCGAGCAGATCAGCGAATCGTTGCCGATCAGCTTGCCGACATAGGCCGCGCCCAGGATGCCGCCGATCGGCCCCGAGATCATGGTCTCGTGCAGGCGCGGATGGTTGATGGAGGTCAGGCCGCCGAAGGACAAAAGCGTCTGCACGCCGTAGCGGAAGCCGTATTTCTTGGAGATGTCCTCGATGCCCTTGAGCTGCTTGCGGCCGCGCGAGGTGGCATAGGCCTCGATCAGCACCGAGTTGAGCCGCGACTGCTCGCGGATCACCGGGCGCACCTCGTGCGAGGTGTAGACGGTGATGTCGGCGCCGGCCTTGTCGATCTCCTCGCGGCAGATCTCGGCGATGCGCTTCTCGTGCACCGGATTGACGTGGGCGAAGATGGTCATGATGCAGATCGCGTCGACCTTGTCCGCGATCAGCTTCCGCGCCGCCGCATGCACCTCGTGCTCGTAGAGCGGCAGGACGACGTCGCCGAACTGGTCGACACGCTCGGTCACGCCGTGGGTGCGGCGGCGCGGCACCAGCGGGTCGGGGTGGTGATGGGTCACCGCATGCAGGCGGTCGGCATAGGAATAGTCGGCCCAGGTCTGCAGTCCGCGGCCCATCAGCACCATGTCCTCCAGCCCCTTGGTGGTGATGAGGCCCAGCCGGCGGCCGGTGCGCGACAGCAGCGTGTTGAGCATGCCGGTGCCCGAATAGAGCACCACGTTGACGCCGGAAAACAGCGCTTCGAGCGAGATGCCCCAGGCGTCGGCGGCGTCCTCGGCCGAGGCCAGGAAGCCTTCGGCTTCGTTGGCCGGCGTGGTGGCGGACTTGCCGATCTTGAAGTGGCCGTCCTGATCCACAAGAATGGTGTCGGTCATGGTGCCGCCGGCATCGATGCCGATGACGATGGGCCGGGTCGTGCTGAGTTCGGTCACGGTCGCCTTCCAGGTCGCTGGCTTGATGATGACCGAGGCTAACGGCAGTGGCGGGCGGCGCGCCATATGCCTAAAGGCACAATGACGCCTCGGGACGGAACGCCGAGGATGCGACATGGGGAACGGTAGATTGTGGCAGACACTCGCGCGCGCCATCGCGGCCAACGGCTGTGACGAGCATGTCGACCGCCTGATCGATCTGATCGGCGCCGACATCGATCACGACCTGATCACCGTCACCCGCTATTCGGCGACGAAGATGCCGGAATTCGTCAAGCACCGGCGCTTTTCCGACGAGATGGTGCGGCGCTATCTGGAGAGCTACTACGTCTACGATCCGTTCTACGCCTCATGGCGGCGCGAGCGTCGGCTCGGCATCGTGCCGCTGCGGGCACTGGCCGGGGACGAGGCCAAGCGCGGCCAGTACATCGCCGAGTTCCTGGCCAAGTCGCAGATATGCGACGAGGTCGGCATCCTGCTGGCCGACGGCGGCGACTGGTGCCTCGGCATCTTCCTCGACCGCACCAGCCGGCCGTTCCGCTCCGGCGAGATCGCCGTGCTCAACGAGCGCCTGCCGGTGTTCGCCGCGCTCCACGCGCAGGACCTGCGCACCCGCGACGCGGAATTCTCCCGCACCCAGGCGCCCGTGCTGCCCGGCGCGTCGCCGCGGCGCGAGCCGCGCCTGCCTGCCGGCCTGTGGCCGGAACTGAGCGCGCGCGAACGCGAGCTGGTGTCGCTGGTGCTGGCCGGCCATCCGACCGCGACCATCGCCCAGCGCCTCGGCATCACCGTGGGCACGGCCAAGAACCATCGCCGCCGCATCTACGACAAGCTCGACATCACCACGGAGCGGGAGCTGTTCCTCCAGTTCTTCGAACACGCGCTGGCCGCGTGACGCGCCGGTTCCGGGAACGGCCTGGAGGCGGGCCTTAACCCGGCTCTCCCGGTTCGCCCGGCCTGCCGTTCTCCACCACTTCGGAAGAACGCTCGCTGACGGCGGTGAAGGTCGGCACATGCGGGCTCTGCTCGGTGCGGTCGCGGTAGAGCGCGGCCCGCGCCAGCAGCATCAGCGTCACCGGCGTGGTCACGGTGACGAACACCGCGATCAGCAGTTCGTGCAGCACCGGCCGCCCCTCGGTCATGGTGAAGAACAGCATCGAGGCGAGCAGGATGCCGCCCGTGCCCCATGTGGTGCCCATCGTCGGCGAATGGACGCGCTTGTAGAAACTGTCGAGGCGCACCAGCCCGATGGCGCCGAGCAGCGTTAGCCCCGAGCCCAGCAGCAAAAGCAGGGCGACCAGCAGCGCCGCCCACAGCGGCAGGTCGGCGGCGGCGCTCATTCGATCACCTCGCCGCGCATCAGGAACTTGGCCAGCGCCGAGGTCGACACGAAGCCGAGCAGCGCGATCACCAGCGCCGCCTCGAAATAGAGCGTCGAGCCGGTGCGGATGCCGAAGGTGACCAGGATCAGCATGGCACACACATAAAGCGCGTCGAGGGCCAGCACCCTGTCCTGCGCCCGCGGCCCCCGGAACAGCCGCACCACGCAGCACAGCGCCGCCAGCGCCAGGAAGAGCTGCGAAATTGTGACGGCCCAGACCAGAATGGTGGCGCTCATTCGAAGATCTCCATCAAGAGGGCTTCATAGCGGTCCTTGATCAGCTCGCTCCACGAGTCCTCGCTCAGCACGTCGAGCACGTGGATCAGCAGCAGGTCCTCGGCCGAGCGGTATTCCACCCAGGCCGTGCCCGGCGTGCTGGTGATGATGCAGGCGAGGAAGGCAAGGCCGGTCGGGTCGCGCAATTGCAACGGAATGGCCACGAAGCCGGAGGTGACCTCGAGGTTGCGCCCGCCCAGCACGATACGGGCGACGGCGATGTTGGAGCGCAAAATGTCGACGAAGACGATGCCCATCAGCCGGGCGATCCGGCTCCAGCGGCGGACGCGCGGCTTCGACGGCTGCAGGGCCGACATGGTCCACGCCGCGACCAGCGCGATGACGGCGCCGAGCAGCAGATGGCCGGGGGTGAAGCCGTTGAGCAGCAGCCACATCAGGAGCAGCGCGGCGGCCAGCAGCGGATAGGGAAGCACGCGCGTCATTGGCCGGCCTCCATCTTGGGCGACGGCACCTGGCGCGCCGACAGCACGCCCTCGATATAGGCGTCCGGCGCATGCAGGGCCTGCGAGGTCGCGTCGACATAGGCCATCACCGGCCCCGCCTTCACCGTCATCACCACGCACAGCGCCAGAAGCAGGGCGATGGGCGCGAACTCCACCACCAGCACGCGCGGCACCACGCCCTCGATCGGCGGCGCCCAGAAGGTGCGGATGCCGACGCGCAGCATGGCGACCATGGCGAACAGGCCGGAAATGATGAGGACGGCGAGGAAGGCCCAGGCCATGCCGGAAATCGAGCCGTCGTCGCCGGTCGACAGCGCCGCCGACAGGAGCGCGAACTTGCCGAGGAAGCCGGAAAGCGGCGGCATGCCGGCCAGCAGCAGCCCGCACAGCACGAAGCAGATGCCGAGGATGGCCAGCGTCGCCGGCAGCGTCACGCCCACTTCCTCGACGACCTCTTCCTCCTCCGGATCGTCGCCATAGGCTTCCATGGTCACGGCCAAAACGTTGGCGGCCGGGTCCTGCGAGCGGTCGACCAGCTCGACCAGCAGGAACAGCGCGCCGATCGTCAGCGTCGAGGAGACGAGGTAGAACAGGGCGCCCGCCGTGACCCCGGCATCGGCCATGCCGACCGCCGCCAGCAGCGTGCCCGACGAAACCAGCACGCTGTAGGAGGCCAGCCGCGCCATGGCCTGCGAGGCGAGCACGCCGATGGTGCCGAAGCCCATCGTCACCAGCCCGGCGGTGAGCAGGCCGACATCGCCGAAGCTGGCCGATTCGCCGGCCCGCGCGCCGAGCAGCAGCGGCGACAGGCGCAGCACCGCATAGACGCCGACCTTGGTCATGATCGAGAACAGCGCCGCCACCGGCGCGGCGGCGGCCGAATAGGCACCGGGCAGCCAGAAGCACAGCGGCCACATGCCCGCCTTGGTCAGGAAGGCGATGCCGAGAATGGCGGTGCCGGCCTCCAGCAGGGCGCGGTCCTGCGGCGCCACGGCCGGGATGCGCACGGCGAGGTCGGCCATGTTGAGCGTTCCGGCGACTCCGTAGATCAGGCTGACGCCGATCAGGAACAGCATCGAGGCGGCGAGGTTGACGGCGATATAGTGCATGCCGAAGCGCACCCGCGTCACGCCCGAGCCGTGCAGCATCAGGCCGTAGGAGGCGGCCAGCAGGACCTCGAAGAAGACGAACAGGTTGAACAGGTCGCCGGTGAGGAAGGCGCCGCTCAGGCCCATCAGCAGGAACTGGAACAGCGAATGGAAATGCTGGCCGCCCTTGTGCCAGCGCGCCAGCGAGAACACCAGCGCGGCATTCGCCAGCAGCGCCGTGAGCAGCAGCATCAGCGCCGACAGCCGGTCGACCACGAGAACGATGCCGAACGGCGCCGCCCAGTTGCCAAGCAGGTAGACGCTGGCCACCGAGCCCTCGACATCGGCCTGCGCCACGAGCAGGCAGGCGATGCCGAGCAGGCCGAGCGTCGCGGCGACATTAACCAGCGACTTGAAGATGTGGCGCCGCTCGTCGAACAAAAGCAGGAAGGCGCCGGTGAGCAGCGGCAGGATGATCGGCGCGATGTCGAGATGATTGGCGAGCTGCATCACGGCTCCCTGCCGTCGACATGGTCGGAGCCGGTCAGGCCGCGCGCCACCAGGAGCACCACCAGGAACAGCGCCGTGGTGGCGAAGCCGATGACGATGGCGGTCAGCACCAGCGCCTGCGGGACCGGGTCCGTATAGGCGGCCGGATCGGCGATGCCGGACCCGTCCAGCACCGGCGGCGCGCCGCTGCGCAGCCGCCCCATGGAGAAGATGAACAGGTTGACGCCATAGGCGATCAGCGACAGGCCGACGATCACCTGATAGGTGCGCGGACGCAGCAGCAGCCACACGCCGGAGCCCACCAGCACGCCGATGCCGAGCGAAAGGGTCAGTTCGGTCATTGGGCCTCCTGCTCCGCAGGCACGGCCGTCTTGGCCACGCGCAGCTTGCGGATCGACTGGTGCGCCAGGGCGATCAACATCAGCACGGTGGCGCCGACCACCAGAGCAAAGACGCCGAGGTCGAAGAACAGCGCGGTTGCCGCCGGCACCTTCCCGATCACCGGCAGCTCGACATATTGCGCGTGGGAGGTGAGGAAGGGATAGCCCAGCGCCCACGAGCCCATGCCGGTGGCGCCGGCGATCAGCAGGCCCCAGCCGATCCACTTCACCGGCAGCACCCGCAGCCGTTCCTCGACCCAGCGCGTGCCGGCAGCCAGATATTGCAGGATGAAGGCCGAGGCCAGCGCGATGCCGGCCACGAAGCCGCCGCCCGGCAGGTCATGGCCGCGCAGGAACAGGTAGGCCGACAGCACGATGATGACCGGGAACAGCCATTGCATGATCACCGACGGCACGTAGAGATAGTCGCCGGCGATGGTGCCGCCGCCCGGCTTGGCCGCCGGATCGTCGGCGGACTGGTGGCGCTGCTGCTCGGTCGAGCCGACACTGTCGGGCGCCGGGCGGAAACGGCGCAGCAGCACGAAGACGGTGATCGCCACGATGCCGAGAACGGTGATCTCGCCGAAGGTGTCGAAGCCGCGGAAATCGACGAGGATGACGTTGACGATGTTGGTGCCGCCGCCCAGCGAATAGGCGTTCTCGATGAAATAGTCGGCGATGGTCTGCGGCGGCTGCCGGACCATGACCGCATAGGAGATCAGCGCCATGCCGAGCCCGCAGGCGATCGCCATGAGGAAGTCGCGATAGCGGCGCAGCTTCGACCACAGGGCCTGCGCCGGCGTCTCGACCTCCTCGATGCGCTGCGGCAGCCAGCGCAGCCCGAGCAGGATCAGCACCGTGGTGACCACCTCGACCAGAAGCTGGGTCAGCGCCAGGTCGGGCGCCGACAGCCACACGAAGGTGATGCAGGTGACCAGTCCCGCGCCGCTCAGCAGCGCCAGGGCGACAAGGCGGTGGAACTTGGCCTGGTAGGCGGCGCCCACCGCACAGGCCATGCCCAGCACCCACAGCATGGTGAACACGAAGTCGCTGCTGCCGGGCAGCTTCACCTGCGGCAGCATCGGGCCGCGCCACAGCGACAGCACGGCGGCGGCAAGGGCGATGGCGACGAGCACGCGAAGCTGCGGCTGCAACCTTCTGGTGGCGAGCCAGGCTTCGAGGAAGCGCGCCCAGCGCCACGAGACGGTGACCATGACCTGCTCGAAAATGCGCTGGCCGTTGATGCGCCGGAAGAACGGAGGTCCCTCCTCGCTGGTCGCCAGATAGGTGCGGATTACCAGAAACATCAGCGTCCCGGCCACAAGCGCCATGATGCTCATCATCAGCGGCAGGGTGAAGCCGTGCCAGACGGCGAGGCTGTAATAGGGGGTGGCATCGCCCAGCACCGAGACCACGGCGCTGTGCAGATAGGGACCGACGGTGCGGCCGGGAACGACGCCGACGACAAGGCAGATCAGCACCAGCAGGAACACCGGCAGGCGCATGAAGAAGGGCGGTTCGTGCGGCTCGTGCGGCAGCGGCTCGGGCGCGGTGCCGAAGAAGACGCCGTAGATGAAGCGCACCGAATAGGTGACCGCGAAGGCGCTGGCGATGACGGCCGCGTAGGGCGCGATGGTGTCGAGCCAGGAATCGGCGTGGTGCTCGATCGCCTCGGCGAAGAACATCTCCTTGGACAGGAAGCCGTTGAGCAGCGGCACGCCCGCCATGGCCGCGCTCGCCACCATGGCCAGCGTCGCCGTGATCGGCATGGCGCTGAGCAGGCCGCCGAGGCGCCGCATGTCGCGCGTTCCGGTTTCGTGATCGATGATGCCGGCGGCCATGAACAGCGACGCCTTGAAGGTGGCATGGTTCATCATGTGGAAGATGGCCGCCACCGCGCCCAGCGGGCTGCCGAGGCTGAGCAGCATGGTGATGAGGCCGAGATGGCTGATCGTCGAATAGGCCAGCAGGCCCTTGATGTCCTGCTGGAAGATGGAGAAGAAGGCGCCCAGCACCAGCGTGATCATGCCGGCGAGGCCGACGATGAAGAACCATTCATAGGTGCCCGCCAGGACCGGCCACATCCGCGCCATCAGGAACACGCCGGCCTTGACCATGGTCGCCGAGTGCAGGAAGGCCGACACCGGCGTCGGCGCGGCCATGGCGTTGGGCAGCCAGAACTGGAACGGGAACTGGGCGCTCTTGGTGAAGGCGCCGAGCAGGACCAGGATCAGGATCGGCGTGTAGAGGTCATGCTCGCGCAACAGGTCGCCGGAAGCCAGCACCTCGTCGAGATCGTAGCTGCCCACCACATGGCCGATGAGCAGCATGCCGGCCAGCAGCGCCAGCCCGCCGATGCCGGTGACGGTGAGCGCCATGCGCGCGCCGTCGCGGGCGGCCGGTGTGTGATACCAGTAGCCGATCAGCAGGAAGGAGAAGACGCTGGTCAGTTCCCAGAAGATGACGAGCTGGATGATGTTGCCCGACAGCACGATGCCCAGCATCGAGCCGGTGAAGGCCAGGAAGAACATGTAGAAGCGCGGGATCGGGTCTTCCGGCGACATGTAGTAGCGCGTGTAGACCACGACCAGGAAGCCGATGCCGGAGATCAGCAGCGCGAACATCCAGGCGAAGCCGTCGAGGCGGAAGACCAGGTCGAGCCCCAGTTCCGGCACCCAGCCTATGGTTTGCCGAACCGCATTGCCGGTGGCGATGTCGGGATAGGCCAGCAGAACCAGGATCAGCAGGACGAGCATGACGCCGCCCGACAGCCACGCCTCGGCGTTGCGCGCATTGGCGGGCAGCAGCACGGCGACGGCGCTGGCCACGAAGGGCAGCACAATCATCCAGATAAGAGACGCGCCGCCCAACATGCGGAGATCCTTGGAAAGAAAGCGAGACGATATTGCCTGATTTCATCCATTATGGTTGAATCTACCGGCGTACCGCAAGGGCCGATCGATGCAAATATTACCTGAGCAGTGTCGGGCCGCACGCGGCCTGCTGAACTGGACGCAGGACCGGCTTGCCCAGGCCGCCGGCGTCTCGCGCAGCACGATCAAGGATTTCGAATGCCACCGCCACGCGCTTCAGCGCGGATCGGAGGAGCTGGTCATCGGCGCGTTCACGCGCTGCGGGGTGAGGCTTTTGTTCGATGCGGACGGCGCCGGCGTCGGCGTGCGCATGGAAAAGCCGGAAAAACTGTCCGCCCAGGCCAGGTCGTGACGAACAAAAAGGTCGGCCGCGCTGGGCGCGGCCGACCTTGGACAGACTGCTGGGAAAGACCGCCCGCGGTCAGCCCCTGACCTGCGGGACGGCCGCGTCGAGGGCCTTCCTGAAGGCATCGACCATGTCGTCGACCTGCTTCTCGGTGATGATGAGCGGCGGGCAGAAGGCCAGCGTGTCGGCCATGTTGCGCGAGATGACGCCGTTTTCCTGGAGCAGGCCGTTGACGAGGCCGCCGAGCGCGCCGGCATTCCTCCACGGCGTCTTGGCCTGCTTATCGCCCACCAGCTCGACCGCACCGATGAGGCCGACGCCGCGCACCTCGCCGACCAGCTCGTGGCCGGCCAGTTCGCGCAGGCGCTTCTGCATGTGGGCGCCCACGGTGCGGGCATTGCCGACCAGATCGCGCTCCTCGATCAGCTTCAGGTTCTCCAGCGCCACCGCCGCGGCGACCGGATGGCCGCCGGCGGTGAAGCCGTGGCCGAAGGTGCCGATGCGGTTGCTCTCGTCGGCCAGCGGCGCATAGACCCTCTCGTTGATGAGCAGCGCCGAGATCGGCAGGTAGGACGAGGAAATCTGCTTCGACATCACCAGGATGTCGGGCTTGATGTCGAAGGTCTGGCAGCCGAACATGTTGCCGGTGCGGCCGAAGCCGCAGATCACCTCGTCGGCGACCAGCAGGATGTCATACTTGGCCAGCACCGCCTGGATCTTCTCCCAATAGGTGGCCGGCGGCACCACGACGCCACCCGCGCCCATCACCGGCTCTCCGATGAAGGCGGCGACCGTTTCCGGCCCCTCGGCCAGGATGAGCTGCTCCAGCTCCTCGGCCAGGCGCGTGGCGAAGGCCTCCTCGCTCTCGCCGGCCAGGGCGTCGCGATAATGGTGCGGGGTGCCGGTGTGCAGCACATTGGCAATCGGCAGGTCGAAGGAGATCTGGTTGTTGGGCAGGCCGGTGAGGCTCGCCGAGGCGATGGTGACGCCGTGATAGCCGCGCTTGCGCGAGATGATCTTCTTCTTCTGCGGCTGGCCGAGCGCGTTGGAACGGTACCAGACCATCTTCATCGCAGTGTCGTTGGCTTCCGAACCGGAATTGGTGAAGAAGGCCTTGCTCATCGGCACCGGCGCCATCGACACCAGCTTCTCGGCCAGGTCGATGACCGGCGAATGCCCCTTGTGGGTGAAATTGTGGTAGAAGGGCAGCTTCTTCATCTGCCGCGTCGCGGCGTCGACCAGACGCTGCTCGGAGAAGCCGACCGCCACGCTCCACAGGCCCGCCATCGCCTCGATATAGCGCTTGCCCGACGCGTCCTCGACATAGATGCCGTCGCCCTTCTCGATGATCAGCGGCCCGATTTCCTCGTGCTTGCGCGCATTGGTGTAGGAATGAAGGTGGTAGCGGATGTCGCGGGCTTCGGCGGAATTCGGCTGGGTGGTCATGTCAGATCCCTGATTGCGAGGCGCGGCCACTTGAGAAAAGCAATGCCTTGCCATTCGGTGTGTGATGCATCATGTTTTTCATCAGGTCGATTGTCAATGTCGGGTCGATTGGTCCACGACGCGACGGAATGGAAGCCGCATGCAGCCATCTTTCAGCCTGGAGGCGCTTGAGAAGGAGAATCTCGGCGAGACGGTCTATGGCCGGCTGGCCGAGGCGCTGATGAAAGGCCGCTTCGCGCCCGACGCGCGGCTGACCATCCGCGAACTGGCCCAATCGCTCGGCACCAGCGTCACCCCGGTGCGCGACGCCATCCTGCGGCTGATCCAGGACGAGGCGCTGGTGCAGAAATCGGCGCGCGAGGTGCGCGTGCCGGTGATGACGCCGGAGCGCTACCGCGAGATCCGCCTGATCCGCCTGAAGCTCGAAGGGCTGGCCGCGCGCGAGACGGCGCTGCGGGCCGGAGCGGACGACATCAGGCGGCTGGGGGACCTCGTCGCCCGCAACGAAAAGGCCATCGCCCGCAAGGACTGGGCCGAAGCGCTGGAGCTGAACCAGACCTTCCATTTCGCGCTGGCCGACATTGCCGGCCTGCCCCTGCTGCGCGGTATCCTGCACCGGCTGTGGCTGCAGATGGGGCCGCTGATCGCCGAGGCCTACGAGCCGGGCGGGCGGGTGATGATCGACCACCACCACGCGCTGCTCAGGGCGGTCGAGGCGCATGACGCCGACGCCGCCGAGCGGGCCATCGCCAGCGACATCGGCGATGCCGCCGACATCATCCTCGAACGCCTTGCGACCCGTCTCGACACAGCCGGGGCCCGACACTGATGGAGGAGGTCGACTGCATCGTCGCCGGCACCGGCGTCGTCGGGCTGGCCGTGGCGCGCGCGCTTGCCGGCCGTGGCCACGAAGTCCTCGTGCTGGAAGCGGCGGACGCCATCGGCACCGGCATCAGCTCGCGCAATTCCGAGGTCATCCATGCCGGGCTCTACTATCCGCCCGGATCGCTGAAGGCCGAGCTTTGCGTCGCCGGCCGCGCCATGCTCTACGGCTACTGCGCCGAGCGCGGCATCGCCCACCGCCGCTGCGGCAAGCTGATCGTGGCGACCGGCGCGGGGCAGGAACAGGCGCTGGCCGCCATCGCCGACAATGCCCGCGCCAGCGGCGCCGGCGAATTGCGGCAGCTCACCGCCGCCGAGGCCCGGGCGCTGGAGCCGGCGCTGTCCTGCACCGCCGCCCTGCTGTCGCCCCAGACCGGCATCGTCGACAGCCACGCGCTGATGCTGTCGCTGCTGGGCGACGCGGAGGCCGCAGGGGCGATGCTCGGCCTCAACACCGAAATCGTCTCGGGCCGGATCGAGGCGGACCGCATCGTGCTGACGACGCGGAACGCCCAGGGCGGCGACATATTCGAGATCGCCACGCGCCGTCTCGTCAACGCGGCGGGGCTCGGCGCGGTGGCGCTGGCGGGCGCGCTCGACGGTCTCGATCCGCGCTTCGTGCCGGCGCTGCGCTACGCCAAGGGCAACTATTTCTCGGTGGCGGGCCGCGCGCCGTTCCGGCACCTCATCTATCCGGTGCCGGAACCCGGCGGGCTCGGCATCCATCTGACGCTGGACCTGAACGGCATCGCCCGCTTCGGGCCCGATGTCGAATGGGTCGACGGCCTCGACTATGCCGTCGATCCGGCCCGCGCGGAACGCTTCTACGGCGCCATCCGCACCTATTGGCCGGGCCTGCCGGACGACGCCCTGCAGCCGGCCTATAGCGGCATCCGCCCAAAACTTTCCGGCCCCGGCGAGGCCAATGCCGACTTCGTCATCCAGGGACCGAAGGCGCACGGCATTGCCGGCCTCGTCAACCTGTTCGGCATCGAAAGCCCCGGCCTCACCTCCTGCCTCGCCATCGCCGGGCGCGTGGCCGAGAGCCTCGAAACCAAAAAATAAGGCCGGGACGATCCCGGCCTTGGAGCGACGCCGATTCGGGCGGGCTTGCCTCTCATCCCCTACCGGCTGTCCGCAACGTCGACGCCCCCTCTCCCTGCTTGCGGGGTGAGGGTGAGGGTGAGGGTGAGGGGGCCGTTGCCGGCAGAAGCCGAAAGGCTCACACGCCGGACTGGCTGACGAACTTGGTGACGAGGTAGGCCTCGAGGGCCTCGGTTCCGCCCTCGGAGCCGTAGCCGCTGTCCTTGACGCCGCCGAACGGCACTTCCGGCAGGGCCAACCCCAGATGGTTGAGGGTCAGCATGCCCGTCTCCAGTTCCTGTCCCAGCGCCGTCGCCGTCTTCGCCGACGAGGTGAAGGCGTAGGCGGCAAGCCCGTAGGGCAGCCGGTTCGACTCGGCCACCACCTCCTCGAAGCCCTTGAACGGGGCCACCAGCGCCACCGGCCCGAACGGCTCCTCGTTCATGATGCGCATGTCGCGGGTCACGCCCGACAGCACCGTCGGCTCGTAGAAGCTGCCCTTGTTGCCGATGCGCTTGCCGCCGGTTTCCAGCTTCGCGCCCTGGCTGACCGCCTCGGCAATCAGCGCATCGACCGCCTGCACCCGGCGCTCGTTGACCAGCGGTCCCATCTTCGTGCCCTCGGCCAGGCCGTCCCCCACCTTCACGTCGCGCAGCTTGCCGACGAATTTTTCAAGGAACGGCTGGTACGCCTTTTCCTGGATCATGAAGCGGGTGGGCGACACGCACACCTGGCCCGCATTGCGCAGCTTCGAGGCCGCCAGCAGGTCGGCCGCCTTGTCGAGATCGGCATCGTCGAACACGATGGCCGGCGCATGGCCGCCAAGCTCCATCGTCGCCCGCTTCATGTGCTGCCCGGCCAGCGCCGCCAGATGCTTGCCGACCGGCACCGAGCCGGTGAACGACACCTTGCGGATCACCGGATGCGGCACCAGGTAGCCCGAAATGTCCGGCGGGTTGCCGTAGACGAGGTTGAGCACGCCGTCGGGCAGGCCGGCATCCTTGAAGATGTCGGCCAGCGCGGCCGGCGAGGCCGGCGTCTCTTCCGGCGGCTTGACGATGATCGAGCAGCCGGTGGCAAGGGCGGCGCCGATCTTGCGCACCGCCTGCGAGACCGGGAAGTTCCACGGCGTGAAGGCGGCGACCGGGCCGACCGGCTCCTTGACGACGAGCTGGTAGATGCCCTCGGCCCGCGCCGGCACGATGCGGCCATAGGTGCGGCGGCCTTCCTCGGCGAACCAGTCGATGATGTCGGCCGAGCCGTTGATCTCGGCCATCGCCTCGGCCAGCGGCTTGCCCTGCTCGGTGGTCAACAGCTCGGCGATGCGCGGCGCGCGCTCACGCAGCAGCCGCGCCGCCTCGCGCAGAACCTTGCCGCGCTCGAAGGGCGAGACCTTGCGCCAGATCCTGAAGCCGCGCTCGGCCGCCGCCAGCGCCCGGTCGAGATCGGCCCGGGTGGCGCAGGCCACCGTCCCGATAACCTCACCCGTCGCCGGGTTCTGGACGTCCAGCGTCCTGCCGTCCGAAGCCGCGCCCCAGGCGCCGTCGATGAAAAGTCCTACCTGCGGATACATGATGCCATCCCGTTACATGCGACCGGTGTCGTGGAGTTGCGAAATCGAATGCGCCGCCTATAGCGCTCCCGGCGGGGCCGGCGCTCGCGCCACACTGGTCTAAACGATTGGTCCTGCGGATGGGAGGGCCTCGCGCCGGTCATGTCGTCGCATGGCTTGCAAAGGGCAGCGCCGCCGGTGATGATAACCTCATCAATAGTTGAGGTTGTTGCATGTCCAGGAAACCGGCCCCGGTGCTCGCCGTGGGCGAGGTGGCGCGGCGCAGCGGCATCGCCGTCTCCACCGTGCATTTCTACGAGGCCAAGGGGCTGATCGAAGGCTGGCGCACGGAAGGCAACCAGCGCCGCTACCATCGCGCGGTGCTGCGCCGCATCGCCATCATCCGCATCGCCCAGCGCGCCGGCATCCCGCTGGCCCGCATCCGCGAGGCGCTGACCGACCTGCCGCACGATCATGTGCCGAATGCGCGCGACTGGCAGCACTTCACCGATGCTTGGCGCGGCATGCTGGAGGACCGCATCACCCGCCTCATCCAGCTTCGCGACCAGATCGCGAGCTGCATCGGCTGCGGATGCCTGTCGCTGGAGGAATGCCCGCTGCGCAACCCGGACGATGCGCTGGGCGAAGAGGGCCCCGGCCCGCGGCGCCTGAAATTGCCCTGACAGCGGAGCCGGGCCCCTTGACCTCAACCATGCTTGAGGTCCTACAAGCCCTGTCGGCAATCAACAGGAGCCGACAATGGATTCGATCGATACGACTTGTGCGCCACCCGCCCCGGCGGGCTGGGGCGACCTCTTTTCGGGCGGCAACGCCATGCCGGTGCTGGTTCTGGCCGGCGGGGTGACGCTCTATTCCGTCAACATGTACATCGCCATCACCGTCATGCCCTCGGTGGTGCAGGAGATCGGCGGGCTCGACTTCTACGCCTGGACCATGACGCTGTTCGTCGTCGGCTCCATCCTGGGCGCGGCACTTGCGGCCAACCTGCTGCGCCAGTGGGGACCGCGCGGCGCCTATTTCATCGCGTCGGTGCTGTTCGCCGCCGGCACGCTGACCTGCGCCATGGCGCCAACCATGTCGGTCATGCTCATCGGCCGCACGCTTCAGGGCCTCGGCGGCGGCTTCCTCTATGCGCTGGCCTATGCGCTCACCCGCATCGTGCTGCCGGAGCGCGTCTGGGGCCGGGCCATCGGCCTGATCTCGGCCGTGTTCGGCATCGCCACGCTGGTGGGTCCGGCCATCGGCGGCATCTTTGCCGATCAGGGCTCGTGGCGGACCGCCTTCTGGTCGCTGCTTCCCTTCGCCCTCGCCTTCGCGCTGCTTGCCCTCTTCGCCTTCCCGCGCAAGAGCAGCGACAGGAACGAGCGCGCGCCGGTGCCGGTGCTACAGCTCATCCTGCTGACGCTGGCCGTGCTGGCGGTTTCGGCAGGCGGCCTGTCGAGCGAGACGCAATGGGCCGCGGCCGGCCTGATCGGCGCGCTGGTGCTGATCGTGCTGATCGCACGCACCGATGCGATCGCCAGTGCCCGCCTGCTGCCGCGCCGCTCCTTCCGCTTCTCCTCCGCGCTCGCGCCGCTCTATCTCAGCGTCGCGCTGCTGATGCTGTCGATGCAGCCGGAAATCTACGTGCCCTACATGCTCCAGCAACTGCATGCCCAGACACCCCTGTGGGCCGGCTATCTGGCTGCCATGATGTCGATGGGCTGGACGCTGGGCTCGCTGCTGTCGTCGCGCCGCCAGTCCGATAGCAAGGTCATGCTGGGTATTGGCCCCGCGCTCACCTTCATCGGTCTGGTCATCCTCGCCATCTGCCTGCCGGTTCAGGGCGACGGCTCATGGATGTGGCTGGGTCCGATCTGCCTCGCGCTGATCCTCGTGGGACTTGGCATCGGCATTGCCTGGCCGAACCTCGTCACCGAAGTCTACCGCAGCGCGCCCGCCGACGAGCAGGATCTGGCGACCGGCGGGATGACCACGGTGCAGCTCTTCGCCATCGCCATGGGCACGGCCCTTGCCGGCATGATCTCCAATACCGCCGGCATCGGTACGCCCGGCGGCGTCGAGGGGGCCGCATCCGCCGCCTTCTGGGTCTGCGCCCTGTTCGCGCTCGCGCCGGCGATCGGCGTGCTCGTGGCGAGCCACATCCAGGGTCGCTCCTGACCCTGGAGCACGGTGCCACCCGCCGGAGTCCGCGCCATTCCCCCTGGCGGCCGGCACTTCGGCCGGGCAGGTGTCGCTCCCCTGCCATCTCCTGCCCATCCGGCGCCGTGCCACCCATCCCGCCCCATGTCCCCTCGGGGCGGGATGGGTTTTTCATTTCCGAAACCATGCCGCGAAAAGAAGACCAATATGTTGACATAAAGATATCTTTATGCGATTTCCCAAACTTCGCATCGGGAATAAAAAATGTCGCAGACTTCGCAAACGCTGGATGGCCTGTTCGGGCCGCTCGACCGCAAGGGGGACGGAGCGGAAATCCTCGCCGCGTTGCAGGCCGCGGCGCGCGAACGCATTCTTGTCCTCGACGGCGCCATGGGCACGCAGATCCAGGGCCTCGGCTTCGGGGAGGATCATTTCCGCGGCAACCGCTTCACCTGCTGCGCCTGCCACCAGCAGGGCAACAACGACCTGCTGATCCTCACCCAGCCCAAGGCCATCGAGGACATCCACTACGCCTACGCCAGGGCCGGCGCCGACATCGTCGAGACCAACACCTTCTCCTCCACTTCCATCGCCCAGGCCGACTACGGCATGGAGGACATGGTCTATGAGCTGAACCGCGACGGCGCCCGCCTTGCCCGCCGCGCCCTTTTGCGCGCCGAGCAGGAGGACGGCCGCCGCCGCTTCGTCGCCGGGGCGCTGGGACCGACCAACCGCACCGCCTCGCTGTCGCCCGACGTCAACAATCCCGGCTACCGCGCCGTCACCTTCGACGACCTGCGCATCGCCTATGGCGAGCAGTTGCGCGGCCTCATCGACGGCGGCGCCGACATCATCCTGATCGAAACCATCTTCGACACGCTGAACGCCAAGGCGGCCATCTTCGCCTGCGAGGAAATCTTCGCCGAGAAGGGCATCCACCTGCCGGTGATGATCTCCGGCACCATCACCGACCTTTCCGGCCGCACCCTGTCCGGCCAGACGCCGACCGCCTTCTGGCACTCCATCCGCCATGCGCGGCCGTTCACGGTCGGCTTGAACTGCGCGCTGGGCGCTGCCGCCATGCGCCCGCATCTGGCCGAGCTGTCGGGCGTTGCCGACACTTTCACCTGCGCCTACCCGAACGCCGGCCTGCCCAATGCCTTCGGCCAGTATGACGAATCGCCCGAGTTCATGGCCGAACAGGTCGAGGAGTTCGCCCGCGAGGGGCTGGTGAACGTGGTGGGCGGCTGCTGCGGCTCGACGCCGGAGCACATCGCGGCCATCGCCGAGGCCGTGGCGCGCCACAAGCCGCGCGCAGTGCCCAAGGTGAAGCCGCTGATGAAGCTGTCGGGGCTGGAGCCCTTCACGCTCACCAGGGACATTCCCTTCGTCAATGTCGGCGAGCGCACCAACGTCACCGGCTCGGCGAAATTCCGCAAGCTGATCACCGCCGGCGACTATGCCGCCGCCCTCGACGTCGCCCGCGACCAGGTCGCCAACGGCGCGCAGGTCATCGACGTCAACATGGACGAGGGCCTGATCGATTCGAAGAAGGCGATGGTGGAATATCTCAACCTGATCGCCGCAGAGCCCGACATCGCCCGCGTGCCGGTGATGATCGATTCCTCCAAATGGGAGGTGATCGAGGCCGGGCTGAAATGCGTGCAGGGCAAGCCCATCGTCAACTCGATCTCGATGAAGGAGGGCGAGGACGCCTTCCTGCATCAGGCGAGGCTGTGCCGCATGTATGGCGCGGCGGTGGTGGTCATGGCCTTCGACGAGGCCGGGCAGGCCGACACGAAGGAGCGCAAGGTCGAGATCTGCACCCGCGCCTACAAGCTGCTCACCGAAGTCGCCGGCTTCGCGCCGGAAGACATCATCTTCGACCCGAACGTGTTCGCCATCGCCACCGGCATCGAGGAGCACGACAATTACGGCGTCGACTTCATCGAGGCGACGCGGGAAATCACCGCGACGCTGCCGCGCGTCCATATTTCCGGCGGCGTCTCGAACCTCTCCTTCTCCTTCCGCGGCAACGAGCCGGTGCGCGAGGCAATGCACGCCGTGTTCCTCTACCACGCCATCCAGGCGGGAATGGACATGGGCATCGTCAATGCCGGCCAGCTCGCCGTCTACGACACCATCGACGCGGAACTGCGCGAGGCCTGCGAGGACGTCGTGCTCAACCGCCAGCCGAAGGCCGGCGGCACCGCCACCGAGCGCATGCTGGAGATCGCCGAGCGCTTCAAGGGCGCGGCCGGCAAGGAAGCCAGGGAAAAGGACCTCGCCTGGCGCGACTGGCCGGTGGAGAAGCGGCTGGAGCACGCGCTGGTCAACGGCATCACCGAATTCGTCGAGGAGGACACGGAAGAGGCCCGGCAGAACGCCGAGCGCCCGCTGCATGTCATCGAGGGACCGCTGATGGCCGGCATGAACGTCGTCGGCGACCTTTTCGGCGCGGGCAAGATGTTCCTGCCGCAGGTGGTGAAGTCGGCCCGCGTGATGAAGCAGGCCGTCGCGGTGCTGCTGCCCTATATGGAGGCCGAAAAGCTTGCCAATGCCGAAAACGGGGGCGGCGGCGACGAACGGCAGAGCGCCGGCAAGATCCTGATGGCGACGGTCAAGGGCGATGTCCACGACATCGGCAAGAACATCGTCGGCGTCGTGCTGGCCTGCAACAATTACGAGATCATCGACCTCGGCGTCATGGTGCCGGCGACGAAGATCCTGGAGACGGCACGCGCCGAGAAGGTGGACATCATCGGCCTGTCCGGCCTCATCACCCCCTCGCTCGACGAGATGGCCCATGTCGCGGCCGAGATGGAGCGCGAGGGCTTCGACATTCCCCTCCTGATCGGCGGCGCCACCACCAGCCGCGTCCACACGGCGGTGAAAATCCATCCGCGCTATGAACGCGGGCAGGCCGTCCATGTCAACGACGCCAGCCGCGCGGTCGGCGTGGTGGGAAGCCTGCTCTCGGCGGAGATGAAGCCGGGCTATGTCGAGACGCTGCGCGCCGAATACCGCAAGGTGGCCGAGGCGCATGAGCGCTCCGAGCGCGAGAAGCAGCGCCTGCCGCTGGCCAGGGCGCGCGCCAATCCCCACCGCATCGACTGGGCATCCTACGATCCGCCCAAGCCCGCCTTCACCGGCACAAGGGTGTTCCAGACCTGGGATCTGGCCGAGCTGGCCTCCTATATCGACTGGACGCCGTTCTTCCAGACATGGGAGCTGAAGGGCCGTTATCCGAAGATCTTCGAGGACGAGAAGCAGGGCGCGGTCGCGCGCCAGCTCTTCGACGACGCCCAGGCGATGCTGAAGAAGATCGTCGACGAGAAGTGGTTCGCGCCGCGGGCCGTCATCGGCTTCTGGCCGGCCAATGCGGTGGGCGACGACATCCGCCTGTTCACCGATGAAGACCGCCGGCAAGACCTCGCCACCTTCTTCACCCTGCGCCAGCAGCTCACCAAGCGCGACGGCAAGCCCAATCTGGCCCTGTCCGATTTCGTCGCCCCGGTGGAGAGCGGCAAGCCGGACTGGCTGGGCGGCTTCGTGGTCACCGCCGGCATCGAGGAAGTGGCGATCGCCGAGCGCTTCGAGCGCGCCAATGACGACTATTCCTCGATCCTCGTCAAGGCACTGGCCGATCGCTTCGCCGAGGCCTTCGCCGAGTGCCTGCACGAGAGGGTGCGCAAGGAGTTCTGGGGCTATGCGGCGGATGAGGCCCTGTCGGGCGACGATCTCATCGCCGAGGCTTATGCGGGCATCCGCCCCGCCCCCGGCTATCCGGCGCAGCCCGACCACACCGAGAAGGTGACGCTGTTCAAGCTGCTGGACGCGGAAAACGGCGCCGGCGTGCGCCTGACCGAGGGCATGGCCATGTGGCCGGGCTCCTCCGTCTCCGGCCTCTACCTGTCGCATCCCGAAAGCTATTATTTCGGCGTCGCCAAGGTCGAGCGCGATCAGGTCGAGGACTATGCAAGGCGCAAGGACATGAGCGTCGCCGAAGTCGAGCGCTGGCTGGGACCGATCCTCAACTACATGCCCGCCCCCGTGGCGGAAGCGGCGGAGTAGGACGGGAAACCGGCCAGCCGACGGCGCGACAAGTCAAACCCGACTCGGCAGCGAGGCGTCAGGCCTCGTCGTCGGCCGGTTCGAGCAGGTCGATGAGCTCGCCGACGCGGGAGCCCGGCAGGGGCCGCCCGATCCCCATCAGCGCCTCGTCGCTGTTGAGCCAGGCCCAGGCTTCCCGCAACTCGTCCGCCGACGCGCCCGTCGTCATCAATTCGGCGACGAGTTCCTCATCGACGGGACCCAGAACCGACAGGATATCATCGCGTGTCATCGACATGTTCTGTCTCCCCGGTTTGATTGCCGGCCGGGGCACCTTGCGGCCGGGCGGATCGTCCGGCATTTGCAAGAATGCAGCCGACAGCACCACGCTGGAGCATGGCCTTACCGGCACATGGTATGTGCCGGGCCGGAAAACAACCCTGCCGCTCCATCGCCCAAGCCCGGCCGGAATTCCGTACATAACCTGCTTCACCCCGCACAATCTGGCCGCGACGGGTTGTCGAACGCCTCCGAACGCCTATTCTTTGCATCATGCATGACACGATTTCATCGTCACAGGCGCCCCGGGCCATCCGCGCGCTTCCCGAAGACATTTCCGGTCTTGCGGTTTTTCTCGACATCGACGGCACGCTCCTCGACATCGCCCCCACACCCGAGGCGGTCATCGTGCCGCCCGGCCTGCCGCAGGCGCTGGAGCGCCTGTCCGCCCGGCTGGACGGCGCACTGGCGCTGGTGACGGGCCGCTCGGTCGAGACCGTCGACCGCCTTCTGGAAACCGCCGGGATCGCCGTCTGCGGCCTGCACGGCGCCGAACAGCGCGACGCGGCCGGACGCATCACGCGCCCGGAAACGACAGAGGCGTTCGAACGCGCCAGGGCGTTGCTGCGCAACCGGCTGGCCCTGTTGCCCGGCACCCTCTTCGAGGACAAGGGCGCCGCCATCGCCGCCCATTACCGCCTCGCCCCGGACCGGGAAGGCGAGGTGCGCGCGCTGATGGCGGAACTGGCCCGCGAAGTCGGTGAAAGCTGGGTCCTGCAACAGGGCAAGCAGGTGGTCGAGCTGCGCCCCCGTGGCCGCGACAAGGGCGCCGCCCTGACGGCTTTCATGGCCGTGGAGCCGTTTCGGACGCGCCGTCCACTGGCCATCGGCGACGACGTGACCGACGAGGCGATGTTCGCCGCCGCCAACGGTCTGGACGGCCTGTCCGTCCGGGTGGGCGACGACGGCAGGCCGAGCCTGGCCCGGGGCCGCGCCGCCTCGCCGGCCGCGGTGCGCGCCTGGATCGCGAGGGTGGCGGCATGAGCAACGGCACGACATCGCCCTCGCTCGATCTCGGCGTCATCGGCAACGCCTCCGCCGCCGCGCTGATCGACCGCGACGCATCCATCGTGTGGATGTGTGCGCCGCGCATGGACGGCGACCCGATCTTCTGCAGCCTGCTTGGCCAGGGCGAGGACGCAGGCGGGGAATGGTCTGTCACCATCAGGAACAAGGTGGCGAGCGAGCAGCGCTATCTGCGCAACACCGCCATCCTCGAGACCGTGTTCAGCGACCGCGACGGCAACCGGCTGCGCGTCACCGATTTCGCGCCCCGCTTCAAGGCCTCCGGCCGCATCTTCCGGCCGCAGACCATCGTGCGGCTGATCGAGCCGCTGGATGGCGCGCCGCGCGTCGAGATGCGCCTGCAACCGCGCTACGGCTACGGCGCCCATGCGCCCGAGACGACGCGCGGCACCAATCACATCCGCTTCCTGCTCGACGGGCAGGTGATGCGGCTGACCACCGACGCGCCGGTCGAGTTCGTCGAGCGCGGCACCCCTTTCCTCGTCGACCGCGCCTATGCCTTCATCCTCGGCCCGGACGAGCGGCTGACGCAGGCGCCCGTGCACGTGGCCCGCATGTTCCTGGAGGAGACGGAGAACTACTGGTGCGAATGGGTGCGCTACCTGTCGCTGCCGATCGACTTCCAGGACGTGGTGATCCGCTCCGCCATCACCCTCAAGCTGTGCTCGCACGAGGAAACCGGCGGCATCGTCGCGGCGCTGACCACCTCGATCCCCGAATATGGCGAGAGCGGCCGCACCTGGGACTACCGGTTCTGCTGGCTGCGTGACTCCTATTTCACCGTCAAGGCGCTCAACCTTCTCGGTGCCACCAAGACGATGGAGGACTATCTCGGCTACGTCTCCAACATCGCCGTGGATTCGCCCGACGGCTATCTCCAGCCCCTGTTTGGGCTTGGGCTGGAGCGCCGGCTCGACGAGGCGATCGTCGCCGCCCTGCCCGGCTATCGCGGCTACGGCCCGGTGCGCGCCGGCAACGCCGCCTATACGCAGGTGCAGAACGACGGCTACGGTTCGGTGATCCTGTCGATCATCCAGTGCTTTTTCGACGAGCGCCTGCCGGTGATGGGCGGCGAGGCGCTGTTTCGCCGGCTGGAGCCGCTGGGCGACCAGGCCTTCCGGCGCTGGGACCAGTCCGATGCCGGCATCTGGGAGTTCCGCACCCGCAACGGCGTCCACACCCATTCGGCGATGATGTGCTGGGCGGCCTGCGACCGGCTCGCCCGCATCGCCCTGAAACTCGGCCTCGACGAGCGGGCGGCGCACTGGCGCGAGCGGGCCGAGCACATTCGCGCCGCCATATTGGCGCGGGCCTGGAACGAGGACATGAACAGCTTCACCTCCGCCTTCGGCGGCGCGGACCTCGACGCCAGCCTGCTCCTGATGCCGGAGATCGGCTTCCTGCCCGCCAAGGACCCGCGCTTCCTGTCGACGCTCGCCGCCTGCGAGAAGCGCCTGCGCTTCGGCAATCATCTCTATCGCTACCGGGCCCCGGACGACTTCGGCGAGCCGGAAACGGCGTTCACCGCCTGCACCTTCTGGCTGATCGACGCGCTGACACGCGTCGGACGCAAGGACGACGCCCGCGCCATCTTCGCCGATGTGCTCCGGCACAGGAACCATCTCGGCCTGCTTTCCGAAGGGCTGCATGTCGAGAGCGGCGAATTGTGGGGCAATTTCCCGCAGACCTATTCGATGGTGGGGCTGATCAACGCGGCGATGCACCTGTCGCGCCGCTGGGAGGACGTGTTATGAGCCGCCTCATTGTCGTATCGAACCGCGTGCCGGACATCGCCAAGGGCCCGCCCGCCGGGGGCCTTGCCGTGGCGCTGAAGGCGGCGCTCGACAAGCACGGCGGCGTGTGGATGGGCTGGTCCGGCAAGTCGAGCGGCGCCAAGGAGCCAGGCCCCCTGCACTTCCACGAGCAGGGGCCCATCACCTTCGCCCTTTCCGACCTGTCGCGCCGCGACCTGTCCGAATATTACGCCGGCTTCGCCAACAGCGTGCTGTGGCCGCTGTGCCATTACCGGCTCGACCTCACCGACTATGCCCGCAAGGACATGGCCGGCTATTTCCGGGTCAACCGCTTCTTCGCCGAGCGGCTCAGGCCGCTGATCCAGCCCGACGACCTGATCTGGATCCACGATTATCACCTGATCCCGATCGCTTCGGAGTTGCGCCGGCTGGGCATCGGGAACCGCATCGGCTTCTTCATGCACATCCCCTGGCCGCCGCCGGACGTCTTCCTCACCCTGCCCGTCCATGAGGCGATCATCGGCGGCCTCACCGCCTATGACGTGGTCGGCTTCCAGACCGCGCACGATGCGGAGAATTTCGCTTCCTGCCTGCAGCGCGAGGGCATCGGCGGCGATGCCGGCGACGGCTGGCTGGAAGCCTATGGGCGCCGCTTCCGGGCCGGCGCCTTCCCGATCGGCATCGCCACCCGGGAGTTCGCCGGTCTCGCCCGGCAGGCCGTCCGCACCGCGCCGGTGAAGCGCTTCGCCGACAGCCTCGAAGGCCGCGACCTGATCATCGGGGTCGACCGCCTCGACTATTCCAAGGGACTGACCCACCGCATCGACGCCTATGAGCGGTTCCTGACCGCGAATCCGGCCTGGCACGGCCGCACCACCATGCTGCAGGTGACGCCGAAGTCGCGCTCCGACGTGCCGGGCTATGCCGCCATGCAGCGCCAGGTGGCCGAGCATGCCGGGCGGGTCAACGGCGCGCTCGGCCGGCTCGACTGGGTGCCGATCCGCTATGTCAACCGCGCCATCGGCCAGAACGTGCTGGCCGGCCTTTACAGGCTGGCGCGCGTCGGCCTCGTCACCCCGCTCAGGGACGGCATGAACCTGGTGGCCAAGGAATTCGTCGCCGCGCAGGACCCGGAAGACCCCGGCGTGTTGGTGCTGTCGCGCTTCGCCGGCGCCGCGCGCGAGCTCGACGGTGCCATCCTCGTCAACCCATACGACATCGAGGCCGTCGGCAACGCCATTGCCCAGGCCCTGTCGATGCCCGTCGAGGCCCGCCGCGACCGCCTCGCCCCGATGATGAAGCGGCTGGAAGAGCACGACATCTCGCGCTGGTGCGCGGATTTTCTGGATGTGCTGCGCGGGTGATTGGGGTTGAGGAAGACGCAGAAGCCGCGAAGGCCGAAAGTATCGGAAGCGGCTCAAGCTAGGCAATCTTCCGCGAACGCGCCCTGCGGCAAAGGAGGCTGCAACGTCGTGAACATCAAAATCGAAACTTCGCGCCTTACTCTTCGGCCTTGGGGAGAAGAAGACGTCGAACAGCTCACGCTAGGCTTGAACGATCTCGAACTCTCAAAGTGGCTGGCTTTCGTTCCTCATCCCTATTCGACGTCAGACGCGAAAAACTGGATCGCGAGATGTCAGGCGAGTTCAAACGCCGGCGAGCGGCCGGTTGCATACGAATTTGCAGTTGATCTTAAACCTGCCCGAACGCTGATCGGAGGGGTCAGCCTCAACAAGATCGACTGGAAGGCCGGGACGGCCGGGGGAGGCATCTGGATAGCCGGCCATTATCAGAGCCACGGCTACGGCGGCGAAGCGTTTGAGGCCAAGATCCGATTCGCTTTTTGCAAACTTGGTCTGACGAAGTTGGTCAACGGTTACTTCGACGGCAACGAAAATTCCTGGATGATGCAGCAGAAATTGGGGTATCGACGTACAGGTGAGGTTTCCAGCCGTTGCATGGCCGACGGAAGGCAAACGGTCGAACACGTCACAACGTTGCTGCGCATCGATTGGAAGGGTAGCGATCCCTGAAGCCCAAGCAAGCCGGGGCCCGTCTTGGTTAAACTCCCAGCCCTGCATGGACCTCACGCGCCCCAGCGACACCACGATTTCACGCCGCGTCGATTCCGCAAAGTGATGCCCCGCGTGTAACCAAGCCCTTACAGGTCGCTTCCGCGCCTTGCGATTTCAACAGCCGGAAAACACGAAAGCCGCGGAAAACCGCGGCTTTTCGGTGAGGTTACTTGGAGCGGGTGAAGCGATTCGAACGCTCGACCCCAACCTTGGCAAGCAGAAAATTACACTGTCGAGGTATTCGATCGGAATATCACAGATTTCACTCCAGTACGCAAGAGGGCGCGTTCTTCCGGTATTCGTCGGGTTGGCGATTTGTGGAGGCGACGATACTCCGATGAACTTACGTGAACCGCAGCGAAACGACAAAACGGTGACCGCGCGGTGACCGTACGCGCCGTGTGGCCACTGCAAGCAATATGGTGCGATCCTTCAACCGGTATGCTTCATTACGGTCTCCAATCAGTGTTCCTTGGAGGCCGGCATGGAGATCACCCGCTCGGAATTGTATCGTCTTGTGAGCGAGAAGCCCCTGAGCAAAGTTGCGCCGCAGTTCGGTATTTCGGGCACCGCCTTGGCGGCCGTCTGCAAGAAGCACGTTGTGCCGTACCCGGGTTCGGGCCACTGGACCCGGATATCCTTGGGGATGCCAGTCTCCATTCAGCCCCTTCCGCCGAGCGAGCAAGATACCATTACAATCCCTCTGGCGAGGCCCAAACGCACAGTAATTAAGATAGAAGCTGAGGAGGGCGACAGAAAGCTGGATAGAATCCGATCAGAGGGGAAGTCGATCGTCAAGCAACGCCTCTCTAAACCTCATCCAATTATATCGGATTGGCTCGAAAAGCATGAAAGGCGACGTCGTGAGGTGTTGTCCAGCAGGGACCCGCATCGGAGCGTTCCGCCCCCACTGAGTGAGATCGAGAAACGTCGACATCGCCTGCTTGATGCCACTTTCAAGGAGTTGGAAGCGCGAGGAGGCGCAGTTTCCGACAATGGGGATGGCATCCAGGCCGTGAAGATCGATGGCGAGAAAATTGAATTCCAGATTCGCGAGAAAATGAGGCAGTCCAAGACAGCCGTGTTTGATCGCGAAAAATTCTTGTACACGCGGGGCTATAGGACTGGCCTTGTCGGCACCGGTTACCTCGTGTTTGCGATCAAGACCTATCTAAGAGGCCCCCATAACGAGGAATACCTAGAAACCGATCGCTTGCCTCTCGAGCGGCAACTTCCTCGAATAATCGACCGGCTTTTTGACGGAGCAACGATCCTGAAAGCTTGGCATATTGAACAGGAGGCGGAACGCGAGCGGTGGCGTCAGGAAGCAGCTCAGAGAGCAGAGCTCCAGCGGCTTGCCAAAGAGGAAGAGGGGCGGTGGTCACGATTTGTCGCAGCGGCGGAAGCGTGGCGGACAAGCCAAGTTGTTACCCAATTCATAGCTGAGTTGGAGATGTTGCAGGGCAAGAGCGATGAAGTCGTTGGCGATAAATCTATCCCTGAATGGTTGAACTGGGCCCAGCGCAGGGCGATCGAAGACAACCCTCTTGCGGCTGGGGCTGCTGTGTTTTTCGACAAGATCAAATGAGCAGCAGTTCCTGCCACGGGACCATGACCAACGGGCTCTAATTTCCTTCTCCAGCTTTGTAACGACATGCCAGATTCCCTCACGCCAACGCAACGCAGCGCCCATATGGGGCGCATCCGACGGTCCAACACCAAGCCTGAGTTGATAGTGCGGAGACTCCTCCATCGGCTTGGTTATCGTTTCAGGCTGCAATGGAAAGCTGCGCCCGGACGACCTGATATCGCCTTTCCGGGTCGGAGGAAGATCATCTTTGTGCATGGATGCTTCTGGCACCAGCATGATGGATGCCGTCTCGCCCATGTCCCTGAGACGCGTCGCGATTTCTGGGAAGCGAAATTCGCCCGCAACCGCGCGCGCGATGCGCGGGACCTTGCCCGAGCGACCGATGAGGGATGGGAATCCCTGGTCATCTGGGAATGTGAAACGCGCGATGAGCCCACCCTTGAGGCGCGCCTGAAGGCATTCGTCGGGCCGACAAATGCCACGGATCAATGTCCTTTGGATCTTGTGTGACCGGCCATAATCGGTATATCCTTCGGAGGATTTCGACGTTTATGCAGGTGAATCGGATCGGGGATGCGGGCAATCGACTTATATGCGGGGATCGGCGGCTGGGGACTAGGATTGCGCCTAGCCGGCGTGGAACTCGTCGGGTCCTATGAGCGATGGAAGCCGGCAATCGACACACATAACGCGAATCTGGGTGGACAAATCGAGCCGGTGGATATCCGGAAGCTGGATTTCACCACTTTACCCCAGGACGTCGATCTGGTCGTTGGAAGTCCTCCCTGCACCGAATTCTCCTACGCCAATCGTGGAGGCAGCGGCGACATTGCCGAAGGATTGAAGGACCTCGTCAAGTTCTTCGAGGTGGTGGAACACCTGAAGCCAAAGTTCTGGGCAATGGAGAACGTGCCGAGGGTTGCGGAAGTCCTACGCACCGGCTTCAAGACGCGGGGGCACGCCCTATATCGGTTCAGGCATCTCAAACCGCAGATCGAGGTCTTCGATTTTTCCGATTATGGTGCTCCCCAGGCACGTCGTCGTTGCATTGCGACGAACATCCCATTGGACCGCCTGTCTTCCTACCGTGCCAAGACCGCTGAACGTACACTCGGGGATGTCCTGAAGGCCATCGGCTCATCAGGCGCCGTGGTTGATCCAGTCTGGGGAGTGTCCCTCCAGCCTAGTCAACTTACCGAGCTGCAATCCGAAGCGCCGCTGAACGACGAAGAATTGCGCATGAACCGGGAAGCGAAGGAATTCCACCCGGTCTACAACAACATGGCATTCCCAGACCCACTTGACGAACCGGCTAGGACGGTGACCGCCACCTGCACGCGGGTTTCCCGCGAGAGCATAGTGATAGCTGATCCGAAGGTTGAGGGGCAGTTCCGCCGACTGACAATCCGCGAGCGTGCCTGCCTGCAGGGTTTCCCCATCACATACCAATTCTACGCCAGATCGTTTGCCGAGAAGGCGAAGATGATCGGGAACGCCATCCCCCCAACCTTCACATACCTCCTGGCTTGTGCAGCCCTAGGCACTAGCGCCGAGCAATTCAAAGAGTTCCAAGTGATCGGGAAGGATTTGACGATCCCAGAAAAGAGGGCCCCTGTCACACCTCCGGATCGCGAAGGGCGCACCTACCCCATATCCCGAGGTTTCAGGGCTGCCTTGCCGGGGCTGCGATTCAAGAGCGGTATGCGCTTTGAACTGGCGAATGCCAATGCGGGCGAAACAACCGAGTGGAAGGTTCGCTTCTTCTTTGGCCCATCCAAGGATATACGCGAGATCGATTTGGATGGGGCGGTCAGCCGAGACCTCCAGGATAGTTCGCGCTTCTCATCGGTGATCCGTGCCTTCCAGAAAGAATTCACAAAGGCAGCCCAGGATTTCACCTCGACAACCCCTGCAAAACTGCAGCTTGCATGGGCGCATAAGATCGAGGGGACTGGTCCGTATGTGATAGTTGATAGATTGGGCGCTCTCGCAGCGGATTTACATGGCCGACTGGCCAAGGAAGTTGGGGAGGAAGATGGATCAGTGGTGGTGGACTACATCATCACTGTCGCCAGCGGTGTGGGGGAAGTCGACAAGGTTGTTGGGCATCGGAAACTAGGCAGATACGCCTTGCCGATACTTGCCGGTATAATTGTTGGTGAGTGGTTCAACGCCCTTGAATGGCATTGCGAGCAGAAGGCCGCAGCCTAGCCGTATTTGCCTTGCTTGGCTTATTCCTCATCTTCGTCGGGCACGTTAACGATCGGGTTCGCCATCGGACCAGTATCGCTTGCCTCGTCAACCCTACGCAGTGTCCTGCCCTCTGATAAGGCGTGGATGATCCTATACCGGTTCTTTTCTGATCCCTTCCGGATCAACCTGGATAATGGAATCCGCGACACGCGCAGGTCGACGACTTGCGTATCTTCGTCGGGCTCGACTCCGATTACAAGGATCGGCAGTGTTATGGAGAGATCGGCAGATGGCAATTCGCGCAAAACCCTCTCGTAACTGACGATGTTGGAATCGATCCGCCTCCCCAAAACCCCCATTGGCACAATGGACAGCCCTAGGTTGACAAGGGACTGCGAATAGGCCGTTTGGAGTTTGAAGATATCGGAGTACCAGCGGCTCATATTCCCGAATTGGACTTCAGCTTGGATCGTGATGTTCGGGAAGATTTTCCTGAAATCTGCGGCCAAACGTGAATTCGCAATCGCAGTGGCCAATGGGTGGTATAGCCATCCGTGCTCAACAGCCAAGGCTCGGTCGAACCATGTGTTCATACATTGCTGGACTACATCAAGCCGTGGGTTACTCCTGCTTTTCCCTGGATAGATGAATAGAGGCGCGTTAGACACTACATCTATGATCTCGTCCCAAGCTTCATTGTTTGTGTGATGTTCAAGTATTTCTCGGGCGTAGCGATAACTGAAAATATGGAATTTCATCTGCCGGCTCCGACGAATCTTGAAAATATAATGTGCGGCAGCTTCGATAGCCGAAGTGGCGGGACTTGCGGCTAGCTGCACAAGTTACGTCTTGCTCCGGCGCCGACTCCACCTGTACTGCTGATAGCAATGCGAGTCGCCCTGCAACCTTCATGAAGCAGCGGCTGATCGTCAACAGGTGTTTTTCGAGGGTAGCATGTCCAGTCTTTTCGAAGCGCTTGAAGAAAAGGGCTTCCAAGTGGAGTTCCGATCCCATGCCAAGGCCATCTTGGGTTCCGATTTTCCCGAGGCGGCTACCGAACTGGTCGAGGCCCTTTCCACGACGACAATCCCAATCGAGGAGATCATCGCGGGAGGTGGCGGTGAGGCCAAGGGCACACAACGCTTGCGCCGTGCGTTGACCAAGCTTCGCTGGCGTAAGATGCAGTTCATCGTGGAGAAGCGGATAAATGGAATTCCAAGCGAAGCCCAATCCCATGAAGTCGATCATGTCCGGGAGTTCGAAGGCATAGGGCGGATCGCGCTTGAGATCGAGTGGAACAACAAGGACCCCTTCTACGATCGGGATTTGGAGAACTACAAGAGGTTGCACGCCGATGGGGCGATCTCTGTCGGGTTGATCGTCACACGGGGTAGGTCACTGCATGACAATATGCGCGCGCTCGTCCGGAGATTCCTCGATGAGCGGCAAATCCAGAATCTCGATGATCTACGTGAGTGGGGCTATGATCCGACAGCGCGGCAGCGCAAGGGAATACAGGATCGGATGAACCGCGCACGCGCGCCTTTAACTTTCCGGGAAGCCTTCACCGACAAATTCGTTTCCGACAAATTTGGCGAAGCGACAACCCACTGGAGGAAATTGGACGACCGCCTGCGGCGAGGGGTTGGAAACCCGTGCCCATTGGTGCTCATCGGCTTACCGGACACGATAGTCACTTTTGACGAGGGGAAGGCTGCCCTCGCGGAGGTTGAGCAGGCTGAGGCCGAGCTAGAGCAAACAGAATCTGTGACGACCGGAACAGTCGGAATTTGAGGCTTATAAGCACTCCGGTCGGTGCCGAGACATCCAGTTCAGGGTCGCGAATGGAAATCCGCCACCTGGTCGAGGAACTGACGACTTCGAACTAACAGCGTTTCAGGTATACACTAATTCTCCATCGTCGATGGGCGTTAACGTGCCTCTATAGGCCGAGTCGTTTCCTAATCGACGTGTTGCCTTCAGCTCTGCCTTTTAGGCCATTTCGCTTTCTTGCTCTTCCTCATCACCGTCTATCCGCTTCATTTTGAGCGTCTTGCCAAGCATCCGCCGAGCATCTTGAAGAGACTCGAAGTAGTTGTCCGCAGCGAGGCTAAGGCTCTCGGGCTGAAGTGCCTTGCCCATCGCCTCCTCATCCCATTCCTTGTTGATGCGCTTCGCAAGCGCGAAGACCACAGCTAAGCCCACGCGATTGATCATGGAGTTTCGAGACAGCCCCCTAGCCATCTTCTGCATCACCTCCGGGTCGGGTGCTTGTGAGTACTCACGGCCGAGTTGCTCATGCATCAAGGAAACGGCTGGATAAGTCATATTGATGAAGAGTTCGCCCGAGGCTGGGTAGTAGCGACCTGCCCGCCCGACGATCTGTTTATCTTCAATGTCCGATGGGTCGTCCAGCGGAATAAGCTTGGGTGCGCGCTCCAGATTTTGTGCCATGCGAGCCATTTGCGCCCCTGTCTGCACGACGGTAAGGTCATCGGGCTTATGGCGACTACCGCCGTTGCCTTCATTCCGGCCCGCTCCGCCTTCTATGGAACCCCGACCTGCCCCCGGATCAACGTCGAGATTGCCTTCGTCATCGACACGAGGTGAGATCGCCCGGACGCGCAACTTGTTAAGAAGGTCTTGCAACCGATTTCTGATCTCATCGCTTGAGTCGCCAGAGTTCGGAGCCATGGAATGGATCAAGTCGATCAGCCATTCGGGGCGGTTCTCGAGCACTTGCAGAGCGAAGTCCTTTGCCTCCACTTGATCCTGCTCACCGTCAGCGTAACGAAGGAACTGACGGTAGCCTTCCGGAAGAACGGAATAGTCATCGGGGAGCTCAATATGGACCGAGATGTGCCGGGCCCCGAATGGGATGCCGAAGGTGGGGGCCTCTATCGTCCACGAACGACCCGTCAGCACACTGTACATTTCTCCTTGGAAAACAATCGCGCAGGTGCTGAGGTTAGACGCAATTGAGCCGCTGACCGAACGGTTGTGCGACGTGTCGCGCATTGGTTCGTCATAAATGTAGTGCAGCTTGATTCCGTTGTTGAGTTCGACCGTTTCATGCTGCGCAAATACCCCCTTCGCTCGGCGAGCTGAGATCGTTTCGAAGCGGCGGGAGCCATCCTTTCTGGCATGTGTACCTTCAAGCAACCGCACCTCGACGTTGTCAGGCAGGTGGTAGAAGCGATGATAGAGATATGTGGCCAGCCAGAATGCCTTTTGGGCGGGATCCCCGTCGTACGGGTCTAACACGGTGTTCTGCTCAGCACGGTTGCCGAGTAGAACGACCTCGGTCCAGTCTTCGTCTAGCCTGTGTCCGCCTTCTGCCTTCAATATGTCGGTCACTTCTATAACATCACCAAGCGGGTCACCGTTCGTGTCGAACCGGCGCAATCGTCCGTAGACGCCCTCCCGTTCGCACAAGATCGTTTCATGAACCCGTCCATCTTTGCAGGTGCGATAGCGGATACCTCGGCGATTCGAAGGAAGGGATGCGACTTTCGCCCCCATGCCAAAGTTTTTGTCTAGGCCCTTCACCTTTCCTATTGAGGCGGCCAAGTTGGTCATCCGGCCGAGCTCCTCGTCATCCATCCCAGGACCATTGTTCCAGATGGAGAGCTTAGGTACGCTTTCGTGCGCAACAGAGAAGATCACTTTCCCGTCTGTTTCCTGCTGTGCGGCCTCCAACGCGTTCTTAAATAACTCCCGGATCATCATGACCTTCGGGCAACGGTCGATGGTGCTCCGAACCAAAAAGTCCTGATCGTCGACCCGTAGAGCTGAAACGGCACTGTAGTGGTGCATGTCTGACCTCAAAGGCTGAAGCGGTCGCGCCGCCGGGTGTTAGGGGTTTCGAATCGTGCTTCGACTTTGGCCACCTCGTCTCGCAGCGCCTTGATGATCTTGCGAATCTCGCCAGCTTCCCACTCATAGAGTTGCCGGTTAGAGAGATTCCCGATCCGCTCAATAGCTTCCAGCGCCTTGTCAGTCCTATTAGACGCCAGCTCACGGAACTTCTCCCGCTTCTTGCCCGCCGTTTCCATTTTTCGCTCCAGTATTGCGCGCCCCGCGACACTGGAATGATCATAATTGATGATAAGTATCGTGGCAATACTCGTCTAAATATGCATCACATGCACCTTCACAGTATGTGACTAACGTTCCAAGCCCTGCATCAACGGAATGGCGGCTAAGCAGCTCCACACCGGTTCTCCGGAACGGGCATGGCCAGATAGGCGAGGAGAAGGGGCCGCCGAATACACTTCGGGGGTCTCGAAGCGCCACAAAGGAACACGCTGGCCGCTTTGCCCGTGAGCGTGGCAGAAGCCTGTCCGATTTGGGCCCCAATAGCGCTCGTGGTCTGCAGGGCTATGAGCAGGAAGGGCGTGAAGCACTAATACGCCCGTCGCATCCATACGTTACCGATCACCTGTATCCCAACCGTCCGTGGCGGCGCGGCCACGCAGGCGCGCGCGTGGAGGTAGCGTTCCGGGCTTAGGGGCCCGCTACTGCTAGGTGACCGCATCCGGGTGCAGTGACCGTGTGCCGGAGAATTCTGTCGACAGGCTACAGCCGTGATAGGCCGCGCTGTGCTCGAAATGTGCCCGCATACCATTGTTGCCTTTCCGGTGTGCCCAGACACGGCCATGACACTCGCAGCAGCGCATCAGATACTCTGATTTGATTGGCAGTGCTTCGGCGATGCCGATTTCCTCCCATCGGTTTCCGCGCCAAACCTCGCATGTCACTGCTTTGACCATCTTTGCCCCTGCTTCCCGCTTCCAGTTTGGCCCACTGGTCTTCCCTGCTAAAGAAGCCGCTACGTCTTGCGACCTGAACCGGTGAAGCCATGTATAACGACAATGTGCTGCGAATTCCTGCCGACGAGGCGGATTTGTGGGAAATTCTGCAAGAGCACTTTGGCCTCGCCCGTTATGTCCTCGAAATGCCGCTGGAGACAAAGGAACAGGCTCTCGACGTAGATTTTCAGAGCAGGCCAGCGGCGGAGCTTGATCGGATCAGCATGGGTCTTATTCGCTACCGCAATGTCAGCGAGGAAAATGACCAACGCGAGTATTATCTCGACATCGGGTTGAAGCTGATACCGTTTATCGAAAATGCGCTAAAGGCTCGAAAGCTGACCCCGGAATTCGTGCAGCAGTGGGGGAAGCTGATGTTCTGTCACGGATACGTCGCGTCCCATGTGTTCGATGACAGCGACGATCTCGAAACGTATCGAAATCGCGTGAAAGGCACGCGGGCCACAGATCGCACACCACAACGCATCTTTCTGGCCAGGCTCTTGCTCTGGTTTATGGACGAACAAGAGCAACGCCGGAAACAGGCTGAGCCGAATGCCGCCAAGGCGATCTGGGATTTCATTGAAAAGGGGAACGCCGAGGAAATCCCCGATGGATATGATCTGGCTTGGTTCAAGACGCTGGTGCGTGACGACGATCGCGGGCGCATCGTCTCTCCGATGGAACAGAACAACATGAGCGAGGCATCCTTGCGCGAGCTGGCGGCCATCGAATTCGAAGATTTGCCACCAATCGAGCTTGTAGTGCCGACCGCCCGGCCCTGATTTTTTCCTAGGGGCTTAGCCTGTAGGAATCTGCCTTGTAGCGCCGCGCGTTCATGTGAGTATTTGTTTGTCTCCGCCGGGCCACGGAAGTCCGGAGAAAGGAGATGAAAAATGAACGCCAACACATCGCCATCGCTGTTCGACGATCTCGACCAGCTACGCACCTACAGGGATGCCGCAGCAGCGCTGCGCATTCCCTACTTCAAGGTGCAACGCGCGGCACGGTCCGGGATCATCCCGACGTATTCGATCCTGAATGGCCGCAAATACGTGAAGCTGCGCGACATCCTCGACCTGATGTCCGCCGCCTAACGAAACCTACCGAAAAATCAGAGCCGCCCAGCCGTGCCCTTGGTGCGGAACGGGATCGGCTTGCCGAACGAAGGAAACCACAATGAGCAATAACCACCGCAGATCAGCACCCGCCCGTCGCAAGGGCGGTCGAATGATGCGTAAGTCCCACACCGCCCCGATCAATGGCAATCCGGCCGATTACTTGCCGACCTATCATCATAGTCCGTTGGAGGCCGGATATCACGAAATTCCGATTTACGGTCCAGAGGCTTGGGTAGTCGTGTGCGCCGGCTCGGACGGCCATTTTCTGAAGATTACCGTGGGACAACGAAAGCCACTGTAATCCGCTGACTTAAATCCAACGCGGCCCGGCTACGGGCCGCGCCTTTCCCTCCACAATTCGAGCCGCTCAGCCTTGCCGTTCCTCGGCACGGAATGGGATCGGCTTGTCAAAATTCGAGGTAACACCATGTCCAAGATTGAACCCGCTGCCGACAGCGAAAACATCTTCGAGCATCACGACACACTTTATGAGAAAATCGGGCTGGCCGCCACGCCAATAGTGCTTGGCGACAAGAAACCGCTCATCACCGGTTGGACGAAGCACCGAGCGTTTGCACCCACCCAACGCCAGAAGCTCAGGCAAAAGTATTCGAAAGCCAGCATCGGACTATTGGCGGGAACCGCGTTGTCGAACGGCAATCTGTTCGGCTTCCTCGACGGTGACCATCCTGGCTTCACCGAATTCTTCTGCCGGCTGGTCGATCCCGTATCCGGCAAGATCGGTCAGAAGGGCATCACGATCTTCTGCCAGTTTGCGGGCGGCACCAAGAGCAAGAAGGTCCGCCAGAAGGGCGCGAAAGCTCCGGTGGCCGAGCTGATGGTGTCGTCGGGAATGACGGTGATCCCGCCATCGGCGCACCCGTCCGGTGTGCGATACCGCTGGCACGGCAAGCCCCTCCACGAAGTCGACCCATGCACCCTACCGATGCTGGATGAGCTGCGTATCGAGTTTTTGACGAAGGTCTGCTCGAACCCGTCCGCCCTCGCCATGGCGGAAGGCGGTCCCGACCTGAAGGCGCACGACCTGATGTTGGCGTTGACTTCGTCGGGCATCGCCATGCTCGACCTCGATCTGGGATGGATGGCGCATTGCCTGAACGGCCTCCTGCCGCCCGGCTATCGCGGAAACACAGCCGACGAAACACTCGGAATGTTGAAGAGCGCACGGGAGAAGAACCTCGGGAAGGGGGCGGTATCCGGTGGGGGCTACGAGCCCGGCGAATTGGGACCGATACCCCTGGGCTATCTGCCGGACGGCCGATTCGTGTTCTTCGAGCAGACCCGCCACCTTATCGTCGTGGAAACCAGCACGAGGCTCGTCGTCCTCGGTACATTGCTCAATCTGGCTCCCATCGAGTTCTGGGCACGGAACTATTCCACTGACAAGGGCATCAGTGCGACGGCGGCCGGGATCGAACTAATGTCGGCGGGCCGCGCCAAAGGCGGCTTCGATGAGGGCAGCGTTCGCGGTCGTGGCGTCTATATCGAAAACGGACAGGTCGTCCGCAACTTCGGCGGCGAGATCCCGCGCAGCGCCAGCTATGCTTACATCTGCCCCATTCCGTTGAAGATCGACGCGAATGGCAAGCAGGTGGACCCGGCCGTCGTGTTGAAGTTCCTTCAGTTGTTCAACTTTGCGTCGTCCAGCGCCGCATTCCTCCTGTTCGGCTGGTTGGCGTCCGCCGTGATTTGCGGTGCACTCGAATGGCGGACCCATGTTTTTATCACGGGTGCCAAGAACACCGGCAAGACGACGCTGGTGAACGCCATGCACAACCTGCTCGAAAAGATCGTCGTCGCCTTGGATGGCCAGAGCACGGAGGCAGGCATCCGCCAGAAGCTCGGTCCCGACAGTCGGCCCGTCATGCTCGATGAGTTCGAGAGCGACCAAAACCTTGGCCGGATGCGGCAGGTCATCAAGCTGATCCGCAGTTCGTCATCGGGCAATCTCGCGATTGCGCGCGGTACACCCGAGGGGAAGGCGCTGGAGTTCACCATCCGCGCGAGCTTTCTGCTAGCCGCGATCAACGCGATGGCGGTGACGGCGGCCGATCGGTCCCGCATCGTGAATCTTGCCCTCACCAAGCACGACAATGACAAGGCGCGAGCACGGCAGATTGTCGAACTGAGCCAGCAGTTCGAGGGAGCCAGCGCAAGCTGGTGTCTCCGGGCCATGGACCTCACGGCGGAAATCCTAGCCAGTATCAAAACGCTGCAACGTGTTTTCCCGCCCTGCGACAGCCGCCATGCCCTGAACATGTCCACCTTGCTCGGCGCGGCATGGACCATGTTGAACGGTCGCGAAATCGATGAGACGAACGCCGAGGTGCTCATCCAGGAACATCTGCCGTTCATCGACGAGCTCGCGGAAGCCCACGATCAGGACGACGCCGTGGAATGCTGGAACGCCCTGCTCGAATATCCGCTACAGGGCAGCCGGGAAGGCCAGTTGGTGGGGGAGGTTCTGGGGCAGATCAAGAGGCTGTCGGAAGCGGGGCGCGATGTTCGCAGGGATGGCAACAGCCTGAAATCCCTCACGACCGAAATCGAACGGCTCGGCATTAAATGGGACGGGAAAGGGATCATCGTGGCCAACTCGCACCGCGCGCTCAGGGAGATATTCCGGGGAACGCAGTGGGAGGCCGGCAACTGGGGCGATTCGCTGCGACGGCTCCCCGGCGCGACCGGCACCAAACAAAAGCGCTTCTCCGAGGACACGCGCTCCCTCGGGACGCTGATTCCGGCGGCGCTGATCCCCGAATGGGATCAGCCGGAGCTCCCATACTGACCGTCACGGCGTCACGTCACGTCACACCCCAGCGCAGGCCACCGGCCGGCACGGGCCAGTACCAGCATGGCGGAAGCGCTTCGACATCGAAACCAAACCTCACCTCATGCGGGAGTGATTGGGAATGATGGTCGGGGTGACGGGCTGGGTGCTGTGCCGCCGCTGCCCGCGCCATACCCGTGACGTGACGTGACGCGTGACGTGGAATGGCGATTTCAACCTCGGTGGGCGAGGATTCCGAGATTTCCGAGGCCGCGTCGTCTCGCGGCTTTGCCCCTTCAACAATGGTCGAGGTTACGCGCCTGGTTACAGTTCGAGCCGTTTCACGGGTTCTCTGACCGCTCCGGCGATTACTTGTGCCGGTCACTCTCGCGTGTTTTCCTCGCCGCTTTTTTCCTTGAAACGAGCGACATCATGAATGATTTCAACGTCTCCATCACCACCACGACCCGCCGTCGCAAGCTGACGAGCGGGGCGATAAGCGCAAAGCTCCAATATTATTGCGAATATCGCGATCCGCTGACCCGGAAGCGCCGCCGCCGCGCCTTCAACCGCAAGAAGGATGCGGAGGCGTTCCGGAATGCCCTGCTGCTCAAGGTCGCCGAGAACAGCTATGTGGACGAACGGAAAGCTCCTGATGTGAGCAAGTCCCTCGACCACTGGCTTGCGACCAAGGAAGGCAGCGTCAAGCCCTCGACGCTGAAGGGATACAAGGTCGTCGCGAACGGGGCGATCCGTGGCCCGCTGCTGATCGGGACCAAGCAGGAGCGCGCCGACTACACTGAGAAGGGCGTCGCCCCGAAGAACGCTCGGTTCCTCAAAATGCTCGGGCATATCAAGCTACCGGACCTGAACACCGCGACGATTCGCCAATGGCACAGGACGGTGACGGAGCAGTGTGGGGCCTATACCGCGAACAGGGCAAAGAGCCACCTCAAGTCCATCTTGGCCCTCGCCGAGGAAGATTTCGGCATCCGAGCCCCGTCGATGCCGACCGGACTTCCGCGCAACCGGCATAAGCAGAAAAAGGCGATCCTCACGCCCGAACACATCGCCAAGCTGATCGCGGCGGCGCGCGAGGACGCGGAACATGGCATCTACTATGCGTTCCCGTTCCTCGCCGGCACTCGGCCTTCCGAGCAGATGGGCCTGCTCTGGTCCGAGGTGGACTTCGACCGGAACGTGATCCGCATCCGCCGTATACAGGAGCGCGACGGCTCGCTCACCGAGGTCACGAAAACGGACGCCGGCACCCGCGACATCCCAATGAGCGCCGTGCTGCGCGAGATGCTGCTGGCGTGGCGCATCCGATGCCCACGAAAGGGCAAGGAGCTGCACCGCGTCTTTCCGGGGCCGGGACGCCTCCAAGAATGGCCGAAGCCGAGGATCGGCGGTGGTGGGCCGCTGCTCTACCAGAACTTCCGCAAGCGGTATTGGGCACCGATCTTCAAGGCCCTCAAGCTGCCCTACGTGACGCCGCATTCCGCCCGTCACTCCTTCATATCGACCTTGCAGGCGCAGGGGATCGAGGTGGGTTTGGTGGCGCAGATCGCCGGCCACGCCAACCCGACCGTCACGCTCGGGCACTACACGCAGGCCGTTCGCGACGGCAGCGCGGCCATCGAGGCGCTGGACCGAGCTTACGGAAGCTAGGTGGCCACCGGGCACGGCACTAGTACGCCGCGCCCCACCGACCGTACGCCCGTGACCGCTGGACAGCTTCCCGGCCGTATAGGCCGGCCAGCAGCAGCGCGCGTCCCGTGGGCCTCCCCTGCCACAGGAACGGCATGTGGCATGGATGCACTATGTAGGAATCGCCTAACCCGTTGATATTACCCAGATAATTGTGTGCCGGTTCCCAGCGTGATTTCCTGTCTTGTTGGACAGGAGGCAATGCCATGCACATCATGGTCAGGGACAAGCGAACCGGCAGCGAGGAATGGCTGCCGCTGGAACGCGCCGCCGAGTTGATGGACCTTGCGGCTGACGAGATAGAATGGGCGCTGGAGGAGTTCGGCGAGTGCGAATCCGTCGACCACGTCGCTCTCGATCAGGACTGGTAGGCCGAGCTTAGCCAGCAACCCATACAGCGCGGGCGTCGGCAGCACCGACGCCCGCTTTGTTTATGCCTGCCCGTCTCCGGGCGAAATGGCTCGATACTCCCCCCACGCGCGATGGGACCCGTTGCCGGTGTCGGGGGACCCCTGTGGGCCTGCGACGGTTACCGGCGAATACGTCATACGTCGGCCCGCGCCACCGTCCTGCTTCATTCTATACGATAATCGACCGACGCCGAGCCGACCCGGACCACGCGCAGCGTCCTGCCCGAGATCTTAACGCTCTGTCCCTTGCCGAGGCTGAACTGGATTGGGCGTGACGCCGTGGCGTATTGCGACGAGCCCCGCGCGGGGATGAACTGGCTGGACGTCGAGGTTGCGGTTCCCGAGACGGAATATCTTCCCACCGTACCCTCTATGTTGGTGTGCGTCGTGCTTGGCAGGATAAGCGGCGTCTCGCTCATAGTCGTGGCGTCGCTCGTCACCTGAACGTCAGTCCGCTCAAAGATTGCCTGTCCACCACGGCTGCCAATATAGCGCACCGACGTCCCGCCTGCGTTCGTCGTGCGACCGAACACGTCGGCCTTGCCGAATGCGTTGGGCAGAGCGCGCTTTGACTGGAAGCTCATCACCACGTCGCCGGGGCCGGCGCTCATGACGCTGTTCGTGGCCGGCGTCACCAGCGAGGTCTTCGTCTCTACGGAATTGCAAGCGGCGAGCGTCAGCGTCGTCAGCAGCAGCAGCGTGGTTCCGGTGAGCAGTCTCTTGGTCATTCGATTGTCTCCCAAGCCATTGGACAAAAAAGCGAAAACGGAAACACGACGGGAATCCGCCGTCAATATTGGGCTAGACGGCGAGCGTGGTGCGATGCCAGCCGAGGCACTCGCCTCGCACGAACGCGGGATCGAGGTGGGAACAAGCTTCCATGGCGGCGACCGCCAATCTTGCGGGGCTCTCGGGATGGACGAGCAGCAGGAACACCACATGGGAAGTCGTGAACGTCCACATAGCGCAGCCGGGAGCGACGCCGCGCAGCCGCCCGATGCAGGATGCCAAGAACGCCTTCCGCTCGACACGGGGAAAGTGTTGGTAAATGAGCAGCGACTTGCGCGCCTCGTAGAACGTCGCCACCTCGTCGAGGTACAGGTACTTGGACGAGTTCTTGCGGCCCTTCGGCAGCGATACCTCCAAGCCGTTGTCGGGGTCGAAGAAGACCAGTTCGGCGTCGCGGAACTGCGATGTACACTGCACCATGAAGGCGGCGCGGCCAACTGCGTCGTCGGGCAGCGTCTCGTTATAATAGAGAGCGCCGGCAATCGCCCCACTGTCCTCAATCGTTTGCAGCCGGCGGCGATCAGGCTCGGCGGCAGCATGAGCCAGGATATCGAATAGCGCGGGATCGAAATGGCGGAAGCGTTCCGGCTGCCCGAGGTAGGCGAGTTTGCCGCCGTCCGCGCCGCCATCGTCCGGCGTCAGCATCCAGCACACGCCAATCTGGTTCCCGCCGCCGGCCGATAGCGCCCGCAGCAACGCATACTTGCGATAGTCGCTGATGTCCCCGACGTATTGGTGCTTCACCCACCCCTCCGAATCGCTTTTCGGCGGGCAGCATCGCAAAATACCCTAATTTGGGGTACTCAAAATTCGGGTTTTATTGAAGCGCTGGTCTTTGCACTGGCGTTTCCGTTGTCCTCACTTCGCTCCGATCTCTATCAACGAATGATTGAACTGCTTGTGCAGGCTCGCAAGGACGCCGGCATCACGCAGGTGGAGCTTGGGAAGCGTCTCGGGCAGCGTCAGACGTTCGTGTCGAAATTCGAGCTCGGCGAGCGGCGGCTTGACGTCGCAGAGTTTATCGCCGTTAGCAGGGCGATTGGAATTGATCCGCGAAAAATCATTGAAGCGACGGAGCATGACGACAGCTAACCTGTCACTGAAAGGGTAGTGAAAGGTTGACTCACGGGTGGTCCGCTCCTGTCCTACGTCTTCTCGATGAGATGGACCTCAACAGTGTATCCCATTAGCTGGATGCGGTTGGCGGCAGCGCGCAGACTGACTTTGCTAAAGAATGGCAAGCCAAGCTTCTTCGTGCGCTGATAAGGGTGACGCATGATGCCGTAGACCACCTTGTATTCCGTCGCGACCGGCTTCGAGCGACCGTCTGGAAGTAGGGCTTCGAAACCCTTTTTGCCCGCTTTCTTTTGACGCTTAATCGCCGCGTCCCGCATCGATTTACGGAAAACCTCGTCGCGCACGAACGTCTCGGCCGAAACAACACCCTGGCTCCACAGGTGGCTAATAGGCGCAGAACCATGGCCATCCTTCAGGTGAATGAATTCCTTGTTCCGAGACAAGAAATCGCAGGGCTCAAGGTTTGCACCGGCAGCACCTGACGGTGAAGCTTTAACCTTATCGAGGTTGAGGAGATCTGCATCCTTGTCGAGTTCCGCGATCAGATCTTGCTCATTGGTTGCAGCGGTGGACGCGCGAATAGGAGCGGCAAGAAGCGCTTGATAGTCCTTTTCGACGTCGGCGAAAAACTTATCCTCAATGCAGTACCACTCTCCGGAGAACAGAACGTAGTTCTTCTTCTCGTGAACGGCCTCGTAAACGAAGCAGTCATAGAGGCGTCGGTGCTTTTTCTTATCGCCCTGCCCATCCACGACCACGCGAATCTCGTGGCTGGCCTTCAACTCGGCCATGCTGCCCACATCGCCGGGCCTGCCCGCAACAAGCTCTCGGATATAATCTTCGATAGCGAGTTCACCGTAGGCCGTTTTCGCGCCTGAGTTAAATCCAGCACCGAAATACCCGAAGTCGCGAGACTCTTCCGGATCAATGATTTCGGGCAGTGTGATGTGCAGATCGGAGGGCTGGCCTTTGATAAGGGCCTGCACCTCGGCGAAGACCAGATCGTCAAGCTTTTCGCGAAGGTCTTTGTCCCGCACGGGGATGATTTGATCGATGAAGGAATAATCCTTTTTGTAGTCAATGGCATCGAATAGCTTGAGGGCAAGCTTGCATTTATCTGTGATCTCGCTCGCGGAAAGTTTGCTAGTAAGTGTGAGCGCGTCCTTGCCGGTGAGCGAACTTGCAAAGCTCGCGTCCGTAGGAACTCCGCCAGCGAGGCGCAACAGATCGTTCTGGATGTCGATGCCGAAGCCTTGAAGGTCGGCCTTTCGACTCGCCTGAATGCGTTTCTGTATGGTCGTGCTGTCAAGTGTCGCGACGTCTAAGTTCTTCAGAGCATCACGCGCAACAGAATTGAGTGTGACCTTCAATCCGAAATTCCGCACAAAAGCCTCCGGATTCAGCGCGTGATGCCCTCCACCGAATGCGAGCGCAAAAATTCGAGGCTTTGCCCCCTTATCATCGGGCGTGACCTCCAAAAACAAAATGGCGGCGCAGCTCTTGTTCTCGAGCTTAAGGCTACCTTCGGCCGTAAACTGATTCACGATGCCTAGCCAACCTGGTGCTGTACCAGGAGATTGCGCTGTAAAAAGACGGCCAGAGGTGGTTACGACCTCGTTCACCTCGCTCTTATCTCTAATTGCTTGTTCGACTGTTCTATCGGCGCGCAACAGCCGCACCGAAAGCGTCATTGTGCTAGGCGCACCTGTCTTTGCTTTTGCCATGCATCGCCCCCCGGCAATGTTTTTCTCACACTAAGGCACGAAAGACGACAAATCTACATCAATACCCAAACCTAAGCGGTTAGATAGAAGGCCGTGCGAGGAACTCGTCAATGGCCACGCTGACGGGCCATTCCCGAGCTGATTTCGTGAACCCAACCGTATGCGCCACGCATTCCATCGACATCACGATTTCACGCTGCGTCGATTCCGCGAATTGGTGACCGGGCGGTAACCGCGACCATTTTGGAGGTTTCGGGCGACTGCGACTTCAACCTGCTTAAAAACACGAAAGCCGCGGAATTCCGCGGCTTTTCGGTGAGGTTACTTGGAGCGGGTGAGGCGATTCGAACGCCCGACCCCAACCTTGGCAAGGTTGTGCTCTACCCCTGAGCTACACCCGCTCGCGCGGCTCTCGCCGCAAGCCGCGCCTATATGGCCGAAGACCGAGGCGATTGCAACAGGGAAATCGCGTCTTTTTTGAAGCTTTCTGTACCTGACGGAAAGAAGCCGCATCGGCCGGGCAAAATCGGCCGGCAGGAAGCGAAAAGCCGGATGGCGAGGCCGGGATCGGGCAGGGCCCGCACAACGCCCCTCCGCGCGGCTGGCAGCCGGTGGGCGCGAAAGCCCTTAAAGAGTGCGAAGCGGGTTGCCGCGCACAATTGCACGAAACAGGGAGGGAAGCGGTTTCGCGATTCGAAGAAAAGGCGAAATGCCCGAAGCGATTCCCCTTGCCGAAAAAATGCTCTAAACCGGCCCGGCACGGACAGCAGGGAGCGAAAATGCCGAAAACCGAAGACGAGCTTTACGCCTTTCTCGCCGATCTCGGCATTATGGTTTCGACCACGCGCCATCCGCCGCTGTTCACTGTCGCCGATTCGCAGGCGCTGCGCGGCACCATTGCCGGCGCCCACACCAAGAACCTGTTCCTGAAGGACAAGAAGGACAATTTCTTCCTCGTCACCGTGGACGAGGACGCCGAGGTGGACCTGAAGCAGATCCACCACCTGATCGGCGCCGCCAGCCGCGTGTCGTTCGGCAAGCCGGAAATGCTGATGGAACTGCTCGGCGTCGTGCCGGGCGCCGTCACCGTGTTCGGCCTCATCAACGACACGCAGGGCCGGGTAAAGACGGTGCTCGACGCCGCGCTGATGGAAAACGACATCGTCAACGGCCACCCCCTCACCAACGAGGCGACCAGTTCGATCCGCTCCGCCGACCTGCTCAGATTCATCGAGGCAACCGGACACGAGCCTGTTATCTTGAAAGTCGCTGCCTGATCGCCACATTGAGGGCCATGCGGCTCGGGCACGCAACCGGGGGCCGGGAACCGCTCCGGCTCCGACAACAATTTCTGGGATGAGACAATGAGCGACAGCAATCCGTTCGGCTCGGGCAGCCAATATGCAACGACGGTCCAGTTCGGCACCGACCCGGCCCCTGCCGGCAGCGCCCCCGCCGATGTCATCAAGGACACGACGACGGCCGCCTTCAGCGCCGACGTGATCCAGGAATCGCGCAACCAGCCGGTGCTGGTCGATTTCTGGGCGCCGTGGTGCGGCCCCTGCAAGCAGCTCGGCCCGGTTCTGGAAAAGGCGGTGCTGGCCGCCGGCGGCCGCGTCAAGCTGGTCAAGATGAACATCGACGAGCATCCGGCCATCGCCGGCCAGCTCGGCATCCAGTCCATTCCGGCGGTCATCGCCTTCAAGGACGGCCAGCCGGTCGACGGCTTCATGGGCGCGGTTCCCGAAAGCCAGATCAACGAATTCATCGCCCGGCTGGGCGGCGGCAAGGACGACGGCAAGGCGGCCCTCGCCGAGGCGCTTGCCGCAGCCGCCGAGGCGCGCGGCCAGGGCGACGCGCAGACCGCCGCCGACATCTACGGCGCCATCCTGCAACAGGCGCCCGATTCGGCCGAGGCCGCCGCCGGCCTGGCAGATATCCTGTTCGAGGCGGGCGACGCCGAAGGCGCCGGGGCGGTGCTGGACGGCGTTCCCGAGGACACGCGCGACGCGCCGGAGATCGCCGCCATCCGCACGAAACTGTCGCTGGCCGCGCAAGCGGCAGAGCTGGGCGATGCGGCCGAGCTGGAAAAGCGCCTCCAGCAGGACCCGGGCGACCATCAGGCCCGCTTCGACCTCGCCATGATCCAGAATGCCAAGGGCGAGCGCATGGAGGCGGCCGACAATCTGCTCGCCATCATCAAGGCCGACCGGACCTGGAAGGATGACGGGGCGCGCGCCCAGTTGCTGCAGTTCTTCGAAGCCTGGGGCATGACCGACGAGGCCACGCTCGCCGCCCGGCGCAAGCTCTCCTCGCTGCTGTTCTCGTAGGGGAGGCGGCACATGGCGGAGCGATGCCGCTTTTTGCGAATCGCGAAGACGCTCCGCTTCTTGTTGTGACGGACAAGGAAATGCAGGCAGGAAACGCACATTACCGGCGCGAAGCGGACCTTCCGCACACCGTTGCGGTGTTTCCGCTGGAAGGTGCCCTGCTCCTGCCGGGCAGCCGGCTGCCGCTCAACATCTTCGAGCCGCGCTACCTGCAGATGGTAGACCACGCCATCGGCTCGGACCGGTTGATCGGCCTCATCCAGCCCAGCCTCGACGGCGCCCAGCGCAACGATGGCCAGCCGGAACTGTGCGAGGTCGGCTGCTTCGGCCGCATCACCTCGCTCACCGAGACCGGCGACGGCCGCTACCTGATCGCGCTGCAGGGCGTGTGCCGTTTCCGGCTGGCCGACGAACTGGCGGTCAAGACCCCGTTCCGCCAATGCCGGGTCACGCCGTTCCTCGCCGATCTCGACGACAGCGGCGCCGTCTCCGGCAGCATCGACCGTCCGGCCCTGCTGAAGGTTTTCCGCGCCTATCTGCAGGCCAATGACCTGCAGGCGGACTGGGAGGGGGTCAACCGGGCCGACGACACCATGCTGGTCAACGCCCTGTCGATGATGGCGCCCTATGGGCCGGCGGAAAAGCAGGCGCTGCTCGAGGCGCCGGACCTGCGCACCCGCGCCGAAACGCTGATCGCCATCACCGAAATCGCGCTGGCCCGCGACAATGATGATTTCGGCTCGAGCCTCCAGTAAGCATGCCGCCCGAAGGCGGGAGCCGGTTTCATCCGGAACGAATCTGAAAGATCGCGGCGCGCTTTGCGCATTCCGCCGGGGAGGCGTTATGGTGGGGCGAGAGCATGCGAGGCAGGCATATGGCGGATGAGCGCGACAAGAAGGAGCCGCAGGTCGACCCGAAGCTTCTGGAGCTGCTGGCCTGCCCGCTGACCAAGGGGCCGCTGAGCTGGGACCCGGAGCGCGGCGAGCTGGTATCGCGGCTGGCGCGGCTGGCCTATCCGGTCCGCGGCGGCATTCCCATCATGCTGCCTTCGGAAGCGCGCACCCTGTCCGAGGAAACGTGAAGGTTTCAGGAGCGGCGACCTTCCGGATTTGAGCATCCTGCCAGAAGCAGGACGTTTCCGTCGCCCGGGCAGGGGCTTTCCGGTTCTTCCTGCTAAAGCGCGTCGCGATCTTTCAGATTCGCTCCTTGTGCTTTAAGCTTTTGTTTATACGCATGTCGTCATCAACTCTGATGGTTTTGATTGTCTCTGAGCCTTGCGTTGAGGGTTATGATGATCTTTCGCATGGTCGCTGCGATTGCGAGGATCGGTGGTTTTCCGTTGGCGATGAGGCGCGCGTAGAAGGCGGCGAACTCGCCTTGTCCGGCAGCGGCGCGCAAGGCCGGCATGAAGAGTGCGGTCCTGACCTGCGGTCTGCCGCCGCGCTGGCGTCGCCGGCCCCTTGCTGTGCCGCTCTCGTTGGGGTGCGGCGCGGTGCCGGCCAGCGCTGCGGCCTGTCGGCGCTGGAGATGGCCGAGCTCGGGCATCAGGGCGAGGATCGTCACGGCGCTGACCGTGCCGATGCCGTTCATGCCGGTGCAGATGGCGACGCGGTGGCGCAGGCCCGCGTTTTGCGCCACCAGCGCGGCGATCGCCCGCTCGAGCGCCGCGATCTGCCGGGTGATTGTTGCGAGCATGGCCCGAAACGAGGCGGCCATCGCCCTGGCACCGGGTGCCCGTGACCGGTTCTGCTCGGCAACCTTGAATGCGACCAGGTCGGCCCTTCGGCGCACGAGGGCCTGCATCTGCTTCTCGTCGGCGTCGGGCGCCTGCCACAAGGGCAGCTTCGTCCAGCGCTCGCGTCCATAGGCGGCCATCTGCGCGGCGTCGATGGCGTCGCTTTTGGCCAGCGTTCCGAAGGAGCGGATGAAGGCCTTGAGCCTGAGCGTGTCGGCGCGGTGGCAGGCGATGCCGGCCCTCAGGCACTCTTCCAGGAGCAGCAACTCGTAGCCGCCCGTCGGTTCGCACACGACGAGATCGGGGCGGCTGGTCCTGAGCAGCGAGCGGATGGCTGCGCGGCTGTTGGCGACAGTCGCAGCCGTGATGCCGTCATCGACGGCCAGCCGGTCCCTGGCGACATCGACACCGAGGCAGCGGACGGGCGCATGGTGCAGGAAGGTCATGACGGTGCTATCCTTTGCAGGCTTCGGATTGTTTGCGGGCGTGGTGGTGGGCCAGAGGCCCGATCAACTCTCCAAGCGGGGGTGCAAAGGCGGCAGAGACCTTGATGACGTCGGGTGTCGGCCCGATCCCGGAACCGGTCGCCTGCCGCCGAGGCTGCGGGTTTGCAGGCCCGCAGCCTCGCTGCTCAACCTACCCGATATCGATCAAACAATCCCGAAACCGGTTCCCACTTTCGGGCGACATGCTTTACTGGAAATTGCGGCCCTTGGGCATGACGTCACGCGCGCTGCGGGCCAGCGCCTGCGGGTTCCTGCCGGCACGCTCCACCGGGCGGCGCATGCTGTCGCCATCCGGGGCGGATGTGCCGTCCACCCCCTCGTCGAGCAGGATCCCCAGCCATGACGAGAGGTCCTCGATCCGGTCGGCGATGATATGGATGACGCCCGTTTCGGATTGCAGCTTGCCGTTGACGCGCACGAAGCGCCCGCCCATGATCGCCGCGCGGTGGCGCTCGAATATGCGCGGCCACACCACGATGTTGGCGATCGCCGCCTCGTCCTCCAGCGTCAGGAAGATGGCATTGCCCTTGCCCGGCCGCTGCCGTACCAGCACCAGCCCGGCCACGGTGACGCGCACGCCATCCAGCAAGGCCCCCAGCCGCACATTGGGCGTCACGCCCGCCCGCTCCAGCCGCGCCCGCAGGAAACCGACCGGATGAGCCTTCAGCGACAGGCCGAGACTGCGATAATCATGCACCACCTGCTCGCCCGGCCGCATGGCGGGAAGGCGGGTGACCGGTTCCCGGTCCGGCAGGTCGAGGCCCGGCCGGTCGAACAGCGGCAGGCTTTCCACCGCGCTCTTGGCATCGAGCGCCCGCACCGCCCACAGGGCTGCGCGCCGGTCGAGGCCGATCGAGCGGAAGGCGTCCGCCTCGGCCAGCTTGCCGATCTCGCCCGTATCCAGCCCGGAACGCAGCCACACGTCACGCACCGAAACATAGCCGTCGCCGCGCCGGGCGACGAAGGCTTCCATGCGCTCCTGTCCAAGCCCCTTGATCTGGTTGAAGCCCATGCGCACCGCATGCATGGTGCGGATGGTGCGGCGCATTTCGACATGGCGTTCCGAAAGCCGGGCCGGATCGAACGCGGCCTTTTCCAGTGTGCACTCCCAGCCGGAAGCGTTGATGTCGACGGGCCGGATTTCGACACCGTGCTCGGCCGCATCGCGGATGAGCTGGGCCGGCTTGTAGAACCCCATGGGCTGGGAGTTGAGGATCGCCACGCAAAAGACGTCCGGATAAAAGGCCTTGAACCAGCAGGAGGCATAGACCAGCAGGGCGAAGGAGGCGGCATGGCTTTCGGGAAAGCCATAATCACCGAAGCCCTCGATCTGCTTGAAGCAGCGCTCGGCGAATTCCTTCGGATAGTTGTTCGCCACCATGCCGTCGATCATGCGTTTCTCGTAATTGCCAATGGTCCCGTTGCGGCGGAAGGTCGCCATGGCGCGCCGCAACTGGTCCGCCTCGCCCGGCGTAAAGCCGCCGGCATCGATGGCGATCTTCATCGCCTGCTCTTGAAAAAGGGGCACGCCCAGCGTCCTGACGAGGATCTTCTTCAACTCCTCGCTCGGATAGTCGACCTTCTCCTTGCCTTCACGCCGGCGCAGATAGGGGTGCACCATGTCGCCCTGGATCGGGCCGGGGCGTACGATCGCCACCTCGATGACGAGGTCGTAGAACTTGCGCGGCTTCAGGCGCGGCAGCATCGACATCTGGGCGCGCGATTCAACCTGAAAGACGCCCAGCGTATCGGCCCGGCAGATCATGTCGTAGACGCGCGGGTCTTCCTTGCGCATGGTCGCCAGCGTGATCGGCCGGCCATGGCGGTCGCGCACCCGGTAATGGTCCTCGAGCAGGTTGAAGGCGCGCTTCAGGCAGGTCAGCATGCCGAGCGCCAGCACGTCGACCTTCAAGATGCCGACGGCGTCGAGATCGTCCTTGTCCCACTCCACCATCTTGCGCTCGTCCATCGCCGTCTTGACGATGGGCACGATCTCGTCGAGCCGGTCGCGGGTGATGACGAAGCCGCCGACATGCTGCGACAGATGGCGCGGAAAGCCCATGATCGCATTGGCAAGGTCGATCACCTGCCCGGCCAGAGGATCGGTCTTGTCGAGGCCGCCGGCCTTCGCCTCCTTCTCGCCAAGCCTGGAGGACCACCAGCCCCAGATCGAGCCGGACAGCGCCCCCTGCACATCCTGCGACAGGCCCATGGCCTTGGCCACCTCGCGCAGCGCCGAGCGGCCGCGATAGCTGACCACGGCGGCGGCGAGGGCTGTGCGCCTGGCGCTGTATTTCTCATAGATATAGGCCATGATCTCATCGCGCCGCTCATGTTCGAAATCGACGTCGATGTCGGGCGGCTCGTCACGCTCGGTCGAGACGAAGCGTTCGAACAGCACCTCGGTCAGATTGGGATCGACTTCCGTGATGCCGAGGCAGTAGCAGATGACCGAATTGGCGGCCGAACCGCGCCCCTGGCACAAGATGTCGGCCTTCTCGCGGGCGAAGCGGACGATGTCGTTGACGGTAAGAAAATAGGATGCGTATTTCTTGAGGCCGACAATGCCGAGTTCATGTCGGATCAGCTCCTTCACCTTTTCAGGGATGCCGTCCGGATAGCGTTTTTGCGCGCCTTGCCATGTCAGCCTTTCCAGTTCCGTCTGCGGGTCCGTGCCCGCCTCCGTCGTCTCCTCGGGATAGTTGTGCTTCAATTCGGAAAGCGAGAAGGACAGCGTGCCGGCAAAGCGCAGCGTCTCGGCCAGTGCCTGCGGACAGGCCCTGAACAGCCGCGCCATCTCGGCCGGCGGTTTCAGATGGCGCTCGGCATTGGCGGCAAGCTCGAAGCCCGCCTCGGCCACGGTCGTCTTGAGACGGATCGCGGTGAGCACGTCCTGCAAGGGCCGCCGTTCTGCGGTGTGGTAGAGCACGTCGTTGGTTGCCATCAGCGGCAGGCCGGCGGCATCGGCGAGAGCCGCGGCCTGCGCCAGCCGGAAGCGGTCGTTGCCGCGATAGTCGGGCGCCACGGCCAGCCACAGATTTTCCCCGAAACGGTCCCTCAGCCGGGCGAGCAGGGGAAGCGTGCCGGATTCTTTGCCAAGCGGATCGGGGGCAAGCGGATCGGGCAGGATGGCGAGCGAGATGTTGTCGCCCCATTCCATCAGGTCGTCGAGATAAAGCAGCGGCGCACCCTTTTCGCTTTCCTCGCGCAGATTGCCTGTCGTCAGCAGCCGGCACAGATGCCCCCAGCCCGTGCGATCCTGCGGGTAGGCGAGCACGTCCGGCGTGCCGTCGGCGAAGACCAGCCGGCAGCCGGGATGACAGGGCAGGGTGCGGGGCTCGTCTTTTGTCGAAAACCGGATCGCCTTGGACTGGCTCCATGCCCGCACCACGCCCGCCACCGTGTTGCGGTCGGCCAGCCCCATGCCGGCATGGCCGAGCGCACAGGCGGTCGCGACCAGCTCTTCCGGCCGCGACGCACCGCGCAGGAACGAGAAATTCGACTGCACGCCGAACTCGATATAGGCGGGCGGGCCGCTTCCGGCAGGAGAAGCGCTCATGCGAAAAGCCCGTGCAGGAACCAGCGCGGCGACGGCTGGCCGGCCTCATGCAGCCCTTGCCGGAACAGCCAGTAGCGACGGCCTTCGCTGTCCTCGACGCGGTAATAATCGCGGGTCGGCGTATCCGCGGCGCCATGCCACCATTCGGACGCGATGCGCTCCGGCCCCTCGGCGCGCACCACCTTGTGCACGGCCCGCCGCCAGCGGAAGCGCAGCGGCGGCCCTTCCGGCATTTCGGTGGCCGGCACTTCCACCGGCTCCGGCTGGCCGAACAGGCGGATCGGGCGCGCGGGCATGTGAGACGGCACCACCCGCGCCGCAGGCACAAGCGGCCGCCCGCGCCCGGAAGCGGGCGGCCAGGCCTCCCCGGTGAACGGCCGCAGGGTGACCGCGCGCTCCGGCAGATGGCTTTCGACCGCCACCGGCCGCATCACCGCACCGGCCCCAAGCCGGGCCCGCACCCGGTCCGCGAACAGCGCCAGATCGTCCTGTGCGGTGCTCGCCTCGCCGGCAAGGTCGGTCTGGCGCATGTCGAAGGGCGCGGTCGCGAAGGCGGCCAGACGCACCAGATCGAAACCGTAGCCGGCGTCGAAATCATCGGCGATGGCGGCGAGCTTCTCGCGGAACAGGTTGCGGATCTTGCCGGGATCGCGCAGCGGCAGGGAGGTGGAAACGGCGATGCGGCTGACGGCGCCGTCGACCCTGAACAGGGAAAGGCCGAGTCGCCGCGCCCCTTCGCCGCGCCGTTCCAGATCGCGCTTCAGCGCCTCGGCCAGCATCTGGGCCAGCCGCTCGACATCCTCGGTGAGCACGACCGGCTCGGCCAGTTGCCGCTCCACCGATAGCGACGCCACCGGCAGGCGCGGCGACACCGCCTCGTCGATGCGGCCGAGCGCCTGGTCGAGGCGCATCAGCAGCGCCCGGCCGAAGCGGCGGGCGAGCGGGGCGCGCGGAGCCGTCATGATGTCGGCCACGCTGCGCAGGCCCACGCTGTCGAGCCCCGTGCAGACCGGGCTTTCGAGACGCAGCGCCTGCGGCGGCAGCGGCGCCAGCACTTCCCCTTCCTGTCCCGGCGCAGCCACGAGCCGGCCAAAAAAACGCGCCGCCGCCCATGCGGCCCCCGCCGTGGAGGCAAGGCCGGCGCGGACTTCGAACCCCTGTTCGAAAAACCGGGCCAGCATGCCGTCCAGCATCGCTTTTTCGCCGCCGAACAGCGACGTGCAGCCGGTCACGTCGAGGAACAGCCCGTCCTCGCCGTCCAGCGCCACCAGCGGCGTGTAGCGGTCGCACCAGTCGGCAAGTCCTTCCAGAAGGCGGCGCTCGCCCTGCCGGTCGGCCTCGGCCACAGCGATGGAGGGGTGCATGGCGCGCGCTTCGGCCAGCCCCATGCCGCGCTTCAGGCCGAGCGCCTCAGCCCGCGCGTCGAGGGCCGCGACCTGCGTCGTGTTGTTCTGGTGTATGCTCAGCACCAGCGGCGGGTGCGCCTTGCCTGCGGAACGCCACGACCTGCCCAGCCGCCGGCGCAGGACCCGCTCGGCAGCCAGATAGGGAAACCACAGCGACAGGATCCGCTGCCCGGTTTTGCGACTTTGCTCTTTCGGTGAACAGGCACTCATCGGAATTCCACTCCAGTGTGAACAGGCCGGGCAAGGCGGCCGGACATTTGTCGACCGAGACGGTGAAGGCGGGCCGTCCGATCGAGCCGTCGAGCGGACCGGCAAGGGTGCTGCGCTGCCCGGACGCGGCCGGCGCAACGACGAGGCGCACCGGGGCGGCGGTGGCATCGGGCTGGGCCGCCTGGCGCAGGAGCAGCACCGGCCGGCCGGCCGCCTGCGCCCGGCGGTGCAGGCGGCGCGTCGCGGTCAGATCGAGTTTTTCCGGGTTTCCGCGCGCCTCCACCACCACGGCCGCCAGCCTTTGCAGCGGGATCGCCTCCTCCGCCACCCACAGCGCATCGGCGAGCCTGGGCACCTGCGCCAGCACAAGCCGCTCCGGCGCAAGGCCGAACAGCGCGTGCTGGCCCGCGGCATGCGGCAAGCCGGCTTCGCGGAACACCTCCACCGTGCCCGCCCACAACACCAGCCCCGGTTCCGGGACCTCCCGCAGCAACCGGGCCACCAAGGCCAGCGTGAAGCCCGCAACCGCGCCGGCATCGCGCGTCTCGCAGCCATGGATCTCGGTCAGTGCCGCGCGCATCAGCCCGCCGCCGAGCAGAGCGTCGAAACCATCGATGCCGAGGCGCAGGCGCGCACCCTGCCGGGCAGCCTCGGCTTCTCCTACCTGGCCTTCAAGGCGTTGCGGCAGCGTTCCTTCGATCCTCGCGATTTCCCGGCGCAGGGCAAAAACAGCCTCCCGCGCCACGGCGCGGCTCGCCATGACGGTCGATCTCCTTATTTGTTCCTGTTATGTTCTTATGGATTCCAGAGCTGCGCGGAAGAGTCAAGCGGCGCCTGAGGAGAATTTATTCCTCCCCTTCTTTGCCGGCACGCATCAGCGTTTGCCGAGTCCCGCGCAAAAGCCTATATGCCGCGGGAAAGAAGGACGAAGCATGGCCCGCATCTACAAGACCCGCACTTGGCACGGCGAACTCTCGCCCTCACTGGAGGAACTGGAGCTGCTGGCGCTGGAGGCCTATGCGCATCTGCCGGACGAATTCCGTACCCTGACCGGTGAGATCGTCATCCAGGTGGCCGAATTCCCCACCGACGAGATCATGGACGACCTGGCGCTGGAAACGCCTTTCGACCTGCTCGGCCTGTTCGAGGGGCGTGGCATCGCCGAGCGCTGGAACCCGGCCACGGGCGAAGGGCCCAACCGCATCACCCTCTACCGCCGCGCCATCCTCGACTACTGGGCCGAGAACGAGGAGACGCTGGGCGACATCATCACCCATGTGCTGATCCACGAGATCGGCCACCATTTCGGCCTTTCCGACGACGACATGGAGCGCATCGAGGCGGCGGCCGAATAGGGCGTATCGCTCGCTTTTTTCCTACCAGTCGCTCAATTTCGTCTCGCCCGCCACATAGTCCTGGCCCTCGATATCCTTCACCACGGCCTGGCCGCAGCGCATGGTCTGCTGCCCGGCGTCATAGGCATAGGTCGGCGAGCCGTAGAGATGCCAGCCCTTGTTCAGCGCCGCCGTCACCTTGTGGCAGAAGCTGGCGTCGTCGACGGCGGTGAGGAAACGGTAGAGTCGCATGGGTTCGTCCTGTGGTGGCGTCGCCGGAGAACATAGGCGGGATCGTGGGCGAAGATCATGCCCCGATGGCAGCCGCTTTCGCCAGAAGTTTTTCGGCCTGCGCCAGATGCAGGCGCTCGACCATGCGCCCGTTCAGGGCTATGACCCCCTTGTCCCGGTTTTCCGGCCGGGCGAACGCTTCCCTTATGGCGCGCGCCGCGGCGAGCGCCGCTTCGGACGGCGCGAAGGCCGCATTGGCCGCCTCGATCTGGGCCGGGTGGATCAGCGTCTTGCCGTCGAACCCCATATTCGCCGCTTCCGAGCACTCACGGGCAAAACCGTCGGCATCGCGGAAGTCGTTGTAGACGCCGTCGAGCATGTCGAGCCCGCCGGCGCGTGCGGCCAGCAATATCTGCATCAGCCATGGCGTGACATAGCGCCGGTCAGGCGTAAGCGCCACGCCGGTTTCCTTGGCGATATCGTTCGTTCCGATCACGAAGCAGGAAAGCCGCGAGGCGGGATCGCGCCCAAGCTCGGCGATCGCGCCGCTGTTCACCAGCGCCCTCGGCGTCTCGATCATCGCCCACAGGCCAATGGCGGCGTCCTCATCGGCCTCGTCCAGCCGGTCATTCGCTTCCAGCACGTCGCGCGCCGTATCCACCTTGGGCAGCAGGATGGCGTCCGGCTTGCAGGCAATCACCGCGGCGAGGTCGTCGGCGCCCCATTCGCTCGACAGGGCATTGATGCGCACCACCATCTCGGTGCGCTGCGGACGGGCGGCGAAGATGCCGGACAGCTTCCGCCGCGCCACCGCCTTCTGGTCCGGCGAAACCGAATCTTCCAGATCCACGATGACGGCATCGCAGGGCAGCCGCCCGATCTTGGCCAGCGCCTTGTCGTTGACGGCAGGCACATACAGCACGGAACGGCGGGGGCGGTTTTGCATCTCGGTCATCTGGTCTTCTTGCCCGGCCGCGCTGGCCCTTGCAAGAGCTTGCGGCAAGAGCATTTTGCAGCCTGACGGAATCGTCTGGCGTTGCACAAATGCGGCAGATAAACAGGCTGAAGCAGCGGCGTTCCGGAGAATGCCGCTCCAGGCGACCAAAGCTGCATTGATCGGCAAAGGCAAATCGGGAATCGCATCATGGCGAAATACGACGTCATCATCATCGGCGGCGCGATCATGGGCGCCTCGCTCGCCTATTATCTGCGCAAGGAAGGTTTTGCGGGACCGATCGCGCTTATCGAGCGCGACCCGCAATTCACCCATTCCGCCACGACGCTGTCGGCCGCCTCGATCCGCCAGCAATTCTCGATCGCCGAGAACATCCGCCTGTCGCGCTTCACGCTCGACCTGTTCCGCCGGCTGAAGGAGGAGTTCGGCGACGAGGCCGACATCGGCTTCCGCGAGGGCGGCTATCTGATCCTCGCCTCGGAGGAGGGGCTGCCGGTGCTCAAGTCCAATCACGATGTGCAACTGGCCGAAGGGGCCGACATCGCGCTGGAGGATGCCGAAGCCCTGATGAGGCGCTTCCCGTGGCTGTCCAGCGAGGGCATCGCCGCCGGCGCTTACGGGGTCAGCGGCGAGGGCTGGTTCGACGCCCACGCCTATCTCTCCCTGTTCCGCAAGGCGCTGCGCGGCATGAAGGTGGATTTCGTCACCGCCTCGGTCGCGGCCATCGAACGGCAGGGCGACGAGGTTACCTCGGTGACCCTCGACACCGGCGAAAGGCTGGAGGCCGGCATTGTCGTCAACGCCGCCGGGCCGAATGCCGGCAAGGTCGCGGCGCTCGCCGGCATCGAGCTGCCGGTGGAACCGCGCAAGCGCAACGTCTTCGTGTTCGAGGCGCGCGAGCGCTATGGCGACATGCCGCTGCTGGTCGACCCTTCCGGCATCTATGTGCGGCCGGAAGGCTCGGTCTACATCACCGGCGGCGCCGAGGACGAAGCGGGCGAGCAGGCCGCCGACCCCGCCGATTTCGAGCCCGACTGGGGCCTGTTCGAGAACGAGATCTGGCCGGTGCTGGCCACCCGCATCCCCGCCTTCGAGGCGATCAAGATGACGCGCGCCTGGGTCGGCCACTACGATTACAACGTGCTCGACCAGAACGCGGTGATCGGCCCGCATCCGCAGGTGGCGAATTTCATCTTCGCCAACGGCTTTTCCGGCCACGGCCTGCAACAGGCGCCCGCCGTCGGCAAGGCGCTGGCCGAGCTGATCGTGCATGGCGCATACCGCACGCTCGACTGCTCGGTGTTCTCCTACCGGCGCATCGCCGAAGGCCGCCCGTTCCGCGAACTCAACGTCATCTGAGCCAGCCCGGCGTCGGTCAGTCTTCGTGCAGCACGAACTCAAGATAGAGATTGCGCTGCAGGATCGACGTGTTGTCGTCCGACATCATCGACACCATGGTGGCGCCGTCGCCGCGCCGCCACACGTCGAGCGCTTCCATATTGTCGATCTGGTAGGCCATGTCGGCCTGCAGCAGCACCGGCCCGTCGACCAGCGCGCCCTTGCCGATGCTGTCGCCGGCAATGCGCCGCAGCCGCATGCCCACGCCGCTCATGATCGTATAGCTGCGCTCCAGGAGAAGCAGGTCGCCATCCGGCAGGAAAGCGCCGTCGGTGATGTCGAAGCCTTCGTGGCGACGAACGGTGAAGATGCCTTTCCTCGGCCCATCGGTCACGGCGGCGAAGATGTTGCCCTGCCTGTCGAGGCTCTTTTCGGTGACCGCCACCAGCGCTCCCTTCAGCGGACCCGAAGCCGGCGCATAGGCGAGGGTCTCGAAGCCGCGGTTCTGGCGCAACTCATGGGCGGGCACGAGAAAGTCGACAGTGCCGGTCGCTGCCTGCATGCCCTCCGGCTCGATGCGGAAGCGGCTGAGGCGATGGCGGCGCTCGAACCCGACGACCGCCTCGCCGTCGCGCACCGCAAGCCCCTCGGCGTCCGCTTCCCATTTGTCGAGGATCGCAGAGCCGGTCGCGTCGGCCATGTGCTGCATGCGCACCTGTTCGAGCCCGGCCGGCCTGCCGTCCGCGTCGCGCGCGATCCTGCCGAACAGCCACATGCCGGTGTCGGTCACCGCCATGAGGTCGCGGCCGGGCGAAAGGAAGCGCATCGAGGAGATGCCGCCGAAGGCACGGGCCGGCGACGTCATCTCCAGCCCGCCGACGAATTCCAGCGGGCCGAAGCGGCTCTCGTCACGGCCGATATGGAAGCGGGAGATCGGCCGGGAGGAAACCTCGACCGCCTGCATCGGAGCGGGATCGGCCAGTACCGGGGCCGGCGCGCCCGCCGCAAGCACAATGGCGAGGACCAGTCCACACAGGAGGCACAACGACGCAGCGGACGCCGGGCGAGGGGGCATCAGGAAAAGGCGAAGCCGCGCATCAGGAGGCCCGCCGCAAGCCGCCGCGGCCGTGCCCGCTTTCCTCCTCGAACAGGCCGGCAAGCTGCTCGGTCATGGCGCCGGCCAGTTCCTCCGCATCGACGATGGTGACGGCGCGGCGGTAGTAGCGGGTGACGTCATGGCCGATGCCGATGGCCAGAAGCTCGACCGGCGAGCGCGTCTCGACCAGGTCGATGACGGCGCGCAGATGCCGCTCCAGATAGTTGCCCGGATTGACCGACAGCGTCGAATCGTCGACCGGCGCGCCGTCCGAGATCATCATCAGGATCTTGCGCTGCTCGGGCCGCGCCATCAGCCGGTGATGCGCCCACAGCAGCGCCTCACCGTCGATGTTCTCCTTTAGCAGGCCCTCGCGCATCATCAGGCCGAGATTGCGCCGGGCCCGCCGCCACGGCGCGTCGGCCGACTTGTAGACGATGTGGCGCAGATCGTTGAGGCGGCCGGGATTGGCCGGCTTGCCGTCCTTCAGCCACTTCTCCCGCGCCTGCCCGCCCTTCCACGCACGGGTGGTGAAGCCGAGGATTTCCACCGAAACGCCGCAGCGTTCCAGCGTGCGGGCGAGGATGTCGGCGCAGGTGGCCGCCACCGTGATCGGGCGGCCGCGCATCGAGCCCGAATTGTCGAGCACCAGCGTCACCACCGTGTCGCGGAACTTGGTGTCGCGCTCCTGCTTGAAGGAGAGCGGCTGCATGGGATCGATGACCACGCGCACCAGCCGCGCCGGATCGAGATAGCCTTCCTCGAGGTCGAAGTCCCAGGAGCGGTTCTGCTGCGCCATCAGGCGGCGCTGCAGGCGGTTGGCCAGCCGGCCGACCACGCCCTGAAGATTGGCGAGTTGCTTGTCGAGGAAGGCGCGCAGCCGGTCCAGCTCCTCCTCCTCGCACAGCTCCTCGGCGCCGACGGTCTCGTCGAACTGGGTCGTATAGACCTTGTAGTCCATGTCCCTGGCCAGATTGGCGAAGGGATTGTCGCCGCGCCGGGCCTCGCCGGGATTTTCGGCGTCGGCATCGTCGTCGTCCGACAGGTCCTCGGACATGGCGTCGTCGGCTTCCGCCTCGGCCTGCGACTGGTCCTCCTCGGAAGCGGCGGCATCCTCGGCCTGGGCTTCCTCGGAGCCGGAATCTTCCTCGCCGCCTTCCTCGGAATCCTCGCCGCCCTGCGGTTCCTCCTCCTGGTCGTCCTCGGTTTCTTCCGTCTCGTCGTCGTCCTCGAATTCCTCGGCCATGTTCATGGAGGCGAGCATGTCGCGCACCACGCGGCCGAACGCCTGCTGGTCTTCCAGCCTGGCGCCGAGCCCATTAAGGCTCTCGCCGGCCTTCTCCTCGATCCAGCCGCGCCACAGCTCCACCAGCCGCTCGGCGCTCTTCGGCACGGGCTGGCCGGTCAGCCGCTCGCGCACCACAAGCGCCACGGCCTCTTCCAGCGGCGCCTCGTCCCTGTCCCGCACCTCGGCCAGATTGGCCTTGGCGTATTTGTCTTCCAGCATGGCGCCGATATTGCCGGCCACGCCGGCCATGGCGCGCGCGCCGATCGCCTCGACGCGGGCCTGCTCGACGGCGTCATAGACGGCGCGCGCCTGCTTGCCTTCCGGGGTGAGCCTTGTGTGGATGCGCTGGTCGTGGCAGGCGCGGCGCAGCGCCATGGAATCGCCGATGCCGCGCGTCACCGCGATATCGGCCGCCGTCGCCTTCTTCGGCAGCTCGGGCAGCCGCGCCCGGTTGCCGGCCATGGCCGGCTTGTCCTTGGCGAAGGAAACCTCCATCTCCCGGTCGTTGGAGATGGCGCGCATGGCCACCGTCATGGCCCGCTTGAAACCGTCGGTTTCAGCGCCGGACTTGGGTTTGTTTCGCGTGTTGTCGCCGGGCCCCGCCATGATCCTGCCTGCCTGTCAGCGCGAACGGCCGTCCACCTGATGCGGCTGAAGCGCATCGAGGTCGACGCCATCGAGGCAGCGCACATTCACCGCCACCATCTTCTTGCCATCGGGCATGGCGCCGCGCGCGAAGGATTCCATGCCGCAGGAAGCGCAGAACAGATGCTCGATGGTCTTGGAGTTGAAACGATAGTCGGTGAGGTCGGCCGCGCCGCTTTCCAGCGTGAAGTTCTCGGCCGGCGTGAAGGCCAGGATGCTGCCGCGCTTGGCGCAGTAGGAACAGTTGCAGGTGATGGGGCTCGAAAGATCGACCTCCACGCTGAACCGCACCTTGCCGCAATGGCAGCCGCCCTGATAGCTCACCTTCTCCTCCCGATCATCCCAGAACGACGTTGGCCGCGCTTTCGGGCAGGTCCTCCCCGAACACGCGCTGGTAGAACTCGGCCACCACGGGCCGCTCCAGCTCGTCGCACTTGTTGAGGAAGGTCAGGCGGAAGGCCATGCCGACATCCTCGAAGATTTCCGCGTTCTCGGCCCAGGTGATGACCGTGCGCGGGCTCATCACCGTCGACAGGTCGCCGTTGATGAAGGCCGAGCGCGTCATGTCGGCCACCCGCACCATCTTGTTGACGATGTCGCGGCCCTTGTCGGTGCGGTAGTGCTTGGCCTTTGCCAGCACGATGTTCACCTCGTTGTCGTGCGGCAGGTAGTTCAGCGTGGTGACGATCGACCAGCGGTCCATCTGCGCCTGGTTGATCTGCTGCGTGCCGTGATAGAGGCCGGTGGTGTCGCCGAGGCCGACCGTGTTGGCGGTGGCGAAGATGCGGAAGGCCGGGTGCGGGCGGATGACGCGGCTCTGGTCGAGCAGGGTCAGGCGGCCGGAAGCCTCCAGCACGCGCTGGATGACGAACATCACGTCCGGGCGGCCCGCATCGTATTCGTCGAAGCACAGCGCCACGTTGCGCTGATAGGCCCAGGGCAGGATGCCGTCGCGGAATTCCGTCACCTGCTTGCCGTCCTGCAGCACGATGGCGTCCTTGCCGACCAGGTCGATACGGCTGACATGGCTGTCGAGGTTGACGCGCACGCACGGCCAGTTGAGACGCGCCGCGACCTGCTCGATATGGGTCGACTTGCCGGTGCCGTGATAGCCCGACACCATCACCCGGCGGTTGTAGGCGAAGCCCGCCAGGATGGCGAGGGTGGTGTTCCGGTCGAACAGATAGTCCGGATCGACGTCGGGCACATGCTCGCTCGGCGCGGCATAGGCCGGCACGACCATCTTCGACTCGAACCCGAAAGTATCCTTCACCGAAACCGTGGTATCCGGCAGGTTGGCAATGTCTCGTTCGACCTTGTTCATGATGCTTCCAACGTCTCCGCAGGCGAAAGAAAGTCCGTGCCTTCGCCGGTAATCATGGTTTGTCCGGGGCGGTCTTAAAGCCTTTTCCAGCCGGATGAAAGTTGGAAAAGCACTCTGGCCCTGTCATTGGAGCGCCGTGCGTCCTTCCGGACGCACAAAGGACGCTCCAACACTTCAATTGAGCATCGGGAATATTCCGAAAGCCGTTCCACTTTCCGGTCCGATGCTCCAGCGTCGTGCGTCCTTCCGGACGCCCCGCTGCGGCCCTGCTTCAGCACAGGCCCGCCTGCTTGAGCACGCGATAGGCCTGCAGCACGTCGCGGAACCGGTCTTCCGATCCTCTGTCGCCCCCATTCGCGTCAGGATGATGGCGTTTGACCAGTTCCTTGTAGCGTGACTTGATCTGCTTGGCCGTCGCCTCGGCGGTCAGGCCCAGCGTCTCCAGCGCCTTGGCCTCCAGCGGGCGCGCCTTGCGCTGGCGCGGCGGCGTGTTGGGATCGGTGCCGAAAATGTTGAACGGGTCGCGCATGCGGTTGTAGTAGCCGGCGCGCCCCGAGCGCATCTGGGCGAAATCCGGCGCCGAGCGGGCCGCGTTGTTGACGCCCATCTTCCAGGTCGGCCGATGGCCGGTCAGCGCCTCCTTCTGGAAGCGGGCGACCTCCGAATCCGAGACGCCGGAGAAGTAGTTGAAGCTCTTGTTGTACTCGCGCACATGGTCGAAGCAGAAGCGGAAATACTCGCCCTCGCGCATGCGGCCGACCGGGGCGCGATGGGTGCCGGGCTCCCGGCAGCCGTCCCACTGGCACAGCGGCGCCTGCGTCTTCGCTTCCGCGTCCTTGTCGCGGCGGATGCGAATCTTATCGAAATATTTCGGATACGGTTTCATTTGCCCGATCTATGGAGCCTTCGCCGCCGCGAAACAAGAATTGACATTTGCGCTTTCCTGCCCCTAACCCCTCGCCGGCAGGGATCATGCGCGATTTTGCGCATTGTGTGACGGCAATGCTCGTATTACGAGCCCGAAATGGCGCGATACGGGCCATATGGTGAGGAGGCGGGACGATGTCCAGACAGGCACGGATCGAAGAGAAGCTGAACGCGGCCTTTGCACCCGAACGGCTCGCCGTCGTCAACGAAAGCCATCTCCATGCCGGCCATCACGACCATGATTCCGACGGAACCTTCGACGGCGCCGGCGAGACCCATTTCCGGGTGCGCATCGTCGCCGCCGCCTTTGCCGGCATGAGCCGGGTCGAGCGCCACCGGGCCGTCAACGAGGCGCTGGCCGGCGAGATCGCCGCCGGGCTGCACGCGCTGGCCGTGGAACCGGCGGCGCCCGGCGAGAAGGTGCGCTGGTAGGCCATGAACGAACCGCTCTGCAAGCGACTGGCCGCCGAAGTCGTCGGCTCGGCATTCCTGCTGGCCACCATCGTCGGCACCAGCATCATGGGCGCGAAGCTGGCGGCGGGCGCGCCCGCCATGGCGCTGTTCGTCACCTCGACCTCGGCCGGCGCCATGCTGACGGTGCTGATCTGGCTGTTCGGGCCGGTCTCGGGCGCCCATCTCAACCCCGTGGTCAGCCTCGCCTTCGCCGCCAACGGCCAGCTCGCTTGGCGCGATGTCCTTCCCTACGGCCTCGCCCAGCTTGCCGGCTTCGCCATCGGCCTGTGGAGCGCCCACGCCATGTTCGAGCTGCCTGTGCTGCAAATGGCCGTCACCACCCGCACCGGCGCCGGCCATTGGCTGGCCGAGGCGATCGCGACCTTCGGCCTGATCCTCGTCATTCTCGGCTGCGTCGCGCGCAGGCCCTCGGTGGTGCCGGCGGCCGTCGGCCTCTACATCGCCGCGGCCTACTGGTTCACCGCCTCCACCGCTTTCGCCAATCCGGCCATGACGCTGGTCCGCGCCCTCACGGCCACGCCGGCCGGCATCCTGCCGCAGCACGTTTTCGGCTTTGCCGCCGCCGAGATCACGGGCGCGGCGCTGGCCATTCTCGCCGGGCGCTATTTCTGGCCCGCGCCTAGGTCCGTTCCGGATCAGGCCGGGGCACCGCCTCAAGGGATACCGGCCTGATCCTCAGCCGCGCGATGCGGTTCTTGTCGCGCTTCATCACCACGAAGCGCTTGCCGTGGAAGGTGAAGGCCTGCTTCTCGTCGGGAATAGACTGCGTCTCGTGGATGACGAGGCCGGCAATGGTCGTCGCCTCCTCGTCGGGCAGGTCCCAGTCGAGGGCGCGGTTGAGGTCGCGGATCGGCACGGTGCCGTCGACCACCACCGAACCGTCGGCCTCCTTCTTCACGCCGGCCAGGTCGATGTCGCCCTCGTCGGCGATCTCGCCGACGATCTCCTCGATGATGTCGCCCAGCGTCACCAGCCCTTCGACCTCGCCATATTCGTCGACGACGATGGCGAAATGCGCCTTGCGCCTAAGAAACGCGTTGAGCTGTTCCTGCAAGGTGGTGGTGTCGGGCACGAACCACGGCCGCTCGGCGAACTTCATCAGGTCGACGCGGGCAAGATCGTTGCCGGCCTCGTCCAGCGCGCGCAGCACGTCCTTGGCGTGCAGCACGCCGACGATGTTGTCGAGCGAGCCGCGCCACAGCGGTATGCGGGTGTTGGGGCTTTGCAGGATTTCCCGCACGATGGCTTCCGGCGGATTGTCGGCATTGACCGAGCGCATGTTGGTGCGGTGGACCATAACGTCGGAGACTTCAAGCTCGTCCAGCTCGAAGCGCTCGCCGAGCCATTGCCGGTCCGAGCGCGCCCCGTTGCCGCGCGGGCTTTCCTCGCGCCGCCCTTCGCCGCCGGCCTGGTCGGCACGCACATAGCCGATGGCCCGCGCCAGCCTGTGGCGCAGCAGGAAGGCGGCGGCGCCGAGCGCCGCCAGTATCAGGGCGACGATCCAGCCGGCTTCCTTCATCCCGGATGGTTCTCCTTCAGGAAGGCCAGAACCTCCGAGACCGGCACGTCGCGGGCGATGAAGGACTGGCCGATGCCGCGCGTCAGGATGAAGGTCAGCGCGCCGCGGCTGACCTTCTTGTCCTGCGCGATGAAGGAAAGCAGCGCGTCGGCATCCGGCAGGCCGCCCGGAACGTCGGCCATCCGCCACGGCAGGCCGACGGCCTTGAGATGGGCCTCGACGCGGGCCGCATCGTCGGGGCTGGCAAGGTTCATGCGCGCCGAGAAGCGGTGCGCCAGCGCCATGCCGATGGCCACGCCCTCGCCGTGGACGAGGCGGGCGCCGTCATAGGCCACCGCCGCCTCCAGCGCATGGCCGAAGGTGTGGCCGAGATTGAGCAGCGCCCGGTCGCCGGTCTCGAACTCGTCGCGCGCCACCACGTCGGCCTTGGCCCGGCAGGATTGCGCGATGGCCTCGATGCGGGCCGGCCCGCCGGCAAACACCTCCTGCCAGTTCGCCTCCAGCCAGGCGAAGAAATCCGGCCGGTCGATCAGCCCGTATTTGGCGACCTCGGCATAGCCGGCGCGGAATTCGCGGATCGGCAGCGTATCGAGCACGGCGGTGTCGGCCAGCACCAGCTTCGGCTGGTGGAACACGCCGATCAGGTTCTTGCCACGCGCACTGTTGATGCCGGTCTTGCCGCCGACCGAGGAATCGACCTGTGCCAGCAGCGAGGTCGGCATCTGCACGAAATTCATGCCGCGCCGCACGATGCCGGCGGCAAAGCCGGCCAGGTCGCCGATAACGCCGCCGCCGAAGGCGATGACCGCGTCGCCGCGCTCCAGCCGCGCCGCCAGCACGCCGTCGACCACTTCCTGAAGGGCAGCGAAGCTCTTGGTCTTCTCGCCCGCCGGCAGCACGATGGTGGAGGACGCGATGCCGCCCCGGTCGAGCCCGGTCTTCAGCATCTCCAGGTGTCGCTGCGCCACGTTCTCGTCGGTGACGATGGCGGCACGGATGCCCGGCAGGCGCCGGCCGATCTCGGCCCCGGCGCGCGCGACCAGGCCCGGCCCGATCAATATGTCGTAGGCCCGCTCGCCGAGCCCCACCTCGACCCTCACATCTTCGCTCACGGCTACGTCTTCGCTCACTGGTCCACCTCGCTGGAAACCTTCATATGCCGGCCGATCGCCTCGATGACCTCGGCGGCGATCACGTCCTTGGATTCGTCGCGGGTCACCACTGTGGCGTCGGCCAGCGCATACACCGGGTAGCGCTCGTCCATCAGCCGTCTCAGCACGCCGCGCGGGTCGGGGTCGCGCAGCAGCGGCCGGTTCTGCTTCTTCGACACCCGCTCCATGAGCAGGTCGAGATCGGCCTTCAGCCACACCGAAACGCCATGGCCCGCGATGGCCGCGCGCGTCTGTTCGTTCATATAGGCGCCGCCGCCGGTGGACAGCACCCTGGGCCCGGTTTCCAGGATGCGGGCGATGACCCGCTGCTCCAGCGCCCGGAACTCCGGCTCGCCATAGGCCTCGAACAGTTCGGGAATGGTCATGCGCGACACGTCCTCGATTTCGTGGTCGCTGTCGACGAAGGGCAGGCCGAGCGTGGCCGCCACCTTGCGGCCGATCGAGGTCTTGCCCGCCCCCATCAGGCCGACAAGCACGATGGAGCGCTTGCCCAGCCTGTCGAGGAGGGCGGCGCGGTCGGCCTGCGATGCGGAGGCGTGCTGTGCGTTCATCGTGGCGTATCGACATGAAAAGCCGGGTTGCGTCAAGCAGCACAAGGCAGCGCGGGCCGCGGCATGCCCTTGAAATGGCGGCGGCGGCGCCTCATAAGGGGACAATTCCGGGCCGGCGAGAAAGAACCAGCGAAAATTCATGCCGACACTGTTCCGTTTCGTCGTCACGCTCGCCGTACTGGCCGGCATCGTCTATGGCGCCATGGTGGCGCTGGTCATGTTCGTGGAGCCGAAGCAGGCGGAACTCAGCGTGCGCATCCCGCCCGAAAAGCTGAACCCGCAAAGATAGGCTGCCGCCGGCCATGAAGGACGCCGCCCGCATCGAAGCCTTCCTCGAGATGATGAGCGCGGAACGCGGCGCCGCCCGCAACACGCTGGACTCCTACCGCCGCGATCTCGAGGATGCCTCGGACATCATCGGGGGCGGACTGGCCGGGGCCGATGCGGCCGCACTGCGCGCCTATCTGGACGACATCGCCGGGCGCGGCTTCGCCGCCTCCTCGCAGGCCCGCAAGCTTTCGGCGCTGCGCCAGTTCTTCGCCTTCCTCTATGCCGAGGGGCTGCGGGCGGACGATCCCACCGGCACGCTCGACAGCCCGAAGAAGAAGAAAGCGCTGCCCAGGATCATGAGCGAGGCCGACACCGGCCGCCTGCTCGACCGCGCGGCCCTGGAGGCCGCCGACCCCGCCTTGGCCGGCGGCGACGCCGTTGCCGCGCTGCGCCTGCACACGCTGGTCGAGGTGCTCTATGCGACCGGCCTGCGCGTCTCCGAGCTGGTCGGCCTGCCCGTCGCGGTCGCCCTGCGCGACGAGCGTTTCTTCATGGTCAAGGGCAAAGGCGGCAAGGAGCGCATGGTGCCGCTTTCGGCCAAGGCGCGCGCCGCCATGCAGGCCTGGCTGGCGGCACGGGCCAAGGTGCCGGCCTTCGCCGAGAGCCCGTTCCTGTTCCCGGCCGCCTCCGCGAGCGGCTATCTTGCAAGGCAGGTCTTCGCCCGCGACCTCAAGGGCCTTGCCGCGCGGGCCGGCATTTCGGCGGCGAAGATCTCGCCGCACGTGCTGCGCCATGCCTTTGCCAGCCACCTGCTGCAGAACGGCGCCGATCTTCGCGCCGTGCAGCAGTTGCTCGGCCATGCCGACATCTCCACCACCCAGATCTACACCCATGTGCTGGCAGAGCGGCTGGTGCGGCTGGTCAATGACCACCATCCGCTTGCCGACTAGGCCTCATATCGTTATGTGAGGGCGACATTTCGCGCCTGATAACCTTCCGTTCAGGGTTGCGCAGGCATCAATCAACGCCATTTCCGGCGCACTGGTCCGCTCACGAATGTACAATTACCTCGACTTCGAAAAACCGGTTGCCGATCTCGAAGGCAAGATCCTGGAACTGAAGAAGCTTGCCGAAGGCGGCGAGTCCGTGGACGTTGCCGACGAGATCGCCCGGCTTGAAAAGCGCTCCCGCGACGCGCTCCGCGATCTCTACAAGGCGCTGAGCCCGTGGCAGAAGGTGCAGGTGGCGCGCCATCCCGACCGTCCCCATTGCCTCGACTATGTCAGGGGCCTGTTCACCGAATTCACGCCGCTGGCCGGCGACCGCACCTTCGGCGAGGACCAGGCGCTGGTCGGCGGCTTCGCCCGCTTCCGCGGCGAGCCGGTGGCGATCCTCGGCCAGGAAAAAGGTTCCGATACCGCCAGCCGGCTGAAGCACAATTTCGGCTCGGTGCGCCCCGAGGGCTACCGCAAGGCGGTGCGCATCATGGAACTGGCCGACCGCTTCGGCATCCCGCTGATCTCGCTGGTCGACACGGCCGGCGCCTATCCCGGCGTCGGCGCCGAGGAACGCGGCCAGGCCGAGGCCATTGCGCGTTCGACCTCGGCCGGTCTCGGCCTGAAGGTCCCGTCCATCGCGGTGATCATCGGCGAGGGCGGCTCGGGCGGCGCCATCGCCATCGCCACCGCCAACCGGGTCTACATGCTCGAGCACGCCATCTATTCGGTGATCTCGCCGGAGGGCGCGGCTTCCATCCTGTGGCGCGACACCACCCGCTCCAGGGATGCGGCGACCAACATGAAGATCACCGCGCAGGACCTGCTCAATCTCAAGATCGTCGATGCCGTGATCCCCGAGCCGCTCGGCGGCGCCCATCGTGCGCCCGAAGCGGTCATCACCGCCACCGGCGACCTGATCGCCCGCACCATGAAGGAATTCGGCGAAGGCAATGTCGATTTCCGCGAGCAACGGCGTGAAAAATACCTGGCGATGGGTCGCAACCTCTGATCGTTGCGCCCACAACCGCATTTTCGCCATAAAGATGCCGCCGCATCCCCCGTAACGAAGCTGTGAAGGCCGTTTGGGGGTCAAGGCACATCCGGCCGGCTTGCGGTAAGGATTTTGCAAGGTTAACGAGACTAAGACAATTCTAGGAAAATGCGCGGCGATTCCTTGGCCGGGTAGGTTTCAGGGAATTGGACGGTTTCACCGGTTGATCTGAAGGTGCAATCGTCCGGGGCCGCCAGATTTGAGACATCACCCGGCCGGCAGGCCGGAACGGGGACAAAGACGAAGAGCGTGTCCATGCTGACCAGTTTCGCCAGGGCCGGACTTCTCATCGGTGCCATCGCGCTTGCCGGCTGTACCGATTCCTCCATCGGGGACTTCGCCCCCCAGCATGCCAACCGGCAGCTTCCGCCCAAGGTCCTTCAGGCGATGAAGGCCAAGGGCATGAACAAGACGTCGCCCATCTTGGCGCGTGTGTTCAAGGAAGAGGGCAAGCTGGAAATCTGGAAGCAGAAGACCAACGGCCGCTACGACCTCATCGCCAGCTACGACATCTGCAAATGGTCGGGCAAGCTCGGGCCGAAATTCACCGAGGGCGACCGGCAGGCGCCGGAAGGCTTCTACACGGTGCGGCCCTCGCAGATGAAGCCGAACTCGCAATACCACCTGGCCTTCAACATCGGCTACCCGAACGCCTATGACCGCGCCAACGGCCGCACCGGCTCCAATCTGATGGTGCACGGCGCCTGCTCGTCGGCCGGCTGCTATTCGATGACCGACCAGCAGATCGAGGAAATCTACGCCTTCGGCCGCGACGCCTTCCAGGGCGGGCAGACCGAGTTCCAGGTGCAGGCCTTCCCCTTCCGCATGACCGCCGCCAACATGGCGCGCTACCGCAACGACCCGAACTACGAGTTCTGGAAGATGCTCAAGGTCGGCTACGATCATTTCGAGCTGACCAAGGTGCCGCCGAAGGTCGACGTGTGCGAGCGGCGCTATGTGTTCAACCAGCTTCCGGTCGACGGCCAGCCCTTCAACCCGACCGGCGCCTGCCCGGCCAGTTCGCAGCCGGATTCGCTGAAGGTCGCCTACAGCAGCTACCAGAGCAACTATGAGGCGGCCTTCAACAGCGCGCTGAAAGCCTCCACCCCGGCGCCGAAGCCGACCATCGCCGGCGTCAAGGAAGCCAACATCGTTTCGGAATGGACGCGCAAGCGCGCCCGCGGCGAGCGCGTGCCGATCGAGCCGCCGTCGCTGAACCCCGACGGGACCGTCACCCAGACCGAGCGCATGGGCCGCATCGATTCCGCCGAAGGCCGCCGCATGGCCGCGATCGAGGCGGAAGAGGCAGCCAAGAAGAAGGCTGCCGAGGAAAAGGCGGCTGCGGTCGCCGCCGCCAAGGCGGCGAAGGAAACGCAGAAGGTCGAGGCGGCCGCCGCGGCCAAAGCCGCCGAGGTCGCGGCGCAGGCGCCCGTCCAGCCCGCGCCGCCGATGCAGACCGCGCAATCACAAGACGCGGACGAGGGCACCGCCGCCAAGCTGAAGAAGCGGCTGCTCGGCATGTTCGGCGGCTGACATAGCCTTGCCCGACGACATCGACGTCTATGATCTGCGGGGCCTCAACTGCCCCCTGCCGGTGCTGAAGGCGCGCAAGCGCCTCGCCGGCCTTCCCCGGGGCGCGCTCCTGTGGGTGGAAACCACCGATCCGCTGGCCGTGCTCGACATTCCCGCCTTCTGCAACGAGGCCGGCCATCTGCTGATCGAAACCACGGCGCTGGACGGCGCCCACCGCTTCCTGATCGAGCGGGGCGGCTGAGTCCGGGGCTTATCGTCCCGGGATGGCCAGCGGATTGCCTTCGAGCGCCGCGCGGTCCGGCATGTCGATCTGCGGCACATTGGTGATCGCCGCGAACAGACGCGCCACATAGTCGCCCGGCATGTCGAAGGTGATCAGCACCAACCGCGTGCCGCGCTTGTCGTCCGGCCATGCGGGCAGGCGCGCCGGCGGATGCAGGATCTTCTGAACGCCATGCACCACCAGCGGCCGTGACGGGTCCTCGGCCAGCTCGACGATGCCCTTCATGCGCAGCAGGTTCTCGCCATGGGTGGAGCGCAGCAGGTCGAGGAACATCTCGATGGCCGCGAAAGGCACCGGCCCGTCATGGACCAAGGTGTCGGTGCGGATGCGCCCGTCGTGATGGTGGTGGCGATGGTGCGCGTCGTGGTCGTGGTGCCCCTCGCAGGCATAGTTATCATGGTCATGCCGCGCTTCCCCCAGCCAGCGGCGCACGTCGGCGGTCTTGGTTTCGGGGTCGTAGAGCCCGCAACCGAACAGGTCCCGCAGCCCGGCATTGCGGACATCGAGGATCGGCGCCGACGGATTGAGCCGGCTGAGCCGCGCCGTCAGCCCGGCCGGAACCGCCTCGTCGGCGACCATGTCGAGCTTGGAGAGGACGATGCGGTCGGCAACCGCCGCCTGCTTCACCGCCTCCATATGGGCGTCAAGGGTGGCTGCGCCGTTGACGGCATCGACCAGCGTCAGAACGCCGTCCAGGCGGAAGGCCTGCACCAGCACCGGATGCGCCATGATCGACCGCAGCACCGGCGCGGGATCGGCAAGGCCGGTCGTCTCGATGACGACGCGCGACAGGGCTGCGATGCGTCCGGTCTGCACCCGGTCGACCAGCTCGGCCAGCGTATCGACCAGCTCGCCGCGCACCGTGCAGCACAGGCAGCCATCCGACAGTTCGATGATCCCGTCGGAAGCCTGCTCGACCAGCAGATGGTCGATGGCGACGTCACCAAACTCGTTGATGATGACGGCGGTGTCCTTCAGCTCGGGGGTCTTGAGGAGCCGGTTGAGCAGCGTCGTCTTGCCGGAGCCGAGGAAGCCGGTCAGCACCGTGACGGGAATGGGAAAGCCGGGCATGGAGCGGGTCAGCCGCCCTGGGCCGAGGCGGCGAAGGCCGGCGGCGGCAGGTCGGGCCGCCAGCTCGGCACCGGCACGTCGGCATATTCGACGCGGCCGACCATGGCCTTCGGCACCGGGCCGGTGGCGCCTCCGAGGCTGACCACGACCAGCTTGGGATCGGTCAGCTTCTGCTGGTAGATCGATTTCGGCCCTTCCTTCGGCCCGGTCGAGGCCTCCGACTGGGCGGCGGCCTGGGCGGGCTTGCAGATCACCGGGCGCAGGTCCGTCGGCGTCTGCGTATCGCCATAGGGCGCCAGCGTCGCGAGGCTGGCGCTGCCCTGGCCCTGCGTGGCGAAACCGGCGTCGAGCAGCTTCGCCACCGCCTCGGCGCGGGCAAGCCCGTTCTTCTCCCCGAACACCACGGCCGCCAGCGTGCGCCCGTTGCGGGTCGCCGTGCCGACCAGATTGAAGCCCGATTCGCACACGAAGCCGGTCTTCATGCCGTCGGCACCCGGATAGCGGCCGACCAGAAGATTGTAATTGGGGATCTTGCTCTTGCCGAAGGCGAGCCCCTCGATGCCGTACCAGGAATTATACTGCGGGAAATCGCGGCGCAGCGCCGTGACCAGCACCGCCATGTCGCGCGCCGTCGTGTATTGCTCGGGCGAGAACAGCCCGTTGGGGTTGACGAAATGGCTGCCGCTCATGCCGAGGCGCGCGGCTTCCGCATTCATGCGAAGGGCAAAATCGGCCTGGGTGCCGCCGATATTCTCGCCGATGGCCATGGCGATATCGTTGGCGGACTTGACGAGCATCATCTTGAGCGCATTGTCGAGCCGCATCACCTGGCCGGTCTTGAAGCCCATCTTGCTCGGCGGCTGGTTGACGGCGTTACGCGTCATCTTGATCGGCGAATCGAGCGCCACCTCGCCCGCCTCGATGGCGCGGAAGGTGACATAGGCCGTCATCAGCTTGGTAAGCGAAGCCGGGTACCAGCGCTTGAACGCATCTTCATGCGCAAGCACCCTGCCCGTGTTCAGCTCGAACAGCAGCGTCGGGTTGGCGGCTGCCGGAGCCGGGAGGGCACCGAGCCCGAGCGCGCCGAAAAGCGCCAGTTTCACGAAACGCGTGGTCGTCATGGTAATCCTGAACATCCTGTGCCGTGGTCGGTCTGGCCCTCGGGCGCGCGGCAATGGCGCTGCCCGCTCTTCCCCGGCCGCTTCAGCCGGTGCTATTTAACCTATATGTCGTCAACATGGCAAAGGCCGGTCGTCATCCCGCGACCGCGATTTGTCCATCCGGAGCCGAGAGAAACCATGCCCATCCTGAACCGCGCCGCCGAAATGCAGGAAGAAGTCGCCGGCTGGCGCCGCCATCTGCACAGCAGACCGGAACTTGGCTTCGACGTGGTCGAGACCGCCGCCTTCGTGGCCGACAAGCTGGCCGCATTCGGCTGCGACGAGGTGGTGACGGGCATCGGCCGCACCGGCGTGGTCGGTCTCATCCGCGGAAAGCTGGGCCAGGGCCGCACAATCGGCCTACGCGCCGACATGGACGCGCTACCGATCGGCGAGATCACCGGCAAGCCCTATGCCTCGACCCGCACCGGCAAGATGCACGCCTGCGGCCATGACGGCCACACCGCCATGCTGCTCGGCGCGGCTTCCTATCTGGCCGAGACCCGCAATTTTGCCGGCACGGTCGCCGTGATCTTCCAGCCGGCCGAGGAAGGCGGCGGCGGCGGCCGCGAAATGGTCAAGGACGGGCTGATGGACCGCTTCGGCATCGAGAACGTGTTCGGGATGCACAATCTTCCCGGCCTGCCGGTCGGGAACTTCGCCACCAGGCAGGGTCCCATTCTAGCCGCGACCGCCGAGTTCGACATCAAGGTGGCCGGCCGGGGCGGCCACGCCGCCATGCCCCAGCGTACCCTCGATCCGATCGTGGCGGCCAGCCATCTGGTGACCGCGCTGCAATCCATCGTCGGGCGCAATGTGGATCCTCTGGAGGCGGCGGTGGTGTCGGTGACGAAGTTCCATGCCGGCGATGCCCACAACATCATTCCCGAGCAGGCGGAATTGGCCGGCACCGTGCGCACATTGAAGGCCGAAACCGCGAAGCTGGCGGAAGAACGGCTGAAGGCGGTCTGCGACGGCATCGCCGCCACGTTCGGCGTCTCGGTGGACGTCGATTTGCGGCCCAACTATCCGGTGACCTTCAACCATGCGCCCGAAACCGCCTTCGCCGGCGATGTCGCCGCCGCCATTGCCGGCGCCGCCCTGGTGGACCGGGACATGCCGCCGCTGATGGCCGGCGAGGATTTTTCCTACATGCTGGAAGCGCGCCCCGGCGCCTTCATCTTCCTCGGCAATGGCGACAGCGCCGGGCTGCACCACCCCGCCTACGACTTCAACGACGAGGCGATCCCGCACGGCGTCAGCTACTGGGTGCGGCTGGCGGAGACGGCGCTGGCGCCCTAAGCCGGGGCGGATGCGCGGATTTGCGCGGCGGCGCGTGTTTTTGAAGCGCCCCGCCTTGGCGAGCGGGCGCGAAACCGTTATGTGTCTGCGCCAGTGGTCCCGTAGCTCAGTAGGATAGAGCGGCAGATTCCTAATCTGTAGGTCGCAGGTTCGATTCCTGCCGGGATCACCAGCAAAATTCCGGGCCTGTCACATCCTTTGCGGGATTTTCATGCCGCAGCCAAGCTGTTCCGCGTCCAAAAGGTCCCTCCCGTCCCATCTGCAACAATCCGTTTGCAAAGAGACAATGCGAAAGAGCCCGCCACCCTTGCGGATGGCGGGCCTGTTGCCTGAGTGCCTTCCCGCAAGGCGGGGTGCCGATCATCCCTGCGCCCGGCAAGTTAACGGTCGGTTAAGGCGGCGGCCTGCTGCCCGGATTTGTGCCTTGCAGGGAATCATCGGCAATTCCTGCAATGCATGATCACCACCTCATCTATCTGAGCTGGTTCCTTGTCCTTCTTCCGGTCATCATTGGCGGCGTACTTCCAGTTTTGTTAATTCGGAACTCCGGGAGAATGATGATCATGGTCATCCCCCCTGATTTTGATTTCCGCATTTGCCGGTTATTTTCTGATGCAGGCGTTTTTGCCGTTTTCTAGGGACGGCTATGGTCCAGCCATTGTTGCGCGCGCTTTTTCCCGCCAAACCCCACTGTCTATTCTGCCACAGGGGCCGATAAAAAATGCTCCAGGGCGCGGCCGACCTTGACCTTTCATCCTCGTTTCCCATTCTTTTTCATAACGCGTGACGAGGAGAATTGGCATGGAAGAAGCAGGCATCGGCTGGATTGCGGCAATTATCATCGGCGGCCTGGCCGGCTGGATCGCATCCCGGTTCATGGACAGCAACACCGGCATCTTCATGAACATCATTCTGGGGATCATCGGCGCCGCGGTGGCCAGTTTCATTTTCGGCCTTCTCGGCGTGTCGTTCGGCGGCTGGCTTGGCTACCTCGTCGCCGGTTGCATCGGTGCATGCATCCTGATCTGGGGTGCGCGGGCAGTGCGCGGATAATGGTGCGAGGGCAATCCGCCACGATTGTCGGCCGGTGCGTTGGGCTCCCCCTGCTTGCCCTGTCGCTTCTCGCCGGGTGCCAGTTCACGGCTTCGACCTTCAAGACCACGATCGTCTCGGGGCATTACCGGCAGCTGGCCGATTGCTTTTATGAAAGCGTCGGTCCGGAAAACTTCCGGCGCAGGGATGACCTCTACGGCTTCCGCATGGTCCGTATATTCGTAGGGAGCGAGCAGCCCGACAGCACTGTCGTCGAGTTTGCGGATGCGGGCCAGAACCAGACGGCCGTCACCTTCCGGACCGCCCGGCCGGGAAACCTCGAAACTCTGGTCCAGGAGTGCGTGTTTCGATGACCGGCTCGGAAAAACCGACCGACAGCGCCCCTCCCCCGCGCAAATATCCCCTGATGGTGATCATCCTTTCCGTGATCGCCATCATTGCGGTGCTGGCCATGGAGGGGTAGCGGCAACCATTCACCCCGCGGCCGATTATCAGCGACGCGGCTTTCCCCTGCCGCGTTTGCGCTTCCGTTCAAATATGCAGCGCCATGCCGAGCGCCTTGAGCGCGGCTTCCTGGAAGGCCTCGCCTTGCGTGGGATGCGCATGGATGGTGCCGGCGATATCCTCCAGCCGCGCGCCCATCTCCAGCGCCAGGCCGAAGGCCGCCGCCAGTTCCGACACGCCCTGCCCGACCGCCTGGATGCCCAGCACCAGATGGTTGTCGGCCCGCGCCACCACGCGCACGAAGCCGTCCTCGCCCTGCTTCGTCATGGCCCGGCCATTGGCGGAGAACGGGAACATCCCGATCTTGATCTCGCCCAGCGCCCTGGCTTCCTCGGGCGACAGGCCGGCCGTCACCAGTTCGGGATCGGTGAAGCAGATGGCGGGAATGGCGCGCTTGTCCCAGCTGCGTCGGTGACCGGCGACGATCTCGGCCACCATCTCGCCCTGCGCCATGGCCCGGTGCGCCAGCATCGGCTCGCCGGTGACGTCGCCGATGGCATAGATGCCGCGCATGGAGGTACGGCAGCGGTCGTCGATACGGATGAAGCGGCCGTTCATGTCGAGGTCGATTTCCTCCAGGCCCCAGCCGTCCGTCACCGGCCTGCGGCCGACGGTGACCAGCACCTTGTCGGCGGCGATCTTCCTGTCCTTGCCGTCGGCCGTCTCGATCAGCAGCGCATCGCCCTTCGAGGACAGGCCCTTGGCCCTCGCGCCGACCAGCACATCGATGCCGAGCGCCGCAAGCCGCTTCGACACCGGCCGCACCAGCTCGGCGTCATATTGGGCAAGAATGCGCGGCAGCGCCTCGACGATGGTGACCTTGGCGCCCATCTTGGCGAAGGCAGTGCCGAGTTCGAGCCCGATATAACCGCCCCCCACCACGGCCAGCTTCTGCGGCACGTCCGCGAGCGACAACGCCTCGGTAGACGAGATCACCCGCCCGCCGAACGACAGCGAGGGCAGTTCCACCGGCGCCGAACCGGTGGCGATAACGACGGTCTCGGCCCGGATGATCTGCAGGCCGGTTTCCGTCTCCACCTCGATGGTCTTGCCATCGCGGAACCGGGCATGACCCTGCACATATTTGACCTTGGCTTTCTTCAAAAGCCCGGCAACGCCGCTGGTAAGCCGACTAACGATTGCATCTTTCCACCCAACCGTTTTGCCAAAATCGAGGCTCGGCGCGGCTGCCGAAACACCCAGCGGATCGTCGCCCCCGGCGCGCGCCCTGGCTTGCTCGAAGGCTTCGGCGGCATGGATCAGGGCCTTGGAGGGGATGCAGCCGATGTTGAGGCAGGTGCCGCCTGGCTTGCCGGCTTCGACGATGACGGTGTCGAGCCCGAGCTGGCCGGCGCGAATGGCGCACACATAGCCGCCCGGGCCGGCGCCGATGATCAGAAGCTTGCAGGAAATCTCCTTCATCGACGATCTCCCTTGCCCGTAAGATTGGCGATCATGAGCCGGCTTTCTTTTTGCATGGCTAGCCCTCGACGAAGATCATGGCCGGGGTCTCGAGCAGCGCCTTGATGCGCTGCACGAAGACGGCGGCATCCCAGCCATCGATGACACGGTGGTCGAAGGAGGACGACAGGTTCATCATCTTGCGCGGCACGAACTGCGTTCCGTCCCACATCGGGCGCACCATCATCTTGTTGACGCCGATGATCGCGACTTCCGGATAGTTGATGACCGGCGTCGTCACCACGCCGCCCATGGCGCCGAGCGAGGTGATGGTGATGGTCGAGCCGGAAAGCTCCTCGCGCGTCGCGGTGCCGGATTTCGCGGCTTCCGCCAGCCGGTTCAGCTCGGCGCCGCACTCCCACAGGTCGCGGGCTTCGACGTGCTTGACCACCGGAACCACGAGGCCGCTGGCGGTCTGCGCAGCGATGCCGATATGCACCCCGCCATATTGGCGGATGATGCCGGCATCGTCGTCATAGAGCGCGTTGAGATGCGGCTGTTCGGCAATGGCCTTGACCATGGCGCGCATGAGGAAGGGCAGCAGCGTCAGCTTCGGCCGGTCCGCGCCGGGCTTCTGCTTGTTGAGGCCGGCACGCAGGTCCTCCAGGGCCGTCACATCCACCTCCTCGACATAGGTGATGTGCGGGATGCGCGCCTTGGCCAGCTGCATCTTCTCGGCGATCTTGCGCCTCAGCCCGACAACCTTGATCTCCTCGACGCGATCGTTGCGCACGAGGCCGGACACCTTGCCGGGCTGCGGGCCGCGCGCGATGAAGGCGTCTAGATCCTCATGGCCGATGCGGCCCGCCGGCCCGCTGCCGGGCACTTGCCGGAGATCAATGCCGGCTTCCCTGGCCCGCAGCCGCACCGCCGGCGAAGCCAGCGGCTTCTCGCCCTCGCGGCGCGGCGCGCCGATGCCGGCGCTGCGGGTTCCGCCCGGCTGAGCCGGAGCCGCAACCGGCTGCTTCTTCTCTGGTTCCACAGCCGCCGGCTTGGCTGGCTGGTCTGGAGCGGCAGCCTTCTTTTCCTGTGGGGGCAGTTGGGGCGCTTCCGGCGTCGCATCGCCTTCCTGGACATTGCCCTCGCCGGCCACCTTGAGACGCACGATGGGCGAGCCGATGGCGACCGTGTCGCCGATCTCGGCACCGAGCCACAGGATTTCGCCCTCCACCGGCGACGGGATCTCGACCGTCGCCTTGTCGGTCATCACGGCGGCCAGCACCGTGTCCTCGCGCACCATGTCGCCGATCTTGACATGCCATTCGACCAGCTCGGCCTCGGCCACGCCCTCGCCGACATCGGGAAGCCTGATGACGTGCTCGCCCATCTCAAGCCTCCATCGTCTCGACAAGTGCCCGGCCGACACGCGCCGGCCCGGGGAAATAGTCCCATTCCTGCGCATGCGGATAGGGCGTGTCCCAGCCCGTCACCCGCGCCACCGGCGCTTCCAGATGATAGAAGCAGTGCTCCTGCACCAGGGCGGCCAGTTCGGCACCGAAGCCGGAAGTCTGCGTCGCCTCGTGCACCACCACGCAGCGCCCGGTCTTGGTGACCGAGGCGACGATGGCGTCCAGATCGAGCGGCAAAAGCGTGCGCAGGTCGATGATCTCGGCGTCGACGCCGGTTTCCGCGGCCGCCGCCTCGGCCACATAGACCATGGTGCCGTAGGTGAGCACGGTGACGTCGCTGCCCTCGCGGCGGACCGCGGCCTTGCCGAGCGGCACCGTATAATGCCCGTCCGGCACCTCGCCCAGTTCGTGCTTCGACCATGAGGTGACCGGGCGTTCGTGGTGGCCGTCGAAGGGACCGTTATAGAGGCGCTTGGGCTCGAGGAAGATCACTGGATCGGGATCCTCGATCGCCGCGATCAGCAGGCCCTTGGCGTCGCGGGGATTGGAAGGCACCACGACCTTGAGGCCGGAGACGTGGGTGAACAGCGCCTCGGGGCTTTGGCTGTGGGTCTGGCCGCCGAAGATGCCGCCGCCGGTCGGCATGCGCACCACGATGGGGCAGGTGAAATCGCCATTGGAGCGGTAGCGCAGCCGTGCCGCTTCCGAAACGATCTGATCGTAACCCGGATAGACATAGTCGGCGAACTGCACTTCCACGCAGGGGCGCAGGCCATAGGCGGCCATGCCGATGGCGGCGCCGACGATGCCGGATTCGTTGATCGGCGCGTCGAAGCAGCGGTTCTTGCCGTATTTGGCCTGCAAGCCGGCCGTGCAGCGGAAGACGCCGCCGAAGAAGCCGACATCCTCGCCGAACACGATGACGCGTTCGTCGCGCCCCATGGAGACGTCCATGGCGTCGCGAATGGCCTCGATCATTGTCTTGCGCGCCATGGGCCTACACCCCCGCCTGCTGGCGCTGGCGCCGCAAATGCGGCGGCATCTGTTCGTAAACCCCCTCGAACATGTCGCGCGTCGAAGGCTTGTTGCCCGAATGCAGCGTGCCGTGTTCCTCGGCCTGCTTCTGCGCCGCGATCACCGTGTCGAGAATCTCGGCCTCGGCCTGTGCGTGCCGCTCGTCCGACCAGACGCCGAGCCGGATGAGATGGTTCTTCAGCCGGATGACCGGATCGCCGAGCGGCCAGGCATCGGATTCCGCCTTGGGACGGTAGGCGGACGGGTCGTCCGAGGTCGAATGCGCGCCGGCCCGGTAGGTGACGTACTCGATAAGCGTCGGCCCCAGATTGCGGCGGGCGCGTTCGATAGCCCATTGCGCCACAGCATGCACGGCGAGATAGTCGTTGCCGTCGACACGCAGGGCCGGAATGCCGAAACCGAGGCCCCGCGCCGCGAACGTGCCGGAACCGCCGCGGGCGATGCCCTGGAAGGTCGAGATCGCCCACTGGTTGTTGACCACATTGAGCACCACGGGCGCCTTGTAGGTGGAGGCGAACACTAGCGCGGCGTGGAAATCCGACTCTGCGGTCGATCCGTCGCCGATCCAGCCCACCGCGATGCGGTTGTCGCCGCTGATGGCCGAGGCCATCGCCCAGCCCACCGCCTGGATATATTGGGTGGCCAGATTGCCGGAGATCGAGAAGAAGCCGTGCTCCTTCGAGGAATACATGATCGGCAATTGCCGGCCCTTCAGCGGGTCGGCCTCGTTGGAGTAGATCTGGTTCATCATGGTGACCATCGGATAGCCGCCCGCGATCAGCAGGCCGGCCTGGCGATAGGTCGGGAAGTTCATGTCGCCGGGCGCCAGCGCCTTGCGGAAGGCGCAGCTGACGGCCTCCTCGCCCAGATGCTGCATGTAGAAGGAAGTCTTGCCCTGCCGCTGCGCCATCTGCATGCGGGCATCAAAGGCGCGCAGCGTCATCATATGGCGCAGGCCTTCCAGCAACGCCTCGTCGGTCAGGGAGCCCGACCAGGGGCCGACCGCTTCACCGGCCCGGTTCAGAACGCGGATGATGGAAAAGGCAAGATCGCGGATCTCGCGCGGATCGACATCGACCGGCGGCCGCGGCACCGAGCCGGCCTTGGGGATCGGCACATTCGAGAAATCCGGCGTGCCGCCCGGCCTTACCTCCGGTTCGGGCACATGGAATCGCAACATTCCGGTGTCGGTCATGACCTCTCCTCCTGTCGCCACGTCCGATCATCGCACATAATCGCTGTCCGAACAGCAGCGACCCGGAACAGCAGCGGCGATGCCCGGATATTGGCAGGAAAGCCGAGCAATTTCCCATTTTTGACGATCATCCTGCGGCAATAAAGCGAATGCGGCGGGCTTGTTCCGTTGATGAATGCTGCGCATAGCTGCTCGCCGGCGGCCAGCCGAAGCATCGTCGCGCACGAAAAACGCCTGCCCACTTCCGACGCAAGGCAACCCGACTTCCGTGAAATGGCTTTCACTCCCTGCATCGGTCTGGCTGGGAAACCGGATTCCCCTTTCCGCTCCAATGCTCTAGAAATCCCGCATGGCACAGAAGAAAGCTCATGAAGTCGATTCCTGGCTGGCGCGGTCGGACCCGAAGACCTTCCTCGTGCTGCTCTACGGCCCCGATCGCGGGCTGGTGGCGGAACGCGGCAAGGCTTTTGCCGAACGCACCGGCCTGCCGCTCGACGATCCCTTCAGCGTCGTGAAGCTGGACGGGGCTGAGGTGGAACGCGGCGAAGGCCGGCTGCTGGAAGAGGCCCAAACCGTACCGATGTTCTCGGACCGCCGCCTGCTGTGGGTGCGCAACGCCTCCGGCCAGAAGGGCCTGGCCGACGAGGTCAAGGCTCTGCTTGCCGAACCGGCGCGCGACGCCACGATCCTGATCGAGGCCGGCGACCTCAAGAAGGGCGCCGCGCTGCGCACGGTCGTGGAAGGCGCGGACGGCGGCATGGCCCTGCCGTGCTATGCCGATGACGGTCGCGACATCGAGGCGGTGATCGACGACGAATTGCGCAAGGCCGGCATCACCATGGCGCTGGAGGCAAGGCAGGCGCTGCGCCGCAATCTCGGCGGGGACCGGCTTGCGACCCGCGCCGAGTTGCAGAAGCTGACGCTATATGCACTGGGCCAGCCGGAAATCTCGCTCGAGGACGTGAAGGCCATGACCGGCGACGTTTCCGGCCAGTCCCTGGACGACGCCGTCGACGCGGTGCTGGACGGGCGCATCGGCGATTTCGACAGCGCCTTCGCCCGCCATTGCCAGGCCGGCGGCCAGCCCTTCCTGGCGCTGTCCGGCACCATGCGCCAGTTCCATGCCATCCATGCCATGCGCGGCGCCATGGAGGAAAGCGGCCGCAACGCCGCTTCGGTCGTGGCCGGCGCGCGGCCGCCGGTCTTCTTTCCCCGCCGCAAGCTCATCGAACGCACGCTGGAGCGCTGGAACCGGCAGGCCATCGAACGCGCCCTGGCACGGCTTCAGGCCGCGGTGCTGCAATCGCGCCGACGTCCCGACCTTGCCTCGGCGCTGGTGCGGCAGGCTTTGCTGGGCATTGCCGTGGAAAGCGCCCGCTTCTCGCGCCGATAGAGCATTTTGCGGCCAGGAAACCAAGCTGGAGCCGTTCAGGTTCAGGCTGGACTGCCCTCCTTCCCCCATGACAGGAGAAGGATGCCGTCCGCAACGCTGTTGCCTCCCTCTCTCCGTGTGCGCAGAGAGAGTAGATGGCCGCTTCCGACAGACCTGAACTGGTAATAATATACTTTAAAAACAATAAGATAAAAAAAGGCCGGCACGATGGCGGGCCGTTCGATAGGGCAGCGGGACCAGCTCAAAGCTTCAGCTTGCGGCACAATTCGTCGAGCTGGTCGAGAGTCTTGTAGGCGACGCGCAGCTCGCCACCGCCCCGCTCCTTGTGGGCGATCGACACCTTCATGCCGATCGTATCGCCAAGCAACTTCTCCAGCGCAATGGTGTCGGCATCCTTCTCCGCCGGCGCGGAGGAACGGCTGTCGCGCACCGGTGCGGCAGGCGCCTGCGCCAACGCTTCCGCTTGGCGCACCGACAGTCCTTCGTCGATGATGCGTCTGGCCAACCCCACCGGATCCTCGGCCGTGACCAGGGTACGGGCATGGCCGGCCGACAGGATCCGTCGACCACGAGGTCGCGGATCACATCGGGCAGTTTCAGCAATCGCAGCGTGTTAGCGACATGGCTGCGGCTCTTGCCGATCACCTGCCCCAGATCGGCCTGGCTGTAGCTGTGTTCCTCGATCAGTTGCTCGTAGCCCAGCGCCTCTTCGATCGGATTGAGATCGGCGCGCTGCACGTTTTCGATGATCGCCAGTTCAAGCGCCGTACGGTCGCTGACATCGCGCACGATGACCGGGATTTCGGCCAGGCCGGCACGCTGCGCCGCGCGCCAGCGGCGCTCGCCGGCGATGATCTCGTAACGACCCTGCTGGAGCGGCGACGGGCGCACCACGACCGGCTGGACGATGCCGTGCTCACGAATGGACTGGGCAAGATCTGTCAGTTCGGCCTCGCCGAAGTGCCGACGCGGGTTGCGCGGGTTGGGTGCCACGAACTCGATCGGCACCTTGCCGTCGGCCAATGCAGCCGGCTTTTCGGGTTCCGCGGGACGATCGATCTCACCGATCAGCGCCGCCAGTCCGCGCCCCAGCCGCTTTCTTGAAGGATCATCGTTCATCGTTCACCAAAACCGTTTCACTATCGAATCAATCCAGGCCCTGACTGGTCATGCCCGGCTTGGGATCATGCGGCCCGCAGGCGCCGCTCGCGGCGGATCACTTCCGAAGCGAGCTGCAAATAAGCCTGGCTCCCCGAGCATTTCAGATCATAGAGAATGGCCGGCTTGCCATAGGACGGGGCCTCGGACACCCGCACATTGCGCGGAATGACCGTCTCGTAGACCTTCTCGCCCATATGCGCCCGCACATCCTGAACCACCTGGTTGGCGAGGTTGTTGCGGCCGTCATACATGGTCAGCACGATGCCCTGGATTTCCAGTTGCGGATTGATGGAACCGCGCACCTGCTGCACGGTTTCCAGCAACTGGCTGAGACCTTCCAGCGCAAAGAACTCGCATTGCAACGGAACCAGCACCGAATCCGCCGCGGCCATCGAATTGAGGGTCAGCAGATTGAGCGACGGCGGGCAGTCGATCAGCACATAGCTGAACGGATTGCTGCGCTCGGCCGCGGCGCGCAAGGCATTGCGCAGCCGCAAAACCCGATCGGGCGCCGCCGCGATTTCCATCTCGACGCCCAGCAGGTCCAAGGTCGACGGCACGATGGACAAGCCCGGCACGACCGTTTGCATCGCCGCCGCCTCGATGCTGGCGGCGCCGGTGAGCACGTCATAAGACGAAACCGAGCGATCCTTGCGCTCGATGCCAAGTCCCGTGCTGGCATTGCCCTGCGGATCGAGATCGACGATGAGAACCTTCTCGCCGATGGCGGCCAGGGCGGTGGCGAGATTGATCGTCGTCGTCGTCTTGCCGACGCCGCCCTTCTGGTTCGCCACGGTGATGATGCGGGGTTTGCTGCTGATCATGCTTTCCTGCCGGAAATTCACTCCGATAGAAGGACGCTCTTACCTGACGCTCAAATTGCGAATCTCAAGCACGACTCCTTCGGAATCGGTCGAACTGCCATGTTCTACCAGATCGAAGGACCAACGTTGACCGCTTTCTTCGACTTCCAACCGGTAATCCCGACCTTTGTGAAACAGGGCCGTGGCGCCGGCCAGCAGCCAGGGCGAAGCCAGCTCCAGAAGCAGGGGGAGCGAGGCCAGCGCCCGCGCCGTCACCACCTGCGGCTGGCCGACAATGCCGGGCGCGTCTTCGATCCGCCGCGCCACGATCCGGGCAGGCAGATTGAATTCCCCGACCATGGCCTGCAAAAAACCCGCCTTCTTGCGGTTGCTCTCGACGAGGTCGATCGCGCCACCCCGCTCCCGCATCAGGAAAGCAAGTACGAGACCCGGAAAGCCGCCGCCGGAGCCAAGGTCCAGCCATCTGGTTGCCGCCGGCGCCAGCGTGGCCAACTGGGCGCTGTCCACGATATGCCGCCCCCACACGTCGGAAAGTGTCGAGCTGGCGGCCAGATTGATCCGCTGATTCCATTTCAGGAACAGCGATTCGAATCGCACCAGTTCCTCGAACGTTTCACGTGAAACGGGTTCGACCGCTGCCCGCAGCGACTCATAACGCGGATCGGTCATGCCGCGCCCTTGCGATTGGCCTGTTCATGGTTGCGGATATGGGCAATGATGATGGCAAGCGCAGCCGGCGTCATCCCTTCGATGCGTTGCGCCTCGGCTATGGAACGTGGCTTCCTCAGTCCCATCTTCTGCTTCAGTTCGTTCGACAATCCGGGCAGGTTCCCGAAATTCAAATCGAATGGAATGAGCCTCGCCTCCTCGGTTTGGATGCGGGCCACATCCGCCTTCTGCCGTTCCATATAGACGGCATATTTGGCTTCAATTTCCAGTGCCTCGGCCGTCTTCCTGCCAATCTGCGCGAAGGCGGGATCGAGCTTCGACAGCCAGTCGACATCGACCTCCGCGTAGCTCAACAAATCATAGGCCGAGCGACGCACGCCATCCTGATTGATCGCCAAGCCATGGCGGGCAGCTTCGCGCGGCGTCAGTTCGATGCTTCTGGCGAGAGTCCGGGCGGCTTCGAGAGCCTTGCGAGCCTTCTCAAATCGCGCGCGGCGCTCGGCCGAAACAATTCCGAGTTCGATCGCCAGGGGTGTCAGCCGCGCGTCGGCATTGTCCGCCCGCAGCGACAGGCGGAACTCGGCCCGCGAGGTGAACATACGGTAAGGTTCGGTGACGCCGCGATGGATCAGATCGTCGATCATCACGCCGATATAGGCTTCGGTGCGGCTGACCGTGACCGGGCCCGCGCCCGATGCCTTGCGCGCCGCGTTGAGGCCGGCAACCAGTCCCTGGCCGGCTGCCTCCTCATACCCCGTTGTTCCATTGATCTGGCCAGCCAGAAACAGGCCACTTACCCGCCTGGTTTCAAGTGTCGCTTCAAGTTCGCGGGGATCGACATGATCATACTCGATCGCATAGCCGGGTTGCAGCATGACAGCAAGTTCGAGACCGGGGATCGTCTTGAGGATTTCAACCTGCACATCTACCGGCAAAGAGGTCGAAATGCCATTCGGATAGACCGTATGATCGTCCAATCCCTCCGGCTCCAGAAAGATCTGGTGCGTCTCGCGATCGCCGAACTTGACGATCTTGTCCTCGATGGACGGACAATAGCGCGGTCCGATACCTTCGATAGAACCGGAATACATGGCCGAGCGCCCGAGATTGGCCCGGATCAACTCATGGGTCGCCGTGGTCGTGCGGGTGATGCCGCATTCGATCTGCGGCACGGTAATTTTATCCGTCATCGACGAGAACGGCACCGGATCCTCATCCGCGGCCTGCATGTCGAGCGATGGCCAATCGATCGTCCGCCCATCCAGCCGGGGCGGTGTGCCTGTCTTGAGCCGGCCGAGCAGGAATCCTTCCCGCGCCATGGTCGCGGACAATCCGGATGTAGCCTGCTCGTTCATCCGGCCGGCAACGATCTTCCTGTCGCCGATATGGATCAGGCCGCGCAGAAAAGTCCCGGTGGTGAGCACCACGGCGCCGCAGCACAGCCGTTGCCCGTCGGCCAGCAGCACCGCCGCGACCTTGCCGTTCTCGATCTCCAGGTCGTGGACCTCGCCTTCGATCACATCAAGCCCGGCTTGCGCGCGCAATGCGGCCTGGACACCCAGCCTGTAGAGCTTGCGGTCGGCCTGCGTTCGAGGCCCGCGTACAGCCGGCCCCTTGCGGCGATTGAGCATACGGAACTGGATTCCGGCCTGATCAGCCACGCGTCCCATCAGCCCATCAAAGGCATCGACTTCCCGGACGAGTTGCCCTTTCCCGAGACCACCGATGGCCGGATTGCAGGACATCACGCCGATCTTGTCGGCATCCAGCGTTACCAGGACCGTGCGGGCGCCACTGCGCGCCGCCGCGCTGGCCGCTTCGCAGCCGGCATGCCCGCCACCAACGACGATGACATCGTAAGTCTGTTCCATTTCCAAATCTCTGTTCATGGATGACACATGTTCAACCGCATGGTGCCTGTCAATGGCTTGTGCAGGTGTTTCACGTGAAACGGGCGCGAGAAACCCTGCGGTGGAACTCGCCCTGTTTCACGTGAGTCAGCTTCATTGGCGGTGTTTCACGTGAGTCACTTGCCGATACAAAACTGTGCAAAGATGACATCCAGCAAATCCTCCACATCGATCACACCGGTGATGCGCCCAAGTCGATCCGTCGCCAGGCGCAATTCTTCCGCCCTGATCTCCAGGGGATGATGGGAGCCACTCAGCGCATTTCTCAAATGTCCAAGAGTGTCTTCCAGCAGTTCCACATGGCGCAGCCGTGACGGCAAAATGTCTCCGGCAACTTTCAGCCTCGCTTCGGTGCGCTTCCTGATCTCGTTCAGCAAGGGCTCGATGCCCGCTCCCGTCAGCGTTGAAATCCGGAAATCATGGCAGGCCCGGCCCTCGTGAGCCTCCACCAGATCCAGCTTGGTACCAACGGTGATTCTATCGACAGAAAGCCAATGTGTATCGATGGGCTGCGGGTCGACCAGATCTTCCAGCACCAGAGCAAGATCGGCGGCTTTGCCCCGCGCCTTCGCCTTTTCTATTCCGATGCTTTCCACCTTGCCGGCGCCCTCGCGCAGCCCGGCCGTGTCGGCAATCATCACCTTGAGCCCGTCGAGGTCCAGCGCCACTTCCAGAACATCGCGCGTGGTACCGGGCTCATCCGTGACGATGGCCGCCTCGCGGCGGGCCAGCGCATTGAACAGGCTGGACTTGCCGGCATTGGGCGCGCCCAGGATCGCCACCTTGAACCCGTCCTGGATGATTTCGGCGGCCGAAAACCCCTTGATGTGGCCCCCAATATCGTCGGCAAGGGTTGCCATGTCCGTCCAGATGGCAGACGCGACCGAACCCGGCACATCGCCCTCATCGGCAAAGTCAATTTCGGCCTCGATCATGGCCCGCGCATGAATCAGCCGCTGCCGCCATCCATTATAGAGCATGCTTTGCGCGCCATCGGCATTGCTTTGGGCAAAACGGCGCTGTGCCTCGGTGTCGGCATTGATCAGATCGGCCAGGGCCTCGGTCTGGACAAGGTCGAGCCTGCCGTTCAGGAAGGCACGGCGGGTGAATTCCCCCGGTTCGGCGTGACGGACTCCCGGTATGGCCGTGACCTCACGCAGGATTGCGGAAACGACGGCCTGGCCCCCATGCACCTGGAATTCGGCCACGTCCTCGCCGGTAAAGCTGTGAGGCGCCGGAAAGAACAGCGTCAATCCACGATCCAGTATCTCGCCGGCGGGAGAACGGAGGATTTGGAGCGTTGCCTTGCGGGGCGGCGGCACAGAACCGCAGATCGTTTCGACAACGAATCGAGTTTGCGGCCCGGAAAGGCGGAGGACAGCCACGCCGGCAGGCAGGCGACCACTCGACAGCGCCAGAATGGTTTCCCCGAAAATCATTTGCCCCTCGTCACGAACCGCACTACCACTTGGGTTCCTTTCAGCCAAAGGCGGCATCATGGCCCTACCGCCTCGCAACCTGCTTGCTGATGAGGCAAGCCCCTATCTGCAACAACACGCCGCAAATCCCGTGCATTGGCGGCCGTGGTCCCCTGCCGCGCTGCAGGAAGCCCGGGAACTCGACCGCCCGATCCTGCTGTCGGTCGGTTATGCCGCCTGCCATTGGTGCCATGTCATGGCCCATGAAAGCTTCGAGAGCCCGGACATTGCCGGCGTCATGAACCGTCTGTTCGTCAATATCAAGGTCGATCGCGAGGAGCGCCCGGATATCGACCAGCTCTATATGGCGGCGCTGACGGCCATGGGCGACCAGGGCGGCTGGCCACTCACCATGTTCCTCACGCCCGATGCGCAGCCGTTCTGGGGCGGCACCTATTTTCCGCCGCGCGCCCGCTTCGGCCGGCATGGCTTCGTCGAAATCCTGGAGGCGGTGTCCAACGCATGGCACAAGAAGCGCGCCGACATATTGCGCGGCGCCGGAACGCTGACCGCCCATGTCCAGGATAAGCTCGGCGCCACCCATGACAAGGGCACGATCCGGCCCGAAACCCTTCCCGATATCGCCGAGAACATCCATAACATGATCGATCGCGATGCAGGTGGCCTGAAAGGCGCGCCGAAATTCCCCAACGCGCCCTTCATGCACGCCCTATGGCTGTCCTATCTCAATACCGGCAATGCAGCGCATCGATCGGCCGTGCTCACCAGCCTTGAACACATGCTGGCCGGCGGCATCTACGATCATGTCGGCGGCGGGCTGGCGCGCTATTCCACCGACGCACAATGGCTGGTGCCGCATTTCGAGAAGATGCTTTACGACAATGCGCAATTGCTGCGGCTTGCCAACTGGGCCTATGCGGAATCGGGATCGGAATTGTTCCGGGTCCGAATCGAGGAAACTATTGCTTTCCTGCTCGACGAAATGCGGGTCGAGGGCGGCGCTTTCGCATCCAGCCTCGATGCCGACAGCGAGGGACAGGAGGGGCTGTTCTACACCTGGGAAGAAAGCGAGGTCGAAGAAGTTCTTGGTTCGGATTCATCCTTGTTTTTCAAATATTTTTCCCTTGCCAAGCCGCCCTCGTGGGAAGGCAAGCCGATCCTCTTCCAGACGCCCGACCAGGCTATGCAGGCCGTCGTGAATGCCGTGGAGCTGAAGCCGCTCAAGCAAAGACTCCTCTCGGCACGTGGAAAGCGGGTCCGGCCCGGGCTTGACGCCAAGGTGCTGACCGACTGGAACGGTCTGGCCATCGGCGCTCTCGCCGAATGCGGGCGCACCTTCGGCCAGCCGGATTGGATCGAAGCGGCGCGTATGGCCTTTGAACAGATTGTCGGCACCGCCCGGGGCGGGCGCCTGCCGCATTCGACACTGGGCAAGAAGGCGCAGTTTCCGGCGCTGTCGAGCGACTATGCCTCCATGGCCAATGCAGCCATTTCCCTGTTCGAGGCGACGCAGGAACCGGCCTTTATCAATCACGCCCGGCACTTCATGGGTGAGCTCGACCGCTGGCACGCGGACGATGGGGGGAGCGGGCATTATCTCAGTGCATCCGACAGCGAAGATGTGCCGGTCCGCATCCGCGGCGATGTCGATGAAGCCATTCCCTCCGCAACCAGCCAGATCATCGAGGCATTGGCACGGCTGGCCAGCGCCACCGGCGACACGGACATCCAGGAAAAGGCGTGGACGATTGCCGAATATGCCGCCGGCCGCGCCAGCCGGCAAAGCTACGGGCAGATCGGCATCTTCAATGCCTGCGAGCTGACCCGCGAGCCCCGCAAGCTGGTGATGGTCGACGATCCGGCAAGCCCTAAATTTGTTCCGGCGGCGAATCAATGCCCCGATCCGCGCCGGGTCGACCTTGTCCTGCCGCTCGGGCGGGATGTGGAGGTGAGCCTTCCGGGTGGCGTGGCGCCGTCTACGGAAAAGCCCTGCGCCTATCTGTGTACCGGGATTGTCTGTCTGCCGGTCATCGCAGACGCCGACACACTGGAAAAAGCATTGAAGGCGAGGCCATAGCCCCGCCTTCTGCAAAACGCGCCCGATCGGTTCCCGGTCAGGTGTTCATCGAATCGAAGAAATCCGAATTCGTCTTGGTCTGCTTGAGTTTGTCGATGAGGAACTCGATCGCATCGGTCGTGCCCATCGGCGCCAGGATGCGCCGCAGCACGAAGATCTTCTGCAGGTCCTGACGCGCAACCAGCAGGTCTTCCTTGCGGGTTCCGGACTTGAGAATGTCCATGGCCGGGAAGATGCGCTTGTCGGCCACCTTGCGGTCGAGCACGATTTCCGAGTTGCCGGTGCCCTTGAACTCTTCGAAGATCACCTCGTCCATGCGGCTGCCGGTGTCGATCAGCGCCGTGGCGATGATGGTGAGCGAACCGCCCTCCTCGATATTGCGCGCCGCGCCGAAGAAGCGCTTGGGGCGCTGCAGGGCGTTGGCGTCGACACCGCCGGTCAGCACCTTGCCGGAGGACGGCACGACCGTGTTGTAAGCGCGGCCGAGGCGGGTGATCGAATCGAGCAGGATGACGACGTCGCGGCCATGCTCGACCAGGCGCTTGGCCTTCTCGATGACCATTTCGGCCACCTGGACGTGGCGCGCGGCCGGCTCGTCGAAGGTCGAGGACACGACCTCGCCCTTCACCGAGCGCTGCATGTCGGTCACTTCCTCGGGCCGCTCGTCGATCAGCAGCACGATCAGATAGCATTCGGGGTGGTTGGTGGTGATCGAATGGGCGATGTTCTGCAACAGCACCGTCTTACCGGTGCGCGGCGGCGCCACGATCAGCCCGCGCTGGCCCTTGCCGAGCGGGGCGACCAGATCGATGACCCGCGGCGAGATGTCCTTGGTGGTCGGAATGTCGACCTCCATCTTCAGCCGCTCGTTCGGATAGAGCGGCGTCAGATTGTCGAAATGGATCTTGTGGCGGATCTTTTCCGGATCGTCGAAATTGATCGTGTTGACCTTGAGCAGCGCGAAATAACGCTCGCCCTCCTTCGGGCTGCGGATCGGCCCCTCGACGGTGTCGCCGGTTTTCAGCGAAAAGCGGCGGATCTGCGAGGGCGAGATGTAGATGTCGTCCGGGCCCGGCAGATAGTTGGCGTTGGCCGAGCGCAGGAAGCCGAAACCGTCCTGCAGCACTTCCACGACACCGTCACCGATGATCTCGATATCCTGCGCCGCCAGCTTCTTGAGGATGGCGAACATCAGCTCCTGCTTGCGCATGACGCTGGCATTCTCAACCTCGAGCGATTCGGCATAGGCGATCAGCTCTGGCGGCTTCTTGTTCTTGAACTCTGCGAGTTTCATTTCCTGCATGGCGGGACTCTGGGTGTGCTGAGCGGATTATCGGCGGATGCGATGATGTGCCGAGGCGGTCGATGTGGTGAAAACCAACGGCGCAAGGCAAAAGGGAGGAATGTCCTTTTACCGCCGCGCCGGCCAAAGAGCAATATGGCTCGTTCACAGCGCGACGCGGGAAGGCCAGATCCGGATTGAACGAAAATCCGCTGCAATTACAAAAGGATAGACCGTCAGAACGGCTTGACGATCACCAGAATGACGATGGCGATCATCAGCAAGGTAGGAACTTCATTGACGATCCGCCAGTGCCGGGCCGGCTTTTCATTGCGGTCCTCGTCGAACTTGCGCACCGCTGCCGACAGATAGCCATGCAGGCCGGACATCGCCAGGACGGCCGCGATCTTGGCGTGCAGCCAGCCGCCCTGGAACCCGAACCCCTTCCATGCCAGCCACAGGCCGAGAACCCATGTCGCCGTCATTGCCGGGTTGATGATGGCGCGCAGCAGGCGCCGCTCCATCACCTTGAAGGTCTCGGACTGCACCGAGCCCTTTTCAGCGCCGGCATGATAAACGAACAGGCGCGGCAGGTAGAGCATTCCCGCCATCCACGCGATGACCGCGATGACATGGAAGGCCTTGATCCAGTTGTAGAGATCCTCGGAGGCGACAAGCAACAGAACCGCGGCCAGGGCGGCCAGGACGAGAATCCCCACCACCGCCCGCAGCGCCGCATTGCGGTTGCTTGCCCGGATATCCGTCATCGGCTGGCTCCCTCCCTCACCTGTCTCACCATCGCCTCGACATGGGCGACCGGCGTCTCCGGAACGATGCCATGGCCGAGGTTGAAAATGAACGGTCCATCCTTCAATGCGTCGAGGATCGCTGCCACGCCGTCCGAAAGCGCCTTGCCGCCGGCCACCAGCCTGAGCGGGTCGAGATTGCCCTGCACCGCCCCTTCCCGTTGCAGGGCGGCCGCCTGCGACAGCGGCACCGACCAGTCGAGGCCGAGCCCCGCCACGCCCGTCTTGCGACGGTAGGAAGTGTAGTTGGCCCCTGCGCCCTTGGGAAAACCGATCACCGGAACCTCGGGATGGGCTTCATGCACTTTGCGCACAATGCGGGCGACCGGCTCCACGCAGAAGGCCTCGAACGAGGCCTCATCAAGGACGCCGGACCAGGAATCGAAAATCTGCACCGTGTCGGCGCCGGCCTCGATCTGCCGGATGAGATAGGCGGCGGACTGGTCCGCCAGCACGTTCAGGAGCTTCCGGAAGGCCTCTGGCTCGCGATAGGCGAACAACCGCGCCGGCGCCTGGTCGGGCGTGCCGTGGCCGGCGATCATATAGGTGGCGATGGTCCAGGGAGCGCCGCAGAAGCCGATCAGCGTCGTCTCGTCCGGCAATTGCCGGCGCAGGCGCCGCACCGTCTCGTAGACCGGCTCCAGATTCACGTGAAACGTTTCGGCGTCGAGCGCACCGATCTCGCCGGCCGTGATCGGCGTCATCAGCGGCCCGCGTCCTTCCTCGAAGCGCAGATCGCGGCCGAGCGCATGCGGAACGACAAGGATATCCGAAAACAGGATCGAAGCGTCGAAGCCGAAACGCTCGATCGGCTGCAGCGTCACCTCGACGGCGCGGTCGGGATTGTAGCAGAGGTCGAGGAAGGAGCCAGCCTGTTTCCGGGTCTCGCGGTATTCGGGCAGGTAGCGCCCGGCCTGGCGCATCATCCACAGCGGCGGCGGGAAAACCGCCTCGCCCTTCAGGACCCGCATCATCTTCCGGTTGCCGCTCATTGCGTCTCGCTTTCAGGAGCCAAATCTAAAAACAAATCTCTAAATGAGAGAATCTTCTGATTCTAAGAGTCTGTTGGAATCGGTGATTGTGATCTTTCCCGGTTCGCCGCCGTGAAAGCCATTCAGCATTTTGTCGCGACCGGGCTTGTCCAGCCCGTACAATGCTGGGGATCGTCGCCAAAACACAAGCTGAATCAAGCGGATTCAGGAAGAGATGCAAATTCCGGCCTGTGGATGGCGCACGGGCTTCCGGTTTTCTCCACGGTCTTGTCCCCAGCCCGGGAGAAAAATGCACGCACCCGCGAATTGTGGACAAGGCGGCATCTGATACAGTCGCGCCCGGCGAGCCGTGGATTTTCTCCCGCCTTGTCCACAGTCGCCCACAGAGCCGGATGTATAGTGTGAACAAGCCGCAAAGTTTCTTCCATCTGCATATGATCTCGGACGCCACCGGCGAAACGCTGCTTGCGGCGGGGCGCGCGGCTTCTGCCCAGTACAAGGATGCGCGGGCGATCGAGCACATCTATCCGCTGATCCGCAACGAGAAGCAGCTGATGAAGGTGTTCGAGGAGATCGAGGAGGAGCCCGGGATCATCCTCTATACGGTGGTGGACCAGAAGCTGGCGCGGCTCATCGACGAGCATTGCGTCACCATGGGCCTGCCCTGCGTGTCGGTGCTGGAGCCGGTGCTGACCGTGTTCCAGTCCTATCTCGGCACGCCGGCCGGGCGCAGGGTTGGCGCCCAGCATGTGCTGGATGCGGATTACTTCCGGCGCATCGATGCGCTCAACTTCACCATGGAGCATGATGATGGGCAATTGCCGCTCGACATGGACGATGCCGATGTCGTGCTGATCGGCATTTCGCGCACCTCCAAGACGCCGACCAGCATCTACCTCGCCAATCGCGGCATCAAGACCGCCAATATCCCCATCGTGCTCGGCGTTCCTGTGCCGGACAGCCTGGTCAAGGCAAAGAAGCCGCTGGTCGTCGGGCTGGTGGCGACGGCCGAGCGTATCTCGCATATCCGCCAGAACCGCACCCTCGGCAGCACCAGCGGATTCGAGGGCGGCACCTATGTCGACCGGGCTTCGATTACCGAAGAACTCGCCTATGCGCGCAAGATCTGCACGCGCTACAATTGGCCGATGATCGATGTCAGCCGCCGGTCGATCGAGGAGACGGCGGCCGCCATTCTTGCCCTGCGCAGCAAGAGCCGGTAATCGCTGGCTGCCTTGCAACAGAAGCCGAAAGGTCCGCCCATGACCGAGAAACTGATCCTCGCCTCCGGCAGCCCGTTCCGCAAGGCGATGCTGGTCGATGCCGGGCTCGATGTCGAGGCCGTGCCGGCGAAGATCGACGAGCGGGCCGTGGAAGCGCCGTTGCAGGACAGCGGTGTGTCCCCCGAGGACGTGGCGGCGATCCTCGCCGAGGCCAAGGCGGTGGAAGTAAGCGAAAGACGGCCGGGCGCGCTGGTGCTGGGATGCGACCAGACGCTTTCGCTCGGCGACAGGCTGTTTCACAAGCCGGCCGATATGGAAGGCGCCCGCCGCCATCTGCTCGCCCTGTCCGGCAAGACCCATCAGTTGAACAGCGCCGCCGTTCTGGTGCGCGACGGCGCGGTGCTGTGGCGCCATGTCGGCATCGCCAACCTCACCATGCGCCAGCTCGATCCGGCCTCCATCGGTCGCCATCTGGCGAAAGTCGGCGACACGGCCCTGTCCAGCGTCGGTGCCTACCAGATCGAGGGCGCAGGCATTCAGCTCTTCGAAAAGGTCGAGGGCGACCATTTCACCATTGTCGGCCTGCCGCTGCTGCCGCTGCTTTCCGAACTGCGCCGGCTGGGAGCCATCGATGGCTGAGAACGCGAACAGGGCCTTCGTCATCGGCCATCCCATCGCCCATTCGCGCTCGCCGAAGATCCATGGCCACTGGCTGAAGAGCTACGGTCTTGCCGGCAGCTATGAGGCGATCGACGTCGCGCCGGGCGATCTGGCAGGTTTCATTGCCGCATTGCGGGAAAACGGCTTTCGCGGCGGCAACGTCACCATCCCGCACAAGGAAGCGGTGTTCGAACTCGTCGACCGGATCGATACGGCTGCCGAACGGATCGGTGCCGTCAACACGCTGTGGTTCGAGGACGGCCGCCTGTGGGGCGGCAATACGGACGCACATGGCTTTGCCGCCAATCTCGACGAACATGCTCCCGGCTGGGCCGCCAACGGGCCGGCCGTCGTGCTTGGCGCCGGTGGCGCGGCGCGCGCCATCATTTATGCGCTGAAGGAGCGCGGGGTGCGCGACATCCGCATTCTCAACCGCACCCTCGAACGCGCCGGGGACCTGCGCGACCGTTTTGGCAAGGGCATCAGCGCCCATCGGCTGGAAGCCGCCGGCGAATTGCTGGCCGATGCCGGTCTTCTGGTCAACACCACGGCGCTCGGCATGCATGGCAATGAAGGCCTGCCTGCCGATCCCGCGGCCTTGCCGGACAAGGCCATCGTCACCGACATCGTCTATGTGCCCCTGGAGACGCCGCTGCTGGCCGCTGCCCGGGCGCGTGGCCTTGCCTGCGTCGACGGGCTCGGCATGCTGCTCCATCAGGCCGTTCCCGGCTTCGAACGCTGGTTCGGCAAACGTCCCGAAGTGACGGCGGAATTGCGCGATCTCGTGCTGGCCGATCTGGGAGTGGCGGCATGATCGTGCTCGGCCTCACCGGCTCCATCGGCATGGGCAAGTCCACTGCCGGAAAGATGTTCCGCGAGGCGGGCGTGGCGGTGCACGATTCCGACGAGGCCGTGCACCGTCTCTATGCCGGAGCTGCCGCACCGCTGGTCGAGGCCGCGTTCCCCGGCACCACCGTCGACGGCGTGGTCGACCGCGCCGCCCTCGGCAAGCTGGTCTTCGGCGACCCGGTCGCACTGAAGAAGCTGGAGGCGATCGTGCATCCGCTGGTGCGGGCCGACGCCGATGAATTCCTGGCCCGGCAACGCGCCGCCGGCGCCAGGCTCGCGGTGCTCGACATTCCCCTGCTGTTCGAGACCGGCGGCCGCGACCGCGTCGACAAGGTCGCGGTCGTCTCGGCGCCGGCCGAGGTCCAGCGCGAGCGGGTGCTGGCGCGTCCGGGCATGACGGCGGAGCGCTTCGAGGCGATCCTTGCCAAGCAGGTGCCGGACGCCGAAAAGCGCCGCCTGGCCGACTATGTCATCGACACCTGCCGGGATTTCGACGTCACCCGCGCCCGCATCGGGGAAATCATCGCGGACCTGACAGGGGAAAAGACGGCAGCGTCCGATGGCTGAACTTGCCGCGTGCCGGGCTTTTGCGCATGGTTCAGGCAAGGAGCGATTCGGTGCGTGAAATCATTTTCGATACGGAAACCACGGGGCTCGATGCGCGCGAAGACCGCATCATCGAGATCGGCGGCGTCGAACTGGTGAACCGGTTCCCGACCGGGCGCACCTTTCACAAGTACATCAACCCGCAGGGCCGCCAGATCCACCCCGACGCGCAGGCCGTGCACGGCATCAGCGCCGCCGACCTAGCCGGCAAGCCGACCTTTCCTGAGATCGCCAAAGAATTCATGGCCTTCGTGGACGGCGCCAGGCTGGTCGCCCACAACGCCAATTTCGACATCAACTTCATCAATGCCGAGTTCGCCCGCCTCGGCCATCCGCCGGTGGTGTCCGACCTGGTGGTCGACACGCTGGCGCTGGCCAAGCGCAAGCATCCGATGGGGCCGAATTCGCTCGATGCGCTGTGCCGCCGCTACGGCATCGACAACAGCCATCGCACCAAGCACGGCGCCCTGCTCGATTCCGAGCTTCTGGCCGAAGTCTATATCGAGTTGATCGGCGGCAAGCAGGCGGCGCTCGTGCTGGACACGGTGGTCGCGGTCGGCGTGGAAGAGGTCAGCATCGACATGGCCGAGGTCCGGATCGGCAGCCGTCCCTCGCCGCTGCCGTCGCGCCTCAGCGAGGCGGACCGCGCCGCCCATGCGGCGCTGGTCGATTCGATGGGGGAAAAGGCGGTCTGGCTGCAGGCCCTCGGCCGGCCGGCGGCCTGACAAAATAACCTGTTGTTTTCAATATATTTTCTATGAAAAAACCCGGCGCGAGGCCGGGTTTTTCGTATCGTCATTCCGGCTGCGGCTCAGCTCACCTGAACCTTGGCGGCGGCCTGGTCCTCGGCCAGCTTCTGCTGGAACATCTGCGCGAAGTCGATCGGATCGAGCATCAGCGGCGGGAAGCCGCCGTTGCGGGTCGCGTCGGCGATGATCTGGCGTGCGAAGGGGAACAGCAGGCGCGGGCATTCGATGAACAGGATCGGCAGCATGTGCTCCTGCGGGAAGCCGTCGATGTTGAACACGCCGCCATAGACCAGCTCGACATTGAACAGCACGTCCTTGTCGACCGTGGCCTTGGCCGTCAGCGACAGGTTCACGTCGAACTGCTTTTCCGACAGCGGATTGGCGTTGACGTTGACGTTGATGGCGATGCCGGGCGCCTTGTCGCGGCCGCGCAGCGAATTCGGGGCGCCGGGGCTCTCGAAGGACAGGTCCTTCACATACTGCGCCAGCACGTTGAGGGTCGGCTGGGTTCCATTGCCGTTTCCGGCGGTGGCTTTCTTGTCGTTCTCGTCGGCCATGAGCCCTGTTCCTGTTTTCGGACCGTCCGGCCCCGATGTGGATTCGCGGGGTTGGCTATCACGACCGGTCAGTCAACACAAGGTTTTGACCGCCGGCCGTCCCGTCCCGCCTCTATTCCTCGGGAAGCCGTCGCCAGGGCGAATCCGCGTCGGGCCGTCCGCCTCCCTGGCCGCTGCGCTGGAAATCCTCGCTGTCGAGATCGATGGTGCGCCCATCGCGTCCGCGCCGGAAGCCGGAGGCGCTGAACTGGCCGGTGAAGACGACGCGGCGCCCGAACAGCCGCCAGAACAGGGCCCGTACCGGCGGCAGGAGGACAAGCAGGCCAATGGCGGAGGTGATGAAGCCCGGGACGATGAGCAATATGGCGGCCACCACCGCCATGGCGCTGGTGGCGAGCTGGAGGCTGGGGTCCTCGCCCTTTTCCATCGCCGCGCGTACCTTGTTCATCGCCCCCAGCCCCTGATGGCGCAGGAGCAGGCTGCCGGCCACGCTTGAGGCGATGACGAGGCCGACCGTGGCCAGCGCCCCGATCTGCTTGCCGACAAGGACGAAAGCGGCGATCTCCAGGAGCGGAAGCAGGAGAAAGAGCACGGGGAAGAAGGAAACACGCAAAATCGTAACCGTTTGCTGGTCGTTTACGCCTTCGGCGTCATTTGCCGCTGGCACTGGTCCCTACAGATAGGTATGCGTGCCTTTGATTTGAATGATTGTGTCTCGCGTTCTATATGCTTTGATAGGATGACGCCAGACGCGGTGCTGTGCGTTCGGTGCAGCGTAAAGGGATCGATTGGCGCGCGATGGAATTTTTCGACTTCGGCACGATTTTCTTCCTGGTCGCGGCGGTGGTGATCTTCTTTCAGCTGCGCAATGTGCTTGGCCGCCGCACCGGCAGTGAGCGCCCCCCCTTCGATCCCTATTCCGCGCGCAAGCAGGACAAGCCCGCCGCAGGCGATGCCGACAATGTCGTCGCCCTGCCGCGCAACAAGCGCGGCGAAGCCGCGGCCGAGACCTATGCGGCCATCGATGCGCTGGCCAGGCCCGAGACCGAGCTGAACAAGGGCCTGCGCGCCATCAAGGATGCCGATGCCAGCTTCGAGCCGAAGGGCTTCGTCGACGGTGCCAAGATGGCCTATGAAATGATCGTGATGGCCTATGCGGACGGCGACCGCAAGACGCTCAAGAACCTGCTGTCGCGCGAGGTCTATGACGGTTTCGTCGCGGCGATAGCCGAGCGTGAGGGCCGTGGCGAGAAGATCCAGTCCTCCTTCGTCGGCATCGACAAGGCCGAGATCGTCTCGGCGGAGATGAAGGGGGGCGAGGCCCACGTGACCTTGCGCATCGTTTCGGAACTGATTTCGGCCACCCGCGACAAGGCCGGCGATATCGTCGATGGCGATCCGGACACGGTGGCCGAGGTCAAGGATGTGTGGACCTTCGCGCGCGACACCCGCTCGCGCGATCCGAACTGGAAGCTGGTCGCCACCGAAGCCGAAGACTGACCGGCTGGGCGCTGCGTCCCGTGCCGGAAGCCCGAGTTCCCGAAAGCCCGCCAGGTCCCTTCCGCCGTGTCGGCTTCGGCGCGCTTCCCGGCTGGCAGGACGACGACCAACTTGCCGCCTTCGCGGCGTTCCGGCGTTCCGCCGAACATGCAAGCAAGAAGCCCTATCGCACCGGTGCGCTCGGCATCCGGTTCGAGGCTTTCGCCGACACCTATGACGCGGCGCTAACCGTTTCGCCGGCGAATCGTATCGAGGCGCGCGCCTTCTTCGAGCGCCATTTCGTGCCCCTGCATGTGAGGCCGGATCATGGCGATCACGGGCTTGTGACCGGCTTCTACGAACCGCAGGTCGAGGCTTCGCCGGTCAGGACAGCCCGTTTCACCGTGCCGCTGCTGGCCCGCCCGTCCGATCTCGTCGACATCGACGACGCCAATCGCCCGCCCGGCCTGGACCCCTATCTGGCCTTTGCCCGCGTCACGTCGCAGGGGCCGGTCGAATATCACGACCGCGCGGCCATCGAGGGCGGTGTGCTGGCCGGACAGGGCCTCGAGATCGCCTGGCTGGCCGACAAGGTCGATGCTTTCTTCGTCCACGTGCAGGGCGCGGCGCGGCTCGCCATGACCGACGGGCGCAGCATCCGCGTCACCTATGCCGCGAAATCCGGGCAGCGCTTCACCGGGCCGGGCGGGGTCCTGGCCGATCTCGGTGAAATTCCGCTGGCCGAGGTCACCATGCAGTCGATCCGGGCCTGGTTCCGCCGCAACCCGCAGCGCGTGGACGAAATCCTGTGGCGGAACCGCTCCTATATCTTCTTTCGCGAGGCGCCGGTGGACGATCCGACGCTCGGGCCGGTGGCGGCGGCCAAGGTGCCGCTGACGCCGGGGCGCTCGGTTGCCGTCGATCGCCTGCTGCATACCTTCGGCACGCCCTTCTATATCGACGCGCCGGACCTTCTCGCCTTCGGGCAAAAACCCTTCCGCCGGCTGATGGTCGCGCAGGACACCGGCTCGGCCATCGTCGGCACCGCGCGCGGCGACCTGTTCGCCGGATCGGGCGATGCGGCCGGCGAGATCGCCGGCGTGGTGCGCCATCGGGCCGATTTCTACGCTCTTGTGCCGCAGCAGATCGCGGACCATCTGTCGTCCGTTACGGATACGAATCGATGACGCGACGGCCGCAAAAGACGCTGAGCGACGAGGACCGGGTCCTGTGGAGCCTGGTGGCCCGCACGGCCGTGCCGCTCAAGGGCCGGGCGGGGCCGCCGGCCGAGGCACCCGGACCGGCGGCGGGCGGGCCTCCGCCTCCCGCCCCGGTTTCCGGTGCACCGGCGGCCTCCGCGCCGGCAAAGCCGGTGCCGCCGCCGCCCCGTCATCTCGACCGCCCGACCCTCGACAAGCTGGCCAAGGGCCGGCTGCCGATCGAGGCGCGTGTCGATCTCCACGGCATGACGCAGGACGAGGCCTATTCCCTGCTGTTTTCGTTCCTGCACCGCGCCCATGCGGCCGGGCTGCGCTATGTGCTGGTCATCACCGGCAAGGGCGCGTCGTCGGGTGGCGACGGCGTGCTGCGCCGCTCGGTGCCGGGCTGGCTGGCGACATCGGCCTTCCGCATGCTCGTGTCGAGCCACGAGCATGCCGCCCGCCATCACGGCGGCGCGGGCGCGCTTTACGTGCGCCTGCGCAAGGTCCGGTGAGGAGGCTTCGATGACGCCGCTGGGCGAAAAGATCCGCGAGTTGCGACAGGAACGCGGCGCCAGCCAGAAGGAGATGGCGGCGGCCATCGGCGTCAGCCCCGCCTATCTGTCGGCGCTGGAGCATGGAAGGCGCGGCGCGCCGAGCTGGACCCTGATCCAGAAGATCATCGGCTATTTCAACATCATCTGGGACGAGGCGGAGGAATTCCAGCGCATCGCCCAGGCCTCGCATCCGCGCGTCAAGGTCGACACCTCCGGCCTGTCGCCGGCGGCGACGGAACTGGCCAACCTGCTGGCCGAGAACATCGCACGCATGGACGAGGCCGAAATCCGCGCCATCACCGCCCGCATCCGGGACGTGCTGGCGCGCCGCCGCTGAATTTAGTCAGGCATCGCGGACCTGATAGTCCTTCACCGTCGTGAAGCGGATCGCCTTCCAGCGCTCGGCCTCGTAGTTCAGCGAGAATTCGTGCTGGGCGAGGAACACCGGATCGTCGTCGAGGTCGCGGGCGATGTCGCCGCGATGCGCCTCCATGAACCGCGTCAGCTCGACCTGTTCGTCGGCGTCGATCCAGCGGCAGACGGAGAAGCGCGACACCTCGAAATCGACCGGCAGGCCGTATTCGATGTTGAGCCGTTCCTTCAGCACGTCGAGCTGCAACGCGCCGACCACGCCGACGATGGCCGGCGAGCCGTCTTCCGGCGTGAAGAGCTGCACCACCCCTTCCTCGGCCATCTGGTGCAGCGCATCCTTCAGCTTCTTGGCCTTCATGGCGTCGCCGAGGCGCACGCGGCGCAGGATTTCCGGGGCGAAGTTGGGCACGCCGCGGAACAGGATGTCCTCGCCCTCGGTCAGCGTGTCGCCGATGCGCAGCGTGCCGTGGTTGGGAATGCCCACCACGTCGCCGGCATAGGCCTCGTCGGCGGTGATGCGCGAGCGGGCGAAGAAGAATTGCGGCGCCGACAGCGACATCGGCTTGCCGGTGCGCACCAGCTTGGCCTTCATGCCGCGCTGCAATATGCCGGAGCAGACGCGCACGAAGGCGATGCGGTCGCGGTGGTTGGGGTCCATGTTGGCCTGGATCTTGAAGACGAAGGAGGTCATCCTGTCCTCCGTCGCCTCGACCGTGCGGCTGTCGGCCTCCTGCGCGCGCGGCGGCGGCCCGTAGGCGCCCAGCGCCTCGATCAGGTCGCGCACGCCGAAATTGCGCAGCGCCGAGCCGAAATAGACCGGCGTCAGATGACCCTCGCGGAAGGCCTCGAGATCGAACGGCCGGCATGCCTCGCGCGCCAGCTCCACCTCTTCGATGAAGGCCGGGCGGTCGTTCTCCGGCAGCAGGCCGGCGGCGCGGTTGGAGTCCGGCCCGTGCACGGGGGTGCGCTCGGTCTCGGCATCGCCGCGCCGCACCGCGTTCTCGGCGAGATGATAAGTGCCGGCGAAGGTCTTGCCCTGCCCGATCGGCCAGGTCACGGGCGCGGTGTCGAGCGCCAGCTTCTCCTCGATCTCGTCGAGGATCTCGAAGGTGTCGCGCGCCTCGCGGTCCATCTTGTTGACGAAGGTGATGATGGGAATGTCGCGCAGGCGGCAGACCTCGAACAGCTTCAATGTGCGCGGCTCGATGCCGCGCGCCGCATCGATGACCATCACGGCGGCGTCGACCGCGGACAGCGTGCGATAGGTATCGTCGGCGAAGTCCTCGTGGCCCGGCGTGTCGAGCAGGTTGAAGACGTTGTCGCCATATTCGAAGGTCATCACCGAGGTGACCACCGAAATGCCGCGCTCGCGCTCGATCTTCATCCAGTCGGAGCGGGTCTGGATCTTGTCCTTCTTGGCCTTCACCTCGCCGGCGAGCTGGATGGCGCCGCCGAACAGAAGCAGCTTTTCCGTCAGCGTCGTCTTGCCGGCGTCCGGGTGTGCGATGATCGCGAAGGTGCGACGGCGCTTCACCGCTTCTTGAATTGTCTCGGCCATGTCTGGAATCCCGTCTGGTGGCGGGCTTCTAGCAACAACCGGTCGGGCTGTCGAACGGAAATGGTGCCGGGGCGGGCCTCGGCTATGTGGTCTGTGCTGGTCTATTCCGGCGGGCTGCTGTAAGCGGAACCGCCGGGGCGCATGCCGTGGAGGTCGCGTCCCGGCTGTTCGTCCGTTCCCGCCAGGTCCACTCTCGATAGGAAAGCTGCCATGTCCTCCCCCACCGCTTCCGTCATCGGCCCCACCGTCGGCTTCGTGCGCCTGCCGCATGCGGCAGGCCTGCCCCTGCCCGCCTATGAAAGCGCCGGCGCCGCCGGCATGGACCTGCGCGCCGCCATTCCCGAGGATCGCTCGATCCTGATCCTGCCCGGCAAACGGGCGCTGGTGCCGACCGGCCTGATCATGGAAATACCCGAAGGCATGGAAGGCCAGGTGCGGCCCCGCTCCGGCCTGGCGCTGAAGCACGGCATCACCTGCCTCAACACGCCCGGCACCATCGACAGCGACTATCGCGGCGAGGTCCAGGTGCTGCTGGTCAATCTCGGCGACGAGGATTTTTCGGTCAGCCGTGGCATGCGCATCGCCCAGATCGTCTTCGCCCCGGTCACCCATGTGCGCACCGAGGAGCGCGAGCTGGCCGGCGACACCGGGCGCGGCGCGGGTGGCTTCGGCTCGACCGGAACCGCTTGACCCGCGGCATCCCGGCTGGCCCCATCGGTTTCGTTTGCCCGGTCCCGTCGGCGGCGATAGGATCGCCGCGATGATCACATCCGGGGTTTGGCCATGGACAAGGGCACGGTCTTTCGGGAACTGCACGCTTCCACCTTCATCATCCCCAATCCATGGGACATCGGAACAGCCAGGCTGTTGCAATCCCTGGGCTTCAAGGCGCTGGCCACGACCAGCGCCGGCTTCGCCTTCTCGCGCGGCCTGCCCGATGGCGGCGTCGCCTTCGAGGCGATGATCGCCCATTGCAAGGACATCGTCGGAGCGACCGACCTGCCCGTCTCGGCCGATCTGGAAAAGGGCAAGGGCGACAGCCCCGAAAGCGCGGCCGAAACCATTTTCGCGGCGGAGGCGGCGGGGCTTGCCGGTTGCTCGCTGGAGGATTTTTCGGGTGACGAGAGCACGCCGATCTACGATTTCTCCCATGCGGTGGAGCGTGTGGCGGCGGCCGTCGAGGCGGCGCGGGCGCTGAAACACGATTTCGTGCTCACCGCGCGGGCCGAGAACTTCCTGCACGGCCGTCCCGATCTCGACGACACGATCCGGCGATTGCAGGCCTTCGAGAAGGCCGGGGCGGATGTGCTCTATGCGCCGGGCCTCACCGAAATCGATCAGGTGCGCACGCTCTGCGCCGCGCTGGAAAAGCCGGTCAACGTGCTGGCAATGCCGGCCTTCACCATGGCCGCGCTAGCCGAGGCGGGCGCAAGGCGTATCTCGCTCGGCTCCAAGCTGACCGCCTGCGCCTTCGGTGCCGTGGAGAGGGCGGCGAAGGAAATGCTGGAGAAGGGCAGCTTCGCCTTCGCCGGCGATGCCATGGCCTATGGCCGGTTGCAGGCCATGTTCGCGGAAGACGCCTGACGATGGCGGCGGAAGTGCTGACCGTCACCGACATGCACACCGGCGGCGAGCCGGTCCGCATCGTCACCGGCGGCTATCCGCCGATCCCGAAGGGCACCATCCTGCAAAAGCGCGCCTATGTGCGCGAGCATCTCGACCATTTGCGCAGGCTCCTGATGTTCGAGCCGCGCGGCCATGCCGACATGTATGGCGCGCTGCTGGTCGAGCCGGACCTGCCGGACGCCGACTTGGCCGTGCTGTTCATGCACAATGAGGGCTATTCCACCATGTGCGGCCACGCCGTCATCGCGCTCGGCCGCTATGCGGTGGACACCGGCATGGTGGCGGCCAGCGAACCGGTGACCACGGTCAGGATCGAGGCGCCCTGCGGCCTCGTCGTCGCCTCGGTCGAGGTCCGCGACGGCAAGGCCGGCGCCGTCTCGTTCGAGAGCGTGCCCGCCTTTCTGTTCGCCGGCGACCGCAGCATCGATCTCGGTCCCTACGGAACGATACGCTTCGACGTCGCCTATGGCGGGGCCTTCTATGCGCTGGCCGACTGCCGCCAGTTCGGGCTTGCCTTCGGCGCCAACCGGGTGCGCGATTTCGTCGATGCGGCGACGGCGCTGACCGACCGGCTGAAGGCCGGTTTCCCGCTCGCCCACCCCGATCATGACGACCTCGCCTTCCTCTACGGCACCATCCTGACCGATGGCGGCGATGCCTTTGCGGACCGGCCGACGCGCAATGTCTGTGTGTTCGCCGAAGCCGAGGTGGACCGCTCGCCGACCGGATCGGGCGTCACCGCGCGGCTGGCGGTCATGCATGCCAAGGGCCAGATCGAACCCGGCCGGGCGCGCGTCTTCGAAAGCATCGTCGGCTCGCGATTTACGGGTGAGGTCGCCCGCACCACGCGTGCCGGCCCGCATGCGGCGATCGTCGCCCGCGTCGGCGGCCGGGCCTTCTATTCGGGCAAGGCCGAATTCACCCTGGAAGCGGACGACGAACTCGGCCGCGGTTTCCTGCTGCGTTGATCGGTTTGCCCGATCCGCGGACATCGTCGTGCCGAGGCTTTGCAAAGCCTGCGCCATGCTCTACCACCCATGCGGATTTCAGGGGCGCGGGGCCGCGCCGGAAAGGCCCGAACCGGAGAGGAATGAATGCCGGAATATGACGTGCTGTGCATCGGCAATGCCATTGTCGATATCATCGCCCAGAGCGACGAGAGCTTCCTCGCCGAGAACGGCATCATCAAGGGGGCGATGAACCTCATCGATGCGGAGCGCGCCGAATTGCTCTATGCGCGCATGGGGCCGGCCGTCGAGGCCTCCGGCGGCTCGGCCGGCAACACGGCCGCCGGCATCGCCAGCTTCGGCGGCCGCGCCGCCTTTGCCGGCAAGGTCGCCGACGACCATCTGGGCGGCATCTATGCCCACGACATCCGCGCGCTGGGCGTGGCCTTCGACACGAAACCGCTCACCGGCACGCCGCCCACCGCGCGCTGCATGATCTTCGTCACGCCGGACGGCGAGCGCTCGATGAACACCTATCTCGGCGCCAGCATCGAGTTCGGCCCGCAGGACGTGGACACCGAAAAGGCCAGCGGTTCCAAGGTGGTCTATTTCGAGGGCTATCTGTGGGACCCGCCGCGCGCCAAGGAAGCGATCCGCGAGGCGGCGCGGCTGGCCCATGCCGCCGGCCGGGAAGTGGCGATGACGCTTTCGGACAGCTTCTGCGTCGACCGCTACCGCGACGAGTTCCTCGACCTGATGCGCAGTGGCACGGTCGACATCGTCTTTGCCAACGACCACGAATTGCGGGCGCTCTACCTGACAGCGTCCCTGGAAACGGCCATCGAGGCCATCCGCAGGGATTGCCGGCTGGCGGCCGTCACCTGTTCGGAAAAGGGCTCGACGATCGTCGAGGGCGAGCGGACGATCCCGATCGAAGCGATCGCCATCGACGAGCTGGTCGACACCACCGGTGCCGGCGACCTCTACGCCGCCGGCTTCCTGTTCGGCTATACGCAGGGGCGTTCGCTCGAGGACTGCGGCAAGCTGGGCTCGCTCGCCGCCGGCCTGGTCATCCAGCAGATCGGCCCGCGCCCGCGCCAGAATTTGCGCATCGAGGCCGAGCAGGCCGGGTTGTTGTAATCAGCTTCCCAGCTCGATGGAACGCTTGCGCGCCGCCTCGACGGCCTCGGTCAGCAGCCGCGTCAGCCGCTCCTCGCCCATCAGCACGTCGAGCGCGGCGGCGGTGGTGCCCTTGTAGCTCGTCACCTGCTGGCGCAGCACGCCGGGTTCCTCGCCGCTTTCCGCCGCCATGACGGCCGCGCCGTAGACCGTCTGCACGGCCAGCCGCGCCGCCGTCTCGGCTGGCAGGCCGGCGGTTCTGGCCGCGGCGGTCAGCGCCTCGATGAAATGGAACACATAGCCGGGGCCCGAGCCGGACACCGCCGTCACCGCATCCATCAGCTTCTCGTCGTCGATCGATGCCACCTCGCCGCTGGCGGTGAGGAGGTCGGCCACGAACCGGCGGGCTTCCGCGCCGACATGGGCGTTGGCGTAGACCACCATCATGCCCTTGCCGATGGCGGCGGGAATGTTGGGCATGCAGCGGATCACCGGCGTGTTTTCGCCGAGCAGGCTTTCGAAGGTGGCGACGCTGGTGCCGGCGGCAATGCTGACGAAGGTGGTGGCGCCGTTGCCGAAGCGCGCATAGTCGGCCAGCACGTCGCGGATGGCCTGCGGCTTGACTGCGATCGCCACGATTTCGGGCGCAATGTCTGCGGGAAGCCCGTCGGCGCCGGATGCCGTGATGCAGCCGAGGGCCGCCGCCCGGTCGCGGAAGGCGTCGTTGGGCTCGACCACCACGATGTCGCCGGCCGCGATCCGGCCGGAGCCGACCCAGCCGGCCAGCATTGCGTAGCCCATATGGCCGCAGCCGACGAGAACAAGCCTTGCAGTCATTCCATTCCTCCCAGCTGTCGGGAGTTTTCATAACCCGGACAGCTTCGGCTGGAAAGCGTGCTGGAGGTCAGCCCCCGGACTTCGGCACCAAGAGCGGCACGATGCGTTCGCTGGCGCTGACCTCGGGGCGCTGCACGGTGCCGTAGGGTATGCCCAGCGCATTCCAGGTTTCGACCAGCGCATCGCGCAGTTCGAGGATCAGCGCGTCGGAATGGAAGGGCGTCGGCGTGATGCGCAGCCGCTCCGTGCCGCGCGGCACGGTCGGGTAGTTGATCGGCTGGATATAGATGCCGTGCACGCCGAGCAGCCGGTCGCTGGCCATCTTGCACAGCTCCGGGTCGCCGACCAGCACCGGCACGATATGGGTCACCGAAGACATCACCGGCAGGCCGGCGTCGCCGAGGATCTGCTTGGCGCGCGCCGCCTGGCGCTGCTGGGCGTCGCGCTCGCCCTGCGAGGACTTGAGATGGCGGATCGAGGCCGTCGCGGCCGCCGCAAGCGCCGGCGGCAGGGCCGTGGTGAAGATGAAGCCCGGCGCGTAGGAGCGTACGGCATCGACCACGGCGCTGGTGCCGGTGATGTAGCCGCCCAGCGTGCCGAACGCCTTGGCGAGCGTTCCCTCGATCACGTCGATGCGATCGGCCAGCCCTTCGCGCTCGGTGATGCCGCCGCCGCGCGGTCCGTACATGCCCACCGCATGGACCTCGTCGATATATGTCATGGCGTTGTACTTGTCGGCGAGGTCGGCGATTTCCTTGATCGGCGCGATGTCGCCATCCATCGAATAGACGCTCTCGAACACGATCAGCTTGGCGCGCTCGCGCCCGGCCTGCTGCAGCAGGCTTTCCAGATGAGCGACGTCATTGTGGCGGAAGATGCGCTTTTCCGCGCCGGAGCGGCGCACGCCCTCGATCATCGAGGCGTGGTTCAGCTCGTCGGAGAGGATGAGGCAGTTGGGCAGCAGCCGGGCGATGGTGGAGATCGCTGCCTCGTTGGAGACGAAGCCGGAAGTGAACACCAGCCCGGCCTCCTTGCCGTGCAGGTCGGCCAGTTCGCTTTCCAGTTCGACCAGCGGATTGCTGGTGCCGGAGATGTTGCGGGTGCCGCCGGCGCCCGAGCCCATGCGCCCGGCCGCGTCCTGGAAGGCGGTGACCACCTTCGGGTGCTGGCCCATGCCCAGATAGTCGTTGGAGCACCAGACGGTGATCTCGCGCGTGTCGGCGCCGGTGCGCCACAGCGCGCGCGGAAACTTGCCGACCATGCGCTCCAGATCGGCGAACACGCGATAGCGGCGCTCGGCATGAAGCTGGTCGATGGCGTCTTCGAAGAACCTTTGATAGTTCATTTTCGAGTCCCGTTCGAGCAATTCCGGGAAAACAAGGGGAATGGCTTTCCGTACGGAATTGCGCATGACAAAGATGCAGGGCAGCTACGCAGTTTCAAGGAAAGCGGGACTGCTCAGGTTGATACGATCATAATGCCGGCCGCCGCCGGCGTCCACGCAGGCCGTTCGGTCAAAATGCCACGCCTGCGGGGGGGGCGGAATCCTGGAGAGGCTTGGATGAAGATACTGGTTCTGGGCGCCGGTGCGGTCGGCACGGCGGCCGCCTATTATCTGGCCCGCGACGGGCATGAGGTCACCGTCGTCGAGCGCCATGCGGCGCCGGCCTCCGGCACCAGCTACGCCAATGCCGGCCTGGTCTCGCCGGGCGACGCCACCGCATGGGCCTCGCCCGAGGCTCTCAGGACGTTCGTGCTCGGCATGTTCAATCACGACCTCGGCATCAAGGTCCGGCTCGGTCGCGACCCCTATCTGCTGGCGTGGAGCCTGCGCTTCCTGCGCCAGTGCACGCTGGCCGCCAAGCGCGCCAACACCTTGTCGAAGCTGAGGCTGGCGCTCTATTCGCGCGACAGCATCAACGCGCTTACCGAGGAGACCGGCATCGCCTATGACGACCGGCGCAAGGGCATCCTCTATCTCTACCGCAGCCGCGAAAGCCTCGATGCGGCCCTGCCGAACTATCGCTATCTGGCCGATCACGGCCTGCCGATCGAGATCGTCGACGCGGAGCGGGCGGCCGAGATCGATCCGGGCCTTTCCGCCGGCCGCCGTCAGTTCGCCGGCGCCGTCTATTCGCCGACCGACCAGACAGGGGATTCGCGCCTGTTCGTCACCAGGCTGGCGGACCATGCCGCCGAGAAGTTCGGCGTGGAGTTCCGCTTCGGCACCACGGTCGAGGGGCTCGACATCGAGGGCGACGGGGTGCGGGCCGTGCGCACCGATGCCGGGCCGCTGGCGGTCGACATCGTCGTCATCGCCATGGGGCCGGAAAGCGGCCTGCTCGGCCGCCGCCACGGGCTCGACCTGCCGGTCTATCCGGTGAAGGGCTACGCGGCGACGATACCCCTGGAGGACGAGGCCCGGGGCCCGACCATGGGCGGCGCCGACGAGGACCGCTATGTCGCCTATTCGCGCCTCGGCAACCGGCTGCGGCTCTCCTGCACGGCCGAGTTCACCGGTTTCGACCGCTCGTTCCAGCCTGCGAATTTCGCCGCCATGTTCCGCACGGCACGCGAGATTTTCCCCGGCGCCTTCGATGAAGCCAGGGCGGAACTGTGGGCGGGCCTGCGCCCGATGATGCCCAGTTCGGTGCCGGTGCTCGGCCGCGCCCGCTATCGCAACCTTTACCTCGACACCGGCCATGGCCATCTCGGCTGGACCATGGCCGCGGGGTCCGGCCGCCTGCTTGCCGACCTCGTCGCCGGACGCCCGCCCGAGATCGACACCACCGGCCTGCTCTACGGGAAGTGACCGCATCCGGACCGATTTGGGTTGACGGGGGAGCCCATCTGGTCATGTTACGGCTCTCGCGAAATGCGCTGGCAAGGAGAGAACATGGCCGACGAAGCGCTTGTCGTCATCGATCTGCAGAACGACTTCTGCCCGGGCGGGACGCTGGCGGTCGCCGGTGGCGATGAGATCGTGCCGCTGGTCAACGAGATGATCCGGCAAAGCGAGCACGTCATCCTCACCCAGGACTGGCACCCGGCCGGCCATTCCAGCTTTGCCTCCAGCCATCCGGGGCACCAGCCCTTCCAGACCGTGACCATGCCCTATGGCGAGCAGACGCTCTGGCCCGATCATTGCATCCAGGGCAGCCGCGGCGCCGATTTCCATCACGGCCTCGCCTGGACCAAGGCCGAGCTGGTCATCCGCAAGGGTTTCCGCCCGGCCATCGACAGCTATTCGGCCTTCTACGAGAACGACCGCACCACGCCGACCGGCCTTGCCGGCTATCTGCGCGAGCGCGGCATCGGCGCGATCACCCTGGCCGGCCTCGCCACCGATTTCTGCGTCGCCTATTCGGCGCTCGATGCGGTGCGGCTCGGCTTCTCGGTCACGGTGCGGCTCGACGCCTGCCGCGGCATCGACCTTGGCGGGTCGCTCGATGCGATGACCGCCAGGATGCGCGAGGCGGGCGTCGCGCTGGGCTGACGCCGTACCGTCCACAATCACACTCATTGAGCTACAAGGGAGAAACCGGTGAACGCTGCTGCATTGCGATGGGCTGCCTTTGCCCCCGCCTTGGTCCTTGCCGGCCTCATGGCCACTCCGGCCTTTGCCGCCGAGGCGCTTCCGGGCGCGGACATGTCGCTGTGGTGGGGCCTGCCCTTCGCCGGCCTCTTGCTGTGCATCGCCACCGGGCCGCTGCTGTTCCATCATTTCTGGGAGCATCACTACGGCAAGATCGCCGCCCTCTGGGCGGTTCTGGTCGTGGTGCCGCTGGCCTTCTTCTACGGCATTCCGGCCGCCAGCGAGGCGGTTTTGCACGCCATGCTTCTGGAATACATGTCGTTCATCATCCTGCTGTTTGCGCTGTTCACCATTTCGGGCGGCATCCTGGTGTCCGGCAACATCCACGGCACGCCCCTGTTCAATTCGGGGCTGCTGCTGGTCGGCGCCATCCTCGCCTCGGTGATCGGCACCACCGGCGCCTCGATGATCCTGATCCGGCCGATGATCCGCGCCAACGACAACCGCCCCTTCAACGCCCATGTCGTGGTGTTCTTCATCTTCCTCGTCTCCAATATCGGCGGCTCGCTGACGCCGCTCGGCGACCCGCCGCTGTTCGTCGGCTTCCTGCGCGGCGTCGACTTCTTCTGGACCACGGTGCATCTGCTGCCCGACACGCTTCTGGTCGGCGGGCTGGTGCTGGCGGCGTTCTTCGTGCTCGACACCATCCTCTACCGGCGCGAAGGCGGCCAGCCTCGGATCAAGGATCCGACGCCGGATTCGAGGGTGCGCATCCTCGGCCTCGTCAACCTCCCGCTGCTGGCCGGCGTCATCGGCGCCATCCTGATGTCGGCAGCCTGGAAGCCGGGTGTGGAGTTCACCATCCAGGGCGTGCATGTCGAATTGCAGAACCTGGTGCGCGACGCCATCATCCTCGGCCTGGCCTTCGTCTCGCTGGTGGTGTCGCCGAAGAAGTATCGTTCCGCCAACGGCTTCAACTGGGCCCCCATCCTTGAAGTGGCCAAGCTGTTCGCGGCGATCTTCGTCTGCATCGTGCCGGTGGTGGCGATCCTGCGCGCCGGCATGGAGGGCGCGCTGGCCCCGTTGGTGTCGCTGGTGACCACCGCGTCCGGCGAGCCCAACGACATGGCCTATTTCTGGATGACCGGCGTCCTGTCGTCGTTCCTCGACAACGCGCCGACCTATCTGGTGTTCTTCGAGCTGGCCGGCGGCAATCCGCAGGAGCTGATGACCACCTTCGCCACGACGCTGGCGGCGATCTCGGCCGGTGCGGTGTTCATGGGCGCCAATACCTATATCGGCAACGCGCCGAACTTCATGGTCTACGCCATCGCCCGCAGCCAGGGCATCCGCATGCCGAGCTTCTTCGGCTACATGCTGTGGTCCGGCGTGGTGCTGCTGCCGATCTTCGTGCTGTCGAGCTTCATCTTCTTCGGCTAGCCGCCCGCTTCATTGCAGTCGAGGCCGGCTTCCATTGAGGAGCCGGCCTCGATCTCAAGCGTCCCGGTCCTGGCGGTGAGGGACCCGGATTGTCCGTCTCGCAACAACAGCCTGATCATGCCCCTGACCCTCGGTATCACCTTCTTCCCGCTGCTCTGCTTCGTCGCCGCCTATGTGCAGACGGTGACCGGCTTCGCCTTCGGGCTGGTGCTGATGGGGGTCATCGCGCTCACCGGCCTGGTGCCGCTGCCGGAAGCGGCGGTGGTGATCTCGCTGCTGACGCTGGTCAATGCCCTCATGGTGCTGGCGCGCGGCTGGCGCGACATCGCCCGCCGGCCCTTCCTGCTGTCGCTGGCCGGCGGCATTCCCCTGGTCGCGCTCGGCTACGCGGCGCTGCTGGTGGTGGCCTCGCTGTCGCTGTCGGCGCTCAGGCTGAGCCTGGGTCTGGTCATCATCCTGTCCAGCCTGCAACTGATGCGGCGGCCCGCGCCGCGCCGGGAGCTTTCCCCGCATTGGAGCTTCGCCGCCTTCGGCGGCATCGGCGGGCTGATGGGCGGCCTGTTCTCGACCGCGGGGCCGCCGCTGGTCTATCATTTCTACCGCCAGCCGCTGCCGCTGGTGACCATCCGCGAAACGCTCGTCGCCGTCTTCGCCTTCAACGCCCTGTTTCGCCTGTCGCTGGTGGCGGTGAGCGGCGAGTGGGACAACCATGTCATGGTGTGGGCGCTTGCCGGCCTGCCGGGGGTGGCGGGCGCGACCTACCTTGCGCGGCGCTGGCCGCCGCCGCTGTCGCCCTTCGCGCAACGGCGCCTGGCCTTTGCGCTGCTGTTCCTGTCGGGCGTGTCGCTCGTCATTCCCGTCCTGTGGCCGTAGGCTCCAATTCGGAAGAGGTCTTCAGCCGATCCCGACATAGCGCCTGAAGGCAGAGGGGTCCGCCTTCAATTCCGTCACGGCCACGGTCTCGCGGCTGCGGCCGTTCTCGATGAAGGTGACGCGGTCGGCCATGGCCAGGACCGCTTCCGTGCGCTGCTCGACCAGGATGGTGGAGACGCCGCGCTGGCGCAGCGCCAGCACCGTTTCGCGGATTTTCCGGATCATCGACGGCATCAGACCTTCGGTCGGCTCGTCGAGCAGCAGGATTTCCGGTTCGAGGCACAGCGCGCGCGCCATGGCCAGCATCTGCTGCTCGCCGCCGGACAGCGTGCCGGATTGCTGCTTCAGCCGCTCGCGCAGCAGCGGGAACAGGTCGAGCACGCTTTCCAGCGTGCCGGCGCCCTTGGCCCTTGCATTGAGGCCGATCTCCAGATTCTCCCGCACCGTCATCTCGGCGAACAGGCGGCGGCCCTGCGGCACATAGCCGATCCCCTGCTTCGGCACCTCATGCGCCGGCCGGCCCGTCAGCTCCACGCCGCCCATGCGGATGGAGCCGGCGCGTGGCCGCACAAGCCCCATGATGGCTTTCAGCGTCGTCGTCTTGCCGGCGCCGTTGCGCCCCATCAGGCACAGGATCTCGCCCTTGCGCAGCGCAAGCTCCAGCCCGTGCAGCACCTGCACCTCGCCATAGAAGCAGTCGAGCCCGGAGACGGAGAGCAGCTCGCTCATGCGCTGCCCCCCAGATAGGCGCGCTGCACCGCCTCGTCGGCGCGGATGGCGTCGGGCGTGCCTTCGGCCAGCACCCTGCCCGCTTCCAGAACGGTGATGCGATCGGCGAGCTGCATGACCACGTCCATATTGTGCTCGATCAAAAGCACGGTGGCCTCGGCGGCGATCTCGCGCACCAGCGCGATGAAAGCCTCGATCTCGCCGTCGCCGAGCCCCTGCGTCGGCTCGTCCAGCACCATCAGCCGCGGCTTCAGCGCAAGGCCCATCGCCACTTCCAGCAGGCGCTGGTGGCCATAGGCGAGCTGGCCGGCCGGCAGCGAAGCGCGGTCCGCCAGCCCGACCCGCTCCAGCGCCTCCGTCACGCCGGCGCGCAGCCGGCCTTGTGCGCGGCCGTCGGCCAGCGTGCGCTGGACGGCGAGCGCGACATTGTCGAAGACGCTGAGGTTGGAAAAGACGCTGGTGATCTGGAACGTATAAGCGATGCCGAGGCGCACGCGCCGGTGGGCGGGAAGGGACGTGATGTCGGCGCCGTCGAAGACGATGGTGCCGGCGGAGGGCGCGAGGCGGCCGCAGACGAGGCTGACGAAAGTGGTCTTGCCGGCGCCATTGGGGCCGATGAGCGCGCGGATTTCGCCCTGCATCAGGGAGAAGTCGACGCGGTCGACGGCGCGCAATCCGCCGAAGTTGCGCGACAGGCCGCGTGTTTCGAGCAATACGGTCACGGCAGCCACCCCAGCCAGCGTTCGCGCAGCGTGCCGAGCAGCCCCTTGCGGAAGAACAGCACCAGCAGGATGAGGATCACGCCCACCACCAGCATATAGGCGGAGGTGTAGCCGCTGGTGATGTCGACCACGTAATACATGAAGACGGTGCCGAACAGCGGCCCGAGCGTCGTCGCGGCACCCCCCAGCAGCACCCACAGCAGCGGCAGGATGGAGTATTGCACCGAGGCGAAGTTCGCGCCGACATAGCCGAACAGCAGCCCGTAAGCGGCGCCGGCGGCGGCGCAGACCGTGCCCGACACCACCAGCGCCGCCAGCCGGTTGGCGAAGGTGTCGTAGCCCAGCATGCGGGTGCGCTCCTCGTTCTCGCGGATGGCGACGAGCACCCGGCCGAAGCCGGAGCGGACCATGGCGAGCAGGACGAACAGCACCACCGCGAACAGGGTGAGCGCCGACAGGTAGCGCGTCGCCGGATCGGTGAGGTCGAGCGTGCCGAGCCATGTTTCGATGCGGCGTTGCTGGGGCTTCAGCACCAGTCCCTGATCGCCGCCGGTGAAGGCGGAGAAATAGAGGATGGCGAGGTGGAACGCCTGCGAGAACATCAGCGTCACGATCATGAAGGCGACGCCGGTGGTGCGCAGCGCCAAAAGGCCGACGGGCAGCGCCAGCACGGCCCCGCAGGCAAGCGCTGCAAGGAAGGCCGCCGGCACGCCGAGGCCGAGATGATGGATGCCGAGCCCCGCGCCATAGAGGCCGGCGGCGAAGAACATGGCATGGCCGAGCGACAACAGCCCGCCATAGCCGAAGGTGAGGTTGTAGCCCATGGCGAAGGTGGCGAGCACCAGGATGCGCGCCATCAGCCCGTGGTGATAGGCCGGCAGCAGGAAGTTCAGCGCCACAAGCAGCGCGACCACCGCGCCGTGCAATGCGTAGAGCCTTAGCGTCCCGTTCATCGCGCGGCCTTGCCGAACAGGCCCTGCGGGCGGAACACCAGCACCATGGCCACCGCCAGCGTGGCGATCAGCTTGGCCAGCGTCGGGGAGAAGAACATGGAGATCACCCCGTCGGAGACGCCGATCAGCAGGGCCGCGACCACCGTGCCGCGCAACGAGCCCAGCCCGCCGATGATGACCACGGCGAAGGACAAGAGCAGCGGGTCCTGCCCCATCAGGTAATGCGCCTGGCTGATCGGCACGATCAGCACCGCCGCGATCGCGGCCAGCATGGCGCCGATGGCGAAGACCGCGGCATAGACCCGCTCGACCAGGATGCCGAAGGCCTGTGCGGTCTCGCGGTCGTACTGGGTGGCGCGCATGACCAGCCCGGCGCGGGTGCGCGTCAGCACCAGCCACGAGATCAGGAGAAGCAGGGCGGAGGCGCCGACGATCGACAGCTTGTAGGCCGAATAGCCGAACCATGGCAGCGCGAGGCGCATGTTGAAGGGCGGCGGCACCGGACGCGCGTCGGCGCCGTAGAAGGTGAGCGCGAGCTGCTGGATGATGTAGAGCAGGCCGATGGTGGCGACGATGGTCGCCTCCGGGTCGTACTCCACCCGGCGCAGCACCAGCCGCTCGGCCAGCACAGCCACCGCGCCGACGATCAGCGGCGCGATGACGAGGGCGGCGGCAAAGCCGAGGACCGGACTGCCGCCGACCGCTGTCGCCACGGCCCAGGCCAGCACCGCCCCCAGCATGAACAGCTCGCCATGGGCGACGTTGACGACGCGCATGACCCCGAACACCAGCGACAGGCCGAGCGCCGTCAGCGCCAGCACCGCCGAGGTGACCAGCCCTTCCAGAACCGCCAGCAGCAGGTGAGGTCCGAAACCCATGCCGGACTATCCGTCAGCGCCGTTTCGGATGCATCAGAACGGCTGCGTGGTGTAGTCGGCTTCCGGCTCGTAGCGGCTGTCCTCGATGGCGGTCTTGTGCACCACGTTGAGGCGGCCGCCTTCCAGCCGGGAAATGTACTGGTGGCCGAAGACCTGATGGATCTTGCCGTCGAAAACCTTGTCGCCCTGCGGGTGCTCGGGGCCCTCGGCGAAGGCGCTCATCGCCTCGGTCGCCTCGACCAGCTTGGCGCGGTCTTCCGGCCCGCGATAGCCGGCTGCCTCCATCGCCCGCTTGATGACATAGAGCGTCTCCCAGCAGCCGAACATGTGGCCGGCGGTGGAAATATCGCGCGGATCGTTGACCGAGGCGCCGTTGTCGTCGGTGCCGACGGCGGCGCGATAGGCCTTCATGGCGTCGGTGTCGTCGGCTTGCGCATAGCGGGGCGAACCTTCCCAGAAATGGCTGCCGTCCAGATATTCGAGGCCGGGGCTGTTGATGTCGACGGCTTCGAGCGAATCGATGAAGCCGAACAGCTTCGGCCCGCTGGCGCCGTAGAATTCGCCGAGTTCCTTGACGAAGGTGAGCACGGCCGGGCCGACCATGACGTGGTAGAGCACGTCGGTGGAGGACGGAATCTGCGGGAAATATTTGGTGAAAGAGCTTTCCGTCGGCGGGATGGCGATCTTGGCCACCACTTCCGCGCCCGCCTTCTCCAGCGCCGGCGGCAGGTAGTCGCGATGGTCGTAGCCGAAGGCGTAGTCCGGATAGATCATGGTGACCTTCTTGCCGGCATTGGCGGCGATCCACGGCGCCATGGCGGTCACCTGGGCGCGCACGTCGGTGATGCCGGGCTGCAGGCACCAGCGGTTGAGTTGGCCGGAGGCCACGTGATAGCCCTCGCTGACCACATAATAGGGGATCTTCAGTTCGCCGGCGGCCGGTGCCGAGCCGATCACCACATGCGAGAACAGCGTGCCGTAGACGATGTCGGTCTTGTGCTGGTTGGCGAACTTGGCCACCACCTCGGCGCCGCGCCCGGCATCGGTGCCGTCGTCCTCGATGACGATCTCGACCGGCCGGCCGTTGATGCCGCCGGCCTCGTTGATGAGCTTGACGGCGGCCGCGGTGGTGCGCTCGTACCAGCGGCCATAGGCGGCGCCGATGCCGGTGCGGTGGCACTGGAAGCCGATGCGGATCGGGGCGGCGCTCTGCGCCTGCGCATAGCGCACGAAGCCCGGCGCCGCCATCAGGCCGCCCGCGGCGGCCATGCCCTTGAGGGCCGTGCGGCGGCTGAGCGGGGCCGTTCCGGCTGCGGAAACCGTTTTCCGATCGGTCATGGGCGAACTTCCTGTTCTGGCGTGGTGGCGAAGGAGCGAGGAATGTGGGGCATCTCGCGGCGTCGGACGGATTTTAGGCGCGCAAGCTAAATCATCAAAGGCTGCTTGTTGCAAGACAAGGTTTACCCAAGGGAAAAGGCGGCTTCAGCCCGCCGATGGCGTCGAAAGCAGCCACAGGCCAAAGACGGTGTAGCCGATCATCAGCAGTGTGAGCGGAAGCTGGCTCCGCGTCGCCCGGCCGGCATCGCCGTAGAGGCGGAAGGCGAGGCCGTGCGCCACCAGCACCGCCAGCACATGACCGGCGACGATGCCACCCGCCTGTATGTTCCACAGCACCCATGCCGATCCCGCTCCCGCCGTGACGGCGGCCTCGACCTGCATGCCGGCGGTGCCGAACAGGTTCCAGCCGCGCGCGAAGGGGTCGGACAGGGCGACCAGCGCATACTGGCCGTCGACCAGCAGCGAGGCGAGATAATGCGCCAGATGGTAGGCGAGCGCGATCGGCACGATCGACCACACCAGCAGGCCGGCGCTGTTCTTGGGATGTGGCGAACCGGCAATCCGGTCGCCCAGCCGCACCGCCAGCAGGAACACCGCGCCGAGGATGGCAAAGCTCAGCAGCAGGCCGGCGGTGCTCGACGCCATCACCGCCGTGCGGCCGGGAAAATCGAGCGGGTTGACCCCGATCAGGCCGAGCCAGAAGAAGGTCTTCGACAGGCCGTCGAAAGAGACGGACGACAGCGCCAGAAGCACGAAGGCGACGCCGCTTCGCGGCAGCGGCGCAATGGCGAGAAGCCGCGCGCCGGGCCAGTTGAGCGTCAGGCGGCCCGCATCGTCCCGGCCCAGAACGGCGAAGCGCGACAGGAGCCGGAAGAAGACGGTGAGGAACTCGCCGCGCCGGCTCCATTCCGCGTGGCCGAACAGAAGCATGGCGATGAAGCTGGCCAGCCAGTAGAGGCCGGCGGCGCGCGCCAGCTTTTCGGGATCGTCCGGCGCCGGATAGACCAGCTCGAACCATGCGAAGGCAAACAGCAGGACGACCGCCGGCCACATGCCGAGGCGCTGCGGCAAGATGATCTTCTTGCGGGCAACGCCCAGCCGCTCCATGGCCCTGCAGGGGCCATGCCACGGGTTGAGCCATGCCCAGACATCGCCGAGCAGCCCCTGCACCAGCGTCATGCCGACCCACAAGAGCGTCCATATGGTCAGCGGCAGCGGGTTGGAGAGCGGGTCACGGCTGCCCTGGAAGCCGGCGGCAAGCAACATGGCAAAGCCGGCGAAGGACAGCAGGCTCGTTGCGGTCCGCGCCCCCTCGCCGGGCGGAAACAGCGTCAGCCGCTGCGCCCAGAGGCGTGCCAGAAACCGTGGCGGCACCAGCGCCAGCACGAGGAAGGACACCGCGACCGCGAGGGCGCCGCCGGCGGAATAATAGCCGGTCGGCAACAGGAGCACATGGCCGCGATCCGAGGCATGGGCGAGCGCCTGCGAGGGCATCGCCGCCGCCAGCAGGGCCGGCAGCGCGAATGCGATTCCCGTCCTCGCGCGCATCGCCCGGCGTCAGACCTTGACGAGCTGCTCGACCCGCTCCTCGTCGCCGAAGATGCGCAGATAGCGGCGGATTTCGTTCGCGTCGCCGGTGGCCTTGGCGGGATTGTCGGAGAGCTTCACGGCGGGCCTTCCGTTGGCCTCGGTCACCTTGCAGACCAGCGAGATCGGGTTCAGCCGGGTGGTGGGAACCGGCGCGCAGCCCTCGAAGTCGTTGGTCAGGTTGGTGCCCCAGCCGAAGGCCATGCGCACCTTTCCGTGAAAATGCTTGTAGGTCTCGACGATGGTCTCGGCCTCCAGCCCGTCGGAGAAGATCAGCATCTTCTGGCGCGGGTCCTTGCCCTTTTCGCGCCACCACGAAATGATGCGCTCGCCGCCCTCGATGGGCGGGGCGCTGTCGGGGCGGAAGCCGGTCCAGTCGGCCACCCAGTCGGGCGCGTCGCGCAGGAAGGCGGCGGTGCCGAAGGCGTCGGGCAGCACGATCAGCAGGTTGCCGCCATAGTAGCGCTGCCAGTCCTGCAGCACCCGGTACGGGGCCTGCTTCAGTTCGGCCTCGCTGTCGGCCAGCGCCGCCAGCACCATGGGCAGCTCGTGCGCATTGGTGCCCACCGCCTCCAGGTCGGTGTCCATGGCGAGCTTGACGTTGGAGGTGCCGGTGAAGGCGTCGCCGATGCCTTCCTTCAGCGCCTCTACGCACCAGCGCTGCCACAGGAAGGAATGGCGGCGGCGGGTGCCGAAATCGGAGATGTTGATGTCGGGAAGCTGCTTCAGCAGCTCGGTCTTGGCCCACATCTTGGCCTTGGCGCGGGCGTAAAGCACATCGAGCGCGAACGGCCCGTAGTCCCGCAGCGCGGCGCGCGAGCGCAGCTCGTTGATGATGGCGAGCACCGGGATTTCCCACAGCGTCGTGTACATCCACGGACCCGCGAAGCTCAGCTCGTACTGGCCGTCGCGCTTTTCCAGATGGTAGTCGGGGAGCTGGAAATCCTCCAGCCAGGCGAGGAATTCCGGCTCGAAGATCTGCTTGCGGCCATAGAAGGTGTTGCCGCCCAGCCAGATCATCTCCTTTTTGGAAAAGCGCAGCGAGCGGGCATGGTCGAGCTGTTCGCGCAGCGCGCCCTCGTCGATCTCGTCGGCCAGCCGCACCGAGGTGGTGCGGTTGATCAGCGTGAAGGTGGCGTCGACCTTGGGATACATGCCCCAGATCATCTGCAGCATCAGAAGCTTGTAGAAATCGGTGTCGAGCAGGCTGCGGATGATCGGGTCCAGCTTCCAGGTGTGGTTGTAGACGCGCCGCGCAATGTCAGTCTTGGTGGCCATGGATCAGGTTTGCCTTCGCTGCCCGATGGAAAATTCCGCGCCGGTCTCTTAGCATCGTTTTGGCGCGTGCGCTGCCCGCTTTGATCGGGTGGCGCGAAAAACGATGCTATCGCATGGCCGCATAGGCGGGCAGCCGGCGCCGCCGCAGCCAGCGCGCCAGAAGCAGCACGGCGACGACCGCCAGCCCCGCCGAAAGGCCGATCCATATGCCGACGCCGGCGAAGCCGGAATGGAAGCCGAGCGCGATGCTGAGCGGCATGCCGATGCCCCAGTAGCCTATGGCGGCATAGAGCATCGGCAAGGTGGTGTCCTGCAAGCCGCGCAGCATGCCGGCGGCCACCGCCTGGGCGCCGTCGACGATCTGGAACAGCGCGGCGACGGCAAGGAAGCCGGTGGCCAGCACCACCACCTCGGCGTTGGCCGGGCTGTCGACATCGATGAAGGCGCCGAGCAGCGGGCGCGGCAAGGTGGTCATGGCCAGCGCCGAGAGCGCCATGAAGCCGACGCCCATGGCGCAGGACGTCCAGCCGGCGCGGGCGATTGCTTCCGGGTCATGCGCGCCATAGGCGATGCCGACCCGCACGGTGGCCGCCTGGTTGATGCCGAGCGGGATCATGAAGGAGACCGAGCAGAGCTGGATCACCACCGCATAGGCGGCGAGCGAGGAGGCGCCGATCAGGCCCATCATGAAGGCGGCGGCGTTGAACAGCGTCGTCTCGAACGCCATCATCGCCGCGATCGGCAGGCCGAGCCACAGAAGCTGGCGCAGCCGCTGCCAGTCGGGCCGCCAGAACCGGCCGAACAGATGGTAGCGGCGGAAACGGCGGTCGAGCGTCACCACCAGAACCATGCCGAGGAACATGGAGAAATTGGCGATCGAGGTGGCAAGGCCGGAGCCGAAGATGCCCAGGCGCGGGAAGCCGAGATGGCCGAACACCAGCAACAGGTTGCCGACAAGGTTGATGATGACGCCGATGAAGGCGACCACCGTGGCCCAGCCCGGCCGCTCCAGCGAGGCGATGAAGGAGCGCAGCACCACGTAGAAGAAGAACGGCAGCAGGCCCCATTGCAGGGCGCGCAGATAGTGTCCGGCATCGGCGGCCAGCGCCGGCTCCTGGCCCATGGCCAAGAGCACCCGTTCGCCGTTCCACAGCAGCGCCCAGATCGGCAGCGCCGCCAGCACGGCCACCCACAGGCCCTGGCGCACGGTGCGGCGCAGATCGCGCACCGAATTGCGCCGCCGGCCCACCTCGCGCGCCATCATCGGCACTGTCGCCAACATCAGGCCGAGCCCGAAGATCAGCGGCGCGAAATAGAGGTTGGTGCCGAGCGCGCCGGCGGCCAGCGTCGCCGGCCCCACCCGGCCGAGGATCATGACGTCGGTGGCGGTCATCGCCGTCTGGGCCAGATTGGTCAGCACCAGCGGCCAGGCCAGCGAGAGCGTGGCCCTGATTTCCTCGCGCCAGAGATATCCGGATGCGCGTGCATCGGCTTCGAGGGCAGACATGTCGTTCGTTCCGATCGCGGCGCGTCGGAGAAAATGTCCGGAAGCCGCACGAGGATGCCGGAAAGGATGTTCCGGAATCATGTTGTTTTCTGCCTTCCTGCGCCAGGCAAGGCAAGAGGCTCCCCATGCGTGTCGATTGATCCAGATTGTGCGGGGCTTGTCCCGGCAGACTTGCCCTGCCGGACTTGCCATCGAGGCGCATCTGGCCAATTGTCCCGGCGATCAACCGGAAAAGGATCACGCGCATGCGGCACAAGGCGGTTTTCTGGGACATGGACGGCACGCTGGTCGACAGCGAGCCCCTGCATCATGCCGCGCTGGAGGCGGCGTTGCGCGAGCTCGGCATCGAGCCGCCGGCCGATCTGCAGGAGCGCGCCATCGGCATCGCCGCCGGGCCGCTCTACGAGATGCTGCGCGCCGAGCAGGGCCTCTCCCTGCCCTTCGAGGAATGGATCCTGCACAAATACGGCCACTACATGCCGCTGGTCGCCGATCTGGTGCCGCGCCCCGGCGCGCTGGAAATCTATGGCGAACTGCGCGTCATGGGCATCCATCAGGCGGTGGTGTCGAACTCCGACCGGCTGGTGGTCGACGCCAATCTGCGCGCCGTCGGCCTGTCGCATCCCGGCATGCGCAGTATCAGCCGCAACGATGTCATCGAGCCGAAGCCCGCCGCCGAGCCCTTCCTGCGCGCCGCCTATCTGGCCGGCGTCGATCCGGCCGACGCGGTGGCCGTCGACGACAGCTGGACCGGCGTCACCGCCGGGCTCGCCGCCGGCATGCGCACCATCTTCTGGCCGGAGCGCCCGATGGAAGGCCCGTCCGGCGCCGTCATCGTCAACTCGGCCGAGGAGTTGCGCTACGAGCTTGGGCTTTAGCTGGCGCAAAAGCACCGGCCAGGCGATTTTTGCCCGATTGCCTGCCGCGCGGGGCTTTGCGATAAGCGGCCAGCCGAACGGAGAATAAGGCGATGGCAGCCAAGATCGTGCCGCCCCCCGACTATGAAGAGCGCGTCAGGGCCTCCTTCGCGCGGCAGCGGGCCATGGCCACCATCGGCGCCGAACTGACGCTGGTGACGCCCGGCATCGTCGAGATCGAAATGCCCTATGATGCGCGGCTTGCCCAGCAGCACGGCTTCCTCCATGCCGGGGTGATTTCCACGGCGCTGGATTCGGCCTGCGGCTATGCCGCCTATTCGCTGATGCCGGAAAGCACCGGCGTGCTGACCATCGAGTTCAAGGTCAACCTTCTGGCTCCCGGCAAGGGCGAGCGCTTCCTGTTCCGGGGTTCCGTCACCAAGCCCGGCCGCACCATCACCGTGGCCGACGGCCAGGCCTATGCCTATGGCGTCGACGGCGAGGCGCGGCTGATCGCCACCATGACCGGCACCATGATGACGGTGGCCGGCCGGGACGGGATCGAGGGGTGAGAAGCCGGTTCGCAAAGGGTGAGACCATGAGCACCCGACCGACAGATCACACGACCGCATTCGCTGGCCGGCGGGTGCTGTTCGTCATGGCGGCCGAGGCCGAATACGGGCCGGCGCTCAAGAAGCTGTTCAGGCCGTTCATGACCGGCGTCGGCCCGGTCGAGGCAGGCGTGCGGTTGGGGGCGGAACTGGCGAGGCTGGACGCCTCGGGCGCCCTTCCCGACCTCGTCGTCTCGCTGGGATCGGCCGGTTCGCGCAAGCTGGAGCAGGCTGAAGTCTATCAGGCGGTCTCGGTGTCCTATCGCGACATGGACGCTTCGCCGCTCGGCTTCGTCCGGGGCGTCACGCCCTTCCTCGGTCTTCCCGCCACGCTGCCCCTGCCCTTGCGCATACCGGGCGTGAAGGAGGCGACCCTATCGACCGGCGCGGCGATCGTTTCGGGCGCGGCCTATGACGGCATCGCCGAGGACATGGTCGACATGGAAACCTATGCCTGCCTGCGCGCCTGCCAGATGTTCGGCGTGCCGCTGGCAGCGCTGCGCGGCATTTCCGACGGCGCGGCCGAACTGAAGCATGTTGATGACTGGACCGCCTATCTCCATATCGTCGACGAAAGGCTTGGCCAGGCGGTCGAACTGCTGGAAAGCGCGCTGCGCGACGGGGCGCTGCCTTTCGGCTAGGCTCCGCCCCCGGTGGCCGCCAGACCGCGGAATACAAACCCATTGCGCCGACGGACGTTCTTCTTTAAAGGCCCGACATGACGACGAACCACCACTCCGACACCATCCTCATCATCGATTTCGGCAGCCAGGTCACGCAGCTCATCGCCAGGCGTGTGCGCGAGGCCGGCGCCTATTGCGAGATCGTGCCCTTCCAGTCCGCGGCGGAAGCCTTCGCGCGCATCAAGCCCAGGGGCGTCATCCTCTCCGGCAGCCCGCATTCGGCCATCGACATCGGCAGCCCGCGCGCGCCGCAGGAAGTGTTCGAGGCCGGCATTCCGGTGCTCGGCATCTGCTATGGCGAGCAGACCATGTGCGCCCAGCTCGGCGGCCAGGTCGAGGCCGGCCATGAGCGCGAGTTCGGCCGCGCCTTCCTCGAGATCGAGGCCGATTGCGCCCTCTTCGACGATGTCTGGGCCAGGGGCACCCGCCATCAGGTGTGGATGAGCCATGGCGACCGCGTCACCGCCCTGCCCGAAGGCTTCAAGGTCGTCGGCACCTCGCGCGGCGCGCCGTTCGCCGCCATCGCCGACGAGAAGCGCCGCTTCTATGCCGTGCAGTTCCATCCCGAAGTGGTGCACACGCCGGACGGCGCCCGCCTGCTCGCCAATTTCGTGCGCAATATCGTGGGCGTAAAGGGCGAATGGACCATGTCCGCCTATCGCCAGCAGGCGGTGGAGGCGATCCGCAAGCAGGTCGGCGACAAGAAGGTGATCTGCGCGCTTTCGGGCGGCGTCGATTCTTCGGTGGCGGCGCTGCTGGTCCATGAGGCGGTCGGTGAGCAACTCACCTGTATCCTCGTCGACCATGGCCTGATGCGCAAGAACGAGGCCGCCGACGTGGTGGCCATGTTCCGCCAGCATTACAACCTGCCGCTCATTCTGGTCGACGCCTCCGACCGCTTCATCTCGGCGCTGGAGGGCGAGACCGACCCGGAGACCAAGCGCAAGACCATCGGCCGCCTGTTCATCGAGGTGTTCGAGGAGGAGGCGAAGAAGCTCGGCGGCGCCGATTTCCTCGCCCAGGGCACGCTCTATCCGGACGTCATCGAAAGCGTGTCCTTCACCGGCGGGCCTTCGGTCACCATCAAGTCGCACCACAATGTCGGTGGCCTGCCGGAGCGCATGAACATGCAGCTCGTCGAACCGCTGCGCGAACTGTTCAAGGACGAGGTGCGCGTGCTCGGCAAGGAGCTCGGCCTGCCGGAAAGCTTCATCGGCCGCCACCCCTTCCCCGGCCCCGGCCTCGCCATCCGCTGCCCCGGCGGCGTGACCCGCGAGAAGCTGGAGATTTTGCGTGAGGCCGACGCCGTCTATCTGGACGAGATCCGCAAGGCCGGCCTCTACGACGCCATCTGGCAGGCCTTCGCCGTGCTGCTTCCGGTCCAGACGGTGGGCGTGATGGGCGACGGGCGCACCTACGAATATGTCTGCGCGCTGCGCGCCGTCACCTCGGTCGACGGCATGACCGCCGACTTCTACCACTACGACATGAGCTTCCTCGGCAACGCCGCCACCCGCATCATCAACGAGGTCCGCGGCATCAACCGCGTCGTCTACGACGTGACCTCGAAGCCCCCCGGCACCATCGAGTGGGAATGATTCAGGCCCAATCCGGCCGACGCATATGGCCTACGTGCCGATCAGTTCGAAACGGTCGACGTCGACGAGCCCCTTATCGGTGATCTTCAGGTGCGGGATCACCGGCAGGGCGATGAAGGCGAGTTGCAGGAACGGCTCCTCCAGCGTCGAGCCGAGTTCGAAGGCGGCGGCGCGCAGTGTCTTCAGTTCCTCGCGCACCGTCTCGTAGCCGGCGAGGCTCATGAGCCCGGCGACGGGCAGGGCGAGTTCGGCCAGGACCTTGCCGTCGCGCACCACCACGAAGCCGCCCTCGATCTCGCCCAGCCGGTTGGCGGCCAGCGCCATGTCCGCGTCGGAGCAGCCGACGATGCAGATGTTGTGGCTGTCATGGCTGACGGTCGAGGCGATGGCGCCGGCCTTGAGGCCGAAGCCGTGCACGAAGCCGGTGGCGATGTTGCCGCTTCGGCCATGGCGCTCGACCACCGCGACCTTGACCACGTCATTGGCGAGATCGATCCCGACGCCGTTTTCTCCGACAGGCAGGTCGAATTCGAGGTCGCGGGTGATGATCTGGCCCGGAACGATGCCGATGGTACGGGTGCGGCCGCTGTTGGAACGGGCGCGGAAATCCGCTTCCGCCACCTGTCTTGCCTTGACGCTTCCACGCCCGACCGGGGCGACCGGCTTGCGGGCGGCGAAGAGGTCGTCGCAGACGATGCGGCCGGCCGCCAGCACCATTTCGGCGCGGCAGTCCTCCAGCGTGTCGAGCACCACGAGGTCGGCGCGCCAGCCCGGCGCCACCAGCCCGCGATCCTTGAGGCCGAAGGCGCGCGCCCCGGAGATCGAGGCGGCGCGGTAGATGGCCAGCGGCTCGACGCCGGCGGCGATGGCGGTGCGGATCATGTGATCGAGATGGCCCTGGTCGGCGATGTCGAGCGGGTTGCGGTCGTCGGTGCACAGCGCGATGAAGGGCGAGTTGCGCTCGGTGATGACCGGCATCAGTGCGGCGAGATCCTTCGACACCGAGCCTTCGCGCACCAGCACATGCATGCCCTTGCGCAGCTTTTCCAGCGCCTCCTCGGCCGTGGTCGTCTCATGGTCGGTGCGGATTTCGGCGGCGAGATAGCCGTTGAGGTCGTAGCCGCGCAGCAGCGGCGCATGGCCATCTATGTGGCGGCCTTGAAAAGCCTCCAGCTTGGCCATGCACTCCGGGTCCTTGGCCAGCACGCCTGGAAAGTTCATGAATTCGGCCAGTCCGATCACCTTGGGGTGGTCGGCAAAGGGCAGCAGGTCATGGACGGTGAGTTCCGCGCCGGAGGTTTCCAGATGGGTCGCCGGCACGCAGCTCGAAAGCTGCACGCGGATGTCCATCACCGTCTCGGCGACGCTGTCGAGGAAATAGGTGATGCCGTCCAGCCCCAGCACATTGGCGATCTCGTGCGGATCGCAGATCGCCGTGGTGATGCCGCGCGGCAGAACGCAGCGGTCGAACTCATGCGGCGTGACCAGCGAGGATTCGATGTGCAGATGGGTGTCGATGAAGCCGGGCACGACGATGCGGCCGGAAATGTCGATTTCCTTCGCGCCATCGTAGTCGGCACAGGTGCCGACGATGCGCTCGCCGCAGATGGCGATGTCGCTCTCGACCAGCGCGCCGGTGACGAGGTCGAGGAAGCGGCCGCCCTTGAGCACCAGGTCGGCGGGTGCGCGCCCGGTGCCCTGATCGATCATCCGCTCCAGCTTGGTGGCCATCCGTTCCTGCTCCCTGCTCGTTGCAGCCCGAGGTTAGCATTTTGCGGCCGGGTGGGAACATCGGCGGCTGTGGATATGCCCCGGGCTCCGAGGTTCAGCCGCAGCGGACCTGCCGGCTGCTCCAGTCGTCATAGAGGTCGGTGCGCGTCTCGAGGCGGGTCGGCACGTGGCGGATGGTCATCGACTGTTCGGGGAAGGGTTTGCGCAGCTCCGCATAGATGTCGGCGGTGGACAGGTTGAAGGGCGCGCCGTCCTCGTTGGAATAGGCGTAGGCGACCTCGCCCACCCCGGCCAGCCGCATGGCGGCCAGGCACATCGGGCACGGGTGGCCGCTGGCATAGACGGCGCTGCCTTTGAGCGCCTCCGGCCCGTGCGTGCGGGCGGCGGCGCGGATGGCCAGAAGCTCGGCATGATCGGTCACGTCGCGGCTGAGATGCGTCTCGTTGACGGCGGTGGCGATCACCTCGCCCGCGCGCACCACGACGGCGCCGAAGGGGCGCCCGCCCGCCTCGACATTGGCATGGGCAAGCTCGATCGCCTGGCACAGGAAGCGGTTCGCATCGCTCATCGGGTTCTCCCTTTCCTTATCGGGCGCCGGCGGCGGCAAGAATCCGCTCGATTTCGCCATAGCCGGCGCTGCGGGCATGCTGGAGCGGCGTCACGCCGTTCCCGTCCGCCAGATTCACGTCGGCGCCGGCCTTGACCAGCTGCTCGACGATCTGCCGGTGCCGGGGGCCGCCGTCGCCGAGGATGATCGCCTCCAGCAGCGCGGTCCAGTTCAGCCTGTTGACGTGGTCGACATCGACGCCGGCCTCGATCAGCGTGCGCACCGTCTCGACATGGCCGCGTTCCGAGGCCGGGATGAGCGCCGTGCCGCCATAGCGGTTGGTGCTTTTCAGGTCGGCACCGTGCGCCAGCGTCAGCTTGAGGATTTCGAGATGCCCGCGCGCCCCGGCATAGAGATAGGGGCTGTCGTCGATCCCGTCCTTGGCGTTGACGTTGGCGCCGGCTTCGATGAGGACGCGGGCGGCCTCGACCGCATTGGCGTGGGTGGCGAGCAGAAGGGCGGTGCGCCCCTCGCCGTCCCTTGCGTCGATATCGGCGCCGGCGGCCAGCAGCTCGCGGACGGCCTCGGCATCGTCCCGGGCGGCGGCGGTGAAAAGCGCGGTGTCCTGCATGGATTGTCCCCGGGCGGCGAGCGGCGCGGCCATGACGCCGATGAAAAGCGTTGCAACGATGGCGATGACGGTTCGCATTTCTGTCCCGTTCATTTCTTCCCGACCATCTCGCCCAGCCGTTCGAACGGGCGCAGCGACGCGTCGCCGGTTTGTTCGGCATAGGCGTCGAGCCGCTCGGCGATGAGGTCGGGGCCGACCTCGCCGGCATAGTGCATCGGGCCACCCAGCCCGCGCGGCCAATTGTACCCGTGCAGCCAGATCACGTCGATGTCGGAGGCGCGCGCGGCGATGCCTTCGGCCAGGATGCGCGCGCCCTCGTCGATCATCGGGTAGACCAGGCGTTCCAGAACCTCCTGGTCGTCGAGGATGCGGCGCGCCACGCCCTCGCGAGCCGAGACCGCTTCCATCAGCTTCAGCGCCTCCGGGTCCTCCACGCCCTGCCGGGCGCCTTGCGGATAGGCGTAGTAGCCGGCGCCGGTCTTCTGGCCGAAGCGGCCCGCCTCGCACAGCGCATCGGCGACCGGCGCGCGCCGGCCCGTCGCCTTGCGCATGCGCCAGCTTATGTCGAGCCCCGCCATGTCGCCCATGGCGCAGGGGCCCATGCGGAAGCCGAAGCGGGTCAGCACCGCGTCGATCTGCGCCGGGGTCGCTCCTTCCAGCAGCATGCGGTCGACCTGCTCGGAGCGGCGCGCCAGCATGCGGTTGCCGACGAAGCCGTGACATACGCCCACCACCACCGGCAGCTTGCCGAGCGCCCGTGCGGCGGCAAGCGTGCGCGCCAGCGCCTCGGGCGAAGTCTTGCCGGTGCGCACCACCTCGACCAGCCGCATGACATTGGCCGGGCTGAAGAAATGCATGCCCAGCACCTGTTGCGGCCGGGCCGTGAAGCCGGCGATCGCCTCGACATCGAGATAGGAGGTGTTGGTGGCCAGCACCGCATCGGGCCTGGCGACCGCATCGAGCCGGCCGAAAATATCGCGCTTCACCCCCATGTCCTCGAAGGCGGCCTCGATGACGAGATCGGCGCCCGCGGCATGGTCGAGCCCGGCCTTGAAGGAAATCCGCGCCATGCGCTGCGTCTTGTCCTCGGCGCTGAGGCTGCCGCGCCTGACCGATATGTCATAGGTCGCGCCGACCCGTTCCTGCGCCCGCGCGGCGCCCTCCTCATCGGTCTCGATCAGGGTCACCGGAAAGCCGGCATTGGCGAACGACATGGCGATGCCGCTGCCCATGGTGCCGCCGCCGATGACGGCGACCGTCTCGATGGGCTTTTCCGGCTTGGGGGAAACGCCCTCGACATGGGCGCTGCGGCGCTCGGCGAAGAAGGCGTAGCGCAGCGCTTTCGAGCGCGCGCCCTGCCGCAGCTTCTGGAACAGGGCCTGCTCCTCGCGGCAGGCGGCGGCAAAGTCGGTGCCGAAACTGTTGCGGATGCTGGCGATTATGGCCGCGATCTCGTCGGCGTCCTCGTGCTTGTTCACCAGCACCGCGGCCTTTTCCTCGAAGCCGGGCAACTCGCCCGCGTCCATGCCCCTGGCGCTGAGGCGCCGCCTGCCCTCGCCGGCGACCTGGCGGGCCAAAGCGGCCGCTTCCGCCAGCAGGTCCTGCGGAGTGGCGATGCGGTCGGCGATGCCCAGCGCCAGCGCCTCCTCGGCCTTGCGCGGCTCGCCGCCGGTCATCATCTCCAGCGCGGCGGCAGCCCCGATCAGGCGCGGCAGCCTTTGCGTGCCGCCGGCCCCCGGCAGCAGGCCGAGCTTGACCTCCGGCAGGCCGAAACCGGCCGAAGGGGTGGCGATGCGGGCATCGCAGGCCAGCGCCAGTTCGCAGCCGCCGCCGAGCGCGGCGCCGCCGACAGCGGCCACCACCGGCTTGGCCAGCGTATCCATGAAGGCGAGCAGGTCGGGCAGCAGCGGTGCCCGCGGCGGCTGGTCGAATTCGGAAATGTCGGCGCCGGCGCAGAACACCTTGCCGTTGGCGGCCAGAACGATGGCACGGATGGCGTCGTCCCGGTCGGCTTCGTGAAAGGCACCCTGCAAGGCCGATCGCACCGCGTGGGAGAGCGCGTTGACGGGCGCGTTGTTCAGCGTGACCACCGCCACATCATCCTGCCGGCCGACCTTGACGACATCCATTGCGCTCATCCTCTTCTCCCATGCATCTCATCGACATGCCTTCCGCTACACGCTTTCGGCCGCGATGGCGATGTTTTGACGCAATTCTGTCTAGGCGCAGACCTTGACCGCGACCTCGGCCCGGGCGAGCGCATCGGCCAGATCGTCCGGCGGCGCGCGGTTGACGACCAGTTCGTCGAAATCCGAAAGCGCGCAGACCCGCACCAGCCCCTTCTGGCCGAACTTGGAGGCGTCGGTGACGACGACGCGCCTGCGCCCGCGCGCCAGCACCGCCTGCCCGAACTGCGCTTCCTCGAGATCGTAATCCATCACCCCGGTGGCGGCGTTGACCGCGCCGGCCGAGATGACGGCGTGGTCGACGCTGAAGCGGTTGACGAACTCGATGGCCGAGAAGCCGAGCGCCGCGCCGCTGTCGCTGCGCAGTTCGCCGCCGGCCATATAGACCTTGTTGCCGTTGATGGTCGCCAGCGTGCGGGCGATGTCGGATGAATTGGTCACCACCGTCAGCCGCCGGTGGCCGAGCAGGGCGCGGGCCAGGATGCTGGTCGTGGTGCCGGTGTCGAGCATGATCGATTCGCCGTCGCGGATGGTCGCGGCGGCAAGCCGGGCGATGGCCTCCTTGGCCTGCCGGTTCTCGCGCATGCGGCGCTCGAACGGCGCTTCGCTGATGGCCGAGGGCAGGCCGACCGCGCCATGCATGCGCACGATGTCGCCGCGCCCGGCCAGCGCCTTGATGTCGCGCCGCACGGTCTCGACCGACACGTCGAGGCGCTGGGCCAGTTCGCCGACCCCTATGGTGCCTTCGTCGTTGAGAAGGCTGAGGATGCGGCCGTGGCGGGGGGAGTAGTCCATCTTGCTGAGCCTCGTTGAGCGTGACCGTTTTTTACGGTTCATGACCGGTTATTAAGTTAGAATCGTGCAACTCCGGTCAAAAATCCACATTTTCCTGTTGACTTAATGAGCCGTCGAACCGATCCTTCGACAAAACAAGGCAGCCGAAGGTTGCGGGAGGAAATATGGCGGTGGTCCGGGAAATCACGGCCGTGCGATCCGGGCGGATCGCGGCTTTGCCCATCTGGAAGGGCTCTATCGCTATCGAGCCGCTGATGGGCGGCATCAGCAACGAGAGCTGGCTGGTCACCGACGACGCCGGCGGGCATGTGGTCCGCTTCGGCCAGGATTATCCGTTCCATCACGTGCTGCGCGACCGCGAGCTGATGACGGCGCGCGCCGCCGAGAGGGCGGGCTTCGCGCCGGAAGTGGAACATGCCGAGCCCGGCGTCATGGTCTGCCGTTATCTGCGCGCCAGGACTTTTGCAGAGGCTGATGTGCGCGCCAATATCGGGCGCGTGGCCGAGATCGTGCGCGGCTTCCACGAGAAGATGCCGCACCATGTCTCGGGCCCGGGCTTCATGTTCTGGCCGTTCCATGTGGTGCGTGACTATGCGCGCACGCTGGACGAGGGTGGGAGCCGCATGGCGGAGCATTTGCCGACCTATCTGGCAATGGCGGATGAGCTTGAAGCCGCACAGATACCGCTTCCCATCGTCTTCGGCCACAACGACCTTCTGCCCGCCAACCTGCTCGATGACGGCAGGCGCCTGTGGCTGATCGATTTCGAATATGCGGGCTTCTCCACCGCCATGTTCGACCTTGCCGGGCTTTCCTCCAATGCCGGCTTCTCGCCGGAGGAATCGGAAGCACTGCTCGGCGCCTATTTCGGCCATGCGCCGGACGAGGGGCTGAGGCGCTCGCTGGCCGCCATGCAATGCGCCTCGCTGCTGCGCGAGGCCATGTGGAGCATGGTGTCGGAGCTTTATCTCGATGCGCCGGGCACCGACTACGTCGCCTATACGGCGGAAAACCTCAAGCGGCTCGACGCCGCGCTCGACGCCTATCGCACCCAATATGGACGCGCCTGATGGTCAATTCCCTGCCTTCCCATGCCCGGATCATCGTCATCGGCGGCGGCATCATCGGCTGCTCAACGGCCTATCATCTGGCTCGCGATCACAAGGCCGACGTGATCCTGCTGGAGCAGGGCAAGCTCACCTCGGGCTCGACATGGCACGCGGCGGGGCTGGTGGGGCAACTGCGCTCCTCCGCCTCCATCACCCGCGTGCTGAAATATTCGGTCGAGCTCTACAAGAAGCTGCATGAGGAAACCGGCCTCGAGACCGGCTGGAAGATGACCGGCTGCCTGCGGCTCGCCACCAACGAAGACCGCTGGACCGAGTTTCGACGGCTGGCCACCACGGCGCGCAGCTTCGGCATGGACATGCACCTGATCTCGCCCGACGAGGTCAAGCGCATGTGGCCGCTGATGGATACGTCCGACCTGATCGGCGCGTCCTGGCTGCCGACCGACGGGCAGGCCAGCCCTTCCGACATCACCCAGTCGCTGGCCAAGGGCGCGCGCATGCATGGCGCGAAGCTGTTCGAGGGCGTGCGCGTCACCGGCTTCGTCATGGACGGCAACCGCATCACGGCGGTGGAAACCGACCACGGCCGCATCGGCTGCGAGACGGTGGTCAATTGCGGCGGCCAGTGGGCCCGCCAGATCGGTGCGATGGCGAATGTTTCCGTGCCGCTGCAACCGGTGAAGCACCAATATATCGTCACCGAGAAGATCGACGGCCTTTCGCCCGACACGCCGACGGTGCGCGACCCCGACCGGCGCATCTATTTCAAGGAGGAAGTCGGCGGCCTGGTCATGGGCGGCTACGAGCCGAACCCGCAAAGCTGGGTTACCGGCCTGCCCGGCGGCGACGTGCCCGACCGGTGGGAATTCCAGCTCTTCGACGACGACTACGATCATTTCGAGCAGCACATGGAGCAGGCCATCGCCCGTGTGCCGGCGCTGGCCGAGAGCGGCGTCAAGCAGATGATCAACGGTCCAGAGAGCTTCACGCCGGACGGCAATTTCATCCTCGGCCGCGCGCCCGAATGCGCCAACATGTTCGTCGGCGCCGGCTTCAACGCCTTCGGCATCGCCTCCGGCGGCGGCGCTGGCTGGGTGCTGGCCGAATGGGTGGTTCGCGGGGAAGCCCCGCTCGACCTGTGGGTGGTCGACATCCGCCGCTTCTCCGGTCTGCACCGCGACCGCGCCTGGGTCGAGGAGCGCACGCTGGAAGCCTATGGCAAGCACTACACCGTCGCCTTCCCGCATGAGGAGTATGAGAGCGGCCGCCCGCGCATCGTCTCGCCGCTCTACGAGCGCCTGAAAAAGCATCGCGCCGTGTTCGGCTCCAAGCTCGGCTGGGAGCGCCCGAACTGGTTCGCCCCGGAGGACATGGAGCCGAAGGACGTCTATTCGATGGGCCGCCAGAACTGGTTCGGCCCTTTGGGCGAAGAACACAGGGCCGTGCGCGAAAAAGTCGGCCTGTTCGACCAGTCGTCCTTCGCCAAGTTCGAGGTGAAGGGCAGGGATGCGGCCGCTGCACTTGAGCTGATCTGCGCCAACGCTGTCGCCAGAGAGCCGGGGCGCCTGACCTATACGCAGATCCTCAACACGCGCGGCGGCATCGAATGCGACCTCACCGTCGCGCGACTGGCGGAAGACCGCTTCTACATCGTCACCGGCACCGGCTCGCGCACCCATGATTTTGCGTGGATCGAGGAGCATCTGCCAGCGGGCGCGGATGCCCGCATCGTCGATGTCACCGAGGACCACGGCACGCTGTCGCTGATGGGGCCGGCGGCGCGGTCGGTGCTGGAGAAGGTGACCGATGCGGAGGTCTCCAATGCCGCCTTCCCCTTCGGCCGGGTGCGGGAGATCGGGATCGCCGGCCACAAGGTGCGGGCGCTGCGCGTCACCTATGTCGGGGAGCCGGGCTGGGAACTGCATGTGCCCATCGCCGGCACCGGTGAGGTGTTTGATGCGCTGATGGCGGCGGGCCGGCCGCACGGCATCCGCCCGACCGGCTACCGGGCCATCGAATCGCTGCGGCTGGAAAAGGGTTACCGCGCCTGGGGCTCGGACATCACGCCCAACGACAACCCGTTCGAGGCCGGCCTCGGCTGGGCGGTGAAGCTGAAGAAGGGCACTGAGTTCATTGGCCGCGAGGCGTGCGCGGCCGCAGCCGGCAAGCCGCTGCCGAAGCGCCTGGCCTGCTTCACCACGCAGGACCCGGAGGTGGTGCTGCTCGGCCGCGAGACCATCCTGCGCGATGGCGAGCCGGTCGGCTACCTGACCAGCGGCGGCTTCGGCTACACGGTTGGCCTGCCCATCGGCTACGGCTATGTGCGCAACGCGGCCGGCGTGGACGATGCATTCCTGTCGTCCGGCACTTACGAACTCATCGTGGCGAACGAGCGCTTCGCCGCCACGATCCACGTGGCGCCGCTCTACGATCCGCAAGGGGAACGCGTGAAAGCCTGATCGGGAAGGGCGTCGATAAAGTCTGCCGGCGCGCACGCGCCACTGGGAGGTAAGGCAAATGGCTTCAATCGGAACTTTCGTCATCTACATCATCATGGCGTGCGCCGTCGCCGGCGCCATCGCCTCGATCCGCAACCCGGAAACCGGGCTCGGCAAGGAATTCATCGAGGGCCTGCATTCCATCGGCCCGATCTTCATTCCGGTGGCCGGCATCATGGCCGCCATCCCCTACCTGTCCGAGTTCATCCGCATCGCGGTCGGGCCGCTGTTCGCCATGATCGGGGCCGATCCCTCGATCGCGGCGACCACGGTGATCGCCGTCGACATGGGCGGTTACCAGCTTGCCGACACGCTGGCCGGTTCGCGCGACGCCTGGATGATCGCCACCATCGTCGGCTTCACGTCCGGCGCCACCATCATCTTCTCGATTCCCGTGGGTCTGGCGATGCTCGCCAAATCCGATCACAAATACATGGCGCTCGGCATCATGTCGGGCATCCTCAGCGTGCCCATCGGCGTGTTCATCGCCTGCGCCATCATCGCGCTGGCCGGCCTCGACATCCGGCCCGAGGTCTCGACCACGGCCGAGGCCACCCACCAGATCGCGCTGACCATCGGCGACATATTGCGCAATCTTTTGCCGCTGATCGTGTTCTGCGTGGCCATCGCGCTCGGCCTGCGCTTCGCGCCGGATGCCATGATCGCCGGCTTCCTGTGGTTCGGCCGCATCATGTATGCCGGCATCACCCTGGTGCTGGTCGCTTCAATAGTCGAATATTTCACCGGCTTCTTCAGCACCGTGTTCGGCTCCTGGGGCTTCGACCCGATCATCGCCGACGAGCAGGACCAGTTCCGGGCGCTGGAGATCGCCGGCTATATCGGCATCATGCTGGCCGGCGCCTTCCCCATGGTCTATCTGCTGACCAAATATCTTGCCGGGCCGATGCAGGTGATCGGGGCGCGCATCGGCGTGTCGCCGGAAGGGGCGGCCGGGCTGCTGGCCGCCAGCGCCAACATCCTCGCCATGTACCGGCTGGTCGGCAAGATGCAGCCGCGCGACAAGGTGCTGGCCATCGCCTTTGCCGTGTGCGCGGCCTTCACCTTCGGCGACCATCTGGCCTTCTCGGCCAATTTCCAGCCGACGATGATCCTGCCGCTGATGCTGGGCAAGCTGCTGGGCGGTGCGGCCGGCTTCATGCTGGCGGTGTGGCTGTCGGTGCCGAAGGCCGAGGAACTGGCGGTGCTCGAGGCGAAAGCCAGTCCGGTTCCGGCGGAATAGGGCGGCGCGACTGCCGCATCCGGCCTTGGGCGAAGTGAGAACAGGCGGCGGGGCATGGTCCCGCCGCTTTGCCGGTTCCTGCCCTGGCTTTGTGAGCGGGAAGGGGTGGCGCGCCTGAAAGGGGGCCGTTTGCAGCTCGCAACCGGCACGAAAGCGGCGCTGAAGCGCCGGGGGAGGGCGGATATCGCAATGTTTCTGTTCCCGCCTCATCAGGAAATTTTCGCCGTCAATATTGCAATTCATTCTTAAAAGCATATTAAGTACGAAGGCCACCTGCCGGAAACCTGTCGCAGATGAACGCGACCACGGCCCGGCGGTGCGCGCTAAGATTGCAAACAAGACACAGTCGCAAGAAGGAAGCCCATATGTTCGACCTGCCGAGGCGCGCGGTTCTCACGTCCATGGTGAGCGGCGCCCTTGCCGCCCTTATTGTGGCCCTGCCGGCCCAGGCGGCCGAGAAGTTCAAGGCCGTCACCACCTTCACCGTCATTGCCGACATGGCGCAGAATGTCGCCGGCGATGCGGCCATCGTGGAATCGATCACCAAGCCGGGCGCCGAGATCCACAACTACCAGCCGACGCCGGGCGACATCCAGCGCGCGCAGGGCGCCCAGCTCATCCTGTGGAACGGGCTGAACCTCGAACTGTGGTTCGAGAAATTCTTCCGGAACCTGCAGGATGTGCCCGGCGTGGTGGTGTCGGAGGGCATCGAGCCGATGGGCATTTCCGAAGGGCCTTACACGGGCAAGCCCAATCCGCATGCCTGGATGTCGCCGACCTCGGCGCTCATCTATGTCGACAACATCCGCGATGCCTTCGTGAAATACGACCCGGAGAACGCCGAGGCCTACAAGGCCAATGCGGAAGCCTACAAGGCGAAGATCACCGCCGCGATCGCGCCGATCAAGGCCGAGCTCGACGCGGTGCCGCAGGACAAGCGCTGGCTGGTGTCGAGCGAGGGCGCCTTCTCCTATCTCGCCCGCGACTTCGGCCTGAAGGAGCTTTACCTGTGGCCGATCAACGCCGACCAGCAGGGCACGCCGCAGCAGGTGCGCAAGGTCATCGACGCGGTGCGGGAGAACGGCATCACCGTGGTGTTCTCCGAAAGCACCATTTCCGACAAGCCGGCCAAGCAGGTCGCCCGCGAGACAGGCGCCCGATATGGCGGTGTGCTCTATGTGGACTCGCTGACCGAGGCGGACGGTCCCGTGCCGACCTATATCGACCTGTTGCGGGTGACGTCCGACACCATCGCCAAGGGCCTGGCGCAGGCGGATTGATCCCAAGGGAAATGACACCGTGACAACCCATGTGAAAAGCCCCGGCCATGTGAAGACCCCTCGCCGCCCCGCATCGGAAGATGCGGGGCCGGGTGACGCCGGATCGGGCATCGCGGTCAGGGGCGCGACCGTCACCTACCGCAACGGCCACACCGCCTTGTGCGATGCCGGTTTCGAGATCCCCACCGGCACCATCGCCGCCCTCGTCGGCGTCAACGGCTCCGGCAAATCGACCCTGTTCAAGGCGATCATGGGCTTCGTGCGGCTGGCCAGGGGCGAGATTTCGGTGCTCGGCATGCCGGTGAAGCAGGCACTGCGCCGCAACCTCGTCGCCTATGTGCCGCAGGCCGAGGAGGTCGACTGGAATTTCCCCGTGCTGGTCGAGGACGTGGTGATGATGGGCCGCTACGGCCATATGGGCATGATGCGCATTCCGCGCCGCGCCGATCATGAGGCGGTGGCCGCCGCCCTTGCCCGCGTCAACATGGGCGATTTCCGCAAGCGCCAGATCGGCGAGCTTTCCGGCGGCCAAAAGAAGCGCGTCTTCCTTGCCCGCGCGCTGGCGCAGGACAGCCGCGTCATCCTGCTCGACGAGCCGTTCACCGGCGTCGACGTCAAGACCGAGGAGCAGATCATCGCCCTTTTGCGCGAGTTGCGCGACGAGGGCAGGGTGATGCTGGTCTCCACCCACAATCTGGGCTCGGTGCCGGAATTCTGCGACCGCACCGTGCTCATCAAGGGCACGGTCCTGGCCTATGGCCTGACGCAGGACGTGTTCACCCAGGCCAATCTGGAGCGCGCCTTCGGCGGCGTGCTGCGCCATTTCGTGCTCGGCGGGGCCGGCCTGCACGAGGATGACGACCGCCGCCGGCTCTCGGTCATTACCGACGACGAGCGGCCGCTGGTCTTCTACGGCGAGAAGGACGCCATGGAGCACAAGCTCAGCGGGGGGCGCAAATGAGCCTGCTGCTCGAGCCCTTTTCCTACCATTACATGGTCAACGCCATGTGGGTGTCGGCGCTGGTCGGCGGCGTCTGCGCCTTCCTGTCCTGCTATCTCATGCTCAAGGGCTGGTCGCTGATCGGCGACGCGCTCTCGCACTCCATCGTTCCGGGCGTGGCCGGCGCCTACATGCTCGGCCTGCCGTTCTCGATCGGGGCCTTCTTCTCGGGCGGTCTCGCCGCCGCCGCCATGCTGTTCCTCAACCAGCGCACCCGGCTGAAGGAAGACGCCATCATCGGCCTGATCTTCTCCTCCTTCTTCGGGCTCGGCCTGTTCATGGTGTCGATCTCGCCGACGTCCGTGTCCATCCAGACCATCGTGCTCGGCAACATCCTCGCCATCACGCCGGAAGACACGCTCCAGCTCGCCATCATCGGCTTCGTGTCGCTGGCCGTCCTGCTGGCGAAGTGGAAGGACCTGATGGTCACCTTCTTCGACGAGAGCCACGCCCGCACCATCGGCCTCAACCCGACGCTGCTCAAGATCGTGTTCTTCACCCTGTTGTCGGCCTCGACCGTCGCGGCCTTGCAGACGGTGGGCGCCTTTCTGGTCATCTGCATGGTGGTGACGCCCGGCGCCACCGCCTATCTGCTCACCGACCGCTTCCCGCGCCTTCTGGTGCTGGCCGTGGCCATCGGCGCGGTGACCAGCTTCACCGGCGCCTATGCCAGCTATTTCCTCGACGGCGCCACCGGCGGCATCATCGTGGTGTTGCAGACGGCGGTGTTCCTCGCCGCCTTCGTCTTCGCCCCCAAGCACGGCATGCTGGCCGCCCGCCGCCGCGCGGCAGAGGCAATGCAGGAGGCCGCGCCATGAGCTTCCTCGAAACGCTCGCCTCGCCCTTCCAGTTCGACTTCATGGTCAACGCCCTGATCATCTCGGTGCTGGTGGCGATTCCCATGGCGCTCCTGTCCTGCTTCCTCGTGCTGAAGGGCTGGTCGCTGATGGGCGACGCCATCAGCCACGCCGTGTTCCCGGGCGTGGTGATCGCCTATATCGTCGGCTTTCCCTATGCCATCGGTGCCTTCGTGGCCGGCATGTTCTGCGCCGTCGCCACCGGCTTCCTGAAGGACAACAGCCGCATCAAGCAGGATACGGTGATGGGCATCGTCTTTTCCGGCATGTTCGGGCTGGGACTGGTGCTCTACGTCAAGATCCAGTCGGACGTGCATCTCGACCACATATTGTTCGGCGACATGCTGGGCGTGTCGTGGAACGACATCGCCATGTCGGCCGTCATCGCCGCCGTCACCGCCGGCATCGTCGCGCTGAAGTGGCGGGATTTCCTGCTGCATGCCTTCGATCCGGCGCAGGCTCAGGCTGTGGGCCTCAGGGTCGGCCTGCTGCACTACGGCCTGCTGGCGCTGATCTCGCTGACCATCGTCGGCGCCCTGCAGGCGGTCGGCATCATCCTGGCCATCGCCATGCTGATCGCGCCCGGCGCCATCGCCTTCCTGCTGGCGCGCACCTTCGCCGGCATGATGCTGGTGTCGCTCCTCGTGGCGGTGGCTTCGTCGTTCCTCGGCGTCTACGCCGCCTTCTTCATCGACAGCGCGCCGGCGCCCACCATCGTGCTGTTGATGAGCTGCATGTTCCTTGCCGCCTTCGTCCGTGCCACGCGCAAGGCGGCACGGCTCCAGTCGCAGGAAGCGGCATCCCCGGGAATCTGATGGATCGCCATGCCGGCCATGGCGGTTGCGTCCGGCCCCGCCAGCCGTTACCCATGCCGCGATGAATCGTCAGCATACGGACCCCATGAGCTTGCCGCGAGCGGAAAAGCCCTGACATGACAGAGCCGCGATCGCATCCCCTGGCGGGGGGTGAGCGGGAAGAGGAGGCGGCGGAACGGCACATGCCCGGCGCCGGCGGCGGCTCTGCGCCCCGGGCCCTGCGCATCTGGGTGGTTCGCGACATGGAGCCGCTGCCCACCGATGACGGCGACCGCCGGCTGATGCGCTGCGCCATGCTGTGCAATGCGCTGGCCGGGCGGGGCCACGAGGTGGTGTGGTTCACCTCCAGCTTCGACCATTACGCCAAGCGCCAGCGCACGCGCCGCAGCGAAACCCACCGGATCGCGGACAATTACCGCATCGAGGTCCTGCATGCGCCGGGCTACCGCCACAACATCAGCCCGTTCAGGGTGTGGCACAACCGCGTCTTCGCCCGTGCCTTCCGCGCCGCTGCGGAGCGGGCCACCGAGCGTCCCGACATCATCGTCGCCGACCTGCCGACCACGGAGGCGGCCGAGGCCGCCATGCGTCTGGCCCGGCAATGGAACCTGCCCTCGCTTCTGTCCATCCGCGACCTGTGGCCGGATTTCTTCAGCGACTTCCTGCCGCCCGCGGTGCGACCGCTGACCCGGTTCGCCCTGGCTGGCTTCGAGCGCCAGGCCGCCTATGCCTGCCGCCATGCCACGGCGATCATCGGCATCTCGCCGCGCTATCTGGAGTGGGGGCTGGCCAAAGGCGGCCGCGCCGGCAGCGCGCTCGATGCGGTCGTTCCCCTCGGCTACCAGCCTGCCCCGGTGCCCGACGGCGACCGCGCGAACCTGCTGCGGCAGTTGGGGGCCGATCCGGCACGGCCGCTGGTCAGCTTCGTCGGCAACTGGGGCGCGACCTACGATCTCGACACGGTGGTCGAGGCGGCGGCGCGGCTCGAAGGCCGCAGCGATGCCCTGTTCGTGCTGGCCGGCGACGGCCATGAACGGGAGCGCCTGCTCAAGCGCATCGATATCCTGTCGAACGTGGTGGCGCCCGGCTGGCTCTCGGCCGGCGAGATCGCCCTGCTTCTCGATGCGAGCGCCATCGGCCTGATGCCCTACAGGCAGGGCGCGCCGCAGGGCCTGCCCAACAAGATCTTCGAATACATGGCCTATGGCGCCTTCCAGATATCGACGCTTCAGGGCGAGGCGGCCGAACTTCTGGCCCGCCTCGGCGCCGGCCGCACGGTGGCCGCCGGCGACGGCGAGGCCATGGCGGCGGCGATCGGGGAGGTGCTGGCCCAAGACGCCGATACCGGTCGCGTCGGCATCGACCGCTCCCGCATACGGGACCAGTTCCTTGCCCGCTACAGTGCCTCGGCCATCTATGCGGACCTGTCCCGGCGCATAGAAGACCTTGCCGGCAGCGCCGCGCCGGGCGGACATGAAGACGGGCTCGAAACGGAGCATGACAGCCGATGACACGCCCAGCGCAGCCAGGCCCGACCGCCCAAGCCATGCCGGACGATGCGGGCGCCTTGTTCTCCGTCATCGTGCCGGTCTACATGCAATGGCATCTGGTGCCGGCGCTGCTTGAGCGCCTGGAGCGGCAGACCCTGCCGGCGGCGCGCTTCGAGGTGATCCTCGTCGATAACGGCTCGCCGGAATTCGCGCCGCCCGACCATCTGCCGGCCAATGCGCGCATCCTGCGCTGCGACACGCCCGGCTCCTATGCCGCGCGCAATCTCGGCGCATCGCAGGCGAAAGGCGACTGGCTGGTGTTCACCGACGGCGATTGCCTGCCGGCCCCGGGCTGGCTCGCAGGGCTGGACCGGGCCGCCGCCGATACGAACGGCGATGCGCTGATCGCCGGGGCGGTCATGGTCGTGGCGCAATCGGCCCGGCCGGGCGCGGCCGAGATCTATGATGTCGTCAAGGGCATCCCACAGCAGCGTTATGTGGGGCGCGGCTATGCCGCCACGGCCAATCTCGCCGTGCCGATGCCGGTGTTCAGGAAGCTCGGCGGCTTCGACAGCAAGCGCTTCTCTGGGGGCGACGCGGATCTGTGCCGCCGGGCGGTCGCCGCCGGCCATGCGCTGATCTACGCAGCCGATATGCGCGTCGACCATCCCGCCCGCACCACATGGCAGGAGATCGCCACCAAGGCGCGCCGCATCAAGGGCGGCCAGCTCAGGGCCGGATCGGCGTCGCGGCGGCTGATGTGGCTGCTGCGCACGCTGGTGCCGCCGCTGCGCGGCGCGTGGGCGTTCCTGCGCGACCGCCGCCATCCCCTGCGCTACAGGCTCGTCGCCATCCTCGTCCTGATGCGCTTGTGGATGGTCGAGTTGGTGGAAGCCTTGCAGCTGGTGGCGGGCCGCACGCCCGAACGGCGCTGACCCCGCCTTGCCGGGCTGCGTTCCCCTTCGCCTCGAAATGCTTTATTTCCCGAATGCTTTTCAAAAGTCCCTTGAAACGCGGGCGACAGGCGTGACTTCCATATCTCATCGCGAACGGTCCGGCGGGCAGGCCGCGGCCGGGAGAAAACCGTCATGAGCGACCTGTTCCTCGGCATCGATGCCGGCTCCTCGGTGACCAAGGCGGCGGTGTTCGACGCCGCCGGCCGCCAGCTTGGCGCCGGCGGCCATCGCATCCGCCTGCTGCGGCCGCAGCCGGGCTGGTCGGAGATCGATCCGGATGCGGCCTGGCAGGCGGCGGTGGCGGCGATCCGCGCCGCATTGCAGGATGCCGGCGTGACCGGCAGGGATATTGCAGTGGTCGGCCTGTCGGCGGCCATGGTCGGCCTGTGGCTGGTCGATGCCGAGGGCCGGGCGCTGCGCCCCGGCATCATCTGGGAGGACAGCCGCGCGCAGGACCTCCTCGACCGGCGTGCGGCGGAAATCCCGGATCTCTACCGGCGCGTCTTCCTGTCGAACGGCTGCGTGCTGCAGCAGGGCTGCACCCTGCCGCTGCTGATGTGGATGAAGGAATACGAGCCGGACGTGTTGGCGCGCGCCGCCCATGCCTTCAGCTACAAGGATTTCCTGCGCCTGAAACTGACCGGCCGCGTCGCGGCCGACCGCACCGAGGCTGCCGTGGCCCCCGGAAGCGCCGCCCGGCGCGACCGCAGCGCCGAAATGCTGGACCTGTTCGGCGTCTCCGATCTGGCGCCGAAACTGCCGGCGGTGCGCGACTCCGAAACGGTCGGCGGGGACATAACCCCGGAATCCGCCGCAGCGACCGGGCTGGCGGCCGGCACACCCGTTGCCATAGGCGCGGGCGACGTGCCGGCGACGGTGACCGGAGCCGGCGCCTTGCAGCCCGGCATGGCGCTGGCCGTGCTCGGCACCACCTGCATGGTCGGCGTGGTGCATGACCGGCCGGTGTTCACGCCGCCCGATCTCGGCCTGCTCTTCACCCTGCCAGGCAGCGGCTGGTATCGCGCCATGGTCAATGTCGCCGGCACGCTCAATCTCGACTGGGCGGTGGCGACGCTGCTGCCCGACCTTGCCGGTGCGCCCGACCTCTATGCCCGCATGGAGGCGATGATCGCGCCGGTGCCGGTGGGCAGCGAAGGCGTGGTCTACCTGCCCTATCTCAGCGAAAGCGGCATCATCGCGCCGGTGGTCGACCGCGCGGCGCGCGCCGGCTTCCACGGGCTGACGCCCCGGCACGGCCGCCCGCATATGCTGCGCGCCGTCTATGAGGGCGTGGTGCTGGCGCTGCGCGACCTGTTCCGGGAACTGGAGGGGGCGGGAGGCGAGATCCTGCTGACCGGCGGCGGCGCCCGCAGCCCGATGTGGAGCCAGATGATCGCCGATGCGCTGGGCGTCACCGTGCTGGTGCCGGCCGGCACCGAGTTCGGCGCCCGCGGCGCCGCCCTGCTGGCGGCCACTTCGGTTGGCCGCTTCGCCAGCGTGGAGGAGGCTTCGGTCTCCACCCGCGCCATTCAGCGCCGGCATGAGCCGGACAGGGCGGCCGCGCCGCAATGGGACCGCGCTTTCGCCGCCTACCGCGCCCATCGCGACAAAGTGCTGGGATAAGGAAGCCGCCGCACTTTACAGCGCCGGGCAGAGTGGTACATACCACTTACATACCTGGAGCATACCGGCCGATGATGCAGCATGCCGAACCGCCGCTTGCCATCCTGCTCCGCCCGCCCGAATATGCGCGGGCCGGCCGCCATGGATGCGGCCCGGCGATGCAGCCCATAGTGACTTTCCGGAACAAGGCCAGGAACCAGGCATGACCAAGACGCCCACCGCCGCCGCCTATCTGACCGAGCTTGCCGAGCGCACCGCCAGGCTGATGGAGCTGAACGGAGATGCGATCGCCGCCGCCGCCGATGCGGTGGAGCGCACGGCGCGCGCCGACGGGCTGGTCTACATCTTCGGCACCGGCCACAGCCACACCATGGCCGAGGAGGCGCATTACCGCGCCGGCGGGCTGGCGCTGACCGTGCCGATCCTGTCGACGCCGCTGATGGTGCATGAGGGCGCGGTGGCCAGCACCGCGTTCGAGCGCATGCCGGGCATGGTGGCGCCGGTGCTGCGCCGCTATCCGATCGGCCCCAGCGATGTCCTCATCATCGTCTCCAACAGCGGCGTCAACGCCGCCACCGTCGAGGCGGCCGAGGCCGGCAAGGCCAAGGGCGCCACCGTCATCGCCATCACCTCGCAGGACTATTCCCGGCAGGCGGCGCGCGGCCGCACCCGGGTCGCCGACGTTGCCGACATCGTGCTCGACAATGGCGCACCGCCCGGCGACGCCATCATGAGCGTGCCGGGCTCGCAACTGCGCGTCGGGCCGATCTCGACCTCGATCGGCGCGGCGCTGATGAACGCGGTGTTTGCCGAGGCCGCGGTGCGCCTGCAATCCTCGGGCGCCGCCGCTCCCATCTATCTCAGCGCCAACATGCCGGGCGCGGCAGAGGTCAATGAAGGGCTGGTGGCCCGCTACCGGCCCCGCAACCCGCATCTTTGAGCAAGCCGGCCACGGCCGGGTCAATGGGAGAATTGTCATGAAGCCAACCGGACTTTCCCTTCTTGCCGGCTTCGCCGCCCTGCTTCTGGCCGGCACGGCGCAGGCCGAGACCGTCAAGCTCACGCTCTGGCACATGGAGCAGCCGCCGCATCGCGTGCAGCGCGTGCAGGAGCTGCTGGACGAGTTCAACAAGGCCCATCCCGACATCCAGGTCAGCCAGGAACCGCAGAGCTGGGGCGAGGTCTATGCCAAGGCGCCGGCGGCCTTCGCGGCGGGCACGGGGCCGGATATCCTGTTCACCATCCCCGACTTCACCACCGTCATCAAGGGCATCGACGCGGTCGTCCCGGTGGACGATCTGGTCAAGGAGCTGGACGGCAAGCACGGCTTCATCGAGGCGGCGCTGAAGCCCTACCAGTATGACGACCATGTCTGGGCGGTGCCGGCCTACAACATGGCGCTGTCGCTGTGGTATCGCAACAGCGTCTTCAAGGAGGCCGGCATCGAGGTGCCGAAGACCTGGAGCGAATGGCAGGCGGCGGCCGAGAAACTGTCCGTGGACGGGCGCTACGGCATCGGCCTGCCGGCCAACAAGCAGCTCTACACCGACCAGACCGTCTACACCTTCATGGTCAATGCCGGCGCAGCCGACATCTACAAGGACGACGGCAGCGTCGATTTCGACAAGCCGGCCACCGTCGAGGCCTATGATTTCTACAGCAAGCTGGCCAAGCTCTCGCCCGCCGACAACGGGTCGTGGACCTGGGGCGAGGCGGAAGCCTGCTTCGCCTCCGACACCTGCGGCATGATCCTGCAGTTCAGCGTCATCAACACCTATGACACGCAGGCCGAGGGCGATGCCGCCGACCTCGCCGTCGCGGCCGTGCCGCATGCCGAGAGCCAGGGCGGACCCGGCACCATCTCCTATCCCAACGCGCTGATGGTCACCACCAAGGACGAGGCCCGCCAGAAGGCGGCCGGAACCTTCATCGCCTGGCTGCTGGAGCCGGAAAACTACGGCCGCTTCCTCAACATGGAGCCGGGCCTGTTCCTGCCGGTGACCGGCGACGGCGCCAAGGCCGACTCGTTCTGGAACGATCCGGTCGTGACCAAGTACAAGGCGCAGGTCGAGACGATGATCGCCAATTCGCATGGCGGCAAGCTGTTCGGCTTTACCACCGGCAAGGTGTTCCCCTCGATCGGCGCCATCTCGGCGCAGAACGTCATCGCCGAAACCCTGCAGCAGATCGTCGTCGACGGCCAGAGCCCGGCCGATGCGGTCAAGGCCGGCCAGGCGAAGATGAGCGACATCGCCCGCTAGAGCATCGGACCGAAAGGTGGAATCCGGTTTTCGGAAAATCCGATGCTCAAACAGAAGGACAGATCGTAACGCGTCCGATAGGACGCATGGCGATCTGGAACTGTGCGGCGGACGGCGCGGACGATGAAGAACACCACGCTTGCGTTCCTCTTCGTCTCGCCCGCCATGCTGTTCCTGCTCGCCGTGCTCGGCTGGCCGCTGGTGCAGGCGCTGCTGCTCAGCTTCCAGAATGTCGGGGTGATCGGCTCGCAGGGGCGTTTCGTCGGCCTCGCCAACTATGCGGCGGTGCTGGGCGGCGCCGGCTTCTGGCGCGCGCTCGGCCGCAGCGTGGTATGGGTGCTGGGCAACGCCGTCGTGCAGACCGCGCTGGCGCTGGTGACGGCGCTGGTTCTCAACCAGCGTTTCCCCAGCGTGCGCGTCGCCCGCGTGTGGATCATCCTGACCTGGATCGTGCCGACGGTGGTGGTGGTCATCATCTGGCGCTGGCTGCTCTCCACCTCGGGCGGCATGATCAACCCGCTGCTCATCCAGGCCGGCGTGATCGAGCGGCCGGTCGGCTTCTTCGCCACCCGCGAGAGCGCCATGACCACGCTGATCCTCATCAATTCCTGGCGCTGGTTTCCCTTCACGGCGCTGATGATGCTGGCCGGCCTCACCCGCATCCCCGGCGACCTCTACGAGGCGGCGCGCATCGACGGCGCCGGCGCGTGGCAGCGCTTCCGGCGCATCACCTGGCCGCTGCTGCAGCCGTCGCTGCTGGTGCTGGGCGTGGTCGGCACGCTGCTCTCCTTCAACGTGTTCGACATCATCTGGCTGCTCACCGCCGGCGGGCCGGCCGGCGCCAGCACCACCTTGCCGGTGCTGATCTACGAGACCGCCTTCAAGGGCTACAGGCTGAGCGAGGCGGCCACCGTCTCGGTGCTGACCAGCATCCTGTTGATGGGCTTCGCCTTCCTCACCACCCGCGTCATGACCGCGACGGAGCCGGCCCGATGAGGCGGAGCCGGCGGCAGGCAGCGGCGCTCTATGGCAGCCTTGCCTTCATCGCGCTGATCATCGGCCTGCCGTTCTGGTGGGTGGTCACCGGCTCGATCAAGCTGCCGCGCGAGATCATCCAGCGCCAGCCCACCATGGTGCCGCATTCCTTCACCCTCCGGCATTTCGAGAAGCTGCTGCAGGCGTCCGACTTCCCGGTCTATCTCGTCAACAGCCTGGCGGTGGCGCTGTTCTCCACCGCCTTCACCGTGCTTCTCGCCCTGCCGGCCGCCTATGCCTTTTTCCGCATGGAGTTCCCGGGTCGCGCCGCGCTCTACCGGGTGATCCTGCTGGCCTACGCCTTTCCGGGCGTCGTCGTGCTCATCCCGCTCTACGGCCTGTTCGCCCGCGTCGGCCTGATCGACAACCGCGCGGCGCTGGTCATCGTCAATGTGGCGCTGGCGCTGCCCTTCTCGATCTGGATGATGCGCTCCTTCCTCGCCACCGTGCCGCGCGAGATCGAGGAGGCGGCCGTGGTCGACGGCGCGCCGCCGCTCACCATCCTGGTGCGCATCCTCATGCCGCTGATCGCGCCCGGCATCGCCAGCGTGGCGATCTTCGCCTTCATCTCGTCCTGGACCGAATATCTGTTCGCCTCGGTGCTGATCGTGTCCGATGCGCGGCGCACCATCCCGGTCGGCTTCGCCGGCATCATCGGCCAGTACCAGATCGACTGGGGCCTGCTGCTGGCCGGCGCCACCGCCGCCATCATCCCCGTCGTTGTCCTTTTCGCCCTCGTCGGGCGCTGGTTCGTCGCCGGCCTGACCGAAGGCGCGGTGAAATAGCATAGGAGAAACATATGGCCGGCCTGTCGCTCAAATCGGTGAAGAAGCGCTTCGGCGAGACGGAAGTGATCCGTGGCGTCGATCTCGACGTGACCGATGGCGAGTTCGTCGTCTTCGTCGGCCCGTCGGGCTGCGGCAAGTCCACTCTGTTGCGCATGATCGCCGGGCTGGAGAGCACCTCGGAAGGCCGCATCGAGATCGGCGGACGCGACGTCACCGGCGAGGACCCGGCCAGGCGCGGCATCGCCATGGTGTTCCAGACCTATGCGCTCTATCCGCACATGACGGTGGCGGCCAATATGGGCTTTCCACTGGAAATGGCGAAGCGGCCGAAGGCGGAGATCGAGCGCAAGGTGGCCGAGGCGGCGAAGATCCTGCATCTGGAGCCCTATCTGAAGCGCAAGCCGCGCGAGCTTTCCGGCGGCCAGCGCCAGCGCGTCGCCATCGGCCGCGCCATCGTGCGCCAGCCCGGCGTGTTCCTGTTCGACGAGCCGCTGTCCAATCTCGACGCGGAGCTGCGCGTGCAGATGCGCATCGAGATCGCGCGCCTGCACCAGCAGCTCGGCACGACCATGATCTACGTCACCCACGATCAGGTCGAGGCGATGACGCTGGCCAGCCGCATCGTCGTGCTGCGCGCCGGGCGCATCGAGCAGGTCGGCGCGCCGCTCGATCTCTACGAGAACCCCGACAACAGTTTCGTCGCCGGTTTCATCGGCTCGCCGCGCATGAATTTCATTCCCGCGACAGTGGAAGCGGTGGAGGGCGGTAAGGCGGTCGTCTCGGCACCGGAAGCCGGACTTTCGGGGCTCGCCGTGGCGACGCGGGGCGAACTGCCGAAGCCGGGCGCAAAGGTCAGCCTCGGCCTCCGGCCGGAGCATTTCGTGCCAGCGGAAGGTGCCGCGGCCGCACTCACCGGCCTGGTGACGCTGATGGAGCGGCTGGGAGGCGTCTCCTACGCCCATGCCCAGCTCGGTAATGGCGAGAGCCTCACCGTCGAAAGCCGCGATGCGCGCAGCTTCGCCGCCGGCGACGAGGCCCGCTTCGGCATCGATCCGGCGCGCGCCTTCCTGTTCGACGAGGACGGCCGCAGGCTCTGAACCCCGGCCGGGCCGGTCAGCCCTTCACCGCGCCGGCGGTCATCGAGCCGCTAATCTGGCGGTACATGACGAGGCCGAGCAGCACCGGCGGCAGCGCGCCGACGATCATCACCGCCGAGGCCACGCCCCACTGCACGCCGCCGCCGCTGGCCGCGAAGAAGAACGAGGCGCCGACCGTGATCGGCACCGCCTTGGAGGTGGTCAGCATCAGCCCGAACAGGAACTCGTTCCAGGCGGTGATGAAGCCGAAGATCAGGCTGGTGACGATGGCCGGCCGGCACACCGGGGCGATGATGCGCACAAGCGTGCGGGTGCGTCCCGCGCCGTCGATCTGTGCCGCCTCGTCCAGCTCGGCCGGCAGCTCGCGAATGGCGTTGACGAGAATGATCAGCGCCAGCGGCAGGTTGACGATGGTGAGGATGAGGCCGAGCCCCAGCCGCGTGTCGAGCAGGGCCAGCCACTGGAACATCATGTAGAGCGGAATGGCGAAGATGATGAGCGGCACGGCGCGCAGGTTGACGATCAGCGGCAGCAGCGTGCGCTCGCCCACCCGGCCGCGCGCGATGGCATAGGCGGCGGGCAGGGCCAGCACCACGGCCAGCACGGTGCCGGTCAGCGCCGCGACCATGCTGTTGAACAGGTAGAGCGCGATGTTGAGCCGATCCGTCACCTGGAACACGGCCATATAGTTCGCCAGCGTCGGCGCCTGCACCCACAGGCCCGGATTGGTGGTGAGTTCGCGCGCGCTCTTGAACGAGGTGGCGAGCGTCACCAGGATCGGGAAGTTCATCGCCAGCGCGGCGACGGCGAAGACCAGCCAGCGCAGCGCGGTGATCATGCGGCGGCTCCCTTGCGGCGTGTGGCAAGCGCATTGAGGCCGTAGAGCACGGCGAAGGAGGCGGCGAACAGCAGCACCGAGGCCGCCACCGCCTTGCCGATGGCGCCCTGCTTGAAGAAGGCCTCGTAGATGTAGATCGACAGCGATGCGGTCGCGCCGCCGGGGCCGCTGCCGGTCAGCACATAGACATTGTCGAAGACGCGGAAGCCGTCGATGAAGCGGATCAGCAGCGCCGCCACGATGGTCGGCGCCATCAGCGGCAGTTCGATGCGCCACAGCCGCCGGAGCGGCCCGGCTCCGTCGATGGCCGCCGCCTCGCCGATGTCGGCCGGAATGGCCTGATAGGCCATGTAGAACAGGAGCAGCGCGAAGGGCGTCCATTGCAGCGACTCGACCGTGACCAGCGTCCAGAAGGCCGAGCCGGGGCCGAGGAAGGAGACGCCCGCCCCGAACCAGGTCCACAGATAATAGGGCACCGGGCCGACGAATTCGTGTAGCACCAGCCGGTACATCAGCCCGACCAGCGCCGGCGCCACCATCAGCGGCAGCATCAGGATCGCCAGCAGCCAGCTCCGCTTCACGATCAGCGGCGACAGGAAGATGGCGAGGAACAGGCCGAGCCCGCATTCGAGCAGCGCGGTGAGCACCCCGAAGCGCAGCGAGAACCAGACCGACCGCCAGAAGGCGGCGTCGTTCCACACCGCGGCGAAGTTCGAGAAGCCGGACAATTGCGGGCTGCGCAGGGTCTCGAAGGACACCTGCGAGACAGAGTAGACCAGATTGACGATGGCCGGGAAGCCGAGGAACACCAAGAGGAACAGCACCAGCGGCGTCGCCAGAAGCCTGAACTCCGAGGTCCGCACGCTGGGGCTGGTCGTGGTCATCGGCGTTCCCGCTCCCTTACTTCAAAAGCTCGGCCATGCCCTTTTCGGTATTGGCCAGCGCATCGTCGAGCGACTGCTGGCCGGACCAGTAGCCGGTGAACTCCTTCGCCTGAAGCTCGTAGACCGAAAGCGCCTTGGCCGAGGTGCCGCCGGTCATGACATAGCCGTACTTGCCGGCGAACTCGCCGAGCTGGACGAGGTCGGGCCGCTCCTCAGACACCTCCTTGACCACTTCCGGTGTCAGCGCCGGCGCGCCGTTGTTGCGGGCATAGGTGAGCGCAGCCTCTTTCGACGACAGCCATTGCAGGAACTTCATCCCGCCTTCCTTGTTGGCGGCGTTCTTGTTGAGGCCGAAGCCGAGGCCGTGGATATGCGTGAAGCGGCCTTCGGGGCCGCTCGGCGGGGCGACAGTTTCCGTCACCTCGGCCACGGCCGGCGACTTTTCGGTGCTGGTCAGGTCGCTGGCGGCCGCGTTCCATTGCGGCATCGCCGCCACCTGCCCGGAGGCATAGGCGGCATTGGCTTCCGGGAACTCGTAGGACAGCGAGTCGCGCGGCGTGGCGCCGTTGTCATAGAGCAGCTTGTAGGTCTCGAGGCCCTTGCGGTAGGCGTCGGAATTGACCGTGACCTTGCCCTCGGCGTCCATCCAGTCGCCGCCATAGGCGCGCGGCAGCGACTGCCACACCATGATGTTGAACAGAAGGTTCTTGATCTGCAAGACGGTGCCGTAGCGGGTCGGGCTGTCCGGATTCACGCTCTGGGTGAAATAGAGCGCGGTCGCGGCATAGTCGTCCCAGTCCCAGGCGTCCGGGTCCTTCGGCTCGAGCTTCTTGCCGAGCAGCTTTTCCGAGATCTCGCCATAGCGGGCCTTGGCCGCGTCGTCGCTCAAAAGCGCGTCGATCAGGTCCTTGCGGTAATACATGAAATGCAGCGACAGGTCGGTCGGCACGCCATATTGCTTGCCCTCGAACTGCATGGTCTTGAGCACGGCCTCGCCATACACGCTCTCGGCCTCGCCGGACAGCTCGACCGGTTCCATGAACGGGGCGTAGCGGCCGATCGAATAGGTGGCGAGCAGGTTCACGTCGAAGGCGGTGGAGCCGGCGGCGAGATCGGCCTGCAGCTTGTCCCAGAAGCCGTCGCGGTTGAAGAACAGCAGCTCCACCTTGTCGTTCTCGGCCACGTCGGCCTTGGCGTTGTAGGCGTCGGCGGCGGCGCGCAGGGCCGTTTCCTCCGGGCCGCCCGGCCAGCCGAGCACGGTGACCTTGGCCAGCGCCGGGCTTGCCATGAGGGCGGCGATTGCGGTGGCCAGCAGGCCGGCTTTTCTGATCTGCGAGAATGTCATGTCCGTTCTCCTCCTGTCGGATTGTGTCCTGCCAGATCGGCGATGCCGACGATGCCGGCATGTTCGCCGAGCGCGGCGGCATGGATGTCGGGCCTGAGCCGGGCCGGAAGTTCCGCCAGCGCCTGCCGCACCCGGTCGAGATAGGATGGCGCCAGCCCGATGCCGCCGCCGATGACGATGCGGGCCGGGTCGAGCGCGAACTGGATGTTGCGGGCCAGCCGCGCCACCCGGCCGGCCGATATGTCGAGGATGGCGTTCGCCCAGTCCTGACCGCCGGCCGCGGCAGCGAAGACCTCGCGCGCGGTCGCGCCCGGCTGATGCCGGCCGGCCTCGGCGGCGATCCACTTGCCCGAGACGCGGTCTTCCAGCGGGCCTTGCGCGTCGTCGCCGACGAACTGCCCGAAATTGCCGGCCATGCCGCCGAGCAGGCGGCCGTTCGCGACGATGCCGCCGCCGATGCCGGTCGAGATTGTCAGGAACACCATGTCGGCGCCGCGGCCCGCGCCGAAGCGGTATTCGCCCCAGGCGGCGGCCTGCGCGTCGTTGGCCGCCAGTACGGGCGCGCCGGCAAGGCCCGCCACGGTTTCGACCAGCGCAAAGCGCTCGGGAATGTTCAGGGTCCTGGCGTTGAGCGCCGACCATAGCCCGTCGTCGACGATCCCGGTGACGGCGACGCCGACGCTGCCATAACGCCCGCGCCATGCCGCGATGCCGGCGAACAGCGCCGCCAGCCAGTCGCTCGGCGTGCCGCCGGCCGGCGTCGGCATCCGGTGCGTGTCGAGGACGCGCTCGCCCTCGACCAGCGCCGCCAGCATCTTGGTGCCGCCGATGTCGAGCGCGAGGGCGGGGCCGGCCATGGCGTCAGGCCGCCCGTTCGGCGGCGGCCCGGTCGACCGCGTCGCGGAACCAGGAGGTGGCGTGCTCGGGTCGGGTGATGGCCGAGCCGACCACCACGGAAAAGGCGCCGGCCCGCAGGGCCGCTGCCGCCAGCTCGGGCGTGCGGATATTGCCTTCGGCCACCACATGGGGCGTGAGCCGGGCCATGGCGGCGACCAGTTCCAGATCGGGCGCGGTCGGCTCCACCGGCCCGGTATAGCCGGCCAGCGTCGAGCCGACGATTTCCGCGCCTTCCGCCAATGCGCGCCCGGCATCGGCCAGCACCGAGCAGTCGGCCATGGCGATGCGGCCATGGTGGTGGATGCGCTCGACCAGCGCGCGGGTGGTTGTCGGCCGCACCCTGTCGGTCGCGTCATAGGCGATGATGTCGGCGCCTGCGCCGGCCAATGCGTCGACATCCTCCAGCCATGGCGTGATGCGCACCGGGCTGTCGTCGAGGTCGCGCTTGACGAGGCCGATGATCGGGCGGGCGGTGGCGGCGCGCACGGCGCGCACATAATCCGCCGATTCGATGCGCAGGCCGGCAGCACCCCCGTCGAGCGCCGCAAGCGCGAAGCCGACCACGATGTCGGCCCGGTCCATGGGGCCGCCCTTGACCGGCTGGCACGACACCACCAGTCCGTTTCTCAGGGAGTGAAGGTCAAACGGCACGCGTGGCTTCTCCTGTGGCCGGATCACAGTACCAGTGCAAGGCCAGAAAGCAACAGGACTTTAACTGGTATTATCTGACCAGCTCGATGACGAAGTCGTAGACGTCGCCCCGGTACTTGGTCTGGGTGAACTCGACGATACGGCCGTCGGCGAGGAAGCAGCGCCGTTCCATCACCAGCAGGCTGGTGTTGTCGGGCGTGCCGAGCAGTTGCCGCTCCTCCTCGGTGGCGGGCTTGGCCTGCATGCGCTGCACGGCGCGCACCGGGCGGGCACCATTGGCGTCGAGATAGTCGTAGAGCGAGGACTGGATGGCGTCGGGGTCGGGCACGAAGCGGGCGGGCAGGGCGGCCGTCTCGATGGCGATGGGCGTATCGTCGGCCGTGCGCAGACGCCGCAGCCGCACGATGCGGTCGCCGGCCGAAATGCCGAGCGCCATCATTTCGGCCGGCGAAGGGCGGCAGGTTTCGCGCGAAATCCACACGCAGCCGGGCTCCAGCCCGCGCGAGCGCATGTCCTCGGAAAAGCTGGTCATGGTGGCCAGCGATTTCTCCACCCGCGAGGCCACCACCGTCTTGGCGCCCTGGCGGCGGTCGAGCAGCCCGTCATGGACCAGCCCGTCGATGGCCTTGCGCACGGTGACGCGCGACATGCCGAGCGCCTGGCACAGCGTCCGCTCGCTGGGGATGACGGCGCCATGCCTGAGCTTTGCCCTGGCGATGGCCAGCTTCAGCGCCTCCTCGAGCTGCCGGTAGAGCGGCTCGCCGCTGCCGGCGGCAAGCGATTGCGCAAGAAAGTCGAGTGTTGCCTGATCGCCCATGGAAGCCACCTTAGGAAGATGGCTTCCTTTATGCAAAATTCTGTTCGTGTATTAAACTGGTATTATCGCGATATGCAGCATCCGGCCCGCCGGACGTGCGGATTTCCCCTTGCGGGGAAGTCTGTCTGCGATTTTCGGATGATGTGCGGGAACAACCTGAAAGGTTGATGGTGCCCAGAAGAGGACTCGAACCTCCACGCCTCGCGGCACACGGACCTGAACCGTGCGCGTCTACCAATTCCGCCATCTGGGCTGGTGGCGCTCATGTAAGCGGGCCGGCCTGTCCTGTCAACGCGCTTTTTCGACCCTGTCGCGGTTTTAGCGCCGGATGCCGCAAGGTTGCGACTTTTCGGGCAGGGGTCAGGGTCCCGGCCGCAACGCGCGGGATGCCGGCAAACTGTGGACAGGCGGGATGACGCTGGGCGCCGTGACGAAAATTAACCTTTTGTTTGCCGCATTCCTTTAGCCTGTCTTAACCTTTGGCCGGCCCTTGAGCCGGCGGTGAACCGGCAAGCGCGCGATGAGTGACGGACAGAGCCCCGAGGACTGGAGACGCGAGCGCGCCCTCGCGGCGCTGGCCCGCGCCATGCGCGGCGAGGATGACGCCCGCCCCGAAGGCTCGCTGCTGTCCATGGCGGACGAGGCGGCGACGGACTGGCGCCGCACGGCGGCCGAGCGCCACCGGCGTGCCCGGCAGCAGCGGGAAGCTGGGTGGCTGGCGGAGCAGCAAGCCGAAACCCGTCCGGTTGAGCCTTATGTCGCACCACAGATAGAACAGGACATCGCGCAGCCGGTAGGACCAGCACCGTCGGAGACCGGAGCGCCCGTCGTGCGGCCGCTGGAAACCGCCGGGCCGGACATCGTTGTCCCGCCGGACGAGCCGGCTGTCGCGGATGCGGATCATCGGGTCGAGCAGCCGGAAGACAGCGCGGATGCGGTTGTCGAAGCGCCTCCCCAACCGTCCGCCGAAGTCGGATCGGCGCGGCCGGACGAACGGTCCTCCCCGCCTGCAAGGTTCGGCACGCCCGCAAAACCCGGGCTCGCGGCCTCGCGGCCGATGATCCTGCGCATGACCCTGCTGGGGGCGTTGATCGGCATCGCCGTCGCCCTGCTCCTGTGGAACGCCTTTGGCGCGGCTGCCGCTTTCCTGCCCCTGGCCGGGCTGGTGCTCGGCCTTGTCGCCGGCCTGCTGCTGGCGCGGCGGCGCAAGCCGGAAGCTGCCCCGCCCGCCACCGATGCCGCGGTGCCCGCGAGCATTCGCGAAACGCGGCATGAGTTTCACGAAGATGTGCCCGATTCGTCCCTCGCCGGGGCCGGCGGGGACCTTGCCCTCGGCCGCCCTCCTTCGGTGGAGGAGATCCGCGCCAGCCTGCGCCAGTTACGCGCCGCCACGCAGGACTTGGCCCGACGGCGCTCCCGCGGCCTTTTCTGACCGGGCATGACCCCTCCAGTTCGGGTTTAGGGCATCTTGCGGCGCATTGACGTAGGTGCCCGCCCCATTTTTCAAGTCATATGCCGTCCGGCAGCGCAATGGAGATCAGCATGAGTGAAGTGATCGACGGGAAGAAGCGAGCGGCGGAGGTGGTCGAGCGGGTGAAAACACTGACCGCCGATCTGGCCGCCGGCGGCGGCGGCAAGCCTGGGCTTGCCGTGGTGATCGTGGGCGAGGACCCGGCCAGCCAGGTCTATGTGGCCTCGAAGTCGCGCACGGCCAAGGAATGCGGCTTCCATTCGGTGCAGCACACGCTGGCCGCCGACACCGGCGAGGCGGATTTGCTGAAGCTGATCGGCGAGCTGAACGCCGATCCCGCCATTCACGGCATATTGGTGCAGCTTCCGCTTCCGGGCCACATCGACAGCGGCAAGGTCATCCAGACCATCGCGCCGGAGAAGGATGTCGACGGCTTCACCTTCGTCAATGTCGGCAAGCTCGGCACCGGCGAGGCGGAAACCGCCTTCGTGCCCTGCACGCCGGCCGGCTCCATGCTGCTGATCGAGCGCGTGCGCGGCAAGGACCTGTCCGGCCTCAACGCCGTGGTCATCGGCCGCTCCAACATCGTCGGCAAGCCGATGGCCAATCTCCTGCTGGCGGCCAACTGCACCGTCACCATCGCCCATTCGCGCACCAGGGACCTGGCCGCGCTCGCCCGCACCGCCGATATTCTGGTGGCGGCGGTCGGCCGGCCGGAAATGGTGAAGGGCGACTGGGTGAAGCCCGGCGCCACCGTCATCGATGTCGGCATCAACCGCATTGCAGCACCTGAGAAGGGCGAGGGCAAGACGCGGCTGGTCGGCGACGTCGCCTATGCCGGGGCGGCGGAAGTGGCGGGCGCGGTCACGCCCGTGCCGGGCGGCGTCGGGCCGATGACCATCGCCATGCTGATGGCCAATACGGTCGCTTCCGCCTATCTCGTTGCCGGACTGGCCCGACCGGAATTCTGATCGGACCTGCGTTCGGTCAGGCCGCGTTGCCGAAGGCGCTGGCGCCCTGGTCGGCGCGGCCGGCCAGATGCCGGAAGCCGGCGAACAGCTCGCGCCCGAAGCCGAATTCGTTCTCGGACAGATCGGCGCCGGCCTGTGGCCGCAGCACCAGTTCGGCGGCCGGCACCAGCAGTTCCAGCATGCCCGCGGTGGCGTCGAGTCGCACCATGTCGCCGTCCCTGATCTTGCCGATCACGCCGCCTTCCAGGGCTTCGGGGGTCACGTGGATGGCCGCCGGCACCTTGCCGGAAGCGCCGGACATGCGTCCGTCCGTGACCAGGGCGACGCGCTGGCCGCGATCCTGCAATATGCCGAGCACGGTGGTCAGCTTGTGCAGCTCTGGCATGCCGTTGGCCTTCGGCCCCTGGAAGCGGACGACCGCCACGAAATCGCCGGTCAGCTCACCTGCCTTGAAGGCGTCGTTGAGGCCCTGCTGGCTGTGGAAGACGCGCGCCGGCGCCTCGATCACATGCCGCTCCGGCTTGACCGCCGAGGTCTTGATGATGGCGTGGCCGAGATTGCCGGCCAGCACCTTGAGGCCGCCGGTCGGCTGGAATGCTTTCTGGAACGGCGCCAGCACCTTCTCGTCGCCGCTCGTCGCCGGGGCGGCCTCGCGCACCACGGAACCGTCAGGCCCGAGCCTGGCTTCCACCGCATAGCCGCGCAGGCCCTCGCCCCACACGGTCTGCACGTCCTCGTGCAGCAGGCCGGCGTCGAGCAGCTCGCGGATCAGGAAGCCCATGCCGCCCGCCGCCGCGAAATGGTTCACGTCGGCGAGCCCGTTCGGATAGACGCGTGCCAGCAGCGGCACCGCTTCCGACAGGTCGGAAATGTCCTGCCAGGTCAGCCTGACGCCGGCCGCCGCCGCCATGGCGATGAGATGGATGGTGTGGTTGGTGGAGCCGCCCGTGGCGTGCAGCCCGACCACGCCGTTGACGATGGCGCGCTCGTCGATCATGCGGCCGACCGGCGTATAGGCGTTGCCGAGCCGGGTGATGGCCAGCGCCCGCCTGGCGGCCTCCCTGGTCAGCGCGTCGCGCAGCGGTGTGCCGGGATTGACGAAGGAGGCGCCCGGCGTGTGCAGGCCCATGATCTCCATCAGCATCTGGTTGGAATTGGCGGTGCCATAGAAGGTGCAGGTGCCGGGGCCGTGATAGGACTTCGATTCGGCCTCCAGCAGCTCGGCGCGGCCGCACTTGCCCTCGGCATAGAGCTGGCGCACGCGCGCCTTCTCGTCATTGGGCAGGCCGCTGGTCATCGGGCCCGCCGGAACGAACACAGCCGGCAGATGGCCGAAAGTCAGCGCCGCGATCACAAGGCCCGGCACGATCTTGTCGCAGACGCCGAGGAAGACGGCGGCGTCGAACATGTTGTGCGACAGGCCGACGGCGGCAGCCATGGCGATGACGTCGCGCGAGAACAGCGACAGCTCCATGCCGGGCATGCCTTGCGTGACGCCGTCGCACATGGCCGGCACGCCGCCGGCCACCTGCGCGATGCCGCCGGCCTCGCGCGCCGCCTGCTTGATGAGGGCGGGGAAGGTCTCGAACGGCTGGTGCGCCGAAAGCATGTCGTTATAGGCGGTGACGATGCCGAGGTTCGGCACCGTGTCGCCGGACAGGGCGATCTTTTCCTGCGGGCTGCACACGGCAAAGCCGTGGGCGAGGTTGCCGCAGCCCAGCACCGCGCGGTTCGCGGATTTTCCGGCGGCGTCGGTGATGCGGGCGAGATAGGCCTCGCGGCTGGGTCGCGAGCGTTCCCTGATCCGCTCCGTGATGGCTTGGATGTCGCTTCTGGCTGTCATGGCACGATCCTGGCGAAATGGCTTTTTGGGTGCGGTAAACCTGTCTGGCGGCCCTGCATCACGCTGCCCAGAACACCTTGACCGGGTGCGGCGAGGCCTCGATCACCGCCCGGATCGGCTTCTTGTCCCCGCTCCCCATCGCCGTCTCGAATACGGCGCGTTTTTCCGCCCCCTCGATGTGCAGGGCGAGGAAGCCGGCCTCGATGAGGCGTGTCATCGACAAGGTGAGGCGCGGCTCGCCGGCGCTCGGCGCGTCGACGGGCAGGATAGTGCGCCCGCCTGCGGGATCGAGCAAGGTGGCGAGTGTGTCGGCATCGGGAAAGAACGATGCGGTATGGCCATCGGTGCCCATGCCGAGCACGGCGGCGTCGAGCGGCCAGGGCAGGGCCGAGAGTTCCGCCTCGGCCTGCGAGGCTGCCTCGGCGGCGCTGTCGGCGGTATGGTAGAGCGGCGCGAAGCGGGCGGCCGAGGCCTTGTCGCGCAACAGTTTTTCAGCCACCAGCGCGGCGTTGGAGCGGGGCGAGGAGGGCGGCACGAAGCGCTCGTCCACCAGCGTCACCGTCACCTTGTCCCACGCGATCGGGCGCGACGAAAGCGCCTCGAAGAAGCGGCCCGGCGTGGTGCCGCCCGAAACGGCGAGCAGGCCGGCGCCGCGCCTTTCGATGGCGTCGGCGAGCCTGTCCGCCACCTGGCCGGCCAGCGCCTCGGCCAGCGCCTCGCGGGTCGGGAACTCGGTCCAGCTATAGCCGTTCGCCGCCATGCTCAGGTGCTTTCGTGCCAGGTGCGTCCGTCGCGCTCGATCAGCGCGATGGAGGCGGACGGGCCCCAGGTGCCGGCCGTATAGCCCTGCACTTCCTGCCGGGCGTTTTCCCAGGCCTGCTGGATCGGATCGATCCAGCTCCACGCCGCCTCGACCTCGTCGCGGCGCATGAACAAGGTCTGGTTGCCGCGCACCACATCCATGATCAGCCGCTCATAGGCGTCCGGCGCGCGGCCCTTGAAGGACTGGGCGAAGCTCATGTCGAGCGGAATCTGGCGCAGGCGCATTCCGCCGGGGCCGGGGTCCTTGATCATGATGAACTGCTTCACCCCCTCGTCGGGCTGCAGGCGGATGACGAGCTGGTTGGCGAAGATCGGCCCCGCCCCGTCGCCGAAGATCGAATGCGGGATCGGCTTGAACTCGATGACGATCTCCGAGACGCGGGTGGCCAGCCGCTTGCCGGTTCGCAGGTAGAAGGGCACGTTCGCCCAGCGCCAGTTCTCGATCTCGGCGCGGATGGCGACGAAGGTCTCCGTGCCGCTGTCCTTGCCCAGTTCCTCGACATAGCCCTTGACCGGACCGCCGGCCGAGGCGCCGGCGCGGTACTGGCCGCGCACCGTGTGCTTGGGCGCCTCGTTGCCGTTGATGCGCTTCAGCGCGCGCAGGACCTTCAGCTTCTCGTCGCGCACCGCATCGGCATCCATGGAGGACGGCGCTTCCATGGCGACGAGGCACAGGAGCTGGAGCAAATGGTTCTGCACCATGTCGCGCAGCGCGCCGGCCTTGTCGTAATAGGTGACGCGGTCTTCCAGCCCCACCGTCTCGGCCACGGTGATCTGGACATGGTCGACATGGGCGGAGTTCCACAGCGGCTCGTAGAGCGCGTTGGCGAAGCGCAGCGCCATCAGGTTCTGCACCGTCTCCTTGCCGAGATAGTGGTCGATGCGGAAGATCTGGCTTTCGCGGAAGTTCCTGCCGATCAGGTCGTTCAGCTCGCGGGCCGAGGCGAGGTCGCGGCCGAGCGGCTTCTCCAGCACGATGCGCGAGGCGGGGGTGATCAGCCCATGGGCTTCCAGATTGCGTGAAATGTCGCCGAACAGGGCCGGCGCCACCGCCAGATAGAAGGCGCGGATGCAGGTGCTGTCGCCGATCGCCGCCTTTAGGTCCTCGAAACCGTCGCCGCTCACCGCATCGGCCGCCACATAGGAAATGCGGCCGAGGAATTCGTCGACCTCGGCGGGGTCGATATATTCCGCCGCGACATGGTCCTCGATCGCCTTGCGGGCGAAGGCGCGGAATTCGTCATCGCTCATCTTCGAGCGCGAGGTGCCGATGATCCGCGTCGGCTCGGAAAACTGGTGGTCGCGCTGCCGGTGATAGAGCGACGGCAGAAGCTTGCGTTCCGACAGGTCGCCGGTGCCGCCGAAGATGATGAAGTCGAAGGGATCGACGGGGATGATCTGGCTGGTCATGGTGCGTCCATGTTGTTCGGCATCGTCGTTGTCGGCATCGTTCGGGCAACGCAGCTGATATAATCTAATCGATTTAATTTGACCAGTGCCATGGCGTCGCAGCGCTGGCATTGTTACCAATCGCAAGTCGAGACCGGGCGGCGCGCGACGCTTGCGCCACCCGGCCACCACATCATTCTAGGGCGGCGGGCATGTCGAACCAAGGTGAGTGCAGGGGAGAAAACGCGTCATGGATGGTGATTCGCTGACAAGGGCGGCCGCACCGGCGGCCTGGCGGCAGGTCATCGGCGGCAGGCGGACCGGAGCCGTGTCGGGCGCACGCATCGATGTGACCTGCCCTTCGGACGGCGAGGTGTTCGCCACCATTCCCGCCTCCTCGGCCGAGGACGTCGACCTTGCGGTGCGCGCCGCGCGACGGGCCTTCGACGAGGGACCGTGGGGCCGCATGCCGGCGGTGGAGCGGGGGCGGCTGCTGACGCGGCTGGGCCAACTGGTCAAGCGCCATGCGGAGGAACTGGCGGCGCTCGAATCGCGCGACACCGGCAAGCCGCTCAGGCAAGGCCGCGCGGATGTGACGGCCACCATGCGCTATTACGAGTTCTACGGCGGCGCGGCCGACAAGCTCCATGGCGACACCATCCCCTTCCTCGACGGCTATACGGCGCTGACCCTGCGCGAGCCGCATGGCGTGGTCGCCGGCATCATTCCATGGAACTATCCCTTGCAGATCCTGGCGCGGGTTGCGGGTGCTGCGCTCGCCATGGGCAATGTGCTGGTGGTGAAGCCGGCCGAGGACGCCTCGCTCACCACCATCCGCATCGCGGAACTGGCGCTGGAGGCCGGCTTTCCCGAAGGCGTGTTCAATGTGGTGACCGGCACCGGAGGCGAGGCGGGCGCAGCCCTTTCCGGCCATCCGGGGATCGATTACGTCACCTTCACCGGCTCGCCCGCGACCGGAACCGCCATTCAGCAGGCGGCGGCCCTCAACAATCGCGGCGTGACCATGGAGCTTGGCGGGAAATCGCCGCATATCGTCTTTGCCGACGCCGATCTCGACAAAGCGCTGCCGGTGCTGGTCAACGCCATCATCCAGAATGCCGGGCAGACCTGCTCGGCCGGCAGCCGGGTGCTGATCGAGCGGCCGGCCTATGACGCACTGGCCGGCGCGCTGGCCGACCGTTTCGCGAAGCTGGTCGCCGGCCCGCACGATGCCGACCCCGAACGCGATCTCGGCCCGCTGGTCAGCGCCCGCCAGCGCGCCCGCGTCGCCGCGATGGTCGAGGAAGGCGAGGCTGCCGGCATCTCCGTGCTGACGCGCGGCATCGTGGATGAACATGCCCCGCCGGGGGGATTCTATGCCGCGCCGGTGTTGTTCGGCGCTGTCGATCCGGCGGCGAGGATCGCCCGGGAAGAAATCTTCGGGCCGGTGCTGTCGCTGTTTCCCTTCGAGGGCGAGGAGGAGGCAGTGCGGCTCGCCAACGGCACCGATTACGGCCTCGTCGCCGGCATCTGGACGCGTGACGGCGCGCGCCAGCACCGGCTGGCCAAGCGGGTGCGGGCCGGGCAGGTCTTCGTCAACAGCTATGGCGCGGGCGGTGGCGTGGAGCTGCCCTTCGGCGGTTTCGGCCGCTCGGGCCACGGCCGCGAGAAGGGGTTCGAGGCGCTCTACGACATGTCGGCGACCAAGACGGTCGTGTTCGACCATCGGTAAGCGTTCAGTTACAGACAGGGCAACAGGCGAAAGAGCAGGACATGAGATTGAAGGACAAGGTCGCCATCGTCACCGGGGCGGCGGCGGGGTTCGGCGAGGGCATCGCCCGCCGTTTCGCGGAAGAAGGGGCGAAGGTGGTGGTGGCCGACCTCAACGCGCGCGGCGCCGCCGAGGTTGCCGAGGAGATCGGCAACGGCGCCATCGCCGTCACCACCGACGTTTCCCAGCGCGCCGATGTCGAACAGATGGTCTATGCCGCCAAGAGCGCCTTCGACCGGGTCGACATCGTCGTCAACAATGCCGGCTTCACCCACCGCAACGGCGACCTGCTGGGCGTGGACGAAGCGACCTTCGATCTGATCACCGCCGTCAACATGAAGGCGATCTACTACAGCACGCTGGCGGTGGTGCCGACCATGCAGAGGCAGGGCGGCGGCGTCATCCTCACCACCGCCTCGACCGCCGGCCTCCGGCCGCGCCCGGGACTCACATGGTACAATGCCTCGAAAGGATGGGCGATCACCGCCACCAAGTCGATGGCGGTGGAACTCGCGCCGCACAACATAAGGGTGAACTGCCTGTGCCCGGTGGCGGGCGACACCGCCATGCTGGAGCGCTTCATGGGGTCCGATACGCCGGAACTGCGCGAGAAGTTCCGCGCTTCCGTGCCGCTGGGGCGGCTGTCGACCCCGCTCGACATCGCCAATGCGGCGCTGTGGCTGGCCTCGGACGAGGCCTCCTTCATCACCGGCGTGGCGCTGGAGGTGGACGGCGGCCGCTGCATCTGAGTAGAGAACGGCGCGGGCGGTTACCCGATTTCTTAGCCGCATTTGTGCGACGCCAGACATTTCGTCTGGCTGCAAAATGCTTCAATCCCGCTTCAGGAAGGTCTTGTAGACGAAGCCCTGCTTGCCGTCGTGGACGATCTCGCACCAGCTTCCGCAGGAAATGACCTTGACGTCGGTGCCGGCCGGAATGGTGCCGATGGCGGAGCCGCCGGGGCCGGCGCGGAAGGTGACGCCGCGGATGATGCGGCCGTTTCCGGTAGCGGCCGCTGCTTTCGGCGTGTCCGCTTTCGGTTCAGGCGGTTTCGGCTTCGGGGCCGGAATGGCGGCGGTCTGGGGGCCGCTGGCCGGTTCCGCCGTGTCGCCGACCTCGCCGTCGGTGACGATGATCGCCGCGGCGGCCTTGGCGTCGAGCGCCGGCACCTGCGGCTCTTCCATCAGCGCCAGCGGCTCCAGTTCCGGCTCGCCGGTGCTTTCAGGCTGGGGTGCGGGCGCCGCCGCAACGGCCGCCGGCGCGGCTTCGGCGGGTGTGGCGGCCTGCAATGCGGGCGGTTCGGCGATGGCGGCTTCCGCCTCGGCAACGGGCGGGCTCGTCATCTCCTGCGGCGTCGCGTCCGCCAGCACCTGCCGGTCGTCGCGGGGCAGGGCGAACCATATGGCGGTGGCGGCGATGGCGACGAAGACGAAGCTGCCGAGGGCGGCGATGACGAGGGGGGCGTGTTCCCTGATCCGGTGCCAGTGCGCGGCGGGCGCGCTGTAGCCATATTGAACCGAACGCTGCCGTCTCGGTTTGCCGAAACCGGGTAGACCTTTCACTTCGCCATCTCCAAAGAGCCGGCCGTCGGCGGAAGGGCGCTCCGGCCTGCCCGCGGCGGTCTTGCATGCGCATGAATCAGTGTGACAGCTTTTGCCGCAGCCGACCATCCGCAGCCCGGCATGTTAAGGCAAATTGTGGCATCACTGCGCATAGAATGCAGCTAAATGCCGTGAATATCGGGGTAAAACTTGTCGCGGCTGCGATTTCATAGGAAAAGCGGGCGGTTCCAGGTCGGTCGGATATCGAATCGTGCGTTTCCGGATTGTTGTCGCCTTCACTCTTCTCCTTGCCGGCCTGCTGCCGGACGCGCGTGCGCAGGAGCCGGAGATTCCGCTGTTGTGGGACGCCAAGGAGCGGCTGCCCAAGCCTGATCTTTCGGTGCTGCCGAGGCTGCGCTTCCTCACCACCACCGATTTCCCGCCCTTCAACTTCCTCGACGACCAGGGGCGGCTGTCCGGCTTCCACGTCGATCTGGCCCGCGCCATCTGCGCCCGGCTCGAGCTTGCCGACAAATGCCAGATACAGGCGGTGCCGTGGGACGAGCTGCAGGCGGCGCTGGAACTGGGCGAGGGCGAGGCGATCGTCGCCGGGCTGGCGGTGACGGCCGAAACCCGCGCCGCCTACGCCTTCTCGCGCCCCTACCTGCAATTTCCCGCCCGCTTCGTGGTGCTGAAGTCGAAGCCGCTGTCGGAGCCGATCTACGAGCGCCTGCAGGGCAAGCCGGTCGGTGTTGTCGCCGGGTCGGCGCATGAACGCATGTTGCAGGACTATTTCGGCGGGGTGAAGGCCGTGCCGCTTCCGGACGAGGAGGCGCTCCATGCCGAGTTGAAGGCCGGCCGGATCGACGCCGCCTTCGGCGACGGCATGCGCCTGTCCTTCTGGCTGGCCGACGCGGAGTCGGAAAAGTGCTGCCGCTTCGCCGGCGGCCCCTATCTGGCCCCCGAATATCTGGGCACGGGGCTTGCGATCGCCACCCGCGCCGACGATGCGCTGCTGCCGGCCGCCTTCGACTATGCCTTGCAGGAGATTTCGGCCAAGGGCATCTTCGCCGAGCTTTACCTGCGCTATTTCCCGATCGGCTTTTACTGAACGGACAGGCCCGCAGCCGCTCCGGCGCAATGGACACGGGCCCCTGCCCGCGCTACCGTTTGCCCCGGTTGGAGAGGAGGCTTTCATGGCTCTGGTGATTGAAGGCGAGGAGCGCATCACCGCGCCCATCGACAAGGTCTGGGCGGCGCTGAACGATCCCGAAATATTGAAGGAAAGCATACCCGGCTGCCAGAGCCTGGAGAAGAAGTCCGACACCGATCTCGCCGCCACGGTGGTGCTCAAGATCGGGCCGATCAAGGCGACCTTTAATGGCGAGGTGACGCTGAAGAACCTGAAGCCGCCGCATTCCTACACCATCCAGGGCGAGGGCAAGGGCGGCATAGCCGGCTTCGCCAAGGGCGGCGCCGACGTGACGCTGAGCGAGGACGGACCGGACGCCACCCTGCTTCGATACGAGGCCAAGGCCGATGTCGGCGGCAAGATCGCCCAGCTCGGCAGCCGCCTCATCACCTCGACCTCCAAGAAGCTGGCCGGCGAGTTCTTCTCGACCTTTGGCGAAAAGGTAAGCAACGGCTAACACAATGCGGCCGTCCGGGCTGGCGGGCCACGCCGGTGGCCCGCTGCCTGAAAGGACGTTCCTACTCGAACACGATGGCGGGGCCGCTGGCGCCGGCGCCCTTTTCCTCCTGCAGCCGCTGCCAGACCCGGGCGGCGATGTCGCGGTAGACGGCCGCTTCCGGTCCGTCCGGCCGGCTGACGGTGACCGGCCGGCCGGCGTCCGAGCTTTCGCGGATGCCCATCTCCAGCGGCACTTCGCCGAGGAAGGTCACGCCGAGCCGCTCCGCCTCGCGCCTGGCGCCGCCATGGCCGAAGATGTCGTAGCGCTTGCCGGTGTCGGGGGCGATGAAATAGCTCATGTTCTCGACGATGCCGAGCAGCGGCACGTCCACCTTCCTGAACATGTTCAGCCCCTTGCGGGCGTCGATGAGGGCCAGGTCCTGCGGCGTCGAGACGATGATGGCGCCGGCCAGCGGCACCTGCTGGGCCATGGTGAGCTGGGCGTCGCCTGTGCCGGGCGGCATGTCCACCACCAGCACGTCGAGATGGCCCCAGTCCACCTCGCGCAGCATCTGGGTGAGGGCCGAAACGACCATCGGCCCGCGCCAGATCATCGGCGTCTCCTCGTCGACGAGGAAGCCCATCGACATGACCTTGAGGCCGTAGTTGAGCATCGGCTTGAGGATCTTGCCGTCGGCGCTCTCGGGGCGTCCGTGGATGCCGAGCAGCTTCGGCATGGAGGGGCCGTAGATGTCGGCGTCGAGCACGCCCACCTTCAGCCCGTTGGCGGCGAGGCCGAGCGCGATGTTGACGGCCGTGGTCGACTTGCCGACGCCGCCCTTGCCGGAGGCGACGGCGATGATGGCGTCGATGCCGGGCACGCCGCGCTTGCCCGGCGCGCGCGAAGGCGGTGCCGGCGGCGGGGTGCGCGCCGCCGGCGCGGCCGCCCTCTGCGGCACCGGTCTCGGCGGGGCCGGGCGGGGCGGAGGGGCCGCCTCCATGCCGCCGCCCTTCTTCTCGGCGGTCAGCGTCACCACCGCGCCGGTGACGCCGGGAATGGCCTTCACCACGCGTTCGGCGGCCGCCCGCAGCGGCTCCATGTGGTCGGCCCGCTCGGCCGGCACGGTGATGGAGAAGAACACCTTGCCGTCGGCGATGAAGATTTCGGAAAGCATGCCGAGATCGACGATGTTGCCGGAGAAATCCGGCCCGCTCACGCTTCTCAACCGCTCGGTGACAAGTTCCTTGGTGACGGACATTGCGTGTACCTCATGCCTGGGTCTGCTGCCGATGGCGTCCCCTGGGATACTGCATAAGCCCGGCGGCTCCAAGCGCCGCCGGCTGCGTCATCCTGCCAGATGGGTCACATAATAGGTGAGGGCCGAGATGGCGGCGGTGGCCGGCAGCGTCACCACCCAGGCGACGACGATGTTGCCGGCGATGCCCCAGCGCACCGCCGAGACGCGGCGGGCCGCGCCGACGCCGACGATGGCGCCGGTGATGGTGTGGGTGGTCGAGACCGGGATGCCGAGCCAGGTGGCGCCGAACAGGGTCAGCGCCCCGCCGGTTTCGGCGCAAAAACCCTGCATCGGGTTCAGCCGGGTGATCTTGGAGCCCATGGTGTGGACGATGCGCCAGCCGCCGAACAGGGTGCCCAGCGCCAGCACCGCCTGGCAGGTCAGCACCACCCACAGCGGCACGTAGAAAGTGTCGCCCAGCATACCCTGCGAATAGAGCAGCACGGCGATGATGCCCATGGTCTTCTGGGCGTCGTTGCCGCCATGGCCGAGCGAATAGAGCGAGGCCGAGATGAATTGCAGCACGCGGAACGAGCGGTCGACCGCGAACGGGGTCTGGCGCACGAACAGCCACGACACGGCCAGCACCAGAAGAAGCGCCAGCACGAAGCCGGTCAGCGGCGACAGGACGATGGCCGAGGTCGTCTTGAGCACGCCGGTCCACACCACGGCGTCGAGTCCGGCCCTGGCTATGCCCGCGCCCAGAAGGCCGCCGATCAGCGCGTGCGAGCTGCTCGACGGGATGCCGGCCAGCCAGGTGATGATGTTCCAGGCGATCGCGCCGGCAAGGGCGGCGAAGATGACGCCCGGCGAGACGATGTTGGCATCGACGATGCCGGTGCCCAGCGTCTCGGCCACATGCAGGCCGAAGAACAGGAAGGCGATGAAGTTGAAGAAAGCCGCCCAGAACACGGCATATTGCGGCCGCAGCACCCGCGTCGAGACGATGGTGGCGATGGAGTTCGCCGCATCGTGCAAGCCGTTGAGGAAATCGAAGAACAGGGCGACGCCGATCAGGCCGATCAGCAGCGGGAGGGCGAGGGTGGCGTCCATGTTTTGCTAGACGTTCTCGATGACGATGCCGGAAATCTCGCTCGCCACGTCCTCGAACTTGTCGACGACCTTTTCGAGCTGGCTGTAGAGTTCCGAGCCGACGAAATAGCTCATGGCGTCGCCCTTGCCGTGACGGTGGTAGAGATCCTTCAGCCCGCGCTCGTGCAGATCGTCGGAGCGCTCCTCGACCCGCACCACCTCCTCGGCGATGGCGGTGAGCCGGTGCACGTTCTGGCCGACCTTGTTGAGCAGCGGGATCGCCTCGGCGACCAGATGGGCGGCCTCGACGATGGCGATGCCCATTTCCTGCATCAGCGGGTCGAATTCGGTCTTCTCGAACAGGCGCACCGTCTTGACGGTCTTGTGCATCATGTCGATGGCGTCGTCCATGGACTGGATCAGGTCCTGGATGTCGCTGCGGTCGAAGGGGGTGATGAAGGAGCGGCGCACGGCCAGCATCACCTCGGCGGTGATGGTGTCGGCCTCCTTTTCCAGCCGCACGATCTCGTCGCCGTTGCGGGCGACGTCCTCACCGGCAAGCAGGCGCTGCAGCGCTTCGGCGGCCTCCACCACGGTGCGGGAATGGCGCTCGAAGAGATCGAAGAACCCGTCCTCGCGCGGAAGCAGCTTCCTGAACCAGCCAAGCATGTCGGATCTTTCGTCGGTTACCGATGTTTCCCCTTAGCGCCGCTTTGGCCCGCTGCAAACACATAGTTGGCTGAAAAATGTGGAAGCCGGGCGCGAGCCGCCTGTTTGGCGCGCCCGGCTTGCGCACCGTGGCGAATTCCCCGACTTTAGAAATAACGACATCCGCAGCGGACCCCGGACCCATGATCGACAAGCTGGAATTCTTCATCGCCCTGGCCCGCGAGGAGCATTTCGGCCGTGCGGCGGAAGTGTCCGGCGTCACCCAGCCGACGCTTTCGGCGGCGATCAAGCAACTCGAGGACCAGCTCGGCGTGATGCTGGTCAAGCGCGGCTCGCGTTTCCAGGGGCTGACGCCCGAGGGCGAACAGGTGCTGGGCTGGGCGCGGCGCATCGTCGGCGACGCGCAGGCGATGCGCGAGGAGATGCGCGCCGCCCGCCACGGCCTTTCCGGGCGCATCCGCATCGCCGCCATCCCCACCGCGCTGGCGATGATGCCGCGGCTGACCACGCCGTTCCGCGAGAAGCATCCGGGCGTGACCTTCTCGATCCTGTCGCGCACCTCGATCGAGATCCTGTCGCTGCTCGGCAATTTCGAGGTCGATGCCGGCATCACCTATCTCGACAACGAGCCGCTCGGTCGGGTGACCAGCGTGCCGCTCTATCACGAGCGCTACCAGCTCATCACCTCCAGCGGCAATCCGCTGGCCGACCGCGACAAGGTCTCATGGGCGGAAGTGAGCCGGCTGCCGCTGTGCCTGCTGACGCCCGACATGCAGAACCGCCGCATCATCGACCAGCATCTGGGCGAAGCCGGCGTGCAGATACGCCCGACGCTGGAATCGAATTCCATGATCGTGCTGTTCTCGCACATCCGCACCGGCAAATGGTCGTCGATCATGCCGCTCACCCTGACCGAGACCTTCGGCTTTTCCGAGCCGATAAGGGCCATTCCCATCGTCGAGCCCGACGCCAGCCATACGGTGGGGCTGGTCGCGGCGCCGCGCATGCCGCACACGCCGCTGGTTTCGGCGCTTCTGAACGAGGCAATGGCGCTGGCGCGCTATTTTCAGCGCGAGAAATAAGCTATTATTTTCCTAGCAGTTAGGATATTTCACTGGGCGTCGATAGAGAAATTCTATCACGCCACGGAAAGCAGCTATTGATAAGGGCGTTATTCTCTGATTGCATAACGACTTAGCGAAAGCTGGCATTCTATTCAGGGAGGGCGCTGCATGGTCGTGCAGGGCGCAGGTACCGAGATCGAAGCGCAGGTCGCGTCGATCGTCGATGGCATGAGAGGCATGGAGGGGCCGCTTCTGCCCATCCTGCATGAGGTGCAGGAGGAGTTCGGCTATGTGCCGCAGGAGGCGCTGCCGGTCATCGCCAAGGGCCTCAACCTGTCGCGCGCCGAGGTCTATGGCGTCGTCTCCTTCTATCACGACTACCGCAAGCAACCGGCCGGCCGCCATGTGCTGAAGGTCTGCCAGGCGGAATCCTGCCAGTCCATGGGTTCGGACGACGTCGCGTCGCGTCTCAAGCAGGCGCTGGGCATCGATTTCCACCAGACCACGTCGGACGGGCGGGTGACGCTGGAGCCGGTCTATTGCCTCGGCCTGTGCGCCTGCTCGCCCGCCGCCATGCTCGACGGGGAGGTCATCGGCCGCATCGATGCCGACAAGGTCGACGAGATCGTCGCGGAGGTGCGCGCATGAACCCCGTCATCTACATCCCCGGTGATTCCGGTGCCCTGGCGCTCGGCGCCGACAAGGTGGCCGCTTCCATTGCCGCCGAGCTGAAGCAGCGCGGCATCGAGGCCGGCATCGTCCGCAACGGCTCGCGCGGCGCCTATTTCCTTGAGCCGATGGTCGAGGTCGAGACCGATGCGGGACGTGTCGCCTACGGTCCGGTAAGGGCGTCGCAGGTCAAGGGCCTGTTCGATGCCGGTTTCCTGTCGGGCGGCGCCCACGAACTGGCGCTGGGCGATCCGGAAAAGATTCCCTTCATCGCACGCCAGACCCGCCTCACCTTCGCCCGCTGCGGCATCACCGATCCGTTCTCGCTGGAGGCCTATGAGCGCCACGGCGGCCTTGCCGGCTTGCGCAAGGCGGCTTCCATGGCGCCGGCCGAGATCGTGGCCGAGGTCACCGAATCGGGCCTGCGCGGGCGCGGCGGCGCCGGCTTCCCGACCGGCATCAAGTGGAAGACGGTGCTCGATACCGGCGACGTGCGCAAATACATCGTCTGCAACGCCGACGAGGGCGATTCGGGCACCTTTGCCGACCGCATGATCATGGAGGGCGACCCCTTCGTGCTGGTCGAGGGCATGGCCATCGCCGGCCTCGCCACGGGCGCGACCAAGGGCTTCATCTATATCCGTTCCGAATATCCGCATGCGGTTGCCGCCATGCGCCGGGCGGTGGAGATCGCACGCCGCGCCAGGGTGCTTGGGCCGGACGTGCTGGGCTCCGGCCGGGCCTTCGACATGGAGGTGCGCGTCGGCGCCGGCGCCTATGTCTGCGGCGAGGAGACGGCGCTGCTCGACAGCCTCGAGGGCAAGCGCGGCATGGTGCGGGCCAAGCCTCCGCTGCCGGCCCACAAGGGCCTGTTCGGCAGGCCGACGGTGATCAACAACGTCATCTCGCTGGCTTCCGTGCCGATCATCCTCGACAAGGGCGCCGCCTATTACAAGGATTTCGGCATGGGCCGTTCGCGCGGCACCATCCCCCTCCAGATCGCCGGCAACATTCGCCATGGCGGCCTGTTCGAGACGGCCTTCGGCCTGACGCTCGGCGAGATCGTCGACGACATCGGCGGCGGCACGGCGACCGGCCGGCCGGTCAAGGCGGTGCAGGTCGGCGGTCCGCTCGGCGCCTATTTCCCGCGCGACCTGTTCGACACGCCCTTCGACTACGAGGCCTTCGCGGCCAAGGACGGGCTGATCGGCCATGCCGGCATCGTCGTCTTCGACGACAGCGCCGACATGCTCAAGCAGGCGCGTTTCGCCATGGAATTCTGCGCCATCGAAAGCTGCGGCAAGTGCACGCCCTGCCGCATCGGCTCGACGCGCGGCGTCGAGGTGCTGGACAGGCTGGCCGCCGGCATCGCGCCGGACAGCCAGATCGAACTGGTCACCGATCTGTGCAACACCATGAAGCTCGGCTCGCTGTGCGCGCTCGGCGGCTTCACGCCCTATCCGGTGATGAGCGCGCTGACGCACTTCCCCGAGGACTTCAAGCCGGCGCCGGTGCGGGAGGCTGCGGAATAGCCATGTCCACACATCTCCATTTCCGCGCCCGTTTCCGCGATTGCGCCGTCTTTGGGTGCTATATTTCTTTTCTGGGAGCCTGAGCCATGGGTCTGATCCACGAAATCGACTACGGCACGCCTGAATCGCAGGCCGAAAAGCAGGTGACGCTGATCGTCGACGGCAAGCCGGTCACCGTGCCCGAGGGCACCTCGATCATGCGCGCCTCGATGGAGGCCGGCATCGAGATTCCGAAGCTGTGCGCCACCGACATGCTGGATTCCTTCGGCTCGTGCCGCATCTGCCTGGTGGAGATCGAGGGCCGCAACGGCACGCCCGCCTCCTGCACCACGCCGGTCGGCGAAGGCATGGTCGTCCACACCCGTTCCGAGCGGCTCGACGCGCTGCGCAAGGGCGTGCTGGAGCTCTATGTCTCCGACCATCCGAGCGGCTGGAACGAAGAACGCGGCACCGGCCAGAGCGAGTTCGACAGGGTCGCCGCGCAGGTGGGGCTGGAAGAGAACCGCTACGGTCATGACGGCCGCAACCATGTCGCGCCGGGCAACGGTTCGCTCAACATCGACTATCTGGTCCGCGACGAATCGAACCCCTACTTCACCTACGACGCCTCGCAATGCATCGTCTGCTCGCGCTGCGTGCGCGCCTGCGAGGACGTGCAGGGCACCTTCGCGCTGACCGTCGAGGGCAGGGGCTTCGATTCGCGCATCGTGGCCGGCATGAGCGAGGATTTCGTCGAGTCCGAATGCGTGTCCTGCGGCGCCTGCGTGCAGGCCTGCCCGACCGACGCGCTGCGCGAGAAGACGGTGCTCGAGCACGGCATGCCGGAGCGCTCGGTGGTCACCACTTGCGCCTATTGCGGCGTCGGCTGCTCGTTCAAGGCCGAGGTCAAGGGCGACCAGGTGCTGCGCATGATGCCCTACAAGGGCGGCGACGCCAATCACGGCCACAGCTGCGTCAAGGGCCGCTTCGCCTATGGCTATGCCACGCACAAGGACCGCATCCTCAAGCCCATGATCCGCGAGAAGATTTCCGATCCGTGGCGCGAGGTGACGTGGGAGGAGGCGATCGCCCACACGGCCAGCGAGTTCCGCCGCATCCAGTACCAGTACGGGCGCACCGCCGTCGGCGGCATCACCTCCTCGCGCTGCACCAACGAGGAGACCTATCTCGTCCAGAAGCTGGTGCGGCAGGGCTTCGGCAACAACAATGTCGACACCTGCGCCCGGGTCTGCCACTCGCCCACCGGCTATGGCCTCGGGCAGTCCTACGGCACTTCGGCCGGCACGCAGGATTTCGATTCGATCGAGAACACCGATGTCATCCTCGTCATCGGCGCCAATCCGACCGACGCCCATCCGGTGTTCGGCTCGCGCATGAAGAAGCGCATTCGCGAGGGCGCGCGGCTGATCGTCATCGATCCGCGCCGCATCGACCTGGTCAAGAGCCCGCATGTGAAGGCCGACTATCACCTGCCGCTCCGGCCGGGCACCAATGTCGCCATGCTCACCGCGCTCGCCCATGTCATCGTCACCGAGGGGCTGGTCGACGAGGCGTTCGTGCGCGAGCGCTGCGAATGGGACGCCTTCCAGGACTGGGCCGAATTCGTCGCTGACGAGGCCAATAGCCCCGAGGCCGTTGCCGCCTATATCGGCGTGCCGGCCGAGGACATCCGCGGGGCGGCGCGCCTCTACGCCACCGGCGGCAACGGCGCGATCTACTACGGCCTCGGCGTGACCGAGCACAGCCAGGGCTCGACCGCGGTCATGGGCATCGCCAACCTGGCGATGGCGACCGGCAATATCGGCCGCCGGGGCGTCGGCGTGAACCCGTTGCGCGGGCAGAACAATGTGCAGGGCTCCTGCGACATGGGTTCCTTCCCGCACGAGCTGCCGGGCTACCGCCACATCTCCGGCGACGCGACCCGCGCCATCTATGAGGAGATATGGGGCGTGAAGCTCGACAACGAGCCGGGCCTGCGCATTCCCAACATGCTGGACGCCGCCGTGGAGGGCACGTTCCGTGGCCTCTATGTGCAGGGCGAGGACATATTGCAGTCCGACCCCGACACCCATCACGTCGCCGCCGGCCTTGCCGCCATGGAATGCGTGGTGGTGCAGGACCTGTTCCTGAACGAAACGGCCAACTACGCCCATGTCTTCCTGCCGGGCTCGACCTTCCTGGAGAAGGACGGCACCTTCACCAATGCCGAGCGCCGCATCAACCTCGTGCGCAAGGTGATGGAGCCCAAGGCCCGCTATGCCGACTGGGAGGCGACGCAGGAGCTGGCCCGTGCGCTGGGTCTCGACTGGAACTACACCCATCCCTCCGAGATCATGGACGAGATCGCGGCGACGACGCCGAGCTTCGCCAATGTCTCCTTCGGCCTGATCGAGGAGATGGGCTCGGTGCAGTGGCCCTGCAACGACAAGGCGCCGCAGGGCACGCCGATCATGCATGTCGACGGCTTCGTGCGCGGCAAGGGCAGGTTCATCCGTACCGAATATGTGGCGACGGACGAGAAGACCGGTCCGCGCTTCCCGCTGCTGCTCACCACCGGGCGCATCCTGTCCCAGTACAATGTCGGCGCCCAGACGCGGCGCACCGACAATGTCGTGTGGCATGACGAGGACCGGCTGGAGATCCATCCGCACGACGCCGAGCATCGCGGCATCCGCAACGGCGACTGGGTGCGCGTGGCCAGCCGCGCCGGCGAGACGACGCTGCGGGCGCTGATCACCGACCGGGTGTCGCCGGGCGTGGTCTACACGACCTTCCACCATCCGCTGACCCAGGCCAATGTGGTGACCACCGAGTATTCGGACTGGGCGACCAACTGCCCCGAATACAAGGTCACCGCCGTGCAGATCGCGCCGTCCAACGGCCCGAGCGACTGGCAGGTCGAATATGAGGAGCAGGCCCGCCGCAGCCGGCGCATCGCGCCCTTGGCGGCCGCAGAGTGAGGCGGCCGGCCGTGGCGCCTCTTCTTTCCGATGCCGGACGGGCATTCCGTCCGGACCGGCAGGCGGGCGCCCGGGCGCGGCGGGGTGCCGGATGCCGCGCCGGGTGCTATGATTGGCGCCATGAGCCGACCTGACGTGACGCATTCCGCTGCCTGCCCTTCCGGTGAGGCCTGGCCTTCCCCGGCAAAGGAAAGTGATGCGCGCCCCGTGGTGACCGCGACACGGCGCATCGCCCATCGGGCCGAAAGCATTTCGACCGCCGATCGCATGGTGCCCGAGGAGACGCCGATCGCGCTTTCCTATGGCGGCACCACCCATGCCGTGATGATGGCCTCGCCGGCCGATTTCGAGGATTTCGCCCTCGGCTTCTCCATCACCGAGGGCATCGTCGCGGCCGCCGACGAGATCGAGGCGGTCGAGGTGGAGGACCTCGGCGCCGGCATCGACATCCAGATCCGCCTCCGCGACGTCGCCAACACCCGTTTCGAGGCGCGGCGGCGCCGGCTGGCCGGCCCGGTGGGCTGCGGCCTGTGCGGCATCGAATCGATCGAGGAGGCGATGCGCGCCGTGCCCGCCGTCGGCGCGCCCAGGCTGGCGCTGACGCCTGACGACATTTCCCGCTCGGTGCGGCTTTTGGCGCAGCAGCAGCCCCTGCACCGGCAGACCGGGGCCGTCCATGCGGCTGGTTTCTACATTCCCGGCAAGGGCGTGGTGATGGCGCGCGAGGATGTCGGCCGCCACAATGCCCTCGACAAGCTCGCCGGGGCGTTGTCGCGCGCCGGCATTGCCGGTGCCGGCGGCGCGGTCGTCGTCACCTCGCGCGTGTCGGTGGAGATGGTGCAGAAGACCGCATCCATCGGCTCGCCCCTCATTATCGCCGTCTCGGCGCCGACCGCGCTCGCCATCCGCACGACCGATGCGGCCGGTATGACGTTGGTGGCGCTGGTGCGCGGCGACGAGTTCGACATCTTCACCCACCCCGACCGTGTCGTTTCCGGAGTTGCCACGCATGTCGCCTGACAAACTCGTCTACCAGGCCAACCAGATCGCGAAATTCTTCCACTCCAAGCCGCACGAAGAAGGCGTCGCCGGGGTGGCCGAGCACATCAACAAGTTCTGGGAGCCGCGCATGCGCCGCCAGTTCTTCGAGATGATCGAGGCGGGCGGTGCGGGCTTCGACAGACTGGTCGTCGAGGCCGCCGCTGCGGTGCGCCAGCCGCCGCCGGCCGAAAAGGTCCCGGGTTGAAAGCTGTGTCTTTCCGGTTTTGACGGCAACGGCCTTTGTGCCTCTTCGTCCGCTTTGGGCGTCCTGGGGGGCGCGGGGCGAACGAGGGATGTCCGGAGAGTTTGATTCGCCCGAAAGGGCGGGGAGGCGGCTCAGCTTTTGGCCATGTCGAGCAGCGCGTCGACCAGGACCTGCCGGTCCTGCTCGCCCAAGGCGTGAAATTCGAACAGGGTCATGCTGCGCAGCCCCTCGATCGCCAGATAGGTGACCAGCAGCGCCTTCAGATCCGGCGTTTCGCACTTCAGGCGCTCGAAAAGCTGGTGTTTGAACGACTTCAATGGCGTCAGGAATTCCGGGTCCTCGGCAATTGCCGAGAAAATCCAGGAGGCCGCGGCTTCAGTCTCCTGACATTCCTGCACCGAAAGCCTGATATAGGCGGACAGCAGGCTTTCCCGCTTGTCGGCGGCGTGGGTGGCTTCCAGCGCCGCGTGAAAGTCCTGCAAATGCTGCTCCACCAGCGCCTGCATGAGCTTCGCCTTGCTCGGAAAATTGTAAAGCAGGCCGCCTTTCGATATACCAGCGCGGCTGGCAACAGCGTCGAGCGAGAGATTGCCGGGACCGGCTTCTCGCGCTACATCGGCTGCCGCCACGAGGATTCTATCGCGTGAATTTGACTTTCTGGGTTTCATAGGCGCTCCCCATACGAAGCCTAAACCCAATTGACAATACCGTCCAGACGGTACAGTAGAGAGCCCCGAATTTACGCCACGCTGCCCGAAAGCTGACTCCAGACCAGCCGACCGAGAGGGACCACCTTGATCAAGCGCTTCATTATCGCCCTTATCCTCCTCGTGATCGTCTGCGGCGGCATTGTCGGGTTCAACCTGTTCCGCGACAAGGCGATCCAGGACTTCTTCGCCAACATGCCGGTCAATCCGCTGACGGTGTCGACCGTCAAGGTCGAGCCGATGACCTGGACGCCGGGCATCGAGGCCATCGGCACGGTTTCGGCCGCCAGCGGCGTCGACCTGACGGTCGAGACGACCGGCATCGTCAAGGAAATCCTGTTCAAGGCCAATGAGAAGGTCGAACAGGGCCAGGTGCTGGTGCGCCTGGACGACGCCGTGCAGAAGGCCGATCTCGAGGCCGCCAAGACGCAGGAGGCGCTCGACAAGCAGGCGCTCGACCGCGCCGTGGCCTTGCAGAAGCGCGGCGTCGGCACCGATGCGACGCTCGACGCGGCGCGCGCGAGCTGGCAGACCTCGATTTCTCAGGTCGCCAAGCTGCAGGCCGTGCTCGACCAGAAGCTGCTCAAGGCGCCGTTCTCCGGCACCATCGGCATTCCGCGCATCGAGGAGGGCCAGTATGTGGCTCCGGGCAATCCGGTCGCCACCTTGCAGGACCTCGACAGGCTGCGTGCCGATTTCACCGTGGCCGAGCAGCGCTTCCCCGAATTGAAGATCGGCCAGCCGGTCCGATACGGCTTCAACGGCGACGACATGCCCTACAAGGGCGCCATCACCGGCATCGACCCCAAGATCGACCCGGTCAGCCGCCTCGTTTCGGTCCGCTCCGAGATCGCCAATCCCGATGGCCGCCTGAGCCCGGGCCAGTTCCTCCAGGTGCGCGTCGAATTGCCGAGCGAGGGCGATGTCATCGCCGTGCCGCAGACGGCGCTGATCAGCAGCCTTTACGGCGACTATGTCTATGTCGTGCGCCCGGCCGGCAAGACGGAAGCCGAGCCGAAGAATGCCGAGACCGGCGCCGCCGTGGCCGCGCCCGCGGAGGACAAGCCGGCCGAGGACAAGCCGGCGGAAGAACCCGCCGCCGAAAAGCCGGCCGCCGGGGCCGACGAGGGGGCCAAGGAAGGCCAGGTCGCCACCCAGGTCTTCGTCACCATCGGCCGCCGCTCGGACGGTCGCGTCGAGATCGTGCGCGGTGTCCAGGCCGGTGACGAGGTGGTCACCGCCGGCCAGAACCGCCTCGCCAACGGCTCGCCCGTCACCGTCGACAACACCATCGACCCGTCTTCAGCCGGGCAGCCGCGGAGCAACGCCGAATGAATTTTTCCGCGCTTTTCATCCGACGCCCGGTCCTCTCGACCGTTGTCGCGCTGCTGATCCTGCTGCTCGGCTTCCAGGGCCTGTTCAACCTGTCGGTTCGTGAATATCCGAAGGTCGACGAAACCGTCATCACCATCACGACGGTCTATGCCGGCGCCAGCCCGGACCTGATCCAGGGCTTCATCACATCGCCGATCGCCGAGGCGGTCGCGACCACCGAGAATATCGACTATGTCAGCTCGCAGAGCATGCCGTCGTCGTCGGTGGTGACCGTGCAGATGAAGCTCGGCTCCAATCCCGATACGGCGCTGACCGAGGTGATGTCCAAGGTGCAGCAGGTGCGCGGCGAGCTGCCGAGCGCCGCTAAGGACCCGACCATCGTCAAGGGCACCGGCCAGCAGTTCGCCATCATGTATCTGGCGGTGCAGAACCCGCACATGACGGCCGAGCAGCTCACCGAATATATCGAGCGCGTTCTGCGCCCGCGCATGTCGACCATCGAGGGCGTGGCGCAGGTGCAGGTGCTGGGCGCGGCCAATTATTCGATGCGCGTGTGGATCGATCCCATCCGGCTCGCCGCGCGCGGCCTCACCGCCGCCGACGTGCTGGGCGCCATCAACAACTCCAACTTCCTGGCTGCGCCGGGCAAGACGGAGAACGAATATGTGGCGCAGTCGATCACGCTGGAATCGACGCTGCAGACGCCGGAATCCTTCGGTGCCCTGCCGCTGAAGTCCGACGGCGACAATGTCGTGCGCCTGCGCGACGTGGCCAGGGTCGAGCTGGCCGCCGAGAGCACCGACACGCGCGTGGTGTTCAACGGCAAGCCAGGCACCTTCATCGGCATCTTCCCGACGCCGTCGGCCAATCCGCTCGACACCGCGGCAGCGGTGGAGCGGGAGTTGCCCGACATTCAGGCCAGCCTGCCGCAGGACATGACCATCACCCTGGTCTATGACGCGACCGACCAGATCAGCGCCTCGATCGAGGAGGTCTTCAAGACCATCGGCGAGGCCGTGATCATCGTCATCCTCGTCATCCTGTTGTTCCTCGGCTCGCTGCGTTCGGTGCTGATGCCGGTGATCACCATTCCGTTGTCGTTGATCGGTGTCGGCTTCTTCCTGTTCCTGATGGGGTATTCGATCAACCTGTTGTCGCTGCTGGCCATGGTTCTGGCCATCGGCCTGGTGGTCGACGACGCCATCGTGGTGGTGGAGAACATCCACCGGCACATGGAGGAAGGCCTCAGTCCGATGGACGCCGCGTTCATGGGCATGCGCGAGATCACCGGTCCGGTCGTGTCGATGACGATCACGCTGGCGGCTGTGTTCGCTCCGCTCGCCTTCACCGGCGGCCTTACCGGCGCGCTGTTCCGTGAATTCGCGCTGACGCTGGCCGGCGCCGTGGTCATTTCCGGCGTCGTCGCCTTGACGGTGACGCCGATGATGTCGGCGCGCATCCTCAAGTCGGGCAGCCACAGCCGCTTTGCCGCCTTCGTCGACCGCACCTTCGACCGCGTCGCCAACCGCTACGAGCGGCTGGTGTCCGGTTCGCTCAAATACCGCCCGGTGACGCTGATGATCGTCATCGCGCTGGTGTCGGTGACCGGCTTCATGTTCTTCAAGACCTCCAGCGAACTGGCGCCCGAGGAGGACGTGGGCGCGCTGTTCTCGCTGGTGACCGGTCCGCGCTATGCGACGTCCGACTATACCAGCGTCTATCTCGACCAGATCTACGAGCTGACCGAGGACCTGCCCGAATTGCGCGCCGCCTTCTCGGTGGTCGGCATCGGCGGTGGCACCAACAGCGGCTTCGCCATCTGGGCCTTCAAGGACTGGGCCGAGCGTTCGCGCTCGCAAAAGGAGATCCAGACCGACATTCAGGGCCGCCTGTCCAAGGTGGCCGGCGTCGAGGCGCTGGTCTTCGCGCCGCCTTCGCTGCCGGGCGCCGGCGGCGGCCTGCCGATCTCCATCGTCATCCAGTCGACGGGCGAGGCCAGCCAGGTCTATGAGGTGGCCGAGAAGATCAAGCAGGAGGCGCAGGCTTCCGGCCGGTTCATCATCGTGCAGAACTCGCTGTCCTACGACGCGCCGCAGGTCACCATCACCATCGACCGCGACCGCGCCGCCGCGCTGAACATTCCCATCAGCGACATCGGCACCACGCTCGGCCTGCTGGTGGGCGGGGCCGAGGTGGCGCAGTTCGACCGCGACTCCAATTCCTACGACATCATTCCGCAGGTGCCGCAGGAATATCGCAACAATCCCGACCGGCTGGGCGAGTTCTTCGTGCGCGCCTCCACCGGCGAGATGGTGCCGCTGTCGGCCGTGGTGAAGATCTCGACCAACTCCTCGCCGGCGTCGATCGACCAGTTCAACCAGCTGAACTCGGCCACGATCTCGGCGCTGCCGGTGCCCGGCGTGACCACCGGCACGGGCGTGCAGACCATCGAGGAGATCGCGCGGCCGCTGATGCCGACGGGCTTCTTCATGGACTATTCGGGCCAGTCCCGTCTTGAAAAGGAGCAGGGCAACACCATCCTGATCGCCTTCGGCCTCGCCGTGGTCGTCATCTACCTGGTGCTGGCCGCCCAGTTCGAGAGCTTCCGCGACCCACTCATCATCATGATGTCGGTGCCGCTGTCGATCTTCGGCGCCATCGTGCCGCTCAATCTGGGCCTGGGCACGCTCAACATCTACACCCAGGTCGGCCTGATCACGCTGATCGGCCTGATCACCAAGCACGGCATCCTGCTGGTGGAATTCGCCAACCAGCTACGCGCCGAACAGGGCCTGTCGCGGCGCGAGGGCATCGTGGCCTCGGCCAAGGTGCGCCTGCGGCCGATCCTGATGACCACGGCGGCGATGGCGCTGGGCGTGGTGCCGCTGATCACCGCCCAGGGCGCGGGCGCCGCCGCCCGCTACTCCATGGGCCTGGTGATCTTCTCCGGCATCCTCATCGGCACCGTGTTCACGCTGTTCGTCGTGCCGATGTTCTACACCTTCCTGGCCAGCAAGGATCATGGCGATGCCTATGCCCATGAGACGCCGCCGCCGGAGGCCGAGCCCGCCGCCTCCCATTGAGCGGCGGCCGCCTGCAAAAAAGCAGCCCGGCCTTGGCCGGGCTGTTTGCTTTTTTGGGGGGGCCCGCTCAGCCGGCGACGGCCTTTTCCAGCGCGGCGATGTCGATCTTGGTCATGTTCAGCATCGCCTGCATGGCGCGCGCCGCCCTGGTCTTGTCGGGGTCGCGAAGCAGTTTCGGCAGGATGGCGGGCACGATCTGCCATGACACGCCGTAGCGATCCTTCAGCCAGCTGCAGGCGATCTCCTTGCCGCGGTCGCCGATCAGCCTGTCCCAGTAATAGTCGACTTCGGCCTGGTCCTTGCAGTCGACGGACAGCGAGATGGCATTGTTGAAGGGATCTTCCATGTTGCCGTTCAGCGCCTGGAAGGCTTGGCCGGCCAGTTCGAACTCGACCATGATGACGCTGCCCGCGGGCCCGGGGCCGCTTTCGCCGCTCCGCAGCACGTTTCCCTTCTTCGCGTCGGGAAAGATCGAGACATAGAAGTCGACCGCCTCCTCGGCCTCGTTCCGGAACCACAGGCATGGGGTGATTTTCTGCATTTCCTCGCTCCCTGCAATCTGTCGTGGGGTGATCGGTGGCGGACTGTGGACCGAGGACGCGGCAGCAATGGGGATTCCGACACCGCCGCTGATTTTTATGTCTCCATCGGCCTGCCGGAAAAGGCGCGATGCCGCGGCGTCAGAAAAAGATGGCATATGCGGCGCCTCGGACCTATTGTGCCCGCCGCCGATCAGGGCGCCCCCTAGCCTCTTAGCCAAGGACGAGATTGATGCCTTCCTACCGTTCCCGCACGACGACGCATGGCCGCAACATGGCGGGGGCGCGCGGGTTGTGGCGCGCGACGGGGATGAAGGACGGCGATTTCGGCAAGCCGATCATCGCGGTGGTGAACTCGTTCACCCAGTTCGTGCCGGGCCATGTGCACCTGAAGGACCTCGGCCAGTTGGTGGCGCGCGAGATCGAGAAGGCGGGGGGCGTGGCCAAGGAGTTCAACACCATCGCCGTCGACGACGGCATCGCCATGGGCCATGACGGCATGCTCTATTCGCTGCCCTCGCGCGAGATCATCGCCGACAGTGTCGAATACATGGTCAACGCCCATTGTGCGGACGCCATGGTGTGCATCTCCAACTGCGACAAGATCACGCCCGGCATGCTGATGGCGTCCTTGCGCCTCAACATCCCCACCGTGTTCGTCTCGGGCGGGCCGATGGAGGCGGGCAAGGTGGTGCTGAAGGGCGAGCAGCATGCGCTCGACCTGGTCGACGCCATGGTGGCGGCGGCCGACGACAAGGTCTCGGACGAGGACGTGAAGGCCATCGAGCGCTCGGCCTGCCCGACCTGCGGCTCGTGCTCGGGCATGTTCACCGCCAACTCCATGAACTGCCTGACCGAGGCGCTCGGCCTGTCGCTGCCCGGCAACGGCTCGACGCTGGCCACCCATGCCGACCGCCGGCGCCTGTTCGTCGAGGCCGGCCACCTGATCGTCGATCTGGCCCAGCGCTGGTACGAGCAGGACGACGCCACCGCCCTGCCGCGCACCATCGCCTCCAGGGGGGCGTTCGAGAACGCCATGACCCTCGACATCGCCATGGGCGGCTCCACCAACACGGTGCTGCACATCCTGGCCGCCGCCCATGAGGGCGAGATCGACTTCACGCTGGCCGACATCGACGCCCTGTCGCGCAAGGTGCCGTGCCTGTGCAAGGTGGCGCCGGCCAAGGCCGACGTCCACATGGAGGACGTGCACCGGGCCGGCGGCATCTTCGCCATCCTCGGCCAGCTCGACAGGGCCGGCCTCATCAGGCGCGACCAGCCGACGGTGCACGCCGCGACGCTGGGCCAGGCGATCGAGCACTGGGACATCTCGCGCACCGACAGCCAGAAGGTGCGCGACTTCTACCTCGCCGCCCCCGGCGGCGTTCCCACCCAGACGGCCTTCAGCCAGGACCGGCGCTGGGAGAGCCTCGACCTCGACCGCGAGAAAGGCGTCATCCGCTCGGCCGCGCATCCCTTCACCAGAGACGGCGGGCTGGCGGTTCTGAAGGGCAACCTTGCCGTCGACGGCTGCATCGTCAAGACGGCGGGCGTCGACGAGAAGATCTGGACCTTCACCGGTCCCGCAAAAGTGTTCGAGAGCCAGGACGCGGCGGTCAAGGGCATTCTCGGCAACGAGGTCGAGGCCGGCGACGTGGTGGTCATCCGCTATGAGGGGCCGCGCGGCGGGCCGGGCATGCAGGAGATGCTCTATCCGACCAGCTACCTGAAGTCGAAGGGGCTGGGGGCGGCCTGCGCGCTGCTCACCGACGGGCGCTTCTCGGGCGGCACGTCGGGCCTGTCGATCGGCCATGTCTCGCCCGAGGCGGCCCTTGGCGGCACCATCGGCCTGGTGCGCGACGGCGACATCGTCGCAATCGACATTCCAAACCGCTCCATCCGCCTGGCCGTGCCGGAGGCCGAACTGGCCGAACGCCGCGCCGAGCAGGACGCCAGGGGCTGGAAGCCGGCCGAGCAACGCCGCCGCAACGTCACCACAGCCCTCAAGGCCTACGCCGCCTTCGCAACAAGCGCAGACAAGGGCGCCGTCCGGAAACTGCCGGACTGACCCTCGACAGGCCCCTCTCCCTACAAGGGGAGGGGGAGCTTCGCCGCTGCCAGAAGCTTTGGCACCTGATGGCCGCCGCCGTCGGGTGGGGAGGTATTGCGCCGCACAAGTTTGTGAGACCCTCGCCGGTTGCATGGCATCTTGTCATCGCCGCATGCTGGTGTAGGAATCACGCACGGGCAGGGACCATTCGAGAATCTCGTCATGCTTCTCAGAACCACAGCCGTCATCGTCCTTGGCTTTCTGCTTTCCGGCTGCATGACGGCCGAGCAGCAGCGCGCCGCCGACGAGGAGAAATGCCGGTCCTACGGCTTCACGCGCAAGAACGACGCCTTTGCCGAATGCCTGCAGCGCATCGAACTGGACCGCCGCGCCGCCGCGCGCGAGACCCGCTACATCGACCCGTTCCCGCGCGTGGTCTACCGGCCGGTCTATGTGCCGGTGAGGGCGAAGTAAGGCCTGTCTCCCGAAGGCTGGAAGGGTTCGGGGCAGGAGCCGGAAGCCCGGCAAGCGGATCGGACAGGTCGTGACCGGCCTTGGCGGCGTTTGGCTGCGCCAACCGAATTTGCTCGCAAAATCTCCGTGGCACGGATAACAGCGCACTAACGGCCGCAACGGCCTCTCCAAGGAAATGCGCGATGTTTCGGCTGCCCGGACTCCTGACCCGCAACATGCTTGTGGCCGGCATCCTGTTGATGCTGGCCGGCGACTTCATGTTCGCGCTCAACGACGCCATGGGCAAATGGCTGGTGGCCAGTTTCTCGGTCGGGCAGGTGGTGTTCATCCGCTCGATCGGCGCCTTCGTCATCCTCGGCCCGATGATCGCCCGCCAGGGACCGGTGAAGCTGTTCCGTCTCGACCGGATCGGATTGCAGGTTGCGCGCGTCGTCGCCACGGCGCTGGACACGATTTTGTTCTACGCCGCCGTCGTGCATCTGCCGCTGGCCGACGTGATGAGCTTCTACATGGCCGGCCCGATCTACGTGGCGGCGCTGTCGCACATGTTCCTCGGCGAGAAGGTCGGCTGGCGGCGCTGGCTGGCGATCGTCATCGGCTTCTGCGGCGTGCTGGTCATGCTCAAGCCGTCCTCGGCGGCGCTGTCGGTGGAATCGCTCTACGCGCTGGTCGGCTCCGTCTCCTTCGCGGTCGCTATCGTGCTCAGCCGCCTGCTGCGCGGCACCAGCGACACCGCGCTGGTGACCTGGCAGACCGTGGGCGTCGGCCTTTGCGGAGCGGTGATGGCCATCGGCGACTGGCATGCCGCCTCGGCCGTCGACTACGGCGCCATGCTGCTTCTGGGCATCGTCTCGGGCGCCGCGCATCTGATGATCACCCGCGCGCTGAAGATGGCGCCGGCCTCGACGCTGGCGCCGCTGCATTACACGCTGCTTCTGTGGGCGGTGGTGTTCGGCGTCATCTTCTTCGGCGACGTGCCGGGGCCGCGCATCCTGATCGGCGCCGGCATTGTCGTCCTGGCCGGCCTGTTCATCTTCCATCGCCAGAACGTCAAGGATACGGTGCCGCCGGAGACCGTGCCGAAAGGGGTCAATTGAGCGCCATGTTTTCAGCAAGCCATATCGACAGCACAGACAAGCCCGGCTTCTACCGCGAGCTCGCCGCCCAGATGGAGGCGCTGCTTGCGGGCGAGAGCGATGCAATCGCCAACGCCGCCAACGCGTCCGCCCTGATCTTCCAGACCATGCCGCAACTGAACTGGGCCGGGTTCTACTTCCTGCGCACGCCGCAGGAGCTGGTCGTCGGCCCCTTCCAGGGCAAGCCCGCCTGTGTGCGCATCCCGGTGGGGCGCGGCGTGTGCGGCACCTCCGTCGCCGAGCGCCGCTCGATCCGCGTCGACGATGTCACCAAGGCCGAGAACCACATCTTCTGCGATCCGGATTCGCGCTCCGAACTGGTCGTGCCGCTGATTCGCGGCGGCGATGTCCTCGGCGTGCTCGACCTCGACAGTCCCGTTCCCGGCCGCTTCGATGCCGAGGACCAGGCCGGCGTCGAACGGCTGGCCGCCATCTATGTCGCCGCCGGCGCAGGTTCCTGATGATAAGGCTGAACGCTCCCGACCTGCGCCAGAGCCACAGGCTCCGCCTCAACACGCTGATCCGCCTGCGCTGGCTCGCCATATTCGGCCAGAGCGTGGCGGTGCTGTTCGTCGCCTACTGGCTGCAGTTCCCGCTGCCGGTCGGCCTGTGCTTCGCGCTGATCGCCGCCTCGGCGTGGATGAACCTGTGGCTGGCCTTCCGCTATCCGGCCGCGCACCGGCTGACCCCGCTGGCCGCCATGGGCCTGCTCACCTTCGATACGCTGCAACTCGCCGGCCTGCTCTACATGACCGGCGGCCTCACCAACCCGTTTTCTCTGCTGCTCATCGTGCCGGTCGTCGTCTCGGCCACCTCGCTGCCATTGAGGCTCACCGCCATCCAGGCGGTCCTGGTGATCGCCGTCGCCTCGCTGCTGGTTTTCGTTCACCGGCCGCTGCCGTGGATCGAGGGCACCACGCTGGTGATGCCCTTCGTCTATGTCGCCGGCATGTGGATGGCGGTGCTGTCGGCCACCGCCTTCGCTGCCATCTACGCCTTCCGAGTCGCCGACGAGGCGCGCCTGCTTTCCGATGCGCTGGCCGCCACCGAACTGGTGCTGCAGCGCGAGCAGCACCTGTCGGCGCTGGACGGGCTGGCGGCCGCCGCCGCGCATGAGCTGGGCACGCCGCTCGCCACCATCTCGCTGGTCGCCAGGGAGATGGAGAAGGCGCTCGGCAAGGACCCGAAATACAGCGACGACGTCACTCTGCTGCGCAGCCAGAGCGAGCGCTGCCGCGAAATCCTCAAGCGCCTGACCAGCCTGTCGTCGGAGGGCGAGCCGCAGCTTGCCCGGCTGCCGCTGACCTCGCTGGTCGAGGAGGTGACGGCGCCGCACCGCGACTTCGGCATCACCATCCGTCTCCAGCCGGGCACCTGCGTCGGGCCCGAGCCGGTCGGGCGCCGCAATCCGGGTGTCCTCTACGGGCTCGGCAATCTGGTCGAGAACGCGGTGGACTTCGCCCACACCAGCGTCAGCGTGCGCTGGAACTGGGACGAGAACGTCGTGTCGCTGTCCATCGTCGACGACGGCTCGGGCTTCCCCGTCGAGGTGCTCGACCGCATCGGCGAGCCCTATATGTCGACCCGGCAGGGCGCCGAGCCCGGCGGCGGGCTGGGGCTCGGCCTGTTCATCGCCAAGACGCTGCTGGAGCGCTCCGGCGCCACCATCAGCTTCGGCAATTCGAGCGGGCCGGGCGAGGGCGCCATGGTCAAGGTGCGGTGGCCGCGCAGCGCCTTCGTCTATGCCGAGGAGGGCGCCGCCTTGCCGCCGCGCAAGACATAGGGGCAGGCAAGACGTAGGGCAGGCGAGCAAATGCTTTTCCGTCCGCAGGGGCGGCAAAAAAATGCTCAAAAATTGGACAGCGGCGTCCAACACATATATTTCCGTGCAGGAACAGTTTGTCGCACGAAATTCGATTGGGGTTGAAGATCATGACCGGCGAAGATGGCAATGGCGGCGTGGTGACGGGCGACGATACCTCGCTCCTGCTCGTGGATGACGACAAGCCCTTCCTCACCCGTCTGGCACGGGCCATGGAAACGCGCGGCTTTACCGTCGAGACGGCCGAGAGCGTCGAGGAGGCGGTCGCCAAGGCGCGGGCCAATCCGCCCGCCTATGCGGTGGTCGACATGCGGCTGGGCGACGGCAACGGGCTCGACGTGGTGGCCGCCATCCGCGAGAAGCGCGAGGACACGCGCACCATCATCCTGACCGGCTACGGCAACATCGCCACGGCGGTGACCGCGGTGAAGCTCGGCGCGGTCGACTATCTGTCCAAGCCGGCCGATGCCGACGACGTGTTCGCGGCATTGACCCGTGCCTCGGGCGAGCGCGCCGCGCCGCCGGAAAACCCGATGTCGGCCGACCGCGTGCGCTGGGAGCACATCCAGCGCGTCTACGAAATGTGCGAGCGTAACGTGTCGGAGACGGCCCGCCGCCTCAACATGCATCGCCGCACCTTGCAGCGCATCCTCGCCAAGCGCGCGCCGCGGTAAAAAGGCAGAAGGGCAGTAAGGCAGTATGGGAATAGGGCAGTAGGGAAATAAGAGCTGGCTGAAATCGAGGGGCCGCGCTGGTCCCCGAAAAGCCCTTCCCACGGCCTGATGAACTTGTTGCTGTAGGGCTACGTCCTTATTTTCCTACTGCCCTACTGCCCTACTGCCCTACTGCCCTACTGCCCTACTGCCCTACTGCCCTACTGCCCTACTGCCCTACTGCCCTACTGCCCTACTGTCCTACTGTCCTACTGCCCTTCCTATTCACTCTCTCCCTCCAGCGCCGGCACGGGCACGCCGGCAAGCTCGGCGGCGAGCAGGCGCGCCGCACCGGCGCGCGCCATACGCAGCATCAGCGCCTTGCGGGTGGCGGCGGGCAGCCGGTGCTCGGGCGCCTCGCGCATGATCTCGGCGCCGTAGCCGTCGGACAGGATGAAACCGCAATCGGGCGGGAAGATCTCGGCCGGCACGCCCGGATGGGTGGCGAAGAACAGCCGGTCCGAATGCAGCCGGTAATCCGGCCATTTGCGGTCGACGCGGAAATCCTCGACCGAGGACTTGATCTCGATGATCCAGATGTCGCCCTGCCGGGTCAGCGCCACGAGGTCGGCGCGGCGACCGGTGGCCAGCGACAATTCGGGTAGCACATGCGCCCCCATCTCCATCAGAAGGCGCTGCACGCCGCGGCGCACGAGCATGGCCCGCTCGGACTGGCGGCCGTCGGCGAGAGGGTTGCGGGGAATCGGCGAAACGATGGGCATGGCTCAGTATCGCCGATTTTGTTCACGGTTTGAACCTGTTTTTGTGCGCTTGGTGCATCGCGAATGCCGGAAAGGGCAGGGGCCGCTCAGCCTGCCGCGTGTTCCTTGGTCCCCGCCATCTCTTCCAGGATCGGGCAGTCGGGGCGGTCGTCGCCGTGGCAGGCATGGATGAGCTTCTGCAGCGTGGCGCGCATCGATTGCAGCTCGCCGATCTTCTCCTCGATCGCCGTGACATGGCTGGAGGCGATGCGGTGGACATCGGCGCTGGCGCGCGAGCGGTCGCGGTAGAGCGCCATCAGCTGCCGGCAATCCTCGATCGAGAAGCCGAGATTGCGGGCCCGCTTGAGAAAGGCGAGGCGATGCACATCCTCGCCGGTGTAGTCGCGATAGCCATTGGCCGAGCGCTGCGGCGCGATCAGCCCGATCTCCTCATAATAGCGGATGGTCTTGGCGGGGAGCCCGGTGCGGCGGGCGGCATCTCCGACATTCATGGATGCTGGCCTTTCGGAACGTTGATTTTCCTTCACATTCCCGTGAGTAACTGTTGCCCATTTGCAATAGTATGCAACTTACGCGCGGGTTGTGTCTGTCATATAGGCGCCGCCTGCTTGGCAAGCAAAGAAAAGCCGTCAATCAATACAGCGCCGAAGCCCGAGTCGGCTTCCACGAAGATTGGCGGGAGGGGGCAAGTCTTTTCGATGCGGATCAAAACGGTACTTGCGGCCCTTGCGCTCAGCGCGTCCCTTGCCGGGTGCAGCACCATCGGCACCACGCCGATGTTCTCCAACAGCTACGGCGCGGTGACCGATGCGGGCTACAGCCTGCCGCGCATTCCCATCGACAAGGTGCAGAAGAAGTACCACCGCCAGGTCGTCCGCTACGACACCAAGGAAAAGCCGGGCACCATCGTCGTCGATACCGGCGAGAAGTTCCTCTATCTGGTGATGGAAGACGGCAAGGCCATGCGCTACGGCATCGGCGTCGGCCGCGAGGGCTTCGAATGGCGCGGCACGGCGCGCGTCGCCATGAAGCGCGAATGGCCGACCTGGACGCCGCCCGCGCAGATGATCAAGCGCCAGCCGGAACTGGCCAAATATGCCGGCGGCATGGAGCCGGGGCTCAACAACCCGCTCGGCGCGCGCGCGCTCTACCTGTTCAACAAGGGTGGCGACACCGGATACCGGCTGCACGGCACGCCGGAGTGGAACTCGATCGGCAAGGCGATGTCGTCGGGCTGCATCCGCCTCATCAACCAGGACATCATCGACCTCTACAACCGCGCCGAAAGCGGCGCCAAGGTGATCGTGCTCTGAAACCGCGGGCTCTGCCCGAAAGAAGTTTGCATGCGGACCGTCTCGGCAACACGGACGTCCCAAACGAAAAACCGGGCCAAAAGCCCGGTTTTTTGTTGTTTTGAAGAGGGTCGGGGACGGCGTGGCGCCCGCTCAGGCGATCTGCTCGACCTGTTGCACTTCCGGCACGAAATGGCGCAGCAGGTTCTGGATGCCGTGCTTGAGCGTCGCCGTGGACGACGGGCAGCCGGCGCAGGAGCCCTTCATGTGCAGGAAGACGACGCCGTTCTCGTAGCCGCGGAAGGTGATGTCGCCGCCATCCTGGGCGACGGCGGGGCGCACGCGGGTGTCGAGCAGCTCCTTGATGGTGAGCACGATCTCCTCGTCCTCCTTGTCGTAGAACTCCTCGGTCTCGCTGCTTTCGGGAGCGGGACCGGCGCCGGCCATGACCGGCTGGTTCGACATGAAGTGTTCCATGATGGTGCCGAGGATGGCCGGCTTCAGATGCTGCCAGTCGGCGCCGTCCTTGGAGACGGTGATGAAGTCGTAGCCGAAGAATACGCCGGTGACGCCGGGAATGTCGAAAAGGCGCCCGGCCAGCGGCGAAGCGGTGCGCGCCGTCTCGGCATCGCGGAAATCCGCCGTGCCCTCGCGCAGCACCTCGCGGCCGGGCAGGAATTTCAGCGTGGCGGGGTTGGGGGTCGCCTCGGTCTGGATGAACATGGCCGTCTCCATGGCCGTTCCGGCCGTTGGGAAAATATCTTCTCTAGATAGTCCCGCAGCCCTTGCCGTTCAAGCCGTGCCGGCCATGGCGGACGATTGGCCTCAGGCGAGGCTTTCGATGTCCTCGTCCGAAAGGCTCTGCGGGATGACCGTCACCGGAATGGGGAAGGCCGCGCCCTTGCCGACCACGGAGGCGACCAGCGGCCCGGGACCTTCCTTGCCGGAGCCCGCGGCCAGGACCAGTATGGCGATGTCCTGGTCTTCCTCGATCAACTTGTGGATTTCCTCAACGCGGCTGCCCTCGCGCACCACCAGCTCGGGCTCGATGCCGAATCTCTGGCGCACGCGGGTGGCCTGCGCGTCGAGCGCGGCGTGCGCGGCGGCCGTCGCCTCCTCGCGCATGATCTTCTCGACGCCCAGCCATTGCTGGAAATCTTCCGTTTCGATCACATAGAGCAGCACCAGCACGCCATTGGTGCTTTGCATGCGGATCGAGGCGTAGGTGACCGCCCGTTCCGATTCGGGGGTTTCGTCGATGATCGCCAGGAACTTGCGGCGATGACCAGCTTCCCGGCTGAGACGTTTGGATACCATATGCGTGATCTGCCCTGCTGGCTTGTGATCTGGCATTGGAACAACCGGCAACCGAGGATGCTTCCCGGTCCGGTGCTCCAACCGGCGCAATCTGCCACCGGCCGAAGCCGGCGGCAAGAGCGCAGCGACCCGGTCCGGCGTCAGTCCTGCAACAGGCCGATGATGTCGCGCACCGCGCGCATGGTCTGCTCGGCCAGCGCGCCGGCACGCTCGCCGCCATCCTTCAGCACGGCGTCGATATGGCCGGGATCGGCCACCAGCCGGCGCATCTCCCCGGCGACGGGGGCGAGCTTGTCGACCGCCAGATCGGCCAGCGCCGGCTTGAAGGCGGAGAACTGCTGGCCGCCGAATTCCTTCAGCACCGCCTCGCGGCTGGTTTCGGCAAGGCCGGCATAGATGCCGACGAGGTTGTCGGCTTCCGGCCGCCCGGCAAGGCCCTCGACGTCGCCCGGCAGCGGCTCGGGGTCGGTCTTGGCCTTCTTGATCTTCTTCGAGATGGCGTCGGCATCGTCGGTGAGGTTGATGCGCGACAGGTCGGAGGGGTCCGACTTCGACATCTTCTTGGAGCCGTCGCGCAGGCTCATGACGCGCGTCGCCGGCCCGCCGATCACCGGTTCGGTGAGGGGGAAGAAGCCGTTGACGGTCTCGTCGCCCATCTGCATCTCCACGCCCAGCCCCAGCTCGGCGATGCGGCCGGAGAAGTCGTTGTTGAACTTCTGGGCGATGTCGCGGGTCAGTTCCAGATGCTGCTTCTGGTCGTCGCCCACCGGCACATGGGTGGCGCGGTAGACGAGGATGTCGGCCGCCATCAGGCTCGGATAGGCGAGCAGGCCGAGCGAGGCGTTCTCGCGGTCCTTGCCGGCCTTGTCCTTGAACTGCGTCATCCGGTTCATCCAGCCGATGCGCGCCACGCAGTTGAAGATCCAGGCCAGCTCCGCATGCTGCATGACGCGGGACTGGTTGAAGACGATGTGCTTCTTCGGGTCGATGCCGGCGGCGAGGAAGGCGGCGGTAATCGAGCGCGTTTGCGAGGCGAGGTCGTCATGGACGAGCTGGGCGGTCAGCGAATGCAGGTCGACCACGCAGTAGATGCAGTCGGAGGTCTCCTGCAGGGCGACGAATTTGCGGATGGCGCCGAGATAGTTGCCGAGATGCAGGTTGCCGGTCGGCTGGACCCCGGAAAAGACGAGTGGCTTGAAGGCGGTCATGATGTCTTCCTGGCTTGTGGAGGGCCGTTCGAGCATGACCCCCGCAAGCGTTCGGCTTTCGGACGGAATCATGCGGCCGGAAACCCCGCGTGGCGAAATTCACCGACGCGGGCTTATGGACGATGGCCCCCGCACAATCAAGGGGTGGCCATCAAGGGGACATGTGCGCCGTCACTCTTCCATGCTGGCCGCAGCGGTCTGTCCTCGCCTGATGTTGCGGCGGATCATGGCGATGTCGGCCCCGCCCGTCGCGAAGGCGAGCACGAAATAGAGCAGCGCCCCCGCCCCGCACAGCAGCGCCAGCGCCGTCGCCTGCGACAGCGCCGGGGCGGAAGAGGCCAGCCACGGCGCCAGCCAGATCGCGCCGCCGTAAAGGGCTCCGCCCATCAGCGCCGAGGACAGCACCAGCCGGGGAATGCGCCGCATCAGCGGCGCGTCATGGCCCCAGTGGCCGCGCCGGACCAGAACGGCGAGCAGCATCAGGGCGTTGACCCAGCCGGCGATCGCCGAGGCCACCGCGATGCCCGGCGCGCCCATGCGGGGGAACAGCATCAGCGCCGTGGCGATGTTGACCGCCACCGAAATGGCGGCGAACACCATCGGCGTCTTGGTGTCCTCGCGCGCGAAATAGCCGGGCGTGAAGGCCTTGATGAGCACGAAGGCGGGCAGGCCGAGGCCGAATATGGCAAGGATCGCCGAGACCGTGGAGGTGGCGCCGCTGGCGGCGAATTCGCCGCGTTCGTAGAGCAGGCGCACGATCGGCTCCGAAATCGCCAGCAGCGCGGCGGCGGCGGGCAGGGTGAGGAACAGCGTGAACTCGACCGAGCGGTTCTGGAGGCTGGCGGCCTCGACCAGATTGCCGGCCTTCAGCGCCCGCGACAGTTCGGGCAGCAGCACGATGGCCACCGCGATGCCGACCACGCCGAGCGGAAGCTGGTAGACGCGGTCGGCGAGCGCCAGCGACGACACCGCGCTGGCCTGCGTGGAGGCGATGGCCGTGCCGATCAGCGTGTTGATCTGGGTGATGCCGCCGGTGATCGCCGCCGGCAGCGCCAGCCACAGAAGCCGCTTCACATTGGGCGTCAGGCGCGGCCGCTTGAAGCCGATGGAAATGCCGGCATGGCGGGCCGCGATCCAGACGATGGCCAGTTGCACGACGCCTGCCGCCATCACGCCCCAGGCCATGGCATAGCCGACGCTGAGGCCGTCGGCGCCCTTGTACCAGGCATGGCCGAGCACGGCGATCAGAATCACGTTGAGGAAGACGGGGGCGATCGCCGCGGCGAAATAGCGGCGCAGGGAATTGAGCATGCCGGCCATCATCGCCGCCAGCGACATGCACATCAGATAGGGGAACATGATGGTGGCGAGCGCGACGGTGAGGCCGTATTTCTGCGGGTCGCCGGCAAAGCCGGGCGCGATGATGGTGCGCACCAGAAGCGGCATGGCCAGTTCCATGACGATGGTCAGCGCGATCAGCACCGAGAACAGCACGCCGAACACCTCCTCGGAGAAGCGGCGCGCCCCGTCGATGCCGCCGGCCTCGATCTCCTTGGCGAACAGCGGCACGAAGGCGGTGTTGAAGGCGCCCTCGGCGAACAGGCGCCGGAAGGTGTTGGGGAACTGGAAGGCGGCATAGAAGGCGTCGGCCACCGGGCCGGTGCCGAGCGCGGCGGCCATCAGCATCTCGCGGGTGAAGCCGAGCACGCGGCTCATCAGCGTGCCGGAGGCGACCGTCGCGAATTTTTTGACGAGGCTCAACTGACTAACGCTCCTGCAACGCGGCTACCGTCATCCCGGAACGCCGGAAGGCGAAGCCTGGAGGCATATCCGGGATCCATTCCGTGACGTGGCCAGATACCGGCATGGATCCCGGCTCTGCCCTCGCTTCGCTCGGTTGGCCGGGATGACGCGGAGTCTGGGAAACGGTTCTTCCCGCAAGGGAACGAGACGCAAATGACTGCAACGGCATCGTCACCTATTCCGCCGCCGAGCGGGGCTTGTAAAGCTCGCCGAAACCCGCGCCCTCCAGCACCTCGACCAGGCGTTTGCGGATGGCGGCGATGCGGGCCGGGTTCTCGACCTTCTGCCCGGTCAGGTCGGTGACATAGAAGGTGTCGATGACCTTTTCGCCGAAGGTGGTGATGTGGGCCGAGGCGATGTCGAGCGACAGGTCGGACAGCGCGCCGGTGATCTCCGACAGCAGGCCCGGCCGGTCCAGCCCCTCGACCTCGATGACCGAGAAGCGGTGGGAGAGCGTGTTGCGGATTTCGGCGCGGGGCGCGATGGTGAAGGCCTTGGAACTGCGCCTGCCCTTGCTGCGCTTGGCGATCACCTCAGGCAGCCAGCTCCGTCCCGCAAGCACGTCCTCGATCAGCGTGCCGACGCGCTCGGCGCGCCGCCGCTCGTCCTCGTCGAGGTCGAATTCGCGGTTGATCAAAATGGTGTCGAGGGCGCGCCCGTCGGCCGTGGTGAAGATCTGCGCGTCGACGATGTTGGCGCCGGCGGCGGCGCAGGCGCCGGCAATCACCGACAGCAGGCGGGGGTGGTCCTGCGCCAGTACGGTGATCTCGGTCACCGCCTCGAATTCATGCGTGCGCACCATGGTGTCGAGCTTGCGGCCGGCGGCATCGGCGGCCCGCACGAACTCGGCATGGCGAAGCTGGTCGGCAGGATCGACGGTGAGCAGGTAGTTCGGATAGAGCAGCCCGACATAGGCGGTGCGTGCCTCTTCCGTCCAGCCGGACAGGGCCTGGAGGAGCTGGTCGCGCGCCTCGTCGGCGCGCTCCGAGCGCGACATTTCCGAGAAGCCGCCGGTGAGAAGCAGTTCGGTCTCGTAATAGAGCGTGCGCAGGAGCTGGCCCTTCCAGCCGTTCCACACGCCGGGGCCGACGCCGCGGATGTCGCACACGGTCAGGATGAGCAGAAGCTTCAGCCGCTCCACCGACTGCACCACCGTGGCGAAGTCCTCAATGGTCTTGCGGTCGTTGAGGTCGCGCGTCTGCGCCGTCATCGACATCAGCAGATGGTTCTCGACCAGCCAGGAGACGGTCTCGGTGTCGGCCGCCGACAGGCCCATATGGGGGCAGATGCGCCGCGCGATGCGGGCCCCGGCGGTGGAATGGTCCTCCGGCCGCCCCTTGGCGATGTCGTGCAGCAGCACCGCCACATAGAGCGCGTCGCGGCTCTTGGAGAGGCCGGGCATCAGCGAATGCGACAGCGGATGCATGCGGGCATCGTCGCCGCGCTCGATCTCGGCCAGCACGCCCACGCAGCGGATCAGGTGCTCGTCCACCGTGTAGTGGTGGTACATGTTGAACTGCATCATGGCGACGATCTTGCCGAAATCGGGGATCAGCCGCCCGAGCAGCCCCGCTTCGTTCATGCGCCTGAGATTGAGTTCGGCGTAGCGGTCCGAGGTCAGGATGTCGAGGAACAGCCGGTTGGCCTCGGCGTCGCGGCGCAGCGCCTTGTCGACGAGGCGCAGCGAGCGCGTCACCAGCTTCAGCGCATCCGGGTGGAATTCCAGCCCGTGGCGGTCGGCGAACCAGAACAGGCGCAGCAGATTGACCGGGTCGCGCTCGAACACCTTGTCGTCGGCCACGCTGAGGCGGTGGTTGTCGACGACGAAATCGCTGCTGCCGGCCAGCTTTCGGCGCCGCCGGGTGAAACCGGCGAACATGCCGGCCATGCCAGGAACCTGCTTGGCCTGCTCCTCCTCAAGCCCGGCGCAGAAGATGCGGGTGAGATCGCCGACATCCTTGGCGATCAGGAAATAGTGCTTCATGAAGCGCTCGACCGCCGACAGGCCCGGATGGCTGGTGTAGCCGAGGCGCTCGGCGATGTCGCGCTGGATGTCGAAATGCAGCCGCTCCTCGGCCTTGCCCGTGAGGAAATGCATCTGGCAGCGCACCGCCCACAGGAAATCCTCGGATTTCAGGAACAGCCTGTATTCGCTTTGGGTGAACACGCCCTTGCCGACCAGTTCGGCGCCGCTGCGCACCCGGTAGTAGTATTTGCCGATCCAGAACAGCGTGTGCAGGTCGCGCAGGCCGCCCTTGCCGTCCTTGACGTTGGGCTCGACCAGATAGCGGCTTTCGCCGGCCTTGGCGTGGCGCACGTCGCGCTCGGCCAGCTTGGCCTGGGCGAATTCGGCCCCGGTGGTCGCCACCACCTCGCGGTCGAAGCGCGCCATCAGCTCGCGGCTCAGCGCCTCCTCGCCGCACAGGAAGCGGCTTTCCAGCAGCGAGGTGCGGATGGTCATGTCGGCGAACGACAGGCGGATGCATTCGTCGATGTTGCGGGTGGCGTGGCCGACCTTCAGCCCCATGTCCCACAGCATGTAGAGCATGTATTCGGCAATCTGCTCGCTCCACGGCGTCTGCTTGTAGGGCAACAGGAACAGGAGGTCGATGTCGGAGCCCGGCGCCAGCGTGCCGCGCCCGTATCCGCCCACCGCCACCACCGCCATGCGCTCGGCGGTCGAGGGATTGTCGGCCGGATAGACGCGGGTCGCGGTGAATTCGTAGAGCGCCCGCACGATCTCATCCATGACATGCGAGAGCCGGCGCGCGCAGGCCGCGCCGCCGCCGTCCTGCCGCAGTAATTCCTCGGCAATGCGCAGCCCCTCCTTGCGCCGCCGCTTGAGCAGCGCAAGCACGGCGTTGCGGGTCTCGGAAGCGCCGGCGGCCCGCTCGCCGGCCAACACCGCCAGTTCGGCGCGCAGTGCGGTGCCGTCGATGAGTTCGTCCAGCCTGAGCGCGATCCTGGCCATGCGTGCCGGCTTTTCCCGTGGTTCGGAGCCGCGTCTATAGCCTGTTTCCGGTGAAAACGGTATGGGCTTGCCGCCGCCCATGCCGGCCTGCCCGTTATCGATCAGCGATGCCTCAAGAAGGGCCCTTGACCTTCCAGTGACTGGAAGCCCTATCTCGGAACAAAGCAGTTTGAATGAGGCTGTCATGGCACACGACCACCATAACCACACACACGGCCACACGCCCCACCACGGGCACGGGGGCGGCGGCTCCTGCTGTTCCGGCGCCCCCGCCCTGGCCGACACGGCGGAAGTGGTGCGCGATCCCGTCTGCGGCATGACGGTCGATCCCGAAGCGGGCAAGCCGAGCCTCGTCCATGACGGCCACACCTATCACTTCTGCTGCGAAAGCTGCCGTACCAAGTTCGCGGCCGACCCGGACGCCTACGTCACCGCAAAAGACCCGGTGTGCGGCATGAAGGTGGACCGTGCCAGCGCCCGCCATTTCCTGCGCCATCAGGGCGAGAGGCATTATTTCTGCTCGGCGCGCTGCCTGGAAAAATTCGAGGCCGAGCCCGAAAAATATCTCGGCGACCGCCCGGCGCCCGAGCCGATGCCGGCCGGCACCCAGTACACCTGCCCGATGCATCCCGAGATCGTCCAGGACAACCCCGGCGACTGCCCGCTCTGCGGCATGGCGCTGGAGCCGATGGGCGTGCCGACCGGCGAGGAAGGCCCGAACCCCGAGCTGGTCGATTTCACCCGCCGCTTCTGGGTCAGCGTCGCGCTGGCGCTGCCGCTGGTGGTCATCTCCATGGGGCCGATGGTCGGCCTGCCGGTGCGCGACTGGCTGGGCGAACGGGTGGCCGTGTGGGCCGAATTCGCGCTGGCCACGCCTGTGGTGCTGTGGGCGGCGTTTCCGTTCTTCAAGCGCGGCTGGGCCTCGATCCTCAACCGCAGCCCCAACATGTGGACGCTGATCTCCATCGGCGTGGCGGCGGCCTATCTCTACAGCGTCGTGGCGACGCTGTTCCCCGACCTGTTCCCGCATGAGGTGCGCGGCCACGGCGATTCGGTGCCGGTCTATTTCGAGGCGTCCGCCGTCATCATCGCGCTGGTCTTCCTCGGCCAGGTGCTGGAACTGAAGGCGCGCGAGAAGACCGGCTCGGCCATCCGCGCCCTGCTCGATCTCGCGCCCAAGACCGCGCGGCTGATCGGCGCCGACGGCTCCGAGCGCGACGTGCCGCTGGCCGAGGTCAGGACGGGCGAGCGGCTGCGCATCCGTCCCGGCGAATCGGTGCCGGTCGACGGCATCGTCGAACAGGGCCGCTCCACCGTCGACGAATCGATGATCACCGGCGAGCCCATCCCGGTCGAGAAGGGCGAGGGCGACAGCCTGATCGGCGGCACGCTGAACCGCAACGGCACGCTGGTCATGCGGGCCGAGAAGGTGGGCTCCGAAACCACCCTGTCGCGCATCGTGGAGCTGGTCGCCAAGGCGCAGCGCAGCCGCGCGCCGATCCAGAGCCTTGCCGACCGCGTGTCGGCCTGGTTCGTGCCGACCGTGGTGCTGGTCGCCATCCTCGCCTTCATCAGCTGGATGACCTTCGGGCCGGAGCCGCGCCTCGTCTTCGCCATCGTCTCGGCGGTGTCGGTGCTGATCATCGCCTGCCCCTGTGCGCTGGGCCTGGCGACGCCGATGTCGATCATGACCGCCACCGGGCGCGGGGCGCAGGCCGGCGTGCTGATCCGCGAGGCGGCCGCGCTGGAGCGGCTGGCCGCCGTCGACACGCTGATCGTCGACAAGACGGGAACGCTGACCGAGGGCCGTCCGGAGCTGACCGATGTCCGCGCCGAGGACGGCTTCGACGAGAACGAGGTGCTGGCGCTGGCCGCGGCAATCGAGCAGGGCTCCGAGCATCCGCTGGCCGAGGCCATCGTCGCCGGCGCCAAGGCGCGTGGGCTGTCTCTCCCGGCTGCCGGCGATTTCGAGGCGGTCAACGGCAAGGGCGTGTCCGGCACGGCCGACGGGCACAAGCTGGTGCTCGGCAATGCGCTGTTCATGCAGGAGCACGGCATCGACGCCACGCTCATCTCGCAGCATGCGGATGAACTGCGCGAGAACGGGCGCTCGGCCATCCTCGTCGCCATCGATGGCAAGCCGGCGGGCGTGGTGGCGGTTTCGGACCCGATCAAGCCGACCGCGGCGGAGGCGCTGCGCGAGCTGACGCGTTCGGGCATGCGCATCGTCATGGCGACCGGCGACAATGAGCGCACCGCCAGGGCCATTGCCGCCAATCTCGGCATTGCCGAGGTGCGGGCCGGCATGCTGCCGGAGGCCAAGGCCGATCTGGTGGCGGAGCTGAAGGGCAAGGGCGCGGTGGTGGCCATGGCCGGCGACGGCATCAACGATGCGCCCGCCCTTGCCGCCGCCGATGTCGGCATCGCCATGGGCACCGGTGCCGACGTGGCACTGGAAAGCGCCGGTATCACGCTGGTCAAAGGTGACCTCACCGGCATCGTGCGGGCGCGCCACCTGGCGGCAAAGACGCTGTCCAACATAAGGCAGAACCTGTTCTTCGCCTTCCTCTACAACGCGCTCGGCGTGCCGGTGGCGGCCGGCGTGCTCTATCCGATCACCGGCACGCTGCTGTCGCCAATGCTGGCCGCGGCCGCCATGAGCCTGTCGTCGGTCTCGGTGATCGCCAATGCGCTCCGGCTGCGGGCGGTGAAACTCTGAAGGCGGGCAGCGGGGCACCACACAGGAGAACCATGACGATGTGCAGGAAAATGAAGATCGCCGCCGTTGCCGCCGCTCTCGCTGTCGGCCTCGGCAGCTCCCAGCTCGCCTTGGCGCAGGACGACCACAGCGGCCACGGCGCGCCGGCGGCGGCCACGGAAAGCGCTTCCATTGCCGGCTACAAGGCGGCCATGGACAAGATGCATGCCGCCACGGCGGCGATGGACTACAGCGGCGACGCCGATGTCGATTTCGCCCGCGGCATGATCCCCCATCATCAGGCGGCCATCGACATGGCCAGGGTGGTGCTGGAGCACGGCAAGGACCCGGAGATGCGCAAGCTGGCCGAGGAGGTCATCACCGCGCAGGAAGCCGAGATCCGGCAGATGCAGGAGTGGCTGGAGGCGCATCCGGTGCAGTAGGGCCGGCAAAAAATTGCCTCCCTTGCCGATCCGCGTCATCATGGCCTGATTCCCGTCAGCCGGAGGATGCCGATGCCGATCAGAACCACCGCCTTGCCGTGCGGCGAGCCCGTGCCCGTCTTCGGGCTCGGCACATGGATGATGGGCGAGCGCAAGGAAAGCTTCGCCGACGAGGTGGCGGCGCTGCGGCTCGGCCTCGATCTCGGCGCGACGCTGATCGACACGGCCGAGATGTACGCGGATGCCGAACTGGTGGTGGGCGAGGCGGTAAAAGGGCGGCGCGACGGCCTGTTCATCGTCTCCAAGGTGCTGCCCTCCAACGCCTCGCACGCCGGCACCGTGGCCGCCTGCGAGCGCAGCCTGAAGCGGCTCGGCACCGACCGCATCGACCTTTTCCTGCTGCACTGGCGCGGCGGCGTGCCGCTCGCCGAGACGGTGGAGGCGTTCGAGGCGCTGAAGGCGGCCGGCAAGATCCGCCACTGGGGCGTCTCCAATTTCGACACCGACGACATGGAAAAACTGTCGGCGCTGCCCGCCGGCGGCAACTGCCAGAGCAACCAGGTGCTCTACAACCTGACCCGGCGCGGCATCGAGTTCGACCTCCTGCCATGGAGCCGCGAGCGCTCCATGCCCGTCATGGCCTATTCGCCGATCGAGCAGGGCGCGCTGGCCGGCAACCGCGCCCTCCAGGCCGTCGCCGACCGCCATGGCGCGAGCCTGGCCCAGATCGCGCTGGCCTGGGTGATGCGAGGGGACGGCGTCATCGCCATCCCCAAGGCGGTGAGGCCGGAGCATGTGCGCCAGAACATCGCCGCCGCGGACATTTCGCTGACGCAGGACGATCTCGCCGCGCTCGACCGCGCCTTCGCGCCGCCCTCGCGCAAGCGGCCGCTGGAGATGATCTAAGATCATTTCCGGTTCAGGCGGGCCTGCCCCTCATCCCCCTGCCGGGAGCCTCTCCCCGCGCGCGGGGAGAAGGATGCCGTCCGCAACGCCGATCTCCTCCTTCTCCCGTCTGCGGGGAGAGAGGCTATTTTTGTCGAACTGACAGGTTCCGACCCTGTGCAGGCAAGGTCGGGACGGGACCTCAGCCCGGCAGGGTCACCACCACCGGCCCGCCGCGCGTGGCGACGACAGTATGTTCATATTGCACGGTCGGTGCGTGCGGTTCGCTGTAGAGCGTCCAGTCGTCGCCGCCGCCCTCCGCCCATTCCGCGCCCAGCGACAGGAACGGCTCGACCGTGAAGACGAGGCCGTCATTCATGATGCGGCGCTCCGAACGGTCCGGCCATGTCGAGATGGAAGACGGCTCCTCGTGCAGCGAGCGGCCGACGCCGTGGCTGGCGAGGTTGCGCACCAGCGTATAGCGGTTCTTGTCGGCAAAGGCGCCGATCGCCCGGCCGATGCCGGAAAGCGGCTTGTCCGCCCCCACCTGCGCGATTCCCGTCCACATGGCCCGCTTGCCGTCCCGGCACAGCCGCTCGATCGGGCGCGACACCGGCGGCACGGTGAACGACGCGCCGGTGTCGGCGAAGAAGCCGTTCTTTTCCGCCGATACGTCGATATTGACGAGGTCGCCCTTCTCGATGCGGCGGTTGCCGGGAATGCCGTGGGCGATCTCCTCGTTGACGCTGATGCAGGTTGCACCGGGAAAGCCATAGGCAAGCTCCGGCCCGGAGCGGGCGCCGGCCTGTTCCAGCAGCCTGCGGCCGAATGCGTCCAGCTCGGCCGTCGTCATGCCCGGCTCGATGGCGCCGCCCATCGCCTTGAGCGTATCGGCGACGATGCGGCCGATCTCCTTGAGAGCGTCGAATTCGTCCTCGTTCGAAATGGTCATCGGCCTTGTTGCCCCGCTTTTCCGGTCACCCGCAGATAGGCCGCGCGCGCCGCCGTCGCAAGCCGAGGCCCGGTTCAGCCGGATGCCAGCCCCTTCAGCCGATAGATCGCCTCCAGCGCCTCGCGCGGCGTCATCTCGTCGGGATGCAAGCCGGCCAGCGTCTCGGTGAGCGCGTCGGAGCGCGGCGCGGGCTTGGGTGGCTCGCGCTTCACGGCCGCCGAGAACAGCGGCAGATCGTCGATCAGCCGCTCGGCCTTGCCGGAAACCTCGCCCGCCTCGAGCTGGTGCAGCACCTCGCGGGCGCGCGCCACCACGGCCTCCGGCAGGCCGGCGAGGCGCGCGACCTGCACGCCGTAGCTGCGGTCGGCCGCGCCCTTGCCCACCTCGTGCAGGAAGACGACGTCGCCCTCCCATTCCTTGACCCGCATGGTGACGTTGTGGAGGCGTGTGAGCTTTTCGGCCAGCGCCGTCATCTCATGGAAATGGGTGGCGAAGATCGCCCGGCAGCGGTTCTGCTCGTGCAGATATTCCACCGCCGCCCAGGCGATGGAAAGCCCGTCGAAGGTGGCGGTGCCGCGCCCGATCTCGTCGAGGATCACCAGCGAGCGCTCGCCGGCTTGGTTGAGGATCGCCGCCGTCTCCACCATCTCGACCATGAAGGTCGAGCGCCCGCGCGCCAGGTCGTCGGAAGCGCCGACGCGGGAGAACAGCCGGTCGACCACGCCGATACGGGCCTTTGCGGCCGGCACGAAGGAGCCGGTCTGGGCGAGGATGGCGATCAGCGCGTTCTGGCGCAAGAAGGTCGACTTGCCGCCCATATTGGGGCCGGTCAGCAGCCAGATCGCTCCGTTCTTGCCGTCGCCCTCGGGCGACAGGTCGCAATCATTGGCGACGAACGGGCCTTCCCCGGAACGGCGCAGCGCCTGCTCCACCACCGGATGGCGGCCGCCCTCGATCTCGAAGGCAAGGCTTGCATCGACCTGCGGCCGGCACCAGTCCTCGCGCTCGGCCAGCAGCGCCAGCGCCGCAGATACGTCGAGCACGGCAAGCGCTTCGGCCCCGGCGCGGATCGCTTCCGCCTCGGCAACGGCTTCCTTCACCAGCGCCTCGAACACGGCCAGTTCGATGCTCAGCGCCCTTGCGGCGGCATTGGCGATCTTGCTCTCCAGACCCGCCAGTTCGGTCGTGGTGAAGCGCATGGCGTTGGCCATGGTCTGGCGATGGATGAAGCGCGCCTTGGCCGCGTCCGTGCCGGTCATTGCCGCCTGATGGTTGGCGGTCACCTCGATATAGTAGCCGAGCACATTGTTGTGCCGGATCTTGAGCGAGCGGATGCCGGTTTCCTCGGCCAAGTCGCGCTCCATGCCGGCGATGACCCGGCGGGATTCGGTCGCCAGCGCCCGCATCTCGTCGAGTTCGGCGTCGTAGCCGGCGCGCACGAAGCCGCCGTCGCGCCGGATCAGCGGCAACTCGTCGCCCAGCGCCCGTTCCAGATGCTGCGCCAGCGTAGACGGCAACGCGGCGATGGCCTGCAACGCATCCCTGATCTCGGCCGACGGCTCGGCCGTGGCGAACAGGCCGGCAATCGAAGCCGCCGCCGACAGGCCGGAACGCAGCGCCCCGAGGTCGCGCGGGCCGCCGCGGTTGAGGGCCAGCCGCGACAGGGCGCGGGGCATGTCGGCCACGCCCTTCAGCGCAAGGCGCACCGCTTCGCCGAGGCGCGGCTCGGTACGGAAGAAGGAAACCGAATCGAGCCGCGCGGCGATCGCGGCAGGGTCGGTCAGCGGCGCGGTCAGCCGTTCTGCCAGCAGGCGCGCGCCGCCGCCGGTCACCGTGCGGTCGATGGCCTTGAACAGCGAGCCTTCGCGATTGCCGGAGAGCGTGCGCAGCAGCTCCAGATTGGCGCGCGTCGCCGGATCGATGAACAGCGTGGTGCCGCTTTCCTCGCGCTCGGGGCGCGACAGCGGCGGCCGTTCCGCCTTCTGCGTCTTCTCGACATAGGCGATGATGCCGGAAATGGCCGACAACTCGGCGCGGCCGAACGTGCCGAAGCTGTCCGGCGTCGCCACCTCGAAGAAGCGGGCGATGCGGGCCGGCGCGGAGGTGGAATCGAACAGGCTGGAGGGCTGCGGATTGGCCACCCGCCCGAGCACGTCGAACACGGGCTTGAGATCGGGATCGTAGAACACCGGCTCGGCCACGATCAGCTCGCGCGGATCGACGCGCAATATGTCGGCGAGCAGCCGGTCCTGGGAGGTTTCGGCCACCCGGAATGCGCCGGTCGAAATGTCGATCCAGGCGAGCGCCCAGGCCTGGTCGGCGGCCCCCTTCACCCGGCCGAGCGCCATCAGGAAACTGGCTTCCGCCGGTGCCAGCAGCTTGTCCTCGGTGATGGTGCCGGGCGTCACCAGCCGGATCACGTCGCGCCGCACCACCGATTTGGAGCCGCGCTTCTTCGCCTCGGCCGGATCCTCGATCTGCTCGCAGACGGCGACGCGGAAGCCGAGCGCGATCAGCTTTTGCAGATAGTCGTCGGCGGCATGCACCGGCACGCCGCACATGGGGATGTCGTGGCCCTGATGCTTGCCGCGCTTCGTCAGCACGATGCCCAGCGCCTGCGCGGCCACCTCCGCATCGTCGAAGAACAGCTCGTAGAAATCGCCCATGCGATAGAACAGCAGCGAATCCGGGTTCGCCGCCTTGATCTCGAGATACTGTTCCATCATCGGCGTGGCGCCGGCTGCTGCCGCCGGCGTTTTCACGCTATCGGGAGGCGTGGGAGATGCGTCGTTCAAGAAACTGTTTCCAAAATTTCTGTAAGCATTGGCTTGGCGCTTTACGGTCGTGAAGTGTAGCCTTAATTGCGCAAACTCCACAAAAACAAGCCGCGGCCCGGACAAGCGCGGCGCCGGTGAGGAAAACTTTAGCACATGCCCAGCAAGACAGAGAACGCAAGCCCCTCAGTCAGTCCGGAGGAGGCGCTGGAATTCCACGCGCGGGGCCGCCCCGGCAAGCTGGAAGTTGTGCCGACCAAGCCGATGGCCACGCAGCGCGACCTGTCGCTCGCCTATTCGCCGGGCGTCGCCGTGCCGGTGCAGGCTATTGCAGAGGACCCCAGCCGCGCCTTCGACTACACCAGCCGCGGCAACATGGTGGCGGTGATTTCCAACGGCACCGCCATTCTCGGCCTCGGCAATCTCGGCGCGCTCGCCTCCAAGCCGGTGATGGAAGGCAAGGCGGTGCTGTTCAAGCGCTTCGCCGACGTCGATTCCATCGACCTGGAAGTCGACACCGAGGACGCCGACGAGTTCATCAATTGCGTGAAGTTCCTCGGCCCCTCGTTCGGTGGCATCAATCTGGAGGACATCAAGGCGCCGGAATGCTTCATCATCGAGCAGCGGCTGCGCGAATTGATGGACATTCCCGTCTTCCATGACGACCAGCACGGCACCGCCATCATCGCCGCCGCCGGCCTCATCAACGCGCTGGAGATCACCGGCCGCGACATGAAGACGACCAGGCTGGTCTGCAACGGCGCGGGCTCGGCCGGCATCGCCTGCATCGAGCTGATCAAGTCGATGGGCTTCTCGCCGGAGAACGTCCTTCTGTGCGACACCAAGGGCGTCGTCTACCAGGGCCGCGAGGAGGGCATGAACCAGTGGAAGTCGGCCCATGCGGTGAAGACCGACGCGCGCACGCTGGCCGACGCCATGGAGGGCGCCGACGTGTTCTTCGGCCTTTCCGCCAAGGGAGCGCTGACGCCGGCCATGGTCCAGTCCATGGCCAGGAACCCGATCATCTTCGCCATGGCCAATCCCGATCCGGAGATCACCCCGCAGGAAGTGGCCGAGATCCGCACCGACGCCATCATGGCGACCGGCCGGTCGGACTTTCCGAACCAGGTCAACAACGTGCTGGGCTTCCCCTACATCTTCCGCGGCGCGCTCGACGTGCAGGCCACCACCATCAATGACGACATGAAGATCGCCGCCGCCCATGCGCTGGCCGATCTGGCGCGCAAGGACGTGCCCGACGACGTCGCCGCCGCCTATCAGGGCAACCGCCCGAAATTCGGGGCCAACTACATCATTCCGGTGCCGTTCGACCCGCGCCTGATTTCCGCCATTCCGCTGGCGGTGGCCAAGGCTGCGATGGAAACCGGCGTGGCGCGCCGGCCGATCGTCAATCTGGAGCGCTACGCGCAGGAGCTTTCGGCCCGCCGCGACCCGATCGCCTCGACCTTGCAGCGCATCTACGACCGCGTGCGCCGCCAGCCCAAGCGCATCGTCTTCGCAGAGGGCGAGGAGGAGCAGGTCATGCGCGCCGCCGTCTCCTACGTCAATCAGGGGTTGGGCACCGCCATCCTGCTCGGCCGCGACGACATCATCAAGGAAAACGCCCGCCATGCCGGCATCGACCTCCACAAGCCCGGCATCGAGGTGATCAATGCGCGCCTGTCGCGCCGCAACGCGGTCTATGCCGACTACCTCTACGAGCGCATGCAGCGCAAGGGCTACCTGTTCCGCGACTGCCAGCGGCTGATCAACAACGACCGCAACCACTTCGCCGCCTGCATGGTGGCGCTGGGCGATGCCGACGGCATCGTCACCGGCGTCACCCGCAACTATTCGACGGCGCTGGAGGATGTGCGCCGCGTCATCGACGCCAAGCCCGGCCATTGCGTCATCGGCGCCTCCATCGTGCTGGCGCGCGGCCGCACGGTGATCGTCGCCGACACGGCCGTGCACGACATGCCCAATGCCGAGCAGATCGCCGACATCGCCGAGGAGGCGGCCAGCTTCGCGCGCCGCATGGGCTACGAGCCGCGCGTGGCTATGCTCGCCTATTCCACCTTCGGCCACCCGCAGGGCGAGCGCTCGGAGCGCATCCAGGAGGCGGTGAAGATCCTCGACAAGCGCCGCGTCGATTTCGAGTATGACGGCGAGATGGCCGCCGACGTGGCGCTCAACCCGGCCGCCATGCAGCAATATCCGTTCATGCGCCTGAACGGGCCGGCCAATGTGCTGGTCATGCCGGCCTTCCACTCGGCCTCCATCGCCACCAAGATGCTGCAGGAGCTGGGCGGCTCCACCGTCATCGGCCCGCTGCTGGTCGGCCTCAACAAGCCGGTGCAGATCGTGTCGCTCAACGCCAAGGACAGCGACATCGTCAACATGGCGGCGATCGCGGCCTTCTCCGCCGGCACCTGAACCGTTTCGGGCGGTCCCGCCTCCGGAGCCGCCCGATTTCAGGCAGGAAATTCTCCTGGATGAGAATCTGGTTTCCCGTGAATCGATTTCATGGGAAATAATTTTCTGGTTTTCCGGTCCGGCCAAAATTTCATCTGGTGAAAGCGGCCGCCGCGCGTTGTAAATTCCGGCCAATCTCGTAGCGGCGCGCCCGTGGCTGACGTGGCGCGCCTGAAAGAAGGTCCGGACATGTCCTCCTCTCCCCAAGCTGCCTCGCGCCCCGCGCGTGCGCCCAAACCCCTTTACGCCTCCTTCGGCTTCCAGGTTCTCGTCGCCATGGTGGTCGGCCTGGTGCTCGGCTACGTCGCCCGCCAGATGGGTCCCGACGCCGCCGGCAACGCCAACTGGCTGACGGTGACGCTGGCGACCATCGGCTCGTCCTTCGTCTCGCTGCTGAGGGCGCTGGTGCCGGTGCTGGTCTTCACGGCCATCGTCGCCTCCATCGCCAACCTGCGGGAGCTGAACAACGCCGCCCGGCTGGTCTGGCAGACGCTGTTGTGGTTCGCCGCCACCGCGCTGATCGCCGTCGTCATCGGCATCGCGCTCGGCCTCATCCTGCAGCCCGGCCTGCACACCGCGGTGACGGAAAGTGCTGCGCGCGCGCCGTCGTCCACCGGAAGCTGGCTCGATTTCCTCAAGGGCCTGATCCCGTCCAACATCCTCGGCCTCACCGCCTCCACCAGGATCACCGACGGCGCTGCCTCGACCAGCCTCGGCTTCAACGTGCTGCAGATCCTGGTGATCTCCATTGCCGTGGGTGTGGCGGCGCTGCGCGTCGGCCCCGCCGCCGATCCCTTCCTTGCCTTCAACCACTCGTTCCTGAAGGTGGTGCACAAGCTGTTGTGGTGGGTCATCCGCCTCACGCCCATCGGCACCATCGGCCTTCTGGGCAATGCGGTCGCCGTCTATGGCTGGGATGCGCTGGCGCAGCTCGGCTGGTACTCGGCCGCCATCTACATCGGACTGGCGCTGGTGCTGTTCGTGGTCTACCCGGTGCTGCTCGGCGCCAACGGGCTGAACCCGCTGCGCTTCTTCCAGGGCGCCTGGCCGGCGATCCAGCTCGCCTTCGTGTCGCGTTCGTCGATCGGCACCCTGCCGCTGACCGAGCAGGTGACCGAGAACAATCTCGGCGTGCCGCGCGAATATGCGGCCTTCGCCGTGCCGCTCGGCGCCACCACCAAGATGGACGGCTGCGCCTCGATCTATCCGGCGATCTCGGCCATCTTCGTCGCCCAGTTCTTCGGCATTGACCTCGCCATCCAGGACTACCTGCTGATCGTCTTCGTGTCGGTCATCGGCTCGGCCGCCACCGCCGGCCTTACCGGAGCCACCGTGATGCTGACCCTGACGCTGTCGACGCTGGGCCTGCCGCTGGAGGGCGTCGGCCTGCTGCTCGCCGTCGATCCGATCCTCGACATGGGCCGCACGGCCGTCAACGTCGCCGGCCAGGCGCTGGTGCCGACCATCGTCGCCAAGCGGCAGGGCATCCTCGACGAAAACGCCTACAATCGGGGCGAGATCGTCGAGCCGGACGACGGCCAGCTCGCGCCGGCCGAATAAGTCCGGCAAGACTTCAGGTAAAGAAAAGCCGGAGCGGTGTCGCCGCTCCGGCTTTTGTCGTCCGGGCCGGACCGCTCAGAACAGGGCCTTCAGCTCGTCCAGCTTGTCGTTGACCAGCCAGCCGTAATAGTTTTCCTGCGGCAGCTTCGGCGCCTCGCCCGCGGCCTTGCGGCGCGCATTCTCGGCCTTCAGCGCCTGTGCCCGGCCTTCCGGGTCGCCGACATTGTAGAGCGTGGCGGTGAGGCCGGGGTTGCCGGAAATGTCGAAGCCGGCGATCTGCCTGTAGGCATCGATGGAATGGCGGATCGTCGCCGCCACATAGGGCAGGGTCAGGTCCGGGTCCATGATGGTCTTGTAGACCTGGTTGGGGTCGCCCACGTCGAGCTTCGGCAGGCCCGAAACCTTGTGCACCATGTCGCTCATCTGCAAGGCGGTGAGCGGGTTGAGCTGGCCGAGGCCGAAGGTCTGGCCGGCATAGAGCGGCTGGAAGAAGGTGGCGCCGAAGCGGTCGTTGGGATAGCCGGTGCCGTCGACCGACCTGCCGCGGAACGACCTGTTCCACACCCGCTCGCGGCACTGCCACAGCCCGTAGCTGTCGGCCTTGTCGTCGCAGCCGTCGAATTCGGCCCGCTGCACGAAGTCCGACACGTCCTCGCCCTTGTAGGAGAAGGTCAGCCGGTTGGAGAGGTAGGAGATCGCCTTGACGTAGTAGGTCTGCAGCCGGTCATAGGCGTCGACATTGTAGGTGTGCTCGCCGACGATGGCGCCGACCATGTGGATCGGCTCGATGCCATAGGCGGCGGAGACCTTCGCGATCTTGCCGCGCAGCGCCGCGTCGTTCTTCAGCAGCGCGTAGATCTTGCGGTACTTGCCCTGGAAAGTGGTGCTCAGCGCCTGGGTGCGCCGCGTCGAGGCGCCCGGAACGGGCGGCTGCTCGACCGAGCGGTTGCCGGGCGGCACCGGCGTGGCGGCCTGCGCAGGCAGGGCGACAGCCGCCGCCAGCAGGCCGAGAACGACGGAAGTGACTTTCTTCATGTGGTGCTGCCCGAGGATGGATGCGGCACAAACTATGAAAACGGCGGCTCCAAGTCGAGGCCGTAAGCGTCTTGCCGGCCCGTACCGCGCCCGGCGTTGCATAAATGCGGCAATTCGGGCAGCGGCGGGCAGCCTGACTTGCGCTGCCCGTCGTTCTGTCTTCGCCGGTCAGGCCGCGTTCTTGCGCGCCAGCCTCGCCTTGATGCTCTCGACATCGGCGCGCGGCGTCGCGGCGAACAGCGTCCTGGTGTAGCTGTGCTGCGGGTCGGAGAACACCGCGTCGCGCGACCCGTATTCGACCGCCTCGCCGAAATACATCACCATCACCTCGTCGGCGATGTAGCGCACCACCGAAAGGTCGTGGCTGATGAAGATGTAGGTGAGGCCGAACTCGTCCTGCAGGTCGGCCAGCAGGTTCAGTACCTGCGCCTGCACCGACAGGTCGAGCGCCGACACCGGCTCGTCCAGCACCAGCAGCGACGGGTTGAGCATCAGCGCGCGGGCGATGGCGATGCGCTGGCGCTGGCCGCCGGAGAACATGTGCGGATAGCGGTTGTAGTGCTCGGTGCCGAGGCCGACCTTCTTGAGCATGGTCATGGCCCGGTCCCGCCGCTCCTCGGCCTTGACGTCGGTGTTGATGAGCAGCGGCTCGCACAGGATGTCGCCGATCTTCTGGCGCGGGTTGAGCGAGCCATAGGGGTTCTGGAACACGATCTGCACCTTGCGGCGCATTTCCGGCGTCAGCGGCTCGTTGGCGATGTCGATCTTGCGGCCGTCGATGAACAGTTCGCCTGCCGTCGCCGGATCGATCAGCGTGATGATGCGCGCCAGCGTGGACTTGCCGCAGCCGCTCTCGCCGACGATGGCCAGCGTCCTGCCCTTCTCGACGCTGAATGACACGCCCTTGACCGCATGCACGGTGCGCGAAGGCGTGAACAGGCCGCCGCGCACATGATAGTCGCGCTTGATGTCCTTGCCCTCGACGACGACGGGCCCCTTGATGGCTGTGTTCATTGTGCGGCTCCCGGGGCGGGTTCGAACATCATGTCGGAGATGGTCGGCAGCCTGTCGCCGACGGCGTTGTCGGGCAGGGCGGCGAGCAGGGCGCGGGTGTAGTTGCTCTTCGGGTTCTCGAACAGCGACAGCACGTCGGCCTCCTCCATCTTGCGGCCCCGGTACTGGACGATGACCCGGTCGGCCGTCTCGGCGACCACGCCCATATTGTGGGTGATCATGATCAGTCCCATGCCGTATTCGGCCTGCAGGCGCACCAGAAGGTCGAGGATCTGCTTCTGGATGGTGACGTCGAGCGCGGTGGTCGGCTCGTCGGCGATCAGCAGCTTGGGGTTGCAGGCGATGGCCATGGCGATCATCACGCGCTGGCACTGGCCGCCCGACATCTGGTGCGGGTAGGAGCCGAGCCGCTGCTCGGGCTCGGGAATGCCGACCAGCTTGAACAGCTCGATGGCGCGGGCGCGCCTCCGGGCGCGGTCCATGCCCATGTGGAAGCGCAGCACCTCCTCGATCTGGAAGCCGACCGTGAAGCAGGGGTTGAGGCTGGCGATCGGCTCCTGGAAGATCATCGAGATGTCCTTGCCGACGATCTTGCGGCGCTGGGCCGGATCGAGGGTGGTCAGGTCGATGCCGTCGAAGGCCATGCGGTCGGCCTTGACGGTGGCGGTCTTGGGCAGCAGGCCCATCACCGCCAGCATCGACACCGACTTGCCGGACCCGGATTCGCCGACGATGGCCAGCACTTCGCCGGGCTCGACCGACAGGTCGATGCCCTGCACGGCCATGAACGGGCCGGTGGACGTCTCGAAGGAGACGGTGAGGTTCTTGATCTCGAGAAGCGGCATCACGACCTCTTCAGCTTGGGATCGAGCGCGTCGCGCAGGCCGTCGCCGACCAGGTTGATGGCGAGCACGGTGACGAGGATGGCGAGGCCGGGGAAGGTGACCACCCACCAGGCGCGCAGGATGAACTCGCGCGCCTCGGCCAGCATCGTGCCCCATTCGGGCGTGGGCGGCTGCGCGCCCATGCCGAGGAAGCCGAGGGCCGCCGCGTCGAGGATGGCGTTGGAGAAGGACAGCGTGCCCTGCACGATCAGCGGGGCGAGGCAGTTGGGCAGGATGGTCTTGAACATCAGCCGCAGGTGCCCGGCGCCGGCCACCTTGGCGGCGACGACGTAGTCGCGGCTCTTCTCGGCCATCACCGCCGCGCGGGTGAGGCGCACGAAATGCGGTTGCAGCACCAGCGCGATGGCGATCATCGCATTGGCGAGGCCGGGCCCCAGCACGGCCACCAGCACCAGCGCCAGCAGCAGCGACGGGAAGGCCAGGATGATGTCCATGACGCGCATGATCACGGTGTCGACCCAGCCGCGGAAATAGCCGGCGATGACGCCGATGATGATGCCGCCGACCAGCGCCAGCGTGGTCACGATGGTGCCGATGAACAGCGAGTAGCGGGTGCCGTGGATGAGGCGCGAGAGGATATCGCGGCCCACCGCGTCGGTGCCGAGCAGGAAGGCCTGCCGGCCGCCTTCCTCCCAGGCCGGCGGCACCAGCACCGCGTCGCGGAACTGGGCGGCGGGTCCATGCGGGGCGATCCACGGCGCCAGCAGCGCCACGATCACCAGGGCGATGAACACCCACAGGCCGATGACGGCGCCGCGGTTCTCGGAGAAGTAGAACCAGAACTCGGTGAAGCGGGCCTTGAGCGAGGGGTCGGTGCCGATGCCGGCGACGGTTGCTGTGTCGGTCATGGCGTCCTCCTCAGTACCGGATGCGCGGATTGATGAGGCCGTAGAGCAGGTCGACCACGAGATTGACCACCATGATGATGCCGGCGATCAAAAGCAGCCCGCCCTGGATGACGGCGTAGTCGCGGCGGAAGACGGAATCGACCATCCACTTGCCGATGCCCGGCCACGAGAAGATCGTCTCGGTCAGGATGGCGCCGGCCATCAGCACGCCCACCTGCAGGCCGATCGTGGTGATGACCGGGATCATGGCGTTGCGCAGCGAATGGATGCCGATGACGCGGAAGGTGGAGAGGCCCTTGGCGCGCGCCGTGCGCACATAGTCCTCGCCCAGAACCTCGAGCATCGCCGAGCGCGTCTGGCGCGCGATCACCGCCAGCGGGATGGTGCTGAGCACGATGGAGGGCAGGATCAGGTGGCTGACCGCCGACTTGAAGGCGCCGCTCTGGCCCGACAGCAGCGAGTCGATGAGCATGAAGCCGGTGACCGGCGGGAAGAAATACATCAGCGAGATGCGGCCCGACACCGGCGTCCACTGCAATATGCCGGCGAACAGGATGATGAGCAGCAGGCCCCACCAGAAGATCGGCATGGAATAGCCGACCAGCGCCACGCCCATCACCGACTGGTCGAAGAAGGAGCCGCGCTTCATGGCCGCGAAGATGCCGGCCGGGATGCCGATCACCACGGCGATGACGATGGCGCAGAACGACAGTTCCAGCGTTGCCGGAAACAGCGAGAAGAACTGGTCCAGGATCGGCCGCTTGGTGACGATCGAGGTGCCGAAGTCGCCGGTCAGCACGCCGCCGATGTAATCGAGGTACTGGATCGGCAGCGGCCGGTCGAAACCGAGCTGGTGCATGATTTCGGCATGGCGCTCCGGCGACATGACGCGCTCGCCCGAAAGCAGCGCGACGGGATCGCCCGGCAGCAGCCGGATGAATGAAAATGCAATGATGGAGACCCCGAGGAAAGTCGGGATCAGGACGGCAAGCCGCCCGAGGAAAAACCGAAGCATGACGGACCTTCGCGTTGCCCTTCCGGAGGGCACTCACAATAGCAAAGGGCGCCCGCATGGCGGGCGCCCCAATTGCCTGGGCTGGGTTACTCGACGAGGTCGACGCCCTCGAAGGCGAAGTCGCCGAGCGGGCTCTGGTGGAAGCCTTCGACCTCCTTGCGCATCGGCACGACCGACAGCGAGTGGTCGAGCGTGGCCCACGGGGCCTCGCGCTTGAAGACTTCCTGCGCCTGCTCGTAGAGCTTGGTGCGCTCGGCCTGATCGGTGGTCGCCTTGGCCTTCACGACGAGGTCGTTGAACTCTTCGTTGCACCACTGGGCGCGGTTGTTGCCGCCCACTGCGTCGCAGCCGAGCAGGGTGTGCAGGAAGTTGTCCGGGTCGCCGTTGTCGCCGGTCCAGCCGAGGATCACCGCGCCGTCGCGGTCCTTGGCCTTGGAGCGGTCGAGATATTCGGCCCACTCATAGGAGACCACTTCGACCTTGACGCCGATCTTGGCGAAGTCGGACTGGATCAGCTCGGCGGCGCGGCGCGCGTTGAGCATGTAGGGCCGCGACACGGGCATCGCCCAGACCTTCATCGAAAGGTCCTTGACGCCGGCGTCCTCCAGCATCTTCTTGGCCGCATCCGGATCGTAGGCGTCGTCCTGGATGGCGTCGTTGTAGGACCACATGGTCGGCGGGATCGGGTTCTTGGCTTCCGTGGCCGCGCCCTGGAACACCGCGTCGACGATGGCCTTCTTGTTGATGGCCATGTTGAGCGCCTTGCGCACCTCGACCTTGTCGAACGGCGCCTGGGTGGTGTTGTAGGCGAGATAGGCGATGTTGAGGCCTTCCTGCTCCATCACCTTGAGGTTCGGATCGGCCTTCATGGCTTCGACGTCGGCCGCGTTCGGGAACGGCATCAGGTGGCATTCGCCGGCCTTCAGCTTCTGGTAGCGCACGGCGGCATCGGTGGTGATGGCGAAGACGAGGTCGTCGATCTTCTGCTTGCCGCCCCAGTAGTCGGGGTTGGCCTTGTAGCGGATGACGGCATCCTGCTGATAGGCGACGAAGGCGAACGGACCGGTGCCGACCGGCATCTGGTTCATCTGCTCCTTCTTGCCCTCGGCTTCCAGCTTGTCGGCATATTCCTTCGACACGATCGACATGAACGGCATGGCGAGGTTGGCGAGGAACGGCGCTTCCGGCTGGTTGAGGGTGACCTTGACGGTGCTGTCGTCAACCTTCTCGACCGACTTGATCAGCGTCGGGAAGCCCATGCCGTTGGCATATTCCCACGAGGCGCCGGCCACGTACTGGTTCCACGGATTGTTGGTGTTGAGCTGGCGGTCGAAGGAGAACACCACGTCATCGGCGTTGAGGTCACGGCTCGGCGTGAAGAATTCGGTGGTCTGGAACTTGACGCCCTGGCGAAGCTTGAACGTGTATTCGAGGCCGTCGTCGGAAATCTCCCAGCTCTCGGCGAGGCCCGGTTCGGTCTCGGTCGTGCCCGGCTTGAACTCGAGCAGACGGTTGTAGACGGTATGGGCGGCGGCGTCGAAGGTGGTGCCTGCCGTATACATACCCGGATCGAAGCCTTCCGGCGATCCTTCCGAACAGTAGACGAAGGTTTTCGCGTTGGCTGCTCCACCCATGACGGTTGCAGCCAGCAGAGCGGCTGCAATAGTCAGCTTCTTGGTCATTGAGGACTCCCTGATATTTTCCCAAGCCCAGTTTTTATCAGCCTGGTGAAGCCGGCATATAAGCACCGTTTTCCCGGCTTTGGAACTCCCTGTCGATCTGCCCCAGCGTAACGCGAATAAAATTTCCGACACCGCCTGTTTTGGGTAATTCTGTGAAAATCAAGGCCAATACTTGCGATCTAATATGACCGGCGGCGTCTTTGCTCGGCCGGTCCCCGGTTCCGCCGATGCGCGCGCCGCGAAAGATTCGCACCGTCCTGCCGCTGCGGCACGACTTGCATGGCGCGGATTTGTCGCCATAGATAGCAGGTGCAGGGTGGAAGAGGCGGTTCTTCGAGGAAGAATGGCCAGCGGGGAGGCGCTTCCCCGGCAGGAAGCGGGCCGGCTCGAACGGCATCCCCGAAACCTAACCAGGGAGGATGCATTGGCCAAGGCAACGAAGGGTCCAGCGAAGAAGACGGCGGCCACCGGGTCGGAGAGCGCCGCCGGCGCGCAGCCGGCACGGACGAGGGCGGCGGCGGAAACATCCGGCGCAAAGGCGACTGCCAAGGCCGCGGCGGCAAAGCCGGCACCGAAGGCGACGCAAAAGAAACCGGCCGTGGCGAAGGCTTCTGTCCCGGCGGTCGGCAAGACCGCGCCCAGGCCGGCCGCCGACAAGGCAGCGACCGCCAAGCCGGCCAAGGCTGCGGAAAAACCGGCGGCCAAGCCAGGCGCTGCCTCGGCTTCGAAGACGGACGCCAGCCCTGCGTCGAAAGGCGCCCGCACGGCTGCGAAGCCCGCTGCCGCGCCGGCCGTGAAGACATCCACCCGGAAAAAGCCGGCGGCTGGCAACCCGGCCTCCCGGCCGGCCGTAGCCGCGCCGGCCGCAAGGAAACCGGCCCGCAGCAAGCCCGCGCCGGCAAGGCCTGCGGCCGCGGCGGCGGTCGCCGAAATCGCGGCGGCGGCGAAGGCCGCGCCGAAGCGCGCCGGCAAGGATGAGGCGGGCAAGATTGGGACCGGCAGGCCGGAAAAGCCGTGGCTGGCCTCCTATCCCGCCAATGTGGCGGCCGAGATCGGACCGCTGCCGTCGCCTTCGATCGGCGGGCTGCTGGTGGACTCCTGCAAGCGCTACGGCGGCAATCCCGCCTTCTCCAGTATGGGCAAGACGGTGTCCTTCGCCGAGCTGGAGCGGATGTCGGCGGCCTTCGGGGCCTATCTCCAGTCGCTGGGCCTGAAGAAGGGCGCGCGCGTGGCGCTGATGATGCCCAACGTGCTGCAATATCCTGTGGCGATGATGGCCGTGCTCAGGGCCGGCTATGTCGTCGTCAACGTCAACCCGCTCTACACGGCGCGCGAACTGCAGCACCAGCTCAAGGATTCGGGCGCCGAGGCCATCGTCATCCTGGAGAACTTCGCCGCCACCTTGCAGGCGGCCATCGGCAGGACCGGGGTGAAGCATGTGGTGGTCGCCGCCATGGGCGACCTGCTCGGTCTCAAGGGCGCGCTGGTCAACCTGGTGGTGCGGCGGGTGAAGAAGCTGGTGCCGGCGTGGTCGCTGCCCGGGCACATCCGTTTCAACGCTGCGCTGAAGGCGGGGGCCGGTCGGACGCTGAAACCCGTCGATGTCGGCCCCGACGACATCGCCTTCCTGCAATATACCGGCGGCACCACCGGCGTCGCCAAGGGCGCCACGCTGCTGCATCGCAATGTGCTGGCCAATGTCCTGCAGCTTTCGATGTGGGTGGAGGACGCCTTCACGGTCAAGCCGAAGCCGGCGCATCAGGTCTATGTCTGCGCGCTGCCGCTCTACCACATCTTCGCGCTGACGGTGAACGCGCTGATGGGCATGCAGCAGGGCGCGCTCAACGTGCTCATTCCCAATCCGCGCGACATACCGGCCTTCGTCAAGGAACTGGGCAAGCACTCCTTCAACATCTTCCCCGGCCTCAACACGCTGTTCAACGCGCTGCTCAACAATGAGGAGTTCCGCAAGCTGAACTTCAGCTCGCTGGTGCTGTCGCTGGGCGGCGGCATGGCCGTGCAGCAGGGCGTCGCCGACCGCTGGAAGGCGCTGACCGGCAACCACATCACCGAAGGCTATGGCCTGTCGGAGACCTCGCCGGTGGCGACGGCCAACAAATGCTCGTCGCCGGACTTCACCGGCACCATCGGCCTGCCGATCCCCTCGACCGAGATCGCCATCCGGGACGACGACGGACGGGACCTGCCACTGGGCGAGGTCGGCGAAATCTGCATCCGCGGCCCGCAGGTGATGGCCGGCTACTGGAACCGGCCCGAGGAAACCGAGAAGGTCATGACCGCCGACGGCTTCTTCAAGTCCGGCGACATGGGCTTCATGGACAAGGGCGGCTTCACCAAGATCGTCGACCGCAAGAAGGACATGATCCTGGTTTCGGGCTTCAACGTCTATCCCAACGAGCTTGAGGAGGTGGCGGCCAGCCATCCGGGCGTGCTGGAGGCGGCGGCCATCGGCGTGCCGGACGAGAAGTCCGGCGAGGTGCCGAAGCTCTATGTGGTGCGGCGCGATCCGAACCTCACCGTCGAGACGCTGATCGCCTACTGCAAGGACAACCTCACCGGCTACAAGCGGCCGAAATATATCGAGTTCCGCGACGAGCTGCCGAAGACGCCGGTGGGCAAGATATTGCGGCGCGAACTGCGCGATTCCTGATCCGTCGGCCTGTGCGGTGACCGTCAGTCGACGGTCACCGCCGCAAGCGGAATCTCGACGCCCACCTTGTCCAGCATGGCCCGGAACGAGGCGAGGTCGTAGCGCGGGCTTTCGGTGACCAGCCCGGCAATGGCGCCGCTGCCGCCTTCTTCGGGCCGCAGGGCGGCCACCACGTCGGCGGCGGGGTCGAGGAATGCGGCCTTTGGGCAGGCGGCGGCGAAGAAGCCGGCAAGCCAGGGCAGGTGGGTGCTCGACAGGGTGAAGACGTCGATGCCCGGATGCCGGTCGCCCACGTCGCGCATGAAGGCATCGACGCGCCGCTGCGTGCCGGCCGGATCGAACAGGAAGGATCCGTCCTCGACCAGCTCGACCATGGGCGAGGCGTTGATCAGCGCGACCCGGCCCGGCTGCGGCGCCCGGGCCGCCACGAAACCGGCCAGCATCGGGCTTTCGACCAGCGATTGGACCCCCAATATGCCGACCCGGCCGGTGCCGGACTGCGCCAGCGCCCTTTCCAGCGGCGGGTGCACGCCGAACAGGGGCAGGCTCGTCTCGCCCCGCAATTCGTCGAGCACCATGATCGACGGTGCGTTGGAGGCGATGACGATGGCGCTCGGCTCATGGCGGGAGAGGAAGGAGATGGAGCGCCGCATCACCGCCAGCAATTCGTCGCGGCCCTTGCCGCCATAGGGGAAGCTGGCGCGGTCGGCGAAATAGAGGATGTCCTGGCTGGGGAATGCCTTGTGGATTTCGGCGACGATGGCGTAGCTGCCGATGCCGGCGTCGAAGACCGCGACCGGGCGGTGCAGGGTGGGGATCATCCCGTTCCTCCGGGCTTAAGTCTCATTCTTAGGCGAACGGTTCAGATCGAGGCCAGATAGCCGGGAAGATCGGCGGCGGATTCCAGCACCACGTCGGCCAGCGGTGCAAGCGAGGCGTGCGTGCCGGTGCCCGACAGCACGCCGATGGCCAGCCCGCAGCCCCCGGCGCGCGCCATGTCGAGGTCGTGGCGGTTGTCGCCGACCATGGCGATCTCGGATGGCCTCAAGCCGGTGAGGTCGCAGAACGCCTGCACCGTATCGGGCGCCGGCTTGGCATTGGCCACCGCGTCGTAGCCATAGGCGGCCTCGAAGAGCTGGGCGATGCCGAGCGCGGCCAGCGTCTTCTCGCAGCCGAGCGTGGAATCGTTGGTCGCCACGCCGAGCCGGTAGGCGCGCGCATGCAGGCTGCCCAGCGCGTCGACCACGCCCGGCAGGGCGACCGCCATGGCCGCCCCCTTTTCGGTGGTGATCAGGTTGAAGCGCTCGACCGCGTCGAGCTGCTCGCGCCGCGACAGTTCGGGGAACCACAATTCGATGATGTCGAGATTGGTACCGGCCGCGAACACCGAATCGGCCTTGAACATGTGCGTCTCGGGGTCGAGCCCGGCCGCCAGCAGCAGGCTGCCGGCCCTGACCGCATCGCCGCCCGAGGCCTCCATCGCCATCAGCTCGGCCACGGCCGACCAGGTCGCGTGGAAGTCGACGAGCGTGCCGTCCTTGTCGAACAGGATTCCCTTGATGCCGGCCAAGTCCTCACCTCTCCTTCAACTGGAGGATGTGTTCCACCAGTCCGGCCGTCGAGGCATCCCTGCCCGCGGCATTCTCCTTGCCTTCCACGACAGGCAGCAATTGTGTCGCCAGTTCCTTGCCCAGTTCGACCCCCCATTGGTCGAAAGAATTGATGTTGTAAAGCACGCCCTCGACGAAGACCCGGTGTTCGTAGAGCGCGATCAGCCGCCCGAGCGTGGCCGGATCGAGCAGCCGGTAGAGGATGGTGATCGACGGCCGGTTGCCGGAAAACACCCGGTGCGGCGCGATCTCGTCCACCTTTGCCGCCTCCATGCCCTTGGCCAGCATCTGGACGCGGGCCTCCTCCAGCGTGCGGCCCTTCATCAGCGCCTCCGACTGGGCCAGGCAGTTGGCCAGCAGCAGGTCGTGCTGGTGCTTCAGCTCCGGTTCGTGGCCGTTGGCGGCGACGAGGAATTCGACCGGGATGATGTCGGTGCCCTGATGGAGCAGCTGGAAGAAGGCGTGCTGGCCGTTGGTGCCGGGCTCGCCCCATACCAGCGGGCCGGTAGGCGTGGCGACCGGCTTGCCGTCGAGGGCCGTGCCCTTGCCGTTCGATTCCATGTCGAGCTGCTGGAGATAGGCGGGCAGCCGCGACAGGCGCTGGTCGTAGGGAATGACGGCGCGGGCCGGACAGGCGCACACCACCCGGTGCCACCAGCCGACGAGGCCGAGCAGGGCCGGCAGGTTCCGCTCCAGCGGTACGGTGCGGAAGTGCTCGTCCATCGCGTGGGCGCCGGCCAGCAATTCGCGGAACCGCTGCGGGCCGACCGCGATCATCACCGGCAGGCCGATGGCGCCCCACACCGAATAGCGCCCGCCGACCCAGTCCCAGAAGCCGAACACGCGCTCCGGCGCGATGCCGAAGGCCGCGACCCGATCGAGCGCCGTCGACACGGCGGCGAAATGGTGCCCCACCGCCTCCTTGCCCAGCGCCGTCTCGATCCAGCGCCTGGCGGTCTCGGCATTGGTCATGGTCTCGACCGTGGTGAAGGTCTTGGAGGCGACGATGACCAGCGTGGTTTCCGGGTCGAGCCCCTGCAGCGTGTCGTGGATGTGGGCGCCGTCGATGTTGGAGACATAGTGGGCGCGCGGTCCGTCATGGTAGGGGGCCAGTGCCAGCGTCACCATGACCGGCCCGAGATCGGAGCCGCCGATGCCGATATTGACGATGTCGGTGATCGCCTTGCCCGTCGCGCCGCCGGCCTTGCCGCTGCGGACGGCGTCGGCGAAGGCGCTCATCGCATCCAGCACCGCGGCGACGTCGGCGCCGACGTCCTGGCCGTCGACGACCGGCCCTTCGGCGCCGGGATTGCGCAGCGCGGTGTGGAGGACGGCGCGATCCTCGGTGATGTTGATGTGGGCACCGTCGAACATGGCGTCGCGCCGCGCTTCCACGCCGGCGGCTCCCGCCAGTTTGCCAAGCAGATCCATGGTGGCGTCGTCGACGGCGCATTTCGACCAGTCGAGCAGCATGTCGCCGTCGGACGCGGAAAAGCGGGCGAAACGCCCCGGGTCGGCGCGGAAGGCGGCACGGACGTCCACCGGTTCTGCGGTGCGGTGCTGGTGAAGCTCGGCAAGGATGCGGTCGAAAGAGGAACGGTCCACGGACATCTCCGATGATGTTGCGAAAGGCGGCCACCCGCCCGGAACGGCTCGCGGCGGACTGTAGAGCGTTTCACCCGGCGGATGGAACACCCTTCCCGCCCTGCGTTTCGGGCCGGCACGATGCGCCATCCTTATGGTTCCGAATTTAAATCGATTCAATAGCTGTTTTGCGTCGATTTTCCGCCTGATCGATCACTGGCATAAATCCATAGGATCAGAATAATTGATTGGCTTAATTGCTTGGGCCAAGCGACACTCCACTGGTCCACATAGTCGAAAAAGACTGTCCACCGGGGAGGTTTGCATGTCCCAGCGAAACGATGCGACCATCTGGTCGGGCCTTTTCCGCATATCCGCCGATTCGGGGCAGACCCTTCAGGCCCAGATCCGGCAGGCCATCGTCGCCGCCATTCTCGACCGGCAGATCGCCGCGTCGATGCCGCTGCCGTCCTGCCGCATCCTGGCCGAGAAGCTGGGCGTGGCGCGCGGCACCGTGGTGCTGGCCTTCCAGCAACTGGTCGACCAGGGCTTCCTGATCGCGCGCGAGCGGCGCGGCCATTTCGTCAATCCCGACGTGCTGGCGACGCCGGCCCGGCCGCAGAAGGCGCCGGAACAGGCCAACGAGATCGACTGGAAGGCGCGCCGCCGCATCGCCGCCTCCGACATGCCGCCGCCCAACAAGCACGAGAACTGGATTAAGTCGTCCTACCCGTTCGTCTACGGCCAGTTCGATCCGGCGCTGTTCCCGACCGCCGAATGGCGCGAATGCAATCGCATGGCGCTGGCCGTGCTGGAGATCCGCAACTGGGCCTCCGACATGGTCGACCGCGACGATCCGCTGCTGATCGAGCAGATCCAGGCGCGCCTTTTGCCGCGCCGCGGCATCTTCGCCAATCCCGACGAGATCATCGTCACGCTGGGGGCGCAGAACGCGCTCTACATGCTGGCCACGCTGCTGATGGGCAAGGGTTCCAGGGTGGCGATGGAGGAGCCGGGCTATCCCGACGCGCGCTCCATCTTCAACCTGGCCGGCGCCGAAACCGTGCCGGTGCCGGTCGACGGTTCGGGCATCGTCACCGACCGGATTCCGTCCGATGCCGGCTTCGTGTTCGTGACGCCGAGCCACCATTGCCCGACCATGGTGTCGCTGTCGGAGGCGCGTCGGCAGGACCTGCTCGACCGCGCCAACCGCCACAACCAGATCATCATCGAGGACGGCTATGACAGCCAGTTGCTGGACAATGCGCCCCAGCAGGCGCTGAAGAGCATCGATCGCTCGGGCCGCGTCGTCTATGTCGGCTCCATGTCCAAGACCCTCGCGCCGGGCCTGCGCCTCGGCTACATCGTCGCGTCCGCCGGGCTGATCTCGGAGCTGCGGGCCCTGCGCCGCTTCATGCTGCGCCACCCGCCGGCCAACAACCAGCGCGCCGTCGCCCTGTTCCTGTCGCTCGGCCATCACGAGGCGCTGGTGCGGCGCCTGTCGAGCGCCTTCGAGGAGCGGCGCAAGCGGCTCGAGCAGGCGGTTTCGGCCTTCCTGCCGGAGTGGCATGCGCCGCACCCGGCGGGCGGCACCTCGGTGTGGCTGGAGGGGCCGCGCGGCATCAATGTGCGCGACCTTGCCGCCGCCGCCGCCAGCCGCAGCGTCATCATCGAGCCCGGCGACCGCTATTTCGGGCATGCCGACAAGCCGTCGCGCTTCGTGCGGCTGGGCATCTCGTCGATCGCCTTGCAGCATATCGAGCCGGGCATCCGCGAACTGGCCACCGCTGCCGGCCGCCGGCCCGCCGCCGCCTGAGCCAACGCTTTGGCACAGAAGACCCGGCAAGCTGGCTCATCGCCGGGGCGGCGCCACGCTGCATAGTCGGCAAGGTGTGGCCCTGACGCGGGAGATGCGGCCATGAAGAAGACGTCGCCGGCCGACAGCGATTCCCCGGCGCGGCCGGCCGTGCCGGGTGGCGGCTACCTGCCGTTGGGCCCGAACGATATCGAGCGCATCCATGAAGCGGTGCTCACCGTTCTGGAAACGGTGGGCTTCGCCGATGCCATTCCCTCCTGCATTGCGGCGCTGACCGGCATCGGTGCGGAACTGGGTACGGACGGGCGCATCCGCTTTCCGCGCAACCTGGTGCTCGACACGATCGGGCGAGCCGCCCGCCACATCACGCTGCACGGGCAGCACCCCCGGCACGACATGCGGCTCGACGGCCGGCGGGTTTACTACGGCACCGCCGGCGTCGCCGTGAACCTCGTCGATGCGGGGGAGCGCACCTATCGGGAATCGCGCCTGCGGGACATCTACGACGCCGCCCGGCTGGCCGAGGGGCTGGACAACATCCATTTCTTCCAGCGCCCCATGGTGGCGCGCGACATCGCCGATCCGCTGGAGCTGGATTTCAACACGCTCTATGCCTGCGTGAGCGGCACCTCCAAGCATGTCGGCACCTCGTTCACGGTGCGCGGGAACGTGAAGCCGGCGCTGGAGATGCTCTACATGATCGCCGGCGGCGAGGAGAAGTTCCGCGCCCGCCCCTTCGTCTCCAACTCCAACGCTTTCGTCGTCTCGCCGATGAAGTTCGCCGAGGATGCCTGCGGCGTGCTGGAGGAATGCGTGAAGGGCGGCCTGCCGGTCCTGCTGCTTTCGGTGGGGCAGGTCGGCGCCACCGCGCCCGCGGCGCTGGCCGGGGCGGTGGTGCAGACGGTGGCCGAAGTGCTGGCCGCGCTGGTCTATGTCAATGCGCTGCGCCCCGGCCATCCGGCGATCTTCGGGGCCTGGCCCTTCGCCTCCGACCGGCGCACCGGCGCCATGGCCGGCGGCTCGGCCGAGCAGGCGATGCTCGGCGTCGCCTGCGCCCAGATGGCCCGTTTCTACGATCTGCCATGCGGCACGGCGGCCGGCATGACCGACGCCAAGCTGCCCGATGTCCAGTCTGGCTACGAGAAGGGCATCACCGATCTGATCGCCGCCCTCAGCGGCGCCGATCTGGTCTATGAGGCGGCCGGCATGCATGCCTCGCTGCTCGGCTTTTGCCTGGAAAGCCTCATCATCGACAACGACATGCTCGGCCTGTGCCTGCACGGCCGGGCCGGCATGGACGTCGATGCCGGGCAGCTTTCCGCCGCCGTCATCGCCGAAACCTGCCTGGATGGCCCCGGCCATTATCTCAGCCATCCCCAGACGGTGAAGCTTGCCCGTTCCGGCCAGTTCCACCCGCTGGTCGGCGAGCGCTGGTCGCCGCGCGAATGGGAGGAGAAGGGCCGCCCCGACATTGTCCTGCGCGCGGTGGCGGAAAAGCAGCGCGTGCTTGCCGCCCGCTTTCCCCGCCACGTGCCGCGCGCCATGGACGAGCGCCTGCGCGCCCGCTTCGGCGACCTGATCTGTCTGCCGCGCGCCGCGATGGGTGGCTAAAGCAGTTTCGGCAAAAAGTGTGAAGCGGTTTTGCGTTCGGAATTGCGTAAATAAGAAAGTGGAGCGTTTTCGCGATTCGAGGAAAAGCGGAAAGGTTCTAACCGACCTTTCCGACCGACCAGGGCAACGTCTCGCCGCCGCGGAACACGACGATGTCCTCGTCGCCGATCGGCACGGCGGCCACGGCGATGCCCGGCTTCTTGACCAGCGTGATCGTGCCCCTGTTCGGCTCCAGCCCATGGAAGCGGGCGCCGTTCAGCGAAGCGAAGGCCTCGAAGCGGTCGAGCGCGCCTTCCTCGTCGAACACCTGGACATAGGTCTGGAGCGCGGTGACGCCGCCGAACACGCCGGCCGAACAGCATTCGGCCTGCTTGGCCGAGCGCATGTGCGGGGCGCTGTCGGTGCCGATCATGAAGCAGCTTTCGCCGGAGGTGACCGCCTTGCGCAGCGCCAGACGATGGCTCTCGCGCTTGGCCACCGGCAGGCAGTAGAGATGCGGGCGCAGGCCGCCCTGGAAGATCGAGGTGCGGTTGATGACCAGATGGTGCGGCGTGATCGTCGCCGCCACGCGCGGCGCATGGGCGCGCACGATGTCGACCGTGCCGGAGGTGGTGGCGTGCTCGACCGCGACCTTGAGGCCCTGATGCCGCTTCAGCATCGGCAGCAGGGTGTTGTCCATGAACACCTCCTCGCGGTCGAAGATGTCGACATCCGGGTCGGTCGATTCGCCATGGATCAGCACCGGCATGCCGATCTTCTCCATCCGCTCCAGAACCGGGGACAGCCCGGCGAGATCGGCCACACCATGGCTGGAATTGGTGGTGGCGCCGGCCGGATAGAGCTTGGCGGCGATCCACACCCGCTCGGCGAAGCCGCGCTCGATCTCGTCGGGATCGGTACGGTCAGTGAGGTAGCAGGTCATCAGCGGCTCGAAGTCCGAGCCTTGCGGACGGTTGGCGAGGATGCGGCCGCGATAGGCCACGGCATCCGCCACCGTCACCACCGGCGGCACCAGATTGGGCATGATGATGCCGCGCGCGAACTGCGCCGCCGTATAGGGCAGCACCGCCGCAAGCATGGCCCCGTCACGCAGGTGGATGTGCCAGTCGTCGGGACGCGGGATGGTGATCGAAGCCGCGGCCTCGGCCTGCGGGCCGGCGCCGGTGTCGAAAAGCGCGTCGATGGTCATGGGCAATCCTCTTCGGCAATCCTCTCCACCTGCGGCCCCGGCGCATCCGCAAATCCGCACCGGCCGCTCCTTGCCAAGCGATATACATGGCCTTGAAGGAATTGGCAGGGCGCATTGCCGCTCCACGACGAAAAAAGCGGCGGGAACGGGAAAGGTTCAGCTCGCCAGGCGGCTGAGCACCGGCTGCAACTGCTCGGGCGTGATCGGCTTGGCCACCACCGCATCGATGAGGCTGGACAGGGTTTCGGGCGTCGCCACGCGGGTGGACAGCAGCACCAGCGCCGGCCGAATTCCGCCTGTGGCGCGGCGCAGCGAAGCCAGCGCCGGCATCAGCGCCTCGCAGTCGCGGTTTTCGGAGCCGCCGTCGAGCACGATGATGCCCGGCAGCAGCGAGTTCAGGGCCGTGATTGCGGTTTCGGGCGATTCACTGAACGGCTTCAACCCCAGGCCCTCGATGATCTTGGAGACCACAACCTGCGTTATGCGGGACCGGCCCACGACCATGACCCTGGACAGGTCGGCAGCGCCGTCCGCGTCCACGGGCATGGCGCGTCCGGAGCCCATGCTGCCATCGTGTTCGAGATACGAAGACAATCCGACCTACACCATCTACTCAATGCAGGGTTGAAACCATTTCTCTTTTGGGTGACCTCGCTCATCCTGTCAAGCGATAAGAAACCGGCGGCGGGCGGGCGGCGCGGCTTCCGGTGCCGGTCTCACGAAGAAGAAGCCGCCCTCGCGAAAATCGCGGGAGCGGCTTCAGGCTGGGCAGGGAGCCCGGATTGCCCTCTGTCATTCCCATGCGCCCTGTCGGATATCCTTCGGGCACATGGGTGTGCGGCTTATTTGTGGGCCTGGGTCACGATCACCGGGATCAGCAGGTCGCCCCAGTTGCCGTCACCGCTGTGGTGGCGGGCCGAGCGGACAAGCTCGACCGACACGCCGGCCTCGACGGCCTTCATCACGGACTGGTTCATCCGGTGCAGATCGTTGGCCAGCATGCGGATCGCGGCCTGCTGGTCGGTGCTCATGGCCGAGGACTGTTCCTCAGCCCGTTCCTTGACGCGGGTGATCTGTGCCATTTCGCTTCTCCCTTGGAATGCCGGCCTTGCGGCGCTGGGTTTCTATTCCGCGGCAGGCTTGAACTGGGCCTGCTCGGTGGATTCCTTCATGGCGGTGGTCGACGACTTGCCGCCGGTGATGGCGAGCGACACGGCGTCGAAATAGCCGGTGCCGACCTCGCGCTGGTGCTTCGTCGCCGTGTAGCCATTGGCCTCGGAGGCGAATTCGGCTTCCTGAAGCTCCGAATAGGCCGCCATCTGCCGGTCCTTGTAGCCGCGGGCCAGCTCGAACATGCCGTGGTTGAGCTGGTGGAAGCCGGCCAGCGTGATGAACTGGAACTTGTAGCCCATGGCGCCCAGCTCGCGCTGGAACTTGGCGATGGTGGCGTCGTCGAGGTTCTTCTTCCAGTTGAACGAGGGCGAGCAGTTGTAGGCGAGCAGCTTGCCCGGATGCGCCTTCTGCACCGCCTCGGCGAACTTCCTTGCCTGTGCCAGGTCCGGCTTGGAGGTCTCCATCCAGATCAGGTCGCAATGCGGCGCATAGGAAATGGCGCGGGCAATGCACGGCTCGATGCCGTTTCTCACCTGATAGAAGCCTTCCACCGTGCGGCCGGCATCATGGTCCACGAAGGGCTGGTCGCGCTCGTCGATGTCGGAGGTCAGCAGCTTGGCGGCCTCGGCATCGGTGCGGGCGACGATCAGCGTCGGGGTGCCCATGACGTCGGCGGCGAGCCGCGCGGCGTTGAGGTTGCGGATATGGGCCGCGGTCGGGATCAGCACCTTGCCGCCCAGATGGCCGCACTTCTTCTCCGAGGCGAGCTGGTCCTCGAAGTGGACGCCGGCGGCGCCGGCCTCGATGAACGCCTTCATGATCTCGAAGGCGTTGAGCGGGCCGCCGAAGCCGGCTTCGGCGTCGGCGACGATCGGCGCGAACCAGGTGTCGACCGACAGCTTGCCTTCTGCCGTCTCGATCTGGTCGGCGCGCTGCAGGGTGCGGTTGATGCGCTTGGCCAGTTCCGGCGCGGCGTTGGCCGGGTAGAGCGACTGGTCGGGATACATGGCGGAGGCCGTGTTGGCGTCGGCGGCGACCTGCCAGCCGGACAGGTAGATGGCCTTCAGGCCGGCGCGGACCATCTGCATGGCCTGGTTGCCGGAGAGCGCGCCGAGCGCGTTGACGAAGTCCTCCTCATGGATGAGCTTCCACAGGCGGTTGGCGCCGTTCTCGGCCAGCGTGTACTTGATCTGCACCGAGCCGCGCAGCCGCTTCACGTCTTCCGGGGTATAGGGGCGCTCGATGCCATCGAAGCGACCTTCCGGCGCGGACGGGACGAGGTTGTAAAAATCGGTCATTTGCGGCTCCAGCGTTTCGGTTATGTAGATACTGGGCACTTCCTTGCCGTCTGGCTTGGTGTGTGCCGGTACGACATGATTTACATTGCGCTGCAAAAGACGCGAGAAAAACCGGGAATTTCCGCCGTAAATAAAGGAAAACCTGTGTTGCGTTTGACAGAACGGGCTTGTAAAGATGTCAAAACTGTAAAAGCGACCTGACGCGAATTCCTGCGTCAAATGTTGTAAAATCGTGTAAAATGTCCTCGCCATGGCCGAACAGAAAATCTTCGCCGGACCCCGCATCCGCCGCATCCGCAACGCCAAGGGGCTGACCCAGACGGCGATGGCCGAGGGGCTGGGCATCTCGCCCTCCTATCTCAACCTGATCGAGCGCAACCAGCGCCCGCTCACCGTGCAGCTCATTTTGCGGCTGGCCTCGGTCTACAAGGTCGAGCCGGAGGAATTGCAGGCCGAGGCCGGCGGTTCCATCGCCGCGCTGCGGGAAATGTTCGCCGACCCGCTGCTGGCAGGCGAACTGCCGGGCGAGCAGGAGCTGGTCGAGGTGGCCGAGGCCGCGCCCAATGCGGCGGCGGCGATGATCAAGCTCTACCGTGCCTATCGCGAGCAGGCCGAGCGCCTGTCGGACCTCAACGAGCTGCTGGCGCGGGAAGGGCGCGGCACCGCGCTGTCCGGCGCCCGCCTGCCGATGGACGAGGTGCACGAGGTGTTCGAGCGGCGGCCGAACCACTATCCGGCGCTGGAGGAGGAGGCCGAGGCCTTCATCCGGCTGCTGGAGCCGGGCGACGACCTCTACGGCACGCTGAAAGGGTGGCTGAAGCGCGAGCACGGCATCACCGTCAGGGTGCTGCCGGTGGCGACCATGCCCAACTGGCGCCGCCGCTACGACCGTCATTCGCAGCGCTTGTTCCTGTCGGAGCGGCTGTCGCCCTTCGACCAGTTGCGCGAGGTGGCGATGGAAGCCGGCCTGATGCGCATGTCGGTGGCCGTCGCCGCCGAGATCGCGGCGCTGAAGCTGTCCAGCGACGAGGCGCGGCGGCTGGCCCGGTTCGAGCTTGGCCGCTACGCCGCCCATGCGCTGATGATGCCCTACCAGGCGTTCCTCGCCGCCGCCCAGCGCGCCCGCTACGATGTCGACGTGCTGCGCTCGCGCTTTTCCGTTTCGTTCGAACAGGCGGCCAACCGGCTGACCATGTTGCAGCGGCAGGGCAGTGCCGGCGTTCCCTTCTTCATGCTGGAGGTGGACAATGCCGGCCACCCCTTCCGCAAGGCCGGCAGCGTCGGTTTCCCGCACAGCCGCTTCGGCGGCGGCTGCCCCAAGCTTGCCGTTCATGCCGCCTTCACCCAGCCCGGCCAGATCTTCGTCGAGGCGGTGGAAATGCCGGACGGCGCCGAATTCCTGACCGTGGCCCGCACGCTGGAGGGGCCGCAGGGCGCCTTCAACGAGCGGCCGCGTCGCACCGCCCTGCTCATCGGCTGCGACATCGCCTACAAGGACGAGGTCGTCTATGGCGCCGCGCTGGCCGGCAGGGGGCCGGGCGCATCGGGCAGCGTCGCCGTGACGCCCGTCGGTCCCGCCTGCCGGCTGTGCGAGCGGCCGGGCTGCCTGTCGCGGGCGGCCCCGCCGGTGACGCGCCCGCTGGGTCTGGACGAGATGGTGACGGGCCTGTCCGCCTTCGACTTCCAGTAGGCTGAACGGCAGGCCAACGCTTGGGGCGGTTCTGGACCTTACTCCATCCCGATCGGGACCTTATGTGTCGGTGCTGGCACAGCGTTGCGCTTCGGGGGAGGAGAAGGTGCGGCATGGCTGAATTCGCACAATCGGCGGCTGCCGATACCGCATCATCCGCCCGCGAGACGCGCCTCGGCGCCGTCCTCGTCTTCCTGTCCGCCCTGCTGTGGAGCCTTGGCGGCGCCATCGCCCGCTATATCGAGGCGCCGGACCCATGGGCCGTCATCTTCTGGCGCTCCGTGTGGGCCACCGCCTTCCTGCTGGCCTTCATGGTCTGGCGCGACGGCTGGCGCGGAACGCTGCGCCTGTTTCGGGGCATGGGCCTGCCGGGGCTGGCCGTGGCCGCCTGCTTCGCCACAGCGTCGTCGAGTTTCGTCGTGGCGCTCTCCTACACCACGGTCGCCAACATCCTGCTGATCCAGGCCGGCGTGCCGCTGATCGCGGCGCTGTTCGCGTGGATCGCCCTGCGCGAAAAGGTGTCGGGCGGCACATGGGTCGCCATTTTCTTCGTCGTCGTCGGCGTGGCGGTGATGGTGTCGGAATCGCTCGGCGGCACGGTCTCGCCCGTCGGCGACGGGCTGGCCCTGGCCATCGCCTGCGCCCTCGCCACGGCCACCGTCATCACCCGCCGCTATTCCCATGTGCGCATGACGCCGGCCACCTGCCTCGGCACGATCTTCGCCGCCGCCTTCGCGCTGTCGCAGGCTTCGGCGCTCGGGGTCTCGGGCCGCGACATGGGGTTCCTGTTCGCCTTCGGCGTCGTCAACCTGGGCCTCGGCCTTGCCTGTTTCGCCACCGGGGCGCGCATGATCCCCGCCGCGCTGGCCGCACTTCTCGGCACCTTCGAGACCATATTGGGGCCGCTGTGGGTGTGGCTGGCCCATGCGGAAGTCCCCTCCGGCCGGACCATCCTCGGCGGGAGCATCGTGTTCGCGGCCCTGCTGGTGCACATCGCGCGCGAGTTCAGGCGCCATTCGCAGCCGCCGCGGCCGGGCGTCAGCGGCCTGCCCGCGCCGAACTGAGAACGGCTGGGACCCGCCGCTTCGATTCCCATTGACAAAGCCTCCATGCCCCGGGCAGGCTGGACGAAAGGCAACAACGAGACAGGCCCATCTTGCCCTTGTTCGCACCACCCCGTCAGTGTCCGGCTGGCTTATTCGATCATCGGCCGGTTTCGCTCAGGGGTTTGTCGGAAGGGATATCCCCGACGCCGCAGGACGGCTGTTCCCGGGGCCGGCTGCCATCGCGCAAACGTCATCGTCCAGCGGCCAAATGCCGCTTGTTGGCCTTCCGAAAGCTCAATAGATTGAACGACATGTCCGGCGACGGCGCATGAGCGCGGCCGGCAGGGGAACATTGAAAGGGGAGTGTCCTATGCAACGCAAAACAACCTTGCTTCTCGCGACCACGGTGCTGGCGTCGGCGTTCGCCTTCGCGGCCGGGGCGCAGGAGCGCGTCGTCAATGTCTACAACTGGTCCGACTACATCGATTCCTCGATCATCGACGAGTTCACCAAGGAAACCGGCATCAAGGTCGTCTACGACGTCTATGATTCTAACGAGATCCTGGAAACCAAGCTGCTGGCGGGCGGCAGCGGCTACGACGTGGTGGTGCCGACCAGCAGCTTCCTCGCCCGCCAGATCCAGGCCGGCGTCTACCAGAAGCTCGACAAGTCCAAGCTGCCCAACCTGTCCAACATGTGGGATGTGGTCAGCGAGCGCATGCAGGTCTTCGACCCCGGCAACGAATACTCGATCAACTACATGTGGGGCACCATCGGCATCGGCTACAACGTCAACAAGATCAAGGAAGTGCTGGGCACCGACGAGATCGACAGCTGGCAGACGGTGTTCGATCCCGAGCAGGCCGCCAAGCTCAAGGATTGCGGCATCAACTTCCTCGATTCGCCGACCGACATGATCCCGGTGACCCTGGCCTATCTCGGCCTCGATCCGGACAGCCATGAGCCGGACGATATCGCCAAGGCCGAGGAAGCCCTGCTCAAGGTCCGGCCCTATGTGCGCAAGTTCCATTCGTCGGAATTCATCAACGGCCTCGCCAATGGCGACATCTGCATCGCCGTCGGCTGGTCCGGCGACATCTTCCAGGCGCGCGACCGCGCCGAGGAGGCCAACAACGGCGTGGAACTGAACTACGTGATCCCGAAGGAGGGCACGCAGATGTGGTTCGACCAGATGGCGATCCCCGCCGATGCGCCGCACCCGGCGGAGGCGCATGAGTTCCTCAACTACATGATGAAGCCGGAAGTCATCGCCAAGTCGTCGAACTATGTCTACTACGCCAACGGCAACAAGGCCTCGCAGGAATTCCTCGACGAGGAGGTCCGTGACGATCCGGCCGTCTATCCGCCGGATGACGTGATGGCCAAGCTGTTCGTCAACACGCCGCTCGATTCCAAGACCCAGCGCCTGTTCACCCGCACCTGGACCAAGGTGGTGACCGGCCAGTAACGCCACGGCGCGGCCCCGGCGCGACGCTTCGCCGGGGCCTTTTGCCGTTCCGCTCGACAGGAAGTCGGCTCAACACGAAAATGGAGCGCACGGGCGACTGTACAGGAAGATCGTGATCTGTCGTCCGGCGGGGGAGAGCGAAGCATGAAGTCACTGGGCAGCATCCGCAGGGATTTTGCGCCGTGGAGCGATCCGCAGGCCAAGCCCTATATCAGGTTCGAGAACATCACCAAGCGCTTCGGCGACTTCACTGCCGTCAACAATCTTTCGCTCTCCATCTATGAACGCGAATTCTTCGCCCTGCTCGGCGCTTCCGGCTGCGGCAAGTCCACGCTGCTGCGCATGCTGGCTGGCTTCGAGGAGCCGACCGAGGGCCGCATCCTGCTCGACGGGCAGGACCTGCGCGGCATCCCGCCCTATCGCCGGCCGGTCAACATGATGTTCCAGTCCTACGCGCTGTTCCCGCATATGAGCGTGGAGAAGAACATCGCCTTCGGCCTCAAGCAGGAAGGCATGCCCAAGGCCGATATCGACAAGCGCGTGGCCGAGATGCTCAAGCTGGTCAAGCTGGAACGCTTCGCCACCCGCAAGCCGCACCAGCTTTCCGGCGGCCAGCGCCAGCGCGTGGCGCTCGCCCGCTCGGTCGCCAAGCGGCCGAAGGTGCTGCTGCTCGACGAGCCGCTCGGCGCGCTCGACAAGAAGCTGCGCGAGGAAACCCAGTTCGAGCTGATGGACCTGCAGCAGGAACTCGGCCTCACCTTCGTCGTCGTCACTCACGACCAGGAAGAGGCCATGACCATGGCCGACCGCATCGCCATCATGGACAAGGGCGAGGTCATGCAGGTTGCGACGCCCGCCGAAATCTACGAGGCGCCCAATTCGCGCTTCGTCGCCGGCTTCGTCGGCAACGTCAACCTGTTCGAGGGCAATGTCGCCGAACGCGCTGAAAACACGGCGCGCATCACCGGCGGCAGCGGCGCGCAGATCCTGGTCGAGAATGCCGGCGAGGCGGCGAAGGGCAATGAGGTCGCCTTCGCCATCCGCCCGGAAAAGATCAGGGTTTCGTCGCGCAAGCCGCAGGATGCCGTCAACGCGCTCGAGGGCGAGATCTACGACATCGCCTATCTCGGCGACATGACCGTCTATTACGTCAAGCTCGACGACGGCCAGATCGTGCGCGCCTCGATGCTGAATGCCGCGCGCATCGTCGACGATCCGCTGACCTGGAGCGATCGCGCCTGGATTTCCTTCCGGCCGGATGCCGGCGTCGTGCTGACGCGGTAGGGGGCGGTCATGGCGAATGTCTCCGCTTCCGCGCCTGCCGCCGCGCCGGCCGAAAAATCCCTGCTGTCACGCGTCGTTTCCGGCTTCACCGGGCGGCTGGTCATCCTCGTGCCCTATGCCTGGCTGCTGTTCTTCTTCCTCATCCCCTTTGTCATCGTCTTCAAGATATCGCTGTCGCAGACGGCGATATCCATGCCGCCCTATGCGCCGGTGATGGACCTCGGCGAAGGGTTCTCCGGCCTCATGGCGGCGCTGAAGGAACTCAGCTTCGAAAACTATCTGTGGCTGACCGAGGACCCGCTCTATTTCAATGCCTACATCTCCAGCGTGGTGATCGCGGGGATCTCGACCGTGCTGACGCTGCTGGTCGGCTATCCGATCGCCTATGGCATGGCGCGCGCGCCGGCCTCGCTGCGGCCCACCTTGCTGATGCTGGTCATCCTGCCGTTCTGGACATCGTTCCTGATCCGCGTCTACGCCTGGATCGGCATCCTCAAGCCCGAGGGGCTGCTCAACCAGTTCCTGATGGGCATTGGCTTAATCTCCTCGCCGCTGGTCATCATGAACACCTATACGGCGATCTTCATCGGCATCGTCTACTCCTACCTGCCCTTCATGGTGCTGCCGCTCTATTCGTCGCTGGAGAAGATGGACAATTCGCTGATCGAGGCCGCGCAGGACCTCGGCTGCCCGCCGATCAGCGCCTTTTGGAAGATCACCTTCCCGCTGTCGCTGCCGGGCGTCATCGCCGGCTGCCTGCTGGTGTTCATCCCGGCGGTCGGCGAGTTCGTCATCCCCGACCTGCTCGGCGGCTCGCAGACGCTGATGATCGGGCGCACGCTGTGGAACGAGTTTTTCGCCAACCGCGACTGGCCGGTCGCCTCGGCGGTCGCCACCATCCTGCTTCTGGTGCTGGTCGTCCCGATCGTGCTCTTCCAGCATGCGCAGGCCCGCGCCCAGGAACAGGATCGCTGACATGAATGCGAGCTGGAGCCGTTTCAACATCGTCTCGATCGTGCTGGGCTTTGCCTTCCTCTATCTGCCGATCGTGCTTCTGGTCGTCTTCTCCTTCAACGCCTCGCGGCTGGTCACCGTGTGGGGCGGCTTTTCCACGCAATGGTATGTGGCGCTGTTCCGCAACCAGGGCCTGATGGACGCCGCCTGGGTGACGATCCGCGTGGCGCTGGTCTCGGCCTCCGTCGCCACCGTGCTCGGCACCATGGCCGCACTCGTGCTGACCCGCTACACGCGCTTCAGGGGCCGGGTGCTGTTCACCGGCATGGTGTTCGCGCCGCTGGTCATGCCGGAGGTCATCACCGGCCTGTCGCTGCTGCTTTTGTTCGTCGCCATCGGCCTCGACCGCGGCTTCCTCACCGTCACGCTTGCCCACATCACCTTTTCCATGTGCTTCGTGGCGGTGGTGGTGCAGTCGCGGCTGATCTCCTTCGACCGCTCGCTGGAGGAGGCGGCGATGGATCTTGGCGCGCCCCCGGTGCGCACCTTCTTCCAGATCACCCTGCCGGTGATCGCGCCCGCCATCATCTCGGGCTGGATGCTGGCCTTCACCCTGTCGCTCGACGATCTGGTCATCGCCAGCTTCGCCTCCGGGCCGGGCGCGACGACGCTGCCGATGAAGATCTACAGCCAGGTGCGGCTCGGCGTGACCCCGGAGATCAACGCGGCCTGCACCCTGCTGATCGCCATTGTGGCGCTGGGCGTGATCGCCGCCTCGATCGTCAACAAGCGCCGCGAAGTGCAGCGCCGGCGCGACGAGCAGGCCGCGCTGCGCATGGCCTGAGGGAGCCTCAAGGAGAACGGGCACCGGTGCGCTGCATCCGATGCCCGTTGGCATTTTTGGGATGAAGCAGGATCAGGCGCCGACCTGCGCGATCCAGTCGTTGAGATTGTAGTAGTTGGAAATGCGCGCCACCTTGCCGTCGCGGATTTCGAAGAAGGCGCCGGCCGGCAGCACGTATTTCTGGCCGTCCGCCTCCGGCAGGCCCTCGTCGGTCGCCAGATATTCGCCGTTGACGGTGAACTCGGCGGCACCGCGGGTGCCGTCGGCGCTTTCCATGACGACGATGTCGGTCAGCCGCTCGCGGTAGCAGCGGTTCATCTTGTCCATGAAGCCGCGGAACGCGTCCTTACCGGTCTGGCGCTCGCCCTGGTTGATGTCGTGCGCCACGTCGTCGGTCAGCAGGTCGAGGAAGGCGGCCATGTCCTGCCGGTTGAAGGCGTCGTAATAGGCACGGATGATGTCTTTGGCGCTCATGATCTCTCCCTGTTCGCAAACGCAATGGCCAAGCCTGCGGCCAAGCCCTATAGCAGCTTGTCGGGCTTTGGAAGCCTGGGCCTGTTCCGGGAGGGAAAATGCATATCGTGGTTCGGCAGGGGCCTGAGATCGGTCCGCATATCGACGATCTGGCGCGGCTGCGCATCGAGGTGTTCCGCGCCTTTCCCTATCTCTACGAGGGCTCGCTGGACTACGAGCAGAATTATCTTTCCACCTATGCCAGCTCGCCCGAAAGCCTGTTCGTGCTGGCCTTCGACGGAGAGAGCGTCGTCGGTGTCTCGACCGGCATGCCGATGGACCATGAGACCGAGGCGTTCAGGAAGCCGTTTGTCGAGGGTGGCTGGAACCCGGCGCGCATCTTCTATTTCGCCGAATCCGTGCTTCTGCCCCGCTATCGCGGGCAGGGCATCGGCGTGCGCTTCTTCGAGGAGCGGGAAGCCTATGCGCGCCGCCTCGGCAGATTCGACCATTGCTGCTTCTGCGCGGTGGAGCGTCCCGTCGATCACCCCTTGCGGCCGGCGGACTATGCGCCGCTCCACGCGTTCTGGACCAGGCGCGGCTATGTCCACCATCCCGAACTGCGCACCGAGTTCTCGTGGCGCGATATCGGCGAGCGTGAGGAAAGCGCCAAGCCCATGTCGTTCTGGATGAAGGAACTGCGCTGATGGTGAAATTCGCTTCCTGCCAATATGCCATCGAGCTGTTCGACGGTTTCGATGCCTATGCCGCGCATCTGGAACGGCTCACGGGCGAGGCGGTTGCCGCCGGGGCGGAACTGCTGCTTCTGCCCGAATATGCCGCCATGGCGCTGACCGGATTGTTGCCGGAAGACGAGCGCGGCGACCTGCACAAATCCATTGCCGCCATCCAGCCGTTCATCCCGCGCTGGCTGGACCTGTGCGAGGCCATCGCCCGCCGCCATGGTGTGTGGTTCTGCCCCGGTTCGGCTCCCGTGCTCGATCCGGACGGCAAGTACCGCAACCGCGCCTATCTGTTCGGGCCGGACGGGCTGGCCGGCCATCAGGACAAGATCGTCATGACGCGCTTCGAGCGCGAGCAATGGTTCATTTCCGCCGGCACCGGGGGCCTGCGCAGCTTCGAGACGCCGCTCGGCAGGCTTGGCATATTGATCTGCTACGACAACGAGTTCCCCATGCTGGCGCGCCGGCTGGCGGAGGACGGCGTCGACCTGATCCTCGCGCCGAGCTGCACCGACACCGAAGCCGGCTATCATCGCGTGCGCATCGGCGCGCAGGCGCGCGCGCTGGAGAACCAGTTGGCCGTGCTGGTGTCGCCCACGGCCGGCTTCGCGCCCTGGTCGCCGGCGGTGGACGAGAATTTCGGCCGCGCCGCGCTCTATGTGCCGGCCGATTACGGCATGCCGCCGAGCGGAGTGTTCGCCGAAAGCGAAGCGGTGGCCACCGAAGCCAGCGTGTGGCTGTTCGGCGAGATCGACCTGGAAAAGGTCGCCGCCCTGCGGCGCGAGGGCCAGGTCGCGCTTTATCGCGACTGGCCGGAGCAGTTCACGCTGCCGGGCTGACCGCCACGAACAGGATTTCCGCCGCTGTCCCGGCGCGGTTGGCGAAGCTTTCGCTCGCCTCGAGCGCGATTGCCTCGAACCGCTCGATGGCGTGTTCCTGACCGTTCGCCTCGACTGTCGCCGGTGAATTGAACACCGCCCAGCCGGTGCCCGGCGCGGTGAATGTTTCTCCGGGAGCCAGCGTCAGGCGCCGCATCTCATGGGTGCAGCGCCCGCGCCTTGTCATGATGTTGAGGTCGATGGTCGGCCCGCCGAGATTGCGGCTGGAGATTGTCCAATCGCCCGGGAAGGAGAAGGGCGCACCGTCGGGCCGCAACTCGACGGTTTTCTCCTCGGGCAGATCGAGCGCCAGGCCGGCACCGTCCAGCAGCGCGATGGTGCGGTCGATGCCGGCGAACACCGAAAAGGGTCCGTCGGCGCCGACATGGGCGATCGACAGCCGCCAGTCGAAACTGTCGGTGTCGCTGCCCGCCGGGAAGGCCGCCACCTCTTCGGTGAGGCCCTGCCCGTTCTTCCATGCCATGCGCTTGTGGCCGGCGCGGCGCGCGATCCTCATCGCTGGCCTCAGTTGCCGAGGATGGCCGGCAGGCGCAGGCCCTGCTTCTTCGCCCAGTCCAGCGCGATGTCGTAGCCGGCATCGGCATGACGCATGACGCCGGTGGCCGGATCGTTCCACAGCACGCGCTCGATGCGGCGGGCCGCGTCATCGGTGCCGTCGCAGCAGATCACCATACCGGAATGCTGCGAGAAGCCCATGCCGACGCCGCCGCCATGGTGCAGCGACACCCAGGTCGCACCCGAGGCGGTGTTGAGCAGTGCGTTGAGCAGCGGCCAGTCGGACACGGCGTCCGAGCCATCCTTCATGGCTTCCGTTTCGCGGTTCGGCGAGGCGACCGAACCGGAATCGAGGTGGTCGCGGCCGATGACGATGGGCGCTTTAAGCTCGCCGTTCTTCACCATCTCGTTGAAGGCGAGGCCGAGACGGTGGCGATCGCCGAGGCCGACCCAGCAGATGCGCGCCGGCAGGCCCTGGAACTCGATGCGCTCGCGCGCCATGTCGAGCCAGTTGTGCAAGTGGGCGTTGTCCGGCAGCAGTTCCTTGACCTTGGCGTCGGTCTTGTAGATGTCCTCCGGATCGCCCGACAGCGCCGCCCAGCGGAACGGTCCGACGCCGCGGCAGAACAGCGGGCGGATATAGGCCGGCACGAAGCCGGGGAAGGCGAAGGCGTTCTCGAGGCCCTCTTCCAGCGCCATCTGGCGGATGTTGTTGCCGTAGTCGAGAGTCGGAATGCCCATGTTCCAGAAGTCGACCATGGCCTGCACATGCAGCTTCATCGAGGCGCGGGCCGCCTTCTCGACCGCCTTGGGGTCGCTCTCCTGCCTGGCGCGCCATTCGGCCACCGTCCAGCCGCGCGGCAGGTAGCCGTGCACCGGATCGTGGGCCGAGGTCTGGTCGGTGACGATGTCGGGCTTGACGCCGCGCTTGACCAGCTCGGGGAACACGTCCGCCGCATTGCCGATCAGCGCGATGGACTTCGCCTCGCCGGCCTTGGTCCATTCGTCGATCCTGGCCAGCGCCTCGTCGAGGCTGTGGGTCTTTTCGTCGACATAGCGGGTGCGCAGGCGGAAGTCGGCGCGGGTCTCGTCGCATTCGACGGCGAGGCAGCAGGCGCCGGCCATCACGGCAGCCAGCGGCTGCGCGCCGCCCATGCCGCCGAGGCCGCCGGTGAGGATCCACTTGCCCTTCAGGTTGCCGTCATAGTGCTGGCGGCCGGCCTCCACGAAAGTCTCGTAGGTGCCCTGCACGATGCCCTGCGCGCCGATGTAGATCCACGAACCGGCCGTCATCTGGCCGTACATGGCCAGCCCCTTCTTGTCCAACTCGTTGAAGTGGTCCCACGTCGCCCAGTGCGGCACGAGGTTGGAGTTGGCGATCAGCACGCGCGGCGCATCCTTGTGGGTGCGGAACACGCCGACCGGCTTGCCCGACTGCACCAGCAGCGTCTCGTCCTCGTTGAGCGTCTTCAGCGTGGCGACGATGCGGTCGAAATCGTCCCAGGTGCGAGCGGCGCGGCCGATGCCGCCATAGACGACCAGCTCGTGCGGGCGCTCGGCCACGTCGGGGTCGAGATTGTTCATGAGCATGCGCAGCGGCGCTTCGGTCAGCCAGCTCTTGGCGTTGAGCTCGCCGCCGCGCGGGGCGCGGACTTCGCGTTCATTGTGGCGGGGGTTGGTCATGGCTCTGTTCCTCTCAGCGTTTCAGCCCGAACGCGACCTGCTCGATGCGTTCGAGAATGGTTTTCAGGGGCGCGCGCACCTGGTCGGCCCTGGCCTCGTCGTAGGCGAAGGGCACGGTTTCGGTGGCGAGATAGTTGACCTGCGCCAGCTCCATCTGGATGGCATGGACATTGTCCCGCGGACGGCCGTAGTGGCGTGTGGTCCAGCCGCCGCGAAAGCGGCCGTTGAGCACATGGGTGTAGCCTTCTGCCGCTGCCGAAGCCTCCACCGTGGCGGCCTCGATGGCCGCATCGCAGGTGACGCCGCCATCGGTGCCGATGTTGAAGTCCGGCAGACGGCCTTCGAACAGGAAGGGGATCAGCGAGCGGATCGAATGGCAGTCGTAGAGCACCGCCACGCCATGCTCGGCCCTGACGCGCTCGACTTCCGCCGCCAGCGCCGCGTGATAGGGCCGGTGGAAGGCGTCGCGGCGGGCGACGATGTCGGCCTCGGTCGGTTCCGCCCCCTCCTTCCAGATCGGCTGGCCGTCGAAATCGGTCAGCGGCACCAGCGTCGTGGTGTTCTGGCCCGGATAGAGGCTGATGCCTTCCGGGTCGCGGTTAGCGTCGATGACGTAGCGGTGGAAGGTGGCGCGCACGATGGTCGCGTTCCGCAGCAGGCCCTCATAGAGCCGGTGCAGGTGCCAGTCGGTGTCGGCGAGCTTGAGCCCGTTGTCGTTCAGGCGTTTCCTGATGTCGGCCGGCACGTCGACGCCGGTGTGGGGAAAGCCGAGAACGACCGGCGAGGAGCCGCGCCGGACTTCGAACACGTCGCTCATCTTACGCCTCCAGGGCGGGCAGCAGCCCTGCCGAAACGCTGGCTGTCAGCGAGCCGTCGGCGACGATGCGGGCGGCAATGGCGAGGTCCGGGGCCATGTAGCGGTCGTTTTCCAGCGCAGGGACCGCAGCACGCAGGCAGGCAATCGCCTTCTGCAATTCGGGGCTGGTGGTCAGCGGCCCGCGCAGTTCCACGCCCTGCGCGCCGGCCAGCGCCTCGATGCCGACGATGTTGAACAGGTTCTCCGTCATCTGCAACAGGCGGCGCGCGCCGTGGCAGGCCATGGAAACATGGTCTTCCTGATTGGCCGAGGTCGGCGTCGAGTCCACCGAGGCCGGGTGCGACATCTGCTTGTTCTCGCTCATCAGCGCGGCGGACGTGACCTCGGCGATCATCAGGCCGGAGTTGAGGCCCGGGTTGCGGGCGAGGAAAGGCGGCAGGCCGTAGGAAAGGGCCGGATCGACCAGCAGCGCGATGCGGCGCTGGGCGATAGCGCCGATCTCGCAGACGGCAAGCGCGATCTGGTCGGCGGCGAAGGCCACCGGCTCGGCGTGGAAATTGCCGCCGGAGACGACGCTGTCGTCGGACAGCACCAGCGGATTGTCGGTGACCGCGTTGGCCTCGATCTCCAGCGTGCAGCCGACCTGGCGCAGCAGGTCGAGGCAGGCGCCGTCGACCTGCGGCTGGCAGCGGATGCAGTAGGGGTCCTGCACGCGCTCGTCGCCGTCGATATGGCTCTGGCGGATGGCCGAGCCGTCGAGCAGGGCGCGGAGCGCCGCCGCCGTGTCGATCTGGCCCTTGTGGCCGCGCAGCGTGTGGATGTCGGCGGTGAAGGGCGCGGACGAGCCCATGGCCGCGTCGGTGGAAAGCGCGCCGGTGATCAGCGCCGCCTGCGCGGCGCGGTGGGCGCGGAACAGGCCGGCCAGCGCCAGCGCGGTCGAGGCCTGGGTGCCGTTGATCAGCGCCAGGCCTTCCTTGGCGGCGAGCACGACCGGCTGCAAGCCGGCGCGCTCCACCGCCGCGCGGCCCGAAAGCTGCTCGCCCTTATAAAAGGCCTCGCCTTCGCCCATCATCACGGCGGCGAGATGGGCGAGCGGGGCGAGGTCGCCGGACGCGCCGACGGAACCCTTCTCGGGGATCAGCGGCACCACGCCCTTTTCCAGCATGCCCTCGATCAGCCGCACCAGCTCCAGCCGCACGCCGGAGGCGCCGCGTCCCAGCGAGACGAGCTTCAGCGCCATGATCAGCCGCACGACGTTTTCCGGCAGCGGCGTGCCGACGCCGCAGCAATGCGACAGGATGAGGTTGCGCTGCAGGGTGGCGGTGTCGGCGGCGTCGATCTTGATCGAGGCCAGCTTGCCGAAGCCCGTGTTGACGCCATAGACCGGTTCGTTGCCGGCGGCGATGGCCGCGATGCGGGCCGCTGCCTTCTCGATGCGGGCATCGAAGCTGCGGTCGAGGACGGCATTGTCGCCGTTCCAGTAGATCGCGGCCAGATCGGCCAGCGGCACGGAACCGGGATGAAGCGTGATGGTCATGTGCGGTTGCCTCCGGAAAGGGTTCAGATTGTGGCGTCGCGGCCGGCGCGGATGCGGGCATGTAGCGGGTTGAAGCCGATGCGGTAGACCAGCTCGGCAGGCTCGGCGATGTCCCAGATGGCGAGGTCCGCCTGCTTGCCGGCTTCCAGCGTGCCGATGGTATCCAGCTTGCCCAGCGCGCGCGCCGCCTCGCGGGTGATGCCGGCGAGGCACTCTTCCACGGTAAGCGCGAACAGCGTCGCGCCCATGTTCATGGTGAGCAGCAGCGAGGTCAGCGGCGAGGTGCCGGGATTGTTGTCGGTGGCGAGCGCGATGGGCGTGCCGTGCTTGCGGAACAGCTCGACCGGCGGCTTCTTCGTCTCGCGGATGAAGTAGAACGCGCCCGGCAGAAGCACCGCGACCGAGCCGGCCTCGGCCATGGCGGCGGCACCCTCGTCGTCGGTATATTCCAGATGGTCGGCCGACAGCGCGCCATAGGAAGCGGCAAGGGCGGCGCCATGCAGGTTGGAAAGCTGGTCGGCATGCAGCTTGACCCTGAGGCCGAGTTTCTGCGCGGCGTCGAATACCAGCTTCATGTCGTCCGGCGAGAAGGCGATGCCCTCGCAGAAGCCGTCAACGGCATCGACAAGACCCTCGGCATGGGCGGCTTCCAGCCCCGGCAGCACCACCTCGCGCAGGAAATCGCCATTGCGGCCCTTGTATTCGGCGGGCGTCGCATGCGCGCCGAGATAGGTGGTGGCGACGGCCACGTCGCGCTTGCCGGCAAGGGCGCGGGCGGCGCGCAGCATCTTCAGCTCGTCGGCTATCGTGAGGCCGTAGCCGGACTTGATCTCGACCGTGGTCACGCCTTCGGCCACCAGCGCGTCGAGGCGCGGCAGGCTCTCGCGGATCAGCGTGTCCTCGTCGGCGGCGCGTACATTGGTGACGGAGGAGACGATGCCGCCGCCGGCCCGCGCGATCTCCTCATAGGAGGCGCCGGCCAGCCGCATCTCGAACTCGCGCGCCCGGTTGCCGGCATGGACGAGATGGGTGTGGCAGTCGATCAGTCCGGGGGTGATCCAGCGTCCGTCGCAATCGATGGTCTCGGCGCCGGCAAGTTCGGCGGAAGGCAGGTCGGCGGCGGGGCCGGCAAACAGGATGCGGCCGTCGCGTGCGGCGATGGCGCCCTTCTCCACGATGCCGAGCCCGGGCCTGGCGGGATCGAGCGTCGCCAGCCGCGCATTGGTCCAGATGCGGTCGCCTTGTGCCATCGGTGATCTCCCTGACAAGCTTTTCGACTGGCGCGTTGCGCAAGCGTCCTCTTGCTGTTATGTATATACTTAATCGAAATCGGCGCAAGCCAAAAAGTCAAGCCTGCGCGCGGGCAGCAGCGATCCGGGAGAGTCTCATGACAGTCATCCACGCCGAAAATGCGCTTCTGCCGGAAGGTCTGGCGCGCGATGTGCGCATCACTTTCTCGGATGGCCGAATCCAGCGCGTGGAAAAGGGCGTGGCGGCGCAATCCGGCGACGAGCGCCACCGCTTCGTGGCGCCGGCGATGCCGAATTTGCACAGCCACGCCTTCCAGCGGGCGATGGCGGGGCTGGCCGAGACGCGCGGCCCGGGCGCCGACAGTTTCTGGAGCTGGCGCACCGAAATGTACCGCGTCGCCCTGTCGATGACGCCGGAGCAGGTCGAGGCGGTCGCCGCGCAGCTTTACATGGAAATGCTGGAGGCGGGCTTCTGCCGAGTCGGAGAGTTCCACTATCTGCACCACGACAAGGACGGCTCGCACTATGCAGATCCGGCCGAGATGGCCGCGCGCATCGGTGCCGCCAGCGCCGAGGCCGGCATCGCGCTCACCCTCTTGCCGGTGTTCTACGCCCATTCCGGTTTCGGTGGCGCGGCGCCCATCGAGGGCCAGCGCCGTTTCATTCACGATGTGGATGCTTTCGCTCGGCTGATGCAGCGGTGTGAAGCGATCGTCGCCGGCCTGCCCGGCGCGGTGCTCGGCATCGCCCCGCACAGCCTGCGGGCCGCGACGCCGGAGGAACTGAAGGAGGTCGCGCCCTTCGCCAGGGGCGGACCGGTGCATATCCACGTCGCCGAACAGGTGAAGGAGGTGGAGGACTGCATCGCATGGTCGGGCAAGCGCCCGGTGGAATGGCTGCTCGACAACATGCAACTCGACGGGCGCTGGTGCCTGATCCACGCCACCCACATGACCGAGGACGAAACGGTGCGCATGGCCAGAAGCGGCGCGGTCGCGGGGCTTTGCCCGATCACCGAGGCCAATCTGGGCGACGGCGTGTTCGAGGCGCCGACCTTCCTCGCCGCCGGTGGGCGGTTCGGCGTCGGCTCGGACAGCAACATCCTGATCTCGCTGGAGGAGGAGCTGCGCACGCTGGAATATTCGCAGCGCCTGCTGCGCCGCTCACGCAATGTCGTGGCCGAGCCGGGCCAATCGACCGGGCTCAACCTGTACGGCAAGGCGCTGGAAGGAGGCGCACAGGTGTTGGGCACGGCAAGCGGCATCGAGGCCGGAAAGCCGGCCGACCTGCTGGCCCTCGATCTTTCGGCCACCGGCTATCTGCCGGCTGAAAAGGTCTTCGACCATTTCATTTTTGCGCGCGGCATCGGCATCGACAGCGTCTGGGTCGGCGGAACGAAGCAGGTCGAGGGCGGTCGCCATCGCAGGCGCGATGCGATCGCCACGCGGTTTGCAAAGGTCATGGCGGAACTCGCCGAATAGGGCGCGTTGCGAAACAGGATTCCAATAGGCTAAAGCAATTCCAGCAAAAGTGCGAAGCGGTTTTGCGTTCGGAATTGCGTCAAAACAAAAGGTTAGAGCGTTTTCGCGATTCAAGGAAAAGCGGAAAGGCTCTAGTGAATGCCGGGCACAACAAGAGCGAAGGCGACGTGGCGAAGGCAAACGGCAAGGAGGCGACCCTCCACCAGACGATCCTGAGCGAGATCGAGGGCCGCATCGTATCCGGTGAATGGCCGCCCGGTTTCCGGCTGCCGTTCGAGGTCGATCTGGCCGAGCATTATGGCTGCTCGCGCATGACCGTGAACAAGGTCATGACCCAGCTCGCCAAGGCGGGGCTGGTCGAGCGCCACCGCAAGGCCGGCAGCTTCGTCACCAGGCCGCGCGCGCAGTCGGCGGTGCTGGAACTGCACGACATCGAGGCCGAGGTGAAGTCGCTGGGCCTGCCCTACAGCTACAGCCTCGTCTCCCGCAAGGAACGCCCCTCCAACGCGAAGGACCGGAGCCTGATGGAGCTGGCCGGGACGACGCCGATGGTCGAGCTGGTGGCCGTGCATCGTGCCGGAAGCAAGCCGTTCTGCGTCGAGGAACGTCGCATCAATGCCGGTGTCGTGCCGGAGGCGCTCGGAACCGATTTCAAGGTGCATGCGCCCGGCGGCTGGCTGATCGCCCAGGTGCCGTGGAGCGCGGCCGAAAACCGCATATTGGCCGTGGCCGCTTCGGCGGAGACGGCGCGCCTGCTCGAACAGCCGAAGGGCTCGCCCTGCCTCGTGGTCGAGCGCCGCACCTGGAGCCATGCCGGCCCGGTCACCTTCGTGCGGCTGACCTATCCCGGCGACAGCCACACGCTGGTCGCGCGCTTCGCGCCGGCATCCTGAACTTCATTCAGAGTGGAACCACCGTCTGCGGCGGCAGGTGCAGGTAGCGCGCCGCCTTGCGTTTGGCGGCGATGTCGGTCCACACCAGCCCGACCTGTTCCGCCGTCAGTGAGACGGCTTTGGCCACCTCCGCCGCCGGCACATCGTGGTTCAGCCCGTAGAGGCACAGATCCATGCGGTCATGGGGCAGGGCGAAGTAGAACTCCTCCTGCGTCTGCGCCAGCGAATAGGTGTCGGTGGTCGGCGGGCGGCGGCGCACCTCTTCCGGCACGCCCAGATATTCGGCGAGCTGGTAGACCTGGCTCTTGTAGAGATGGGCGATCGGCTTGACGTCGGCCGCCCCGTCGCCGTTCTTGACGAAGAAACCCTGATCGTATTCCAAAAGGTTGGGCGTGCCGACCACGGCATAGTTCAGCCGGTCGGCATGGTAGTATTCGAACTGCTTGCGGGTGCGCTGCTTCATGTTGGTGGCGGCGACGATGCCGAGATAGACATGCGCCGGCAGCCGGTGCCTGCGGATTTCGCCCTGCGGGGTCTGCACCACGAGCGAGGAGATGTTGAAGCCCGAGGTGGTGAGCGCATTGGCGAACACGATCTTGTTGCTCCAGCCCGGCCCGTAATTCGGCTCGACCTCGCGGATAAAGCCGTCGCGGCGTTCGTAGCAGCCCATCGCCGCAAGCGTCGGCCCGATGTCCTCGACCGCACCGTCGAGGCCGAAGGTGTTGGCCACCAGCCGCCCGAGACGCAGGCTTTCGGGGTCGGAATCGTGCTCGGGCATGAACAGGCAGAACACGTTCTTCGGGCCGACGGCGCGGGCTGCAAGGGCGGCGCAGACACTGGAATCGATGCCGCCGGACAGACCGAGCACCAGCCCGCGCCGCCGCACCGCCCCGCGCAGCTGCGCCCGCAAGGCCTCGACGATGCGGGCGGTTTCGGCCTCCGCATCGATGTCGAGCGTGCGCGCGGAAAAGGGAATCGGTTTGGACATGGTCACTCTCCAGTCTCGGTGCCGGCTTCGGCCCCTGCTTCGGCAAGCAGCCGGCGGGTGATCTTGCCGCTGGCCGTCTTCGGCAGGTCGTCGCGGAATTCGATCGTCTTCGGCACCATGAAGTCGGGCAGGGCCCGGGCGCAGTGGCGCAGCAGGTCGCGTTCGCTGAGCCTGGGATCGGAAACCACCACCGCCGCATGCAGGATCGTGCCCTGCACCGGGTCCGGCCTGCCGAACGCCACGGCTTCGACCACGCCGGGGCAGGCGCAAAGCGCAGCCTCCACCTCGCGCGGGGCGACCTTTTCGCCGCGCACCTTCAGCATGTCGTCCTTGCGGCCGACGAAATGGAGGAAACCGTCCGCGTCGGTGCGGAACAGGTCGCCCGTGTGCAACTGGCGCTGCCCCGAAGCCGGGTCGGGGCGCAGGGCAGCCGCCGTCGCATCCGGGTTTTCCCAATAGCCGCGCATCAGATGCGGCCCGCGCACCACCAGCTCGCCGACCGTTCCGGGCGGGACGGAAACGCCATGTTCGTCGACCACCGCGACCTCGGTGCCGGGAATGGCCTTGCCGACCGAACCGGTCCTTTTGTCGAGTTCGGCCGGGTCGAGATAGGCGGCGCGGGCGCATTCGGTGAGTCCGTACATGCAGTAGAGCCGCACGCCGGGAAACAGCCGGCGCAAGCCCTCGACATGGGCGGGGGGCAGTGGGGCCGCGGCATTGGTGAGGTAGCGCAGCGCCGGCAGCGCGCCCGGCTCAAGCTCCTTCATGGACAGCAGAAGGGCGGCGATGGTCGGCACCAGCGGCATGCCGGTGACGCCTTCGGTGCGGGCTTTTTCCAGCACGGCGTGCGGGAAGGCGAAGTTCTTCTCCAGCACCAGCCGGGCGCCGCTGCGCACGCTGACCACAAGCTGGTAGAGTCCATAGGTGAAGGCCAGCGGCAGCGCGCACAGCACCACGTCCGACGCACTGTTTTGCAGGTAGAGCGCGATGGAGCCGGAGGCCGCGTCCATGGCCGCATGGCTCATCATCACGCCCTTGGGCCGGCCGGTCGAGCCCGACGTGTAGATGATCATGGCGAGTTCGCCGTCGTCGCCGGCTTCCGGCGGCTTCTCGCCGCCTTTCCCGACAAGCCGGGCAAAGGGCAGCACGCCTTCCGGCAGCGGGGCGCCCGCCTGGGTGGAGATCAGCACGGGTGGCGCGGCGAGCCCGTCCGAAGCCTGCCGGCAAGGCTCGATGAACTTGGCCTGCGTCAGGATGGCGGCCGGCCGGGCGTCGCGCAGGATGAAGGCGATGCCGGCGCCCTTGAGCTGAGGGTTGACGGGGCAGAAGATGGCGCTGGCCTTGAGCACGGCGTAGATCGCGACGGCGGCCTCGGCAATGTTCTCCATCAGCACAACGACACGGTCGCCGCGCCTCACGCCTTGCGCCGCCAGCGCGGCGGCCAGCCGGTCGGAGCAGCCGTCGAGTTCGGCATAGCTCAGGCGCGTCTCGCCGGCCACGACGGCGATGCCGTCCGGCGCGGCGCGCGCGCTGTGCCTGAGAAACGCCTCCATGCGCATGGCGGGTCAGTGCACGGGTTCGCGCTTGCGGTCGACGAAGGCGACGATGCGCGCCACGGAGTCCAGATTGGCCGGCACGATGTCTGCGTCGGCCATGGCGATGCCGAACCGCTCCTCGATGAACGACACCAGCTCCAGCACGCCGGTGGAGTCCATCACATCGCTTTCGATCAGCGACTGGTCATCGGCCAGCGGCGTGGCATGGTCGCCGAACAGGAAGTTGTCCACGACGAAGCTGCGGACCTGGCTGTGGGTGGTTTCGGACATGGGGTGTTGCCTTTCCTGGACACGTCAGGCGCCTTGCGGCGCCTGCCCTGAAAATTCCCTCGACAAGAGCTGGGTGGAGAGCACGCCGACGAAGGCGGCGTTGTCGCGAAAGCCGGCAAGTCCGCTGCGGCGGCTCTTGTCGAGCAGCCGGGCGGTGGTCGCCGGGTTGAACAGGCCGGTGGCGGCCACGGCTTGCGGCGAAAGCAGCTCGGCGGCATAGGCGGCCTCGCTGAAGGAGGCGCTGTCGGGCGCGCGATAGGGCTGCTTGGGCCGGGCGGCGATGGACGGCGGCAACAGGCCGGCGGCCACCTCCCGCAGGATGTGTTTTTCGCGCAGGCCCCTGAGCTTGGTGCCGGGCGGCAGCTTTGCCGCGAATTCCACCAACCGGTGATCGAGAAACGGAAAGCGCGCCTCGACGCCATGCGCCATGGCCATGCGGTCGCCCTGGCTGGACAGGATATAGCCCGGCAGCAGGAACCGCGTTTCCAGATATTGCGCCTGATGCAGCGGATGCCAGCGGGCGAAGTCGTCCGACAGCAGGGACGCCATCTCCTCGGCTGCATCGTAGCCGGCCAGTTCGGCGCGCAGGTCGGGCGAGAAGAACATCTTGGCTCCCGCCGTGCTGCGCAGGCGTGGCCGGTGCGAGAACAGCGGGTCGGAAGCGTTGTCCTGGCCGACGCCGAAGAAGGCCGCCAGATATTCCGGCGTCTGCTGACTGAGCGAGGGCAGGTAGGGGTAGATTCGCCGAAACAGGTGCGGCCTGATCGTCGAGCCGGGACGGCGGGCGCAGAAGCGGCGGATTTTGGCTTCGCGAAACAGGTCGTAGCCGGCAAACAGCTCGTCGGCGCCCTCGCCGGAAAGCACCACCTTCACGCCCTGTTCGCGCACGGACCGGGCTAGCTGGTGGAGCGGCGCCGGCGCCGTGCGCAGCACGCTGCGCTCGGCATGGCGGATGACGGAGGGAAAGGCGCGGGCGATGTCGCCGGTCCGGCAGGCGATGGCATGGTGGGTGACGCCCAGCGCCCGCGCGGTCGCCTGCTGCCAGTCGCTTTCGTCGAACTCGGCATCGTCGAAGGTGATGCCGAAGCTGCGCAGCCGGCCCGGAGCCATGCGTGCGGCGAGCGCGGTGACGATGGAGGAATCGAGCCCGCCGGACAAAAGCGAGCCGACCTCGACGTCGGCGCGCAGGCGGATGCGGGTGGCGTCTTCCAGCAGGGCGCGCAATTCTTCCGCCAGAACCGGGACGGGCCGCTGGTCCTCATCGCCCTGATCCGGGAAGGACAGGGTCCAGTAGGGGTGTATCCGGGCCTCGCCGTCCGCGACGATCATCACATGGCCGGGCGGCAGTTCCGAAATGCCCTTGAAGGCTGTGCGGGGCGCGAGCGGCGCCCACAGCGTGAAGATCTGGTCAAGCGCCACCGGATCGAGCTCGGCGGCGATGCCGGGCACCTCAAACAGCGCCTTGGCTTCCGAGGCGAAGTGAAAACGACCTTCATGCCAGGTGTAGAATAGGGGCCGCACGCCCATGCGGTCGCGGGCCAGCACCAGCCGCCGGCGCGGCGCATCCCGGATGGCGAGCGCGAAATCGCCGTTGAGATGGCTCACGAAATCCGGGCCGAATTCCTCGTAGAGCTGGAGCACCACCTCGGTGTCGCTCGAGGTGCGGAACCGCCGGCCGCGCGCTTCCAGCATGGCGCGCAGTTCGACATGGTTGAACACCTCGCCATTGTAGGTGATGTGGAGCGTGCCGTCGTCGCTGGCCATGGGCTGCGCTGCATCAGGCGACAGGTCGATGACGGCGAGCCGCCTGTGCCCGAGCCCGGCATGGTCGTCGGCATGGACACCCTGCCCGTCCGGTCCGCGATGGGCGAGGCACGCGCACATGCGCTGCAGGAGCCGGGTGCCTTCCGCCCACGGCAGCGGACCGAGATAGCCGGCTATCGCGCACATGCGCCGGCTCCGGCTGGCAAGGACGATCCGGCCTCGCCCGGCTTGCGGCCGAGTTCGTGCAGGCTTGAGGCGGCGGGGCCGATGCCCGTCGCGCGTGGCCGTCGACAACGGGCCAATCGATCCCCCCGGATCAAGGTTGCGCTTCGCGGCCAAGCTAGGCGCCGATCCCTAACAAGCTGTCAAGGCACGCCTGTCGGCGGCGGTTGCCGGCCGACAGCCTTAAGGTAGGCTTAAGGCAGGGCCGGTTGATCGCCGCATCCGAAGCAGGGATGAAGAGGATTTGCGAGCCTTGACCGACCGAAGCAGCAGCGCCGGCAGCCTCACGCGCCGGGCATTTGTCATTGGCGCCGGCGCGGCGACGCTTGCCGGCTGTGTTTCCGCCAGGCCGCCTTCCGTGGCGCCGCAACCCCAGGTCCCGGTGCGGGAAAAGCGCGTGCGGCCGCCGATGTACGAGGCTTTGCCCGATGAACGCTTCCCGATTCCGGCCGTCGATATCTCCAGGCTGGAGGAAAGGTTCTGGCGCGCCGAGATCGACTACGACGCGCGCGAAGTGCCGGGCACGCTGATCGTCGATACGCCGGCAAAATATCTCTATCACGTGCGGCCCGGCGGGCGGGCCGTGCGCTACGGGATCGGCGTCGGCCGCGACGGGTTTTCCTGGGCCGGACGCGCCATCATGGCCTACAGGCGCGAATGGCCGCGCTGGGCGCCGCCCGACGCCATGGTGGCGCGCCAGCCGGAGCTGGAGCCCTACAGCATCGCCAATGGCGGGATGGGCCCGGGCCTGCGCAATCCGCTCGGCGCCCGTGCGCTCTACATCCACAAGGATGGCAAGGACACGCTCTATCGCCTGCACGGCACGCCGGAAGCCTGGTCGATCGGCAAGGAAGTCTCGTCCGGCTGCATCCGCCTGGTCAATCAGGACATCATCCATCTGCACGGCAGCGTCCGGGACGGCAGCCCCATCGTGGTGATCCCCGATCCGGCCAAACGCCATCTGCTTGCGGTCTGAGATCAGGGTCGCAGGCGCAACTCGCCCTCCAGCCGCGTCATCTCGAAGTCGCTGATGAGGATGTCGAGGCGCACCTGCCAGGTTCCGGCCAGCGGCAGCACCAGCCCCTGCGCGCGCCAGACGCCATCGGCCGACTTGCCGGCCGGCCGCCGGATCGGCTCGATGCCGCTTTCCGGTTGCGAGAACACCAGGCCGATCTCCTTGGCGTCGAGAGGTCCGAACTCGCCGCTCATGACGATCACCGACACGTCGACCGGGCCTGCGCGGCCGGGCGTCACGGTGATCTCGGCCATCGCCTTCTCGGTGTGGATATGCACCGATTCGGGCTGTGCGGCGGCTTCCGCCAGCGAGCGCGGCGGCGGCGTGAAGCGCCAGCAGGCGACGGCGGCGAAGATGGCGACGACCAGCGCGGTCTCCATGGCGATGGAGCGGGTCAGCCCGCGCCGGGCCGTGCTTTCACCGGCTTGCGCGCCGTGGGTCAGCCGCCAGCGGTTGAAGGCGGCCAGCGCGAACAGGGCCGCCAGCAGCGCCAGCTTGACGAGGAACACCCTGCCATAGGCGGTGCCGGTCAGCGACGCCGGGCGGTCGATCTGGAGCGCCGCCAGAACGATCCCCGCCGCAACCAGAATGGCGACGGCATAGGGGATCGCGGCCGAAAAGCGCCGCAGCGCCGCCAGCGATCGCGGATCGTTCCGTTTCAGGGCGAGGCCGAGCGGCACCAGTGCCCCGGTCCACAGGGCCACGGTCACGGTGTGCAGGAAGACGGCCGGCCGCGCAAGAAGTTGCGGGTTGGCCGCGCTGGCATGGCCGCTCAGCGCCAGCGCCGTTCCCGCGAGCAGGACCGCGGCGAGCGCTGCGAGGCGCGCGGTCGTGCCCCGCACCGCCAGCGCTATGCCGCCCGCGGCAAGGGCCAGAAGGGCGACCCCGGCGGTGCGGCCGAAGCTCGACCCGGCGGCGGCCGACCAGACGAACGGATCGAGGATGCGCGCCGGCGCGGCGGCGAGCAGGTCGAGCCCCTGGAAGGCGACAGACAGGGGAATGCCGGCAAAGCCGATGCCGAGCGCGGCCAGAACCGGGCGGCTTCCGTGCCGCGTTCCGTCGATCAGCCAGGTGAGGGCGAAGACCCCGCCGGCGCCGATGAACAGGCCGAGATAGAGCATCAGCTTCCCAGTCCACAGGCCGGCGCGCACCGTCCAGTCGATCTGGTTCCCGGCCGTGTCCGGCCGGGCGCTGGGCTCGCCGATCGAGAAGACCACCGAGCCGCCGATCGGATGCCCGTCCTCCGAAACCACGCGCCAGCTCAGCACATGCGTTCCGCTTCCGAGCCCGGAAGGCGCCACGATTTCCAGGGTCCGGTCCTTCAGCTCGAAGCCGTCGAGCGACAAGGTGTTGCCGTCGGGCTGCACCAGCGTCAGCTTCAGCGGCGAGACCGGCTCGTTGAATTGCAGCACATAGCTTGCCGGCGCGCTGGCCACCACGGTTCCGTCGGCGGGCGTGGAGCCGACCAGCGAAGCATGGGCCTCGGCGGCCACGCTCAGCCACAGCAGGGCGAGTGCGGTGAAAAGCGCCGCCAATGCATGGCGGCCGTGACGGAAGACCTCGTCGACCATTCCACTCTCCTTCGGGATGGAAGCCGGCGGGCGGCAGCCGCCCGCCGGCCAGTCTTCAATGGCCGCCGGCCTTTTCCAGCAGCTTGACGCCGGGCGCCGGCAGTTCGAGGTCGTCGCTGCTCTGGCCGGCGGCGGGGATTTCGATCCAGCGTTCGACCTTGCCTTCCGGGCATTCCTGCACGACGGGGAAATAGACCGTCTCGCCGACCTTGAGGTCCGGCGTCAGGAAGCCGCGCAGGACGAATTCGTCATATTCGTCGTCACCGAGATTGCCGCCTTTCCAGATCACCTCCTTGACCCCCTCGCTAGTCGGCGTGCCGTAATAGTCGTAGGCTTTTTCATAAGTGCCGCGCACCTTTTCCAGCGTCCAGCCGGGCTTGGGCATCGGCTTGACCGAGATGACGCCTTCGGGGATCTGCACGCGCACGACATTGGTCGGTGCGCCCTCGCAGCCATGCGGCACCCGGAATACGGCCTTGTAGGTGGAGCCGGCCGGCGCTTCGCCCTTCTCGAGCGTGACGTGGGCGGCGGCCGGGACAAGGGCGCCGAGCACCAGCGCGGCGGACAGAACGAGCTTCTTCATGGGATGTTTCCTGTATATGGAACGGCGGGCATGGCCGCGTTTCGCAGGCCGCGTGCCGGACCGTCATTTCATTCATGTGATTGGTGGACGTGCGGACAAAGCCTGTCCGGTGCGGGCGTCATGGTGCCCGCCGGTCGGCTTCAGGCTGTCGCGGGAGGCGCGCGCGGGTTGCCGGGATTGTGATCCGGCCCTGTGATATGGATGGTTCTGTGCGAAAGCGAAGGCGCCCGCGCCTTCACCATGAACGGCACGGCAAGGGCTGCGCCGCCGCCATTTCCGGCAAAGAGCGGCGACACCTGGCAGCAGCCGAAGGTGCAGCAATCGGGCAGCGTCGCCTGGCCGTCCGTGGTGCCCGACGAATGGTCGATGCCGGTGATGCACAGCGGGTTGCCGAAGATATCCAGCGGCGCGCTCGGCGTGGCGCCGGCCCAGGCGGTGGCGAGGGTTTGCAGAACGAGCATCAGGGTTGCGACGAGCGCAACCATGGTCCGCGATCTGTGAGCCGGTTTGAACAAGACGTGTCCCCTCGAGAAACAGGCTAGCAGCACTGCCGCGCCGGGAAAAGACGGCACGGGCGGCTGCGACATCAAGGCCAGTTCCGGAGAGGGGCCTGTCCGGGAGGACGGAAATCAGTTCTGGCCGGAACCGGAGATCGGGGAAATGAACGGCGCGGTCCAGCTCCCGCCGACGAAGAACAGGGTCTGGTTCGGCGGCGGGGCGGGTGCTTCGCCGCTCTCGCCATTGGCGGCGGCCGGCGGCTGCTGGCTGGCGATGCCCCCGGTCAGGGCCAGGCCGCGCCCGGCATAGGGCATGATGCCGGTCAGCCACAGGCGCGAGCCGCCATGATTGGCCTGCGCCTTCTCGATGCGCACCACGCCCTTGGCGACGCTGGCCTTGAGTTCGGCGCCGTCGATCGGCACGGAGCCGTCGTCGACATCGTCGAGCGGGAAGAAGCCGCCCTCGCCGTTGCGCCTGATGAAGGCGGCGAGGTCGAGGCCGGACAGCGTGCCGGGGCCGAAGGTGGCCGAGATCGAGCCGTCGGCGCTTTCCATGACGGAATGCCAGCCCTTGCCGGGTCCCTTGAGGATGACCGAAATGGTGCCCTTGCCGGTCGGCATCAGCCGCGTCATGCCGACCGCCGCGCCGAAGGCGGCGCCGTTGATGTCGGAGGCGAGCAGGCGCATCTCGGCCTGCGTGCCGCCGGGCTTCCGGTCGAAGCGGATGCCGGTCTGGATGTTGCCGCCGAAGGCGCCGGCGTCGGAAACGTCGAACACCGAGAGCCCGTCCTTGACCTGCACCGTGGCCGCCAGCTCGGTCAGCGGAATGGCGCCCGCCGTCGCCTTGGCGGCCGACAGCCGCAGGTCGAGATTGAGCAGGCCCGCCAGCGTGGTCTCGATGTCGCCGGCATTGCCGGCAGCCTCGGCGGGCGCGACAAGCGGCGTGAAGGCGGAGACGAACGGGCCGAGGTCGAGCGTCTCGAAGGCCAGCGTGCCCGACAGCACCGGGCGGCCGGTCTCGCCGAAGGCGAGGTCCAGCGCGCCGGTGCCCGGATTCTTGTCGAGCATGATCTGGGCATTGTCGAATTTCGCCCGCTCCGCCTCGCCCAGCACATGGCTGGATACGGAAATCGCGGCGACGGTCGTGGCGTTGGCCATGTGCGTGCCGGTCCACTCCAGCACGCGCCGCAGGGAGGGCGCCTGGAACTTCGCGTCGCCGTCGATGAAGGCGTTGGCGGCGAGGCCGATCTTGCCGTCGAAGGACAGGTTGGCCGGCGCGGCCTTGACCGAGAAGGAAAGCGGCGCGGTGACGCCCGACGCCAGCAGAAGCGGCTTCTGGGAGGCCGCGTCGATGGTGACGCTTTCACCCCGCCAGATGGCCGAGGCCGACAGCGTTGCCGGCCCGCCGGGTTCCGGCCAGTTGGCGCGGGCGGAAAGGCCGCTGAGGATTTCGCTGTCCTTGCCGTTGACCGCCGTGACGATGCGCCCGTCGCGGATCTCGACATTGCCGATGGCGGCCGGCATCCGCGCCGGGTCCGGCTCGGCCGCCCCGGCCTTGACCATGGCGCGCGCCATCTCGAGGGAACGGCCGATGCTGCCGCTGTCCGGCATGGGCGGCAGGTAGAGCCCCGACGCCGTGCGCTCGACCTTGATGGTGGGACGGATCAGCCGGGTGGAGGAGAACACGACCTCGCCGCGCAGCGCCGCCATGGCCGCGAGCCCGATCTCGACGCGCTCGGCATAGATGACCGGCTGCTGCTCGGGGTCGCTCCACCGGGACAGCGTCACCTGCGCCAGCACCGCATTGAGCTGCGGCCACACCTCGATCTTCGGTGCGCCGGAAATGGTGACGCGATAGCCGGTCCAGCGGCTCATCTCCCACGCGATGCGGTCGCGCACGATGCGGTTGGAGGCGACATAGGGCAGCGCAGCCACCGCCAGCGCCGCGGCAACCGCCGCAATGCCGAGCGCCCATAGGCCGCGCCGGATCCAGCTCGACGTCATCTCGCCCTTTCCGCGTCACGTCAGGTGGCGCAAGGTGTAACCCGTGGCTGACGCATTTCAAGTCTTTATGGCCTGGCCATGACGTATTGCGCACATGCTGTTGTCGGAGTCACGGAACTTGCGGTACGCGGACGCAGTATGCTTAACGTGACTTGAATGGAACGGAATGCGCATGGGAGGCCGCCGATGACGACAGAACCCCCCCTTTGGACGCCATCGGCGGAGCGGATTGCGGCCTTGCCGCTGACCGCATTTCGGGTCGAGGCCGAGCGGCGCGCGGGGCGGGAATTCGCGTCCTATGGCGACCTGCATGCCTGGTCGGTGGCCGCTCCCGAGGCGTTCTGGGACCTGGTGTGGGATTTCTGCGGCGTGGTCGGCGACAAGGGCGGTACGGTGCTGGCCGACGGCGACAGGATGCCGGGTGCCGCCTTCTTCCCCGAGGCGCGGCTCAACTATGCCGAGAACCTGCTCGGCCGCGCCGGCAAGGGCGAGGCCATCGTCTTTCGCGGCGAGGACAAGGTGGAGCGGCGCCTGACCTGGGCCGAGCTGGAGGCGCTGGTCTCGCGCCTGCAGCAATTGTTCGCCTCGCTCGGCGTCAAGGCCGGCGACCGGGTGGCGGCGATGATGCCCAACATGGCCGAGACGGTGGCCGCCATGCTGGCCACGGCGGCGCTGGGCGCGGTGTGGTCGTCCTGCTCGCCCGATTTCGGCGAACAGGGCGTGCTCGACCGCTTCGGCCAGATCGAGCCGGCGGTGTTCATCGTCCCCGATGGCTACTGGTACAACGGCAAGGCCATCGAGGTGGGCGACAAGGTGGCGGCGGTGGCCGCCAAGCTGCCGACGCTGAAGAAGGTGTTGGTCGTCGACTATCTCGGCACCGCGCAGGACGTCGCCGCCGGCATTACGGGCGCAGAGGCGCTGGAGGACGCCATCCGGCCCTTCGCCGTCGGCAAGGTCCGCTTCGAGCGGCTGCCCTTCTCGCATCCGCTGTTCATCCTGTTTTCCTCGGGCACCACCGGCATTCCGAAATGCATCGTCCATTCGGCCGGCGGCACGCTTCTCCAGCATGTGAAGGAGCACCGGCTGCATGCGGGGCTCGTGGAGGGCGACCGCTTCTTCTACTTCACCACCTGCGGCTGGATGATGTGGAACTGGCTGGTCAGCGGCCTGGCTTCGGGCGCCACGCTGCTGCTTTACGACGGCTCGCCCTTCTACCCCGACGGCAACGTGCTGTTCGACTATGCCGACGCCGAGAAGATGACCTATTTCGGCACCTCGGCGAAGTTCATCGATTCGGTGCGCAAGGCCGGCCTGCGGCCGATCGACAGCCATGATCTCTCCACCGTGCGCACCATCTCCTCGACCGGTTCGCCGCTGTCGCCGCAGGACTTCCGCTTCGTCTATGACGGCATCAGGAAGGATGTGCACCTGGCCTCGATCTCCGGCGGCACCGACATCGTCTCCTGCTTCGTGCTCGGCGTGCCGACCGAGCCGGTGTGGGAGGGCGAGATCCAGGGCGCCGGCCTCGGCATGGCGGTGGATGTGTGGGACGACGAGGGCCGGCCGGTGCGCCAGGAAAAGGGCGAGCTGGTATGCACCAAGCCGTTTCCGGCGATGCCGATCGGCTTCTGGAACGATGCGGACGGCGCCAAATACCGTGCCGCCTATTTCGAGCGCTTCGACAATGTCTGGTGCCATGGCGACTTCGCCGAATGGACGGCCCATGGCGGCATCGTCATCCATGGCCGCTCGGATACGACGCTCAACCCCGGCGGGGTGCGCATCGGCACGGCCGAGATCTACAACCAGGTCGAGCAGATGCCGGAAATCGCCGAGGCGCTGTGCATCGGCCAGGATTTCGACGACGACGTGCGCGTGGTGCTGTTCGTGCGGCTGGCGCCGGGGGTGAAGCTGGACGAGGCGCTGGAGAAGAAGATCCGCACCCGCATCCGCACCGGCGCCAGCCCGCGCCACGTGCCGGCGCGCATCGTGGCGGTGACCGATATTCCGCGCACCAAGTCCGGCAAGATCACCGAGCTTGCCGTGCGCGACATCGTCCATGGCCGCCCCGTCAAGAACAAGGAAGCGCTCGCCAATCCCGAGGCCCTCGACCTGTTCAAGGACCTGCCGCAACTGGCGAGCTGAGCTTTATGGTCAACGAAGCATTAACGCGCAGGTTTACCTAAACTTCAGCTCCGATAGGGATTCGTAAATTTTTCGGCGTGCCGGTAAGGATTTGTTAAGGCCCGGAGCCCGATAGTTACGGGCGAGTTAAGGGAGAAATCCCGTTCGGCAGCGCCCCCGCGTGGAACGGAATAGTCCCTGCCCGTTGTGACATATTCAAATTCAGGCGCCCTCGGGCGCCTTTCTTTTTGCCTGAAGGGTAGCAGCGCCTTTGCCGGTGCGCCAGTTGCTGCCCCTCATCTCCCTGCCGGGACCTTCTCCCCGCTTGCGGGGAAAGGGTAAGGGTGAGGGGCAGCTTTCGTAAAAACCTGTAATGCTTTGGATATTTGCGAGACTGCGAAACGGCCGGCCTATCCCGCCAGCACCCGGACCGAGGGGAAGGCGATCTCCACCAGCGTGCCTTCGCCCGGCGTCGAAGTGATGGTGAAGCGGGCGCGGTTGGCCTCGACCATGGCCTTGGTCAGCGGCAGGCCGAGGCCGGTGCCGTCGCCACGGGCGCGCTTCAGCGCGTTGACCTGCTTGAACGGCTTCAGCGCCTGCTCGATCTCGGCCTGGGTCATGCCGATGCCGGTGTCGCGCACCCGCATCACCACGTCGCCGGAGGGCTCGTAGGCGGTCGAGACGATCACCTGCCCGCCGGCCTGGGTGTAGCGGATGGCGTTGGAGAGGATGTTGAGGGCGATCTGGCGCACGCTGCGCAGGTCGGCCACCACGTCGGGCAGCCGCGAGGCGAAGCTGGAGCGGATGATGACGCGCTCGCGGTTGGCCTGCGGCTGCATCAGCGCCACCGTCTCGGCCAATGTGTCGTTGAGCGACACCGCCTCATAGTCCATCTCCTGCTGGCCGGCCTCGATCTTGGAGATATCGAGCAGGTCGTTGACTAGATCGAGCACATGGTTGCCCGAGCGGTTGATGTCGCGCAGATAGTCGCGGTAGCGGTCGTTGGCGATGGGGCCGAACTTCTCGTCCACCATCAGTTCGGAAAAGCCGATGATGGCGTTGAGCGGCGTGCGGATCTCGTGGCTGATGCGGGCGAGGAAGTCGCTCTTCTGCGATGAGGCCCGCTCGGCCAGCGCGCGGGCCTGGGTCAGGTCCTCCTCGGCGCGCTTCCATTGGGTGATGTCGCGCACCACCGCGCAGAAGCCGCTGTCGCCCGGCAGGCGGCCGATGGTCATGAACAGCGGGATGAAGCGCCCCTGTGATTCGCGCCCGATCACCTCGCGCCCGTCATTGAGCACGCTGGCGACGCCCGGCTCGCTGAGCCCGGCCAGATAGTCGCGCGCCGCCCGCTGGCTCTCGATGGCGAACAGCGAGGCGAACGGCTTGCCGGCCACATCGTCGCTGTCGAAGCCGAACAGCGCCTCGGCCGGCCGGCTGATCGAGCGGATGCTGCCGTCGCGGCCGATCAGCACCACGCCGTCGGTGGCGGTGTCGATGATGGTGCGCATTTCGCTGATGCGCGCCTTGAGCTCGGCAATGTCGGCCTGGGTCGCCGCGCTGGCCGCCGGCGGCAGGACTTCGGCCTGCGGCCGGTCCAGGTCCTCGCCGGCGCGGCGCAGGACCAGCAGGAGGGCCGCGCCGTCCTGCCAGGGCACCGAGCGCAGGATCGCCTCGATGGGAAACTCGCTGCCGTCGCGCTTGCGCAGGAACAGCGCGTGGCGCACCTCGTCCCGGCCGTTCGTGCCGGCATTCCGCTCCGCATCCGGCTCGTCGGCATGGGGGTCGATGAACAGGGTGTCGAGGCCGCCCGCCGCCTCCAGCTCCTCGACCGTTTGGTAGCCGGTGAGATCGAGGAATTCGGCATTGGCGTAGTGCAGCGCATCGCCGGAATGGATGAGCACCGGCACCGGCAGGCGGGCGAGGATGGTGGTGTCGGGCGCCTGCCTTGCGGCCGCGAAGGCCGACGGGACGAAGCCGGCCCGCTGCAAGGGCGGGGCGAACGCGGCCGGTTCGGCCTGTCGAGGCCGGATTTCCTCTTCGGCCGGAAGAGTGCCGTCCGGTTCGACGGGCGCGACATCGTCGCCGTCCAGCCTTGCATCGCGGAAATCCGCGTTCGTGAGGCTGTCGTCGTCCTCGTCCTGCACATAGTCGAGCAGGGAGCGGTTGGCCGGTTGCCCGGCCTTGGGTGACGCCTCGCGTTGCTGTTCGGGCGGGGCGGGGCGTGCCGGCTTGCCGGCGGCGGACGCGCCTGCATCGGCCCCGCTGTCCTTCCTCAGCCGTTCGGCGATCTCGCGGAAGGCGTTGCGCTCGCTCGTCGACAGCGTCCTGTCGTTGGCGGGCGGCTCGTGCACCGGCGGGCGATGCTCGGCCAGCTTGATGACCTTGTCGGTGAAACGGCGTTCCGGCCGCGGCGAGATGCTGAGCGCCGGCACCTCACCGTTGAACGGGTCGGCCGGCTTGTCCTCGTCTGCCGCAGGCGCCGGTTCCGGCGCGTTGGGCACCAGCGCCAGGCCGATCCTTTCCGGATCGGGCCGGGCCTCGGCCATGCGCACCACGCCGAAGCCGCGAAAGCCCTCGAACTCGCGCTCGCGGTTGTAGACGGGCAGCGCCGCCAGATCGACGGGTGCCCGCAGTTCGGTGCCGGCGATCGGCCACAGCACCGAGCGGCCGGACCAGGTGTCGCGGCGTTCGAGCAGGTCGGCCACCTCGCCGGCCGGGTCGAAGCCGAAGGCCGTGGCCACTTCTCGGAAGCGGCGGCCGATGACGTCGGCCGCAGGTGCGCCCACCGCCGCCGCGAATTCGTCGGACAGCATGCTGAAGCGGCCCTGCGCATCGGTACGCCAGACGAAGCGGACCGGCTGGGCCTCCGCCCGGGGCCGCTCCTGCGGTTCGCGCAGATCGGCCGGGGGCGCGCTGTCGGGCCATGCGGGCGGCGGTTCCGGCCCGTCTTCATGGCTGAAATACCAGTGGTCGTGGTGGCTGCCGGCCTCGTCCCGCGCGGAGCGTGCAGCGGAGCCCCGTATCGTTTCGGCATCCGCGACGCCCTCGTCGACCACCACCAGCAGGTGGCGCACCGGCTCGTCGCTGAGGCGCGCCATGCCGGCCGGATAGGATCTTGCGCCGGCGCTGATCAGCCGCTTGACCATGCGGTCGCGCTCATGCGCGACATCCTTGACCAGCGCCGCAAGGGTGGCGGCCGGGATTGCGAGTTCGGTGAAGCCGGCGGAGCTCGCCTCCACCCTGCCGTCGCCGTCGATGAAGGCCAGGAACTGGGCGTTCTCGTCGAAGCCTCCGAGCGCGCGCGGGTCGGGCGCCGCCGCATCGGAAACGATGGGCGCCACCAGCAGCAGCGCCTTTTCGCCGTCCGGCATCGTCACGCCGCTGGCCAGCAGGGGTGTGGCCGCGCCGCTGACCCCGCTCGTCAGCCGTACCAGCAGCGGACGGTCGCCGCCGATATCCGGATAGCCCGGCGTGGCCGCGATCTGGCGGCGGGCGACGGCCGGCAGGCCGGCTTCGGCGCCGATCGCCGCATCCACCTGGGCATGCCCGAGCAGGGCGGCGCCCGGCCCGTTGGCCCACAGCACGCGTCCGAGATCGGCGGCCAGGATGACCATCGCATCCCCGACGGCAAAGCGCTGCCGCACCGTGTCGAGCACGGCGACGTCGAGGAAGGAATAGGTTGCGGGCGGCATGTGCTTGACCAACCCTCATGGCCGACTGGTTGTAATTAACGCTTTGTTAGTAAAAGGCTTGCGCGCCCGCGTCCACAACGCACAGGCTGCAAGCGCGGGAATCCTGCCTGTGTGGTTAACACGGCGCCCGATTTTATGCTGCATTGCAACAGCAATATTGCATTGCACAAAAATTGTGCTATATGGATAGGTGACAGATGAAACCCGTTGGCGTCGAGTCAAAGCCCCCCTATCCGAAAGGATCGAAAATGACCAAGACCAAGACCGCAGAAACCGTTGAATTCCCGACCTTCGATGCGTCCAAGACCGCCGATCGCGTCCGTGATTTCGCCGAAAAGGGCATCGAGCAGTCCAAGGAAGCCTATAGCAGGCTGAAAACCGGCACCGAAGAGGCCCAGAAGGCCCTCGAAACCACTTATGAGGCCGTTCGCGCCAGTTCCAGCGACCTGTCGCTGAAGACGATCGCCGCCATGCGCGCCAATGCCGAGGCCGGCTTCGCCCACCTCGAGGCGCTGGTCGGCGCCCGCTCGCTGTCGGAAGTGGTGGAACTGCAGAGCTCGTTCCTGCGCCAGCGCTTCGAAGAGAGCGTTGCCCAGGCCAAGGATTTCCAGGCCGTCACCGCCAAGGCCGTCGAAGACGTCTCCCGGCCGATCAAGGCCGCCGTCGAGAAGTCCTTCAAGGGCGCCAAGGCCGCCTGACCTGCTTGTCCTGTGGCCGGTTTCCTCCCGGCCGGCCGCGGGACATTCATGACGGCAAAACGAAACTGGCCGGCCTCCTCCCGCCGGCCTTTTTTCGTTCAGGCCCGTGCCTGAAGCCGGAAGCATCAATCTCTTCACGGTGCGTGATGTTTTCCGGCTCATATGGCTTGAATTAGACTCCATTAGACCTTATTGACGCTTCGCCGGGGCTGAAGCCGTTCCGCCGGAAGCGGAAGGCGGATGCCGAGGCGGCCCCATGGCCTTGTGCCGTTGTAGCTCAGTTGGTTAGAGCGCCGGATTGTGGATCCGGAGGTCCCTGGTTCGAGCCCAGGCAACGGTACCATCTCCCCAATGCATAGGTGCCATGCTCCCACGGCAGTGGGAATCGCCGTTCCGCTGTTGCAGCATTGGAGGCCAGCGCCTAGATTAGGAGACGATCGCTCCCTTGCGGAGGGACGAAGCATCGAGGCGAAAGCGGGTGCTTGAACAACGAGACAGGTCGTCAACATGCGTCCATCGGGGTGCGCGGCGATCGAGTGACCGACGTTTTGCCGGGATGGCCTTGCCTTCACTATGATGGAAACGCCTCACATGAAATGTGGAAAAGCCGCTCCTTTTCCGGCCTCTGTGGCCGGCAGTGCCGCTGTCTGACGCGCGGCAACGCAGAGTGATGAGCATCCGGCGCGATTTTGAGCTACCGACCCTTTTGACTGCAACGGAACCGGATCAGAAGATACGGGGTACGCAAGAATGAGTGAACAGGCGATCAAGTTCCTGCAGGAATGGATCGGCGAGAAATGCCAGGCGCCGGCCATGCCGGCCCGCATCGACGAGCAGGCGCACACCCTAGCCCGCGAATGCACCAAGGAAGCGGCGCAGGCCGGCATTCCGCTCGAGGATATTCAGGAAGAGGTCGGCGATATCCAGGAACTGATTGCCCTGCATCTCGAGGACGCGGCCGAGGCGGACGGGCCGGAACCCCAGGGTTCTACGCTGCCCACAGACAAGCAGCCTGACAGCAAGGCGCAGGCCGAGACCGGTCCCGGTAACGGCTAGAGCATTTCCGCTTCTCTCCGAATCGCGAAACGCTCCATCTTTTATCTTTACGCAATTCCGGACGCAAAACCGCACAGCACTTCTGCTGGAATTGCTCTGCCGTCTCACGCGCGGGTCGCATACAGGCCGGCCCCTTCACGGAATCTTCAGAACAGGGAACCCTGTCCGCCGGGATCCTTCGGCTTCGGCGCCGGACGCGCGCGGGCTGGCTCCGCCGGGGCGGTCTCGCCGCTGCCGGCCACGGCCTTTGCCGGCCCGTCGGCGAAGCGCAGTTCCAGGTTCTGCCCGGGCCGTATATCGGCCGCCCGCCGCACCAGCGCGCCCTGTTCGTCCAGAACCAGTGCATAGCCGCGTTCGAGGATCGCCTGCTCGGACAGTTTCAGCGTGGTCAGCAGCCGGTCCGCCTGGATCAGGCGGGCGCGCAGCCGGTCGAGCCGCACGGCCATCGCCTGGTCGCCGCGCCGGGAGAGGGCCGCCAGCGTGTCGGCCTGCAAGCGCTGGCGCCGCAGGATCGGCGCCGGTGTCAGCCGCCCGGCGGCGCGGCCAAGGCGCATGCGCCGTTCCCGCACCACGGCGAAGTAGGCGGCCTGGGCGCGAGCCATGTCGCGGCCGATCAGCAGGCGGGCCTCGTTCATGCGCCGCGACAGGGCCGCCGGCGTCAGCCGGATCGCCGCAAGCCGCGCCTTCTTGCGCTCGACGCCCACTTCCAGCGCCCGCTGCAACCGGCTTTCCGCCTCGTCGAAGCGACGCCGCTTCAGTCCCAGCAACTGGTCCGGCGAGGGCAGGGCGCGGGCGGCGGCCCGTATTGCCTGCCGGTCGCGTTCCAGCCGGCGCGACATGCACGCTTGCAGCCGCGAGGCCAGTGCCGCCACCGTCGCCTCCAGCTCGGCCCGCACCGGCACCGCCATCTCGGCGGCACCCGTGGGTGTCGGCGCGCGCACGTCGGCGGCAAGGTCGATCAGCGTCCAGTCGGTCTCGTGGCCGACGGCCGAGATCACCGGGATCTGCGAGGCCGCCACGGCCCGCGACAGCGCCTCGTCGTTGAAGCCCCACAGGTCTTCGAGGCTGCCGCCGCCGCGCGCCACGATCAGCACGTCCGGCCGGCGGATCGCGCCGTCCTGTGGCAAGGCATTGAAGCCGGCGACGGCCGCTGCCGCCTCGGCGCCGGAGGTTTCGCCCTGCACGCGCACCGGCCACACGATGACATGCAGCGGAAACCGGTCGCGGATGCGGTGGAGGATATCGCGGATCACCGCCCCGGTCGGCGAGGTGATGACGCCGATGACCGAGGGCATGTAGGGCAGCCGGCGCTTGGCAGCCGGGTCGAACAGGCCTTCGGCGGCCAGCCGGCGCTTGCGCTCCTCCAGCAGCGCCATCAGCGCGCCGGCCCCGGCCGGCTCCAGATTGTCGATGACGATCTGGTATTTGGACGAGCCCGGATAGGTGGTGAGCTTGCCGCTGGCCACCACCTCCATGCCCTCCTCAGGCCGGAACTTGAGGCGGGACATGGTGCCCTTCCAGATCACCGCTTCCAGCCGGGCGCGGTCGTCCTTCAGCGCGAAATAGGCATGGCCGGAAGAATGCGGTCCGCGGTAGCCGGAAATCTCGCCGCGCACCCGCACATTGCCGAACACGTCCTCGACGGTACGCTTGAGCGCGCCGGAAATCTCGCTGACTGTGAATTCGGCGGCGTTGCTGCGCGATGCGCTGCCGTGTGATTCGGGGACGGTTTCGCTCATGGGCAGATAGGGCAGCTTCCGGCGCGCCCGGTCAAGGCGCGCCCGGCATTGTCCGCCGTTTCCTCACCAGCCGGGCAGGATCGTGGCCGGCTGGCCGCGCCGCGCCCGGTTGAGTGCCTGTGCGGCAAAGCCCAACCCGGTCGTCTCCTCGATGCCCGGCACCGAGATGTTGTCGAGGCTTTCGGCGATGTGGCGGGCCAGCGCATCGACGATCTCCGGCTGCTCGGTCTGGCCGCGCATCAGGCCGATGCGGCAGTCGGGCAGGGGGCCGAAGCCGTCCGCCTCGCCCAGCACCCGCATGCCGGGCCTGAGCGCGCATTCCGGCAGCACCGAGATGGCAAGCCCGGACAGCACCGCGGCGGCGATGACGGTGGCCGAGAAGCTGGTGAACAGGATGCGGTATTCGCGGTTCATGCCGTCCAGCACATCGCAGGCGGCGCGTCGCCACACGCAGTTCGGCCGGCCGAAGGCCATGGGCAGCACCTCCTGCTCATGGGTGGCGTGGTTGACGGAGCTGACCCACAGCAAGGGCTCGCGCCGCACCACTTCCGACTGGCCGCGCGCGTCGTTGTGGGTGACCAGCGCGATGTCGAGCTGGCCGCGCTTGATCTGGTCGACAAGGCCGGGCGTCGGCTCGCACACCACCGTCAGCTCGACGCGGGGGTTGGAGCGCGAGAAGCGCGCCATGATCTCGGGCAGGAAACGGTCGGCATAATCGTCCGGCGTGCCGATGCGGATCGTGCCCTCCAGCCGCTGGTCGTCGAAGGCGGCCAGCGTCTCGCGGTTGAGGTAAAGCAGCCGCCGCGCATAGGAAAGCAGCCGCTCGCCCTCTTCGGTGAGGCGGTTGGAGCGCCCCTCCTTCTCGAACAGCGGCTTGCCGATGCGCTCTTCCAGCCGCCGCATCTGCATCGACACCGCAGACTGCGTGCGGTGCACTTCTTCGGCGGCGCGCGTGAAGCTGCCGGTGTCGGCAATGGTGATGAAAGTCTGCAACTGGTCGAGGTCGAGCGGCGGCTTCATCGGCATACCCATCAGCAGAGTTGATCCTAAACATTAAAAACATTCGTTGGATTAATCAATCTGTCGCTGGCATGGTGCGCAGGCTCATAGAAATGCCCGCAACTGGAAACGAGTGCGCATCGGCCGCCTCGCGTCGCCTCCCACGGCGCGTCGTGTCGCCGTTTGCCGCACGGCTGAGGAGAGTGAGATGACTGCCTGTGACTGCGCCGCCGAGACCTCACGCATTTCCACGCGTCCGGCTGCCCTGACCCGTATCGGCCATGCCACCCTTCGCCTCCTGAAGCTGTGGCGGAACCGCCGCGCCTTCCGGCGCCTGTCCGAGCTGACCGACCATGAGCTTGCCGACATCGGCCTTGCCCGCGCCGATCTCGACGTCGCGCTCGGCGCTTCGCCTTCCGATCCGACCGCGCGGCTGATGGCCATCGCCGATGCGCGCGCCGGCCTGACGGGCGTTGCGAAATCCGTCTGAACTTCCCTCGCAGGCGATACCCATCCGGTCCCCTCCGGCCTGCCTGCAACCTCGCCCGGTCCGTTCTGGACCGGGCTTTTTTCATGTCGGCCTACCGGTTGCGGTCCATGCCGCGCAGGAACTGGTCGAAGACCGATTCGACGCCCTTCTGGTAGTCGTCGCGCTGCGGGCGCCCGGTTTCGAACATCTGCCCGAACAGGTCGTCATACGGGTTTGTGGGTCGCCCGCCGGGGTTCGCCTGGCGCTGCTGCTGCCGGGGCTGCGGCTCGGGTTCCGGGACGGTCCCGCCCGTGCCGCCGCCGAGCATATCCTGCAGGATCTTGCCCCACGGGGTGTCGCCCAGCGGGTTTTGAGCCGGGTCCCCCGTCGGAGTCCGGGGCTGCTGGCGGGTTTGCGGGGACGGCTGCGCGCCGCCGCCGAACATGTCCTGCAGCACCTTGCCGAAGGGCGTGTTGGCGAACGGGTTGTCGCCGAACGGGTTGCCGGCACCGCCGCCCTGCGGCGCCTGTCGTGGCTGCGGGGCCGCCTGTCCCGTGCCTGCCTGCTTCATCATCTCCTCGATGATCTGGCCCAGCGGGTTGTTGCCGAAGCCGCCGGCGGCCTGCATCTGGCCGGTCGACTGCTTGAACAGGCCGCCCATGATCATCGAGGCGATCACCGGCAGCATCTGCTGCAGCAATTGCTGGCCGAGGCCGGTGGCCTGCGCCGCCTGCGCGGCAACGGCGCGCGACAGGTCCTTGGAGCCGAACAGATGGCCGAGAATGCCGTTGCCTTCCTCCACGCCTTGCGGCGAGAAGGCGCGGCTTGCATCCTCGAAATATTTCGCGTGCTGGCCGCTGGCGAGCGCGTTGAGGAAACCGCCGAGGCCGTAGGGATCGGCGGTGTTGCGCTTCAGCCCCTGCGAGAAGGCCGGCAGCAGCGCCTCGACCGCCGCCTGGGCCTGTTCCTGCGACAGGTTGAACTGCCTTGCCAGCGCTTCCATGCCCTGGCCGTTCTGGGCCCGGGCCAGCATGTCGAACAGGTTCTGCATCTTCGCTCCTCCAGCCTGTGCGTGGGGGCGAAGCCTAGAGCCTTTCGTCCTGCTGTTGAAGCTAAATCAGTAGGCGTATTCGAGGAACGCCGGCTCGATCGAGCCGCCCCAGCGCGTATGGTAGGCCGACAGCATCTCCTCGGCGCTGGTGGTGCCGCGGCTGACCACCTCGTCCAGCGTTTGCAGGAAGGAGGTCTCGTCATAGCCGTCGCGGTTGAGGCGGGCGCGGTTCTTTAGGCCGAGCCGGGCCAAAGCCAGCACCTCGCGGCCGATCTCGCGCAGCGTGGTGTTGCGGAACGGCGCGCCGATGCCCTTAGCCGGCACCGCGTCGCGCATCGCCACCACTTCCTCGTAGGTCCAGTTCGAGGTCAGGGCTTCGGCCGCCGCCAGCGCTTCCTCGTCATAGAGCAGCCCGACCCAGAAGGCCGGCAGGGCGCAGATACGCCGCCACGGGCCGCCGTCAGCGCCGCGCATTTCCAGGAAGCGCTTGAGCCGCACGTCGGGGAACACGGTCGACAGATGGTTGGCCCAGTCGCCCATGGTCGGCAGGCCGTCGGGCAGTTCGTTGCGGGCGGCACCTTCCATGAACTGGCGGAAGGTCATGTGCGTCATGTCGTGATAGCGGCCGTCGCGGATGACGAAATACATCGGCACGTCCAGCGCCCATTCGACATAGTCGGCAAAGCCGAAATCGGGCGCGAAGCAGAATTCGGGCATGCCGGCGCGCTGGTTGTCGGTGTCGCGCCAGATTTCGCCGCGCCAGCTTTGCAGCCCGTTGGGCTTGCCGTCGGTGAAGGGCGAGTTGGCGAACAGCGCCGTCGCCAGTGGCTGGAGCTTCAGCGAGACCTGCATCTTGCGGCGCATGTCGGTCTCGCTGTCGAAGTCGAGATTCACCTGGATGGTGCAGGTGCGGTACATCATGTCGAGGCCGTGGCTGCCGACCTTGGGCATGTAGCGCGTCATGATCTCGTAGCGCGACTTGGGCATCTTCGGCGTTTCGGCCAGCGTCCATTTCGGGCTGCCGCCGAGGCCGAGGAAGCGGATGCCGAGCGGCTCGGCGATCTCGCGCAGTTGTGCCAGATGCGCGTTGCCCTCGCGGCAGGTCTGGTGGATCGTCTCCACCGGCGCGCCCGACAGTTCGAACTGCCCGCCCGGCTCCAGGCTGATGGCGCCCTGTCCGGTCGGCTCGACCAGGCCGATGATGCGCCCGGCATCCAGGATCGGGTCCCAGCCCAGCCTGTCCTGCATGCCTTCCAGCAGGCTGCGGATGCCGCGCTCGCCCCCGTAGGGCACCGGCGCGTGGCCGTCGACATAGAAGGGGAACTTCTCGTGCTCGGTTCCGATGCGCCATTTCTCGCGCGGCTTGCAGCCGGCGGCCAGATAGCCGACCAGTTCGTCCAGGCCTTCTACGGGGCTGAAATCGGTCGTGTCGCGCGCCATGAAAACCTCGTTGCCGTGGCCCCTCGGGAGAATTGCCGGCTAGTTGGACGATATGCCCCCGCCCGATCAAGCGAAAACTGTAGAGCCATGCATCAACGAAACTGCACGCAGCGTGAAGCCGCATGAAAAACGGCCGGTTTCGCCGCCGGATGGCGGGAACCTTGGCCAGCCTGCGGCATTTCCTGCAGAATGCGCATGACAGGCGCAAGACAAGGTGAGGGAATCTGCCATGGCCACAACGGATGAAGCAGCGGCGAAGCGTCCGGCGCGGGCGGCCGTGACGGCCGATGGCGACTATTCGCGCCCCTTCGTGCCCACCGCCGTCACCATGGTGGGCGTCACCGCCATCCTCTATCTGGGGCGCGAGGTGTTTTTGCCGCTGGCCGTCGCCTTCCTGCTCACCTTCGCCCTGGCGCCGATGGTTTCGGCGCTGCGCAAGCGCTCGGTGCCCAAGGTGCCGGCGGTGATCCTGACGGTCGTGCTGGCCTTCATGGCCATCGGCCTGTTTTCCTTCGTCGTCGCCACCCAGGTGAGCACCCTGGCGCAGAACATTCCCACCTATCAGTCCAACATCCTCGACAAGGTCCGCGCGCTGCGCGAGGTCGGCGCCAATGGCGGCATCATCGACCGGCTGTCCAGCGCCGTCGAGCGCGTCGGCGCCGAGCTTCAGCGCGGCACCCAGACCGCGCCGGCGGCCGAGCCGGAGACGCCGCCGCGCGAGCCGCTGCCGGTCGAGATCGTGGCGCGCCAGAACCCGATCGAGACGCTGAAGAACGTCATCGTGCCGCTGGCGGCGCCCTTCGCCACCGCCGGCCTGATCATCGTCGTCGTCATCTTCATGCTGCTGGAGCGGGAGGATCTGCGCGACCGCTTCATCCGCCTCGTCGGCTACAGCGACCTGCACCGCACCACCGAGGCCTTGCAGGACGCCGGCAAGCGCGTCGGCCGCTATCTGCTGATGCAGCTCGTGGTCAACACCACCTATGCCGTTCCGATCACCATCGGCCTTTGGCTGATCGGCATTCCCAACGCGTTGCTGTGGGGCCTCTTGGCGCTGGTGCTGCGCTTCGTGCCCTATATCGGTCCGGCCATCGCCATGATGCTGCCGCTGCTTCTGGCGCTGGCCGTCGCCCCCGGCTGGTCGCTGGTGCTGTGGACGGCGGGCCTGTTCCTGGTCATGGAACTCGTGTCCAACAACATCTTGGAGCCGTGGCTCTACGGCTCCCGCACCGGGCTGTCGCCGCTCGCCATCATCGTGGCGGCGATCTTCTGGACGTGGCTGTGGGGGCCGCTCGGCCTGGTGCTCTCCACCCCGCTCACCGTCTGCCTCGTGGTGCTCGGCCGGCATGTGCCGCAATTCGCCTTCCTCGACGTGCTGCTCGGCAACGAGCCGGTGCTGGAACCCCATGCGCGGCTCTACCAGCGCCTGCTGGCCGGCGACCCCGACGAGGCGACCGACAATGCCGAGGAGTTCCTGGAGGAGCAATATCTGGTCGACTATTACGACCGCATCGGCATTCCCGCCCTGCTGATCGGCGAAAGCGACCGCCAGCGCGGCGTCATGAGCGACGAGCAGCGCAAGCTGCTGGCCGCCAGCGCGCTGACGCTGGTCGAGAACCTGGAGGACGTCGCGCAGGAGGAGGAGGAAGAGGACGACGAGGAGGACGAGAAGGCCGAGAAGGATGCCGGCAAGGCCGAGAGCGCGCCCGCCGAAGAGGAGGAGGACGCGATCGAGACCCCGGACCTGCCCGATGGCGAGGGCCATTCGCTGCTGTGCCTCGGCGGGCGAGGTGAACTGGACGATGCCGCCGCCGCCATGCTGGCCCAGGTTCTGGAAGTGCAGGGCGCCGAGGCGGCGACCGGCGCCCACACGGCGCTGGAGGGTCGCGCGGTCACGTCCCTGCCGCTCGGCAAGGTCGACACTGTCATCGTGGCCTTCCTCAATGCCGGCTCGCAGGCGCATGCCCGCCATGTCGTGCGCCGGCTGAAGCGGGCGAAGTCCGGCCTGCGGGTCGGCATCTTCGTGCCGCGCGCGGAAGGCGAGAGCGCCACCGTCAAGGCGGACGCCATCAGTGCCGATTTCGTCGCCGGCTCCATTGCCGAGGCCGTGACCTCGGGTCTCGAGGACAAGCCGGCCGTGCGCCTCAAGGCGGCGCCGGCCCGTCTTTCGCGCAGAAGGGCACGGCCGCGCAAGCCGGCCAGCGCCGCGGCCTGATCCGCCCTTACCAGTCGCCAATCGTCGCCTGGATCACCGCCAGCGCGGCCACCGCCGCCGTGTCGGCGCGCAGGATGCGCGGCCCCAGCGGAATGGCGGTGACGAAGGGCAGGGCCCGCAGCATGCGCCGCTCCTCGTCGGAGAAGCCGCCCTCCGGCCCGACCAGCAGGCCGAGGCTGCGTTCGGCAATGGCCTTGAGTGCGGGCACGGGATTGTTGGTGGCGGCGTCCTCGTCGCAGAAGATCAGTCGCCGGCCGCCATCCCAGTCCGACAGCAGGCGTTCCAGCCGCACCGTCTCATGCACCTCGGGCACGGCGAGGATGCCGCATTGCTCGGCCGCCTCGACGACATTGGCGCGCAACCGCTCCAGCCCGAGCTTCGGCACCTGCGTGTGCTGGGTCACGACCGGCTGCAACGCGCCCGCCCCCATCTCCACCGCCTTCTGCACCAGATAGTCGAGGCGGCCCTGCTTCAGCGGTGCGAAACAGTAGACGAGGTCGCACGGCGCCGGTTGCGGCCGTTGCAGGCTGCGAACCTGAAGCCGCACCGCCTTTTTCCTGATCGTCGCGACGGAGGCTGACCACTCGCCGTCGCGGCCGTTGAATACGAGAAGCTCCGCCCCCTCGCCGAGCCGCAGCACATGGGCCAGATAATGGCTCTGCTGCGGATCGGCCTCGATCTCGACCCCGGCGGCGAGGTCGCCGGGCACGAAAAGTCTTTGCAGTCGGTAATTGGCGCGCATGGCCGACTGATGCGGCAGGCGCGCGGACGCGTCAAGCCGTGGCCGACGGATGCCAGACCGGCCGGTAGCCGGCGCCCAAGGCCGCGACGCTGGCCGGCGGGGTGAGCAGGAACACCCTTTCCGTCACCGGAGGCCGAACCGGCACATAGCCGGCAAACGACCACTGGAACAGATTGCCCTGATGGCGGGTGAAGCATGCCTCGCCGTCGCAGAACATGGCGCCTTCCGGCAGGGCGTCGGCTTCGGCGCGGGTCAGGGGTGCCGGGGTTCCGCCGCTGGCCAGCCTTTCGCCGTGCAGGCGTGCGTCGAGCTGCGCGGCGCGCGGACCGGCGATCCGGCAGGCTTCGCCGAACCGGGCAAGGAAGTCCCTGGCCCGTTCGCGCCGGCAGTAGAAGCAGGGGCGGTGGCCGGCGGCGAGCGCCGTCACCTCGTCGAGGAAGAATAGTTCGGTCCAGCCGGCCTTGCCGCCCGGGCCGTTGCAGCCCATCGGGTCGCGGCGCCGCTCGCCGAAGTCGCATTCGCACACGATCCAGGCCCTGGTCGTCCAGCGGCGGCCGAGCAGGCTTCTGGTGTCGGGATCGTGGATGATGCCGCGGTTGCCGGTGAACAGCCCGCGTTCGGGCACGGCGTGCAGGGCACCGAACGGATCGACGCGGTTTTGCAGTGGCATAGCGCTTTCCCGAGGCTGGAAGCAGGCCGAGCTTTGCCTGCCTCGGCCGGCCATGGTATCGCTTGCCGCGCCTTTGTCACGGGTGGATATCATGCGGGTACTTGTCGTCGAGAATTTCGAGAACGCCGGCCTTGGCCAGATCGGCATCGCCATCGCCGAAGCCGGCGGCGAGATCGACCTGCGCCGGCCCTATGACGGCGACACCTTGCCCGCGACCGCCGGGGATCACGATGCGCTGGTGGTGCTGGGCGGTGCCCAGAATGCGCTGGCCGACGATGTCAGCCCCTATTTCCCGGCTCTGATCGACCTCATCCGCGATTTCGAGGGCAAGGACCGCGCCATTGCCGGCGTCTGCCTCGGCAGCCAGTTGATCGCCCGCGCCTTCGGCGGCGAGAACCGGATCGGCGGCGCCAGGGAGTTCGGCTGGCAGCCGGTCGAACTGACCGCCGATGCCCGCGCCGACGCGGTGCTGGGCGCTTTGCCGCAGAGCTTCCCCATCTTCCAGTGGCACGACGACACCTTCTCGCTGCCGCAATCCGCGATCCGCCTCGCCGGCAGCCAGGTGGCGGAAAACCAGGCCTTCCGCATCGGTCGCGCCGCCTATGGCTTCCAGTTCCATTTCGAGGCCGATACCGGGCTGGTGCGGCAGTGGAGCGAGTTGTTCTCGCCACTGATCGCCGAGCGCCGGCCCGAATGGGCGCAGGTTCTGGAGGACGAGGTTGCCCGCAACGGCGTGCTGGCCGATTCCGCCGGCCTGTCGATCGCCCGCGCCTGGGTCGCGACCATCTGACTTTTTGCCCGGGCGGCGGGTTGGACCGGCTCCGGCCTCGCCCGTCAGCGGCCGCATGCGTGACAATTTTGGCACGCTTCGGCGAAACCGCTGTGGATGGCTGCTTTTCGCCTTGGCCCGGCCTCGCCCGCCCCCTAGAACGCCGACCGCAACGGCGCGGCAGCGGGCACCACAAGCGGTATTCCGGCGGCTGATCGAACCCTTCCGGGGCTTTCGCGTTTCAATGCAATGGTAATCATGTTCGTGCAGGATGCCGGAAGGTACAATCCGAGATGACCTCAGTGAAAGCAGCCCTTCTGACCTTCGCCATGCTGTCCGCGCTCGCCATCGGCGGGGCCGGGATCTATGCGGCCGACGCCGCGAGAGGTCATGCCGTGACCGACGGCTATGGCGTCACCGCCGCGCTGGACTGAGAAACCCCTTCCTTTGTGACCGTCAGCAGGCGCTTGGCGCCCGCCTCGACCGCCATGGCGCTGAGCCGTCCGGTATAGTAGGCTCCGGTGTCCAGGTTGACCCGGTTGGGTTTCACCTCGACAGCCGCCACCGGTGTGTGGCCATGCACGATCACCTTCGGGTAGAGCCCGCTGTGGTGGTGGAATTCGCCGCGTATCCACACCAGATCGTCGCGTGATTGTCGCTCAAGCGCGATGCCCGGCCGCACGCCGGCGTGGCACAGGAAGAAGTCGCCGCATGCGAAGGACGTGGTGAGCGAGCGCAGCAGGTCGATATGGGCCGGCGGCATGGCCGCAAGCAGCGCCGCATGGAAGGCGCTCAGCGCGGCCTGGTCCTCCACCGGAAAGCCGAAGCGGGACCAGTGGACGCCGTAGGAGGCCGCCGTCTCGATGCCGCCATTAGTCATGAACAGCCCGTAGGGCTCGGGCCGGTCGATGAATTCGAGCAGGCCGAGATCGTGGTTGCCGGCCAGCAGCACGTTGCGGGTATCGCGGGCCTGTGCCTCGGCCAGGAACGCCAGCACCCCCTTGGAATCGGGGCCGCGGTCGGTGTAGTCGCCCAGGTGCACGACGCGCCAGTCCGGCGGCGCGTCGGCCTCGATTTCCGCCGCCACATGGCGATGGAAGGCCTCAAGCAGATCGAGGCGGCCGTGGACGTCGCCGACCGCGTAGAGGCGCAGGCCTTGCGGCGCCCGCGCATGGGCAAGATCGACGCCGCCGTCCATCCGTCAGCCCCGATGGAGCATGTCCTTGCCGACATCCTTGATGTCGCGCCTGCCGCACAATGCCATGGTCGTGTCCAGTTCCTTGGCGATGATGTTCAGCGTTGCCGTCACGCCCTTCTTGCCCTGCGCGCCCAGCCCGTAAAGGAAGGGGCGGCCGATGAACACGCCTTTGGCGCCGAGGCAAAGGGCCTTGAGCACATCCTGCCCCGAGCGGACGCCGCCGTCCATGAAGACTTCGATTCGGTCGCCCACCGCATCGGCGATGTCCTCGAGCACGGAGATCGAGGACGGCGCGCCGTCGAGCTGGCGTCCGCCATGGTTGGAGACGATGAGGGCGTCGGCGCCGGTCCTGGTGGCGAGTTCCGCGTCCTCCCGGTCGAGTATGCCTTTCAGGATCAGCTTGCCGCCCCAGCGCTGCCGGATCCATTCCACGTCGTCCCACGACAGTTGCGGATCGAACTGGTCGGCGGTCCAGGACGACAGCGACGACAGGTCGCCGACGCCTTTGACGTGGCCGGCGATGTTGCGGAAGGTGCGGCGCTTGGTGCCCAGCATGCCCATGCACCAGGCCGGCCGCGTCGCCATCTGCCAGATGTGCTTGGCTGTGAATTTCGGCGGCGCCGACAGGCCGTTGCGCAGATCCTTGTGGCGCTGGCCGAGGATCTGCAAGTCGAGCGTCAGCACCAGCGCCGAGCAGTTGGCGGCCTTGGCGCGCTCGATTAGGCTTTCGACGAAGCCGCGGTCGCGCATCACGTAGAGCTGGAACCAGAACGGCTTTTTCGTCACCGAGGCCACGTCCTCGATCGAGCAGATGCTCATGGTCGACAGCGTGAACGGCACGCCGAATTCCTCGGCCGCCTGCGCCGCCAGCATCTCGCCGTCGGCGTGCTGCATGCCGGTGAGGCCGGTGGGGGCCAGCGCCACCGGCATCGCCACCTCCTCGCCCAGCATGGTGGACTTGAGCGAGCGGTTCGTCATGTCGACCAGCACCCGCTGGCGCAGCTTGATGTCCGCGAAATCCGCCTCGTTGGCGCGATAGGTGCCCTCGGTCCACGAGCCGGAATCGGCATAGTCGAAGAACATCTTCGGCACGCGCCGCCGCGCCATGCGCTTGAGGTCGTCGATTGTCAGCGGTTCAGCCATGAACGGTCGGTCCTTCTCGTATTCTGTCCGGCTTGTTGAGGCAGATGGCGACGCGTGGGTCCCCATCGCAGTGGTGGTGTCGATGGCAGGAAGGCCGATCCTAGGTCTCGCCCGGATCGGTGCGCTGCTGCAGCCTGAGCCGCGAAACGCGGCGCCAGTCGCCGGCCCGTTCCGCCTGCGTGGTGATCTGTTCGACATACAGGATATGGTCCATGGCCGCCTTGCGCGCCGCGGCCGGATCGCCGGCGGCGATGCCGGCGTGGATGGCGCGGTGCTGTTCCAGCAGCGCCTCGCGCGCGCCGGGCTGCGTGAACACCAGAAGACGGTTGTGGAACACGTCCTCCGACAGCAGCCGGTAGCAGGAGCGCAGCGTGTGCAGCAGGATGATGTTGTGGGCGCATTCGCCGACGGCGTGGTGGAACTCGACGTCGACCTCCGCTTCCGTCTCGAAATCGGCGTCGCGATGGGCGGCGTCCATGCGCGCCATGATCGCGTCGAGCAGGGCAAGGTCGTCCGCCGTCGCGCGCCGGGCCGCATATTCGGCCGCCACGCCCTCCATCTCGCGGCGATATTCGAGATAGTCCGACCCCGCCTTGCGGTGGTTGGAGATGAGTTCGATCACCGGCCGGGAGAACACCTGCCCGATCACGTCGGCCACGAAGGTGCCGCCGCCATGGCGGGTGAGCAGCAGTCCGCGCGTCTCCAGCGCCTTCAGCGCGTCGCGCAGGATCGGCCGCGAGACCTCGAACCGGCGCGCCAGCTCGCGCTCGCCGGGCAGCCTGTCGCCGGTGCGCAGCACGCCCTCGAGGATCAGGCTCTCGATCTGCTGCACCACCTCGTCGGCGGTGCGCGAATGTTCGATGCGCGTGAAGATTTCTGTCACTTGTATGCCCATGAAAGGAGCGATGAGCGCAAAACATAGCGGCAACCGCCAAAACTGGTCAATTAATTTATCCAGTTTGGACCGTGTGTCCGGATCGCCCTGCACGCATAGATCGTTTGCACGGGGCGCGGAACGGTTTTAAACGGCTCCGATGTGCCAGTTTTGGGGATGATCCGCCGTGCAGGAAGGTCCGACCGGTTCCGAGTTCGAGCCGCGCCCGACGGGCAGCGTCATGGGCTTCCCCGCGCATGAGGGCAGGCCGGGTGCGCTCGGCGAGGTCCACTCCCGGCCCTATCCGCTGGTCACCACCCCGCGCGTGCTGGTGCAGCTCTCGTTCATGACCGAGGGCGGCTCCGTCGTCGACCAGGCGGTGCTGTCGGAGCTGTCGCGCCGGCTGGGCATCGCCGCGCCCGACCGGCAGGCGCGCCACCACGCCATGAAATGGGGCAAGGGCACGCTGCGCTGGGAGCGGCACACCGAATTCTCCACCTATCTGTGGGAAGGCCCGCTTTCCGAACGCGGCCGCCGGCAGGAGGATTCGCCCTTCGGCAACGGATTCTCGCCGCCCGGCACGGTCATTTCCGGCATCCGCCTGGAAATCCGCAACTGGACGCCGGACAGCGAGAAGCTGATCGACGGCTTCGACCCGACCAGCCTGTGCTATTCGCTGGTCGAGGGCGGCAATGCGGCGATCGTCACCGATTTCCGCCAGGACGGCGACGGGCTCACCCGCATCCTGATCCTCGACCGCGGCCTGACTCCAGCCCGCGCCGGCGCGCTGTCGCATCGCCTCATCGACATCGAGACCTATCGCACGCTTGCCATGCTTGGCCTGCCGCTGGCGCTGTCGCTGTCGGGCCGCGTGCGCCGCATCGAGGATCGGCTGGCCGTCATCACCGGCCAGATGCGCGAGAGCGCCACCCGCGACAGCCAGAAGCTTCTGGCCGACCTCACCGAGCTTGCGGCGGAACTGGAGGCGGACGCTGCCGCGAGCCTCTACCGCTTCGGCGCCAGCCGCGCCTATGACGGCATCGTCACCGAGCGTCTCGGCGCGCTCGACGAGATGGTCGTGCCGGGCCACGAAACCTGGGCCGGTTTCCTGCAACGGCGCATGGCGCCGGCCATGCGCACCTGCCGGTCAGTGGAGGAGCGGCAGGCCAATCTGTCGAGCAAGCTCACCCGCGCCACGACGCTGTTGCGCACCTGGGTCGATGTCGAGGTGGAAAAGCAGAACCGCGACCTGCTCGCCTCCATGAACAACCGCGCCCGCCTCCAGCTTCGTCTGCAGCAGACGGTCGAGGGCCTGTCGGTGGCGGCGGTGTCCTATTATGTGGTCGGCCTCATCGGCTATCTGGCCAAGGGCGGCTCCACCTGGTTCGGCTATGCCGTTGCCCCCGAGGCGGTGACCGCCGCTTCCGTGCCCGTGGCCATTCTTCTGGTATGGTGGGGCGTGCGGCGTGTGCGGCGGCTGCATTCGGAGCCGACAAAACACGCCGGCGCCGATTGAGCCCGGCATAAGGGCGCCGGGTGGTCGAGAGGTTTTCCCCGGCGGTTCGGCAATCCGGCTCCGCATTTTGCCGGCAATCCCCGACCCAGCGGCAGATTGCCGCTGGGCTCATGCCGCCGCGTCCCGTGCGGCTTTCTTGAAATGCACAATTTACAGGCGCCGTCGCAAACTGGTAAAAGCTTTTTACCAGTTGAGGAGGATGAGCGCCGATGTCCGGCCTGGCCATGCCCGAACCCGATGCCGCGACGCTGGCCCGCCGCGCCGAGATCGTCGCCGACCTGCGTTCCATCGTGCCGGGCGAGGGCGTGGTCGAGACGGTCAACGAGATGCGCGCCTTCGAGAGCGACGGGCTGACCGCCTATCGCCAGCTGCCGCTGGTGGTGGTGCTGCCGGAAACCACGCACCAGGTGTCGCGCGTGCTGAAATATTGCAACGAGCGCAATATCCGCGTCGTGCCGCGCGGTTCCGGCACCTCGCTGTCGGGCGGCGCGCTGCCGCTGCAGGATGCGGTCCTGCTGGTCATGAGCCGCTTCAACCGTATTCTCGAGATCGACTATCCCAACCGCGCCGTGGTCGCCCAGCCGGGCGTCACCAATCTCGGCATCACCCATGCGGTCGAATCGGAGGGCTTCTACTATGCGCCCGATCCGTCGTCGCAGATCGCCTGTTCCATCGGCGGCAATGTGGCGGAGAACTCCGGCGGCGTGCACTGCCTGAAATACGGCCTCACCGCCAACAATCTGCTGGGGCTGGAGATGGTGCTGATGAACGGCGAGGTGGTGCGCCTCGGCGGCATGCATCTCGATGCGGAAGGCTACGATCTTCTGGGCGTCATGACCGGCTCGGAGGGGCTGTTGGGCGTCGTCACCGAGGTCACGGTGCGCATCCTGCGCAAGCCGGAGACGGCGCGGGCGCTGCTCATCGGCTTTCCCACCAACGAGCAGGGCGGCCAGTGCGTGGCCGACATCATCGGCGCCGGCATCATTCCCGGCGGCATGGAGATGATGGACCTGCCGGCGATCCGCGCGGCCGAGGATTTTGTCCATGCCGGCTATCCGCTGGATTGCGAGGCACTGCTGATCGTCGAGCTGGACGGCCCGGCGGTGGAGGTCGATCACCTCATCGGCCTCGTCGAGCAGATCGCGATCCGCAACGGCTCCACCTCCTGCCGCATCTCGCAAAGCGAGGAGGAGCGGCTGACCTTCTGGGCCGGCCGCAAGGCGGCGTTTCCCGCCGTGGGGCGCATCTCGCCGGACTATTACTGCATGGACGGCACCATTCCGCGCAAGGAGCTGCCGCGCGTGCTGGCCGGCATGCGCGAGCTTTCCGAACAGTATGGCCTGCGCGTCGCCAATGTCTTCCATGCCGGCGACGGCAATCTGCACCCGCTGATCCTCTATGACGCCAATGTGCCGGGCGAACTGGACAGGGCCGAGGCCTTCGGCGCCGACATATTGCGGCTGTGCGTCAAGGTCGGCGGCGTGCTGACCGGCGAGCACGGGGTGGGCGTGGAGAAGCGCGACCTGATGCCGGAAATGTTCTCGGAAACGGACCTCGACCAGCAGATGCGGGTGAAATGCGCCTTCGATCCGGGCCATTTGCTCAATCCGGGCAAGGTGTTCCCGCAACTGCGCCGCTGCGCCGAGCTCGGCCGCATGCACATCCATCGCGGCCAGATGCCGTTCCCGGACATTCCGAGGTTCTGATGTTGTTCAGGCAAGCTGTTCTGGAAGGAATTGCCGAAGGCCGCATCACGCTTGCCTTCCGCCGCTGGAGCAGGCCGTCCGTCAAGGCGGGTGGTGCCGTCCGCACTGCGGCGGGGGTGGTCCGGATAGGCGCTCTCGAGGTGATCGAACTTGGCGACATTGCGCCGGCGGATGCGCGGAAGGCAGGCTATGACGACCTCGCCGCTCTGGTGCGGGAGCTTGGCGCGGATGGCGAAAAGCCGCTCTACCGGATCGCGCTGGCAGGCATCGAGGCCGACAGGCGCGTGACGCTGCGCAGGCGTGCCGCATTCGATGCGGCCGGGATTGCGGAGCTTGAACAGCGCTTCGCGCGCTGGGAAAAGGCGCGGCCCGGCTATTTCCCCGCGATCCTGAAGGCGATCGGCGACAATCCGGAAGTGCCGGCGGCTGTGCTGGCGGAAAGCTTGAAGGTGGAAAAGCTGCGGTTCAAGCAGGATGTGCGCAAGCTGAAGGAACTCGGCCTTACCGAAAGCCTTGCAACGGGGTACCGGCTTTCCGTGCGAGGCGAGGCGGCCATCAAGCGCCTGGGAATTCGACCATGACCACCTTTGCCTCCACATCTGCCGAAGATGTTCTGGAAGCCGTGCAATGGGCGGTTTCGGAGGAGCAGCCCGTCGAGATCGTCGGCCACGGCTCCAAGCGCGCCATCGGCGGCAGGGTCGAGGCCGGGCATGTGCTCGACCTGTCGGGCCTGTCCGGCATCACGCTCTACGAGCCGGAGGAGCTGATCCTGTCGGCGCGGGCCGGCACGCCGCTGGCCGAGATCGAGGCTGTGGTGGCGGCGCGCGGGCAGGAACTTGCCTTCGAGCCGCTGGACTATGGCCCGCTGCTCGGGCAGGAGGCCGGGCGCGGCACCATTGGCGGCGTGCTGGCGGCCAATCTCAGCGGGCCGCGGCGGCTGAAGGCGGGCGCGGCGCGCGACCATATCCTCGGCATCCATGCCGTTTCCGGGCGGGGCGAGGCGTTCAAGTCCGGCGGCCGGGTGGTCAAGAACGTCACCGGCTATGACCTCTCCAAGGCGCTGGCCAACAGCTGGGGCACGCTGGCGGTCGCCACCGACGTCACCTTCAAGGTGCTGCCGGCGGCAGAGACGGAAACGACCCTGGTCGTTGTCGGCCTGCTCGACGACAATGCCGTGGCGGCGATGTCCCTGGCGCTCGGCTCCAGCGCCGAAGTGTCGGGTGCCGCGCACCTGCCCTATCCGGCGGTCACCCGCGTCGCCGGGGGCGCGCTCGGCAGCGACCCGGCGACCCTGCTGCGCGTCGAGGGCTTCGGACCTTCGGTCGCCTATCGCATCCGGCTGCTGAAGGAGCTTCTGGCCAAGGCCGGGCCGATGCACGAGATCGAAGCGGAAGCCTCGCGCGCGCTGTGGCGCGAAGTCCGCGACTGCCTGCCTTTCGCATCGGTGCCGCACATGCCGGTGTGGCGCGTGTCCATGCCGCCGGCCAACGGCCACCACATGGTGATGGCGCTGCGCATGCAGGCGGCGGTCGAGGCGTTTTACGACTGGCAGGGCGGGCTGATCTGGCTCGCCATGGCGGCGGGCGATCCGGAAGCCGGGCTGGTCCGGTCGCTGGTGAAGAAATGCGGCGGCGGCCATGCCATGCTGGTGCGTGCGACGCCTGAACAGCGCGCCGAAATTCCGACCTTCCAGCCGCAGCCGCCGGCGCTCGCCGCCCTGTCGGCAAGGCTGAAGGCCGAGTTCGATCCGAAGAATATCCTCAATCCGGGGCGGATGGCGTCCGCACCGGTGCGGACAATGGAGGGAGCATCGACATGAGCGATACCAACATGAGGCCGCAACCGCGCCAGACCGATCGCTGGCTGGAACCGGGTCCCACCAATGCGCTGGTGATCTACGTGCTCTATCTGCTCGGCCTGGTGATCGGCATCAGCGCGCTGGCCGGGCTGGTGATCGCCTATATCAACCGCGGCAAGGCGGGCACCTATGTCGAAAGCCACTATGCTTTCCTGATCCGCACCTTCTGGATCGGGCTGCTTTACGCGCTGGTGTCGGCGGTGCTGTTGATCGTCGGGATCGGCTTCCTGTTGATGCTGGCGGTCGCCGTCTGGTTCATCGCCCGCTGCGTCATCGGCATGCAGGCCTTGCAGCGCGGCGAGCCGGTCCGGCACCCGCAAAGCTGGCTGCTCGGCAACTGACCAAGGACGGAAAGCCCGTGCAAACCCATTTCACCCCCGAGCAGCTTGCCGATCCGCATGTGGCGGAATCGGAAAAGATCCTGCGCAAATGCGTGCATTGCGGCTTCTGCACCGCCACCTGCCCGACCTATGTGACGCTCGGCAACGAGTTGGACAGCCCGCGTGGCCGCATTTATCTCATCAAGGACATGCTGGAGGGCGGCAGGCCGGCCGACCGCGAGATCGTCACCCATATCGACCGCTGCCTGTCCTGCCTGTCGTGCATGACCACATGCCCGTCGGGCGTGAACTATATGCATCTGGTCGACCATGCCCGCGCCCATATCGAGCAGACATACAGGCGCCCGCTGCCGGACCGGCTGATCCGCGCCGTCCTGGCCGCCGTGCTGCCCTATCCTGCCCGCTTTCGCGCGGCGCTGAAGCTGGCGAAGCTCGGCAAGCCCTTCGCCGCCCTGTTCGAGCGCAGTGCGGCGCTGAAGCCGCTGGCGGCGATGCTGAAGCTTGCCCCGGCCAGCGTTCCGCGCGCGTCTTCCGCTGCCTCGCCGGGCGTGCATCAGGGCAGGGGGGTGAAGCGCGGGCGCGTCGCCATCCTCACCGGCTGTGCCCAGCCGGTGCTCGATCCCGGCATCAACGAGGCCACCATCTCGCTGCTCAACCGGCTCGGCGTCGAGGTCGTGGTGCCGCCGGGCGAGGGCTGCTGCGGGGCGCTGGTGCATCATATGGGCCGCGAAAGCGAGGCGCTCGATTTCGCCCGCCGCAATGTCGATGCCTGGACACGCCAGATCGACGAGGGCGGGCTGGATGCCATCGTCATCACCGCCTCCGGCTGCGGCACCACGATCAAGGACTACGGCTACATGCTGCGGCTCGACCCCGCCTATGCCGACAGGGCGGCGCGGGTCTCGGCCTTGGCCAAGGACGTGACCGAATATCTCGACACGCTCGACCTGCCGGAACCGTCGATGAAACCCGGCACGGTGGTCGCCTATCACTCGGCCTGCTCCATGCAGCACGGCCAGAAGATCACGCGCCAACCCAAGGCGCTGCTGGCCAAAGCGGGTTTCGTGGTGAAGGAGCCGCGCGAAGGGCATCTGTGCTGCGGATCGGCCGGCACCTACAACATCATGCAGCCGGAGATTTCGGCAAAGCTGCGCGACCGCAAGGTGAAGAACATCTCGGCCACCGGTGCGGCACTCGTCGCCACCGGCAACATCGGCTGCATCACCCAGATCGCCTCGGCGGCGAAGCTGCCCGTGGTGCATACGGTGGAACTGCTCGACTGGGCCTATGGCGGGGCGCAACCCAGACAGTTGCAGTGAGGTGCCAAAAACAGAAAAGGCAGCACGGCTTTCACCGGCTGCCTTTTCTGCGACTGGCCACGTCCCCCGACACGGCCCGTCCCCCGTTGTTGGGAAAAGCTTCTACATGACAACGACCGTCGCGCCAACAGGCACGCGCTCGTAAAGATTCACCACGTCCTCGTTGCGCATGCGGATGCAGCCCGACGAGACGGCGGCGCCGATCGTCCATGGCTGGTTGGTGCCGTGGATGCGGTAGAGCGTGGAGCCGAGATAGAGCGCGCGCGCGCCGAGCGGATTTTCGATGCCGCCGGCCACGAAAGTCGGCAAATGGCGGCCCTTGGCCTTCTCGCGGGCGATCATCTCCGCCGGCGGGCGCCAGTCGGGCCATTCGCGCTTGGCCGAAACCTTGTGGGTGCCGGCCCATTCGAAGCCCGGCTTGCCGGTGCCGACGCCGTAGCGGCGCGCCTTGCCGTTCTTTTCCACCAGGAAGAGGAAATTGTCGCGCGTATCGATGATGACGGTGCCGGGCTTGTGCTTGCCGTCATAGGCGACGACCTGCGGCAGGTAGATCGGGTTGATCTGCGGACGCACGGCGCGTTTCTGCACCATCCTCGGCGCGGATGCCTGCTGCACACGCGCGGGCTGCGTCTGCACGGCGCGCTGGCGCTGCGGGGCCTGCTTGGTGGCGCGCGGCGCCGGCTGCGTGCGGTAGGCGCGCCGCTGCTCCGGTGCCGCGCGGCGCGCGCTGTCAGGAGCGTGGCCGAGTTGCAGCAGCCACGGCGCCGCGAGGTCCGGGCTGACCCGCACCGGCGGGCGCTCGATATAGCGGTCGTTGGCCAGCGCCGGCGAAAAGCCCATGGAGAACACCCCGGCAAGGCAGGTAAACAGGAAAAGGACTCGTTTCATGTGACGCACTCTTGGAACATGGTCGTCGGCCGGAAACGCTTGTCCGGTCATGACGCGATCCTGTGCGCGAAGGACAACCGAAAGGTGAATCGCCGATGCGTCGAATGCCCATTTGTCAGGAAAGCGTTCGGTATGGTTATCCGGCGGTTCAGGAATCTGGTAAAGCGCCGGTAAACCTGCCGGGAACGTAGCAACGGATGGATCGCATGAGCGGAAATGACGGCATCATCACCGGCCCGGACGGCGTGGACCGCTGCTTCTGGCACGGCAACCTGCCGGACTACATCCACTATCACGACCATGAATGGGGCCGCCCGGTGGCCGATGACCGCCGCCTGTTCGAGAAGATCTGCCTCGAGGGCTTCCAGTCGGGCCTTTCCTGGCTGACCATCCTGCGCAAGCGCGAAAACTTCCGCGAAGCCTTTTCCGGTTTCGATTTCGAGCGGGTGGCCGGGTTCACCGAGGCTGATGTCGAGCGCCTGCTCGGCAATGCCGGCATCGTGCGCCATCGCGGCAAGATCGTCTCCACCATCAACAATGCCCGCCGCGCTCGCGAACTGGCGGATGAGGCCGGCTCGCTGGCCGCATGGTTCTGGAAGTTCGAGCCGGCTCCAGAAGAACGGCCGGCGGTTGTGGACCTCGCCCATCTGCGCGCCAACCCGACCACGGCCGTCTCCACCCGCATCTCGAAGGAACTGAAGAAGCGCGGCTGGAGCTTCGTCGGCCCCACCACGGTCTATGCCTTCATGCAGGCCATGGGCATGGTCAACGACCATATCGAGGGCTGCGCCTGCCGCGCCGAGGTCGAGGCCGAGCGCGCCCGTTTCAGGCGGCCGGGCTGAAAGTGGGGTTTTCGCACTTGGTATGCCTCCTCCCCATAAGGGGCAGTATTCAGATTTGACTGGCGGCTTGAAGCGCCTGTCATCCCGGCCAAGGGAGCGTCAGCGACCGCGAGCCGGGATTCATGCCGGAACTTTCGAACATCACAGAATGGATCCCGGACAGCCTGCCTTCGCTTCGCTGCGGCAGACTTCCGGGATTGTTTGATCGATATCGGGTAGGTTGAGCAGCGAGGCTGCGGGCCTGCAAACCCGCAGCCTCGGCGGCAGGCGACCGGTTCCGGGATCGGGCCGACACCCGACGTCATCAAGGTCTCTGCCGCCTTTGCACCCCCGCTTGGAGAGTTGATCGGGCCTCTGGCACACCACCACGCCCGCAAACAATCCGAAGCCTGCAAAGGATAGCACCGTCATGACCTTCCTGCACCATGCGCCCGTCCGCTGCCTCGGTGTCGATGTCGCCAGGGACCGGCTGGCCGTCGATGACGGCATCACGGCTGCGACTGTCGCCAACAGCCGCGCAGCCATCCGCTCGCTGCTCAGGACCAGCCGCCCCGATCTCGTCGTGTGCGAACCGACGGGCGGCTACGAGTTGCTGCTCCTGGAAGAGTGCCTGAGGGCCGGCATCGCCTGCCACCGCGCCGACACGCTCAGGCTCAAGGCCTTCATCCGCTCCTTCGGAACGCTGGGCAAAAGCGACGCCATCGACGCCGCGCAGATGGCCGCCTATGGACGCGAGCGCTGGACGAAGCTGCCCTTGTGGCAGGCGCCCGACGCCGACGAGAAGCAGATGCAGGCCCTCGTGCGCCGAAGGGCCGACCTGGTCGCATTCAAGGTTGCCGAGCAGAACCGGTCACGGGCACCCGGTGCCAGGGCGATGGCCGCCTCGTTTCGGGCCATGCTCGCAACAATCACCCGGCAGATCGCGGCGCTCGAGCGGGCGATCGCCGCGCTGGTGGCGCAAAACGCGGGCCTGCGCCACCGCGTCGCCATCTGCACCGGCATGAACGGCATCGGCACGGTCAGCGCCGTGACGATCCTCGCCCTGATGCCCGAGCTCGGCCATCTCCAGCGCCGACAGGCCGCAGCGCTGGCCGGCACCGCCCCGCACCCCAACGAGAGCGGCACAGCAAGGGGCCGGCGACGCCAGCGCGGCGGCAGACCGCAGGTCAGGACCGCACTCTTCATGCCGGCCTTGCGCGCCGCAGCCGGACAAGGCGAGTTCGCCGCCTTCTACGCGCGCCTCATCGCCAACGGAAAACCACCGATCCTCGCAATCGCAGCGACCATGCGAAAGATCATCATAACCCTCAACGCAAGGCTCAGAGACAATCAAAACCATCAGAGTTGATGACGATGGAGTGGTTGCCAGGGCAAGTCGGGTCCGCAACCTAAATTGAAGGACGTTGTCCGCAACTGCGTGCCCGATATGCGATGACCCTGAAACCAACCGCCCTTGCCGCTGGGGGCGGCATCGGTTAGGACAGCGCGCGGCGCGGCGAAAGCCCGCCGTGCGACATTTCATGCCCGAACCGCCGAGTACCCATCATGGCCGAACGACCGGAAAAGATGAAAGCGCGTCTGCCGCGCGGCTTTGTTGACCGCAGCGCTGACGATATCCGCGCCGTCGACCGGATGATGGCGAAGATCCGCGAGGTTTACGAGCTTTACGGCTTCGAGCCGGTTGACCAGCCGCTGATCGAGTACACCGACGCGCTGGGCAAGTTCCTGCCCGATCAGGACCGGCCGAACGAGGGCGTCTTCTCCTTCCAGGACGACGACGAGCAATGGCTGTCGCTGCGCTACGACCTGACCGCGCCGATGGCCCGCTTCGTGGCCGAGAATTATGAGCGCCTGCCGAAGCCGTTCCGCTCCTATCGCGCCGGCTGGGTGTTCCGCAACGAGAAGCCGGGTCCGGGGCGCTTCCGCCAGTTCATGCAGTTCGATGCCGATACGGTCGGCACGCCGGGCGTGGCCGCCGATGCCGAGATGGCGATGATGATGGCCGACGTGATGGAAGCGCTGGGCATTGCCCGTGGCGACTACGTCATCCGCGTCAACAACCGCAAGGTTCTGGACGGCGTGCTGGAGGCCATCGGCCTTGGCGGCGACGACAATGCCGGCCGCCGGCTGACCGTGCTGCGCGCCGTCGACAAGCTCGACAAGGTGGGCGCAGACGGCGTGCGCGACCTGCTCGGCAAGGGCCGTCTGGACGAGAGCGGCGACTTCACCAAGGGCGCGGGGCTGGATGAGGCGCAGGCGGATCGCGTGCTGCTCCTGACCTCCTCGACCGGCGACGACCTTGCCGGCGCGCTGGCCGCCATGCGCGATGCCGTCGCCGGCTCGGCGCGCGGTGAGGACGGCGTGCAGGAACTGGCCGACATCGGCGCCATGGTCGCGGCCGCCGGCTATGATGACGGCCGCGTCAAGATCGACCCCTCCGTGGTGCGCGGCCTCGAATATTACACCGGCCCCGTTTACGAGGCCGAACTGCTGGCCGAAATTCCCAACGAGGACGGCAGGATCGTGCGCTTCGGCTCGGTCGGTGGTGGTGGCCGCTATGACGGGCTGGTGTCGCGCTTCCGTGGCGAGCCGGTGCCGGCGACGGGCTTTTCCATCGGCGTTTCGCGCCTGATGACGGCGCTGAAGAACCTCGGCAAGCTCGACATGTCCGATGTCGTCCAGCCGGTCGTGGTGCTGGTCATGGACAAGGACACGGAAAGCCTCGGCCGCTACCAGAAGATGGTGTCGGATCTGCGCCGGGCCGGCATCCGCGCCGAAATGTATCTCGGCGGCGCCGGCATGAAGGCGCAGCTCAAATATGCCGACCGTCGCGGCTGCCCGGTGGCCGTCATCCAGGGCGGCGACGAGCGCGCGAAGGGCGAGGTCCAGATCAAGGACCTGATCGAAGGCGCGCGCATGTCGGCCGAGATTTCGGACAATGCCGAATGGCGCGCCGCGCGTCCCGCGCAGGTCACCGTGCCGGAAGCCGATCTGGTCGCCGAGGTGAAGAAAATCCTCGATGCACAGGCGGCCGACCGGGCCGGCCAATGAGCGAGGAACGGCGATGACATCGCGATCCCCTTCCGTCGCCGGCGACGTAAAGGCGCTGTTCGTCGCCAAAAGCGTCGATCTGGTCGAGGTTGGCGTCTTGCAGCCGGCCGATCCGTTCCTCGACATTGCCGGCGAGGATCTGCGGCGGCGCATCTTCCTCACCGAGAGCGAGACCGGGCAGGCGCTGTGCCTGCGGCCGGAATTCACCATTCCCGTCTGTCTCGACCACATCGCCTCGCAGGCCGGCACGCCGCGCCGCTACGGCTATCTCGGCGAAGTGTTCCGCCAGCATCGCGACGGGTCCAACGAGTTCTTCCAGGCCGGCATCGAAGACCTTGGCGACACGGATACGGCATGCGCCGATGCGCGGCTGGTGGCCGATGCGCATGAACTGCTGGCGAAGGCCGTTCCGGGCGCCGGCCTCAAGGTGACCATCGGCGACCAGTCGGTGTTCGAGGCGGTGCTGGCCGCGCTCGGCCTGCCGCGCGGCTGGCGCATGCGGCTGGCGCGCGCCTTCGGCTCGCATGCCATGCTGGATGCCGCACTTGCCGATCTCGCCAATCCGCCGCGCAACGGCCAGCTTGCCGGGCCTGTGGCGCTGCTCGCCGTCGACGGCGATGCGGAAGGGCTGGCCGATCAGATCGCCAGGGGCATGGAGCAGGCCGGCCTGCCGCTGTCCGCCGGCCGCACGCCGGCCGAGATCGCCCGCCGGCTGATCGAGAAGGTGCAGTTGCGCAGCGTGCGCCTGTCCGACGACGCCTTCACCGCCCTGAAGACCTTTCTGGCCATCGACACGCCGCTCACCGGGGCGACGGCCGCGCTGCGCGGTTTCGCCGCCGATGCCGGGCTGGAGCTTGGTGGTGCGCTCGACCTGTTCGCGGCGCGCGCCGAGGCCATTGCCGGCCACGGCCTGGCTTCCGATGTGGTGCGGTACGACGCCGCCTTCGGCCGTCCGCTCGACTATTACACCGGCCTCGTCTTCGAGATCGGCGCCGAAAATGGCGAGGACCGCCCGCTTGCCGGCGGCGGCCGCTATGACCGGCTGCTGACGCTGCTAGGCGCGCGCCAGCCCATCCCCGGTGTCGGCTTCTCTGTCTGGCTCGACCGGGTCGAAGCGCTCAGGGAGGCGCGGGCATGAGCGTGACGCTGGCCATTCCCTCCAAGGGGCGCCTGAAGGAAAAGACGCTGGAAATTCTGGCGCGTGCGGGGCTTGCCGTCAGCCTGCCGGAGGACGACCGCCGCTATCATGCCCATGTCGAGGGGCGCGCCGATATCGAGGTGGTGTTCATGTCGGCCTCCGAGATTTCGGGCGAGATCGGCAGCGGCGGCATCGACCTCGGCGTCACCGGCGAGGATCTGGTGCGCGAGAACCTGGCCGACTGGGAAAGCCGCGCCGAGATCGTGGCGCGGCTCGGCTTCGGCCATGCCGATGTGGTGGTGGCGGTGCCGGACATGTGGCTCGACGTCGATACGATGGCTGACCTCGACGACGTGGCCGCCGATTTCCGCCAGCGCCATGGCCGGCGGCTGCGCATCGCCACCAAATACTGGCGCCTCACGCAGCAGTTCTTTTCCGGCAAGCACGGCATTCAGGTCTATCGCATCGTCGAAAGCCTCGGCGCCACCGAGGGGGCGCCGGCGGCTGGGTCCGCCGATGTCATCGTCGACATCACCTCGACCGGCTCGACGCTGCGCGCCAACCATCTCAAGGTGCTGGGCGACGGGGTGATCCTGCGCTCGCAGGCCTGCCTGGTGTCCTCGCGCAAGCAACGCCCGGCCACGGACGAAACGCTCATTGGCGAGATCGCCGCCGCCGTCGAGGCCGCCGTGGGCGCGCCGGCCGCGTGAGGCAGAAGGCCCGCTCGTCGGTGGTTATCTACCCTGGATCACGCGGATGAAGCGGGGGCTCTTGGTGCGGAAATCCTCATAGGTGATGCGGCCGCTGGCGATGCCGTTGAAGGCGCGCGTGCAATAGGTGCGCGCCACATTGCTGCGCGGGCTGACATTCATGATCTTGGCCATCTGCGCCTTGCGGGCCGGCGTGGCGCGCGAGGCGCCGCTGTAGCAGCGGTCGATCGCGTCCCGCTTCATGGCCGGGCTGCCGCGCACGATCTCCTGCGCCTGCTTGTAGCTGGATTCGGTGACGCAGCCGCTGAGCATGGCGGTGGCCGCGATGGCCGTAAGCACTGCCGAAATGCGCATCTCGTTTCGTCCTCCTCTGCGAATGCACGGAAAAGTTGCCGCATGGAGGTGGTCCTGTCAAAGCCGGGCTGACTTGCCCCTGCCTCAGGCGACGACCTGAAGCTCGGTCACCACCCGGTCACGGCCGTTGTTCTTGGCCCGGTAGAGCGCCGCGTCCGCCCGCAGGAACACGCTCTCGAAGCCATCGTCCGAGGCGAGCGCGATGGCGATGCCCGCGCTTGCGGTGCTGGCGACGGCGCCATTTTCGGCTTGCAGGGAGCTTGCCGTGAAGGCGGCCCGGATGCGTTCGGCCGTGGCGATGGCGGCCGGCAGCGACGCCCGCCTGATCAGCAGGACGAATTCCTCACCGCCCATGCGTGCGGCGAGGTCGCCGTCCCTCAGGTTCTTGCGAAGCTCCAGCGCGAACTGGCAAAGGATCCGGTCGCCGGCATGATGGCCGTACTGGTCGTTTATCGACTTGAAGCGATCGAGGTCGAAGACGACCACCGCGTCGCCCGGGTTGATCCGGTCGATCGCCAAATTGTCGAACAGGGCGCGCCTGTTCAGGATTCCCGTCAGCGCGTCCGTTCGCGCCTCCAGCCGGTGCCGCCGTGCCGCCCGCGCCTGGTTGAGGCCGATCGAAAGCGCCCCGATGCCGGTTATGCCCGCTATGGACATGATCGCGTTGAAGTTCTCGGCCCAGTTGTTGGGCCGGGCGTCCAGCATCCATTTGCCGTCGCTGAGCAGCACCGCGCCGCAGGCGGCGAAGGACAGGGCGGTGAGCAAATAGAGCAGGGTGATGCCGGAAATCGAAACCGGCGATTCGCTGCGCGTGCCCCAATATTCCCACGCGGTCATCACCAGCATCACGGCCGCGAACAGATTGTAGATGGCGATGCCGATCCCGTCGAGGTCGATGGCGATGAGCGTGGCGACGGGAAGCGCAAGGCCGGCGCACAGGAGGGCGATGGTGCCCCGCCGTGTCTGTTTGCCGACGAACAGCCGGGCGGACACGTAAACCGCGACGAAGCCGATGATCTGCAAGGTGAAGCCGATCACCGAGGCCGGTTTGACGGCGATCGAGATGGTCGAATAGATGACGACGCCGCTGCCCAGCAGCGCCATGCTCAGCATCCAGCCGATGAGGAAGCGATCCATGCGGTTCTGGAGCCATACGCTCAGCATGGTCAGGGCCAGTGCGGTGGCGCAAACGCCGGCAGCGAAGAAAAGCGTGCCCGAATCCATCCCCATGCCGACCGCGCCCCTAGCCGCGACTCCCCATTCCATCACCTCTAGCACATCGAAGCGCATTGTCGGAGAGCGACTGCAAACGAGGTGAATGGAACCTATAAATAATTCTGTGCGGAGACGCTCCATGCCGCCGCGTGCGGGCACTGGAATTGGCCACGGTCGATCTGGTACCTTGCCGGAAACGTCACTGGAAGTCACCCATGGCCCTTTCCGAGATCGCGCCTGTCGACCTTCTCGCCCCCGGAACCGGGCGCCTGCCCGCCTTCACCTTCTACAATTATTTCCGCTCCTCGGCCGCCTACCGGGTGCGCATCGCCCTCAACCTGAAGGGCATCATGCCGGCCCGCACCGTCGATCTCGATATAAGGGTGGGCGAGCAGAAGGCCGAGGAATTCAGCGAGGCGATCCCGCACGGTCTTGTGCCCGCTTTTGCCTGGGAGGGCGGCTCGCTGACCCAGTCGCTGGCCATGATCGAGTGGCTGGATGTGCTGACGCCCGATCGGCCGCGCCTGATCCCCGCCGATCCCGAACAGGCTTCCCATGTGCGGGAGATCGCGCTTGCCATCGCCTGCGACATCCATCCGCTCAACAATCTGCGGGTGCTGAGCTATCTCGGTGGGGAACTGGAGGTTCCGGAAGCGCGCCGCCTGCAATGGTACAGGCACTGGATCGCGGAAGGCTTCACCGCGGTCGAGCGAATCCTGCAACGGCGGCGCGGTGCGGCTGCCTTCGCGCTCGGGGCGCAGCCGACGCTGGCCGATATCTGCATCGTGCCGCAGGTCTTCAACGCACGCCGTTTCGATGCCGACCTGGCGGCGTTTCCCCTCATCGTCGAGGTGGCGGAAAGATGCGAGGCGCTGGACGCCTTCGCCAGGGCCAGGCCGCAGGCCGGCTGATGTGAAGGCCGGGCGTCGAATCCCGGTCGGGGGCAGGTAAGAGGAGGCATGAATGAGCGGTGAAGGACGTCTGAAGCGGCCGTTGCAACCGATGAGCGCTCTGGTGCGCGAAGCGTTGGAGGCGCGTGGTCTGATGGACAAATACGCGGCCCGCCCCGCCTATCAGCGCAACGACTACCTGTCGTGGATCAATTCGGCCAAGCAGGAGGCCACGCGGCAGAAGCGGCTCGACCAGATGCTCGACGAGCTTGAGCGGGGCGGCGTCTATATGCGCATGCAATGGAACGGGCCGGCCGCCTGATCAAGGCCGCCGAAGGCTGACGTGGGCTCAGCAGGCCGCTGCGTGCGACCGGGGACAAACCGCCGATATTCGTCATGGTCCGCCGACTCGGGAAGGACCTGTTAACCATCGCTTCCTATTGCTTGGGGAGCAGTCAAACGGCGAGTCTCGAGTATGTCATCCATGCGTCTTTCCCGGGCCAATTTTTCGGACATGGTTTCGCAGGGCGGCACCCCTGAGCCGCGACCCGAGGCGCCGCGCGGACCGGCGCTGCAGCCGCCCGCGCAGCCGGTGCAGGCGTCCCGCATGGTCGACCTGCACCGCACCGGCACCAGCTATGTGCAGGCGAAGGGCAATGGCGACGTGTTCCCGAATTTCGGCGGCACCGAAGGCGAATTCGCCCGTCCCGACTGGCAGAACTATTTCTTCCTGGCGCCCAATGTGCGCTTCACCCGCACGCCGGATCGCGAGATCAGGAAGCTGCGCGACGAGGATGACGGGCACAGCACGCCGGCGGACGAGGCTGCCGCGCAGCCGGCGGCTGTTGAGCCCGCAACGCCGGCGCCCGTCGTCGCGCCCGTCGTAAAACAAGCAGTTTCCGTGGCGGTCCCGGCATCGGCGAACAATGCCGTGGCCCGGGGGCCGCAAGCGCCGCACTCCGCTCCGCAGCGACCTGTGGCAGCGGCCGCCGTGCCGGCCCGGCCTGCATCGGTTCGCTCCCCTGAAACGCGCCTCGTGCCGGACCGGCGCTGGGCCTATATTTCGGACCATGCCTTCTTCGAGTTCGCGGCCGGGATCGCCGTTGACGTGCCGGCCCGCCCTGCGGTGCCGTTCACGCCGCCGGTGGTCGCGCCCGCCCCCGTTGCCCGGGCGCCTGTCGATCCGCGCGCCTTGCGCAATGCCGACATCACCACGCTCTACCGGGTCATCGAATGCGCCGTGGCCGGCAAGGCCTTCGAGGCGCAGCCGCAGCCGGCAGCGATGCCCGCACCGCAGCCCATTGCCGCGCAGGCGGCGGTAGAGCCCGCGGTCGCCAAGACGGAAACCCGGCCGCAGGAAAGGCAGGTGGCTCCGGTGGCGGCCGCCCCCGAAACCGAAGCGGCGCCCGCCCGCCCGGCCCGCTCGGTCGAGATCACAATGCCGGTCCCACGTGCGCCGACGCCACGCGCGCCGGGGCTTCCGAAAGCCGGCCGCGTGGCGCAGGTTTCGTCCGGGGAGTCCTATGAATTTCCGTCCGAGGAATTGTTGCAGGAGGCGCCGGAGGGACAGGGTTACTACATGTCGCAGGAGCGGCTGGAGCAGAATGCCGACCTGCTTGAGAGCGTTCTGGAGGATTTCGGCATCAAGGGCGAGATCATCCATGTCCGCCCCGGTCCGGTCGTCACCCTCTACGAGTTCGAGCCGGCGCCGGGCGTGAAGTCCTCGCGCGTCATCAATCTGGCCGAAGACATCGCCCGCTCCATGTCGGCCATCTCGGCGCGCGTCGCCGTGGTGCCGGGCCGCAACGTCATCGGCATCGAGTTGCCCAACGAGACGCGCGAGACGGTCTATTTCCGCGAGATGATCGAATCGCAGGATTTCCGCAAGAGCAGCGCCAGGCTGGCGGTGTGCCTGGGCAAGACCATCGGCGGCGAGCCGGTGATCGCGGAACTCGCCAAGATGCCGCATCTGCTGGTCGCCGGCACCACCGGCTCGGGCAAGTCGGTCGCCATCAACACCATGATCCTGTCGCTGCTCTACCGGCTGAAGCCGGAGGAATGCCGCCTCATCATGGTCGATCCCAAGATGCTGGAACTGTCGGTCTATGACGGCATCCCGCATCTTCTGACCCCCGTCGTCACCGATCCCAAGAAGGCGGTGACGGCGCTGAAATGGGCGGTGCGCGAGATGGAGGACCGCTATCGCAAGATGGCGAAGCTCGGCGTGCGCAACATCGACGGCTACAACCAGCGCGCCGCCGCCGCCCGCGACAAGGGTGAGACCGTGGTCATGCAGGTGCAGACCGGCTTCGAGAAGGGCACCGGCGAGCCGCTGTTCGAGGAGCAGGAGATCGACCTGTCGCCGATGCCCTATATCGTCGTCATCGTCGACGAGATGGCCGACCTGATGATGGTCGCCGGCAAGGAGATCGAAGGGGCCATCCAGCGCCTCGCCCAGATGGCGCGCGCCGCCGGCATCCACCTGATCATGGCCACGCAGCGCCCCTCGGTGGACGTCATCACCGGCACCATCAAGGCCAATTTCCCGACCCGCATCTCCTTCCAGGTCACGTCGAAGATCGACAGCCGCACCATTCTGGGCGAGCAGGGCGCGGAACAGCTTCTCGGCCAGGGCGACATGCTGCACATGGCCGGCGGCGGCCGCATCGCCCGCGTGCACGGCCCCTTCGTCTCCGACGACGAGGTCGAGCAGGTCGTCGCACATCTCAAGACGCAGGGCCGTCCCGAATATCTGGAGACGGTCACTGCCGACGAGGACGAGGAGGAGCCGGAGGCTGACGACGGCGCCGTCTTCGACAAGAGCGCCATGGGTTCCGAGGACGGCGACGGCCTGTTCGAGGAGGCGGTGAAGGTGGTGATGCGCGACAAGAAGTGCTCGACCTCCTACATCCAGCGCCGCCTCGGCGTCGGCTACAACCGCGCCGCCTCGCTGGTCGAGCGCATGGAAAAGGAAGGGCTGGTCGGCGCCCCGAACCATGTCGGCAAGCGCGAGATTCTCATGGGCCGTCCCGACCGCGCCGATTGACGCAAATCTTATCGGACCGAAAGCAGGGTCCCGCTTTCGGTCCGATCAAAGCGTCGGATCGTCCTTGTGCGTCCGGAAGGACGCGTGGCGCTCCAAGGGGCAATCTGAAGCGCGTCGCGATCTTTCAGATTCGCTGCCTACGCTTTAAGCTGTTGTTTTTACGCGTGTCGTTATCCCGAAACCGGTTCCCCACTTTCGGGCGACATGCTCTAAGAAGAAACCTTTCGTGCCCGCCGGGGGGCCGAGGTCTTTTCCTTGTTCGTTGCCGCCTCCGCCTCCGCCTCCTGTTCCAGACGGGCAGCTCTCAGGCGCGCCGTCTTGGCGTTTCGCCGCGCGACTTCCGTGTCCATGATCTCGCGGGCGACGCGGGCCGATATGTCCGCCTTGGTTTCCATGCGGGTGAGCTTCGGTACAAAAACAGCATTGACTGCGTCGTGGTCCATTTCGCTACTCCTTTGCACAAACGAAAAAAGGCCGGGTGCACAAATGAAAAAGGCCGGGAAATTCCCGACCTTCTCCGCTTCGCCTCAATGGCCAGTGCCAGTACATCCGTGGTCAAGGACCAGAGGCGATATCCCGTCAGGCAGCCTGAAGGTTCTCGGCGGCGCTCTTGCCGCTGCGATTGTCCTTCACGATGTCGAAGCTGAGCTTCTGGCCCTCGACGATGGAGCGCATGCCGGCGCGTTCGACGGCCGAGATATGGACAAACACGTCCGCCTGGCCATTGCCCAGTTCGATAAAGCCGAAGCCCTTGGTGGTATTGAAGAACTTTACGGTTCCAGTGTTCATGGCGATTTCCTTTCAAATCGGCACAGATTGTCGCCGCTTGGCCGAGTGCCAAACGCCGTAGTCTTTCGAAATTGAGAGGAGAAGATCGTCAGAACGCCGAGGCGCGAAAACAAAGTTCGTCAGCAAGATCGATATGGTAATACATATATTCCAATCATGTTGATTGCAAGGCTTGCCTCAAAGAATTTAATTTCTGAAGGCTTTTCAGCGTTTCGGGGCTGTAATCCTCTGATTGTATATAGTCGGCGAAGGTATAAGTTTGCCGGCCATGAGGCGTGATCCGATCATGGCGCAGCCGGAAGGTCCCGGCCATGCCGTGAAGCGCGGCGACGCTGGCCTTCGGCGCGGATTCTCCGCTTTGCATACCGCTACAGCGGAAAATCGCCGGATCAGGGCGCTTTGGAAATCAAGGCGGTTGGAGAATTTGGTGGAGCCAAGCGGGATCGAACCGCTGACCTCCTGCATGCCATGCAGGCGCTCTCCCAGCTGAGCTATGGCCCCACACCCGGTTTTACGGGCACCGTTTCCGGTGAGGTGATCGGGTCAGCGCGTCGCCGTCCCGATGTGGGCGGCTTCTAGCGCCGCCCGTCGTCAATAGCAAGCCTCTTTGGCCGCTTTTTCATGCCGCGCACATAAAAAATCGCGGCAGGGGGACGGATCAGATTTCGTCTTCCTCGTCGTCACCGACGCCGATCATGTCGGCAACGTCGTCGTCGCCTTCCTCTTCGTCGGCAAGGAAGGTGTCGTCGTCGTCGTCGCCCAGGTCGACATCGTCGTCGTCGCCGAGATCCGGCAGGTCGTCACCCTTCGCCTCGTCGTCGGCTTCTTCGAGGGACACCAGCTCGGCGCCTTCGTCCTCGTTGTCCAGTTCCTTCTCGGCGGTCTCGTCCTCATCCTCGATGATGGAAGACTTGCTGTCCTCGAAATAGGAACGCGGATAGGTCTTGCCCGTATAGGGCGAGACGATCGGATCCTTGTTCAGGTCGTAGAATTTCTGGCCCGTTTCCGGGTCGATACGTTTTGTGCCAAGTTCGGGTTTAGCCACGGCAAGCCTCGTCGAAAAAAGTCTGGTCCCCTTAACGGCTCCCTGCAAGCCTGTCAAAGCCAAATGCTGCCACGGGAAAACGAGCTTTCCGCCACTGTGCCGAGGGGGATGACCGTCGCTGCGGGTCGTGATACGAGACCGCCGCGCTGCCTTTGAAACTGCCCGCCAACCGGGATCTTCGCAAGAGGAATAGTCATGTCGCATACCGCCACCCCGCAACCGGCCATCGCACGCCGTTCGTCTCCGCTCAAGGGCGAGGCGCGCGTGCCCGGCGACAAATCGATCTCGCACCGCTCCTTCATGTTCGGCGGGCTGGCCTCCGGCGAGACGCGCATCACCGGCCTGCTGGAAGGCGAGGACGTGCTGCGCACCGGAGAGGCGATGAAGGCGATGGGCGCCCATATCGAGAAGGCGGGCGACGAGTGGATCATCCGCGGCACCGGCAACGGCGCGCTGCTGCAGCCCGAAGGTCCGCTCGATTTCGGCAATGCCGGCACCGGCTCGCGCCTCACCATGGGCCTGGTCGGCACCTATGACATGGAGACCACCTTCATCGGCGACGCCTCGCTGCAATCGCGGCCGATGGGGCGCGTGCTCGACCCGCTGCGCCAGATGGGCGTGCAGGTGCTTTCCGCGGCCCCCGGCGACCGCATGCCGCTGACGTTGCGCGGCCCCAGGCATGCCGCACCGATCACCTATCGCGTGCCGATGGCTTCCGCGCAGGTGAAGTCGGCCGTGCTTCTGGCGGCGCTCAACACGCCCGGCATCACCACCGTCATCGAGCCGGTGATGACCCGCGACCACACCGAAAAGATGCTCAAGGGCTTCGGCGCCAGCATCAATGTCGAGACCGACGAGCGCGGTGTGCGCCACGTCTTCATCGAGGGGCAGGGCAGGCTCGCCGGCCAGACGATTCGCGTGCCCGGCGACCCGTCCTCGGCCGCCTTCCCGCTGGTCGCCGCGCTGATCGTGCCCGGCTCCGACATCGTCATCCGCAACGTGCTGATGAACCCGACCCGCACCGGCCTGATCCTCACCTTGCAGGAAATGGGCGCCGATATCGAGGTGCAGAACCCGCGCAACGAAGGCGGCGAGGACGTCGCGGACCTGCGCGTGCGCCATTCGCAACTGAAGGGCGTGACGGTGCCGGCCGAGCGCGCGCCGTCGATGATCGACGAATATCCGGTGCTGGCCGTCGCTGCCGCCTTCGCCGAGGGCGAGACGCTGATGCAGGGGCTGGAAGAGCTGCGCGTCAAGGAAAGCGACCGGCTGGCTGCGGTCGCCGCCGGCCTCAAGCTCAACGGCGTCGACTGCACCGAGGGCGAGGCGACGCTTGCCGTGCGCGGCGTGGCCGAAGGCAAGGGGCTGGGCGGCGGCGAGGCGGTGAAGACCCATCTCGACCATCGCATCGCCATGAGCTTCCTCGTCATGGGGCTGGCCAGCGAGCATCCCGTGACGATCGACGACAAGGCGATGATCGCCACCAGCTTCCCCGAATTCATGGACCTCATGGCGGGGCTGGGTGCGCAGATCGAGGCGGCGGACGGGCCGGCGTGATGGCCACCCCGCTCGCCGCTTCTCCCCTGGTCATCGCCATCGACGGGCCGGCGGCGTCCGGCAAGGGCACGCTGGCGCGGCGGCTGGCCGATTATTACCACCTGCCGCATCTCGACACCGGCCTCACCTACAGGGCGGTGGCGCACATGCTGCTCACGAAGGGCTGGCCGCTCGGCGATATGCCGCATGCGGTGGAAGCCGCCAACCTCGTCGATCTGGGCCGGCTCGACCGCACCGCGCTTTCGGCCCACGCCGTGGGCGAGGCGGCCTCCAAGGTCGCCGTCATTGCGGAGGTGCGGCGCATACTGGTCGACAAGCAGCGCGCCTTCGCCGCGCGGCCCTCCGGCGCGGTGCTCGACGGGCGCGACATCGGCACCGTGGTGTGCCCGCATGCCACGGTGAAGCTCTATGTCACCGCCAGCGCCGAGGTGCGGGCGCGGCGCCGGCTGGCCGAGATCGAGGCCAAGGACGGCACCGGCGACTTCGCCACCATCCTTGCCGATATCGAGCGCCGCGACGAGCGCGACATGGGCCGCGCCGATTCGCCCTTGCGCCCGGCTGCCGATGCGCACTTGCTCGACACCAGCGAAATGGATATAGAAGCCGCGTTTCTTGCCGCCAGAACCATCGTTGATGATATAGTGGCGACAGGAAGCGAAGCCTGAGCGGGACTTGATCGGCGCATTCGCCTGAGAAATCCCCGTTCGGCACCGGACTGAAACCGCCTGCCGGCACTCCACGCGCCGTATTTCCGACCGCCCCTTGGCGGTCTGGGCCCGAAGGGTCCGGAATGTCGGTCAGGCAAACGCAACGCGAACCCACGGCGCCGCCTCCTTCACGAGAGGCATTTCAGGAGAACATATGTCAGTTTCAAACCCTACTCGCGACGATTTCGCGAGCATGCTCGAAGAATCCTTTGCCGACGGTCACGCCGGTGAAGGCCAGGTCGTGCGCGGTATCGTCACCGCCATCGAGAAGGACATGGCCATCATCGACGTCGGCCTGAAGGTCGAGGGCCGCGTTCCGCTGAAGGAATTCGGCGCCAAGGCCAAGGACGGCACGCTGAAGGTCGGCGACACCGTCGAGGTCTATGTCGAGCGCATCGAGAACGCGCTGGGCGAGGCCATGCTGTCGCGCGAGAAGGCTCGCCGCGAGGAAAGCTGGGTCCGCCTCGAGGAGAAGTTCTCCAAGGGCGAGCGCGTCGAGGGCGTCATCTTCAACCAGGTCAAGGGCGGCTTCACCGTCGATCTGGACGGCGCCGTGGCCTTCCTGCCGCGTTCGCAGGTCGACATCCGTCCGATCCGCGACGTCACCCCGCTCATGCACAACCCGCAGCCCTTCGAAATCCTCAAGATGGACAAGCGCCGCGGCAACATCGTCGTTTCGCGCCGCACCGTGCTTGAAGAGAGCCGTGCCGAGCAGCGCTCCGAGATCGTCCAGAACCTCGAAGAGGGTCAGGTGGTCGAGGGCGTGGTCAAGAACATCACCGACTACGGTGCGTTCGTCGACCTCGGCGGCATCGATGGCCTGCTGCACGTCACCGACATGGCATGGCGCCGCGTGAACCATCCGACCGAAATCCTCAACATCGGCCAGACGGTCAAGGTGCAGATCATCCGCATCAACCAGGAGACGCACCGCATCTCGCTGGGCATGAAGCAACTCGAGAGCGATCCGTGGTCCGACATCGGTACCAAGTTCCCGATCGGCAAGAAGATCACCGGCACCGTCACCAACATCACCGACTACGGCGCGTTCGTCGAGCTGGAGCCGGGCATAGAGGGCCTCATCCACGTTTCGGAAATGTCGTGGACGAAGAAGAACGTGCACCCCGGCAAGATCCTGTCGACCTCGCAGCAGGTGGACGTGGTGGTGCTCGAGGTCGATCCGGCCAAGCGCCGCATCTCGCTCGGCCTCAAGCAGACGCTTGAGAACCCGTGGGAAGCTTTCGCCCGCAACCATCCGGTTGGTTCGGAAGTCGAGGGCGAGGTCAAGAACAAGACCGAGTTCGGCCTGTTCATCGGCCTCGAGGGCGATGTCGACGGCATGGTCCACCTCTCCGACCTCGACTGGAACCGTCCGGGCGAGCAGGTCATCGAGGAGTACAACCGTGGCGACATGGTCAAGGCCCAGGTGCTCGACGTCGACATCGACAAGGAGCGCATCTCGCTCGGCATCAAGCAGCTTTCGCGTGACGCGGCCGGCGACGCCGCCGCTTCCGGCGAACTGCGCAAGAATGCCGTGGTGACCTGCGAGGTCATCGGCGTGAAGGATGGCGGTCTGGACGTTCGTCTGGTCGAAAGCGGCCTGGAGACCTTCATCAAGCGCTCCGACCTGTCGCGTGACCGCGACGAGCAGCGCCCCGAGCGCTTCACCGTCGGCCAGAAGGTCGATGCCCGCGTCATCCTCTACGACAAGAAGAACCGCAAGGTTCAGGTGTCGATCAAGGCGCTGGAAATCGCCGAGGAGAAGGAAGCCGTCGCGCAGTACGGTTCGACCGACTCCGGCGCTTCGCTGGGCGACATTCTGGGCGCCGCGCTCAAGAAGCAGGGCAGCTAAGCAGCTTCGGCCATTCGGCCGCGCCGTTTCCACGGCGCGGCCGACAGGAACAAAAAACCCGCCGGAGCGATCCGGCGGGTTTTTTTGGTCGGTAAAGCAGAGCTCGCGTAGCCGGCCCGTCAGGCCCTGCCATAGAGCGGCACCAGCGCCCCGCTCATCGCCTGATTGGCGGGCGACGCCAGATAGGCGATCGTCTCGGCCGCCGCCTCCAGGCTCACCCAGCGGGTGAAATCGGCATCCGGCATGGCCTCGCGGTTGGCCGGCGTGTCGAGCGTCGACGGCGCGATGGCATTGGCCAGGATGCCCTTGGCCTTGACCTCCTCGGCCAGAGCCACGGTCATGGCCGCCACGGCCGCCTTGCTCGTCGCGTAGGCGACCATGCCCGCGCCGCGCCGCGGGTCGAGCCCCGGGCGGGCGGCGACATTGACGATGCGCCCGGCCGTGCCGCTGGCGAGCATGGCGCGCAGCGCCGCCCGGCAGCAGAAGAAGGCGGTGTGGATGTTGGTTTCGAGAAGCTCCTCGAACGAGGCCGCTTCGGTCTTGTCGAGGGGAGCGGCGGCAAAACCGCCGGCGAGATGGATCGAGGCCCACAGTTCGGGCACGTCCGCATAATAGGCGTCCACGGTCCGCACGTCGGCCAGATAGATGTTGTGGCTGAGCCGGACATTGGGATGGTCTGCATGGGGAAAATGCGGCGGCGGTTCCGCATGGGTATTGGGCACGTGGCATATGGCGCCTTGTTCGACCAGTCTCCCGACGACGACGCTGCCCAGTGCGCCGGTTCCGCCGGTTACGATGATATGCTTGCCGTCAAAAGCTTTCGTCATCAGCGATAGATCACTCCTCACCCTGGCATATCCCTCCACCGTGGCCCGTTTTGGAGTGCCACTCAAATGCTATTTCCGTGAACCTGCCTTGCCTTTTCGCATGGCGGCCTTGCGTTTTTCGGTGACGGACTGTCACCCTCCGGAAACTTGAAATGTAGCTCAACTTTATTTCATTTGACCGTGAAGACCGCTTGAGGCGTTAGGAGCGCCTCCGCAACAGGAAGAAGATCGATGTCCATAACCACCGAAACCGGGCGCCCGCGCCTCATCATTCCGGCCCTTGGCGGCCTTTATGCCGCGCTGCACGAAGGTTCGGAGACGCTGCTTCGCGTCGTCACCGGCGGCATTCTCGCCATCCACGGCTCGTCCAAGATCGTCGATCCCTTCGGCGCGGCCCAGATGGTCGAGGGGCTGGGCTTCTATCCCGGCGCCTTCTGGTCGCTGCTCCTGTCCTGCACCGAATTCTTCGGCGGCATCTTCCTGATGCTGGGCTTCCTCACCCGGCCCTCCGCCTTCGCCGGCCTGTTCGTGCTGCTGGTGACGGTGTGGTTCCACTGGATCACGCTGGGCCAGGGTTATTCCGGCGCCGAAAAGTCGATCCTGTGGTCGGCCATGCTGTTCTACTTCGTCATCCGCGGCGCCAACCGCCATTCGGTCGACGCCCGCATCGGCAAGGCTTTCTGATCCGGGGCGATCGGCGGCAGCGACCACCGATCGCACTTTGCCTTCGGCGCGAAACGGACTATGAAACGGCTTCAGCCAGACCCCCGGCCGGGCCGGGGCATTTAGCCGGAGCCACTCATGACCGAAATCCTGCAAACCCCCAAGCTCGTGGTCGTCTTCGGCGGGTCCGGTTTCGTGGGACGGCATGTGGTGCGCGCGCTGGCCAAGCGCGGCTACCGCATCCGCGTCGCCTGCCGCCGGCCCGACCTTGCCGTACATCTGCAGCCGCTCGGCAATGTCGGCCAGATCCAGGCCGTTCAGGCCAATCTGCGGTTCCGCCGGTCCGTTGACCAGGCGGTGATCGGCGCCGATCACGTCATCAACCTCGTCGGCGTCCTCCACGAGGGCAGCCGCCAGAGGTTCGGCGCGGTGCATGAGTTCGGCGCCCGCGCCGTGGCCGAGGCCGCGCGTGCCGTCGGCGCCCGTCTCACCCATGTTTCGGCGATCGGCGTCGACGAGCGGTCGCCGTCGGCCTATGCCCGCACCAAGGCCCGCGGCGAGAAGGCGGTGCTGGAAACCGTGCCGGACGCCACCATCTTCCGCCCTTCGATCATCTTCGGCCCCGAGGACGAGTTCTTCAACCGCTTTGCCGCCATGTCGCGCTATGCGCCCGCCCTGCCGCTGATCGGCGGCGGCACGACGAAATTCCAGCCGGTCTATGTCGGCGACGTGGCCGAGGCCGTGGCCCGCGCGGTGGACGGCGTGGCGGTCGGCGGCCGCATCTACGAGCTTGGCGGGCCGGTGGTCGCCACCTTCCGCCAGTGCCTGGAGGAGATGCTTGCCGTGATCGAGCGCAAGCGCCTGCTGGTGCCGCTGCCGTGGTGGGTGGCGGACCTGGCCGCTTCCTTCCTCGGCCTGTTGCCCAAGCCGCTGCTCACCCGCGACCAGGTGGCGCAGCTCCGCTCCGACAATGTGGTTTCGCAGGCGGCGCAGTCCGAGGCGCGCACGCTGGCCGGCCTCGGCATCGAGGCGCAGGCAATGGCCACCATCCTGCCCAGCTATCTGTGGCGCTTCCGCGCCGCCGGCCAATTCCAGCGCCGGCAGGCGGCCTGAATTCACGCCTGTTGACCGGCTGAAGGGATTTCGTCAGCCGACGATGTAGAGGGCGGCGAGGCCGACTGTGCCCACCACCAGCCGCCACCAGCCGAACAGCCTGTAGCCATGGCGGCTGACATAGCCGAGCAGGCTGCGCACCACGATGACCGCCGCCACGAAGGCCGAGAGGAAGCCGGCCACGATGATGTTGAGGTCCGAGGCCGACAGCGCGTTCCAGTTCTTGCAGAGATCGAGCGTGAAGGCGCCGAGCATGGTCGGCATGGCGAGGAAGAAGGAGAACTCGGCCGCCGCCCGCTTGTCCGCCCCCATCAGCAGCCCGCCGACGATGGTGGCGCCGGAGCGCGAGGTGCCGGGAATCATGGCCAGGCACTGGAACAGGCCGATCTTGAGATAGAGCGACAGCGGAAATTCGCGCACTTCATGGTATTTCGGCCGGAGGTCGAGCCTGTCGATCCACAACAGCACGATGCCGCCGAGGATCAGCATGATGCAGATCAGCTTCGGCGTCTCGAACAGCACCGACTTGATGAAGCCATGCGCCAGCACGCCGATCACCGCCGCCGGCAGGAAGCCGATGGCGAGGCCGACCAGCATGCGCACGGCCGGGTCGTCGGGAAGCTGCGGCGGCACGAACAAATTGGGACGCCGGCGCCGCACGATGGCCGAGACGAACTCGACGGCGCAGCCGCCCATCCAGATCAGGGTGGCCAGGATGCCGATCACCACCTCGCTGATGACATGGAGCCGGTCCCGCCGCTTCATGAAGTCCCAGAAGCGGGCCGCATAGACCGACAATATGGCGAGGATGGCGCCAAGCTGGATCAGCACCTCGAAGGCCTTGCCGGTCGATTCGAAGCCGAGAAAATGGCCGGCGAGCAGGATGTGGCCCGTCGACGAGACCGGGATGAACTCGGTCAGCCCTTCCAGCAGGCCGAGCAGAAGGGCCTCGATGATCGTCTGATTTTCCATATGGGCGGATGATCCCAGTTTGCTTGTCAGGACGGCGTTCTGACCCTATAGGTCGCAAAGCTTGACAGTCCGTTGGTGCGGGCGGCAAGGCTTACCGGTGCCGGCATCGATTTGCCAGTGCGCTTTTTTGACCCAAGGAACCATGCTGACGCTTTTTCATCATCCGATGTCCGCTGCCTGTCGTTTCGTCCGAATCGCATTCGGCGAATATGGCGAGGAATTGGCGTTAATTGAGGAGAAGCCCTGGTCGAGGCGCAAAGAGTTCCTGGCCCTCAACCCGGCCGGCACCCTGCCGATCCTGCTGGCCGAAGGCGACGTGCCCGTGGTGGGCGCCGAGGTGATTGCCGAATATCTCGACGAAACGCGCGGCGTGCTGAAGCGCGACCGGCGGCTGCTCGCCGAAAACCCCATGGACCGGGCCGAGATCAGGCGCCTCGTCGACTGGTATCTCGTCAAGACCGAGAGCGAGGTGACCCGCCATCTGGTGCGCGAGCGCGTGCTGAAGCCGCTGATGCCGGATGCCGCGGGCGGCGGCTCGCCCGATTCCACCGCCATCCGCGCCGCGCGCGCCAATATCAGGCAGCATCTGAAATACACCAACTGGCTGGCCGGCACCCGTCACTGGCTGGCCGGATCGCGCCTCACCTATGCCGACCTTGCCGCCGCCGCCACCTTCTCGGTGCTGGATTATCTGGGCGAGATCGACTGGCGCGAGCACGCCGCCGCGCGCGACTGGTACATGCGGGTGAAATCGCGCCCCTCCTTCCGCCCGTTGCTGTCCGACCGCGTGCGCGGCCTGGCGCCGGTGTCCCACTATGCGGACCTCGACTTCTGATTCCGGCAAGCTTCGCGCGCTGATCGACAGGGAAGCCCTGCGCGCCGGCTTCGACCTCGTCGCCGTCACCTCGCCCGATGCCATTCCGAAGGCCCCGGCACGGCTGGCGCAATTCGTGGCTGACGGTTTCCACGGTTCCATGGGCTGGATCGAGGAGACGCTGGAGCGGCGCGCGAAACCCGGCGTGCTGTGGCCGGAAGTGCGCTCCATCATCGTGCTGGCCATGAACTACGGGCCGGATCACGATCCGCGCGAGCTTCTCGCCCATCCCGACCGGGCCGCCATCTCCGTCTATGCCCGCAACCGCGACTATCACGACGTGATGAAGGGGCGGCTGAAGGAGATTGCCGGCAAGATCGTTTCCCGCGCCGGCGGGGACGTGAAGGTGTTCGTCGACACCGCGCCGGTGATGGAGAAGCCGCTGGCCGAGGCCGCCGGGCTCGGCTGGCAGGGCAAGCACACCAATCTGGTCAGCCGCACGCATGGCTCGTGGCTGTTCCTCGGCTCCATCTTCACCACCGCAGAGCTGGAGCCGGACGAACGCGACGTCGATCGTTGCGGCTCCTGCCGCGCCTGCCTCGACGCCTGCCCGACCAACGCCTTTCCGGTGCCGTACCGGCTCGATGCGCGCCGCTGCATCTCCTATCTCACCATCGAGAACAAGGGGCCGATCCCGCTTGAGTTCCGCGCGGCGATCGGCAACCGCATCTATGGCTGCGACGACTGCCTTGCCGCCTGTCCGTGGAACAAGTTCGCCCAGGCCGCCTCCGAGGCGAAGCTGGCCGCGCGCGACGACCTGCGCGCCCCGAAGCTCGCCGATATGCTGGAACTGGACGATCCGGCCTTCCGCGCCTTCTTTTCCGGCTCGCCGGTCAAGCGCGTGGGCCGCGACCGCTTCATCCGCAACGTGCTGATCGCGGCCGGCAATTCCGGGGATGCCGGGTTGACCGGTGCGGTGCGCGCCCTGACGCTCGACGCCTCGCCGCTGGTGCGCGGCGCTGCCGTCTGGGCGCTGTCGCGGCTTCTGCCGCAAGGCGCGTTCGACAGTCTGGCGCGCGCGGCGCTGCCTGAGGAAGAGGAGCCGGACGTGCGGATGGAATGGATGCAGGGCATGGGGTCGGCCGGGGAGGTCAGGATATGAGCATGGAGCAGGTCTTCATCTTCGGCGCCGGCTACTCGGCCCGCGCCTTTGCCGGTCTGTGTCCAAAGGATGTGCCGGTGTTCGGCACAACGCGCGCGCCCGGAAAGTTCGAGCTGCTGCGCGCGGCCGGCATCTCGCCGCTGCTGTTCGACGGTGTGGTGACGGGCGAGGTGCGGGACGCGCTGGCCGGCACCACCCATCTGGTCGTCTCGGCGGCACCCGGCGAAGCCGGTGATCCGGTGCTGAATGGAGCGCGCGAGATCCTTGCGGGCGAGATGCCGAAGCTGCGCTGGATCGGCTATCTTTCCACCGTCGGCGTCTATGGCGATCACGCTGGCGCCTGGGTGGACGAGGAAACGCCATGCCGGCCGGTGTCGCGCCGCTCGGTGCTGCGGGTCGAGGCCGAGCGCCAATGGCTGGCGCTTGGCGAGGCCGTCGGCCGGCCGGTCGCGGTGCTGCGCCTTGCCGGCATCTACGGGCCCGGCCGCAACGCCTTCGTCAATCTGCGGGACGGCACCGCCAAGCGCCTGGTCAAGCCGGGACAGGTCTTCAACCGCATCCATGTCGCCGACATCGCCGGCGCGCTGCTGCACCTCGCCAATGCCGCGCGGGGCGGCATCTTCAACCTCGCCGACGACGAGCCTTCGCCGCCGCAGGATGTCGTGACCTATGCCGCCGGGCTGATGGGGGTCGAGCCGCCGCCGGAAATTCCCTTCGATCAGGCCGAGCTGACGCCCATGGCGCGTTCCTTCTATGGCGAGAACAAGCGCGTCTCGAACGCCGCGCTCAAGGCGTCGGGCTATGATTTGCGCTTTCGCGACTATCGCGCGGCCCTTCGCACCCTGTGGGATGACGGCAACTGGGACCAGGGAGAATCGCGGGCCAGGATGCGCCTGCCTTGATCGTGGCACAGTTGGCGGCATCATGTGATTCGCTTTGAAGCATGTCGCCCGGTTTCGGGATGATGACATGCGCAAAAACAACAAGTTGGAGCGTACGGAGCGAATCTGAAAGATCGCGACGCGTTCTGATGGCCGTGCGCGGCGCCGGACTGGAGAGAGGGCATGCGAGCATTGCGGGGGACGATGGCGAGAGGCGTGGCCATGCTCGCCGCACTGTCCACGCTGACCTTTGCGCAGGACGCGGTCGCGCAGGAACTGGCCAAGAACCTGTTCGGGGCCCACCAGCTGCCGGCCGCGACCCAGCCGCAATCCATCGGCTTCTATTCCAAGGGTTGCTTTTCCGGCGGCGTCGCCATCGCCACCGATGGCCCCACTTGGCAGGCCATGCGCCTGTCGCGCAACCGCCGCTGGGGCCACCCCGCGATGATCTCGCTGATCGAGAAACTGTCCCGTGATGCGGTTCAGGATGGCTGGCCGGGCCTGCTGCTCGGCGATATCTCGCAGCCGCGCGGCGGGCCGATGCTCACCGGCCATGCCTCGCACCAGATCGGCCTCGATGCCGACATCTGGTTCACCCCCATGCCCGACCGCCGCCTGACGCCGCAGGAACGGGAGAACATGTCGGCCACGTCGCTGGTGAACGAAAAGACCCACCGGGTCATCGACAGGCTGTGGACGCCGGCGCATGAAAGACTGCTGAAACGCGCCGCCTCCTACCCCGAGGTGGAGCGCATTCTGGTCAATCCGGGCATCAAGAAGAAGCTGTGCGACACGGTGAAGGGCGACCGCGCCTGGCTGCGCAAGATCCGGCCGTTCTGGGGCCATGACTACCATTTCCACGTCCGCATCGGCTGCCAGCCCGGCTCGCCCGACTGCAAGCGGCAGGCAACGGTCGCGGCGGGCGAAGGGTGCGACAAGTCGCTGGCCTGGTGGTTCACCGAGGAGCCCTGGCGGCCCAATCAGAACCCCGACGCCCCCAAGGCCCGCGACGTGATGACCATGGCGTCGCTGCCCAAGGCCTGCCGCGCGGTGCTGGAAGCGCCCGATCCGGTGTCCATCGCCGCCGTCACCTATCCTTCCGCCGGCGCACCCACCATCTCCAGGGCCGATCCGATCGCGGCGCTGGCGGCCTCGGACGGATTGTCCACGGCCGTGAGCTCCTTCGCGGCGACGCCCGAATATGGCGCGCCTCTGCCGTTTCCGCGCCCGGCCGATTGACCGGAAAGGGAACTCCGCTGTACTGCTGCTATTTCAATCGGTTTAATCGTGGGCTGGAAAGGTGTTTTCCTTTGGCCCGGCATGCGCTAAAGCATGTCGCCCGAAAGCGGGAACCGGTTTCGGGATAACGACATGCGTAAAAACAACAACATGAAGCGTATGGAGCGAATCTGAAAGATCGCGACACGCTTTGGAGCGCCGTGCGTCCTTTCGGATGCACAAAGGACGCTCTAACACTTTGATTGAACATCGGAACAATCCGAAAACCGAGTACACTTTTCGGTCCGATGCTCTAGCCTTTTGCAGCCGGGTGGAATCATCCGGCATTGCATGAAGGCGGCAAGACCACACATATCGAGCATCGACCCGGAAAGGCGATGGCTTGTCGGGGACCAGAATGACAGGTTCGGATGATGGCGAGGTTCGGTTCAGGTTTCCGGTCCTGATCGGCGACATAGGCGGCACCAATGCCCGCTTTTCCATCATCGGCGGCGAGACTTCCGGGGCCGGCGAGCCGCGCATCGTCAAGACGGCGGATTTCGCCGGTGTCGACGAGGCTATCCGCGCCGCGGTTCTGGACGGTGCCCCGCGCCGTCCGCGCACGGCCATATTGGCGGTGGCGGCTCCCATCGAGGGCGACGAGGTCCGGCTCACCAATTGCCCGTGGGTGATACGGCCCAGGCGCATGCTGGCCGAGCTCGGCCTCGACGACGTGGTGCTGCTCAACGATTTCGAGGCGCAGGCGCTGGCGGTCGCGGCGCTCGGCATGGACCACATGGAAAAGATCGGCGGCGGCGAGCCGGTGGCCAATGCGGCGCGCGTGGTGCTCGGCCCCGGCACGGGGCTCGGCGTGGCCGGTCTCGTCCATGCCTTCGGCGGCTGGGTGCCGGTGCCGGGCGAGGGCGGCCACATCGACCTCGGCCCGCGCACGCGGCGCGACCACGAGGTCTTTGCTAATATCGAGACGCTGGACGGGCGCGTTTCCGGCGAGGACATATTGTGCGGCCGCGGCCTCACCAATCTCTATCGCGCCATTGCCCGGGCCGGCGGCGGCGAGCCCGCCTTGACGGCGCCTTCCGACATCACCGCCGCCGGGCTGGCCGGCAGCGACGCGACCGCCGTCGAAACGCTGGAAATCTTCACCACCCTGCTCGGCCGGGTCGCCGGCGACGTGGCTCTGATCTTCAAGGCGCGCGGCGGCGTCTATCTGAGCGGCGGCATCGCCCAGAAGATCGTGCCGGCGCTGAAGGCCGGCAATTTCCGCGCCGCCTTCGAGGACAAGGCACCCCACAACGCGCTGATGCGCTCCATTCCCGTCCATGTCGTCGGCCATCCGCTGGCGGCGCTGGCCGGGCTCGCCGCCTATGCCCGCACGCCGTCAGGCTTCGGCGTGGAAACGGCGGGACGGCGCTGGCGAACGTAAGCTCTCCGGCTGCAATTTTGGGCTCGGCCATAGGCAAATGGATGCAAAGGCTCTAAGAGGGTGCCCGACCTCATCCGGCGTCTTCGGACGCAGACCAATGCAACGGACCCAACCTTGACCGTCGGCAGCAACCGCAGCAAGCCCCAGCCCGGTGAAGTCATCGCCGTTCTGAAGCGCATTTTCGCCGAGAACGGCCGCGAATATATCGGGTACTATGCGCTGACCATATTCTGCCTGCTGGTGTCGGCGGCCACCGCAGGCCTCGCCGCCTGGATCATGCAGCCGCTGGTCGACGACATCTTCGTCAGGCAGCGCTATGACCGCGCCCCGCTGATCTGCGGCGGCGTGATCGCCATCTTCCTGATCCGGGGCATCGCCACCTATGGCTATTCGGTGACGCTGGCCAGGATCGGCAACAATGTCGTGGCGCGCTACCAGAAGCGTGTCTTCCAGCACCTGATGCGGCTGGGCATCGACTTCTTCGGCGACACGCGTTCCGGCCGGCTGGCGGCGCGCATCAACGAGAACGTGGCCGGCATCCGCGACCTGATGGGCATGACGCTGCGCTCCGTCGCCGGCGATCTCGTCGCCCTCATCGGCCTCGTCGCGGTGATGATCTGGCAGCAGCCCTATCTCGCCGCCTCGATCATCGTCATCGGCCCGCCGCTGGTGTGGGCGGTGAACTACATCATGCGCCGCGTGCGCACGGTGACGCGCGAATCCGTCACCATCAACTCGCACCTCATCGGGGCCATGCAGGAGGCGGTGCAGGGCATCGCCGTGGTCAAGGCCTTCACCATGGAAGATCAGCTTTCGGCCCGCATCGGCCAGTTGGTCGATCAGGCCGAGAGCCGCTACAACAAGATCGCCCGCGTTTCGGAGCGCCTCGGCCCGATCACCGAAAGCCTTGCCGGCTTCGCTGTCGCCGGCGTCATCGGCTACGCCTCCTACAAGGCGGCCACGACCAACCATCCGCCCGGCGACGTCATGGCCTTCATCACCGCGCTGCTGCTGGCCTATGACCCGGCCCGCCGGCTGGCGCGCACCCAGGTCAATGTCGAGCGCGCGCTGGTCAATGCCCGCATGATCTACGAGATCCTCGACCTCGAGCCGCGCCAGGGCGACGTGCCGGGCGCCGCCGCGCTGGCCGTGCCTAAGGGCGAGGTGCGCTTCGAAAACGTCTCCTTCGGCTATGTGCCGGGCCAGCCGGTGCTGCATGGGGTGAGCTTCACCGCAGCCCCCGGCAAGACCACGGCCATCGTCGGCGCCTCGGGCGCCGGCAAGTCGACGCTGGTGGCGCTGCTGCAGCGGTTCCACGATGTCGATGGCGGCGCCGTCACCATCGACGGGCAGGACGTATCGAAGGTGACCAAGCGCTCGCTGCGCCAGTCCATCGCCTATGTCTCGCAGCAGCCCTATCTGTTCGAGGGCACGATCCGCGACAACATCCGCTATGGCCGCCCCGAGGCGACCGACAACGAGATCGAGCTGGCGGCGCGGCTGGCGGCGGCGGACGAGTTCATCCGCCAGCAGCCCGAAGGCTACGACACCCAGGTCGGCGAAAACGGCGCGACGCTTTCCGGCGGCCAGCGCCAGCGCGTGTCGATCGCGCGCGCCATGGTGCGCAACGCGCCGATCCTGCTGCTCGACGAGGCGACCTCGGCGCTGGACAACGAGTCGGAGGCGCGCGTCCAGCAGGCGCTGAACGAAGCGATGCGCGGCCGCACCACCATCGTCATCGCCCATCGGCTCTCCACCGTGGTCAATGCCGACCATATCGTCGTGCTGGACGAGGGGCGGGTGGTCGAGCAGGGCACCCACGCCGCACTGATGGCCGATCCGGACGGTGTCTACGCCCGCTTCTACCGGTTCCAGGGCGACAAGGGGCTGGGCCTCGTCGACGATGAGGCCACGGATATGGCCGGTACATCCGCAACATCGGGGAGCAGCATATGAGCGATATGGGTCTTGTCGTCGTCGGGGCGGCCGGCCGCATGGGGCTGGCGCTGGTGCGCGCCGTGCACGAGGCGGAAGGCGCGCGCATCGTCGGGGCGGTGGAGCGCAAGGGCTCGCCCGCGCTCGGCAAGGACATCGGCGAACTGGCCGGCCTCGGCCCTTCCGGCGTGGCCGTCGGCGACGATCCGCTGGCCGCCTTCGCCACCGCCGATGGCGTGCTCGACTTCACCGCGCCCGCGGCCAGCGTCGAGTTCGCCGGCTATGCGGCGCAGGCGCGCATCGTCCATGTGCTCGGCACCACCGGCCTGTCGGCGGAAGACAACGCCCGCATCGAGGCGGCCGCCCGCCACGCCACCATCGTCAAGTCCGGCAATATGAGCCTCGGCGTCAACCTGCTGGCGCTGCTGGTCGAGCAGGCGGCGCGCGCCCTGGAGGCCAAGGATTTCGACATCGAGGTGCTTGAGATGCACCATCGCCACAAGGTCGATGCGCCCTCCGGCACCGCCCTGCTGCTGGGCGAAGCGGCGGCCGCCGGGCGCGGCATTTCCCTTTCCGGCAACGATGTGCGGGTGCGTGACGGCCACACCGGCCCGCGCCAGACGGGCAGCATCGGTTTCGCCACGCTGCGCGGCGGCTCCGTGCCGGGCGACCATTCGGTCATCCTCGCCGGCAATGGCGAGACCATCACCCTTGCCCACCACGCCCAGGACCGGGCGATCTTCGCGCGCGGCGCGGTCAAGGCGGCCCTGTGGGCGCGCGGCCGCAAGCCCGGCCTCTATTCGATGCGCGACGTGCTCGGCTTCTGAGCCGGGTCGTTTCGCGAAACGCAACTGAAGAAGGAGCAAACATGTCCGGAACCCTCGTGCTCGTGCGCCATGGCCAGAGCGAATGGAACCTGAAGAACCTGTTCACCGGCTGGCGCGACGTGGACCTGACCGAAAAGGGCCATGACGAGGCGCGCGCGGCCGGGCAGAAGCTGAAGGAGCGCGGCCTGAAGTTCGACATCGCCTTCACCTCCGATCTGCAACGCGCCCAGAAGACCTGCCGGCACATCCTCGATGCGGTCGGCCAGGGCGATCTCGAGACCATTCGCAACCAGGCGCTGAACGAGCGCGACTATGGCGACCTCTCCGGGCTCAACAAGGACGACGCGCGCCAGAAATGGGGCGAGGAGCAGGTGCATGTCTGGCGCCGTTCCTACGACGTGCCTCCGCCCGCCGGCGAGAGCCTGAAGGACACCGGCGCGCGCGTGTGGCCCTACTATCTGCACGACATGCAGCCGCATGTGCTGCGCGGCGAAACGGTGCTGGTGGCGGCCCACGGCAATTCGCTGCGCGCCCTCATCATGGCGCTCGACGGCCTGTCCGGCGAGGAGGTGGTGAAGGTGGAGCTCGGCACCGGCGTGCCGATCGTCTATCGCCTGAACGCCGATTCCACCGTTGCCTCGAAAGAGATCCTGGCCGGCTAGAGCATTTTGCCGCCGGACGGGCTCGTCTGGCGGTGCAAACCAACCTGGAGCCGCGGGCGTTCTTCGTAATGCCCGCGGCTCCATGCTTTTCCGAAGCGGTTCCGGCCTCGAAACCGCTTCGTCCTTTTTCCGGAATGGGCCTGAACCGTCCGCGAATACCCTTTTCGTTTCGGTCTGATCGCTGCGCACCCACCCGAGGGGTGGCCGAAGCGCGGCGATTTTTTGTCGCGGCGCGCGGTGCATAAAAGTGGTATATTATTTGCCACATTAATGCGGAGGCCGACGACAATGAACGACAGCGAAAAGCGCGACCGGGTTGTTCTATCCGGCGAACACGCCAGCGGCAGGGACTTGGAAGGCAGCAGCCTGATGCCCATGCTCATCGCGGGCCTCATCCTCATCACGGTCGGCGCGCTGGTGGTGATGGTGTTCGTCTAGATCATGCCCGAAACCGGCATCCGGCCTGCACGCGGCCGCATCACGCTGAAACTATCGGGTCTGGAAAAAGAGTGGTGCCCAGGGGCGGAATCGAACCACCGACACTGCGATTTTCAGTCGCATGCTCTACCAACTGAGCTACCTGGGCCTGTCTCGAAGAAACCGGGAGATTTCCCGGCCCAGCAGGACGCCGGAACGCCTGCGAGAGCGCGTGGGTTATAGCACGTGATTTTTGCCTGTCCAGCCGCCTTGACGGGATTTGCGGCCTCTTTTCTTCGCTTTGTCGTCCGGCACCATGGATCGCCCGCGATGCCTGTGATGCCGGACGGGCCAAGTCGTTGCAACAAAAGCGGAAATTCCCGGGTGGGTGATCCTGCGGCCCTTGAAAAGCCGCGATTGCCGTCCACCTTGCCGGCATGTGCATGGAAACCTTCATAAGGGTCTCGAGGCTCGCCGGCAAAGCACGCCATGCGGCCCGGGGCGAAGCGACTGAAACCTGACGGCCGCGCCCAGATTTGCTCCGGGAGAGACCTGAAAGCGGCTCATTCCGCGATGCCCGGTATCGCCCAGAAGGAGCGTTTCCATGATTTCCGATCCGTCCAGGCATGTCTGCAGGGGCTGCAAGCGCGAGCTGCCGCGCGCCGCGTCGCGCTGCCCGTGGTGCCAGGTGCCGGTGCCGCCCTTTGCCGGCGGTCCGCGCCGCCCGGCGCGGGTTCCGGCCCGGGTCTGAATTCGGCCTGAAGCCTTGCGGTCAGTCCTGCTTGTGGGGCTTTTCGATATGGCCGCCGAAGGCAAGGCGCATGGCCGACAGCAGCTTGTCCGCATAGGTCGAATTGCCTTGCGAGGAAAAACGGCTGTAGAGCGCCGACGACAGCACCGGCGTCGGCACGCCGGTGTCGATGGCCGCTTTCACCGTCCAGCGGCCTTCGCCCGAATCCGAAACCCGGCCGCCGAACTGCTCCAGCGCCGGGTCGGCGGCCAGCGCATCGGCGGTGAGGTCGAGCAGCCATGAGCCGATGACGCTGCCGTGGCGCCACACCTCCGCCACTTGCGCCACGTCGATGTCGAACTTGTAGTATTGCGGCTCGGAAAGTGGGGTGGTCTCGGCGTCCGCCGTGCGCTCCTGCTTGCCGGCATTGGCGGCCTTCAGGATGTTGAAGCCTTCAGCATAGGCCGCCATCATGCCGTATTCGATGCCGTTGTGGACCATCTTGACGAAATGGCCGGCACCGCTCGGGCCGCAATGCAGGTAGCCGCGCGCGGCCGTGCCGGGCGCTTTCTCATCGCCGCCGGGGGCCAGCGAGGCGAACACCGGATCCAACTGGCGCACCGCCTCGTCCGGCCCGCCGATCATCAGGCAATAGCCGCGCTCCAGCCCGTGCACGCCGCCGCTGGTGCCGACATCGACGAAATTGACGCCCTTGGCCGAAAGCCGCGCGGCAAGGTCCACGGCGTCGCGATAATTGGAGTTGCCGCCGTCGACGATGGTGTCGCCGGCCTCCATCAGTCCGGCCAGTTGCTCGACCACCGCGCCGGTGATCGCCGCCGGCAGCATCAGCCAGGCGTGACGGGGTTTTGCCAGCTTGCCGACGAACTCTTCCATGGATGCGGTGCCGACGGCCCCTTCCGCCACGAGGGCCGCGACGCTTTTCGGATCGATGTCGTAGACGACGCATTCATGTCCGGCATTCGAGAGACGCCGAACCATGTTGGCGCCCATCCTGCCCAAGCCCATCATTCCGATCTGCATGACCTGATATCCTGTGGTGATGCCGCCGGCGAAACCGTGCCGGGGGTATGGTTGCCTCCCGTCCCCCTTGCTTATTTGCGTCGCAGCGCCTCGGCAAGGGCGGCGCCCAAGGCGCCCTGCTGGGGGGTGCGCTGTTGCGGCCTGTTCTCCTCCTGCGGCTTCTTGAACGGGCGCGAATCACGCCGGCCGGCGCCGTCGTTCTGCGGGCGCCGCTCCTGCTGCGGCGCGCCGCCGTCCTTGCGCATGGAAAGGCCGATGCGCTTGCGCTTCACGTCCACCTCGACCACGCGCACCTTCACCACGTCGCCGGCCTTCACCACCTCATGCGCGTCCTTCACGAAGCGGTCGGCAAGCTGCGAGACATGCACCAGCCCGTCCTGGTGCACGCCGATGTCGACGAAGGCGCCGAAGGCCGCCACATTGGTGGCGGTGCCCTCCAGAAGCATGCCGGGCTTGAGATCCTTGATGTCGTCCACGCCCTCGGCGAAGGTCGCGGTGCGGAAGCTCGGGCGCGGATCGCGGCCGGGTTTTTCAAGTTCGGAGATGATGTCGCGCACCGTGGGCAGGCCGAAGCGCTCGTCGGCGAAGACGCGCGGATCAAGCGCCTTCAGCGCCGCACTGTCGCCCATCAGCGCGCGCACGTCGCGGCCGCAGGCGGAAACGATCTTCTTGGCCACCGCATAGGCTTCCGGGTGCACGGCCGAGGCATCGAGCGGTTCGGTGCCGTCGGGGATGCGCAGGAAGCCGGCGCATTGCTCGAAGGCGCGGGGCCCGAGGCGCGACACCTTGAGCAGGTCCTGCCGCGTGGCGAACGGGCCGTTGACGTTGCGGTGCAGCACGATGGCTTCCGCCAGCGAGGTGCCGAGGCCCGACACCCGCGACAGCAGCGGGGCGGAAGCGGTGTTGAGGTCCACGCCGACGGCGTTCACCGCATCCTCCACCACCGCGTCCAGCGCCTTCGCCAGCCGGAACTGGTCGACATCGTGCTGGTACTGGCCGACGCCGATCGACTTCGGCTCGATCTTGACCAGTTCCGCCAGCGGGTCCTGCAAGCGGCGGGCGATGGAGACGGCGCCGCGCAGCGACACGTCGAGGTCCGGGAACTCGGCCGCGGCCGTCGACGAAGCCGAATAGACGGAGGCGCCGGCTTCCGAGACGATGACCTTGGTGGGTTTCGGCGGCTGCATGTCGGACAGCATGTCGGCCACCAGCCTTTCGGTCTCGCGGCTGGCGGTGCCGTTGCCGATGGCGATCAGCTCCACGCCATGCTTGCGGATCAGCGCCGACAGTTCCGCCTGCGCGCCGCGCAGGTCGTTGCGCGGCTGGAACGGATAGACCGTGCTGGTGGCGAGAAGCTTTCCGGTGCCGTCCACCACGGCGACCTTGACGCCGGTGCGAATGCCCGGATCGAGGCCCATGGTCGGGCGCGAGCCGGCGGGAGCGGCAAGCAGCAGGTCCTTCAGGTTGCGGCCGAAGACGTGGATCGCCGCCTCCTCGGCCCGTTCGCGCAGGTCCCGCATCAGGTCGAGCGACAGATGCAGCGACAGCTTCACCCGCCATGTCCAGCCGGCCACCTCGGAAAGCCACACGTCACCGGGAAGGGTGCGGCCGATGGCGTAGGCGTCGCAGATCATCCGCACGGTGGGGCGCATGGGCGAGGTATCGTCGGCATCGACCTCGATGTCGAGGGCGAGCACCTCCTCGTTGCGGCCGCGCAGCATGGCCAGCGCCCGGTGGCTCGGCACTCCGGCCCAGCGCTCGGCATGGTCGAAATAGTCGGAGAATTTTGCGCCTTCCTCCTGCTTGCCGTCCACCACGCGTGCGCGCAGCACGGCGCGCTCATGCATGTAGCAGCGCAGGCGGCCGACGAGATCGGCATTTTCCGAAAACTGTTCGGCGATGATGTCGCGCGCACCTTCCAGCGCCGCCTTCACATCCGCCACCTCGTCGGTGAGATAGGCGGCCGCCAGCTCGGCCGGCACGGCGGCGCGGTCGGACAGGATCGCCTCGGCCAGCGGCCCGAGCCCCCGCTCGCGGGCGATCTCGGCCTTGGTGCGGCGCTTCGGCTTGTAGGGCAGGTAGATGTCCTCAAGCTCGGCCTTGGTGGCGGCGGCGGCGATCCTGGCTTCCAGCTCCGGCGTCAGCTTGCCCTGCTCGCGGATGGAGGACAGGATGGTGTCGCGGCGCGCATCCATCTCGCGCAGATAGGCGAGGCGTTCGGACAGCGTGCGCAATTGCGTGTCGTCCAGCCCGCCGGTCGCCTCCTTGCGATAGCGGGCGACGAACGGCACCGTGGCCCCGTCGTCCAGCAGCGTGATCGCGGCGGCCGCCTGGTCGGGCCGGGCGTTGATCTCGGCGGAAATGATCGCTGCGATGCGCTTGATGTCGGTGCTCATGCCTGTCCCGGATTCGTTGATGGGCAGCGACCATAGAGCAAGACCGGCGAAAGTGGGAACCGGTTTCGGACGGTCAGTTCAGATAAAGGATGGAGGCATTGAGCAGCGTGGCGAACGCGACCCACAGCGCATAGGGCGCGAACATGAGGGCTGAGGGCCTGTCGCTGCTGGCGGTTCGGGCAATGAACCACAGGATCGTCACCAGCAGCAGCAGGATGACGATGAGCGCAGCCGCCGTGGCATGCGCGGCAAAGAAGATCGGCGACCATGCGAAGTTGAGTGCCATCTGGACGAACCAGAGCTTCATGGCGATGCCGGACGGATCGCGCCGCCATGTGCGCCAGCCGACGATGGCGATCAGGATGTAGAGGATCGTCCAGACCGGGGCGAACAGCCAGTTCGGTGGATTGAAAGCCGGCTTGACGAGTCCCGCATACCATTCGCCGGGCGGCGTCGCGATGCCGATCGCCATGCCCGCGCCCACGACGGCCAGCAGAAAGACGCCAAGCGATGCATATCTGTTCAAGGTAGACCCCTGTGGTGGCGGCACCGGTGCAAACTGGGGCGCGAGCCGGACAGGTCAAGTGCGGCGAAGCGCGCAGAAATAGAAGCCGTCGGTGCCCGTGCGTGCGGGCGAAAGGGAAACGCCCATGCCGATGCGCGCGCGGTCCTCGTGGCTCGGGAAATGGTGTTTCCACAGCGCCTTATGGTCTTCCGGTGCGAAGGCGGGGTTGCGTTCGGTGAAGGCTTTCGCCTGACCGTCATTTTCTTCCTGAAACACCGAGCAGGTGACATAGGCGAGCAACCCGCCGGGCTTCACGTAGGCGGCGGCCATATCGAGGATTTGCGCCTGTTCGGCGAGGCGGGCGTCGAGCTGCTGGCGCGTCAGCCGCCATTTGGTGTCGGGACGCCGCCGCCATGTGCCGGAGCCGGTGCAGGGGGCGTCGACCAGCACCACGTCCATGCGGCCTTCCAGCGGGGTGAGGTCGTCCGGTCCGGCGGCCACCTGAATGTTGCGGCTGCCCGCGCGTCTGATGCGCTCGACGATCGGCGCGAGGCGGGGCTTCAGCGCGTCATGGGCGAAGATCTGGCCCTGGTTGCGCATCGCGGCCGAAAGCGCCAGCGACTTGCCGCCGGCCCCGGCGCAATAGTCCAGCACCTGCATGCCGGGCTGGACGCCGGCCAGTTCGGAAACGATCTGCGAGCCCTCGTCCTGCACCTCGAACCGGCCCTCGGCGAAAGCCTCGCCGGTCTGGACATTGGGATGGCGGCCGCTGCCCTCGATGGGCGCGATGCGGATGCCGTGCGGGGCGATCGCGGTCGCCTGGGCGCGGGTGGCGGCGAGGTCGGCCAGCACCGCATCGCGGCCGCCTTTCAGCAGATTGGCGCGCAGGTCGAGAGGCGGACGGCGGGCGAGCGCGGCCGCCTCGGCCGCCCAGTCCTCGCCGAAGGCGGCCTTGAGCAGCGGCGCGCACCAGTCCGGACAGTCGGCGCGGGCGTCCTCGGGCATCTCCTCAGCAAGACGCTGGCGCACGGCCTGCAATTCGTCGTCGGAAAGCGGCGGCGGGGCGAACCTGTCGTCGGCCAGCAGGGCGTTGACGCCATCGGCCGTCTCCCCCCATTCGAGCAGGACCGCGCCGAAGGCGAGTGCTCTCGGGCTGTCGGCGTCGAACAGCCATGCGGCCGAGCGGCGGCGGCGCAGGGCGTCGTAGACGATGTTGCCGATGGCCGCGCGGTCGCCGCCGCCGGCAAAGCGGTGGGCGGCGCCCCAGTCGCGCAGCGCCTCGGCGGCCGGCCGCTGCCGTCCATCGATATCGGCCAGCACTTCCATGGCTGCGGCCAGCCTTCCGCCCATGCGCATGTATTCTATCCGGTTTCAGGTTCAGAAAGGCTCTAAGCCGCCGGCTGCGGCTGCACAACCCCGGCTGCTCAAAGAACATGGCTGCAAAGAAAAGAGCCGCAGGGGGGGGTCCCCGCGGCCCGGATCGAAAGGCCGGTTGCGGCTTGCGGCTGCGTGAAAGCCTACTCGGCCACGGCGCGGCGGCCGGTCATGGTCTCGATGATGACGCGGTAGAACAGATGCGGCGTCGGGCCTTCCGGCGCCGGCTTCAGCCCGCCCGGCTCCCACCAGTTGGCATGGGTGCTGAGCAGCGACCAGGCATGGTCGCGGGCATGTTTCCAGCCGATCCGGTCCGGCAGTTCCTCGAACGTGCCGTTGACGACGACGCTGCGCCATTCGCCATGCTGGCCGAACTCGTCGGCCTGCACGCACACCAGCGGATTGACCCGCATCCAGTCGATCTTCTGGCCGGTGAGCGAGAAGCTGTAGAGATGGTTGCCCTCCAGCGCGAAGGTGATCGGCACGACATAGGGCTGGCCGTTCCGGCTGCAGCCCAGTCTGCCGACGCGTTGCGCCGACAGCAGCGCCATGCACTCGACCCGGCTCATTTCGGTGATGATCATGCCGCCTTCTCCCTCGTTGCCAATCCTGAAGACCCGATGCCTTTCAGCGCACCACCAGCACCGGAACCTTGGCGCTGGCCACCACTTCGGCTGTCTGGCTGCCCAGCATAACCCGGTTGATGCCGGTGCGGCCATGGGAAGACATCACGATCAGGCTGCAGCCGCATTCCTGCGCCGCCTCGACCAGCGCGCCGGCCACCAGCCGCCACGGCACGTGCACGGTCTCGATGGGGATACCGAGCGCCTCGGCCTTGCGGCGGATCGGCTCCAGTATGCGCTGGGCGATGCGGGCCTGCGCTTCGTCGAAGGCGGCCACCTCCGTTTCGCTGGGCGACCACAGGTCGGAGGCGAAGGCGAACTGGCCGCCGAGCGGTTCGGTCACCGTCACGGCGGTGACCTTGCTGCCGTGCTTCTTGGCCAGTTCCAGCCCGTGATCGACACCCGCCTGCGCGGCTTCGGACCCGTCGCTGGACACAAGAATATGCTCGTACATCGCCATTCACCCCCAGGGGCTGCATCGCCTCGCACGGCCAGCGAACCATTGCCCGCGCCCGCATACAAGCCGCATCTTGTCGCGGGCTCAGCCGGTGGCGGGAATCCGTTCGTAGCGGGTGAGGCTGGCATAGCGCTTGCGTGGTCCCGACACCCGCCAGAACTCGATCCAGCAATCGCGGCTGCGGAAGACGAAACGGCCTTCATAGAAGTCGTCGCCGCAGTGATGGCGCACGCTCTGGCTGGCCGACAGGCCAAGCCGCACGAATTCCGAGCCGTTCGGGAACAGGACGTCGACACCGTCGGCGTCCATCGACAGGCGGTAGAGACGCCTCGCCTCCGTCGTGCCATGATCGCTGCGCAACTCGCCGGTTTCGGTGATGGCGTCGGCCTCGATCCGTGCCTGCCCGGCAAAGCGCAGATGGGCGTGGCCGAGATGGTCGACCAGCCGGCGGCGCACCGTCCACAGGCCGATGAAATCGGCCGGGCCCGATGCCAGGGGCGCGGAGATCGAGGTGCGGTCGGAAGCTGACATGGCATGCACAGGCGTCATCCATCCACCATGGCCGGTCGTTTTGCCGCCCGCAAGCGCCGATTGCCGGGTCCGGCGGGATCGAATATCCGCGATCGTTCGGAGAAATCGAACATTACGACATAAATAATGCGTTGGATTGCATATAACGGAAATGGCATTCCCCATTCGACCTGAATTGGAGAATGTCGTGTCTGCAAGTGAAAGCTTCCTGTCGGCGCCGGTTGCCAGCAAGGCGACCGTCAAGCGCGCCGGTGGCGTCTGGCCCGGGCTGGTGCTGGTCGGCGTCATCACCGGCGCGGGCTATTCGCTGCGCGAAATGCCGGGCCTCGTCATCTTCAGCCCGATGATCCTGGCGGTGATCATCGGCATGCTGTTCGCCAACACGGTGGGGGTCGCGGCCAACACCAAGGAAGGCATCCGCTTCAGCCAGAAGACGCTGCTGCGCCTGGCCATCGTCCTGCTCGGCTTCCAGTTGACGGTCGACCAGGCGGCCTCCATCGGCCTCGGCGGCTTCGGAATCATCGCCCTGACGCTGGTGACGACGTTCCTGTTCACCCTTGGCGTCGCCCGCCTGCTCGGCGTCGAGCGGCGGCTTGCGCAACTGATCGCCGCCGGCACGTCGATCTGCGGCGCCTCGGCCATCGTGGCGGCCAATGCCGTCACCAATGCGCGCGACGAGGACGTCGCCTATGCGGTGGCCTCGATCACCCTGTTCGGCACCGTCGCCATGCTGGCCTATCCGCTGCTCGGCGCGCTTGCCGGCCTCGACCAGAACGCCTTCGGCCTGTGGGCCGGCGCCTCCATCCACGAGGTCGCGCAGGTCATCGGCGCCGCCTTCCAGTACGGGGCGCAGGCCGGCGAGGCGGGCACCGTCTCGAAGCTCACCCGCGTCGCCCTCCTCGCGCCGATGGTGTTCGCCATGGGCTTTGCCGCCCGCCGCTCCGGCGGCGGCGAAAGCGGCGCCCGCCCGCCGATGCCGTGGTTCGTGCTGGGCTTTGTCGCCGTCGTGCTGTGGAACAGCTTCGTCGGCCTGCCCGACACGGTGCGCCCGCTGGTCGTCTTCGTCACCACCCTGATGCTGACCATGGGGCTTGCCGCCATGGGGCTGAATGCCAATGTGTCGGAGATCAGGTCGCGCGGCCTGGCGCCGCTTCTGCTTGCGCTTTCCGCGTTTGTGTTTATCGCTGGCTTCAGTCTGCTGTTGGTGAAGCTGTTGGGTTGAACGCGGGAAATGACGCTTGAGCAGTTGCGCATCTTCGTCGCCGTCGCCGAGCGCGAGCATGTGACGCGGGCTGCCGCAGACCTCAATCTTACCCAATCGGCGACGAGCGCGGCAGTGTCCGCGCTTGAGGCGCGTTATGCGACCAAGCTGTTCGACCGGGTCGGGCGGCGCATCGCGCTGACCGACGCCGGCCGCACCTTTCTGGCCGAGGCCAAGGCCGTGCTGGCCCGCGCCGCCGGCGCCGAACTGGTGCTGGCCGATCTCGCCGGCCTGAAGGTCGGCTCGCTCAGGCTGGCCGCCAGCCAGACCGTGGGCAACTACTGGCTGCCCGGCTTCGTCCACCGGTTCCGCTCCGCCTATCCCGGCCTTGCTGTGGAACTGACCATGGGCAACACCGAGACGGTGGCGGCGATGGTGCGCAAGGGCGAGGCCAATCTGGGCTTCGTCGAGGGCGATGTCGAGGACCAGGCCCTGAACGTCGCCGCGGTCGCCGACGACGACATGGTGCTGATCGTGGCGCCGGGCCATGCATGGGCCGGCAGCCTCGACGGAGCGGCCCTCGACCTGAGGGCCTCGCCCTGGGTGATGCGCGAGCATGGCTCCGGCACCCGCTCCATCCTGGAGGCCATGCTGAAGGCGCACGGTCACCGCCTGGCGGATGTCGAGATCAGCCTGGAGTTCCCCTCCAACGAGGCGGTGCGGGTGGCCGTGGAGGCGGGCGCGGGGGCGACGGTGATGTCGCGGCTCGTGGTCGCCAACGCCCTGAAGGCCGGCCGTCTGGCGGCGGTGAACTATCCGGTGCCGCGCCGCAAGTTCTTCATGCTGCGCCACACCCAGCATCACGAGACGGCAGCCGAACGCGAATTCGTCCGGCTGGTGAGCGAAGGCTGAGTTTCCGCTTCAGTGCGTGCGGCGGCGGTAGATCCACAGCCGCGCCGGCGGGATGTTGCGCAGGATGAAGTCGAAATGCTCGACGGTATAGTCGCCGCGTCCCGGCGGGATGGGCGACATCGGGCCGTAGGTGATCTGCACCACCGGCCTGCCTTCCGGCATGCGTGACAAAAGCCCGTCGAGATATTCGACGCGGCGCGGGACCGGGAAATTGAGCAGCGGCACGCCCGAGATGATCGAATCGAAGGTCAGGTCGGCCGCCTTGCCGAGCGTGGTGTCGAGATTGAAGGCATCGCCCTCGATGACGTTCACGCCGGGGAAATTGGTTCGCAGGTGGCGGGCGAAATCGGCCGAATATTCGACCGCATAGAGGTTCTGCGGCCTCACGCCGTGCCTGAGGATGGCCTTGGTGATGACGCCGGTGCCGGGGCCGAGCTCCAGCACCGGCAGGCCGGAGCCGAGGTCGATGACGGAGGCCATGCGCCGCGCGGTGACCGAACTGGTGGGAACGATGGCGCCGACCGCTTTCGGCTTGTCGATCCAGCCCTTGAAGAATTTGAGCTCGTCGTCGAACTTTGCCGCCAGCGTCTTGCGCAGTCCGGTTCCTCTAGCCATGCAAATCTCCTGCGGCCCCCGTCGTCGTACTTAGCATCTGGCTGGCCCGGTTCAAGGAAAAATCTGGCCTAAGATGCTGATGCCGCGACGGAAGCGGACAGGGCCCCGTCTCGCTGTGCGGCGGCCCCTTACTTCTCGGCAAAGGAATCGAAGAAGTCCTTCATGCGGGTGAAGAAGCCGCTCGATTGCGGCGAGTTCTCCTGGCTGGAGATCTGTTCGAACTCCTCCAGCAATTCGCGCTGGCGCCGGGTCAGGTTCTGCGGCGTCTCGACCGCCGTCTGGATGTAGAGATCGCCGATCTGCGGCTGGCGCAGCACCGGCATGCCCTTGCCCTTGAGGCGGAACTGGCGGCCGTTCTGGGTGCCTTCCGGCACCTTCACGCGGGTCTGGCTGCCGTCCAGCGTCGTCACCTCGAAGGAGCCGCCGAGCGCCGCCGTGGTCATCGAGATCGGCACCTTGCAATAGAGGTCGGCGCCGTCGCGCTGGAAGAATTCGTGCGGCTTCACCGACAGGAAGATGTAGAGGTCGCCGGCAGGCCCGCCGCGCAGGCCCGCCTCGCCCTCGCCGGCCAGCCGGATGCGGGTGCCGTCCTCGATGCCGGCCGGGATGTTGACCGACAGCGAGCGCTCCTCGGTGGTGCGGCCCTGGCCATGGCACTTGCCGCACGGATCCTTGATGGTCTGGCCGCGCCCCTGGCATTGCGGGCAGGTGCGCTCGATGGAGAAGAAGCCCTGGCTGGCGCGCACCTTGCCGTGGCCGCCGCACATGGTGCAGGTGACCGGCTGGGTGCCGGGCTTGGCGCCGGAGCCGGCGCATTCGTCGCAGGAGACCGAGGCCGGCACATGGATCTGTGCCGTCTTGCCGGTGAAGGCTTCCTCCAGCGAAATTTCCATGTTGTAGCGCAGGTCGGCGCCGCGTTCGCGCCCGCCGGAGGAGCGGCGGCGCCCGCCGCCCATCATCTCGCCGAAGATGTCCTCGAAGATGTCGGCGAAGCCGCCGGCGGCAAAGCCGTGGGCGGCGCCGTTCATGCCGCCGTTCTCGAAGGCCGCATGGCCGAAGCGGTCGTAGGCGGCCCGCTTCTGCGGGTCCTTGAGGCACTCATAGGCCTCGTTGATTTCCTTGAACTTGTGCTCGCAGGCGTGGTCGCCCGGATTGCGGTCGGGATGGAACTGCATGGCGAGCTTGCGGAAGGCGCTCTTGAGTTCCTTGTCGTCCGCGCTTTTGCTCACACCGAGCGTTTCGTAGAAATCAGCCTTCATTTAAAGCCCGTCTTGGTTCTGCTGCCCGATGGCTCCAAATCGGCCGAAACGGCCATTCCTTGTCGATCGAAGCGTCTGGAACGATTTTCCGGTTACCGGCCTGTGTGCCGCATTGTCATGCGCCTGAAACGCACGGTTCCCGGAGCGTTCCGCTTTTCTTTCGTGGCCTTCGATTTAGGTGCTGCGCGGTCCCGATGCCAGAGCCGGCAAAGGTCCGGGCGCATTTTTCCGGCCGAAGTTGCAGAAAAGCCCGGCCTGGACCGGGCTTTTCACTGTTCGCGTCGAAGATCAGGCCGACTTCTTCTTGTCGTCGTCCTCGTTGATCTCCTCGAAGTCGGCGTCGACCACGTCGCCGTCCTTGGCGGCATCCGCCTTGGCGTCGGCTTCGGCCGCTTCCTTCTGCGAGGCCTCGTACATGGCCTGGCCGAGCTTCATCGAAACCTCGGCCAGCGTCTGGGTCTTGGCCTCGATGTCGGCCGGGTCGTCGCCCTCGGCGGCGGTCTTCAGCGCCGCAATGGCGTCGGAGATGGCCGTGCGGTCGGCTTCCGAAACCTTGTCGCCATAGTCCTTCAGCGACTTCTCGCTGGAATGGATCAGCGATTCGGCCTGGTTGCGGGCCTCGACCAGCGCCTTGCGCTTCTTGTCGGCCTCGGCATTGGCCTCGGCGTCCTTGACCATCTTCTCGATGTCGGCGTCGGACAGGCCGCCCGAAGCCTGGATGCGGATCTGGTGCTCCTTGCCGGTGCCCTTGTCCTTGGCCGAGACGTTGACGATGCCGTTGGCGTCGATGTCGAAGGTGACCTCGATCTGCGGCACGCCGCGCGGTGCGGGCGGGATGCCGACCAGATCGAACTGGCCGAGCAGCTTGTTGTCGGCCGCCATCTCGCGCTCGCCCTGGAAGACCCGGATCGTCACCGCGTTCTGGTTGTCCTCGGCGGTGGAGAAGGTCTGGCTCTTCTTGGTCGGGATGGTGGTGTTGCGCTCGATGAGGCGAGTGAACACGCCGCCCAGCGTCTCGATGCCCAGCGACAGCGGGGTCACGTCGAGCAAGAGCACGTCCTTGACGTCGCCCTGCAGCACGCCGGCCTGGATCGCCGCGCCCATCGCCACCACCTCGTCGGGGTTGACGCCCTTGTGCGGCTCCTTGCCGAAGAACTGCTTCACCACTTCCTGGATCTTGGGCATGCGGGTCATGCCGCCGACCAGGACTACCTCGTCGATCTCGCCCGCCTTGATGCCGGCATCCTTGAGCGCCGCCTTGCACGGCTCGATGGTGCGCTGGACGAGGTCGTCGACCAGGCTCTCGAACTTGGCGCGGGTCAGCTTCAGCGTCAGGTGCTTCGGGCCGCTGGCGTCGGCGGTGATGAAGGGCAGGTTGATCTCGGTCTGCGTGGTGGACGACAGCTCGATCTTGGCCTTCTCGGCAGCTTCCTTCAGGCGCTGCAGGGCGAGCTTGTCGTTGCGCAGGTCGATGCCCTGGTCCTTCTTGAACTCGTCGGCCAGATACTCGACCAGACGCATGTCGAAGTCCTCGCCGCCGAGGAAGGTGTCGCCATTGGTCGACTTAACCTCGAACACGCCGTCGCCGATCTCCAGCACGGAGATGTCGAAGGTGCCGCCGCCAAGGTCGTAGACGGCGATGGTCTTGCCGTCCTTCTTGTCGAGGCCGTAGGCAAGTGCTGCCGCAGTCGGCTCGTTGATGATGCGCAGCACTTCCAGACCGGCGATCTTGCCGGCGTCCTTGGTGGCCTGGCGCTGGGCGTCGTTGAAATAGGCGGGAACGGTGATGACGGCCTTCTCGACCTTCTCGCCGAGATAGGCTTCCGCCGTCTCCTTCATCTTCTGCAGGATCATGGCCGAGATCTGCGAGGGCGACTGCTTCTTAGCCCCGGCCTCGACCCAGGCGTCGCCATTGTCGCCCTTGACGATCTTGTAGGGCACGAGGCCCTTGTCCTTTTCGGTGACCGGATCGTCATAGCGGCGGCCGATGAGGCGCTTGACCGCAAAGACGGTGTTTTCGGGATTGGTGACCGCCTGGCGCTTGGCCGGCTGGCCGACGAGGCGTTCGCCGTCGGAGGTGAAGGCGACGATCGAGGGGGTGGTGCGCGCGCCTTCCGCGTTTTCGATCACTTTGGCGTCCTTGCCGTCCATCACGGCGACGCAGGAATTCGTGGTTCCGAGGTCGATGCCGATTACTTTAGCCATTGGTTCATTCTCTCCTTCAAGCAGGCTTTCAAGGACCCTGTCAGGCGTTCCGGCGAAAGCCCCTGTTCACAAGAATTTCCGTACGCGCCCGCTTGCATGGAACGGCCGGTACGGATCTGCGGCGTATATAAGAACAGGCTTCGCGGCGTGCAAGCGTTCTGCGCGCTGCTGACATGCTTGCAAGGCCCGGCGCGGCGAATCGGCGCAAAAAAGGCGTGAAATCACGCTTTTTGGCCGTTTCTGGCCTCCGATCGCGGCTCCCGGGCGGGAAAAATTTGACCTTGGGCGGCGGCCCGCATAGAGCAGGCCGGCCGGCATCGAAGCCGGCTTCACCAACAGGACCAACGACATGGCCGGAAACGACGCCCTCGACCTCAACCCGGAACTTCTCGCCGCCGCCGGCGAGAACAAAGCCTGGCCGTTCGAGGAAGCGAAAAAAATCGTCGCCCGCTATGCAAAGACCGGGTTTCCGGAAACGATCCTGTTCGAGACCGGCTACGGCCCCTCGGGCCTGCCGCATATCGGCACCTTCGGCGAGGTGGCGCGCACCACCATGGTGCGCCATGCCTTCCGCATCCTCACGCAGGACAAGGTCAGGACGCGGCTTCTGGTGTTCTCCGACGACATGGACGGCATGCGCAAGATCCCGGACAACGTGCCCGACCGCGCCGCGCTGGAGCCTTACCTGCATATGCCGCTCACCGTCGTGCCGAACCCGTTCGGCGGCGACTACGCGAGCTTCGGCCATCACAACAACGCCATGCTGCGCCGCTTCCTCGACACCTTCGGCTTCGACTACGAGTTCGCCAGCGCGACCGATTACTACAAGGAAGGCCGCTTCGACGAGGTGCTGCTGCGCGCCGCAGAGCGCTATGACGACATCATGAAGGTGATGCTGCCGACGCTGGGCGAGGAGCGCCAGGCCACCTACAGCCCCTTCCTGCCGATATCGCCCAAGAGCGGCCACGTGCTCTACGTGCCGATGAAGCATGTCGACGCCGAGGCCGGCACCGTCACCTTCGACGACGAGGACGGCACCGAGACCACGCTGCCGGTCACCGGCGGCGCGGTGAAGCTGCAATGGAAGCCGGATTTCGGCATGCGCTGGGCGGCGCTCGACGTCGATTTCGAGATGTTCGGCAAGGACCACCAGACCAACGCCGCGATCTACGACCGCATCTGCGAGATCCTCGGCGGGCGCGCGCCGGAACATTTCGTCTACGAACTGTTTCTCGACGAGAACGGCCAGAAGATCTCCAAGTCGAAGGGCAATGGCCTGACCATCGACGAGTGGCTGACCTACGCGCCGACCGAGAGCCTGGCGCTCTATATGTTCCAGAAGCCGCGCGTGGCCAAGAAGCTCTATTTCGATGTCATCCCGCGTGCCGTGGACGAATATTACCAGTTCCTGTCGGCCTATCCGAAGCAGGACTGGAAGAACCGTCTCGGCAATCCGGTCTGGCACATCCACAACGGCAATCCGCCTTCCATCGACCTGCCGGTGCCGTTCGCGCTGCTGCTCAATCTGGTCAGCGTCTCCAACGCCCAGAACAAGGATGTGCTGTGGGGCTTCATCTCGCGCTACGCGCCGGGTGTGACGCCTGCGACGCATCCCGAACTGGACAGGTTGACCGGCTACGCGATCCGCTATTTCGACGATTTCGTGAAGCCGTCGAAGGTCTACCGCGCGCCGGACGAGGTGGAGCGCGAGGCGCTGGCGAAGCTGTCGCAGGCGCTGGCCGCCCTGCCGCAGGACGCCGACGGCGAGGCGATCCAGAACGCGGCGCTCAATGTGGCGCGCGCCATCGAGCGCTATCAGGACCACGCCAAGAAGAGCCCGGAGGGCGGACCGGGTGTCTCGGTCGCCTTCTTCCAGATGATCTATCAGGTGCTGATCGGTCAGGAGCGCGGTCCGCGCTTCGGCTCCTTCGCCGCGCTCTACGGCATCGCCGAGACCCGGGAGCTTATCGGGAAGGCGCTGGAAGGCCGTCTGGCGGCGTAGCCGGTACAAGTTCGGGAGGGCCGGGCAGCTCGATGATGCTGTCCGGCGCCGCCGGGGCTCCCGATCCCTGCGCCGGTGCCGGCGGCAGGCCCGAAAGGTCCGGCGCGTGGCCATAGATGCCTTTCCTGCCTTTTCGTGCCTTCTCCGCCGCCTGCGCATAGGGGCCGTCCTGCCGGGCGCGTGCCCAGCCGTTTTCCACCAGCCATTCGCCGATGTCCTGCCTGGCCAGCCGGCAGCGGGCGGTGAAATCGCCCTCGCTGTCATTTTCGGGTATGTCGCAGACCACGGCGCGGCCGCGCAGGAAGGTGCGGAAGGCGGTCGTGGCGCGGGTGCCGCACGGCCATTGCCGGCCGCTGTCCGTGCAGGTTTCGTCCGGCGCCACCGGGTCGATGCCGGCGACGGTCACGGTCCGGCCCTGCGCCTTGATGCGCCCGGCGCCGGTGGCGAGCGGGCGAAACAGCGTCGCGCCCTTCCATTCGGCATCGGGCTTCGGCTTGGGCGGAACGGCGAGGGAAAGCTCGCTCAGCGGCTCGCGCGGCGGCAGCCGTTCCAGTTCGGAGGGCTCCAGCGGCGGCGGGGCGATGACGTCCGGCTCGATCGGCCGCGAGGGGAGGGAAGATTGCGGCACGGCTTCGGAGGGCTCGGGTGCGGTGTCCTCCGGTTCCGCCTCCGGGAAGACATCGTTGATTTCCGTGTCGAAGACGATGCCGCTTTCGGATTGCGGTTCCGCATCGGCCCCCGGATTCAGCGCCCTTCCGCCGGCCACGACCAGAACGGTCATGATCAGCAGGCAAAGCGCCGCGAAGCCGGCATGCAGGGGTTTCATCGCTATTGGCTCGCCCACACGATCCGCGCCATCCACTCCACCTCATGGACGGGGAATTCGCGATCCGGATGTTCGGGATTGAGCGAGACCAGCGAGATCGTCCTGGCGCTCTGACGGCTGAGCACCTTGGCCATGACCTCGCCGGACGTGGTCTTGACCACCACGCGGTCGCCCTTGCGCACGCTGGCGCCCGGTTCGACGATCAGCACGTCGCCGTCGCGATAGAGCGGCAGCATGGAATCGCCCTGGACCTTCAGCGCATAGGCGGGGCCGCCGCCCGGTGCCGGCAGTTCGATCAGGTCCCAGCCATGGCCGACGGGGAAGCCGGCATCGTCGAAGAAGCCGCCGGCGCCCGCCTGCGCGAAGCCGACCAGCGGCACGGAGGGGCGCCGCGCCGGCAGGGCGTCGGGTGCGGCGGTGGCCCGGTCCTCGACCAGCGCGATAAATTCGTTCAGCGAGGAGCCGGTCGCCTCGATGATCTTGGCCAGCGATTCGGTCGACGGCCATCGCGGCCGCCCGTCGGCCGACAGCCGCTTGGACTTGTTGAAGGCGGTGGAATCGAGCCCCGCCCGCCGGGCAAGGCCCGATGCGGACAGCGAGTAGCGCTCGGCGAGCGCGTCGATGGCGGCCCATACGCGGTCATGCGAGAGCATGCGCCTGAGGTCTCCGAACAGGAAAAAATACCTTTCGATTTTTATCCCCGCCCGCCCGGCTTGTCCAGCCGCGAGGCGGCAACCGTCAGCGCTGCGCCTTGGCGGCGGCGCGCATGGCCGTATGCGAGGCCATGAAGCTGCGTTCGTCGGCATCGAGCGGGCGCGGCGTGGCCTGCTTGCCGAGCGCGATGACGACCTCCTCCATGTCGAGGAAGCGTCTGGCGGCGCGGTCATAGACGCCGGCGGTGGTCATGATCACCGCCGCCGTCTCGCCGCTTTCGAGCACGAAGCGATGCCGGCCGATGGCCTGCGTGCCTTCCCAGGTCTCGATGGAGGAAAGGACGTCGAAGCGCTGCCACAGGCGGATCTCGCGCACGAAGACGGTCTGCAACCCGCCCAGCATCGGCGCCCAGCGATGCTTGCGGGCCGCCTGCCACAACCCGGCGCGCAGGAACACGTCGATGCGGCCGACATCGGCCAGCATCATGTAGCGGGCATTGTTGAGATGAAGGTTGGCGTCGATGTCGGTCGGCAGGCAGCGGAAGCCGAGCCGGCTTTCCTCGCCCATGTGGTAGTCGCCACGGCTTTTCGCCGTCGCCATCATCCGCGCCAGCCGCGCCCACACATACATGTCAGTTCACCTTCACGGGCCCCTCGGCCGTCTTCCACCCGGGGAGAGGGCGGTTTGCGAAGCAGGCCGGGTGAGGGGAAGCAAACACCCGGCCTGCGTTTGTTTGTCCGGCGCGCGCCCCGCGTCAGGCGGCCTTCCGCGCCTCGCCGTAAGGGTCGAAGCGCTGGTAGAAGCTGTCGCCCCTGGCGGCCATGTCGACGAGCAGCTTCGGCGCCTTGAATTCCGCCCCGTATTTCTTCTGCAGCCGCTTGGCGATGCTCACGAAGCGGGCCGCGCCGATGCCGTCGATATAGGAGAGCACGCCGCCGGTATAGGGCGCGAAGCCGAAGGCCAGGATCGAGCCGACATCGGCCTCGCGCGGGTCGGTCACGATCTTTTCCTCCATCACCCGCGCCGCTTCCAGCGCAATGACGACGAGGAAGCGCTGCTTCAGCTCCTCGAAGTCGATGTCGTCGGGGTTCTGCTGCGGATAAAGGTCCTTCAGGCCCGGCCACAGATGCTTCTTGGCCGGCTTTTCCGGGTAGTCGTAGAAACCCTTGCCGTTCTTGCGGCCGAGGCGGCCGTGCTTGTCGACCATGGTGTCGACCAGCGCCATCTGTTGGGGGTCGACCGCCTTTTCGCCGAGATCGCGCAGGGTCTGCTTCATGATCTTCTGGGCGAGGTCGATGGCCGTCTCGTCGTTGAGCGCCAGCGGCCCGACCGGCATGCCGGCGGCCTTGGCGGCGTTCTCGATCATCGCGGCCGGAACGCCCTCGATCAGCATCTTGTAGGCCTCGCCGATATAGCGCAGCACGCAGCGGTTGACGAAGAAGCCGCGCGTGTCGTTGACCACGACCGGCGTCTTCTTGATCGCCCGCACATAGTCGATGGCCACGGCCAGCGCCTTGCCGCCGGTCTTCTTGCCGAGGATGATCTCGACCAGCATCATCTTGTCGACTGGGGAGAAGAAGTGGATGCCGACGAAGTTCTTCGGCCTCGCCGAGTTCTTGGCCAGCGAGGTGATCGGAATGGTCGAGGTGTTGGAGGCGAAGATAGCCGTCGACTTCAGCACGGCTTCCGCCTGCTCGGTCGCGGCCTTCTTGACGCCCGAATCCTCGAACACCGCCTCGACTACGAGGTCGCAGCCATTGAGGTCGGCATAGTCGGCGCTCGGCGTGATCAGCGCCAGAAGCTTTTCCTTGTCGGCCTGCGTGGCGCGGCCCTTCTTGATGGCGCCGTCCATCAGGCTTTCGGAATGGGCCTTGCCTTTGTCGGCGGATGCCCGGTCGCGGTCGAGCAGCACCACGGGAATGCCGGCCTTGGCTGTGACATAGGCGATGCCCGCGCCCATGAAGCCGGCGCCGATGACGCCGATCTTTTTGAACTTCGTCTCCGGCACGCCCTCGGGGCGGCGCGCGCCCTTGTTCAGCTCCTGCAACGAAATGAACAGCGAGCGAATCATCGCGGCCGCTTCCGGGCTCTGCATGATCTGCGTGAAATAGCGCTGCTCGATGCGCAGCGCGGTGTCGAACGGTACCAGAAGGCCTTCATAGACGCATTTCAGGATCGCCGCTGCGGCCGGATAGTTGCCGTAGGTCTCGCGGCGCAGGATGGCGATGGCCGGCGGCCACAGATTGGCGCCCGCCACCGAATAGACCGGCCCGCCGGGCAGCTTGAAACCCTTCTGGTCCCATGGTTGCACGGCCGAAAGCCCGTTCCTGATCAGGGTCTTGGCGGCCTCGATCAGCTTGGCCGGCTCGGCGATCTCGGTGATCAGGCCCATTGACTTGGCCTTCTTCGGCGTCAGCGTCTGGCCGCTGGTCAGCATCTGCAGGGCCTGCTGCTGGTCGGTCAGGCGCGGCACCCGCTGGGTGCCGCCGGCACCTGGGAAGATGCCGATCTTGACCTCGGGCAGCGCCATCTTGACCTTGTCGCTGTCGGCGGCGACGCGGGCGTGGCAGGCGAGCGAAAGCTCGAACGCGCCGCCCATGCAGGTGCCGTTGATGGCCGACACCCACGGCTTGCCGCAGGTTTCCAGCTTGCGGAACAGGCCGGTCATGTAGCCGGCGGTCTCGAACAGCTTCTGCGTGGCCTTGACCGGATCGCTGGCCTTCTCCTCGGCGAAGATCGACAGCATCTTTTGCAGCATGGTGATGTCGGCGCCGCCGGAGAACGTATCCTTGCCGGAGGTGATGACGGCGCCCTTGATGGCCCCGTCGCCGGTCACGCGGTCGACGATGCTGTCCAGTTCGCGCATCGCCTCTTCGGTGAACACGTTCATCGACCGGTCGGGCATGTCCCAGGTGACGAGGGCGATGCCGTCGGCATCGGTTTCGACGGTGAAGTTCTTGTAGGTCATCTGTCCTGCCCTCCGATCAGACGCGTTCGATGATGGTGGCGGTGCCCATGCCCGCACCGATGCACAGCGTCACCAGCGCGGTGTTGAGGTCGCGCCGCTCCAGCTCGTCCAGCACGGTGCCGAGAATCATCGCGCCGGTGGCTCCCAGCGGATGGCCCATGGCGATGGCGCCGCCGGCGACATTGATCTTGTCGTGCGGAATGTCGAAGGCCTGCATGTAGCGCAGCACGACGCTGGCGAAAGCCTCGTTGAGTTCGAACAGGTCGATGTCCGAGATCTTCATTCTGGCGCGCTTGAGCAGCTTCTCGGTCACGTCCACCGGACCGGTCAGCATCAGCACCGGCTCGGAACCGATATTGGCGAAGGCGCGGATGCGCGCGCGCGGCTTCGCGCCGAGCGCCTTGCCGGCCTTCTTGGAGCCGAGCAGCACGGCGGCGGCGCCGTCGACGATGCCGGAGGAATTGCCGGCGTGGTGGACGTGGTTGACCGCCTCGATCTCGGGATGCTTCTGCACGGCCACGGCGTCGAAGCCGCCCATCTCGCCCGGCATGACGAAGGACGGGTTGAGGGACGCCAGCCCCTGCATGTCGGTGTCGGGTCGCATGTGCTCGTCACGGTCGAGGATGGTCAGGCCGTTCTGGTCCCTGACCGGAATGACCGAGTTCCTGAACCAGCCCTTTTCCCAGGCATGCGCGGCGCGCTTCTGGCTCTCCACCGCATAGGCGTCGACATCGTCGCGGGAGAAGCCGTATTTGGTGGCGATGAGGTCGGCCGAGATGCCCTGCGGCACGAACCAGCCGGGCAGGCCGACCGAGGGGTCCATGAACCAGGCGCCGCCGGCCGCGCCCATGCCGACGCGGCTCATCGATTCCACGCCGCCGGCAATGACGATGTCGTCGGCGCCCTGGGCGATCTTGGCCGCGCCGAAATTGATGGCGTCGAGGCCGGAGGCGCAGAAGCGCGAGATCTGCATGCCCGGCGCCTTGTCGTCGAAGCCGGCCTCGAAGGCGGCGGCGCGCGGGATCACCGCGCCGGCTTCGCCGACCGGATCGACGCAACCGAAGATGATGTCGTCGACCGTACCGGTGTCGAGCCCGTTGCGGTCGCGGATCGCTTCCAGCGTCTTCGCAGCCAGCCGCACGGCCGGCACCTCGTGCAGCGATCCGTCCTTCTTGCCGCGCCCGCGCGGGGTGCGCACCGCGTCATAGACATAGGCTTCAGCCATGATGTGCTTCCTTCCCTGAAGATTCGAATACGGGCTCGACGCGAACGTCGGTCCTGACGGAATTGGCGATGAAGCAGACCTCATGCGCCTTGTGATGGAGGTCATCGAGCGTGGCACGGTCGGCGTCGCAGTCGATGCGCGGCCGCAGCGTCACCTTGGTCAGCGCGATGCGGCCCTCGGCGGTCTTTTCCAGGATGCCTTCCGCCGCATCGTGATAGGCGCGCACGATGACGCCGGCGCGGCGCGCAAGGTCGAGGAACGACATCATGTGGCAGGAGGACAGTGCCGCCACCATCAGTTCTTCCGGATCGACGGCCGTCGGGTCGGAATAGGGGCGCGGCACGACGCTCGGCGAGGCCGAGGCCCGCACCGCAAGGCCGTTGTCGAAGCGGATTTCATGCACGCGCGAATAGCGCCCGGCGGGGAAATTCTCTTCCGGATTGGCCTTCCACTCGATTTCCGCGACATAGGTCGACATGGGGTTCCTCAGAGGCTTCGTGCGATCAGCAGTTTCATGATCTCGTTGGTGCCGCCATAGATGCGCTGCACCCGGGCGTCGCGCCACATGCGCGCGATCGGATATTCGTTCATATAGCCATAGCCGCCATGCAGTTGCAGGCACTCGTCCATCACCCTGCCTTGCAGGTCGGAGAGCCAGTACTTGGCCATGGAGGCGGTGGCGGGGTCGAGCCCGCCCTCGATGTGGCGCTTCACGCAACCATTGTAGAAGACGCGGCCGATGGTGATTTCGGTCTTCAGTTCCGCCAGCTTGAACTGGGTGTTCTGGAAGGAAAGGATCGGCTGGCCGAAGGCCTTGCGCTCCTTGACATAGTCGATGGTCAGCGCCAGCGCCCGCTCGGCCATGGCGATCGCCGTGGTGCCGATCATCAGCCGCTCCTGCGGAAGCTGCTGCATGAGCTGGACGAAGCCCTGGCCTTCCTCCGCGCCCAGCAGGTTCGCGGTGGGCACCCGCAGGTCGTTGAAGAACAGCTCGGACGTGTCGTTGGCCTTGAGGCCGATCTTGTCGAGGTTGCGGCCGCGCTCGAAGCCTTCGGCGCCGTCCGTCTCGACCACGATCAGCGAGGTGCCCTTGGCGCCCTTGTCCGGGTCGGTCTTGGCCACGATGATGATCAGGTTGGCGTTCTGGCCGTTGGTGATGAAGGTCTTCGAGCCGTTGATGCGGTAATGGTTGCCGTCCCTGTCGGCGCGGGTGCGTATGCCCAGCAGGTCGGAGCCGGCGCCCGGCTCGGTCATGGCGATGGCGCCGATCAGCTCGCCGCTGGCCAGCTTCGGCAGCCATTTCTTCTTCTGTTCCTCCGAGCCGTAGTGGAGGATGTACGGGGCGACGATAGCGTTGTGCAGGCCGATGCCGAAGCCGTCGACGCCGACATGGCTGATGGCCTCGATGATGGCACTCTCATGGGCGAAGCTGCCGCCCGCGCCGCCATATTCCTCCGGCATGGAAGGGCAGAGCAGGCCTGCTGCGCCCGCCTTTTCCCAGGCGGAGCGGTCGACGATCTCGTTCTTCTCGTAGGCCTCGTAATGCGGCGCGACCTCCTCCGAAAGAAAGCGGTGCGCCATGTCGTAGAGCATGCCGACATCTTCGCTCGTCCATTCGGGCTTCGGCACGGAGAGCACTTCGGCGGGGCTGGTCATGGTTTTTCTCCGATGCCTCCCTCGTTGGACCCGCTTACCCTAGAACGCCTCCGCCGGCAGCGCCATCATGGTGTCGGCGCCGGTGGAGATGCGGGCCAGATGCGCCGCGGTCTCCGGCATCACGCGCTCCATGAAGTAGCGGGCGGTGACGATCTTGTGCTCGTGGAAGGCGGCCGTGTCGCCGGCGCCCTCGGCAAGCTTCTCCTGCGAGACCTTGGCCATGCGGCCCCACAGATAGCCCAGCACCACGAGGCCGAAGAGATGCATGTAGTCGGTCGAGGCCGCGCCGGCATTGTCGGGCTTGGCCATGGCGTTCTGCATCAGCCACATGGTCGCCGCCTGGAGGTCGTTGAGGCCCTTCTTGATGGACTTGGTGAAGGGCGCCATGGTCTCGTCGGCGCGGTTTTCCTCGCAGAATTCGCCGACCTCCTTGAAGAAGGCCTGCACGGCGCGGCCGCCGTTCAGCGCCAGCTTGCGGCCGACGAGATCGAGCGCCTGGATGCCGTTGGCGCCTTCGTAGATCATGGCGATGCGGGCATCGCGCACGAACTGGCTCATGCCGTGCTCCTCGATGTAGCCGTGGCCGCCGAACACCTGCTGCGCCATCACCGCATGCTCGAAGCCCTTGTCGGTGAGCACGCCCTTGAGCACCGGGGTCATCAGGCCGAGCAGGTCGTCGGCGGCCTGCCGCTCCGCCTCGTCGGCGGAACGGTGGGCGATGTCGGAGTTGAGCGCGGTCCACAGCACCAGCGCGCGGCCGGCCTCGTTGAAGGCGCGCATGGTCATCAGCGCGCGGCGGATGTCGGGGTGGACGATGATCGGATCGGCCTTGCCCTGCGGGTTCTTCGGCCCGGAGAGCGAACGGCCCTGAAGCCGCTCGCGGGCATAGGCGACGGCGTTCTGGTAGGCGACCTCGGACAGCGACAGGCCCTGCAGGCCGACGCCGAGGCGGGCCTCGTTCATCATCACGAACATGGCCTTGAGGCCGCCGTTCTCGGCGCCGAGCAGCGTGCCCTCGGCCTCGTCATAGTTCATGACGCAGGTGGCGTTGCCATGGATGCCCATCTTCTCCTCGATGGAGCCGCAGGACACGCCGTTGCGCTCGCCCGGATTGCCGTCGGCGTCGAGCTTGAACTTCGGCACGATGAACAGCGAGATGCCCTTCACGCCCTCCGGCGCGCCCTCGATGCGGGCCAGGACCAGATGCACGATGTTGTCGCTCATGTCGTGCTCGCCGGCCGAGATGAAGATCTTCTGGCCGGAGATGCGGTAGGTGCCGTCGCCGTTGGGCACGGCCTTGGTGCGCAACAGGCCGAGATCGGTGCCGCAATGCGGCTCGGTCAGGTTCATGGTGCCGGTCCAGCCGCCGTCGATCATCTTCGGCAGGAAGGTCTGCTTCTGTGCCTCGCTGCCATGGGCGACGATCGCCGCGATCGCGCCCTGCGTCAGGCCCGGATACATCATCAGCGCCATGTTGGCCGAGGACAGATATTCGCCGACGGCGGCGTGCACCGCATAGGGCAGGCCCTGGCCGCCATATTCGGCGGGCGCGGCCAGCCCCATCCAGCCGCCTTCGCGATATTGCTGATAGGCCTGGCCGAAGCCCTTGGGCGTGGTCACGGAGCCGTCGTCGTTGCGGGTGCAGCCTTCCGTGTCGCCGATGCGGTTGAGCGGCAGCATGACGTTCTCGGCGAGCTTCGCGCCCTCGGCCAGAATGGCCTCCAGCACGTCCGGCGAGGCGTCGGCGAAGCCGGGCAGGTTGGCATGGTTGGGATAGCCCAGCACCTCGTTGAGGAGATAGAGCGTGTCCTGGACCGGTGACTGGTAAATGGGCATGCGGTTCCTCCACCCGTGGGACTGATGCGGGCGCTCGCGGCGCACTGAATCCGATGATGGCACAGATATAGCAAATATTGACGTTTGCGTAAACGTCAATCTTGCAGGAGGCGCATGCCGCTGCGGAAATCGCCGCCGTGCCGGGCCAAGCCATGGCGTGACCGGCGGGAGGTGGCGGGCAGGCAGGTAACGGAGCTGTCGCAAGGAAGGCAAGAAAGAGCCGCCGATCGTCGGGCGGCCGGGGCCGGATCAGCTTACGGCGACCAGGGGCGGGCGGCGCATCAGGCTGCGCAGCAGGGCCAGCGTCGCGTCGGCATTGGCCGCCCTGCCGAACAGGAAGCCCTGTCCGGCCAGGCAACCGAAATCGAGCAGGCATTGCGCCTGCGCCTCTTCCTCGATGCCCTCGGCCACGACGTCGATGCCGAGCCCCTCGCACATCGACAATATGGCCCGGATGATATGCTGCGAGGGCAGGTCGTCGAGCAGGGACGAGACGAAGGCCCGGTCGATCTTGAGCTTGTCGAAGGGGAATTCGCGCAACCGGCCGAGCGAGGACTGGCCGGTGCCGAAATCGTCGAGGGCGACGCGGATGCCATGGCGGCGCAGGTCGTCGATGATCTTGGCGACCGAGGCCGGGTCGCTCATCAGGCCGGTTTCGGTGATCTCGACCTCCAGCCGGCATGGGTCGAGGCCGGTGCGCTCCAGCGTCGCGAGGATGTGGCGGCCGGTGTTCTGGTCGACGAGCTGCGAGGGGGAAAGGTTGAAGGACAGGAACAGGTCCTGTGGCCAGGCGCTCGCCGTTTCCGCCGCCTTGTGCAGCATGAGCTGCGACAGCGGCCCGATGATGCCGCGCTCCTCCGCGATGGGGATGAACACCGCCGGCGACATCGGCCCCAGGTCCCTGTCGGTCCACCGCGCCAGCGTCTCGAAGCCGATGATGCGCCGCGTCGCGAGATTCACGATCGGCTGGAAATGCGGTTCCACCTCGCCGACCGAGACCGCGCGGCGCAATGCCTGTTCGATATGGGTCACGCGCCGGGCCGCTTCCTCCATCTCGCGCGTGTAGACCATCACCTGCCCGCGCCCCGAGCGCTTGGCGTGATAGAGGGCGGTTTCGGCCTTGTTCAGCAGGATCTCGGTGGTCTCGTCCTGCGAGTAGAACAGCGAGCAGCCGGCCGAGGCCGACAGCCGGGCCGTGCGTTCGCCGACGTCATAGGGGGCGGACAGGATCTCGATCAGCGTGCGCGCCCGCTCCGACACCGCCTCTTCGCTGAACACCATGGGGCACAGGAAGGCGAACTCGTCGGCCCCGATGCGGCAGACCGAGGAGTGGCTGTCCATGGACGCGCGCAGCCGCATGGCGATCTGGGCCAGGATGTGGTCGCCGGCCTGGTAGCCGAACAGATCGTTGATCGGCTTGAAGCCGTCGAGGTCGAGTATGCCGATGGCGAAGGGGGCGGGATCGTCGGCCCGGTCGCGGATCAGGCGCTCGACGCGGTCGCAGAAGCGCCGGTGATTGCCCAGCCCGGTCAAGGCGTCGGTCGAAGCCAGCTCGTTGCCGTCCCTGCTGATCTGCCGGCTGCCAAACGGCGTATGCATTGCGCTTCCTGGAAAGGGTAAAAAGAGGCTCGTGGCGGACCTTGGCAGCAAAGCCTTTAGGAAAAGTATCCGGCGAAATCATATTTCACGATTGCGAAATTCTTCGCCGGCCGCCGCATTGGCAGGGCCCGCCAACTTCCTTATATCTCACGCCTCGTACCCCTCGGAGACTCCCCCATGCCGCTCAAGATCGCGGTCCAGATGGACCATATCTCCACCGTGTCGATAGAAGGCGACACCTCCTTCGCGCTGTCGCTGGAAGCGCAGCGGCGTGGCCATGTTCTCTACCACTATACGCCCGACCGCCTGTCGCTGCTCGACGGCAAGGTGTTCGCCCGCATCGAGGAAATGACGGTGCGCGACGAGAAGGGCAATCATTTCACGCTGGGCGAGCCGGTGCGCACCGATCTCTCGGAAATGGACGTCATCCTGCTGCGCCAGGATCCGCCGTTCGACATGAACTACATCACCACCACGCACATACTGGAGCGCATCCATCCGGCCACGCTGGTGGTCAACGATCCGGCCTGGGTGCGCAACAGTCCGGAGAAGATCTTCGTCACCGAATTCGCCGACCTGATGCCGCAGACGCTGATCACCAAGGACCCCGGCGAGGTCGCCGCCTTCCGCCGCCAGTTCGGCGACATCATCATCAAGCCGCTCTACGGCAATGGCGGCGCCGGCATCTTCCATCTGCGCGACGACGACCAGAACCTGTCGTCGCTGATCGAAATGTTCTCGCAGATGTTCCGCGAGCCGTTCATCGTCCAGCGCTACCTCAAGGACGTGCGCAAGGGCGACAAGCGCATCATCCTCATCGACGGCGAGCCCGTCGGGGCCATCAACCGGGTGCCGGCCGACCATGAATCGCGCTCCAACATGCATGTCGGCGGCCGTGCCGAGAAGACGGAGCTGACAAGCCGCGAACGCGAGATCTGCGAGGCGATCGGCCCCGCGCTGCGGGATCGCGGTTTCATTCTGGTCGGCATCGACGTGATCGGCGACTATATGACAGAGATCAACGTCACCTCGCCGACCGGCATCCGCGAGGTCAGGCGTTTCGGCGGCGCCGACATCGCCGCCCTGTTCTGGGATTGCGTGGAGGCGAAACGAAGATGACCGGCGACAGCACAAGGGAAGCCAGGGAAAAGCTGGCGCAGGCCCGCGAGGTCATCGCCTATCTGCTGGAGCGTGCCGGGATGGACGGCGCGGAAGGCCAGCGGGCGCTTGCCTATTTCGACGGCGACGGCTTCGACCGGGACTTTCTGCCGTGGCCGCGCCATGAGGGGGAATCGCTGCATCCGGACGAACTCAACGCCACCAATGACGATTGAGGACGGGGACGACTGAGCGCTTACTGGAAGGCGATCGCCTGGAGCGCCGAGCCGTTGCGTTTCAGCCACGCCTTGCAGCGTGGCGTGTCCGGGCACAATTCCTCGCACAGCTTCCAGAATTTCGGGCCGTGGTTCATTTCGCGCAGATGCGCGACCTCGTGCGCCACCAGATAATTGATGACCGGGCGCGGCGCCATCATGATGCGCCATGAGAAGGACAGCGTGCCGTCGGCCGTGCAGGAGCCCCAGCGGCTCGACGTGTCCTTGAAGCGCACCGCCTTGGCCTTGCGGCCGACCGCGGCCGTGTGCTTGTCCACCAGCGCGCCGATCTCGCGGCGGGCCTCGCGCTTGAGGAAATCCGCCACGCGGCGCGGCAGGTGGACGCGCTCGCCATGGACGACGAGCACAGGGCCGGTCTCGTCCGCGCCGACGGCAACCGTGCCGCGCCTGCCCGGCTCGTGCACGATCAGGTGCGGCACGCCGTAGAGCGGCAGCTTGACGCCGGGCCGCACCTGCGGCCGGTCCGGCACCTTGGCCAGCTTTTCCTCCAGCCAGCCCTGATGGCGGTTGAGGAAATTGTCGACCTCGCCGACCCGCAGGCCCGGCGGCACGGTGATGCGCAGGCCCTGGCCGCCGGCATCGATGCGCAGGGTCAGGCGGCGCGCGCGCCCGTTCTCGACGATCCGCAGCGGCAGCGTGCGCCCGCCAACCGTGTGCTCGCGCAGCTCCACCGGTTGCGGCGCGGGCTTTGCGGTCCTGTTGAGATTGCGAAAGAAGCCGAAGGACATGGCGCTACCATAGGCGATTCGCCGGCGGGATGGATGGGGGATGAAAGGGTCTAAAGCGAACGGCGCCGCCGAAGCGACGCCGCCTGCAAATGCCGTGGGCCGGCAAGATCAGTCGTCGAGCAGATTATCGTCCGGCTTGCCGCGCTTCTTCGGAGCCTGCGTCGTGGGCGCGGTCGCGCGGTTGCGCTGGGCCATGAAGCGGTCGAACTCTTCCTGGTCCTTGGCGCGGCGCAGTTCACGCGCATATTCGTCGAACTCGTTCAGCATCTCGTCGAGCTTGCGGCGCTCTTCGTCGAGACGGGCCAGTTCCTTCTCGCGCCAGTCGTCGAAGGCGACGTTGCCGGTGCGGGTGTGGCCCCAGCGCTGTGCCTTGTCGGCGCCCCGGCGGCAGCCGGCGAAGATGCCGTCGGTCGCGCGGTTGACGTCCTTCTTGAAGCCTTCGAGCCGGTCGCCCCAGATGATGTAGGCGAGCATGGCAAGGCCGAGCGGCCAGAACACCATGAAGCCGATCACCATCAGCGCGATGGTCGCCGGCGTCCAGGCCGGGCGGATCAGTGCAGTCGTGTTCATTTTCTTCGCGTTCCTTCAGTTGGAGCCAGCCGTTCCGGCTGCCTGAAAACGAGATGGGAAGGCGAAAAAGGCGATTCAAGACAAAATCCGCGTCACCCGTATATGCGGTTGATGCCGTTGTCTTTTTTCGCGGGTCGGGCAGGTGGTGGAAATGCGCCTGCCTGCCTATGCCTCCGGCTGGCTGGCGCGGGCCGTCATCTCGCGCACCGCCCCGATCAGAAGCTCGATGTCCTGCGGCCGCGACAGGCGGTGGTCGCCGTCGGGCACGAGCGACAGCGTCACGTCATCCGCCGGCAGCAGGCTGACCAGCTTGAGCGCATGGCCGTGCGGCACGGAATCGTCCAGCATGCCCTGCAGGATATGGACCGGGCAGTGGGTGTCGATCGGGCCGCCCATCATGAGGTTGTCGCGGCCGTCCTCGATCAGCGCGCGCGTGTAGATATAGGGCTCGTCCGCATAGTCGGACGGTATCTGGAAGTAGCCCTGCTCGGTCAGGTCGCGGCGCTGGTCGCCGGTCATGGCCGGCTCCACCAGCACGGCGGTGAAGTCTGGCGCCGGCGCGATCAGCACCAGTCCCCTGACGCGGCTCTCGCCGGCCTTGAGCAGTTCCTGCACCATGCGCAGCGCGACCCAGCCGCCCATTGACGAGCCGACCAGAACCTGCGGGCCGCGGGTGTAGCGGGCGAACACCGCGAGGCTCTCGCGCAGCCATTTCGAGATCGTGCCGTCCTCGAACGCGCCGCCGGATTCGCCATGGCCGGAATAGTCGTGGCGCACGAAGGCCCGGCCCTGTCCGGCGGCCCACTCGGCCAGCGCCTCGGCCTTGGTGCCCAGCATGTCGGACTTGTATCCGCCCAGCCAGACCACGCCGGGCACATCGCCCTCCTGACGGCGCACGGCGATGGATGTGCCGTCGACATCCAGGAATTCGACTTGCGATGCGATCATGACAGGCTTCCTTCCGCTTGCCCTTGTTCCTCCGGCCGGCCCGCGCCGCCAGCGATCGGCGGTCCGGGAAACCTTCCCGCGATTTCTTCGTCCCATGCCGACAGATGCAATTCCGATGCAGGCACTTGCAATGGAGTATGGTGATTTTTGCTGTTCGCTGTGCTATTGACACCGCGCACGCGCTCCCCACATAGGCGCGTCCGTATGCGCAGATCAACAGTTCGAGGAGAATACGACCATTCGCAGACCTTTCAAAGCAGCAGCGCCCGTCAAGGAAGGGCCGCGCGCTAACCGGGACATCAGGGTCCCCCGCGTCCAGCTTATCGATGCCGACGGCAACAACCGCGGCGAACTTGCCACCAGCGAAGCCCTCATGCTGGCCGAAGAGGTCGGGCTGGACCTCGTCGAGATTTCCCCCAATGCCAATCCGCCGGTCGTCAAGATCCTCGACCTCGGCAAGCTGAAATACGCCACCCAGAAGAAGGCGGCGGAAGCCCGCAAGAATCAGAAGGTCATCGAGATCAAGGAGATCAAGATGCGCCCGAACATCGACGACCACGATTACGAGGTGAAGATGCGCGCGGCGCGCCGGTTCTTCGAGGACGGCGACAAGGTCAAGGTCACGCTTCGCTTCCGCGGCCGCGAGATGGCGCATATGGAACTTGGCATGCAGCTCCTCAACAAGGTGCGCGAGGAGACCGCGACCATCGCCAAGGTCGAGGCCGAGCCCAAGCTCGAAGGCCGCCAGATGATGATGGTGCTGGCGCCGCGCTGAACGTCACCCGCGGGCGCGCCGCTTTCTCTCCCCCGCCGGCCCGAGGCCGGATCAGGGGGAGGGCGCCTCTTTCCTGCCTCAAGGTCGTGTGTTCATGCGATCGAGGAAGCGCGATCCGGGGTGAGGTCATGGGCGAAGGCATCGTCAAGCAGCAGGCCGAAAGGCCGAACCTGAGCGGTTACCAGCGCGCCCGCCGCCGCATCCTCGCGGTCCTGGTCGTGCTGTTGTGCGCCCTGCTGCTGGTCGGCCAGTCCATCTATCCGCCCGAATCCGTCGTCCACGAAACCATCGAGATGTTCGGCATATTGCTGATCTTCCTCGGCATCGTCGGGCGGCTGTGGTCGACGCTCTATATCGGCGGCCGCAAGTCGGCCGAGGTGGTGACCGGCGGCCCCTATTCGATCACCCGCAACCCGCTCTATGTGTTCTCGACTCTGGCCGCCGCCGGTGTCGGCGCGCAGATGGGCTCGCTGACCGCCATGTTCGGCTTCGCGCTTTTGTGCGCCTTCGCCTTCCATTTTGTGATTCTGCGCGAGGAACGCTTCCTGAAGGAGGTGCTGGGTGCGCCCTACGAGGCCTATCTCGCCCGCGTCCCGCGCTTCATTCCCGACCTGTCGCTCTATGACGAGGGCGACACCGGTTCGTTCCAGCCGCGCCTGCTCAAGACCACGCTGCTCGACGGGCTGGTGTTCCTGCTGGCCATGCCGGTTTTCGAATCCATCGACGGCGCCCAGATGGCCGGCATCCTGCCGGTGCTGTTCACCGTGCCGTAAGGGGCGGTTTCGTCGCGCAGGCAAGGTGTTGCGCTTGCGCCCGCTTTGCCGTATAGACCCGCCGTTCAGGAAAGCCGCCCGGCAGGGCATGCCGTGGCGGTTTCTTATGCTTTCCAGGCTTTGGTCGGCCTGGAACGCCTAGCCTCGATTGTGAGGCATTCAGAAAAGGACAAGCAAAATGCCCAAGATGAAGACCAAATCGTCCGCCAAGAAGCGGTTCAAGATCACCGGCACCGGCAAGGTGCTTTCGGCTGCCGCCGGCAAGCGCCACGGCATGATCAAGCGTACCAACAAGTTCATCCGCGATGCCCGCGGCACCATGGTTCTCGCCGAGCCGGATGCCAAGAAGGTCATCAAGAATTTTCTGCCGAACGGCGGCGGCCTCTGAGCCGGTTGGAACGATTTAAGGAGATCATGACATGGCACGTGTAAAAAGGGGCGTTACCGCCCACGCCAAGCACAAGAAGGTCCTGAAGGCCGCTTCCGGTTTCTACGGCCGTCGCAAGAACACCATCCGCATCGCCAAGCAGGCGGTCGAGAAGTCGCTGCAGTACGCCTATCGCGACCGCAAGAACCGCAAGCGCAATTTCCGCGCCCTGTGGATCCAGCGCATCAACGCCGCGGTGCGCGAGCACGGCCTGACCTACGGCCGTTTCATCGACGGCCTCAACAAGGCCGGCATCGAGATCGACCGCAAGGTTCTGTCGGACATGGCCATTCATGAGCCGCAGGCTTTCGCCGCGCTGGTGGCGAAGTCGAAGACCGCGCTGGAATACCTCAAGGACACCACGCCGAACGCTTTTGAGAGCGCTGTAGCTTAAGCCAGCGTTTTCCCGAAGCTTCTGCAACAACACGATTTGGGAAACCCGCGCTGGCAGGGCTGGCGCGGGTTTTCTTATGGAATGCGATGAGCATGCACGCAAAAGACAACACAGGGGCGCTCTCCGCCGAAGGTCTGGCAAGCCTGCCGGGCCTTGTCGCGGCGCATGCGCATCTGCGCGTGGCGTGCGTCGAGGTCGAGGGCCGGCGCCTCTGGATCAAGCGCTACGATGTCGAGCGCATGCCCTTCGGCAAGGTGCTGCATGCGCTGGTCTCGCCGCTGCTTCCGGTCTTCCTGCGCTCGTCGGCGCGCGCGGGGGGGCAATCCGGGCTGGAGCGCGAGCGGCGCAAGATGGACCGCTTCCGCGCCGCCGGCTTCCCGGTCGCCGATCTCATGCTTGCGGACAAGGCCGTGCTGATCCTGTCCGATGTGGGCGAAAGCGCCCAGAAGCGCCTCGGCGAACTGCGCTCCATGGATGCCGCCGCCCATGACGACTTGCTCGTCAGGCTTGCGCAGGGGCTGGGCGAGGCGCATCGCGCCGGGCTGTGCCACGGCAGGCCGCACCCACGCGACATGTTCCTGGCACAGGGCCGCGTCGGCTTCCTCGACTTCGAGGAGGAGCCCGAGGCAGTCATGCCGCTGCCGATGGCGCAGGCCCGCGACCTGTGGCTGCTGTTCCTGCAAATATCGTCGCGCGCCGCCCTGCCGGGCGCGCAGATGCGCGCCTTTTCCGCCTGGCGCGCCGCCGCGCCCGCCGCCGTGGTGCCGGCGCTGGCGCAGCTCGTCGGCTTCTTCCACCGCTGGATGGCGCCGCTGCGGCTGCTGCCCGAAAGCCTGCTCGGCAAGGACGCGCTCTATGCTGTGCAGGCCACGTCTTTCCTGAAAAGCGCGCTCGATGCCGCCGCGGCACCCGCGTCTTCCCTTCAAGCCACCGGCCGCGAGCGGCCAAGAGGACAATCATGACGGATATCGACCAACTCGAACGAACGCTGTCGGATGCGATTGCCGGCGCCGGCGACGAAGCCGCATTGGAAGCGGTTCGCGTCTCGGCGCTGGGCAAGAAGGGCTCGGTCTCGGAACTGCTGAAGACGCTGGGCGCGATGAGCCCGGAGGAGCGGCAGGTGAAGGGCCCGGCGATCAACGGCCTCAAGAACCGCGTCACCGAGTCCCTCTCCGCGCGCCGCGCCGAACTGCGCGACGTGGCCATCGCGGCGCGGCTGGAGGCCGAGAAGGTCGACGTGACGCTGCCCGTGCGCGCCTCGCCGGCCGAGCGCGGCCGCATCCATCCGATCAGCCAGGTGATCGACGAGATCGCCGCCATCTTCGGCGACCTCGGCTTCGCCATCGCGGAAGGGCCGGACATCGAGACCGACTACTACAATTTCACCGCGCTGAACTTCCCCGAAGGCCACCCGGCGCGCGAGATGCACGACACCTTCTTCTTCCAGCCGGACGAGAAGGGCGAGCGCAAGGTGCTGCGCACCCACACCTCGCCGGTGCAGATCCGCACCATGGAGGCCCAGAAGCCGCCGATCCGCATCGTCATCCCCGGCAAGACCTACCGTCAGGATTCGGATGCCACCCACTCGCCCATGTTCCATCAGGTCGAGGGGCTGGTCATCGACAAGACCGCCAATGTCGCCAACATGAAGTGGGTGCTGGAGGAGTTCTGCAAGGCCTTCTTCGAGGTGCCGCAGGTGAAGATGCGCTTCCGCCCGAGCTTCTTCCCCTTCACCGAGCCGTCGCTGGAAGTGGACATCCAGTGCGACCGCTCGCGGCCGGGCGAGGTGCGCTTCGGCGAGGGCAGCGACTGGATGGAAATCCTCGGCTGCGGCATGGTCCACCCCAATGTGCTGCGCGCCGGTGGGCTCGATCCGGACGAGTATCAGGGCTTCGCCTGGGGCATGGGCATCGACCGCATCGCCATGCTGAAATACGGCATGCCGGACCTGCGCGCCTTCTTCGACGCCGATGTGCGCTGGCTGCAGCATTACGGCTTCCGCCCGCTCGACATGCCGACCCTGTTCGGCGGACTGAGCAACTGATCGAGCGGCAAGGGACAGAAAAATGAAGTTCACCCTCTCCTGGCTGAAAGACCACCTCGAAACCGAAGCCACGCTCGACGAGATCGTCGAGCGGCTGACCGCCATCGGGCTCGAGATCGAAAATGTCGATGACAAGGCCGCCCTCAAGCCCTTCGTCATCGCGAAAGTCCTCACCGCCGAAAAGCACCCCGACGCCGACAAGCTGCGCGTTCTGTCGGTGGATACCGGATCGGGCGCGCCCGTTCAGGTCGTGTGCGGCGCGCCCAATGCGCGGGCCGGCCTGGTCGGCGCCTTCGCCGCGCCCGGCACCTATGTGCCCGGCATCGACGTGACGCTCTCGGTCGGCAAGATCCGCGGCGTCGAGAGCCACGGCATGATGTGCTCGGAACGCGAATTGCAGCTTTCCGACGAGCATGACGGCATCATCGACCTGCCGGCCGATGCGCCGGTCGGCACCGCCTATGCGAGCTGGGCGGGGCTGGACGATCCGGTCATCGAGATCAACCTGACCCCCAATCGTCCCGACGCGACGAGCGTCCACGGCATCGCCCGCGATCTCGCCGCCTCCGGCCTCGGCAAGCTCAGGGAGGCTCCGGTCGAACCCGTCGCCGGCAAGGGCGAATGCCCGGTGAAGCTGACCATCGAGGCGCCCGACCTGTGTCCCGGCTTCGCGCTGCGCCTCGTGCGCGGGGTGAAGAACGGCCCCTCGCCGAAGTGGATGCAGCAGCGGCTGCTGGCCATCGGCCTGCGGCCGATCAACGCGCTGGTCGACATCACCAACTACGTCACCTTCGACCGTGGCCGGCCGCTGCATGTTTTCGACGCCGCCAAGGTCGCCGGCAATATCACCGTGCGCCATGGCCGCGAGGGCGACAAGGTGCTGGCGCTGGACGGGCGCGAATACGAGCTGACGGCGGACATGTGCGTCATCGCCGACGACAATGGTGTCGAATCCATCGCCGGCATCATGGGTGGCGAGCATTCCGGCTGCGACGAGAACACCACCGACGTGCTGATCGAATCGGCGCTCTGGAATGCCTTGAACGTCGCCCGCACGGGCCGCACGCTCGGCATCATCACCGATGCCCGCTATCGCTTCGAGCGCGGGGTCGATCCCGAATTCATGGTGCCGGGGCTGGAACTGGCCACCCGCATGGTGCTGGACCTGTGCGGCGGCGAGCCGACCGAGACGCAGGTCGTCGGCTATGCCGGCCACACGCCGAAAATCGTCTCCTTCCCGCTGTCGGAAGTGAAGCGGCTCACCGGCCTCGACGTGCCGGGGGACGAGAGCCTGTCGATCCTCACCCGGCTTGGCTTCAGGCCGCTCGGCACTGGCGACGTGGTTGATGTCGAGGTGCCGTCCTGGCGGCCGGATGTCGACGGCAAGGCCGATCTGGTGGAGGAGGTGATGCGCATCCACGGCGTCGACGAGATCGTGCCGCGCCCGCTGTCCAGCCATGATGCGGTCAACGGCAAGATCCTCACCACCTTGCAGATCCGCAGCCGCTTCGCCCGCCGCGCGCTGGCCGTGCGCGGCATGCTGGAGGCGGTCACCTGGTCGTTCATCCCGGCAAGGCACGCCGAACTGTTCGGCGGCGGGCAGGAGGCGCTGAAGCTCGCCAATCCGATCGCATCGGATATGTCCGACATGCGCCCGTCGCTGCTGCCCGGCCTGATCGCCGCCGCCCAGCGCAACGCGGATCGCGGCATGGGCGACGTCGCCCTGTTCGAGGTGTCCGGCACCTATGAGGGCGACACGCCCGAAAAGCAGCGCCGCGTCGCCGCCGGCATCCGTCGCGGCACGGCGAAGCTGGACGGCTCCGGCCGCCACTGGAACGGCAACGCCGCCCCCGTCGGCGTCTACGACGCCAAGGCCGATGCCATCGCCGTTCTGGAAGCCTGCGGCGCACCGGTGGACCGCTTGCAGATCGAAGCCGCCGCCCCCGGCTGGTATCATCCGGGCCGCTCGGGTTTCATCAAGCTCGGCCCCAAGGTGGTGCTCGGCCATTTCGGCGAGTTCCATCCGAAGACGCTGGAGGCGCTCGACGCCAGCGGGCCGCTCGCCGGCTTCGAGGTGTTCGTGGACGCCATCCCCGAGCCCAAGGCCAAGCCGACACGCACCAAGCCGAAGCTCGAGCTGTCCGCGTTCCAGGCGGTGAAGCGCGACTTCGCCTTTGTCGTCGACAGGATGGTGGAGGCCGGCGCGCTGGTGAAGGCGGCGTTGGCCGCCGACAAGAAGCTGGTCACCGATGTCGGCGTGTTCGACATTTTCGAGGGCGCGGCGCTTGGCGAGGGCAAGAAATCCATCGCCATCGAAGTCACTATCCAGCCGGTCGAGAAGACCCTCACGGACGAGGATTTCGAAGCGCTGGCCGGCCGCATCGTCGAGAATGTGAAGAAGCAGACCGGCGGCGCGCTGCGGGCCTGATCTGCCTGGAGAACGAAGAAGCGGGCAGGCGGATCGCTCCGCCTGCCCGCAATCGTTTCAGCCGTTGGTGAGCGCGAGCGCTTCTTCGGTGTAGCGCTTGCCGGCCACCTTTTCGGGCGAAAGTGCGTCGCCGATATTGGCGACCTCGGTGTCGCTCAGCCGTATCTCCGCTGCCGCGACATTCTGTTCGAGGTGGGCGATGCGGCGCGCGCCGGGGATCGGCACGATGAAATCGCCCTGGTGCAGGACCCAGGCAAGCGCCAACTGCGCCGGCGTCACGCCCCTGCCCTCTGCCATCTGTTCCAGCAGCGCCACCAGTCTCGAATTCGCTTCCATCGCCTGTGCCTGGAAACGCGGCAGGGTGCGGCGCCAGTCATCTTCGCCGAGGACTTCCGCCTTGCGGATCGTGCCGGTGAGCAGGCCGCGCCCAAGCGGGCTGTACGGCACGAAGCCGATGCCGAGTTCCCGGCAGGCAGTGAAGATCTCGTCTTCCGGCTCGCGGCTCCACAGCGAATATTCGCTCTGCACGGCGGCAATCGGGTGAACGGCATGGGCGCGCCGCAAGGTCTGCGCGCTCACCTCCGAAAGGCCGAGCGCGCGCACCTTGCCCTCCCGCACCAGATCGGCCATCGCGCCCACCGTGTCCTCGATCGGCACCGAGGGATCGACGCGGTGCTGATAGTAAAGATCGATGACGTCGATGCCGAGGCGCTTCAGCGACGCTTCCGCCACCGCCTTGACGTGCTCGGGGCGGCTGTCCACGCCCACCATGCGCTCGGCCCCGGTGCCTTCATCGCTGATCCTGAAGCCGAACTTGGTGGCGATGGTGACCTTGTCGCGCACGCCCTTCAACGCCTTGCCGACGAGGCGTTCGTTCTCGAACGGGCCGTAGACCTCGGCCGTGTCGAAGAAATCGACGCCGATCTCGACGGCCCGGTGCAATGTGGCGATGGACTCCTTTTCCTCTTGCCCGCCATAGGCGAAGCTCATGCCCATGCAGCCGAGGCCGACGGGATTGACGGTGAGTTCCGTTCCAAGTTTGCGTGGTTGCATCTGCAAGCTCCTTTGTGGGATGCGGCAGAGATAGGAGCAAGGCCGCCGTTCGATAATCCGTTTGTTTGAGCACTGGCTGTTCTGTATTTTAGATTAATGTCGCGTCATGAGCTTTCCCATCTCCCGGTCTTCGCGGCGGTCGCCCGGAACGGCAGCTTCCGGGCCGCCGCACGGGAACTGGGCATTGCCCCGTCGGCCGTCAGCCATGCCGTTTCGGCGCTGGAGGCGCGGCTGGGCGTACGGCTTCTGGCGCGCACGACGCGCAGCGTCGCGCTTACCGAGGAGGGGGCGGTCCTGCTGGAGCGGCTGCGGCCGGCGCTGTCGGAGATCGACCTTGCGCTGACGCAGGCGGTGGAAGCGCGTGACCGGCCGGCGGGAAACCTGCGCCTGAACGTTCCGCGCACCGCCGCCGAGCTTGCGCTGGCGCCGCGCCTTGGCGCCTTCGCGGCCGCCTATCCGGATATCAGGCTCGAGATCGTCAACGAGGACCGCTTCACCGATGTCGTGGAAGGCGGCTTCGATGCCGGCGTGCGGCTTGGCGAAAGCCTGCAACGCGACATGATCGCCGTGCGCATCGGGCCGCAACTGCGCAGTGCGGTCGTGGCGGCTCCCTCCTATATCGAGAGCAGGGCGCTGCCGTGTCATCCGCGCGACCTTGCCGGCCACCGCTGCATCCGCTTCCGCTTTTCCAGCGGCGTCATCTATCGCTGGGAGTTCGAAAAGGCCGGCGAGGAGGTCGTCATGGACGTGGACGGCCCGCTGATCCTCGGCGAGGACAGGGGGATCGTGCAGGCCGCGCTCGACGGCGCCGGCATTGCTTTCCTCTTCGAGGATTATGTGCGCCAGCCATTGGCCGAGGGCCGGCTGGTGCGCCTGCTGGAAGACTGGTGCCCGCCCTTTGACGGGTTCTTCGTCTACTATCCCAGCCGCAAGCAGATGCGCCCGGCGCTTCGCGCCTTCGTGGATTTCTTTCGCTGGCGCGACTAAAACCTGTTGTGGCGACCGCTTGGCTTTCTTGCCTCTTTGGGGCAAATCCGGGCCGGCAATTCTGGAGGCAGTAGCATGTTCCGCTGGGGTATCCTTTCGACGGCGAAGATCGCCCGCGACCATCTGCTGCCGGCCATCGCCGCTTCGGAAAACGGCGTGGTGGCAGCCATCGCCAGCCGCGACCCGGCCCGCGCCCGGCAACTGGCGGACCGGTGGAATGCCCCGCACGCCTTCGGCTCCTATGAGGAGTTGCTGGCCTCTGCGGAGGTGGATGGCGTCTACATTCCCCTGCCGACCTCGCAGCATGTCGAATGGGCGGCGAAGGCCATCGAGGCCGGCAAGCATGTGCTGGTGGAAAAGCCGCTGGCGCTGAAGGCCGCCGACATCGCCCCGCTGATCGCGCTGCGCGATCGGCACAAGGTGCTGGTCAGCGAGGCCTTCATGGTCGTTCACCATCCGCAATGGCTCAAGGTGCGCGCGCTGATCGCGGAAGGGGCCGTCGGCCGGCTGCGCCATGTGCAGGGCGCCTTTTCCTACTTCAATGACGATCCGCACAACATGCGCAACCAGCTCGATCTCGGCGGCGGCGCGCTGCCGGACATCGGCGTCTATCCGGTCGTGACGACGCGCTTTGCGACGGGCGGCAAGCCTGTGCGGGTGCAGGCGACCATCGAGCGCGACGAGACGTTCGGCACCGACATCTATTCCTCGGTGCGCGCCGATTTCGGCGGTTTCGAACTGTCCTTCTATCTCTCGACGCAGATGGCCGCCCGCCAGATCATGGTGTTCCACGGCGACAAGGGCTTCATAGAAATTGCCTCCCCCTTCAACGCCGGGCTCTATGACGACCAGCGGGTGACGCTGCACAACCAGGACCACGATGCGGCGCAGCTGTTCCGCTTTCCCGGCGCGCAGCAATATCGCCTGCAGGTCGAGGCTTTCGTCCGCGCGGCCGCCGGCGGCAGGGACCGTGTCTTCACGCTGGAGGACTCGGTGGCGAACCAGAAGGTCATCGACGCCATCTTCCGGGCCGGCACGCATGACGGCTGGGAGCCGGTCTGATCCCTTGATGAGCAAAGTTCCGCTGCCGGAGCTTCCGGTCACCGCCGTTCTGGCCGATCTCGCCGCAGCGCTCGACAAGGGCAACAAGGCGGTGCTGGTCGCGCCTCCGGGTGCCGGCAAGACGACGCTGGTGCCGCTGGCCCTGCTCGAGGCCGGCTGGCATAACAGTGGCACCATCGTGCTTCTGGAGCCACGCCGGCTGGCCGCGCGCGCCGCCGCGAGGCGCATGGCGTCCCTGCTCGGCGAGGAGCCGGGTGGTGTGGTCGGGTATGCCATGCGCATGGAAAAGCGCGTGTCGGAGCGCACCCGCATCCTTGTCGTCACCGAGGGCGTGCTGGCACGCATGATCCTCGACGATCCCGAACTGCCGGGCGTCAGGGCGGTGATCTTCGACGAGTTCCACGAACGCTCGCTGGATGGCGATTTCGGTCTCGCGCTGGCGCTCGACGTGCAGGGTGCGCTGCGTCCCGATCTGCGGCTGCTGGTCATGTCGGCGACGCTGGACGGCGCGCGCGTGGCAAAACTGCTGGACGGCGCGCCGGTGATCGAGAGCGAGGGCCGGTCGTTCCCGATAGACATCCGTTATCAGGAGCGCCCCGCCGGCACCCCGGTCGAGGACGCCATGGCCGCCGCCACTCGCGCGGCCCTTGCCGAGGAGACCGGCAGCGTGCTCGCCTTCCTGCCCGGCCAGCGCGAGATCGAGCGCACCGCCGAACGGCTGGAAGGCGTCGGGGTCGATACCGATATCGTGCCCCTTTACGGCATGATGGACGCCAAGGCGCAGGACGCCGCCATCCGCCCGCCGCCGCCCGGCCGGCGCAAGGTGGTGCTGGCCACCGCCCTCGCCGAGACATCGATCACCATCGACGGCGTGCGCGTCGTCATCGACAGCGGGCTGGCGCGGCTGCCGCACTACGAGCCGGCCAGCGGGCTGACGCGGCTGGAGACGGTGCGGGTGTCGCGCGCCTCCGCCGACCAGCGCGCCGGCCGCGCCGGCCGCACCGAACCCGGCGTGGCGATCCGCCTGTGGCGGGCCGAGCAGACGGCAGCGCTGCCCGCCTTCACGCCGCCGGAAATCCTCGCCGCCGATCTGTCAGGGCTGGTGCTTGATTGTGCGGCCTTCGGCGTTGCCGATCCCGCCAGCCTCGCCTTCCTCGATCCGCCTCCCGGCCCGGCGCTCAACGAGGCCCGCAACCTGCTGCGCACGCTGGGCGCCGTCGATGCGGACGGCCGCCTCACCGAAGCCGGACAGGCGATGCGCCGCCTCGCCCTGCCGGTGCGGCTTGCGCATATGGTGGCCGAGGCGGCCCGAAGCGGCGATGAGCGGGATGCCGCCGTGCTCGCCGTGCTCCTGACCGAGCGCGGACTGGGCGGCGACAGCGTCGATCTGGAGCGGCGGCTGATGCGCCTTGCCGGCGAACGCTCGCCGCGCGCCAATGCGGCGCGGCAATTGGCCGAGCGGCTGGCGCGCAGCGCCGGCAAGGGTTCCAGGAGCGGGGACCCTTTCACCCCCGGCGCCCTGCTGCTGCATGCATGGCCGGATCGCGTCGCCAAGGCGCGCGGCGAGCGCGGGCGCTTCGTCCTCGCCAATGGCTCGGGCGCCATGCTCGATGCGTCCGACCCGCTGGCCGGAGAGCCTTTCCTCGTCGTCGCGGACTTGCAGGGCAAGGCGCAGAACGCGCGCATCACCGCAGCGGCCGCCGTCGGCGAGGACGATATCCGCGCCTTGCTCGGCCACGACATCGAAAGCCGCCGCGAGACGCTGTTCGATCTGGAGCGCCGCAGCGTGCGGGTGCGCGAGCAGAGCCGGCTCGGTGCCATCGTGCTTTCCGAGCGCATGCTGCCCGCCCCAAAGGGTGACGAGGCGAATGAAGCCGTGCTCGATGCCGTGCGCGCCCACGGGCTCTCCATCCTGCCATGGGACAGGCAAGCGACGACGCTGCGCCAGCGCCTGTCCTGGCTGCGCAAGGGGCTGGGCGAGCCCTGGCCGGACATGGCGGACGAGGCGCTCGTTGCCCGGCTGGAGGAATGGCTTTTGCCCTTCCTGAACGGCGCGGCCTCGCTTTCCTCCATCGGCGGCGGTGCGCTTGCAGACGGCCTCACCGCATTGGTGCCGCATGATTTGCAGCGGCGCGTCGATGCGCTGGCCCCCACCCATTTCGACGCGCCGTCGGGCAGTCGCGTGCCGATCCGCTATGATGGCGAGCAGCCGGTTCTGGCCATTCGCGTGCAGGAATTGTTCGGCCTCGGCGTGCATCCCGCCATCGCCGGCGGCACCGTGCCGCTGACGCTGGAGCTGCTGTCGCCTGCGCACCGGCCGATCCAGACGACCCGCGACCTGCCCGGCTTCTGGCGGGGCTCGTGGGCCGATGTTCGCTCCGACATGCGCGGGCGCTATCCCAAGCATGTCTGGCCGGAGAACCCGCTGCTGGCTGAGGCCACCAGCCGCGCCAAGCCGAGGGGCACGTGAGCGCGACAGGAGGCTTGCCGGATGCCGGCTTCCGGACCATCATGCGGTTTCAAGCATAAGGCAGGCTCATGTCTGGTTTTCGCCGTCAGCTTCCCTCGATGACGTCGCTGGTGGTGTTCGAAGCCGCCGCGCGGCAGTTGAGCTTCACCCGCGCCGCGGCCGAACTCGGCATCACCCAGGCGGCGGTGAGCCGTCAGGTGCAGGCTTTGGAGCAGAACCTGGGCTTCCAGCTTTTCCGCCGCCTGCACCGCTCGATCGAACTGACCGAGCGCGGCCAGACCTTGTCGAAATCCATGTCCGAGGCGCTGGGCACCATCACCCGCACCGTGCAGTCTCTGACCGCCGAAACCAGCGCCGGCGAACTGGTCATCTCGGCGTCGGTGGCCTTCTCGCATTTCTGGCTGCTGCCGAAGATTTCCGACTTCCGCCGCCGGCACCCCGAGATCCGGCTGAAGGTGATCAGCCAGGACGCCAATGTGAACCTGCTGCGCGAGGACGTCGACATCGCCATCCGCTACGGCGAGGGCAACTGGCCCGACGGGCGGGCGATCATATTGTTCAATGACGATGTTTTCCCGGTGTGCAGCCCCGACTATCTGGCCGCCCACGGCTCGCCCGACTGTGTGGCCGATCTCACCCGCCACAGCCTGATCGTCAGCGATTCTCCCGATCCGAGCTGGATCGGCTGGGACCGCTGGCTCAACGCCTTCGGCCACGGTGCCGCGCCCCGCAATGTGACGTTGAGCTGCAGCTTCTACACCGACGCCATCCATGCCGCGATGCGCGGCGAAGGCATCGCGCTCGGCTGGCACAGGCTGGTCCACGATCTTCTGTTGCAGAACCGGCTGGTGCGCGTCTCCGCCGAGTCGCTGCGCACGCGCGAATCCTACTTCGTGGTGCTGCGCAACGGCCAGCCGGTCAAGCCGCAGGTGGATGCCTTCCTGCGCTGGATCCGTGCGGAGCGCGCCCAGCCGGACATCGTCCAGCCGAAAGCCGTTGCGGCCTTCTCCGAGGCCTAGGGTCCCGGTTTCTTTCATTACGGGTTGCATTACATGGTGTAATGCCTATCATTCGGGGCCTTGGGGTTTACAACCCTGGGGTAAGCTTGAAATCATGACCCTCAAAATAGAAAGCCGACCGGCTGGGAACCCGGGACGAGCATTGGGGGCAGGAACGATGAGGAGACGAGTCATCCCAGTATCGAAATCAGGCTTTTCCGCTCGTGGGAAAGCCGACTGCCAGGCAACGCCCGGCGCCTTCCACATCTTCCCGGATGGGAACCGCGCCGAAATCTTCACTTTCCGCACTCCGGCATATGAATGCGCCACCACCGGCGCCCCGGCAATCGCTCCCGTTTCACCGGGAGGCCGCCCTTGATGCACGGAACGCAAACCCCGGAACCTCCGACCAGTTCGCAATCGGCCAGACGCATCGAGGTGCGCGGCGTCAGCAAGGCCTTCGGCACCAATGCCGGCGAAGCGCTCGAACTGGCGCGCCAGGGCGTTTCCAAGGGCGACATTCTCAAGCGCACCGGCGCGGTGCTCGCCATCAACAACGTCTCCTTCTCGGTCGAGGCCGGCGAGATCTTCGTGGTCATGGGCCTGTCCGGCTCGGGCAAGTCCACGCTGGTGCGCTGCCTCAACCGGCTGCACGATCCGTCCGTCGGCTCCATCGAGATCGACGGCGAGGACATCGTCAACGTCTCCGAGGATCGCCTGCGCGAATTGCGGCTCGGCAAGATCACCATGGTGTTCCAGCATTTCGCGCTGCTGCCGCACCGCACCGTGGCCGAGAATGTCGAATACGGGCTCAAGATGCGCGGCATGGCCAAGGCCGAGCGGCGCGAGAAGGCGCTGAAGGCGCTGGAGAATGTCGGCCTTGCCGGCTGGGGGGACCGTTACCCCTCCAACCTCAGCGGCGGCATGCAGCAGCGCGTCGGCCTTGCCCGGGCGCTGGCGCTCGATCCCGAGATCCTGCTCATGGACGAGCCGTTCAGCGCGCTCGATCCGCTGATCCGGCGCGACATGCAGGGCGAGCTGATGGAATTACAGCGCCGCTACCGCACCACCATCATCTTCATCACCCATGACCTCAACGAGGCGCTGACGCTCGGCGACCATGTCGCGGTGATGAAGGACGGCCGCCTGGCGCAGGTCGGCAGGCCGGCCGAGATCGTGCTCAACCCGGCCGACGACTATGTCGCCGCCTTCACCCGCGACATCGACCGCGGCCGGGTGCTGCCGGTGCGCACGGCGATCCGCAGCACCGACGATCCTGCCGCGCTGCAGGAACTGGTCGAGAAGGGCGCCGTCACCATCGAGGGCAGCCGCCCCTTGCATGAGGCCTTCAGCCTCGCGTCCGAAGGCGGCCCGATCGTGGTGCTGGGCGCCGAGGGCCGGCCCGAAGGCCGGGTCGATGCGGCCGACATCGCCTCGGTGCTCGCCGGCGACCAGGCCGAGCAGGATCCATCCAGGCAGGGGAGGCAGTGACCATGTCCGACACGATGAACACGCTTCGCGCCGCCACCGACTTCGCCCGCCCGTCCCGCTACGGGGAACTGCCGCTCGACGACTGGATCCAGATGGTGGTCAAGGATTGGCTGGTGCCGATGCTGCGGCCCTTCTTCCGCCTCGTGCAGATGCCGATCCAGATGCTCATGGACAACCTCCAGGCGCTGCTGCTCGCCATCCCCTTTGCCGTGTTGCTGGTTCTGGTCGTGCTGGGCGCCTGGCGCGCGGCGGGCAGGGGCGTGGCCCTCTTTACGCTTGTGTCGCTGCTGCTGCTCGAATGGATCGGCATATGGCGCGAGACCATGGTCACGCTGGCCATGATTATCACCGCCGTGGTGTTCTGCATCATCGTCGGCATTCCGGCCGGCATTCTGGCGGCGCGCAGCGACAGGGCCGCGGCCATCATCCGGCCGATCCTGGACGTGATGCAGACCATCCCGTCCTTCGTCTATCTGGTGCCGATCGTCATGCTGTTCGGCGTCGGCATGGTGCCGGCCGTCATCGCCACCATCATCTTCGCGCTGCCGCCGCTGGTGCGCCTCACCAATCTCGGCATCCGCCAGGTGCAGGAGGAACTGGTGGAGGCCGGCCGCGCCTTCGGCTCGACCTCGCGCCAGATCCTGTGGGAGATCCAGCTTCCGCTGGCGCTGCGCACCATCATGACCGGCGTCAACCAGACGCTGATGCTGGCGCTGTCCATGGCCGTGATCGGCGCGCTGATCGGCGCCGGCGGCCTCGGCCTCATCGTCAACACCGGCCTCGGCCGGCTCGATGTCGGCTATGCCAGCGTCGGTGGCCTCGGCATCGTGCTGATGGCGATCATCCTCGACCGGGTGACGCAGGCGCTGGGCGAAACCGGAAACGAGGGCAAAGGCAGGGGAGGCTGACGGCCTCCCGCCGCATGCCCTTTAGCAATGCATGGAGAACTCGCAAGACATATCGACGGACGACCAAGTCCCAATTCACCCAACGCCAGAACAGGGAGAAACATGAAATGGCCGGAAACAGGATTCTTTACGGTATCGGCGCGGCACTGACGGCACTGACGCTCAGCGTCTCGCCGCTGGCTGCGCAATCGCTGCCGGGCGAAGGCACGACCGTGCGCATGGGCCAGCCCACCTGGGACACCGAGTGGTTCCAGGCCCAGGTTTACAAGAAGGCGATGGAAGCGCTGGGCTATACGGTCCAGGGTCCGACGGCGCTCGACAATCCGCCCTTCTACCAGGCGCTCGGTCAGGGTGACATGGACTTCTGGGCCAGCGGCTGGTTCCCGCTGCACAACACCTATCTGGACGAGATCAAGGGCAAGGCCAGCACTGTCGGCTATGTCGCCAAGGGCGGCGCGTTGCAGGGCTATCTGATCGACAAGAAGACGGCCGAGGAGCACAACATCCGCACCGTCGACGACTTCAAGAAGCCCGAGGTCGCCAAGCTTTTCGACGACAATGGCGACGGCAAGGCCGATCTGGTCGCCTGCCCGCCGGGCTGGGGCTGCGAACTGACCATCACCCACCAGATGGAAGCCTACGGGCTGGGCGACACGGTCGAGCCGATCAAGGCCGCCTATTCCGCCTCCATGGCCGATGCCATCAGCCGCTACGAGCAGGGCAAGCCGATCTTCTTCTACACCTGGACCCCGAACTGGACGGTCGGCATGCTGAAGCCGGACGAGGACGTGGTGTGGCTCGAAGTGTCGAAGCCGTCGCTGCCGGAAGACCAGAAGGAAATGGAGTCGCAGACCTCCATTCCCGACGTGAAGGGCTGCGCCAGCAACCCCTGCCAGATGGGCTGGCCGGCCAACGACATCCAGGTCGTCGCCAATGACGAGTTCCTGGAGAAGAACCCGGCCGCCAGGAAGCTGTTCGAGGAGATGAGCATCCCGCTGGAGGACATCTTCGCCCAGAACGCCCAGATGTATCAGGGTGCGGACAAGCCTGCCGATCTGGAGCGTCAGGCCGACGAATGGATCAAGGCCAACCAGCAGACCTTCGACGGCTGGATCGAGGCCGCCAAGGCCGCCGCCCAGTAAGCGGAGATCGCGATCAGGGCTGCTCTGCGGAGTCGGCCCCCTCATCGTTGCAAAAGCCGGCGGTACATTCCGCCGGCTTTTTTGCACATGGCCGCTTGGCGGAACAGGCGTTCTCATTTCTCAATCGGCTGCAACCGGATTGCAATTTTTACGCAAGTCTGTTCCCGCGATGTTCCTCGAAGGGGTATCAAGATGCATTTCTCCCGCATCCGGCGGCGCGATGAGCCGGCTTCGGAAAAGCGGAATTTGTTGTCCGGGCAACAACCTTCCGCACCCGGCAGGCAGACTTGACGCCTCCCCACCGGAACAGGCGTTCTCTTTTTTCAATCCGGTACAACCAGAATGCACTTTTACCACGATTTTGTTCCCTTAATGTTCTTGAAGAGGGCGGCAATTCGTGCTTCTCTTCTGCAACCGTCCGGTGTGGGGACGATCGCAGGCGGTGAGCCGGCCAATCGCTTGGTGATTGGCAGCAGGCAGGGGAACGGGATCCGGAGTACGGCTCATGGCCATGCTTTCCGGGTCCGAAGGGGCGGGAATATGGTTTCGCGCGTGCGCACAGTCGCCTTTCAGGGCATCGAGGCCGTGCCTGTCGACGTGCAGGTGATGGTGGCGCCCGGCAAGGTCGGCATGTCCATCGTCGGCCTGCCGGACAAGGCGGTGGCCGAAAGCCGTGAGCGTGTGCAGGCGGCCCTCCATGCCTCGGGCCTGTCGATGCCGGCCAAACGGGTGACGATCAATCTGGCGCCGGCCGACCTGCCCAAGGAAGGCAGCCATTTGTCTGGAATTGCAATTAGATTTCAATCAGATGAGACGTCTTCGTGTGGAGAACTCACCGAATGCTCACCACAAGAGCGAAAGAAGTCGATCAGGTTGCGTCGGTCGACCACCCACCGCTCGCCGACACGGCGGCCTGGGATGAGCCCCTTGGCGAGCATGTGGTAGGTCTGCTGATAGGTCCGGCCGATGGACCGGGCGATGTTTTCTGTATCAGAATAGCAGAGGCCTCATCTGGGTAGCAGAGAATGCACCCGGGACGAGGCCTCTTCTCGACTGGAGATCGAGGGCCATAAACAAGCATAGCCCTGGCGTCTGGTCCAGTGGGGCAAAGGCCCCAATCCTTACCACATTCTTAAGGCGGGTGCCTCAATCGTGTCAAAATTGCAACACGATCCTCCGAATGGCGGTGGTCAGAGGCTTCCAGAGGCGGAATCGGCTTGAATGAATCGTCTCGGTGGGAAATCAATCGAGCCGGAAAGAGGGGCGACTCGCACGATCTTTTCACCCACGGCCTTCGGGCACCTAGGAAACCATTCAGTTTTGAACTGGAGAGCATAAATGAACATCAAGAGCCTTCTCCTCGGCTCCGCTGCGGCCCTGGTCGCAGTATCCGGTGCTCGCGCAGCCGACGCGATCGTCGTCGCCGAGCCGGAACCCGCTGAATACGTCCGCATCTGCGACGTCTACGGCGCTGGCTACTTCTACATCCCGGGCACCGAGACCTGCCTCAAGGTCGGCGGCTACCTGCGCTACGACATCGGCATTGGTGACAACCACGGTCTGAAGTCCCTCGATAAGGAGGACTATTTCAACGGTGTTGCTGCTGACATCAACGACACCTACTTCAAGCGCATGCGCGCCCAGCTCACCTTCGACGCTCGTTCGGAGACCGAGTACGGCACCCTGCGTGGTTATATCGCTACGTATTACCAGCGTGATTCGGTTTCCGGCACCTACAACTTCGGAACCGTGGCTGATCCGGATTTGGTTGGCCCTTGGTCGAGCACTGAGTCCTCTTGGGCTCTTGAGCACGCCATCATCCAGCTCGGTGGTCTGACCATCGCCTACACTGACTCGCTGTTCGAGACTCTGACCGACTCGGCCGGCACCGTCATCAACGACGACATCGGTGTCAACTACACCCCGGGCAAGACCCACCTGATCGCCTACACCTTCGATGCCGGCAACGGCTTCTCGGCCACGATCGGCGTGGAAGAAGGTTCGGGCGTTCTTTACACCATCGACTCCTACGTTCCGCATGTCGTGGCTGGTGCCTCGTTCACGCAGGGCTGGGGCAAGATCTCGGGTGTGATCGGCTACGACTCCAACTATGGTGAAGTCGCTGGTAAGGTCCGCCTCGACGTCAATGTCAACGACGCTCTGACCCTGTGGGTCATGGGTGGCATTGGCGACGGCAACGAGCTCAACTACTACGCTGTTTGGGAAGGCGATTGGGCTGTTTGGGGTGGTGCTCAGTACCGCGTCAACGAGAAGGCTTCGCTGGACCTTCAGCTTGCCTATGACGATGGTGACAACTTCGGCGCTGCCGTTGGCGTCAACTACCAGCTCGTCCCGGGCTTCAACATCCGTCCCGAAGTCACCTATGTTGACTACGACGGCGACGATGGTTGGGGTGGTTACCTCCGCTTCCAGCGTTCGTTCTAAGATCGGTTCTACCGTCTGAACAGAAGAACCCGGCAGGCAACTGCCGGGTTCTTTCTTTAAAAGTCAGGATTGAAAGCTACGCGCCAGCTCAATCACGCGATCCTGCTCTCCCTCGATCAGCAGATCAATCGGGGTTTCATCATCCAGTTCCGTGTTCGGCGCGATAAGCCATTGCCAAGCCGCGCGTTGGTCACCGAAAACAGTGATGACCTGTGCCAGCCCATCGACCGGGCGGCCATCGAGAAACTGTTTAAGCGGAAACACCGGCTTCTTGCTGGTCTTGGCATTGAGCGCCACGCATTCACCCCGCCTATGCCACCGGTGTAGGGTGGAGCGGTTCACCCCGAAATACTTCTCGATCAGGGTGGGGCCCGCAACGGGGCCTGCCCAGTCATCAGGTAATTGCAGGCCATCTGGGTTGGCAGGTCCCGCGGCATAGAAGCGCTTGATGCCGTGTTCGAGGTTGCTTTGCGCGGCCTCTACCACGTTAGCGACGAAGTCAGTCGCTAGCTCCGTGAGGTGATCCTCCAGAGCGGCCATGGACCTTTGTACCGATTGTGGCTGGACAGCGATCTGGGCCGCAATCATTGCGGCAACTTCCGAAGCCGTTCGAAGCCCTGGTAAATGCAATGTTGGATCATGCTCTTTCAGCAATTCGCCAATCAGCTTGGCGATCTTCGCTTCAAGTTCTTCTCGCTTGGCCAGGCGCGACCTGTAGATGTCGCGAGATAGCTTCCGCCTCGTTGCCACTTTTCCAATCCCTACACAGTTTTGTGCCAGACTGACAATCTTTACGACTTCGTCAATACTGAAGGTTTCGCACTTACGGCCGCATAACCAACACCCCAAAAATCGCTGGAGTCTTCTATGCCTCAAGAGGATCCCGGAGCTATCGGTTTGGTCTCACATCGTATTACGAGCCATTGAATAGAGTTTGGGCTTATGAGTATTGAGAGCCCCCGACAAAGATGCTTGGATGGCCGTGAGAGGGGAAGATGACGCCTGCCGAGCTATCCGCCTGCCTGCGAATTATCCGCTGGACGCCAGACACACTGGCCGACGCGCTGGAATGCGATATCAGCCTGGTACTTGCTTGGCTGGAGGGCGTCGAGCCGGTTCCGCTCAAAACCAAGATATGGCTGAAGGCCATGGCCCAGTTCCATGAGGAAATCGAGGCCGAGCGCCCAAAGAGCCTGAAAGGCAAGCGGTTCATGCCGCACTGACGGGAGACAGTGCATGAAGGTCACCCTCACTCTGCTGCACGCCGAACAAGTCGCCCTGCGTCGATTTATGGCGCAGTTTGATATCGCCACGCCGGAAGACGCGGCTGCCACAGCCCTGCGGGACTGGCTGATAGGCCAAGGGTATCTCAAATCCCTAGAGATTGATGAGGATACCGAGACGGCGGGGAGCGCTTAATCAGGTTGAGAAGCCGAATGAGACTCGGCTATGGTCCCTGCGAGGGGATTGATTCCGAAATATGGCAGAGATTACCGAAGCCCAGCGCGAGCAGATCAAACTTCGCGCCAATTACATCAACGGCCTAGCTATTGGCACGTTCACAGCCGGCGCACTTTCGCCAATCATTGCGCTCACTTTGCATGAGGGGCCGACGAACCAGTCGTTGCCTTTGGCGTCTTTTGTGGCTTGCCTTTGCTTTGTGGCCAGTTTCGTCCTACATTTGAAGGCAGTCGAACAGCTCTCGGAGCTATGACCATGAACTTCTGGCAGATCATCGCTTTCCTTACCCCCGCCCTCGGCGCACTGGCCATTGTCTACGCGCTCAAGCTTTTCCCAACGGCGAAGGCTTCGGGGGACCAATATGAACTAGACCTCGGCACGCCGAAGGATTATGCGCGCCCTCGATCTGCCATGGCTCACAGCGTCGATAGGGCTACCGATAGGGTGAAGGAAGAAGTCAAGCGCATCCGTGATCTTCCGAGCCTCCCGCGAAAATAGGCCCGATTTTTCTCGCTCCTGCCCCCTAGAGATATAAAACTCCCCCTTTGTGCCTTCTGGCCGGCGTTTCCCACACCGGCCAGCTTCACATCGAACTAATTTTGCAAAGTAGGGTTTGAAGAGAACATGCTTCCCTTGCTCGCCCGGTTCGCATCGTGCGCGGTGCTGCCCATGCCACTGGCGGACAAACGCTCAACCTTGATCCACGCTTTGCACTTGTTTGTCGTGCCGCCGACAACGCCGAGCTGTCCGCCATGACACCCGACAGTCTGGCCGTTGCTATGCCTGTAGCAATCGCCCTCGTTCATGGTCGTTCCGCCGTTGATATTGCTCATGCACGCAGCGGACGCGCTTGCTATTGGCAGGACGGACAAGACTGCCGCCAGAACAGAAATCTTCACCCTCATAACACCCTCCTCCTGTAGCGCTGGGAATGCCCGAACCCTAGGAGGCCTCCGATGAATGGGCTCTGAACGCACTGTTCAGGAAACTCTGCCGCTGCTCAGCAACTCTCGCGGTAGATTTGCGACGGTTTCCACCAGCGCGCGCCGGCGAAAATCGGCACGGAGCTCACGTTTAAGAACCCTCTTTAAGGTTGCCCGGCACCTGAAATCAAAAAAGCTTCCTCCCCAACAATCCTCGTGAAGCCTGTGGAACCGGGGCATGACGTAACGTCAGGTGTCGTCTTCCTGGTTTTCGAGGAGCACCATCGCGCATGGGTGGGCCAATTCCAACAGGAGACATGCGCCATGCATGGTACAATTGGAAATGCTTCCGTTCGAGTTCACCGGGTTATTCGGCGTAGCAACGACTGGACGCTGAAAGAGCATGAGGTCGTCGTCTCGTATTGGCCGGACATGGGCGCGATTGCTGAACGGCTTCCCCATCGTTCCAATACGGCCATCCGTGCGTTCGCAGGGCGCTGCAACCTGACAAGCAACCGGCACGTCTGGACTGCAGCTCAAGACAACAAGCTTCGGAAACTTGTGGCGGCAGGCTTTCAACGAAAAGAGATCGCTGCGGAGCTAGGTCTTTCAATCCAGCAAATAGGAGGGAGGTTGAGCTACTGCAAAATTCACACCGCCCGCCGTCCGCCTGCGCCGTCAGAAAACGCCTTGGTCCATTCAATTCGCCAGCGCGCCTTTGAACTGAACATGTCCCTGGCCGATTTGGATCGCTCCTTGGGGACCAGGAAGATTTTTCGGCAAGCTGCGGGACGGCAGCGGGTAGGGCATACTCATATCGAACGAGCAGTAAAGGCCCTCGGAGGCAATCTGGTTGTCGAATGGACAAAGCAATGAGTTTCCACCGGCAACTCCTGGAAGGAGCCATCGACCGACTAATCGATCTCCTTGACAAGATCGACGGCGATCCTGATTTCGAACCCGAACCACTGGAAGAACAGCACGACGCCGAAGCCGACGTGACTTGGACGAGCGGCATGGCACCGGGTTGGTTTATCATCGCGGAGAATGCTCGACGAAAAATATAGTAGAATGAAAACTAGAATCCGATTGGCGGCTCAGCTTCATTTGGGCCGCCTATTTCCTATCAAGTCAGATGTCGGGAAAAGATGGGGACCCTGATCTGATGCCCAAGATCACAATCGACATCCCTGCGGACGTCTACCAAGCGCTTCATCGGTTCGCGCTACAGGATCGGCTAACGGGTGAGGAAGCCGCACTCCTTGTGCTTCGGGATTGGCTGATCAGCAATGGCTATCTCAATGCCGAGATGGCACTGGACGATGTCACCCCAACAGAGGGTGAGTCATGAGCAACGACCCAAACCGCCTGTCCAATGAGGCAGCAGCAGATCCGTCCGAGATTTATGACCATCGGTGCGAGCATCCGAACTGCCTGAAATGGGGTAGTTTTGGCTATAGCCCGAACAAGAACATTAAGCCGAAATGGTACTGCGGCCTGCATCGAGGCGACGGCGAGGCGTTGATCGGCAGCATGACCAGGCAATAGAGGGATCCAATTCCCGCCGTCGCCGTTGCTGGCGGCATGGACAAGATCATCCGACCAAACCATGAGGGAATGTACCCTGACCGTAGCATCGATTGCCAAAAGGCAATGGATGTTGCCCTTAGGGAGTTGCTGGATTTAGCAACCAATGCCGGATGGTCCATTCCCGAGGCACTGGAGGCCATCGAGCGCGTAGTCCCGCACCTACGCAAAGCCTATGAGGCCGACCCTGATCCCACAGATGAAGGTGCTGGCCCAGTATAGAGGCCATCACAGCTCAGATCGGAGAGGCGACAGCCATTTCCGTCACGTCATCGAACAATATCTCGCAGATCTGCTTTCCGTCTTTATAGCGCAACCTGACCGCCCATCCTGACGGTTGCCCTCCCCTCTCGACGGACTCGTCGTAGAGGTCCTTTGCTGAGCGCAATGCCTCGGCACGAGCGGCTTCCGGACTGGAGAATTCGATATCCAGAATTTCACGCTCGCCACCCTTATCATCCGGATAAACGAAAGAGAAAAGCGGCATGTGTAATCCTCAGGGACAAACTCCCCTTAAGCATATCGGCCATGCAAGTGTAACAAAAGCCCGCCACCCTTTCGGATGACGGGCCTGTTGTGATTTTTCGTGGAATGAGGACCCTGTTTGAGGGGTGATTTTCGTCCAAACGGGACCCCTTAACGTGGGGTCATCAAGATGCCTCCGGTTTGATCGGAGGCATTTGTGTTTTGGATGTTGGTTGTGGAGACGATTGCAAAGATACGTCGGCTGTCGCTGGTGCAGGGGAAGTCGATCAAGGCGATCTGCCGGGAGCTGGGCATCTCGCGGAAGGTGGTTCGCAAGGTGCTGCGATCGGACGAGACCGAGTTCCGCTACGAGCGCAAGCATCAGCCGTATCCTCGCATGGGAGCCTGGCGCGAGAAGCTGGACGGGCTGTTGTTGGCGAATGTGGCGAAGCCGCAGCGTGAGCGGCTCACGCTGATCCGGATCTTCGAGGAACTCCGAGGCCTCGGCTATGACGGCAGCTACAGCTCGGTGTGGCGGCATGCGCAAGATTGGGAAGAGCACCGCGGCAGCGCTGCCGCCGAGGCCTACATTCCGCTGAGCTTCGCGCCAGGCGAGGCCTACCAGTTCGACTGGAGCCATGAGATCGTCCTGCTGGACGGCGTGACGGTCACCGTGAAGGTGGCGCACATGCGGCTTTGCCACAGCCGCATGTTCTTCGTTCGGGCCTATCCCCGTGAGACGCAGGAGATGGTGTTCGATGCACACGACCGGGCGTTCGCGTTCTTTCGTGGAACGTGCACGCGCGGCATCTATGATAATATGAAGACGGCGGTTGACGCGATCTTCATCGGCAGGGATCGCCGCTATAACCGCCGCTTTGCGCAGATGTGCGGACATTACCTTGTCGAACCTGAAGCCTGCACGCCGGCGTCGGGTTGGGAGAAGGGCCAGGTCGAGAACCAGGTCGGGCTGGTGCGCGAGCGTTTCTTCACGCCGAGACTGCGCTTCAAGACGCTGGAGGATTTGAACGGCTGGCTTCTCGACAAATGCGTCTCCTACGCCAAGGCGCACCGGCATCCCGAACAGGGTGACCGCACGATCTGGGAGGTGTTCGAGGAGGAGCGGGCCAGCTTCATTCCCTATGCCGGCCGCTTCGACGGCTTCCACTGTGTTCCGGCCTCCGTGTCGAAGACCTGCACGGTGCGCTTCGACAACAACAAATACTCGGTGCTGTCGAGCGCCGTCGGCCGGCCGGTCGAGATCCATGCCTATGCCGATCGCATCGTCATCCGCCAGGACGGCGTGGTGGTCGGCGAACATGCCCGCTGCTTCGGCCGCAACGAGGTGATCTACGATCCCTGGCACTATGTGCCGGTGCTGGCCCGCAAGCCCGGCGGGCTGCGCAACGGTGCGCCGTTCCGTGGCTGGGTTCTGCCGTCAGCCATGGAGAAGATACGTCGCAAGCTCAAGGCGGCCGACGATGGCGACCGGCAGATGGTGTCGATCCTCACCTGTGTGCTGAGCGACGGATTGAACGCGGTCGAGGCGGCCTGTCAGGAGGCGCTCGATCACGGCGTCTCGTCGGCGGCGGTGATCCTCAACATCCTGGCCCGCCGCCGCGATCCGGCGCCGGGCACGATCCTTTCCATTCCCCAGGCGCTGAAGCTGGCTCACGAGCCGATCGCCGACTGCGCCCGCTATGACAGTCTCAGGAGGACGAACAGCCATGGAACGCACCGAGGTTCTGGAACTGATGGGCACGCTGAAGCTTTACGGGATGCGATCAGCCTATGACGAGATCATGGGCGTCGCCATCAAGCGCCAGCACGAACCACCGAAGATCGTCGGCGATCTGCTGCAGGCGGAGATATCCGAGAAGCAGGCACGCTCCATCAAATACCAGCTCACCGTCGCCAAGCTGCCGTTGGCCAAGGACATCGACGACTTCGACTTCACCGGCACGCCCGTCAACGAGAGCCTGATCCGCGATCTCGCCGGCGGAGCCTTTGTCGCCGATCAGCGTAACGTCGTCCTGGTCGGCGGCACCGGCACGGGCAAATCCCATCTGGCCATCGCCATTGCCCGGGCGCTCATCCGCAACGGCGCGCGCGGCCGCTTCTTCAATGTCGTCGACCTGGTCAACAGGCTGGAGACGGAGACCCGCGCCGGTCGGCAAGGCCGCATTGCCGATCATCTTACCCGGCTCGACTTCGTCGTGCTCGATGAACTCGGCTATCTCCCCTTCGCCCAGGCCGGCGGGCAGTTGCTCTTCCACCTCGTCTCGAAACTCTACGAGCGCACCAGCGTCATCATCACCACCAATCTGGCGTTCGGCGAATGGCCCACTGTCTTCGGCGACGCCAAGATGACCACCGCGCTGCTCGATCGCCTGACCCATCACTGCGAGATCGTCGAGACCGGAAACGAATCCTGGCGCTTCAAGAGCCGCTCTCAAAGCTAAAGCCGAAAGCCAACGAAACGCACCCGATCAGGCTGTGCAACCCCGACCAGCTTCGCCTGATCGGGCGCTAACCGCCGTGCCCTTCATCACCCTAAACCGGGGTCCCTTTTAGGCGAAAATACAGGGTCCCGATTCCACGGTCATTGACACCTTAGGCATCTCATGGGCCAGATGCTCATGTGCTTCCACAACACGCGGCTCTACGCGATCCACCCTCACTCCGCGATACTCACAGCCTGCCCCGGCCTTGGCGCGGCTACAAACAAGGTACGGGCGGCGTCCCTTTGGGCCGCTTCCCTTATTGACCCTGAGCATAGCGCTCCCACAGCGTGGACACCGGGCCAAACCCGCCAACAGGTGAGAGACCTTGCGGCTACCGGCAGACTGTGCAGGACCGCGCTTGGCTGTCCTCATGGCTTTCGCCCTTGCGAACGTCTCCATGTCAATTATCGCAGGGTAGTAGCCGGAGAGGGGAGCCTGAGGCCTCCTCAGCTTCTTTCCCGCACCATCATATTCGAGGGTATGTGGTGTGAACTCCCCGACCGTGGCACGGTTATCCAGCACCTTGAGGACGTAAGAACGATGCCAGAACTTGCCCCGCCCGAAGGGCTTCACACCATCCTCATTAAGACGTTGCGCGATGGAGTGAGTTCCCTCACCCCCAAGGAAGGCTGTGAAGATGCCCCGGACAATTTCCGCCCGATCCTCCATGATTGAGAACCCCTTGCCATCAGCCAAGGGGTGCAGCCATGCGGGGGCGATAGAGGTGATTGGCCTATCCCCGGCATCCTCCCGCTTCTTCTCCCATGCAGCCCTAAGTCGTCTAGACTTGGTGGCGCTTTCCTCATGCGCCCGTATGAGAACCACGACGGCCTCTAGCAGGGAGAAGTCCGAGCTATCGTTATCAGCCGCATAGACCCGCCCATTTAGAAGCGTGACGACCTTAATGCCCGCTCTAACGATCTTCCTGAGTTCGCTTACCGCATCCCAAGGATCGGCGCGGGACATGCGGTCGAGGCTTTCCATGAGGAGGTAGGAGCCACGCGGAATAGCGCCGATCTGGACGGCATAGAGGAACTCACCTAGCTTGCCCGTTTGAATGTTTGCGCCCCGGAAGGCGGAAACACCAAGGTCCGCAAAGGATCGAGTATCTAGAACAAGCCCATGCTCCCTAGCATATCGGGCCGCAAGCTCGGTCTGGCGACGGAAGCTGTCACCGCGCATTTGCTCAGGAGTCGAGAAGCGCAGGTAGGAGAAGGCAAGGGGAGGAGAGGTCTCAGGCATAAAATTCACATCAATGTCAAAAGGTCTCTTGTCAATACCATCCTGATGGTCGGGCCGCCCGGCTCCGGCAAGTCGATGCTCGCCCAACGCCTGCCGTCCATCCTGCCGCCGCTGTCGCCGCGCGAATTGCTCGAAGTGTCGATGATCGCCTCCGTTGCCGGCGAGCTGGCCGAGGGCCGGCTGACCGACCGGCGTCCGTTCCGCGCCCCGCATCATTCGGCCTCGATGGCGGCTCTGGTCGGCGGCGGGCTGCGGGCGCGGCCGGGGGAAATCTCGCTCGCCCATCACGGCGTGCTGTTCCTCGACGAATTGCCCGAATTCTCGCCGCAGACGCTCGATGCCCTGCGCCAGCCGCTGGAAACCGGCGCCTGCATGATCGCCCGCGCCAATCATCGCGTCAGCTATCCGGCGCGCATCCAGCTCGTCGCGGCCATGAACCCGTGCCGCTGCGGCATGGCGGGCGAGCCGGGCTTCCGTTGCGCGCGCGGCGAGCGCTGCCGTACCGAATATCAGGCACGCATTTCCGGGCCGCTGCTCGACCGCATCGATCTCAGGATCGAGGTGCCGGCGATTTCTGCAACTGATCTGATCCGGCCCGGCAAATCGGAAACCAGCGCCTCCGTCGCTGCTCGGGTGGCGCGGGCCCGCGAGCTCCAGCGCGTGCGCTTCGAGGTATCGGGCGCGGACGGCGTGCTCACCAACGCCCAGTGCCCGCCGTCGCTGATCGAGACCGTTGCCGCGCCGGATCAGGCGGGCCTGGCCCTGTTGCAGGACGCCAGCGAAAAACTCGGCTTCTCCGGCCGCGCCTACCATCGCGTGCTGAAGGTGGCGCGTACGCTGGCCGACCTCGACGGCAGCGAGGGCGTCGGGCGGATCCATCTGGCCGAGGCGATTTCCTACAGGATGGACAGCCAGCGTCTGGCGAATGCGGCCTGAAGCATTTTGCAGCCAGACGGAATCGTCTGGCGTTGCACAAATGCGGCTGGAAAACCAAGCTGGAACAGCGGCCGCGTTCGTCAGAACGCCCGCTGCTCCAGAGCATGTCGCACGAACGTGGGAGCCGGTTTCGGGACCACGACATGCGTAAAAACAACAGCTTAAAGCGTAGGGAACGAACCTGGAAGATCGCGACGCGCTTTAAGCGGATGAGAGGCCAGCCGTCACCGGCTGCTCGCGCTCACGCCTCTTCGATGCGCAGCAGGTGGTTGTCCCAGACATGGTCGGGATCGTCGAGGGATTTGCCGTGGGGCCCGACGATGACGCCGCCGCCCGTGGTCGCCAGAAAGCCCTTGCCGTCCGGGGCGACGCCGCACACTTCGGTCAGGTCCTGTGCCGACAGCACTTTGGCTGTCGCGGCATCGATCACCGCCAGCGAATTGCCCTGCGGCGAGGTCACCGCCACGGTGCCCGACAGGGGGTTGGCGGCGACCGAGCCGACATAGTTGCGCAGGCTGTTGAGCACCTCCTGCGGCATGTCGATCAGCGCGATGCCCTTGTCGCGCGTGGCCTTGCCGACCAGCGGCGGACGGTCGGTCACCGGCCCGCGATACTGGCAGCCGAACCACACATTGCCGTCGGCGTCGGTGTCCATGTGGCGGATCGACAGCTTGTGCAGGTCGGCGGGCAGCTCGTGCTTCTCGATCAGGTCGCCGCTGATGCGGTCGACCAGCACATAGGAAGGCTGCATGGTGGCGATGTTGAGCTCGGCCCGGCCATAGTCGGGATGGGTTTCGATGCCGCCATTGGCGATGGCCAGCGTGCGTCCGTCGCCGAGCAGCAGCAATTCATGCGGGCCGACGCCGTAGGTGGGGAATTCGCCCACGCGCCGGAAGCCGGAGCGGGCGTCATAGACGCCGACCATGCCCTCGCCATTGTCGAAGTCGTTCTCGGTCGCGTAGAGCAGCGCGCCGTCCTGCGTGAACACGCCATGGCCGAAGAAGTGCCGGCCCGGCACGCTGGCAATGGCCAGCGGCTCCTCGCGGCCCTTGTGGTCGAAAACCATGGCGAAGGTGCCGGGCTGGCGCGCGAACACCACCGAGCGCCCGGAAACGGGGTCGAAGGTCACGTCATGGCCGCGATCCGGCAGATCGACCGTGTGCAGCACCTTGCCGGCTTCGGACAGCACCGCCGCGCCGTAGCTGCCGTCGCGGCGCACGAAGGCGGTGGCGAAAACGGCATCCGCCGCCAGCGTGCGCGCCCAGGCGGCGGGGGCAAGGGCCGCGGCGAAGCCGGCGCCTGCGGCGCGCAGGAAGTGGCGGCGGTCGATCAGTGGCGTGCGCATTGCGGTGCCTTTCCTGTTTCGGCCGTCTCCACGTGTCAGTCGCCGTCGAGCGACGAGAAACCGGCGGTCAGCCCGAACTCGCCGCTCAGCCTCACGCCGAACAGGTTGGAGAGGCTGGAGGCGACGGTGCCGTAGTAGTCGAGCTTTTCGCGCCGTGCCGGATCAGCCAGCACCTCCTCGACCGGGCCTTGCAGGGAGCGTGCGGCCTCGGCGCCGTTGGTGAGCTGAATTTCGATGGATTCGGCGATCCAGCGCGCCTCCGGCGATAGGGCATCGGCAAGATGCGAGGCCCGGAACAGGCCGTGCAGGCCTTCGAGATTGGCGGCGAGCGAGGCGGTCGTGCCCTGCGAGCGCCAGTAGAGCGCCTGCTTCGGCTTGTCCTTTTCCGGGCGCGAGCCGAGGAAGCCCCTGAGCCGCACGTCGCGCACCATTTCGAGCCCGTTGATGAACACGCCCATCAGCTCGGTCACGGCTTCCGAACCGTTGCGATAGACGGGATTGTCCGGGCCGGGGCTGCCCCAGATGGCGGCGAAGCCGTCCGTCCGGTTCCAGGCGTCGCGCACCTCGGCGCTCACAGCGGCGATGTTGCCGGCCACCGCCGCGCCGAAGCTGCAGCGATAGGCCCCTTCGCTTCCGGCCAGCTGGCCGGAATCGGTGCCGAACAGCACATATTCCAGCGCCCCGAAGCCCTGCATGGCGACGCTCTTGCCGGCGATCCTGTCCGGGTCGGCGGCATCCGGGTCCTTGGCCGCAAGGGCGGCCTGCACCTGCTTGAGGCCGATGCTCTTGCGGTCCGGCCAGAACAGCAACCGCTCCAGCCGGTTGCCCTCGCGGATGGGGCCGAACATGATCAGCTCCACTTTCGACCAGCTTTGCGCGGCCTGTCCGAATTCGGCGCGCGCGCTGTCGAGGGCGTCCTGCGAGGGGGTCTTGCACAGGGCCTCGACGGCCGTTTCGAGCGCGGCGGCGTGCTCCGCGAGGTCGCCATAGGCAGGGCGGACGAAGCCCTCGACCGCCTGTCCGATGACGTCGGAAGCCGGCATCGCCGCTTGGGTTGCGGCCGGTATGAAGAGGGAGAAGGCCAAGGCGAGCGCCAGGGATTTCATCTAGAGCGACTCCAGGAACTTGATCAGCGCCGCGCGGTCTTCGGCACCGGCGGCGGCAAAGCGGTCGCGCGCGCCTTGCGCCTCGCCGCCGTGCCACAATATGGCTTCGGTCAGGTTGCGGGCGCGCCCGTCATGCAAGAAGAAGGTGTGGTTGTTCACCCGTTGCGTCAGCCCGATGCCCCACAGCGGCGGCGTGCGCCACTCATGGCCGTCGGCGACGCCCACCTGCTGCCCGTCGGCGAGCCCTTCGCCCATGTCGTGCAGCAGGAAGTCGGAATAGGGCCAGATGAGCTGGAAGGCATGCGCCTTGTTCGGCGCATCGCGGCGGGTGACGAATTTAGGCGTGTGGCAGGAGGTGCAGCCCATGTCGTAGAACGCCTGCTTGCCGGCCAGGACCTCCTTGTTGTCGAGATCGCGGCGCACCGGCACGGCAAGGTTCTGCGAGTAGAAGGTCACCAGGTCCATGATCGGCTCCGGCGCCTCGGTGTCGCCGAGCCGCGCCTGAACGCCGCTCTGCATTTCGAGGCAGGTCTTCTGCGCCTCGGTGCAGTCGCCCCAATGGCGCGGCGCCTCGGGCGAGGAAATGCCGATGTCGCCGGCCAGCGCGTCGGCCGATTGCTGGCGGATGGTGGCCGCCTGGGCCTTCCAGCCGAAGCGGCCGAGCGTCGGCTTGCCGGTTGCGGGATCGGGCACGATCGCCGCCTTGCCGGAAATGCCGTCGCCGTTCGCATCGTCGGGGTCGGCATTGGCGAGGATGTCGGCGGGGTGGATCTGCTCGACGAGGCCGAGGCCGATCATCGGATTGGCGATGCGTGGCGACAAGGTCGTGCGCTTGTCGAGCGGACCGTAGCCGAGGTCGTCGATCGCATAGCTCGGCTTGCGCAGCGAGACGGCGGTGCCGTCGCCGAGGGTGACGGGCACGTCCTCATAGGTGATGCGCATGCGCCCTTCGCTGACCAGCCCCGGCACGGCGAGGTCCTGCAACTGGGTGCCGTAGACCGGATCAGGGAAGTTCAGCACCTGGTGCGCGGCGACCGCCTGCTTCTCCTCTTCCGTCTCGGCTTCCCGGGCAAGGCGCAGGAACATGGAGGTGGCGTCGAGGCTGGCCTCCGGCGGGTGGCCGCGCCCGTCCTTGAGATGACAGCTCTGGCAGGCGCGGGCGTTGAACAGCGGTCCCAGCCCGTCCGAGGCCTGGGTGGAGGAGGGCGACGACACCCAGTTCTTGCGGAAGATGGCGTTGCCGAGCTTGAAGGTGCCTTCCTCCTCGAAGGTGATGTTGGCCGAGGAGTGCGAGAAGGAATTGGCGTTGATGCGCTTCTTCGCGGTGCCGGCGCCGCCCTGCATCAGTTCGAACTGTTCGGGCCTGGAAAAATCCGCGGTCGGCGTGGTGATCGCCCTGACGCGGGCAAGGTCCTTGGGCGTGAGGTCGTCGCGCACCGAAGGCGTGTCGGGCAGGTCGCCGGCCGTCGCCGGCGAGGCCGGCACCAGCAGCAGCGCCGCCAGGGCGCCCGCGCCCTTCCGGAGAAGCATGAGCCGCCGCCCGCAGGGGGCGGCGCAGTCACGTCCACCCGACGCCAGGCGAACACGCCTTGCGGCACCATGTCGTGCGGGCCCGGAGCCGGCTCCGGGATCGGAGGGATGCGGCAGGCCAGAACCGGCCCGCCGCCGGCGACGCAGAAAACCTAGTATGCGCCGCATTCCCGCATGTCCTATTCGGCCTCGTTGGCCGGGGCGGCGTTGAGAAGGCCGTATTTCTCTTCGCCGATCGAAGCGAGCAGGTCGAGCTGCGTCTCGAGGAAGTCGATATGCCCTTCCTCGTCCGAGAGCAGTTCCTCGAACAGCTTCATGGTGACGTAGTCGCCCAGTTCGTTGCAAATCTCGCGCGACCGCTTGTAGGAGGTGCGCGCGTCATATTCGCCGGCCAGGTCCGATTCCAGCACTTCCTTCACATTCTGGCCGATGCGCAGCGGGGCCACGGATTGAAGGTTCGGATGGCCTTCGAGGAAGATGATGCGCGCCACCAGCTTGTCGGCGTGATGCATCTCCTCGATCGATTCCTCGCGCTCTTTCTTGGCGAGCTTCTGATAACCCCAGTCTTCCAGAAGACGATAGTGCAGCCAATACTGATTGACAGCACCAAGCTCCAGGAAAAGAGCTTCGTTAAGCCGCTCGATGATTTGTGAGTCGCCTTTCATGGGTCCTGCTCCCGTATTGGATGCGCAATTCTCTTACGCGATCCAAGTGTGAAACGATGTCCACGCCGCCCGCCTCCGAGCGGACGTGGTACTCCTCGGTTACCCGAATGATCGTTTCGACCACATTTGGGAAGCAGCCGCAACAACGACCGCGCTTCTTCATATAATGATAGACTTTCGCCGGCACGATCAGCTGCCACGGATCGCTGTCCAGCAGATCGACGATTGCGTCCTCGATCTCCTTTTCGGTGATGATGTTGCAGTGGCAGATCAGCATGTCGTCTCGGCCTGGCTGAGCGGCGCGTAACAGCGCCGCCATAGCTGGAAGGGGAGGTGGGGAGCGGTCCTTACTGGAAAACCTTGTCGGGAGCGTCGAGGCTGTCGGAGCCCTCGAAGGCTATGGCGTCGAGCTTCAGAGCGGCGACCACGCGTTCGATCGACTTGGTCTGGTCGACCAGCGCGTCGATGGCGGCCTGCACGGTGGCATTGCCTTCCGCGTTGCCCTCGCCGATCTGCTGGTCATAGGCCTCGCCCCCCTCGGCGCGCGCCTGGATGGCTTCCATCTTGGCCACGGTCGCATCCAGCTTGCCGGTCATCTCGGTGTCGAGCGCGGGGTCGATCCCCTTGACCATCTCGGACAGCGAGGGGCCTTCGACGGTCGAGCCGTCGATGCGCTTGTAGCTGCCCAGATAGGCTTCGCGGATGCCGGCCGCGTCGTAGAGATGCGAGATGTGGGTGTTGTCGGAGAAGCAGTCGTGCTCTTCCTCCGGATCGTGCAGCAGCAGGCCGAGCTTCATGCGCTCGCCGGCAAGCTCGCCATAGGAGAGCGAGCCCATGCCGGTGAGGATGGTCGACAGGCCGGTGTTGTCGTCGCCGTCGGTCAGCGCCTTGCGGGCCTCGCCGCCTTCCTTCCAGTTGTCGACCATTTCCTGCAGGTCCGAAACCAGCAGGGTGGAAGCCGCCTTCAGATATTCGGCGCGGCGCTCGCAATTGCCGCCGGTGCAATTGGCCTTGTCATAGTCGGTAAAGGGGCGCTCGCCGGCGCCCGGGCCGGTGCCGTTGAGGTCCTGGCCCCACAGCAGGAATTCGATGGCGTGATAGCCGGTGGCCACATTGGCCTCGATGTCGCCGGCTTCCTGCAGCGTGCCGGACAGGAATTCCGGCGTCAGCTTGGAGGCGTCGACTTCCTGGCCGTCGATCTCGATCTTGGTGTTGGCGATCACATTGGCGGTATAGAGGGTGTTTTCGTCGGATTCGGTGCCGTAGCTGGTGTCGACATAGTCGATCAGGCCCTCGTCCAGCGGCCAGGCATTCACCCGTCCTTCCCAATCGTCGACGATGGCATTGCCGAAGCGATAGACCTCCGTCTGCTGGTAGGGAATGCGCGCCGCCTTCCAGGCTGCCTTGGCCGCATCCAGCGTCTCGGCGGAAGGCGTGGCGAGCAGGGCGTCGATGGCCGTGTCCAGCGTCTTGGCGGTTGTCAGCGAGTCTTCGTATTTGGCAAGCGCGATGTCGGAATAGGTCTTGATGATCGCTTTCGCGTCGGTCTCCGCCCTGGCCGGCAGGATGAAAATGGCTGCCGTCAGCGCCGCGGTGGCGCCGATCGCCGCCATTCTGGCCATGTGGCGGGTCGAGACCCGGTTTCTCGTCATCACTCTCATCTCCTCAAGGAGTTCAGATGTCCGCTTGCCGGCGCCGGGGAGGCGAACCGGTGCCGGCTGCACGGACTGCTTCGACGGAAGGAGATGATGTCACGGTCGGCACGGCACCTTGCCGCGGACGGGGCAGGACAAATCCACGACGGACATTGCCGGCACGAAACAACACCGAAGCCTCCAATCGAAAGGGTTAAAGGCCCTCACATCAAAGGTATGCGCCAAAACGCACATTCTCATAAAGCTTCCCGTCTGCCGAAAGTCAATCAAAATCTCCAAAAAGGGCAATCAAAACAATAGTTTAGAATTATTCTAAACTGAAGGAGTCAGGTTTACAGGCGCAACGGCCGGCAATTGCCGGTTGACAGCCGGGCCCGGGCGGTGCGACGCCGGTCGCACCCTCTTGCCGCGCGGGGCGCCAGTCGCCATCTGGCGGGGGTAGGCCCTGTCCTCGAATGCTTGAAATCCGGGAAGCTGTGCGATGAAGAATGGTGCGATCATTGTGGGAGCCGGCCATGCCGGAGTGCAGGCGGCGGCCAGCCTGCGCGAGGAGGGCTTCGACGGCCCCGTTCTGCTGATCGGCGAGGAAAACGAGCTTCCCTATCACAAGCCGCCGCTGTCCAAGACCTTCATCAAGGATGCCGAGGCGCGGCCCCAGCTTCTGCGCGGCGAAAGCTTCTACAGCGGCAACGCCATCGACTACCGGCCCGGGTTGCGCGTCACCGGCATCGACTTGGCCGGCCGCCGCCTCGAACTGGCCGGCGCTGCGCCGCTGGCCTTCGACCGGCTGGTCCTGGCCACCGGCTCGCGCCCGCGCAAGCTGCCCATCGACGGGGCCGGCCTGGCCGGCGTCGTCTCGCTGCGCGAGGTGGCGGATGCCCGCCTGATCCGCGAGCTCAGCGGCGCCTGCGCGGACGTGGTGGTGCTCGGCGGCGGCTTCATCGGGCTGGAGATCGCCGCCACGCTGCGCGCCGCCGGCCGCAACGTCACCGTGGTCGAAGCCATGGACCGGCTGCTCGGCCGCGTCGTGGCGCCGCCGATCGGCCAGCATGTGCGCCAGCGCCTGGCCGATATGGGCGTGCGCATCCTCACCGGCACGACGGTCAGCCGGCTGGAGGGCGAAAACGGACATGTCTCGGCCGCCGTCACCTCCGCCGGCGAGCGCCTGCCGGCGCAACTCGTCATCGTCGGGGTCGGGGTCGTGCCCAATGTGGAACTGGCCGAGCAGGCCGGGCTTGCCGTCTCGAACGGCATCCGCGTCGATGCGCAGATGCGCACCTCGGTGCCCGAGGTCCTGTCGGTCGGCGATGTCGCGTCCTACCGCCACTGGTCCACCGGCGGCGACGTGCGGCTGGAATCGGTGCAGAACGCCACCGACCAGGCGCGGCTGGCGGCGCGCACCATCGTCGGCGGCGCGGACGCCTATGGGGCGGTGCCGTGGTTCTGGTCGGACATCGGCGACATGAAGCTGCAGATGGTGGGGCTGACCGCCGGCGCCGACAGCCATCTGGTGGTCGGCGAGCCGCAGGACAACAGGTTCTCCGTCTATCACTTCGCCGGCGACAGGCTGCTCGCCATCGAATCGGTCAACCGCCCGGCCGACCACATGCTCGGCCGCAAGATGCTGGGCGCCGGCTTCTCGCCGTCGCGGCAGGCGGTGCTGGAGGGCGCCGATGCGTTGAAGGCCGCTTTCGCGGCCGCAGGATGAAAAAAGCCCCGGCCGCGGGACAGCCGGGGTGTTGATTGCCTGCCTGTGAAGAAGCCTATTTGCGCGCCAGCAGGTCGCGGATTTCGGTCAGCAGGGCAACGTCGGCGGGCGGCGGGGCGTCCGCCGCCGCTTCGGGCTGGCGCTCCACGCGCTTGCGGATGCTGTTCACCCCCTTGACCATCAGGAAGATGATCCAGGCCAGGATCAGGAAGTTCAGGACCACGGTGAGGAAGGAGCCGTAGGCGAATACCGCGCCCTGTTCCCTGGCCGCGGCCAGCGAGGTTGCCGTCACCGTCGAGGACAGCGGCAGGAAGAAGTTGTTGAAGTCGAGGCCGCCGAAGACGGCGCCGACGATGGGCATGATGATGTCGTTGACCAGCGAATCGACGATCTTGCCGAAGGCGGCGCCGATGATCACGCCGACGGCCAGATCCATTACATTGCCTCTGGAAATAAACTCCTGAAATTCCTTCAGCATTTTCCTCTCCAATGTGTGCGGCACATGCCGCTTCGTTGCTGCCCCACCCGGTCGGTGCCCGTGCGACAATAGCAGAAACCGTGGGTTGAAAAACGGGGAAATCGCGGCCCGGTTTCCGCCAGCCCTGCCCGCCTGCCCTCCACGCCGAAGGTCGCGGTGGACAGCCATGCCCGGCTGTGCTTGCCTCGTATCGTCAGGAAGCCGTGGAAGTCGAGCCGTGCTGGGCTGGTTGATCGTTGTCGCCGCCATTCTCTATGTGACGATGCTGTTCGCCGTCGCCGCCCTCGGCGATCGCCATGCGGCGCGGCGCGGCCCCATCGCCTCGCGCCCCTATATCTATTCGCTGAGCCTTGCGATCTACTGCACCTCGTGGACCTTCTTCGGCTCGGTGGGCCTCGCTTCCGAGCGCGGCCTCGAATTCCTGACCATCTATGTCGGGCCGATCCTGATCTTCATCTTCGGCTACCCGTTCCTGCGGCGGGTCATCCGGCTGAGCAAGGCCGAGAAGATCACCTCGATCGCCGACTTTCTGGCTGCCCGCTACGGCAAGAGCTTCGCCGTCGCCTCGATCGCCACCATCATCGCCACGGTCGGCATCATCCCCTATATCGCGCTGCAACTGCGCTCCATCGCCGGCTCCATCGGCCTGATGGCGGCCTTCTATTCGCCCGACGTGATCTCCGACGAATTCGTCTATCGCGACGTCGCCTTCCTGGTGGCCTTCCTGCTGGCCGCCTTCGCGGTGCTGTTCGGGACGCGGCATGCCGATGCGACGGAGCATCAGGACGGGCTGGTGCTGGCCATGGCGGTGGAGTCGGTCATCAAGCTGGCCGCCTTCCTTGCCGTCGGCATTGCGGTGACGCTGTTCTTGTTCAGCAGCCCCGACAATCTGTTCGAGGCCATGCAGGCCAACGAGATGGTGCAGGCCTCGATGGGCTTCCAGACCTCGCCGTCGACCTGGATCGTGCTGACCATGCTGGCCGGCAGCGCCATCGTCATGCTGCCGCGCCAGTTCTACATGACCATCGTCGAGAACCGTTCCGAGCAGGAGCTGAAGACCGCGAACTGGCTGTTCCCGCTCTATCTGGTGCTCATCAACCTGTTCGTGGTGGTCATCGCCTTCGGCGGCCTCACCGTGGTGGGCGGGCGCGCCAGCGCCGACCTCTATGTTCTGGCCGTCCCCCTGTTCAACGGCCATCACGTCATGGCCATGATCGCCTTCATCGGCGGGCTTTCGGCCGCCACCGCCATGGTGATCGTCGAAAGCGTGGCGCTGTCGATCATGATCTCCAACGACCTCGTCATTCCGCTGGTGCTGCGCCGCCTGCTGCGCTCGGCCTCGGGCGAGCGCGAGGACTGGTCGAAGGTGATCATCGTCATCCGCCGCGCGGCGATCTTCTGCATCCTGTTCGTGTCGTTCCTCTATTATCAGGAGATGGCCGACAATGTGCGCCTCGTCGCCTTCGGCCTGATCTCCTTCGCCGCCATCGCCCAGTTCGCGCCGGCCTTCGTCGGCGGGCTGGTGTGGCGCGGGGCCAACGCCCGCGGCGCGGTGCTCGGCATGGTGTTCGGCATTCTGCTGTGGGCCTATACGCTGTTCGTGCCCTCGCTGCTGCCGCCCGACACCTCCTTTCTGGTCGACGGGCCTCTGGGCATCGCGGCGCTGAAGCCGCAGGCGCTGTTCGGCACCAGCGGCGAGCCGCTGACCCATGGCGTGCTATGGAGCCTTGCCGTCAATGTCGTCTTCTACGTGCTGGGCTCGCTGTCGCGGGCCTCGCATCCGCGCGAGCGCATCCAGGCGGCGATCTTCGTGCCGCGCGAGACCAGCCCGATGCCGAGCCTGCGGCGGCTGCGCACCGAGGTCACCGTCAACGAGATGAAGGACACCATCGCGCGCTATCTGGGGGTGGAGCGCACCGAGCGCTCGTTCCAGTCGTTCGAGCAGCGCGAGGGACGCAGCTTTCCCGGCAACGCGCCGGCCACGGCCGAAACCCTGCGCTTCGGCGAGCAGCTCCTGGCCAGCGCCGTCGGGTCCTCCTCGGCTCGCCTCATCCTGTCCCTCCTGGTGCAGCGCCACGACCGCTCGGCCAAGCATGCCTTCCGCCTGCTCGACGATGCGTCGGACGCGCTCCAGCAGAACCGCGACCTGCTCCAGATCGCGCTCGACCAGATGGAGCAGGGCATCACCGTGTTCGACAAGGATCTGCGGCTGACCTGCTGGAACCGGCAATACCGCCTGCTGTTCGACCTGCCGGACGAGATGGGGCAGGTGGGGGTGTCGCTGGCCCAGATCTTCGGTTTCCTCGGCGACCGCGGCGACATCACCGGGGCCGAGGAGGTTGCGGCGCTCAACCGCCTGACGCGCTTCGGCGAGCCCTGGCAGCTCGAACTGCTCACCAGCGGGCGCATTCTCGAGCTGCGCTCCAACCCGATGCCCGACGGCGGGATCGTCGCCACCTATGCCGACATCACCCAGCGCATGCAGGCCGACCTCGCCCTGAAGCGGGTGAACGAGACGCTGGAACAGCGGGTGGTGCGGCGCACGGCCGAGCTGACGCAGGTCAACGAAGAGCTGGCGCAGGCGCAGAAGATCGCCGAGGAGGCCAATCTGGGCAAGACGCGCTTCCTTGCCGCCGTCGGCCACGATATCCTCCAGCCGCTCAACGCGGCGCGGCTCTACTGCTCCTCGCTGATCGAGAAGGCGCCGCGCGGCCCGCTCGGCGACGCGGCCGTCAACATCGAATCCTCGCTGGAATCGGTGGAGACCATCCTGGGCGCCGTGCTCGACATATCGCGCCTCGATGCGGGGGCCATGAAACCGGACGAGACCGTCTTCAGCCTGGACGGCCTGTTGCAGCAGATCGCCACCGACTTTCAGCCGATGGCCTCGGCCAAGGGGCTGCGGCTGCGCATCGTGCCCTCGTCGATCAGCGTGCGCACCGACCGCAACCTGTTCAGGCGGCTGGTCCAGAACCTCGTTTCCAATGCCATCAAATACACGCGCCGGGGCCGCGTGCTGGTCGGCGCACGCCGGCGCGGCGAGCTGGTCGAGATCCAGGTGATCGACACCGGCATCGGCATCGGGCCGGACCAGCTCAACACCGTGTTCCGCGAGTTCACGCGCCTCGACGAGGGCGCCCGGGAGGCCGAAGGACTGGGGCTCGGCCTTTCCATCGTCGACCGCATCGCCCGGGTGCTGCATCTGGAAATCCGCATCTCCTCGGTGACGGCGCAGGGAACCCGGTTTTCGGTGCTTCTGCCTGTCGTCTCCGGCGAGGCGGCACGACCCGTGCGGCGGCAGGTGCCGCCGCCACGGCCCTTCTCGACCCTGTCGGGCCTCGAAGTCCTGTGCATCGACAACGATCCCCGCATTCTGGAAGGCATGCGCCTGTTGCTGGAGGGCTGGGGCTGCTCGGTCACGGTTTTCTCCGGCTTGCGCGCATTCCTCGAGGCGCGCGACCGGCGGCCGCCGGTCGACATCATCCTTGCCGACTATCATCTCGACGGCGAGAACGGGCTCGATGCCATCGACCGCCTGCGCGACATCTACGGGATCGAGACGCCGGCCGTGCTGGTAACGGCGGATCGCTCGACCGAAGTACGCGCCGAGGCCGAGGCGCGCGGTGTCACGGTCATCAACAAGCCGGTGCGCCCGGCCGCCCTGCGCACCATGCTTTCGCGCGTGCGCCCGCTGGCGGCGGAGTAAAGCATGATCCCGAAAAGTTGCAGACTTTTCGGACAGGATCATGCGTCGGGCAAACAACCATGATCCCGAAAGGTGCAGCCTGTTCGGACAGGATCATGCGTCGGGCAAAGAATCATGGTCGCGAAAGGTGCAGGCCGTGCACGCCGGCGCTCAGGCGGCGGCGATGGAGTCGGTGCCGATCTTGGAGAGCTGGATCACGGCCTGCGTGCGGCTGTCGACGTCGAGCTTCTGCAGGATCGCCGAGACATGCGCCTTCACCGTGGCTTCCGATACGCCGAGCTCATAGGCGATCTGCTTGTTGAGCAGCCCTTCGCCGAGCATGGAGAGCACCCGCGTCTGCTGCGGCGTCAGCGTTTGCAGGCGCCGGATCAGGTTGGAGATTTCGGGGTCGCGCTCCTCGCCGAGGTCCATTTCCGCCGGCGCCGCGATGCCGCCGTCCAGCACGGTGCGCACCGCGCTGCGGATTTCCTCCATGCTGGCCGATTTGGAGATGAAGCCGGAGGCACCGAGATCCAGCGCCCGCCGGATCGTCACCGCATCGTCATGCGCCGAGACCACCACGATGGGCAGTGAGGGCTGGATGCCGTGCAGCGAGATCAGGCCCGAAAGCCCGCTGGCGCCCGGCATGGCGAGGTCGAGCAACAAAAGATCGATGTCGCCATTGCCGACCAGCACCGACTTGGCGCTCTCGAAATCGCCGGCTTCGAGAATGGACGGCTCCTCGCCGATGCCGGCGATCGCCTCCTTCAAGGCCCCGCGAAACAGCGGGTGATCATCGGCGATTACGAAGGTGTAGCCTGACGGCAATGATTCCTCCCCGCCACCGCTTGTCTGCCCGTTTCGACGGCAGCCGGCGAATTATGCGTCGGCGTGCCGTGTTTTCAAGCACAAACTTTACGCCGTCGGTTCGGCGCCTCCGTTCCGGCCCGCGGCCGTGCTCAGGTCCGGTCCGGCGCCGGCTTCGGTCCGGCGGTGTCCTGATTTTCCATGTCCTTGACGATGCCCATGAAGGAGCGGAAGAACCGCTCGACATAGCTCATCGTCTTGTTGAACTCCTCCTCCGTGGGCAGGGTGGATTCCAGCCGCGCGGCCAGCGAGTTCTCGAGCTTCGCCACCCGGTCTTCCAACGCCTTCACCTGGCTTTGCAGGCGCTCCATCTCGTCCTGCACGACGTTGCGCTCGTCGGCCGCCATGCGGCAGACAAGCTGGCCGGACTGCTCGCGGCAGGTCGACATGGCACCGGTGGTCGTGTCCATGCGCACGAAGCCGTCGTCGGTCTTTTCCATCCGGTAGCGCTCGGCCTCGCCCTGGGCCGAAGCCGGGATCGCCAGCAGGGCGAGCAAGGGCAGGGCGATCAGGATGCGGTCTCGCATGGAAGCCTCCTTCCGGCTGTTTGCCCCCAAATATGGTGGCCGGAGTATAGCAGCCATTGTGCCCGAAATGGGGATGGCCGCACAGGCGCACTTTCCATGGCCGGGGCTTGGCGGTATAGCCCGCTCATGTCGAGCCTCATCTACAAGATCGTTCCGCGCACCCTGTGGCGCGAAGCCGAGCGCACGGGAAGCTTCGCCGGTGCGCCGGTGGACCTGGCCGACGGCTATATCCATTTCTCGACCGCCGCCCAGCTGTGCGAGACCGCGGCAAAGCACTTCGCCGGGCAGGACGACCTGGTCCTGGTCGCCGTCGACGGCGCGGCTCTGGGCGAGGCCCTGCGCTGGGAGCCCTCGCGCGGCGGCGCGCTGTTTCCGCATCTCTACGCGGCCCTTGCCGTCGACGCGGCCCTTTGGGTGCGCCCGCTGCCGCTGGCGGAGGACGGGCGGCATCGGTTTCCCGAACTGGCCCCATTTTCTGAACCGCCCCCATTTTCCAAACCGGAGTAGGCATGAGCGCGCTGGATGCGATCGGCAGGAAGCTGCTGTTTTCCCTCGATCCCGAAACCGCGCACGGGCTTTCCATCGCCGCGTTGCGCTGCGGCCTGCCGGTCGGGCCGAAGCCGCCGCGTGATGAACGCCTCCGGGTGCGGCTGTGCGGCCTCGATTTTCCCAATCCGCTCGGCATGGCGGCCGGTTACGACAAGAACGCCGAGGTGCCGGATGCGCTTCTCGGCCTCGGCTTCGGCTTTGCCGAAGTGGGCACCGTCACACCGCTGGCGCAGCCGGGCAATCCGCGCCCGCGCATCTTCCGCCTGACCGAGGACGAGGCGGTCATCAACCGGCTCGGCTTCAACAATGAGGGCCATGAGGCGGCCGAGCGCCGGCTTCGCGTCCGCAAGGGCAGGGGCGGCATCGTCGGCGTCAATATCGGCGCCAACAAGGACAGCGCCGACCGCATCGCCGACTATGAGCGCGGCGTGGCGCGCTTTGCGCCGCTCGCCTCCTATCTCACCGCCAACATCTCCTCGCCCAACACGCCGGGCCTGCGCAACATGCAGGCGCGCGCGCAACTGGCCGAGCTTCTGTCGCGCGTCATGGCCGCGCGCGAGGCCGCGGCGGCAAGGCCGCCGGTCTTCCTCAAGATCGCTCCCGACCTGGTCGAGGCCGAGCTGGAGGACATCGCCGCCGAGGTTCTGGCCAGCGGCATCGACGGCGTCATCGTCTCCAATACCACCATCTCGCGCCCGCCGCTGAAAAGTGGCGCGGTCGCCGGCGAGACGGGCGGTCTGTCGGGCAAGGTGCTGTTCGAGCGCTCGACGGTCGTGCTGGCGAAGATGCGCAAGCTGCTGGGTCCCGAGATCGCCATCATCGGCGTCGGCGGGGTGAATTCGGCTGAGACGGCGCTGGAGAAGATCCGCGCCGGGGCCGACCTCGTCCAGCTCTATACGGGCATGATCTTCGCGGGCCCCTCGCTGCCGGCGCGCATGCTGTCGGACATGGCCGGTGCGTTGCAGCGGGGCGGGCACGCTTCGGTGCGGGAGCTGCGCGACGTCTCGCTGGAAAAATGGGCGGCAAAGCCGCTCTGAAGGCCGGCTTTACGAGACCGTTTGCGCAGGGCCGGGCGCGAAGGTCGAGCGTTCGCGTCTGGGCAGCATGGCGGCAAGGCCAAGCCCGCGCATCAGCAGGAAGATGTGCAACGCGATCCACAGGCCGTGATTGCCGAGCAGCGGAGTCAGCACCGTCATGGCCGCCGCGAAGGCAGCCAGCGCCAGAAGCATGATGTTGCGCATGTCCGTCGACCATGTCGCGCCGATGAAGACCCCGTCCATCTCGAAGGCAAGCACGGCGCTGACCGCGGTAAAGGCTGCCCAGGGCAGGAAGGCGGTGGCCATCGCGCGCACGTCCTCGGCGGTGGTGAGGAAGGCGATGAGACCGCCGCCCCAGGCAAGCAGCGCCGCCGTCGCCACGCCCGCCAGCACGAAGCCCCACACCGCGCAAAGCCGCACCGTGCGGCGGAAGGCGTTGCGGTCGCGGGCGCCGACGGCGCGGCCGGCAAGCTGCTCGGCGGCGGTGGCGAAACCGTCGAGGAAGAAGGCGGTTGCCATGAAGAAATTCATCAGCACGGCATTGGCGGCCAGCGTCACCGTGCCGAACTGCGCGCCCTGGCGGGCGAACAGGGCGAAAGTCGCCAGAAGCGCGAAGGAGCGGATCATGATGTCGCGGTTGAGCGACAGCATGCGCCAGACGGACGCCATGTCAGCGATGCGGGTCAGGTCGATGCGCGGCCCGGTGCGGAAGCGCGACAGCACGATGGCCATGCCGGCCAGCATGGCCGCCAGTTCGCCGCCGATCGTGCCCCAGGCGACGCCGGCCACGTTCCAGCCGAGATGGAGGCCGAGATAGAGCGAAAAGGCGATGTTGGTGCCGTTGAGCAAAATTTGCAGCCCCAGCGCGGCCTTGCCCTCGCCGCGCCCGAGCAGGTAGCCGAGGAGCGCATAGTTGATCAGCGCGGCGGGCGCGCCCAGCAGGCGGATGCGGACATAGGTGTCGAGCGCCCGGTTCACCGCCGGTTCGGCGCCGAGGAAGCCTATGCCGCCGGCCGCGATCAGCGGCGCCATGATGGCGATGAGCAGGCCCAGCCCCAAAGCGATGAGAAAGGCACGCCAGAACACGGCCTGTTCCTCGCCGGCATCGCCGGCGCCGAAGGCCTGCGCCACCAGCCCGGTGGTGCCGGAACGCAGGAAGTTCAGCGTGGTGAAGACGACATTGAACACCAGCGCGCCGGCGGCGAGCCCGCCCAGCAGCGCCGCATCGCCATACTGGCCGATGATCGCCGTGTCGGCGAGGCCGAGCAGCGGCGTCGTCATGTAGGCCAGCGTCATCGGCACGGCTATGGCCAGCACCGTGCGGTTGGAGACGGTGAAGCCGCGTGTGGGGCGAAGCGCCTTGCTGTCGATGCTCACGGTGTCCGCCCTGTTCCTCGCCGTGGCCGGCGATCCCCTGCCTACAGCCCGGCGTTCCGGCTATTTGCGATAATTGGCGATGCGGATGAGCAGGAAGGCCGGGATGACGATGGCGGCGCCGAGCAGGATGTAGCCGAGCACGCGGTCGATGGCGCGGAAGCCGAGGTTCCAGATGTCGAGGAAGAAATTGCGGATGCCGATGACGACATCGTAGGGCGACCAGCCGAAGGCGCTCATCACCAGCCCGACGAGGAACGAGACGACGAGCAGCTTGAGCAGGATGCGCAGCGGCGAATCGCCGAGGAAGCGGGTGAGGGCGGACAAGGCGTTCTCCTGAAAATCCGTTCCGGCCATGGAATAGGCAAACCGCACCCCATGCGCAAGAAAAACCCGCCCCATGCTTGTCGCGAAGGGGCAGGATGAAGCTATGTTGTTCTAAACGTTTTTCTGCCGGCGCAGGCGAGGTGCGAGCGTGATGGCAATCAGGCCCACGGCGGCAAACAGCAATGCAAGGCTGATCGGCCGCGTGATGAAGGTTGTAGGGTTGCCGAGCGAAAGCAGCATTGCCCGCCTGAAATTCTCTTCGATAAGCGGACCGAGCACAAAGGCCAGGATCAGTGGCGCGGGTTCGGCCTTCCACTTCATGAACGCGTATCCGACAAAGCCGAAGAAGATCATCACATAGATGTCGAAGACATTGTTGTTCACGCTGTAGGCGCCGATACAGCAAAAAACCAGGATGGCCGGATAGAACAGCCGATAGGGGATCTTCAGCAGGGATACCCAGACCCCGATCAGGGGCAGGTTGATGATGACCAGCATGAGATTGCCGATCAGCATGCTGGCGATCAGGCCCCAGAACACGTCGGGGTTTTTCGTCATCACCTCCGGGCCGGGCTGGATGCCATGGATGAGCATGGCGCCGGCCATCATGGCAATGGTCGGGTTCGACGGGATGCCCAGTGTCAATAGCGGCACGAACGCCGTCTGGGCACTGGCATTGTTGGCTGCTTCGGGGCCGGCCACACCCTCAACGACGCCCGTTCCGAAGCGATGCGGATATTTCGAGATGCGCTTTTCCACCGTGTAGGCGGCGAAGGAACCCAAGGTGGGTCCTCCGCCCGGCAACAGGCCGAGGAAGGAGCCGATGAAGGTGCCGCGCAATGCCGAGGGGACGACCTTCCTGAACTCCTCGCGGCTGGGCATCAGCCGGCCGATCCTGCCTTTCAGGACCACCCGTTCTTCGGGGCTTTCGAGATTCTTGAGGATTTCGGCAACCGCAAACAGGCCCATGGCCAGCGGGACGAAATCGATGCCGTCGCTGAGATCGAAGAAACCGAAGCTCATTCGCTGCACGCCGCTTGAAACGTCGGTGCCGACAAGCGACAGCAGCAGGCCGACGAAGACCATCGCCAGGGCGCTGAGCACCGATCCTTGCCCCAGGATGACGGCGGCGATCAGCCCGAAGATCATCAACGAGAAATATTCCGCCGGCCCGAAGAACATCGTCAGCTCGCTGAGGCCGGTCGCGAATATCGCCATGAGAATCACCGCGATGAAGCCGGCGAACAGCGAGGAAAGTGCGGCGATGGAAAGCGCGGGCCCAGCCCGCCCGTTGCGTGCCATCTTGTAGCCGTCGAGGCAGGTGACCACCGATGAACTTTCACCGGGAAGATTGACGAGAATGGCCGTGGTCGATCCGCCATATTGTGCGCCGTAATAGATGCCGGCGAGCATGACCAGCGCGGCCACGGGCGGCAGATAGAAGGTGACCGGAAGCAGAATGGCTATGGTTGCAACAGGCCCGAGGCCGGGCAGGACACCGATCAGGGTGCCGATCAGCGCGCCGCTGAAACAGTAGAACACGTTCTGGATTTGCAGGGCGACCGAAAGGCCGGCGAACAGATTGGAGAAGGCGTCGAGCATCGTCCTATCCCATCACCCACAGAGGAATGGGAAGGCGCAGCGCAAATACGAAGACACCCGCCGAGAACACGGTGAGGCCAATCGCCAGAGCCAGAATTTCTCCCTTGCTGCTGTCGCGGTCGGCCAGACTGACGAGCACGACGAGCGCCGGCATCGCCACGAGCAGGCCCGCTCTTTCCACCAGCAGGCCGAAGGACAAAAGACCGGCGAACAGGAAGACCAGCGGGCGTATCGGCCAGGAATGCAACCTGTCGCCGCCGCGGAAAAACGAGCGTAGGAGAATGCCCAGACCGGCGAGGGCAATAAGGCCGCACAATGCCGTCGGCATATATCCCGGGCCCATGCGCAGGATCGTGCCGATCCGCAAGCTGGAAATCTGCCAGTAGAGCAAGCCTGCCATCAACAAAAGCGTGGCCGCAAAGAGAATGTCGTTTGGATTCTTGATTGCACGCATGGAACCTCCCTTCCATTGGATCGGTCGGCTACCGGTGCAGGAAGCTGCCCGATGCCACACAAAGCGCAGATCGGTCGATCTGCATGAGTGAGCTGGAGCCGGCCAGCATCATGGTGCGCTCCAGTTCGGTTCGAAGGATTTCTACCGCCCTGGCCGCCCCCGTCGCACCGCCCGCCGCCAGGCCGTAAAGCATCGCGCGGCCGCACAGCACGGCCTTGGCCCCGAGGGCCAAAGCCTTGAAAATGTCACTGCCCCGCCTCACGCCGCTGTCCAGAATGATGTCGCAGCGCCCGTTCAGCGGCTTGCCGATGGCTGAAAGTACTTCGAGCGAGCTTGCCGTGCCGTCGAGCTGCCGTCCGCCATGGTTCGATACGACGATGGCATCGACGCCTCGCTCGGCGGCGGCGAGTGCATCCTCCACGCGCATGATGCCCTTGACCACGAGCTTGTGCGGCCAGATCGAGCGCAGCCAGTCGACGGTTTCCCAGGACAGGGCCGTATCCATCTGGGCGGAAATGAAGCGTGCGCCGTCGATGGCACTGGTTTGTCCGCGTGGCAGAAACTCGGCCAGATTGCCGAACCCCGGCGGGCCATGGGGCGCCACCACGTCGAGCAGCCAGGCCATGCGCCTGGCGACATCCAGTTTTGCGCCCCATGTCAGTTTGCCGGGGCTCGCGTAATTGTGCTTGTCGGTTTCGCGGTTCCCGAGCACGATGGCATCGCTGGTCAGCACCAGCGCTTCGCATCCCGCCTGCTGCGCCCGTTCGACCAGACGGCGGGTGATGGTGGTGTCCTTCAGCATGTAGAGCTGGAACCAATGCCGGCCGCCATCGATCACGCGGGCCACTTCCTCGATCGAACTGCTCGACATGGTGCTTTGCGTGAACGGGATGCCTGCCAGGCGCGCGGTCCGGGCCAGGACCAGGTCACCGTTCTTGGCCAGCAGGCCGTTGTAACCCGTCGGCGCAACCGCGAAAGGCAATTGCGAGGTTTTGCCGAGAATGTCGACGGACATATCGACCGCGCGAATGCCGGCCAGTTGCCGCGGCAGGATCCGCGTGGCGGCAAAGGAGGCGCGATTGGCCGCCATCGTCGTTTCATCCTCGGCACCGCCATCGACATACTCGAACGAGAAGCGCGGGACCCGCCGTCGGGCGAGACTTCGCAGATCATCGATATTGCGCGCCTGCGCCACGGCCCTTGCACTTGCCACTTCGAACCCTCCGGGACACGGGAACAACGGTGATCAGACGGTGCTGATCACGTAGCCCCTGCCGTTTTCGTCATTCGGATCGAGATGCCATTTGGCAAAGCCGACGATGGTCGAGCGGCCCTTGACGGTAGGGACCACCGCCCGGTTTCCGCCCACGGTCGTCTCGCGAACGATGCAGCCTTCGAATGTGCCGGAGCCCAGCAGTCCTTCCGCCTGTATCGGTTCGCCGATTTTTATCCGGCCGCGTCCCTCGAGCATTGCAAGCATGGCCGAGGTGCCGGTTCCCCCCGGTGAACGGTCCATCTTGCCGTTGCGATAGGTGTGGACGCAGCGATAGAACGCGCCGGGCCGCTGTGACGGCTGGTAGAAGGTCACCAGATCGATTTCGGTGATGTGCGGCTTTTCCGGATGGACGAGCTGGATTTTCTCATTGATCTGGCGCTTGGCCAGCACGCCCAGCCTGGCGAGGATTGCCCCGTTCTCCGGCGCGATCCGGCAAAACGATTCCGGAAGCGGGATGGTGATGAAATAGTTGCCGCCGAAGGCAATGTCGGCGGAAACCGTACCGAGATCAGGGAGCCCCACAGGGATGTCGCGTTCGGCCAGGAAGGCCGGAACATTTTCGAAGCGGCACGACCTTACATCGTCGCCATCGACTTCGACTTCGGAGACAACGATCCCGGCGGGTGTTTCGATCCGGATCCGGTTGGGGCTCGACGACTGTGGGGTCAGGTCGAAAGCCGTCATGATCATCGAGGTGGCTATGGTGCCGTGTCCGCACATGTCGCCATAGCCGTCGCCGTCCAGCCAGATGACGCCGACATCGGCTTCAGGGGTGGAGGACGGCACGATCAGCGCGCCGAACAGATCATTGTGTCCGCGTGGTTCATTCAGGATGGCCTTGCGCACCCAGTCGAAGCGCTTCCTGAAATGCTCGCGCTTTTCCAGAAGGGTGGTCCCTCCCGGAAAGAGGAATTGCCCGTTTATGATGCAGGTCGTTTCACCTTCGGTCTGCGTGTAGACGGCATCGACGAACGTCGTTCTTTTCATGCAATTCCGCTCCAGATGTATGATTTTAAGATGGGAAGACGCGGCAGGTTGCGGGATCGCCTCCCTGCCGCGCACGATGGTCGTCATCTCAGTCGAGCGTGATGTTCGCCGACTTGACGAGGGCGCCGAAGCGTTCGATTTCCCCCGAGATGAAGGTCGCGAAATCTTCCGGTGAATTCGCCACCACCTCGATACCCTGCTTGTCCATCCGCTCGATGAAGGCGTCCTGCTTCAACACTTTCTCCAGCTCCTGATGCAGGCGTCCGGTGGCTTCGGGTGGAATTCCGGCTGGCGCGACGAGGCCGTACCACTCATAGATCTCGACATTCTCCAACCCGGCCTCGGCCATGGTGGGAACATCTGGCATGACTTTCGAGCGTTGGGCGCTGGTTACGGCCAGTGGCCGCACCTTGCCGCCCTCGACCGAAGACATCACCGACGAGATCACGTTGAACATCATGGGAATCTGGCCGGCGATGACGTCGTTGAGACCCGGGGCGCCGCCGCGATAGGGGACATGGACCATGTCGACATTGGCCGCGAGCTTCATCGCCTCTCCGGCAAAATGCCCCGACAGGCCGTTTCCAGCGGAACCGTAGGGGATGGTGCCGGGGTCCTTCTTCGCCATTTCCAGAAGCTCAGCCAGCGTCTTGGCCGGAAACTGGGGATTGGTGACCAGGGCCACGCCAACGCGGGTGACCAGGGTCAGAGGCTGGGCATCCTTGACCGGGTCATAGGGCAGGTCGGGGACAAGATGGACGCTCGAGGCGTATGAGCTTGCGATGATGCCGAAGGTATGCCCATCCGCGGGCGCGCGCAGGATCGCCTCCGTGCCGGTAACGCCGCCTCCGCCGGTCTTGTTTTCCACCACGACCGGTTGCCCGAGCGCCTCACCGAGTTGTGGAGCGATCAAGCGGGCGATGGTGTCGCTGGTGCCCCCGGCCGGGTAAGGCACGATCAGGTGCAAGGGCTTGGACGGGGCCCATTCCTGTGCTGCCGACAGGCTCGAAAACGCCAGGGTAAAACCCAGCGCGATCAGAAACGGGATTCCCCTTGCGCTTTTCCGTGGTTGTTTCGTCATTATTCTTATACCTCCCTTTTTCATATCCTGCCTGGCCTCCGGGTTTCTGGGTGTCCCGCTCAAAGCCCGTATCGGTTCGCATCGGTTGTTTCGGCGCACTGCTTCCGCCGGCCGTGTCCGGCACGCACCCTTAAAGGTCGAGTACGAGGCGATCGCTCTTGGCCCGGGATACGCAAACCAGCATCACCTTCCCCGCTTCCTGATCGGCGCGGCTGAGAACGTCGTCATTGTGTTCGGGGACCCCGGAAAGCACGCGCACAAGGCAGGTGCCGCAAATGCCGGCACGGCAGGAATTGGTGACTTGGCAGCCATTTTCCTCAAGAATGTCGAGCAGGCTGCGATAGGGCGGGACGACAAGCCGGCGGCCGGATCTGGCCAGTTCGACCTCGAAGCTGCCCGCCTCCTTGAAGGCCGCCTTCTCGCTCGGGGCAAAGCGTTCCAGATGGAGGGCGCCGGCCCGCCATGTCTGGCATTTTTCCTCGACAGCGTTGAGCAGCGGACCAGGCCCGCAGCAATAGACGACCGCTTCCGGATCGTGCTGTCCGAGAAACCGATCCAGATCGAGCAGTCCGAATTCATCCTGCGGAACGATATGGATCTCGCCTCCGGGGATCTCCCCGATCTCTTCAAGGAAGGCCATCGAACGCCGGCTGCGCCCGCCATATAGAAGTGTCCATGGCTTTCCCTGCCCGGCGACCGTGCGGATCATCGGGATGATCGGCGTTATTCCGATGCCTCCGGCAATGAAGAGGTAGCGTTTCGAATCGACCAGGCCGAAATTGTTGCGCGGTCCGGCGACGGTGAGCCGGCCGCCCTCTTCCAGCTCTTCATGAAGATAGCTGGAGCCACCCCGGCTGCAGGGATCGCGCAGCACGCCGATGCGCCAGCGATCCGCATCTTCGGGGTTCCCACATAAAGAGTACTGGCGCACGATCTCTCCGGGCAGCAGCACATCGATATGCGCGCCCGGTCGCCAGTCCGGCAGGCGTTCTCCGTCCGGTGCAGCAAGCTCGATGCTCAGTACACCTTCGGCAATGCGATCGAGTCGCGTGATGACCAGGTCGAACAGTTTGCTCGCCTGTTCGAGCGACCAGGAGTCGAATGTCGTCATAAGCTCGGCCAATCTCGTTACGCAACCGGTTCGGCTTGGCTGAGATGTCGCCACCTGCGACATCTTCCGTGGTTCCAGATGATTTCGGGCAGCGGCCTCAGGCGCTCCGGGCCTGGGTGACGGATTCAGGCGTGAAGGTCTTCCATGCGAGGTCGCGCATGCCGCGCATGGCCCTCAGGATTTCCTCGCGGTCAGTGTCGGTCTTGGCATAGGCGGCCAGCACCTGCCGGCCCAGTCCGACATGAAACTTCTCGTCGTTCTCGATCTGCTTGTAGATCCGCACCACTTCATCGAAGCCATGGCGTTCGCCGGCTCTGAAAGTCGGCTCGAAGCTGCCGGATGCGGAGGTCTCGGAGCAGTTCCACGCGGCAATGGCGGCCAGCGGGTGGCGCTCCAGGCAATCCCACAGGAAGTCGCTCCACGGCTTGGCTTGGGGAGGCGTCGAGACGGGAACCTTGCCACCCAGGGATTCAATGGCCCTGCCCACCATTTCGTAGTGCTCGGCTTCCTGAAACGACTGTTTGGCCAGCAGCGTGATGTGGCGCCGCTCGAAGGCCAGGCCATAGCGCCGGATCTGTTCGTTCAGCAGGAAAACGTAGTCGATTTCACGCCAGGCGCGCGGCTGCAGCCATGCTGCGAGAATTTTGGGGTCAGGATTTTGATCGTAAGCGGCGAAGAACGCTTCCGTGGCCTGACGCGTGTTCTCGACGACCGAATCCAGAATCTCGTCGAGTTCGTCGTTGATGTCGTCCAGGCCTTCTCCGCCCCTGATCCTGCGCACGTCAACCAATGTCCATTCCTCCTTCGCAAAGCTGCGGTATTCGTCCGCACGACGGCGTCATCGAATGACCGATGCCGACCCGACCGTGCAGGATTGTGAATTGCTCTGTTGTCCGGGCTCTGAAATTCGCCTGCTCGCCTGATCCCTGCGAACTGCCCTTCTGACAACCGGATGATAGCCCCGGACCCAACCGGAGCAAAACGATTGCAATTGCGCTCTGGTTTAGTTTTACTAAATCAAAATAAGAAAGAGGGAACGGGTGTGAAAAAGCTCCCACCATTGCGGGCGGTGCAGGCGTTCGAAGCCTTTGGCCGCCATGGAAGCGTCAGGGCGACCGCCGACGAACTGGGCGTGACGAGTGGTGCGGTAAGCCAGCAGATCCGGCGTATCGAGGATATGCTCGGACTGCGGCTGCTTGAACGGCACGGCAAGGTCATTTCGCTGACGCCGTGGGGACGTATCTACCACAGCCGGATCAGCGGGGCGTTCGACCAGTTGCGGGAAGCGCAGGCCGAATTGCAGGTCTTGCGGGAGGAAAGCAGCCTGGTGGTCAGTTGCCTTCCTTCATTGGCCAGCAAGTGGCTCGGCCCCCCGCTTTTCGACTGGCAGATGAAGACCGGCGCCCATGTTCGTCTGGTGGGAACCGGCGCCGAACCGCAGCGCGGGGACGAACCCGTCGATTTCCGAATTTCCTACGGAGATCGGGTCAAGGCGTTCGAACACTATGCCGAGCTGTTCACCGACTGGGTCGTGCCGGCGTGTTCGCCTGCATTCCTTGCCGCAAATCCTGTGCGGCAGCCGGCCGATATTCTGCGCAGGACACTGTTGGGCATCGAATGGGATTCCGGCTACCAGCAGCCGCCGAGCTGGAGGGACTGGGCGGAAAGTATCGGCGAACGGCCACCCAACGCACCCAGGGACCTGCGGTTTTCGATTTCCAGCGCCGCCATCGACGCCGCCGTCAACGGGCGTGGATTTGTCCTGGCCCAGCTTTCGATGGTCCGCGACGATCTGATGGCCGGCCGCCTGGTCGCCCCCTTCGATCTGCGCCTCAAATTGGCGCAAACCTATTTCCTGGCATGGGAGCTTTCCGCGCTCGACAAGCCGCTCGGCGCAGAACTGCGGGCCTGGATCGTCAGGATTTCGCGCCGTCAGGCCGCCTTGAACCGGGAGTTGCTGCCCGGTGGGCCGGTTCCGGTGCCTTCCGGCGGCCATGATGGAGGCCAACTGAAAAAAATTTAGCGGGAAAACCCGGGCCCGCCAGATTTTGCTCGCCTGTGCGCGCGCTCGCGTAACATAAATTTTTGGGAATGCATACAAAGTAATCGATATTGCATGCGATAAACTTTTGAGTATCGTTTGCGTTGGTCCGGATGAAGTTTGCCCGGCAAGGCTGAATCGCAAGAACCCGGCCGGCACAGGACGGACCACTGCATCTACATGATGGGAGGGAGTTATGGCGGAAGCCCCGAAAGCGATGCAAAGGCGCGTGGCCATTGCAAGCCTGATAGGAACGACTATCGAATTCTATGATTTTTACATATACGGCATCGCCGCAGCACTTGTATTCAGCAAGATCTTCTTCCCGAGCCTTGATCCTGTAGTTGGAACCATCGCGGCTTTTGCCACCTTTGCGGTGGGCTTCGTTTCGCGCCCTCTGGGAGCGGTCGTGTTCGGCCATTTCGGCGACCGCATCGGCCGCAAGGCCATGCTGGTCGCCTCGCTGGTGACCATGGGCGTCGCGACGGTTCTGATCGGCCTCCTGCCGACCTACGATTCCATCGGCATTACCGCACCGGTCCTTCTATGCCTGCTGCGCTTTCTTCAGGGCATAGGCCTGGGTGGCGAATGGGGCGGAGCGGCGCTGGTCGCGACCGAATTCGCACCCAAGGGGCGGCGGGGGCTGTTTGGTGCTCTTCCGCAGCTCGGCAGCGCCCCCGGCTTCCTGCTTTCCAACGGCATCTTCCTCGGCCTCAGCCTTTTCCTCAGCGACGAGCAATTCATGAACTGGGGATGGCGAATTCCGTTCCTGCTCAGCACCGTCCTCATCGTCTTCGGCCTGTATATCCGGCTCAGCATAGCCGAGACGCCGGTCTTCCAGCGGGTGCTCGATAAGGAAGCCCAGTCGTCCGCGCCGATCGTAAGTGTCCTGAAGACCAATTCGGTTCAGGTTGTTCTGGGAGGCATGTCGACGGCCATTACCTATGTGCTGTTCTTCACCACCGGAACTTTCGGCCTCTCCTATGGGGTGCAGACACTTGGCCTCGAGCGCTCCCATATGCTGAGCCTGACGATGGTTGCGGTTGTCGCCATGGCCACATCGACGCTGGTTTGCGGCATGCTGGGCGATCGCTACGGCCGTCCGCGCGTCATCACGATTTCGGCCTTCGTCGCGATCATCTGGTCGTTCTTCTTTTTCCCGATGCTCGACACCGGCAATTCCTGGCTCATTGCGCTGGCGTTGTCCATGACGCTGGCCGTCATGGGAGGAATCTATGGTCCGATGGGCGCCTTCCTGCCGGAATTGTTCAAGCCCAGCCTGCGATATACGGGTGCTGCGCTCGCCTACAGCCTGGGCGGGATATTCGGAGGGGCGTTGGCGCCTATCATCGCCACGGACCTCGCGGCCACCTACGGTTCGCACTCCATCGGCTATTACCTCGCGGCCATGGCGGTGCTGAGCATCATTTGCGTCGCAATTTTGCGCCGTCGCATGCCGAAGGACTTTGGGGAAGAAACCGACGCGGCCGAGGCATCGACTGCGTCCAAAGGCTCCGTCGGGTCGGCTCTCTCCACCGGCTGACTGATCACGGTGAGGCGGGCGGCGATGTTGGTCGCCTGTCTCAGAATAAATCAAGTATTTATGTTGCTGCCAAAGAATATCAGGAGCATTTCAATGAAAACGCGTGCCGCTGTAGCTGTTGGAGCGGGCAAGCCTCTGGAGGTGATGGAGGTTGACCTTGAGGGCCCGCGCGAGGGCGAGGTGCTGGTCGAGGTCAAGGCGACGGGCATCTGCCACACCGACGAGTTCACCCTGTCGGGGGCCGATCCCGAAGGCATCTTCCCGGCCATCCTCGGCCATGAGGGGGCGGGCGTGGTGGTCGATGTCGGCAAGGGGGTGACCAGCCTGAGGAAGGGCGACCACGTCATCCCGCTCTACACGCCCGAATGCCGGTCCTGCCCGTCGTGCCTGTCGCGCAAGACCAACCTGTGCACGGCCATCCGCGCCACCCAGGGGCAAGGCTTGATGCCCGACGGCACCTCGCGCTTTTCGGTGGGCGGCGAAAAGATCCACCACTATATGGGCTGCTCGACCTTCTCCAACTTCACCGTGCTGCCCGAGATCGCGCTGGCCAGGGTCAACCCGGACGCGCCCTTCGACAAGATCTGCTACATCGGCTGCGGGGTGACGACCGGCATCGGGGCGGTGATCAACACCGCCAAGGTGGAGATCGGGGCGACGGCGGCGGTGTTCGGGCTGGGCGGCATCGGTTTGAACGTCATCCAGGGGCTGCGGCTGGCCGGGGCCGACATGATCGTCGGCGTCGATCTGAACAACGACAAGAAGGCCTGGGGCGAGCGGTTCGGCATGACCCATTTCGTCAACCCGAGCGAGGTCGAGGACGTGGTGGCCGAGATCGTCAACCTGACCAGGCGCGGGGCCGATCAGATCGGCGGGGCCGACTACACCTTCGACTGCACGGGCAATGTCAAGGTGATGCGCCAGGCGCTGGAGGCCTCGCATCGCGGCTGGGGCAAGTCGGTGGTCATCGGGGTTGCGGGGGCGGGCCAGGAGATCGCGACGCGGCCGTTCCAGCTGGTCACCGGGCGCAGCTGGATGGGCACCGCCTTCGGCGGCGCGAGGGGCCGCACCGACGTGCCGCGGATCGTCGACTGGTACATGGAGGGCAAGATCCAGATCGACCCGATGATCACCCACACCATGCCCCTCGACGACATCAACAACGGCTTCGACCTCATGCACAGGGGCGAAAGCATCCGAAGCGTCGTGGTATATTGAGGCTGCGGCGGCCGGCCTTCGATGTCCGGGACCGCGAACAAGCAAAAAGGCGGAGGAGGAACTCATGACAAGTACCGTGACGATACATCCGGCCCTCGACGGCGGGGTGAAACAGGGCAGCGCCGGCTTCGAGGGGGGCACGCTGGTATGCGCCTGCGCCAGCCGGCCGGTGAAGGTGGCCATCAAGGGCCAGATCGCCCACAACCACGCCTGCGGCTGCACCAAGTGCTGGAAGCCGGAAGGAGCCGCCTTCTCGATCGTCGCGGTGGCCGCCCACGAGAATGTTGCCGTCGTCGAGAACGGCGACAAGCTTGCGGTGGTCGATGCCTCGGCGCTGATCCAGCGTCATGCCTGCAAGGAATGCGGCGTGCACATGTACGGCCCGGTCGAGCGCGACCACCCGTTCAAGGGGCTGGATTTCATCCATCCGGAGCGCTTCGAGGAGAGCGGCTGGCCCGAACCGGGCTTTGCCGCCTTCGTCTCCTCGATCATCGAGGCGGGCGTCGACCCTGCCGAGATGGATGGCGTGCGCGCCCGGTTGAGGGAACTCGGCCTCGAACCCTATGACTGCCTGTCGCCCGGACTGATGGACTACATCGCCACCTGGACCGCCAGGAAATCCGGCATCCTCAAGCAGTGACGGCCCGGCACATGGGCCGTCCGGGCAAGTGAGTGCACCCTGACCTGGTTGAAAGTACGGACAGACGCTTTCGTCCGACTGGGACTGGACGAAAGTTCCATACGTTGTGACTGCCTGGCCAAAACATCAAACTCGCCGGTCGCCTTGCTACAGCAGCCGGCCGGTTCGCAAAAAATCGCTGTACTTTGCCCGTTGCGGCGGGCAGCCCGCGCATGCTAACGAAGCGCGGCGCGGGTATGATGTAATGGTAGCCTGTCAGCTTCCCAAGCTGAACGCGCGGGTTCGATTCCCGCTACCCGCTCCAAGTCATCCGCGCGGTTTTCCCTGCGTCGAGCATTTTTCCGCCAGACGGAATCGTCTGGCGTTGCAGGAATGCGGGCCGGAGCTGCGGGTGGCGTTCGCCAGTATGCCCGCGGCCCCTTGGTCCTGCGGCTTAGTATTGGCCGCGATAGTAGCGCTCGTCGCATTCCGCGACATAGACGCGGCCGTCCGGCGCGCGATAGCGACACATCTGGCGGTCGCCCGGCTGCGGGCCGCCCGAGGTGGCCACAACGGCTCCGAGCAGCGCGCCGGCGCCGGCGCCGATCAGCGTGCTCTTGGTGTCGCGGCCGATGGCCTGGCCGACCAGCGCGCCACCGGCACCACCCAGTGCCGCACCCGTGGTGGCGCGTTGCTGCTGGGGCGTCTGCGAGCAGCCGGCAAGACCGATCGTCAGGGCTACGGCGCCCATGGCGGCAAATTTGAGGATGTTCATCTGGTCCTTCTCCTTGTCTGAAAGCCGGCCCCACATTGCACAACAAACATGAACGCAGCCTGACCGCAATGGGTTCCCCGGCCTTCATGCATCGGCCGCGGCAAGGGATGGAGAGCCGGGAAGGCATCCGCGCCATGCGCGGATGCCCGTGTCGATAGGGGAGGCGGCAGCCTCCGCTCAGAACGCGCCCGAGAGCGAGAGGAAGTAGGCCCTGCCGGGTTCGTTGAACGTGTTGGCCCCGTCGCCGGTTCGGAACAGCCTCTCGTCGAAGATGTTGTTCACGCCGGCGGCGAGCTTGAGATTTTCGTTCAGCCGGAAGTCGAGGCTGGCGTTGACGACGGTGTAGGCCTTGCGGGCGTTCAGCTCATCCCCTTCACGCGGTTCACCGCTGGTGGAGTTCCAGGTGAGCGGCTTGATCCTGCCGTAATGCGTGGCCGACACGGTGAAGCCGAGGTCCTCGGTCGCCTGGTAATTCAGCGCCGTGTTGATGGTGTACTCGGGCACCAGAGACAGGGGCTGTCCGTTGGAGTCCTTGGACTCGATCATCCTGGTGGCGTTCGTCGTCCATGTCAGCTTGTCGAAAACCGGAACGGCGAGGTTTGCCTCCAGACCGGAAATGATTGCCGGGCCGCCATTCTCCCAGCGGTAGAGACGGGTGCCTTCCGTGGGACGGTCGGGGAACTGGAACCAGATCGGCTCATAGCCGGTGATGATCTTGTTCTTGTAGTCGTTGTGGAAATAGGTGATTCCGGCGTTCCAGCCGGCATCGTCGGTGTAATTGATGCCGATTTCCTTGTTGACGCTGACTTCCGCGTCGAGATCGGGGTTGCCGATGATGTAGCATGACATCCCGAAATAGGGTGCCCGGCATCCGAAGCCGCGGCTCGTATAGACATAGTTCGGGTTGAGCTGGAAGAGGTTGGGCGCCTTGAAGGCCCGCGCGATGCCGGCCTTCAGCGTGATCTCGGGTGTGAAATTGTAGGACGCATTCAGGCTCGGGCTCCAGTTCAAGCCGAACTTGTCGTGGTAGTCCACCCGCAGTCCCGGCGTCAGGATGAAGTCGTCGGAGATCATGATGTTGTCTTCGGCATAGATGCCGAACATGTGAGCCGAGGATTTCGGGTCACGGTCTTCCGGGTTGTTTGGAATGCCGAAATCGATGCCGTCGCCGATCGTCTGCCGGATCGAAATGGGATCGTCCATCAGCTCGCCGCGATAGTCGACGCCGAGCGTCAGCTTCTGGTCGAAGTGGAGCGAAACCGGGATGTTGAACTCGCTCTTGGCGTAGATGTTGTCGAGCGTCGCCGTGCCCCAGGTCGGGCCGTCCCCGCCGGTGGAGATGGTGCCTTCGCCGCCGCCGGCAAGGCCCTCGTTGAGGCGCTTGTTGACGGTATGCTCCCACTGGATGGAGCTTTCCGACGTGCCGAAATCATACTGGCCGTAGTGGGTGGCGGCGAGCGCCGAGCGGGTCATGCGGTTGGTTTCGTCACCGTTGCGCGCGATCTCCTTGAGGATGTCGCTGCCGGTGCCGCCATATTGCGTATCACCCGCATACTGGTTGCTCTGCCGGCTCCAGTTCGCCTCGAAGTCGAGCCGGTGGGACTCGTTGACCTCCCAGGACAGCAGGCCCTTCAGGTCCTTGTTGACGACGCCCTCGCGGCCGGCCGGCGCCGTGACCCCGTCTGTTTCCCCGCCGTTGATGCTGAGCTTGTCCGGCTCCTGCTCGCCGATGCCGGCAAAGAAGCGGTAGGACAGAAAATCGTTGATCGGGCCGGATGCCAGAAGGTTGGCGCGCCTGCTGCCGCCTTCGTCCGAATGCTCGGGGACGTTGAAATAGGTGTTGACGCTGTAGGTCGCCTTGTCGGGACGCTTGGTGATGATGTTGATCACGCCGCCTGAGGCGCCCGACCCGTAGCGCGCCGCCGCCGGTCCGCGAATGACCTCGATGCGCTCGATGGCTTCTGCCGGCACCCAGTTGGAATCGCCGCGCGTGTCGCGTTCGCCGTTCATGCTGTAGCGCACGGCGTTGCGCGACAGAACCGGCTTGCCGTCGATGAGGATCAGCGTGTTCTCCGGCCCCATGCCGCGGATGTCGATCTGGCGATTGTTGCCGCGAACGCCGGTCGCTGAGTTGCCGGTCAGGTTGATGCCGGGCATCTTGCGCACGATCTCGGATATGTCGTTGGTGGGCGGTGTCTTGGCGATGTCCTCGGCGGATATGTTGGAGACACCGGGTGCCTGTTTGAGCTGCTCCTTTGCCGACAGCACCGTGATTTGGTTGAGGACGATATCGCCGGATGCCTGTTGGCTGGCTGTTTCTTCCTCGTCTTCGGCCGCCGAGTTCGCCGTCTGGGCCAGCGCCGGAAAAACAGAAAGCGATAGCAGCAGGCCCAAGGCTGTTACCGTTCGAGATGTCGGGCGGAAATGCATTTCGATAGTCCCTCACTTTAGATGTCCGACAGGCGCGATCCGCCCCACAGGGAGAGTTCCCATGCGGCTGGTCGGTCGACTGGCTGAAGTGGAGGGGAGACGGTGCCGGCAGAAAAGCCGTTGCGGTTCAGTGTTCGATCATGTGCATCGGCGTTTGACATTCGCCGCACAGGCGGGAAGGCCCGTCCGGCAGTTCTCCTGCTCGACCGCTCTGCACGATGGCCGAGCGGGCGTTAAAAACATGACTTTGAAAGTCAACAAATCCTATAGGTCGGACCCGAAAAAATAGGAAGGAGAGATTTGCGCCGGCCGGACAAAGAGGGGGAGAGTGGCAAAAAGGCCGCAGTTTTCACCGCGGCCTTTTGCGTGCGGTCCCAGAGACAGGCTTCGATATCAATAGATGTCGAAGTCGAAATACTTGTCCTGGACCTTCTTGTAGGTGCCGTCGGCAACGATGGCGTCGATGGCTGCGTTGAGCTTCTCGCGCAGCTCGTTCTCGCCCTTGCGGATGGCGATGCCGGTTTCCAGCTCGGTTCCCTCGACGTCGCCGATCATCTTGCAGCAATCGGCATCGGCCGAGTTCTTCAGCCAGTCGACCATCACGAACTTGTCGGAGACGACGGCATCGAGGCGACCGTTGATGAGGTCCTGCACCGCCTCTTCCTGGGTCGGATAGAGTTTTACGTCGGCGCCGGCCTTGGCGTAGTGGTCCTGGGCGTAGATCGCCTGCGTGGTCGCCGCCTGCGCGCCGACCGTCTTGCCGGCGAGGTCTTCGGGCGTGGTGCCCTTGAGGTCGCTGTCCTTGACGGCGGCCACGGCCAGCGGCGTCACATAGTATTTGTTGGTGAAGTCGACCTGCTCCTTGCGTTCGTCGGTGATCGACATGGAGGCGACGATGGCGTCGAACTTGCCGGCCTGCAGGGCGGGGATGATGCCGTCCCAGTCCTGCACGACGAATTCGCATTCCACCTTCATCTGGTCGCACAGCGCCTTGGCGATGTCGACGTCGAAGCCTTCGAGCTTGCCGTCGGCGGTCAGCGTGTTGAAGGGAGGATAGGCACCTTCGGTGCCGATCTTGAGCTTGCCCCCTTCCTGTGCCGCTGCCTGCCCGGCAGCAAGGGCGACCACGGCTGCCGTGGCGACGCCCGCGAGCCATCCGGAAATTCGCATAGTGAACCTCTTCCCAAAAATCACAGGCCCCCTTTGGCCTGGAGGGCAGCCAAGCACAGCCATCGGCCCGATACAAGCCGAAAGCTTTAGGGTGAAAGCAGTGCGGGCGCTGACCTTGCGTCAGGAAGCGCTGCGGAAATGCTTGGACAGTTTCAGGCCCTGCGCCTGGTAGTTGGAGCCGAGATCGGTGCCGTAGAGCGCCTTGGGGCGCTTGAGCATGTGCTCATAGACCAGCCGGCCGACGATCTGGCCGTGGTCGAGGATGAAGGGCACCTCGTGGCTGCGCACCTCCAGCACGGCGCGGCTGCCGGTGCCGCCGGCGGCCGAATGGCCGAAGCCCGGATCGAAGAAGCCGGCATAGTGCACCCGGAATTCGCCCACCAGCGGGTCGAAGGGCGTCATCTCGGCAGCATGCAGCGGCGGCACATGCACCGCCTCGCGGCTTACCAGGATGTAGAACTCGTCCGGGTCCAGCACCAGTTCGGCGGCGCCGCGATTGTAGAGCGGCTCCCAGAAGTCGAGCACGTCGTGCGCGGCGCGGCGGTCCACGTCGATCAGGCCGGTGTGGTGCTTGGCGCGGTAGCCAATCAGCCCGCCGGCGTCGCCCTCGAGGTCGATCGACAGGGCGATGCCGCCACCCGAAATGTCGGGCGGCTCGGTGGCGACCAGCGTCTCGCTGCGATGAAGCGCGCTGAGTTCATCTTCGGACAGCAGCGCATTGCCGGTGCGGAAGCGGATCTGCGACAGCCGCGAGCCGGTCCGGGCGATGATGGGGAAGGTGCGCGGGCTGACTTCCAGATAGAGCGGGCCGTGATAGCCGGCGGCGATCTTGTCGAATTCGGCGCCGTGGTCGGTCATCACCCGCGTGAAGATGTCGAGCCGCCCGGTGGAGCTTTTCGGATTGGCCGAGGCCGAGACGCCGGCCGGCAGCGCCAATGTCTCCAGAAGCGGCACGATGTAGACGCAGCCTGTCTCCAGCACCGCGCCCTGCGTGAGGTCGATCTCGTGCAGTTGCAGCCGGTCGAGCTTCTCCGCCACGCTGTGGCCGGGACCGGGCAGGAAGGAGGCGCGCACCCGCAACGCCTTTTCGCCGAGCCGCAGGTCGAGGCTGGCCGGCTGGACCTGGTCGGCGTCGAGCGCGCGCGGCGCGGCCAGCGCGCCGCTTTCGAACAGCGCGGCGATGTCCTGATCGGGTAGAATGCCTGTCTGACGCAAGGGTACGCTCCCGGCCGATGATCGGGCCACAATCGCGAATGTCTTAAACATACGGCCGATTGACGCAAGACGGAGCGGGGTTTAAAGGAGGCTTATCCCGTGGTGATTTGGCCGGTCGGCTTGCAGCCACGTTAAACAAGTCGCTAAAGGACCGTCTGGCCTCAAGGCCGTCTGTACCGGTTGCGACTTTCGCGACCGGTTTTTTTGTTGTTGGAAGAGAGCCATGACATCAGACAAGACACGCAATTGGAGACCCCGCACCACGCTGGTGCACGGTGCAACGCTCAGGTCCCAGTTCGGCGAGATGTCGGAGGCGATCTTCCTCACGCAAGGCTATGTCTACGAGACGGCCGAGTCGGCCGAGGCCCGCTTCAAGGGCGAGGTGCCCGGCTTCATCTATTCGCGCTACGCCAACCCCACCGTCGACATGTTCGAGAAGCGCATGTGCGCGCTGGAAGGCGCGGAGGACGCCCGCGCCACCGCCTCGGGGATGGCCGCCGTGGCCGGCGCCATCCTGTGCAGCCTGAAGGCCGGCGACCATATCGTGGCGGCGCGCGCCCTGTTCGGCTCGTGTCGCTGGATCATCGATGTCCTGGCGCCGCGCTACGGCATCGAATCCACGCTGGTCGACGGCACCGACATCGCCAACTGGGAACAGGCAGTGCGCCCCAACACCAAGCTGTTCTTCCTCGAAAGCCCGACCAATCCGACGCTCGAGGTCATCGACATCGCCGCCGTCGCGGGACTGGCCAATTCCATCGGTGCGCGCCTGGTGGTCGACAACGTCTTCGCCTCGCCGCTGTTGCAGCGGCCGCTGGATCTCGGCGCCCATGTCGTCGTCTATTCGGCGACCAAGCATATCGACGGACAGGGCCGCTGCCTCGGCGGCATCATCCTGTCCGACAAGGACTGGATCGACGAGAACCTGCACGACTATTTCCGCCACACCGGGCCCTCGATGTCGCCCTTCAATGCCTGGGCGCTGCTGAAGGGGCTGGAGACGCTGCCGGTGCGCGTCGACCAGCAGATGCGCTCTGCCGCCCGCATCGCCGATTTCCTGGCGCAGAACCCCCATGTCGAGCGGGTCGTCTATCCGGGCCGTCCCGACCATCCGCAGGCCGACATCATCGCACGGCAGATGTCGGGCGGCTCGACGCTGATCTGCCTCGATATCAAGGGCGGCAAGAAGGCGGCATTCGCCTTCCAGAACGCGCTCGACATCGTGCTGATCTCCAACAATCTGGGCGACGCCAAGAGCCTGATCACCCATCCGGCGACCACCACGCACAAGAACCTGAGCGAGGAGGCGCGCGCCGAAAGCGGCATCGGGCCGGGCACGCTGCGCTTCTCGATCGGCCTCGAGGACGCCGACGATCTGCTGGAGGACATCGAGCAGGCGCTGTCCGTAGCCGCCAAGACGGCCTGATTGTTCCGGCCCCGGAGGCGGGCTTCAGCGGCCCGCCTTCCGTGCGACGGAACGCCAGGCCATGGTCATGGCGTGGCGCAGCGTGGCTTCATCGGCGCCGGCGAGCGCCACCTCGGTCCAGCCTTTGCGGCCCCATGCGCCGGCGGCGGGCGAGAAGATGTCCGCCGCGGTTTCCATGAGCAGCCCTTGCTGGTCGGGCGCGAGCTTCAGCACCGCCCGTCCGTCGCTTTCGCGCCATGTCGCGAATATCCGGCCCTTCACGCGGAAGTCCGTGACATCGAAATGACTGCCTTCGGCGGCGCCCTCGAAGGACAGCGCCATGTCGCGAAACTGTTGTCCTGTCGTCATCGGCGTGTTCCCTGCTCCCATCATGCCAAAAGCCGCATCAGGATGCGAGGCCGGCAAGGTAGGGGCTTGACCGGCCGCGGGCGGAGGCCAATTCTTCCTGTCGGGAGGGCGAAGCATGTACAGCGCCACCACACGTGACATCGAGGTCAGGGTCCGGCCCTTCTATCTGGAGGAGCGGTCCGATCCGGCGGAAAGCCGCTATGTGTGGGGCTATCGGGTGACGGTTTGGAACCACTCGGGCGAGTTCGTCCAGCTCATGTCGCGCTACTGGCGCATCACCGACGGCACCGGACATGTGGAGGAAGTGCGCGGCGCCGGCGTGGTCGGCGACCAGCCCGAACTCGACCCCGGCGACAGCTACGAATACACCTCCGGCTGCCCGCTCACCACGCCGTCCGGCTTCATGGTCGGCAGCTACACGATGCGCAACGCCAAGGGCGAGACCTTCGACGTCGCCATTCCGGCCTTCTCGCTCGACCTTCCCGGCGAGCGGCGAACCGTCAATTGAGGCTTTTTCAGAAAAAAGCCGGCCCGTTGTGGCGCGCCGGCGGGTTGGTGATCAGTCTGCGGCCGGCAGGAACTCGGCCGGGTCGAACTCATAGGCCTTCGAGCAGAACTGGCACTCGACGCGGATGCGCCCGTCCTCGATGCTGTCGCGCACCTCCTCGGCGGTGAAGCCGTCGAGCATGCCCTTGATCCGCGCCTGCGAACAGGAGCAGCGGTCGGTGACCTCGACGCCGTCGAAGACGCGCACGCCATGTTCGTGGAACAGCCGGTAGAGCAGCCGCTCCGCGCCCACCGTCGGATCGATCAGCTCGGCCGGCTCGATGGTGCCGACCAGCGCCAGAAGCTCCTGCCAGGCGTCGTCCTGCGGATGGTGGCTGGGCTCGGTCTCGTCGCCGTCGCCGCCGTTGAGGTCGGGCATGCGCATGCGCTCGGGCGCCTGCGGCAGGAACTGCGCCAGCAGGCCGCCGGCCCGCCACTGCTCGGCGCCGCCGGCCACGACCTGCTTGGCGACGGCGAGCCTGAGGTCGGTCGGGATCTGTTCCGACTGCCGGAAATAGACGCGCGCGGCCTCCTCCAGCGAGATGCCGTCGAGCTGCACGATGCCCTGATAGCGCTGCATATGCGCGCCCTGATCTATGGTCAGGGCCAGCACGCCGGAACCCAGCAGGGCGATGTCGTCAGTCCTGCCCTCGGCTTCGAGCGCGGCCACCTTGTCCGCATCGAAGCGGGCATAGGCGCGCAGCGCATCCGGCGTGCTGAAGTCGGCCACCAGCATGTCGACCGGCCCGTCGGTGCGCGTCTGCAGGATGAACTTGCCCTGGAATTTCAGCGACGTGCCGAGCAGCACGGTGAGCACGCCGGCCTGGGCCAGCAGCCGCGCGACGGGCTCCGGATAGGCATGGCGCGACAGGATGGCGTCGAGCATGGCGCCGAGCTGCACCGCGCGGCCGCGCACGTCGAGCGCGGCGACCTCGAAGGGCACGACATGGTCGTCGCCGGCATGGCCGAATTCACCAAGCTTTTTCTCGCGGGGCTTTGCTTCGTGTCCGGTCACTGTCATGGATTCCAGCATGGCTTGTCTCCGGCCGCGGGCCCCGCCTTAGCAAGCAAGGCCGGCCCCTGGCATCGTCGTGGTGTGGGATGGTGCGCCGGAGATAGGCACCGACCCCGACGGATTCAAGCGCTGCCGCTAGGCGCCCGCGTCCAGGCACCAGGCCAGGATGGCCTTCTGGGCGTGCAGCCGGTTTTCGGCCTCGTCGAACACCACAGAATTCGGGCCGTCGATCACCTCGTCGGTGACCTCCTCGCCGCGATGCGCCGGCAAGCAGTGCATGAACAGCGCGTCCGGCTTGGCCCTGGCCATCAAGGCGGCGTTGACCTGATAGGGCAGGAACACGTTGTGCCCGCGCGCCCGGTGCTCCTGGTTCATCGACACCCAGGCATCGGTGACGACGCAGTCGACCCCGCTCACCGCTTCCTCGGCGGTCGGGAAGAAGGTCACCGAAGCGCCGTTGGCGCGCGCCCAGTCGACATAGCTCTGCATCGGCTCGCTGCCTTGCGGCACGGCGACGTTGACGTTGAAGGAGAAGCGGGCGGCCGCCTCCATCAGCGAGTGCAGCACATTGTTGCCGTCGCCGGCCCAGGCGAAGGTGCGCCCCGCCACCGGGCCGCGATGCTCCTCGAAGGTGAGGATGTCGGCCATGATCTGGCAGGGATGGGTGTCGTCGGTCAGCGCGTTGATGACCGGCACGCTGGCGCTCTCGGTCAGTTCGATCAGCCGTTCATGGTCCGTGGTGCGGATCATGATCGCGTCGACATAGCGCGACAGCACCTTGGCGGTGTCGGCGATGGTTTCGGAACGGCCGAGCTGCATCTCGGTGCCGGTCAGCATGATGGTCTCGCCGCCGAGCTGGCGCATGCCGACATCGAACGACACGCGGGTGCGGGTCGAGGGCTTGTCGAAGATCATCGCCAGCACCTTGCCTTCGAGTGGGCGGGTGCGTTCACCGGCCTTGAGGCGCGCCTTTCGCCGTGCCGCATCGTCCAGCATGGAGCGCAAATCCTGCGCTGAAACGGTGGACAGGTCGGTGAAGTGGCGCAGGCTCATCTATCGGCTTCCAATCACTTTGCTTCTGCGGGCACCCGGGCCAGGCTGGCTGCCCCGGCGCGGATGCGGGCAAGCCCTTCCTGGATCTCCGCATCCGTCAGGGTCAGCGGCGGCAGCAGGCGGATGACGTTGTCGCCGGCCGGGACGGCCAGCAGTTTGTGGTCGCGCAGGGCGGCGTTGACCTCGCCGGCCGGCAGCACGCATTTCAGCCCCAGCATGAGACCGGTGCCCCTTATACCTTCGATCACGCCCGGGAACTCGTCGGCGATGGCGGCAAGCCCCTGCTTCATGAGCAGCGCCTTGCGCTGCACTTCCTCCAGGAAACCATCGGCCAGAACCACGTCGAGCACCGCGTTGCCGACCGCCATGGCCAGCGGGTTGCCGCCGAAGGTCGTGCCATGCACGCCGGCAACCATGCCCTTCGCGGCCTCTTCCGTGGCGAGGCAGGCCGCCATCGGGAAGCCGCCGCCGATGCCCTTGGCGATCGCCATGATGTCGGGCGCGACACCGCTCCACTCGTAGGCGAACAGCTTGCCGGTGCGGCCGATGCCGCACTGGACCTCGTCATAGATGAGCAGCAGGCCGTGCTTGTCGCACAGGTCCCGAAGCCGCTTCAGCGACTGGCCGGGCAGCGGGCGGATGCCGCCTTCGCCCTGCACCGGCTCGACCAGGATGGCGGCGGTTTCGGGCGTGATGGCCTTCTCCAGCGCTTCCCTGTCGTCGAACGGCACCTGGTCGAAACCCTCGACCTTGGGGCCGAAGCCCTCCAGATATTTCTGCTGGCCGCCGGCCGCGATGGTGGCCAGCGTGCGGCCGTGGAAGGCGCCCTCGAAGGTGACGATGCGATAGCGCTCGGGCTCGCCGCTGGCGTAGTGATAGCGCCGCGCCGTCTTGATCGCGCATTCGAGCGCCTCGGCGCCGGAATTGGAGAAGAACACCTTGTCGGCGAAGCTCGCCGCGACCAGCCGCTCCGCCAGCCGCGTCTGCCCGGGGATGTCGTAGAGGTTGGAGACATGCCAGAGCTTGCCGGCCTGCTCGGTGAGCGCGGCGACCAGATGCGGATGGCCGTGGCCCAGCGAATTGACGGCGATGCCGGCGGCGAAATCCAGATACCGCTCGCCCTTGTCGGTCACCAGCCACGAGCCTTCGCCGCGCTCGAAAACCAGAGGTATGCGGGCGAAAGTATCGTAAAGCGCCGAACCGCTCATTATATGCGTCTCCGGGACCGGAAATTAAAAAGCCGCCCATTCGGCGGCTCCCAGCGCTTATCATGGTTTTGGGGTGTGCTGTCAATGGAAAGTCGCCCCGCCATGCGGGCCGGATGGCCCCCGTCCGGCGGCGGGTTGCGGCCCGAATTGACGGGTCAAGTTGGGGAAAACCGCAAAAACTGATTCGGGTTTCGATCCCGACTCTTGTCACCGAGTCCATGCATATTGTAGTTATGGACGTGAAATAACTAGATTTCGTGCGGCATACCCAATCATCCACATAGATGTGGTGCCTGACCGGCTTTTGTCGGAACGGGAAGGGATTCCGAGGGCCGCACGTCCAAAGGAGCGCAGTCTCATGAACTGGACTGACGAGCGAGTTGAGCTCTTGCGAAAATTGTGGGCGGAAGGGCTGAGCGCCAGCCAGATCGCCGCGCAGCTGGGCGGCGTCAGCCGCAATGCGGTGATCGGCAAGGTGCACCGGCTGAAGCTGTCCGGCCGCGGCCGCACCACGGCCGCGCCGGCCCGCCAGAAGAAGACCTCCTCGGCTTCGGTGTCGAAGCCGGCGCGTTCGGCCAGCCCGGCCCGCAGCGCGGCGCCGACCGTCGGCGCGACCGCGTTGCAGGTCCAGTTCGACGCCGAGCCGGTGGCGCGCCAGCACCTGCGTGCCGTGGAGAACGTTGTCGTGCCGATCTCGCGTCGCCTCGATCTTACCGAGCTCACCGAGCGCACCTGCAAGTGGCCGAACGGCGACCCGCTGTCGGAGGATTTCCATTTCTGCGGCAACGAGGCGGGCGAATCCGGCCCCTATTGCGCCTATCACGCCCGGCTTGCCTTCCAGCCGGCCTCGGAGCGCCGCCGCCTGCGCTGATCGCAGCACGACTTTGCTGCCCTAACCGGAACCCCGCCGCGAGGCGGGGTTTTTCGCGTTGCGGGCCTGACGGCTGGCATGTCGGAAAAAACATGCTAGCATCGCCGTGTCCGATGGAAAAAATCAACAATCGGGGGGTCGAGTTGGTCAATCGGGTCTTGATAAGGCGGGTTTCGCCAAGTTGGGTTTTAACCGGGCGCGGTAGGGGAGCCCTATCCCTGCCGTTCGCGGGCAATGGATCGACGGATCGGGGGACGTTGCCTGTACGATCCTGAGGTGGCCGGAATCCTGTTTCGGCGGGTGGTCTGAGGGTCGCTTTCAGCATTTCACGACAAACCGGTGTGCTTCCAGCGGTCGACGGCTGTCGGCCAGGGGCATGGCGCCTTGCGCGGCCTGTCTCGGCGGGCAGTCGGCTGTCGGCGAAACAGGACCTGCGGCCGCAAGCAATGTCATGGATGACCAGCTTGGATGGCACAGGCTTGGACGACAAAGGGGGGAGGTGTCATGCATCGAACGGTCATCGAGATCGGAGGCGGCGCCGGCGGGGGTCGTGGTTCCTATCCCAGCCAGGAGCGGGCCGGGACGGTTTCGGGTCCCGCCATCCGGGCACGGGTCGACGGCTGGAGCACGGTCGAGGAATGGCGGCCGGTGTTGCGGCGGCTGGCCATTCCGCCGCCGGTGGCGGCGCGGCTCCTGCGCACGCGCGGGGCGCGCAAGGATGTCCTGTCCGCATTGACCGCATCCGGGGCCCCGACCAGAGGCGAGGTCATCCGGGCCCTGGCCGATGAAACGGGCCTGCAGTGGCTCGACGCCATCGACCCGCAGCGGCTGGTGCTCAGCGACGACCAGCTTCTCACGCTCCTGCGCGGTGATGGCGACCACCTGCCGGTGAGATATCTGGAAGGCGGGAGTTCGGTTTCCCTCCTGCTTCCCTCAAAGCTCATCCGCCCCGGACGCATGTGCGCCTTTCTGCGCGCTCGTCCGGGCCTCGCGCCGCGGGTGAGGATCGTCGATGAGAAGTCGCTGCGCGCGGCGCTGGTCGAACGCGGGCGCCCGCTTCTGTCCCGCATTTCTGTCAACGGTCTGTCGGACCGCCGTCCCGACATGTCGGCCCGCGTCGTCGCCAATGCCTGGCAGGGCTATGTCGTGGGCATCGTCATGGCCCTGCTGCCGGTCGGGCTGATACTGGCGCCGACGCTGGTGCTGGCGCTTGTCCATGTGCTGGCGACGCTGTTTTTCTTCTCCTGCGTGGCGCTGCGCCTCCTCGCCGCCCTGATGCCGGGCTCCGTGGAACACGAGCCGCCGCCGGCACCGGCCGGAAACCTGCCGACCTATTCCGTCCTTGTCGCCCTCTACAAGGAAGCCGATATCGTTCCCGACCTGCTGACCGCGCTCGACTGGATCGTATGGCCGCGAGACAAGCTGGAGATCAAGCTGGTCTGCGAAGCCGACGACCATGAGACGCTGGCGGCGATCCGCGCCTGTCCGCTGCCTGCCCATATCGAGGTGGTGGAGGTGCCCGATATCGGCCCTCGCACCAAGCCCAAGGCGCTTTCCTATGCCCTGCCGATGACCAGCGGCGAGTTCGTGGTGCTCTACGATGCCGAGGACTGGCCGGACCCCATGCAGCTTGCCGAAGCCTGGGCCCGTTTCCGCAAGTGCGGGCCGGACGTCGCCGTGCTGCAGGCGCCGCTTGAAATCTCCAACGGGCCGGAGAACCTGGTGGCGCGCATGTTCGCCTTCGAGTACCGGGCGCTGTTCCGCGGCCTGCTGCCTTTCCTCGCGCGCCACCGGCTGATCCTGCCGCTCGGCGGCACCTCCAACCATTTCCGCCGCGCCGCACTGGAAGAGGTTGGCGGTTGGGATCCGTTCAACGTCACCGAGGATGCCGATCTGGGATTGAGGCTGGCGCGGTTCGGCTACCGGGCCGAGACGCTGTCGTCGCCGACCTACGAGAAGGCGCCCCGCAGGCTCGGCATCTGGGTGCCGCAGCGCACGCGCTGGTTCAAGGGCTGGGCCCAGACCTTCCTGGTGCATATGCGCCATCCGGTGCGCCTCGCCCGCGATCTCGGCCTGCCTTCCTTCCTTGCGGCGCAAGTGCTTCTGGCCGGCATGCTGGCCTCGGCGCTGCTGCATCCGTTCCTGCTGGCGACCTTCCTTGTCAGCGGCGCGCGGCTGCTGCTCGGCGTTTCGAAGGGGGCGGCCTATCCGGTGCTGATGGCGCTCGATGTGGTCAATGTCACCTGCGGCTACCTCTCCTTCCTGCTGCTCGGCTGGCGAACCATGGGAAAGGGACAGAGGCGTGGTTTCTGGAAGGTCGTTCTGCTGACGCCCGCCTATTGGGCGATGATGTCCTGGGCTGGCTGGCGCGCGCTGTGGCAGCTCTGGCGCCAGCCGTTCCGCTGGGAAAAGACGCCGCACGAAACCATGCTGGCAACGCTGGCCGGCAACGTCCGCAGGCAGTGACGCCCTGCTGGTTTACGCCATCAGCAGGGACGAGCCTTCGCCGATGATCTTGCCGTCCTCCTCGCCGATGACGGCGAGGTCGCGGCCGTCATAGGGCAGCGAAAGCAGCACGCGGCGGATGACGGCGAGCCGGGCCCGGCGCTTGTCGTTGGCGCGCACTACGGTCCATGGCCCGGCCTTGCTGTGGGTGGTCTCGATCATCAGGTCGCGGGCCTTGGTATAATCGTCCCAGCGGTCGATGCCGGCGATGTCGATCGGCGAGAACTTCCAGTTCTTCAGCAGGCTGTGGCGGCGATCGTGGAAGCGCTCGAGCTGCGTCTCCTGGCCAATGTCGAGCCAGAACTTGAACAGATGGATGTCCTCGTCGCGGATCATCTGCTCGAAACGCGGTGCTTCCTCCAGGAACTGCCTGTGCTGCTCGGGCGTGCAGAAGCCCATCACCGGCTCGACGCCCGCCCGGTTGTACCAGGAGCGGTCGAAGGACACGAACTCGCCGGCGGTGGGGAGGTGCGCCACATAGCGCTGGAAATACCATTGGCCGCGCTCGGTCTCGGTCGGCTTGGTCAGCGCCACGGTGCGCGCGGTTCTGGGGTTCATGTACTGGTGCAGCGCGAAGATCGTGCCGCCCTTGCCGGCCGCGTCGCGCCCCTCGAACAGGGCGGTGACGCGCTGCCCGGTCTCCTGCATCCAGGCCTGCGCCTTGACCAGCTCGATTTGCAACGCCTCCAGCGTGGCCTCGTAGTCGTCCTTCTTCAGCTTCTTGTCGTAGGGATAGCCGCCCGCGGTCAGCTTGTGCTCTTCCACCCAGTCGGGCAGCTTCGGGTCGTCGATGTCGAACAGCCGCTTCTTCCCGCCGACCTTGATCTTCAGGGGCTCGGCCCCTGTTGTCATCGCAGTGTCATCGGAGTTTTTCATTCAGGCGAACCTTTCGCGGATGGAAGTTCGTGCTAGGACAGGATGCGGACCTATAGGAGCAATCTGCCGGACATCATGGCCGATTTGAGTGACCGACAGAAATATGGCGCACAGCGCTTCGTGCGCAACCTGTGGCAGGCACGCTGGCTTCTGGCCGCCACGTTCGTCGCCCTGTTCGCGGTGCAGTGGTTCGCGGAACTGCCTGTCGTGGTCATGCCTGCCGCCGTCGCCGCCTTGCTGCTGGTTGCCGGCATCGCCGGCGGCGCGACAGGTGAGGACGGGGAGCGCAAGGCGGGGGCGGAGGCCGGCGGACTGCAGAGCCTTTCGGCCGAGAACCTTGCCGCCGCCGTCACCGATCCGCTGATCGTCTTCGACGACAGCGCGTCGGTCATCCATGCCAATGCCGCGGCCCTTGCGGCGTTCGGCGACCTCAGGCCGGGCATGTCGCTGCAACTCAAGTTCCGGGCGCCGGAAATGCAGGCGCTGATCGATGCGGCTCTGACCGGCAACGGCTCGCAATCCGCCGACTTCATCGACAAGCTGCCGGTCGAGCGCGTCTACCGGGTCACCGCCTCGGCGGTCGGCCACGGCTCGCGCCTGCATGTGCTGCTGTTCAAGGACCAGAGCGAGGCGCGCCGCATCGACCGCATGCGGGCCGACTTCATCGCCAATGCCAGCCATGAGATGCGCACACCGCTCGCCTCCATCGCCGGCTTCATCGAGACCCTGCGCGGCCCGGCCCGCAACGACCCGGCCGCGCGCGAGCAGTTCCTGCAGATCATGCAGAACCAGACCGGCCGCATGGCCCGCCTGATCGACGACATGCTGTCGCTGTCCCGGCTGGAGATGAAACCCTACCTGAAGCCGGGCACCGAGGTCGACCTGCGGCAGGTAATCGAGAGCGTCGTCGATTCCCTGGCGCCGCTCGCCCGGGAAAACGGCCTCGTCATCGAGCGCGACTTCGCCGACGGGCCGCTGCTGGTGCCCGGCGACCGCGACGAACTTCACCAGGTGTTCGAGAACCTGCTGGAGAATGCCTGCAAATACGGCCAGGACGGCGAGCGCGTCGTCGTCTCCATCGCCCGCAGCGACAAGGCCCCGCAGCCGGGCATCGAGGTGACGGTGCGCGATTTCGGCCCCGGCATCGCCGAAGAGCACATTCCGCGCGTCACCGAGCGCTTCTACCGCATCGATTCCGAAACCGTGCAGTCGCGCAAGGGCACCGGGCTCGGCCTTGCCATCGTCAAGCACATCCTCACCCGCCACCACGGCCGCCTGTCGATCCGTTCCGAGCTCGGCAAGGGCGCCGCCTTCACGGTTCATTTGCCGGCCAACTAGATTTGCGCGGCGGCCCGCATTAGGGTGGGTGGCGGAAATCCTTGCCGGCTTTCGCGCAATTGTCATGTGATTGGCGTACTGGAAGGGAAGAGATAGGGCCGAATCGCGGTCGCGGAGGATGCCGTCAATGCAGTCGGTGCATATCGTCAGCGCCTATGACGAGGAACTGAAATATCTGTCGAAGCGCATCGCCGCCATGGGCGGCCATGCCGAGCGCATGGTCGAGCAGGCCGTCGCCGCCCTCGTCAACGGCGACCCCGATCTCGCCCGCAAGGTCGTCGAGGACGATGCCATCCTCGACCAGGGCCAGCGCGAGGTCGACGACAAGGCGATCCTGCTGATCGGCAAGCGCCAGCCCATGGCCACCGATCTGCGCGAGGTGATCGGCGTCATCCGCATTTCGGCCGATCTCGAACGGGTCGGCGATCTGGCCAAGAACGTCGCCAAGCGCGTCGCCTCGGTGGGCGAGGGGGCGCAGCCGGTGTCGCTCTACCGGGGTATCGAGGCGCTGGCCGACCTGGCGCTGACCCAGCTCAAGGAAGTGCTCGACGTCTATGCCTCGCGCTCGGTGGCGACCATCGGCTTCGTGCGCGACCGCGACGACCAGATCGACGCCATGTACACCTCGCTGTTTCGCGAGCTGCTGACCTACATGATGGAAGATCCGCGCAACATCACCCCCTGCACGCATCTCTTGTTCTGCGCCAAGAACATCGAGCGCATCGGCGACCACGCGACCAACATCGCCGAGACGATCTATTTCATCGTCACCGGCGATCAGATGCCGGTGGAGCGCCCGAAGGGCGACAAGACAGACCAGATCGTCATTCCCGCGAAATAGGCTCGAACCAATTCGTTCCGGGCAAACGGCGCGAGGCCTACCGGCTTTCCTGGAACACCACCCGCGTCTTGTCGGAAGACGCCGCCAGCGCCCGCTCGAGCAGCGACTCCGCATGGGCGTTGCGCTCGCGCGCCGTGTTGGCGCCCATCACCACCACGATGTAGCGGCGTCCGTCGGCGCTGTAGGAGGTGACGATGTTGAAGCCGGAGGCGCGGACATAGCCGGTCTTGATGCCGTCGACGCCGTGCACGCGGCCGAGCATGTCGTTGTGGCCGCGCACCAGCTTGCCGCGGAACATGAAGTCGCTGGCCGAGAAGTAGTGGTAATATTGCGGGAAGCGGTTGCGCAGCGCGATGCCGAGAACCGCCATGTCGCGGGCCGTGGTGAACTGGCCCTCGTCCGGCAGGCCGGACGCGTTGCGGAAGGTGGTGTCGCGCATGCCGAGCTGGCGCGCCCTGGCGGTCATGGCGGCGGCGAAGGCTTCCTCGCTGTCGCCGAGATATTCGCCCACCGCCGCCGCGACGTCGTTGGCCGACTTCACCGTCAGGGCCCGGATGGCGGTGTCGACGTCGATCCGCTCGCCGGGCCGCAGGCCGAGCTTGCTGGGCGGCCGTGAGGCCGCATAGGCGGAAACCGGGATCTCGGCGCCCTTCTCCACGCGCCCGGCCGTCAGCGCCTCGAACAGCATGTAGAGCGTCATCATCTTGGTCAGTGAGGCCGGATAGCGGGGCGAGGTCGAGTTCATCTCGAAAAGCTGCTTGCCGGTGCGCGCATCGACGACGATCGAGGCGTATTTCTGCGGCGCGGCCGGCACCGCAAGCACCGCCTCGGGCGGCATGGTGGTGCTGCAGCCGCCGATCAGCGCCAGAAGGGTGAACAGGACGACGAGTTTGTGGAGCAGTCGGGACAAGTGCTTGCCGTGAAAAACAGTGCTGGCAGGAGAATGAAGGCGGAAACCGGCGCGGACCCTAGCCCAAGCCGCTGCGTGCGTCCATCGCTTCGCCATTGCCAGCCGCATGCGGCTTGCGCATTGTGGCCCGCATGCAGCAGGTTTCGGAAAGGGCAGGCATGGAAAACATCACTTTCGGTGCGGAGGGCATCTCGGTATCCGTCGATCTTGCCGTCGGGCATATCGCCGACCTTGTCATCGAAAGGGACGGGCGCAGGCTGAAGCCGCTGCACCGCGCGCCATGGATCGGCGAGCCGCGCGAGGCGCTGCCGGGCACCCTGCCGGACGGCGTCCTGCGCCTGTCCGGTGATTTCCTGTGCGCGCCGTTCTCCCGTGCCGACGTGGAGCCGGCGCCGCTGCATGGCTGGCCGGCGAACAGCGCCTGGGATGTGACCGGCAGCGCCGTCACGCCGGACGGCTGGCGGGCTTCGCTGCGGCTGCGGCGCAAGGTGATGGGCGCGACCGTGGACAAGATTCTCGTGCTGCGTCACGGCCACCCCTTCCTCTATCAGGAACATGTCTTCACCGGCGGCGAGGGGGCGATCTCCGTCGCCCACCACGCCATGACCGTGATGAAGGAGGGCGGCCGCCTCGCTTTCTCGCCCAAGCGCCTTGCCGGCACCGGGGACGAGGCGCTGGAGCCGGACCCCGCGCGCGGCCGCTCGCTGCTGGCCTATCCGGCCCGCAGCACCGACATCACGCGCTTTCCGGCCGCCGATGGCGACGCAGTCGATCTGCGCGACTACAGGCCCGAGCGCCTGCAGGAGGATTTCGTCACGCTGGTCGAGGCCGAACCGGCGGGGCTGGGCTGGACGGCGGTGGCCCGCAAGGCCGAGGACGATCTCGTCCTCGTGCTCAAGAATCCGGCCGAACTGCCGGTCACCATGCTGTGGATCAGCAATGGCGGCCGTGACTATGCGCCGTGGAGCGGCCGCCATCGCGGCGTGCTCGGCATCGAGGACGGCCGCGCCGCCGTCGGCCATGCGGCGTCGCTGGGCGACAACTGGCTGAAGCGGGAAGGGGTCGCCACCGCCTTCGAGCTGGGCGGCCGCGTTGCCTTCCGGCAGGTCATCGGCGCGTTGCCGATGGGGTCGTCGCAATTGCCGGACAGGATAGAGGCGCAAGCCGGCAGCCTGCGTCTTGCCACGGCCGGCGGGGGCCGGATCGAGGTGCCCTTCGATGCGGCTTTCCTGTGTATCCGGGCGGTGGAACCCGTATGATGGTTCTGGCGTTCCTGTAAGGAAGAGGGTCCCATGTCCGCCATAGCGTCCATTGCTTCCGCCATCTTCAAGCGCGCCGGCAAGTCCGGGCGGTTCGTCGTCGCCATTGCCGGGCCGCCGGGTGCGGGCAAGTCGACACTGTCGCAAAAGCTGCGCGAACTGCTGCCGGAGGGCGCGGTGGAAGTGGTGCCGATGGACGGCTTCCACTTCGACGACCGGGTGCTTGAAAGCCGGGGCATGCGGGCGCGCAAGGGCAGTCCGGAAAGTTTCGACTTCGCCGGGTTCGAGGCGCTGCTGAAGCGCATCAGGGCCGGCGAGCCCGACATCGCCATTCCCCTGTTCGACCGCGGCATGGAGTTGTCGCGGGCCGCCGCGGCCATACTGGGCACGGAGGTTCGTTTCGTGCTGGTCGAGGGCAACTACCTGCTGCTCGACGAGGAGCCATGGGCGCGGCTGGCGCCGCTGTTCGATTTCTCGGTCTTCCTCGACGTGCCGCAAGGAGTGCTGGAGCGCCGGCTTCTGGCGCGCTGGCAGGAGCATGGCTTGCCCGACGAGGAGGCACGCGCCAAGGTCGCCTCCAACGACCTGCCCAATGCCGAGCGTGTCCTCACCCGCCGCCGCGCCGCCGACATGATCATGGGCGACGGCGAGGAGTTGTAGCCTGCCCGGGCCGGCGCGGCGTTCTTACGGGCGCTTGGGGATTTCCAGCCCGGCCTGCACGGCGGGGCGGGCAAGGCCGCGCTCCAGCCATGCGGCGACGGCCGGGAAGTCGTCGAAGCCGACCAGTTCGCGGGCCTCATAGAAACCGATCAGGTTGCGCACCCAGCCCAGCATGGAGATGTCGGCAATCGTGTAGTCGTTGCCCATGATCCATTTGCGGTCCTTCAGACGCCCGTCGAGCACGCCGATCAGGCGGCGCGATTCCACGCGATAGCGCTCCAGCGGGCGCTTGTCGGCGATCTCGCGGCCGGCGAACTTGTGGAAGAAGCCGAGCTGGCCGAACATCGGCCCGATGCCGGCCATCTGGAAGAACACCCACTGGATGGTTTCGTAACGCCTGGCCGGGTCGGCGGGGATCAGCTTGCCGGTCTTTTCGGCGAGATAAAGCAGGATGGCGCCGGATTCGAACAGCGCCAGCGGCTCGCCGTCCGGTCCCTTGGGGTCGATGATCGACGGAATCTTGCCGTTGGGGTTCAGCGACAGGAATTCCGGCGTCCAGCTCTCGTCCTTGCCGATGTCGATATAGTGCGGCTCGTAGGGCAGGCCGAGTTCCTCCAGCGCGATCGAGACCTTCACCCCGTTCGGCGTCGGCGCCGAATAGAGCTGGATGCGGTCGGGATGCTGCGCCGGCCAGCGCGTGGTGATGGGGAAGGCGGACAGATCGGCCATGGAGGAGCTCCTGCAAGCTGGGATGCCGGGACGGCGGAGGCGGGAGCCCCAAGATGGGGACCGCCGCCCGGGTAATCAACGGGTCACACGGCCTTGAATGCCAGCACGGCATTGGTGCCGCCGAAGGCGAAGGCGTTGGAGATCGCGGCTCGCACCTTGCGCTCGCGCGCCACATTGGGTGTCACGTCGAGGTCGCAGTCAGGATCGGGCTCGCGGTAGTTGGCGGTCGGCGGCACGATGCCCTCGCGGATGGCCATCACGCAGGCGATCAACTCCAGTGCCCCGGAGGCGCCGAGGCAGTGGGCGTGCATGGACTTGGTCGATGACACCGACAATTTGTAGGCGTGCTCGCCGAACACGCGCTTGATCGCGGCGGTCTCGATCTGGTCGTTGGCCTTGGTGCCGGTGCCGTGGGCGTTGAGGTAGTCGATGTCCTGCGGCTCGAGGCCGGCATCGGCGAGGCAGGCCCGCATGGCGCCTTGCGGCCCTTCCACGGTGGGCGCGACGATGTCGGAGGCGTCGCCGGACAGGCCGGTGCCGACGATCTCAGCCAGGATGTCGGCGCCGCGCGCGCTGGCGTGCTCGTAGCTTTCAAGAACGACCATGCCGGCCCCTTCGCCCAGCACCAGCCCCTGCCGGTCGGCCGAGAACGGGCGGCAGGTGTCGGGCGACAGCACGCGCAGCGCCTCCCAGCCCTTCAGGATGCCCCATACCATCGGCGCGTCGCTGCCGCCGGTCAGCATCACGTCGGCCCGGCCGAGCCTGATCTGGTCGACCGCCGAGGCGATGGCGTGATTGGCGGAGGAGCAGGCGGAGGTGACGCCGAAGACCGGACCGCGCAGGCCCAGATGCATGCTGACCTGACCGGCCGGCGCACCGGGCATCGCCCTCGGCACGGAGAAGATGCCGGCCCGCGATTTGCCGTCGAGCAGGATCGCCCGGTAGTTCTCTTCGATGACCTCCCAGCCGCACACGCCGACGCCGACCGTGGCGCCGATGCGTTGCGTGTTGGTCTCGTCGATGACCAGCCCGGCCTGGCGCACGGCCTCGCGCGCGGCGATCACCGCCAGCAGGCTGAAGCGGTCCATGGCCACGAGTTGCTTGCGGTCGATGCCGTGCTCGGGAAGCTGCCTGATCTCGCAGCCGGTGGCGACCTTGACGTCGTGGATCGCGGGATTGGAGATCGGGCCGATGGCCGGCCGCCCGGCCCGCATTTCGCCCCAGATGGTGGCGGCATCGGTGCCGAGCCCGCAAAGCCCCCCCATGCCGGTGATGACGACGCGCTTGCGCATGTGGGGACGGATCAGCCTTTTTGCGCGATCAGGGCGCGAACCGCCTCGATCATGTCGCCGACATTCTTCAGATTGCTCCAGGCCTCGACCGTGTTCATCTCGATCTCGATGCCGTACTTCTCCTCGAGGTCGAAGATGATCTCGGTGAGTTCCAGCGAGTGGATGCCGAGCGAGGTGAGTTCCGTGTTGACGGTTATCTCCTCGGCGCCGGGCTCGGCGTGTTCCTTGATCTTGTCGATGATTTCGGTCGCGAGCTGGTCGGCCATCCGGTTCCTTTCCTGTTGTTCCGATCCGGTGCCGCGGCTTCCGGCACTGCGACCTTGCGGTTCTCTCGGCAGATCATCGTTCCAACTGCCATTTTCTCCGGTTCGGAGCAGGCTCATCTCTCTATAGGAACCCAGGCGTGCCGAGGCAACAGCATTGTCGGGCCCGCGCTGGCGGTTCATGGTGCCCCCACCGGCCGGACGGGATGTGGCCGGAAACGGCATCCTGAAACCCTGTGGCGGAAGTTTCTGCGATGTTGCCCGATGCCGGAACGTTCACTTCGCGGATATGTTCCAGATTGAAAAGGCGTTTCGCCGCAGCTTCTTGACGCAAAACTGGCCTCCATACTATTTAATTCAAGGACACATGAGCTTTACCGAACAGCATTGCGCGTGGGAGGCGCTGGATCTGGACGGATCGGACGCGCATGATCTGGTGCGCTGCATTTGCGGAAAGTTGTCTTGATGAACACAGTACCTTCCTTGAACACGGCCGAAGCCAAGCCGGTCCAGTTTCCCATTCCGGCCAATGTCTATGCCGAGACCGTGGTGTCGGTGAAGCATTACACCGACCGGCTGTTCGCTTTCCGCATCACCCGCCCGCAATCGCTGCGTTTCCGCTCCGGCGAGTTCGTCATGATCGGCCTGCCGAACGCCGAAAAGCCGGTGTTCCGCGCCTATTCCGTGGCCAGCCCCGCCTGGGACGACGAACTGGAATTCTTCTCCATCAAGGTGCCGGACGGTCCGTTGACCCAGCATCTGCAGAAGATCCAGCCGGGCGACACCGTTCTCATGCGCCAGAAGGCCACCGGCACGCTGGTGCTGGATGCGCTGACCCCCGCCAGGCGCCTGTTCATGATTTCCACCGGCACCGGCATTGCGCCGTTCGCCAGCCTGCTGCGCGATCCCGACACCTATGAGCGGTTCGAGCATGTCTACCTCACCCATACCTGCCGCGACCGCGCCGAACTCACCTATGGACAGGAGCTGGTCGCCTCCTTGCAGGACGACCCGCTGATCGGCGAATTCGCCGCCGGCCGCGTTACGCTCTACAATTCCACCACCCGCGAGGAAACGCCGGTGATGGGCCGCATCACCACGCTGATCGAGACCGGCAAATTCTACAGCGATCTCGGCATCGAGCCGCTGAACCGGGAAACCGACCGCGTCATGATCTGCGGGTCGATGCACATGCTGCGCGACGTCAAGGACCTCGTCGAGGCGCGCGGCTTCGTCGAAGGCTCGCTGAACAGCCCGGCCGACTTCGTGGTGGAACGCGCCTTCGTCGGCTGAGGAACCGCGCCGCGCGGCCGACAGACACACGGCCGTGCGCCTTTCCGCTTATTGAAGCCCGTACATCTTGTCGCGGTCGAGCTTGTAGCTCCACGGCAGGCCGGCGTTCTTCCAGCCGTTGACGCTGCGGGTGCCGGCCTTGTCGCCGTCCCTGGCCATGTCGCCCTCGAACCCTTCGACGATGCTGTAGACCTGGGTGAAGCCCGCCTCGGCCAGAAGGTTGGCGGCGGCGGCGCTGCGCTCGCCGGACCGGCACATGACGATGACCGGCGCTTCCGGCGTCAGCCCCTTGGCGTCGAGGCGGGAGCGCACCGCAGCCACGAAATCGGGATTGGCTTCCAGCTTGAAGGTCGACTTCTCCTCGTCCCATGACGGGAAATCGGGCAGCATCATATAGGGAATGTTGGCATCGGCATCGGCCGGCATGCCCACATAGGTCACCTCGGCCGGGGTGCGCACGTCGACGAACAGCACCTCGGACGGCGTTGCCTCCACCTTCTCATGGGCCTCGGCAGGCGTCAGGTAAAGGCCGAGGCTGGTCTGCTTCGACTTCGGCACATCGGTCCCTTCGGCCGCATGCAGCGACGGCCCCGCAAGGGCCAGGATCGCGAGTGCCGTGAGGATGGCGCGCATGGTTGATACCTCCCGTACATAAACATTCAAATATCGATATATGTTATATGGTAAGGCCTAGCCCTGCAAATGCCGGCCGAATTGCCGTAAGAACACGGAAAAAGGGGTGTTCCTGCATTTTTTGGGAAAAGCGGAAATGCGTTACCGCCCCGGCATGTGTCTATGGCGCGGCGCGGGCAGGCGCACATGCTCCGGTCGGAAGCCGAGGCCGATCAGGCGTCCGGCAAGGTGGGCGAGCACCGGCCAGCGGGCGATGCCGCGCATGAAGGCCGGCGGTCCGCTCCGCTTCCTACCGTCATCCTCGCGCTTGCGGCGGTCCGAGCGCATCATGAGCTGCAATTTCTGCGTCGCCCTTGTGGGGAAGCGCCGGCGCGCCTCCACCGCCGCCAGATGGCGGTCGGCCAGCTTCCTGCTGCGCAGCGGCGGGCCAAGAATGTTGGCGGCGGCGACCGCATCCTGGACGGCCAGGTTGACGCCGAAGCCGCCGATCGGCGACATGGCGTGCGCGGCATCGCCGATGCACAGCAGGCCCGGCCGCCACCAGCGCTTCAGGCGGTCGATGCGCACCGAAAGCAGATGCACGTCATCCCACGCCTGCACCTCCTGCATGCGCTCCGCCGGCAGCGGCGAGACGGCGGCGACGGCATCACGGAAGGCATCCAGCCCGCGCGCCTTGATCTCGGCGAAGGTGTCCTTGCGCACCACATAGCCGCATTGCCAGTAGTCGCCCCGGTCCACCATGATGAAGCCCTGGCGCGGTCCGCCATGGCCCATCACATAGGGCGGATCGTCCGGCTGGTGCGAAAGCTTCATCCACAGCACCTCGCTGGGCTTGCCGAAGCTTTCCACTTCAAGCCCCGCCTTTTCGCGCACGATGGAGTTGCGGCCGTCGGCCCCGATGGTCAGCGGCGCGCGCACGGCCAATGGGCCTTCGGCGGTGGAGGCCCGGACGCCGGCGATCCTGCCCTTGTCTTCGATGACGTCTTCGACGGTGGCGTTCATGACCAGCCGGAAGTTCGGATAGCGCGACGCCTCGCGGGCGAGGAAATCGAGGAACTCCCATTGCGGCATGAAGGCGATGAAGCGGCAGGCGGCGGGCAGGCGCGAGAAATCGGCGATGGTGATGTCCTTGCCGCCGATCTCGGCATGCAGGCGCGGCGCCTGGGTGTGGGGCAGCTTCAGCACCTCGTCCAGCAGGTCCAGCTCCTTCATGACGTTGAGCGTCGAGGGGTGGATGGTGTCGCCGCGGAAGTCGCGCAGGAAATCGCCGTGCTTTTCCAGAACGGTGACGTCGACGCCGGCGCGCGCCAGGATGAAGCCCAGCATCAGCCCGCCGGGGCCGGCGCCGACGATGGCGCAACCGGTCTCGATCTGCCGTTCATTGTCGGGGCGTTCATTGTCGTGGATTGTCATCGTCCATCATCCCGTTCGTGCCGCCTTGCCTGTCGGGTAGGGCGGGATGTTGTCCTCGGGCGACGGTTTAGCGCAACGTGCCGCGCGATGAAACCGCCCGGGTGTCGCAGGCGGCATCACAATATGGCTACAGCGTGCGGCCGTCCGGTCCGAACCGGTAGGTGCGGGCGGGATCGGGCGTGGCATGGAGCGTCGCCCCCGGCTCGGCATTGTAGACGCCGAACAGGCGCACGGTGATCAGCCCGGCCTTCTCGCAATCGAGATAGAGATTGGTGTCGGCGCCGAGATGCTCGGCATGGATGACGGTGCCCTTCCAGTCGCCCTTGTGCGGATCGACGGCGATATGCTCCGGCCGCACGCCGACGGTCTTGACGCTCTCGCCGAGCCTTGCACCGTCGATGAAGTTCATCTTCGGCGAGCCGATGAAGCCGGCGACGAACTCGTTGGCCGGCGAATTGTAAAGCTCCATCGGCGCGCCGATCTGCTCGATGCGGCCGCCGTTCAGCACCACGATGCGGTCGGCCAGCGTCATGGCCTCCACCTGGTCGTGGGTCACGTAGATCATCGTCGCCTTGAGACGGCGGTGGAGCTGCGCGATTTCGAGCCGCGTGTTGACGCGCAGCGCCGCATCCAGATTGGACAGCGGCTCGTCGAACAGGAACAGTTCCGGCTCGCGCACCACGGCGCGGCCGATGGCGACGCGCTGGCGCTGGCCGCCCGACAGTTCCGCCGGCCGGCGTTGCAGATAAGGTTCCAGCGACAGCATGGCCGAGGCCTGGGCTATGCGCTTGTCGATCTCGGCGGTTGGCGCACCGGCCTGCTTGAGGCCGAGGCCCATATTGTTCCTCACCGTGAGATGCGGATAGAGCGCGTAGGTCTGGAACACCATGGCGATGCCGCGTTTGGCCGGCGGCGTCGATGTGACGTCCTTGCCGTCGATGACGACGCGGCCCGACGTGGCGTCCTCCAGCCCGGCGATGACCCTGAGCAGCGTGGACTTGCCACAGCCCGACGGGCCGACGAAGACGACGAATTCGCCATCCGCCACCTCGAGGTCGATGCCTTTCAGCACATCGACCTTGCCGAAGGATTTTTTCACGTTTTCGATGTTCAGCGAGCCCATGTGCGGTCCTTGTTGAATGTCGCGACCCGTCTCACAGCCGCACCGCCTTGCCGGTGCGTACGCTCTCGTCGGCGGCAAGGCAGACGGCCAGAGATTTCACGGCGTCGTCCATGTGGCGGGTGAGGTCGATGTCCTCGCGGATCGCCTTCAGCACGAAGGCCTGTTCGAGGTCGCACAGCTCCTGATGGCCGGGCTCGCCCTGCATGGACAGCAACCGGTCCTCATTCGGGAACCGTCCGTCCGCTCCGGTGGCGGCGCTGTGCAGGCGGATGGTCGAGGTCTTGGTGTGGGTGTCGATGTCGTCGGACTTCGCACCCTCGGCCATGACGATCGACACGCAGCCATTGGGCGAGATCACGTCCTTCACGAAGAAGGCGGTCTCGGAAATCATCGGCCCCCAGCCGGCCTCGTACCAGCCCACCGAGCCGTCCTCGAACAGCACCTGCAGATGGCCGTAATTGTACATGGCAGGATCGATTTCATCGGAAAGGCGCACGCCCATGCCGCGCACCTCGACCGGCTTGGCGTCGGTGATCTGGCACATCACGTCGAGATAGTGCACGCCGCAATCGACGATGGGCGAGGTCGTCTTCATGAGTTGCTTGTGGGTCTCCCAGGTCGAACCGGAAGACTGCTGGTTGAGGTTCATGCGGAACACATAGGGGCCGCCGAGCAGCCTAGCCTCCGCGATCAGCCGCATCCAGGACGGGTGGTGGCGCAATATGTAGCCGATCACCAGCTTGCGGCCATTGGCCTTTGCCGCGTCGACCACGCGCCGGGCATCGGCAACCGTCGTGGCCAGCGGCTTTTCCACGAAGACATGGCAGCCCGCCTCCAGCGCCTGCACCGCATAGTCGGCATGGCTGTCGGAATAGGTGGCGATGCAGGCGAGGTCCGGCTTTTCCCCGGCCAGCGCTTCGGTGAAGGAGCGGCGGATCGGCTGGCCGGCGAGCGGCCCCGGCAGCTCGACATCGGAGCGGTTGACGAGTGCTGCGATCTCGAAGCCCGGATTGGTCGCATAGGCCAGCGCATGGCTGCGGCCCATATTGCCGAGCCCGGCGACGACGACGCGCAGGGGGTTTTCCGAGGGCATCATTGCCTCCTGCCAGTACACTTCGTTGATGAAACGAGGGCGCAGCCCCTCTCCGCCCTGCCGGGCACCTCTCCCCGTGAACGACGGGGAGAGGAACGTGGCTGCGACGCCGGTGTCCCCCTCTCCCCGCTTGCGGGGAGAGGGTAAGGGTGAGGGGCAATCGTGACGGCGTTCACTTCACTGCTCCCGATGTAATGCCGCGGATCAGTTGCCGCGAGAAGACGAGGTAGAGCACCAGCACCGGCAGGATCGCCAGCGACAGTGCGGCCAGCACCGCGTTCCAGTTGGTCACATACTGGCCGATGAACATCTGGGCGCCGAGCGTGACGGTCTTGGTGGCTTCCGACGGCGCCAGGATCAGCGGGAACCACAAATCGTTCCAGATCGGGATCATGGTGAACACCGCCACCGTCGCCATGGCCGGCCGCACCAGCGGCAGCACCAGACGGAAGAAGATGCGGTATTCCGACAGCCCGTCGATGCGCCCGGCATTCTTCAGGTCGTCGGACACGCCGCTCATGAACTCGGTGAGGATGAAGATGGCGAGCGGCAGGCCCTGTGCGGTGTAGACCAGCACCAGCGCCGTCAGCGTGTTCACCAGCCCCGAAGCCACCATCATCTGGAGAATGGCGACGGTGCCGAGGCGGATCGGGATCATGATGCCGAGCGCCAGATAGAGCCCCATCAGCCGGTTGCCGCGGAAGCGGTACTCCGACAGCGCGAAGGCGGCCATCGCCCCGAACAGAAGCACGAAGAACAGCGAGGCGACGGTGACGACGAAGCTGTTCTGGAAATAGGTGAGGAAATCGCCCTGCGTCAGCACCATGCGGTAGCCGACGAGGTCGAACGTCTCCGGCGTCGGCGGCGCCATCGGCGCCCCGAAGATGGACCGGCGCGCCTTGAACGAGTTGATGAGGATCAGGAACACCGGAAACAGCGCGATGACGGTGTAGGTGATCAGGATCGCGTGGGCGGCGACCGAGCGGGGCAGCGAGATGGTGGCGCGGCTCATCGTTTCCCTCCTCAGAACTGGTAGCGGCGCAGCCGCGTCTGGATGAGGAACAGATAGAGGCACACGCCCGCCAGGATGATGAGGAACATCATGGTGGCGATGGCCGCGCCCATGTTGCGGTCGCCCACCTGCAGCTGGAAGCCGAAGAAGGCGCGATAGAGGAAGGTGCCGAGGATGTCGGTCGAGTAGTTGGGACCGGCAAGCGCGCCCTGCGCCGAATAGATCAGGTCGAAGGCGTTGAAGTTGGCCACGAAGGTCAGGATCGAGATGATGCCGATGGAAGGCAGGATCAGCGGCAGCTTGATCTTCCAGAACTGCGCCATGCCGGTCACGCCGTCGCACTCGGCCGCCTCGATGACCTCGTCGGGAATGGACAGGAGCGCGGCATAGATCAGCATCATCGGTATGCCGACGAACTGCCACACCGAGATCAGGCTGAGCGCCGTCAGCGCATATTCCTCCTTGCCGAGCCACGGCGTGAACAGGCTTTTCAGGCCCACGAGGTCGAGCAGGTTCGGCGCGACGCCCCAGATCGGCGACAGGATCAGCTTCCAGGCGAAGCCGACGATGACGAAGGACAGGATGGTCGGGATGAAGATGGCGGTGCGGTAGAAGGCCGAGAAGCGCAGCTTGGGGCTTGAAAGCAGCGCCGCCAGCAATATGCCGACCGGGTTCTGCACCAGCATGTGGATGATGAAGAACCAGACATTGTTCCACAGCGCGTTCCAGAAGCCCCGCGACCAGTTCGCGTCGCCGAACAGGGTGCGGAAATTGTCGAGGCCGACGAAGGTCTGTCCGCCGGGAGCGTTGCGGAACAGCGCAAGCTGCAGCGTGCCGAACAGAGGCACGATCATGATCGCCGTGTAGACCAGCACCGCCGGCGCCAGGAACACGACGATATGCCAGCGGAACGGTCTCTTGGGTGCAGCTTCTGCCGTCATGGATGCGATCTCATATGGCTGCCGGGTCTGGAAAGCATAGCCTTTTCAGGGCGCGCGGGCTCAGTCTTTTGCAAAGGCGTAACGGTCGTAAATTTGGCCAGCGCCTGTTTCGCGGGGAGGGGGCATGGATTCCCGACACCTGCCGCTCCCTGCGGTCGCTCAGGGTCGGGAATGACGAGGGGAAAAACCTGTCCGTCATTCCGGGCCTCGAAATGAGCGAAGCGAGTGGAGAGTGTCGGGAATCCATGCCGAGACGCGGGCAATGTCGTCTCCCGACAGCAAATCCGGTCTGCCCTCCCCGTCAGGAGAGGGCAGGCGCCATTGCTACGAGGCTCATTCGGCCGGCTTGTACCAGGCGTCGAGACCGGCCTGCAGCTTCTTGGCCGCGTCTTCCGGGGTCACGGTGCCGTTGATGACGTTGGCCGATTCCACCCAGGTCTCGTTTTCGAGGTTGGGCGTGCCGCGCGACAGGATCTGGTAGGTCGAGCGGATGGTCGACTTGCACTTGTCGCGCCAGGAGACGAATTCCTGCGCCAGCGGATCTTCCATCTTCACCGGGGTCGAGTTCAGGCTGAAGAAGCCGGGCAGGGCGTTGGCGTAGATCTCGGCGAATTCCGGCGAGGCCACCCAGGTGAGGAAGGTCTTTGCCGCGTCCGGGTTCTTGGTGGCGGCGTTCATGCCGATGCCGATGTCGGTGTGGTCGGAAATGTAGCAGGTGTCGCCGGCGGCCTTCACCGGCGGCGGGAAGGCGCCCATCTCGAAGTCGACCTGCGTGTTGAAGACCGAAATCTCCCACGAGCCGGCCGGGAAGATGGCGGCGCGGCCGAGCGTGAACAGGTTCTGGCTGTCGGGATAGGTCTGCGCCTCGAAGCCGTCGCCGAGATAGGGCTTCCACTTGGCCAGCGTGGCGAAGGGTTCCACCCATTGCGGGTCGGTCAGCTTCTGCTCGCCCTTGATGAGCGCCAGGCGGCCTTCCTCGCCATGCCAATAATTGGGGCCGATGTTCTGGTAGCCCATGGTGGCGGCTTCCCACAGGTCCTTGGTGCCCATGGCGAGCGGGATGAAGGTGCCGTCTTCCTTGATCTTGTCGAGCGCGGCGAAGAATTCGTCCTCGGTCGCCGGCGGCGTGATGCCGAGCTGCTCGAAGGCGCTCTTGTTGTAGATGAAGCCGTGGATCACCGAGGCCATCGGCACGCAGAAGGTCTGCTTGCCGTCGTCGGTGGTCCAGGCCGACTTGGCGACGTCGGAGAAGTTCTCCATGCCCGAAAGGTCGGTCAGGTCGCCGAGCTTGCCGTTCTTGAACAGGTCGAGCGAGGCGTCGAACGGCCGGCAGGTGATGAGGTCGCCGGCCGAGCCGGCATCCAGCTTGGCGTTGAGGGCGGCGTTGTATTCGGTCGGAGCCGAGGGCGAGAACACCACCTTGATGTCGGGGTGCTTGGCCTGGAAGGCGGGGATCAGCTTTTCCTGCCAGATGGCGAGGTCGTCATTGCGCCAGCTTTCGATGGTCAGCGTGGAGTCCTGGGCGAAGGCGGCCGAGCACAGGAGGCTCGAACCGAGAAGCGCTGCCGTGAAGAGTTTCGTGTTCATGCTCATTCTCCCTGTTGAGCCGTGTCAGGTCTGTTTGTCGAACGGTGTGGCGCGCCGGGACGAGGATGCCGCCGGCCGGCGTGGCGTGTCGCTGCATGGAGAAAAGGCGCGGGGCACCTGTCGCTGCCACGCCTTCCGGAGACCCTGTGCGGTCTTGCGGCGGTCTGGCGCGGTGCTTGGCAACGGATATCCATATACCCCTGTCCTCCCTGCCAAAAAGATACCAAAAAAATACCACTTGTCCATAAGGATTAACGCTTTCCTGCGAGCGGGCAACGCACTTCCTAAAATGCATTTGTTTTTAAAAGGATTTTAAAAGTATGTGACGCTGCGTCAGAGCGTGGAAATTAACGCTTGGATATTGGTATTTAAGTGGTATTGTATGGCTTGGAGGACCGGACGTGGATTTCATTCTCGGCATCGATGGCGGCGGGACGAGTTGCAGGGCAGCACTTGCCATGCCCGACGGCCGGGTACTTGCGCGCGCCAGTTCCGGCGCGGCCAATATCCGCACCGACCTGACCAATGCCCGCACCCATATCGTTGAGGCGGCGCAACGGGCTTTCACCGAGGCCGGCCATGACCCCGGGCTGGTGGCACGCACCCCGGCCGTGCTGGGGCTTGCCGGCGCCAATGTCGGCACCTATCGCCAGCAATTGCAGGCCATATTGCCGTTCCGGGAAAGCCGGGTGGAAAGCGACGCAGAGATCGCGCTGGAGGGTGCGGTCGGCTCCGGCGACGGCGCCATCGCCGTGCTCGGCACCGGCAGTGCCTACCGCGTGCGCCGGGGCGGCGTATCGCGCCCCATCGGCGGCTGGGGGTTCCAGGTGGGCGATCAGGCAAGCGGCGCCCGCATCGGCCGCGACCTGCTGGAGCAGACCCTGCTCGCCTATGACGGCATCTGCGAGGCCTCGCCGCTGACGCGCGAGATCATGGCCGTCTTCCGCGACAATCCCGAGGATGTGGTCGAGTTCACCGTGGCCGCCAAGCCCGGCGACTATGGCGGTTTCGCGCCCAAGGTGTTCGAGCATGCGGCGCAAGGCGATGCCGTGGCGCGCCATATCGTTTCCAAGGCGATCGCCGATGTCGAGGCGGCGCTCGGTGCCTTGGATTTGTGCGACGGCGATGTGCTGTGCCTGCTCGGCGGCCTTGCCGGGCTCTACGCGCCGCTGCTGGCGCCGCGCTACCGCGCGCTGCTCGGCCAGCCGCAGGGCGATGCGCTGAGCGGCGCGGTGCGCATGGCGGCGCGCTTCTTCGGCACCGCGGCGGCGGAGGCTGTCGATGGCTGACGCGGCCGAGACCCTGTTCGCCGATCTCAAGCGCAGCGCGCGCGGGCAGCCGCTCTATCTGCGTCTGCGCCGGGTCATCGAGGATGCCGTCGACGGCGGCCTGCTGGGGCCGGGCGATGCCTTGCCTTCGGAGCGCGACATCGCCTTGCAGGCCGATATCTCGCGCGTCACCGTGCGCAAGGCGGTCAGCGATCTGGTCAAGAGCGGGGTGCTCGTCCAGCGCCACGGCTCCGGCACCTTCGTGGCGCCGCGCGTCGAGCGCGTCGAGCAGTCGCTGTCGCGGCTCACCTCCTTCACCGAGGACATGGCGCGGCGCGGCAAGACCGTGCGCTCGCAATGGCTGGATCGTGGCGTGTTCGCGCCTTCGCCGGACGAGATGATGGTGCTCGGCCTTTCGGCCAAGGAACTGGTGGTGCGCATGGCCCGCCTGCGCATCGCCGACGGCACGCCGCTGGCCATCGAGCGCGCCTGCCTTTCGGCCAGCATGCTGCCCGACCCCGAGCGCATCGGCTCCTCGCTCTATGCGGCGCTGGAGGAGACAGGCTATCGCCCGGTGCGCGCCGTGCAGCGCATCTCGGCCGCCAACCTGACCGGCCAGGACGCCGAACTGCTCGAAGTGCCGCCCGGTTCCGCCGGCCTGCGCATCGAGCGCATTTCCTATCTCGCCAGCGGCAGGGTGGTGGAGTTCACCCGCTCGATCTACCGGGGCGATGCCTATGATTTCGTGGCCGAACTGCGCCTGAGCGGCCCCGCGGAGAATGACGGAGCAAGTGCATGACGATGGCCAAGACCCATATGCGAACCGAGGTTGAGGAGATTCCGCAGGCCGTGGCCCGCTTTCTCGACGGGGCGGCCGACGTGCTCAAGGAGGTGGGGCAGGACCTGCGCCGCTTCGATCCGGCTTTCGTCGTCACCGTGGCGCGCGGCTCGTCCGATCATGCCGCCACCTTCCTCAAATATGCGGTCGAACTGACCGCCGGCCTCGCGGTCGCCTCGGTCGGGCCCTCGGTCGCCTCGATCTATGGCGCGCGGCTGCGCCTGAAGGGGGCGGCCTGCGTGGCCGTGTCGCAATCGGGCAAGAGCCCCGACATCGTCTCCATGGCCGAAAGCGCCAAGGAGCAGGGGGCGCTCACCATCGCGCTCACCAACACGGCCGGCTCGCCGCTGGCGCGCGCCAGCGACCATGCCATCGACATCATGGCCGGACCGGAGCTCAGCGTCGCCGCCACCAAGACCTTCGTCAACTCGGCCGTCGCCGGGCTGGCGCTGATGGCGCATTCCACCGGCGACGAGCCGTTGCTTGCCGCGCTGCGGGACCTGCCCTTCTGCCTCGAGCGGGCGGTGGCCTGCGATTGGAACGAACTGATCGCGCCCTTCGACAAGCAGCCCTCGCTGTTCATTCTGGGGCGCGGCCCCGCGCTCGCCATGGCCGGCGAGGCCGCCTTGAAATTCAAGGAGACCTGCGGCGTCCACGCCGAGGCCTACAGCGCCGCCGAGGTCATGCACGGGCCGATGGCGCTGGTCGGCCCCGGCTTCCCGGTGCTGGCGCTGGTCGCCCGCGATGCCGCCGAGCCGTCGCTGGTCGAGGCCGCCGATGCCCTGGCCGCCAAGCAGGCGGCGGCCTTCGCGACGAGCGATAAGGTGAAGCAGGCCGCCCGCCTGCCTTTCGCCGCCACCGGTCATCCGCTGACCGATCCGCTGCCGCTGATCGTGTCCTTCTATGCATTCGTCGAGGCTTTCGCCCGGCATCGGGGCCTCAACCCGGACAAGCCCCGCAACCTGCGCAAGGTGACGGAGACGATATGAGCGAGCGCTTCGCCCTTTCGGGGGCCAGGATATTCGACGGCGAGGCATGGCACGAGGATGCCGCCCTGATCGTGGCCAATGGCGAGATCGAGGCGATCCTGCCGGCTGGCGCCGTTCCCGCCGAGGTGAAGCAGGTGGAGGCCGGCGGCGCCATGCTGGTGCCGGGCTTCATCGACCTTCAGGTCAACGGCGGCGGCGGGGTGATGCTCAACGACCATCCCGATCTCGCCTCCATCGAAACCATCTGCGCCGCGCACGCGCCTTTCGGCACCACGGCCCTTTTGCCGACGCTGATCACCGACACGCCCGAAATCACGGCCAGCGCCGTGGAGGCCGGCAGGCAGGCGGCGGAGAAGCGGGTTCCCGGCTTCCTCGGCTTGCATCTGGAGGGCCCGCACCTGTCGCTCGCCCGCAAGGGCGCGCACGATCCGGACCTGATCCGCACGATGACCGATGCCGACCTCGAGGCATTGGTGGCGGCTGCCGATGAGATGCCGGTGCTGCTCACCACGGTGGCCCCGGAATCGGTCAGTGCCGAACAGGTCGAGACGCTAGTGCGCGCCGGCGTGATCGTCAGCCTCGGCCATTCCGACACCGCTTATGCGAATGTCGCCGCCTACGCGCAGGCCGGCGCCAGCATGGTCACGCATTTGTTCAACGCCATGAGCCCCCTGGGCAGCCGCGAACCGGGGCTTGCCGGCGCCGCGATCGATACCGGCACCTTGTTTGCGGGATTGATCGCCGACGGCATCCATGTCGACCCGGCCACGATGGGCATTGCGCTCCGGGCCAAGCGCGGCCCGGCGAAGATTTTCCTCGTCACCGACGCGATGGCGCCCATCGGCACCCCCATGACGTCGTTCACCCTGAACGGCCGCACCATTTTCCGCAAGGAGGGCAGCCTGCGGCTGGCCGACGGGACGCTGGCCGGCGCCGATCTCGACATGATCTCGGCGGTGCGCTTCATGCATCGCACCATCGGCCTCGAGCTCGGCGAGGCGCTGCGCATGGCCTCGCTCTACCCGGCCGAGGCGGTGGGCCAGTCGAACCGGCTCGGAAGGCTGGCCAGGGGGGCGCGCGCCAATATCGTCGCCCTGTCGGGCGATCTCGAAATCGGGTCGGTCTGGATCGACGGGGTGCGGGCGTTCAGGGCCTGAACCGGTCAGCCGCGCGCCGCATCCGCGGCCTGGCGGATCGCCTCGATATTGGCGCGGTAGGCGTCGACCGTGCCGCCCTTGAACACGGCGGCTCCCGCCACCAGCACATCGGCGCCCGCCGCGGCCACCAGCGGCGCGGTTTCGGGCGTGACGCCGCCGTCGATCTGGATATGGATCGGCCTGTCGCCGATCATCGCCTTGACGCGCTTCACCTTCTCGACCACGGCCGGGATGAAGGCCTGCCCGCCGAAGCCGGGGTTGACCGTCATCAAAAGGATCAGGTCCAGCCGGTCGAGCACATATTCGATAGTGCTTTCGGGCGTGCCGGGGTTGAGCGAGACGCCGGCCTTCTTGCCGAGATTGCGGATGGTCTGCAACGAGCGGTCGAGATGCGGGCCGGCCTCGGCATGGACGGTGATGCCGTCGCAGCCGGCCTCGGCGAAGGCGGCCAGATAGGGGTCGACCGGCGCGATCATCAGGTGGGCGTCGAAATAGGCGTCGGTGCGGTTGCGGATCGCCTTGATGATCGGCGCCCCGAAGGTGATGTTGGGCACGAAATGGCCGTCCATGACATCGAGATGCACCCAGTCTGCGCCGGCCTCGACAATGGCTTCGACCTCGTCGCCGAGCCTTGAGAAATCCGACGACAGAACCGACGGTGCGATCAGGGTTCCTGCGCTCATCCTTGCACTCCTGCCTTTCGATGCCGTGCCTGTGGCGTGAGGCCTGCCTATAGCATCGGATAAGAAACGGGAAACCGCTTTTTGGATTTATCCTGTGCTTGTCCCGGTCATTTGCCGGGGACAGCCCACACATTGCCAGAATCGTGCCATAAGCCAGCCGTGAATCATATTCCGGAGGCAGGATTGAACAGGGCGGTCACAACGATCCGGGTTTGTGTCGCCGGGGCCGGCATCATGCTCGCGGGGTGCGGCAACTCCCTGACCGAACGTCAGGATCAGGCGGTCGCCTCGGCCTTGCCCTATGACAGCGTGGCTTGCGATCAGCTCTTCGCCCGGCGCGATGCGCTGGCCATGCAATATGGACTGCCGCTGGATGCCAAGCCCGTCTTCATGCGGCAGCCTTACGGCATGGGGCCGCTGACGCCCGATATCCGCCCCGAACGCCGCCGCCAGGCAGAAGCGGCGCGCGGCGAGATCGACGCCATGAACCGCTCCCTCACCCGCCGCAAATGCGCCGAGGAAACCGGCCGGATGGCAGCACAGGAACCGACGGCCCAGTAGTCGCTACTTCAGTAGCCGGCAGTGCGGTCGATCAGGTTTTCCAGCTCCTCGCCCCGCTCGTAAGCCTCCATCTGCTTCAGCATGACCGGCACCAGATGGTCGGGGTCGGAGGTCGCGGCCACATGCGGGGTGATGAACACCCTGGGATGGTTCCACAGCGGGCTGGTCTTCGGCAGCGGCTCGATCTCGAACACGTCGAGACTCGCTTCCTTGAGGGTGCCGTCGTCGAGGGCGCGCAATATGTCGGCCTCCTTCTGCAACCGGCCCCGCCCGCCATTGATCAGCACGGCGCCGCCCAGCGCGTTGCGCTTCCGCAACTGCTTGAGAAGGGTGTAGTCGATGATGCCGGTCGTGGCCGGCGTCAGCGGCAGCAGCACCACCAATATGTCGGTCGCGTTGAGGAAGGGCACCAGTCCGGCCTCGCCGGAGAAGGTGGAGACGCCTTCCATTTCACGGGCCGAGCGTGACCAGCCGTTGACCTGGAAGCCGAGCGCCAGAAGGGCGCGGGCGGCGGCGCGGCCGAGATGGCCGAAACCCATGATGCCGACCGAAACGTCCTCGGCCGGGCGCTGCGTCAGGTCGTGCCAGGCGCGCTGGCGCTGCTGCTCGCGATATTGCCGGCCCTGCCGGTGATGGTCGAGCACCCGCCAGACGACGAATTCCACCATATGCCGGGTGAGGTCCTCGGCCACCACCCGCACCACCGGTATGCCGGTGGGGATGGTCTTGTCCTCGATGATGTGGTCGACGCCGGCACCGACCGAGAAGATCACCTTGAGGTTCGGCAGCCCCGCCAGCAGGTTCGGCTTCTGCTTCCACACCACCGCATAGGAAATCGACGGATCGTTCGGTCCCTCGGGTTCCAGCACCACCTCCCGCTTGCCGGAAAGCAGTTCGTACCAGCGTTGCGGATGGAACATGTTGACCGCAAGCAGGATGCGGTCTTGGCCAGGCGCGGACATTTCTTTCTCCTTTCGGGCCGGGGCGTTCCCGCTTGCTCAACTCGCGAAAATGCCCCGGATTTTTCATTTTGACGCAATTCCGGGCGCAAAACCGCGCCCTTGCCGGAACTGCCCTATTCGGAAACGACGCCCTGCGGGGCGGTCTCGATCCGGAACGCGGCCGATATCAGGGCGCGTGTGTAATCGGTCTCGGGCGCTTCGAAGATCTGCGCCGAGGGGCCGGCCTCGACGATCCTGCCGTTGCGCATGACGATAACCTCGTTGGCGAGCGCGCGCACCACCTTCAGGTCATGGCTGATGAACAGATAGGCAAGGTTGTGTTTGGCCTGCAGGTCGCGCAACAGGTCCACGACCTGGGCCTGCACGCTCATGTCGAGCGCCGAGGTCGGCTCGTCGAGCATGACGAAGCGCGGCTTCAGCACCATGGCGCGGGCAATGGCGATGCGCTGGCGCTGGCCGCCGGAGAATTCGTGCGGATAGCGGAAGCGGGTGGCGGGATCGAGGCCGACCTCGGCCAGCACATCGACCACGCGCTGGTCGCGCTCGTCCATCGAGAGCTTCGGCTCGTGGATCTTCAGCCCTTCCTCGATGATTTCCGCCACCGACATGCGCGGGCTGAGCGAACCGTAGGGGTCCTGGAACACGATCTGCAGTTCGCGCCGCAGCGGCCGCATCTCGTTGAAGGACAGCGCATCGATATCGCGGCCGGCGAAGCGGATTTTGCCGGTGGACGAGATCATGCGGGCCAGCGCCAGGCCGAGCGTGGTCTTGCCGGACCCGGATTCGCCGACGATGCCCAGCGTCTGGCCTTCCCGGACGGTGATGTCGATGCCGTCCACCGCCTTCACATGGTCGACGGTCTTGCGGAAGAAACCCTGCTTGATCGGGAACCAGACCTTCACGGCCTCGCCGTGCATCACCGGCCTGGCCTGCGGATCGGCGGCGGGGGGCCTGCCCTTGGGCTCGGCGGCGAGCAGGTGGCGCGTATAGTCGTGCTGCGGGTTGGCGAAGATATCCTTCGTCACCCCGGTCTCCACCACCTTGCCCTTGGTCATCACGCACACCCGGTCGGCGATCTTGCGCACGATGCCGAGGTCATGGGTGATGAACAGCATAGACATGCCGTTCTTGGTCTTGAGCGTGTCCAGCAATTCGAGGATCTGGGCCTGCACCGTCACGTCGAGCGCCGTGGTCGGCTCGTCGGCGATCAGCAGTTCCGGCTCGTTGGCGAGCGCCATGGCGATCATGACGCGCTGGCGCTGGCCGCCCGAAAGCTGGTGCGGATAGGCGGAAAGGCGCTTTTCCGGGTCGCGGATGCCGACCTCGTTGAGCAGGTCCAGCGTGCGCTTGCGCGCCTGGCTGTCACCCATGCCACGATGCAGCTTCAGCACCTCGACGATCTGCTGCTCGATCGTGTGCAGCGGGTTGAGCGAGGTCATCGGCTCCTGGAAGATCATGGTGATCTTGTTGCCGCGCACCTTGCGCAACTCGTTCTCGCCGAGCCGTATCAGGTCCTTTCCGCCGAACAGGATTTCTCCCGACGGATGGCTGGCCGGCGGATAGGGCAGCAACTTCAGCACCGACAGCGCCGAGACGGATTTGCCCGAGCCCGATTCGCCGACCAGCGCCAGCGTTTCGCCCTTGGCGATGTCGAACGACACATGGTCGACGGCGAGCGAGGTCTGGCCGCCTTGCGAAAAGGCCACCGAAAGGTCGCGGACGGAAAGCAGGGGAGAGGTCAAAGGACGGCCTCGATATCGGTGTGGCGGAAGTCATCGCCCTTGAACAGCAACGGTTCGCCGCGGGCCTTGGCGAGTGCATAGGCGAAGCAATCCCCGAGATTGAGCCGCGCCTCGTGGTTGCCCTTGCCGTAGCGCCGGTAGGCCTCGCGGGCGAGGTGGGCTTGCTCTGGCGTGATCCTGGCGATCTCGACCGAAGCGAGCCTCAGCAACTCATCCAGCTTTCGGGACTTGGATGCGGACTTCAACTGGTCGATGCGAACCGAGGCCTCGAGGAAATTCACTGGCGACATGGCCGGCGGGGTCAACGAGGCCGCCAGTGCGTCCTCCATTTCCCTGCCTTCTGGTTCCTCGAAGAGAATGGCCAAAATAGCCGATGCATCCACGATCAATTGGGTAGCCCCCATTCATCGTACAGATCAGAATGATCACTGGTGACGCCTTCAGGAACTGGCCCGAAGCTTTCGACAAGTTGCCTTATCTTGCGTTTGCGCTCCGCCACATCGCGTTCCCGGTGCAGGCGCCTGAGTTCAGCTTCGAGAGCTTGCTCAACGGCTGCCGTCATGCTCTGCCCGGTTTCCTGCGCGAGCTGCCGGGCAAGTCTTTGCGCCTTCTCACTCTTGATGTTCATGCCCATGACGGTCTCCAAGGTAGAAATGGAGAGAAATTATACCATGGCTTGCCGATCACCGGAACGTCTTCCTCGGGTCGAAGGCGTCGCGGGTGGCTTCGCCGATGAAGATCAGCAGGGAAAGCATGATCGACAGGGTGACGAATCCGGTGATGCCCAGCCAGGGCGCGTTGAGGTAGCGCTGGCCCTGCTTGAGCATTTCACCCAGCGAGGCCGAGCCCGGCGGCAGGCCGAAGCCGAGGAAGTCGAGCGAGGTGAGCGTCGAGATCGAGCCGTTGAGGATGAAGGGCAGGAAGGTCAGCGTCGCCACCATGGCGTTGGGCAGAAGATGGCGGAACATGATGGTGCGGTTGGGCACGCCGAGCGCGCGCGCCGCGTTCACATATTCGAAGTTGCGCGCCCGCAGGAACTCGGCGCGCACCACGCCGACGAACGCCACCCATGAGAACAGCAGCATCAGGCCGAGCAGGATGAAGAAGCCGGGCGGCAGCACCGCCGCCACGATCAGCAGCAAATAGAGCACGGGGATCGCCGACCAGATTTCGATGAAGCGCTGGAACAGGAGGTCCACCCAGCCGCCGAAATAGCCCTGCACGGCGCCGGCCGAGACGCCGATGACGGCCGAGCCCAGCGTCAGGATCAGCCCGAACAGCACCGACACGCGGAAACCGTAGATGACGCGCGCCAGCACGTCGCGGGCCTGGTCGTCGGTGCCCAGCCAGTTCCAGTTGCCGAGGATGCAGTCGGGATCGGCCTCGCCTTGCGGATATTGCGCGCAGCGCGTGGCCGCATCGTAGCGCCACGAGGGCTTGGCCGGCGCCGCCTGCGGCACGGCGTTGTTGACGGTACGGTAGGAGTAGCGGATCGGCGGCCAGATCATCCAGCCATTGGCCTCGATCTCGTCGCGGATCACCGGGTCGCGATAGTCGGTGACGGCATAGAAGCCCCCGAATTTTTCTTCCGGATAGGCGACGATGACGGGGAAGAGGATCTCGCCCTTGTAGGAGGCGATGATCGGCTTGTCGTTGGCGATGAACTCGGCAAACAGCGAGGCGACGAACAGGACGAGGAAAATCCACAACGACCAGTAGCCGCGCCGGTTGGCCTTGAAGTTGGCCCAGCGCCGCTGGTTCAGCGGCGACAGCCACGGCCGCCGGCGCTTGGGCGCGCCGGCCTGTGCGCCGCTCTCCACAACCGCGTCCGCCATCACACGTCCCTCCGCTCGAAGTCGATGCGGGGATCGATCCAGGTATAGGTGAGGTCGGAGATGAGGCTGACGAACAGGCCGATCAGCGAGAAGATGTAGAGGTTGGCGAACACCACCGGATAGTCGCGGTCGACCACCGACTTGAAGCCGAGCAGGCCGAGCCCGTCGAGAGAGAAGATGTTCTCGATCAGCAGCGAGCCGGTGAAGAAGGCTGAGATGAAGGCGCCGGGAAAGCCGGCGATGACGATCAGCATGGCGTTGCGGAACACATGGCCGTAGAGCACGCGATGCTCGGACAGGCCCTTGGCGCGGGCCGTCACCACATATTGCTTGCGGATTTCATCGAGGAAGGAGTTCTTGGTCAGCAGCGTGGTGGTGGCGAAGGCCGATAGCACCATGGCCGTCAGCGGCAGCGCCAGGTGCCAGAAATAGTCGATGATGCGGTCCGGCCATGACATCTGCGACCAGTTATCGGATGTGAGGCCGCGCAGCGGGAACCAGTCATAGAAGGAGCCGCCGGCGAACAGCACCATCAGAAGGATGGCGAACAGGAAGCCGGGGATCGCATAGCCGATGATGACGATGCCGCTGGTCCAGGTGTCGAAGGCCGAGCCGTCCTTGACCGCCTTGCGGATGCCGAGCGGGATCGAGATCAGATAGGAGATCAGCGTGATCCACAGGCCGAGCGAGATCGACACCGGCATCTTCTCGAGGATAAGGTCGACCACCGAGATGTCGCGGAAATAGCTGTCGCCGAAGTCGAAGCGGGCATAGTTCCACAGCATCAGCCCGAAGCGCTCGAGCGGCGGCTTGTCGAAGCCGAACTGCTTCTCGAGCTTGGCGATGAATTCGGGGTCGAGGCCCTGCGCACCGCGATATCTGGTCGAGGCGCCGCCGCCGCCCGCCTCGAAGCCGCCCGCGCCGCCGAGGTCGCTGCCGCCGCCGGCGCCGAGCCGGTCGCTGGCATCGCCGCCCTGGCCGGTCAGGCGCGCGATGACCTGCTCCACCGGGCCGCCGGGCGCGAACTGGATGACGACGAAGGAGATCGCCATGATGCCGAAGAGGGTCGGGATCATCAGCAGCAGGCGGCGTAGGATATAGGCACCCATCAGGCGCTTCTCCCTCTTCTTGAACCGTCAGCCCTTGCCAATCTTCGCCGCCTTCTCGTGCTCGAACCACCACAGCGTCTCGATCGGGAAGCCGTAGTCGGGCTTGGGCTCCTTGAAGCCGAACATGTCCCAATAGGCGACCCGGTGATTCGCCAGATAATATGTTGGAATCCAGTCGAGCCTTGCGCGCAAGACCCGGTCGAGGGCGCGAAGCGCCGTGACCAGCTCGTCGCGGCTTTGCGCGCGGCCCGCCGCCTCCACCAGCGCATCGACCGCCGGGCTCTTCGTGCCCGGATAGTTGCGCGTGCCCGGCCGGTCGGCGGCGCGCGAATGGTAGAGCCCTTCCAGGGCCGAAAAGGCCGGCGTGGCGCCGATCAGCATCGCCATAAGCATCATGTCGAAGTCGAAATCGTTCTGGCGCGCCTGATATTGCGCCGAATCCACCACTCGCACCGAGGCGTCGATGCCGATGGATTTCATGTTTTCCGCCCAGGGCAGGAAGATGCGCGCCAGGGAATCGTCATTGGCCAGCATCTCGGCCTTCAGCGTCTGGCCCTTGTCGTTGGCCAGCAGCCGGCCGGACCGTTTCCAGCCTGCCTCGCCGAGCAGCTTCGCCGCTTGTCCCAGCATCTTGCGGTCGCGGCCGGAGGCGTCGGAAACGGGCTGCATCGCCGGTTCGCCGAAGGTTTCGGGCGGAAGTTCGTCACGGAACGGCTCCAGCAGCGCCAGTTCCTGCGCGGAGGGCGGGCCCGCCGCCTTGAAGTCGGACTTCTCGAAATTGGATTGGGAGCGGTCGTAGGAACCCGAAAACAGCGTGCGTTTCGTCCATTCGAAATCGAAGCACATGGCGATGGCGCGCCGCACGCGGACGTCGCGGAACTGCTCGCGGCGCTGGTTGAGCGCCATAGCCTGCATGGCAGGCCACTTTTCGCCGGCAAACTCGTGCTTCACGACGCGGCCGTCGGCAATGGCGGGGAAGTTGTATTCCGAAACCCAGGTGCGCGCCGTGAATTCCTCGCGGAAATAGGTGTCGCCCTTCTTGAAGGCCTCGAAGGCGGCGTTGCGATCGCGATAGAAGTCGATGCGGATGCGGTCGAAATTGTATTGGCCGCGATTGACGGGCAGGTCGCGACCCCAATAGTCGGCCACCCGTTCGTATTCGATGAACTGGCCGGCCGCCACGCGGCCCACCTTGTAGGGGCCGGAGCCGAGCGGCGGGGCCATGCGGCCGGTGTCGAATTCGTTCTGCGTGTAGTAGTTCCTGGAGACGATCGGCATGCCGGTTACGGTCAGGATGGTCTGGGCCGATTGCTTGCCGGAAAAGGTGAGCCTCACGGTGTGTGTGTCGACCGCCTCGGCGGCGGTCAGTTCCGCCAGCGTCAGCGCCAGTTGCGGATGGCCTTTCTCCTTGTAGAGCATCAGCGTGAAGGCGATGTCCTCGGCCGTCAGCGGCGTGGCGTCATGCCAGCGCGCTTCCGGTCGCAGCGCGAAATCGAAGCTGTTGCGGTCGTCGGAAATGGTGACGCTCTCGGCCAGCAGGCCGTAGAGGGCGTCGGGCTCGTCCAGCGCGCGCGCCATCAGCGCGTCGAAGCACAGTTCCATGCGCGGCGGGGCGTCGCCGCGCAGGGTGAAGGAATTGAGCGTGTTGAAGGTAAAGGGGCTCTGGTTGTAGGCCCAGTTCGGCGGCGGGAAATTGAAGGTGCCGCCCTTCGGCGCATCGGCATTGACATAGTCGAAATGCGGAAAATCGGGCGGATATTTCAGGTCGCCGAACGCCGACAGCCCATGCAGCTTCGTTCCCGTCGGGCTGTCGGCGAAGGCGTGCCGGGGCAACAGCGCCGTGGCCGTCGCCGCGGCGCCGAGCGCGAGGAAATCGCGGCGGGGAAGGGCGGCCATCAATTGGCGCTCTGGTACTTGGCGGCCAGCGCCTTTTCCTTTTCCGGGTCGACCCACCAGGATTCGATATCGGCGCCGATATAGTCGGGCTGCTTGTCCGGCATGCCGAACTTGTTCCAGTAGGCCAGCCACAGGTTCGGTCGCGTGAACTGCGGCACGACGTAGTAGCTCCACAACAGCACCCGGTCGAGGGCATGCGTGGCGGCGATCAGGTCGTCGCGGTCGGTTGCGAAGATGACGCGGTTGACCAGCTCGTCGATCACCGGATCCTTGATGCCGGCCGTGTTGCGGGAGCCGGGCGTGTCGGCCGCGCGCGTGCTCCAGTAATCGCGCTGCTCGTTGCCGGGCGACTGCGACTGCGGCAGCACCTGAACGATCACATCGAAGTCGAAATCGTTGACCCGGTTGAGATACTGGCTGGTGTCGACGACCCGCAGGGTCACCGTCACGCCGATCTTGCGCAGCATCTCGATGAACGGATTGAGGGTCGGCCCCGAATCCTGGCTGGAATCGAGGATCTCAAAGCTGAACGGCTGGCCGGTCTCGACATTGGTCATGCGGCCGTTGCGGATTTCCCAGCCCGCTTCCTTGAACAGCGCCACCGCGTCGCGCAGGATCTTGCGCTCCGCCTGCGGATTGTCGAAGCGCGGCAGGGCAAATTCCTTCGTGAATACTTCCGGCGGCAGCTTGTCGCGATAATTTTCGAGGATTTCCAGCTCCTTGCCCTGGGGCAGGCCGCTGGAGGCGAAGTCGCTGCCCATGAAGTAGCTGGTGATGCGCGTGTTCAGCCCGAAGGACTGGGTGCGGTTCACCGTGTCGAAATCATAGGCGTAGGAAAGCGCCTGGCGCACGCGCCGGTCCTGGAAGATCGGGCGGCGGGTGTTCAGGATGAAGCCCTGCATATGTGCGCGGGCGTTCGACACGAACTCCTTCTTGATCACGTCGCCGGTCTTCACGGCGGGGAAATCATAGGCGGTCATCCAGCGGCGGCCGCTGTTTTCGGCGTTGATGTCCTCGAAGCCGCCCTTGGTGAAGGCCTGCCACGCGGCGTTGGAATCGAGGAAGTAGCGATAGCGGCGGGTGTCGAAATTCTCGCGGCCGATCTTCACCGGCAGTTTCGCGCCCCAATAGTCGGGCACGCGCTCCCAGATGATTTCCTGCCCCGGCCTGAAGCTCTTGATGCGATAGGCGGCGGAGCCGAGCGGCGGCTCCAGCGTTGGCCGGGTGATGTCGCGCTTGTTGCCCTTGGCGTCGGTGCCTTCCCACCAGTGCTTGGGCAGCACGGCGAGGTCGCCCATGATCTTGGGCAGCTCGCGGTTGCCCTTCTGGTCGAAGCGGAACTCGACCTCCCGCTCCCCCACCTTCACCGCTTCGGTGACGTTCTCGTAGTAGCGGTTGTACATCGGGCTGTTGGCCTTCAGCGTCTGGAAGGACCAGATCACGTCCTCGACGGTGATCGGCTGGCCGTCGTGCCAGCGCGCATTCGGGTCGAGCCGGTAGGTGGCCGAGGAATAGTCGTCCGGGAACTTGTAGGCTTCGGCCACCAGCGCATGGCTGACGCTGCCCTCGTCGGTCGCCTGCTCCATCAGCGTGTCATAGAGCAGCCCGCCGCCGAACGGGGCGAGGCCGGCGGCCGGCGTGCCCTGCACGATATAGGGGTTGAAGCTGTCGAAAGTGCCCTGCACCGTCGAATTCAGGATGCCGCCCTTGGGGGCGTCGGGATTAACATAGTCGTAGCGCTCGAAATTCTCGCCATATTTGGAGCCGCCGATGAGCGAGGAGGAAGTGTGCCATTCCTGGGCCTGCCCGGCGCCGACCCCGAGCGTCAGCACGGCGGTGGCAAGGAACGTGGTCATCGATGCCCTGATATGGTGAAAGCTCATCCCAATCCTTTCGCGACATGCCGGTGCGGCACTGTAATGGATTCCCCTGACGAGGGAATCGGATTGTGGCGATAATGCCGCGCCCGCCGTACAGTAGCAAAAAAGCCGGGCAGAACCCGGCTTTTTCAAGGATTTTCGGATTACGATTTCGTTATTCGGCCGGCTGCTCTGCGGGCTGGCCTTCCGGAGCCGGCGTGCCCTCGCTGGGCGCAGCCTCTTCGGCCGGCGCCTGCTCGGCGGGCGCGGCTTCAGCCGGGGCCTGTTCAGCGGGCGCTGCCTCGGTCGGAGCCTGTTCGGCCGGAGCCGGTTCGGCAGGTGCTGCCTCGGCCGGCGCGGCATCGGCGGGGGCAGCTTCTTCGGCCGCGCCTTCGGGGGCGGCGCCCGCCTCGGGCAGCGGCACCGGGCTGTCGGCCTGCTCGCGCATATAGGCGATCAGGTTGGCGCGCTCGTCATCCTTCTTGAGGCCGGCGAAGCCCATGGCCGTGCCCTTCACGAAGCCCTTGGGCGAGGTGAGGAAGTGGTTGAGGTTCTCGAAGGTCCACTTCTCCTGGCCGCCCTTGGCGAATTCCTTCATGGCGCCGGAATAGGAGAAGCCCTCATGCGAGGCCACGGGACGGTCGACGATGGCCCACAGGTCCGGACCGACCTTGTTGGGGCCGCCCTTCTCGATCGAATGGCAGGCGGCGCACTTCTTGAACACGGCCTCACCGGCACCGGCGTCGGCGCTGGCCAGCAGATCGGCGATCGGGGTTTCCTCGGCTGCAGCACCGCCTGCCGCGCCGCCGGCATCGGCCTCGGCGGCCTCGATGGCGAAGCCCGGCGTCTCGGGAGCGTGGGTGGCAAACAGCGAATTGGAAACGATGCCGACCGAGAAAACGACGAAAACAGTTCCGAGCAAGCCGCCCAGGACCTTGTTGACCTCGAATGAATCCATACGCCCCAGGCTCCCTTTTCCGGCGGACCTCGCGTCCTCCGTCCGTCGGTAGTGCACGCACCGCCCCGAAAAGGCAGGGCGGCCAAATCGCGCGGAAACTAGGTCTTTTGCTCCGCTCTTGCAACACCTATAAGAGCGCTTCCAGTGAGACTTTTTGACACTTTATCACCAGTCCTTTCGCTCCATATGTCCACACTTGTCCTCATCCCGGCCCGCATGGCCTCCACCCGCCTGCCCGGCAAACCGCTGGCCGACATAGCCGGCGCACCGATGATCGTGCATGTGGCGCGCCGCGCCGCCGAAACGCGCCTTGGCCGGGTGGTGGTGGCGACCGACACCGCCGAAATCGCCGACGCCGTGAAGGCGCACGGCTTCGAGGCGGTGATGACGCGGGCGGACCACGAGTCCGGCTCCGACCGCATCTTCGAGGCGCTGACGCTGCTCGATCCGGGCCGCGAGGTCGAGACGGTCGTCAACATCCAGGGCGACCTGCCGACGCTCGACCCCGGCATCGTCGCCGCCGCGCTGCGCCCGTTCGAGGACGGCCGGGTCGACATCGCCACGCTCGGCGTCGAGATCGTGCGCGAGGAGGAAAAGACCAACCCCGCCGTCGTCAAGATCGTCGGCTCGCTGGTATCGCCCGCGCGCCTGCGCGCGCTCTATTTCACCCGGGCCACCGCGCCGTGGGGCGAGGGGCCGCTCTATCATCATGTCGGGCTCTACGCCTATCGCCGCGCCGCGCTGGAGCGCTTCGTGGCGCTCGGTCCCTCGCCGCTCGAACAGCGCGAGAAGCTCGAGCAGTTGCGCGCGCTGGAAGCCGGCATGCGCATCGACGTCGAGATCGTGAAGTCGGTTCCGCTGGGCGTCGACACGCCCGAGGACCTCGAGCGCGCCAGAACCATTCTTTCCAGCTAAGTACTTTCCAGAACATACGGGGCCGGCCATGCCAGAAAAGACGAACAAGATTGCTTTCCAGGGCGAGCCGGGCGCCAATTCCGACACCGCCTGCCGCAACGTCCATCCGGCGATGGAGCCGCTGCCGTGCCCGACCTTCGAGGATGCGTTCAACGCGGTCGAAACCGGCAAGGCGGACCTTGCCATGATCCCAATCGAGAACACCATCGCCGGCCGGGTGGCGGATATCCACTACCTGCTGCCGGAATCGAAGCTGCACATCGTCGGCGAATATTTCCTGCCGATCCACTTCCAGCTCATGGTGCTGCCGGGCGTGGCGCGCAGCGAGATCAAGACGGTCCACAGCCACATCCATGCGCTCGGCCAGTGCCGCAAGTTCATTCGCAAGAACGGCTGGAAGCCGATGGTGGCGGGCGACACGGCGGGCGCGGCCAAGCTGGTGGCGGAAAAGGGCGAGCGCAGCATGGCCGCCTTGGCCCCCTCGCTGGCCGCCGAACTCTACGGGCTCGACATTCTGGAAGAGAATGTCGAGGACACCGAGCGCAACATCACCCGCTTCGTCATCCTGTCCAAGGGCAAGGACTGGGCCGAGCGTGCCGGCAACGCGGCGCGCATGATGACCACCTTCGTGTTCAAGGTCCGCAACGTGCCGGCTGCGCTCTACAAGGCGATGGGCGGCTTCGCCACCAACGGCGTCAACATGACCAAGCTGGAGAGCTACCAGCTCAACGGCGGGTTCACCGCCACCCAGTTCTACGCGGACATCGAGGGCCATCCGGACGATCCGCATGTCGCGCGGGCGCTGGAGGAGCTGCGCTTCTTCTCGCGCGAGGTGCGCATCCTCGGCGTCTACGAGGCCGATCACTATCGCGACGCGGCCGGTTCCGCCTACTGACGCTTATGCCGCGGCGTCCGCCCACGCCCTGATCAGGTGATGGGCGATGGCGCCCTGCGGCGGCACGACGAGCTGCTGCGGGTGCTGGCGGGCCAGCATGGCGCGCACCTCCTCGCGGCCGAACCAGCGGCAATCCTCCAGTTCGTTGGCGTCGGTGGTGATGTCGTGGTTGAGCGGCTCGCCATAGCAGCCGATCATCAGCGAATGCGGGAACGGCCACGGCTGGCTGGCGCGGTAGACGACGCGGCCGAGCCGGATGCCGGCCTCCTCGAAGGTTTCGCGCCGCACCGCGTCCTCTATCGTCTCGCCAGGCTCGATGAAACCGGCCAGTGCCGAATACATGCCGGGCGCGAAATGGCGGCCGCGCCCCATCAGGCATTTTTCCGGCGTGACGGTGAGCATGATCGCCACCGGGTCGGTGCGCGGAAAATGGTCGGTCCCGCAAGCCGGGCAATGGCGCCGGTAGCCGCCGGCGCGAATCCCGGTCTTCTGGCCGCAGCGGCCGCAGAAGCCGTGCGAGCGGTTCCAGGCCAGCAAGGCGGAAGCCTGCGCCAGCGCGCCGATCTCGGCCTCGCCGATCAGGCCCTGCACATAGACGGTGCGGTGCTCCAGCATCTCCAGCCCGTCGAGCGGGTGCTCGGGATCGAGCCCGGCATGAAGGGCCAGCGCCGGCCCGTGGTCCGCAAGGCCGAGCAGGATGGCGGCTGCCGGATCGAAGCCGAGGCCCGCGCAGTCCGCGACCGTGAACCAGGGGTCGAAGCGCTCGCCGTCCGGTTTCAGCAGGATGCGCCCGCCGCCCAGCACCATGAGCCGCGCGGCGGGGTCGGTCAGTGCCTTCTCCACGCAGTCGTCTGGCCGTCGCTCGGACTGGCGGTCGATGCGGTTGCCGGCAAAGCCGACGAACTGGCTCGGTTCGCGCAGGGGTGCATCGAAGAAGGGGAAGCTCATCGGCGGGCTGGTCCGAAAACTGGCAGGCGAGCGCTTATAGCGCCGCCTTCACCTTTTCGGCAAACCGGCGCAGTTCCTCCGGCCGATAGGGTTCGCGCACGCCGTGCCCCCATACGGGGCCGGGCCATGCCGGGTCGTCCTCCCTGCGGGCGACGATATGGACGTGAAGCTGGCGCACGATATTGCCCAGCGCGCCCGTGTTGATCTTGGTGCAGTCGGTGACGCGCTTCAGCGCCTGCGCCACCATGTTGGTCTCGAAGGTGAGCATGGCCTGGTCGAGTGGCGCCATGTCGTGGATTTCCTCGGCCTCCGGGCGCTGCGGGACGAGCACCAGCCACGGCCAGCGGCGGTCGTTCATGACCCTCAGCTCGCACAGGCCGAGCCACATCAGCGGTTCGCTGTCCGCTTCGAGGCGGGCGTCGAGCGAAAAACCGGCCTTGAGCCCGGGCAGCATGGCGTCTCCCTTGAACCGGCGAAGCCGGGCATTGTGAACTGTGAGCGGTATTGTCGCCTATCCGGATCGAAACGGTAGTGCGAGGCGCTTTTCGCTGCAAGCGATTCCGCTCTTTAGCTATCATCGAATTTCGACTCGCCCTTGCATTTCGCGGTCGAATTGCCGATATGGACAGCGGGAGGTTGGTGGTGGACGGTCCACTCGCCAACCGGGTCAGGTCCGGAAGGAAGCAGCCCTAACGAGCCCGGAACGGGTCATTGTTCCAGCCTCCCGCCTTTCTTCGCCATCTTCGCGTTCATGACGGCATGCTCATTGACTGTGTCGGGGCGTGCGGGCGAAACTGGCTTTGCAGACGGCCGCTTCCGGTCGCGGTCCCCTGATGCTGGCTTGGAGCAGTGCTGATCGATGAACGACGCCGGAACCAGCGACGCAGGCGCTTTCGCAGCCGGGCAGGCGCCCGGGGCCTACCGGGTTCTCGCCCGCAAATACCGTCCTTCCGATTTTTCCCAGCTCATCGGCCAGGAGCCGATGGTGCGCACCCTCACCAACGCCTTCTCTTCCGGGCGCATCGCCCAAGCCTGGATGCTGACCGGCGTGCGCGGCGTCGGCAAGACGACCACCGCGCGCATCCTCGCCCGCGCCCTCAACTACCGCACGCCTGAGGTCGACCAGCCGAGCATCGACCTGTCGGTGCCCGGCGAGCACTGCCAGGCGATCATGGAGGGGCGCCATGTCGACGTGATCGAGATGGACGCCGCCTCCCACACCGGCATCGACGACATCCGCGACATCATCGACCGGGTGCGCTACGCGCCGGTGTCGGCCCGCTACAAGGTCTACATCATCGACGAGGTGCACATGCTGTCCACGCAGGCCTTCAACGGCCTGCTGAAGACGCTGGAGGAGCCGCCGCCGCATGTGAAGTTCATCTTCGCCACCACCGAGATCCGCAAGGTGCCGATCACGGTGCTGTCGCGCTGCCAGCGCTTCGACCTCAGGCGCATCGATGCCGGCCTGCTCGTGAACCATCTGGGGGCCATCGCCGCCAGGGAAGGCATCTCCATCGACGACGAGGCGCTGGCCATGATCGCGCGCGCGGCCGAGGGCTCGGCGCGCGATTCGCTGTCGATCCTCGACCAGGCCATCGCCCATAGTGGTGGGGCAGCGGGCGGCGGCGCGGTCACCGCCGAGGCGGTGCGTGCCATGCTGGGTCTCGCCGACCGCGGCCGCATCATCGACCTGTTCGAGCATCTCATGAAGGGCGACATCGCGGCCGCGCTGGCCGAATTCCGCGCCCAGTACGATACCGGCGCCGATCCGGCCGCCGTGCTCACCGATCTTGCCGAGTTCAACCATCTGGTCACCCGCCTGCGCTTTGTGCCGGACGCGGCCGAGGACGCATCGCTCTCCGAGGCCGAGCGCCGGCGCGGCGTCGAGTTCGCCGCCGCCCTTTCGGTCAAGGTGCTGTCGCGCACCTGGCAGATGCTGCTCAAGGGCATTCCCGAAGTGCAAAGCTCGAACCGTCCGGTCAGCGCGGCCGAGATGGTGCTGATCCGCATCGCCCACGCGGCCGACCTGCCGACGCTGGACGAGGCGCTGAAGTCGCTGGATGGCCAGCCGGCTCCCACGCCACGCGCCCCGGCTCCGCAGCCGCGCCCGGCGCCGGTCGAGGCCGGAAACGGCGCGCCGGCAAGTGCCATGGCCCAGCCGGCGATGCCTTCCGTCATGCCGTCGTCCTCGGGCGGCGCGCAGACCATGCGGCTGGTCCAGGCCGCACCTGAACCGGTTTCCTTCACGCCGCCGCAGCCGGAACCGGAAGCGGTCCCGTCCCAGGTTTCGATCAAGTCGCTCGACGACATCGTGGCTCTGGCCGACAGCCATCGCGACGGGCTGTTCAAGGCGTTGGTAAGGCGGTGCGTGCGCCCGGTTCGCATCGAGCCGGGCCATGTCGAGGTCAGCCTGACCGAGGAAGCGCCGCGCACCCTGCTCAACGACCTCACCGTCAAGCTGAAGCAGTGGACGGGGCGGCACTGGGTGGTGTCGTTGTCCAAGGAGGAGGGCGGCCAGACGCTGGCTGAGATGGAATCGGTCCGGCGCGAGACGGCGCTGCTCGACGCCCGCAGCGATCCGGCCGTAGCGGCGATTCTCGCCCGCTTCCCTGGCGCGAAGATCATTGATGTGCGCATTCCCGACGCCCTGCAGGCGGAATCGGCGGATGAGGACACGCTGCCCGAACCGGAAGCCGACGAAGAAGATTGAACCAGTCCAGCCGGAACAACGCCGACAGGCGCTCCGGCCCAGCAACGCAAAGGATATCGCGATGAAGGATCTGCTCGGCCTGATGGGCAAAGCCAAGGAAATGCAGGCCAAGTTCCAGTCCATGCAGGAGGAGATCGCGCAACTCGAGGCGAGCGGGCAGGCGGGCGGCGGCATGGTCACCGTGACGCTGAGCGGCAAGTTCGAGATGAAGGCGCTGAAGATCGACCCCTCGCTGCTCAAGGAGGACGAGGTGGAAATCCTCGAGGACCTGATCCTCGCCGCCCACAACGATGCCAAGGTCAAGGTCGAGCAGGTGATGCAGGAAAAGACCCGGGAGCTGACCGCCGGCCTGCCGATCCCGCCCGGCATGAAGCTGCCGTTCTGAGACCCCTGGAAATACCGGGGCCCGCCTCGGCGGGCCGGTCCCGGAAGCCACAAGCCGGCAAAAAACGGCGCCTGCCATCATTTCGCCCGAAACTGTCTCATCTTAGCCACATCCGGGGATGTGGCGGCGACAGGAAGAGGGGACGATTTTTGATCGCCAAGCGATGGAAGACGCCAGCTTTGCTGGGCGCCGCCGGATCACTTGTGCTGCTCGCCGGCTGCAGCCAGACCACGCAAAGCCTTGCTCTGCACGACAAGACGGACACGTCGCCGTCGAAGACCTACACCTACCGCTATACGGAAAAAGACCGCGAATGCCTGCAGCGCGCGATCTTCTTCGAGGCCAACCGTTCCAGCCGTGACGGCATGATCGGTGTCGGCACGGTGGTGATGAACCGCCTCAAATCGGGCAAGCATGGCGACACGATCTGCCAGGTCGTTGGTGCGCCGCGCCAGTTCGCCCCCGGCGTGCTCAGCCGCAAGATGAATTCGAAAGCCCTGCCGGATGTGGTGGAAGCGGCCGATGCCGTGCTCAAGGGCGAGCGCCACCCGAAGATGAAGAACGCCATGTTCTTCCATACGGCCGGCCTCAAGTTCAAATACAACAACATGCATTATGTCGCGGTGGCCGGCGGCAACGCCTTCTATGAGAAGCGCGGCCGCAATTTCGAGCCGCTGCCGCCGGATTCCGAATTCCGCGTGGCCGCCGCGAGCCCGGCCGCCGCCGTGCCCCCTGTCACGACGAAGCTCCCCTCCGCCCCGGCGATCGCCAAGGAAAAGCCGGAAGCCGCGCCGGTCATGGTGGCAGCGGCCGCACCTGCGCCGCAACCTGCCGCCAAGCCGGACACGGACGTCATCACCACGGCTTCGGTGTCCGATACCGCGCAGCAGCAGCCGGTGATGGCCTTCGAGCAGACGCCGCAGGACACCAGCGCCATCGGCTCGCTGATCGTCAGCCAGGCAAGGCCGATGCCCGAATATTGAGGGCGCTCGCATTCCGCGAAACCTTGGGAAACGAAACGGTTCCCAGTTTCGCGGGACATGCTTTAAAACCCGGCTATGTCCAAGCGAATCGCCGGCCCCGAAATCGAACGTCTGATCCAGCTTCTGGCCAAGGTGCCGGGGCTCGGCCCGCGTTCGGCGCGCCGCGCGGCGCTGCATCTGATCAAGAAGAAGGACCAGTTGCTGGGGCCGCTCGCCGCCGCCATGGGCGAGGCGCTGGACAAGGTGCGCGTGTGCTCCACATGCGGCAATGTCGACACCGCCGATCCGTGCATCATCTGCAGCGACCCGCGCCGCGATCCGGCGACCCTGATCGTGGTCGAGGACGTATCGGACCTGTGGGCGCTGGAGCGCGCCTCGGCCATGAACGTGCGCTATCATGTGCTGGGCGGCACGCTGTCGCCGCTCGACGGCATCGGCCCCGACCAGCTCAATATCCGATCGCTGGTCGACCGTGTCTCCGCCGGCGAGGTCAAGGAAGTGATCCTCGCCGTCAACGCCACCGTGGAAGGCCAGACCACCGCGCATTACCTCACCGACCAGCTTTCCGGCCTCGACGTGAAGGTGACGAGGCTTGCCCACGGCGTGCCGGTGGGCGGCGAACTGGATTACCTCGACGAGGGCACTTTGGCGGCGGCGCTGAAATCGAGAACCGCATTCTGACCGGGAGGGCATCTGGATGAAGCGTGGATTGGTCGCTCTCTGTGCCGGCATTTTCGCCGTGCTGGCGCATGCCTCGCCTGTCTTGGCCGCGCCCGTCGATGACCAGTTCCGCGCCTGGCTGGCGAATGATCTGTGGCCGGAGGCGCGTTCGAAAGGCATCTCCAGAAAGACCTTCGACGCCGCCTTCGCCGGCGTGAAGCCCAATCTCAAATTGCCCGACCTCGTCCTGCCGGGCGAGAAGCCGAAGACGCCGAAGACCCAGCATCAGGCCGAGTTCGGGGCGCCCGGCGCCTATTTCGCCGAAAAGACGGTGGGCGCGGTGACGGCGGGCGGTCGCGCCCGCGCCGCCAGCCATGCCCGCACGCTGGCGGCGGTCGAGCGGCACTTCGGCGTGCCTGGCCCGGTCGTGCTGGCGATCTGGGGCCGCGAATCCGGCTTCGGCGCGGCCCGCATGCCCTATGACGCCTTCGAGGTGCTGGGCACCAAGGCGTTCATGGCCACCCGCAAGGACATGTTCCGCAAGGAGGTGCTGGCCGCCCTAGCCATGGTCGAGCGCGGCACTGTTACCCGCGGGGCGATGAAGTCGTCATGGGCCGGCGCGCTCGGCCAGCCGCAGTTCCTGCCCTCGTCCTTCCTCGAACATGCCGTGGACATGGATGGCGACGGCCGCGCCGACATCTGGAATTCGGTGCCCGACACATTGGGCTCCATCGCCAACTATCTCGTCCACCACGGCTGGCAGAAGGGCCGCGACTGGGGCTTCGAGGTGGTGGTGCCGGACAATGTGTCCTGCGCGCTGGAAGGGCCGGACATCGGCAGGCCGATCTCGAAATGGGCCGCAATGGGCATCCGGCGCGTCAATGGCAAGCCGTTCCCGGCGCATGAGGCGCGGGCCGAAGGCTTCCTTTTGATGCCGGCCGGGCGCAACGGGCCGGCCTTTATCGTCACGCCCAATTTCTACGTCCTCAAGGACTACAATATGAGCGACCTCTATGCCCTGTTCATCGGCCATGCGGGCGATCGCATCGCCTATGGCGACAAGGGCTTCGCCGGGCGCTGGGGCGCGGTGGACAAGCTCTACAGATCCGACATCGCCGGCCTGCAACGGGCGCTGGAGGCCAAGGGCTACGATGTCGGCGGCGCCGACGGCCTGCCCGGATTCAAGACGCGGCGCTCGATCGGCGACTGGCAGGCGAAGAACGGTCGCCCGGCCACCTGTTTCCCCGATGCCGGGCTGGTGCGCGCGCTGAAATAGCCCCGCTACAGACTTAAACCTATGCCGCCTTGGCCATTTGCCGGTGCACGTCCGCCAGGATTTCGAACGAGCGCAAGCGCGCCGCATGGTCGAACACCTGTGCGGTCACCATCAGTTCGTCGGCGCCGGTGCGGCGGATGAAGGCGTCGAGCCCGAGCCTCACGGTTTCGGGCGAGCCGGTGATGGCGCAGGACAGCGCATGGCCGAGCATGGCGCGCTCCTGCGCCCCAAGTTGTTCCGCATAGTTCTCCACCGGTGCCGGCAGCTTGCCGGGACGGCCGCTGCGCAGGTTGACGAAGGCCTGCTGGAGCGAGCTGAACAGGTAGCGCGCCTCGTCGTCGGTCGGCGCGGCGACCACGTTGAGGCCGAGCATGACGTGCGGTTTTTCCAGGTGCGCCGAGGGTTCGAAGCGCGAGCGGTAAAGCTCCAGCGCCCGCTCCATCTCTGCCGGGGCGAAATGCGAGGCGAACGCATAGGGCAGGCCGAGCATGGCCGCGAGCTGCGCGCCGTAGAGGCTGGAGCCGAGGATCCAGACCGGCACCTTCTCGCCCTCGCCGGGAATGGCGTGCACGCGTTGGCCTTCCGCCGCCGGTTCGAAATAGGCCATCAGCTCGACCACGTCGCGCGGGAAATTGTCGACCGAGGCGTCGAGATTGCGGCGCAGTGCCTGCGCGGTCACCATGTCGGTGCCCGGCGCACGGCCGAGGCCCAGATCGATGCGGCCCGGATACAGCGCCGACAGCGTGCCGAACTGCTCGGCGATGATCAGCGGCGCGTGGTTGGGCAGCATGATGCCGCCCGCGCCGACGCGGATCGTGCTGGTGCCCGCCGCGACATGGGCGATCACCACTGCCGTGGCGGCGCTGGCGATGCCCGGCATGTTGTGGTGCTCGGCCAGCCAGTAGCGCTTGTAGCCGAGCCGCTCGGCATCGCGGGCGAGGTCGAGCGTGTTGGCGAGCGATTGCGCGACGGTGCCGCCTTGGGTGACGGGCGACAGGTCGAGGACGGAGAGTGATGTCATGCCGGGCTTCCGTGTCAGGTTGCGCCGGATATAGGGTGCGTGCATGGCGTGCGCAAACAGGGCGCCGGAAAGTGTCGTCGCAGGGCAACATGCCAGGAATTCATGGCTGGCATGCCGTTTTGGCGCTTGAAGTCTGGCGTTTGGCCCGTATGTAAGGCACGCGAACCGATTTCAGGGAAGTAAAGTTGGCTATCTACAGGGAAAAAGACATTTTTGAGCGGCGCAATGCCGCTAGTGATGCAAAGAAGGCTCTTCTCGAGCGTTTCAAGCAGCGTCCGGCCGAAGACGATCCGCGCGTTCTCGCCCGCAAGGCCGAGCGTGAGGCCATTCTGGCCGCCCGTGCCGAGCGCGAGGCCGAGAAGGCCCGCCTGAAGCAGGAAAAGCTGGCCCGCGAGGCTGCCGAGCGTGCCGAGGCGGAGCGTATCGCCGCCGAGCAGGCCCGTATCCGCGAGGCCGAGGAAGCCGAGCGAATCGCTGCCGAACTGGCTCTCGAGGCTGAACGCAAGGCCAAGCGCGACGCGCGCTACGCCGCTCGCAAGGCCCGTGGCGGCCGCATGCCGCCGGGCTTCACCGTCCGCTGAACGCGCTATGGTCGTAAGTCCGAAGGACCGGCCCCGAACGGGGACCGGTCTTTTGGTATTTGTGGCCGAAGCGCTGCCCGGAACCGGCGTGGTCGTAAATCACCAGTGATGGCAATTCCGGTCGAGATGCAGCAGTCTCTCATCCCGGCCGGGATCGCGGGAACCGATCTGTTCGTCATCCGGACAGGCTGCGCTTCGCCGTCCGCCGACTGGCAGGAATCACGGACCGGCTATCAGGCGGCCAGTTTCAGGCCGATGATGCCGGCAACGATGAGGCCGATGCAGGCGAGCCTCGCCACGGTTGCCGGCTCGCCCAGCAGCCAGATGCCGAGCAGGGTCGTGCCCACCGTGCCGATGCCGGTCCACACCGCATAGCCGGTGCCGACCGGCAGATGCTTGAGCGCGAGCCCCAGCAGCACGACGCTTATAATCATCGACAGCGCGGTGAGAACTGTCGGCAGCGGCTTCGTAAAGCCATCGGTGTATTTGAGGCCGATCGCCCAGCCGGTTTCGAACAGGCCGGCGATGAACAGCAAAATCCAGTGCATGGAACGCTCCGTCTCGATGGCGGGTCGTCCCGACCTTGATCATGAATTTCAGCCTGCCTCAATCCGCCGATACCAGCCGGGCGTGCCAGTGGCTAATGGACCAAGCCTGAAACGGTGGGGTCGTCCCCACGGTTCGGGACATAAGTCCGGACGGAAAAAGGATCAAGGGCCGCAATCGCATCACTGCAATGCACCGGAGCAAGTCAGGATCAGGTTCGGGGCTTGAGGCCGAGCGACCGGTCCCGGCGATGCCGTGAAAGGAGCTTTCCTTGCTTCTTTGCTGCGGCGGCGGCGGATGGGAGCCTGAGGGACCCTTGCAGCTCCATCCGGCCCGACCAGTCGCCGGTGCCGCTTCAAAGGTGAAATGATCTGGTCTGCCCGTCATTCCCGGCCTCGAAATGAGCGAAGCGAATTGAGAGCGTCGGGAATCCATGCCGGACCCTTCAAACGTCACGGGATGGATCGCGGACAGCCGCCGCTTCGCTGCGGCTTCCGGGATTGTTTGATCGATATGGGGTAGGTTGAGCAGCGAGGCTGCGGGCCTGCAAACCCGCAGCCTCGGCGGCAGGCGACCGGTTCCGGGATCGGGCCGACACCCGACGTCATCAAGGTCTCTGCCGCCTTTGCACCCCCGCTTGGAGAGTTGATCGGGCCTCTGGCCCACCACCACGCCCGCAAACAATCCGAAGCCTGCAAAGGATAGCACCGTCATGACCTTCCTGCACCATGCGCCCGTCCGCTGCCTCGGTGTCGATGTCGCCAGGGACCGGCTGGCCGTCGATGACGGCATCACGGCTGCGACTGTCGCCAACAGCCGCGCAGCCATCCGCTCGCTGCTCAGGACCAGCCGCCCCGATCTCGTCGTGTGCGAACCGACGGGCGGCTACGAGTTGCTGCTCCTGGAAGAGTGCCTGAGGGCCGGCATCGCCGGCCACCGCGCCGACACGCTCAGGCTCAAGGCCTTCATCCGCTCCTTCGGAACGCTGGGCAAAAGCGACGCCATCGACGCCGCGCAGATGGCCGCCTATGGACGCGAGCGCTGGACGAAGCTGCCCTTGTGGCAGGCGCCCGACGCCGACGAGAAGCAGATGCAGGCCCTCGTGCGCCGAAGGGCCGACCTGGTCGCATTCAAGGTTGCCGAGCAGAACCGGTCACGGGCACCCGGTGCCAGGGCGATGGCCGCCTCGTTTCGGGCCATGCTCGCAACAATCACCCGGCAGATCGCGGCGCTCGAGCGGGCGATCGCCGCGCTGGTGGCGCAAAACGCGGGCCTGCGCCACCGCGTCGCCATCTGCACCGGCATGAACGGCATCGGCACGGTCAGCGCCGTGACGATCCTCGCCCTGATGCCCGAGCTCGGCCATCTCCAGCGCCGACAGGCCGCAGCGCTGGCCGGCACCGCGCCGCACCCCAACGAGAGCGGCACAGCAAGGGGCCGGCGACGCCAGCGCGGCGGCAGACCGCAGGTCAGGACCGCACTCTTCATGCCGGCCTTGCGCGCCGCTGCCGGACAAGGCGAGTTCGCCGCCTTCTACGCGCGCCTCATCGCCAACGGAAAACCACCGATCCTCGCAATCGCAGCGACCATGCGAAAGATCATCATAACCCTCAACGCAAGGCTCAGAGACAATCAAAACCATCAGAGTTGATGAAGGGAGGGAGTTGCGCTGCCAACCGGCATGGGCCGGCCGGTTCGGCGGTCGTTAGCTGCAAGTGAAAATTTTCCCCTTCTCTGCCGGGACTTCCCTCCGTTTGCGGTGAGGATACCTTTCGAAGGCCGTCTTCCCTGCGGGGCGGTAAAAGGGCTACTCCGTCAAAATCCGAAAATGTTATCGCCTACTCGGCGTCCTCGACGACGCGCAGCCGAAGCTGCCCGGTCTTCGAAGCCGCTGTGCGCGCGGTCGAGGGGCCGGTCTTTTCGTCCGCCTCATCCGCCGTGCCGCCGCCGAATTCCAGCGCCTCGATCTTCTGCCCGCGCTTCGTCACCTTGGTGCTGGAGACGAGGATGTCGTCGATATCCTTCGAGGCCTGCCCGAAATGGGTCTGCAATTTGCGCACCCGCTCGTCCAGCCGGCTCACATCCTCCATCAGGCGGATCACCTCGCCCTGGATGACGTGGGCCTGCTCGCGCATGCGGGCGTCCTTGAGGATGGCCTGGATAACCTGGATCGACAGCATCAGCAGCGAGGGCGAGACGATGACGATGCGCGCGCGGTGCGCGCGCTGCACCAGCGCCTCGAAATTCTCGTGGATCTCGGCGAACACGGATTCGGAGGGCACGAACATGAAGGCCGTGTCCTGCGTTTCGCCTTGCAGCAGGTATTTGTCGGCGATGTCGCGGATATGAACCTCGACGTCGCGGCGGAAGGCCTGTGCCGCCGCCTTTTGCGTCTCGGCCGTTTCGGCGGCGCGAATGGCGTTCCAGGCCTCGAGCGGGAATTTCGCGTCGATGACCAGCGACGGCGCGTCGTTCGGCATCTTAACCAGGCAATCCGGCCGGCTGCCGTTGGAAAGCGTGGCCTGGAACTCGTAGGAGCCCATCGGCAGGCCGTCGGCGACAATCGCTTCCATGCGCGACTGGCCGAAGGCGCCGCGCGTCTGCTTGTTGGAAAGGATCGCCTGGAGCTGCACCACCTGCCCGGCCAGCGCCTGTATGTTGCCCTGCGCGCTGTCGATGGTGGCCAGTCGCTCCTGCAATCTGGCGAGGTTCTCGTGGGTGGCGCGGGTCTGTTCGCTGATGGTCTGGCCGAGCCGCCCGCTCATGGCGTCGAGGCGCTGGCCGATCGACTGCGTCAGCTCCGCCTGCCGCGAGCCGAACACTTCGGCGATGGCGCCCATGCGGCCCTGCATCTCGGCCTGGCTGCGCAATATCTCGGCCATGCGCGCTTCCGCGTCGCGGGCATTGTCGGCCGCTTCCGCCGCGGCGGCCGCGCGCGCATTGGCCGATCGCCACAGGGCGACGACCATCGCCACCAGCAGCGCGGCGAACAGCAAGGCGCCGAACGCCAGCAACTGGCCGAGCGTGATGGTCGTGGCGCCGAGCTGGATAATGGGCAGGGAGAGGGGGCCGGGCAGGTCGTTCATCGGCGCACCATAACAGATTCGCCCCCTTCGGCCAGATCAAAACGTGAACGGATATCGATCTGCCCGGTTGACGCCGCACCGGCGAGGTCTTAGGTGAGCGCAATGACGATCAAGCCGCTCATCATCCTTCCCGATCCGTTGCTGCGCCAGATGTCCAGGCCGGTGGAGCGTGTCGACGATTCGCTGCGCAAGCTGGCCGACGACATGCTGGAGACGATGTATGAGGCGCCGGGCATCGGCCTTGCCGCCATCCAGGTCGGCCTGCCCCTGCGGCTTCTGGTGATCGACCTTGCCAAGGAGGACGAGGAGCCGGCCCCCCATGTCTTCGTCAACCCGGAAATCCTGCACAGCAGCGACGAGCGTTCGGTTTACGAGGAAGGCTGCCTGTCGATCCCCGAATATTATGCCGAGGTCGAGCGCCCGGCCACGGTGCGGGTGAAATATGTCGACCGCGACGGCAAGGCGCAGGAGATGGCTGCCGAAGGGCTGATGGCCACCTGCCTGCAGCACGAGATCGACCATCTCAACGGCGTGCTGTTCATCGATCACATCTCGAAGCTGAAACGCGACATGGTCATGCGCAAGTTCCGCAAGCTGGCGCGCGAGAAGCCGGCCGGCCGTCTCGTCGGCTGAGACCATGGCCTTGCGCGTCGTCTTCATGGGCACGCCGGATTTTTCCGTGCCCACGCTGCGCGCCATTGCCGAAGCCGGCCATGACGTCGCCGCCGTCTACACGCAGCCGCCGCGGGCGGCCGGAAGGCGCGGGCTGGAACTGACCGCGTCGCCGGTGCAGCGCGAGGCCGAAAGGCTGGGCATCGCCGTCTCGACGCCGCTGTCGCTCAAGGGAGACGAGGAGCAGCAGGCCTTCCGGGCGCTGCAGGCCGATGTGGCGGTGGTCGTCGCCTATGGGCTGCTGTTGCCGCGCGCCATTCTGGACGCCCCCCGCTTCGGCTGCCTCAACGGCCATGCCTCGCTGTTGCCGCGCTGGCGCGGTGCCGCTCCCATCCAGCGCGCCATCATGGCCGGCGACGCCGAAACCGGCGTCATGGTCATGCGCATGGAAGAGGGGCTGGACACCGGCCCGGTGGCGCTGACCAGCAAGCTGTCGATCGGGCCGGACATGACGGCCGGCGAGCTGCATGACGAATTGATGCCGGCCTGCGCGGCGCTGATGCTGGAGGCGCTGGCGAAGCTGGAAGCCGGAACGCTCGCCTTTACCCCGCAGCCGCAGGAAGGCGCGCTCTACGCCAGAAAGATCGCCAAGGCGGAAACACGGGTCGACTGGAGCTGGCCGGCGCGGGACGTGCACAATCATATACGCGGCCTGTCGCCGTTTCCCGGCGCCTGGTGCGAGTTCGAGGCGGGCGGCAAGCCCGAACGGCTGAAGCTGCTGCGCTCGACGCTGGCGGATGGTGCCGGCGAACCCGGCACGGTGCTCGACGACGGTCTCACCATTGCCTGCGGGGCCGGCGCGGTACGGCTCACCGAGGTGCAGCGGGCCGGCGCGCGCCCTGTCGCTGCGCCAGAGTTCTTGCGCGGGGCGCGGCTGTCGACGGGGATGAAGCTGTCATGAATGCCATACGTACCGCCCGCCCGGAGGATCGCGCCGCAATCCGCACCGTCGAGGAACGGGCCTTCGGCCGCACCGACGAGGCCGATCTGGTCGATGCGCTCGTCGCCGCCGGCGATGCCGTGCTCGAACTGGTCGCGGAGCGGGACGGACACATCGTCGGCCATATCCTGTTCACCCGCCTTGCCGTGGAAAGTGGGGAGCAGGACATCGATGCGGTCGCGCTCGCGCCGCTGGCGGTCCTGCCCGATTTCCAAGGCAAGGGGATCGGCAGCGCGCTGATCGTCGAGGCGCATCGGTGTTTGCGGGATCAGGGCGAAACATTGTCGGTGGTGCTGGGCGATCCCGCCTATTACGGCCGCTTCGGTTATCGTCATGACCGCGCGGCGGGGTTCGACAGCGTTTTCCAGTGCGAGGAACTGATGGCGCTGGCCTGGGGCGCCGCGCCCTTGCGCGGCCGGCTGGCCTATGCGCCGGCCTTCGGCGCCGAAGCGGGCGGCTGAGGACGTCATGCCGCGCTATCGGCTCGATCTGGAATATGACGGCGGCCCCTATGCCGGCTGGCAGCGGCAGGCCGGCCATCCTTCGGTGCAGCAGGCCATCGAAGAAGCCATTTTCAAGCTGAGCGGCGAGACGGTGTCCATTCGTGGCGCCGGCCGCACCGATGCCGGCGTGCATGCCACGGCGCAGGTCGCCCATGTCGATCTGGCCAAGGACTGGCGCGGCGACACGGTGCGCGATGCGCTCAACGCCCATCTCCAGCAGGCCGGCGAACGGGTGGCCGTCCTCAAGGCGGCACAAGTGGCCGATGACTTCGACGCCCGGTTCTCGGCGCTCGGCAGGCACTATCTCTATCGCATCTCGAACCGCCGCGCGCCGCCGGCTCTGGAAAAGGGCAAGGTGTGGTGGGTGCCGAGGCATCTCGACGCCGGGGCCATGGACGAGGCGGCCAGGCTGTTGCTCGGCCGCCACGACTTCACCACCTTCCGCTCCGCCCAGTGCCAGGCCAACAGCCCGGTGCGCACGCTCGACCGGCTCGACGTCACGCGCCTAGGCGATGTGATCGAGATCAGGGCCTCGGCCCGCTCCTTCCTGCACAACCAGGTGCGCTCCATGGTCGGCTCGTTGAAGCGGGTCGGCGACGGGGCGTGGACGGCGGCCGACCTCAAGGCCGCGCTGGAGGCCGCGAACCGGGCGGCCTGTGGCCAGGTGGCGCCGCCCGACGGGCTCTATCTGATCGGCGTTGACTACCCCGATCAGCTTCGCTGAAGCGCCAGATGCGCGCCGAGGCCGATGAGGATCGCGCCTCCCGCCCGTTCCATGAGGCGGCGCGCCGAGACCGACCGCGACAGTCTTTCGGTGAGGCTGCGCGCCAGCAGAACGCTGGCGATGTCGGCCGAGGTGAAGATCAGGTTGGTCATGGTTCCGAGGATGAGGAACTGCGCCCATACCGGAAGGGCGGCCGCCGGATCGATGAACTGCGGCAGGAAGGCCACGAAGAAGATCGCCGTCTTGGGATTCAGCACATCCACGATCACGCTTTCGATGAAGGCGCGCCGCGTCGACTTGGCCGGCATGGCCAGCGGCGGCGCGCCGTCCTCCGCCTTCTTGCGGAAGAACGAGATGCCGAGCCACACCAGATAGGCCGCGCCGGCGAGCTTCACCACGGCGTAGAGCGTGGGGACGGCATGGAACAGCACCGAAAGCCCGGCCGCGGCCGCGATCACATGCACATAGCCGCCGACATGGATGCCAAGCACCGCCATCAGGCCGCCGCGGGTGCCGCGGGCCAGCGCCTGCGCGGCGCTGTAGAGCATGGCGGGCCCCGGAATGTAGGCGAACAGCACCGCTGCGATCAGGAATTGCAGGATAGTTTCCAGTGCGGGCATGGCTTTCTCCCTCGGCCGGACCCGTCCGGCGGTTGTTCTAGCGTGGAATGACGATCCCCAGCAAAGACTGGAGGCTGAACAGGACGACCAGCGATGTGGCGAACATGCCGGCGAAGACCGCCGAGCCGACCGCGGGGCCCTTGCCGATGGCGGCATTGGTCATGCGCCAGCCCAGCACCAGCGATGCGATGAACAGGAGCAGCGCCACCAGCGTGGCCGCCTCGCCCGCCGAAGGCATGAACAGCCGCATCAGGGCGGAAGGCAGAAGCATCCAGGCAATGATGGCCGAGGCCCAGTTGCTCGCCACCACGTAGTGCACGAAGCGGTTGCCGATGCCGGCATAGGGGGCCACCAGAGCCAGCGCCACCAGCGGCAGCACCCAGCTTCCGAGATCGACCAGCGCCAGCCGCACGACCATGGAGAAGCGCCCGGAGACGATCAGCGGATCGCCGATCTCGTTGGCGACGCCGACCCAGCCGACGACCAGCGCCGGGACAGCGACCAGCAACGCCTGGAAGGAATTCCAGAACCCTTCGGCGGAAAGATCGAGCAGGCGCAGCCCGTCCGGCTTTCCCATCATCAGGCGCCAGGCGCCGGCAAGCGATGTCTGGATTTCGTCCGCCGACAGCACGTCTACCTGCTCCCGAACCAGTCGCCGATGAAGCGTCGGTAGATCTGCGTCAGCGTCTCGAGGTCCGCCAGCTGCACCCGCTCGTCGACCATGTGCATGGTCTGGCCGACAAGGCCGAACTCGACCACCGGGCAATAGTCCTTGATGTAGCGGGCATCGGAAGTGCCGCCCGAGGTGGACAGGGCCGGGTGCATGCCGGTCACCGCCTCGACCGAACGGGCCAGCGTGCCGATCAGCTTTTCGTCATGGGTCAGGAAGACATGGCTGGGGTTATCGCGCCACGCCAGCTCGAACTCGACCGGCTCCTTGCGGCCCTTGCGGTATTTGCGGCGGCGGCTGGCGGTATCGAGGCGGTTGTGGATCTCGGCCTGCAGGCTTTCCACCGTCCAGGTGTCGTTGAAGCGCACGTTGAAGGCCGCGCTTGCCCGCGCCGCGATGACATTGGTGGCCGGGTTGCCGACATCGATGGAGGTGACCTCCAGATTGGTGGGCTGGAATCGCTCGGTGCCGGCATCGAAGGGCGGGTCGAGCAGGGCGTCGACCAGCGTCATCAGCCCGCGCACCGGATTGTCGGCCAGATGCGGATAGGCGGCGTGGCCCTGCCGGCCGAGCACCGTGAGCGTGGCCGACAGCGAGCCGCGGCGGCCGACCTTGACCATGTCGCCGAGCCTTTCCGGGTTGGTCGGCTCGCCGAGCAGGCAGGCGTCCCATGCCTCGCCCCTGGCGGACGCCCATTGCAGCAGCTTGGCGGTTCCGTTGATGGCCGGGCCTTCCTCGTCGCCGGTGATCAGCAGCGAGACGGAGCCCGAAGGGCCGCCGGTTTCCTCGACATGCCTTGCAAGTGCGGCCACGAAGCAGGCGATCCCGCCCTTCATGTCAACGGCGCCGCGCCCGTACATTTCGCCATTGGCGATCTCGGCGGCGAAGGGAGGGTGCTTCCAAGCGGCCTCGTCGCCCACCGGCACCACGTCGGTATGGCCGGCGAACATCAGGTGCGGGCCGTCGCCGGCGCGGCGGGCGTAGAGGTTTTCGATGTCCGGCGTGCCGGCCTCGGAGAAGGTTGGGCGTTCCACCGCGAAGCCGAGCGGTTTCAGCATGTCCTCCAGCGCCGCCAGCGCGCCGCCTTCGGCGGGGGTGACGGAGGGGCAGCGGATCAGCTTGGCGAGGTTCTGGGCAGGGTCGGTCGGCAGCATCATGGCCAAACCGATAGAGCATTTTGCCGCCGAGTGGAATCACCTGCCGTGGCCCAAAGCCGGCAGCAACGAGCGGTCCACGGCCGGCTGCCTTTCGGGCGCCTCAGGCCGGAGCGTTGGGCTGCTTGCCGTAGCGGTTGGGGCCGGGCTGGCCGGGGAACAGGCACAGCACCAGGAAGGCGACGATCGACACGACCGGCACGAACAGGATGACGGCGATGAAACCGGTCTTGTCGAGGTCGTGCAGCCGCTTCACCGCCAGTGCGACGTTCGACCACAGCGAGGCGAGGAAGGCGACCATGAACAGCGTCGACCACATCATGCTTTCGGGCGAACCTTCCGGCGCCAGCGTGAAGCGGTAGAGCGGGAAGGCCTGCACCACCGCCACCAGCATGCCGCCGAGGAAATAGGCGGCCCGGCTGACGCGCCCGGAGACGCTGAAGAAAAGCCAGACGAATTTCGACATCTCGGGCATCCTTGGCCTTTCCGAAGCTTCGGCCGTCAGTCGCGCAGCAACTCGTTGATCGAGGTCTTGGAGCGGGTCTTCTCGTCGACGCGCTTGACGATGACCGCGCAGTAGAGGCTGGGCCCCGGCGCGCCGTTGGGCAGCGGCTTGCCCGGCATGGTGCCGGCCACGACCACCGAATAGGGGGGCACCTCGCCATAGAACACGTCGCCGGTGGCGCGGTCGACGATCTTGGTCGACTTGCCGATGAACACGCCCATGCCGAGCACCGAGCCCTCGCGCACGATGCAGCCCTCGACCACCTCGGAGCGCGCGCCGATGAAGCAATTGTCCTCGATGATGGTGGGCCCGGCCTGCATCGGTTCCAGCACGCCGCCGATGCCGACGCCGCCGGACAGGTGCACGTTCTTGCCGATCTGGGCGCAGGAGCCGACGGTCGCCCAGGTGTCGACCATGGTGCCGGCATCGACATAGGCGCCGAGATTGACGAAGGAGGGCATCAGCACCACGCCGGGCGCGATATAGGCGGAGCGACGCACCACGCAGCTCGGAACGGCGCGGAAGCCGGCCTTCTCGAAATCGACCGCGCCCCAGCCGTCGAACTTGGAGGGCACCTTGTCCCACCAGCCCGATTCGCCCGGGCCGCCCTTGACGATCTCCATCGGGTTCAGCCGGAAGGAAAGCAGCACGGCCTTCTTCAGCCACTGGTTGACGTGCCAGGAGCCGTCCGCCTGCTTCTCGGCCACACGGGCCTCGCCGGCGTCGAGCAGCCGCAGCGAGGTTTCAACCGCGTCGCGGACTTCGCCACGCGTCGAGGTCGAGATCTCGTCTCGTCGTTCAAAAGCGAGATCGATGGTGGTTTCGAGGTTTGCCAGATCGGTCTGCGGCATCTATTGCTCCTGCACAGGCTTTGAAGGGGCAGCGGTTTAACGGGATTGAAAGCCGGGCGGACCCTATTTGAAGGTATGGTGAGGGTCAACGCGGCGTGCCGCGTGGCGGGCGAGATTTTTTAAGGGTGTAGACGATGAATCCGGAAGACAAGACGGGCTGGACGCCTCTGCCGCATTCGGACGAGGACCTGGAGCGGGCGCGCAGCGCGCCCGACACGCCCCAGACCCGCGCGGCGACCTATCGCCTGGCCTGGAACGACGAGGAGTTCATGACGCGGCGCGAACTGCGCCCGGTGCGCCTCCAGCTCGAACTGCTGAAGCCGGAGATGACGCTGGCCGAACGCGGCATCCGCTCCACCGTCATCCTGTTCGGCGGCGCGCGCCTGCCCGAGCCGGGCGGCGAGGCCTGGGCGGCCAAGAACGAGACCCAGAAGCGCAATCTGGAACTGAACAGCGTCTATTACGACGAGGCGCGCAAGTTCGCCCGCCTGTGCTCGCAGCACTCGGCCGTCACCTACTACCGCGAATTCGTGGTGGTTACCGGCGGCGGACCGGGCGTCATGGAAGCCGGCAACCGGGGTGCCGACGATGTCGGCGCGCCGTCGATCGGCCTCAACATCGTGCTGCCGCACGAGCAGGCGCCCAACCTCTACGTGACGCCGGAGCTGTGCTTCAACTTCCACTATTTCGCCATCCGCAAGATGCACTTCGTCATGCGCGCCAAGGCGGTCGCGGTGTTCCCCGGCGGTTTCGGCACCATGGACGAGTTCTTCGAGACGCTGACGCTGATCCAGACCGGGCGCATGGAGCGGGTGCCGGTGATCCTGTTCGGCAAGGAGTTCTGGCACCGAGCCATCGATCTGGACTTCCTGGCAGAGCAGGGCACCATCAGCCCCGGCGACCAGGACATCATCGACTTCGTCGACACGGCAGACGAGGCCTGGGAGATCATCAAGAAATTCTACAGGCTGTGAGCGCTCACGCCATTTTCCGTGTGCCGGCCGCCACGCCCTGGGGCTCTTCCTGCGCGACATAGGGTCGGGGCCGGTGCACGAGCGTCACCAGCACGACCGATATGATCATCAGCAGGTACCATGAACCGAGCTTGCCGAACGAAACCGGCACCCATGCGTCGTGCTGGTTGGGGTAGAGCCACGCCCGCGACCATGTGCCGATGTTTTCGGCGATCCAGATGAATAGCGAGGTCAGCAGGAAGGCGACGAGAAGCGGCATTTTGTGCCGGAACCGGAACACGCGGTAGTGCATGGTCGTGCGCCAGTACAGCGCGAACGTCGCCGCGAACAGCAGCCAGCGCATGTCCCACACGAAGTGGTGCGAGAAGAAGTTGACGTAGATCGCGCCGGCCAGAACGACGGTCGTCCACAGGGGCGGATAGCGGTTCAGCCGGATGTCGAAGATGCGGTTGATGCGCGCCATGTAGGAGCCGACCGCGGCGTACATGAAACCCGAAAACAGCGGCACGCCGCCGATGCGCAAGAGGTTCTCTTCCGGATAGACCCATGAACCGGCATGGGTCTTGAACAGTTCCATCACCGTTCCCACGACATGGAAGATGAGGATGACCTTGGCTTCTTCCCAGGCCTCGAGCTTGAAGGCCAGCATGGCAAGCTGGATGACGAGGGCGGAGAGAAACAGGAAATCGTAGCGGGCGATGAAGCCGGCGCCGCCTTCCGGCCACAGCCAGCGGGTGAGGAGGATGAGGCCCAGCATCGCCCCGCCGAACAGGCAGGCCCAGGCCTGTTTCAACCCGAAGACCAGAAACTCGACCAGCGAGTCCGCGACGCGATGGCGGGGCAGGCCGGCGAGGAAACGGTGCGCGGCCTCGTCGATGCGCCTTTCCAGGCCGGTGAAATGCCTATCTGTCCGCAACTATTCTTTCCAGAAACCCGGCGAGATCGTCGGTCACGTAGTCGACGTCGTCCTCGTGGTCGGGATCGCTTTCCCAGATTTCGGAGAAGGTCGGCTCGAAATTGTTGGGAACGACGAGAACCGTGGTCATGCCCATCTTTTTCGGCACCGCGAGGTTGCGGGCGATGTCCTCGAACGTCACCGCCTTCTCGCCGATGACGGAATGCAGGGCGGTGAACTTCTCGTAGGTCTTGAGGGAGGGCTTGGGGGTCAGTCCGGCCGCCACGATGTCGAAGATGTCGTCGAAATGGTCGAGGATGCCGAGCTGGCGCGCGGCGCGCTCGGCATGGGTGCGGTCGCCATTGGTGAAGATGAACCGGCGGCCGGGAAGCTGGCGGATGGCCGCGCCCAGCACCGGGTCCGGCACCAGCCAGGAATAGTCGATGTCGTGCACCTTCATCAGGAAGTCGTCGGGATCGATGCCGTAGCGGTTCATCAGCCCGTTGAGGGTGGTGCCGTATTCGCGGTAGAGGTCCTTTTGCAGCTTGCGCGCATCCTCGCGCGACAGCGTCAGGAGTTCCGACACATAGGCCGTCATGCGCACGTCGATCTGTGAGAACAGATTCGTGTGGTGGGGGTAGAGCGTGTTGTCGAGATCGAAGACCCAGTCGGTGACATGGGCGAATCGGGAGGGGTCGAGTGTCTGGGTCATAGGGGGCTTTATGGCATGAAAATGGCGCTATGGCTGCTCATTCATCGGCGGTTCAGGGACGGTCGGGCCCATAGCGGATTATCTGGGATTTGCATCCGGCAGGAAACGCAAATTTCAGGTTTTGGGGCTTAATGGGCGCGACCGGGGGTTGAGTATGGCGCTGGTGATCTTCAAGGCATTCTGGACGGCGATCGCTTCGGCGGCGGCTTCGGTGCTGCTCGCCCTGCTGGTGCTGCCGTTCTTCGGCGCCACGCTCGGCTCGCTGGGCCTCATGATGTGCATCGTGTGCCCGCTGGTCATCGCCTGGCCAGCCAGCGCCTACATGTTCTGGCAGAACGACAAGCTGCAGGCGGCGCATCGCGAGCTTTCGCGCGCCCATGCCCAGCTTGCCGCCGCCCACCGCCGCCTCGCCGAAAAGGCCCGCCACGACGACATGACCGGCATGCTCAACCGCGAGAGTTTCTTCGGCGTGCTGGAGCGGGCGCGGCGCAAGACCGATTCGGGCGCCCTGCTGATCATCGACGCCGACCACTTCAAGTCGATCAACGACCGCTTCGGCCACCTCACCGGGGACGAGGCCCTGCTCCAGATCGTCGCCGCCCTGCGCGGCGGCGTGCGCAGCGGCGATGTGCTGGGCCGCATCGGTGGCGAGGAGTTCGCGGCCCTGCTGGTCGGGGCCAGCGAGGAGGAGGCGATCCGCATCGCCGAGCGCATCCGCCGGCAAGTGGAGGCGATCCGCTTCCGCGTCGAGGGCGACCGCGTCATTCCGCTGACGGTGTCGATCGGCGGCACCCTGTGCGCGCCGGGCGCGACCGTGTCCGAGCTGATGCGCAGCGCCGACCGGCGGCTCTACGAGGCCAAGAACCGCGGCCGCAACCTCGTCATCTTCGGCAGCGGCGGGAAGGACGAGACCGAAGCGGCCTGACATCGGGCCGCTTCAGGCTTCCTGGCCGGTCAGGGCACGATCAGCGTGCCGGCGCCGTGCTCGGTGAACAGTTCCAGCAGCACCGAATGCGCCGTCTTGCCGTTGAGGATGACCACGCCCTCGACGCCGCGTTCGATGGCCTCGATGCAGGTTTCGACCTTGGGGATCATGCCGCCCGAAATGGTGCCGTCGGCAATCAACTTGCGCGCCTGCGACACCGTCAGCTCGTCGATCAGCTTCTTGTCCTTGTCGAGCACGCCGGGCACGTCGGTGAGGAACAGGAGGCGCGAGGCGCCCAGCGCGCCGGCGATGGCGCCGGCGAAGGTGTCGGCGTTGATGTTGTAGGTGTGGCCATCGCGGCCGGGGGCGACCGGGGCGATCACGGGGATCATCTCGGAGCGGGCGAGCAGGTCGAGCAGGGTGCGGTCGACCTCCACCGGTTCGCCGACGAAGCCGAGGTCGAGCACGCGCTCGATGTTGGAATCCGGGTCCTTGATGGTCTTGCGCGCCTTCTGGGCGAAGACCATGTTGCCGTCCTTGCCGCACAGGCCGATGGCCCATTCGCCCTCGGCGTTGATGAGGGCGACGATCTCCTTGTTGATCGAGCCGGCCAGCACCATCTCGACGATCTCGACCGTCTTCTGGTCGGTGACGCGCAGGCCGCCCTCGAACTTCGATTCGATGCCCATGCGGGTCAGCATCGAGCCGATCTGCGGCCCGCCGCCATGCACCACGATGGGGTTGACGCCCGACTGCTTGAGCAGCGCGATGTCACGGGCGAAGGCGCGGCCGAGTTCGGTGTCGCCCATGGCGTGGCCGCCATATTTCACCACCACGGTCTTGTTCTCGTAGCGCTGCATATAGGGCAGCGCCCTGGAAAGAAGTGCTGCCTGCATTTCGGCGTTGGCGGCCATTTCCGTCATCGGTCAGTTCCCGTCACTGGAGGAATTGGCGCGTCTTAGCCGGAAACCGGGGCGCGGGCAAATCTCCTTGAAACTTGCCCGCGCCGTTCTTCATGCCTTGCCGGAGGCTGCCGCGGGCCGGGCCTTGCCGTTCCAGGCCCTGATCGCCATGGCGAGCGCCAGTGCGGCGACCAGCACGGTCGCCAGCCCGTAGCTGGCCAGCGCGCCCTGGTCGAAGGCGGTCCGTGCCGCCTCGGTCAGCCGTGCGGCCGCGTCGGGCGGGAGGGATTCGGCGGCGAGCAGCGCCTGGTCGATGCTGTCGCGGACCAGCGGGCCGGCCTGTATGCCCGCCGGCGGCACCAGCGACAGGCTGTAGATGGCGGCCAGCAGGCTGCCCAGTATGGCGACGCCGAGGGTGCCGCCCAGCTCATAGGCCACCGATTCGACCGAACCCGCCATGCCGGCCCGGTCCTCCGGCGCGCTGATCATGATGGCGGTGGACGCGACCGACATGGTCCCGCCGGCACCGAAGCCCAATATGGCCAGGATCGTCGCCTGCCAGACCAGAGACATGTCGCCCGACAGGGTGAGCAGGCCGAGCCCGAGGCCGGTCAGGGCCATCATGGCGGCCAGCATGCGCTCCACGCCGACCCGCATGAGCACGGCGCCGACCGTCGGGCCGGCGAGGATGGCGGCGATGGCGATCGGCAGCAGGAACAGGCCGGCCTGCAGGGGCGTGTAGCCGCGCGAGAGCTGCAATTGCTGGCTGAACACGAACTCGACGCCCATCAGCGCAAGGCTGGCGATCAGCGCCGCCACCGTGCCGGTCGCGAAGCGCGCATTGCGGAACAGCGCGAAATCGATCAGCGGCGAGGGCAGGCCCTTCTGGCGGCGGTGGAACAGCCAGCCGAACAGCACGCCGATGCCGGCGGCGGCCAGCGCCTGCACCAGGTCCGGGTCGGGCTTCATCGCCTCCTTCAGCGCGTAGATGAGGCCGACCAGCGCGACGGTGACGAGCGCCGACGTCCACAGGTCCCAATGCCGTTCGGGATTGCCGGGGTGGTCGGGAACGTAGAGGCGGGTGAGGACCAGGGTGGCCAGCACCACCGGCACGTTGATGAGGAACACCGATCCCCACCAGAAATGCGCCAGCAGCGCCCCGCCGATCAGCGGGCCGATGGCCGCCGCGCCGGAGGCGATGGAACCCCAGATGCCGATAGCGATGGCCCGCTCGCGGTCCTGAAGGAAGGTCAGCCGCAACAGGGAGATGGTGGCCGGCATCATCATCGCCGCGCCCACGGCAAGCAGCGAGCGGGCGGCGATGAGCAGCGTGGCGCTGGGGGCAAAGGCGGCGGCCAGCGAGGCGAGGCCGAAGACGACCAGTCCCCACATGAACACGCGGCGGTGGCCGATGCGGTCGCCCAGCGTGCCGAAGCCCGGCAACAGGCCCGCCATGACCAGCGAATAGGCGTTGATCATCCAAAGCTTCTGCGAATTGGTCGCGTCGAGATCGTGGACGACGCGCGGCAGGGCCGTGTGCAGCACCGTCATGTCGATGCTGACCATGAACAGGGCGCTGGAGACGATTGCGAGAACCATCCATCGGGAGGTCATGATTTCACCTGGATTTCAAACTAAATAATTCAATACGTATGTATTTATATTTGGTCAAGTCGACTCCAATTTTGGCGGAAATCAGGCATTCTTGCCGGATTCGTCCAGAATCTTGTCGATTTCCTCGCCGAGGGCATCCCACGCGTCGTCGCGAAACGTCATGAAGCCGAAGCCGCGCATGATGAACGCGCCTTCCATGGCCATCAGCGCCAGCAGGAGGCGGCGATCCTCCTCGCGGGTGAAGTCGAGGCCGTCGAGGCGTTCGGTGCAATCCTTGCGATAGCGTTCGAGCTGCTCGGGAGACTGCATCAGCACGGCCATCATGACGGCCGTGCGGTCCCGCGTGACCGGATCATATTCCTCCTCGCGCGCGACGATGATCTGCGCCCTCAGGATGGCGCGCCGGTCGGCATCGTCGCCCGCCAGCGCGGCGACCTTGGTGTCGTACTCCTCGGCCCACCGGTCATACATGGCCGTGAGCAGATGCTCCTTGGTGGCAAAGCTGTACTGCACCCCGCCATTGGTGATGCCCGCCGCCCTGGCCAGCGCCGCGACGGTCAGCGCCGCCGCGCCCCGCTCGCGCACAATCGATTCGGCCAGGTCGAGCAGTCTGTCGCGGTCGATTTTCTTGCGGCGGGACATGGGACGGCTCCCTCAGGCCCAGTCGAACTGCAGCGTCTCGCGGAAGGCGAAGCGCACGATATGGGATTCCACCACCCGGTTCAGCTCGGGCAGGCGGCTTGCGTCCTCGGCGGTAATGTGAACGCGCAGCCTGTCCGGCTCGGCGTTGAGGTCGATCACCTCGCCTTCGCCGAACCGGATGCGGCCCTGCTGCGGGTCGAAGCTCACCTCGAAACGGTGCGACCAGTGTTTGCACAGTTGCTGCAGATAGCGGCTGGCATGTTCGGTCGTTACGGTTGCGCTGGATGCGGGCATGTCGAACCTTTCCGTCGTTCGCCAGGATGTCGGTCTCGATCGAATAAATATGCACGTAATGTTTTCTTGCCGCCGCTTCAATCACAGAGGCTGCGCACCTCCGCTTTTCTCCGGAGGCGCGTGACGAACGCGGCCGTGACATGGTACGCACATGCGGGCAATGGTCGGGTGCGCGGATGATAAGTGAGGAGCAATTTCTGACCTCGGTGTTCTGGGCGCGGGAATTGCCACGCGAGGAACAGGAGCGGGCGCGTCGCGGCATCACCTTGCGCACCCTCGAGGCCGGCACCTATTTCATCCATCGTGGCGACCGCATCGACAGCTGGATCGGCGTCATCAGCGGGCTTTTGCGGCTGGGCTCGATCACCACGTCCGGCAAGGCGGTGACCTATGCCGGCCTGCCGCCGAGCTGCTGGTTCGGGGAGGGGTCGCTGCTCAAGGACGAACCGCGCCAGTATGACGTGCTGGCGCTGCGCCGCACGCAGGTCGCGCTGCTCAACCGCTCCACCTTCCTTTGGCTCTACGACAACAGCGTCGCCTTCGACCGGCTGCTGGTGCGGCTCATCAACGAACGCCTCGGCCAGTTCATCGCGCAGGTCGAGCATGACCGCAGCCTCGCTTCGGCCGGCAAGGTGGCGCGCAGCCTCGCCTCGCTGTTCAACCCGGTGATCAGTCCTTTCGTCGGCTCGCATATCGACATCAACCAGGAAGAGATCGGCCTGCTGGCGGGCGTGTCGCGGCCCGTCGCCAATCGCATCCTGCAAGAGCTGGAAAAAGCCGGCCTGCTGCGCAACGAGGGCGGCGGCGTGACCATTCTGGATCTGGAAAGACTGCGGCGCTACGGCGAATAAGCCAGTGCCTGCAAGGGTTTGGGAGTGGCGAGGATTCGCCTAAAGCCCAATGGCCAAATAGATTCCCGTCAGATTACATTCAACAAGGCTTCTTGTCTGTCAAGGCAGAAGTTGAAAAAGAGCGATGAGGCTTGCAAGCTTCGTCCGACAAGTCGGGACCAACACCGGCGCCGAATAAATCGGGAGGAGTTGCTTTGGCACCAGGGAGTGCGATGCCAATGCTCGATACGTTCGCCAAGCTCTTGTGCGAGCACGCTCGCGTGCGGCCTGACCGGCCCGCCATGCGGCACAAGGATCTGGGCATCTGGCACACATGGACATGGCGCGAGATGGCCGAGACCATCCGCGCCTATGCGGCGGGCCTTCGCGAACTCGGCCTGCAGCGCGGCGCGACCATCGCCGTGATCGGCGAGAACCGGCCGGCCATGTACTGGACGATCCTGGCCGCCCAATGGCTGGGCGCCGTTCCGGTGCCGGTCTATGCCGACGCCGTGGCCGACGAGATGGCCTATGTGCTCGACCATGCCGAGGTCGGCTTCGCGGTCGTGCAGGACCAGGAGCAGGTCGACAAGCTGCTGGCGATCCAGGACCAGGTGCCGAAGCTGCGCGTCGTGCTCTACGACGAGCCGCGCGGCCTGCGCGATTACGACCATACGCGCCTGCATGCGGTCGCCGACATCATCGGGAAGGGGCGGGCGCTGCTGGCGGCGGACCCGGCGGCCGCCGCTTCCATCGATGCCGAGCGCGACAATGGCGGCGGCGACGACATCTCCATCATCCTCTACACCTCCGGCACCACCGGCCGCTCCAAGGGCGTGCTCCTGTCGGCCGGCCGCTCCATCGCGGCGGCGCGCGACACCGTCGCCTTCGACGGCCTGACCGATCGCGACGAGGTGCTGGCCTATCTGCCGCTGGCCTGGGTGGGCGACCACTATCTCAACTATGCGCAGTCCATGGTGTCGGGTTTCTGCGTGGCCTGCCCGGAGAGCCGGGAAACCGCCGAGAGCGACCTCCAGGAGATCGGGCCGACCTTCTATTTCGCCCCGCCGCGCATCTTCGAGGCGCTCCTGACGCGCGTCACCATCCGCATGGAGGACGCGAGTGCCCTCAAGCGGCGCATGTTCGACTATTTCATCGGGCTGGCCCGCCGCTGGGGCGAAAAGATCCTCGACGGCGAGAAAGTGCCGCCCGGCGCCCGCCTCGGCTATGCGCTCGGCAATCTGCTCGTCTATGCGCCGCTGAAGAACGTGCTCGGCTTCTCGCGCATCCGCGTCGCCTACACCGCCGGCGAAGCGATCGGTCCCGACCTGTTTTCCTTCTACCGCTCGCTCGGCATCAACCTGAAGCAGCTCTACGGCCAGACCGAGGCCTTCCTCTATGTCACCGCCCATCCCGACGGCCAGATCCGGGTCGGCACGGTCGGGCCGGCGACGCCCAATGTCGAAATCCGCATCACCGAGGAGGGCGAGGTGCTCTACCGCTCGCCCGGCCAGTTCCTCGGCTACTACAAGGACGACGAGCGGACCGCCGAGACCGTCACCGCCGACGGCTATGTGCGCACCGGCGATGCCGGCTTCTTCGACGAGGATGGCCATCTCACCATCATCGACCGGGCCAAGGATGTCGGCCGGCTGCGCTCCGGCGCGATGTTCGCGCCGAAATACATCGAGAACAAGCTGAAGTTCTATCCCAACATCAAGGAGGTGGTGGCTTTCGGCCAGGACCGCGACTTCGTCACCTGCATGATCAATATCGAGCTGACGGCGGTGGGCAACTGGGCCGAGCGCAACAACATCCCCTATGCCTCCTATCAGGAGCTGGCGCAGCGCCCCGAGGTCTACGCCATCTGCGCCGGGCATGTGGCGGCGGTGAACCGGGCGCTGGCGGCCGAGCCGCGCATGGCGGCGTCGCAGATCCGCCGCTTCCTCATCCTGCACAAGGAGCTGGATGCCGACGACGGCGAGATGACCCGCACCCAGAAGGTGCGGCGCGGCTTCATCGCCGAGCGCTACAAGCCGCTGGTCGATGCCCTCTACAACGGCGCCGAGCTTGCCGACATCTCCACCGAGGTGACCTTCGAGGACGGCCGCAAGGGCGTGATCTCGGCGCGCGTGAAGATCGCCGATGCCGAAGTCCAGGAAATCGGCACGCTGGAGGCCGCGGCATGAACGCCCTTGGCGCAACCATCGGCGAAACCCTGCTTGCGGTCGATGGCGTGTCGCTCGCCTTCGGCGGCGTCAAGGCGATCACCAACGTCTCCTTCGACATTCGCAAGGGCGAGATCCGCGCCATCATCGGTCCCAACGGCGCCGGCAAGACCTCCATGCTCAACGTGGTCAACGGCTTCTACCATCCCCAACACGGCCGCATCACCTACAAGGGCCAGACCCGCTCGCGCATGCGCCCCTACCAGGCGGCGAGCCAGGGCATCGCCCGCACCTTCCAGAACGTGGCGCTGTTTCGCGGCATGACCACGCTGGACAACATCATGGTCGGCCGCACGCTGAGGATGCATCGCGGCTTCTTCTGGCAGATGCTGCGCCACGGCCCTGCCATGCAGGAGGAGATCGAGCATCGGCGCGTGGTCGAGGACATCATCGATTTCCTGCAGATCGAGGCGATCCGCAAGACGCCGGTCGGCAAGCTGCCCTACGGCCTGCAGAAGCGGGTGGAGCTTGGCCGCGCGCTGGCCATGGAGCCGGAACTGCTGCTGCTCGACGAGCCGATGGCCGGCATGAACATGGAGGAGAAGGAGGACATGTGCCGCTACATCCTCGATCTCAACCGGCATTTCGGCACCACCATCGCCCTCATCGAGCATGACATCGGCGTGGTCATGGACCTGTCCGACCGGGTGGTGGTGCTCGAATACGGACACAAGATCGCTGACGGCACGCCGGAGGAGGTCAAGGCCGACCCCAAAGTCATCGACGCCTATCTGGGGGTCGGACACTGAAACGCGAGGATACGCCACGCCGTCCGTGATGGCGCTGACGTCGATCAGGGAGGATCGATGCTCTACAACATCTTCATCGACCCATTCGTGCAGATGGTGCAGATGCCCGATCTGCTGGTGCAGACCCTGTGGGAGGGGCTGGTCTCGGGCGTGCTCTATGCGCTGATCGCGCTGGGCTTCGTGCTGATCTTCAAGGCGTCCGGCGTCTTCAACTTCGCGCAGGGCATCATGGTGGTGTTCTCGGCGCTGACGCTGGTCGGCTTCTACGCCAAATTCTCCTCATGGGGCTTTTCCGGCCATGCCGCCGCCTTCCTCGCCCTTGTCCTGGCGGCCGGCGTCATGCTGGTGCTGGCCGTATTGGTCGAGCGCGTGGTGCTGCGGCCGCTGGTCAACCAGCCCGACATCATCCTGTTCATGGCCACTTTCGGCATCACCTATGTGCTGATCGGCTTCGGCGAGATGGTGTTCGGCGGCGATCCCAAGCAGATGATCGCCGACGAGCTGTTCCTGCCGAGCGGTTCGGTCGACATCGAGATGCTGGGCGGGCTGGTCAGCCTCCAGAAGATCGACATTGCCGCCGCCGTCATCGCCTCGCTGATGATCGTGGGGCTGGCGCTGTTCTTCCAGAAGACGCGCATCGGCCGCGCGCTGCGTGCCGTCGCCGACAGCCACAAGGCAGCCCTTTCGGTCGGCATCTCGCTCAACCAGATCTGGGTGATCGTGTGGTTCGCCGCCGGCCTCGTCGCGCTGGTCACCGGCATCATGTGGGGCGCGCGCTCCGACGTCTCCTTCGCGCTGGAGATCGTGGCGCTGAAGGCGCTGCCGGTGCTGGTTCTGGGCGGCTTCACCTCGGTGCCCGGCGCCATCGTCGGCGGCCTTATCATCGGCGTCGGCGAGAAGCTCGGCGAGTTCTACTGGGGCCCGCTGCTCGGCGGCGGCATCGAGAGCTGGCTCGCCTATGTGATCGCCCTGGTGTTCCTGCTGTACCGGCCGCAGGGCCTGTTCGGCGACAAGATAATCGAGCGGATCTGACACGATGTTCTATCGCGAAACCGGCCAGTTCAAGCAAGGCTACGCCGCCGACTCAGCGGTCTTCCCGATCCTGCAGGATCGCTACGGCCTCGCCATCATCATGGCCATCGCCTTCGTCGCGATCCCGCTGTTCGGCAACGAATTCCTGCTGGCCTCGGTGATGGTCCCGTTCCTGATCCTGTCGCTGGGGGCGATCGGGCTCAACATCCTCGTCGGCTACACCGGCCTCCTGTCGCTCGGCACCGCCGGCTTCATGGGGGTGGGTGCCTATGCCGCCTACAAGCTCTCGACGCTCTTCCCGCAGGTCAACATCCTGGTGTGGATCCTGTGCTCGGGCTTCTTCGCGGCCGGCATCGGCGTGATCTTCGGCCTGCCCTCGCTGCGCATCAAGGGGTTCTATCTCGCGGTCGCCACGCTCGCCGCGCAGTTCTTCCTGCAATGGTGTTTCGTGCGCATCGCCTGGCTCTACAACTACAACCCATCCGGCGCCATCGAGGTGCCGGGCCGCACCCTGTTCGGCATCGCCATCACCGGGCCGATGGCCACGCCCGTCACCCGCTATTACGTGGTGCTGGGCGTCGTCGTTGTGATGACGCTGATCGCTTCCAACATCGTCCACGGCCGCATCGGGCGGACATGGATGGCGGTGCGCGACATGGACATCGCCGCCCAGCTCATGGGCATCCGCCTGCTGCCGGCAAAGCTGCTCGCCTTCGCCGTCTCGTCCTTCTATTGCGGCGTGGCCGGCGCGCTGATGGTGTTCCTGTGGCTGGGCGCTGCGGAGCCGTCGGCCTTCGACATCAAGCTGTCCTTCCTGCTCTTGTTCATGGTCATCATCGGCGGCCTCGGCTCGCTGATCGGCAGCTTCATGGGCGCGGCGCTGATCCACATATTGCCGATCTTCATCCGTGGCCTGCCGGAATCGCTGGGCCTGCCGATCGCCGCCGCCACGGTCGAGCACCTGACCTTCCTGATCGTCGGCGCGCTCATCATCTTCTTCCTCATCGTCGAGCCGCACGGACTGGCCCGGCTTTGGCAGATCACCAAGCAGAAGCTTCGCGTGTGGCCGTTCCCCTATTGAGGGCGGCCGGCGCGGTGGAAATGGAAACTGGAGGAGAACGAAATGTCGCTTAAGAAACTGGTATTTGCGCTTTCGGCCGCATCGATGCTGGCCATGCCGGCGATGGAGGCCGCCAAGGCGGAGGATTCCATCTATGTGCCGCTGTTCACCTACCGCACCGGCCCCTTCGCCGGATCGGGCGCGCCGATTGCCGACGGCATGCACGACTATCTCACCATGCTCAACGAGCGCGACGGCGGCATCGGCGGCGTCAAGCTGGTGATCGAGGAGTGCGAGACCGGATACGACACCAAGAAGGGCCTCGAATGCTACGAGGCGGTGAAGCCGAAGAAGCCGGTCATGGTCAATCCGTGGTCGACCGGCATCACCCTGCCGCTGATCCCCAAGGCCGCCGTCGACAAGATCCCGGTGCTGTCCATGGCCTATGGTCTCTCGGCCTCGGCCAAGGGCGACATCTTCCCGTGGATCTTCAACCCGCCGGCAACCTATTGGGACGGCTTCACCCAGATCCTGAAATACATCGCCGAGCAGGAAGGCGGCGGCATCGAGAAGCTGAAGGGCAAGAAGATCGGCTACATCTATCTCGACGCCAGCTTCGGGCGCGAGCCGCTGCCGCTGATCGACCAGCTTTCGAAGGAACTCGGCTTCGAGGCCAAGCTTTATCCGGTGGCCGCCGCCGACATGCAGAACCAGTCCTCGCAATGGCTGAGCGTGCGCCGCGACCGCCCGGACTACATGATCCTTTACGGCTGGGGCGCGCTGAACTCCACCGCCATCAAGGAAGCGGTGAAGACCAACTTCCCGATGGAGAAGTTCATCTCGATCTGGTGGCCGGGCGAGGATGACGCGCGTGGCGGCGGCGAGCGGGCCAAGGGCTTCAAGACCCTGAACTGGCATGCCGCCGGCGACGACTTCCCGCTGCTGGCCGACATCGAGAAATATGTCGTCGATGCCGGCAAGAGCCAGGTGTCGGACAAGTCCAAGGTCGGCCAGGTGCTCTACAACCGCGGCGTCTACAATTCCATGCTGATCGCCGAGGCCATCCGCACCGCGCAGGAACTCACCGGCAACAAGGTGGTGACCGGCGAGGACGTGCGGCGCGGGCTGGAGAACCTCGACATCGACGAGGCACGGCTGAAGGAGATCGGTCTGGAAGGCTTCACCCAGCCGGTCAAGCTCTCCTGCGCCGACCACAACGGCCACTTCTCGACCTTCGTGCAGAGCTGGAACGGAACCGCCTTCGAGAAGATCACCGACTACATCACGCCGATGAGCGACAAGGTCGGGCCGCTGCTCGACGAGGACGCCAAGGCCTATGCGGAGAAGAACGCGCCGTGGCCCGAGCGCACCGAGGCCTGCGACGCCTCGTAAGGCCCTCCCATGGCAAGCCTCCCTTCCCCGTCTTTCGGGGGAGGGACCCCAATCCGGAGCTCGCTTATGTCCGATCTTGCTTCCACCCACCGCACCTCGCAGGCGCCTGAGCCGGCGCGGCCGATCTTGTCGGTCAACAACATCGAGGTCATCTACGATCATGTCATCCTGGTTCTGAAGGGTGTGTCGCTGACCGTGCCGCAAGGCGGCATCGTCGCCATTCTCGGTGCCAACGGGGCCGGCAAGACGACGACGCTCAAGGCGATCTCCAACCTGTTGCAGGCCGAACGTGGCGAGGTCACCAAGGGCTCGATCGAGTTCGACGGCGCGCGCGTCGACAGGCTGAGCCCCAACGAGCTGGTGCGGCGCGGCTGCATCCAGGTGATGGAAGGCCGCCACTGCTTCGGCCATCTCAGCATCGAGGAAAACCTGTTGACCGGCGCCTTCACCCGTCGCGACGGGCGCGCTGCCATCCGCGACGATCTGGAGATGATCTACAATTATTTCCCGCGGCTGAAGCAGCGGCGCACCGCCATGGCCGGCTATACCTCCGGCGGCGAGCAGCAGATGTGCGCCATCGGCCGCGCCATGATGAGCCGGCCCAAGATGATCCTGCTCGACGAGCCTTCCATGGGCCTCGCGCCGCAGGTGGTCGACGAGATCTTCGAGATCGTCAGGGACCTCAACACCCGGCAGGGCGTGTCCTTCCTGGTGGCCGAGCAGAACACCAACATGGCGCTGAAATACGCCACCTACGGCTACATCCTCGAAACCGGGCGCATCGTCATGGACGGCGCCGCAGACGCGCTGCGCGACAACGAGGACGTCAAGGAATTCTACCTTGGCATCGGCGGCGAGGGCCGCAAGTCCTTCCGCAACGTGAAGAGCTACAAGCGCCGCAAGCGCTGGCTGAGCTGAGAGCCCGCCCGCCGCCCGGACGAAACCCCTCTACGGAAGCGATGTCACCCATGCCTGCACATTTCGATGCCGAGGAAACCCGGGCCCCCGAAATCCGGGAAAAAGCCCTGTTCGAGACGCTGCGCACCCTGCTTGCCGGCGTGGCGGAGACGACTCCGGCCGTGAAGCAGCAACTGGACGGCATCGCCATCGATGCGATTGCCGACCGGGCCGCGCTGCAACAGGTGCCGGTGATCCGCAAGGGCGACCTCGTCGCCTTGCAGGCCAAGGCGCCGCCCTTTGCCGGTCTCACCTCGGTCGCGGCCGGCAGGCTGAAGCGGCTGCTGGTTTCGCCGGGTCCCATCTTCGATCCGGAAGGCCACGGCAAGGACTGGTGGGGCTCGGCGCGCGCCCTGTTCGCGGCCGGCATGCGCGAGCACGACATCGTCCACAACGCCTTCAGCTATCACCTGACGCCGGGCGGCTACATCATGGAATCGGGCGCCCATGCGCTGGGCTGCGCCGTCATCCCGGCCGGGGTCGGCAACACCGAGCAGCAGGTGGAGGCGATCGCGGCTCTGCGCCCCTCCGGCTATCTCGGCACCCCGGATTTCCTGAAAATCCTGCTCGACAGGATCGCCGAGGCCGGCATCGACAATCCGTTCCGGCGGGCGCTGGTGTCGGGCGCGGCCTTCCCCCCGTCCCTGCAACAGGAGGTGGCGGGGCGTGGCGTCGATGCCTACCAGGCCTATGCCAGCGCCGAGCTTGGCGTCATCGCCTACGAGACGCCGGCGCGGTCGGGCCTCGTGGTCAATGAAGGCCTGATCGTCGAGATCGTGCACCCCGGCACCGGCGATGCGGTAGCCGACGGCGAGGTCGGCGAGGTTGTGGTGACGCGGCTGAGCCCGGAATATCCGCTGCTGCGCTTCGGCACCGGCGATCTGTCGCGCATCGTGCCGGGCGCGAGTGCCTGCGGGCGCACCAACCAGCGGCTGGCCGGCTGGATGGGGCGGGCCGACCAGCGCACCAAGGTCAAGGGCATGTTCGTCGACCCGGCCCAGATCGCGGCGATCGCGAAGAAGTTTCCCGAACTCGGCCGGCTGCGCCTTGTGGTGACGCGCGCCGACGAGCAGGACCAGATGGTGCTGAGGGCGGAGGCGGGCGCAACGGGCGGCGACCTGTCGACGGCCCTGGAAACGGCCCTGCAAGCCTCGACCAAGATGAAGGGCAGGGTCGAGATCGTGCCGCCCGGCAGCCTACCCAATGACGGCAAGGTCATCGCCGACGAGCGCCCGGCCGGCGCTTGAGCGCATGATCCCGAAAATTGCAGACTTTCCGGACAGGATCATGTGCCAAAAACAAAGACTTCGGGCGCCCCCTTCCGGCTCGGCGCTCCGGGAGATGGAAGCTCAATGTTGAGCTGATTTGTCCACTTGATTGCGACGGCCGGCTGTCCGATGTTCAGGCAAACAGGCTGATCGCTCCGGTGCGCCTCGATGCGCATGGCGATGCGGGGCTGACCGCAGGACGCAACCGATGACACCACCCGTTGCTACCCACCCCACCGATGGGCGAGCCGTTTCCCAGTTTCCGGACGCGGGACGCGGGGCGGGCAAGGGTCCCGTGCCCGACAGCGGCGTCGAGCGGGAGCCGCCGATGGTGTCGGCGCCCCTGCGCGGCCTGTTCCTTGCGCTTGGCCTGTTCTTCGTGGTGCTCGGCTTCGTCGGAGCCTTCCTGCCGGTGCTGCCGACGACGCCGTTCCTCATCCTGGCGGCGGCCTGTTTCGCCAAATCCTCCCGGCGGCTGGAGCTGTGGCTTCTGGACCATCCGCGTTTCGGACCCACCTTGCGCGACTGGCGCCTGCGCGGTGCCATACCGCGAAAGGCCAAGATGATGTCGCTGGCCGGGACCAGCCTCGGCTTCCTGCTGTTCTGGCTGGGAAGCAACCCCGGGCCGCTGATGATGGCGGCGGTAGGACTGCTGATGCTGGTGGGCGTCGCCTATGTGTTTTCGCGTCCGTCGTGAGCGGTATCAGGTCAGGCCCGACAGGCGCTTCGACAGGCCGATCTTCTCCAGCGGCACCTGCAGGATCGGATCTGCCCTGACGCCGCGCCACACCGGCTCATACCCGCGCGCAAGGTAAAGCTGCAGCGCGCGCTGGTTGTCGGCCGCGACTTGCAGCCGTGCATGGTCATGGCCGGCGCCGGCGATCTGGCGTTCCAGTTCGGCCAGAAGCGCCGAACCTGCGCCTTTGCCTTCCCATTGAGGTGCCACCCAGATGTCGGTGATCACGTCGTCGCGGTGCTCGCGGGCGCCCAGCCCCGCCGGCCTGCCGTCGATTTCAGCAACGAGGATGTTTTCGCCCTGCGCCTGGATGAACGGCCTGAACGGATTGTCCGCCCTTATGCGGTCAGCCACATGCGCGGGGACGAACGGGCCGATGCCGCGTTGCCATGCCTGCAAGCCGATGCAAGCCAGCGCTTCGGCATCCGCCGGGGTGGCGGGGCGTACACGGACCATGGTCATTCTCCGTACCGGTTCGGAACGGCTCTAGGCCCCAAATGGCCGTTTGGGAAGCCGGGGCGGCTCCCCGGAACGGGCCGGTCGGCTGGGCTGCCGCAGCGGCAAACGGGAAAATCGGCAGGTGCGGCAATTTATTCTATAAAAATAGTAGACAAACACTTGAACCGCGGGCCGGGCGGGCCTATCTGGGCTGCGTGTCGGGTGTTCTCCTCCCATTGCGCCCGACACGTTCCCCTCTGGAAGGTTTAACTTCCATACTTGGCCGGGCCCTTGGGTCCGGCCTTTTTTCTTGCCGCATCCCTGCCAAACAAAAACGGCGCCGAAGCGCCGTTTCAGGAAAGCTGCGTCTGCTTGCGATCAGCCGCGGGCTCCGGAGAAATGACCGCACCAGTCGCTGGAGGTCACCACCGGCCACAGGCCGCGGGCGTTCGGCTCCGGCTGCGTCACCGGCGGGTTGAAGCGGCACAAGCCGGCATGCTCGGCGACCTTGGTGCTGTTGGCAACATGGTCTTCGTAATAGGCGCAGCTGTTGCACGAGACGGACTGGGACATGGGGTTTTCTCCTTCTTTCAGAAATGGCTTTAAAGTTGAGCCCTGCAATCAAAATTTAGAATGATTCTAAACTAGAAAACGACCGGACCGCAAGCGCTGTTTTGTCGGGTGCGACAAGAAGGACGCCACCGGAAGCCGGATGGACCAAAAGCGGCCCGCCGGCATCGTCGCCGGCGGGGTCCGGAAATTCAGAAGGGAAGGAGAAGGGGCCGGAACGCGAAACCGGTCAGGAAGCCTTGCCGGGGCGTTTGCGCGTCTTCCTCGATGGCTTGACGTAGATTTCCAGCCTGTGGCTGACGATGTCGAAGCCGTGCCGGCGGGCGATCTCTTCCTGTAGCCGTTCGATCTCGTCGGAGCGGAATTCGATCACGTCGCCGGTCTCGACATTGATGAGATGGTCGTGATGTTCCTGGTCGGCGCTTTCGAAGCGCGCGCGCCCGTCGCCGAAAGTGTGCTTTTCCAGCACGCCCTTTTCCTCCAGCAGAGCCAGCGTGCGATAGACGGTGGCGATGGCGACGCCCGGACTGATCTCGCTGACGCGCCGGTGCAGTTCCACCGCATCCGGATGATCCGACGATTCGGCCAGCACCTGCATGATGACCTTGCGCGGTTCGGTCAGGCGAAGCCCGTGCTCCTTGCACAGGGCGGCGATGTCCTTGCTGAATTTCATGTCTGCTCTTCGCGCTGCCTTCACTGGGGAAGAGGCCTTGCCGGCGCTCGCCATAGCCCTAACCCGGAAATGCAGAGGTTTCCAGTAAGGCGTTGCCGCAGGCCCCGGAAACGGCAAGGGCCCCGCAAGGGGGGCCCTTCCATGTGGGTCCGCGGCGGCGCTATTCCGCCGGTTTCGGTTTCTTCCGGAACAAGGTTCCGAGATTGTCCCAAAGCTCGATCTTGACGCCCTGCCGCTTCATGATCACCGCCTGCTGGAGGATCGAGAGCAGGTTGTTCCAGGCCCAGTAGATGACCAGGCCGGCCGGGAACCCCGCCATCATGAAGGTGAAGATGACCGGCATCCAGTTGAAGATCATGGCCTGCGTCGGGTCCGGCGGGGCCGGGTTCATGCGCATCTGCAGGAACATGGTCACGCCCATCAGCAGCGGCCAGACGCCGATGTGGAGCATGGTCGGCACGGCGAAGGGCAGCAGGCCGAACAGGTTGAACAGCGAGGTCGGGTCGGGTGCCGCCAGATCGTGGATCCAGCCGAAGAACGGCGCGTGCCGCATCTCGATGGTGATGTAGAGCACCTTGTAGAGGGCGAAGAAGACGGGGATCTGGATCAGCACCGGCCAGCAGCCGGCGATCGGGTTGATCTTCTCCGTCTTGTACAGCTCCATCATCGCCTGCTGCTGCTTCATCCGGTCGTCCGCGTATTTCTCGCGGATTTCCATCATCTTCGGCTGCACCTTCTTCATGTTGGCCATCGAGGCATAGGACTTGTTGGCCAGCGGGAAGAAGACGAGTTTGACGACGACGGTGGTGGCGAGGATCGCCAGCCCGAAATTGCCGAGCATCTTGTAGAGCGTGTCGATCAGCCAGAACATCGGCTTGGTGATGAAATGGAACCATCCCCAGTCGATGAGCAGGTCGAAGCGGCGGATGTCCCGCTCCTGTTCATATGCATTGATGGTCGCGACTTCCTTGGCGCCGGCGAAGACCAGCGATTCCACCGTGGCCGACTGGCCGGCGGCGACCGGGATGGCGTCGCTGAGGAAGTCCGCCTGGTAGCGGGGGCGTCCGTCCTCGAAATAGGCGAAGCGTGGCTGGAACGCCTGCTTGGCCGTCGGCACCAGCGTCACCGCCCAGTACTTGTCGGTGATGCCGAGCCAGCCGTCGTTGGATTTGCCGGGCGTGTACTGCTTGTCCTCCTCGACCGCAGAATATTTATGCTCCTGCAATCCCTCCTCGCCGGTCACGCCGATGAGGCCTTCGTGCAGGACGTAGATCGAGGCGGTGGTCGGCTTGTCGAAACGCGTCACGCGGCCGTAGCTGAACAGGGTGATGTCGCTGGGACCGGTGTTCTCGACCGTGTCGGACACGGTGAACATGTAGTTCGCGTCGATCGAGTAGGTGCGCTTGAAGATCACGCCCTTCTCGTTGGTGTAGGTGAGCGTGACCGGGGTGGACGGCGTCAGCGTCGCATTGCCCTCGACGGTCCATTCGGTCTGCGGGCCCGGCACCGTGCCGGTCGCCTCGCTGCCGACGAAGCCGATCTCGGCATAATAGCCGTTGGGCTGGGCGGCGGGATTGAGCAGCTCGATCTCGGGCGAGGTCTTGTCGACCGTCTCGCGGTAGTCCTTGAGCCTGAGGTCGTCGAGACGGCCGCCGACGAGGTTGATCGATCCCTGGACCCTCGGGGTGTCGATCTTCACGCGCGCCGTTCCGGCCAGCGCCTGCTCGCGGCTGGCTGGCGTATTCAATTCGCCGAGAATGCCGCCGCCGGGAACGGCGCCGTCGGCGGGGGCGCCCTGACCCTGTGCCGTCTGGCCGGGCGCGGTCTGGCCGGGTGCCTGCACGTCGGCGCCTTGCTGCGTCTGCTGGCTCTCCTGGCGGGAGGCCTCGATCCGCGCCGCCTCGCGCTGCGCCTCGATGCGCGGGTTCATGTAGAAGACCTGCCAGAGCACCAGGATCAGCACCGACAGCGCAATGGTGATGAAGAAATTGCGATTGTTTTCCATACTGAACCCTATCGTGATCCGCGGATCCGCCGGGAAAGCTCGGCCTTGAGCTGGTCGAAGGAAGCGCCGAGCACATCCTCGCGCCCGACGATCACATAGTCATTGCCGGCCGCCATGTCATGTGCGGCATGGGTGCGCACGGCCTCTTTCAGCCGCCGCCGGACGCGGTTGCGCACAACCGCGTTGCCGACTTTCTTGGTGACGGTATAGCCGACGCGCGGCGCCTTGTCGTCGCCGCGGTCGAGAACCTCGACGAGGAAAAGCCGTCCACGGCGCTTCTCACCGCGCCGCACGGCCAGAAACTCCGCGCGTTTGAGAAGCCGCCCGGGCTGTGCTCCCGAAGGCTTGCCTGCGCCGGGCAACGAACTCGTTTCCGTCAGGCGCTCAGCCGCTTGCGGCCACGGTTGCGACGGGCTGCGACCACGGCGCGGCCGCCCTTGGTGGCCATGCGCGCACGGAAGCCGTGACGACGCTTGCGGACAAGCTTGGAGGGTTGGTAGGTACGCTTCATTTATTTAATACCGCGGTGTGCGGCCCTTCTTGATTCTGCCATCGATGCGACAGGAGCTATGCCCGGCCATTGCGGCGTGGCCAAAACCCGTGGCGCGACCGAAACCGCGCCGGGAGGGCAGGCCCGAGCGTGAGCGGGCTTATATGGATTGAGGCCGGCGAAGTCAATCGGCGCATGGCCTTCGAATGGCCCGCCATGGCAGACAGATGTCCGCGTTTCGTCTATCCTACCGGCAAGCGCGATATGCCGTGGAAGACCGCAAAAGCATGACGGAAAAGGAACAGCACCCGCCTGAGACGCCGGAGTCGGCCGGGCCCACGGTTGCGCTGGCGCGCGGCCTGTCCACCAAGCTCCTGCTGCTCACCGTCATCTTCGTCCTTCTGGCCGAGACCTTCATCTTCCTGCCGTCGGTCGCCAGCTATCGCATAAGCTGGCTGCGCGACCGCCTGGCGACCGCCGCCGCCGTCTCCATCGTGCTGGTGCAGGGCGATCCCGGTGCCCTGTCGCGGGAGGCGCAGGACGAGGTGCTGATGGCCATCGGCGCCAAGGCGATCGCCGTCACCGATGGCGGCGTCTCGCGCCTGCTGGTGGTGGCCGACATGCCGCCGCAAGTCGACAAGCACATCGACATGGCCAATGTCGGCATGTTCGGCGAGATCACCGGCGCGCTCGACACGCTGCTTTACGGCGGCGGCAGGATGCTGCGCGTCTACGGGCCGGCCGGCGAGGACGGGCGCGAGTTCGAGCTCATCATGTCGGACAAGGGCCTGCGCGCCGCCATGCTCACCTATGCGCGCAACGTCGCCTTCCTGTCGCTGCTGATCTCGGTGTTCGCCGCCATGCTGGTCTATGCGGCCATGGACCGCGTCATGGTGCGGCCGATGCGCCGGCTCACCCGCTCCATGCTGGCCTTCTCGCAGGCGCCGGAAGACCCGACGCGCATCATCAGCCCCATCGAGCGCGCCGACGAGATCGGCTTTGCCGAGCGCGAACTTTCGCGCATGCAGGAAAGGCTGCAGAAGATGCTGGCCGAGCGCCGGCACCTGGCCGATCTCGGCCTCGCCGTTTCCAAGATCAACCACGACATGCGCAACATGCTGGCCTCGGCCCAGCTCATCTCGGATCGGCTCGCCATGTCGAAGGACCCCACCGTGCAGTCCTTCGCGCCCCGGCTGCTGCGCGCGCTGGACCGGGCCGTTTCCTATTCGGAAGGCGTGCTCGCCTATGGCCGCACCCAGGAGGCGCCGCCGGCGCGCAGGCTGGTGCGGCTCAATCCGCTGGTGGAGGATCTGCGCGACATCGCCGGCGCCGACAGCACCATCGACTTCGTCAATGCGGTGCCGCCTGAATTCGAGATCGACGCCGATCCGGACCAGCTCTTCCGCGTGCTGACCAACCTGACCCGCAATGCGGTGCAGGCCATGCTGGCGGAGCCGGACAAGGTGACCGTGCGGCGCTTCACGGTTTCGGCCGAACGGCAGGGAAGCGTGTGCCGCATCGTGGTGAGCGACACCGGCCCCGGCCTGCCGGCAAGGGCGCGGGAAAACCTGTTCTCGGCCTTCCGGGGCGCCGCGCGGCAGGGCGGCACCGGGCTTGGCCTCGCCATCGCGCAGGAACTGGTGCGCGCCCATGGCGGCACGCTGGAGCTGGTGGCCAGCGACAGCGGCAACACCACCTTCGCGGTGACCATCGCCGACCGGCCTCTGCCTTTCGGGCGCGCGTCGGACGGCCTGCGTCAGCACGGCTGACGGCCGGCGGCGACCGGGGTCCGGTGGACGGCGTGAAGAAACTTTCAAATGCCGGCTTGCATTTCCGGAATTCAGTCGCTAGTGAAGCGGCACGTTCGCGGCCGGCCCCGAAAGCCGGACGCCGGGCCGCCCAAAACGGCCCACTGCGCGCCCGTAGCTCAGCTGGATAGAGCACCAGACTACGAATCTGGGGGTCAGAGGTTCGAATCCTTTCGGGCGCGCCATTTAACTCCTTCAGACATCGTGATCGATCGGTTCGCCTTCGGGCTTGTTGCCCCGTCGTGCGCTGCCGAACGCATCCATCGGCGTGGTTTGCAACCGACGCAAAAGGCCTCCCTGGCCGCTTTGAAAGCGGTCCCGTCTGCTTTCCGGTTGCAAGAGGATATTGCCCCGGCCGGTATCTTCGGCCAAAGTCATGCATGGAACTTCAGGACAGGCTTGGGGGACGGGCTTGGTCCATGCGTGAACATCGCCATCCGCGCCAGATCGCGACCGTCGTTTCGGCCGATGCCGTCGGCTTTTCCAGGCTGATGCACATCGATGACGAGGCGGCGCTCAGGCTGCTCGACGAGCGGCGCGAGCTGATCGTCGCGACCGTCGAGCGCGCCGGCGGCAACATCTTCGGCACGGCCGGCGACTGCATCATGGCGGTGTTCGGCAATCCCATCGTCGCGCTCGGCGCGGTGCTGCGCTTCCAGGAGGCGATCGGCGAGGCGAACGCGGCCGCCGGGCCGGAGCGGGCCATGCCGTTCCGCACCGGCATCAGCGCCGGGCCGGTGATGATCCGCGACGACGGTGTTTTCGGCGACACGGTCAATATCGCGGCCCGGGTGCAGGAATTCTCGCCCTATGGCGGCGTGGCGCTGGCCGATACGGCCCATTCCCAGCTCAACCGGCAATTCGACCTGCATTTCACCGATCTCGGGCCGTTGCAGCTCAAGAACATCGCCATGCCGGTGCGGGTCTTCGTGTCGGAGCCGGGTGGCCGCAACGTCGCCCCGCGCCCGCTGATGGACCTGCGCGCCGGGCGCGGGCCGCCGCACGCCACCGGCAGCACCGACGAGCTGCCGGCGCTTGCCGTGCTGCCGTTCCAGAACCTGACCGGCGACCCCACGCTGGCCTATCTGTGCGACGGCATCGCCGACGACATCTTGCTGGGCGTCGCCAACACGCGCTCGGTCCCAGTCATCGCCAGGGATTCCAGCTTCCAGTTCCGCGACCCCGCGCTCACCACCGCTGCCATCGGTCTGCTTCTGGGGGCGCGCTACATCGTCTCCGGCTCGGTGTCGGGCGATGCCGAGCGGATCGCCCTCAGCGCGTCGCTGGCCGACAGTTCCAATTCGCGCGTCATCTGGGCGGGGCGCTATGAGCGCGGCCTCAAGGAGGTGCAGCGCCTGCAACGGGACCTGGGCGGCGAGATCGTCTCGCGGCTGGAGCGCGAGGTCGACCGGGTCGAGCAGGTCCGCACCTTCCAGGTCCCGCCGGAATCGCTGTCGACCTGGCAGTTGCTGCGGCGCGGCCGCTGGCACATGCAGCGGCGTTCCTCGGACGACACGGCGCGTGCCTTCGAATATTTCCGGCAGGCCTATGACGAGGATCCCAATTCGAGCGCCGTGCTCAACGAGCTGGCCTGGTGGCATCTGTGGAAGGCCTGGCTGAACTTCGCCGACCGCGACGAACTCAGGATCGTCGCCAATTATGCGCGACGCTCGCTGCTGATGGACAGCCTCGACGCGCGTCCCTACTGCTATCTCGGTTTCGTGGAGATACTCGAGGCCCGGCCGCAATCGGCCATCGATCTGTGCCGGCAGGCCATCGACATCAATCCCAGCTTCTCGCTGGCGCATACGGGGCTGGGCAGCGCCAGGGGGCTGCTGCTGGAGCCGGGCGAGGCCATCCGCCACCTGACCGAGGCGATCCGGCTCAGCCCCTTCGAGACCTATCTGTTCCACAATCTCGGGGAACTGGCGGCGGCCCACACCATCGCCCGCAACTGGCCGGCGGTGGTCGAGGCGGCCGACCGCTCGCTGTCGCTTGCCCCGAACTATTTCTATGCCAGCTATCTCAAGGCCGGTGCGCTGGCGCGCCTCGGGCGCCTTGCGGACGCGCGGCAGGAGGCGCGCCTGTTCCATGCCCGCCATCCCGACTTCGAGCGCAAATGGATCGAATGGATTCCCTTCCGCGACAAGGCGGTCAACGAAGGCATGATCGAGAATTTCCAGCTCGCCGACGCCTGAGCCGGCCAGCGCACAGCAAGGTGATGCCCTTTGTGTGAGGTGCTTCACAGAGACGACGTGACGAAAGGTTGATTGCTGGGACAGCGGCTCGAAGGGGCGGTCCATGGTGTTCAAGTGCAGCCCGAAATACTTCCACGGCCTGGCGAAGGCGCAGGCCGAGCTTCCCGTCGACGCCGGGGTTCCGCCCTTCGATATCCGGCGCCTGCGCTCGAAGGGCCTGATCGCGCGGGCGGTCGGCTATCTGTTCGAGCATCCCGACTGGTGGCTCGGCTTGTTCAGGACGTTTCTGCCGCGTTTCCGTTGCGGCCGCTTCGTGCTCCTGACGCGCAACGCCGACGTCCGCGAGGTGCTGGAGCGGCAGGCCGATTTCGAGACGCCCTACGGGCCGGAGATGGTCGAGTTCGCCGGCGGGACGAATTTCATCCTCGGCATGACGGACGGGGAAGAGTACCGGCGCCTGAAGTCTGTGGTGCTCGGCACCTTTCCGCCCGGCGAGGTGGAGGAGCGCGTGCGGCCGATCGCGGCGCGGCGCGCCAGGGAGGTCGTGGCGGCGGCGGACACGCAGCTCAACGCGGCCGGCGACTTGTTCCGCGTCGTCTCCTCGGCGATCTGCCGCGACTATTACGGCATCGAGGTCGATGACGAGGGCGAGTTCGCCGACTGGAACATCGTGCTCAGCACCCTGTTCTTCGGTGATGCGACGGCCAGCCGCACGGTGCGGGAACTGGCCATCGCCGCCTCGCGCAACATGCGCGCCGCCATCGACCGGTCCATCGACGCGGTTCTCGGCGAGGGCGCGCCGCGCGACAGGCCACTCGACCGGCTGGTCGGCGCGATGCTGGAGGGGCGCATCGGGCGGGGCGACGTCCATGCGATCATGATGGGCATGATCACCGGCTTCGGGCCGACTACGCTGCTGGGCGGCGGCAACTGCCTCGATGTGGTGCTGTCGCGCCGCGAGATCTTCGATGAGGTGGCGGCGGCAGTCGCCGCCGGGGACGACGCGCGGCTCGACCGGGCGATCGTCGAGGCGATGCGCTTCAAGCCGATCTGGATCAGCCCGTGGCGCTATGCGCGGGAAGAACGCCAGATCGGGGGCGGCAGGGGCAAACCCTATACGGTCAGGGCCGATACGGTCATCTGGCCGGCGACGCGCTCGGCCATGTTCGATACCCGCGCGGTGGAACAGCCGCACCGTTTCAGGCCGGAGCGGCCGGATCGCGAAACGCTGGTCTTTGGCCATGGCATCCACAAATGCATCGGTGCTGCGCTGGCGCGCGTGCAGACGGCCGAATGCTTCCGCGCCCTGTTCTCCCGGCAGGGTTTCCGCCGCGCCGGCGGCAGGAAAGGCAAGCTCGTGCGGCTCGGTCCCTATCCCGACCGGCTGATGGTCCAGTTCGACCCCGTGGGCCTGCAATCCATGGTCACGGTGATGGTGCCGGTGAAGGCCGGGACGCCCAGGGAAACGGTCCAGGCGCGGCTCGATGCGCTGGGCAATCCGTCGACTGCCGAGGTGCGCAAGGCATTGGATGGCGTCGGCACCGTTCATTTCGCCTCGATGTCGGTCATCGAAACCGGCGCGACCGAGGATGGAATGCCTGCCCATCATCTGGTGCTGGAAATGTCGGGAGACGGAGACAGGCACGCGGTTCTCGCCGCCTTCGACAGGGCGCTGGGCGACCGGACCGGGCAGATATTCCTCGAATTCTCGGCCGATCCGGTCGGCAACGATCCGGTGGCGTTCATGGAGCGGCACGCGCCGGACGTGTCGCCCATATTCGGCAGCCTGAACGGGCTGGTTTTCGGCGGTACGCCCGGCCACAGCGTCGAGCGCATCCTGCGCGAGGACCAGCTGGCCAAGACGGCGATGCGGATGGTGGAGGAGCTTTCCGCCCGGCCGGGCAACGATGCCGCTGCCGTGCTGCACGAGGTGCGCGCAAGGCTGCGGGCCGATCCATCGTTCCAGTGGGCATTCCTGCCCGCTCCCAGCATGCTGGACGATCCGCCCAAGGGCGCGTGGAGCGCCTTTCGGCGCACGCTTCTGGCCCGCCCCGTCTACCTCACGGTCGGCACGGTCTATGCGCTGTGCTGGGCGCTGACCTATTATCTGCTTTTCTATCCCACGGTGGCCTGGCCGCATTTCCTGCTGCGCGCGGGCACCGCCTTCGTGCTGTCTGGCCTCGGTATCCTGACGACGCTTTCTTTCGCCCTCGGCCTCATGCTGATCTGGCTGCGCCGCATCGAGCAGGCGTCGGTCGCCTCGACCCAATCCATTTCGCTGGATCGCCTGGTCGAATTGCAGCAGCGCGAAGATCGCGGTTTGCAGAACCACATGACGGCGGTGTCCACGCTGAAGCCCGGGGTGTTCCGGCGCATGCTGCTGCGGTTCACCTTCTATGTGATCTCCATTGCCGCGACCCACATCTTCCGGCCCGGCTTCCTGTCCAGCATCGGCACCATCCATTTCGCGCGCTGGGTCTGCATTCCGGGCACCGACAGGCTGGCATTCTTCAGCAATTACGGCGGCAGCTGGGAAAGCTATCTGGAGGACTTCATCACCAAGGCGTCCAAGGGCCTGACCGGCGTGTGGAGCAACACCGAAGGCTTTCCGCCGACGCGCTTCCTGTTCTTCCACGGCGCGCGCGACGGCGACCGCTTCAAGCGCTGGGCGCGCACCCAGCAGGTGCCGACCGGCTTCTGGTACAGCGCCTATCCGCATCTCTCGACCACCCATATCCGCAAGAATGCGCTGATCCGGCAGGGCCTGTGCTCGGCGCGGCTGAGCGAGGCGCGCGACTGGATCAGCCTGTTCTCCTCCACCGAGCGCCAGCCCTGGACCCGGCTCAACCGGCTGCAACGCCTGCTGCTGCCCGACGCCGTGCCGGAGGAGATGCTGGAGCAGGGCGAGATCCAGTCGATTGTGTTCGGGCCGATGGGCCGCCTGTCGCACGGCCGGATGCTGGCGTTCCACATCCCGCCGGATACGGATGTCGCCGGGCGGCGGGAATGGCTCGGTCGCATCGTGGCGAAGCTCTCCTTCGGCGATGCGCCGCCGGCCCACAGCGCCATGATCGCGCTGTTCGGGCCGGACGGTCTCAGGCGTCTGGGGCTGGACGAAGCCGGGGGCGACGATCCGCTGGAAAGCTTTCCGCTCGCCTTCAGGCAGGGCATGTCGAGTCCCTATCGCAGCCGCGTGCTCGACGATGGCGGGCCGAACGATCCCGGCGAATGGCTCTGGGGCGCGCAGGGCAATCCGGTCGATGCCGTCGTCAATTGCTATGCCGAAAGCCCGCAAGTGCTGGACGGGATGGTCGCGATGCTGGAGGCGGCGTCCCGGGATACGGGCATCCCCATCGTGCACCGCCTCGACCTCACCGTCATCGGCGCCCGCGCCGATGCGGCCGATGGCTGCAAGCGCAAGGTGCACGACCAGTTCGGTTTTGCCGACGGGATCTCGCAGCCGGTCATCCGGGGAACCGGCCGCGAGGCCTGCGTTCCGGTGCATTCCATGCACCTCGTCAATGCCGGCGAGTTCCTGTTCGGCTATCGGGACGAGCACGGCTTTTACCCGCCGAGCCCGACCGTGCCGGGCAGGGCCGATCCGCTCGGCATCCTGCGGGCGATCGGGACCGATGGCAGCATCACCGCAGGGAAGGCGCCGCTGCACGATTTCGGCCGCAACGGCAGCTTCATGGTCGTGCGCCAGCTCTGGCAGCATGTCGAGCGCTTCGAGGACTATTGCCGCCACGCGGCCGGCGACGTCTCGGAGCTGACCGGCAAGCCGGTGGCGCCGGACTGGGTGGCCGCCCGCATCGTCGGCCGCTGGAAGGACGGCTCCTCCCTGATCCAGAATCCGGAAAAGCCGGCAGGGCGCTCGCCCGACAACGACTTCACCTTCGGCGCCGAGGACCCGCAGGGCCTGAGATGCCCGCTCGGCGCGCATGTGCGCCGCTCCAATCCGCGCGCTTCGCTCAACACCGATCTCGACACGCAGATACGCATCACCAGGCGGCACCGCATCCTGCGCGTGGGGCGCACCTATTCGGCAGCGGCCGCAGATGCCGGGACCGAGAAGGGCCTGCTGTTCATGTGCGTCAACGCCTCGATCGAGCGCCAGTACGAGTTCATCCAGCAGACCTGGATGGCGGCCGGCAATTTCCATGGGCTGCGCGGCGAGAAGGACCCGCTGATCGGCAACCAGATGGTGGACGAGGCGGGCGATCCGGTCGGGCGCTTCGCCATCCCGACATGGGAAGGGGCGATTGCGCTGAACGGCATGCCGTCCTTCGTCACCACGCGCGGCGGCGGCTATTTCTTCCTGCCGAGCCGGTCCGCCCTGCGCTACATGCTGTCGAGACTGGATTGATTCCGGATCATTTTGCGGAGGCGTCTTTCATCCCCTCTGCGGACCTGATCTGCTCCCGGCAAATACTTCATCGTCATTCCGGAAGCCTGCCGCAGCGAAGCGAAGGCAGGCTGTCCGGAATCCATTGCCGGCAAGACCGGACAGCGGCTGATCGCCATCCGACCGGCATGGATCCCGGCTCGCGGTCGCCGACGTTCCCTTGGCCGGGATGACGACGTGACGGAAGCGACGTTGTTCTCCCCCTTGCGGGAGGGGTAAGGGGTGGGGTTATCAATTCGCCTAGAAAGTATCGTCGTCGTCGGCGGCGAGCTTGCGCAGGACGCGCGCATTGGTGACCTTGATGTGGCCGCGCCGCACGTCGATGAGCGAGCGGCTTCGCCAACCTGTGAGGAGCTTGTTGACCGACTCGCGCGTGGCGCCGAGGAACTCGCCGATCTCGCTCTGCGAGATGGCGATCCAGCCGGCGGGGTCGGCCAGGATATGGTCGAGCAGCAGCAGCCGCTTGGCGAGCCGTGCCTCGATGTTCAGGAAGGCCTGGTCGCCCAGCGACTCGCTGACCCAGCGCACGCGCCGGCACACCAGGCGCAGCATCGAGCGCGCCAGCAGGGGGCTGTCCTCGATGCGGCGCAGCAATTGCTGCCGCTCCAGTGAGACTATGATGCAATCGGTGCGGCAGATCGCGGTCGCGGTGCGCAGGCCGCCGTCGAGCGCGCCGATCTCGCCGATGATGTTCGGCGCCGTTTCGACATTGGCCACCAGCTTCTGGCCGTCGATGGAATAGATGGAAATCTCGACCGAGCCGTCGATGAGGCCGAACACGCGGTCGGAGCGGTCCTCCTGCAGGAACAGGTGGCGGCCGGCCGGCATCTTTTCGGCGGTGCAATTGTGGAACAGGAGCTCGAAGAGATCGCGGTCGGAGAAGCTGCGGTCGACGGTGCCGGCCGCCGCGGCCGCGACGCCCTGCTTGGTGAGGCTCGCACGCTTGGAGGCCGGCCGGTGCGCATCCAGCCACACGATCTTGTCGGCGAAAAAACTCTTTCTGTCCATGACAGGCGCCGCCTTCCCCGCGCTCCGTCACATTGCCAGACAAAGGGCCATGGAGACAAGCCGCCACGTTCGGCAATGAAACCGGCTGCGACCGGCCCTAGCCGGCGGAGGCGGCATAGTTCATCGCGCCGGCTATGGCGGCGATTTCCTTTGCGGTCAGCACGATGTCGTAGCGATATTGCGACCGGTCCTGATAACGCGCCTTCTGATAGATCGGGCCGGCGGTGACGGAGATGATCACCTCCCTGCCGTTGGCCCCGTCGAAATCGCTGCTGGTCAGCTCGCTTTCGAAAATTCGTTTCGGCATGCCCTCCCGCTTTGCGGGCTTGACGGTAATTCGCATGTTCCACCTCGGTTTTCCCTGGACGCTCCCCGGCCCGGGACCGAGGAAGCGCCGGATCATCCGCCGGATACGGGCGCTGGAACTATGAAAAGCCTCACATTTGAGATTTTTATGACTGCCGCCCTCAAAATGTGCCCGGCCAGCCGCTGAAGGAAGCGGTCCTATTGAATCTCGTTGATATAGACGTCGTTTGCTGTTGTCGCCCGGTGGCTGTTCATCAAGATGGGCCGGGCCTGCTCGTCATAGGCCACTTCATTGATCACCAGGACCGCTGCAGGCGCGCTCAGGTCCAAGAACCGGCAGTCCTGTTCGGTGGCCAGTTCCGCCTCGATCATCTCGCGGATGGCTGAAATCTTGATCCCGTATCGGTGCCAGAACATCGGGTAGAGCCGTTCCGGTATTTTCTCTTTCTCCAGCGAAAAATCCGGGATCAGCACCGCCGGGATCACGACTTCCTCATGCATGACCGGGCGGCCTTCGACCTCGCGCACGCGGTGAATGTGGACGACGTCCTCCTCCGCGCCGATCCCCAGCGTCTGCGCCTCGTGCGAAGTGGCGGTGCGACGGGTCACGGCAAGGATGCGCGGAATCGAATTCTGCATTTCGCCGGTGCGCTTGTGCAGGCGAAAATAGTGGAAGTAGAAGCGCAGATTGTGCTTTGGCGAACGCCCGGTGACCACCGTGCCGGTCTTGCGCCGCCGCACCAGCGATCCTTCGGCGGTCAATTCTCCCAGGGCACGACGAACCGTTCCGACCGAAACACGGAATTCCTGCGCCAGCGCCGTTTCCGCAGGCAGCACCGTTCCCGCCGGCCAGGTGCCGGAAGCGATTCGGTCGGCAATCTGTGACGCAACTGCACGATAGATGGGCGAGTGCATTGAAAGATCAGACAAATACGGCCCCGCATAGTCGAAAAAATCGGTTCGAGTCTAGCCGTCCGGCGTCGGGCTGCCAATGGCGCTCAACAAAGCTGTTGCTATTTCTATATAGTTTATAGTTTAATATCGAGACAGTCGTTTTTGGGAGACCGACCTGTGACCCTCGAAGCCGGAGCGCGCCAGTTCGACGCCGTCCATTCGCAAGCGTTGGCGCAAGTCGACGCTGGACTCGACACGTCCGTGGCCGAGCTTGGCCGGATGCTCGCCGTCGACACGACGTTCCCGCCGGGCGAGGGCTATGATGGCTTCGCCGCGCTCATGGAGGAGATGCTCGCTCCCCTGGGATTCGAGACCCGCCGCGTCGTCGTTCCCGAAGATCTCTGGAGGGTCGAAGGCGGGCCGGCCTCGGGGGCGCGCGTCAATCTCGTGGCGGATATGGCCGGAGAGAAGCCAGTCTGCTCGCTCTATTTCCATGTCGATACGGTCTGCGCCGCGCGCGGCTGGAAGCGGAACCCCTTTCGCCTGACCGAAGAAGACGGTGTTCTCTACGGACTTGGCGCCGCCGACATGAAGGGGGCGATCGCCGCAGCCATTCATGCCGTGCGCTGCGCCAGGCAGGCCGGGCTGGAACTGGCCTATCGCCCGCGGTTCCTGTTGTGCACCGACGAAGAGGGCGGCCTTTACCCCGGCATCCGCTATCTTGCCGAGCAGGGCGAGATCGGCGGACATCTGCTGAATTTCAATGGCTCGGCCACGCCACGTATCTGGGGCGGCTGCTTCGGCAGTTTCAATCTCCAGGTCACAGTGGAAGGACATGCCGTCCACGCCGCCGACGGCAACCGGGCCGGACGCGGGGTCAACGCGATCGAGGCGGCGCTGCCGATGATGCAGGCGGTGCAGGATCTGCGCCCGGTGGTCTCGAAACGGATTTCCGCCCTGCCTGCCGCTCCCGGGGCGGCGCCCCTCGCGGCACAGATATCGATCACCGTCGCCAATGGCGGCACCTGCGGCGGCCAGGTGCCCGATCGTTTCGTCTTCCAGGTGTCGCGGCGTTATGCGCCGGAGGAGGATTTCGTCCAGGTGCGGGCGGAAATCGAGAACGCCATCAAGGCGGCTGCGCCATCAGGCGCCGGGCTGCGCTTCGACCTTGTCGGCCACCTGACCCCGACCGCCGATCCGGAGGGGCCGCATTATCCCCGCTGGATCAGGGCGGTACAGGAAGGGTTCGGCTATGCCCCCGGCGACTTCAGCAAGTGGGGCGCGGCAAGCGCCTCGGATTCCGGCTATGTTCAGCAGGCCGGTGTGGCGCAGGAAATCATCCTAGGCGGTCTGATCCGCCCTTCGTCCAACGCCCACGGGGCCGAGGAGCATACCACCAGGAACGATCTGGCCGCCCTGGCGAAAACCATCCTGACCTATCTGTCGGCGGGCTTCGAACCAGAGCTGAACCCGGATCTCTGAGCACAAACCTAGGGAGAAACCAACTTGAGCCTCAACCGACGTACTTTCCTGCTTTCGACGGCCGCCGTGATGGCGCTGAACGCTTATGCGCCCGATATCGCACTGGCGCAGGCTGCTCCTGAAAGGGGCGGTACCCTACGTGTCGCAATCGACCAGGCCGTGAGTGTCCTTCATCCGCTGCTGAGCCGGGTGAACCCCGAATATCTGGCTGCCGAACTGCTCTATTCCGGCCTTACCCGTCTGAGCGTGAGCATGCAGGCCGAGCCCGACCTGGCCACGGAATGGGATGCCAACGAGACGCTGACCGAATGGACCTTCAAGCTGCGCGACAATCTCAAGTTCCATGACGGCGCGGCCTGCACGTCGGCTGACGTGGTGGCCAGCTTCGAGGCGATCCTGAATCCGGATTTCGCGTCGCCTGCCCGCAACAATGTCGGCCCGATCGAGAAGATCGAGGCAGTGGATCCACTGACGGTGAAATTCATCCTGTCGACACCCTATGCCGACCTTCCCGTTGCGCTGGCCTACAACAACGCCCGCATCGTGCCTGCTTCGGTCATCGCCAATAATTTCGAGAGCCTGCGCCTCGAGGCGAATGGCACGGGCCCCTTCAAGCTGGTGTCCTATGAGCCCGACCGTCTGGTCGTCGTCGAGCGCAACCCCGATTATTACGATCCCGCCCGCCCGCATGTGGGCCGTGTCGAACTGCGCGTCTTCCCCGATCTCGGCGCGCAGGTGTCCTCGCTGATCGCCGGCGACATCGATCTCGTGGCGACGGTCGAGCCCAACGATTTCATGCGCCTTGAGGGAGAGGACGGCATTGATGCGTTGCGCGCGGCATCTGGCCAGTTCTGCAATGTGAACTTCGGGACGGATATCGCCCCGTTCAACGATGCGCGCGTGCGCCGTGCGCTGGCCCTGTGCATCGACCGCGACGCCATGGTCGATTTCATGACAGAGGGGTACGGCATCAAGGGCAACGACACGCCGCTCAATGAATCCTACGCCTTCTTCAAGGCCCTGCCGCAGCGCGAGGCCAATCTAGAAGAAGCCAAGCGCCTGCTGGCCGAGGCCGGCATGCCGGACGGCTTCGAGGCCGAACTGATCGCATCGGATCGCCCGGCGATCCGCACCCAGCTCGCCATCGCGCTGCGCGAAATGGCGAAGGAAATCGGGGTGACGATCAATGTCCGCACCATGCCCCATGCTACCTATCTGGACCAGGTATGGACCAAGGGTGCCTTCTACATCGGCTTCTACAACATGCAGCCGACGCCGGACGGTATCTTCAAGCTGCTGTTCACTTCGGATGCGGCGTGGAACGAGACGCGCTGGAACAACAAGCAGTTCGATGCCCTGATAGAGGAAGCCCGCGGCATTCTCGATGCGGACAAGCGCACCGAGATCTACACCAAGGCGCAGGAACTGATGTTCGAGGACGTGCCTTCGCTGATCCCCGCCTTCTTCGACGTGCTCGGCGCCAAGCGCGCATGGATGCATGACTATGCCATCCATCCCCGTGCCTCGGTCTTCCGCCTCGACTTTGCATGGCTGGATGCGAACTCGCCGACCCGGGCCTCCTGAACCTGCCGCCGCCCGGCCCTGCGGGGCCGGGCTCGCTGACGGGACAACCAACGGAACACTGCATTGTCCGCGAGTTACATTCTCAAGCGCGTCGCGCTAATCTTCTATACCTTGCTGGTGGTTTCGCTGCTGGTCTTCGGGATCACCCAGGTGCTCCCGGCCGACGCTGCGGTGATGATGCTGGGCGAAAACGCCACCGCCGACGCGCTCGAGGCGTTGCGCAACAGCATGGGCCTCAACGACCCGGTCTGGCTGCAATATCTGCGCTGGATCGGCGGCGTCCTCCAGGGCGACTTCGGAACCTCCCTGCGCACCGGCCAGCAGGTCGGGCCGGCGCTGTTCTCCGCCCTGGGGACGTCGCTCACGCTGGCTGTGTTCTCGCTGGCCTTCATGTTGGTGCTGGCCTTGCCGGCCGGCATCCTTGCCGCGATCCGGCGCGGAAAGCTGACCGATCTTTTGGTCAGCTTCCTGTCCTATATCGGCGTCGCGCTGCCGGAATTCGTGACGGCGACGCTGGCGGTCCTGTTCATCGCCGACTGGTGGGGCATCCTGCCGCCTGCGGGCTACGTCCCCTTGAGCCAGGATCTGGCCGGAGGCCTGCGCCACCTCGTCCTCCCGGTCGCCGTCGTCTCGATCATCATGATCGCCCACGTCTCGCGGATGGTGCGCTCGGAGCTCGTGGATGTCCTGCACACCGACTATATCCGCGCCGCCCATCTCAAGGGCCTCAGCCGCTCGCGTATCCTGTTTCGCCACGGCCTGCGCAATGCGCTGCTGCCGACGATCACCATCGTCGCGCTCGACGTGGGCTACCTGCTGGGCGGGGTCATCGTGGTCGAGGAGATATTTTCCATACCCGGCATCGGCCGTGCGCTGATGGCGGCGATCCAGGCGCGCGACCTGCCCGTCATCCAGGCCGGCGTGCTGATCATGGCGGCCACCTACTGCATCGTGAACTTCGCCGCCGACCTCATGTATGCGTGGCTCGATAAGAGGATCCAGTATGACTGATTTCCTTCGACGCCTGCTGATGACGCCGCAAGGACTGCTCGGCTCGATCATCGTCGTGCTCGTCCTCTTCGCCGCGGTGACCGGCGGCTGGTTCGCACCGCATGACCCGGACGCCATGGCCGCGCTTGCCCGCTATAAGCCGCCGGGCGGGGAGTATCTGCTGGGAACCGACCAGTATGGCCGTGATATTCTGAGCCGCATTCTTTCGGGTGCCCGCTCTACCGTCACGATGGCGCTGCTGGCGACCGTGCTCGGCACGCTGCTGGGAGCCGTGGTCGGCACCGCCTCGGCCTATCTGGGCGGGCGCTGGGATGAGTTCATCATGCGCACGATCGATGCCGTGATGGCGATCCCCTCACTGCTGCTGGCGCTGCTGGTGGTTTCGCTTCTTGGCGCCGGCGGGGCGAATGCGCTTCTGGCGGTCGCGGTCGCCTTCATGCCGGGCATGGCCCGCATCACCCGTGCCGTCGCGCTCACCGTGCGCAAGCAGGATTATGTCTCGGCCGCCATCGCGCGCGGCGAGGGCAGCGGCTACATCGTGCTGCGCGAAATGCTGCCCAATGTCGTCGCCCCCATCGTAGTCGAACTGACCATCCGGGTTTCCTTCGCCGTGATGCTGTTCGCGACGCTGAGCTTCCTCGGCCTCGGCGCGCAGCCGCCGGCCGCCGACTGGGGTCTGATGGTGTCGGAAGCCCGGCAATATCTGCATCGAAGCCCGTGGATCCTGATCTGGCCGAGCGCGATCATCGCCGTCACCGCCATCGGCTTCAATCTGCTTGGCGACGGGCTGCGCGACGCGCTCAACCCACGGACCTGAGAGACGAGCATGACCGAAAACCAGACACCCGTTCTTTCCGTCTGCGACTATTCGCTCGACTATCGCGTCGGCTCCGAGCGCCTGAGCGTGCTCAAGAACATCAACCTGACCATCGGGCGCGGCGAGATTCTCGGCCTCGTCGGCGAATCCGGTTCCGGCAAGAGTTCGATGGCCTCGGCGATCATGCGCTATCTGGCGCCGAACGCGGTCGAGAACGCCGGAACGATCCATCTCGGTTCCACCGACCTGCGTTCGCAATCCGCGCGCCAGCTTGCCGATCTGCGCGGCCGCCGTATCAGCATGGTCTTTCAGGACCCTTCGACCTCGCTGAATCCGACGCTGAAGCTCGGCGAGCAGCTTACCGAGGTGCTGATCCGCCATCAGGGGCTGAGCCGTGCGCAGGCCTGGAAGGCCGGCGAGGAAAGGCTGGCCCATGTCGGCCTGAAGTTCCCGGTGGAGATGATGCATCGCCTGCCGCACGAGGTTTCGGGCGGCGAAAAGCAGCGCGTCGTCATCGCCACGGCCTTCGCCTGCAACCCTGAACTCATCATCTTCGACGAGCCGACGACTGCGCTGGACGTCATCACCTCTCGTCAGATCCTCGACCTCTTCGCCCAGCTTCAGGCCGAAACCGGCGTGGCCTCGCTCTATATTTCGCACGATCTGGCCATCGTGGCACGCACCGCCGGCCGCGTGGCGGTGCTGCAGAAGGGGGAGATTGTCGAGGAAGGCGAAACCGAACCTCTCTTCCGCGCACCCAAGCACCCCTATACGCGCGCGCTGATCGGCGCTGTGCCGAGGCCTGACCGGCGGCTGCTGAAGGGCGATCCGCCGCAGGCCGAACCGTTGGTCAGGGTCCGCGACGTCAGCGTGAACTATGGCCGCAGATCGCTGCTCGACAGCCTGCTTCGCCGCGATTTCACGCCCGTGATCGGCAACCGTGCCGTAACGCTCGACATCAAGCCCGGCGAGGTGCTCGGCATCGTCGGCGAATCCGGCTCCGGCAAGTCGACGCTTGCCAAGGCGATGACCGGTCTCAACCGCTTCGACGGCTTGATCGAATTCGACGGCAGGCCCATACGCGGGCTTGGCGACATGGATCGCGCCTATCGCCGCGAAGTCCAGATCATTTTCCAGCATCCCGACGCCTCGCTCAATCCGCGCCAGCGCATCTCGGAAATTCTCGTGCGGCCGCTCAAGCTTTATGGAGGCCGGGAAGGGGTGCCGGTGCAGCGCCAGATCGAGGAGATGCTGGACCGCGTGCGGCTGCCGGCAAGCTACATCGATCGTTTCCCCCACCAGCTTTCGGGCGGCGAGAAACAACGCGTCGCGATTGCCCGCGCATTCCTTTCGAGCCCGCGGCTGGTGATCTGCGACGAGATCACCTCGGCCCTGGACGTCTCGGTGCAGGCATCGGTGATCGAGCTGTTGATGGATCTCCACCAGCAGACCGGCGTCGCCTACATCTTCATCACCCATGACATCAATCTGGTCCGGCAGATCGCCCACCGTATCGCGGTCATGTATCGCGGCGATCTGGTCGAGGTGGTGCCGACGCAGGCGATCACCTCTTCCGACAGGGCACCCTACACCCGCGAACTGGTGGCTGCCGTGACCCCTCCCGCTTCACTGACCCTGACCGCATGAGATCAAGGGGCCATGCGCCCCGCTTCCAGGAGACTGACATGGACCGAAAGGCGCTGCTTGCACGCGTGGATGAGAAGGCTTGCCTCGACATTGTGTCGATGATGGTGCGCCACAAAACCTATTCGGAGACCGAGGGCGAGGGTGTCCTCGTGCGCCGCATGGTCGAGGAGATGAAGGCGATCGGCATCGATGCCGAGCTTCGTCCCTTCGGCGACAAGGGTCGCGCCAACGCGGTCGGGACGTTCAAGGGGACCGGCGGCGGCAACAGCCTGATCTTCAACGGCCATCTCGACACCAATCCGGTGACCGAGGGCTGGACCGTGGATCCCTGGGGCGGACTCGTCGACGACAAGTTCATCTACGGCATCGGCGTCTCCAACATGAAGGCTTCCGACGCGGCCTATTTCTGCGCCGTCAAGACGCTCAAGGAAGCCGGCGTCAAGCTCAAGGGCGACGTCATCCTGACCTTCGTCGTTGGCGAATTGCAGGGCGGTGTCGGCACCGAGGCCCTGCTGCAGGAAGGCTTGAAAGCCGATTATTTCGTCAATTGCGAGCCGAGCGACCTGGCGGCCGTGACCATGCATGCGGCGGCGCTCACCTTCTCCATCGAGTTGACGGGCGACACCCGCCACCTGTCGAAGAAGGAGGAGGCCGTCGATGCGATCGGCGCCGCCTGCGTGCTCATTCCGCGGCTGAACGCCATGACCTTCTCGGGGGCTCTGAGCCCCGACCACGCCAATGTCAACCGCTGCCATGTCGGCGTCGTCCATGGCGCCCTCGGCCGTGACCTGGAAGAGTGGCGTCCGCCGCAAGTCGCGGATTTCGTGCGCCTGAAGGGGTCGGCCCGCTACGCGCCGGGCCAGACGCGCGAAGGCGTGCTGGCCGACATGCGCAAGGAACTCGATGCGCTCGAAGCCGCCTTCCCCGGCCTCAAGGCGGAACTGTCGACAGTAGACAGGAACGGCATCTCGCTGATGCCGCCCTTTGAAGTCAGCCGCGAAAGCAGGATCGTCAAGGCGATCAACACGGCCTACAGGGAGGTTCGCGGCGAAGCCCAGCCGACCGGGGCCATCATGCCGACACGCTTCTACGGCTCGGACGCAGGCCATCTCTACGAACTGGGCGGCATGGAAGGCATCGTGTGCGGTTGCGGCGGCCGCTACAACACCATGCCCGACGAGCGCGTCGATATCGTCGACTACATCGACATGATCAAGGTGTACATGCTCACCATCCTCGAGATCTGCGGCGTGGACGACAATGCCTGACGCCATTCCCGGCGAATATGCTTGGCGGGTGGATCGCGCCCGCGCCTTGATGGCGCAGGAAGGCTGCGACCTGATGATTCTCGACAGTGGCGAAAGCCTCGCCTGGCTGTCGGGCTATACGGTGTCGGAGACCATGTACCGCGCCATCTTCCTGCCGCGCGACGGGGCCCCCTGGTTCGTCCTGCGCGCGCTGGACGAGGCGCCCTGCCGCGAGGGCGGCTGGATCGCCGACGTGGTGGGCTTCACCGACACCGCAAGGCCCGAGCGTGTTATGGCGGAAGAACTGGAGAGGCGTGGCTTCGGGGCCGCGCGCATAGGCTTGGATTTCAACTCGACAAGCTGGAACCCGGCCCGCGAACGGGAGTTCGCGGCCGCCCTGCCGAAGCTCCGTTTCGTGAACCTCATGGGCGCGACGGAATCCCTGCGCTGGGTGAAATCCGATCACGAGGTCGGCCTTATCGCCAAGGCTGCGGCCATAGCCGACAGCGCCATGGCCAAGGTGGCGGCTGCGGCGGTCGGTCCGGGTTTCACGACCGGGGAAGCTGCCGCCATCGCGGCTGCGGCCTTCCTGCGTGAAGGCGCCGATACCGGTGAAGCCGGGCCTGTCGTACGCGCGAGCGGCAGCCATGAATTCCTGCACGGCCTTTACCGCTCGGACGAGCTTCTTGCGGGCGATATCCTGCATGTCGAACTGATCCCCCGGGTCGCACATTACGGAGCCCGGATGATGCGCCCGATCCTGATCGGACAGCCTTCGGACCGCCAGCGGGAGGTCGCGCGGGAATTGATCCGGCTCCAGGATGCGCAGATCGCCGCGATGAAGCCCGGCGTTCCGGCTTCCGACGTCGACAGGATCGTGCGGCAGGGCGTGCTCGATGCCGGCCTCCGCGCCGAATACACCAATGTCAGCGCCTATACGCTGGGCCTCTACATCCGCACGCCGAGGAGCAGTGATTTCTCGCGTGTCTTCCTGCCCGACCAGCACTGGCCGCTGGAGGAAAACATGGTGTTCCACGTCTATACGACAGCCGAGGGGCTGGGCTTCTCGGAGACCGTAGTGGTCACCCGCGAGGGCGGGCGGCGCCTGACCAGGACGCCTCGCCGCCTGCTGGTTGCTGGGGAATAGCCTGCCAGCCGCTGAACGCCTTCAACCGCGGTCGCGCAGGAAGGCGCCGAGGATGGAGCGTTCGGATTTCAGCAGATAGGCGTCGAGCGCGGTGCTGGCGGCGGCTATGTCTCCCGCCTCCAGCAAGGCGACCAGTTCGGCGTTCAGCCGGATGTAGGGTTCGTGCAGGAAGGCCGAATCCTCCATCTGGCGAAACACCAGCCGCAATTCGGCAAGCAGGCGGGCGAAATAGGCGGAGAGCCGTGTGCTGTCGCACAGCCCGACCATGGCGCCATGGAAGGCCATGTTCTCGGTGCCCACCAATTGCCAGTCGCCTTGTTCGCGGGCCGCTTGCGCCCGCGCGACGCAGCCGCGCATCTGCGCCAGGGCCGGATGTCCGGGCGCCGAGGCCTGGACGGCGCCGCCCTGGATCACCCGCCGCACACGGTAGATATCGAGGATCGCCGCCTCGTCCGGGGACACGACGAAGACGCCGCGGTTGGGCACGTGTTCGAGCAGTCCCTCGCTCGTCACCAGGCGGAAAACCTCGCGCAGCGTGTTGCGGGAGATGTCGAAGCGCGTCGCGATCTGGTGCTCGGAAAGCTTCTCGCCGGGAGCGAAATCGCCGGCGATCAGCAGGTCGCGCATCTGCGTGGCCACCCGCATGGCCAGCGAGCGCTCCGAAGGGGCATCCCTGTTCAGGTCGGTGTCCATCTTTCTCCTCGTGCCGGCCCCTTTTCATGCAGCCTGTCGGGGTCAAAATCCAGTGTCATGCACCTCATTTAATATTGTTGAACAATCTATATTATGGTACTCAACAATACAGGGTGCTGACGAGGAGCGGCGAGAACATGGCGCATATCGACCTGAACAGCGATCTGGGCGAGAGCTTCGGCCCGTGGCGGATGGGCGACGACGCGGCGATGCTCGACATCGTCACCAGCGCCAACATCGCTTGCGGCTTCCATGCCGGCGACCCGGCCGGAATATTGGCCACCTTGCGCGCGGCCGCTGCGCGCGGTGTGAGCATCGGCGCGCATGTCGGCTACCGTGACCTCGTCGGCTTCGGCCGCCGCAACATGAACCCCTCCAGCGCTGAACTGGTCGGCGACACCATCTACCAGATCGGCGCGCTTCAGGCGCTGGCGCATGTGGCAGGCACGAAAGTGCGCTACGTGAAGCCGCATGGCGCGCTCTACAACACCATCGCCCATGACGCCCGGCAGGGCGCCGACGTGATCGAGGCCATCCGGGCCGTCGATCCCGGGCTGGTCGTGCTGGCGCTGGCCGGCGCGCCGTTCGTGGAACAGGCCCGCTCCGCAGGGCTGGCCGTGGTCTGCGAGGCCTTCGCCGACCGGGCCTACAATGCCGATGGGAGCCTGGTGGACCGCCGGCTGCCGGGCGCCGTTGTGCATGATCCGGCCGAGGTCGCGGCAAGGATGCTGAAGCTGGTGACGGACGGAACGATCGTTGCCGTGGACGGAAGCGAAATCGCCCTCGATGCGCAGTCGATCTGCATCCACGGCGATACGCCGGCCTCGGTCGAGATCGCCCGGGTGCTGCGCGCGCAGCTCGCTTCCCAGGGCGTGTCGCTGGTGCCGTTCGCAACTTCCCATGGTTGAGCGCCTGCGCATCCTGCCTTCGGGCAGCGACAGCATCCTGATCGAACTGCGCGGCCTCGAACCGACGCTGAGACTGCTCGATCATCTGCGCGCCCTCGAGCCGGAGGGTATCGTCGAGATCATTCCGGCGGCACGGACGTTGATGCTGCGCTTCGATCCGGCGGTGACCGACAGGAAGCGGCTGACCGCGCTTCTGGCGCGGACGAAGCTTCCCGCGCGGAGCGAACGGGCCGCCGAAAGCTTCGACATCCCCGTGCGATATGATGGCGAGGACCTGGGCGCGGTTGCCGAACATCTCGGCTGGAGCGTCGAGGAACTGATCCGCCGCCACAGCGAGGCGGATTACACGGTGGCCTTTGCCGGTTTCGCGCCGGGTTTCGCCTATCTGACGAGCGACGACCCGGACTTCGAGGTGCCGCGCCGCAAGAGCCCGCGGCTCCGCATTCCGGCAGGCTCTGTCGCCGTCGCCGGCAGGTTCAGCGGCGTCTATCCCGGCGACAGCCCCGGCGGGTGGCAGCTTCTGGGCATGACGTCGGTGAAGATGTGGGACACCTCGCGCCCCCGCGCGGCCCTGCTGGTGCCGGGCGACCGCGTCCGCTTCCGTAACGTGACCAAGGGGCCGGGGCTGGTTATTCCGGCACCGGCGCCGAAATCCGAACCCGTACGGCCACGCGAGGGCCTGTCGGTCACCCGTGCCGACCGGCCGGCGCTGTTCCAGGATATGGGCCGGCCCGGCTATGCGGATCAGGGGGTCGGCGAGGCGGGGCCGATGGATCGCGGGGCGGCGTTGGCGGTCAATCGCTGCCTCGGCAATCCGCGCGGCGCGGCTGTCGTGGAGGTTCTGTTCGGCGGCTTTGCCTTGCGGGCCGACAGGCCGGTCACGCTTGCCGTCACCGGCGCGCCGTGTCCCTTGACCATCCGCGCTAATGGCGGCTCCGAGACGCATGCTCCCTTTGCCCGGCCTTTCGCGCTCGATGCCGGTGACCGGCTCGAACTGGGCACGCCGGAGCGGGGCATGTACAGCTACCTGGGCCTGCGCGGCAGTTTCGATGCGCCGCTGACCCTCGGTTCCGCCGCCACGGATACGCTTTCGCACATCGGCCCCGCGCCTTTGCAGGCGGGTGACCGTCTGCCGCTGGCCAACCGTCCGGCGCGCGCCGTCGATCCCGATCCGCCTCTTCCTGTGCCCCTGCCTCGTGTCGGCGACGTGGTGACGGTGGATGTCGTGCCCGGCCCCCGGGCCGACTGGTTCACCGAGGCCGGGCTGGCCGCCCTGGCCACGCAGGATTGGCTGGTCACGCCCGAATCCAGCCGCATCGGCATACGCCTGTCCGCCGAGACCCCGATCCAGCGCCGCGACCAGGGCGAACTTGCCTCGGAAGCCACGGCCAAGGGCGCGATCCAGGTGCCGCACAGCGGCCAGCCGGTGCTGTTCCTGGCCGATCATCCGCTCACCGGCGGCTACCCCGTCATCGCCGTGGTTGCACGCCATCATCTCGACCTTGCCGCGCAGGTGCCGGTCGGTGCGCGCATCCGTTTCAATCCCGTCGCTGCCTTCGATCCGCAGGAGATCAAGGTCGCCGCCGCCGAAGGGAAGGCCTGAGCCGATGAAGAAACTCCTGATCGCCAATCGCGGCGAAATCGCCATCCGCATCATGCGCGCGGCGAAGGACTACGGCGTGGCGACAGTGGCCGTCTATTCCGATGCGGACGCCGCTTCACTCCATGCCGGGCTTGCCGACGAAGCCTATGGCCTCGGGCCCGGCCGGCCGGCCGCGACCTATCTGGACATCGAAAAGCTCCTCGATGTCGCCCGCCGTTCGGGAGCCGACGCCGTCCATCCCGGCTACGGCTTCCTGTCGGAGCGGGCGGAGTTCGCGCAGGCGGTTGTCGACGCGGGGCTGAGCTGGGTCGGGCCGCGCCCGCAGGTCATCACCATGCTGGGCGACAAGGTCGAGGCCCGCCGCATCGCCGAAAAGGTCGGCGCGCCGCTGGTCAAGGGCTCGGACGGGCCGCTGGAGTCGGCGGCGGAGGCCATGGCCTTCGCCCGCGAGGTGGGTCTGCCGGTGGCGATCAAGGCCGCTTTCGGAGGCGGAGGGCGCGGCCTGAAGGTCGCGCACCGCCTTGAGGAGGTGGGCGAGCTGTTCGAATCGGCCGTGCGCGAGGCGACCGAGGCTTTCGGCCGGGGCGAATGCTATGTCGAGCAGTTCCTGCAAAAGCCGCGCCATATCGAGGCGCAGATCATCGCCGACACCCACGGCAACATCGTCGTTCTGGGCACGCGCGACTGTTCGCTCCAGCGGCGTAACCAGAAGCTGGTCGAGGAGGCGCCCGCGCCCTTCCTCACCGGGGACCAGCGCCAGCGCATCCACGACGCCGCCCGGGCGATCTGCGCCGGCGCGGGATACACCAGCGCCGGCACGGTGGAGTTCCTGCTGTCGCAGGACGGGGTGATCTCCTTCCTCGAGGTCAACACCCGGCTTCAGGTCGAGCATCCCGTCACCGAGGAAACCACCGGCGTCGACATCGTGGTCGAGCAATTGCGCATCGCCGACGGCCTGCCCCTGTCGGTGGGCGAGACGCCGGCGCCGCGCGGTCATGCCTTCGAATTCCGCATCAACGCGGAAGACCCGGGCCGCGGCTTCCTGCCGACGCCGGGCCGCGTCACCCGCTTCCGGCCGCCGTCCGGGCCGGGGGTGCGCCTCGACAGCGGCGTCGAGGCAGGCTCCGAAATTCCCGCCATCTACGACAGCTTGATGGCCAAGCTCATCGTGTCCGGGCCGACGCGCGAACAGGCCCTTGTCCGCGCCCGGCGCGCCCTGGCCGAGTTCCGCATCGAAGGCGTGGCCTCGGTCCTGCCGTTCCACCGCGCCGTGGCGGAGCATCCGGCCTTTACCGCGCCGGATGGTTTTGGCGTGTTCACCAACTGGATCGAAACCGAGTTCGGCGAACTGCCGGCGGAAGCGCGGGTTGAACCGGTGGAGAGCGGCCTTGTCCGAAGCTTTGTCGAGATCGACGGCAAGCGATACCGCCTGGGCCTTCCCTCCGCGCTGCTGGCAAGCGTGAATGTGCCCGAAGCAGCGCCGGCGGCCCAGCCCCGCGCAAGGGCGGGCGCAATCACCGCCCCGGTCCCCGGCACGCTTCAGAAGTGGCTGGTCGCCGATGGCGACGAGGTCGCGGAGGGCGACGTGGTAGCCGTCCTCGAAGCGATGAAGATGGAAACCCGCATCAGCGCCCCGAAATCCGGCCGGATATCCTTGCAGGCGCAGCCCGGCGCCCTGGTCGAACTCGGGGCGGAACTGGCCGTCGTCGGGTAAGGTTCTAGAGCAATTCCGGTTCAGGTGGACTCGCCCCTCATCCCCCTGCCGGGACCTTCTCCCCGCAGGCGGGGAGAAGGAAGCCGTTTGCAACGCTGGTGACCCCCTCTCCCTGCTTGCGGGGGAGAGGGTAAGGGTGAGGGGCAGCTTCAAGGGTAAGGCGCCGTTTCCGGCAAAACCTGAAATGCTCTAGCCGCGCGGGCGCATGAGCTGGTCGATACGCCTGGCCGTGCGCGCCACGCCTTCCACGATGCGGTTGCTGGGGATCGATGAATAGCCCATGCGGAAGAAGCGGCACGGGCCGTCGAGATCGGGGAAGAAGGGCGAGCCGGTTTCGATCAGCACGCCGTCCTGCCGCAATTCGCTCATCAGCCGGTCGGCATCCATCCCCTCCGGCCCCCTGATCCAGAAGGCGGTGCCGCCGAAATCGGAGGCGCCGGCGATGTCGAAGCCCTCATGCGCCAGCGCGGCCGCCATCACCTCATGGCGCTTCTGGTATTCGATGCGCATGCGGCGGATGACCGCGTCGTAATGGCCGAGCGCCAGGAAATAGGACACCGTGCGCTGCAGATGGCCCGGCGGATGCCGCAGCATCAGGGCGCGCAGCGCGCGCGCCTCGCGGATCACCGGGGCAGGGGCGGCGAGATAGCCGAGCCTCAGGCCCGGGAACAGCGATTTGGAGAAGCTGCCCACATAGAGCACGCGCCCGTTGCGGTCGAGCGACTTCAGGGCGGGGGAGGGCGGCTTCAGGAAGCTCATTTCGAACTCGTAGTCGTCTTCCACGATGATGAAGTCGCGCCGCTCCGCCTCGGCCAGGAGGTCGAGCCGGCGCTGCATGGGCATGGTGGCGGCGGTGGGCGCGTGGTGGCTCGGCGTCACGAACACCACGTCGGTCTTTCCCGGCAGCCGGTTCGGCGGTAACCCGCCCTCGTCGACCTCGACGGCGGTGACCTGCGCGCCGCTCAGTTGCAGCGCGGCGCTGAGATCGGGGTGGCAGGGGTTCTCGCACACGGCGCTCGAACCCTGCTTGAGCATGAGCTGGATGATCAGCCATAGCGCGTTCTGCGCCCCCACGGTGACCAGTATCTCGTCGGGAGAGGCCTTGATGCCGCGGCTGGGCAGCGAGCGGGTGCAGATGTAGTTGACGAGCTGGATGTCGTCGGCGGCGGCGAAGTCGCCGGCCATCAGCTCGAAATCCTCGCGTGACAGCGCGCGCCGCGCGCAGTCGCGCCAGGCGGAAAGATCGAACAGCGTCGGGTCCATCTGGCCGTAGAGGAAGGGGAACGGGAAGCGGCTCCAGTCCAGCGGCTTGCGGATCGACTTGGCGATCGAGAAGCTGGCCTTGATCTTGTTTTGCCAGTTCACCTCGCTCCTGTCGTCCCGGTGCTCGCGGGCTGCGAAGTCCGTCTGCGGCGTGGTACCGGCGACGAGATAGGCGCTGCGCCCTTTGGCCTCCAGATAGCCCTGGGAGGCCAGTTCCTGATAGGCCAGCGTCACCGTGATGCGCGAGATGTTGAGGTAGTCGGCCAGCTTGCGCGTCGAAGGCAGCCGCGCGCCCGGCACCAGGCGGCCCGCCAGTATGGCCGACACCAGCGTCTCGCGAATCTGGCTTTGCAGGCCGGCGCGGTTCGCCCGGTCGACGAAAAAAATGGCCTCGGAAACGATTTGCTGGCTCACACATCATGCCTTTGCGTAACTGGACTCATTGAAGTTCCAGATTGGATATAAGGCAAGTCGCATTCCTCCCTTAGCGTCAGCTAATCCAGAAGAATGACCGCAGGAAGGTCGCGGCTGGGGGCGGATACGGGTTCCGCAGATTCCAATGGGAGAAAAACGATGAAATCATTTCAGGCACTGAAGAGATTTACACGCGTCGCCGCTTTTGCCGCCTCGGTATTCTATGCCGGAACGGCCCTCGCGCAGACGACGATCGTCGTCGGCTATCAGCAGATCGTGGGTCCGTTCGTCAGCGCCATCGCCGACGGCCGGTTCGATGCGGCGCTCAAGGACACCGGCTATACGGTCGACTGGAGGCAGTTCTCCTCCGCCGGCGACATTTCCACCGCGCTTGCCTCGGGCAACGTGCCGATCGGCGTCATCGGCTCGACGGGCGCGGCGGCTGCGGCCACCCGCGGCGTCGACATGCAGCTCTTCTGGATCCTCGACAATATCGGCAAGTCCGAGGCGCTCGTCGCGCGCGAGGGCTCCGGCATCGAGAAGCCCGAGGACCTCAAGGGCAAGAAGGTCGGCGTGCCGTTCGTGTCGACCTCGCACTTCCATCTTCTCGTCGGCATGGAGAAGGTCTGGAACATCGATCCGCGCGAGGTCAACATCCTCAACATGAAGCCGCCGCAGATCGTCGCCGCCTGGCAGCGTGGTGACATCGACGCCGCCTATGTCTGGCCGCCGGCGCTGTCGGAAATTCTCAAGAGCGGCAAGGTCATCTCCGACTCCGAGGTCATCGGCAAGGAGAGCGTCCCGACCTTCGACGGCATCGTCGTGGACAAGAAGTTCGCGGCCGACAATCCCGAATTCATGAACGCCTTCACCAAGGTTCTGGCCGACGCCTATGCCGACTATGCCAAGAACGGTGCCAACTGGACGGCGGATTCGCCCGAGGTGCAGGGCATGGTGAAGATGATCGGCGGCTCGCCCGAGGATGTGGTCGAGGCGCTGCAATTGCTGGCCTTCCCGACCGTCGAGGAGCAGGCGTCCAATGTCTGGCTCGGCGGCGGCGGCGAAAGCGGAGCGGTGCGTGCTTTCACGGAAAGTGCTAAATTCCTGGTCGAACAGAAGCAGATCGACCATGCGCTGGAAGACTACAGCGGCTTCGTGAATGCGGATTTCGCGACGGCGGCTGCGAAGTAACAGTTGAAATGCCGGCCGGCGGCATTTGATCGAGCATCGGAACATCCCGAAAACCGATTCCACTTTTCGGTCCGATGCTCAAGCCGCCGGCGCTCTCCGAACAGGCTCGCAGGGGCCTGTAACCCCGGCGCATGTCCGACGGACAGGACGCGAGAAGGCAAGATATGGAAACTCTCAACGTCAGCAATGTGAACCTGACCTATCCGGGTCTGCATTCGGATGAGGCGGTGATCGCGCTGAAGGGCGTCAACCTGACGATCAACAGCGGCGACTTCGTGGTGGCGCTCGGCGCTTCCGGATGCGGCAAGACCACGCTGCTCAACCTGATGGCGGGCTTCATGGCGCCCACCGCCGGCGAGATCACACTGGGCGGACGCCGCGTCACCGGCCCGGGCGCCGACCGTGGCGTGGTGTTCCAGAAGCATGCGCTGCTGCCCTGGCTCAACGTCATCGACAACACCGAATTCGGCCTGAAGCTGCAGGGCGTGCCGAAGGAGCAGAGGCGCGAACGCGCCGTGCGCAACCTCGAACTGGTCGGGCTGCAGGATTTCCACCGGCACATGATCTACCAGCTTTCGGGCGGCATGCAGCAGCGCGTCGGCATCGCAAGGGCGCTGACCTGCGACCCGGCCATGCTGCTGATGGACGAGCCGATGGCCGCGCTCGATGCGCTGACGCGCGAGACCATCCAGGAACTGCTGCTGCGCGTGTGGCAGCACACCCACAAGATGTTCTTCTTCATCACCCACAGTGTGGAGGAGGCGCTGTTCCTGGGCTCGCGGCTGATCGTGATGTCGCCGCGCCCCGGCCGCATCACCCACACCTACGAACTCGATTTCAACCGCCGTTTCCTCGAAAGCGGGGATGCGCGCGCAATCAAGTCCAGTCCCGACTTCATCGAGATGCGGGAAACCATACTGGGGATCATCTATGGCGATGAGCGAGCATCAGGAAACCCGGAGCTGGTCCATGCTTGAGCGGCTGTCCAGGGCGAAATCCGCCGAACCGGGCAAGGTCTATGGCGCACCCGGCGAGGGATACAGCGGCCACATCAGCCTCATCACCGCGCTGGTGCTGATCGCGCTGTGGTTCTTCGTGACGTCGATGGGCTGGGTCAGGCCCCTGTTCCTGCCCTCGCCGATCGCCGTCTACAACAAGTTCATCTTGGCGATGACGGACGGCGTGGCCAACTCCACGCTGATCCAGCACACGCTGGCCAGCCTTGGCCGCGTCTTCGGCGCCTTCGCGCTGGCCTGCGTCACCGCCATCCCGATCGGCATATTGATGGGCGTCAACCGCTTCGTGCGCGGCCTGCTCGATCCGATCATCGAGTTCTATCGCCCGCTGCCGCCGCTGGCCTATCTGCCGCTGGTCATCATCTGGCTGGGCATCGGCGAGTTCCCGAAGGTCTTCCTGATCTTCCTGGCGATCTTCGCGCCGATGGCGATCGCCGCCCGCGCCGGCGTCCGTTCGGTGTCGACCGAGCAGATCCACGCCGCCTACGCCATGGGCGCCAGCCGCATGCAGGTGATCTCGCAGGTCATCATGAAGGCGGCGCTGCCGGAAATCTTCACCGGCATGCGCATCGGCATCGGCGTTGGCTGGACCACGCTGGTCGCGGCCGAAATGGTCGCCGCCAGCCGCGGCCTCGGCTTCATGGTCCTCAACGCCGCCGAATATCTGGCCAGCGACACCGTCATCATGGGCATCATCGTGATCGGCGTGTTCGCCTTCGCCTTCGACCTGCTCATCCGCTACCTCGAGAAGGTCTTCATTCCCTGGAAGGGACGCGTGTGATGGTACGGCTTATACGACCTTTCACTCCGCCGCCGCCCTAGACGGCACACGGACGGCATCCCCAACGACCATTGAAGCGCGGGCGTACTGCTGCGCCCGAACCCTGGCGTGCACCCTGCCGCGCGCCGAGCAGAAGGAAAGACCTGGACATGACGACATCGCAACTCACCGCAGCCGATCTTGCAGCATTGTTCGATGCCTTCAACCGGCACGACATCGATGGGGTGATGGCCTGGTTCGCACCCGACTGCGTGTTCAACACCATCGGCGGCTCCGAAGCCTGGGGCACCCGCATCGAGGGCACGCAGGCCATTGCCGCGGCATTCTCGGGCGTCTGGGGCGCCATGAAGGACGCCCGCTGGGACCATCACAGCCACTTCGTGCATGGCGACAGGGCGGTTTCGGAATGGACGTTCACCGGCACCAACGCCGACGGCACCCGCGTCGAGGCGGAGGGCTGTGACCTGTTCACGCTCCGCGACGGCAAGATCGTCAGGAAGCAGGCCTTCCGCAAGAACCGGCCTCTGATCGAGGCGTGACAATGACCGTCCGCGACGGACGGAGGAACCGAGCCATGGAACATCAGGCAATCGAACGCAATCGGGCCCGCAAGCCCTACGATCCGAACTATGATCCGGTGGTGGCGCCCGATCCGGGCCACGGACGCGACTACGCGCCGACCTACTGGATCGGCACTGCCGACGAGCCGCCTGCCGACGATGGGCCCGTGAAGGCCGACATGGATGTCGACGTCGTCGTCGTCGGCTCCGGCTATACGGGCCTGTCCTGCGCCATTCACCTGGCGCGCGAGCACGGCATCAAGGCCACGGTTCTGGAGGCCAACGGCGTGGCCTGGGGCTGCTCGACCCGCAATGGCGGGCAGGCGCAGATTTCCGCCGGCCGGCTGAAGCGTTCGCAATGGATCGAGCGCTGGGGCGTCGAGGTGGCGAAGAAGCTGCACAAGGAAATCGCCGAGGGCTTCGACCTGTTCCGCTCGCTGATCGCCGAGCCCGAGATCGACTGCCTGCCGCAGGATGGCGGCCACCTCTACATCGCCCATCGCGACAAGATGATGCCGGCGCTGGAGAAGGAATCGAAGCTGCTCAACGAGGTGTTCGGCTATCCGACCCGCATTCTCGGCCGCGACGAGATCCACCGCGACTTCGTCCGCGACGAGGAGGCGAAGGGCGCCATGCTGGAGCCGGACGGCATCGGCGTCCATGCCGGCAGGCTGGCCTTCGGCTATCTGAGGCTGGCGCGCAAGCTCGGGGCCAAGGTTCACACCGACAGCCCGGTGATCGGCTACACCCATCGCAACGGCGTGCACTATCTGGCGACGCCGGGCGGCACGGTGCGGGCGCGGGCCGTGGCCTTCGCCACCGCCGGCTACACATCGCCCGGCCTGCATCCGCTGACCAAGCACAGGCTGATGCCGGTGCTGTCGAACTCCATCGTCACCCGGCCGCTGAGCGATGCCGAGGTCGCGGCGCTGAACTTCAAGGCGAAGATCCCGCTGACCGACACCCGCACCTTGCGCCACTACTACCGGCTGATGCCCGACAACCGCTTCCAGATCGGCTCGCGCAGCGCCATCACCGGCGCGGACGCGGCCAACCAGAAGCATCTCGACCTGCTGCTTGCTGGCATGCACCGCAAGTTCCCGTCGTTGAAGGGCGTGCAGATCGACTATTCCTGGTGGGGCTGGGTCGACGTCAGCCACGACATGATGCCGCGCATCGCGCAGCCCGATCCGGCGCAGAGCGTCTTCTACGCCATGGGCTATGGCGGCAACGGCGTGATGTATTCGGCCCAGGCCGGCCGCCGCCTGGCGCAGATGATCGCCGGCAAGGGTGGCGGGCTCGACCTGCCCATCTTCACCTCGGCGCTGCCGCACCACGGCCTTCTGACGCCATTCCGGCGCATCGGCCAGCGCGCCATGTACCGCTGGTATTACCTCAGGGACGAATTGTTGTGATCGCCGGATCCCGGTGCTTCACCCAGTAAAAGGAAAGGAACGACGACGATGAAGATGACGACGGAAGAAGCGTTTGTTAAGGTCTTGCAGCTGCATGGGATCGAGCATGCGTTCGGGATCATCGGTTCAGCGATGATGCCGGTTTCGGACCTGTTTCCGAAGGCGGGGATCACGTTCTGGGACTGTGCGCACGAGACCAATGCGGGTCTGATCGCGGACGGCTATGCGCGCGCGACGGGCAAGATGTCGATGGCGATCGCCCAGAACGGACCGGGCGTGACCGGCTTCGTGACGGCGATCAAGACGGCCTACTGGAACCACACGCCGATGGTGCTGGTGACGCCGCAGGCGGCCAACCGCACCATGGGCCAGGGCGGCTTCCAGGAGGTGCCGCAGATGGCGGTGTTCGAGGACATGGTGTGCTACCAGGAGGAGGTGCGCGATCCCGCGCGCATTCCCGAGGTGCTCAACCGGGTGATCGAGAAGGCCTGGCGGGCGAGCGCGCCGGCCCAGATCAACATCCCGCGCGACTACTGGACCCATGTCATCGACGTGGAGCTGCCGCAGATCGTGCGGCTGGAGCGGCCGGCCGGCGGCAGCGAGGCGATCGCGGCGGCGGCGAAGCTTCTGTCGGAGGCGAAGTTCCCGGTCATCCTCAACGGCGCGGGCGTGGTCATCGGCGGGGCGATCGCGGATTCCGTCGCCCTTGCCGAGCGGCTCGACGCGCCGGTGTGCTGCGGCTACCAGCACAATGACGCCTTTCCCGGCGAGCATCGCCTTGCGGTGGGTCCGCTCGGCTACAACGGTTCCAAGGCGGCCATGGAGCTGATCGCGAAGGCCGACGTGGTGCTGGCGCTCGGCACCCGCCTCAACCCGTTCTCGACGCTGCCCGGCTACGGCATCGACTACTGGCCGAAGGAAGCGAAGATCATCCAGGTCGACATCAACCCCGACCGCATCGGGCTGACCAAGAAGATCAGCGTCGGCATCTGCGGGGATGCGAAGCAGGTGGCGCGCCAGATCCTGGAGCAGCTTTCGGCGACGGCGGGCGATGCGGGGCGCGAGGCGCGCAAGGCGGCGATCCACCAGACCCGCTCGGCCTGGCTGCAGCTTCTGTCGTCGATGGACCATGAGGACGACGATCCGGGCACCAGCTGGAACGAGGAGGCGCGGGCCCGCGACAAGGGCCTGATGTCGCCGCGCCAGGCATGGCGGGCGATCCAGGCGGGCATGCCCAAGAACGCCATCATGTCGACCGACATCGGCAACAACTGCGCCATCGGCAACGCCTATCCGTCGTTCGGGGAGGGGCGCAAATATCTGGCGCCGGGCATGTTCGGGCCGTGCGGCTATGCCTTCCCGTCGATCATCGGGGCCAAGATCGGCTGCCCGGACGTGCCGGTGGTGGGCTTTGCCGGCGACGGGGCCTTCGGCATCTCGATGAACGAGATGACCTCGATCGGGCGCGAGGAGTGGCCGGCGATCACCATGGTGGTGTTCCGCAACTACCAGTGGGGCGCGGAAAAGCGCAACACCACGCTGTGGTACGACAACAACTTCGTGGGCACCGAGCTGAACCGCAACTTCAGCTACGCGAAGGTGGCGGAGGCCTGCGGCTTCAAGGGGGTCGTGGCCGACACGCCGCAGAAGGTGACCGATGCCATCCGCACCGCCTGCGAGGAGCAGGCCAGGGGCATCACCACCTTCGTCGAGGTGGTGCTCAACCAGGAGCTCGGCGAGCCCTTCCGCCGCGACGCCATGAAGAAGCCCGTCCCCGTCGCCGGCATCACAAAGGCCGACATGAAGCCCCAGCAGCCAATCTGACCGCGGCGATAGGTTCCCCGGCCTTTCGAGGCCGGGGAAAAGCCGGGCGCCGTCCTTCCGGTAACTAGCGGTCCGGCATCGATCTCGGGAGAGACCAGCATGAGCATGGCGCAGACGCAACGGCGCTTCCAGGGCCTGCCCGCGATGTTCGGCACCCTGTGGCCCGGCGTGGCCGTGGTGGTGGCAGTCGCCATCGCGGCGCAGTTCCTGTCGGACCACTACGGCGCCCCGGCCATGCTGATGGCGCTGCTGCTGGGGATCGCCTTTCACTTCCTTTCGGAAGAGGGGCGTTGCAAGCCCGGCATCGATTTGTGCGCGCGCACGGTGCTGAGGCTGGGCGTGGCGCTGCTCGGCATGCGTATCAGCGTCGAGTTGCTGATGGGACTGGGCGCTTCCACCATCCTGCTTCTGGTGCTGGCGATCGCGGCGACGGTCGGCTTCGGGCTGGTCGCTGCCCGGCTGCTGGGGCGGGGCTGGCGGCTGGCGCTGCTGACCAGCGGCGCGGTGGCGATCTGCGGCGCGTCGGCCGCCATGGCCATCGCCGCGGTGCTGCCCAAGAATGAGTTCTCCGAACGCAATCTGATCTTCACCGTGCTGTCGGTCACGGTGCTGTCGACCATCGCCATGATCTTCTATCCGATCCTGGCCCAGACGATGGGCCTCGACGCACGCGCCACCGGCATCTTCTTCGGCGGCACCATCCATGACGTGGCGCAGGTGGTGGGCGCGGGCTTTTCCGTGTCGTCGGAAGCGGGCGAGACGGCGACGCTGGTCAAGCTGATCCGCGTGACCATGCTGGCGCCGGTGGTGATCGTGTTCGCGCTCGCCACCCGCAATGTCGGGCAGGGCGAAGGCGCCGGCGCCGACCCCGCCGCGGCCAAGTCCGCGCGCCCGCCCTTGCTGCCGGGCTTCGTGCTCGCCTTCCTGGCGCTCGCGGCCATGAATTCCTTCGGGCTGGTTCCCGATGCCGTCTCCGGCATCGGAGCCGATGCGTCGCGCTGGGCGCTTCTGGCCGGCATCGTCGCCGTGGGCATGAAGACGTCGCTGCGCCGGGTGCTCGACGTGGGCGGCGATGCGGTGGCGCTGATCGTCGCCGAGACCATCTTCATCGGCCTCTTCATCCTCGCCGGCATCTATTATCTGGGACATGTGTGATGAAACCGCTGGAACGCCTCCTCGAAGCCGCGAAACGGACTCGCAAGCGCATCGTTCTGTCGGAGGGGGAGGACCCGCGCATCGTCGAGGCCGCCATCCGCGCCGTGAACGACGGCATCGCCGACATCATCCTGGTCGGCGGCCGCGCGGCGGTCGAGGCGAGACTGGCGCAGCTCGGAGCCGATCCCGGCCGTTTTCGCATCGAAGACCCAGAAACCTCGACGCTGACGCCGCGCTTCGCCGCGGCCTGTCACCAATTGCGCAAGGCAAAGGGCGTGGAGGCAGAGGCAGCGGCCGCAGCGGTGCGCGCGCCGCTGGTCTTCGCCGCCATGATGGTGCGCGAAGGCGAGGCCGACGGCACGGTGGGCGGAGCCGTCGCCACCACCGCCGACACGGTGCGTGCCGCACTCCAGATCATCGGCCGGGCGCCAGGCGTCGGCATCGTCTCGTCCTTCTTCCTGATGATGCTGTGCCAGCCGCATCACGTGAAGAAGGGTGCCTTCGTGTTCGCCGATTGCGGCCTCGTCGTCGATCCCGACGCCGCCGAGCTTGCCGACATCGCCATGATGTCGGCCCGCTCCTGCGAGGCGCTGATCGATCAGCCGGCGCGGGTGGCCATGCTGTCCTTCTCAACCGGCGGCAGCGCCACCCATGAGCGGGTGAAGAAGGTGGTCGAGGCGACAAGGCTGGCCCGCGCCGCGATGCCCGATCTCGTCATCGACGGTGAATTGCAGTTCGACGCCGCCTTCGTGGAGGCGGTCAGTGCCGCCAAGGCCCCCAACTCCACCCTGCACGGCCAGGCCAACGTCTTCGTCTTCCCCAATCTCGACGCCGCCAATATCGGCTACAAGATCGCCCAGCGCATCGGCGGGGCCGACGCCATCGGCCCGATCCTGCAGGGGCTTGCGAAGCCGGCTAATGACCTCTCGCGCGGCTGCAACGCCGATGACGTCTATTACATGATCGCGGTCACCGCCGTGCAGGCCATGCTGCCGCAGGCTGATTTGTAAAACAGGTCGTAATTTCAATTGCTTGATGCGCCGGTCACAGGGTGCGCCATCTGCCGTCGGCCAGTGCTGAAACCGGTCCCCCGCGACATCACGGTTTGCAAAAAGGGAACCCGGCCCTGCGCAGCTCCGTTGTTGGCCCCGAGGGACAACGGAGAACAGTAACCATGCGAACGATAGTTGCATCCTCGATCCTGACGATTGCCCTGTCTGCTGCGGCAGTGGCGCAATCGTCCGTCACCGCCACCACCGATCTGAACGTGCGGGCAGGGCCCGGGCCACAATATCCGGTGGTCGGGATGATCGGTGCCGGGCAGGCGGCCGATCTGAAAGGATGCCTGGAGAACAGCAAATGGTGCTCGGTCATGACCAGCCAGGGCGACGGATGGGTCTTTTCCGACTATCTTACCGCTGATTTCAACGGCGATGTCGTGGTGCTCACGGAGCGGCCGGCGGATTCCGGCGTGACGGTGGTCACCCCGCCTGATCCGGGTGGCGGAGACGCCGGGGCGCTGGTCGGCGGTGCCACCGGGGCCGTAGCCGGCGCCATCGTCGGCGGCCCGGTCGGGGCTGCCGTGGGCGGCGCGGCGGGCACCATCGCCGGCGGCGCGACCGGCACGGTCATCGACCCGCCGCAGCCGGTTCGGGAATATGTCACCACCCATGAGGTCGAGCCGGTCTATCTCGACGGCGAAGTGGTGGTGGGCGCCGGCCTGCCCGAGACCGTGGAGCTGCGCGAAGTGCCGGACTATGACTATCGCTACGTCTATGTGAACGGCCAGCCGGTGCTCGTGGACCCGAGTTCCCGCAGGGTCGTGTACATCGTCCGCTAAACGCCTGATCCCGGCAGGCCGGCACCGGCCGGCCTGCCATGATCGGGAGGGCGGCCGGTCGCCTTGGGCACTGCCGTCCTCCCATTTCACCTTCTGGACATCGTAGCGCGGAACCTGCTCGCGCTAGGGACCGCGCCGCCTGCGCGTCAAGCCGCTCCTTGTCGAGAATGCCTTCCGAAGCCTGAAGCTGACACCCGGTGTGAAACCGGAAACGAGTGCCTTGGGCAATTGCTGGCTTGACAAATAGTATACTGTCGTAAATATATTTCTATACGAGAGCAGGGAGGGCTCAAAGTGGCACAGTCGAATTTGGCGCTTTCCGCGCAGCCCGGAGCTCAGGCTTATGCCGATGCGGGTGATGACGCTGCCCGGTTCGGCCCGCGGGGCATCGGCGCCCGGCTGCTGCGCAACGAGGATGCGCGCTTCCTTGCCGGCCACGGCGAATATCTGGCCGATCTCAATCTTTACGGCACCATGGAGGTCGCGTTCTTCCGCTCGCCCATCGCCCATGGCCGCATCCGTTCCATCGAGATTCCGGAGGAGGTGCGCTCGCGGGTTTTCCTGCTGTCGGACCTCGGGGATGTGCGCCCGGTGCGGGCCGTGCTGAATGCGCCCGGCTTCCGGGGCTCGGATTTCCCGCCGCTCGCCGATGGCGTCGTCCGCTTCGTCGGCGAACCCATCGCCATGTGCATCGCGCCGACGCGGGCGGAAGCCGAAGACATCGCGCAGCAGATCTTCGTCGACTTCGAAGAGCTTCCGGTGGTGACCGATATGCTCAAGGCGGCCGACGGAAGCGCGCCGTCGATCCATGACGGCTGGCCCGACAATGTCTGCTTCGTCTCCACGCCCGGCAATGGCGACATGGCCCAGGCCGAGCGCGCGGCGGTCGTCACCATCGAGCGTGACCTGCACATGCATCGCCAATGCGTCGTCTCGCTCGAAGGGCGCGGCGTGCTGGCCCATCATGATCGCCGGCTCGATGAGCTGGTCGTCTACAGTTCGACCCAGCAGCCGCATATCATCCGCACGGTCCTGGCGCCCCTGATCGGGGTCGAGGAGAACAAGCTGCGCGTCGTCGCCCCGGATGTCGGCGGTGGTTTCGGCGTGAAGAACAATCTCCAGGCCGAGGAGATCGCGATCGCGGCCCTTGCCCGAATCGTCGATCACCCGGTGCGCTGGATCGAGGACCGGCGCGAGCATCTGACCGCCTCGCCGCAGGCGCGCGAGCACCACTACCGCATGAAGCTGCATGCGGACGCGCAAGGGCGCATCCTGGGGCTGGAAAGCGAAGTCATCGTCGATGCCGGCGCCTATTCGATCTGGCCCTGGTCCTGTGCCATGGAGGCCAACATGTCGGCCGGCATCATGCCGGGGCCTTACCGGATGGATGCCTATCGCGGGCGCGGCATCACCGTCATGAGCAACAAGCCGCCGCTGGGCCCTTATCGCGGGGTCGGCCGGCCCGGCGCCTGTTTCGCGCTCGAGCGGATGATGGACGAGCTGGCGCGGGCCGTGGGGCGGGAGCCGCACGAGGTGCGCATCGACAACATGGTGCTGCCCGGGCAGATGCCTTTCCTGACCATCGCCGGTAAGCTCTATGACAGCGGCGACTTCCCCGAAAGCGTGCGGCGGGCTGCCGAGATGGTCGACGTGCCGGGAGTGCGGGCACGGCAGAAGGACAACGGCAAGGACGGGCTCTACATCGGGCTCGGCTTGGCAAGCTATACGGAGCAGACCGCGCACGGCACCAATGAATGGCTGTCGCGCAACCTGACCGAGGTGTTCGGCTACGAGGCGGCCACGGCCCGTTTCACCCCCGACGGAAAGCTCATCCTGGAAGTCGCGATTCAGAACCACGGCCAGGGACTGGAAACCACGCTGGCGCAGGTCGCCGCGACAGAACTCGGCGTCGATCCGGCCGATGTGGTGGTGCGCCACGGCGATACGGCCGTTTCGCCCTACGGCCTCGGCACGTTCGCGTCACGCAGCATGGTCATGGCCGGCGGCGCCGTCGGCCGCGCCACCCAGATGCTGGCGGAAAAGGTCAAGCGCATCGGCGCCCACTTCCTGCAGACCACCACCGACAAGGTCACGCTCGAGGACGGAGCCGTGGTTCACGGCCAGCGCCGGGTGCCGCTTTCGGAGGTCACGCGCGCCGCATTCCGCCATGCGCAGGACCTGCCGCCTGGCGAGGAGCCCGGCCTGTCGGTCACCACCACCTTTCAGCCGGAATCGGGAACCGGCGCCTTCTCCTACGCGACCCATGCCGTGGTGGTCTGCGTCGACGCCAATACCGGCTTGGTCAAGATCCTCGACTACGTGATCGTGCACGACTGCGGCACCATCGTGAACCCGATGATCGTCGATGGCCAGATCCAGGGGGGCCTGGCCCAGGGCATCGGCAACGCGCTGCTGGAGGAGAGCCCCTACGACGAAACCGGCCAGCCATTGGCCTCGACGTTCCTGGACTACCTGCTGCCCGGATTCACGGAAGTGCCGAGCGCCCGCATCTCCCATATCGTCTCGCCGTCGCCCTTCACCCGCTACGGCATCAAGGGCATGGGCGAGGGGGGAGCGATCGGGGCGCCGGCGGCGATCGTCAACGCGGTCAACGATGCCCTCCACGGGCTCGGGGTCGAGATCAACGAAACGCCGGTGACGCCGCGCCGCATCCTGAAGGCGATCGAGCGGGCCGCGAAGGGAGACAGGCCATGAAGCCGGCGCCTTTCGATTATGTGCGGCCGCGCGATCTCGGCGAAGCGGTCGCGGCCCTTTCGGAATTCGAGTGGGGCGCGCGCGTGCTTGCCGGCGGCCAGTCGCTGGTGCCGATGCTCAACCTGCGGCTCAGTCCCGTGCTGCGCTTGGTCGACATATCGGGACTGGAGGAATTGCGTGGTGTCGAGGAGGATGCGGAGGGCGTCACTTTCGGTGCCTGCGTGCGCCATGGCGAATTCGAGGACGGCAAAGTGCCCGACCCGGCAAGGGGCATGATGCACCACGTCGCCGGCCGCATCGCCTACCGCGCCGTTCGCAACCGTGGAACTATCGGCGGCAGCCTGTCGCTGGCCGATCCCTCGGCGGACTGGATCACCGTGGTCATGGCGCTGGGTGCCAGCTTCGTCATCCGGGGAGCGGCGGGCGAGCGCCGCGTGGCCGGCTCCGACATGTTCCTCGGCCCCTATTCGACCGCGCTGGGTGAGCACGACATCCTTGCCGCCATCCGCGTGCCGAAGCTCGGCCGCAGCGCGCGCTGGGGCTACTACAAGGTTATCCATAAGGCGGGCGAATATCCGATGACGACGGCATCGGTCGTCCTCGATCCGGACCGGGGCCGCAGCAGCGTGGTGCTGGGCGCCGTCAATCGCGGCCCGCTGGAGATGGCGCGCATGGCCGCCGGGATGCAGGGCGCTGGGACGTGGTCCGCCCAGCTTGAAGGAAATTTGCGCGAGGCGATCCGCCTCGATCTCGAGGCAGCGGGTCGCGACCAGGACAGTTGCGAAATGAAGCTTTGCGAAACGACCCTTCTGCGCGCGGCACAATCGGCATTGGTGCAATGATGAAGATTTCCCTCACCCTCAACGGCAAGCCGGTCACGGTCGATGTCGAGCCCCGCACCTCGCTGGCGGACCTGCTGCGCTCGCCGGGTTGCGGATGCACCAGCATCCACCTCGGTTGCGAACACGGTGTGTGCGGTGCCTGCACCATCCTGATCGACGGGCGCATCGCCCGCTCCTGCATCGCTCTTGCCGTCGCTTGCGACGGCGCCGAGGTAACGACGCTGGAAGGGCTCGGCGAGGATGAACTGACCACGCAGTTGAAGGATGCCTTCCACTGCAATCACGGTCTGCAATGCGGCTTCTGCACGCCCGGAATGCTGATCTCCGCGCGTGAGGTGGTGGCGCGCAACCCGCAGCTTTCCGAAGAGGAACTGCGCACCGCCATGAGCGGAAACATCTGCCGCTGCACCGGCTACACCGGCATCGTTGCGGCCGTGAGCGCCGTCGCCGCAAGCCGCGCATCTTCCTGCACCTCGGAAAGCTAGGAGGCGAGTCGAACATGGAAATCCGTCAGAAATTCACAGTCGAGCAGGATATCGCGACGGTCTGGACCGCCTTGAGCGACATCCGCCTTGTCGCGTCCTGCGTGCCCGGCGCCGAGATCGTCTCGGTTTCGGACGACCAGAGCGAGATCGAGGGCCTGATGCGCACGCGGATCGGCCCGATCAGCGCCGCTTTTGGCGGCCGTGGCAAGGTCGTACGTGACGAAGCCGGCTACAAGGGCTCGGTCGAGGGGGCCGGCGCAGACAAGAACAGCGGCTCGCGCGTGCAGATCAAGCTCGACTATGAGCTTGAACCGACCGACGGCGGCAAGTCCACCACCACCTCGATCGTCGCGGGCGTGGTGCTTTCGGGCCCGCTGGCGCAATTCGGCAAGGGGGCGCTGATCAACGAGATCGCCGCCCAGATAACCCAGCAGTTCACCGCCAATCTGCGTCAGCGTTTCGCGGCCGTCGCCGCGGCAAAGACACAGGATCCGCAGGCCCCCGTGGCCGCAATGCCGCCGCCGGCCAGCGCCGGGGAATTGCGCCCGCTTCAGATCCTGCTGGCGGTGCTGAAGGCCCGTTTCCTGCGTCTGTTCGGGAGCACAGCCGCATAGGAGAAGTCAAACCGCACATCACAGAGTGATGCATTCCAAAGGGAGGAAAAGGAATGTCGGAGACTCGCAATATCACACGTCGATCAGCCTTGAAGTTCGGGGTCGCCGCGGCTGCCTCGCTGCCGTTCAGCTCGTCGCTCGTCGGCCGGGCCACCGCACAGGAGCAGGTCAAGTTCACGCTGCCCTGGATCCCCAACGGGTCGAGCTACTGGCCTATGATCGGCAAGGAGATCGGCGTATTCGCCAAGCACAACATCGACATGAGCGTGGCGCGCGGCTTCGGTTCCGTGGCGGCTGCGCAGGCCGTGGCCAGCGGCCAGTTCGATTTCGGCATGGTCTTTGCCGGCGGCAATTTCCTGGCCGCCGCCCGCCAGCTTCCGATCGTGGTGATCGCGACCGTCTATTACGACCCCATCATGGGCATCGCCTTGCGCGCGGATTCGCCGATCAAGACGCCCAAGGACCTGGAGGGGAAGAAGCTCGGCACCGTGCCGACCTCGGCGGAATCGCCCTTCTGGCCGGCTTTTGCCAAGAACGCCGGCATCGACATGAGCAAGGTGTCGCTGGTGCAGGTCGACAGCAAGGTCATCGAGCGGGCGCTGATCGACAAGCAGGTGGACGCCACCACCGCCGTCGGCACCAGTTCGATCCCGCTGATCGCTGCGATGGGCGAACGGCCCCGCTTCCTGCCGTGGAGCCGCTACGGGGTGGAACTCTATGCCGGCCAGATCGTCACGCGGCCCGAAATCGTCGAGAAGAACCCGGAGCTGTGCCAGAAGGTCGTCGACAGTGTGCTGGGGTGTTACGCCCATACCTTGCGCGAGCCGCAATCCTCGCTCGAGCTGTTCGCCAAGGTCATGCCCGAAGTGGGCCTGACCAGGGGCGGCATGGAAAGCGCGCGCATCGCCCAGGGCCTGACGCAGCTTGCCACGCAGCGGCCGGAGGCGATCGAGAACAGCCTCGGCTGGTCGGACCTCGACAAGATACCGGGCATGATCGACCTGATCATGGAGTTCGGCGCCCCCAAGGATGCGGTGCGTCCCGATCCGGCAACCCTGGTGACCAACCGCTTTGTCGGGAATGTGAAGCTGACGCCCGAAGAGTGGGCGAAAGTGAAGGAGAACACGTCCGAGTTTGCCGCCTATCTTGGCGAATCCTGAGCCGGCGCGGCGTAAGGCGCCGCCCCGGCGACAGGGATGACAGCCTCGCCAGGGCGGCACGTGCCGCACCTCTATTCTGAGCATGGAACCCAAGCGCGGGAAACTGCTATGTCAACCACTCACAATCCCCTGATACAGCCGGGCACCGCCGTGCCTCTCGGCTGGAAGCTCGACCCGGTGATGCGGGCGATCCTCCTGCCGACGCTGACGGCCCTTCTCCTCATTGCCTTCTGGGAAGCCACGGTCCGTATCCTCGCCATTCCGGCGGTCCTGCTGCCGGCCCCGTCGGCAATCGCGGACAAGCTCGTCGAGCTGTTCTTCCCGCTCATCCTGCAGCACGCCATTCCGACAGTTACGGAGAGCCTGGTGGCTTTCCTTATCTCCTCGCTGCTCGGCGTTCTTCTGGCGGGCCTGCTCAGCGCATCCACAGTGGTGCGCGAGGCGCTCTATCCCAATGTCGTCTTCTTCCAGCTCATTCCCAAGATTGCGCTGGCCCCGCTGTTCATCGTGTGGCTGGGCATCGGCTCGGAATCGCGGGTCGCGTTCTCGATTTTCATCAGCTTCTTTCCGGTCGTGGTGGCCACGCTCGCCGGTCTCGACAATGTCGACCGCGATCTGCTGCGTCTGTGCAAGGCGCTGAGGGCGAGCGAGTGGCAGGTGTTCCGCGACGTGCGGGTGCCTTTCGCCATTCCCTACATGTTCAGCGGCATGAAGATCGCCACCACTTTCTCCATCATCGGCATCATCGTGGGCGAGTTCGTCACCTCGCAGGCGGGCCTGGGATACCTCATCCTGTTCGCATCGGCGCAGGCCGAGACCGAGCTGATCTTCGCGGCGATCGTGGTGCTGTGCGCCTTCGGCCTGGTCTTCTACGGGCTCGTGGCGATGGCCGAGGCCTATCTGCGCAAGAAGCTCGGCTCGTAAGGCCAATCGACATGTCTTCAAGGAAAACAGAAAAATGACCGTTTCCCTCGCCCGCAAGAATCCCGGCCGGACAACAGCCATCCCGGCCAGGCCCGAGCCGATCGAGATCGACCCGGCCGAAACCGCCCTGATCGTCATCGACATGCAAAACGCCTATCTTTCCAAGGGCGGCTATCTCGATCTGGTCGGCTTCGACGTGTCGGAATCGCCGCGCGTCATCGAGGCCGTGCGCAGGACGGTGGCCAGCGCGCGCGCGGCGGGTCTCACCATCATCTACATGCAGAACGGCTTCGACGACGACAAGAAGGAGGCCGGCCCGGAAAGCGCGCCGGTCTACCACAAATCGAACCCGCTGAAGTATATGCGCGCGAACCCGGGCCACAAGCTCATCACCAGGGGCACCTGGGACTACGCCTTCGTTGAGGAACTGGCCCCGCAGTCCGAGGATATCGTGATCCACAAGTCGCGCTACAGCTCCTTTGCCGGCACCAACCTGGAAAACGTGCTGCGCGGGCGCGGCATCTCGCGCCTGCTGGTGACGGGCGTGAACACCAATGTGTGCGTCGAATCGACCATCCGCGACGCCTATCACCGGGAATTCTTCGCCATCATGGTCGCCGACGCCACCCTTCAGGCCGGCGATCGTTCGATCTTCGATGCCACCGTTTTCAACGTCGAGCGTTTCCTTGGATGGGTCGCCTCGACTGCCGATGTCTGCGCGGCGCTCGATGCCGCATCGACCGGAAAGGGCCAGCCATGACCATGCAAGCCACGCAAGCCATCCCCATAGCCAAGGTCGAGGGTATGCAGATCGACGCAGCCCATCCCTACATCTACGTCTCGAACGTCCGCAAGATCTATCACACGGCGTCCGGGGACATCGAGGCGGTGAGCAAGGTCGATTTCGACATCACCTCCGGCGACTTCGTCTCCATCCTCGGCCCGAGCGGCTGCGGCAAGAGCACGCTGATGATGATGATGGGCGGGCTGGAGTCCATCAGTTCGGGCAGCATCGTGATCGGCGGAGAACCGGTTGTCGCCCCGCGCGCCGATCTGGGTTATGTTTTCCAGGATGCAACGCTCCTGCCCTGGAACAATGTGTTGGACAACGTGCTCTTTCCTATCCGGCTGCGGGACGGGTCCACGACCAAATACCGGGAGCGTGCCCGCGAACTGCTCGAACTGGTCGGGTTGTGGGAGTTCCGCAACAAGCGCCCGAGCGAGCTTTCGGGCGGCATGCGCCAGCGCGTCGCGATCTGCCGGGGGCTGATCAACGATCCGGCCCTGCTGCTGATGGACGAGCCTTTCAGCGCCCTCGACGCCATCTCGCGCGACGATATGAATGTCGCCCTGGCGGACATCTGGGACAGGTTCCACAAGACGGCGATTTTCATCACCCACAGCATCCGCGAAGCGGTATTCCTCTCGGATCGCATTCTGGTGATGAGCCGCCGGCCGTCCACCGTGTGCTACGATGTGCGGGTGGATTTCCCGCGTCCGCGTAATATGAAAATACAGGAGACCGTGGAATTCAATGAACTCTGCGGCGTGCTTCGAAAGAAAATTGAAGAAGGATACAAGAATTCATGATTGTCCCTCTTACAAATCCGGACGGAGAGCTTGACCATATAGCTGTTGATTGGTCGATGCGCCGGCCGCCATCCACCGTCGATGCTATCGTGGAGCTGTTGCAGGATGCCATCGTGCGCGGCGACCTTCCGCAAGGGATGCCGCTGCGGCAGGAACGCATCGCCCAGAAATTCGGCATCAGCAAGATTCCTCTGCGCGAGGCGCTGGCCAAGCTCGATGCTGGCGGATTTGTCACCACGCATCCCCGCCGCGGCGTCTTCGTATCCGAGATGAGCGCCGAGAAGATCGAGGAGATCTTCCAGTTGCGGCTGTCCATCGAGCCGGACCTGCTGCGCTATGCGGTGCCGCGCATGACGGCCGCCGACATGGCCGCGGTGGAGGCCATCATCGAGAAATTCGAGGCCGCCGACACCGGTGACCTCGGCGACATCAACTGGGAACTGCATCGCGCGCTCTACCGTGCATCGGGCCGCGAACTGTCGCTCCAGATCCTCGGAAACCTCTATCTGCATGTCGATCGTTATGTTCGCCTGCATATGGGGATGATCGACCGGCAGAAGGACTCGAACAACGATCACCGTGAGCTTCTGGCCGCGTGCCGCCGGCGCGATGCCGAGCAGGCCGTCCAGATCCTGCATGCTCACATCGACAATATCCGTCTGGCGATCCGCCGCTTCGTCGCATCCGACGGCGAGGGATCGAACGGCCAGCCCGAATAGGCCCAACTCAGTTAGGCAACGACATGAGCAGCAGTCCCATCATCCTTGAAGCCGACTATGTGCTGCCCGGGCCGGAGGCCGCCAGCCTGCGCCGCGACACCGCCGTGGCGGTCGTCGACGGACGCATTGCGGGGCTCGGGCCGGGCAGCGAGATGCGGCGGAACTGGCCTGCTGCAAAGGTGATCGAATTGCCGGGTTGTCTGCTGATGCCGGGCCTGGTCAACGCACATCAGCACGGCAGGGGACTGAGCCAGATCCAGCTCGGCTATCCCGACGATTTCCTTGAGCCGTGGATTGCCGGGCGCCGCGCGCGGGGCCTGCTTGACGGGCATGCCGTCACCCGTCTGGCTGCGGCGCGCATGGTCGCCAACGGCGTCACCACCACCATCCACGCGAACTACACTTACGGCACCGGCAATTACGAGCAGGAAGTACGCGACCAGCTTCGCGCCTATGAGGCCGTGGGGCTGCGCGCCACGATGTGCATCGGTGCCATGGACAGGGGCGTCACGGTCTATCCGCCGCATGAAGCGTGCTTCATGGCCGGCCTGCCCGACGATCTGCGCGAATGGATATCCCGGCCGGCGGCACCCGCCTATGCCGGTGACGGCGCGACGACGATCGCGCTGATGCGGCGCCTGGGGGCGGAATTCGCCGGCCATCCCCTGATCCGCCTGTGCTATGGCCCGGCCGGCCCGCAGTGGGTTTCCGACGAATTGTGGCGGGTGCTGGCCCGTGATGCGCGCGACAACGATCTCGGCATGCATCTGCACGCGCTGGAGTCGCCGGCGCAGAAACATGCCGCCGCCGGGCTGTTCCCGGAGGGGGTTTTTGCCCATCTGGAGAAACTGGGAGCCATGACCCCCCGCACGGTCGTTGCCCATGGCGTGTGGGTGGACGACGCGGAGATGGAGGTGCTGGCCCGCACCGGTGCCACCGTCGTGCGCAATCCCGGCTGCAATATCCGCATGCGCAACGGCATCGCGCCGCTGGCACGGTATTTGCAGCGGGGCGTGAGAGTGGCCGTCGGCACCGACAATTGCTCCATGGCCGACGACGAGGACCTGCTGGCGGAACTGCGGCTGGCCGGCAATCTGGCGCGCGAGCCCGATTGGAACGGTCCGCCGCCGCCGGCTGTCGACGACCTGTTGGCGATGGCAACCGTCAACGGCGCCATTGCCGCGCAATTCGGCGGCGAGATCGGCAGGCTGGAAGTCGGCATGCGGGCCGACATGGCCGCCTTTTCGCTGCGACGCACCTGCCGTCCCTATCTCGATCCCGATATGCCGCTGGTCGACGCCTTCCTGGCGCGGGGGCAGGGCGTCGACGCCCGCCTGACCATGGTCGAGGGGCGTGTTCTCTACCGCGACGGCCGCCATGCCGATGCGGCCATCGAGGACCTGGAGGCACAGGCCGCCGCCGCTGCCGCTTCGGCACGCCTTCCCGCCGATCCCGCCAACCGCGATCGGACCAGGCGCTATCGCGGCCATATCTGCGAGCATTACCGGACGCTGACCGCCGAACCGGTCGATCCCGCCATCACAGCCTAGGGAGCCAAGCATGTTGCACGCGTCGAACCCCCGCGCACCCTTCACCTTGTCCAGCATGCAGCCCAGGCTCACGCCGCCCGACGGCAAGCCCTTCATCATCCATGTCGTGGTCAATATCGAATACTGGCCCTATGACCAGTTGACGCCGCGCACCATCGTCATCCCGCCGCATGGCCGTTCCCACGTGCCCGACCTGCCGAATTTCTGCTGGTCGGAATATGGCAATCGCTGCGGCATGCCGCGCCTGCTCGAACTGTTCGGCGACCGCCGGCTGCCGGTCAGCGCCAGCATCAATGCCAGCGTCATCGACGTCTATCTGGAACTGGCGCGGCAGGTGCTCGACGCCGGCTGGGAATTCGTCGGTCACGGCATGCATCAGCGTGCCCTCAGCGCCGAGACCAATGAGGGCGATCTGATCCGCGCCGCCCTCGACCGGCTCGAAGCGTTCACCGGCAAGCGCCCGCGCGGCTGGATGAGCCCCGGCTGGTCGGAAACCTTCGAGACGCTCGACCATCTGAGCGACAACGGCATCGAATATGTCTGCCAATGGGTGATCGACGACATTCCGACGCGGCTCGTCACCAGGAACGGGCCGGTGGTGTCGCTGCCCTACGGGCTCGATCTCAACGACAGCGTCGTCTACGCGATCGAGAAGCAGTCGTCCTCCGAGATGCGGCTGCGCATGTTGGAGACGATCCGCACCTTCGCGCGCGAGATCGACCGGCACGAGCAGCCGCGCGTGCTGACCATTCCCCTGCATCCGCACCTGTCGGGCGTGGCCCACCGCATCAATTTCCTGGCCGAGATCATCGATACGCTGGCGGCGCGCAGCGATACCGTCTTCATGAACGGCAGCCAGCTTCTGGACTGGTATCTCTCGGCGTCCGTGCGGGAATAGCGGTCATGATGCCTGGCGAAAGCTCGATCGAGGCAGCTCTGGCGCTTGCCCGGCAATTGTTCGACACCATCGGAACGCGCACCTTCGACGGTGTCGGCTTCACGCGCGCCGCCTATGGCGAGGGTGAGCAGACGGCGCACGATCTCGTCGCTGCCGCGGCTCGCGACCTCGACCTGGACATCGCGGTGGATGCGGCCCTCAATCTGTCGATGACGCTGCGGGGCGACGATCCCGATTTGCCGCCCCTGGTCATCGGGTCGCATCTCGATGCCGTTCCGCAAGGCGGCAATTTCGACGGACTGGCGGGCGTGCTTGCCGGCCTTGCCTGTCTGGCGGCATACCGGGCTGCCGGCGTCCGTCCCCCGCGCGACATCGTGCTGATTGCCATCCGGGCCGAGGAAAGCGCCTGGTTCGGAGCCCAGCACATCGGCAGCCGCGCCATGCTCGGCACGCTCGATCCGCGCATTCTCGACGAGGCGCGGCGCAGCGATAGCGGCCTCAGCCTGGCCGAACACATGCGGCAGGCCGGCGCCGATGTCGGTCGCTTGCGCAACGGCGCCGCGCTCGTCGACCCGGCCCGCCTGCGCGGTTATCTCGAACTGCATATCGAACAGGGACCGTTGCTGGTCAGCCGGGCGTTGCCGCTCGGCATCGTCACCGGCATTCGCGGCAACCTTCGCTGCCGCAAGGCGACATGCGTGGGTGAATACGCGCATTCCGGCACCGCGCCGCGCGCCCTGCGCCGCGATGCCGTGTTCGCGGTTTCCGAACTGGTCGGCCGCATCGATGAGTTGTGGCGGGTGATCGAGGACGAGGAAGGCGGTGACCTGGTGACTACCTTCGGCCGCTTCTCGACCGACCCGAACGCCCATGCCGTGACCACCGTGCCGGGCGAGGTGGTGTTCTCGTTCGATGCCCGCAGCCACGCGCAAGCTGTGCTGCGGCGCGTCGAAGCCGCGCTGCGGCAGGCCATGGATGAAATTGCCTCTCGTCGTGGCGTCACCTTCACCTGCGACAGCTTCACCGGCGATGCGCCCGCCGCCATGAACCCGGATTTCCAGGGCCTGCTATCGCAGGGCTGCGAACGCCTGTCGATCCCGGCCATGCCGATCGCCAGCGGGGCCGGGCATGATGCCGGTGATTTCGCCGCCGCGGGCGTGCCCTCGGCCATGATCTTCGTGCGCAACGACAAGGGCAGCCACAATCCGCAGGAAGCGATGGAGTTCGACGATTTCGCGCTCGGCGTCCGCCTCATGGTGTGGTTCGTGGCCAATCTGAAAGGCTGAAAGAGCATGACGACACGACTTCCCCCTCTCGGCTATCGGATGGGCGGCCAGGGTTCGCGCTACGAGCTGAACACGCCCGCGCTGGTGCTGGACCTCAATGCGCTGGAGCGCAACATCCACCGCATGGCCGAAGCGATGCGCGGCTTCGGGCGCAGGCTGCGGCCGCACGCCAAGTCACACAAATGCGTGCGCATCGCCAGGGCCCAGATCGAAGCCGGCGCCGTCGGCATCTGCTGTGCGACGCTCGACGAAGCCGAGGTCATGGCGGCAAACGGGATTTCCGGCATCCTTGTCACCTCGCCGGTGACCACGGCGATGAAGGTTTCCCGGTTCATCGAGCTTGTCGGCGGCGCCCCCGATACCATGATCGTGGTGGACAATGCCGACAATGCCGGTGCCCTGGCGGCCGCCGCGGAACGGGCCGGCGTCACCGCTTCCGTGCTGGTCGACGTCGAACTGGGTTTCGGCCGCACCGGAGTGCTGAGCGTCGACGCGGCCGAGGCTCTGGCCCGCGCCATTGCCGCTTGCCCGTCGCTGCGCTTTGCCGGCGTGCAGGCCTATGGCGGGCACCTCCAGCACTCGGCGGACCATGGCGCGCGCCTCGATCTGTGTCGTCGTGCTCATGGGTTCATCCGCGACATCGTCGCGCGGCTGACTTCAATCGGCATGCCGCCTGAAATTATCACCGGAGGCGGCACCGGCACCCACGCCATCGACGGCATCGAGGGGCCGTTCACGGAAATCCAGGCCGGGTCCTACGTCTTCATGGATGCCGAATATCAGGACATCACCTATGAAGATGGAAGCGACTGGCCGTTCGAGAACGCGCTGTTCGTGCAGACGGCCGTCACCAGCATCAATGTGGCCGGCACCGTCACCACCGATGCCGGAACCAAATCCTTCGCGCTGAACGGGCCCAAGCCGCGCATCGCCACGCCCGGCCTTTCGGGTGCCGCCTATGAATATAGCGGCGACGAACATGGCAGGGTGCGGCTCGGGGCGGGCATGGTGCAGCCAAAGCTGGGCGACCGCCTCGAATGCGTGATTCCGCACTGTGACCCGACGGTCGTTCTCTACGACGCATTCCATTGCGTGCGGCAGGACGCGCTGGCCGAAATCTGGCCGGTGGACGCGCGCGGCCGCCGTTGAGCACATTATCGGAGGAGCAGGGGCATGGCTTTCCTGGAGCGGCCGGACGGGCAAATCCACTATGAAGTCAGCGGTGAAGGGCCGCCGCTGGCGCTGGCGTCGGGCCTTGGAGGTGCCGGCAGCTACTGGAACAACATCGTGCCGGCGCTGTCCCGCCATTTCACGGTCGTTCAGCATGACCACATCGGGACCGGCAAGTCATCATCGCGCCGGCAGCGGCACAGCGTCGAGGCCCTGGCGGCGGATATCGATGCGCTGATGAACCATCTCGGCCATGGGCGCTATCGCTACATCGGCCACTCGACCGGCGCGGCGGCCGGACAGGTGCTTGCCGCCGAGCGCCCGCAGGCCCTCGAAGGCCTGGTGTTGTTTGCCGGCTGGGCCGGGCCGGACAACCACTTCCGGCAATGTTTCGCCACCCGCAAGACCTTGCTCGAACGCGCGGGCGTGGAGGCCTACAATGCCGCCACGCCGTTGTTCCTCTACCCGCCGCGCTGGATCAGCGAGAATGCCGATGCTCTGTCGGCCATGATCGGCTCGTCCAATGCCGCTGCCGGCGATCCGACGATCATTGCGCAGCGCATCGACATGATCGTGGCGTTCGACCGGCGGGCCTCGGCCGCGCGGATAAGCGCGCCCACGCTGGTCATCTGCGCCAAGGACGATTTCCTGACCCCGCCGCATCTGTCGAAGGAACTGGCGCAGCTCATTCCCGATGCGCGACTGGCCTTGCTGGACTACGGCGCCCATTCCTGCTCGCAGGTGGCGCCCGACGATTTTCTGGGGCATGTCCTGCCTTTCTTGCTGCAAGGCAGATGAGTTGCCGGACCTGATGATGGTTCGCGTGATCCGGTCCATCAGGGGAAGAGGTCGGGAACCCGGCGACGCCGAATGCTTTGGGCGTCGCCTGTACGCTTTGCCGGCGCCGTATGCACGTTCCATCATGTCGCGGCGGGCTTGTCGTCCTCGGCGCTGAGGTGCCGTTCAAATCGCGAGAGCAATGTGTGCATCGCGTTGCGGGCGGCCGCGAATTCCGGTGAGGAAGCCCGCGCCTCCATGTCCGCCTCATAGGCCTGCATCGACGCGAATGTGCACTCCCAGCGCACGTCGGGCCCGTCACCAGTCAGCTTCACCAATATCCGGCCCGGCGGCAGGCCAAGTGCCAGCCTGATCGACGTCGCGCGGCGGCGCTGTTCCAGCACCGCCGCGGCCTTGCCCTCACTGGCGAAATAGTTCGTCGTTTCGACAATCACGTCCCGTCTCCCTGCTGCGGCGCCTGTGCTTGACATTTAAAATTATGATCATAAAGTGTGATCACAATAGATGATCGCATCATAGAGTCACGTTTTGCCGGCGGCAAGGAGAAGGTGGGGACAGTGCCTGTAATCAAGTCCATCGAAACGCTGATCGTTCAGTTGCCCACGCGCCGTGAGCACAAATGGGCGGGGCTGACCGAAGTCATCGGCCGTTATGTCATGGTCAAGATGACCGACAGCGACGGCCGCGTCGGCTGGGGCGAGGCGCCGGCGCTCAAGGACTGGGGCGGCGAGTTCGGCCGCTATTTTGGCGAATCCGCGCTCATCACCCGCGCCGTCATCGATACCTATCTCGCGCCGGCAGTGGTCGGTGTCGAACTCGGCAACTTCGCCGAGCTGCATGCGCGCATGGACGCCATCATCAAGGGCTATCCCTATTCGAAGGCGGCGGTGGAATTCGCTGCCTACGATCTTGCTGGTCGTTGGCTCGGCGTGCCCGTCCACACGTTGCTCGGCGGCAAGGCGCGCGAGCGCGTGCCGGTCACCCATTCGATCGGCCTGATTTCGGTCGAGGAGGCACGGGGGGAGGTTGCGAAGCTCGTCCAGGAAGGGGTGAAGACCATCAAGGTCAAGATCGGCGTCGATCCGCAGCGCGACGTCACCATGGTCGATGCGGTGCGCGAGGTGGCCGGCGATGCCGTCGAGATCTGCGTCGACGCGAATGAGGGTTACAAGACGCCGGGCGAGGCGGTCCAGACCGTTCGCCGGATGGAAAAGAACCGGTTGAAATATGTCGAGCAGCCGGTGATGGGCATCGAGCGCATCGCCGAGGTCGGCCGCCGCATCGATGCGCCGGTGATGGCGGACGAGTCCGCCTGGAATGCGCATGACTCGATCCAGATCATCCGCAACGGCGGCATCCAGATCGTCTCGATCTACACCACCAAGGCCGGCGGGCTCTACAAGGCGATGGAGGTCGGGGCCGTCTGCCGGGCGGCCGGCATCATCTGCAACGTCAACGGCTCCATCGAAACCGGTATCGGCAATCTCGCCAATGTGCAGCTCGCGGCCGCTTCGCCGGCCGTGACGCTGTCCTGCGTCATCCCGGTGTCGACGCCGGCCGAAGCACAGCACGGCCAGGTCGGCGGCATCTACTACAAGGACGATCTTCTGGTCGAGCCGATGCAGTTTGTCGACGGGGCGATCGTCGTGCCCGCCGGACCGGGCATGGGCATCGATGTCGACCTTGCCAAGGTCGAGAAATACCGGGTGCGGGACTGACCGCCGGCAAGAAAATCCCGGCAAGAAAATCAACGAGGAGAGGAACAATCATGCGGGCAGAAATCGTCGCGAAGCAGGTCAAGGCAATGGCGCAGCATGGGCTCGACGCCATCATCTGCTCGTCGCCGGAGAACTTCGCCTACACGGCCGGCTTCGTGGTGCCGTCGCAGCCCCTGATCCGCCACCGTCACGCCATGACCATCGTCACGGCGGACGGCCGTACCGCGATCTTCGGCGTGGACATGGAGGCATCGACGATCAGGCGCCGCCTGCCCGACGTACCCTCCCGCATCTGGGCCGAGTTCTCCGACGATCCCATGCTGGTCCTGGCCGACCAGCTTTCCGGGCTCGGCCTCGCCAAGGCGCGCATCGGCCTCGAAATGGACTACCTGCCGGCCGGCGACCTCGCCCGCCTCATCGCTGCGATGCCGGGCGCCCGTTTCGAGCACGCCGAGCCGATCCTCGCCCGCCTGCGCCAGATCAAGACGGTGGAGGAGATCGCGCTTCTGAGGAAGCTTTCGCGCATTGCCGACCAGGCGATCACCGACACTTTGGCGGTTGTCGATGCCGGCGATTCCGAGATGGACATCGCCGGGCACCTGACCCGCAATGTCTATTCGCTGGGCGCCGAGCACTTCAAGCTGCTGATCGTCGCCACCGGCGAGCGCAGCATGCTGCCCAATGTCGGTCCGTCCGACCGCAAGCTGAAGAAGGGCGATGTCTGCCGCGTCGAGATCTTTTCCGTCATCAACGGCTATCAGGCCGGTGTGTGCCGGACGGCGGTCGTCGGCGAGGCACCGCCCATGGCCGAGAAGATCTGGGCCCATCTGGTCGAGTGCAAATACGAGATCATGGAGAAGGTGAAGCCGGGCGCGAGCTGCCGCGAGATCTATGACGCCTTCATCGCCAAGCTGGCCAGGCTCGATCTGCCGCCGATCTCCTTCGTCGGCCATGGCATCGGTCTGCATCTGCACGAGGACCCCTATCTCGGCCTGACGCCGGTGCTGGGCAAGCCCGGCAGCGATGCGCCGCTGGAGGAGAACATGGTGCTCGGCTTCGAGCCACTCTGCTACGATACCGGCCATGGATTCGGCATGCAGAACAAGGACATGCTGCTGGTGACCTCGAACGGCTCGGAGCTGTTGTCCGACTATGCCGACACCGACAGGTTGATCGTCTGCGGCACAGCCAAGCGGGGCGACAAGGTGAAGGCCGTCGCCTGAACGGCACGGCTTACGCAAAGCGCCGGGATGCCTTGTGATCCCGGCGCCTGACAGGGCATCGCCCACCGCCACGGACCGGTGAAGCGATCAGGAGGGTCCGTGGCCAGAGCATTGGGTGGAGTTGCATGCGCACGCTGATCGAGAATTTGAACTTTGCCTTCACTGTCGACAAGGACGACACGGTGCTGCGCAATGCCAGTGTGGTGGTGGAAGACGATCGCATTGCCGATATCGGGCCGGCGCGGGAAGTGAGCGACCGGCACAAGGGCAAGAGCTTCGACAAGGTGATCGACGGCACGATGCTCGGCATGTGTCCGGGCTTCGTCGACAGCCATGTGCATCTTTCCGAGACTTTGTCGCGTGCGGTCTTTCCTGACAATCTGACGACCCGGGCCTGGGTGTTCCACTGGGCGAAGCCCTTCTACGCGCACATCACCGAGGAAGACGAATATTGGGGCGCGCTGCTCGGCATTACCGAGATGCTTCGCTGCGGCACCACATGCTTTCTGGACATGGGTTCGCAATACGACCCGGGCATCGTCATCCGTGCCATGGAGAAGACCGGCATCCGCGGGGTTACCGGACGCCACGCCGCCGACAACCCGCCGGCGGAATTGCCGCGCGGCTGGACGCAGGAGATGGCCGAGCATCACTTCTTTCCCGATGCCGAGACGGCACTGAAGGTGCTGGAGGACTGCGTCCTGCGCTACAACAATTCGCTGGATGGCCGGGCGCGTTGCTGGGTCAACATCGAGGGCAAGGAGCCGTGCAGCCTGGAACTGCATGTGGGCGCGGTGGCCCTGGCCGAGAAGCTCGGTGTCGGCACCACCTATCACCTTGCGACCTCGATCGAGGAGGCCAAGGTTTGCGAAAGCAAATATGGCTGCTGGCCGGTGACCCGTGTCGACAGGGCGGGCGGCATCCGCAAGAATCTGGTCATCGCCCACGGTGCGGCGGTGTCGGATGAAGAGGTCCGGCTTCTGGCCGAGCGCGGCGCCAGCGTGGCCTTCTGCCCCTGCTCGTCCTTCAAGCTCGGCAAGGGCGCGACGGCCATCGGCAAATATCCGGAAATGGTGAAGGCCGGCGTCAAGGTCGGCCTGGGCACCGACGGCGTTTCGGCCGCCGGCAACATGAACCTGATGCGGCAGATGCTCATGGTGGCGGGCATGTTCAAGGATGCGCGCCTCAAGCCCGACGTGTTCACCGCCCGGCAGGCTCTGCGCGCCGCAACGATCGACGGCGCGCGCGCGCTGATGTGGGACGACGAGATCGGTTCGCTGGAAATCGGCAAGAAGGCCGACTTCATTCTCTTCGATCTGGATCATGTCGAATGGACGCCGTTCTACGATCCGCTGCAGGCACTGGTGTTCTCGGCCTCCACCGCTTCGGTCACCCAGACCTGGGTCAACGGCAGGGCACTCTACGCGGATGGCAAGATACAGGGCGTGGACGAAGTGGAAATCCGCCGCAAGGCGCGTGAACTGGCCGCCGCGGCCGTCGTTCGTGCCGGCCTGCATGAAGAGGACGTGGAGACGACCACAACGCTCTACGATGAAGGCAATTGATGGCCGGCGCGGTTTGACCCTTTCCTGTCGGAGCCGCATCCGGAAAGCATGACGGGAGATCGGCGGGGTCGCGATGGCCTTTGCCCGGTCTGCCATGCCATGTTCCGTCTTCCGTCCCCGGCGATTGCGCAGGCGCGAAATCCTCTCGATGGGAAATTTTCCATCGGTGCAGGTCTGGGGCGCAGCCTCTTGAACCGTGCCTGGGGAGGGGTGAGCGCCATGCTTTCCCGGACCTAGAAACTGCGGGTTTCATGCGGCCGATGGGATGGCAAAGTGCCGATTCTTCCGCTTGACAATTCCATTTGTGATCATAAAGTGTGATCAAACTGATTGATGCTAGCCAATTGGCGCAGAGGGTCCGGGGAGGAGAGCCCGGGTCTTTCGCATGAGGTCGTGCGGTGCATGCTGCCGCATTCACGGCAGTCGGAGGAGCGAATGAAAGTTGCGGTATTGGGCGCGGGAGCAGGCGGGGCGGCATCGGTTGCCGAGCTGGTTCAGGCCGGTCATGACGTGCATTTCTGGGCGAGGTCGGCTGAAACGCTCGCGCCGCACGTCGAGCTCGGTGGCGTGGCTTACGACGGCAAGCTCGGCGAAGGGGTGGCCCGGCCGTCCCTGATCACGACCGACCTCAAGGCGGCGATCGATGGCGTGGACGTTGGCGTCGTGGTGCTGCCGACCTTCTCGCATGGAGCGATTGCCCGGGCCCTGGCGGATGCGGGCTGGCCGTCCGATCGGCTGGTCATCCTCAATCCGGGGCACACCGGCGGCGCGCTTGAATTCGCGGAAGCTTTCACAAAAGCCGGTGATGTGGCTCCACCGGTGGTCGAGTTCTCGACCCTTTCCTATGTAGCGCGCAAATACCGTCCCAATGGCGTTACCGTCAGCGGTCGCGCCAGGGAGCTCAAGGCGGCGGCGCTGGGCGGCGGAAAGGAGGCGCTGGACATCGCGGCGGCGCTCTATCCCGGCGTAAAGCCGGTTGCCGACGTGATCGCCTCCGATCTCTCCAACGTGAACATGATCCTTCATCCTCCCGGAGCAGTGTTGTCGGCTGCATGGGTCGAGGCGACGGGAGGGGATTTCACCTTCTATGTCGATGCCATGACGCCGGGCGTCGCCCGCGTCATGAGGCAGCTTGACGATGAACGCCGGGCTGTGGCGAGCGCCTTCGGCCACGCCCTTCCGAATCTGGTGGAGGAAATGAAGCTGCTCGGCACGGTCGAGGCCGATGTCACCGACACCGACGATTTCCGCGCCGCCATTGCCGGCGGCGAGGCCAACAGGAAGATCAGTGGCCCGGTTTCTCTGGAGGACCGCTACTACAAGGAGGATTTCGGGCACGGGCTCCTGCCGTTCCTCGAATTCGCCGCCATTGCGGGCATCGATACGCCGGTTGCGCGTTCGCTCTACGGTCTGGCGCAGATCGCCGTCGGCACCGACTACCGTAAGGGTGGCCGCACCGCCGAGGCGATGGGCATTGCAGGCATGTCCAGGGATCAGCTTCTCGACAAGGTGAGGGCGTCATGAGCTGGCAGGATACGGTCATCGCAGTCGTCGCGGGAGATGCCCGCGAACAGGAGATTGCACGCTGCGCCGTCCGTGCCGGCGCCGCCGTTCGGGCCTATGGCTTTCCCTGGCCCGAACAGGGCATTGAAGGCGTCTATCATGCCAAGGATGCCGCCGACGCATTGAAGGGTGCCGATATCGCTTTGTTCCCTATCCCCGGGATCACAGCGGAAGGCGCATTGTTCGCGCCCACCTGTCCGCACAAGATCATTCCCGCGCGGGAGATGCTGGAGGGGATGAACAGGCCCGCCCACATCATTCTCGGCTGGGCGGATGCCAACCTGAAGGCGCATTGCGAGGCGCTGGGCATCACGCTGCATGAATATGAATGGGATGTCGACCTGATGCTGCTGCGCGGGCCGGCGATCGTCGAAGGGGTGCTCAAGGTCATCATCGAGAACACCCAGATCACCATCCACAAGTCGAACGTGATGCTGGTCGGCCAGGGCACAATCGGGTCGTTGCTGACCAACACGCTGGTTTCGCTGGGCGCCCATGTCCACGTCGCGGCGCGCAACCCCGTGCAGCGGGCGGCTGCCTATGCCGCAGGGGCGGACTCCCTGACGCTGGAGCAGTTGCCGGACTATCTGCCGCGCATGGATATCGTCATCGGCAGCGTGCCCAAGCGGCTGCTGGAGCGGGAACAGCTTGCGCTCCTGCCCGCCCATGCGCTGCTGGTCGACGTCGCGGCGCCCCCCGGCACCATCGACCGCGATGCGGCCGACGAGCTTGGGCTGAAGACGGTGTGGGCACGCGGCATGGGAGCCCGCGCCCCGATCACCGTCGGCCGCAGCCAGTGGACCGGAATCAGCAGGCGTATCGAAGACATATTGGAGCAGAAGCAATGAAGGCGGATCTGGTCATCAAGAACGCGCGCGTGGTTCGCCACGACGGCGAGTTCCACGGCGGCGTGGCGGTCAAGGACGGCAGGGTCGTGCTGACCGGCGCCGACGAGGTGTTGCCGGACGCTACCCGCGTCATCGACGCCGAGGGCCGGGTGCTGATGCCGGGCCTGATCGATCCGCATTGCCATCTGGGCGTTAAATTCCCCTATCCCGAGGACATGCGCACCGAAACCGCGGCCGCCGCGTCGGGCGGCGTCACCACCGCCCTGCTCTACATCCGCAACCTCAAGGAATCCTACCTGCCCTTCTACGAGGAGCGGAAGGCGCTCGGCGAGGAGAATGCGGTCATCGATTTCGGGTTCCACTTCGGCATCCAGCGCGAGGAGCATATCGCCGAGATTCCCGAGATCATCGCCAGGACCGGGGTGAAGTCGTTCAAATGCTATTTCGGCTATGAGCCGGACAATCCCATCGGCATCGTGCCTGCGACCGATGGCTGGGTCTATGCCGCCATGCGCATCCTGTCGAAGGTTCCCGGTGGTGTCATCAACGTGCATTGCGAGAACACCCAGATCGCCTCGTGGATCAAGAAGGAGATCGCCGCGACCGGCCGTCAGGACCTCGGCGCCTATACGGAATCGCGGCCGGCCTTCTGCGAGGTCGAGACCATCCGGCGCATGATCTTCCTCGCCGAGAAAACCGGCTGTTCGCTGCATCTCGTGCATACGTCGGTGGGAATGGGGCCGGTGCTGGCGGCGGAGGCGCAGGCGCGGGGCGTGCATGTCACCGTCGAAACCTGTCCGCATTATCTGACCCGCACCTGCTACGACGAGGATCTGGACATGCGCGCCAAGATCTCGCCGCCGTTGCGCGACCGCAACGAGCTGGAGGGCCTGTGGGAAGGCATGCTGAATGGCTCGGTCTACAGCCTGGGCACCGACCATGTGCCCTTCCTGCCCAAGAAGCTCGAAGACCTATGGACGGAATTCCCCGGCGTCGTCAGTTTCCCGTGGGAGCTATCGCTGATGCTGCATTTCGGCGTCCATCAGCGCGGCCTGCCTTTGTCGCGGCTGGTCGAGCTGAATTCGTTCAATCCGGCGCGCCGCTTTGGCCTGTGGCCGCGCAAGGGGCATATCGATGTCGGCTTCGACGCCGACCTCGTCCTCGTCGATCTCGACGAGGAGCGGACCGTGGAGCACACCGGCAAGGGCACCTGCATCTATGAAGGCTGGAAGCTGAAGGGCTGGCCGGTGATGACGGTGGCGCGTGGCGAGGTGGTCTATGAGAACGGCGAGGTGGCCGAACGTCACTATGGACGCGGCCGCTGCGTGACGGTGCCTGCATGATCTCGGCGCCCGACAGCCTCGACCTAGCAGGCAGGATGCCGCTGCTGCCCGCGCGCCGTTCGGTGCGCGAGGCCGTGGAGGAGATCGCTGCCGGCAGGGCCGGTATCCGTCAGGAACGGCTGTCGGGAATTCACAATCCGTGGGGACATTGCATCGGCATCACCGACCCCTGGGTGTTTCTGGACCTGTGCGAAAGCGAGCCCGTCCTCGAGGCGGCACGCGGGCTTCTGGGCCTGGACATCATCCTGTGGGACAGCGAACTGTTTCTGGAGGCCGCCCGCTATGCCGCCTTTCTACGGCAGGGCAGGGAGGGGCGCTATTGGCCGGTAATGCCGCTTGCCGGGGCCATCGTGCTGGTCGACCCCGCTCGTATGGCGGTAACGGCGGGGCGGCTCGAGGCGATCGGCCCCGCGACGCTGGACGGCTTCGATCCGCAGGAGCCCCTCTACGTGATCAGGCTGATGCCGGCGACCAGCCGTTTCGAGCGGGACCCCGCCTATCCGGCCAACCGGGCCTGCATGGAAGAACAGGTTCTGGTCAACTATTCCAACCGGCCGCTGTGGCTGCTCTCGGGCAGCGACCGGGCCGGCAATGATCTGGTGAGCGGCTTCGCGCCGGCCGTGCCCGTGTGGGCGTCCGGCCGGCAGGCCGCCGAAAGTGAGGAGAAACGATAATGCCGTTCGTCGTCGTAGAGATGTGGGAGGGACGCACTGTCGAGCAGAAGCGAAACCTCGTCAGGGCGATCACCAAGGCGATGGTTGAGGAAGCGGCCTGCAAGCCCGATCATCTGCATGTCGTGATCCATGAGACGCCCAAGGACAGTTGGGGCCGTGGTGGCGTGCTGGGCATCGACATGGTGGAGCACAAGTGATGAGCTTGGACGTTCTCGATTACCGCAAGTCCGCGCTGCTGGTCATCGACCTGCAAAACGCCTTCATCCACGAGAAGGGCACGCTCGGCATTTCAGGCGTCGACACCAAGCGTCTTTCCTCGATCGTGCCGCCGCTGGCCAGGCTGATCAGGCGCTGCCAGGAGGTGGGCATTCCCGTCATCTGGACGATGCAGGAACATTTCGCCATCGACCACAACCGTGCCAAGAAGAAGCTGCTTGGCCACACCGCCCGCCGCAAGCAGGTTTCGGCCCTTGCCGGGAGCTGGGACGAGCAGATCATCGACGAGTTGAAGCCGCTCGCCGATTTCGACCCGGCTTTCGTCATCCGCAAGCACCGCTTCGGTGCGTTCTACGAGACGCGGCTGGAAATGATGCTGAAGATGCTCGGCACCCAGCACCTGTTCGTCACCGGCGCGACCACCAATGCCTGTGTCGAGACCTCGATCCGCGAGGCCTATTTGCGGGACCTCGACGTCATCGCCGTCGACGATTGCGTTTCGGGCGTCAATGCCGACTGGGAGGCGACCGCCAAGCAAGTCTGGAAGCAGTATTTCTGCGAGATCGCGCAATCCTCCGAGGTGCTCGACTGGATCGGCGAGCAGGTGAAGCCGCGGGTGACCAATTACGGCCACCAGCTCATCATGGTGGAGGACATCGAAAAGTCGGTGGACTTCTACACCAACCTGCTCGGCTTTACGATCCGTCCTGCCAAGCCGCTGGCCGATGGCCGCCCGTTCACGGCCTTCCATCAGGGCATCGCCCTGATCCATGGCAAGGCGGCCGATCATCGCCAGCTCGACCATATCGCTTTCGAGGTCAACGATGTCCGCGCCATGGACGCCAGGCTCAAGAAGGCCGGGGTGCGCTACTACAACGAGTTGCATGACGGGCCTTACGGGCTGACGATCTACATCGCCGATCCTGACGGCACCAAGGTCGAGCTCTATGAGGTCGGCGCCAAGGCCTGAGCCGGGCGCCGGCCCTCCCGGATCAGCTGGTGGCCGCCGGGTTCGGCGGCCACCAGCCAGCGCGTCGATGGTGGCGTCCCGGGCACGAAGAAACCGACGGTTGTTGCGAACATCCCGTCCTCCTGTACAGTAATGCCAGCAAGGAAGAAGCCGGAACCGGAAGATCCGATGGCGTTTGTTCCTGTCACTTTAGCGGCCACTCACCTGTTATACAGGACGTGCCGGCTGCCATTTGCCCTCTCGGCCGCCGCTGCATTCCCTATCTGCCCGTTCGCCAGGAGCGCGACCGTCACCTTCTTCTCCGCTATGGACAAAGACAGGTTCCACCGGGCCACAAGCGGGGGAAGTCGGCGGTTGCCCTTTGTCGAAATATCAATTATTGATCACAATATGAGATCACAGATAAGCTGACGGCAAGGTGATCGGACAGGGCGCCGTGGTCGGAGGAACCGCAGTGGACCGAACTTGAGTGACGGGTAGCTGGAAGGCAGGATGCGGATCGACATGACCAAAGCCGAGACCAACGGGAACGGTGAAGCGAAGCCCGCAAGGGGTCACGTGCATGAGCATGTCCTTCGCTATATGCGGCGCGGCCTCATGGTTGGAGCTTTCCTGCCCGGCCAGGTGATGAGCCTGCGCAAGCTGGCGGCGGGACTGGGCACCAGCCCGATGCCGGTGCGCGAGGTGCTCAGCCGCCTCGTCGCCGCCAATGCTCTTGAAGAGACCAGGGGCGGTTCCGTGCGGGTGCCGAAGCTGAGCCCGGAGAAGCTCAGCGATCTTTTTGCGATCCGCGAGATGCTGGAAGGCTCCGCCGCCGAGCGCGCCGCCAGGAATGTCACGCCCGCGCTCATCAGCGAACTGACCGAGATCAACGCGCAATTGCTGACCGCCATCGACAAGCGCGACATATTGGGTTGCCTGTCATCCAACCAGAAGTTCCACTTCACGCTCTACGAAGCGGCGGCTTCCGACGTGCTGATGCCGTTGATCGAGTCGCTGTGGCTGCAATTCGGTCCGACCATGTATATGTCGCTGCTGATTCCCTCCATGCCGTGGAATGCGGCGGATCATGACGACATTCTAGCTGCGCTGAAAGACGGAAAGCCGGCGGCGGTCCGCAAGGGCATCGTTCATGACATACGCACGACCTGCAAGGCACTGCTCAGCGTTGCCGGGCCGCAGGGCCTGGAGCTGCCCTTCTCGCAAGGGCCGGAACTGCAATTCGACTATTGACGCATCACGGGAGAACGGGGAATGGGCGGAAAGATCGAGGCGAGGCTGATCGATCTGGGGATCGACCTTCCGGAGACGAGGTCGCCAGCGGCAAACTACGTGCCGGCGCGCCGCCTCGGCACCCAGCTCTATATTTCCGGCCAGGTGCCCCAGCAGGACGGCACGGACAAGTTCACCGGCAAGCTGGGCTCGACCTATTCCGTCGAGGAAGGGCAGGCGGCCGCGCGCCTGTGCGGGATCAACATCCTCGCCCAGCTGAAACAGGCGCTCGGCGGCGATCTGGATCGCGTCGTGGGCGTGGTGCGATTGGGCGGGTTCGTGAATGCCGAGCCGGATTTCACCGACCACCCCAAGGTCATCAACGGTGCTTCGGACCTGATGGTCGAGGTTTTCGGCGAGGCCGGCCGCCACGCCCGGGCCGCTATCGGCTGCTATTCGCTGCCGCGAAACGTGCCGGTCGAGGTCGACGCGATCTTCGAGGTGAGCTGAGATGCAGCCTGCCGCCCTCCCGATGGATGACAGGATCCCGGTCCATGTCCTGACGGGTTTTCTGGGCAGCGGCAAGACCACCTTCCTGCGCCATCTGCTGGGCGATCCCGGCTTCAGCGACACAGCGGTCGTCATCAACGAGTTCGGCGAGGTCGGGCTGGACCACCTTCTGGTCCGGGAGGTCTCGGAAGACGCCGTGCTGCTGTCGTCGGGGTGCCTGTGCTGCGCGGTGCGCGACGATCTGATTTCGACCCTGTCGGATCTGGCGGCGATGATGCGGCACGGGCAAGTACCCCCTTTCCGGCGCGTCGTCATCGAAACCACGGGACTGGCGGACCCGGCTCCGATCATGCAGGCGGTGATGAGCGATCTGCAATTGCGGCGCAGCTACCGTGCGGGGACCGTCGTCACGACCGTGGACGGGGTGAGCGGCACCAGCAGCATCGCCGGCTTTGCGGAAGCCGCCCAGCAGGTGGCGCTGGCCGATTGCATCGTGGTGACGAAGTCCGATCTGGTGGAACCATGGCGGCTCGATGCGTTGGGACTTGAGATCGGCAAGATCAATCCCGCCGTGCGGCGCCTGGTGTCCGGCAAGGCCGGCATGCCGGAGACCGGTGACATTTTCGAGCAGGCTGCGGGCCTTCAACCCCGGCATGCAGTGGTCTTCGGAGTACGCGCCGTGCGCCACAGCGCGGGCATCGAGACTTTCACCGTCGATGTCCCCGAAGAGGTCGAATGGCCGGTATTCATCGACTGGCTCGAACTGCTGCTTTCCGAGCGAGGACTGTCGATCCTGCGGGTTAAGGGCCTTCTGCCGGTTGCGGGCGACGCGCGCCCGGTCGTCATCCATGGGGTCCAGCATGTGGTCTATCCCCCGGAATACCTTCCCGCTTGGCCGGATGGCGTGCGGCGCGGTTGGCTGGTCTTCATCGCGCGCGATCTCACGGCGACGGCCATCGAGAATTCGCTGCGCGAAATTCTGGCGCTGCCAGACTGAAATCGACACGCTGCAGGGGGTGTCCAGCCGCCCTGCAAGGCGGGCGGGCGCTCACGATATCGTGAGCCCGCAAATCTGTGCACGGGCTGATCTCAAGTGATTCCGAAAGTCTGCCGTCGCCAATATAGGGGTTCCCATCGCCACAGGCGGCGGCCGACGCTTCACTCCGATTCTTGGCTTGACAATCATAAAATGTGATCACACTATGAGATCAAGAATGGAGATTGGGGCTTGAGGCCCGGATCGCTGTTCGGGGAGAAAGAAAAGCTTTTCGTGCAGAAAAGAGAGACGCTGGAGGGCGTCCGTGAGGAGGAGAGAATGTTGCGCGTTCATGCCTTTGTTCGCGGTGCGGCGATTGCCGCGACAGCCGCTTTCACCACGCTCATGACGGTCCATGGCGCCATGGCGGAAGACGTCAATGTCCGCTTCAGCTGGAAGCTGAAGGGCGAATATGGCTTCTTCTATCTGGCCCAGAAGGAGGGTCTCTACGAGAAGGCCGGCCTCAACGTGAGGTTCGGCGAAGGCGCCGGCGCCCAGGCGGCACTGGGGGCGTTGATCCAGGGTCAGGAGGACATCGCCGTCGTTCCGGGCATTTTTGCCGTGACCGCGATCCAGAAGGGAATGCCCGTCAAGATCGTGGCGCTCTACCAGCCGGCGGCACCTGTTGTGCTCATCTCGCACGCCGACAACCCGGTCAAGGTTCCCGCCGATATGGAAGGCAAGTCGATCGCCAGCGCGGTCGGTGAAACCTCCACCGCCTATCTCGGCGTGTTCTGCGCCGAGAACAAGATCGATTGCGGGAAGATCAACAAGATCCAGATGGATGCGCAGACGCGCATTCCGCAGTTCCTTCAAAAGAAGGTGGATGTCGTCGGTGTCTACCGGACCAGCGATCTTCCGGTGCTCAAGGAAAAGGCGACGGAGGAATTCGCGACGCTCGACCTGCCCGAATACGGCCTCAAGGTTCCGGGCCTGGCCCTCGTCGTCAGTGCCGAGGCGGTGGAGAAGAACGCCGCGAAACTGCGCGAATTCCTGGCCGCGACCCGGCAGGGAATAGAGCATTCGAAAAAGGATCCGCAAGCGGCGACGGCCGCGCTGAAGGCGGTCTGGCAAGCCGGGCCCTCCGACAGCGTCATCCAGGAGCAGATCGAGGCGACGTCCGTGTCAATCGAGCAGCCGGAAGGCAAGCCTGTCGGCTGGATCGAGGAGACTGCGATCACCGATGCGCTCAAGCTGATCGCCAGCGTGGAGGACATCGGCGAGGCGAAGCCGACCGAGACCTTCTACAGCAACGAACTTCTGTCGCAGTGAGGAGCATAAGGTGGCAAGCGCAGATACAATCGGCGCCGGTCGTGCGCAGGCGAAACAAGGCAAGGCTATGAGCAGGAAAAAGATGCGCGGACGCTGGCTCGAGCGCTATTCGGCGCTCATCCTGGCAGCGGCACTCATCGGCCTGTGGCAGGCGTTGGTGACCTGGACCGAACTGTCCGAGTTCGTGCTGCCGACGCCTCTGGCGATCGCGACTCGAATGGTCTCCGAGTGGTCGCTGCTTGCCACCCATGCCTATGTGACATTGCTGGAGGTGGTATCGGGCTTCGCCCTGGGAGTGCTGATCGGCATTCCCCTGGCGCTCGCCATCTTCTATTCGCGGGCCTTCGAGCGGGCGATCTATCCAATCCTCGTGGCCTTGCAGACGGTGCCCAAGGTGGCGCTGGCGCCGCTCCTGGTGCTGTATCTGGGCTATGGCTGGGGCCCGAAGATCACCCTGGCCTTCCTGATCTCGTTCTTTCCGATCGTGATCTCCACGGTCGTCGGCCTGCAGTCGCTGGACCGCAATCTGGTCAACCTCGTCCGCTCCATGGGCGCAAACGAATGGCAGACCTTCTTCAAGGTGCGCCTGCCGGCCGCCTTGCCCAATATCTTCGGCGGCTTCAAGGTCGCCGTGTCGCTGGCCGTCATCGGTGCGGTCATCGGTGAATATGTCGCCGCCGAACGGGGCCTCGGCTACCTTCAGCTTCAGGCGAATTCGCTGTTCGATACGACGCTGAATTTCGCCACCGTCGTTGCCATTTCGGGCCTCGGTGTCATCCTCTATTTTGTCATCGACATCATCGAAAGCAAGGTCGCCTACAAGCGCGACGCCGCCAAGTAGGCGCGGGTCGCATCGTTCAAAAGGTTCAGCGAGGTCGTTCCAATGAATGCCATCTCCCAGACCGGCGCGGCAGTGGGCATTTCCCGGTTGTCGAAAGTCTACAGGACGCGCGAGGACGACGACGTCGTAGCCCTGGAGAAGATCGATCTGAATTTCGAGCCCGGCAGTTTCGTGGCCGTGGTGGGGCCGAGCGGTTGCGGCAAGAGCACGCTTTTGTCTCTTCTCGCCGGCCTGATCGGCGCCACGACCGGCACCATCGCCATCGACGGTGAGACGGTCAGCAAGCCGCATCCGAAGATCGGCGTCGTCTTCCAGTCCGATCTCCTGCTCTACTGGCGTACGGTGCTCGACAACATCCTCCTGCCGATCGAGATCAAGAAGCTCGATGTCGCCCGGTATCGCGCGCGGGCCGAGGAACTCCTCGCCCAGGTGGGGCTGGAAGGCTTCGGCAACAAGTTTCCGTCGGAGCTTTCCGGCGGCATGCGCCAGCGCGTGGCGATCTGCCGGGCGCTGATCCAGGAACCGGGGCTCCTGCTGATGGACGAGCCCTTCGGGGCACTCGATGCCCTGACCCGCGAGCAGATGATCATGGATCTGCAGACGATGTGGCTGCGGCTGCGCAACACCGTGGTGTTTATCACCCATGGCATCGATGAGGCCGTGTTCCTGGCGGACCGGGTGCTGGTCATGTCGCCGCGTCCCGGGCGCGTCGACCTCGACCTGAAGATCGACATGCCGCGCCCGCGCCAATGGGGTGCGACCCATGAAAACAAGGCCTATCACGGCTATGTCCGGCAGATACGTGACATATTCGAAGCCAAGGGCATTCTGGTCGCCCATTGATCCTGCACTGCCGTTCCTGCCGCCGTCCTCCCGAAGGCTGGCCGCTTCGTGTGGCGACGATGAAACGCGGACGGCACCCGTTCCAGCTACAATCCCGATTTGCGCGCTGTCGGACGAGGTCCGTCGGCGGCCACAGAGCTGAAAAGGCGCGTCATGTCGAAGATCGTATTCATACCGTGCGAGGCAGGAGGGCTTGAGCCTCGTGTTGGGGCTTCGGCTGACAGCGTGAAACGGCTTGTCGGGCTTGGCTTCGATGTGATCGTCGAGGCGGGGGCGGGGCTGGGCTCGCGCATTGTCGACGAGGAGTTTGCGAAGGCTGGCGCGGTGATCGGCAAGGCGTCGGATGCGGCGCGGGCCGACGTGGTGCTGAAGGTGCGGCGCCCGAGCGAGGCGGAGCTGAAGGGCTACAAGGCGGGTGCGGCGGTTCTGGCCACCATGGACCCCTACGGCAACGAGGCGGCGGTGGCGGCGATGGCGAAGGCCGGCGTGACGGCGTTCGCCATGGAGTTCATGCCGCGCATCACCCGCGCGCAGGTGATGGACGTTTTGTCCTCGCAGGCCAACCTTGCCGGCTATCAGGCGGTGATCGACGCGGCGTCCGAATACGACCGGGCGCTGCCGATGATGATGACGGCGGCCGGCACGGTGCCGGCGGCCAAGGTGTTCGTCATGGGCGTGGGCGTGGCCGGCCTGCAGGCGATCGCCACGGCGCGCCGCCTGGGTGCCGTGGTGACGGCGACCGACGTGCGCCCGGCGGTGAAGGAGCAGGTCCAGTCGCTGGGCGCCAAGTTCCTGGCCGTGGAGGACGAGGAGTTCAAGGCGGCCGAGACGGCGGGTGGCTACGCCAAGGAGATGTCGAAGGAATACCAGGCCAAGCAGGCGGCGCTGACGGCCGAGCACATCGCCAAGCAGGACATCGTCATCACCACCGCGCTGATCCCCGGCCGCCCGGCGCCGCGGCTGATCGCGGCCGATGTGGTGGCCTCGATGAAGCCCGGCTCGGTGATCGTCGACCTGGCGGTCGAGCGCGGCGGCAATGTCGAGGGCGCGGTGGCGGGCCAGGTGGTGACGACGGCCAACGGGGTCAAGATCGTCGGCCATCTCAACGTCGCCGGCCGCGTGGCCGCCTCGGCCTCGCTGCTCTACGCCAGGAACCTGTTCGCCTTCCTGGAGACGATGATCGACAAGGAGACCAAGCAGCTCGCCATCAACCGCGAGGACGAACTGGTCAAGGCGACCATGCTGACCGATGGCGGCAAGGTCGTGCATCCGAACTTCGCCGGCCCCAACCTCACTGGCAAGGCGGTCGAGGCGGCCGCCCCCGCCGCGGCGGCCGAGGAAAAACCGAAACCGGTGCCGAAGAAGGCCGCTCCCAGACCGGCGGGCGACAAGCCGGCCGCCAAGGCGGCGGCGAAGAAAGCTTCAAGCAAGACCGGTGGCAAGACCACTGGCCAAACTACAGGCCAGTCCACTGGCCAGTCCACTGGCAAGACCGGCGGGGAGACCGCGTGATGGAAACTTTGCAGAAAGCCCTCGACCAGCTCGACCAGGCCAGTGCCGCCGTGCGCATGGCGGTGCAGGACCTGGCCGCCACCGATGCGGCCGGCGATGCCGCGCACGCGCTGTCGGGCGGCATGGTCGATCCCTTCGTGTTCCGCTTCGCCATCTTCGTGCTGGCGATCTTCGTCGGCTACTACGTGGTGTGGTCGGTCACGCCTGCGCTGCACACGCCGCTGATGGCGGTGACCAACGCCATCTCCTCGGTGATCGTGGTCGGCGCGCTGCTGGCCGTCGGCATCTCGGCGGCGGGGCTGGCCACCGGCTTCGGCTTCGTGGCGCTGGTTCTGGCCGCCGTCAACATCTTCGGCGGCTTCCTCGTCACCCAGCGCATGCTGGCCATGTACAAGAAGAAGGACAAGTGACGTGTCGGTAAACCTCGCTTCCTTCCTCTACCTCGTCTCCGGCATCCTGTTCATCCTGGCGCTGAGGGGCCTGTCGCATCCCACCACCAGCCGCCAGGGCAACATCTACGGCATGGTGGGCATGGGCATCGCCATCCTCACCACGCTGGCGCTGGCCACGCCCTCGGCCGGCGGGCTGGTGCTGATCCTGATCGGCCTGGCCATCGGCGGCGGCGTCGGCGCGGTGGTGGCGCGGCGCATCGCCATGACCTCGATGCCGCAGCTGGTCGCCGCCTTCCACTCGCTCGTCGGCCTTGCCGCGGTCATGGTGGCGGCCGCCGCCATCCATGCGCCCGAAAGCTTCGGCATCGGCACCATCGGCGCCATCCACGGCCAGGCGCTGGTCGAGATGAGCCTCGGCGTGGCCATCGGCGCCATCACCTTCACCGGCTCGGTCATCGCCTTCCTGAAGCTCGACGGGCGCATGTCGGGCAAGCCGATCATGCTGCCGGGGCGCCATCTCCTCAACATCGTGCTGGGCATTGCCCTGGTGGTGCTGATCGTCATGCTGGTCGCCACCCAGTCGACCACCGTGTTCTGGCTGATCGTGGCGCTGTCGCTCGTCCTGGGCGTGCTCCTGATCATCCCGATCGGCGGCGCCGACATGCCGGTGGTGGTGTCGATGCTCAACTCCTATTCGGGCTGGGCGGCCGCAGCGCTCGGCTTCACCCTCGGCAACCTGGCGCTGATCATCACCGGCGCTCTGGTTGGCTCGTCGGGCGCCATCCTGTCCTACATCATGTGCAAGGGCATGAACCGCTCCTTCATCTCGGTCATCCTCGGCGGCTTCGGCGGCGAGACGGCCGCCGCCGGCGCCGACGACGGCATCGAGCGCACCGTCAAGCAGGGCTCGGCCGACGATGCCGCCTACCTGATGATGAACGCCCAGAAGGTCATCATCGTGCCCGGCTACGGCATGGCGGTGGCCCAGGCCCAGCATGCCGTGCGCGAGATGGCCGACAAGCTCAAGGCCAACGGGGTGGAGGTCAAGTACGCCATCCACCCGGTCGCCGGCCGCATGCCCGGCCACATGAACGTGCTGCTGGCCGAGGCCAACGTGCCCTATGACGAGGTGTTCGAGCTCGAGGACATCAACTCCGAGTTCGCCCAGGCCGACGTCGCCTATGTCATCGGCGCCAACGACGTCACCAACCCCTCGGCCCGCGACGACAAGTCGTCGCCCATCTACGGCATGCCCATCCTCGACGTCGACAAGGCCCGCACCTGCCTGTTCGTCAAGCGATCCCTCGGCTCCGGATATGCCGGCATCGACAACACCCTGTTCTACAAGGACGGAACCATGATGCTCCTCGGCGACGCCAAGAAAATGACCGAGGAAATCGTAAAGGCAATGGATCACTGAGGCACGCAACCATGAAGGGAGGAATACATGGACCTGAGCTGTTTCTGGACCGCCGGCGGGCTGGCTGTGGGGGCGCCCATTCTGGGCCAGCCATTCGATGAGGATCCGGCCGGTCGCGGGCCTGATGAAGAGCATGCCGAAAGTCTGACCGGCTTCCGCGACCGGAACCGCATCGAAGAGGTGGCCGGTCACCCGCCGGCAGCCGTTCGCGAGTGATCTCTTCCGGCAACCGCATCGCATATGCGCATTCGAGAATTGCTTGCCGTGCTGCCGCTCCTTGCCTAGGCATGGTTGGGGTCCCTCTTCTGGTCTTTGAACAAGGGGGGCCGGGCTGGCTGGCGAACGGATATACAGATGAATGTCGATGCGCTGACGCAGGAAAACCACGAGATATTCGTCCATATCCGTATCATCGTCGGCATGATACTGGGCCTCAGCGTCGCCCGCCTGGTGACCGGCGTGACCCGCTTCATCCAGCATCCTGGCAAGGAGAAGATCTATCCCGTCCATCTTGGCTGGGTGGTATTCGTCTTCCTGTTCATCATCCATTTCTGGTGGTTCGAATTCGCGCTTTCCCAGATCAAGGCGTGGACCTTTTCCCTCTATTTCCTGCTGATCTCCTATTCGATCGTCTTCGTCATGCTGGCGGCGATGCTGTTTCCGGACCAAATCGGCGAATACAAGGGGTTCAGGGACTACTTCCGGCAGCGCCGGAAATGGTTCTATGCGCTTTTGCTGCTGCTGTTCCTCGTGGACGTCGTCGACACGCTGACCAAGGGCCAGAGCTACTACCACCACCTTTACGGCTGGGCCTATCCGGTGCGGCAGTCCCTGCTCATCGGCGGCGCAGGCGGCGCGCTCCTCTTCGGGTCGGAGCGCTATGACGCCGGCTTCGTGGTTTTCGCGCTTCTGTTCCAGATCGTCTGGATCGCCAGCCTGTTCGACGTGCTGGCCTGAACGGCCCGTCGCGGCATGGCGGGGCCGCGACGGCTCGGGTGCCCGCGGCTTCAGCCGGTGACGGCGCCCTTGTCGGCGGGGCGGGCGAGGGCCGCGAATTTAGACAGCACGCCGCGCTTGTAGCGCGGTTCGGGCTGTATCCAGGCCGCCCGCCGGCGCGCGATCTCGGCCTCGTCCACCTCCAGCTGCAGGAGCAGCCTGTGGGCGTCGATGGTGATCGTATCGCCTTCCTCGACCAGGGCGATGGTGCCGCCGACATAGGCTTCCGGCGCGACATGGCCGACCACCATGCCCCAGGTGCCGCCCGAGAAGCGGCCGTCGGTGATGAGGCCGACGCTTTCGCCGAGCCCGCGGCCGACCAGCGCCGACGTGGGCGCCAGCATTTCCGGCATGCCCGGCCCGCCCTTCGGCCCCAGATAGCGCAGCACCACCACGTCGCCCGGCCTGATCTGGTCGGACAGGATCGCCTCCATGGCCGACTGCTCGTCGTCGAACACGCGGGCCGGGCCGGAAATGACCGGGCTTTTCAGGCCGGTGATCTTGGCCACCGCGCCGTCCTCGGCCAGGTTGCCCTTGAGGATGGCGAGATGGCCCTCGCGATAGAGCGCCTTTTCGATGGGCATGATGACGTCCTGATCGGCGCGCGGCTCGTCCGGCACGGCGGCCAGCTCCTCGGCCAGCGTCCTGCCGGTGACGGTCAGGCAATCGCCGTGGATGAGGCCGGCGTTGAGCAGGATCTTCAGCACCTGCGGGATGCCGCCGGCCTGGTGCAGGTCGACCGCCATGTATTTTCCCGAAGGCTTGAGGTCGCATAGCACCGGAACCTTGCGGCGCACGCGCTCGAAATCGTCCAGCGTCCAGTCGATCTCGGCCGCGTGGGCGATGGCGAGATAGTGCAGCACCGCGTTGGTGGAGCCGCCGATCGCCATGATCAGCGCCACCGCGTTCTCGATCGAATTGCGCGTGATGATGTCGCGCGGGCGAATGTTCTTCTTCACCGCCTCGACCAGCACGCGGCCGGATTCGGCGGCGCTGTCGAGCTTCTCGCGGTCAGGACTGGCCATGGTCGAGGAATAGAGCAGCGACATGCCGAGCGCCTCGAAGGAGGAGCTCATGGTGTTGGCCGTGTACATGCCGCCGCAGGAGCCGGTGGAGGGGCAGGCATGGCGTTCGATGCCCTCGAAGTCCTCCTCGCTCATGGTGCCGGCCATGAACGAGCCGACCGCTTCGAAGGCCGAGACGATGGACAGGTCCTCGCCCTTCCAGCGGCCGGGCTTGATGGTGCCGCCATAGACGTAGATCGCCGGGGCGTTGGCGCGCAGGATGCCGATCATGCCGCCAGGCATGTTCTTGTCGCAGCCGCCCAGCACCAGCACCCCGTCCATCCACTGGCCCTGCACCGAGGTTTCGACGCAGTCCGCGATCACCTCGCGCGACACCAGCGAATATTTCATGCCTTCGGTGCCCATCGACATGCCGTCCGAGATGGTGGGCGTGCCGAACATCTGCGGATTGGCGCCGGCGGCCTTGATGGCGAAGGCGGCGGCATCGGCCAGAGGCTGCAGGCCGGCATTGCAGGGCGTGATGGTGGAATGGCCGTTGGCAATGCCGACCATCGGCTTGTCGAAATCGGATTTCTCATAACCCAGCGCATAATACATGGCCCGGTTCGGCGAGCGCGCGACGCCCTGGGTGATGTGTTTCGAACGTTCGTTGAAGGGCATTGGAAAACCTCGATCTGGCCGGCATCGCCAAACGGCGAAGCAAGGCGGCGACGGCCTGCAAGCCAGGCCCGCCTCCGCCCAAGCTTACCCTAGTATGGCGTGCCTGCAACAAGGGCCGTCGCCGGAGGCAGGAAACCGTTTCCGCCTCAGGTGCGCCAGTAATCGTTCGCCGCCGCCACGGTCTGGAAATGAATGGCGATCACCTGCGAGGAGGCGATGAGCTGGCCGGCGTCGTGATCGTAGGCGGCGCGCAGCTTGTCGCGGATTTCGGCCGAGGGCTGGGTCACCTTCACTCCGATGCGGGCCAGCTTGGTGGCGAGTTCGAAGCCCTCCTGGGGCGTTGCGGTGCGCAGGGAGGGAAGCCAGGTTTCAGCCATGATGTGCTCCTTTCAATGGATGGGTGCTGGTCGATGGAGGGGTGAAATTCATTCGGCGCCGGGCTTGCTGCTGAAATGCGGAAGCTTTCCGGGCACTCCGTTCCAGTCGTCGGCATCGGCGGGCGGCGTCTTCTTGTGGATGATGTTCGGCCATGCCGAGGCGTGCTCGTAGTTGAGCTCCAGCCAGGCCGGCGTCGCCGCCGGGTCGGTGTCGGGAAAGATCGCTTCGGCGGGGCATTCCGGAACGCAGACGCCGCAGTCGATGCATTCGTCGGGATGAATGACGAGCATGTTCTCGCCCTCGTAGAAGCAGTCCACGGGGCAGACCTCGACGCAGTCCATATATTTGCATTTGATGCAATTGTCGGTGACGACATAGGTCATCGGTCCTGCCCCCGGGGCGTGCCGGCCCCTCGCATTTCAGCCGGGCGGTTCGCTTAAAAATACATTCCAAATATATCTTTTTGGCCGGAAGGCGCAAGGCCAAACGGCTTGGGCGCGCCGAAACGATCCGGGACGGCGAAGCGGTGGGAAAATGAGGGAGGCTAGCTGGCCGGATAGGTGATCCGCAGCCCTTCGACATGCGCGAACGGGGTGAGCTTATGCGGCCGCCAGCTCGTTGCCGACAATATGTCGATCACCGTGATGCCGCGCAGGGTCAGCGCATCGGCGATCAGCGACCGGTGGCAGCGCCATGGCACGGCTTCCGCGCACATGATCGCCACCCGCTTGTCGTGGCCGAGGCGGACGAGCGCGTCGACCGCCTCGGCGAAGGCAGCGGTCTGCATGTAGTCGGCATAGCCGCGGAAGCTCTCGTTGCGCCAGCCGGCATTGGGCGAATCCTTGCGGGGGTGCCGAAGGCCGCCGAGCGCCGGCATGGCGACATAGGCGATGCCGCTTTGCGCCAGCGCCGGGCCGAGCGCATCGGCATTGAACTGCGGATTGTGGCGGGAGCGCGGGACGGTGCGGACATCTGCGAGGCGTTCGACCCCGTATGTCCGCAACAGGTCGACGAATTGCCCGATCGGCAGCACGGAATGGCCGACGGTGAAGACCGTGCCCGCATCCCAGTGGGGAGGAGGTTCTTCGGAACGGTTTGCGTCCATGGCCAGAGACCTCGCGGAAGCGGCTGTCGGCAGATCGCGCAGCACAGCCCGTATCGGGGGAAATGTCCATGCCCTGCGGTGCGGCAAGCGCTATCCGAGCTCAGCGATGCGGCCCCGGTCCCGCTGAAACCTCATGCCGGCATGGCCGGTTGCGCGCCGGCCTTGCCATGGGCATAGCCGTCCACGAGTCGTCCCGGCAGGTCGAGGCACGAAAGCAGGAAGCGGGCGCCATCCGCGTCCTGGGTGCCGTCGAGCAGGGAGCGGTAGATGTGCGCCACCTCCACCATGTTGCAGTCATGTGGCGACAGCCTGAGCCGCCTTATGCCGTGGCGCAGGAGCGTCGCCGGCTCGAACAGCGCAGCATGCACCTCGGTCGACAGCGTCTGCACGCCGTTGATGGCCAGGAAGGACTGGTCGTCGAGCGTGTCGACAGCCAGCCCGTCGGGATCCTGCTCGCAGGTGAACTGGCACGAATCCTTGTGCAGCCCGTGGAGCCGTGCGTGGTAGCAGCGTCCGGACAGCGCCAGCGGCAGGCGGCCGAAGGCGAACAGCTCGAACTCGGCCTCGGGGCAGGCGCCGGCGATAGTGCCCACCGTGTTGAGCGACAATTCCACCGGCGGGCAGATGGTGATGGCGCCGTGGCGCATGAGGAAACGCGCCGTCGCCTCGTTGTAGACGTTGAGGAACGGGCCGGTGACGAAGGGCCTGCCGCTGCGGGCGGGCAGGGCGGTGATGTCGTTGATCTCGACGACACGCCCGTCCGCGCACAATTCGGCGATGGCCTTGCGTTCGCGCACCGTGGCCGGTGCCGCCAGCGTGGAAAGCACCACCTCCTTGCCGCCGCGCTCCAGCCTTTCGATGATCTCGGGCCAGACGGGATCGGAAAACGGCATGCGCTTGCCGCAGACGACCTCGCCGACATGAACGCGCTCCAGCGCCGTTTCGTCGGCAATGCGGAAATAGAAGTTGCGCAGCCGTTCCGCCGGCCAGTGGAAGAACAGCGGTCCGAGCGTCAGGGCGACCCGTGCCATGGCCTATCTCCAGATCTTGCGGTAGGCGCCGGTGGTCTGGCGTCCGCCTTCGGACAGGCCGGCGAGGATGTTGTCGATCTCGGTCGCGTCATGGCCCTGCTCGGCGGCATCGACCGCTTTCCTGAAAGCGCGCACCACCTCGGTGACGTAGCCCTTGCCCCGCTGGCGCCCCTCGATCTTCAGCGCGGTGACGCCGGCGGCCTTGAACGCCACGATCATGCTGCCGGCATTGAGGCTGACCGGGTCCTCGAACAGGTAGCCGGCCTTGTCCCCCGCCTTGAACCTGCCCTTGCACAGCGTCGGATAGCCGGCCGGCTCGCCGGGCGCGTAGCGGTCGATGGTGAAGCCGGCGAGCCGCGCGGCGGTGCCTTCGCGATCCTCGTCATAGCTCACCATCTCGGGCGGCGAGCAGACGCCGTTGAGATTGGGCGAGCGTCCGGCGGCGTAGGAGGAGAGGTAGCAGCGGCCCTCGATCATCACGCACAGCCCGCCGAACACGAAGGCCTCGGTCTCGACCTTGATGAGGCGGTTGAGAGCGGCGATCTCCTGCACCGACAGCACGCGCGGCAGCACCACGCGGCGCACATTGAAGGCGTCGGCATAGAAGCCTATCGATTCCGGCGTCGCCGCCGCGGCCTGCACGGACAGGTGCAGGCGGGTGCCGGGATGCTGTGTGGCCATGTGGTCGAGCACGGCGATGTCGGCGGCGATCACCGCATCGGCCCCGCAGGCCGCGGCCGTGTCGGCGGCCCTGCGCCACGGATCGGTATCGCCGGCGCGGGCGAAGGTGTTGATGGCGACCAGCACCTTGCTGCCATGGGCATGGGCGAAGCGGATGCCTTCGGCCATCTCCTGCGGCGAGAAATTGAGGCCGGGGAAATTGCGCGCATTGGTCTCGTCGCGGAAACCGCAATAGATCGAATCCGCTCCCGCCTGCACGGCGGCCCGTAGCGCCGAAGGCGTGCCGGCGGGGCAGACGAGCTCCATCCTGCCGCTTGTCGTCATGGTTGCGTCCTTTCACGCCGATGGGCGCCGGTGGCGATCTGGCGGGCGAACGACAGCCCGCCCAATATGCCCGAATCGGCGAGCCGGGCGGCCGCGCCGCTGAGGCCGAGCAGGTCGGAGGGCCGCAATTCGGCGTCCTCTATGGCGTTGCGCAGCGCCACCACCGCTTCGGTGCGGCCGCTGACGGAGATGGCGCGGTGGAAGAACAGCGCGTCGCCGTCCAGCGTGCCGTCGAGGATGCCGAGCAAGAGCAGGATCGGGCCGCGGATGACCACGTCGGAGGGAGCCGTGCCGCTCTTGCCGGTGGCGCGCACCAGCGCGGCGCGGCCGTCCGGCACGACATGGAAGGCAAAGGGCAGGTCGGTCGGATCGATGAGGAAACGCGCCTTGCCGAATTCGCCGAGCCGCTCGAAGGCCTCCGGCCGTCGCCGGGCGAGGGAACGCAACGCCTGGGTCAGCAACGGGCCGAGCGGCTGGCCGGAAAAGGCCGGCAGGAAGCGCCGGATCGGCTCGGGAAGGCTGACATCTTCGTTGGGGTTGAGCGCCATCGGCTCCTCCGGAGTACGGTGGGTTGGGCCGAACATAGGAAGGCGCCAGGCAAAGAAGTTTGCGCTGCATCAAACAGAAACGACTTTGGAGAGGTTTTTTCGCGGTTGCGGCCAAGCGGCACATCCCCCTGCGGCAGGTTGCGGTTTACACTTGCCCGCAAAATGTTCGATCCGGCGCAGGGAGGCAGTCATGTGTTCCGATGCACAGCGCTGGCCGCAGACGGACAGGGTCTGGCGCCAGTTCGATCTGTTCGATCTTGTCATGGAACGCACGCAGGTCGATCCCGTCCGGGCGGCCCGCAAGGAATCGGGCAAGGCCATTGCCCAGGCGCGCAATACATGCCTCGCCTGCCTGTGCCAGAAGCGGTGCCGGGCCCTTCTCGAGCATGACGAGCCGGGCGCCGTCATGGCCTTCTGTCCCAATGCCCGCTTTTTCGCCCAATGCCGGCGGAACCGGAAGCGCGCCGGGTAGGCTTCGGGGTTCGCGATGTGCTTCGGGCCGTCTTTGCGCGAGCGCAACGATGGACCGGACCCGGCATGGCATCAGCGGTGCGGGCCGCTGATGGCGGGCCCGGGACAATTGCATGCACCAGCGTAGCCTTCCTCACTTTCCGACCCTTGGCGTCTTCCTCGCCTATCTGAAGGAGCGGGACGACCTCGAAACCGTCACCGCCCCCGTTTCCATGCATCTGGAGGTCACCGAACTGCATCGCAGGGTGATCGCCGCCGGCGGGCCGGCCCTGCGGCTCATCGGCGCTCGGGACCGGGACGGTCATATGGCCAGGCTGCCGGTGGTGACCAACCTGTTCGGCACCACCCGGCGTGTCGCCTGGGGGCTGGGAACGGAGCCCGGGAACCTTGTCGAACTGGGCGAATTGCTGGCCTGGCTGCGGTCGCCGCAGCCGCCGCGCAACCTTGGCCAGGCGCGGCACCTCCTGCCCGCCGCCCGCAGCGCCTTGCAGGCGCGACCGAAGACGGTTTCCAGGCCACGGGAATGGCGCGAGACGGATGCGGATTTCTCGCTGCTGCCGGTCCAGACCTGCTGGCCGGGCGATGCCGGGCCGCTGATCACCTGGCCGGTGGTGGTGACCCGCCCGCCCGGCAAGGACGATCCTGCCGCCTACAATCTCGGCATCTACCGCATGCAGGTCATCGGCCGCGACCGCGCCATCATGCGCTGGCTGCCGATGCGCGGAGGCGCCGCCCACCACCGGCTGTGGCAGGCACGGGGCGAGGCGATGCCGGTGGCGGTGGTGATCGGGGCGGATCCCGCAACGCTGCTCGCCGCTGTCATGCCGGCGCCCGAAGGCGTGTCGGAACTGGCGCTTGCCGGCATGATCGGCGACAGGCGCGCCAGCCTGGCGCCTTGCAAGGACATAGGACTGCATGTGCCGGCGAGCGCCGAGATCGTGCTGGAGGGCACGGTTTCGCCAACCGAGACGGCGCTCGAAGGGCCATTCGGGGATCATACCGGCTATTACAATGCGGCCGAGCGCTATCCGGTGTTCACGCTGTCGCGCCTCCACATGCGCGACGACGCAAGCTATCTCACCACCTTCACCGGCCGCGCGCCGGACGAGCCGGCCGTGCTTGGGGAAGCCATGCTCGATGTCTTCAAGCCGCTGCTTCGCCAGCAGCTTCCGGAGATCGTGGACGTGTGGCTGCCGCCGGAGGCCTGCTCCTACAGGATGGCGGTGATCGCCATTGCCAAATCCTATCCGGGGCAGGCGCGGCGCGTCATGATGGGGTTCTGGTCTCTGTTGCCGCAATTCTCGATGACCAAGACCATCATCGTGGTCGATGACGACATCGACATCCGCTCCTGGCCGGACGTGATGTGGGCGCTGGCCACGCGCATGGACCCCTCGCGCGATCTTCTGGTGGCGGAGCGCACGCCGATCGACCAGCTCGATTTCGCCTCGCCGCTGGAAGGGCTGGGCGGCAAGATGGGGCTCGACGCCACCCGCAAGATCGGCGCCGAAACCAGCCGCGACTGGGGCGTGAAGCTGGAAATGGATGCGGAGGTCGCCCGGCGGGTCGCGGAACGCTGGCAGGAATTCTTTCCGGCAGGACAGGGGAGCGCGCCATGGCGGCACGGCTGATCGTCGGCGTTACCGGTGCCTCGGGCTCCGCGCTGGCGCTGGAGACGCTGCGCCAGCTCGGCGCGGCCGGTGTCGAGACGCATCTCGTGGTGACACCCGGCGCGCGCCTGACCGTCGCCCATGAGCTGGGCAGTGACGGCCTTGCCCGGCTGGGCGACGCGGCCGCGCATGTCCATTCGCCGCGCAATCTCGCCGCGCCCATCGCCAGCGGCTCGTTCCGCACTGCAGGCATGATCGTGGTGCCGTGCTCGATGCGCAGCCTGGCCGCCATGGCCCACGGGCTGGGCGACAATTTGCTGACGAGGGCGGCCGACGTGGTGCTGAAGGAGAAGCGCCGGCTGGTGGTGGCGCCGCGCGAGGCGCCGCTGCATGAAGGTCATCTCGAGGCCATGCTGAAGCTGGCTCGGCTGGGCGCTGTCATCGCCCCGCCGGTGCCGCCCTTCTATGCCCGCCCCGCCACCATGGACGATCTGGTGCGCGAGATCGCGGCCCGGCTGGTGCAATGGGCCGGCATCGATCCCGGCGATGAGATGACGCGCTGGGGCGACGGCGACATCGCCCCACGTGCCCCCGATGCAGAGGTTCCTAGTGGCTGCGGGTCGCCCCGCCGTCGACCCGGATCATCGATCCCGTGACATAGCTGGCCTGTTGCGAGCACAGGAACGCCACCACCGCGCCGAATTCCTCGGGCCGGCCGTAGCGGCCGGCCGGAATGGTCGCGCGGGCTTCGGCTTCGACCGCCGCCATGTCCTGTCCCGAATTTCGCGCCCTGATCGCGTCCAGTTGGGCCAGCCGGTCGGTGGCGATGCGGCCCGGCAGCACCATGTTGACGGTGACCGAATGGGCGGCGACTTCCGCCGCCAGGGTCTTGGACCAGCCGGCGATGGCGCCGCGCACACCGTTGGACAGCACAAGGCCGGGGATCGGCACCTCGATGCCGGACGAGCCGATGGTGACGATGCGGCCCCAGCCTGCGGCGACCATGCCGTCAAGCGCGGCATCGGTCAGCGCGAACATCGGCATCGCCATCGACTCGAAGGCCTTGCGCCAAGCTTCCCGGGTTTGGCCGCGGGCGGGCCCGGCAGGCGGGCCGCCGCAATTGTTGACCAGTATCTGCACCGGATCGGCGCGGATTTCGTCGCAGAAAGCGGCGACGGCGGCTTCGTCCGCGAGATCGAGGGCGCGGGCGCTCATCCGCGCCGCCACCTCGGGCGCTAGCCCGTCCGGCAGCGTGCCCGAGCGCGACAGGGCGATCACTACGGCCCCCTCCATCGCAAGGGCGACGGCACTCGCGCCGCCCAGTCCCTTGCTGGCGCCCACCACCACCGCGCGTTTGCCGGTAAGTCCAAAATCCATCGGTTCAACTCCTTCAGGCGGCATCGAGGCCGCGATATGTGGCCGGCCCCAGGGCATGTCGCCCGAAAGTGGGACCCGGTTTCGGGCGACATGCGTAAAAACGACAGCCTAAAGCGCAAGGAGCGAATCCGGAAGATCGCGACGAGCTTTAGGTGAAACGGCCGCCGATCAGCCGGCTCCATTCTTCTCCGGCCAGCCCGTTCAGGAAAGCTTGCCCGCTGGCCATCGCCCCGACAAGCCCGGCATCGCGCGAATGGACGATGGTCGTCGTGGCGGGAAGGAAGGCGATGCGCCGGGTCAACATCGCGGCCAGGAGCGCCGGCTGCGTGCGTCCCCGCAGGGCGGCGACGCCGTGTGCTGCGGCATGCCCGACGAGGCAGTCGATGACCGCGCCTTCCTGGCCGGGACGGGCAAGCACCTGCAGCACGCGCGCGATGCCGTGCGGCCTGGCATGGTAGGCGAAGGCCCCGACCGGGGACCCGCCCGCCGTCGTCACGCCGGCCAGCACGAATTCCCCGAGGTCGGGTTTTTGTCCGCCGTCGGCCAGCATTTGCTCAAGCGGGAGATCCGCCCAGCGCGGCCGCAGCGGAAAATGCGCCGTCAGCGGTTCCAGCATCTGCGCGAAGCCGGCATGATCGACCTCGTCGACGCGCAGGGCCGGCGGCGCAATTCCGCTCGATGCGGTGGCCGCCCAGCGCGTCTCCCCCGGCTTCAGCCTTTTGCGGTAGAGACGGTCGAAAGCGGAGGCCAGCGGCGTGAACAGGCGTGCCGGCCGGCAGTGCTGGCCGGCCATGCCGAGCGCAAAGGCGGCCGGCCGGATGACCCGGATCCAGTCGAGGCTGTATTGCGGCAGGATGGTGCCGCGCAGGCGCGTCCACATCTGGGTGGAGGTGCGGTTGGCCGTTTCGCTGAAGGACAGATCCTGCGGGCCCTCCAGAAAGGCCTTCATGAGCCGGGCGCCGGCCATCGGGTCGCGATTGCCCTTCTCGACCATGAACGAGCTGCATATGGCGGCCCGCAATCGCCGCTCGCCATGGATCATCGGCAACCCGTGCATGCCGATGAAGCCGGACACCTCGCCGGCATCGTCGGTGTGGACGAGCGAGGTGATGCCGTCGCCATGGGCGTCCAGGTAGAACTGCCCCAGATAGGCGGTGAGCGAGGCCGGTGCCGGTGCCTTTTCCTTGCGCAGGACGCGCTGGAGCATGTTGGCGATGACCGGAAGATCACGCTGCTCGAGAGGGCGGATGGCGCTCACCTTTTTTGCCTCCGGTGCGGCACGCCAAGCGAAAGCCCTTGGCTGCGGACGCTGGGACGGGAACCGGCCCGCCCAGATGCTCTCAACTACAAATGGAGCTATCAAGATCGGGTAAACGCGACCCCTCCACTTCGAACCAATTGCCGTTCCCATTTCGGCGGACTTTCCCCTCGCCCGCCAAGAGGCTATGCAGGCAGCAACGATACATAAAGGAGAGAGCAGCGGCATGGCAGTGCTTGTGACGGGAGGCGCCGGCTACATCGGCAGCCACATGGTGTGGGAACTGCTGGATGCGGGGGAGAAGGTCGTCGTCATCGACAATCTGTCGAAGGGGTTCGACTGGGCGGTGGCGCCGGAAGCCACGCTGGTCGAGGGCGACATCGCCGATACGGCGCTGATCGGCGGCCTCATCCGCGAGCACGGCATCGAGGCGATCATCCATTTCGCCGGTTCGATCGTGGTGCCGGAATCGGTCGCCGATCCGCTCGCCTACTATCAGAACAACACCTGCAAGACGCGCAGCCTGATCGAGGCGGCGGTGGAAGGCAAGGTCCGCCATTTCATCTTTTCCTCCACCGCCGCCGTCTATGGCGGGGCCGGCATCGAGCCGGTGCAGGAGAATGCGCGCCTGGAGCCGGAATCGCCCTATGGCCGCTCCAAGCTGATGAGCGAATGGATGCTGCGTGATGCCGCCGCCGCCCACGACCTGCGCTACACGGCGCTGCGCTACTTCAACGTGGCGGGAGCCGATCCCGGCGGCCGCACCGGCCAGTCGACGCCGGGCGCCACCCATCTCATCAAGGTGGCCTGCGAGACGGCGCTCGGCAAACGGCCCTTCATGCAGGTCTATGGCTCCGACTACCCGACGGCGGACGGCACCTGCGTGCGCGACTACATCCATGTCTCCGATCTGGCGCGCGCCCACCGGCTGGCCCTGCAGCGGCTGCGGGCGGGCGGCGACAGCCTGATCGCCAATTGCGGCTACGGCCACGGTTATTCGGTGCTGGAGGTGATCGAGGCGGTGCGCCGGGTGTTCGGCGGCGATTTCGACGTGCGCAGCGGGCCGCGCCGCGCCGGCGACGCGGCTTCCGTGGTGGCCAACTCCAACCTTGCCCGCAGCGAGCTGGGCTGGGCGCCGCAGCGTGACGACCTCGACCTCATCGTCGCCGACGCGCTTGGCTGGGAGCGGCGCTTGCAGACCATGAATTCCGCGCGCGGATGATCGGGGGCCGCCTTGTTCGGGCCATGACGATGGCTGATGGAGGATGCGCCGGCTTAACCTCATTTTAAGGCTGTTTGCGCATCACTTGTTTACCATCCGGCAAAGTGCCGGCATCGCCCCTGGGAGCCCGCGCGCATGGCTATTCTTTCAGGCAACCGGCCTGACCGCAAACCGGCGCCCGGCCGCCAGATCGATTCCACCATCGATCTCTATGGTCTTGGCGAGACGCTGCTGCGTCATCGCTGGACCATCCTGTTCTGCATCCTCGCCTTCGCCGGGCTGGCCTATTTCGCCCTGTCGACGATCGCGCCTCGCTACAGCGCGACGTCGCGCATCCTCATCGACCCGCGCGAGCAGCGCATCGTCCAGAACGAGATCGTCCAGCAGGGGCTGGGCGGCGACATGGCGCTGGTCGACAGCCAGATCGAGGTGATCACCTCCGAGACCGTGCTCGGCCGTGTCGTGAAGGAAACCGACCTCGCTTCGGATCCGGAATTCGTGAAGAACGCGGGCGGCGCGCGCAGCGCGGCCGATGTCGCGCTGGAGGGCCTGGCCCGTGCCACCGAAGTGACGCGCCGGGAAAACACCTATGTGATCGAGATCACCGTCACCACGAGGGAGGCCGCCAAGTCCGCCCGGCTGGCCAACGCCGTTGCCGCCGCCTATGTCGCCGACCAGATTTCATCGTCCGCCAAGTCCGTCCGCGACGTCAGTTCCGCCATACGCGGCCGCCTTGCCGAATTGCAGGCCCAGTTGAACGACGCCGAGGAACGCGTCGAGACGTTCAAGCGCGAGCACAATATATCGCAGACCGACGGACAGTTGCTCGGCGACCGCAGGCTGACCGACCTGAGCGCCCGCCAGTCGGAGGCGCTGGCCCGCGTCAACGAAACCGCCGCCCGATTGCAGGTTCTGGAGGAAGGCCTGCGCACGCGCGGCTATGTCGGCGCCACCGTCGCCGATGCCGGCAGCGCCATGGGCGCCCTGCGCACGCGACTGGCCGATGCCAGGCAGCGGCTGGCCGACCTCCAGAACGTGCTGGGGCCGCGCCATCCGCGCGTCACTGCCGCCATTCAGGAAGTGGCGCAGGCCGAAACGGCGATCCGCGAGGAAAGCGGCAGGCTGGTGGCCGCCGCGCGCGACGACAACAGGATCGCCGTCGATGCGCTGAACCAGATCAATCAGGCCTTGCAGCAGGCCAAGGACGCGTCCTTCTCCACCAACCAGGACCTGATCCGGCTGCGCGAGCTGGAGCGCGAGGCGCAGTCGATCCGGCTGGTCTACGAATCCTTCCTGGTGCGGGCGCAGGAGACGGCGCAGCAGGAAGGCATCACCGCGCGCACGGCGCGCGTCATCGCCGAGGCGGCGGTGCCCGCGTCCCCGTCGTTCCCGCCGCGCCTGCCGCTGCTGGTCGCGGCCACGCTGCTTGGCCTGTTCGTCGGCATCCTCGCGGCGATCCTCATCGATTTCTTCGCCGGTCTGCTCGGCCGCCGGCCGCAGTCCGCGCCGCTGGTTCCGAAGGCCGGCGCCGACACCGTGGTCGACGGCCTCGTCCTGGTGACGACGCTGGGCGACCCCAGAATGGCGCGGCGCGGCGCGCTGGATCTGGCGCAGGGCGCCCTGTCGCGCGGCCGCAGCGCGATCTTCGTCGATCTGGCTTCGGATGCGCCGAAATCCGACCCCGGCCTTGCCGAGATCGCGTTGGGCGAAGTCTCGGCCTTCGGTGCCGTCCACGCGGATCACGACAGCGGCCTGCACAGGCTCAATGCCGGCCGCTCCCCGGCCATCTCAAGGCTGTCGCGCCGCGCGGTCTGCAACGTGCTCGAGGCGGTCAGCGCCGAATATGACGACGTGGTGGTCAATATCGGCGAGCTCGAGACCGAGCACGACCTGCCGGCCCGCACGGTGGCGGAACTGACGCGCAACGCCGCGCTGGTGGTCAGGCACGGCCAGGCCGACCTGCGCGAGCAGCGCATGGCGCAGGCGCTCTCCAACGATGGCGCGGTGGCGGTGTCGCTCGTCGCGGCCGATCCCGACCAGCGCCTCGACGAGGTGGCGTGACCCGGCGTCATCGTCCGGTTTCGACATCGGCTTAAGCATGGCATCCGTCCCGTGCGGGAGGGGCGATGAACGGGCAGAAGCAACCTTATTCTTCTGCCGCGCCATGTCTCGATGACGAGGACCGGACAAACGTAGACGACCTATTCCTCGCCGCTCAACCCGCATTTCCTCATCGGCTTTCTGGCCAGGATCGTCATCAAGCTGTCGGTATATCCGCCGCTGGCGCCGGGATTGGCCTACCTGCTGGTCTTCACAGGTGCGGCCGGCTGACGACGACGGGCAGGCAAATTACTTGGCTGTTGCCGGGCTCGGCCTTTATTTGCTGCCGGCTGCCTGGGCGGCCATGGCCTTGCCCGGTTTCCGCTTGCCGCTCAGGGCGCGCAGCATCGGTTTCTCGATCAGGCCGTGGATCAGCAGGCTGGCAATGCACGCGGCCACGATGCTGGCCATGGCAATCAGGATCACCGTGAGGGTGCCTTCGGAACCGATGATGCGTCTCGCCAGAAACACCACGACGCCGATGACGAAGATGTGGGACAGGTAAAGCGAATAGGACGCGTCGCCAAGCTGTTCGAGCAGGCGCCAGTGCTTGAGCTTCGGTTCCAGGATGAGGCCGAGAAGAAGCAGGCCGGCTGCCCAGACGACTTGCCCGGCGAAGCTGATCTGCACCAGCAGCAGTGTTCCGTCATCGACGAATGCAAGCACGGCGCCCGCCAAGGCGGCGAAGCCGAGGATCCGGGCGCGTCGCGCATCATATGTGAGACGGCCGTTCAGGTGGAGCCAGCCTATCCACATGCCGACGACGAAGGCCAGCGGATTGGCGCCCAGATAGAATTGCAGCACCGGATCGGCGGGAGCGGTCAGCAACCCTGCCACCCACATCGCCACAAAGAACACGGTCAGCACCAACGCGCGCGAGGTAACGGCGAGAAAGGCGGCCAGCGCGAACAGGATATAGAAATAGACCTCGTAGTTGAGTGTCCAGCCGAGGGAGAGAAGCGGACTGGCTCCGCCTTTTTCCGGGGCTTCATGAACGATGAAGAAAAGCGACTGGAAAAAGTGCGACCAGGTGAAGACGGTTGTCTGGAAAAGGTTTGGCATCAGCGCTGCGGCCAGCGCGGCCATGCTTGTGAACAGCCAGTAGAGGGGAACGATGCGGATTGCCCGTCGCTTGAGGAAGGTGGGGGCGTGAAATGGCCCTTTCCCTGAAATATAGACCATTATGAAGCCGCTGATGATGAAGAACAGCACGACGCCGGCGTGGCCCGAAATCGGAATGATCAGCCTGTCGGTGCCGATCTGGTAGGAAAAGGAGTGCGCAACCAGCACCAGCAAGGCCGCGCAGGCCCGGAGATACTGGACGGAGTAGAGCTTCTTCACGTTCGTCTTCCGCGGTTGCAGGCGAATGGATCGCCGATTTTCGCCTTGCGCCGGGCCGGCAAGGAGCCTGGGAGCTGGTCGAGGTCCTTCCTGACTATCGGGCTGAAGACGACGGACATGCAAGATCGCCCGGGCAGGAGCTGGGGTGGTGCTTTGCGAAAGTCCATTTTTCTGTCCCGCCAACCCGTTGGACTGTCCGCTGGATAGCAGGCAATTGCAAAGAACTTGTAAGGAAACTTCAGATTGAAGCGCTTTCGGTTCGCTTCGGGAGCAGAGGCCCCATCCGCGGAGGCCTGCTGCCTGAAAGCCGAACTCGACTTGAGGTTTCCTGCCTGCAGGCCGCGTTAAGCCTTGGACCGGGCCACCAGTTCCCAATAGGTGCCGTTGTGCTGGAACTCCGCCGATCCCGACCAGCGCCTCGACGAGGTGGCGTGACCCCGGTTTCGACATCGGCATAAGCATGGTATCCGTCCTGGGCTGGAGGTTGCAGGGCCTTCCGAGGCCGTTGCGGGAGTGGGGGACGATGAGCGGGCAGAAGCAACTCTATTCGTTGCAGCAGGCGCGGGGCCTTGCGGCGATTGCTGTCGTCGCCTTCCATCTTTCGATCATGATGACCCTGCCGCGCTATCTCGGGCAGGAACTGTTCATGGACTACACCCGGCGCGGCAATCTCGGCGTCGACTTCTTCTTCGTTCTTTCGGGTTTCATCATCATCTTCGCCCATAGCCGTGACATCGATCACCCTGAACGGCTACGCAACTATCTAGCCCGCCGGTTCGTGCGTCTTTTTCCGGTGTATTGGCTTTACGTGGGCATATTCTGTGCCTTGGTGGCGATGGGTTTCGGCACGTCGGCGACCATACCGGACACTTTCGGCGGCTGGATTTCCACCATAGCGCTGGTCCGTCTGGACCGGTTCACCTTCCCCATCGCGCCGGCGTGGACGCTGGTTCACGAGTTGGCCTTCTATCTCGTTTTCGCGCTTCTCATCGTCGGAAAACGTCTGGGCATGGCGGTGTTCGGGCTGTGGATGGCAGCCTGCCTGCTGCTGCGCCCCTATCCCGATTACGATGACTGGACGTCGTGGACGACCTATTTCTCGCCGCTCAATCTCAATTTCCTCGTCGGCATGCTGGCCTTCTACGGCTGGAGGCACGGCCGGCCGGCAATCGTCAAGAGCATGTTTCCGGCCGGCCTGCTGCTTCTGGCCGCCGTCTATGTGCTCGAAAGCGGGGGGATGCCCTACAGCCAGTTGCAGATTGCCTACGCCGTCTCGTTCGGCCTGCTGATCGCCGGCGCGGCCGCGCTGGAAAGCGCCGGTCAGTGGCCCTCCAGGCTGCGGCTCCTCAATCTGATAGGTGATGCTTCCTATTCGATCTATCTCACCCATCTGGCGGTCATGGGACTACTGGGAAAAATCGCCATTAAAATTGCTGAATACCTGCCCATATCGCAGGAGCTGATTTTCCTGCTGGTGTTCGTCGGGACGATTGTCGGCGGTTGCCTGGCGCACCTGATTGTCGAGCGCCCTCTGATCACGGCGTGCCGCCGACGTGTTTCCTCCAAAAAACCAGCGCTCGCAACTTAGAGCGCTGGCTGCTTCTTCTGGTGGTTTCCGCTTGGGGTCAGACCGAGGACTGGGCGATCAGAACCCAATTGGTGCCGTTGTGCATGAACTCCGCAGATGCCGCGCGCGTAGGTGCGGCCAGCGTGGTGGAGCCTCCGCCGTATGCGATCGTCACGTTGAACGCACCCGTTGCGCCTGACGTGCGCGTGACCAGCACCCGATCACCTTTTCGACCCAATGCAGGCAGGGTCACAGCCCGGTTCGCTGTGATCGGTGAACTGTAGATGACCTGCTGGTCGGAGGCGACACGCAAGGTCACTGCGGCGTTGGCCGGCGTGGTGATGACGGGCACCATGTTCTTGAGCATACCGACGCCATAGACATGCCATGGCACGGTGAGGTCGGGCGGATAGATGGTGTCGATGCCGCCGGGCGTGCGGGACTTCCAGCGAACCCCGCCGATATAGTCGCCGTCGTCCGTAACACCCGCGGGATCGGGCGCCAGGATCGGTACATCCGCATAGGCGTTGTAAACTCCGGCAGCGGTGCCTCTGTAAAATCGTGTCATCCCTTGCACTGGCCCGACGCCGGCGGACCGTGGTGACGAGTAATCAGCGAGACTGACTGTCGATGAGGTATTGGATACGTTGATGCTTTTTTCCCCGTTCACGCTGGCGATGCCGATCTGATTGGTGGTGTCGTACATCCGGACCGAGTTGTAGTAGTAGGTGCCGGTAGCGATCCGCCACGCATTGGCCGTGGACGTGTTTTGCTGGGCAGACCAGATGCCCTGATAGACCGCAGTCGCAGAGGGGATGGCGTGGTCTAGTACCACGTTGTATCCGGGGAGGATCTGCCCGTTCCGGCTCAACAAATCCGCGTAGGGCTCCCAACCGGGCACCGGGGTGACTTTATCTTCTTGGGCGACGCGGATGCCGGTGTTCACCGTTACTGAGTTGACCCCGTTCACGATGCGCCGACAGTTTTTAATGGCGACATTGGCTTCAAAGTATACCGACAAGTCGAAGTCGCACGAGGAATAGAATTGGCCAATTCCGGACCACCGGAACGCCACGTTGTTCAGTTCGAGGAAACTGGAATTTCCAAATTCCATGCTGTCCACCATCTGGATCGGCGGCTCGGTGAGAAGGGTGTCCTCACCGATGTTGGAATTGACTACCATGACGTGAGCAGTCACCCCGACTTTCAGAGTGGAGTTTTCGGCGTGCCAATTCTCGATGGTGATGTTATAGCCGTCTATATACATTGAACCGTTGATGCACTGGCGGATCACACCGCCAAATGCACCACCGTACGTGAAAGGGCCGATTTCAATGGCTCTCGACTGGTCCGGCGGGAAATTCCCACACTCGATTATGAGACCGTCACCACCACCGGCAATTGCGAACTGAGCGACTTCGGGATCGGTAGAGTTGCTGTAGTACGGATTGATGATGCGCAGGTTATCGCTGTAGGCGCTTTCTGCGCGGTTCAGCACCTGAAGCATGAAGCGTCCGCCCACATTCTTGAATTCGAGATTGTTGCCAAAGGCGATAATGCCCTTCGCGTTGCCTAGTCCTGCTTCATCAAGGAAGCACACATTCTCCATGCCGCCCCCATAGTAAAATCCTCCATCACCCTCAGTGGAATTATCTGTGGTGTTGAACCCCATCATGAAGCCATTGGCATAGGAGGCCCCTGTGATCGTAATAAATCGAGTGCTTGGCCGAGTCAGGTCATAGCTGCTTGACTGCCCGTGCAGCATGATTCCGTAGGGGATGAACACAGAGGATCCCAGGCCGATTGCTTGCGGCGGCAGATAGACGTCGCGGATGTTTTGGCTAAAGGCCCAGTCCACCATCGCTTGAAGAGCGGCGCTGTCGTCCGACCAGTGGTCCGCCTTCATCCCGAAGATCCATGGCAACTGCATCATATCAAACATTTGCGCCTTCAGCCTGTGGCCGGCGCTGTCGACCCGGACGGTTCCGCCATTGTCGGAGGTTGTGGTGTCCGATGCGTCGAAGCAGAAGACGCAACCCCCGCCATCGTTCGGGCTCGTCCTGCCGGCACAGCGCCAGGATGCACCATCTGCAAGGCCATAGGTTGAGGTCGCGGCAAGCAGCGCCGTCACCGTTTCGAATACATTGCTCGGCGAGAGTTTCCAGCCGGAAGCATATTGCAGCATAAGCTGCCCGACCATCAGTTGCTGGCCGCTCGCCGGCGCGCCGGAATACACCCAGGCCCCTGCGGTACGTTCGGCGACCTGATTTTCCTTTCCGGCAAAGGCGCCGCTGGCGCCGGACGGTGCAATCAGATAGCGGTCGCCATTGGCGGGTGAAGCCGGCGGCGAAGAAATCACGGAAAGTACCGGATTCGCAAATGCAACTGTTGCCATGATGTGCACCTTGAAATTAATCCATATATAAGGGCTAGCATCGTGTTTGCATTGGATCAATTTAGCATTGTTGTTTCAGTTACATATTAGTGTTGGTCCAAGGATAATAAAAATATTGGAATTTCTATATCTGTAAAGAGAGAATTCATAGTAAAACTGTCATTTTTCATCAAGGGCTGCATGGGTGTCATACCAACCCGGAAGCCCGATATTCAGCCTTCTGCCGAAATGCCAGAGCATCCGATGCAGACCGGGAATGCGAAGGAGTGCAGACCCGCTGCCAAGCCATCGGTACTTTCTGAAAATAGCGCGATATTCATCCAACACGGCTTCATAGCCCATCCAGTTCTGCCGGATTTCATCGCCGAACGGGCCAGAAGAGTCGGCCGGGAAAGTGTATGAAAACGGCGTACCGTCCATGCGTTGGAACTGGTCGCGCATGCCGGGGATATATTCCTGTTGGACCGCTTTAAAGCGGTTGTAACCCAGCCCGCGCAAGCGATCGCATTCAGATACAACGTCCTGATAATCATCCTTCGACGATTCGATTGAGATGTATTTCGGCTTTTCCGGGAATTTGGCCAGCACCTCCAGAACATGCTGATCGGCTCCTTCGATGTCGATCTTCATGTAGAAGGGCATGCCGAACTTCTGGATCGTATCGGCAACATCGATGCGTTGCGCAGTGATCTTTTTTGATGAAGCCCCAGCCTTTTCGTTGCGTTCGACCCAATCTTTGTCAATCGTACCCCAAACCGAGCGCTCATTGACAAAGAACGTCACCGTATCTCCTGCAGAGGGAGGCGCCACCGCACCTTCCATGATGGTAAGCAATCCCGCTTCGATCTCCGCAGCAAATCTTGCACGGCAGGCATTGGCAAGTTCGGGGTTCGCCTCGAAGGCGACGACCTGAAAACCTTTGGCCAGATAGAAAGCTGTATCTTCGCCCTTGTGCAGGCCGAAATCGAAAATCAGGTTACGCTTCACGGCCTTCTCCATCATATCCATACGAAAACTGTAAGATCGCTTCTCACGAGTTTCTCTCCCAGATCGTGCTGCGGTTGTCTGTGTTCTTGGCGTCGGGGTCCAGAGGCACTTTTTCTTGGGGCAGTCTCGGAATCAGAACTGCCGCAAAGACGACATAGGCAACGAGTGCGATCAACCAGGCTATCGTTCGCGCTGCCACGATGCCCAGCGCGCCATGGTCCTGCAAAAGCCAGGTGCCGATGATGAAGGTGGCCGCCCAGCCGCCGGTGATGGTCAGCCCGGTCCACATATGGCCGGACGAGACCGGCACCTGTCCGAGCGGCAAGGCGCCGGCGATCACCGCGGCGGCGAATACCACGATCATGAACACCGGCCAGTCCCGCGCCGGGTCGAGCTTGAACAGCAGCAGGAACCAGTCGCCGAACAGCATCATCACCACGACGAAGCCGATGGCGATGGCGATGTTGGTGCCGATGCCCATGGCCAGTATGTTGCGCACCCGGCGCCGGTCCCGCTCGCCGAAACCGGTCGACAGCATGGGGATCAGCACCTGCACCACGATCTGCGGCGCGAACAGCAGCAGCGTCTCCAGTTGCATGGCGATGAAGTAAAGGCCGACCTGCTCCAGTCCGTCCGGCTTGTTGACGATGATGGTCGTGCAGACCCAGTTCACCGGCTCGTAGAGAATGCTGGCCAGCAGCGCCGGTATGGCGTAGCGCGTGATCATCGGCCATTGCGACAGCGCCCCCCGGAAGGTGAACCGGATGCCGCGTCTGCCGAGGCCGCGCATCATCGCCGGGGCGGCGATCAGGCTGCCTGCCAGATAGCCGAGGCCGAGCGCGACGAAGCCGCCCGTCAGGCCGTGGAAATAGAGCCCGGTCGGCACCGAGATGATCATCAGCAGGCCCATGATCATGTCGAGCCGCGCGGTCGTCCTGAACTCCTGGAGCCCTCTCAGCACGGCCGACAGCACGTTGTTGAGGGCGCTGACGACGATGATCGGGGCGATGACGCGCAGGTAGAAGCCGAGTTCCGGCTGCTTCAGGACCCGCGTGGCGATGTCGTCCGCGAACAGGTAGATCGCCACGGCCAGCGCCGTGCCGGAAGCGCCGACCAGAAGCACGGCCATGCCGGCCAGCCGCCCGGCCGTGGCGGGATCGGTGCCGGCATAGGCGGCGATGTTGCGCGTCGCCATCAGGCTGACGCCGCTGGTGGCCAGCAGGCTGGCGGAAACCAGCGTGCCATAGGTGACGGCGAACTTGCCGACGGATTCGATGCCGAACCAGTGGGAGATCAGGATGGTGGTGATCATCGGCGTGAGCCGCAGCACCACGGTGCCGAGCGTCGACCAGATCAGCCCGAAGCCGAACGTCCTGATATCGGCCGACTGGCTGATCAGTTTCCTCAGTGGCCGCATCGATCCCCGTTCCTGCCCGCAGCGTGGTCTTCTCCGAAAAGTCCGCAACTTTTCGGGATCATGCTTTAGCACCAATATATGAGGCAGCGGTTAGCGTGTCCTTCATCGACTGGAAAGGTTAACGGCGCTAGAAGAGGGGCTGGACCCGGGCAGGCGGAGCGGAAATGACGGCGAGGTGGACCATCGGCGAAAGGGCGCTGGACCGTTCGCGGCCGGCCGTTCCGCAGCCGGCCACCCTTCAGCCTGGAAGCCGCGGCATCGTCGACCTGCTGTTCTTCCTTGGCGTGGTGGCGTTGCTGTCGCTGTCCGACTTCGCCCTGGAATTCTTCGGGCTGCCCTACAATTCTCCCGGCGGCTCGATCATCGTGAAGATCCATCCGGCCACCTATCTGTTTTCGGTGGCGCTCGGCCTGGCGGTGATCGCCAATCCCAATCCGGTCGGCTATCTGGCCAGCCTGCTGCTGCGGTGCATGGGCTCCACCTTTCTTCTGCTGGCCTGCATCCTGCTTTGGATATTCATCTCGCGCTACAAGGGCGACCAGCCGGCCTCGTTCCTCATCGATGCGATCATCGTGGCGGCCATCATCTACATGCTGTTTGCCGATGTGGGAGAAAGGACCCATCTCGCCATCGCGCGGGCCGTCCATGTTCTGATGATCACCAATTGCTGCCTGGCGATGATCGAAGGCGCGTCCGGATGGCGGCTTTTCCCCTTCGTGATGAGCGATACCGAACAGGTCTGGGAGTATCGTGCAACGGCGCTGCTGGGACATCCGCTGGGCGGTGCGCTGGCCACCGGCGTCTACGCCATCGTCCTGATGACGGTGAAGGACGTGCGCGGATTGAGCGAGCGCTGGCGGCTGCCGATCATTCTGCTGTGCATGGCGACCATGCCGTTCATCGGTTCGCGGGTCTCGTTCACGGTCGTCTACATGACGGCGGCGGCCGTTCTCGGGCTGCGGCTCCTGCGCTTCCTGCGCGGAGGGGCGGTGAGCCTGCGGGCTCTGGTGGCCGTTCTGGTGTTGTTGCCGCTTGTCGCCCTCGTCATCTTCGCCCTTTACCAGATGGGCGTGTTCGACAATTTCATCAATCGCTTCATCAACGACAAGGGCAGCGCCAACAGCCGCCTGAGGCTGTTTGAACTGTTCGACGGCATCGGCTTGATCAATATGCTGCTGGGTTACCGCATGGCCAGCCTGGAAACACAGGTGCGGCTGACCGGCCTTGCCGAAGGCATCGAGAATTCATGGGCTGGCCACGCGGTGCGCTACGGCGTCGTGATCACCGGCGTGCTGTGGTTCGGCATCGCCGCCTGGTTCGTCGACATGCTGCGCTCGGCTGGCCGCGGTGCGATCCTGCCCCTTGCCTATATATTCCTCATTCTTTCCACCACCGTGGGCATCAGCGGCAAGACCACCATGATGAGCGTTCCCGCCGTGATCATACTGGCATTGTCCGGCAGGAGCAGGAACGCGGCGCTCTCGCGGCTGCCCGCCGATGCCGGCAACGACGTGCTGTCGCGCATCGGGCGCGGCGTGCCGCTACCCGGCTCGGGCGGGGTTCGCCTTTCCTGACAAATTCGGCCCTTGGCTTGGTGTTGCATTAATGTTGGTGTGCTATGGCCAAAATTCTGTTGGCAGGAAAACCTTCCTGGGTTTGGACATGATTGTGAAATGACGCCAGCTTTCCAGACGATCCCGTCATTGAACGGAATTCGTGCCGCATCGGTGCTGCTCGTGATGCTGTCGCATGCCGGCTTCGGAGAGATCGTACCGGGAGGATTCGGTGTCACGGTGTTCTTCTTCCTGAGCGGCTATCTGATCACCACCTTGCTGGTGAATGAGTTCGGGCATACGGCAACGATTGACGTCAGGAATTTCTACATCCGGCGTTTCTTCCGGCTGTTTCCGCCTCTCGTGGTCACTCTGGCGATCGCGTATTCCCTCGTCGCTTCCGGTTTCCTGCCAGGCGGCATAACCTTGTACGGTGTCCTTTCCCAGCTTTTCTACTTCGCCAATTACTACGCGATGAATGCCGATATCGGTAAGGTAATGCCGGGGGGGACGGTTATCCTGTGGTCTCTGGCGATCGAGGAGCATTTCTACATCGTCTATCCTCTGGTGATGCTCGGGCTCCTGTCCAGGGGCGTCAGCGTGCGCCGCATCGGCCAGCTGTTCGTCGTCATCTGCGCCGTCGTGCTGTTGTGGAGGCTTTACCTTGCCTCGCAGCCGGGATTCCTGTCGGCACGCACTTATTTTGGAACGGATACGCGCATCGACTCCATATTGTTCGGAACCTTGCTTGCGCTGTGGCACAACCCCATGGCCAGGATCGCCGAAAAGGAGCGCATGTCCGTGGCCCAATGGGCCATCGTGGCCGCGGCGCTTGGTCTGTTGTTCGCCACGTTCCTTTTCCGGAGCGAATTTTTCCGGCAGACCACCCGCTATACCTTGCAAGGAATAGCTCTTTACCCGCTCTTCTATTTTGCGGTTCGGTATCACGACAATTTTGTGTTTCGTCATCTGAACTGGCAGTGGATCAGCAAGATTGGCATTTGGTCCTACGCCATCTATCTCATCCACTACGTCGCCATAATCTTCGTCGAGACACATTGGAGCGGGGCGGCCGGCCATCCGGTCATGGTGTTCCTGGTCGCCGCCGTTATCTCCATCTGCTATGCGATGTTCATCGACAAGTGGATCGATCCCTATTTCCGCTGGCGCGCCCGGCCTCGTCCGGCAGGGGGGCGTGGAAAAGACGCTTCGTCGGTTGCCGCGCAAACGGGGCATTGATTGCGGCGGCCTGTTGGTGATCCCGCCGAGTTCGGCACGCGAGCGTCCTTTAAGTCGAACTTAGCATTTCCCGCCCATTACTGGGGCCAGACGTGCCCTGCCAAGGTATCCGAGGCGGGCCCCAGGGGCTGGTGGCAAATGGTTTTCCCATGAGTGTGATCGACGTTCTGGTGCCGCAGGATACGGTGCGGCGGCTCCATGTCGTGGTGGCCGAGCGGCTCGCCCGGCTGGGCCATGACGTGGCGCTGGTGGGCGTCGATGCACCGGGCATGGCGCCGGTTCTGGAGAACATCCTGCGCTTCGAGCGCACGGCGCTGCGCGTGCGGCTGAACAGCCTCCTCGATGCCGTGCCCGAACCGAAATTGTCGCCGGGGCGGACGGATGCCGCCTTGCGCCTCGACCTGACCGGCGGCGGCGGGCCCTTCGCCTCGCCGGTGCTTGCGCCGCGCTTCGCCGGCTCTCCCTCGCTTTCCGAGGCGGCGCGCCTGCTGATGAACGGGCATCTGCCTGATGTCGACATCGTGCTCGACGGCGACAGGTCCATCGCCCATGCCGCACCCATGGTCGACAGCCGGCTTTCCATCCTGCGCGGGCTCGACGATGTGTTGGCGCGCGTGGCCACCTTGCTGGTCGATACCGCCCATCGCTACCTCGCGGGTCAGGCGGACGGGCGCGCCGGCGTCAGGCCGCCGGCCGCCAACGGCCCGACGGCCGGCGAGATGCTGCGTGCCTATGCGCTCTCCACCGTGCCGCGCCAGGTTGCGGGTGCGGTGAAACGGGCCGTCTGCAACCTGCATCGCTGGGATGTCAGCTACCGTTTCCACAAGGGCCGGCGGGTCGCCGATAGCGGCCTGCTGGCCGGCGAACCGTGGATCACCCTGCCCGACGACGGCAATCGCTTCTATGCCGATCCGTTCCCCTTCGAATGGCAGGGGCGGCATTTCATCTTCGTGGAGGATTTTCCCTACGGTGACGGCAAGGCGCTCATCTCGGTCGCCGAAGTGTTCGAGAACGGCACCGCGACCGTGCCGCGCCGCGTGCTGGAGGAGCCCTATCACCTGTCCTATCCGCAGGTGTTCGCCCATGACGGCGAGGTCTGGATGCTGCCCGAGGGTGGCGCCGGCGGCAACCTTGTCCTCTACCGGGCGGAATCCTTCCCGGACCGGTGGGTCCGGCATTCGGTGCTGATCCCGGAGCGGGAACTGTTCGACGCCACCTTGCTGGACCATGGCGGCCGCCTGTGGCTGTTCGCCACCGAGCGGGACGGCCATGGCAGCGCCTCCGACACGCTGGTGGTGTTCCATGCCCCCGGCCTGCATGGACCGTGGACGCCGCATGCGGCCAATCCGGTGACCATCGACCGGGCAGCGGCCCGGCCCGGCGGCCGCTTCACGCGCGTCGGCGAGCGCATCGTGCTGCCCTTGCAGGACGGCACCGACGAATATGGCGGCGCGCTCGGCCTCGCCGACCTTGTCGAACTGGACGAGGACAAGGTGCGGCTGACCGTTCCGGTTCCGATCCTGTCGCCGGAAAAGTCGACCTATCCGAAGATACACACCCTCAACAGCACCGGGCGGCTCGAGGCGATCGATTGCATCGCTCCGGTGCGGCGGGGAAGGCGGCGCAGGTCCGGATGACCGCGCCCCGGCCTCTCCGCGTCCTGTGCATCGTTCCGCGCGGCCTGAAAGGGCGCGGCGGCATCGAGACGCTGTTTTCCCACGTCGACGAGGCGTTGCGGGGGCATCCCGAACTCGGCATCGACATGGAATTCCTCGCCTCGCGCGGCGACGCTTCGGGACCGGGGTGGGTGCTGCACTTCCCGTTCGCCTTTGCGCGCTATCTCGGGCTGCTGGCGACGCGGCGCTACGACATCGTCCATCTCAACGGCGCGACCAATGCCTCGGCCTGGCGCAAATGGCTGATGCAGTCCGCGGCACGGCTGTTCGGCGCCGCCACCGTCGTGCATTTCCATGGCTCGGCCTTTCCGAAGGCGGGCGAAAGACGGCCGGCCTGGGTGCCGGTTCTGCGCCGTGTCCTTGAGCGCGCCGATGCGATCGTCGTGCTCGGTGCGTACTGGCGCGATTTCGTTGCCGGCTTCTACGGCATGGAGCCGGAGCGGTTCGACGTGGTGGCCAACGGCGTCGCCGATTTCGCCCCCGACGCGCCGCAGGGCCGACCGGCGGGTGCGCCCGTACGGCTGCTGTTCGCCGGCAATCTGACCGATGCGAAAGGGGCGGGCGCATTGCTGCGCGCCCTGTCGCTCCTGCCGGCGAACCTGCCGGACTGGCGCGCGACCTTTGCCGGTACGGGGGATGTTCCCGGCTTTCGCGAAGAGGCGAACAGGCTCGGCCTGTCGGGACGTGTCGAGTTCACCGGTTGGGTGGCGCGCGAGGCCATTCTGCCGCTCTACCGGCAGGCGGACATCGTCGTGCTGCCGTCGCGCAACGAGGTGCTGCCGGTCTGCCTGCTGGAAGGCGCATGCGCCGGCGCGGCGCTCGTGGCCACCCCGGTCGGCTCCGTGCCGGACGTGCTGCACGAAGCCGGAAACGGTTTGACCATCAGGCCCGACGATGCCGAAGGCATTGCCGATGCACTGGCCCAGCTAATCGATGACGACAAGCGCAGAGAGGCGTTTCGTGCCGTTTCGCGCCGGATCTACCTTGATCGTTTCGGGCTCGAAACGATGATTTCCGGCTTGCGCGACGTCTACCGCAAGGCGCTGTCGGCAAGGCGATAGCCGGCCTCGCTTTGTGGCGCCGCATCGCCGATGGTCGGGCGGAAGATGCGGAAGAACTGCTCCAGATTGGCCAGCGCCCACAGCAGCTTCTCATGGTTCTGGCGGCCTTCCAGATGCTCGCCCATCAGCCGGTCGATTTCGCCCGCGTTGCAGACCTGCCGCACGGTGGCATCGCCGGACTGGAGAAGGTCGCGCATCCGGTCGGCCATGCCGATCCGGAACCATTGCTCCACCGGCACGCGGAACCCGACCTTCTTGCGGGTGACGATGGCCTGCGGCAGCATATGGGCGGCCAACGTGCGCAGCACGCGCTTGCCCTTCGGCGCGCCGGTGAGGAAGGCGTCGGGGAAACGGGCGACGAGTTCGGCAAGCCCCACATCCATGAACGGCATGCGGCCCTCGAGGGAGCCGGCCATCATCATGCGGTCGCCGCGTTCCAGCAGATTGTCGGGGAGCCACGAGGTCTGGTCGAAATGCAGCATGCGCTTCAGCGCGCTGGCGGCTCCGTCCGCGGTGAAGGGCAGGGGATCGAGCGCGCGGGAAGCGGGCGGGCCCGCATAAAGCGCTCTGGCGAGTTCTGCGTCGCCGCCGCCGAACCAGGCGGCCATGCGGGCCTGGTGGTCGCGGATGCCGGCGACACCGGCCACCGTCTTCACGCGCCGGAGCGCATAGGGCAGGGCGCGCGCGCCGGGCGCCATGACGGCGTCATGCAGGACGCCCGGCATCAATCGCTGGTAGAGCGCCACCCACGGTTCGGCGCGGTGCTTGGGATAGCCGCCCAGCAGCTCGTCGGCGCCCTCGCCGGTCAGCACCATCTTGACGCTGCGGCTGGCCATTTTCGACAGCAGCAGCACCGGCAGGTCGGAGGGCTCGGCCACCGGCGCGCCGCGCCGCAGCACCGCTTCCTCCCATACGGAGGTGAATTCGCCCATGCCCACGGCAAGTTCGTGATGGTCGGTGCCGAAGGTATCCGCCACCTGCCTGGCATAGGGCAGTTCGGAGGAGCCCGGCACGTCGAACCCGACCGAGAAGGTGGAGACCGGCTTGCCCATGTGCCGGCTCATCAGCGCCACGATCATCGAGGAATCGAGCCCGCCCGACAGATAGGCGCCGAACGGCGCGTCGGAGCGCAGCCGCAATTGCACCGCCGCGTCAAGCTTGTCGGAGAACAGGCGCAGCGCCTCGTCGAAATCGGTGATGTCGGGCGTGGTTCGCGAGAACGGTGTGGTGAAATAGCGGGTTGTGGAAACCCTGTCGCCGTCGAGCACCATGAAGGTGCCGGGCGGCACTTTCGCGATGCCCTTGAAGAAGGTGGCCGGCCCCGGCACGTAGCGGTAGGCCAGATATTCGCGCAGCGAATCCTGGTCGAGCCGGTCGTCGATGCCGGGAAACTTGCGCAGCGGCTCGATCTCCGAGGCGAAGGCGTGCACGCCTTCGGCCTCGGCGACGAACAGCGGCTTCTTGCCGAACGGATCGCGCGCCGCGATCAGGCGGCCGGTCCGGTTGTCCCACAAAAGGAAGGCGAACATGCCGTTGAAGCGGGACAGGCAGTCCTCGCCCCAGGCGCGCCATGCCTCGATCAGCACTTCGGTGTCGCCCTGCGTGACGAAGCGATGGCCGCGCTCGACCAGTTCGGCGCGCAGCTCGATATAGTTGTAGATCTCGCCGTTGTAGACGACCGTGTAGCGGCCGTCGTGCGAATGCATCGGCTGCGGGCTGCCTTCGATGTCGAGGATCGACAGGCGGCGATGGCCTAGCCCGACCTGCCATTCGCCATCGGGGCTGCGGGCGGCGAAGGTGCCGCGCCCGTCCGGCCCGCGGTGGGCGAGCAGGTCCGTGGCGGCGTCGAGCTCGGCGGCCAGCGACAGGCGCGATCTGGCGTGGAATCCGAAGATGCCGCACATGGCGCGCTGCCCCTATTGCTCCCCGCCGCGCGGGGCGGCTTCGGTCAAAGTGCTGTGCGACTGCATGCCCTTCCTGCCCGTAAACAGCGCCTCATATGCGGCCAGCAGCTTCGGCGCTTCGTAGTTCCAGGCCAGTTCGTTGCGCACCCGTTCGCGTCCGAAGGCGCCCATCGCCGCGCGACGTTCGGGATCGTCCAGCAATTCGGCGATCTTGTCACCGAAATCGGCCGGATCGGTGCATCTGGCATAGAGCGAGGCCTCGCGCGCCGAGAAGCGGCCTTCGCGCAGATCGTACTGCACGATCGGTTTGCCCAGCGCCATATATTCCATGATCTTGTTCATGGTCGACTTGTCGTTCATCGCCGTCGGCCGGTCGGGATTGACGCACGCATCCGATGTGGAAAGGGCGGAGAACAGCGTCTCGTCCGGGCAGCGGCCCGTGAAGGTCACGTAGTCGGCAAGGCCCATCGTGGTGCTTTCGGCCTTGATCGCCTCCAGCTCCGGGCCGCCGCCGCAGATGACGAACTGGATGTCGTCACGCTTGCGCACATTGACCAGATGGCTGACCGATTCCAGCAGAAGATCCAGCCCCTCCTGCTTGCCGATGACGCCGACATAGCCGACGACGAAGCGGCGACCGTTGCGCCATTTCGGGTCCGGCTCCACCTCGCGCACCCGGTCCAGATTGGGGCCGGAGCGCACGATATGCACCTTGCCCGGGTCCATGCCGCCGCGCGTGATGGCGATCTCGCGATAGCTCTCATTGGTGGCGATCGAGCGGTGGGCGGTGCGGAACGACAGGCGTTCCAGCCACACCATCAGCTTCCAGCCGAAATCGCGGCGGCCGAACTTGGCCTCGTAGAGTTCCGGATTGATGTCGTGGTGGTCGAACAGGAACTTCTTGCCGAACAGCCGGTAGAAGCCGCCGATCAGGAAGATGGTGTCGGGCGGATTGCAGGCGTGGATGACGTCGAAGCCGCGCTGCCACGCGACCTTGAGCGACAGCAGGAATTCCCAGAACAGGGCGGCGCTGTATTCGAGCGCATAGCCGAGGGCGCCCTCGGCATCGAGCGGCAGCGAATGGCGGTAGATATGCACGCCGTCGATCACCTCGTAGGAGGCGGTCGAGCCCTTGCCCTTCGGGCAGATCACCGAAACCTGATAGCCGGCCTTGACCAGCGTGGTGGCCTCCGACCAGACGCGCCGGTCGAAGGGAACCGGCAGGTTCTCGACGATGATGAGGACGCGCCTACCAGTTGATGCCGTCATAGGTCCCCGCAATCCGGTCCGTGTTGGGCAGACGGGCCATGTCGAGCAGCACCTGCCCCGGCCTCATCTTCTCCACCACCGCCTCATATTCGGGCGAACGGCTGGTGGCCACAAGTACATCGGCATGCTTCACGACATCGTCGACCGACGGCACCATCAACTGGGTGACGTGGGGGATGGCGTTCATCAGATAGACCTTGTTGGCGCCGACCAGCTTGGCCAGCGACACGTTCTGGTCGAAGATGCGAATGTCGCAGCCCTTGCCGAGCAGGCGCTCGATCAGCTCCAGATAAGGGCTTTCGCGCAGGTCGTCGGTGCCGGCCTTGAAGGAGAAACCGAGGAAGCCGACATTGCGCTTGCCGTAGCCGAGCACCCATTGCAGGGCGCGCTCGATCTGCTGCCTGTTGGACGGCATCAGCGATCTCAGCAGCGGCGTCTCCACGTCATGCTGCACCGCATAGGCGTTGATGGCGCGCACGTCCTTGGGCAGGCAGGAGCCGCCGAAGGCGAAGCCCGGCAGCAGATAGGCGTTGGAGATGTTGAGCTTGGTGTCGGCAAAGAACACCTTCATCAGCTCGTGGCTGTCGACGCCCGCCGCCTTGCACACATTGCCGATCTCGTTGCCGAACGCCACCTTCAGCGCGTGCCAGGTGTTGTCGGTGTACTTCACCAGTTCCGCCAGACGCGGCTCGGTCAGGATCGTCTGGCCGGGCAGGCCGGCATAGAGTTCCAGCAGGCGCGCGCGGGTCACGTCATCGTCGGTGCCGATCACCGTCTTGGCGGGATTGTTGAAGTCGGCGACGGCCGAGCCCTCGCGCATGAATTCCGGATTGGAGGCGACGCCGAAGGCAACGCCCAGCTTCTTTCCCGAAGCCTGCTCCAGCGCCGGCACGGCGATGTCGGCCAGCGTGCCGGGAAGAACGGTCGAGCGGATGACGACCGAATGATAGCTGTCCTTGCTGGCGAGCACCGCGCCGATCTGGCGCGCCACCGCTTCGACAGCCGAAAGGTCGAGCGAGCCGTTGGCGCGCGAGGGCGTGCCCACGCACAGCAGCGACAGGTCACTGTTCATAATCGCCTCTTCGGTCGAAACGGTCGCCCGCAGGCTGCCCGAGGCCACCTTGGCCGCGACGAGCTCGCCGATGTCCTTTTCGATGATCGGGCTCTGCCCGGCGTTGATCAGGTCGACCTTCGCCTCGCTGACGTCGCAGCCGATCACCTCGTGGCCGCGCTCGGCGAGGCAGGCCGCGCACACGGTGCCCACATACCCCAGTCCGAAAATGGATATTTTCATGGTTGCCTGACCGCTTTGCCTTGTTGTTGTCACGCCGACGGTGGTCGGACCGATCCCTGTGGAACCGGTCTACCCCTGACAGGTAAAGGTCACGTTACGGGGTTGAGCAGGATGGAACTGCGCCAGTTCATGGCTTTTGCAGGTCCACGGAACAACACCGTCGCGGCCGCCTGCAAAACGCCGAAGCCGGGTGAATGGAAGCCGCGCCCCGAGGCTTCGTCGGCGTGTATGACTTCGACGGATGTGCCTTCGGGGGCGACGAGCGTGATTTCCGGCCGCCCGTTCCGGCTTGCCGTCACGCGGCCGGCATCGCCCGTCACGTCGAGTTCCGGGGCCAGCAGGAAGGCGATCTCGATAGCGCCGGCGGGCGGCGTACCGGTCAGCCGGTCGGTGATCTCGAAGCTGGTAGCGGTTTCGAGGATGTCCCGGTGATGGATGACGCCGAAGCGTTTTTGATAGCCGTCATGCGAGGCCGACACGTTGAGCGGCACGGTGTCCGCACCCTTGTCCAGCCGCGCCCGCGCGCGGCGCGGCATCCAGTTGAACGGGCCGGAGGGCTCGCTCTGGCTGGCGCCGCCGATGGTCAGGGTGTTGTGCACCGGCGTCACGCGGAAGCGGCGGCGGTTCTCACCTTCCGAATGGTAGAGATAGGTGCCGGCATCGACCAGAACCGGGTGGCCATCGAGCGACAACCACACCGAAAGGGCATCGGCATGGCCGTGTGCGGCGAGCGCGCCGAACCCCAGCGGACCGTGGTCGAAGGTGAAATGCACACGCCGCCCGGCGATCTCGCCACGCCGGATCGTATAGCCGCCCTGCGGGAAGGTCGTCGTGCCGTCGGTCGGCGCGGGGCCGGGTGGCGGTGCGGCGAATACGATGTCGCGCCAATGCGGGTCGCGCATAGCAGGAGCAAGCTCCGGGCGCTGGAGAAATCCAGCAATCGCGGCGGCAATGGAGGCGGCGTAGCGCGGCTCCTCGCTGCCATAGGCCATGAGCACACGGCTCTGGTCGTCGTCGCCGATCAGCGGGACATAGCCGCCGTCATCGAGGAAGGCGTTCAGCGCGGTGGCCGCCTTGCCCAGCCGCTCGCGGACAGCCGGGGAGGGCGCATCTGCGCCAATGGCGCCAAAGCCGGCCAGCAGCATTTCCAGCGTGAAGGCCGCGTAGGCCGGTGACTGTTCCTGCCCGACACCATCCTGATGAAACAGGGCAAGCGTCCTGTCTTCCAGATGCGCCCGGCCCTGCGCCAGCCAGTCCGCCGCTTGCGAATGCGCGGGCAGCAGGCGTGCGGCCACCGCCAGCCCCATCGCCTCGGCGACCAGATGATTGTTGGCCGACGAAAACAGCGACGGAAAGCGCGCCAGCCATGTGCCGTGCGCGGCGACGAAAGACGCGAGTTTCTCGCCGCTGGCGCTGTCGATCCATGGATCGAGCGCCGTGGCGATACAGGAGAGCGAAACAAGTCTGTAGCCGGCTTCTATGCCCGAGTACCAGTTGACGCCGCGGCCGGGCGGATTGGCCTCCATCCACGAAAGCACGGAGCCGAGGATGGCTCCTGCAAGACTGGCGTCCTGCGTGCGGCGGGCATGGATGGCGGGCGCCGCCAGGAAATGCAGCCGGTTGGCCTCGGCGACATATTTGATGTCGCGATTGCCCCCCTCGAAGCGGAAATCGATGTCGAAGGCCGACACCTCCGCGCCCGGCCAGTTCGTGCCGCTGACCGGGTCGAGCGTCCAGACTTGCGGGGCGATGCGGCCGCTCTCGTCGAGGACCGTTTCCGGCCAGTCGCGATTGAGCAGCCTGAGTTTCCCCGAACGGAACGCTTCGGCAGCAACGGCCAGTTGCGCCGCGACCGGAGCGGGGAGACCGCCTGTGAGCAGGGACGCGAAAAGCGGCAGCGGCTTCGGCCGTGCGCCGGGCAGCGCAAACGTGGCCCAGCCGCCATTCTGGCGCCGCGCGGCGCGTCTTTCCGTCTGTTCGCGAATTCGATGGCGGATCTCGCCGCGTTCCATGACGGCGAGGCGTCGCGCATACCAGCCCAACCGTCTCAACATAAGTGTGCCTTAGCAAACCACGGTTGCATTAGCATTAATGCAAACGCGCGCTAACCTTCGCGGCAATCTTGTCCGCCGGGCTCTCGCCTTGGGGGATCGGCTGCTCTACCCTTGCCTGCACCGTCGCGCCTGTGCAGGAGCCTTGCCCATGAGCTTCACCCGCCGCCAGTTCCTGTCCGTGTCCGCAGGGGCGCTTGCTGTGCTGCCTCATGGTGCTGCGGCGCAGGCGACGGCCAAGCGTGCCTTCCACCGCGGCGCGGGAATCCACAATATGATGAACTGGGGCATCCTGCAGGAGGGAAGCAGCACCCGCTATGTTCCACGCCCGTTCGAGACGCCGCGCAACGCGTTTCCGGAAGCTCTGGCGCGTGATTTTGCCGGTGCGGGGTTCGACTTCATCCGCTTGTCGCTGGATGTCGGGCCGTTCATGCAGTTGCAAGGGGCCGACAGGGATGCGCTGGAGCGGAAGCTGCTCTCCACTATCGAGCGCCTGCATGGCCTCGGCCTCGATGTTCTGGTCGACTGCCATCCGGTCGAGCAGGTGCCGCTCTACTCGCCCCAGTCCATACTTGAGGACCTGGAAGGTCTGGTGTTTGCCGAGTACAGGGCAATGATCGTCCGTCTGGCTGCGTTGCTCGCCAATGTGCGGGGCGGGCGCGTGGCGCTGGAACTGATGAATGAACCGTTGATGGACAATGCCAGCCATCGCACGCAGGTGATGGTGTGGAGCGCGGCGCAACTGGCGCTGCACGATGCGGCAAGGCGGGCCGCATCCGAGCTGCCGCTTCTGCTGACCGGTGCGAATTATGGCGGCATCAGCGGCCTGAACGACCTCGACCCGTCACCCTATGCGGACAGCAATGTGCTGTATTCCTATCACTACTATCTGCCGATCAGCTTTACCCATCAGGGCGTGGACTTCGGCACCCCGGATGCGCCGACCTCGCCCTATGTATCGGACCTTCCCTATCCCAACGATACGGTTCCGGCGAAAGAGATCGAGGCCGCGCTGGAGGCACGCATTGCCGCCGCCCCGATAGATGAGGCCGCGAAGACGGCGGCAAGGAAGCACGCGCAGTCCATCCTGAAGCGCTTCCTGGCCGATACCTGGAACCGTCAACGCATAGAGGACGATTTCGCCACTGTGGCGAAATGGGCGGATCGCAACGGCATCGGCCACGACCGCATCATCATGGGTGAGTTCGGCGTGACGCGGCGGTCTGAGCGGCTTTCTGGTGCGGCGGAGGTCTATCGGCGGCGGTGGATGTCCGATGTGACGCATGTGGCTGCATCCCACGGCTTCGGCTGGTCGATATGGGACCTCAATTCATATCAGATGGGTATCAGCCGCCCGGATGACGACAGCCGGCTGGATCGCGATCTGGTCGCCGCCCTGGCAATGTCGGACTAGCGCCAGGCTGAAACCGAAGGTTCCGCTTCGAGGTTCGGTCATTTTGCAGGAGCTGGCCTGCGTCAGCAGCAAATGCCTGGATGTGGCATATCTTATTGTTTTGGAAATGAATTTTCCGGAATCCGGATTGCCTTTCCGGTTCGAGGCCGCGGCATTCGTGGTTAATCGACAGGGTTAAGCCCGTTTTAACGTTTGCCAATCATTATTCATGTTGCGGTTTTTGAGTGTCGGTGCGCAGGCGGCGGCCGGATTAGGGGTGAACTCATGTCCAACCTTTTTAGGAACGCGGCTTTGGCCGCTATCATTGCCGGCGGTGTTTCCCCGGTACTGGCGGCTGACCTTGAAGCCCCGATCGTGATCGAGGAGCCTCAGCCCGTCGAGCGTTATGAAGTCAGCGACTTCGGCGGCTGGTATATCCGCGGCGATCTGGATTACCACAAGTCGAAGATCCGCGGCACCGAATACATCACCTATGGCGTTGAACCATGCCCCGGCTGCGGCGATGGTTTCCAGGGTGTCGGCGGCACCAAGAGCTTCGACACTGCCAAGCTCAAGAGCTCCTTCTCGATAGGCGCCGGCGTCGGTTACCAGATCAGCCGGCATTTCCGCACCGACCTGACCCTCGATTACTGGTTCAAGACCAAGTTCAGGGGCAGCACTTCCGATGACGGTAGCTCCGGCTGTGGCGGTCCTGGCGTCCCCTGCGAGTCCGTCGACCGTACCAAGATGTCGGCGCTGCTTCTCCTGGCCAACGCCTATGTCGATCTCGGCACCTGGAACGGCATCACGCCCTATGTCGGCGCCGGCATCGGCGGCGCCCACGTCAAGTGGGAAGATCTGGAGAACGACGCCAATGTCGGCTTCGCCACGCACAAGGGCACCAAGAGCTGGCGCTTTGCCTATGCGCTGATGGCCGGCGCCTCCTACTGCTTGACCGACAGGATGGTGCTTGACGCCGGTTACCGGTTCAGCCGCATCGAGGGCGGGCGCATGTTCGAGCGCAATGGTGCCGGCCCCGGCTTCGACAAGGGCTTCAACACCCATGAGGTCCGCGCCGGCCTGCGCTACAGCTTCGGCGGCAGCGCCAATGGCTGCTATCAGCCCGAGACGGTGGCCTACGAGCCGCCGGAGCCGATCTACACCAAGTAATTTCCATGATCGCGCGAAGGTCGGGGAGCGCCGCTTCCCGGCCTTTGCCGTTTCCGGGTTTTCGATCCCGCGAATGACGGTGTTCTCCGTGGGTCGGCCGCCGGCATGCGGCTTTGTCTCGACTCTCCGGGCGTTTCGTGCCAAGTCCCCGCCATGGCACTCGACATCAAGATTTGCGGGCTGAAGACGGAGGCGGCGCTGGCATCGGCCATCGACGGCGGCGCCAGCCATGTCGGCTTCATCTTCTTCCCCAAAAGCCCGCGCTACGTCACCCCGCAGGAAGCGGGAGTGCTGCGCGCGCGGGCCAGCGGCAAGGCGAAGGCCGTTGCCGTCACCGTCGATGCCGACGACGCTTTCCTCGATGCCATCGTCGCTGCGATGGAGCCGGACATGCTCCAGCTTCACGGCGCGGAAAGCCCCGAACGCGTGGCAGCCGTCAAGGCGCGCTACGGCCTGCCGGTGATGAAGGCGTTGGCCGTCCAGGAAGCCGCCGATCTTGCCCGCGTCGCGCCCTATCGCGGCATCGCCGACCGCTTCCTGTTCGACGCCAGGCCGCCGGCCGGTTCGGAGCTTCCGGGCGGCAATGGCGTGCGTTTCGACTGGACCATTCTTGCCGGGCTTGACGCTGGCGTCGATTACATGCTTTCGGGCGGGCTCGACGCCGCCAATATCGGCGATGCGCTGCGGCTTGCGAACCCGCCGGGCATCGACATATCGTCCGGGGTCGAGAGCGCGCCCGGCGTCAAGGACGCGGCGCTCATCGAAGCTTTTTTCAAGGCGGTTGCAGCGGCGCGCAACGACCGAGCAGCCTGAACCGCAGCCCTTTGCCCGAGGAGATCGGCGATGAACAAGCCGGCCATGCCCAATTCCTTCCGCACCGGCCCCGACGAACAGGGGATGTTCGGCATTTTCGGCGGCCGTTTCGTGGCCGAGACGCTGATGCCGCTGATCCTCGACCTGGAGGAGAAGTGGAACGAGGCCAAGACCGATCCGGCCTTCAAGGCCGAGCTCCAGGCGCTGTCGACCTTCTATGCCGGCCGGCCCTCCAAGCTCTATTTCGCCGAAGGCCTGACGAAGCATCTCGGGGGCGCGAAGGTCTATTTCAAGCGCGAGGACCTGAACCACACCGGCTCGCACAAGATCAACAACTGCCTCGGCCAGATCCTGCTCGCCAGGCGCATGGGCAAGACGCGCATCATCGCCGAGACCGGCGCCGGCCAGCACGGCGTCGCCTCGGCCACCGTGGCGGCGCGCTTCGGCCTGCCTTGCGTGGTCTACATGGGCGCGACCGACGTGGCGCGGCAAAGCCCCAACGTCTTCCGCATGAAGCTGCTGGGCGCCGAGGTGAAGCCGGTCAGCGCCGGCCACGGCACGCTCAAGGACGCCATGAACGAGGCCCTGCGTGACTGGGTCACCAATGTCGAGGACACCTATTACCTGATCGGCACGGCGGCGGGCCCGCATCCCTATCCGGAAATGGTGCGCGAGTTCCAGTCGGCCATCGGCACCGAGGCGCGCGCCCAGATCCTCGAGCAGGAAGGCCGCCTGCCGGACGTGATCATCGCGGCCGTCGGCGGCGGCTCCAATGCCATCGGCCTGTTCCATCCCTTCCTCGACGACAAGGACGTCAGGATCATCGGCATCGAGGCCGGCGGCCGTGGCCTCGACGGCATCGAGCATTGCGCCTCCATGAATGCCGGCCGGCCGGGCGTGCTGCACGGCAACCGCACCTATCTCCTGCAGAACGAGGACGGCCAGATCCTCGACGGCCATTCGATTTCGGCCGGTCTCGACTATCCGGGCGTCGGCCCCGAGCATAGCTGGCTGCGCGATACCGGCCGCGTCGAGTATGTGCCTATCCTCGACGACGAAGCGCTGGAGGCCTTCCAGCTCTGCACGCGCACCGAAGGCATCATTCCGGCGCTGGAGTCGGCCCATGCTATCGCCCATGCGGTCAAGATCGCGCCGGCGATGGACAGGGACCAGATCGTCATCGTCAACCTTTCGGGACGTGGCGACAAGGACGTGCACACCGTGGCCTCGATGATGGGCATGGAGATCTGAAATGACCGACACCCGCATCGACCGCCGCATGGCCAAGCTGAAGGCCGAGGGCCGCCCGGCGCTCGTCACCTATTTCATGGGCGGTGACCCGGACTATGACACCTCGCTGTCGATCATGCAGGCGCTTGGCCGCTCCGGCGCCGACGTCATCGAACTCGGCATGCCGTTCTCCGACCCGATGGCCGACGGTCCGGCCATCCAGGCGGCCGGCCTGCGCGCGCTGAAGGGCGGCCAGACGCTCGCCCGCACGTTGCAGATGGCGGCCGATTTCCGCAAGACCGACGACGAGACGCCGATCGTGCTGATGGGCTACTACAATCCCATCTATATTTATGGTGTCGAGCGCTTCCTCACCGACGCGAAGGCTTCCGGCATCGACGGCCTGATCGTCGTCGACCTGCCGCCGGAAATGGACGAGGAATTGTGCGTGCCGGCGCTGAAGGCAGGCGTCAACTTCATCCGCCTCGCCACGCCGACCACCGACGACAGGCGCCTGCCCAAGGTGCTGCAGAACACCTCGGGCTTCGTCTATTATGTGTCGATGACCGGCATCACCGGCTCGGCGCTGGCCGATACCGGCAAGGTGGCCGAGGCGGTGCGGCGCATCAAGCAGCATACGGACCTGCCGGTCTGCGTCGGCTTCGGCGTCAAGACGGCGGAGCAGGCCCGCACCATCGGCGCCTCGGCCGATGGCGTGGTGGTCGGCACGGCCATCGTCAATGCGGTCGCCAATGTGCTGGGTCCTGACGGCAAGCGCACCGCCGACCCGGCCGAAGCGGTGGCGACGCTGGTGTCCGGACTGGCGCAGGGCGTGCGCCAGGCCCGCCTTGCTGCCGCCGAATAGTTGGCCTAACCCAAACCGAATCAAGTCGCGGTCAGGAGCCGAACGATGAACTGGATCACCAACTACGTCCGTCCGAAGATCAATTCGATGCTCGGCCGGCGCGAGATGCCCGAGAACCTCTGGATCAAGGATCCGGAGACGGGCGAGATGGTCTTCCACAAGGATCTGGAAGAGAACCAGTTCGTCATCCCGTCCTCCGGCTATCACATGAAGATCGCCGCCAGGGAGCGGCTGCGGTTCTTCTTCGACGGCGGCAAGTACGAGGTCCTGGAGAACCCCAAGGTGGTGCAGGACCCGCTGAAGTTCCGTGACGAGAAGCGCTATGTGGACCGCCTCAAGGACGCCCGCGCCAAAACCGGCATGGACGATGCCATCGTCAACGCGACCGGCGAGATCTTTGGCCTGCCCGTCGTCGCCACCGTGCAGGATTTCGCCTTCATGGGCGGCTCGCTCGGCCTGGCCGCCGGCGAGGCGATCATCCATGCCTTCGATACGGCGCGCCAGCGCCGCCAGCCGCTGGTGCTGTTCGCCGCCTCGGGCGGGGCGCGCATGCAGGAAGGCATCCTGTCGCTGATGCAGCTTGCCCGTACCACGGTGGCGGTCGATCGCCTCAAGGAAGCGGGGCTGCCTTACATCGTGGTGCTGACCAACCCGACCACCGGCGGCGTCACCGCCTCCTATGCCATGCTGGGCGACGTGCATATCGCCGAGCCCGGCGCGCTGATCGGCTTCGCTGGCCCGCGCGTCATCGAGCAGACCATCCGCGAGAAGCTGCCCGAGGGCTTCCAGCGTGCCGAATATCTGATGGAGCACGGCATGGTGGACATGGTCGTCTCGCGCATCGATATGAAGAAGACGGTCGCCAACCTGCTCAAGCTCCTGCTCAAGGTGCCGGAAGCGAAGGAGGAAGAAGTGGAAGCTGAAATCCTGCCGCCGCCGGTTGCCGCCGCATCCGAAGCCCGACCGCAGGCCTGATGGCGCAGCCCGGCATGACCACGCTCACCGCCGACCGCGAAATCGAACATCTGATGACGCTGCACCCGAAAGGTTTCGACCTTTCGCTGGAGCGCGTGTCGCGCCTGCTGGACCGGCTCGGCAACCCGCAGGATCACATGCCGCCGGTGATCCACATCGCCGGCACCAACGGCAAGGGCTCCTGCGCCGCCTTCACCCGCGCCATACTGGAGGCGCAGGGCCTGCTGGTCCACACCCACACCTCGCCGCATCTGGTCAACTGGCACGAGCGCTACCGCCTCGCCGCCGATGGCGGCGGCCGGCTGGTCGACGACGCGACGCTGGCCGAGGCCGTCTCGCGCGTGGCCAAGGCCAATGGCGGAGAAAAGATCACCGTCTTCGAAATCCTCACCGCCGTCGGCTTCGTGCTGTTTGCCGAGCATCCGGCCGATGTCGTGGTCATGGAGGTCGGCCTTGGCGGGCGCTTTGACGCCACCAATGTCATCGCCAAGCCGGCCGCCTCGGTCATCATGCCGGTTTCGCTGGACCATGAGGCCTATCTCGGCGACCGGGTCGAGCTGATCGCCGCCGAGAAGGCCGGCATCATCAAGCAGGGCTGCCCGGTGGTGATCGGATCGCAGCCTTATGAGGCGGCCCTGGAGGTGCTGGTCGATACCGCCGACCGGCTCGGCTGTCCGACCCATGTCTACGGCCAGGATTTCCTCGCCTTCGAGGAGCACGGCCGCATGGTCTATCAGGACCAGCACGGTTTGCTGGACCTGTCGCTGCCGCGCCTGTCCGGCCGCCATCAGATCGCCAATGCGGCGGCGGCCATCGCCGCCGTCAAGGCGGCTGGCTTCGAGCCGCGCGAACTGGCCATCGACCGTGCCATGGCGACGGCATCCTGGCCGGGGCGCATGCAGAAGCTGCCGCACGGAAAGCTGGTCGAGCTTGCGCCGCCCGGCGCGGAGATCTGGCTGGACGGCGGCCACAACCCCGGCGCCGGCATCGTCATCGCCGAGGCGCTGGCCGAGCAGGAGCAAAGGGACCCGCGGCCGCTGTTCCTGATCGCCGGCATGATCAACACCAAGGACCAGAGCGGCTATTTCAAGGCCTTCAAGGGGCTGGTGAAGCACGTCTACACCGTGCCGGTCGATTTCAGCGATGCCGGCGTCGGCAACGATGAGCTGGCGGTGCGGGCCGAGGCTGCCGGCCTCTCCGCCGAGCCGGTCAGCTCGGTCGCCAGTGCGCTGATGCTGCTGCGCGACACCTGGCAGGATGCCGACGTGCCGCCGCGCATCCTCATCGGTGGCTCGCTCTATCTGGCCGGCGCGGTGCTGGCCGAGAACGGCACCCCGCCCACCTGAAGTCGGGACCGGCTATTTCAGCTCGATCTCCAGGAAGGCGTATTCGCCCTCGCTGGCGTTGATCACATCGTGCTCGACGCCCTCGCTGCGGAAATAGGGCACGCCCTTCTTCATCTCGGCCGTGCTTTCGCCGTCACCGGTGACCAGCTTCAGCTTCCCGTCCATAAGCGGGACGATGACGTAGTCGTGGCCATGGCGATGCCATCCGGTGCTGGCGCCGGGTGAGAAACGCCATTCCGTGACGATCACACGCTCATTGTCGATGAATACCGTGGATTTGGCCGGTTCCGTCATGCTTGCTGCTCCTGTCCGGTGAAAGCACATGAAACGCGCATATGAGCTGACCGGCAAGCGTGAAGGCGCCGTCCAATAGGAAAAGCCCGGCGCGGTGGCCGGGCTTTTGTCTGGGAATCTTGCTTGCCGATCAGGCGACGGCGCCGTTGATCCAGTGCGACAGGGCGGTCTTGGGCGCTGCGCCCACCTTGGTATCGGCCACCTGTCCGTCCTTGAAGATCATCAGCGTGGGGATGGAGCGCACGCCGAACTGGGCGGCCAGCTCCGGGTTCTCGTCGATGTTCAGCTTCGCGATCTTGACCTTGCCGCCGAGCTCGTTGGAAATCTCTTCCAGCGACGGGCCGATCATCTTGCAGGGGCCGCACCATTCCGCCCAGAAATCCACCACGACCGGTTCCTTGGCGTCGAGCACGTCGGCCTGGAAGTTGTCCTTGTCGACCTTGACGGTAGCCATGCGAAAGTCCTTTCGGTTGTTCAAGTCTACAATATGTGGCGGTGGGGCCGGCCCAATTCAAGCAGGTCTTGTGTCACGATAGGGTGAGTCGGGCAAGGGCGGCGTCCATCACTTCCGCCGGCAGCTCGATCAGGAGCGGGGCTTCGGTGAACAGCAGGGCCGCCGCGATCTCGCGCCCCGTATAGAGCGGCGCCAGCAGTTCGCGGTAGAGCGCGAGCTGGAGGATGTAGGCCTCAGGCACCCGCTCGAGCGTGGCCGGCGGGGGACGGTTGGTCTTGTAGTCGACGATCAGGATCCTGTCAGGCGTCACCGCCAGCCGGTCGATCTTGCCCGAGACCGAACGTTTCTTTCCCTTCACCTTCAGGCTGCCCATGAGCGCCACTTCGGCGCGCGAGCCTGCCGCGAAGATTGGCGCGAAGCGGGCGTCGTCCAGCACCGCCGTCACGGCGGAGAGCAGGCGTTCGCGCTCGCCCTCGCTCCAGCCGGCGCAGGCTCGCGCCAGATAGAGGCCGGCTGCCGTCCGGCGTTGTTCGGGGACCATGCCCGGCAGCATCTGCAACAGCTTGTGGGCGGCCAGGCCCCGCTGGATGGCCAGCGAGGGTTCTTCGTCGTCCGCCTCCAGAACGGGGGAGCGCAGATCGGGCACCGGCTCGATGCCGTCCTCCTCGATCAGCGCCGAGGCGCCGGAGGGCGAGAGCGGGCGTGGCAGCTCTTCGTCGTCCGCCAGCGAGTCGAACAGCATGGCGGGCAGTGGCGCGAAGCTGGTGTCGGTGCGTTCCGTATCGGTTTGGGCCTGTGTCAGGGGCGGCAGGCCGGTGGCGTGGAAGCGATGCACTGTCTCGCCGCTGACGGGGTGCACGAGTTCCCGCGTTTCCGGCGCGGCCGCCAGCGCGCGGCTGACGATCCGGTGCCAGGTCCCGTCGCCGGGTTCGCGCTTGCCGTGATAGCCGGCGACGATCAGCCGGTCCTCGGCGCGCGTCATGGCGACATAGAGCAGGCGGCGATATTCGTCGTCGGCGAGTTCGCGGGCCTTTTCCGCCGCCCCGCGCGAGACGGCATTGGCCACTTCGGCATCGGAGCGCCACAGATAGCCGCGGCCGCGCCAGTGCCGGCCGGAGCTTTCGAACGGCATCAGGCGCGGCAGGTGCTGGTCGCTGAAGGCGCGCGTGCCGCCGTCGACAAGGAACACCACCGGCGCTTCGAGGCCCTTGGAGGCGTGCACCGTCATGATGCGCACCTCGTCGCGGGTCTGGTCCATTTCCCGCTTCACCTCGGGTCCGGCATTTTCCAGCGTGGAGAGGAAGGAATCGAGGCCGGGCAGGCCGGTGCGCTCCTCGGCGAGGCAGAAGTTCAGGAACTCGTCCAGTATGTCGCCGGCTTCCGGCCCGAGCCGCGCGATCATCTTCCGGCGTACGCCGTCGCGTGCCAGGAGGGTGGCATAGAACTCGAATACCGGCTTGAAGGCGGCCTCGCTCGCCCAGCGTTCGAGCGTTTCGGCGATGCCGGCCAGTTGCGCGTCCGCTGCGGCGTGGCGGCGCAGCGACTGGATCAGCGGCTGGCTGCGCTCGCGCTCCGCCGCGAGGTCGAACAGGCGTTCCTCGGGCAGGTCGAAGATCGGCGAGCGCAGCACGGCGGCGAGCGAAAGATCGTCCTGCGGCTGGACGAGGAAGCGGCCGAGCGCGGCAAGGTCCTTCACCGCGATGTGGCCGGGCAGGCTGAGGCGATCCGCGCCGGCCACCGGCACGCCCTTTTCCTTCAGGCTCTTCGACAGGGCGTGGATGAACCGGTCGCGCTTGCGCACCAGCACCAGCACGTCGCCGGCGCGCAGCGGCCGTCCCTTGCCTTCGAGGATTTCGCCGCTGTCCAGCCAGTTCTTGATGGTGGCGGCGACATGCTCGGCCACCCGTACGGCCGGTGCGCTGGCGTGGTTGACCGGCAGCGTCCAGTCGTCCGGTTCGTCCACCTGATCCGCGCCCAGCGTCGGCCAGACTTCCACATAGCCGGGCGCGTCGTTGCGGATCGCCTTGTGGTCGAGCGGGTCGGGATCGTGGCTGATGCCGCGCCGCACCTCCGCGTCGGCAAACACACGGTCCACCGCGCGCAGCACATCCTCGCTGGAGCGGAAGGAGAAGGTGAGCTTGAGGTCGGCGAATTCGCGGCTGGCGGCGCGCACGCGGCCGGCGAACTCGACCTTGCTTTCGGCGAAGGAGTCCGGCGCGGCCCCCTGGAAGGAGTAGATGGACTGCTTTTCGTCGCCCACTGCGAAGATGGTGCGCAGGATATTGTCGCGCGCGCTCTCGCCGGCGAAGAACTCCTCGGCCAGCTTCTTCACCACGTCCCATTGCTCGGGGCTGGTGTCCTGCGCCTCATCGAGCAGGATGTGGTCGATGCCCTGATCGAGCTTGTATTGCACCCACGCGCCGGCATCGGGGCGCCTGAGCAGGTTGACGGTGCGGGTGATGAGGTCGTTGAAGTCGAGCAGCCCGCGCGCCCGCTTCAGCTCCTCGTAGCGGCGGATCAGCCAGTCGGCAACGGTGAGCGCCGAGGTCGTGCCCTTCACCATGCGGTAGAGCGCCAGCCGGTCGCAGGCGGCGGCGATGGCCTCGGTGGCGGCGAGGTAGCGTTCGGGCAGATTCGGCATGGCGGCGATCAGCGCCTTGGAAAACAGCCAGTCCGGCTTGTAGGCTTCGCCCTTGCCGCTGAGGAAGGATTTTTGCAGGCCGCCAAGCCGGCGCACCGGGTCTTTTTCCGCGAAGGCCGCCAGCGCCTCGTCCACCAGCGATGTGCGGGCCCGGTTGGCGCCGAGCTTTGTCGCGGCGGTATCCAGTGCGGCGAGATAGCCGGCCTCGAAGCTGGGCAGCGGCCAGGCCGCCTCGGCGATACCGGCCTCGCTGTCTGTCGAATCGAAGCCGAATTCCTCGAAAAGCGGTTCGAATCCGGTCGCCGTCCCGCCGATCTTGCCCAGAAACTCGCGCAGCGCCTCGCGCTTTCCCACGATCTCGGAAAGCAGCGCGTCGAGCCCGGTTTCGCCGCCGCGCGCAAGCACGGTGGCGAAGGCCTCGGTCAGTTCCGTGCCGGCCCCGCCCACCGCGCCGGCGATCATGTCGCGGCGCGCGGCGGCGACCAGCGCCCGCTCCATCTGCGTGTCGACCATCTGGAAATGGGCGACGATGTTCGCCTCCAGCGGGAACTGGTGCAGCACCGCCTCGCAGAAGGCGTGGATGGTCTGGATCTTCAGCCCGCCCGGCGTCTCCAGCGCCTCGGCGAACAGGCGACGCGCCCGCTGCAAGGTCTCGGCGTCAGGCCGCCGCCCATCCATGGTCTCGATGCGCTTCGCAAGCTCGGCTTCGTCCAGCGCTGTCCATTCCGACAGCGTGGAAAAGACGCGGTTCGACATGTTGGCCGCCGCCGCGCGCGTATAGGTCAGGCACAGGATTTTCGACGGCTCGGTGCCGCGCAGCAGAAGCCGGATGACGCGCTGGGCCAGCACATGCGTCTTGCCGGAGCCGGCATTGGCCGATACCCAGGCCGAATTGGCCGGGTCGGAGGCACGCGCCTGCGCAAGTGCTGTGTCGGTGGGGATCGGATATTTCATTCCTCTCCCCCTTCGCCGGCACCGTCGCCGCCGGCCGACCATTCCAGCACGCGCGCCAGATGGTCGTAGTCGCCATCCGTCTCGCCCTCGCGGAAGGGCAGTGCCCGTGACAGATAGCCGGTGGCCGGATTGGCGTAATGGTAGAGCAGCTTTTCCAGCCGCGCCCACGCATCCTCGCCAAGCTCCGTGCCGGAGCGGATCGTCTTGCCGTGCCTGAGGATGGATTCCTGTTCCACCTCGCCATTGGCGCGCAGGCGGATGAAGGCGAGGTCCGCCGGCTCGCGGCTGCCGAGATCGCGGAAGCTGCCACGCCTCAGCAGTGCGGCTTCCAGGGCGAGTTGCGGTGCAAGCAGCGTGTGCGCCTGCACCTTGGAGGGCGAGGAACCCGTCTTGTAGTCGAGAATGTCGGCCATGTTGCCGGTGAGAAGATCAACACGGTCGGCATAGCCGGACAGCGTGACGCCGGTGCCGCCGACAACCGTCTTTTCCGCCCGCGTCTCGGCATGGCGCGAGAGCACGTCGAAGCGGTCACGCTCCCATGCGATGACGTTCGCCGCCATCGTCTCGAAACGCGGCCACCACACCGCCTCGACATCCTGGGGCAGTTCGGCTTCGGCGAAACAGTCGCGGCCGGCCTGCACCAGCTTTTCGAGTGCATCCGGAGCGGCAGGATCAGCCTCTGTAGAAAAGCGGTGCAGGATGGCGTGGAACAGCGTGCCGCGCTCGGCCGCGCCCGGATCGCGGATCACCGGATCGAGCGCATGAAGGCCGAGGATGCGGCGCGCATAGACGGCGTAGGGATCGCGCCGCAGCGTCTCGATTTCCGTAACCGAAAAATGCTTCGGGCGCACGTCCACGGGCGGCACGGGGCAGGGGCGTGGTGCGAAGTCGGAGCGTGGCGCTTCATCCAGCGTGCGCGCCCATGAAAGCAGTTGCTCGCCGCGCCGGCGCATGACGGCGGCATGGTCCTTGCCCGTGAAGGTGAGCAGGCGTTGCAGCCAGCGCGATGGCACGGCCGGCGCGTCGCCCGAGCGCAACGCCCGCGCCAGCACCACCTTTGGCGCGCCCATCGCCATCTGGAAATCATGGGCGGCAAGGCCGATGCGCCGCTCCGGCGGCTCGAGTTCGAGCCCGCCCTTCATCAGCCGCGACATGAAACGGTCGCTCTCCGGCTTGCGCGGCCACACCCCTTCGTTGAGGCCGCCGACCACCAGCGTGTCGACATGCTGGAGCCGCGCCTCCAGCGCGCCCCATATGGCAATAGTGCGGTCGGTGCCCTGCCGCGGCTTTACCGTTTCGGGGGCGAGCAGAGCGTCGAGCACGTCCGGCCATTCGTCCGCGCCGAAGGCGAAGGGCGATTGCGCCGCCACCAGATCGCGCAGCACCTGCGCCAGCTTCTGGCCGGCATCGCCGGCATAAAGGGCGGTGACGCTGCCGTCGGCATGGCGGCCCAGCGCTTCCAGCGCCTTCGTGCTTGCCTCTGCGAACTGGGGCACGCCAAGATCGGAGCGTCCGCGCAGTTCGAGCAGCGGGCCGAGCGCCTCGACAAGCCGCTGGACGATGGCGATCGCCTCCGCGATGCGCCGCGCCGGAAAGCGGGCGAACCAGAACAGCTCGCGCCCGCCGTCGCCGGGATCGGCCAGACGCCGCTCGAACAGGTCGGTCAAGGTGGCGATGTCAGGGCGCCCTGTGCCGCCGCGCAAGGCGGCAAGCTCGATCAGTTCGGCCGCATGGCGCACGGGCGCGCGCTCCAGCCCCAGCGAAAGCAGCGGGTGCTTGACCAGCGCCAGCAGCGGCAGCGGATCGCCGGGGCGGAAGGCGGCCTGTACCGCAAGGCGCAGCAGGGCGGCGGGCGGCGTGTTGGCGAGCGGCGTGCCGCCGGAATCGTCGGCCGTGATGCCGAAGCGCAGCAGTTCGGCAGAGACGCGCCGGGCCAGCGCCCGGTCACCCGTCACCAGCGCGGCGCGCTTGCCGGGAACGCTCACGGCATGGCGCAGTGCCACGGCAATCGCGGTGGCCTCGTCGCGCTCGTTCGGCGCTTCCAGCACGGTCACGCCTTCGAGCGCGGCCGCCATGTCGCTGTCGCTGAAGCGTCCGCGCGTCTGCGGCCACAGCTCCGTCGTGTCGGCCGGGCGCAGTGCCTCGCTGACGATCCGGTTGCGGAGATCAAGCGCCGGCACGGGCGCGCCGAGCGGCGCGATCTCGTCGCGGGCGACGCCGATCTTGCCCGCCAGCTTGACGAGGCCGTATTGCGGATGGCCGAGCAACGCCGGCCGCGCCTCCGGGGCGGAGATGGCGGCCAGCGAGGCCGCGTCGAGCGCGGCATCGAAGCCCGGCAGCACCACCGCGCCGTTGGGCAGGCGGGAAATCACCTTGAGCAGTTCAGCAGTGGCGGGGATCGAGCCGGTCGAGCCGGCGGCGATGACCGGGCCGGCGGGTGGGTTGCGCAGCAGGCGTTCGGCCTCGGAGCGGATCAGCGCGCTGCGATGGGCGGCGGGGTTGGAACGGTCGCGCTCGGCAAGGATGAGCGGCCAGTGCTGGCTGGCGATGCCGAGGAAATCCAGCGTCACCTGCCACCAGCCGGCAAGGTTGCCGGTGACGAGATCGGCAAGCTTCGCCCAGTCGGAGCCTTCCGTCTCCACCTCGTCCATCAGTTCGGCCAGGTCCCGCGCCAGCCAGATGGCGTCGGCGGCGGAGGCCGGCACCATGATTTCTTCCGCGAAGCGTGCCGCGACTTCGGCCGGCAGCCGCTGCTTCCACGCTCGCACCAGAACGGCGAGCAGCAGCAGCCTTTCCGTCGAGGCGATGGGCGGGGCAAGGTCGAGCGCGGCCGCGCTTTCCGGCGCATCGGTCTCGAACAGCGCCTCGTCCTCGTCGAACTCGCCGAGCGGTCGCACCGTGGGCAGGATGGCGGCCCGCCCGCCCATCAGCTCCATGAACTCGGTGCGCAGCGCGCGCGCCGCGCGCCGCGTCGGCACATAGATGGTGACGTCGGCCAGCGCCAGCGGGTCGCCGTCGAAGCGGAAATCGGGAACCAGCGTGCCCGAAAGCAGCGCCTCGGCCAGTGTCGGCAGGAAAGGCGCTCCGGGCGGGATCGAGAAGACGCGTGGCGCGCTTCTCATGCCGCCCCGGCCGGGAATTTCCGGATGGCCGCTTCGGCCGGTGCGATGGCATCCGGCGTGCCGACCGTGATCCAGTGGCCGTTCATCGCCATGCCGAACAGGCGGCCGGCGGTAATAGTGCGGTCGAAATAGAGGTTGAGCGAATGCGGCTTCGCTTCCGCGTCGGCGAAGATACGCGGATGGATGATGCCCGCGCCGCCATAGATCAGGCCTGCGGGGTCGCCCTTGGCGCGGGCAAGACGGCCGTCTTCACCGAGCAGGAAATCGGTGCTGCCGCTGTGACCCGTGGCGTTCGCCGGATCGGCGAGCATGAGCAATATGTCCATGCGCCCATCGTCCCACGTCGCGGCCAGACGCTCAAGCTCGGGCGTGCCGCGCTCGATCCAGAAGGTATCGGCATTGAGGATGTAGAACGGGTCGGGTTCCAGTTCCGGCAGCGCCTTGACGATGCCGCCGGCGGAATCGAGCAGCCTGTCGCTTTCGTCGGAAATGACGATGCGCGGGCTGGTGCGTCCTGCGACGTGCGCCGCGATCATATGGCCGAGATGGTGCACATTCACCACTGCCTTTTCCACACCGGCATCGGCCAGCGCATCCAGCCCCCGGTCGAGCAGGGTGCGGCCGGCGATCTCCACCAGCGGCTTCGGCAGCGTGTCGGTGATCGGGCGCATGCGCGTGCCGAGCCCGGCGGCGAGCACCATCGCATTTGTCGGACCCGTCACAGTTCGCGCTCTTCCAGAAAGCCCTGTTCTTCATAGAAGGCGCGCAGGGAAGCCAGCGCCGGATGGGCGAGCGCGCGGCGCAGATAGTCGCGGATGCGGGGCAGGTGCTTGAGATAGCCGGGCTTGCCGTCGCGGCGGTGCAGGCGCACGAAAATGCCGAGGATCTTGGAGTTTCGTTGCGCCGCCATCAGGGCGTAGGCTTCGAGGAAAGCAGCTTCGTCGAAGGGGCCGGCGGCGCGCCGGGCGGCGAGATAGGCGTCCACCGTCGCCTGCTCCACTTCGCGGGGCACGGTGGCGCGGGCATCCATGGCGAGCGAGGCGAGGTCGTAGGCGGTGGGGCCGATCAGCGCGTCCTGAAAATCGATGACGCCCAGCCGGCCATGCCCGCTGCGTTCCGCCCGCCAGATCAGGTTCGGCGAATGATAGTCGCGCTGCATCAGCGTGGGTTCAAAACCGTCGATGCGGTCGAGCGCATCGTTCCACTCCTGCCGGTAGCGGGCGCGCAGGCTGTCATCGGCCGGCTGGCCGGTCACGGCCGGCACATACCAGTCGACCAGCAGGTCGACCTCGATCAGCATGGCTTCGCGGTCGAAGGGCGGCACCTCGTGGATCACGCCGGGCGCGGCCTCGATACGGGAAGGCCATTGCCGGCCGTGCATGTCGGCCAGCAGTTCGGCGGCCGCGAGATAGCGCTCCCGTATCGGATTGCGCGCATCGTCCAGCACGCCGGTGCTGCCCAGATGCTCGATGAGCAGGAAGCCGTTGTCGAGGTCCTGCGCGTAAATTTCCGGGGCGCAGATGCCGGCTTCGCGCAATGCCCGGTCGATGGCGACGAAAGCGGAAATGGTCTTCGAGGTATGGGCGATCTCGGCATAGGGCTTGCCGTCTCGCACCGGCGGGCCCATCACCAGCGGCGGCGAGTTCATCAGGATGCGCTTGGGCTCGCCCTCCAGCCGCACCGTTTCGTAGGAGCGGGCCGAGGCGTCGCCCGTGAGATGGCGGCGCTGGGCGTTGCCCCAGCCAGCGCTTGCGAGAAAGGCGCGCATGGCGAGCGACCGCCCGACCCGCGCCAGCGCCTCGCCGCTGCCGGAAATGCGCGCGCACCGGCCTTCGCCTTCGTGGACAAGCTCGACCGAAAGGGCTGTGCCGGGCAGGCGGCTGCCGGCGTGTTCGGGCCATTCCACCAGCGCCACGCCTTCGGCGATTGCTTCCTCGAAGCCGAGTTCGTCCAGTTCGTCTTCCGCGCCGAGGCGATAGAGGTCGAAGTGATGGACCGAAAATCGCGTCTCGTAGCTCTGCACCAGAGTGAAGGTGGGGCTTGGCACTTCCAGCGCTGCATCGTCGGCAAGGGCGCGGATCAGGGCGCGCGCCAGCGTGGATTTTCCGGCGCCGAGATCGCCTTGCAGGGCCAGTACGTCGCCCGGCCGCACAGCCATGGCGAGGTCTTCGCCGAAGCGCCGTGTCGCGGCCTCGTCCTCAAGCACCACCTCGAAAGCGGAGGCTTCCATGAACCGGCCTACTCCGCGGCCTGGCGCACGCCCGCCGGAGTGTCGGGGAAGGTGCAGACGACGGTGGTGCCCCGGCCGGCGCCGGTTTCGATGCGCACAGTGCCGCCATGCAGCTCCACGAAGCTCTTGACGATCGACAGGCCGAGGCCCGCGCCGCGCCGGCGCCCGCCATTGACCCGCGATTCGAAGCGGTGGAACACGAGGTCGAGCACGTCGGGCGGCATGCCCGGCCCGTCGTCATGCACGGCGAACTCGACGCTGTCGGCCAACTGCCGGCATGTCAGCCGCACTGCGCTGCCTTCCGGCGCGTAGTTCGCGGCATTGGTCAGCAAATTGTAGAGGATCTGGCGGATGCGCACCTCGTCGCCATTGAAGCTCCTGGGTGCGGCCGACGCATCGACCTCCAGCTTGATGGCGTGTTCCTGCAGGCGCTCGGAAACCAGCTCGGCGGCGGCCGCGATGGCGTTGCCGACATCGACCTCGGTGATCTCGAGCTGCATGATGCCGGCGTCGACCGTGGCGAGGTCGAGGATATCGTTGACGATGGTGAGCAGCACCGACGACGACGAGCCGATATGCTCCACATATTCGCGCTGGCGCGGCGACAGCGGCCCGGTGGCCGGCAGCGACAAAAGTTCGGTGAAGCCGATGATGTTGGTGAGCGGCGAGCGCAGCTCGTAGGAGACGTGCTGCACGAAGTCGTTCTTGATCTGGTCGGACTTCAGCAGCGCCTCGTTCTTCTCCTTCAGCGCCCGCTCGACATTGACGCTGTCGGTCACGTCCACGAAGGTGGTCATCACCTGGCCGTTGGGCAGGTGGATGACGGCATAACGTAGCACGCTGCCGGAATTCAGCTCGACCAGCCCGTGCCAGTTGCGCCGCTCCTCGTCGAAGCCGGTGATGGCGGCAACGAAGCCGCCCCATGGGCTGTCCGTGGCGCGGCTGTCGCAGACCGCCCGGATCGAGGCGACATGCACGTTCGGCTGGACGATAGCGTGGTCCAGTTCCCACAGCGCGGCGAAGGCGGGATTGGAGAGGCGCAGGCGGCCGTCGGGCCCGAACACCGCCACGCCCTCGGCCAGGTTGTCGAGCGTCTCGCCCTGCACGCGCACGGCGGTCTGGTAGCGGCTTTCGAGATCGATCTTCTCGGTCAGGTTCTCGAACAGCCAGGTGACGCCGCCCTTGGGCTGCGGATTGGCGACGACGCGAATCGTCTTGCCGTCCGGCAGGTGCCACCAGTGCTCCTGCGTCTCGACGGCGCGATAGGCGCCGAGCAGGTTCTCCTTCCAGCGCCGCCATTCCGGCTGCTCGGCGATCTTGCCTTCGCTGCGCAGCCTGTCGAGCAGCAGGGCGTTGTCGGGCGCGCTGTTGAGGAAGGGGATGTCCAGCATCCACAATTTCTGGAACGCCTGGTTGAAGAAGCGCAGCTTCTGTTCGGTGTCGAAGATCGCCACAGCCGTGTTGAGCTGGTCGAGCGTGTCGGCATGGCTGCGCGCGGCGCGTTCATATTCCTCGCGCACGGCTTCCACCGCGCTGACGTCGCAGGCCAGTCCGGCCGAGCCCTTCGCCCCGTTGTAGTCGGTCACGGCGAACTGGCGGCGGTCACCTTCGATGACGGTGGAAAGCGTCTGCGCGAACACCGGATGGCTGCGATGCTGCTCGGCGATCGCCGAACGCGCCCGGTCGCCGAGGAATTCCTTGCCCTCGCGGATCGCGTCCTCGCCCGTCGGCGCCTCGACGGCATCGGCATAGGCGCGGTTGATCCATTTCAGGCGGCCTTCCTCGCTGCGCAGCCACACCGGCATGTTCAGGGCGTCGAGCAGGCCGACAATGGTTTCATGGTCGGCGGCCAGCCGCTCGTTCTCCAGCTTGAGGCGGGCATGGGCCCGCTGGGTGTCCGACAGCGACAGGAAGCGCACCAGCGTATGCGTCGCCCCTTTCCGGCCCTGGACCTCGAGCGGCGCGCCGGCATGGGTCTCGGCGATGAGGTCGAAGGACGTGCCCTTCTCGCGCAGCGCCGCCATGCCGCGCTCCAGCGCGGCGGCGGAGCGGGGCGCCAGCCAGCGTCCGAAGGCGAGGAAAGCGGCCCGCTCCTCCGGTGCGCCCGTGGTGAGCGGCAGGGCGCCGATCAGCTCGGGCTTCTGGTTGTCTCCGGCCCAGACGATGACGCGCTGGTCGCGCAGGTTGAGGATCGCTTCCGAGCGCTGGAGGGCGGCGTTGACGTCGGCGATGCGGGCGCGAAGCTGCACATTCTCGGCCGCCGTGCGCTGGCGTTCGCGGATGAGCACGATCGCCGAAATCAGGGCAGCGCCCATGACGCCGACCGACAGGGCGAGCTGGATGACCTCGGAGGTGCCGATGGGCAGGGCGGCCCGCGCCGCCGTCTGTGCCGCGGCGTTCAGGGTGGAGAGGGGGAGGGCAAGCGCCGAGGAGGCCAGCAGCCAGCCAAGCCGCCGCCCGGCCGGCGTGCGCCAACCGAAGGACGGGACAATCCCGCCGCTGGAATCGCTATGGCCGCCGGAAACGGCCTTTCCCGCTCGAAGCGGGTTTTCCCCCGGCATGTCGTGATCCTCTCCGCCGCCGTCTGCAAGGACGCTCAGCCGGAAAACCCGGCCACCAGCCCACCCCTTTGGACCCGAACCCATGACCGGCTGAAGCGTCGCGAATCACCTCACAATACCGCCTCGCCGAATCTGCGTGAAGCAGGCCGGCCCGCAAAAATAGGGCCGGACGGAAAGTCAACCGCCCGGCCCTATATGTGGTAGTATTTCCAAGCTTGGTTAATAGCGGTAGTGTTCCGGCTTGAACGGTCCCTGCGGCGTCACGCCGATATAGGAGGCCTGTTCGTCCGAGAGCGTGGTCAGCCTGGCGCCGAGCTTGTCGAGATGCAGCCGCGCCACCTTCTCGTCGAGATGCTTGGGCAGCACGTAGACCTCGTTCTTGTACTCGCCGCCCTTGGTGAACAGCTCGATCTGGGCCAGCACCTGATTGGTGAAGGAAGCCGACATGACGAAGCTCGGATGGCCGGTGGCGTTGCCGAGATTGAGCAGGCGGCCTTCCGACAGAAGGATCAGGCGCTTGCCGTCCGGGAAGGAGATCATGTCGACCTGCGGCTTGACGTTGGTCCATTTCAGGTTGCGCAGCGCCGCCACCTGGATCTCGTTGTCGAAGTGGCCGATATTGCCGACGATCACCATGTCCTTCATCGCCCGCATATGGTCGAGACGGATGACGTCCTTGTTGCCGGTGGTGGTGATGACGATGTCGGCGGTCGGCGCCGCGTCTTCCAGCGTGACGACCTCATAGCCGTCCATCGCCGCCTGCAGGGCGCAGATCGGATCCACCTCGGTGACCTTGACGCGCGCGCCGGCGCCGGCCAGCGAGGCGGCCGAACCCTTGCCGACGTCGCCATAGCCGCAGACCACGGCGACCTTGCCGGCCATCATCACGTCGGTGCCGCGGCGGATGCCGTCGACCAGCGATTCCTTGCAGCCATATTTGTTGTCGAACTTGGACTTGGTGACCGAGTCGTTGACGTTGATGGCCGGGAAGGGCAGCAGGCCTTTCTTCTGGAGCTGGTAGAGGCGGTTGACGCCGGTGGTCGTCTCCTCGGTGACGCCGCGGATCGCCTCGCGCTGCTTCGTGAAGAAGCCGGGCGTCGCCGCCATGCGCTTCCTGATCTGGGCAAAGAGGATTTCCTCTTCCTCGCTGCCGGGGTTGGACAGCACGTCCTCGCCGGCCTCGGCGCGGGCGCCGAGCAGGATGTACATGGTGGCGTCGCCGCCGTCGTCGAGGATCATGTTGGAAGGCACGCCGTCTGCCCACTGGAAGATGCGGTCGGTGTAGGTCCAGTAGTCCTCCAGCGTCTCGCCCTTGACCGCGAACACCGGGATGCCGGCATCGGCAATCGCCGCGGCGGCATGGTCCTGGGTGGAGAAGATGTTGCAGGAGGCCCAGCGCAGCTCGGCGCCCAGCGCCTTCAGCGTCTCGATCAGCACCGCGGTCTGGATGGTCATGTGCAGCGAGCCGGTGATGCGCGCTCCCTTCAGCGGCTGGGCCTTGCCGAACTCCTCGCGGCAGGCCATCAGGCCCGGCATTTCCGTCTCGGCGATCTCGATCTCCTTGCGGCCCCACTCGGCAAGCGAGATGTCGGCGACCACATAGTCCTTGTTAGCTGTCATGATGGCACTCCAGTGGAATCTGTCGGCGGGCTGCCGTGCCGCGGACGCGGCCGATGGCGCGAAGCTGCCCGCTGACTAGCAGATCACTTCGAAAACGACAACGGGATATAAAGAAATCTTTATCTCTGTATACTTATTCTGGCATGCAACATGGCCGGCCGGCCATCGGCTCCCCCGCCCGAAGCGGCGAGGGGCAGGCGCCATGCCCGAAGGTCGGTCAGGCGGCGCTCTGCTGCGCCGTGTTCCCGGCCAGCATGCGGCGCGCCTCGTCCATCGAAAGGCTGAGGTCGGCGATGGCTTCGTCGAGCAGGGCGCGCTGCTTTTGCAGGCGGGCCATCTGCTTCTCCGATTTCTCCAGCGCCACCTTGAGCTGGCGGGCGTTGGAGCCGGAGGGATCGTAGAGGTCCATCATCTGCTTCACGTCGCGCAGCGAGAAGCCGACCTTGCGGCCGAGCAGGATGAGCTTCAGCCGTGCCTTGTCGCGATGGGTATAGAGGCGCGTGCTGCCGTCGCGCTGCGGGTTGATGAGGCCCTTGTCCTCATAGAAGCGCAGCGTGCGCAAGGTGACGCCGAAAAGCTTGGCCATTTCGCCGATGCGCGTCAGCTCTTCGGTCTCGTGGGGTTTGCCGGTGGCGGCGGCCGCATGATCGGCCATCAGGTTGTCGGTCTTCATTCGGGGTTCCGGATCGTGAGGTGTTGCCTGACGGACAAGGCCGATATGCAAGCGTTTCGAGGCCCTGCCCATTACGTTTACGTAAGGTGTGATTAGCGGGAAACGCCCTCCGGTTCAAGTATCGTGGGCGGAGACGGGCGGAACGGACGTTTTCCGGCGTCAGGTTGCGACTTCTTAACCACAGTTAACGCCTTGTTTACCACGTTCGGCGAATTGTGCGCTTGTCGGTCCTCCGTGTTTATCCAGTAGCGAAGTTTTCACGGTTTTCGGCAGGCGCCGGGTACAACGCCGGACGAAGCCTTCCGTTCCGACCGCATTGAAGGGGAAGCCGGTCATCGGGGCCGGCGCTGTGAGGAAACGGGCGTCGCGATGAGCAACAGAAGGTCCTATCTCGACACGCTGAATGCGGGCCGGCCGCGCAAGCCGAACTCGACCCTTGAACAGATCAACGAGTCGCTTGCGGCTCTGGAAGAGCGTTTGCAGCTCGGCCGCACCGACCAGCGCCCGCGTCCGGACAGCCTGATGCGCGGCGCCGAGCACGGCTTTGCCGAGGAACGGGACTGGACCGCGCGCCGCGGCGGCTTCGAGCCGGGCGCGCGCCATTCCGCGCCGCTCCACGTTTCCGGCTATCAGGCGATGGCGCGTGACATGGACCGCATTCGCGGCCAGGGGGACGAGCTTGCCAAGGCCGGCAGGATTGCCGGCGAGTTGCAGGAGCTGCGCGACGAATTGCGCCAGCAGATGGCCGCCGACCTGCATCGCGAATTCGAGGTCCTGCGCCGCGACATCGACAAGGCCGGCCGGTCCGGCGACGGCGCCGGCGACGGCGTCCGTTTCGGCCGTGAACTGGAGCGCCTTTCCGAAACCGTCCAGGAACTGGCCCACAGGAACGACGATCGCAGCGTTAATCTGCTGCGGCTGGAGCTGGAACAGCTCAAGGCCCAGGTCGAGACGCTGGCGCGCGAGGAAAGCGTGCGGGCCGTCGATCGGCGCTGGGATGATTTCGACCGCCGCTGGACGGCCTTCGAGGACCGTTTCGAGGCCGGCGCCGACCATCGTGTCGTCGACGCCGGCTTTGCCGTGCTCGGCCAGCGGCTGGAAGAGATCGCGCGTGCGGTCGACACGCTGCCGCAGTCGCTGTCGCTCGGCTCGCTGGAAGAGAAGCTGCACACGCTTGCCGTGGCGGTCGACCAGTTCATGACCCAGCCGTCGTCCGCTCCCGACACGCTCGGCCTGATCGACGAGCGGCTGGATGAAATCTCGCGCGCCATCGTCGCCTCGACCGTGGCGGCGCAGGCCAGCAGTTTCGACCCCGCCTCGCTGGAGCGGATCGAGAACCGCATCGCCGCGCTGGCCGAGCAGATCGAGGAAGTGGCGCAGGACCGCCCCTCGCTGGAGATCATCGAGCGGCTGAACATGCTGTCGCGCCGGGTCGACGAACTGGCCGCGGAAAGCCGCCTGCCCGAAGACATGATGGAACGCTTCGCCGACCAGATCGCCATCATCGCCGAACGGCTCGGCCAGGCGCCGGCCATGCCCGACCTCGACCATCTGATGGAAGGGCTGGAGCAGCGCTTCGACCTGTTCGCCGCTTCGCTGGATCGCCGGCAGAGCGATGCCGTCGAGCAGGGCAACATCATCTTCCGCGACCTTGAGCGGCGGCTGGACGAGGTTGCCGAGAGGCTGGACCGGCGCGAGATCGCGCCCGCCTTCGACGGAGCGGAGGTGATCGAGGCGATCGACGCCCGCTTCGACGCCCTGGCCCGCGAGATGGAAAGCCGCGAGCCGGCCGGACAGGAAGCCATCCGGGGGCTGGAAGTGCGCCTTGCCGAAATCTCCCGGCAGATCGACGGTTCCGCCGAGCGCTTCGGCGCCCTCGACCAGCAATTGATCCGCAGCCTCGAGGCGCAGGTGGCCGGGCTGTCGGCGCATCTCGCGCAACCGGGCACGCCGCTGCCGGAATTCGAGGACATCAGCCCGCGCCTGAGCCAGATCGAGCAGTCGCTTGCCGGCACGCGCGAAACCATCGTTGAGGCCGCGCGCGAGGCGGCCGAACGGGCCGTGCAGTCCATGGGCGGCACCGGCGGCATCGAGCAGGTCGCCGTCGCCGGCCTTGCGCAGGACCTCAAGACGCTGGAGGGGCTGACGCGCCGTTCCGACGACCGCAATGCCCGGACCTTCGAGGCCATCCACGACACGCTGCTGAAAATCGTCGAGCGTCTGGGCTCGCTGGAGGCTCCGGGCGCCGAGGCCGATATGGCCGCGCAGCCGGAGGCCAAGATCGCGGTAACCGGGGCGCCGAGCCTCGACATGGAAGCGCCGGCCGCCCTGGCTGCCGAGGGCGAGACCTTTCTGGTCGATGCCATGGACGGCGAAATGCAGATACGCACTCCGGCGCAGGCCGCCTCCGAGGCGGCGAAGGCCGCGCTCGGCGAAACGGCCGGGCAGGAATCCGCGCGCAAGACGTCGCTGCTCGGCAACCTCACCCGCGCCTTCCGCAAGGATGCCGCCGCCGCCGCCAGGCCGGCCGAGCCGGTCGCGGTTGCCGAACCGGCCGAAATCGGCCTCGATGAACCGCTGGAGCCGGCGCTGATCAACCGCCCGCTCGAGCCCGGTTCGGGTGCGCCCGATCTCAACGCCATCCTGAAGCGGGTGCGCGACGAGCGCAGCCAGTCCGCCGCCCGCCCGGCCGCCGACACGGCGAAGTCCGACTTCATCGCCGCCGCCCGCCGCGCGGCCCAGGCCGCGGCCGCCGAAGCCGAAACGCTGAAGCGCCAGTCGAGCCTGGGCGGCCAGACCAAGGGACTGCGCATCGGCGAGCTGTTCAAGGCCCGCCGCAAGCCGATCCTGATGGCGGTCGGCGCGGTGATCCTGGCGCTCGCCGGCCTGCAGTTCGGCAAGACGTTCCTGGCCGACCAGCAGCAGGCCGCCCGCATCGAGACGGCGCCGGCCGTCGTCGAGCAAACCGTGACGCCCGAACAGCCGGAGCGTGAGGCGGAGGAGGCGCGCGTGGTCGAGCCGGTGCGTCCGGAAGACGAGATGGCTGCTGCCGAGGCGGATATGCGGCAACAGGCCGCCGCGCCGGTTCTCGATGCTGTTTCGACGCCGGCTCCGGTGGCCGGAACGCCTGCGGAGGCCGTGCCGGAAGCGCAGGCCAGCGGGACCGAAGAGGTTACGACCGATCCCGTTTCCCCCGATCCCGTTTCCCCGGATCCCGTTTCCATCGACCCCGTTTCCACAGACACCGTCTCGACCGGTGCCGTGCCGCCGGTTGCCGCCACGCCGATCGACGTGCCCGCCAATCTCGGCACGCCGGCCTTGCGCGATGCCGCCGCATCGGGCGACGCCAAGGCGCTGTTTGAGATCGGCGCGCGCTATGCCGAGGGCCGCGGGGTGCAGGAAGACATGGCCGCCGCCGCCAAATGGTATGAAAGCGCCGCCGATAAGGGCCTGGCGCCGGCGCAGTACCGCATCGGCAATTTCTACGAAAAGGGCATCGGCGTCGAACGTGACACCGACAAGGCCAGGAGATGGTACGAGATGGCGGCCGGGCAGGGCAATGCCAGCGCCATGCACAATCTCGCCGTGCTGCTGGCCATGGGTCCCGATGGCGCCGCCGACAACGAGGGTGCGGTGCGCTGGTTCAAGGCCGCCGCCGATTTCGGCGTCAAGGACAGCCAGTTCAATCTCGGCATCCTCGCCGCCAAGGGCGTCGGCATGACGCAGAACCTCGAGGATTCCTACAAGTGGTTCGCGCTGGTTGCCAAAACCGGTGACAAGGACGCCGCCACCAAGCGTGACGAGATCGCCAAGGTGCTGCGTCCCGAGCAACTCGAAAAGGCGCGCCAGACGGCAGAGCTGTGGCAGGCGAGGGAACTCGACATGGATGCCAACGGCGTCACCATTCCCGACGCTTGGCTGGATGAGCCCGTCACCACTGCCTCCGTCGACATGAAGAAGGCGGTGCAGAACATCCAGGCCATCCTCAACAAGAACGGCTATTCGGCCGGCGCGGTCGACGGCGTCATGGGCGGCAAGACCAAGGACGCCATCATCGCCTTCCAGACCGACAACGGGCTGTCGCCGACCGGTGAGGTCGACGAGAAGCTGGTGGAGGCCCTTCTGGCGCGTAGGTAACCCGCGACGCCGCAGGCGCGCAAAGCGGTAACCGCGACGCCGCAGGCGCGCAAAGCGGCAACCGCGACGCCGCAGGCGCGCAGGCAGATGATCCCTCGCCGCAGGCACACAAAGCGGACAGTTGCGCCCGCTTTCGGCGAGCCGCTGGGCGCTGGGTTCGCTGTGGCGCGCAAATAGAACGCAAATAAAAGTGGACAGCGTCGTTTATACGATGCCTTGCCACATATTTGCCTGTTAACTGATTGACATGGTTCTGGTTTCAAGGCTGCGGCGGACGAAAGTCCGTCCGCGGTTCCCGTGCAAGAACAGGTTAGCTTTTCGGCGCTATGATGCGGTCCGGAAACGACGGTCGATTGGAATAGACGGGTGGGCATTTATCTCCCGATTGCGGAAATTTCCGTCAATGTCTTCGTGCTGCTGGCCATGGGCGCGGCGGTGGGGTTCCTCTCGGGTCTGTTCGGGGTGGGTGGCGGTTTCCTGATCACGCCGCTGCTGATCTTCTACAACATCCCGCCTGCCATCGCCGTCGCCACCGGCGCCAACCAGGTCATCGGCTCGTCCTTCTCCGGCGCCATGTCGCACATGAAGCGCGGCACGCTAGACTTCAAGCTCGGCTTCATGCTGCTGGCCGGCGGTATCGTGGGTTCGACGGCGGGCGTCTATGTGTTCTCGCTGTTGCGCAGCCTCGGCCAGCTCGACCTGTTCATCTCGCTGCTCTACGTCGTGCTGCTGGGCAGCGTCGGGGCGCTGATGCTGGTGGAAAGCGTGCGGTCGTTGCGGGCCTCGCGCGGCGGGGCGCCGACGGGATTGAAGAAACCCGGCCAGCACAACTGGATTCACCGCCTGCCGCTGAAGATGCGGTTCCGCACCTCCAAATTGTTCGTCAGCGTCATCCCCGTGCTCGTCATCGGCGCGATCATCGGCTTCCTGTCGTCGATCATGGGCGTGGGCGGCGGCTTCATCATGGTGCCGGCGCTGATCTATCTGCTGCGTGTGCCCACCAATGTCGTCGTCGGCACCTCGCTGTTCCAGATCATCTTCACCTCGGCCTATACGACGCTGGTGCACGCCTCGACGAACTACACCGTCGATATCGTGCTGGCCATGCTGTTGATGGTGGGCGGCGTGGCCGGAGCGCAGTATGGCGTCAAGGCGGGACAGAAGCTGCGGGGCGAGCAATTGCGGGCGCTGCTGGCCCTTCTGGTGCTGGCCGTTGCGCTGCGCCTGGCCGTCGATCTCTTCATCCGGCCGGACAATGTCTATTCGCTCAGCATTCCGGGGCTGGGCTGATGACGGTCCGCGCGACGCCCGTCCTGTGCCTGCTGCTGCCGCTTCTGGCGCTGGTCGCCATGTCGATTCCGGCGGCGGCGCAGAATCCCAATCCCGAAGGCATCCAGATCGGGCTGTCGACCGAGCATATCTCGATCACCGCCGGGTTCTCGGGCGCGGACCTCACCATTTTCGGGGCGCTCGAAAATGTCGATCCCGAAGTGGCCCGGCAGGGGCGCTACGATGTGATCGTGGTGCTCGAGGGGCCGGCGCGGCGCATCGTCGTGCGCCGCAAGGACCGGGTGCTGGGCGTGTGGATCAACCTCCAGTCGGAGGAGTTCGAGAACGTTCCGGTTTCCTATTCGGTCGCCACCACGCGTCCGTTCCAGGACATCACCGAGCCGGTCAGCTACCGCCAGCTTTCGCTCGGCACCAACAACATCTACCTGCAACCGGCCGATCCCGAAGGCAACCCGCTCACCATTGCCGAATTCACCAAGGCGCTGCGCAACCGCAAGGTCGCCGCCGGGCTCTACAGCGAGAATGTCGGCGGGGTGCGCTTTCTGTCGCAGAACCTGTTCCGCGCCACGGTGCGGCTGGCGCCCGACGCGCCGGTCGGCACCCACAAGGCGCGCGCCTTCCTGTTCAAGAACGGCATGTTCGTGAAGGAAAGCTCGGCCCAGCTCGAAATCCGCAAGGCCGGCTTCGAGCAGGCGGTATTCCGCCTCGCCCACAATCACGGCCTCTTCTACGGCGCGCTGTCGGTGGCCTTCGCCATGGCCGTGGGCTGGCTGGGCAGCATCGTCTTCCGCAGGGATTGAGGCATTTCATCCGGAAGCGGATGGTGGAGCGCTTCGGGATCCATTCCGTGGCCTGTCCAGGGTTCAGGCATGGATCCCGGCTCGCGGTCGCTGACGCTCCCTTGGCCGGGATGACGAGCGCTTCAAATCCACCGGTCAAATCTGGGCGCTGCCCCATGAACGGGCAAGGGGCCGTTTTTCCGGATGACTCGGCAGCCGTTCAGCCGGGCCGCAGCATGGAGCCGGCGATCGCGAAGACGCGGTCGCGGCCCATCATGTAGGCCATCAGGCTGTCGCGGCGGAACAGGCCGGCATAGGCGCGGTCGAGCACGTTGAGCGAGCCCGTATAGGCGCCGAAGGCCGGCATCACCATGCGCGCGCCGTCGCTGGCGAAGCAGCGCCGCCTGACCGAGCGGCCGCGCTGGACGATGCGCGCGCAAGGGTGCAGATGGCCGGCGATCTCGCCTTCGACCGGGGTTCGCGACGGCTCGTGGCGGAACAGCAGCGCGCCGATGGCAAGCTCCCGCACGGTGTCGCCCGGCAGATCCGCCGGCGCGTCCGGATCGTGGTTGCCGGCGATCCAGAACCAGTCGCGCCCCGCCATCATCGCCTCCAGCCGCTCGCGGAAGGCGGGATGCAGGCGTGCAGCCCCTTCGCCGTCATGGAAGGAATCGCCGAGGCTGACGACGATGCGCGGCCGGTAGAGATCGAGCGCCTCCTGCAGCCGCGCCAGCGTGGCGATGGTGTCATAGGGCGGCAGCAGCGCCCCGCGCCGGGCCAGTGAAGAACCCTTTTCCAGATGCAAATCCGATACGGCCAGCACGTCCGTTTCAGGAAAATAGAGGACGCCGCGCATATCGCAGACGGCCCGCTCGCCGGCGATGGCGACCAGTTCGGCATCGGGCATCATGGTGGCCAGCGAAAGATTCATCCGCGTCCCATCGCTTCCTCGACCAGTTCGGCCGCCTCCATCAGCAGGCTCTCATTGGCGCCGCCATTGACCGATTCCTTGCCGATCTCCAGCATGACCGGCACGGCCAGCGGCGAAATCTGCTCCAGCGGCTTATGCACGATTCGCCCGCGCACGCGCGAGAGCATGTCGGCAAGCCTGCTGACATCGAGCAGGCCGGCGCCGGCATCGGCCCGCGTCGCCTGCAGCAGGATATGGTCGGGCTCGTGGCCGCGCAGCACATCGTAGATCAGGTCGGCCGAGACCGTCACCTGCCTACCGGTCTTTTCCTGCCCCGGAAAGCGCTTCTCGATCAGCCCGGAGATCACCGCGCAGGTGCGGAACATGCGTTTCAGCATCCAGCTGTCGTTGAGCCAGGCTTCGAGGTCGTCGCCCAGCATGTCCTCGTCGAACAGCTCCGCCAATGACGGCTTCTTCGCCCTGAACAGCGCACCCATGTCGTCCAGCGCCCAGATGGCCAGCGAATAGTCGGTGGCGACGAAGCCGAGCGGGCGGGCGTTGGCGCGCTCCAGCCGGCGTGTCAGCAGCATGCCGAGCGTCTGGTGCGCCAGCCGCCCCTCGAACGGATAGCACACCATGTAGTGCCGGTCGCCGCGCGGAAAGGTCTCGACCAGCAGATCGCCGCGCTTCGGCAGCATGGATTTCTGCTTTTGCAGCCGCAGCCAGTCGGATACCTGTTCGGGCAGCGTCGACCATCTGTCCGGATCGGCCAGCATGGCGCGCACCTGATCGGCCAGATAGGTGGAAAGCGGGAACTTGCCGCCGGCATAGCTCGGCACGATGATGTTGGCGCCGGAGCCGGCCGACACCACGCATTCGTTCTCGCGGATGCCTTCGAAGCGCAGGATCTTGCCGGCGAACAGGAAATTGTCGCCGGGCCGCAGCGTTTCGGCGAAATATTCCTCCACCTTGCCCAGCACCCGCCCTCCATGGCCGGCCAGCCCGCGGCTCGCGCGCACATAGCGCACGTTCAGTTCCGGCATCTCGACGATGGTGCCGACATTGAGCCGGTATTGCTGGGCGATGCGCGGATGGGTGATGCGCCACAGCCCTTCCTTCGTCTTGCGGATGCGGGCATAGCGCTCGTAGTTCCGCAGCGCATAGCCGCCGGTGGCGACGAAATCGACCACGCGGTCGAAGGTCACGCGGTCGAGCGCCGCATAGGGCGCGGCGGATCGCACCTCCTCATAAAGCGCATCGGCATCGAAGGGGGCGGCACAGGCCGTGCCAAGCACATGCTGGGCCAGCACGTCGAGCGCACCGGCCAGCAAGGGCGGGGTATCCTGCGTGCCGAGATAGTTGGCGTCGAGCGCCGCCCGGCATTCCAGCACCTCGAAGCGGTTGGCCGGGATGAGGATCGCCTTCGACGGTTCGTCCATGCGGTGGTTGGCGCGGCCGATGCGCTGGGCAAGCCGGCTGGCGCCTTTCGGCGCGCCGACATGGATGACGAGATCGACATCGCCCCAGTCGATGCCGAGGTCGAGCGTCGAGGTGGCGACGATGGCCCGCAGCGCATTGTCGGCCATGGCCTTTTCCACCCGCCGCCGCTGGCCGACATCGAGCGAGCCGTGATGCAGCGCGATGGGCAGCGCGTCCTCATTGGCGCGCCAAAGCTCCTGGAACAGCATTTCCGCCTGGCTGCGGGTGTTGACGAACAAAAGCGTCGTCCTGTGCCGCCGGATCGCCTCGTAGATTTCCGGAATGGCGTAGCGCGCCGAATGGCCCGCCCACGGCACCCGCTCTTCCGATTCGAGAATGGAAATGTCGGGCTTGGCTCCACCTTCTACGGTGACGAGCCCGGCCAGCTCGTCGGGCGCATTCTGCGACACCAGCCAGCGGCGCAGATCGTCCGGCTCGGTCACGGTCGCGGAAAGCCCGATGGTCTGGAGCCCCGGCACGATGGCGCGCAGCCGCGCGAGCCCCAGCGAAAGCAGATGGCCGCGCTTGGAAGTCACCAGCGAGTGCAGTTCGTCGAAGACCACGAAGCGCAGGTCCTCGAAGAAGCGCCTGGCATCGGAACTGGCGATCAGCAGGGCAAGCTGCTCGGGCGTGGTCAGCAATATGTCGGGCGGAGCGAGTTTCTGGCGCTGGCGCTTGTGGGCCGGCGTGTCGCCGGTGCGCGTCTCGATGTCGATGGAAAGGCCGATTTCCGCGACCGGCTTGCCGAGATTGCGCTCGATGTCCACCGCCAGCGCCTTGAGCGGCGAGATGTAGAGCGTGTGGATGCCGCGCCGGGCCTGGCCGGGCTTGCGCTTCGGCTGCACCGCCAGTTCGGTCAGCGACGGCAGGAAGCCGGCCAGCGTCTTGCCGGCGCCCGTGGGCGCGATCAGCAGCGTGGATTGCCCGGCCTGCGCGCGGGCGAGCAGCTCGAGCTGATGGGCGCGCGGCGTCCAGCCCTTGCCGGCGAACCATTTCAGGAACGGCTCGGGCAGGTGGGCAACGGCCGTTTCCTGCAATGGCGCGGGCTTCGCTGTCACGCTCCCACAGGTAGCGCGGGCCGGACGGATCGCCAAGCAAAAAGAACAAAACAGGATCATTTGCTTGCGCGGACGGCAGGCCGAAGGCACACTGCGTCTTTCCGTGCCTTCGAAACGACCTATCTGTCAGCCATGCGCGCCAGCGACCTGCTCCAGCCTCGCCCCGAAGGGCTCTATTGCCCGCCCGGCGATTTCTTCATCGATCCGGTGCGGCCGGTGGCCCGCGCCCTGATCACCCACGGCCATTCGGACCATGCGCGCGCCGGCCATGCCAAGGTGCTGGCCACGCGCCAGACGCTCGACATCATGGCGCTGCGCTATGGCGAGGATTTTGCCGGGGCCACGCAGGTGGTCGGCTTTGGCGAGACGATCGATATTGCCGGCGTTTCCGTCACCTTCCATCCGGCCGGCCATGTGCTGGGTTCGGCGCAGATCGCGGTGGAGAAGGGGGGCCTGCGCATCGTGGCCTCCGGCGATTACAAGCGCATGCCGGATGCGACCTGCACGCCCTTCGAGCTCGTGCCCTGCGACGTGTTCATCACCGAGGCGACCTTCGCGCTGCCCGTCTTCCGCCATCCGCCGCCGCAGGAGGAAATCGCCCGGCTGTTGAAATCCGTGGCGCAGTTTCCCGAGCGCACCCATCTGGTCGGCGCCTATGCGCTGGGCAAGGCGCAGCGCGTGATGAAGCTGCTGCGGCAGGCGGGTTACGACCGACCGATCCATATCCATGGCGCGCTGGCCAGGCTCAGCGCCTATTATCAGAATGAGGGCATCGACCTCGGCGCGCTGGAGCCGGCGACGGTGGAGGCGGGCCGCAAGGGCGATTTTGCCGGGGCCGTGGTCATCGGCCCGCCATCGGCCTTCGCCGATCGCTGGGCGCGACGCTTTCCCGATCCCGTCTCCTGCTTCGCCTCGGGCTGGATGCGCATTCGCCAGCGCGCCCGCCAGCGCGGCGTCGAACTGCCGCTGATCATCTCCGACCACTGCGACTGGGACGAGCTTTGCGAAACCATCACCGAGACCGGCGCCGGCGAGGTGTGGGTCACGCATGGCCGCGAGGAGGCGCTGGTGCGCTGGTGCGAATTGCAGGGCATCAGTGCCCGCCCGCTGCATCTCGTTGGCTATGAGGACGAGGGGGACTGATGCCCGACGTTTCAGGGATAGGCCTTGCGTGCCTTCGCTTCTCCGAGCTTCTTGCCCTTGGCATCGAGCGCGGTCGCCGTCCACTGATAGGTATGACGCCCATTTGGCGGGCATGGGCTGCGATATTTGAAGGCGCCCGGTGCTACGGTCGATTCGCCCTTATATGCGACCTTGCCCCCACCATGCGGATAGCGCGGCACGGCAAGATCAACCATGTGGAAGCGAATAGATGCCGTCCCTGCAGGCACGCCTCGCAGCGTAAATTTGGGATTCACAACGGTGTTTGGATTTCCACTGGTGCACTTCTTTATGTTTCCCCAGTCGAATCCGATCGAAAAATCCGCCGCGGATGCTGACGGAACAGCAACCGCAAATGGCAGCAACGAGATGTACAGTATTTTGAAGTTCATGAATTGTAGCCCCTACCCCTTGAACAGGGCGGATAGTTCTTTCCGGGCACGGGGACTGTCAAGCGCCTTCACAAGCAGATGAACCGTTTTGCCGAACTTCTCGACCGGCTGGTGCTGACGCCGTCGCGCAACGGCAAGCTCAAGCTGCTGACGGATTATTTCCGCGAGACGGAGGACCCGGATCGCGGGCTGGCGCTGGCGGCGATGACCGGCGACCTGTCCATCGCAGCGGTGAAGCCGGCCATGCTGCGCACGCTGGTCACCGAGCGCATCGATCCGGTGCTGTTCGGCTATTCCTACGACTATGTCGGCGATCTGGCCGAGACCGTCTCGCTGGTATGGCCGAGTGAGCGGGACATGGCCCCCACCGACCCCTCCCCACAAGGGGGAGGGGAGGACGCCCGCGCGGCGGCCGTCTTGTCTGTCACCGATACGGATCAACCAAGCGAAAGCGCATCAGGCACTGCGTCCCCCTCCTCCTTGCGGGGAGGGGGCACGGGTGGGGGTGCTTCCTCTCCCCATCACATGACGCTTTCCGAAGTCATCGCCAAATTGCAGGCCGCCAGCCGCTCCGACGGGCCGAAGGTGCTGGCCGGCCTGCTCGACCAGTCCGATATTCCCGCCCGCTTCGCCATCATCAAGCTGGTCACCGGCGGGTTGCGCATCGGCATCTCGGCTCGTCTCGCCAAGCAGGCCGTGGCCGATCTCGGCCCGGTGGACGTGGCCGAGATCGAGGAATTGTGGCACGGGCTGGAGCCGCCCTATACGGAACTGTTCGCCTGGCTGGAAGGGCGCGCGCCCAAGCCCGAACGCGCCGCGCGCGCCCTGTTCCGTCCGGTCATGCTGGCCAATCCGGTGGGTGAAGGGGACCTCCACAGGCTCGACCCGGCCGACTATGCCGCCGAATGGAAATGGGACGGCATCCGCGTGCAGGTGTCGTCCGAAGGCGGCGTCCAGCGGCTTTATTCGCGCACCGGCGACGACGTGTCCCGCGCCTTTCCCGACCTCGCCGACGCCATCGACTTCGAGGCCGTCATCGACGGCGAATTGCTGGTCGGCTCGCCCGCCGCCACCGGCACGTTCTCCGACCTTCAGCAGCGGCTGAACCGCAAGACGGTTTCGCCGAAGATCATGCAGAATTATCCGGCCTTCGTGCGCTGCTACGATCTCCTGCAATGGAGCGGGGAGGATTTGCGCGCACTGCCTTTTCGCCACCGGCGCGACCGGCTGGAGGCAATCGTCGCCACGCTCGATCCTGCCCGCTTCGACCTTTCGCCGCTGGTCACCTTCGAAGGCTGGGAAGCGCTGGAGGATCTTCGCATCGCGCCGCCGCATCCGATCATCGAGGGGGTGATGCTGAAGCGGTGGGATTCGCCCTATCTCGCCGGGCGGCCCAAGGGGCCGTGGTTCAAGTGGAAGCGCGATCCGCATGTTATCGATGCCGTGCTGATGTATGCCCAGCGCGGCCACGGCAAGCGCTCCTCCTTCTATTCCGACTATACGTTCGGCGTCTGGTCGGGTGCGGAGGGCGAGGAGGAACTGGTGCCGGTCGGCAAGGCCTATTTCGGTTTCACCGACGAGGAACTGCGCCAGATCGATAAATATGTGCGCGACAACACGGTCGAGCGTTTCGGACCGGTGCGCGCCGTGCGTGCCGACCGGCAGAGCGGGCTGGTGCTGGAGGTGGCGTTCGAGGGCCTGAACCGTTCGACACGCCACAAGTCCGGCGTGGCCATGCGGTTTCCGCGCATTTCGCGCCTGCGCTGGGACAAGCCCTCGGCTGAGGCGGACCGCATCGAGACGCTGAAGGAGCTTCTGGATTAGCGCATGTCGCCCGCAAGTGGGGCCCGGTTGCGGGACACCGACAGGCGTAAAAACAACGGCTTACTGGTTGGGCGAAACCCTGATCTCGTAGATGTCGATGGCCTTGCCCTGGTTCTCGACATCGGAATTGATGGCGATGGTGCCGGCCGCTCCGGCGCGCTTGTCGGGCAACTGCACGTCGAACAGATATTCGCTGCGCTCGCGCCCGACCTCGTAGCGCTTGCGCCCGCAATCGCCGAGCTCGCCAAAATTGCAGTCGATGGATATCTGCGTTTCCTTGCCGTCCTCGGCGCGGGCCACCAGCACGAAGACCGCCCGCGTGCCCGCCACCTCGTCGAGTATGCCCTGGCCGACGTCGAAGGAGACGGCGGAGCCGGAGCCGCCCGAGCGCACCCGCAGGAAAGAGCCGCTGTCGTCCTCCATCACTTCGGCGCTGGCATCCGAGGGCGTGGAAACCGTCGTCGGGTCAAGCGGCGTGAAGACGGTGATCCATTCGCCGGAGAATTCCGCCTGCCCGGTCTGCAGCGGCGCAGTCGAGCCTGAGGGCGAGAAATCCTCGTCCTCGACGCTGGCCGGCGGCACCGGTACCTCGCCGCGCTCTTCCGGCGAGCGCAGCGCGCCCGATTGCAGCAGCCACCAGGCGCCGAGGCTGATGATGACCAGCAGCGTCAGGCCGGTGAACAGGGCCGGGAGGCCGCGCTTGCGTGGGCGCCGCCGCCGCGGGGCCCGGTCGGGCTGCGGCTCGGCCGCCGTGCGCGGCAGCGGCGCATCCGGCATGATGTCCGGCACTTCCGGCAGCACATGCCCGTTGGAAAGCGCATCGGTATGATCGGCGGGCGTGTCGAGCGTCGGTTCGCTGCGCGGCCCGCGCGGGGCAGGACCGGCCGCTGCGGCCTGGACTGGCGCGTCCACGCTTGGTGCCGGCACGCTGTCTTCATCCGCCATTGCGGAACCGGCGGCCGAGGGCGCCGGCAGGAATTCCGCCTCGATCTCCGCGATCTTCGCCTGCATGGCCTTGCGGCGGTTGATGGCCGTCTCGACCGTTACGTTCGGATTGGCCTGCAAGGCGCGATCGAGCGCGGAGAAGGCCGAACGGTACACCTTCTCGCGGAAGGCCCGGTCCCCGGCGTTGCCTTTTTCCAGGGCGTTCCGAATCGCTTTTTCGATCGGGTCCAAGCCGGAATCCTTTGAAAGCCGCTTACGATGTGCTGATGGTTACCCGCAGAAAGCCGATCAATCAACGCTGTTGGCGAACTGCGAACAGGACCTTCCCGTACAGCATGCCGCTTTGCCGGCCATATCCGGCCGGGAATGCATCGCCGTCGACAATCCATGCTGAATTTACGCGGGCCATCTTGAATTTGCCCGGGCTTGCGGGTATCACGCCCGCACTTTCGGAGGTTCGCCCTCCGGGGCCGCTGTAGCTCAGTTGGTAGAGCACGTCATTCGTAATGATGGGGTCGGGGGTTCGAGTCCCTTCAGCGGCACCAGTTTCTTTGCAAGTTCCGTCTTTCTCCGCCCGCTGTGGGTTTGGTGCGCCCGGCAGCCATTCGCGATGGCGCGCGCCGTACAGGGGGCATTGCGGGGAAGTTCTTTCCTGCGTCAATTCCTGCCCGCTTTTGCCGTCCAGTTATCGTGAACAGACTGGTCAATCTTGAACATCTACTGACTGTCTTTCGAGGCGCCTATATCCGGAGGGTCAAAGCAATGGATCGAAATTGCCTTGTAATTATAAATGCTTAGAAGGATTGAAAAGATGACCAGGATTCTCGCTTCGCTTGCCGCGCTCGCCCTGCTTTCGGGCTCCGCCATGGCGGCCAGCACCATCAGCGGCACCGTCCGGTCCTATGACAGCCAGGCGCGCACCATCGTTCTTGAAGATGGTTCCACCGTCTCGGTTCCCCTGCATGTGGGGGTCCCTGCCAATTTGGGCGCCGGTTCCTACGCCAAGGTCCAGTTCGACGGCGAAACGGGTGATGCCACGACGGTGTTCAGCGGCAGCCTCGCCGGCAACTGAAAATCGACCCGAAAATTCATCTGCCCGCCGCCACAAATGTCGACGGCGGGCAGACTGGCGTCCATCGGCCAGTCGCCCGGCAGGCCACTTTTCTTTGCGCCGCCGCAAAGTCCATGTTCCCGCAATCGGCTACCGGTTTTTGAAAACTGGCCCGAACAGGGGGACTCCGATGAACTACGTGCTTGTGCTCGCCGCTATGTCGCTGCTTCTGGTGGCCGTCGTCTCCTCCCTTGGATTTACGTGACCGCAGGCGGCCGTCGCGCCGCAGCGCTCCGTTCCCGCTGCGCTGGAAACGTCCAGCAATGGTCTCTTCAGGCAGGCTGACATGAACCAGAAAGTGCGCCTTACACTGTCGATCGAGGTGAGCGTCGACGATGAGTTCTCGCCGGGCGACCATGCGCAGGACATCGTGGCCATTGCCCGCAAGATGTTCGGCGCGGCCCATATCGATCTCGTCGACATCGGCATCGTGCCGCCGCCGGAGTGCCGGATGCAGCAGGTCGATCGGCCATAGCTGGAGCATCGGACCGAAAAGCGTACGCGGTGTTCGGATTATTCCGGTGCTCCAGCTATATATGCCGTGCCGGCTCACCCCATCCGCTGGGCGTGCCACTTCAGATGGTCGTCCATGAAGGTGGAGATGAAGTTGTAGGAATGGTCGTAGCCGTCTTGCATGCGCAGCGTCAGCTCCATGCCGGCCGCGCGGCAGGCCTCGTCCAGCAGCCACGGGCGCAGGCCTTCGTCGAGAAAGCCGTCGGCCGTGCCCTGGTCGACCAGCAGTTCGGGGAAGCGGTGGCCGTCCGCGATCAGCAGCGTGGCGTCACAGCCGCGCCAATTCGCCTCGTCCGGCCCCAGATATTTCTCCAGCGCCGGCCGCGACCATCCCGCCGTGCTCGGCTGGACGATCGGCGCGAAGGCCGAGCAGCTTGCGAACCGGTCGGGGTTCCTCAGCGCGATGGTCAGCGCGCCATGGCCGCCCATCGAGTGGCCGAAAATGCCCTGCCGGCCCATGTCGGCGGGGAAATGGGCGGCGACCAGCGCCGGCAGCTCCCCGGTGACGTAGGAATACATGCGATAGTTCCTCGCATAGGGCGCCTCGGTGGCATCGACATAGAAGCCGGCGCCGAAACCGAACTGCCAGTTGTCCTTCTCGTCGGGAACCCCTTCGCCGCGCGGGCTGGTGTCGGGACACACGATCATCAGGCCGAGCTCGGCCGCCAGGCGCCGGTATTCGCCCTTGTCCATGACATTGGCATGGGTGCAGGTCAGCCCCGACAGGTACCACAGCACCGGCACCGGCCCCTCCTTGGCCTGCGGCGGCACGAACACCGCGAAGGTCATCTCGCAGGCGCAGGTCTCCGAGGCATGCGCATAGACACCCTGGAGGCCGCCATGCGCCTTCGCGCTCGAAACTGTCTTCATCATCGCAGACCCTTCAGAGGAACGCCTTGGCAGGCGGCAGCCGAAACGCAGCTCATGCCTGCCATGGGAAATGGTGTCGAAGCGGCCGCAACTGAACCCACAATGCCCGAAAGGTCAAGGACGGCCGGCGTCGATTGTCCCGGCTCCGCGTGTCCGTCAGAAGCGAAGCACCAGCCGCGCGCCGGCATTCTCGAAACCGTCATTGGCCCCGGCAAGTTCCGCATTCGAGAAATGGTTGAAATAGACCTGAAACGCGGTGCTTTCGGTAACATCCACGCCCGCGCTGGCCTGAAGATGGAAGAGGACGTTCGATCCGAGGTCGCGCGGGCCTATGTGTCTGCCGGTGTTGACCGATCCGCCGGCACTGAAGCCGACATAAAGCCCTCCCGTCAGCCGGGCTTCCCAGTTGAGGCCGGCGTAAAGGAAGTGCACGGGGTCGGAGGACAGCGCCACATCGGCGCCGACATAGGGTCGCGGCGAGCCCAGCCATGCCAGAAAGCCGGGTGACGGCGCCAGGATCTCTCCATTGAGGGTGCCGCCGTTGAAGTCATGCGGCACGAAGACCCCCGCGTCGTATATTCCCCCGCCAATCCGTGCTTCCCAGCGCTCGGCGTGCGGCGCGATCCGTCCGCTTGCCTCGCCGGCCTGCACCGCGGAGACCACAAACACACCCAGCCCCACCGCCACGGCGGCGGAGACCACGCTCGATATCTTCACGACTCACCTCTCTCGGCCCGTCGAGAATAAGGAGCGTGATTTGGCCGCGGCTGTAAAGCCCCGTCGCGCTTCATCGAGGCATGGAAATCGTGGCGCGGCCGCTGGTGAGGTCGGCGACCATAGCCAGCGTGGCTTCGAGTTCCGGGCGGTGGATCGATACGGTGAACGCCCCGCCGGTGGCGGTGTAGTTCTGTGCCGTTATGCGTGCGGCCGGCAGACCGGCCAATCGGGCCTCCACCAGCGCCAGATCGGCAAAGCCGCAGGTGATCGTCACCTCGGCCGTTTCGATGAGCGGGATCTTGGCCGCAGCCCGCAGGCAGGCGGCGGCCGTGCCGCCATAGGCCCTTATCAGGCCGCCGCTGCCGAGAAGCGCCCCGCCGAACCAGCGGGTGACGACCACCGCCACGCGATCCAGCGACTGGCCGTCTATGGCTTGCAGGATCGGTTTTCCGGCGGTTCCGCCGGGTTCGCCGTCGTCGCTGAAGCGATAGGCCTGGCCCACCCGCCAGGCCCAGCAATTGTGATTGGCCGTGGCGTCGGAGTGTGCGGTGATGAAGGCCTTTGCCGCCGCTTCCGAGTCCACCGGCCCGGCGATGGCCAGAAAGCGGCTTTTCCTGATGTCCTGTCGGGCGCTCTCGACGGCGGCGAGGGTGTGGAGTGTGGCCATGCGTCCTCTCATAGAGCCGGAAAGGCGTTCAGGCCAATCGCCGATATTTCCGCCTGCCGGTTTGCGGGCGTTGCTGCATCGCCTGTTGATGGATGCGCCCGGATCGTCTACCGGGCGCGCAAAGAAAAGCGGGCGGAAGCATTCGATGCGGCGTGAAACATTCGACACTGTCATTCTCGGGGCGGGCGCCGCGGGCATGATGTGCGCCATCCACGCCGCCGCGCGCGGCGGCCGGGTGCTCATCTTCGATCACGCCCGAAATCCGGGCGAGAAGATCCGCATTTCCGGCGGCGGCCGGTGCAACTTCACCAATATCGGGGCCACCGCCCGCACCTTCCTGTCCGGCAACCCGCATTTCGCCAAATCCGCGCTCGGCCGCTACACGGCGCAGCATTTCATTGCGCTGGTCGAGAAACACGGCATCGCCTATCACGAAAAGACCCTGGGGCAGCTCTTCTGCGACCGCTCGGCCAGAGATATCATCGCCATGCTGTTGCAGGAGATGGCGGGCGCCGGCTGCGAGTTGCGGCTCTCCACCACGCTGGAAAGGATCGAGCGCAGCGAGGCGGGCTTTACGGTCACGCTGGGCGGCGAGCGCCCGGCGATTGTCGATTGCCGCCACTTCGTGGTCGCCTGCGGCGGAAAGTCGATCCCCAAGATGGGGGCCACCGGCCTCGGCTATCAGCTTGCCCGGCAGTTCGGGCTGGCGGTGACCGAAACCCGCCCCGCGCTGGTGCCGCTCACCTTCGGCGAGGATGTGCTGGCGGGGTTTCGCGAGATCGCCGGCGTGGCGGTGGACGTGCGCGTCTCCTGCGGCAAGACCGCATTCGAGGAGGCGCTGCTGTTCACCCATCGCGGCCTGTCCGGCCCGGCGATCCTGCAGATTTCCTCCTATTGGCGCGAGACGCAGCCGATCCGGATCGCGCTGCTGCCCTCCACCGACATGTTCGCGCTGCTGTGCGCGGCCAAGCGCGAGAACGGCCGCAGGAGCATTTCGACGGCGCTCGGCGAAATCCTGCCGAAGCGGCTGGCGGCCCGTCTCGCCCAGGTGCAGGGCTGGTCGTGCACGCTCGGCGAGGCGACCGACAGGAAGCTCGCGACGATCGCCGCCACGCTGCACGGTTGGGAGCTTCACCCCATTGGAACCGAGGGTTATCGAACCGCCGAAGTGACGCTGGGCGGTGTCGACACGGCCGGCCTCGATTCGCGCACCATGGAGGCGAGGGCGGTAGCCGGGCTCTACTTCATCGGCGAGGTGGTGGACGTGACCGGCTGGCTGGGCGGCTACAATTTCCAGTGGGCATGGTCATCGGGCTGGGCCGCCGGAACCGCGATCGCCGAACGCGCCGCCTGACCGCCGCTCGTGGAGCGGGCCTTGCGGGACGGAAATGACGAGCGGGGCGGGGCTTGTCGGGGAATTTGTGCGTTCGGCCACTTGCTGGATAGGGATAAACGCCGCTTTCGCAATCTCTGCCGTTGATGGACGCCTGCGGATCGTCTAAGAGGTTGCACGCCTTGCTATGCACCCGTAGCTCAGCTGGATAGAGTGTCGCCCTCCGAAGGCGAAGGTCACAGGTTCGAATCCTGTCGGGTGCGCCATAAGCGTTAGAATATCGGCAGCACTAGGACTCCTGCGTACTTTTGGAGCAAAGGTAGGCCTGAGCGAGTTCCCTTAGGCGCGGCTCTCCAAAGCTAACCCCATGACCGCCATGAGTCACATGAACTTCGAGGTGCAGCAGGCGCTCCATGGTCGCCTTATAGATCTCGATGTCACAGCCCGGCAGGTCGTCCACGAGCTTCCCCTCATAGATCGCGTCGCCGCTGAAAAACGTGCCCGCCTTCTCATCGAGAAGGCCGATGGAACCGGGGGAGTGGCCGGGAAGGTGTAGCACCGTGTAACGGACCTCGCCGATGTCGATGATGTCGTTTTCCCTGAGGGTCGTGGTCAGCGGCGCGGGCGAAATCGTATAGGTCTCCGGCCTCGCGCCCGGAGACGGCACCTGCGCGAGGGCGCCCGGTTGCGTGCGAAAATAGGGGGCCAGCGTGTCGGCGTCGTGCATGTGCGCGAAGGCAGCGGCTTCGGCTTCGTGTCCCAGCCGGTTCTCGAACTCATGGAACGAACCGACATGGTCGATATGGGCATGGGTTGCGACCGCCAAGACGGGCTTGCCGGCCGGAATGTTCAACGCGCGCTCGAGGCTGCAGAAACCCATGCCGAAGTCGATGACGAGGTCGGCGTCCCGACCGACGATGTGAAACATGTTGGCCCGGAAAAAGCTGTGTACATGCGGCTCGTAAAGCCGGGTCAGCCCCTCCGAGAGCATCTCCTTCGAAAACCAGTCCGTATCGCTCACCCTCTCCTTCCTCAATGCAGAAGTTTGCCGAGGAAGCGTTTCGTGCGCTCGTGCACTGGCGCGGAGAACAGGATGTCGGGCGTGTTGCGCTCGATGACTTGGCCGCCATCCATGAAGACCACCTCGCTCGCCACCTCGCGCGCGAAATTCATCTCGTGCGTGACGCAGACCATCGTCATGCCGTCGGACGCGAGAGAGATCATCGTGTCCAGCACCTCCTTGACCATTTCGGGATCGAGCGCCGAGGTCGGTTCGTCAAACAGCATGATGCTCGGGTTCATGCACAGCGCCCGGGCGATGGCGACGCGCTGCTGCTGGCCGCCGGAGAGCTGGCCGGGATATTTGTCGGCCTTCTCCGGAATATGGACGCGCTCCAGATATCGCATGGCGATCTGGGTCGCCTCCTTCTTCGGCAGCTTGCGCACCCAGCGCTGGGCCACCGTGCAGTTTTCCAGGACCGTCAGATGCGGGAACAGGTTAAAGTGCTGGAAGACCATGCCGACATCGCTTCGAACGCGGTCGATGCGCTTGAGCTGGTTGGTGAGCTCGATGCCATTGACGATGATCGAACCTTCCTGATGCACCTCGAGGCGGTTCATGCAGCGGATGAGCGTCGACTTTCCGGAGCCGGATGGGCCGCAGATCACGATGCGCTCGCCCTTGTTCACCGTAAGATCGATGTCCTTCAGCACCTGGAAAGCGCCATACCATTTGTTGACGCCCGCCACCTGGATTGCGGGCTCGTGGGCAGGAGCGATGGTCGGTTGGGTCATGTCCGTATCCAGCTCGGGAAGAAGGAAGGGATTAGCGGTAGCCGCGTGAAAGCACATGCTCGATACGGTTCTGCGCGAGTGTCAGCACCGAGACGATGACGAGATAGTAGACGAGGGCGGCGCCATACCATTCGAGGAAGCGGAAGCTTGTCGCGATGGCGAACTGCGAGACGGTCATCAGTTCCTTGAGTGAGATCACGGTTGCAAGCGACGTGGTCTTCAGGAGCGAGATGAATTCGTTCATCAGCGCGGGAACCGCGATCCGGAGCGCCTGCGGCATGGTGATGACCAGAAAGATCTGCCAACGATGCATGCCAAGGGCCGCGGCTCCCTCCCGCTGGCCATGGCCGACGGCGGCAAAGGCGCTGCGCAGGATTTCCGCCAGGTAAGCGATCTGGATGAGAGACAGCGCCAGGAATGCCGCGACGAAGGGTGTGAACCAGCCGGCGCGAAAAATCTCCGAGATCTGCGGCAGGCCATTCCAGACGAAGAGCAACACGAGCAGGGCCGGGGCACCGCGGAATAACCAGACATAGAGCGTCACCAGCCACCGGAGCGCCGGTCGGGGGGAACCCGCCATGGAGCCGAGCCCCATGCCGAGCACCAGAGACACGGCCATCACACAGAGGGAAAGGCCGATTGTCAGGAGCGCGCCCTTGAAGAGGGGGGCGCTGAAAATCGCGTGCAGGAAGAGGTCGAGTTGGAACAACGATGAACCGTCCTGTCGTCAGTTGACGTCGTGGGAAACGTCGGTCGCCGTCTCCGGCAGGTTCCATTTCTGAAGAAATGCCTTCATCTCGCCGCTTGCCTGGAGGGCCTGGATCGCCTCTTTCAGCAGCTGGCGGTCGCTGTCGCTCTTTCGCAGATAGATGCCGTAGTTTTCACTCTGATCGTAGGTGTAGGGTATGGCCAGGCGACCCGGAATCTGGAGCATGCGATAGGCGGCCGTTGTATCCTGCGTGATGGTCGCCGTCGCGCGACCCACCAGAATCTGCTCGATTACCCCGGAGGCGGAGGGATAGGTCTGCACTTGGGTCGGGGCCTTGCCTTCCGCTTCAAGCTCCGCATTCAGGTCGGCGGCCATCTTCTCATAAGACGTGCCGGCCTCGATCGCCATGATCTTGCCGCTGACGTCGGCGGGGACCTTCGTCTCCGTATCTTTCGCCGCGGTGACCATCACGACATGAGAGCTGAAATAGGGGATGCCATCGTATTTTTCGAGGCGGGCGGGCGTGATCAGGATGCCGCTTGCAACGAGATCGCAACGCTTCGAATCGAGCGAGGGCAGCAGCCCCTTGAAGTCGCCGACGACATATTCGGCCTCTACGCCCCAGCGCTTGGCGATCGCGTTCATGACGTCGATTTCAAAGCCGATGAGGTCCTTATCGCCCGGATTTTCGTAGTACTCCATCGGCGGAAACTCGCCGCCGGTGCAGACCTTCAAGACACCCCCCGATACGAAATCAGGCTTTTCGTCGGCGGCAAGGCCGTTGCCGGCGCCGAAGAGCAAGGCAAGCACGGCGCCTGCCAGAAGAGACGGTTTTACACCCGATATCGTGGTCCCCATTGTCATGTTCCCTTTTTTAGCTTCTTGGATCGAAGTTTTTAGAAGTCGTATACGAGCGGCCTTTTCAAACAAGCTAAATGTTTTCTCTAGGAAATCTCAGAAAAACTAAACTGTTTTGCTAGCTCACCACATCAAGTATCTGGCCGTATATCTTGGTGTCGAAGGCCGGCAGGATGAGAGGCTCCACATGTCCGTCGCGACGCGCGGTAAGGACGTATTGCATCATCGCCTCATTGCTCGGCATTTCGAAAACCTGCGCGAAATCGTAGGGGCCAAGCAGCGCATAGAAGGCGATCGAACGACCGCCGAGTGCTGCCACGCGGTCCTCGCTGACCTTCCGGCGCTTTGCGCTATCGGTGAGTTCGGCAAGTCCCTTCTGTGTCAGGCGCATCAGCGACAGGTATTTCTGGTTCGCGCGCACTTCGCTCATTTCGCAGCTTTTCCGAGCTTCTTCAGGCCAGCGACGGCTGCCGCCGTATCGGTAAGGGCTCCAAAAATGCCATTCTCGACAGTGACCATGTGAAGCGCCGCCTCGTGGGCGTACTGGTCGCCGCTGGCGCAGGCGTCAGAAATCGTCAGGCACTGGAAGTTACGGTCACAGGCTTCCCGGAGTGTCGTGTGCACGCAGACATCCGTGGTGCAGCCCGTAAACAGGAGATGCGTGATGCCCTGCGCGCGAAGAACATGCTCGAAATCCGTATAGGTGAAGGCGCTGTTGCAGGTCTTGTCTATGATGACGTCTTCCGGGCGCACGTCGAGTTCGGAGACGATCTGGAAGCCGGGGCTGGACCGCAGCAGAGCCGTGGTTCCGTCGAGGCCGGAACGCTGCCGGCGCCATTTTTCGTAAGGGGTCATGTCGGCGAGATCGGCGCGATAGCCCTGCCGCGTATGGATGATCAGGATGCCCGCATCCCGGCAGGCCGCGATGAGCTGGTTGACCGCTGGAAGGATCGCGCGGAGCGGTGCGGGATCATAGCCCTGGCGCGCGAAGTAACCCGTCGTCGAGAGGAAATCCTCCTGCAGATCGATGACGACGAGCGCAGTCTTCCGCACTTCCAGATTGCCATCATAGGGATAGTCGAATGGTTTTGCCGAGATCATGAGCATTCTCCTCTGTGTCCTTGGAATAGCACCCTTAACAGTTTGGAAAAATCAATTTATAATCGCCGATATCGTTCTATTATATCAAACTATTGGTCGACCCCTCCGATGAGCCGCCTTGCCCCATACCTGCAATATCTGCCGGCCTTCGAGGCAACGGCACGTCTCGGAGGGGTCCGGCATGCGGCCGAGGAACTGAACCTCAGCCCCAGCGCGATTTCCCTGCAATTGAAGAAGCTCAGCGAAGCGACAGGGATCGTGCTGTTTCAGAAAGCGGGCAGGAATGTTGCGCTGACCCAGGCGGGTAAGGATTTTTCGCAGGCTGTTGCCATATCGCTCGGCCAACTCGACACGGCGACGCGCGCCTCGCGAAGAATCACCGTTGGCGACCAGCCCGCCGCACTATCGGTCTCCGTGCCGACCGCGCTAGGCATTGCCTGGCTGACCGCAGCGATCGTCGATTTCGCCCAGTTGAACGGCATTACCAGCTTGACGATTAACGAGGCAATCACCGCCGCGGATGTGGACTGGGACAAGAACGACCTCGCCATCGTCTACGACAACCCGCCGTTTACCGGAAAATATTGGCGTTCGCTCAGCGAAGTCAGGCTCTGCGCCGTTTGCTCGCCGACGCTGTTTCCCCGCCTCGACCTGCGCAATCGCGACAGGAAACTGAGTTCGGTCGCCCTCCTGCACGAGGACGACGGCGGCGAATGGGCCAAGTGGTCCATCGCCGCGCGGATCGGCTTGGAGGGCAACACGCGGGTGCGGGTGAACTCGGTGGCGCAGGCGATCGCGTCTGCCGTCCAAGGCCGCGGTGTGGCGCTGGTCTCGGACGTACTGACGCGGAACTTTCTGAGCGAAGGCCGGCTCATCCAGCCGTTCTCGACGACGATCAACGCCGCGCGCGAATATTACATCGTCTGTCCTGTGGACCGGGCGGACGATCCGGTTCTGCGCGCGCTCGCCGATCGCGTGATCAAGCAATTGCGCCCCGGACGCGACCAGAATGCCTGACCGTCAAGCCCCCGACCGAGGAAAGAAGTCGATGGCGCTGCCTCCCCTTCATGCATTTCGCGTCTTCGAAAGCGTCGCGCGGCTCGGCAATGTCAGCGCGGCGGCGGCCGAGCTGCACGTAACGCCGGGCGCCGTCAGCCAGCAGATTCGCGCATTACAGGCGGCGCTCGGGGTCGACCTGTTCCAAAAGCGCGGCCGCCAACTGGCCCTGACCCGGAGCGGGAGCCAGCTCCAGCGCTCGGTGGCAAGCGCGATGGATGCGATCCAGACCGGCGTCCGCCAGCTTTCGGCGCAAAGATATGGTGAAGCCAGCAGGCGGACCCTGACCATTTCCATCCCCCAAGTGCACGGCGTCGCGTGGCTCGCCACCCGGCTTTTCACCTTCATGGCCGACAGCCCGAATTTCCAGTTGAAAGTCGTCACATCGAGCCACTTTCCCGGCGTCGACTGGCGCAAGACCGATGTTGCGATTGTCTATGGGACACCGCCGTGGCCGGGTTTCTGGTGGCGCCTGCTGCACGGCATCCACATGACGCCGGTTTGCAGCCCGCAGCTCCTGCGTGGACCGCAGGCCATCCGCCAGCCCTCCGACCTCGCCTATCATCGGCTGCTTCATGAGGACGACGGATCGCAATGGCGTCGCTGGCAGGCGGAGGCGGGCATTGCCTATGCCGGCGAAGCGGACGTCTATTTCGACGACTTCGGCATCGTCCTTCAGGCCGCACGTGATGGTTTCGGTGTCGCGCTCAGCGATGAAGTTGTTTCCGCCCGCGATCTTGACGAAGGCCGACTGGTCCAACCGCTGCAACTCAGCGTACCCGCTCTACACAATTATTATTGTATCTGCCCGGAAGCAAAACGGGAGACTGCCGAGGTGGGCTCTTTCATCAACTGGTTAATCGAGGAGGCGGCAATGTCATGAAAGCTTTTGACGGGACCGCAAAGCTGGTTCGTAGACGCTGTCCATTTAACCTCACTGGCGACATTCAGGATTTGTCCTGCTTTTGGGCCGGGGCCGATCGACCTCTGCGGCATGCACACGGGCGACAGGCTCGTTGTTTCGCTCGTGCATAGGCCGCCGAAGATCGCGAGTGGATGGCGCCGACATGGTCTGCCCATCAGGGAAGGACCGCCGCCCGACATAGGACAGCCAGATTCCCCGGCCAAACTGAAACATTCCCGTCGAAACGTGGTGCCGTCAGACTGGAACGTCATAGGCGCCAAGCGCAGGCACCAGTTCGGAATCCTCATAGCCAAAGTGCGAGCGGATTGCCTTGTCGAGGAGCTTAAATGCGGAAACACATCTTCCGAAGACAAAGGAATCCCCCGTTTTCGCCAGATGTGCGGCTTCTCGCCGCAAATCGTCGATCAGCGCGTGAATCACCTCGTGCTCAGCATGCAACCGATCAAGGAGCGGTCGGACCCGTTCGTCACCGCGGTGAGCCAGTTCCGGGAATATGTACGCCTCTTCGATATCGTGATGCCCCTGCAAGACACGGCATTGGCTGCCGCACAGCGTACCGAAACGTTCCATGTTGCGCGTCAGGGGCAGCTTGGCGAGAGCTGAAGCGAGACTGGAAGGGTCGGCAACCGCGTTGCGGATATCTTCCATCAATCCCGCTACCGCATCGACGTCGCGTAGATGCATCGCATGGATCAGCGAGAGCCTTCTGGCCGCCTGTTGTTGAGAAGGTGTCAGCTGAGGAAGCGCGGGCGCTTTGGGACGCGCGGCGTCATCGTCGAGCGTTTCCGGGGAAAGTTTCATCCGGCGGCCTTTCTGATCGCGCTGCGACACGGAAGCCGGTGGCGAGCGGGAGCTATTGCCGCACTCATCGCGAGCTTGCAGATCATCTTTCTTGTTCGCCGCCGATCTAGGTACAGAAACAAAGCAATACAAGATCGTCGCCAAATCGCGGTCCGGCAGAGGAGGGCGGCTTGCTTTCGGTGCGGCCTATGAAGCTATGTTCGGCGTCGGGCGGCAGCCGCAAACAATGTCTTTGTGCCGTCGGCCTTGTTCTGGCTCCTGGTCAGTTCGACAGCGAGGATTTCATCGCCTGATCGCGCAAGCTTGCGATCAACCATCGCCCTGCCGGCCCGGGCGGAAAATCGCGGCGATGTAGGGCAGACATCCTGATCTGGTCTCCTTCTTCCCAGACACCGCGTTCGGTATCAAGCTCGATGAGATTGCCATTGGCCAGGTCGGCCCGGACCATTGGCAAGGGCATGCTGCCCCAGCCCAGACCCGCCTTCAGAAAAGCGTGCTTCATTCCCAGGTCCGTGAGCCGCCAGACCTTTGATGCGATTACCCCGAACTGCTGTCCCTGAGAGAGCTCGGACTTGTCTGCCAGGACGAGTTGAACATGCCCCGACAATTGTCTCATCGAGATCGGAGCGGACGTCATCGCCAGCGGGTGGCCGGGTGAAGCCACGAGCGTCAGTCTGGTGGACAGAAGCAAGGTCGTCTCCAGTTCCGGCGAAAAGAGCTGGGCTGCGGCGGCGACCGCAATCGAGCACCGCTTGTCGAGCACGGGTTGGATCACCGCCCCGAGACCTTCGACCTGGACCCTGAGCAGCGTGTCCGGGAAATTGGCCGAAAAATCGGCGATTGCCGCAGTCAGGATTTCAACCGGGAACATCTCGTCAATTGCGATCGACACCTCCGGCTCGATTCCACTCGCAAGATCCCGGGCGCGGGCCCTGAACTGACCCGCTTGTCGCAACACTGTCCGCCCTTCCTGGGCCAGAACCCTGCCGGCCTCGGTCGGTATCGGGTAGCGCCCTTCGCGGTTGAACAGCCTCAACATGAGCTGGGTCTCAAGACCGGCGATCGTCTGGCTGACGACGGATTGCGCCCGGCCGATCTTGCGACCTGCCGCCGAGAAGCTGCCTTCATCGACGGCTGCGACCAGGGTGCGCATCTGGTCGAGGGTAATCGCTTCTATCATCCATCTCTCCGATCGATACATTGTATCGATATATATAGGCTATTAGGATAGTTCTGCCACGTCCTATATCTCTGCAACCCAACGGAGCGCGTCTACGACACGCTCAATAACGGAGTGTACAAAGCAGGGTTCGCAACGACACAAGCAGCCTATGACGAGGCCTGTTCCAAATTCTGGACTGGCTGGAAGAACGTCTTTCCGGGCGGAACGGGTTGATCGAAGATCAGCTCACTGAGGCCGACATCCGTTTGTTCACGACGCTCATACGCTTCGACGGTGTCTATGTCGGACACTTCAACACAAACTTGCGGCGGATCGCCGACCACCTGGCGGTCGATTTCGAACACATCAGGACCCCCTATTGTCAAAGCCATAGGACGACAAATTTATGCGGGATTATCCCGGCGGGCCCTGTCTTGACCTGCGGGATTCCCGCGCCAAGTGAGCGAGGCAAGCCAGGAATTGTCGGACGCAACCTCATGAACGGGAGATATCGATGAGCACCACCAAACCGATAGCCACTATCATCGGCGTTGGTCCCGGCAACGGCACCGCGCTGGCCCATCAGTTTTCGGCGGCGGGCTATGCCGTGGCGCTTCTTGCCAGAAGCCTCGACTATACCGGGCCGCTGGCCAAGGAATTGGGCGATGCGGTGGCGATCGTATGCGATGCCAGTGTCCCCGATTCCGTCGCCGCTGCCTTCACGCAGATCAAGACCGAGCTGGGTGACACAGATACCTTGATCTATAATGCGGGACCAGGAACCTGGGCCACGATCGAAGAGGCAAGTGCCCAGGATTTCGAGCGAAATTGGCAGGTAAATGCGTTGGGTCTCTTTGTTGCGACGCAGCAGGTGCTTGCGGGCATGAAACAACGCGGGGGTGGCAACATCCTGATCGTTGGCGCGACCGCATCACGGCGCGGCAATGCGCGCACCGTCGCGTTTGCGCCGGCCAAGGCGGCGCAGCGCAGCCTGGCCGAGGGTCTGGCGCGGCATCTGTGGCCGTCCGGCATCCATGTCGCGTTAGTCATCATCGATGGCGTGGTCGACCTGCCCAGATCGCGCAAGAACATGCCGGACAAGCCGGACAGCTTCTTCGTCAAGCCTGAGGCACTGGCGAAGAACGTGTTGTGGCTGGCGCAGCAGGACCGTTCGGCATGGACGTTCGAGATGGAAGCTCGACCGTTCGGTGAAAACTGGTAGGCTATCAAAAGGAGCGGCCGGGTGATTTCTGAGAGCACCGATGCACCTATCCAGGACCCGGCCGAGATTGCGCAACAATTTGCCGATGCCTGGAACGCGCGCGACGCGGCGACGCTGGCCGAACTCTTCGCGGAAGATGCTGATTTCGTCAACGTCGTCGGCCTTTGGTGGCGCAAGCGTCGCGATATCCGCAAGGCCCACGACTATGGCCTGTCCACGTTCTTCCGGGCCGCGCATTTGATTGTCGAGGAACGTCGGGTGCGTCCCATGGGCGACACGGTGATCGTGCACGCACGCTATCGTATCGAGGGCCAGCTCACTCCGGAAGGCAGCGCCGCCGACCCGCGGCATTCGATCCTGGTCTTCGTCGTTCGGCGACAGGGTTCGGGATGGATTGCAGTAGCCGCGCAGAACACTGAGGTCATTCCCAATACGGAAACGTTCCTGGCCGTGACAGGGTCGCGCAACGCTGTCGACTACCGCAAGGCACGCTGAGAAGCGCTGGGCGCACTGGCGTTCTCCAGGGCCGCTCCGCCGGCGAATCCACCGCTCGTGTGGGATCGCATCCCAGATCCCTGCCCTGGCCGGGGTCTGCTGGCAGGATCTTGGTCACCCGGAAATTGCAAGGCAGTCATGTTGAATTGGGTATACGCTTTCCACAATTTGATACGATATCGTATCAAATATAATTTCGGCTCGCTTGATACGAGGCCCTCATGACCCTTTCACCCAAGATGGCGGCTGCCGTGGCAACGATACTGTGGGGTTTGACCTATATCGTTACCACGGAGATGCTGCCGCAGAATCCCATGTTCATTGCCGCCGTGCGGGCCATAGGCGGTGGCCTGCCGCTGCTTCTGTTGGCGCGCGAGTTCCCGCCGCGCGACTGGTGGGGCAAGATCGTTGTTCTGGGAACACTGAACAGCGGGCTCTTCTTCGCACTTCTGTTCATCGCGGCGGTGCGGTTGCCAGGCGGTGTCGCGGCAACCTTTCAGGCGCTTGGGCCGCTATTCATGGTGCTGCTCGCACGACCTGTGTTGGGAGTGGTTCCCTCGTCCGGCAAGCTGGCAGCGGTCGTTCTAGGCGCTCTGGGTGTCGCGATGGTCGTGTTGAAGGGCGATGCCGGGCTGGACGCGATCGGCGTCGCCGCGGCTCTGGGTGCAGCCGGTTCGGTTGCCTTGGGCAGCACGTTCCTGCATCATTGGGGACGGCCTGCGTCGCTCATCGGACTGACGGCATGGCAATTGATCGTGGCGGGAGTCGAATTGTCCATTGTCGCTGTAATCTTTGGCGATATTCCTGCCAGTCTGACCGGCGAAAATGCAATCGGGCTGATCGTCATGGCGCTGGTTATCACCGCACTGGCCTTCGTGCTTTGGTTCGGTGCGGTCCAGAAGGCAGGGCCATCGGCTGTCGCGCCGCTGATGTTGCTGACGCCGCTGACAGCTTTCGCGCTGGATGCGGTTTTCCGTGGCTTTGTTCCGACGCCGATACAGTCGGTTGGCGTGGCCATCGTTATCGCCAGTCTGCTTTATGCTCAGCATGTTGATCGCCGCGCCTTCCGGGTCGCCCAGCATAACGAGCCTTCGATGGCGCAATCGGCTGCAAATCAAGGAAAATGAGTGACCGTTGTGACATGCCCCGGCTGAATGCCCGGGGGCTCGCCCGACACGAGATGATCATCAAGACTGCCACCGAGCTGTTCCTCGCCCGCGGCTTCGACGCCGTCAGTCTCGATGAAGTCATCCGTGCGACGGGCGGATCAAAGACAAATGTTTACAAACAGTTCGGCGGCAAAGAAGGGCTGTTCGCCGAGATTGTTCGCCGCTTGGCCGCCGACTTTCTGTCGCCTCTGACGGCTCTTGATCTGCGCACCGCGTCGCGGGAAACCGGCCTCGCGATTCTCGGTAGAACGTTGATGCAGCAACTGATGCAGCCACGCCATATCGCCTTTCAGCGTATGATTATGGGGGTCTCTGACAAGTTTCCGGAACTGATGGCTGAATGGTATCGGGTCGGTCCGCAAAAGAGCCAATCCGTCATTGCCGCCTTCCTGGGTGATGAACCCGACGGCAAGCGACTCGCAATCTTCTTTCACGATATGATCGTGACCGATGCGATAAATCACGCGCTGATGGGTGACGCCCCCGCCTGGTCCGAGGTTGAAGCACGGATTTCGGCTGCTTCTGCGCTGTTGGCCCGGCCTTCCGGCTGATGTTTTCTCCGGCTTGATCGCCGCCCGGCCGATCTTGCGACCTGCTGCCGAGAAGCTGCCTTCGTCAACGGCTGCGGTGCCCATCTGGTCGAGGATGGTCGCTTCCATCACCCATCTTTCCAGTCGATACATTGTATCGATATATATAGGCTATTGGGATGGCTTCGCGACCTCCTATTGTCTCTGCAACCCACCCGTTGGCGGTTGAGCCGATCGACAGGCGGGCGATGCCATCATCTGGCGGAACTTCATCCCGAGCAAGGAGCGCATCGAGCAGACTAAGGAAGACCGGAAACAACGGCGCTTTGGCCACGTTCCCGATGAGAGCGAGGTCACGCCGCTTCCGGACACCTAGGGTAATGAAGGTATGAAATGGCGGCTAGCTCTTCAGCGAGCATGGCGCGCAAACACAGAAGTTATCTGTCGGAAATCCGCAGTACTGCGGAACTCGCAAGGCCACCATCGGAGTAAAGAGCTTGATAATGCGACATCAACAGCCATCCCCCCAGTCCCTCGGCACAACAGGCCTCAGCAGGCGGAAATTCCTGTCAGGGTCGGCTTGCTTCATCCTGGCTACTGCCGTTCTGTCGTCACTGCGTTCTGTGTCGTCAGCGTTTGCGCAATCGACAGGGATGCCCGCGCAGACCGGGGCCAGCGCAACCCGCTATGTTCTGCGCAATGCCGTCGTTCTGTCCATGGACCCAGAGGTCGGCAACTTTCCGATCGCGGACGTCCTGATCGAAGGCACCAAGATTGCAGCGATCGGTCCCGATCTGGATGTTGGGGACGCACAGGTAATCGACGCCACCGGTAAGATCCTGATGCCCGGCTTTATCGATACGCACCATCACCAGTTTGAAACGGCGCTGAGAAGCACTCTGCCCGAGGCGTTGTTGTTCCCCACGAACGACACCGCCGGCAAGCTGAACTACATGGATTTCATCATTCAAAAAATGTCGCCGCTCTACAGGCCGGAGGATGCGTATTCTTCCATCTACCTTTCCGGCCTGAGCCAACTCGACGCGGGCGTTACGACGGTTGTCGACACGTCGCAAATCAATCACAGCCCGGATCACAGCGAGTCATCGATAGCCGCTTTGAAGGATGTGCGCCGGCGTGCGGTCAAGGCCTATTCCGAGGGATATGGACCGGAGACAAAACACCCCGCCGGCATCAGGGATTTAGTCAAGCGGCATTTCTCGTCGGCGGACCAACTCCTCACGATTGCCATGGGAACCGAATATGTCAGCCCAACTTTTGCCGAGAGCATGACGCTGGTTCGAGAACTGGACCTCCCGATCGTATCACATTTGATTGGGAACCTGATGAAGGGTGATGAGTACGTCGACTATCTCGCGCAGGAAAAGCTGCTGGGATCGAAGGTGGAATTCATTCACGCGACCAATCTGCGTGACGAAACCTGGAAGAAAATAGCCGACTCTGGCGCCGGCGTCTCGATCGCCGCTCCTATCGAGATGACCATGCGCCATGGCAGCCCGCCCGTACAGACAGCGCTGGACAACAATGTTCAACCGTCGCTTAGCACCGACGTTGAAACGACGATGACCGCGGATATGTTCACACAGATGCGCTCTGTCTACGTCTTGCAACGAAATGAGGCGAACCAGAAAGCGCTTGCAGGCGCAACGGAAAATCCGACTTTGCTCACTCCGGCCGATGTCATTCGGTTTGCGACTGTTGAAGGAGCGCGCGTTGCGCAACTGGCGGATAAGATCGGGTCGGTGAGTGTTGGAAAAGATGCGGATATCATCTTGCTTGACGCCCGGGCTCTCAACACGGCGCCCTTGAACAATGTTCCAGGCGCTGTCGTCACGCTTATGGAGCGCAGCAACGTGGACACCGTCATTGTTGCCGGCGCGATCAGAAAATGGGCCGGCGAGCTGGTGGATGTCGATGTCACAAAGGCGATCCGTGACGTTGAGGCTTCCCGAGATTTTCTGCTGTCGGCAGCAGACGTGAAACTCAACCAGTTCGAGTAGACCAACTTGCGCTCGGCCGCGGGGCGCACGTTCGCCCCGCGAACCGTAGCGACGGATTCCACGGCCATGACTTCCCCGGTGGGACGCGCCACTTTTCGCCGGTTGTTGCTGGAACCACACTCGCGGACAGATCGGGAAGGGCCGATGGGCTTATCGCTGCCAGAAGGGCAGCCTGGCGATTTCCTCCTCGGCCTGCCGTCGCGTCAGGCCGATATCGTCGATCAGATAAGGATCGTCCTCCAGCTTTTGCTTGAGTTCCCGGCGAAAGCGCGTCCGTTCGCGCCAGGTCGAAACTATGTTTCGTAAGGCCGCGAGGCTGTAGCGCCGGGGTGCCGCTTTCACGGCGATTGTCGGCCGGGCGGCTCGATCCGGTGCCGGTGCAGATGTGTCGTTCATGGCAGCCTCCATCAGGGTTTGAAGCTTCGTGAGCCTTCGGCCTGGAAGAGGCTGGATTCTGCGGGATGCGAGCGGCGGCGTAATTAAGCGCTGCCAAAAAGTTCTCAAAACTTCCAAACCGGCTATAGATGTGCCGTATGCAGGGATCGCGCTTTGCCTTCGGTCCGTTCGTGCTTGATCCGGGTGCGGGAACGCTCCTTCGGGATGGCGTGCCCGTCGCCGTCGGCTATCGCGGGCTGAAGCTGCTCGCGGCACTTGTCGAGCGGCCCGGCGAAATCCTGAACAAGGCGGCGTTGATGGATGCGGCATGGCCGGGCGCCGCCGTCGGCTATCGCGGGCTGAAGCTGCTCGCGGCACTTGTCGAGCGGCCCGGCGAAATCCTGAACAAGGCGGCGTTGATGGATGCGGCATGGCCGGGCGCCGCCGTCGAGGAAGGCAATCTCACCGTCCAGATCTCGCAGCTCAGGAAGCTGCTGGGCCCGGCCGGCAACGGCAGTGAATGGATCGCCACGGTTCCCCGCGTCGGCTACCGTTTCACGGGCGCCGTCGAACAGATCGGTGGCTCGCGGCGACGGCCTTTGCCGCTGCCCGACAAGCCTTCGATCGCCGTGCTGCCCTTCGTGAGTCCCGGCAACGATCCCGAGCAGAACTCCTTCGCGGATGGGCTGACCGAAGACCTGATCACCGATCTTTCCCGGCATTCGGGCCTGTTCGTCATCGCCCGCAACTCGGTCTTCGCCTACAAGGGAAAGGCGATGGACGTGCGCGCGATCGCGGAGGACCTTGGCGTGCGCTACCTTCTGGAAGGCAGCGCACGGCGCGCCGCCGGGCGCGTGCGCGTCAACGCCCAACTGGTCGACGCGGCGAGCGGCGAGCATTTGTGGGCGGAACGCTTTGATCGCGGCCTCGAAGACATCTTTGCCGTCCAGGATGAGGTGACGGCCAGGATCGTGGAGGCGCTGCTTGGCCGGCTGAGCGTATTGCCGCCGCGCCATCGGGCAAGGAACATCGAAGCCTACGACCTGTGCGTGCGGGCGCGCAAGCTGATGGATGATGCGCCGCAGGCGGCGCAGGAAGCGCACCTCATGCTGACGCGCGCGGTTGCGCTCGATCCGGACTATGCCGAAGCCTATCGCTGGCTTGCCGTGAACCACTGGATGGGATGGGTGCATGCCGGCGGGCCGACCGAAGCTTCCCGCAGCGCGGCGCTGGAACTGGCGCGCAAGGCGGTGGCCATCGATCCCAACGATGCCGGCTGCCGCTGGGTGGCCTATCTGCTGGCCTATGAGCGCAGCTTCGCCGAGGCGGATGCGGAGTTCGAGCGCGCGATCAGGCTCGATCCGAACGAGGCCGATGCATGGGCGGCACTGTCCGACATCGCGGTCCTGGCCGGCCGGGTCGGGAAGGGGCTTGAACACATCCGCAGGGCGTTGCGGCTGAACCCGTTTCCGGCGAGCTGGTACTATCTGGTGCTCGGCCAGGCGCAATATGCTTCCGCGGACTACGAGGCCGCCGTCGAGACGCTGCGCCGGGACGAGACGTACCGGACAAGCTCGCGCCGCTTCCTTGCGGCGAGCCTTGCGCAGCTCGGCCGGCTCGATGAGGCGCGTGCGGAAGCCGAGCTGTTCCTCGTCGCCAACCCGCGCTTCACGATCCGCCATTGGGCGGCGATGGAGCCGTTCCGTGACGCCGCAACATTTCAACATTTCGTCGACGGTTACCGCAAGGCGGGATTTCCGGAATGAGGCGCCGCTCGCCCGGCCGGTCGGGCGTCCTAAAGCGCGTCGCGATCTTTCAGATTCGCCCCTTGCGCTTTACGTTGTTGTTTTTTCGTATGTCGTTATCCCGAAACCGGTTCCCACTTTCGGGCGACATGCTTTATTCCTCGAAACGGCTGGTGGCGTCGCGATCCCGCTCGTAGCGGTTCGCGAGCGGGAAGGGCGGCAGCCACGCCTCGCGGCGCACGGTCCACAGTTCGTAGGTTGGTTTTAGCTGATCCGGGGCATCCAGCGACCCCAGGTTCACTTCGATTTCGTCGGCGGTGCGTGCGAATACGGGCGAGCCGCAGCGGGGGCAGAAGAACCGCCCGGCATAGTCGCGTGTTTCACCTTCGATCGTCACCGCGTCTTCGGGAAAGATCGCGGACGCGTGAAAAAGGGCTCCATGGTGCTTGCGGCAGTCGAGACAGTGGCAAAGGCCGACCCGGTAGGGCCGACCCGACGCCACGAAACGGACATCGCCGCACAGGCAACCGCCGGTAAATCGGTCCATGCTGCGTCTCCTCCAACAATGAGCGGTCGGGAATGGCTACAACGAGCCGTGCCGCCGTGGCAATCGCCTGGGCCGTTTACAGGGGGAAGCCGTGACGGCGGGCCAGCGCCCATATCTCGCGGTTGGTCTCCGCCAGCCGGTTGATCGACTGGGTGATGTTGGAGATCTCGTCGGCGTCGATGGCATCCATCTTGCCGTATCTGAGCTGTTCGCCGGATTCCGAAACCCGCATCAGCAGGGTGGAGACGTTATTGCCGCTGTCGTCGAAGGAATAGATGCAATGGTTGTATTTGTTGCGCAGCTTCGCCTCCGCCATCATCTTGCGGGTGACGTCCAGGATGTCCTTGCGCACCGGTGCCGGCGTGCGCGCCATCTTGGCCAGCCGCTCGACAAGGTCGACGCGCGCGCGCGTCGTGTTGAGGGTCAGGAAGATGATGGTGGCGGTTTCCTTGTCCACCCCGGCGAGCCCCGCGATCAGGTGGATAAGCAGGCTCTCGGTGTTGGTCCACGTATAGTTGAGCTGGCCCAGAAGGGTCAGCACGTCCCTGAAAGGCGGCACCGATCGGTTCATCGCGAGGCTGCTTGCTTGCCCAAGACGCCGCGATCCTAGCACCGCCGGCAAGCGGCGTCTAATCCTCGCGGAAGGCGCGGTTCATGCTGTCGCGGATCGGTTTCGACAGATAGTCGAAGAAGGTGCGCTCCGCCGTCTGGATCAGCACTTCGGCCGGCATGCCGGGCGTCGGCATGAAGCCGCGCACCCGGGCCAGTTCGCTGGGCGGCAGGCGCACGCGGGCAAGGTAGATTTCGCGCACTTCCTGCACGGACTGCTCGCGCAGCGCGTCGGCCGAAACATAGAACACCTCGCCCGTCAGCACCGGCGTGGTGCGCTGGTTGAGGGCTGTGAGCCGCACCGTCGCCTCCTGGCCGGTGCGCACGGAATCGATCTTGGTGCGCGGTATCTGCGCCTCGATGATCAGCGGCACGTCGGACGGCAGGATTTCGGCGATGCTCTTGCCGCTTTCGATGACGCCGCCGGAGGTGTGGTAGTAGAGCCGCACCACGGTGCCGCTGACCGGCGCGTTGATGGTCGCCCGGCGCAGCACGTTCTCGGCGGCGCGCGACTGCTCACGCACCGTGTCCAGTTCCGCCTCGACGCTCTGCAACTCGTCGAGTGCTGCCTGCCGGTAGGCGGCAAGCGTCTGCTGGACCTGCTGTCGGTAGCGTTCCATCTGCGCGCCGATCTCGTCGATCTCACCCGTCAGCCGCCCGTTCTGCCCGTCGGCCTCGGCCATTGCGCGCTGGATGGCCGAAATCTCCGGTTTGCGCAGCAGCCCCTGATCGTAGAGCTTCTGCTTGCCGGTATATTCGTCGCGGAGGAACTGGATCTGGCGCGCCAGCGCCTCCTGCTGCGCCTTGTAGCCGCCGGCGCGGAATTCGAGCGCCGCGATGTTGTTGTTCAGCAATTCGATCTCGCTGTTGAGCTTGCGCTGCGAGGCCTCGAAATTGAGCCGCTGGCTGGCGAGGATTTCCGCGATTTCCGGATCGACGGTGCTGCCGGTCAGTTCGGCCGGGAATTCGATGCGCTTCTTTTCCTCGTACTGGGCGTTCAGCCGCGCCACGATGGCGTCGAGCCGCGCGCGCCGCAGGAAGAATTGGCGCTCATTGGCGAGTGCCGAGGTTTCGTCCAGTTGCACCAGGGGCTGGCCCTCGGTCACATGGTCGCCCTCGGAAACGAGGATTTCCTTGATGACGCCGCCTTCCAGATGCTGGACGATCTTGTTCTGGCCGGTGGCCACGAAACTGCCCTGGGCGATGACGGCTGCGGCGAGCGGCGCGAAGCCGGCCCACACGCCGAAGCCGCCGAAGCACAGGATCATCAGCAGCACGCCGGCGATGCTCTGCTTGCGGATGGAGCGGGGAACCTCGGCATACCAGGTGAGGTCCTGGAGCTTGGCGACTTCGGTGCTCATGCTGCACCTGCCTGAGCCGTACCGGCCTGGGGAAGCCGCTCGCCGAACGGGCTGCCGTGCAACTGGCCGGCATTGTGGGCGGCCAGCGCGCGCAGCACCTCGTCGCGGCGGCCGAACATGGAGATGGTGCCGTTGGTCATCAGCAGGATCTTGTCGACATGGCGCAGCAGCGACGGCCGCTGGGTGATGACGATCACCGTGATGCGGTTTTCCTTGGCGTGGCGCAGCGCCCGCGCCAGTGCCGAATCGCCGGCGGCGTCGAGGTTGGAGTTCGGCTCGTCGAGCACGATCATGCGCGGGTCGCCGAAGAAGGCGCGGGCCAGCGCGATGCGCTGCTTCTGCCCGCCCGACAGCGGCGAGCCGTCGGCCGCGACCTGCGTCTCGTAGCCCTGCGGGAAGGTGGCGATCATCTCGTGCACGTCGGCCAGGATCGCGGCCCGGTAGATTTCAGCGTCGTCCACATCGTCGCGCATGCGCGCGATGTTGGCCTTGATGGAACCGGGGAAGAGCTGAACGTCCTGCGGCAGGTAGCCGATATTGTCGCCGAACTGACGCTGGTCCCAGTTGCGCAGGTCCATCAGGTCGAGGCGCACGGCGCCGGAGGTGGGCAGGATGGAGCCGACCAGCATCTTGCCGAGGGTGGTCTTGCCCGCGCCCGAATTGCCGATGACGGCCAGCGAATCGCCCGGCTGGAGGGAGAAGTTGATGCCGTTCAGCACCACGCGCTTGGTGCCCTGCGGCACATAGAGCACGCGCTCCACGTCGAGCCGACCTTCCGGATTGGGCAGCACCAGCCGTTCGAGATTCAGCGGCGAGGACCGCAGCAGCGCGCTGATGCGGCCATAGGCGCCGCGCGACAGGATGAACTGGTTCCAGCCCTCGATCGAGCCTTCGATGGGAGCGAGCGCCCGGCCGGCGATGATCGAGGCGGCGATGACCATGCCGCCGGTGATCTCGCCCTCGATGGCGAGGAACGCGCCCCAGCCAAGCAGCGCCACCTGCGTCAGCAGGCGGATGGCGCGGGAGGTGGCGGCAGACACGATATTGCGGTCCTGCGCCTTGACCTGCGCCTTCAGCGAGCCGGCCGTGTCCTGCCCCCAGATCTTCACCGCCTCGGGGATCATCGCCAGCGCGTTGATGATCTGCGAGTTGCGGGCCATGGAATCGAGATGCAGGTTGGCGCGGCTCTGGAAGACATTGGCCTCGCCGAACGGGGCGGCGGTTATGCGCTGGTTGACGAAGGCGACGATCAACAGCAGCACGCCGGACAGTATGATGATGCTGCCGAGATGCGGATGCACCAGATAAACGGCCAGTATGAAGAGCGGCGCGAAAGGAATGTCCAGGAAGGACAGCAAGGTTCCGGATACGAGGAAGGAGCGCAATTGCTGGAGGTCGCCCAGCGTCTGGTATTCGCGGCCCGAACCGTGCAGGGAGGCGCGCGCGGCGGCACTCAGGATCGGCGCGCCGAGCTGGGCCGCGACCTCCACGGCGGTGCGCATCAGGATGAAGCGGCGGATCGCATCGAAGGTCGCTTGCAGGAGCACAGCGCCGACGATGACGATGGTCAGCATCACCAGCGTGTCGGTGGAGCGGCTGGTCAGCACCCGGTCGGAAATCTGGAACAGATAGACGGGGATGGCCAGCACGAGGATGTTGCTGGCATTGGTGAACAGCAGCACCATCAACAGGTTCTTGCGCACCGCGCCGAGGCCGGCGCCGAGGCTCTTCGACAGGTCGACCGGTCCCAGCCGCCGGTGGAAGGTGCCGGAACCGCCCTTGCCCTTGCCGCCCTTGTCGTCGGTCACCGAATAGCGGCCGGGCGCCGAAGGCTGCTGGCCGTCGGCCGGCGGCTGCGGCCGCGCCTGGAGTGGCCCGGTCTCGCCTTCGAGAATGACCGTCGCCCCCGGCCTTGCCGCTTCGGGTCCGGATTGTTGCGGTTGTCGCATGCTTGTCTCCGGTTCGGGGCCGCCGGGCGCCATTTCGGGCGCCTCCTGGCGGTCCCCCTGTTCGTGTGTGTCACGGCCTTCCGCGAGATCCGGGGCCGGTCCTTCGGTGCGATGCTCCGACACGGCGTCCTCGACCGAGATTTCGATCTCGCGCTCGAGCGCGGCCAGCATCCGCGTCAATGGTTCCGTGTCGGGCTCGCAAAAACTGGTGTTGCCTGCCGCGGCACGCGGTGCCGCCATTGCCTCAAACCTCTCCATGAAGACGCGCTCCTGTCCCCCTGTCAGTCGGGTGTCTCGGTCTGGCTTGTTTCAACTCAACATGGTCTGCATGACGTCGGCCGATCCGATGCCGTGCGCCGCGCCGTCGTGGATCGGCGGCCCGTCGTCGGCATCCGGGGCCAGCATGTCGTCGCTCAGGAACACCACCGCCTCGTTCACCAGTGCGTTGGCGTCCTGCGTATAGAGGCCGGTGTCGTTCGAGATCAGTTCGGCCTGGATGAGCAGTTCGTCCGAATAGACATTGCCGCCCGCATAGACGGTGGAATCGACGCCGCCGTCGACGATGTGGGCATAGTTGACGAGGGCGTTGGTGCCGGTGGAGATGGTCCAGTCGGCATCGGCATAGGCGCCCGCCTTGTCCATCGCCAGCGCCACCTGGTCGGCGTCGCCCAGAATGTTGGTCTGGCTGATATAATGAAGGTCGATCACATCGCCGGAGATGTAGAGCACCTTCAGGCCGGCCAGCCCGCTGAAGGCCTGGTGGTTGAGCAGACCGGCCGGCGCGTCCGTCGGGCCGGCAGCGAGCTTGTCGGCCGCCTCCTGGAAGGAGGAGGGCAGTTGCTCGAAGCTCATCGTGCCGTATTGGGTGATCGAAGCCTGGTTCCACAAGAGGTTGCCGCCGGTCGACAGCGAGGCCTGGCCCGAGGTCTGGAAATCGCCGAGGGTTCCCACCAGGTCGTCGTCCAGCAGGATGTTGGTCTGGCTGATGATGTTGCCGTGATAGATGCTGCCGCCGACGATGATGAGGTCGTAGTAGATCCCGAGCTCGGCCAGCGAGGTGATGTTGAGCGTCGTGTTGTCGCCGAGCGTGATCGTGGTGCCGCCGCCGCAGGCCGACATCACGGTGACATCGTTGTCCTGCACGAAGCTGATCTGCTTGATCCAGTTGGCGAGGATCAGGTCGCCGTCGATCCGCGCCACCTGCCAGTAGGACGGGAAGCCCGACCCGTCGGCGGTCTGGCCGCCATAGGCCGGGTTGGCGATGGTCTCGATGGTGGCGACGTTGAAGGCCTGCGTCGGCGTGTTCGTCAGCGTCTGCCAGCCGCCCAGCGCACTGGATACGGCATCGCAGTCGCTCCAGACATTGGTCTGGCTGATGGCGTTGACATGGGCATAGTCGCCAACCGCCGCGACCACGGGCGCGCCGTACCAGTTGTTGATCAGAACCGCCTCGTTGAGCAGGAAATTGCCCCCGGCTTCCATGTCGATCTTGGAGGTGAGCGAGTAGTCGATGCCGTTCGGCGCCGGGGCCTCGTCATCCGTGTCTTCCGGCGGCGGCAGGAACTTGGCCGGCAGATAGGCGTCCAGAACCGGTGCTTCCTCGGCGCTTTCGCCGTTGACATGGATGCCGGCGGAGGCTTCGCCCTGCGCCACGAACAGGCTGCCGCCGGCGGGAGCTGCATCCGGCAGCATGTCGACCGCATCGGCGGCGTGGAGAAGGAAGTCGCTCGCATCGCCTGGGGAGTGGAGGCCATCCAGGTCGGCCAGCGGCTGGAGCTGCGATGAGGCATCCATCAGCCGCGCCAGCGCGGCGACCGGATCGCCCACCATGTGCATGCCGAGCCCGTGATTGCCGATCGTCAGAACGTCATTGTCGACGAGCTGCGCTTCCTGGCGCAGATAGAGCGCGAGCGAGCCGATCGGCACATATTCGGGGATCACCCTTTCCGACATGCCCGGGGCGTCGTGGTGGCGGGTGGAGCCGAACACCTTCGTCATGTCGCCGCGCGGGATCTGCACGGGGATCGGCTGGTACGGAACCGAGGTGCCGACGCTGGTCGCCACCATGTCGAACGGCGGCGGCGAATAGCTCACCTTCGGCGCGAATTGCCCCAGCGTATAGGGGCTGGAAATGTTGATCTTGACGTTGAGGAGTTCGGGATTTTCCGGCGACGCCTCCTGCTGGGCGGTGAACTCGGCGTAGTCCAGCCGCAGCCGCACATCCTCGACGGTCTGGGAGAAAACTCCGATGAAATGGGCGATGATCTCGGTGGTCGAGTCCATATGCATGGTGCACTACCTCGCCGGCTTTCCAGCGGAACCGCTTGTCCGGGCCGCCCGTCCCTGAACCGCGCCATTCCGTTAACGGCACCGGGCGTGAGCCCGGATCTGCTTCCCCCTCTTTGAGTGGCTTGAAGGAAAAGTGGGGAGCTGTGCACGGGGACCATGCACAGCTCCAGAACCCGGCGCCCTTGGGGGGAGAGGGCGCCGGACCCGTGGACGGCTTGTTATCCGTCGTCTTCCCCGACCACTGTGCTGATCAGGTCGCCGCCGACCACAGTCATGTCGACCGTATTGCCAAGGACGTTCGCGCCCATGACGATCTGCTGGTTGAAGGCGCTGGTGTCGACCACGGCGTCGGACGTGGCTTGCGACAGGCCGTTGACATAGCCGTCATCGCCATTGTTCGAACCCCATGTGCCGCCTGCGCCGCCGGCACCGCCGGCGCCATTGGTGGCGATGCCGCCCATGCCGCCGAAGCCGCCATTGCCGCCGGAAATCGGCCCGCCAAAGGCCGAACCGCCGTCGCCGCCGGCCGAAAGGGCCCAGCCGCCAAGGCCTGCGCCGCCGTCACCGCCGGCACCGCCGATACCGCCGCCGAGGCCGAGGCCGATGCCCTGGCCGGCGCCGAAGCCGAGGCCGCCGCCGCCATCGGCGTCACCGCCCATGCCGCCTGCCGCGCCGGTTCCGCCGCCGCCGCCGGCACCGCCGGCACCGCCGCCGCCGAGACCGCCGAAGCCGTCACCGCCGAGGCCGCCATTGCCGACACCGCCTGTGCCGCCCATGCCGCCGGCGCCACCTGCGCCGCCTGCGCCGCCTGCTGCCGCAGCAGCGTCAGCTGCCGCCGCCGCATCGGCCACGCCGAGGGCCGCCGCCGCATCGGCCGCACCGGCTGCCGCCGCCGCGCCATTGCCGCCGCTGCCGCCCGCGGCGCCGCTGCCGGCCGTTCCGCCGGAGCCGCCCGTGCCGCTGCCGCCGGAGCCGCCGCTGCCCGAACCGCCGGGACCGCCAGCGCCCGTGCCGCCGGCACCACCGGCGCCGCCGCCGCCGCCAGCGCCACCGGCACCGCCGGCACCGCCGTCACCACCGGCGCCAATGCCGACGCCGAGGCCGCCAAGGCCGAGCCCGGTGCCCGTGCCGGCCGCGCCTGCGCCGCCATCGGCACCGGTGCCGTCGCCGGCGGTTGCGCCGGAGTGGCCGCCGAAGCCGCCGAAGGCATCCGCGCCATAGGCCGAGCCGCGACCGCCTGCGCCGCCATCGGCGTCGGCCTTGCCGCCGCCGCCGCCACCGCCGCCGCCGGTATCGATGCCGTCACCGGTGGTCGAGGTTCCGCCCCAGGCGCTGCCCTGCTGCTGGAAGTTCGAGTTGTTGTGGACCTGCGGGTCCTTCAACGTATCGTTGTCGACCAGGTCGTTGACCTGATTGGACACGAAGGCGTTGTTGCCGGATCCGTTCAGCGAGCCGTTGAGGATATCCGAGAAGGACACGTCGTCGCCCGGATCGTAGGAGATCACGCCGTCGCGGTTGATGAACAGCTGGTCGACCTTGGCGCCGCCATAGATATCGACGTCGGCAAAGTCGTTGTCGCTGGGGATGATGCCGTCAAGGCCGACATTCACGGATGTCGACACCGAGGTCGCAACATTGGTGGCGACGTTGGTCGCGTTCGTCGCGACGTTCTCGGCCGTGTTGCTGGCGGCGTTCCCGGCCGCGTTGCTGGCTGCATTGTTGGCAGCGTTGCTGGCCGCATTGCCGGCCGTGTTCGAGGCGCCGTTCTGGGCCGCGTTCCCGGCTGCGTTGTTGGCGGAATTCGCTGCGTTGTTGCCGGCATTGTTGGCGGCATTGTTACCGGCGTTGTTGCCGGCATTGTTTGCGGCCTCATTGTTCGCCGTGTTCGACGCAGTCTGCTCCTGGCCTTGGTTCTGCCAGGAATCCTGCCCCTGGTTTTGATCCTGCCCCTGTCCTTGGTCCTGATCCTGTTCCTGATATTGGTCCTGATTGCCCAGCGGCCAGCCGGGCAGATAGGGGCCAAATCCACCGAATCCGTTTTTAGCCATGATCGTGTCCTCGATTAAAGAACCGTGCGACACGATCACCCGTCATCTGTCAGGCGATATGGTGCCGGCACGGTTCCAGTGGTTCGACGACCGGAACGATCGCCGTCTGCATGCAGTGCATCCCCCCACGAAGATGGTTTATGCACTCCTTGTTGGCCGGCTGGCCTTGCTTTCCGGAAACGCGGGACCCCCCTTGCAAAAGACCCCATGATCCCATTCCGGAAAATTCGGCTCGTCCGGCCCTTGGACTGTCGCCCCGGACCGCTGCCTTGAACAGTTGCACCTGCGTCGTAACTCCTTGCGCAATGGGGCGACGGAAGTTCATCCGTTCAACCGTGAGGAGGCAGGTCAGGGGAGGGGAGTAGGACGATCCGACAATGGATTTACGCCCTTTGGATGGGAGGTCGCGCGGGCGAAACCGCGTCGAATCCTGCCGGCTGCGTCCGCCGTCAGGAAACCTCGGGGGCCGGCGTCCCGCTTGCGGGCCAGTGGCTTCTGTCATAGCCCGCTTCGGTGCTGATGAGGTGGCCCGGCTGGCAGGCCACCCGCACGGTGGTGATCGGCCCGCGGTCGTTCCAGGTGGTACGGTGCAGGATCAGCAGGGCCTGCCCCACTTGCGTCTGCAGCAGTCGCGCCTCCCGCCGGTCGGCATTGGCTGCCGAGAAGGCCAGTTCGGCCCGCAGATAGGGCGCGTTTCGGACCAGCCATTCATTGGCGTTGAGCTGCCAGAAATCGACCTCTTCGAGCCCCGGGGCCGTGGGCGGGTTGATCCAGCGGTCCTCGAGCTGGAAGGGGCGGCCGTCGCCATAGTGCACGGCGCGCATGTGGACCAGCATCTTGCCTTCGGGCAGGCCGAGCCGGGCGGCGATGTCGGCGGGGATCGGGCTGCGCCGCTTGGCCACGACGCGATAGCTGTAGGCCAGGCCCGCCTGCTCCACCTGTTCGCGCACGATGGAAATCGACACCGTCGCCTTGCGGATCGGATCGACGGTCACGCGCGTGCCGGCCCGGCGGCGGCGGTCCAGCAGGCCCTCGTCGGCCAGCAGTTGCAGCGCCTTGTTGACCGTTGCCCGCGCGGCGTCGAACTCGATGGCGAGGTCGGCCTCGTCAGGGATGCGGTCGCCCTGCCGCCATTCGCGCTCGATGATGCGCCGGCGCACCTCGTTGGCGATGTTCTGCGCTTTCGGCGATGTCGGGCCGGTCCGCCTGTCGGTCATATCCGCCTCCCTCACCTTCACGATCGGGCGTCGCCGCCTTGTGTTGCCGCGCTCCCCATGCCGTCGCATGGTGCGGTCGGCGAAATTCTCCGTCAATAAGTTTATACATAGACGCAAATTAAGTCTATACATAGAGAATGAACTGTGGTTAGGTTCGGCCAGGGTGAGGAGATCGATCGCGGCGCCGGTCAGGCGTTACGGCATGTCCGAGCCTGACCGAGCTTTACCGCCGCATCGGGTTCGCCCCCTGCGCGCCGCGGCATCTGGAGGAGGCTGGCAATGCCCGAACCTGTCCTGGCTGATCTCGAACGGGCCGACTTCGGACGGATCGCCGCGTTCGTGCCGGAGGCCTGCGCCGGAGGCCGCGCATGAGCCGGCCGTTGAGCGGGGTGAGGGTTCTCGACCTTTCGCGCGTTCTGGCCGGTCCGTATTGCACCGCGCTGCTGGCCGACCTCGGGGCCGAGATCATCAAGCTGGAGCCGCCGGCCGGCGACGACTACCGCCATATCGGCCCGTTCAAGGATGGCGAAAGCGCGCTGTTCACGCTGAACAATCGCGGCAAGAAAAGCATCGCCCTCGACCTCAAGAAGCCGGCCGACCTGAAGCTGGCGCAGGAACTCGCCGCCCGCGTCGACGTGGTGGTCGAGAATTTCCGCCCCGGGGTCGCCGCCCGGCTGGGACTGGGCGCCGAGGCGCTGCGCGCCGCAAATCCGCGCCTGATCTATTGCTCGATCTCGGGCTTCGGACAGGACGGTCCGTTCACGGACCTGCCGGCCTACGATCTGGTCGTGCAGGCCATGTCCGGCCTGATGGCGGCGACCGGCGAGGACGGCGGCGCACCCTTGAAGACGGGTGAAAGCGTGGCCGATCTGATCGCCGGCCTGTTCGCAAGCTGGTCGATCATGGCCGCGCTGGTGCAGCGCAACGCGACCGGGCAGGGAGCGACCCTCGACGTGGCCATGTACGACGCCCTGTTCTCCATGCTGACGACCAGCCATGCCCAGTATTTCTACGATGGCGTGATGCCGGGCCGGGTGGGCAACCGCCATCCGCTCTCCACCCCCTTCGGCTGCTTCGGGACCAGTGACGGGCAGGTGGTGATCGCGGTGCTGAACGGCGGCCAGTTCCAGCGCCTGGCGGCGCTGATCGGCAAGCCGGAGATTGCCGATGATCCGCGTTTTTCAAGCGACAGCAGCCGCACCGGCAACGAGCCGGCGCTGCGGGCGCTGATCGAGGAATGGTCGGGCGCGCTGACGACGGAGGAAGCCGTCGCCGCCCTTTCGGCGCAGGGGCTGCCCACCGCGCCGATCTGGGACATCGCACAGGCCGCGAACAATGAGCACGCCGCTCATCGCTCTCTGGTGAGCGAGCTGCCGCATCCCGTTCTCGGCCGTGCGCCGGTGGTTGGCCAGCCGGTGCGCTTCGACGGCGTGAAGCCGGTGGCGGCGTCATCGGCACCCCGCCTCGGCGGCGACATCGAGGCGGTTCTGAAGGAATTGGGACTGGAGGCCCTGCATCATGCAGATTGACGACCCCTGGCACATGCTTGCGGAAGAGGAGCGCATGTTCTGCGAGGTGCTGGAGCGCATCTGCGCCGACAGGATCGCGCCGCTGGCCGCCGAAACCGACGAGACCTCGCGCTTCGTGCATGAGCAGCTCGCCACGCTCGGCGAGGCGGGCATGATGGGCGCCAACCTGCCGGAAGCCTATGGCGGCGGCGGCATCTCCGCCCTTGCGCTGCTGCGCGCCGTCTCCATCGTCGCCGGTGCCTGCGGCTCGACCGCCTCGGCGCTCACCGCACATTATCTGGCGACCGATTCGATCCTGATCGGCGGCACCGAGGAGCAGAGGCAGGAGTGGCTGCCGAAGGCCGCTTCCGGCGCGGCGCTGGGGGCCTTCGCGCTCACCGAGCCCACCGCCGGCTCCGATCCCGCCGACATGAAGACCCGCGCCCGCCGCACCGACAGCGGCTGGCATCTCAAGGGCAGCAAGTGCTTCATCTCCAATGGCGGTGTGGCCGATTTCCTCGTCGTCTATGCCGTGACCGATCCGGACAAGGCGCATCGCGGCATCTCGGCCTTCATCCTGCCCAAGGGCACGCCCGGCCTCGAAGCCGGCCCGGCGGAGAAGACCATGGGCCTCAAGGGCGGCCATGTCTTCACCCTCAGCCTCGACTGCGCGCTGCCCGAAAGTGCGCTGCTGGGCGAAGAGGGCAAGGGCTTCCGCACCGCCATGCAGGTGCTGGACAATGGCCGCATCGAGGTGGCCGCGCAGTGCCTGGGCATGGCCGGCGCGGCGATGGAGGCGGCGATCGCCTATGCCAGGGAACGCATCATCGGCGGCATCGCCCTGTCCGAACGCCAGGGCATCCGCTGGATGATCGCCGACATGGGCCTCGCCTACAAGTCGGCGCTGCTCCTGTCGCAGGAGGCGGCACGCCAGCGCAGGCTGGCGCACGAGCATGGCGGGCGCTTCTCGCTGGCCTCGTCCATGGCCAAGCTCGGCGCTTCGGAAGCCGCCGGCAGGATCGCCGACACCGCGCTGCAATTGCATGGCGGCTATGGCTATACGCGCGACTTCCCGGTCGAACGCATCAACCGGGATCTTCGCATCATGCGCATCTATGAGGGATCGAGCGAGATCCAGCGTATCATCATCTCGGGCAACATGCTGGCCTGAGCGGTGGGCAATACTTTGGTAGGCTTCGCGCCGCGGTCACTGGTGGCGCGTTGAAAAATGAACAATAACGAGGTCCCGGACTCACGGACATGAGCGCAATGGCAACCGGCCGGTGACGGCACCAGAAGGCAAGCATCGGTCCGGCGTCCGCAAAACGCGGCCATTCCGCTCAAGCCCGTGAATTCACGACATGAACCTGTCCAGCAAGGAGAACGAAATGAAACTTTCCGGATTTCTGAAGTCGGCTCTCGCCGGCATCGCGCTGATGGCCCTCGCGGCTCCCGCCAGCGCCGACCAGCTCGATGACATCAAGGCCGCGGGCAAGATCGTCACCGCCACCGACATGCACTACGCTCCGTTCGACATGCTCATTGACGGCGTCTACCAGGGCATGACCAAGGACCTGTTCGACGAGGTCGCCAAGGAAATCGGCGTCGAGCCGGTCTATCAGGACATTCCGTGGACCGCCGAGCTGCCGGGCCTCGAGGTCAAGAAGTTCGACATCGTCATCGCCCCGGTCACCATCACGCCGGAGCGCCTCGAGCGCTACACTTTCACCCTGCCGATCGCCGACGCCACCGTCTCGCTGGTGCGCGCCGCCAACAACACCGAGCTGAAGAAGCCCGAGGACATCAAGGGCAAGACCGTGGGCGTCCAGCAGGGCACCGCGCAGTTCCGCCAGCTCGAAGCCTACGGCAAGGAGCTGGGCGGCGTGAACGTCAAGGAGTACGGCACCACCGACGAAGCCTATGCCGACCTCGCCGCCGGCCGTCTCGACGCCGTTGCCGGCTCGCTCCCGAACCTGACCTATCTGGTGAAGAACCGCGGCGAGACCTTCGCCCTGTTCGAGCCGGCCTCCTTCGGCCAGCCGACCTATTTCGCCTGGGTTCTGCGCAAGGAAGCCGACACCGAGAGCTTCGCCAAGGCCATCAACGACGCCATGCTGAAGATGACCGACGACGGCCGCGTCAAGGCCATCCAGGAGAAGTGGCTGGGCTCCTACACCGAGCTGCCGCGCGAAGTGCCGGCCAAGTAATCCTGTGCCGCGGGCGGGTTTTCCCGCCCGCGCTTTTCCCGGACCGCCGGGAGGACAAGCGGAGGCGCGATGTTCTCGATCCCGACCTTTCTCGACAGTTTCGGGCCGCTCTTCTGGGCGGCACGCTACACGCTGCTGATCTCCGTGCTGGGCATCAGCCTCGGGCTGGTCATCGGCGCGCTGGTCTGTGCCGCCGCACTCTCGCCCGTGGTCTGGCTGCGCCGGATCGCGGGCCTGTGGGTCTCCTTCCTGCGCGGTGTTCCGCTGCTCGTCCAGCTCCTGCTGTTCTACTATCTGCTGCCTGTCATCGGCATCGACGTCCCGGCGATGTTCGCGGCCGTGGTCACGGTCGGCATCTGCGCCAGCGCCTATATTTCGGAAATCTGGCGCGGCGCCATCAACGCCCTGCCCAAGGGGCAGACCGAGGCCGCGACCGCCATCGGCATGTCGCCCCGCGATATCTGGGGCCGGATCGTGCTGCCGCAGGCGGTCACGCTGTCGCTGCCGGCGCTGATCAACGAACTGATCCTGCTGGTCAAGGCATCCTCGCTGGTTTCGGTCGTCGGCATCCTGGAGCTGACCCGCGCCAGCCAGGCGCAGGCCGCGACCACCTTCCGGCCGCTTGAAGTCTATCTCGCCGCGGCCTGCATCTACCTCATCATCAATCTGTGCCTGGCGGCTTTCGGTCGTTACCTCGAACACAGGATGGCTGTCTGATGGAATGGGGCATCCTGCAACAATACGGGCCCATGCTGCTGCGCGGCTTTGGTCTCACCATCCTGTGCTGGCTGTTGGGCACCATCCTCGGCATGGTGCTGGGGCTGGTCATCGCGCTTGTGCAGCGCTATGCGCCGCGCCCCGTCGGCTGGGTGGTGCAGGCCTATATCGAGGTCATCCGCGGCACCCCCTTTCTGGTGCAGCTTTTCGTGCTCTACTATGGCGGCCCGCTGATCGGGCTTCGGCTTGACGCGCTGCCGGCCGGCATTCTCGGCCTGACCATCTACGGCAGCCCCTATTTCGCGGAAATCTTCCGCTCGGGCTTCGGCGCCGTCCCCCATGGCCAGATCGAGGCCGCCCGCGCCATCGGCATGTCCGAGCCGGCCATCGTGCGCCGCATCCTGCTGCCGCTCGGCCTGGTTTCGGCGCTGCCGGCGCTCGTCAACTTCTCGATCATCCTCACCAAGGAAACGGTGATCCTGTCGATCATCACCGTGCCCGAGCTGATGTATCAGGTGCAGCGCATGTCCACCGAGACCTTCCGCTATCTGGAGGCGAACCTCGTTCTGGCGCTGTTCTTCTGGGCGCTGGTCGAAACCATCTCGCGCTTCGGCCGCCGGCTGGAAAAGCGCATCACCGGTTATCTCATCGAAAGGACGTAAGATGCTCGCCGCGTCATCCGTCGAAATCCAAAAGGTCAACAAATACTACGCCAAGTTCCAGGCGCTGAAGGATGTCGACCTCTCCATCCCGCCGGGCAAGGTCACATGCCTGATCGGCCCTTCCGGCTCGGGCAAGTCGACCCTGCTGCGCTGCATCAACTTCCTCGAGGAATATGATTCCGGCGAGGTGCGGATCGACGGCAAGCTGATCGGCTACGAGGCGCCGGGCGGGCGCAAGATGGCCGGGCGCAAGCTGCGCGACATGCGCCGCTCCATCGGCATGGTGTTCCAGCAGTTCAACCTGTGGCCGCACATGACCGCGCTGCAGAACGTGGCCGAGGGCCTGATCCGCGTGCGCGGCATGAAGAAGGCCGAGGCCGAGGCCCGCGCCGCCGACGCGCTGAAGAAGGTCGGGCTGGCCGACAAGATGGCGAACCACCCCTCGCGCCTGTCGGGCGGCCAGCAGCAGCGCGTGGCGATCGCCCGCGCCATCGCCATGGAACCGCGCCTGATGCTGTTCGACGAGCCGACCTCGGCGCTCGACCCCGAACTGGTCGGCGAGGTGCTGAACGTCATGAAGGCGCTGGCTTCCGAGGGCATCACCATGGTCGTCGTCACCCATGAGATGGGCTTCGCCGCCCATGTCGCCGATCAGGTGGCGTTCATGGAAAAGGGCGAGCTGGTCGGCGTCGATGCGCCGAACCGCATCCTGCACCAGCCCGAGGACCCGCGCATCCAGGCGTTCTTGCGCACCTATCACGAGCGCAACAGCTTCTGACCCAGCGGAGCTGTCCCTGCACATTAATTGTGCGGATCGAAGCACATAATCTGTGATCATCCGCACAGTGCGGCTAAGCTCGCGCCATGAAGCCGCTTGCCGATTCGCTGCGCAATTTCGATCCGGTCCTTGCCATGCCGGAGGCCGTCCCGCGCCTGCCGGGCTGGGTTTCCGCGCGCCGTGACGTTGCCGATCCCTGTGCCGCCGCCTTCGCCGCCGGCGCGGCCCTCCATGCGCTCGACAGCCTCGTGCGCGCCGAGCCGATCTGGGCCGGCGCCTGGCGCCAGCGGCTGGCGCTCGAATGCGCCGAGCGTGCCTGCCGCATGACTGGCCGCACCGAGACGCAGGCGGCCCTGCGCGATGCCTGGTATCTGTGCCCGAGAGGGTCCGATCCTGGGCCGGGCGGCAATCTTTTCGGCGCCTGGCGCAGGCTTGCCGCGCAGCGGCCGCATGTCGATACCGAAGCGCTGGCCGGCCTTGCCGAACTGATGGGCCTGCCGGGCGACATGGACTGGCAGGCGCTGGCGAGCGCCGTCGAACAGGCGGCGACGTCCGGCCTGCCTGCGCCGACTGCCGCCGCCTCGGCCGCCGGCCGGGTGATGGCGCTGGAGCCGCGCGCCGAACTGCTGTGCTGGTGGCTGGTCGATCTGGTTCTGGCGCGCAGTCTCGGCTGGCAGCACGCGGTGCCGCTGGCCATGGCGCTGGCCTTCGATCCCGTGTTCCGCGCCGAAGGCGAGCGTTCGAAGCGCATCAGGCCGGCCGATCCCGCATTCGAGCAGGCGCTGTGCCGGGCCTATGTCGAAGCCACGGCCTCCGCCTTGCGCGAGGCCGGGGTTCTCGCCCGCCGCACGGCACGCCTGCTGGAGGTGGCGCCGAAGCTCAGGGCCAAGGGCGCGCCGGATGCGCTCGACCTGCTGCTTGGCGACGATGCGGTGGCCGGCACGCTGGCCACCCGCAAGCTGTCGCGCTTTGCCTCGCGCCGGTTGTTCGCGCGGTTGGAGCAGTTCGAGGCGGTGCGCGAACTGACCGGCCGTCCCGGATTCAGGATCTACGGGCTGTGACCATGGCCGCGGACCAGATAGAGCACGACGACGACAGGACGCGCCCGGCCGACCAGCCGCCGCTGCTCGACACCGAGCTTGAGCACCTGCCGCCCGAACTGCGCTGGCGCGAATGGATGGGCCGCGTCGAGGCGGTCATTTTCGCCTCGTCCGATCCGGTGCCGCGCGAGGTTCTGGCCAAGGTGGTCGGCCGCAACTGCAACATCGACCTCATCATCGACGATATCCGGGAGGACCTGCGCGGCAGGCCTTACGAACTGGTGAAGGTGGCCGGCGGCTTCCAGCACCGCACCCGCCCGGCCTTTGCCGAAGCGATCCGCGTCGCCTCGGGTCAGAAGATGGACAAGGCCAGCCGGCCCCTGTCGCAGACCGAGGCGCTGGTGCTGATGACCATCGCCTATTTCCAGCCCATCACCCGCGCCGAACTGTCGTCCTTCTTCGCCAAGGAGATCAGCCGCGACCTGATCGCCGTGCTGCGGGGGCAGGATTTCATCGCCTCGGGACCGCGCAGCCCGACGCCCGGCGCACCCTACACCTATGTGACGACCAAGACCTTCCTCTCGCATTTCGGGCTCGACACGCTGCGCGACCTGCCCGATTTCGAGGCGCTGGAAGATGCCGGCCTGCTTTCCAAGCGCAAGCTGCTGGCCGGCGAAATTCCGATGGCGCTGGCCACCGGCGGCGGTGAAGGCGAGGGAGAGGAATAGTTCCGCCTCGCACGCGCCGTCAGGCTTCCGCCGTCTTTTCCCGCATTGGTTCCTCCCGCGCCGGCTCCTTCACCCGGTGCCATGCGATGTAGAGCGCGGGCAGGAACAGCAGGGTGATCGCCGTGCCGGCGATGATGCCGCCCATCATGGCGAAGGCCATGGGCCCCCAGAACACCTCGCGCGAGATCGGGATCAGCGCCAGGCTGGCGGCTGCGGCCGTCAGCGCGATGGGGCGCATGCGGTGGGTGGAAGCTTCCACCACCGCATCCCACGGATGCTGGCCCTCGCGGATATGGTCCTCGACCTGCACGATGAGGATCACCGAGTTGCGGATCAGGATGCCGATCAGCGCCAGCACGCCCAGTATGGCCACGAAGCCGAGCGGCTTGTTGCTGAGCAGCATGGCGACCGACACACCGATGATGCCAAGCGGTGCCACCGCCACCACCAGGAACAGGCTCTGGAAGCTCTGCAACTGCAGCATCAATATGGTCGCCATCACGAACAGCATCAGCGGCACGACCGCGGTGATCGGCCCCTGGCTCTTGGCGCTTTCCTCCACGGTGCCGGCGGTCGCGACGTGATAGCCGGCCGGCAGGCCGGCGGCGAATTCGTCGATCCGGGGCGACAGGTCGGTGACGATGGTGTCGGCCATGGTCTTGTCGTTGATGCCGGCCGAGACGGTGATGGTGGGTATGCGTCCGCGCCGCCACACCACGGGCTGTTCCAGCTCGTAGCGGAAGTCGGCGATGGCCGCCAGCGGCACGGAGCTGCCCGTCCCGGTGGCGATCTGGAGATTTTGCAGCGTCTCGATGGAGTTGCGCTCGGCTTCGCGCGCCCGCACCACGACATTGACCAGATAGGTGGCGTCGCGCACCTGGGTGATGGCGATGCCGCCGACCACGCCGTTCAGGGTGGTGGCGATGTCCTTGGACGAGATGCCGAGCTTGCGCGCCTTGTCCTGCAGCACGTCGACGCGCACCACGCGGCCGGGCTCGTTCCAGTCGTAGGCCACCACGCCAAGGCGCTCGTCGGCGTCGAGGATGCCGGCGAGCTGCTGGGCGTGGCCGCGCAGCGTCTGGATGTCCGGTCCCGACACGCGATACTGGATGGGGCGGCCGACCGGCGGGCCCAGTTCCAGATATTTGACGAAGGCGTCGGTGCCGACGAAGTCGCGCCGCAGCACCTCGTTGAACTGCTGGCGCAGCCTGTCGCGCGCCTCGATGTCGTTGGCGACGATCACCATCTGCCCGTAATAGGGGTTGGAAAGCTGCACGTCGAAGGCCAGCACGAAGCGCACAGCGCCCTGGCCGATATAGCTGCTCCAGTGGTCGATGTCGGGATTGCCCTCCAGCACGGCTTCCTCGAAGCGCACCATCTGGGCGCGGGTTTCGGCGATGGAGCTGTTTTCCGGCAGCCGCCAGTCGATCACCAGTTCGGGCCGGTCGGATTCGGGGAAGAACTGGCGCTCGACGAAGGTCATGCCGTAGAGTGCGACCGCGAACAGGACGGCGGTGGTGACGATCGTGACCCAGCGGTGCCGCATGGCGGCGAGCAGGGCGCGTCCGAAGGCGCGCATCACCGGGCCGGGCTCCTCGCTCGTGTGCTTCATGGTCGCGGGCAGCAATGTCACGCCGAGCAGCGGGGCGAACAGCACCGCCACGATCCACGACACCAGCAGCGATACACCGATGACCACGAACAGCGTGTAGGTATATTCGCCGGCCTGGCTGGAATTGAGCCCGATGGGGATGAAGCCGGCGATGGTCACCAGCGTTCCGGTCAGCATCGGGAAGGCTGTGTGGGAATAGACATAGGTCGCCGCCTTGTTCAGCGGGTCGCCCTTTTCCAGCCGCGCCACCATCATCTCCACCGCGATCATGGCGTCGTCGACCAGCAGGCCGAGCGCGATGATGAGCGCGCCCAGCGACACGCGCTGCAACGAGATGCCCATTAAGGACATGGTGAGGAAGGTGATGGCCAGCACCAGCGGAATGGACAGCGACACCACCAGACCGGCGCGCACGCCGAGGCTGACGAAGCTCACCGCCAGCACGATGACCACCGCCTCGAACAGCGCCCTGGTGAAGCCGGACACCGCGTGATCGACGACCTCGGGCTGGTCGGCCACCTTGGTGACGCCGATGCCGACCGGCAGGTCGTTCAGGGTCTTCTGCATCAAGGCTTCCAGCGCCTCGCCGAACTCCAGCAGATTGCCGTTCGGCTTCATGCCGATGGCGAGCCCGATGGCCGGTTCGCCGTTGACCCTGAACAGGGACTTCGGCGGATCGGCATAGCCGCGGGTGATGGTGGCGACGTCGGAGAGGCGGAAGAAGCGGTCGTTGACGCGCAGGTTCACCGCGCGCAGGTCCTCTTCCGAGGTGAACTGGCCGCTCACCTGCACGCTGATGCGCTCCGGCCCAGCCTGCACGACGCCGGAAGGGGTGATGGCGTTCTGCGCCTGCAGGCTTTCCAGGATCGCTTGCTGGTCGAGGCCGAGCGCCGCCACCTGCCGCGTGGAGAATTCCAGATAGATCGCCTCGTCCTGCGCGCCGATCAGTTCCACCTTGCCGGCATTGGGGAGGGTGAGGATGCGCGAGCGCACGTCCTCGACATGGTCGCGCAACTGCCGCATCGACAGCCCGTCGGAAGTGAAGGCGTAGATATTGCCGAACACGTCGCCGAAGCGGTCGTTGAAGAAGGGACCGTGGACGCCCTCGGGCAGCGAGGAGCGGATGTCCTCCAGCATGTTGCGCACCCGCACCCAGCTCGGCTCGACGTCCCGCGCCTTCACGGTCGACTTGAGGTTGACGAACACGACCGACTGGCCGGCGGTGGTGACGGATCGGGTGAAGTCCAGCCCGTCCAGTTCCTCAAGCTTCTTCTCGATGCGGTCGGTGACCTGGTTGAGCGTTTCCTCGACCGAGGCGCCGGGCCAGTTGGCCTGCACGACCATGGTCTTGATGGTAAAATGCGGGTCCTCCTCGCGGCCGAGCTTCACATAGGAAGCGACGCCGGCGATCAGGAACACCGCCATGAAATACCAGACCAGGGAACGGTGGTTCAAAGCCCAGTCGGAAAGATTGAAGCCCTTCAATTGTGCTTTCCCTCGCCCTCGAGCCGCACCTTCTGGCCTTCGGCCAATTCATGCACGCCGGCGCTCACCACATAGCTGCCGACCGGCACGTCGTCGGTCACGAACCCGTCGTCCAGCCTCTGCACGACCTTGACCGGCCGGCTCTTCACCACAAGGCTTTGCGGATCGACCAGCCACACCGAGGTGGCCCCTTCCATGTCGAGCAGGGCGCTGGCCGGCAGCACCACCGGCGGGGTGCCCGCGCTGCGGTGCGCCACGCGCACGGTGGCGCCGAGCCGGAAGCCGGGCGCCGGATCGTCGAGGGCGATGCGCAGGCGGCGCAGCCGCGTCTGCGGGTCGGCCTGCGGCGCCACCTCGCGCACCGTGCCCCTGCCGGTCACGGAGGGATCGGCCTGCAACTGCACCTCGAACCCGGCGCCGGGCGACAGGAGCCCGTCGAGACGGTCAGGCACGTCGACCACCACCTCGCGGATGTCGGGGCGGGCCACGGTCAGCACCGGCTGGCCGGCCGCCACCGTCTCGCCGACCTCGGCATGGACCGCCGAGACGACGCCGTCGAAATCCGGGCGAAGCTGGGCATAGCCGCGCTGGTCCTCGGCCCTGTTGAGGCCGGCACGGGCCTTTTCCAGCCCGGCGGCGGCGCTGTCGCGGGCCTGGCGGGCCGCGTCGTAGACCGCCTGCGAGACGCTGTTGGAGGCGAGCAGCGCGCGCTGGCGCTCTTCGCTGGCCGAGGCGCTGGCGAACTGCGCTTCGGCGCTCGCAAGGTCCGCCCTGGCCGACTGCACGGCAAGATCGAGCGCCGAGGGGTCGATGGTGGCGACGGTGTCGCCCTTTTTCACGAGGTCGCCGACATTCACCGGGCGGCTGGTCAGCCGGCCGAGCACGCGGAAGGCAAGCCCCGTGCTGTAGCGGGGCTCGACGGTGCCGGTGAAGCCGGCCTCGGCGATCGCATGGGGCTCGACCACCGTGTAGATCACCGGGCGCGGCAGGGGCTCCGGCCTCGGTTCCTCGGCCTCGCCGCAGCCCGCGATCAGCAGGAACGGCCCGGCGGCGGCCAGCAGGCGCAAGGATCGCATCATGCTCATTGCCCCTTGCTCGTGCCGGCTTCGGCGTTCACGATGTCGGCCACCTGCCCGGGATGCAGCATGTGCCCGCCCTTGACCACGACGGTGGCGCCTTCCTCCAGCCCGGCGCGCAGGATCAGGCGCTCGCGCTCATAGGCAAGCACCTCGACCGGGACGAGACTGACGACGCCCGTGTCGGGGGCGATGCTCCACACGGCCGGGCGGCCCCTGTCGGAAGTGAGCGCGCTCCACGGCAGCACCGCCACCTTCTGCTGCGGCAGGTGGACGGTGCCCGTCACCACGGCGCCGAGCGCCATCTGCGGCGGCGGGTCGATGATCTCCACCTTCACCCGGACGGTGCCGGTGCGCGCATCGACCACCGGGGAAACCTCGCGGATCCGTCCCTGCGCGGTGACAGCGGGGTCCGACAGCAAAGTGAGGGTGACGGCGGTGCCTGGCGGGCCATGGTTCACCAGCGTTTCCTGCACGTCGAAGACGGCATCGCGCCCGCCGTCCACGGCCAGGGAGAAGGCCGCCTGCGCAGCCTGCACCACCTGTCCGGCCTCGACGTTGCGGGCGGTGACGATGCCGGCCGAGGGCGCGCGCAGCTCGGTATAGGAAAGCTCGTCGCGGGCGTTTTCCAGCGCGCTCTCGGCGCTGGTCAGCGTGTTCTTCGTCGTCAGCCATTGCTGCTCGGCCTGATCGAACCGGCTTCTCGTGGTGAAGCCCTGGTCCAGCAACTGCCGCTGGCGCTGGTAGGCGGCCTCCGCCTCGACCAGCAACGCTTTGGCCGCGTCACGCGAGGCCTGCGCGGCGCGCAGGTTGGTCTGCTGCTCGGCATCGTCCAGCCGCGCCAGCAGGTCGCCCGGCTCGACATGCGTGCCGACATCGGCGCTGCGTTCCACGATCTGGCCGCTGACCCGGAAGGAGAGATCGACATTGAGGCGGGCGTGGATGTCGCCCGACAGTTCGAGCGGCTGGGCATAGTCCTCATAGCCGACCTTCTGCACCGCCACCGGCAGGTTTTGGGCATGGGCGGCAAACGGTCCGCAAAAGGCAAGGGCCGCAAGCAGCAGAAAGCTCGACCCACGAGACAATGGCCCTGACCCCATGCTTGATCCTGCCTCCTCAGGCGCGCCTTTCGGCCCCGTGCCGGCTGATACCACCCGCCGGAGCCCAGGGCAATTCCGGCACTTCAAGACCAAGGCTTGCGCGATTCCGGCCGTCAGCGGCCCATGCGCCGTGCGGCAAGGCGCTCGAGCGCCGAGAGCCCGTCATAGATCAGCACGGCTATGGCCGCCACGATCAGCCCGCCTTGCAGCACGAAGGCGAGGTTGTTGGAAAGCAGCCCGGCGATGATGACTTCGCCCAGCGTCCGGGCGGCGACGGTGGAGCCGATGGTCGCCGTGGCTAGGCTGATGACCACCGACAGGCGGATGCCGGCGAGGATGACCGGCAGGCTGAGCGGCAGCTCGACCCTGAGCAGCCGTTGGGCGGGCGTCATGCCGGCGCCGCGCGCCGCCTCCACGACATGGGCGGGCAAGGTGGTGAGCCCGGTCAGCGCATTCTCGAAGATCGGCAGGAGCCCGTAGAGGAACAGCGCGATCAATGTGGGTTTTTCCCCGAAGCCGACCGCCGGGACGGCCAGCGCCAGCACCGCGACCGGCGGGAAGGTCTGGCCGATATTGACCAGGCTGCGCGACAGCGGCAGGAACTCCGTCCCGAACGGCCGCGTGACCAGTATGGCGAGCCCCACCGCCACGACGATTGCGCCAAGCGTGGCGATGGCCACCGTGCGCAGGTGCAGGAGCGTCAGCGTCAAGAGGTTGCCCTGATTGTAGATCGCCGGGGCGTTGTTCTCGGTCAGCGGCTTCAGCAGCGGCTCGAACCAGCCGGGGTTGGTTATGAAGGCGACCAGAAAGGCCAGCAGCGCCAGCCGGGCAAGGGTGGGCAGCCACTTCATGCCAGTTTCCTCATGCGGGCCGCGCCGCCAGCCGGACCAGGCCGTCCACCGTCACCTTGCCGATGAGCCGGCCGTCGGCGCCGCGCACCGGCAGGGCCGGCCGGCCCGACCACAGGAGCTCGGCCAGCGCATCGCGCTGGCTGGCCTCGGCGGGGATGGGCTCGCCTTCGGCAACGCCCTGTTCCACCGCCTCGCCGACTCGGCCGAGCGACAACAGCCGGAACGGCTTTTCGCTGGCGCCGACCAGTGTCTCGACGAATTCGCTGGCGGGGCGGGCAAGGATGCGCTCCGGCGTGTCGTACTGCAGCAGCCTGCCGGCATCCATCACCGCGATCCGGTCGCCCATGTGCACGGCCTCCTCCATGTCGTGGGTGACCAGCACGATGGTGGTACCGAGCCGCTTCTGGATCGCCAGAAGGTCCTCCTGCGCCTTGGTGCGGATGATGGGGTCGAGCGCGCCGAACGGCTCGTCCATCAAAAGCACGTTCGGCCCGGCCGCAAGCGCGCGGGCGACGCCGACGCGCTGCTGCTGGCCGCCGGACAGCTCATGCGGATAGCGGTGGGCGAATTCGGCCGGATCGAGCTGGAACAGGCTCATCAGTTCCTCGACGCGCGTCGCGATGCGGCCTGCGTCCCAGCCGAGCAGCACGGGCACGGTGGCGATGTTCTCGGCCACGGTGCGGTGCGGGAACAGGCCGTGCCCCTGGATGACGTAGCCGATGGAGCGGCGCAGCTCGTAGCCCGGCACCGTGCGGTTGTCGGTGCCGTCGAGCCGGATCGCGCCGGAGGTCGGCTCGACCAGCCGGTTGATCATGCGCAGCAGCGTGGTCTTGCCCGAGCCCGACGTGCCGACGATGACGGCGATGCTGTGCGGTTCGATCGCCATCGACACGTCGTCGACCACGGCGGTGTCGCCATAGCGCTTGGTGATGCCTTCGATCTCGATCACGACGGGCCTCCGTTTTTCTGGACGCAGGTGAGTTCCACCACGGCATCGAGCACGATGGCGGCGGCGAAGGCCAGCATCACGGTGGGCAGCGCGCCCAGCAGCACTAGGTCCATCGCCGTCTGGCCGATGCCCTGGAAGACGAACACGCCGAAGCCGCCGCCGCCGATCAGCGCGGCAATGGTGGCGAGGCCGATGTTCTGCACCAGGACGATGCGGATGCCGGTGAGGATCACCGGGACGGCGAGCGGCAATTCCACGCGAAACAGCCGCTGGCGTCCGGTCATGCCCATGCCGCGCGCCGCTTCGTTGGCCGTGCGCGGAACGCCGGCGAGCCCCACCACCGTGTTGGCCACCACCGGCAGCAGCGAATAGAGGAAGAGCGCCAGGAAAGCGGGTGCCGTGCCGATACCGCGAATGCCCAGCGCCGTCGCGCCCGGCACATTGGCCGCAATCCAGCCGAGCGGCGCGATCAGCAGGCCGAACAGGGCGATGGACGGGATCGTCTGGATGATGTTGAGTACATTGAGCACGCTTGCCCGCAGCGGCGCCACGCGGTGGCACAGGATGCCGAGCGGCAGGCCCACGATGGCCGCCGCCGCCAGCGAGCCGAGGGCGAGGGTGAGATGCTTGCCGCCCTCGGTCCAGAAGCTGTCGGCGCGGTTGGCGTATTCCTTGAGGATCGACAGGCTATCCCAGCTCCCGGACGCCAGCAGCAGGCCAAGCAGGGCGGCGGCCGCCAGCAGCGCAAGGATGCGCGCCCATGGCGACAGGGCCAGCCGCGTCAGCACATCGGCCAGTAGCAGCATGAAGGCGAAGAGGAGCAGCCAGAACCCGTGGGCTGGCGAGACGCGGGCATAGTTGTTGTCCTCCGGCGTGAGGAAGCTGCCTGCCACGCCGATCAGAACCGCAATGGCGATGAGCACAACGAGGCTCGCCCCAAGGCGAAGCAGGAGCGGCGTGCGCAAAAGGGCGATCAGCGCGGCGATGACGATGACCGCCGCCAGCGCCCCGCCGGCGATGGGCGGCAGCGCCTCCAGCAGCGAGCGCGCCTCGCCGGGCACGATGCGGTTGGCGCGGAACGTGGCGAAGGGCGCCGCCAGGCAGGCGTAAAACGCAATCGCGGCGATCACCACGCCAAGCTTGTCGAACCGGATGCCCACCACGTCGTCTGTCGCCTCGCCCCCGAAAGACTATCCGGGGACTATTTCAGGAAGCCGTTCTTCTTCAGGAAGTCCTCGGCCACGGCCTTGACCGGCTCGCCGCCGACCTGCACGCGGCCGTTGAGGTCCTGAAGCGTCACGAGGTCGAGCTTCTCGAACACCGGCTTCAGCAGTTCCTCGATCTGCGGGTTCTGCTTCAGCACCTCTTCGCGGATCACCGGGGCCGGCTGGTAGACCGGCTGCACATGCTTGTCGTCTTCCAGCACGACGAGCCCGGAGGGCGCGATGCCGCCGTCGGTGCCGTAGACCATCGCCGCATTGGTGCCGTTGGTCTGGTTGGCGGCCGCCGCGATCGTCGCGGCCGTGTCGCCGCCCGACAGGGTGATGAGCTGGTCAGGGTTGAGCTTGAAGCCGTAGGTGGTCTGGAAAGCGGGCAGGGCGGCGGCGGAATTGACGAACTCGGCCGAGGCGGCGAGCACCACCTTGCCGCCATCGGTGACATATTTGCCGAAGTCCGACAGGGTGGCGAGGTTGTTCGCCTGGGCGACGTCCTTGCGCAGTGCGATCGCCCAGGTGTTGTTGGCGGGCGAGGGGCTCAGCCACACGATCTTGTTGGCATCGTAGTCGAGCTTCCTGGCTTCCTCGTAGGCCTGCTTGGGGTCCTTCCACAGCGGCTCGTCCGCTTTCTCGAAGAAGAAGGCGGCATTGCCGGTATATTCGGGATAGATGTCGATCTCGCCGGCCAGGATCGCCTTGCGCACCACGGGCGTGCCGCCAAGCTGGATGCGGTCGCTGGTCTGGATGTCGTTGGCGTTCAGCACGAGCTGGATGATGTTGCCCAGCACGCCGCCCTCGGTGTCGATCTTCGACGACACCACCACCTGCGCGCTTGCGGAAACGGCGGAAAGGCCGAGCGACAGGGCGACGGCTAAGGACCTGATCGGAAACATTGCGAGAAAACCCCTCTTTAAGCGGGCGCGGCCGCGCCGGATCGGAGAAGGTTAACGCGTAACGCTCGCGAGGGTTTCATGAAAAACGCATCGGCGCCTTTTCTCCTGACAAATCCTCATCGTGGCCGTCATCCGTCATGGCCTGCCGGGCCGGAAGGCCAGCAGGCGCATGGCGTTCAGGGTCACCAGCACGGTGGCGCCGGTGTCGGCCAGCACCGCGATCCACAGGCCGGAGAGGCCGGTGACGGTGGTGATGAGGAACACCGCCTTGAGGCCGAGGGCGATGGCGACGTTCTGGCGGATGTTGCGCATGGTGGCGCGCGCCAGCCGGATCATGCCGGCCACATCGTTGATGCGGCTGCCCATCAGGGCGGCGTCCGCGGTCTCCATCGCAACGTCGGTGCCCGAGCCGATGGCGACCCCGACACTGGCGGCGGCGAGCGCCGGGGCGTCGTTGATGCCGTCGCCGATCATCACCACCTGACGGCCGGCGGCGAGCTTGCGGATTTCGCCGACCTTGTCCTGCGGCAGCAATTCGGCGCGCACCTGCATGCCGAGTTGTCTGGCGATGGCGGTGCCGGTGCGGGCGTTGTCGCCGGTGAGCATCACGCTGTCGACGCCGAGCTGCCGCAGCCGGCCGATCCCCTCGGCCGCGTCGGGGCGCGGCTCGTCGCGCATGGCGACAAGGCCGATGGCGGTGCCGTCCGCGATCACCACCGCCACCGTCTTGCCGTCGCTTTCCAGCGCGGTTGCGGAACGGATCAGGTCGTCGGAGACGGTTCCGGCCTCGCCGGCAAAGCGCGGCGCGCCGATGAAGATGGCCTGGCCGCCGACGCGCCCTTCCATGCCCCGGCCGGCGATCGCGCGGATGTCCCCGCCGGCAAGGGCAGGCGCGGCGCTTTCCGCCGCATGGTCGACGATTGCCGTGGCCAGCGGGTGGCTTGATTCGCGCTCCACCGCGGCCGCGATGGCGATGAGCCGCGCCGCGTCGCCGTCGGCGGCCACCACGTCGGTGACCTTCGGCTTGCCGAGCGTCAGCGTGCCGGTCTTGTCGAAGGCGACGGTCTGCGCGCCGGCCAGCGTCTCGATCACCGCGCCGCCCTTGATCAGCATGCCCTGCCGGGCGCCGGCCGAAAGGCCGGAGGCGATGGCGGCCGGAACCGAGATGACCAGCGCGCAGGGGCAGCCGATGAGCAGCAGGGCGAGCCCGCGATAGATCCATTCGTCCCAGCTGCCGAAGCCCGCCAGAGGCGGCACCACCGCCACCAGCACCGACAGCGCCACGATAACCGGCATGTAGACGCGCGAGAAGCGGTCGATGAAGCGCTCGGTCGGGGCCTTCGCCTCCTGCGCGTCCTCGACCAGCGCGATGATGCGGGCGATGGTGTTGTCGGAGGCGGCGCGCTCGACGCGGATGCGCAGCGAGCCGTCATGGTTGATCGAGCCGGCGAAGACCGCGCTGCCCTCCTGCTTGGCGACCGGCACGCTCTCGCCGGTCATCGGCGATTCATCGACGCTCGACATGCCGGCCACGACGGTGCCGTCGGCGGGAATGCGGTCGCCCGGCCGGCACACCACAGTCTGGCCGACGGCCAGCTGGTCGGTCGGCACCTCGCGCAGGCTGCCGCCTTCCTCGACCATGGCGGTGCGCGGAATGAGGGAGCCCAGCGCCTTGATGCCCGAGCGGGCCCTTGCCGCCGCCAGCCCTTCCAGCACCTCGCCGACCAGGAACAGCAGCACCACCACGGCCGCCTCCTCGACCGCGCCGATGATCAGCGCGCCGATGGCGGCGACGCTCATCAGCATCTGGATGGTGAAGGGCGCGCCCATGCGCGCCGCCGCCAGCGCACGCCGCGCAATCGGCGCGACGAGGACCAGCGTCGTGAAGGAGAACACGTAGCGGCTGCTTCGCGGCCAGAAGAATTCGGCCGCGAAGGACAGCGCGATCAGCACCAGCCCGATGGCCGCATGGCGGGACTTCACGCTCTGCCACCAGGGCTTTTGGGCCTTGGCCGGAGCTGCTGGCGCCTCATGGCCGTGATCGTGGCGGCAGGCGGGGCCATGGTCATGGTCGCGGTGGTTGTGACCATGATCGTGATCGTGCGCAAGGGCTGGCCGGCCGGCCTTTGCCTTCGCATCCAGCAGGGTGGGGACGAAACCCAGCTTGCGCACCGCCTTCTCGATGGCGTCGACGGGCGTTTGCACGGCGTCGAGCGACAGCGCCATGGTCTCGCGCGTCACCGAGACGCTAACCTCGGACACGCCGGGCAGGTGGCCGAGCGCGGTGGTGATGGTGCCGGCGCAACTGGCGCAATCCATGCCTTCGACGCGGAAGACGAATGCTTCCGCCTTGCTGACGCCTGCAGTTCCGGGCTGGGTCATGATGCAAATCCTTCTTCCAGTCCGGTGGTTGTAGTTTCTCTAGCGGCTAGAGGTTCAAGGGGTGTTTTGCGAAATTTTTCAAAGCAGCTTGAAGAAGCATGTGCGGCGGACGATAGTGCGCAGCCTCGACTCGGGGATGGCTTCCCGGGAAGCCGCGGCTTCGCCCTGCCGGGCAGGTGCGAAAAGGCCGGCGGCAGAGGAAAAATCGACAGGCACCGCCATCCCGTCGCCCTGGATGCGATGCGGATCGGGCGAGACCCGGCTCAATCAACGCCAGCGCGAGGATGGATGCGGCGATGACCGATATTGCACTGCGGACTGCCGACCAGTCGCCCGGCAAGCGCGACCTGCTCAGGCGCTTTGCCGCCTATTACCGGCCGCACCGGCGGCTGTTTGCGCTGGATTTCGGCAGCGCGGTGGCGGCCGGCCTGCTGGAGCTCGCCTTTCCGATGGCGGTGACGCTGTTCATCGACAAGCTGTTGCCGACCGGCAATCTCGGCCTGATCGCGCTGGCGGCGCTAGGCCTCCTCCTCGTCTATGCGGTCAGCGCCGGCCTGCACGTCATTGTCACCTATTGGGGCCACATGCTCGGCATCCGCATCGAGACCGAGATGCGCCGCAAGGCCTTCGATCATCTGCAGAAGCTGTCCTTCGGCTTCTTCGACAACGTCAAGACGGGCCATCTCGTGGCCCGCCTGACCAAGGATCTGGAGGAGATCGGCGAGGTCGCCCACCATGGCCCGGAGGACGTGTTCATCGCCATCATGACGCTGATCGGCGCCTTCCTGCTGATGCTGTGGGTGCATGTGCCGCTGGCGCTGATCACCGCCATCATCCTGCCGGCCTCGGCCTTCATCACCATGTATTATGGCGGCCGCATGACCCGCACCTGGCGGGCGATCTACGGGCGCGTGGCCGAATTCAACGCCCGCATCGAGGAGAATGTCGGCGGCATCCGCGTGGTGCAGGCCTTCGCCAACGAGGACCATGAGCGGCGGCTGTTCGCCGAGAACAATCGCAACTATTTCACCACCAAGCTGGAGGCCTACAAGGTCATGGCGGCCTCGATGTCGCTGTCCTACCTGTCCATGCGCTTCGTGCAGGTGGTGGTGATGCTGGTGGGCGCGTGGTTCGTGCTGCGCGGCGAGCTCACCCCCGGCGGCTTCGTCGGTTTCCTGCTGCTGGTCAATGTGTTTTTCCAGCCGCTGCAACTGATCAATTCGGTGATCGAGATGTATCCGAAGGGCATCGCCGGATTCCAGCACTACACCCGCTTCCTCGACACAAGGCCCGACATTGCCGACCGCCCCGGCGCCATCGAGGCCAGCGGCCTGAAGGGCGACATCGAGTACCGCCATGTGCGCTTCGGCTACGGCGCCGGCCGGCCGGTGTTCGAAGACCTCAGCCTCAAGGTCGAGGCCGGCGAGACGATTGCCTTCGTCGGCTCCTCGGGGGCCGGCAAGACGACGATCTGCTCGCTGCTGCCGCGCTTTTACGAGGTCGAGGCCGGGGCGATCCTGGTCGACGGCGTCGACATCCGCGACATGACGCTGAGGTCGCTGCGCTCCCATATAGGCATCGTGCAGCAGGACGTGTTCCTGTTCGCCGGCACCATCCGCGAGAACATCGCCTACGGACGGCTGGGGGCCAGCGAGGCCGAAATCGTCGAGGCGGCACGCCGGGCCCGGCTCGACCAGGTGATCGCCGCGCTGCCGGCCGGGCTTGACACGATCATCGGCGAGCGCGGTGTAAAGCTGTCGGGCGGCCAGAAGCAGCGCCTCGCCATTGCCCGCATCTTCCTGAAGAATCCGCCGATCCTGATCCTGGACGAGGCGACCTCGGCGCTGGACACCGAGACCGAGCGGGCGATCCAGCAGTCGCTGGCCGATCTCTCGGAAGGCCGCACCACGCTGGTCATCGCCCACCGCCTCGCCACCATCGCCAATGCCGATCGCATTCTGGTGGTGGAGAACGGCCGCATCGTCGAACAGGGCAGCCATGCCGAACTGCTGGCCCGCCCGGACGGCCGTTATCGCACCTTGCACGCAGCCCAGGCCGCCGCGCGATAGGTTCTATCGAACCAGTATCCGGCCCAGCATCTGCTCCAGCATTCCGCACAGCGGTGCGGAATCCAGTTGCCCGGCCGCGATGGCGTCGTCCACGACGCCGTGCATGCCGTCGAACAGCACCAGCGCGGCGGCGCGCGCATTGGGCAGGTTCCACGCGCCGGCTTCCTGCCCGGCTTCCAGCAGGGCGGCAAGCTGGCCGATGACCATGTCCTTCTCCCGCGAGCGGCGGCGGTCGTGGGTGAAGTCGTGGAACACGACGTCGTGGAGCCGGAAATTGGCGAGATAGGTGCTGACGGCGGCGCGCAGCCAGGCATTGAAGCGGGCAGGGTGATCGGTGTCCGGCACGGCCTCGATGGCGGCGGCGGCCCGGGCCGCGAAATCCTGCGAGAAGCGTTCGCGCAGCGCCACAAGCACATCCGCCTTGGTGGCGAAATAGTGGTAGAAGGTGCCCTTGGCGACACCGGCCCGGGCAACGATGTCGTCGACGGTCGTCGCCTCCAGCCCCTGTGCGATGAACAGGTCGGCTGCGGCCGAGATCAGATGATCCGTCCGCACCTCGGCCGGCAGCACCCGGCGCGCGCGTGGCGCCCGCGCTTCGGCCGGCGCTGCGCCCGGGCGTGTCGCTGCGGCCATTTCCCAACTCCTCCATCGCGTTTCGACCTGCTGCCGGCCTATCGCATATCCGGCGGGCTTCGCAAGCAATCCTGCTATTGACCGACGGTCGGTCGATAATTTATTGATGAGTGAATCGCTCAAGAAATATGGCCCCACCCATGGTCCGCTCCCGCAAAAGAATGGCTGTCGCCGCCGTTTATCTCGGCACCTTCATGGCCACGCTCGCCATCAGCATCGTCACCGTTGCGCTGCCGGCCATCCAGGCCGGCCTCGGCACCGATCTTTCCGGCCTGCAATGGGTGGTCGGCTCCTATGCGCTGTGCCTTTCGGCCTTCATGCTGTCGGCCGGGCCGGTGGGCGACCGCTACGGCCGCAAGCGCGCCTGGCTGGCCGGCGTCGCGCTGTTCGTGGCCGGGTCGGCGATCTGCGCTTCGGCGTCCACCTTGGCCATGCTCATCGCCGGCTGCGCGCTGCAGGGCATCGCCGGCGCCTTCGTCATTCCCGGTGCGCTGTCGATCCTGACGCAGACCTTCCCCGATCCGGTCGCCCGTGCCCACGTCATCGGCGGCTGGTCGTCCTTCAGCGGCATCTCGCTGATCATCGGCCCGATGCTCGGCGGCATTCTGGTCGACAATATCGGCTGGCAGAGCATCTTCCTCATCAACCTGCCGGTCGGCGCGGCTGCTCTGCTGCTCGGGTTCGGCGGCATCGACGAAAGCGCCGACCCGGACCACGCCGCGCTCGATCCGGCGGGGCAGGTGCTCAGCGTGATCTTCCTCGGCGCGCTCACCTATACGCTGATCAGCGCCGGCAATGCCGGCTGGAGCGCGCCGGCGGTGCTTGTCGCGCTGGCGGTTGCAGCAGGCGCGCTGGCGCTGTTCGTCGGGGTCGAGATGCGCACGGCCCGGCCGGTGCTGCCGGTGGACCTGTTCCGCGAGCCGGCCTTCGCCTCGGTCAATTTCGCCTCCTTCGTGCTCGGCTTCGCCGGTTACAGCAGCCTGTTCCTGTTCTCGCTGTTCCTGCAGCAGGCGCAGGGCTGGTCGGCCACCCAGGCCGGCTGGCGCATGGCGCCGGTGTTCGCCGCCATGGCGCTGGTCGCCTCGGCGTTCGGCCAACTGGCGCGGAGCTACGGCATGCGCCGGCTGATGGTGCTGGGCTATGTGCTGCTTGGCCTTTCCATGCTGGCCATGGCCTCGTTCACCCCGGACACCTCCTATCTCGTGGTTGCGCCGCTCTTCGCCCTGCTGGGCATCGGCATGGGACTGGCGGTGCCCTCGACCGGGGCAGCGGCGATGGAGGCGGCGCCGCGCGAGCGCACCGGCACGGCCTCGGCCACCATGAATGCCCTGCGCCAGGGCGGCATGACCATCGGCATTGCCTTGCTCGGCACGCTGATGGGCGCGCGCGCCGTCGCGTCGCTGACAACCGCTTTCGGCAAGGCCGAGGTCGCGGATGCGGCTGCCCTTGCCGGCAGCGCCGTGCGCCGCCACGCCATGCCCGCCGGGCTCGACATGGCGCCCGATGCCTTTCGCGATCTGCTGGCGTCATCCTTCGCGAACGGGTTCGCGGTCGCGGCCGCTATTGCCGGCCTTTGCGGCCTGATCGCCGCCGCCATTCTCGCCGTCGCCACGCGCCGCAATGCGGCCCGGCGTGCCGTGACCGTCATCGATGAAGCCTGATCTATCAAGGAGACCTGAAATGAAATTCTTCCGCGAACTGGAGCCGGACGTCTATCTGGGCGTCGGCAAGCTCGAAACCGAACAGGACGGTCATGACTGGACCGGTGAATATGATGCGCTTCTGGCGCGCGGCCGGCTTATGGCGATCATCGTCACGGACGGCGACCGGCCGCTGCCGCCGGCCGGCAAGCCGATGATCCTGTGGATGAAGACGCGCAAGGCGGAGCTTGCCCGGCTGGTGGCCGGCACCGTCCATGTCATCGAGGACGAGGAAGAACGCGGGTCGATGGAGCGTGCTCTGCCCGGCCGTGCCAAGGCCTCTCCCTATCCGGTGGCGATCGCGGCAACCGAGGCCGAAGCCCTTGAAAAGGCACGCGTCATTCTGGATCATGCCGTGGCGGAGGCTTGTGCTGCCGTGAAGTAACGGCCTCAATCTTGTCCTGTTCTGTTTTCCATCGCACTATGGAAAAAGGAGAGGATACCTACGATGAACAAGACAAGGAAAGCTGGACCGGGCATGCTTGGTGCCCGACCACTTACGACTTCAGCAACGCATTCGGCGCGGGACCGGGCGAAACGGCGCATGCCGGCCCGGCTCCTCGCCATCATGGCGGCGCTGCTTTCGATCATGCTCTGGTCGCCGACCCTGGCCCAGACCCACAATCACGGCGCGGGCGCGGGAACCGCGCAGGCGGATACCGCGCAGCCCCAGCCTGCCCAGTCGGAGCCGGCACCGGCCCAGACCACGCCCGCACCGGATGCCGATGCGTCGTCCGGCGGTTCGAGCGCCGCTCCGGTGGTCAGCTACCACAGTCCGACGATTTTCACGCTCAGGACCGGCATCGCCGGCGGGCGCATGGTCTATCTCGGCGTCGGCGGCGACATCGACGGCGAGATCAACCCCACCCTCATGGTGCATGAGGGCGAACTGGTGCAGATCAACCTCATCAACGGCGAGGGTGCCGAGCACGACGTGGTGATCGACCAGTATGCGGCGCGATCCTCCATCGTCGTCGGCAAGAACGCCTCGTCCACCTTCTCCTTCATCGCCACCAAGGTGGGTGAGTTCGCCTATTTCTGCTCCATCGCCGGCCACCGGGAAGCGGGCATGGAAGGGCTGGTCCACGTCATGCCCGGCCCGCGCAGCGAAATGGACACCAATGCCGCCGACATCGTGCGCGATCCCGCCGACCTGCCCGGCCCCATCGGCCAGCGTGCGCCGCAGGTGGTGCGCGTCGACCTGGAGACGGTGGAACTGACGGGCCGCCTCGACGACGGCACCACCTATGTCTACTGGACCTTCAACAGCAAGGTGCCGGGGCCGTTCCTGAGGGTGCGGGTCGGCGATACGGTCGAGGTCCACATCAAGAACGCCGCCGACAGCGTCATGCCCCATTCGGTGGATTTCCATGCCGCGACCGGTCCGGGCGGCGGTGCCGACTTCACCCAGATCGCGCCCGGCGAGGAGGCGGTGGTGACCTTCCAGGCCTTGAAGCCCGGCATCTTTGTCTATCATTGCGCGACGCCCAGCGTCGCCCACCACATCACCAGCGGCATGTATGGGTTGATCCTCGTCGAGCCGGAAGGCGGGCTGCCGCAGGTCGACCGCGAGTTCTACGTCATGCAGGGCGAAATCTACACGGTCGAACCGTTCGGCACCAAGGGCGAGATGGAGATGGACTATGACAAGCTGCTGTCCGAGCAGCCGGAATATTTCCTCTTCAACGGTTCGGTCGGCGCGCTCACCAAGACCCATCCGCTTTATGCCAGCGCGGGCGAGACGGTGCGCATCTACTTCGGTGTCGGCGGGCCGAACTTTACCTCGTCCTTCCATGTGATCGGCGAGATCTTCGACCATGTCTACACGCTGGGCAGCGTCACCTCGCCGCCGCTCACCGGCGTCCAGACGGTGACCGTTCCGCCGGGCGGCGCCACCATCGTCGACTTCAAGATCGACCGCGGCGGGCACTATGTGCTGGTCGATCATGCCCTGTCGCGGGCCGAGCGCGGACTGGCGGGCTACCTGATCGTCGACGGACCGGAGAATGACGAGATCATGCATTCCGGCCCGGCGGGCTCGATCCCGGCCCCGGACAGCGCCGAATAGGAAGGGCCGCGCTGGACGGAACTGAAAAAAGAAGCAAGGGGCGCTTCCGGGGAAGCGCCCCTTGCCTTGTCATTCGGCCGGTTCGAAGGCGAATGGCTCGGCTGCCACGAACGCGCCCGAGACCTCGCCGCTGAAAATGTGGCGCTGGTCCGGGCCGAGATCCAGCTTGCGGACTTCGCTTGCCTCGCCGAAATCGAGCTTCTTGAGGTCGACCCAGAAGACGTTCGGCGAATAGACGGACTCGAAATAGTAGAGCTTGTCCTTGTGGTCGGCCACGGTGCGCCAGCGCGTGGTGGACAGGTTGGGCTGATTGTCGATCGAGATGCCCCATGGCGCCGAGGCATTGCGGATGACGCTGAACACGGCGGCGGCCGCCTCGCGCGTATCGTCGGTCTTGGGAATGGCGTTGATGAGGAAGCTGGCGCGGGCGAAGCGATCCTCGGCGCGGCTGGTGCCCGGCAGGAACACGTTGCCGGGGATCTTGCCCCAGTAGCGGGTGATGGCGAGCTGGTCCTCGAAACGCGGCTCGTTGGTCATCACCTGATAGTCGCGGCTGTGGTGGATATCCAGCCTGCCGTCGATCCATTCGAAAATGGCGCTGTCGCCGGTCGCGTCCGAGAGCGACAGATGCAGCGTGGTCAGCTTGCCGGGCTGGCCGGGCACTTCGCCCGTCGCAGGATGCAGCGGCGTGGTCCGCGCATGTTCGACCGCCTCGGCGACGGTCGCGAACTGGTCGAGGAAGTATTGCGCCCAGATCGACAGGGAGATGCGTGGTGTCTTGCCATCGTCCTCGGGATATTGGGCATTGACCAGCCACAGCATATTGGCGACCAGCCCGGCCTCGTTCATGCCGTCCGTGGTCGAGATGTCGTAGCCCGACACGATCACACTGCCATAGCGCGAGGACCATTGCGCCGAATTGGGACCGGCCGCGCCGTTGCGCTGCATGCCGCGCGGAAGCACCCACAGATTGGAGATCATCTTGTCGCGCCAGTCCATGGAGCGGCCGGTCAGGTAGCGGCCGTCGGGGCCGTGATAGACCACGCGCGTGCAGGCTTCGGCGATGTTTGCCGCAAGCAGGGAAGCAGCGAGCATTGTGCTGGCGACGAGTTTGGCTTTCATCTTTCGATCTCCTGACACGGTGTGGGAAGCGCCTCGATGGGAAGCTTCGCTGCTCATTCTAGAACGAGGATAGCGGATCGGCGACGCGATTTGCCACGGCAGTACAATGCCAGGCCGTGGATGAGGCGGGTCCGCCTTCCGCATTCGCGGCGTCTCGCCATGACCGGCCGGATTCGGCCATCGGACCCGTTTCCACTTTCCCGGCTCATGCTCTAGGTTCTTGCCAGTGCAGGGTTGCCGGAGTCGCTTTGCCCATGTGGGACCTCTTGCTGGCCTATTGGCCGCATATTCTTGCCGTCATCTCGGTGCTGGTCGCCGCCGTTGCCGGCGTGCATGCGGCCATGACCAAGGACGAGGTGCGCTCGGCCATCGGCTGGGTCGGCGTCATCATCCTGTCGCCCATCGTCGGCGCGCTGATCTATGCGGTGGCCGGCATCAACCGCATCCGGCGCGATACGCTCGCCGCCGAACGCTCGGCGGCCGGGCACGAGAAGCCGGTGCACCCGGGCGCGGACGTGACCGATGAAATGATCGCCGACCGCTACGGGCGGCGTTTCGCGGCCCTGAAGAGCGTGGGCGACCGGCTCACGCACCACAGCATGACCGCCGGCAACTCCATCGACATGCTGAAAAGCGGCGACGAAGCCTATTCGGCCATGATTGGGGCGATTGCCGGCGCGCGCCGCAGCATCATCCTCGAAACCTATATCTTCGACCGTGACCCCATCGGATTGCGCTTCGCCGATGCGCTGATCGCGGCGGTCAAGCGTGGCGTCGTCGTGCGCGTGCTGATCGATGCGGTGGGCGCCCGCTATTCGGTGCCCAGCATCGTCCGCTATCTGCGCGATGGCGGCGTTCCAGCCGACGTCTTCAACGGCCGAATCATCGTCGGCCTGCGCCTGCCTTACGCCAATCTGCGCACCCACAGGAAGATCGTTGTGGTGGATGGCGCGGTCGCCTTTGCCGGCGGCATGAACATCAGGCAGGGCTTCACCGCCGAGTTCGCCGGCACGGCCAGCGCCAGGGACACGCATTTCTGCATAAGGGGTCCGGTGGTCGCCGACATCTTCGCCATCGCGGCCGAGGACTGGTTCTTCGCGACGGACGAGCGGCTGGCCGGCGAGGCCTGGCAGATCGAGCCTGCGGCGGTGGAGCCCGGCGCGCCCGTCTTCATGCGCGTCTTGCCTTCGGGGCCGGATGCGAGCCTGGAAACCAACCACAAGATGTTGATGGGAGCCTTTTCGGTCGCGCGGCGCTCCATCCGCATCATGTCGCCCTATTTCCTGCCCGACCGCGAGCTGATCAGCGCGTTGACCACCGCGGCGCGGCGCGGCGTCGACATCGACATCGTCGTGCCGGCCGCCAACAATCTGGTGCTCGTCGACCGGGCGATGACGGCCCAGTTCGACCAGGTTCTGCGCAGCTACTGCCGGGTCTGGCGGGCCGAGGGCCCGTTCGACCACTCCAAGCTTTTGGCCATCGACGGCACCTGGGCCTTTGTCGGCTCCTCCAATCTCGATCCGCGTTCGCTCAGGCTGAATTTCGAGATCGACCTGGAGGTGCTCGACGCCCGCATCGCCGGTGAGATCGACGCGCGCATCGCCGCCATCGTCGAAAAGGCGACGCCGGTGACGCTGGCCGGCCTGCGCGTCCGCTCGTTCCCCGTACGGCTGGTGGATCGCATCCTGTGGCTCGGTTCGCCCTATCTTTGAAGCGCCGGGGTGCCGAAGGTCATATCTTTGACAGGAAAGACCTTAAGCTGTTTGGGCGTTGCGTCGTGATTCGCGCTTCCCTAACTTAGGGAAAAGTCCCGACTCGCACCCGCAGCTCCAGCCTGCGCAGTCCACAGGGAGACGGCAAGGAACATGCAGAAGCTTGGCAGCGGACTTCCCGCCAGCATCCTGGAGCGGATTCGCATGCGCCGGAACCATGCGGGGCATGTGCCGGCGGTGGAGCATGGCGGCCAGTCCGGCCTTGTCGTGGCTTCCTACAATGTCCACAAATGCGTCGGCACCGACGGGCGCTTCGATCCGGAGCGCACCAGCCGGGTCATCCATGAGATCGGGGCGGACGTCATCGCCCTGCAGGAGGCCGACAAGCGCTTCGGCAACCGGGAAGGGCTGCTCGACCTGACGCGGCTGGAGCGCGAGGCGGGGCTGACGCTGGTGCCCGTCTTCGGCAAGGCCAAGGCGCATGGCTGGCATGGCAATGTGGTGCTGTTCCGGCGTGGCGCGGTGCGCGACGTGCACCAGTTCAAGCTGCCGGGGCTGGAGCCGCGCGGCGCCATCATGACCGAGATCGATCTGGAGGCCGGCGGCAGCATCAGGATCGTGGCCGCCCATTTCGGCCTTCTGCGCCATTCGCGCACCCTTCAGGCCCGCATGATCCTCGACATCATGAATGCCAGCGCCGAGACACCGACCCTGTTGATGGGCGACCTCAACGAATGGCGCCTCAACGACCGTTCGGCGCTCGCCATGTTCGAGGCGGCCTTCGGGCCGTTGCCGCCCGCGGTGCCGAGCTTCCCATCGCGCCTGCCGCTGCTGGCGCTGGACCGCATCATCGCCAACCGCACGGATATCGTCTCGCCGGTGATGGCGCACGACACGCCGCTGGCGCGGGTCGCGTCGGACCATCTGCCGATCAAGGCCTTCGTCAAGCTGGCGGCCGATGGCGAGGACGCGCAAGGCGAGCGCCGGGCGGCGTAAGGCGCCACAGGGCGTCAACCCTGTTCGTTATACCCGTGGCTAAGCCTTCCGTCGATCCTATAACACCTTCTGGCAATCGTTAACCTGGATTAATCGGGCGCGTCTGCGACATCGCCTATGGTCCGGTCTTGGGGCCGGTTCGCATCCTCTCGAACAGGGCAGGTCGGTGTCTGTGCACGGGCCGACGGATGCCGCTTTCGGGGACAAGCCGGGTATCGGGCGGTTGCGAATGCTCAATCGAAAGGGACGGATAAACGGGGGTGGCTGATCATGGCCGAGCGCATTTCGTGTTTCGTGATGAGTGGCGGGGTCGGGTCGCGTTTGTGGCCGCTTTCGCGGGAGGACAATCCCAAGCAGTTCCACGATCTGTCCGGCGACGGCTCCATGCTGGTGAAGACGGTGCGCCGCCTGAAGGCGCGTGAAGAGGGGCAGACCCCGGTCCACATCATCGCCGCCGAACGCAACGCCGAGCGCATCCGCACCGACCTTGCCGGTTTCGACTATAGCGGCGGCGGAGCGATCTTCGAGCCCGTCGGGCGCAACACCGCGGCGGCTGTGGCGATCGCCGCCCTGCACACCCTCAACAGCCACGGCGACGGCATCGTGCTCATCGTGCCGTCCGACCATGCCATCACCACCGACCGCCAGTTCTGGGACAGCGTGGAGGCCGGCGTGCCGGCGGCGAAAGCCGGACAGGTGGTGGTGTTCGGCATGAAGCCCACGCGCCCCGAAACCGGCTATGGCTACATCGAGGCGGGCGACGACCTGGCCGAACAGGACCAGCAGGGGGCGGGCGTGCGCCGCGTGGTCCGCTTCGTCGAGAAGCCCGATGCCGAAACGGCAAGCCGTTACCTCGCGACATCCGATTTCTTCTGGAACACCGGCATCTTCCTGTTTCGGGCGGCGGTCATCCGCGCGGCCTTCCTCAACCATCATCGCGACATCTGGCTTCAGGCTGAGCGGGCGCTCGACACTGCCGCGCGCGACCTGTCCGGCATCTACCTGCCGCTCGATTCCTATGCGTCGATCCCCTCGATCTCGGTCGACTATGCGATCATGGAGCATCTGTGCAACATCGCCATGGTGCCGGCGCGCTTCCGCTGGAGCGACCTGGGGTCCTGGCAATCGCTGCTCGAGGCCAGCCGCACCGACGAGCGCGGCAATGTGGTGATCGGCGACGTCGTCGCCATCGATTGCGAGCGCTCCTATCTGCGCAGCGGCGGCCGGCTGCTGTCGGTCGTGGGCCTCAAGGACGTGGCGGTGGTGGCCACCGACGACGCCACCTTCGTCGCCCCGGTGGCCGAGAGCCAGAACGTCAAGCATGTCGTGGAGCAGCTCGAGAAATGGGGCCGGCTGGAGGTCAAGTTCACGCCCGCCCATGACCGCGTGGTGCTGCCCGGCGCCTGGCGCCAGCGCGTGGCGCACTGGCTGTTCGAGGAAACGCTGCCGCGCTGGTCGACGGCCGGGGTCGACGAGCGCCATGGCGGCTTCCACGAAGCCTTCGCCTTCGACGGCACGCCGCTTTGCAAGCCGAAGCGCATGCGCACCATGGCGCGGCAGGTCTATGCCTATTCGGTCGCCAAGCTGCGCGGGTGGGACGGGCCGGCCGACGACCTGATCGCCCATGGCATCGCCTTCATGGAAAAAGGCCGCACCAAGCGCGGCGGCTGGGCGCGCACCCTCAATGTCGACGGCTCCATCGCCGATCCGTGCGAGGATGCCTATGACCATGCCTGCGTGCTTCTGGCGCTCGCCTATGCCCACCGCGCCGGCAATCCCGACGCGCTGGCGCGGGGCGAGGAGGCCATGGCCTTCGTCGAAACCTGGCTCGAGGACGAGCGGCTGACCGGCTTCCTCGAAACCTGCGACGGCACCGAATTGCGGCGCTCCAATCCGCACATGCATCTGCTGGAGGCATTCCTGGCCTGGCACGAGGTCACCGGCGCGCGCAGCTATCTGCGCCGCGCGGCCCGCATCGTCGACCTGTTCAGGACGCATTTCTTCGATCCCGAAAGCTGGACGCTCGGCGAATATTTCGACAATGAATGGAAACCGGCACCGGGCGGGCAGGGTGTGTGGACGGAACCCGGCCATCATTTCGAGTGGGCTTCGCTGCTCGTCGAGTTCGCCGCCCGCACCAAGCAGTCCGACCTCATTCCGTTCGCGCGCAAGCTCTATTCCTCGGCGGTGGCCAATGGGCTGAACCGCGCCACGGGTCTCGCCTATGGCGCGGTGTCGCGGGACGGGTTGCCGCTCGACCTGATCTCCCGGAGCTGGCCGCAGGCCGAGGCGATCAAGGCGGCGATCGCGCTCGACCGTCCGGAAGGCCCCGACCTCAAGCCGGAGATCGAGGCGCGCGTCGGCCGGCTGTTCCGCTGGCACATCGACCCGGCGCCCACCGGCTTCTGGATCGACCGCATCGACGAGCGGGGCAAGGCGGTGGCGGGCGAAGTGCCGGCCAGCATCTTCTACCATCTGGTGACGGCGCTGATGCAGTATCTCGACAAGACCGAAGGCGCCGTCGTCCATTCGCTCGCCGTTCCGGGCGTGGCTGCCGTCGCCGAGCCGGCCGAGCCTGCCCGTCCGGCGCTGCGCGTCATTGCCTGAAACCGGCGGCAGGCCATGTCCCGGCGGGCAGCCGCCTTTGCCCGCCGCCTACCTCGATTGGTCGTGTTTTCGCGCCGGTGGGGGAGCGCTACTCTGGCAGGCAGGGCAGGCACAGCAGGGGGCAATTCTTGCAACGCCATGTATGTCGTTTTCGATGGAATCCGGCCTTCGCGATTCTTGCTGGCCGGTAGCTGGAGATTGCAGCCATGCTAGAGCGCCAGTGGGCAGCGGCGGCGGCACGACCCGATTGGCGTGGTTCCGGCGCCTCCGCGGAATTCATCAACCTGTCGGATATCCTGGCCTTCTTCAGCCGGTACGTCGTTTCGATCCTGCTGTGGGCGCTGGTGGGCATCGTCGGCGCGAGCCTCTATCTTGCGACCTCGGACCGGATTTTCACGGCGCGCACCCAGATCCTGATCGAGCCCAAGCTGCCGCAGTTCATGCAGCAGCAGATGGTCGAGGTGAGCCTGTCGCTGGATACGGCCCAGATCGAGAGCCAGCTCGCGCTGCTGCGCTCGCAGAAGATTGCCATGATGGTGGTCGAGGAACTCGGCCTGGCCCACGATGAGGCCTTCAGGGACACGGGCGGCCCCGGCCTCGGCGAGAGGGTTGCGCGGCTCCGGGCGCTGCTTTCCGGAAAGCCGAATGTGCCGGCCTCCGTCGAGGAGGCAGATGCCGACCAGACGGAGGCGGCCCTGAAGCAACGGGCGGCCGACATCTTTTCCCGGAGCCTTGACGTCCAGCGCGTCGGCGTTTCCTACGCCATCGATATCTATTTCAAGTCGCAGGACCCGGCATTGGCCGCGCGCATCGCCAACGCCACGGCCGATGCCTTCGTGCGCGAGCAGATGGAAACCCGGGCGGTCGCGGCACGGGAAGGCGTCGTCTGGCTGGAAAAGCGCATCGACGAAGCCGGCGCCCAGATGAACAAGGCGACCCAGATCGCCCAGGAATTCCGCGCCACTTACGACTATCGCATCGACAAGCCGGATGACGCCTCCGCTGCCGACGGCAGGCATGCCGACGCGCCGACGCTGGAACAGCTCGAGGTGCAGGCCGAAACCTATCGCAAGATGTATGAGAGCCTGCTTTCGGCCTATGCCGGCGCGGTCAACCAGCAGCCGTTCCTGATCGCCAATTCACGCGTCATCACTACGGCCGTGCAGCCGAACGTGCAAAGCCAGCCCCGCAAGCGCTTGACGCTGATCTTCGGCGCCTTTGCCGGGCTGATGCTGGGCGTCGGCCTTGCCTTCGTCCGCCACAGCCTGGACCGCACCCTGCGCACGCCGCGTCAGATCGGCGAGCAGCTGGGGCTGGTCTGCATCGGCGAATTGCCGCCGGCCGTCTCCCGCAAGGGCCCCGGCGTCTATGACGAAGTGGTCAGGGACCCGCACTCGCCGTTCAGCGCCAATCTCCGGAGCGCAAGGGCTGTCATCAGCCTTGCCGATGCCGGAAAATCCAGGCTGTGCATCGGCATCACCTCTGCGCCTGCGGGCGGGAACAAGAGCGCGGTGGCCAGCAACCTGGCCGCCCTCTATGCCGCCTCGGGCGTGCCGACCCTGCTCGTCGACATGGACCCCCGTTTCACATTGACCCATGCGTTCGGGGGAAGGTTTGCCCGCGCCGACACGGACGATGGTCTCCATGAACACGGCTCCGCCGCCTGCGAGATCGGGACCGTCGCGCCGGCGCTGTTCGATTTCCTGCCGAACGCGGAACGCGGGCCGGCCACACTTGCCTTGCCTGCCAACATGCAGGCCCTGCTCAAGAAGCTGGACGGCTACAAGGTCGTCATATTCGACCTTCCGGCCTATGAGTTCGGGGCCGATGGCCTGCTGGTCTGTTCGCTTCTGGATGGGGTGGTGGTCGTCGCCGAGGGAGATCGCACGCCGCTCGATTCGCTGGCCGATCTTGCCCGTACCCTGCGTATCGCCAATGCGCCGCTGCTGGGCGTTCTGTTGATGCATGCGCGCCGCCTGCCCCGGCTGCCCCTTCGCCGCCTGCTGCGCCGTTCGGCATGATGGCACACGCGGCGCGGCATTGGGCGATCAACGGCCGCTTCCTGGCCCAGCCGGTCACCGGCGTGCAACGCTATGCGCGTGAAGTGGTGCAGGCGCTGGATGCCCTCATCGCCGCGGGCGGTCCTCTCGCTCATGCCCTGAGGGTCGAGCTTCTGATGCCACCGGAGGCAAAGGACGATCTCGCTCTTGTGGCGATCCGCAGCCGCTCGGTCGGCAATTTCGGTGGGCATGGCTGGGAACAGACCGTGCTTCCGGCGCATGTCAGGGGCGGCCTCGCCAGCCTCTGCAACAGCGGCCCGCTGGCGGTGAGGAAGCAGATCCTGTGCGTCCACGACCTCAACACGCGCGCTTATCCGCAAAGCTATTCGCTGCCGTTCCGGCTCCTCTACCGCACCCTGATCCCGGCGCTCGGCCGGACGGTGCGGCATGTCGCCACCGTGTCGGATCATTCCGCGGCGGAGCTGGTGCGCTACGGCCTGTGCGGGGCGGGCAAGATCACCGTCGCCCCGGACGGCTACGAGCATGCGCTGCGCTGGACGCCGCGCCACTCGCCGCGCACGCGGGCCGTCGCCGGCCCCCGCACCGTCGTGCTTCTGGGCAGCCGTGCCCCGCACAAGAACATCGGCCTGATCCTCTCCATGAGCGACCGGCTCGCCGCCGCTGGCCTGCGGGTGGCCGTGGCCGGGCTCTCCGATGGGCGGGTCTTCGGCGCGGTGGAGGAGCGGGCGGCATCGAATGTCGAGTGGCTGGGCAGGATTTCGGACGACGAGCTTGCCGCCCTGCTTGAGGACAGCCTGTGCCTTGCCTTTCCTTCCTTCGTCGAAGGGTTCGGCCTGCCGATGCTGGAGGCCATGGTCCGCGGCTGCCCGGTGGTGGCGTCCGACCGCGCCAGCCTGCCCGAGATCGGCGGCGATGCCGTGCTCTACGCGCCGCCGGACCGGGCTGACATCTGGTTCGACCATTTCATGCGCCTGGCGGGCGATGCGCGGTTGCGCGACACCATGGTCGCGCGTGGCCGCGTGCAGGCCAAGCGGTTCTCCTGGGCAGACTCGGCCCGGCGCTATCTGGAACTCATGGCAAGGGCGGATGGGCTGGCGACGAATGTTTCGGCGGCGCCGGCAAGCCCCGATCTCGTTTCGGCCACCACATGCTCGAAGCTGTAGGCCCGCGCATAGCGCAGCGCCTCCACCTGGGCCGCCGCCAGCGCCCTGGAGTCGCCGAGGACGGCGGCGACGCTTTCCCGGGTCAGGGGAAAGACGCAGTCTTCGTAGCCGGGCAACAGGCCGGTGAAGGCGCCCGGCGCGGCGAACACCGGCCGGCCGGCCGACAGTGCCTCGATGATCTTGATCTTGGTGCCCGTCCCCTCGACGGGGCAGATCACCGCCCGGGTGCTGGCATAGAGAAGGTTCAGGTCATCGACGAAGCCGAGCAGTTCGGCCCCGCTTGCCGCGGCAACCCGCTTGTCGCGGCAGACGCTGCCGGCAATGGCGATTTTCAGCGGCAGCCCCCAGCCGGCGTAGGAATTCAGGAAGCCGCTGATCGCGCTCGGGTTCCATCTGTTGTTGGAGCCCACGAAAACCAGGTCATATGTGGGCGCGACGCCGGCGGGCCGGGGGTCGCTCCAGCCCTGCAAGGCAGGCGGCACGATGCGCACGCGATCGCGTTCGAGCAGCGATTTCAGGAACAGGCCTTCGCTGTAGGAGGTCGACCATATCTCGTCGACCTCGCCGAGGTAGAAAAGCTCGCGCTTGAGGGTGAGGATCGATCTTGGCCCGGGCCGGCCGGGAGGGTCGTCCTGTATCCGTTCCAGTGCGGCCAGATCATGGGTGTCGACGATGATGTGCGGACCGGGAGAGCCGTTGAGATGGGACATGCCCCACGGATAGCTGACCAGCGCCAGCTTCAGATCGGGATCGCGCAGCAGCCGGTCGAACTCCGGCGTCAGCCCCGGCAGATGGGTGCGCAGGGCACGGGCCGCGGGCCTGCCGCCGAGATAGGAGATCAGGCCCTTGAACTTCTGGACGATGGCGAGCTTCCGGCTCCAGTCGTCGAGCACCAGCTCGGCGCCCGGAAAGCGGGTGCGGAACGCTTCGATGCCTTTCGGGTTCCAGGGCCATTGGTGATGGTTGCGATAGGAATAGACGACCACCCGCCAGCCCAGGGCAAGCAACATTTCCACGCCCTGGCAGGCGCGCACATGGCAGCCGTCGGTCACGGCGCTGAAACAGCCCGCGAAGAAGAAGATGGCCAGGCTCCGCTTCTCCACCCTTGCCTCCCGCTGCTTCCAGCCCCTGAACGGTGTCCGGCAAATTCTCAATCCGAAATCATTGACGAGTCAAACGCATCATGAGGCAATGGCCTACCGTTTCTGGATGAGGCCGGGATGGTGCGCGCAACCATTGGGGGACTGTGGGATGGGCAAGGACGACAAACCGGGCAAGGTCTATGTCAACGGCCGCTTCCTGCGCGGGCCGATCACCGGAACCTCGCGCGTGGCCGAGGAGGTTCTGGCCGCATGGGACGCGGCGATCCGCGCCGGCGACGCGAGGTTTGCGGGTGCGTCGATCGAGGTGCTGTGCCCGAGCGACGCCACGCGCTCGCTGCCGCTCGAGGCGATCCGCATCCGCCGCCGCAATCTCCTCGGCGGCAAGTTCTGGGAGCCGGTCGACCTGGGATTGCTGGCATGGACGGGAACGCTGGTCAATTTCGCCAATGTCGCACCCCTGTATCATCCGCGCGCGCTCACCTATGTGCACGACGCGCAGATGTTTCTCTATCCGGAATCCTACCCGTCCGGCGAATTGTTCACGCACCGGCCCCTGATGCGCGTGGCCGGGTGCATGTCGCGCCGCGTCGTCACCGTCTCCGAGTTCTCGAGCCAGATGCTCCAGCGCTTCGGCATCGCCCCGGCCTCGAAGATTGCGGTCATTCACAACGGCGCCGACCATATAGTGCGGGTCGCGCCGGATGCTTCGGTTCTCGCACGTTTCGGCCTGTCGCCGCAGGGCTATGTGCTGATGCTCGGCAGCGCATTCCCCTACAAGAATGTCGAGGTCATCTACCGGGCCTTCGCGCGCATGGGGGAAAGCCGGCTCAAGCTCGCGGTCATTGCAAGGGCCGACCTGCGCAAGGCCGTCGGTGCGGTGCAGGAAGTCGGAGACAGGCTGGTGGTCGTCTCGGGCGTGAGTGACGCGGATCTGCGCGCGCTCTACCAGAATGCCCTCGTCTTCGTTCAGCCGGCGCGAACGGAGGGCTTCGCCATGACCCAGCTCGAGGCGCTGAATTCCGGCGCCCCGGTCATCACCTGTGCATTGGGCAGCATGCCGGAGGTGCTGGGCGACGACGTGGTTTATGCCGACGCGGACTCTCCCGGTGACTGGGCCGAAGCCATTTTGCGCTTCGAGCGCGATCCCCGGTTGCGGGAAGAGATGGTGGCGCGCGGACAGGCCATGGCGGCGCGCTACACCTGGAGGCGGACAGCCGATGCCCTGTGGCGCGAAGTCGAACGGCTGGCCTCGCGCGGCTGAAAATCCCTGACCGTCGTCGTTCCGGATGTCTTCCGGCTCAGGATGCCAGTCCGTCGGGAACACGCTCGGGGCGTTTCCGCGCCGCGGCCTCGATCAAGGCGGGCGACGGCGCCTGGGCGCACCAGGGGGTGATGTCCCGGATGAGTCCGAGTTCGACAAGCTGTTCCGCGCCTTTGAATTCGGTGCTGCGCTCATAGCTCAGGTCGAGATGGCCGCGCCGGCGGATGGTGTCGGCATAGAGGATATATTCCGTCCCCCGCCGATAGTGCTCCTTTCGCGCGGCTTCCTCATTCACCCGTCTGGCGAAATCGGCGAGGAACTTGAAGTGGCAAAGAACCATGTTCTCGCCGTGCAGGTGGCCGCCCGTGCCGCCATGTGCATTCGTATATCTGAATCCCGATCCCGTCAGGACGAGCGGAACCTTGGACAGGCACGGCATCTGGCGCGGCATGCTGCGCACGACCGTGGCCACGAGGCTGTCGGGCACATGGGGCAATATCCGATCCATCTGGCCGCAAAGCCAATAGTCGACCCATGTGCTGCGGGCCTCCTTCTCGAAGGACGAAAGGATCCGCACCCGTGGCCCGCCGACGATCTCCAGCGCCGCCCCGGTTTTCCCCCACGGCTTTTGCGGGCGGAACCGGAAGATATAGTCGAGGTCGAAGCAGGGCGAGACCTGGAAAATATCGGAATCTTCCTCCAGCCATGCCGTTTCCAGCGGGCCGCGAGGATACATGTCGAGCATGAAGGCGTAGATGGCGTTGCGGTTCTGCCGGCGCACCTTGTCCAGAACCGCCGACAACGGCGATTGCGGCCAGCCCCGGTAGACCAGCAATTCGTCGCAGTCCGCGAACAGCACCCAGGTGCCGGGTGAAATCCTGTCGTGAAATTCATGGGCCCAGTCGACACCGAAATTGGACTGGGCGTAGCCGCCGTCGATCCGGGTGAAGACGACGTCATCCTGCGCGGCCAATATATCCCACGTGGCGTCCGTCGAGCCGTTGTCGACGATAGCGAATTGCCTGACGCCGATGTCCCGATAGTGGCGCAGCCAGGCATGCAGCCGCAGCGACTCGTTTCGCATGACCGCGAAAATGACGAGGTCTTGCTGCGCGCGGTTCACCTTTTCGATGAAAATGTCGGGAAGAACGTTCACGCCGGGCCTCCGGTCCATCTGTCGATTGCATGGTCGCCGGCAGTCGCACGACGCTGCCGGCAGCCAGCATGTCCGAGAAAGTGGATCGGCGCACGCCACACAAAGGGGGCAGTCCATATACGCCAAAAGATGAAAGGCGCCGGGCGTGCGGCCTTGCGAGGCTTCGGGCACAGCTTGCGGAGCCGAAGGATTCCGGCCGGCACGCGATCGCTTCCTGCAACCGCCTACGTGACCTCGCCTCACGCCGCCCGAAGCCGGCAACTCACGGGGACAATAACATTTTGGGCGTAATCCCGTGGCGGGGCGTGCCACCGGTTACCACTATTGATCCACTTGCGATTGCACATGTGTCTTCGACATTCTGGCATCTGACAAGCGACAACCATACGTGGCGGCAAGGGGCGTCTTTGGCATGTCGACCAGGACGAGATCATATGCCAGAAGCGGCGCGCTTCTGGGGCGGGAACGATCATTGACGAACCGCAGGCACTTCCCGCATCTGGGGTTCGTGCCATCGCCCCCGGATGACGGGGCGGACGGTTTTCTTTCAATGCCGGCGGCAGCCGGCGCCGGCGATTTCTCGACCACCCATTCCCGGCCGCTCGGTGGTCGCGCCAAGCGGCTGATGGATATCGGCATTGCGGTGACGGCGCTTGTCCTGGCCATGCCGCTGATGCTCGCGGTGGCCCTGCTCATCAAGCTCGTCTGCGGCGGGCCGGTGCTGTTCTCCCACCGCCGGATCGGCTTCAACGGCAGCGCGTTCCGCTGCTACAAGTTCCGTACCATGGCCGTTGATGCGGAGCAGCGGCTCCAGGCCTATCTGGCCTGCAATCCGCAGGCCGCCGAGGAGTGGCGGCAATCCCGCAAACTGAAGCGCGATCCGCGCCTCACGGTTCTGGGCAACATGTTGCGCAAGTCGAGCATCGATGAGCTGCCGCAGCTCTTCAACGTGCTGCGCGGCGAGATGAGCTGCGTCGGCCCGCGGCCGATCGTTGCGGACGAACTGCGGCGTTACGGCTCGGTGGCGCGGGACTATTTGCGGACGAGGCCCGGCCTCACCGGGCTCTGGCAGGTCACCGGCCGGGATTCGGTCGATTATGCCGGCCGGGTTTCGCTGGATGCCGAATATGTACGCAACTGGTCGATCGGCGCGGATCTGCTGATCCTCGTCCGCACGGTCGGCGCGGTCATGAAATTCGATCAGGCTTCCTGAGGCCGGCCGGGCGTTTCAGGAGCCGGTTCGTGGTGAGCGGAGCGTCGTCCTGTGCCGGGCCCGGCCGCTTCCTGCGATGGCGCAATGCCGCAAGGCCGAGGCCGGCAAGGTAGCCGCCTTGCAGCACGAGAATGAGGTACAGGGTTCGAAGCAGGATGAGCTTGAACGGCAATCCCAACATGAGGCCGCCCGCCATGGCAGCCACCGCCACCAGCAGCGTGGCGGCGAGGATTGCGGGTGCAAGAAAGCGGGCGCCGATGAACAGGCCCATCAGGCCGACCGCAACGAGTGCCAGGGTCACGACGATCTCCACCCTTCTGCCGTTCTCCAGTCATCCACCCGCATGGGAAAAAAGCAGAGTCTGTCAAATCTGTGAAGTGGGTTTGCGTTCGAGACGAACCGACCTTCGCCAGCGCCTTGCGGCCGCGCCGGGATTGAGACGATGCAGCCATCCATAGCTGGCATGCTCGTATGCGCCGGAATTCTGGTCTTCGTCCGCTTCATGGGCTGGTCGATGATCGTCGCCTTCATGGCCTCGCTGGCCTTCGGAACCACCGCGATCGGCACCTTGAGCGCGGTGGGCGGTTCGTCGCCGCAGATCTACACCGTCTTCGCCGCGCTGTTGCTGGTGACCGCCGTGGCGCGCAAGGGCATCTGGCGCGAGCTGGTGACCATTTTCAGGCGCATCGGGGTCGCTTCCGTGGTCGTGGTCCTGATGGCTTACGCGATAATCGGGGCCGTCCTGTTCCCGAGATTCTTTGCCGGGCAGACCAGTGTCTTCGTCGCGTCCCGCACCAGTCGCGGTGTCTACGAAACGGCGCTGGGGCCCACTTCGGCCAACATCACCCAGACAGCCTATTTCACCCTGAGCATCCTGGTGTTCCTTGGCGTTTGCCTGCTTTTGCGCCGCCGCGAGGCGCTGGTCGACGTGAAGCGGGGCTTCTTCCTGTGGTTCGGGCTGCATACCGCCATGGGCATCATCGACCTTGCCGGCAAGATGGCCGGGGCGGGAGACGTGCTGGGGCCGATCCGCACTGCCAACTATGCCATGCTGACGCTGACCATGGAGGAAGGGTTCTGGCGCATCGCCGGCGCCCAGTCCGAAGCTTCGGCTTTTGGCTCCGTCTCGCTGGCCGGATTGGCCTTCAGCTATACTTACTGGCGCAGGACCGGCTCCCGCTTTGCGGCGGCGATCGCCGCCGTGCTGTTCCTCCTGCTCCTCTTGTCCACTTCGACGACCGCCTATGTCGGCCTTTGCCTGCTCGGCCTCCCGGTCGCGTTTTCCCTGGCACGATCCTTCCTTGCGGGCCGGTTGAGCCTGCAGGAGTTGTTGCTGGTGGTGCTGATGGTCCTGCTGGGCTTCGTGGTGCTGGCTGTCAGCCTCTACAATGCGAAGTTCTTCGACCCGATGTTGCGCCTGATCGACCATGTCGTCACCAACAAGCTGTCATCGGCGTCCGGCCAGGAACGCAGCTACTGGAACTACAAGAGCATGCAGGCCTTCTTCGACACCAGCGGTCTGGGCATCGGCCTTGGCAGTTCGCGGGCGTCGAGCTGGGCGATTGCCGTGTTGTCGCAACTGGGCATGGTCGGCTCGATCCTCATCGCCACCTTGCTGGCGGCGCTGGTCTGGACGCCCGCCCGGTCGCGCCGGGTCATGGAGCCCGAGCTGGATGCGATCGTGTCGAGCGCCCGCGCGGGCGCGCTGGCCGCGCTGCTGGCGCTGTCGATCGTCGGTGGGCTCGCCGACCCCGGCATGGGCTTTTTCGTGCCGCTGGCCGTTGTCATGGCCTGTGGCGCGCGAATCTGGGATGACGCCGATGCGCAGGATCAGGTCTATGGGCGAACCGCCGGTCCGCTACCCGTCGCCAGATAGGCCGCCTGGCGGGCTCGCCAGCCCGTGCCCCAGGTCGCTGTCCCTGAGCCCGGCGTCCCTATTTCGCTTCGCTGGCGTTGCCGGCGAGTTCGGCGGGATCGATATCGAGGCTGGCGGGGTTGGCGCGTGTGCCGGCGGCGGCTGCGGGCGTGCCGAATTCCTTCAGATACTCCGGCGGCAACGGAATCTCGACCTTGACCGTGTCCCCCGGCAGCACCGGGCTCGACATCGTGCCTGTCATTTCCGTGACGGTTCCATCGGCCCCCGGCCTGTAGATCGTATAGAGCGGTTCCGCCTGCTCCATGCGGGCCCGCTGTGCCAGCAACCGGGGAGCCGCCAGTTCCGACTCGTAGATCAGCCGCGCGGTGGTTTCCGCCTTGCGGTCGAGCGTATCGAGTTCGGCCTGCGTGTCGCGCAATGCGGCGGTGATCTCGTTGCGGCGCGTGTCCTGCAACTCGATGATCTGGATGTCGGTGCGGCTGATTTCCTGCCGGCTGCGCAGCAGGCCGGTTTCGGCCGCAAGCCGCTCGCTCTGCACCTGCGCCAGAGCGCGCTCCAGCGACAGTTCGCGCGGCGCGGCTGCAAGCCCCTTGTTCACCAGTGCGGAGACGCTGCCCAGTTCCTTCTGCACCAGCTCTATCTGCTTGTCGAGGAAGGTCAGTTGCGCGCCGAGCGACGTGACTTCCTTTTCCAGGAAATCGCGCAGATTGTTCAAGGCGCGCACCTGCGTCTCGAGCCCTTCGCGGCGGGCCTGGAAGATGGCCTGCTCCTGCTGCATCAGGATGGCGACGTTGCTGTTGTCCCGGTAGGCGGTAAGCTCGGGGGGAAAGGCGATGCTTTCCGATTGCGCCAGCTCCGCTTCGAGGCGTGCCTTGCGTGCCAGCAGGTTGACCTTGCTCAGGCCGATCAACTTCGCCTCGCCCTGGCCCTGGATGATCTCGCGCTCGTAGCGGTCCATGCGTTCCTCGCGTGTCCGCAACCCGCCGGCGATGCCCACGGCCTGCAACACGGTCAAGCCCGGCCGGTAGGCGAACTCGCCGGACTGCGCGACCTGACCCAGAATGTAGAACGGCCGGTATTGCACCACTTCCACGGCGGTGTCGGGCCTGCGGCCGAGACCCATATTGTGCACCAGGGCGTCGCCTATGATGCCGGCCAGTTCGGAGGTAGTGCGCCCGGCCGCCTCGATCTCGCCCGCCAGCGGCAGCGAAAGCGAGCCCGCCGAGTTCACGACGAACATGTCGTTGAGCGCCGTCCACTCGAAGACCGCATCGCGCGAGGCGCGCCACTCATAGACCTTGATGCGGATCTTGTCCTGCGCGCCAAGGCGATAGTCGTCGCTGTGGGCCGGGCCCAGGGCAAGCAGCAGGCTGGCCGAGGCGGCGCAAATCGTCAGCACCGTGCCGGTGCCGGCCGATTTCTTGCCGTGGGATGGCCCGCGGCGCTCGATGCTACGGGATGACAGGAGCCGGTGGATGAACATGATCGTGTTCCAGCATTAGATTTCGAGGATGTATTCCGGTTCGATGCGCCCTCGCAGCAGGTGCCCGAGGGCGATAAGGTTGCCGCGCAGGCGGCCGCGCCTGTCGACATAGAATTCCGGCCGGATGCTGCGGACGATATTGGCGATGATCGTTCGGGCCATGAGCTTGAACGCGAAATCGCCCGGCATGGTGCCCTTGCGGAACAGATAGACCGGGTTGGCGACCTGGGAATAGCCGAAGCGCACCCCGCTGACGCGGCCGCTCTTGACGCCGAGATGGACGCTGCGGATCGACGGCAGGGACACCACCCGCCCGCGTCGTCCCAGTTGATAGGTGAAGTCGATGTCCTCCTGCCAGCCATAGAGGACCAGGCGCTCATCGAAGCGCAGGTCGCCGATCACGGAGGAGCGCATCGACATGTTGTTGCCCTGGGCGCCGACCATGTCGAACACGCGCATGTCGACCTCGCCGCCGGCTTCCGCCTCGCGGATGATGGCGATGCCTTCTTCCCACGAAATGCCTTTCGTCGACGCGCCGTCGCGGACGATGCCGCCCATGACCACGGCCCAGTCGGGATTGTCCTCCAGCGCCCGCGCGACGCGTTCCATATAATCGGTCGCCGGGATCAGGTCGTCGTCGAGAAAGGCGATGATGTCGAAGCGGCCGAGGGCATAGTCGAGCGCGCGGTTGCGCTGTGCCGTGAGGCTGGGGGGGCCGTAGAGCCTGCGCACCGGGAAACGCGTCTCGACGTCGGGAACATGCGTCTCGTCGGGAGCCGAGATGATGACCTCGTGCGGCAAACGCGTCTGGTGCCCGAGCCATCTCAGCAGGCGCTCCAGCACCTCCTTGCGCCCATATGTGGGAATGATGACCGCCAGGCTGAGCGACATGAACGAACCCCCGTCACAGTTGCGACCCCATGCCGTTCGTCCGTGACGGACGGCAATCATGATCCTAAGTGCCGGGCGGGCAGGAAACAGCCTGCAAATAAGGCGTCGGTTCGCGCAAATATAGCTCCATCGGCGTAGCGGCCTTACGCCTTTGGAGTGTGTTCGGGCCGCCGCTTAGCCCCCTTCACCCCATTAGATCAGCTTGTCCGCCGGCCTCGGCCCATACGAAACTTGACCCATGCCCTTCGACAGAAAGGGCGACCGCACAACTGGGGTGGGTTTCCGATATGCATCAGGCACGCCAAACCGACTGGGCGAGCGTCGCGCGCCTTGATGAAGAATGGAGCCGGCGTGCCGTTGGCGAGGTCGCGGTGCCGGAAGTGGATCGCAACGCCCGTATCGCCGTGGTCCATGACTGGTGCCCGAATTTCCGCGGCGGCGAACGGGTGCTGGCCCGCATATGCAGCATATTCCCGAACGCCGAGGTCTTCACCCTGTTCGATTTCCTTCCGCCTGCGGTGAAGGAAGAGTATTTCCGCGACGTGACCTTCCACACGTCGGCGGCCAACCGCCTGCCCTGGGTGCGCAAATATCACCGCGCCCTGTTTTTCCTCTGCCCGATCCTGATCGAGCAGTTCGACGTCACCGGCTACGATGCCGTCATCTCGTCCTCGGCCGCCTTCGCCCGCGGGGTGCTGACGCGGCCCGACCAGCCGCATCTGTGCTATGTGCACAGCCCCATCCGCTATGCTTGGGACGAGCAGTTTTCCTATCTGCAACAGGGTCGCATGGGCTATGGGCCGAAGGGGCTCGCCTTCCGCTACCTGCTGCACAAGCTGCGCATGTGGGACATGCGCACCGCCCACGGGCCGGACCTGATGCTCGCCAATTCGAGCTATGTCCGCTCCCGCATAAAGCGCATCTACGGGCGTGAGGCGATGGTGGTGCATCCGCCCGTCGCCACGGCGGAGCTCGACTATGTTCCGGTCAAGGAGGACTATTACGTCACCGCCGCCTTCCATGCGCCCTACAAGCGGCTGGACCTGGTGGTCGACGCCTTCGGCAAGATGCCGTCCCGGCGCCTCGTCGTGGTGGGGGATGAGGCGCAGTCGAAGCATCTGCGCGCGCGGGCGGCTTCCAACATCACCTTCACCGGCCACCTGCCGCGCAAGGACTATGTCGCCCGCGTCGCGCGGGCCCGCGCCATGGTGTTTGCCGGGTGCGAGGATTTCGGCATCACGCTGGCCGAGGCCCAGTTCTGCGGCACGCCGCTGATCGCCTTCGGCCGTGGCGGGGCCGCCGATATCGTCCGGCCGCTGGGTCGGTCCGGCAAGCCGACGGGCGTGCTGTTCGCGCGCCAAAATACGGCGAGCCTGATCGAGGCGGTCGAGCAGTTCGAGGCCAATGCGGCGACCGTGACGCCGCTGGCCTGCCACCTCAATGCCGAGCGCTTTTCCGAGGAGCGGTTCGACCGCGAGATTCTGGAGGCGGTAGCCACATTGCTGGCCATGCAGCCGTCAGGGGACCGGAACCTGCGCGAAGAGGAAGGAATGGAGGGAACGGAATTCCTGTGAGCCGACCGCTTCCAGGGCCAGTTCCTCACGGGTCATCTGGTTGCCGTCCAGCCGTGAAAGATAGTCGGACAGGCCCCTGCCGTCCGGCTCGCGGCCAAGCAGCCTTCGGTAGATGGCGGCAATATAGGCTGCATTCGTCGCTTCCTCGCGCCCATTCACCTTGCTGAATTCCGGTGTTTCCAGAACCGAGGCCATCATCTCGGCCACCGTGCGGCCCTGCTTCATGGCCAGGGCCTGGCGCCACTGCTCGGTGGGGTTCGGCAGGCGGTTCAGGGCGAGGCAATAGAAATAGGCCACCTGGTTGGCATGGTTGACGACGGCCGTGTTCAGGGAACCCGTATCGCAGCCCGCCGCGGGCGGGACGGGATCTGCGGAGGCGGGCTGCGAGGTCTGTGCCGGAGATTGCGGGACCGCCACGCTGCTGCCGCCGGCGGCAATGAAGGCCTTGGCCACGCCATAGGCCAGCTTGACGCCGTCCGGCGTCCACGCGCCCTTGTCCGTCTTCCGCAGCCGCACCAGGCCCATGACGGCCTCGAAGCTCGGCGCCCAATAGGGCTCGTCGAGCAGTTCATAGATGTGGGCGGCCTCGATGGGATAGTCCTGCCGGTAGCCGCGCAGCAGCGTCATCATTTCCAGCAATCCGTCCGCCTGGGCCTGCTCGCCTTTCTCGCTCGAATGGTTGAACTCGGTCACCCAGATCGGCTTGCCGAGCGTCTTGAGATAGTCGAGCGGCTGTTTGAGATCGGCCCCATAGTGGTGCCACACCGAGATGTCCCAGTCGATGCCGTCGGCGATCATGCGCTCGAAAGCCCCGGTATGCCCCCAGCCGGCGGTTCCGATGGCCTTGCGGATGGTCGGATCGACCGACGCGGTGCCGTCCGAAAGGCCGCGCAGCACCGCGCTCACCTGCTTCCAGCGCGGGGTGAAATAATGGCCCGGCCCATCGCCGCCCGCCGGCCCCCAGGAGCAATCGTACTGGATGCCGTCGTCACGCATTTCGCATGCCGTCAGGATCGCGTAGTTCTCCAGTTCGTTGCCGAGTTCCCACACGCGGATGTCGTCCTTGAAACGCGACACCATGGCCACCGCCATCGCGTAGGACTTGGCGTAGAGATCGCCGGCGGTCTCGGCGTCGAGATCGAGGTCCGGGGTGATGACCGGCAAGATGTCGATGTCACGCGCCCTGGCCTGTTCGACCAGAGCCGCCAGTTCGGGAATGTCGTCGGCGGTGGAGATGTTCACGCGATAGGATTTCATGCCGAGGTCGCGGACAAAGTCGAGCTGCCGCGCGAACGAGATGCCGGGATAGGCGGTGAAGGTATGGCCGTTCACGCCCCACATCAGGTCGGCGCCCCATGCCGCCGTTGCGCCGAGCAGGGCGGCCAGCGCCACACATAACCGCGCGATCATTGCGCCTCGTTAGCTCCCTCCGGCCTCAAGCACGCCCGCGAAGATACCGGCGATGCGCTCGACCATCCCGCCATCCACCTTTCGCGAGGTCGGCAGATTGACGCCGCAGGCCGAAAGCCGCGCGCTTGCCGGGCATTTCCTGGCATAGTGCCGATAGGCCGGCATGGAGGACAGGCCGTGGAAGAAGGGCCGCAGGTCGATGTTCGCCTGCTTGCAGGCCTGGATGAGCTTCGGCCTCGCCTCCGCCGGCACCAGCGCACAGGAGAACCATGTCACCGGCTCATGCCGGGGCGGCATCGGCGGGGGAAAATCGACGCCCGGCAGGCCGCCCAGCGCCGCCTCATAGGCCTCGTGCACCTTGCGGCGCATGTCCAGGAAGGCGTCCATGCGTTCGAGCTGGGCGCATCCGATCGATGCCTGCAGATTGGTCATGCGGAAATTGTAGCCGGCTTCCTCATGCCAGTAGCGGCGTTCCGGGCGCATGCCGTGGTCGCGCAGCATCCGCATGCGCAGGGCGAGGTCGGGGTTGCGGGTGACGCAGATGCCGCCCTCGCCGGTGGTGATGATCTTGTTGGCGAAGAAGGAGAAGCTGGCGACGTCCGAGAACGAGCCGACCGGCTGTCCGTCATATTGTGCGCCATGGGCCTCGGCGCAATCCTCTACTACGTACAGTCCGTGCCGCAGCGCCAGATCGCGGATTTCGGCCATCGGCGCCGGGCGGCCGAACACATGCACCGGCATCACCGCCCGCGTGCGGGGCGTGACGGCGCGCTCGATCGCCTCGGGTGTGATGCACCATGTTTGCGGATCGACATCGACCAGGACCGGGGTGGCGCCGAGATGGATGACCACATTGGCCGAGGCGGCGAAGGTCAGGTCGGGCACGATCACCTCGTCGCCGGGGCCGATGCCGAGCGCGGCGAGCGCAAGGTGCAGCGAAACCGTGCCGTTCGAGGTGGCGACGCCATGGCTCATGCCGGTGCGGGCGGCAAAGCCCGATTCGAACCGCGTGATGTAGTCGCCCGTGGACGATATCCATGTGGAAAGGAACGCATCCAGCAGGTTGCGCAGCTCCGCATGGGAAAGGTCGGGCTCGGCCACCGGCAGGAGGGCAGCGCCTTGCCGCTTCTCGATGCCCACGATGTGCCGGCGCGCGTCCAGTATCGGGGCCACCGGAGAAGCCGGGTCGTTGAGATCGCCCGGTCTGGCGATGTCGCCGAGCGTGGCGTGGCCGAGATGCACACCGGCGCGAATGGCCTCGCGCAGTTCCTGAAGGGTCAGGCGCGCGACCGCCTCGCCGCTGCTGCCGGTGACGAAGACGAGCCCGTATCCGTTGTCGAGCGCGCGTTCGATGGCCGTCCACATGCTGTCTGTGGCGCGGCAGACGAAGCCGGCGATCCCGGCTTCCGCCTCGATGCTTGCGACATGAAGGTTCACGGCTATGACACCCTTGCGGACGAAGTCAGGTAGTTCGATGTCAGGTCGGGGTTGTAGAGCACCACCGACGTGCCGTCGTGCTCCATCCTGAACGGGACGAAGGTGAGGGCGCCGAGCGCGGCAAGCACCGAGGCGCGTGCGGCCGGCGGCACGAACATCAGAAGGAAGCCGCCGCCGCCGGCGCCGAGCAGCTTGCCGCCCAGCGCGCCGGCCTTGCGCGCCGCTTCGTAATAGCCGTCGATCGCCGGATTGGACACGGAGCTGTCGAGCTTGCGCTTCTCCATCCATGCGTGGTGCAGCAGCCTTCCGAATTCTGTCAGGGAACAGTTCGGGTCGGTCAGGATGCGCTCGCCCTCGGCCACCATCTCGTACATGGCGCGCAGTTCGCGGGTGCGGTCGCCGAAGCGGGCGACCTTCTTCTTCTCGATGGCGTCGGCGGAGCGGGTGAAGCCGGTGAAGAACATCATCAGCGAGTCCTCCAGCTGGGCGCGCCGTGTCGGCGTGATGTTGACCGGGCGTATCCTGTGGTCGCCGTCGGGGTTGAAATCGATGCGGTTGAGTCCGCCATGGGCGGCCGCGATCTGGTCCTGGCAGCCGACGGTTTCCTTCAGCAGTTCCTGTTCGACGAAGATCGCCTCGCGGGCCAGAACATGCTTCGGGCTCAGCCGGCCGAGATTGCCGAAATAGGCGTGGAGCAGGGAAACGGTGAAGGCGGAGGAGGAGCCGAGGCCCGTCTGCGAGGGCAGGTCGGCATTGTAGATCACCTCATAGCCGCTGTCGTCGGCCGAGCCGTAGTGCTTCAGCACCTCGCGCACCACCGGATGGCGGATCTCGTTCATGCAGCGCACTTCCTCCAGCATGCCCCAGGCCACGCGGTAGTTGAAGTCGAACACCGCCGGCAGGCGCCGGAGTTGGACGTAGATGTATTTGTTGATGGTGGTGGAGAGCACGGCCCCCGGCTCCGGCCGGTTGAACCAGGACGGATGGTCGGTCCCGCCGCCGAAGAAGGATACCCGCAAGGGACTTCTGACGATGATCATGGATGCATGCCCCCAAGCTTGAAGATTTCCGCGATCGGCCAGGCAGGCGATTGTCGTCGGGCCGCAGTTAGTATTTCCAAGGGCGTTTTGCCGCGCAAACCGGGCGTTCGGTGGTCGAGCTACCCTCTTTGGTGGAGCGTCCAGCTTTCAGGCGTATCCGCTGGCTATTGTTTCGACGCAAAAGTGCGGGAAATTGCCTTACACATTCGCGTAGCGGGAGTTGCGGATCATCCTGTAGCCGCGAATGAGTTCCCCGATGCCGTCATCCAGGCCCCAGTCCGGCGCCCAGCCGGTACGCTCCAGCTTCTCGTTGGAGACGATGTAGTCCCGCTTGTCGGGGTCCTCGCCGATCGGTGCCTCGAGATAGACGAACTGCGGCACATGCGCCTGGATGCGCTGGCACAGTTCGAGCTTGGAGAGGTTGGCGCTGGAAAGCCCCAGATTATAGGGCTGGCCGCGCATGGCGTCGAAATTGGCCAGGGCATGCTCGAAACCCTTCACCACGTCGCGCACATGGATATAGTTGCGCTTGAAATGGCCCTCGAAGATGACCACGGCGCGGTCGGTGACGGCCCGCCAGGTGAAGTCGTTGACCAGAAGGTCGATGCGCATGCGCGGCGACATGCCGAACACCGTCGCCAGCCGCAGCGTCACGCCCCGGGCCGTATCCAGCACGGCTGCCTCGGCCTCGACCTTGGTGATGCCGTAGAGCGAGATCGGCTTGAGCGGCGTCTCCTCCGTGCAGAAGATGCCCTGTTCGCCGATGCCGTAGCCGGAATTGGTGGTGGGGTAGACGATCATCTGCGCCGGCGAGGCGCGCCGGGTCAGCGCCACCACGGCGTCGCGGTTGAGGGTCCTGGCGGTGATCGGGTCCTGGTTGCACAACGGCGCGCCGACCAGCGCGGCCAGCGGGATCACCGCGTCCACCCTCGGCACCAGTTCGTCCAGAATGCGCTCGTCTCGGGCATCGCCGCGAACCGGCTCGAAACCGGCATGGCGGCAGCAGGGCGCAAGCTCGGTGGTGCCCCGCGCGAAAGTGTCGAGCACCGTGACCTTGTGGCCTTTCTCCAGAAGCGTGGGGACCAGAACCGAACCGATATAGCCGGCCCCGCCAGTGACCAATATGTGCATCGTCATCCTCGAAAATCATGGAGAAGAAAAAGGCCCGGCAGGAGCGCGGCCGCCTCATCCGGGAAAGGCATCGTCCACCTCCGGAGCGATCCTGAGCATCTCGGCAAAGGCGATCATCAGGTGGTAGAGGGTGGACGCGGGCACGTGGTCTGTCATCGGCCGCCGGTCGGCGTCGATGCGGTCCATCCATGTCCCGGCCAGCCGCCGGTCCAGGAAGTGGTCGAACAGCACCCGCGTGCTGCTGGCGAAGACCGGGCGCGGGTCCATGCCGAACAGCTCGAACATCGCCACGGCCGCCTGGATGCGCTCGGTGTTGGGCCACACGCGCGAGCCGGCATCGAGGACGACGCCGTCGTCGCGAACCGCGTTCAGGGCCAGCCATTCGCCGTGCTCCACGCCATGGGTCTCGGCAAACCATGTCAGCCCCTCGACGAAGGGCCTCATGTCGCGGCCGGTGAGGCGCTGGTAGCGCGCCAGTATCCACGCCCATTCGAACTGGTGGCCGGGCTCGATGGCGCGCCCGTCCCGGTTGCGCAGCCGGTGCCAGCGCTCGTCGAACTGTTCGCCCAGCGTCGAGGTCCGGGGGTCGAAGAAGCGGGTCGTGAAAAGCTCCACGATCCCGTCGGCGAAGCGCCGGAAGCGTTCGTCGCCGCTGACTTCCAGATTGACCAGCGCGGCTTCCAGAAGATGCATGTGCGGGTTCTGGAGGCGCGCGCCGGAAGCCGGTTTCTCCACCAGATAGCCCTGACCGCCGGGATGGCGCATGTGGGTCTCGACGAAGTCGAGGGTGCGCAGCGCCCATTGATGGGCGGTCTCGTCGCCCGTGGCGCGCTGGAACCAGCCGAAGGCATAGAGGATGAAGGCGAGGTCGTAGAGGTCCGGTGTCGGGTCCTTGACCTCGCCGTCGGGGGTGAGCAGCCGCGCCCAGCCGCCATCCGGCCCCAGCCAGGCGTTGCGGGTGAGGAAGTCGTAGCCAAAGCGGGCGCAGTCGAGCACGTCGTCGCGGCCCAGCAGCGCTGCGTGGCTGAAGACGTAGATCTGGCGGCCGATGACGCGCGTGCGCTTGAAGTCGACGGGCCGGGCGCTGCCGTCGAAGGCCATCTGCTCGACATAGCCGCCGCGCTGCCAGTCGACGCCGCGCTCGGCCCAGAACGGCACGGCGCAGTCGAGCATCCATTGGCCCGCGCGGTAGATGGCGGTATCGGCCTGCCATCCGTGATCGAGGACGAATTGCCGGCGAGTGGCTGTGAGATGGGGCATGGTCAACCTGCCTGCATGGCTGGAGTGTCGAGAAGTATCGGCGCGGGTGGCGGCACGCTTGGGGCCGGGCGCACGGCGGCGAGCGCCTGCCGCACCGTCGCCAGCAGGCTGCCGCCCTCGTAGCGCAGGCCCGGTATGCCGGCGCGGATCGCGGCTTCGATGTCGCTTTCGCGGTCGCCGATCAGGAAGCTGCCCCGGTCGCTGACGCGCCATTCGCGCCGCGCCTTCAGAAGCATGCCGGGATTGGGCTTGCGGTCGGGATGCGAGGGATGCCGGTAGCGACGCACCGTCGCGTCCGGATGGAAGGGACAGTGGTAGAAGGCATCGACATGGGCGCCGATGTCGGCCAGTTCCGCCTGCATGCGGGCATGGAAGGCGTGCACGTCCGCCTCGTGGTAGAAGCCGTGCGCGACCCCTGCCTGGTTGGTGACCACGAACACCAGATAACCGGCCTCGTTGAGGGCGAGCACCGCCTCGCGGGCATCCTCCGTCCAGTAGAGCTGTTCGGGCCGGTAGGTGTAGCCTCGGTCGATGTTGAGGACGCCGTCCCGGTCGAGGAAGGCGGCGGGCCGCGCCAAAAGGGCGGGGAACTCGCGGCGTCCCTGCGCCAGCGTTTCCGGCAGGCCGATGTCGAGGAAATAGTTGTCGAACACCTGGCCCTCGACACCGCCGCGCCTGACCAGGGCCGGAAAGACGTCGCGCTCGATGGAGCAGGGGCCGGGGACATGGTCCAGCACCGCGCGATTGAGCAGGTAGATGCCGCCGTTGATGAGGCCGGGTCCCGCTGCCGTGGCCTTCTTTTCGACGAAGGCGGTGATGCGCTTTCCGTGCAGTTCGACCGAGCCGTAGCGCGCGCAGTCGTCGATTCGGCGCAGGGCGATGCGGGCAAGGCCGTTGCGCGGCGGCGCGACCGCGAAGGCGCACAGATTGATGTCGAACCAGGAATCGCCGTTGGCCAGCAGGAACCATGGGTCGAGCAGCTCGGCCGCGTGGCGCAGCGCGCCGCCGGTGCCGGCCGGTTCCGGCTCGCGCACCACGCGGATCGTCGCCCCCCTGATGCGCCGGCCATGGTAGAGGAGCTCGACCCGGTCGCCGAGATGGCCGGCCAGAAGCACGATGTCGGTGAAGCCGTGACGTGCGGCATTCTCGATCAGCAGATCGAGCACCAGCATGTCCGGCGCGATCGGAAGCAAAGGCTTTGGCGTGGTGGCCGTAAGGGCGCCGAGACGGGTCCCCTTGCCGCCAACGAGGAAGACTGCCTGCCGGACAGCCATGCCACGTACCCCCCGTGGTTTGCCGGCAGCGGCGGTTCGCGGCCGGCCCTTACTGGTCTTGCAGCAAGAGCTTCCGCGTCTCGTCGCCAAGCATCAACGCAACAATAAGGGGTAGCCCCCTCGCCATCCTGTTGACTTGCTACGCCGGGTGATCGCTTGCTTTCGTCCTGCCGCCGGTCGCATGCTGCCGATGCTTGGGAAAGCTTGATCAAAGGGGGCGCCGGCCCCGGCCTGCCGTCGCAGGCGGGCCCTGAAGTTCCCCGTGGAGATGGGCATTTGGCTGCGGGCATTCAGACATCGACTGCGCATGGCGACGGGAACTGGCCGCGATGGTGCTGAAGCAGCAGGCGAGGCTCGGCGCCTATTGGCTGATCGGCTCGCAGATCATCAACATGGGGACGGTCTTCTTCGTCGCCGTCTTCCTCGCCCGCCTGCTGGAAATCTACCAGTTCGGCCTGATGACGCTGTCGACGGTCATCTTCCTCCTCGGGTCCCTCCTGACCACCGGAGCCTTCCGCGAGACGCTGATCGTGCGCCAGAACCTGAAGCCGGAAACCATCTCGGGTTTGTTCTGGCTGAACCTGGCGCTGTCGCTGGGCGTCGGGCTGGTTTGTCTGGCCGCCGCCGCTCCGGTCGCACGCTTCCTCGATGCTGCGGAATTCGAACCCCTGATGTGGGTGGTGGCCGGCTCCATCGTCGCCAACGGCATCGGCACCATTCCCGGCGCCATCCGTGTGGTCAAGCGGGACTTCGCCCGCATCGGCTCGCAGACGGCGATCATAACCATTGCACTCGCCCCGGTCGCCATCCTCATGGCGCTTTACGGTTTCGGCGCGATGAGCGCGGTGATGACCACGTTCATCTATCACCTCCTCACCTGCCTGCTGAACTGGTATTACGCCGGCTGGAAGCCGCAATCGCGGTTCTCCATGCGCGCCGTCGAGCCGGCGCGCCCGACCTTGCTGGTGATGCTGGGCCAGCAAACCCTCGACGTGGCCAATTCGCAGTTCGACCGTGGCATCATCGGCAGCCTGCTCGGGCCTCATGCGCTCGGCCTGTATTCAATAGGACGGCGCCTGAACGACCTGATGACCGACGCCATCATCGCGCCCGCCAACAGCGTCACCATGCCCCTGGTCGCCTCCATACAGGGCAATGTCGAGCGGCTGCGCTCCGCCTATGTCCAGACGCTGTCGCTCACCATGATCCTCGCCGTGCCGGCCAATCTCGGCCTGCTGGCGGTAGGGGACCTCGCCATCCATGTGCTGTTCGGCGAGAAATGGCTGGAAGCGACGCCGGTGCTGCGTGCCTTCGTGTTCCTCGGGCTTCTGGGGGCGATCAGCAGCGTGCAGCGTTCGATCGTGCAGGGCGGCGGCAGGCCGGATGCCTGGCTGCGCATACAGGTGGTCCATACCCTCGCCAATCTGGCGGCGGTCGTGGCCGCCTCGTCCTTCGGCATCACCGCCATTGCCGGCGCCATGGTGTTGCGGGCCGTCCTGCTCAGCCCGCTGGCCTTTATGGCTGCGGGCAAGATGACCGGCGTCGGGGCCCGTGCCCATGCCGGCGTCATGCTGAAGCCGATACAGGCCGGCATCGTGATGCTGCTGACGGTTCTGCTGGCAAGGACGCTGCTGCCGGTCGGCATGCAGCCGGTGGCGGCCCTGGCTATACTGGTGAGCGTAGGCGCCGCGGCCTATTTCGCCGCGCTTGGCCTGCTGGCGCGCAGCCAGTTGACCCATGCGCTGTCGCTGGTCATGCCGAAGAGGTTCGTATTCCGCTCCTAAAGCCTTGCCTTGACGCTCCGGGGCGTGGCGAGCAGCAGGCTGGTCTCGGAATTGGTGATGCCGGGGATCAACCGGATGCGCCGCAGCACCTGGTCGAACGCGATCAGGTCGGAGGTGCCGAGTTCCACCACGAGGTCCCATTTGCCGTTGGTGGTGTGGATGGCGCTCACCTCGGAGAAGCCGTTCAGCGCCTTGATGACGGCATCGGCGCTGTGGCCGCCGATCTCGATCATCATAATGCCGCGCACCGGCAGGTCGATGGCGTCGGAACGCAGGATGACGGTGAAGCCGATGATCTCGCCGCTGTTCTTCAGGCGTTCCAGCCGCGCGCGCACGGTGGCGCGCGTCAGGCCCAGCTCGGCGGCGAGGTCGGAGAGGCTGCGCCGCCCGTCATGGCGCAATATGGTGATGAGGCGCTGGTCGGTTGCGTCCATGTCTTGTCCGATCCGGTCAATTGACCTTTCCATTATGGTAAGTCGTGCAGCCGGATTAGGCAATCTGGCTGCTTCCATATGCCGGGGAAATGAGCTCTTCTTGGTCGAACGATCGAGGGGTGGCCATGAAGTGCAAGCTGATTTCCGTACCGGTCGAGCAGGGACAGCCCGTCCCCGGCTGCGCGCTGGGGCCGGAGGTGTTGAAGGATGCCGGGCTGGTCGCCGCATTGCGCGACCTCGGTCATGAAGTCGTCGATCTCGGCGCCGTGCCGGCGCCGCAGCCGCGAGCCGTTCCCGCCCATGCCAACCGCCTGAAGTTCCTGCCCGAGGTCAGCGCCTGGGTCGAGGCGACCGCCGGCATGGCCTATGAGGCGAGCGCCGATGGCTTCCCGATCTTCCTCGGCGGCGATCACAGCATCTCGGCGGGGTCCGTGTCCGGATTGGCGCGGCGCGCCGCCGAAGAGGGGCGGCCGCTCTTCGTGCTGTGGATGGATGCCCATTCCGATTTCCACACGCTGGACAGCACCACCAGCGGCAATCTGCATGGCGTGCCGCTGGCCTATCTGTGCGGCCGTCCGGGCTTCGAGGGCTATTTCCCGCCGCTTGCCGCGCCGCTGTCGCCGCAGCATGTCTGCATCCTCGGCCTGCGCAGCGTCGACGAAGCCGAGCGCGAGGCGCTGGCGGAAACGGCCATGCGCGTCCATGACATGAGCGCCATCGACCGCAGGGGCATCGCCGCGCTGCTGGAATCCTTCCTGAACGAAGTCTGCGCGGCGAACGGACTGCTGCACGTTTCCTTCGACGTGGATTTCCTCGATCCGCCGCTCGCTCCCGGCGTCGGCACCCCGGTGCAGGGCGGCGCCACCTTCCGCGAGGCGCATCTGGCCATGGAACTGCTTCACGAAAGCGGACTGGTCACCAGCCTCGACGTGGTCGAGCTCAATCCCGTGCTCGACGAGCGGGGCCGCACGGCCGGGCTTGCCGTCGAACTGGTGGGCAGCCTGCTTGGCAAGACGATAACGGGCAAGAGGAGGGCGGCCTGAATGGACAAGCAACTCAACGTGGTGCCGTTCGTCAGCGTCGACCGCATGATGCGGCTGGTCCATTCGGTGGGCATCGAGCGCTTCCTCAGCGAACTTGCGGGCTATATCGAGGAGGATTTCCGCCGCTGGCCGAGCTTCGACAAGACGCCGCGCATCGCCTCGCACAGCGTCGACGGCGTCATCGAGCTGATGCCGACCAGCGACGGCACGCTCTACGGCTTCAAATATGTCAACGGCCATCCGAAGAACACGCGTGACGGCCTCCAGACCGTCACCGCCTTCGGCCTGCTGTCGCACGTCTCGACCGGCTATCCCGTGCTGCTGTCGGAAATGACGATGCTGACCGCCTTGCGCACGGCCGCCATGTCGGCCGTTGCGGCCAAGTATCTCGCGCCGAAGGGCGCCAGCACCATGGCCGTCATCGGCAACGGTGCCCAGTCCGAGTTCCAGGCGCTGGCCTTCAAGTCGCTGCTCGGCGTCGACCGGCTGCGCCTCTACGACATCGACCCGGCCGCCTCGCGCAAATGCGCCGGCAACCTCGCCCGGCAGGGCTTTGCCTCGATCGAGATTTGTGGCGCGGCCGCCGAGGCGGTCGAGGGCGCGTCGATCATCACCACGGCCACCGCCGACAAGCAATATGCCACGATCCTGACCGACAACATGGTCGGGCCCGGCGTGCACATCAACGCCGTGGGCGGCGACTGTCCCGGCAAGACCGAGATCCACAAGGACATTCTGCTGCGCTCCGACATCTTCGTGGAGTTTCCCCCGCAGACCCGCATCGAGGGGGAAATCCAGCAGCTTGCCGCCGATTATCCGGTCACCGAATTGTGGGACGTGATTGCCGGCCACGCGGCCGGACGGCGTGATGAGCGCCAGATCACCCTGTTCGATTCGGTCGGCTTCGCCATCGAGGACTTTTCGGCGCTGCGCTATGTCTACGACCTGACGGTCGGCGGCGATGCGCTGGAATTCCTCGACCTGATCGCCGATCCCGACGATCCGCGCGACCTGTTCGGCATGCTGATGCGCTCGCCGGCCGCCCCGGCGCACTGAACTCAGACGCGCTGCAAGGCCGCTTCCAGCACCTGATAGATGCGCGCATCGTCCGATTGGGCGACGTTGAAGCGCATGAAGCCGTGTGCGGTCTGCGACAGGCTGAAGGCGTTGCCGGGGGCCAGCACGATGCCTTCGGCCAGCGCATGGCGCGCCACCTTGCCGGCATCGGCGCCGTCCGGGAGGCGGCACCACAGGAACATGCCGGCTTGCGGCATCAGCCACGGCACGATGCCGATGGTTTCCAGCCGCGCGGCCGTCTCGGCCAGGGTGCGCGCCAGCCGGGTGCGCAGAGCTTCCAGATGCTTGCGATAGCTGCCGTCGGTCAGAAGCGCCAGCACGAGAGCCTCGGCGAAATGGCTGCCGCCGAAGCTGGTGGCGATCTTGAGATCGACGAGCCCCTCCAGCCATTCCGGCTTTGCCGCCACATAGCCGCAGCGCACCGAGGCCGACAGGGTCTTGGAAAAGCTGCCGATGGCGATCACCCGCTCCAGCCCGTCGAAGGCGGCCAGGCGCGGCGCCGGCGACAGTTCGAAATCGGCGAAGATGTCGTCCTCGACGATGACGAGGTCATGCTGGTCGGCCAGTTTCAGAAGCCGATGCGCGGTCACCGGCGAAAGGCTCGCGCCGGTCGGGTTGTGGATGCCGCTGTTGGTGAGGTAGAGGCGCGGCCGGTGTTCCTCCAATGCCGTGGCGAAACGCTCGATGTCCGGCCCGTCCGGCCGGTAGGGCACCGAGACCACCCTGGCCCGATGCGCGCGCAGCAGCGCATGGAAATTGAAATAGCAGGGATCGTCGACCAGCACCGTGTCGCCCGCGTCCAGCAGGTAGCGGCAGATCAGGTCGATGGCCTGGGTGCCGGATTCGGTCAGCATGACCTGTTCCGGCGCGGCGGCGATGCCGTGTCCGCCCATGCGCCGCACCATAAGTTCGCGCAGCGGCCGCAGGCCGAGAGGCGTGCCGTAGTCGGCCAGCGTGGCATCGGCGGTGCGCGACAGCGTGCGCAGGCCGCGCCGCATCGCCTCCTGCGGCATCCACGAGGCCGGCAGCCAGCCGCAGCCCGGCTTCAGCATGGTGTCGCCGGCATCGAGCGACTGGCGCGAAATCCACAGGGGATCGACCTCGCGGTCGAGCCTCGGGCCGATATCGGCCAGCGACAGCGGCGCCATCGGCGCGGCCACGAAATAGCCCGAGCCTGGACGGGACCGGATGGCGCCCTCGGCCGCCAGCCGCTCATAGGCTTCGACCACCGTCGATTTGGAAACCTGCATGGCGGCCGCCAGGGCGCGGATCGAGGGCAGGCGGGCGCCCGGCGTCAGGCTGCGCGACGCGATGCGGCGGCGGATCGTCGCCATCACCGTCCCGATCAGCGTATCGGCGGGATCCGCCGTTTCGCGGGCAAGCTGCCTTTCCATCCGTAATGCCTTTCGGACCAGTACAGTTCGATAAAATCGTACTGCATTGTATCTGGAAAACCCATGCCTCTCCACCCCATAGGAGAAGCAGAAATGGCCGGGCAGGTGGCCGAAACGGGTGAAAACCATGGACAAGACGACGACAGGCTGGCTCAACGGGTTTCTCGGCGTGCTGATCTTTTCGGGCTCGCTGCCGGCCACGCGCGTGGCGGTGGCCGATTTCGCGCCGGTGTTCCTGACTGCGTCGCGGGCCGCGATCGCCGGCCTCATCGGTCTGGCGCTGCTGGTGGCGCTGCGCGAACGCCGGCCGGAGCGGGACGACCTCGTCTCGCTCGCCGTCGTCGCGCTGGGCGTCGTGGTCGGCTTCCCGCTGCTCACGGCCATCGCCTTGCAGCACATCACCTCCGCGCATTCGATCGTCTTCATCGGCCTGCTGCCGCTTGCCACCGCCATCTTCGGCGTCCTGCGCGGCGGTGAGCGTCCCCGCCCGGCCTTCTGGGCATTTTCCCTGCTGGGCAGCCTGCTGGTCGTCGGCTTTGCCGTCTCGCAGGGCATCTCGGCCGCGCCGGTGGGCGATCTCCTGATGCTGGCTGCGGTCGTGGTCTGCGGTCTGGGCTATGCGGAGGGCGGCCGGCTGTCGCGCACGCTCGGCGGCTGGCAGGTGATCTGCTGGGCGCTGGTGCTGTCGCTGCCGATCATGCTGGTCATCGCCATGATGACCAGCCCCGGCACGCTGGCCGGCATCGGCGGCCCGGCATGGGCGGGGCTTGCCTATGTCTCTCTGTTCTCGATGCTGATCGGCTTCGTGTTCTGGTATCGCGGCCTTGCGCAGGGCGGCATCGCCGCGGTCGGCCAGCTTCAGCTTCTCCAGCCCTTCTTCGGCCTCGCCCTGGCGGCCATGCTGCTGCATGAGGAGGTCAACCCGGCGATGATCGGCGTCACCGTCGCCATCGTCGTCTGCGTGGCCGGGGCGAAGAAGTTCGCGAAATAGGCCCTGCGCCGGCTGCCCGGTGGCGCCGGCCTCATCCAAAAGGATGGCGGGGGCGCCGCCAGACCTCCCAAAGAGGCAGCCACGTGTCCTGACTGTCGCGCATCCCTCTCCCTTGAACGATCGGTCTTTCCGCCTATTGCCGCGTCGCCGTGCCCGATTGCTGCCGTTATCGTCGTAAGCAGACGAAATCGGTTTCGTCGGGCCGGGCAGTCGCAACGATGTCGCCCGGCCCTGTCGGTTTGTCGAAGGCGTGGCACGGGGGGAGCCGCATTGACCGATCCGCAACATATGGCCACCGGGCCGGGCGTTCCGGAGGAGGTGGGACCGCCGCGCAGGACAATGCTGCTCATCGCCATGCCGGGAACCGTGTCGGCGAACCTGATACGGGCCGTGGAGATCGAATTTCCCTCGGTGACGGTCGAGCAGCGCCTCGAGGCTTCAGCGGCCCGCATGTCCTATCCCGATCCCGTGGCGCTCATCCTGTTCGAGCCATATATGTTCGCCTCCCTCGAAGTGGCGTCGGCCGATATCCTGCGCCTGCACCCCTTGGCGAGCGCGGCCGTCATCGAACATGGAGACCGTGAGCCGTCCTGCCGGCTGAGCGACCTGCTTGGATCGCGGCTGGTGCGAGGCGTGTTGCCGATGGACCTGAAGCTGGATGTCTGGCTGTCGGTGCTGCGGCTGATGCTGCATGGCGGCGAATATTTTCCGGCGCGCCTGTTCTTCAGGCAGATCGCCGGCGAGGGCGCCGTTCCGTCCGCCGGCGTAGCGGGCGGGTCCTTCACGGGCGCGGCCGACAATGATCTGGCGACGCTGACGGCGCGCGAACTCCAGATCCTGGAGATGGTGGCGCGCGGCCTGCAGAACAAAATCATCGCCGCCGAGTTCTCCCTGTCCGAGCACACGGTCAAGGTTCATCTCCACAACATCATCGGCAAGCTGGGCGTCCAGAACCGGTCGGAGGCTGCGGCCCGCTTTCGCGAAGGCATCAGCGCGCGTGCGGATGGCATGTTCCGGGTGTAGGGCCGGGAAGAGGTGACAGCGTGGCGGCGGAAGTCGCGAGCATCCTCAGGAGCGCGCCCCCGCTGTTCCGGCTTGCTTTTCTGGGGACGCGTTTGTGCCGGGCGTTTCCGTCCGGCCGCAGAAAATGCTCAGCTCTCGGGCGACTGGTCGAGATAGGTGAGTTCGAAACCGGTGATGTCGGCGGCCCGTTTCATGTCCTGGAATTCGACCATGCCGTCGCGGAACACGACGATCCGGGCCTCGCGCAACTGGCGCAGCACCCGGTTGATGTGGATTGCGGTCATGCCCAGCGCATCGGCCAGGATCGACTGCGAGATCGGGCAGGGATAGGCGCTGCCGTTGCCGATGCCGACCAGTTTCAGCCGTTCGCCGAGTTCGAGCAGGAAATGCGCGGTGCGCTCGAAGGCGCCGCGCCGGCCGATGCTGACCAGATGCTCCACCACCGTGGCCTCGTCGCGCGAGGCCGCCCACATGAGCGCCACGGCCAGCCGCGGCGTGCGGCGGAACACCTCCAGCATGCGGTGCCTGTCGAGCCGGGCCACCTCGACATCGGTAATGGTGAGGAAGCTGTGGTCGGAGGCCCGCAAGAGCAGGCTGCGCAGCCCCAGAAAATCGCCGGGGACCTGAATGTCGATGATCTGGCGGCTGCCGTCGCGCAGCCGCTTGTACGAGCAGGCCCATCCCTGCCGCAGGATATAAGCCGTATGCGAATGTTGGCCTTCGTAGACAACCTCCTTGCCGGCCGGGATCTGCGAGCGGAGCCTTTGCAGATCCTGGAGCATGGCCATGTCTTCAGGGCCGAGGCCCTTGAAGGCTTGAAGCTTTCGGGTGAGCGCATCTCGCGTGTCGTTCATCCGACACCCCCCTTCTCCAGACCGTCCTCCTCAATATCTTCGTTGCGAAGCCCGCTTCCCCAACCAGCGGCTTCACCCCGGCGTGATAAAATACCTTATCAAAGGTTGTCTCAGGTTAACTTAACTTCGCAGAATATAAAATCCCCCAATTGGGATGAGTGCTTATTCCGAATCAAAAAAAGGAAATTCCAAAGTCGGTCTGGCAGGTTGGAATCCGGTCAGTACTGTGAAGAAGACGGATACGGGGGCATTCGTCATTTGTCGGCTGAAGGCTATATTTTCAGATAATGTTGCGGAAAGCGGAGTTCGACATCGAACGGGTGGCCACTATCATAGCCGCAATGCTCATTTTTTGGCCGGATGGATCCCGCCTCTCCTTCAAACTGAGGACGGAGAGGTTTACATCCATAAGATGTACTCCCCGATTTAGTTTGATTAACACGCAGTTAATCTGGGTTAATTTGATGGGCCACAAAAAAAGTTATGGTTGCATTCGGCTTCGGGGGGGAGGTCCCGGCCAGAATACCACAACGGTCGGGGTTTAATCGTCGCGAATTACCACTCAGAGCCGACACCAGACCTACAGTGTCAAAGGGGAATAAACCTATGAGTATGGGTATCGCTTCCAATGGCGCCAATGCGTCACTATCCAAAACGCCTATCGGTTCTCCACTCTCGCCACATGGCTTGCATGATCCGGGCGCTGAACCCCCCGGAAGCGAGGCGCTGGCGCAAGCCGACCGCACGCTTGTCATCGTCGACAATCGCGCGCTCGAGCGGGAATGCTTTGCCCAGAGCCTGGTTGCGCGGGGACTCGGGCTGACGGTGCTGCCCGTGGGCAGGATCGAGGACTACATGGCCAAGCGCGAGCAGGTTCCGCCCGTATGCGCGATCCTGCTGAACATCGGGGGCAGGCGGATCGGCGATCCGCAGGTCGGCGAGGATATCCGGCGCCTGTCGGCGGAGTTCGCCAAGATCCCGCTGATCCTGCTGGCCGACACCGATGAACTGCCGCAGATCCTGCAGGCGCTCGAATATGGCGTACGCGGCTTCATCCCGACCTCCGTCGGCATCGATGTCTGCATCGAGGCCATCGGGCTGGCCATGGCGGGCGGCGTGTTCGTTCCCGCAAGCAGCGTCATGGCGATGCGTCGGCTGGTCGAGACCGGTTCCGATTCCAGGCCGCTGTCGGGCATGTTCACCTTGCGCCAGGCCGAAGTAGTCGAGGCGTTGCGGCGCGGCAAGGCCAACAAGATCATCGCCTACGAGCTGAACCTGCGCGAGAGCACCGTCAAGGTGCATATCCGCAACATCATGCGTAAGCTGAAAGCAACCAACCGCACCGAAGTGGCATTCAAGATCAATCACATGTTTCCCGGTTACACACCGGTCGGGGGATCGCAGGCGACTCATCCGCGCTAGCGTATCAAGCGTCCCGTTGGACGCGCTTGTGGGGGCGTCGAATCCATTCAAACTCTGCTGCATGATGCCACGGAAGTTTCCGTGGGGCGCCGATCGCGTCCGGAATTCCGGCATCTGCAAAGGGTCGTCTGCACAAGAAGAAAAGACGACGAGATCGCCATCCATTTGCCTGGATGCGCGGACCGCTGTCTGAGCGGACACATGACCGGTCCGGCCGTGGGCGTAAGGCCGGACGGCGCGGCGATGCTGCGCACGCCATGGCGTTGCCCGGGGCAGGTGACACGCGAAGTCAGCAGTGCCCCTGAGGACCGTTCGATCCGGAATTGAAACGGCCCGCACGCACAGCCGCGCGCGGGCCAGCACTCGTCAGGAGCCGGCTTCGATCTCGGCGAAGATCTTTTCCGCCGTCTTCTTGGCCTTGCCCGGATATTTCAGGCCCTTGACCGCTTCCAGGTTGGTCGGCTGGCCGACGACGACGGCGCCGATCATGCCCATGCCCAGATGCGGCGTGCACTGGTACATGTAGACGCCTTGGGCCGGCACGGTGACCGTGATCTGCTCGTTTGTCTTGCCCTTCCATGCTTCGGCGCCTTCCGGGAGACCGCCCTTCATGCTGGCCGAATTGTGGCTCTTGTCGGTCGGCACGAAGGTGATGGTGTCGCCGGGCGCTGCCTTCACCACCAAGGGCTCGAACACCATCGCGGTGCCGTCCGATCCCTTGTTGAGCATCTTCACCTCGTGGTCGGCCGCGAATGCGGACACGGGAAGCGCAAGGCCGATGGCGAGCGCGGCGGCATAGAACGTCTTCAAGATCTTTCCTCCAGGAGAAACAGGGATTCAAAGCGCGCCGGGGCGTAACCTTCAGGCGCGTACATTCCAATAATCCAATGTGTGGTCAAGCCGCGCGGCATCAAAGTCCGTCGGCGGCCTGGCCGACGATTTCGGCAAGCAGCTTGTTGACCTCGTCGCGGCCGGGGCCGGCCGGCAGTTCTCGGAAGCCCACGGTGACCTCGCCGGGCTTGGTTTCGGGCTCGTAGGCGAAGATCACATAGGGGCAGTAGGCGATGTTGCCGATGTCGGCCTCCATGGCGTTGCGCGACACGACGGCTGAGCAGAATTGCAGGAACTCGGCATTGCGGTAGAGCTTGCCGCCGCCGACATCGGCGGCAGTGCGCTCGAGCATGTCGCCGATATGGCCGTGGTAGTCGACCACATAGCCGCGGTTGACGATGGCGTCCTCCAGGTCGCTCATCACCTGTTCGAAGGGGCTGTCGGAGGTGACGGTGTGAACCCCGTCCTGCGCCAGCGCGGGAAGGCTGGTGATGGCGCAACTCAGGCCGATTGCGACCAGAGCCCCGCAAACGGGTTTCAGCTTGAGCATGGCGTCCTCCTCCACAGGTGTTTGTTGGCCGTTGCCTAAAACGGCATTTCGCTCGCCAAGGCTAGCCTGCTTTGCTGGAATATGCAAAAAACAAAATGTTTGCATGGAAGGAGGAGGCCGATGTCGACCATGTTGCGAAACGGGGGGCTTTTGAGCCGCAGGACATTCCTGGCCGGAACGGCTGCCGCGCTCGGCGGGGCGGCGTTCGCGCCCGTCCGGACGGCACGGGCGCAGACGCTGTCGACCGGCAGCGCCGAGCTCACCGTGGTCAGCGACGGCATGATGACGCTGCCGCTCAACTTCATCTTTCCCGATGCGCCGCAGGACGAACTCGTCAGGCTGCTGGAGGAGGCAGGCCAGCCGACCGATGCGATGCGGCCGGACTGCAACGTGACGCTGGTTCGCTCAGGCGACAGGCTGGTCATCTTCGATGTCGGCGCGGGCCCGAATTTCATGTCGAGCACCGGCAAGCTGATGGAGTCGCTGGAAGCGGCCGGCGTCGATCCCGGCGAGGTGACCGACGTGGTCATCACCCACGCCCATCCGGACCATCTGTGGGGGCTGACCGATGATTTCGACGAACTGGTGTTTGCCGACGCGGATTATCATATCGGCCGGACGGAATGGGATTTCTGGTCGTCGCCCGATGCCATGTCGCAGATGCCGGAGGATCGCCAGACCTTCGTGGTCGGCGCCCGAAACCGCTTTGCGGCGCTGGATGGCAGGGTGAATTTCATCAAGGGCGGCGACGAGGTGCTGCCCGGCATCGAGGCGGTGGACACGCCCGGCCATACGCCGGGCCACCTGTCCTTCATGGTGCATGGAACCGAGCCGGTGCTGATCGTCGGCGACGCCATTTCCAACACGACGGTGTCCTTCGCGCGGCCCGACTGGCCGACGGCCAGCGATCAGGACCCGCAGCAGGGGGCGGGCACGCGGCTCGCCCTGCTCGACCGTCTGGCGACGGACAAGGCCCGCGCCATCGGCTTCCATTTCCCGCATCCGGGGGCGGGCATGGTGGAGCGGCGCGGCAACGGTTTCGTCTACGTGCCGGCATAGGGCGGCAATCCCCGGATGCCTATTCCGCGGGCTGCCGGTCCAGCGCGCGGAAGGCGCCGAGCGGCGAGCCCTCGATCAGATAGGCAAGGCCGAGCCTCGCGCCGAGGAAGATCGAGGCCAGCACCAGCGGCGCCGATATGGCGAGCGCCGAGATGCCGGTGATGCCCTGGCCGATGGTGCAGCCCATGGCGAAGACCCCGCCGATGCCCATCAGCGCGCCGCCGGCCAGATGCCGGCCCAACTCGCGCGCGTCGTCGCAGGCTTCCCAGCGCACGTCGCGTTTCCATGCCGCGCAGGCGGCGGCCCCGACGATCACGCCCAGAACCAGCCCGACGCCGTAGTCCGGCACCACGCCGGTGAAGGTGATGGCGTGCAGCATGGTGTCGGCGACCGGCACGACGAAGGAGCCGGCCTCGATCTGCACCACCTCGAAGGAATGCTCGGTCGCGTAGCTGGTCGCCCACCAGCCGAAGGTGACGATCAGGCCGATGGCGATCCCCGTCAGGACGGACCCTCTTTGCCCGCGATAGCGGCGGTCGCGGAACACCCAGCCGAGCAGGCCGAGGCCCGCGACGAGGGCGACGGCCAGCGAAAGGTCATGGCCGCTCCAGAACGAGGCCAAAGCGCCGAGCGACTGGCCGCCCTTGTCCGACAGGTCGATGGCATGGTTGTCCGAAAGCGCCACGCGCGCCTGCGCGATCAGGCCCTTCTGTGCCGACATGGCGGCCAGGCCGAGGATGACCAGCACGATCAGCGAGCGCAGGCTGCCGCCGCCGAGCCGCACCAGCGCGCCAAAGCTGCACGTGCCCACCAACGCCATGCCGAAGCCGAAGGCAAGGCCGCCGGCGATGGCGCCGACCCAGGCGAAACTGGAATGGATGTAGAAACTCGAGGCCGTATCGACCATGCCGGCTGCCTGCAGCGACTGGGTGGCGATGAGGGCGGTCGCGGCGGCCAGCATCCAGGTGCGCACGCCACGGCTGTCGTTCGCGTACCACATGCGCTCCAGCGCCGACATGGTGCAGAAATGATTGGCGCGGGCCACGAAGCCGAGCAGCACGCCCGCGCCGAGGCCGGCAAGGGCCAGGAACCATGGATGGGTGGCGATGTTCATGCTTCCTCCCTGTGGCTGAAGGCCGGTGGCTCCGCCCGGCGGCGGTTCCGGCCCGTGGCTGGCATGGCGGGCTGGCATCGGCGGGTTGGCATCGGCCTGGCCGCGCTCCCCCTCCGGCGGCCGCTCCCGGCTAATCCCTGCGGGGGCGCCGCACCGGCGCGCAGAAGAGATTGTAGAGCGTTTCGATCACCGAGGACACTTCCTTGCTGGCGATGGAATAGTAGATCACCCGGCCCTCGCGGCGCGTGGTGACCAGCCGGTCGAAGCGCAGCCGGGCAAGCTGCTGCGAAACCGCCGCCTGCGGCAGGCGCATGGCCTCTTCCAGCTCCGAAACCGACTTCTCGCCTTCGGCAAGGAGGCACAGGATCAGCAGCCGTCCTTCATGGGCGAGCGCCTTCAGCAATTCGCTGGCCATGCGGGCCTGTTCGAGAAGCTGGTTGAAGTCTTCCGGCGTCTGGGCGTCTTGGATCTTCGGTAAGCTCATGTCGTGACTGACGATCCTGAATAAAAATTGGCACCGACCCTGGTCCCGGGCGGCCCTGCTACTGCGTCGACTGTTCCTTGGGCAACAGCGCGATCATCTCTCCGATACGATACCAGAAAAACTCGTCGCCGACATAGCCCCGGATGCGACCGATTTCCTTGCCGTCCTCCATCAGCACGAAAGTCGGCGTGAACCGCTCCCGAGCCACGTGCTTCAGGTCGTCCGGCCAGGGTTCGGTGATGTCGACGCGCCTGAGCGGCACGCGGCGGCCTTCCTCGGTCTTCGGCCAGGCAGGGGCGATCTCGGCGTTGAAGCGGGCGCACCAGGCGCAGCCCGGCTGTTCCAGCATCAGCAATTCCGCGGCACTGGCGGCCGGAACCGCCGCGACCAGGACAAGGAACGCCAGCACTGCCGTCTTGAAACTGGTCATCGCCGACCCTCGCACAACTTCAGCCCTTGTTTAATATAGAAATATAGCATTGTATGCATTCAATAGGCCAGACCGGCGCAAGGCCGAATCTGCAAGCGGGGAGAGGAAATGCTGGATGTAAGCCTGGGCGGGGCGCTTCTTGCGGGATTGCTGTCATTCGTGTCTCCCTGCGTCCTGCCGATCGTGCCGCCCTATCTCGCCTGGCTCGCCGGCGTCAGCTTCGACGAACTGAAGACCGAAACGCCCGGTGCCGCGCAGCGCCGCCGGGTGGTCGTGGCGGCCATCGCCTTCGTGCTCGGCTTTGCGACCGTGTTCATCGCGCTCGGCGCCACGGCAAGCGTCATCGGCAAGACCATCGCCCAGTATTTCGATACGCTGGCGATCATAGCAGGCATCCTCATCATCGCCATGGGCCTGCATTTCCTCGGCGTCTTCCGCATCGGCATGCTCTATCGCGAGGCGCGCGTGCAGGTGGACCGCAAACCCGCCGGCCCGCTCGGTGCCTATGTCATCGGGCTGGCCTTCGCCTTCGGCTGGACGCCCTGCGTCGGGCCGGTTCTGGCGGCCATCCTGTTCATCGCCGGCAGCGAGGGCACGGCCCTGCGCGGCGCCAGCCTGCTCGGCGCCTATTCGCTCGGCATCGGCATTCCGTTCATTCTGGCGGCCCTGTTCGCCAGCCGCTTCCTCGGCTGGGCGGCGCGCTTCAAGAAGCACATGCACAAGGTCGAGATGGCCATGGGCGGCCTGCTGGTGGTCACCGGCATCCTGTTCATCACCGGCCAGATGTCGGCCATCTCGTACTGGCTCCTGGAAACCTTCCCGGCCTTCCAGAGCATCGGTTAGGAGGAGAGACCATGCACAAGCTGCTGGCACGCGCATTCACCCTGTTGATGGCCCTCGCCTTCGCCCAGACGCTCGCCGCGGCGGAACTGGGCGAGGACGGCCTGCACAAGGAAGAATGGTTCGCCATGACCTTCCGCGACATCGCCGAGGACATCGCTCAGGCGAAGGGCGAGGGCAAGCGCCTCGCCATCACCTTCGAGCAGCGCGGCTGCATCTATTGCAAGGAGATGCACGAGAAGATCCTCTCCGACCCGGAGGTGCGGGACTACATCCGCGAGAACTTCATGGTGGTGCAGTACAACATGTTCGGCGACGAGGAGGTCACCGACCTCGACGGCGAGACGCTGACCGAAAAGACCGCCGCGCGCAAATGGGGCTATGTCTTTACGCCCACCATGGTGTTCCTGCCGGAGGAGGCGCCAGAGGGCAAGACGGTGGCCGAGGCGGCCGTCGCCACCATGCCGGGCGCTTTCGGCAAATGGACCTTCCTCAACATGTTCCGCTGGGTGAAGGAGAAGGGCTACGAGCGCGAGGAGCATTTTCAGCAATACCATGCCCGCATCATCAACGAGCTGAGGGCGGCCGGCCGGCTGGGGAATGGCGAGTGATATATTCATGAATTCATATTTTTTGATTGATTGCCCGATTGGGGCGGACTATCGTTGACTGAGAGGAGCGGATCGCCCGTGCGGCCCGCTGGTTGGAGGAGGGCCGAATGGGGCGGACGCTCACCGCTATCGTTGCTATTGCCGCATGTGCCGGGGCCGGGCTTGCCCAGGCCGCAGAGGTGGCTCCGGCCGACGTCCGGATCGAGGACATGGCCGTCAAGGAATCCCTGACCGGGGTTCCCGGCAATCCGGAAGAGGGCGCCAAGACGCTCGCCAATCGCAGCCTCGGCAATTGCCTTGCCTGCCATGCGGTGACGGCGCTCTCCCAGGAACAGTTTCACGGCGATGTCGCGCCCTCGCTCGACGGCGCGGCCGATCGCTGGAGCGAGGAAGAACTGCGCGCCATAGTCGTGGACGCCAAGCAGGCGTTCAGCGACGAGACCATGATGCCGGGCTTCTACAGCCTCAATGTCGGCATCAATGTCCGCAAGGACCTCGTCGGCAAGACAATTCTGACCGCGCAGCAGGTCGAGGATGTTGTCGCCTATCTGGCGACGCTCAAGGAATAGAACGAGAAGGAGACAAGCATGGCACTCAACAGGCGTCATGTACTCGCGCTGGCCGCAGGTGCGGCCATCGTCCCGGCATTGGAGATGCTGCCCGGCCGCGCCATGGCCGCGCCCGAGGAGGCGAGCAAGCTGATTTCGGATTTCGCCGGCGGCAAGGAGGTGCAGAGCGGCAAGATCACCCTCACCGCGCCCGAGATCGCCGAGAACGGCAATACCGTGCCGATCTCCGTCGAGGTCGAGAGCGCCATGGAGGGCGACGACATGGTCGCGCAGGTTCTGATCCTTGCCGATGGCAATCCGAGCCCGGATGTGGCGACGTTCAACTTCACCGCGCTGAGCGGTTCGGCCGCCGCCACCACCCGCATGCGCCTGGCCAAGACCCAGAACGTCATCGCCGTCGCCAAGATGGCGGACGGCTCGGTCTACATGGACAAGAAGGAAGTCAAGGTGACGATCGGCGGCTGCGGCGGCTGATCCGTCCCTCCATCCGGTCCGGCTCTAAATTTGAAGGAAGTGAAATGTCTGCAGCTCCCAAGCCCCGCGTGAAGATCCCGAAGAAGGCCAAGGCCGGCGAGGTTGTCGTGCTCAAGACCCTGATCAGCCACGAGATGGAGTCGGGTCAGCGCAAGGACAAGGACGGCAAGCCTATCCCGCGCAAGATCATCAACAAGTTCTCGTGCGAGTTCAACGGGCAGCCGGTGTTCTCGTGCGACATCGATCCGGCGATCTCGGCCAACCCCTATTTCGAGTTCAGCGCCAAGGTCAACGAAAGCGGCACCTTCAAGCTGACCTGGGTCGATGACGACGGGTCCGTCTATACCGACGAACAGAAAATCGAAGTGGCCTGAGCCAGATTGAGCCAGATGCGCGGCTGACATGCCGCGCGCCAGCGGGGGAGGACAGGGTGAGCAGACGTTCCATCGCGGCATTGTCCGCTCTTTGTGCAGGTGTCGCGGCGCTGACGGCGAGCGTCTCGTTCGCCGATCCGGTCGACGAGGCGCTCGAGATCGACGGCGTGGAGATGATCACCCGCGCGCCGGCGCCGGAAGGCCATCCGTTCGACGAGGTGCTGTCGGGCTGGCTGTTCCGCGAGGCCGAGACCCGCGCCACGCAGGCCGACTCCTTCGAGAACCCCGGCATGCTCTCGGTCGAGCGCGGCGCCGATGTGTGGGAGACGGTGGATGGCACCATGGGCAAGTCCTGCGCCTCCTGCCACGACGACGCGGCCGAAACGATGAAGGGCGTGGGTGCCCGCTTCCCGAAATGGGATGCGGATTCGGGCAAGCCGATCAATGTCGAGCTGCAGATCGACAAGTGCCGGGTCGAGAACATGGGGGCGGAAGCTTACAAGTTCGACGATCCCGACCAGGTGGCGCTCACCGCCTACATCAAGCACCAGTCGCTGGGCACGCCGGTCAAGCTCGACCTTTCCGAGGGCGAGATGCAGAGCTGGTGGGAGAAGGGCAAGCAATCCTACTACACCCGCACCGGCCAGCTCAATCTCGCCTGCGCTTCGTGCCACGAGGCGTCGATGGGCAAATATATCCGCGCCGACCATCTCAGCCAGGGGCAGGCCAACGGCTTCCCCACCTATCGCTTCAACACGGCCGGCATGGTTTCGCTGCACAACCGTTTCCGCGGCTGCGTGCGCGACACGCGTGCGGAAATGCCGAAGGCCTTCTCCGACGAGCTGATGGCGCTGGAGGTCTATGTGACCTGGCGTGGCACCGGCCTGTCGGTGGAGACGCCCGCCGTCAGGCAATAGGGCATTTTGCAGTCAAGTGGAATCACTTGATGTCGCATAAGTGCTGCGAAAACAAACGGATAGAGGGCATCCCGAATTTGTTCGGGCGCCCGCCGCCCTAGCGAAAGCGGCGATCTGGCAATGAGCACCGGCCGTGCAAGCGGCCGGAAGGGACAGACGTTCCGGGCGGAGACGCCCTGAAGAGGCAAGCATGACTTATACCCGTCGGGATTTTCTGCAATTCGCGGCCAATGCCGGCATGGCGCTGGGCGCGGCCGGTTATCTTTCGAACCCCACCCGCGCGCTGGCGCAGCAGAAACTCACCCAGGACGACCTGCTCGGTTTCGATTCCAAGGGGCAGGTGACGCTGCTGCATTTCACCGACGTGCATGCCCAGCTCATGCCGCTCTATTTCCGGCCGCCGGACACCAATATCGGCGTCGGCGCCTATGCCGGCATTCCGCCGCATCTGGTGGGCGAGGCCTTCCTGAAGGAGTTCGGCATCGAGGCCGGCAGTCCGCTTGCCTACGCCCACACCTTCCTCGACTATGTCGATCTTGCCCGCGCCTATGGCCGCATGGGCGGGCTCGACCGCACCGCCACCCTGGTCAAGGCCATCCGCGCCGAGCGCGGCGAGGACAAGGTGCTGTTCCTCGACGGCGGCGACACCTGGCAGGGCTCCTACACCTCGCTCAAGACCAACGGCCAGGACATGGTCGAGTGCATGAAGCTGCTGAAGCCCGACGCCATGACCGGCCATTGGGAGTTCACCTTCGGCGAGGAGCGCTTCCTCGAGATCATCGAGAGCATGGGCTATCCCTTCCTTGCCTCCAACATCTTCGATGCGGAGTGGGACGAGCCGGCCTTCGACAACACGGCCATGTTCGAGAAGGGCGGCGTGCAGGTGGCGGTGATCGGCCAGGCCATGCCCTACACGCCGATCGCCAACCCGCGCTGGATGTTCCCCAAATGGTCGTTCGGCATCCGCCCGGATGTATTGCAGGCCAATGTCGATGCCGCCCGCGAGGCGGGCGCGGAGATCGTGGTGCTGATCTCGCACAACGGCTTCGACGTCGACCGCAAGCTGTGCAGCGTGGTCAAGGGCATCGACGTGATCCTCACCGGCCACACCCATGACGCGGTGCCGGTGGCGTTGCAGGTGGAGGACACGCTCGTCATGTCGTCCGGCTCGCACGGCAAGTATCTCGGCCGCATCGACCTGGAAGTGTCCGGGGGCAAGGTCACGGGCTACAGCTCGAAGCTGATCCCTGTCTTCTCCGACGTGATCGCGCCCGACGCCGGGATGGCGGCGAAGATCGAGGAAGTGCGCGCGCCCTACAAGGACGAGCTGGCGCGCGTCATAGGCAAGACCGACACGCTGCTCTACCGGCGCGGCAATTTCAACGGCACCTGGGACGACCTCATCTGCCGCGGCATCATGGAGGAGCGTGACACCCAGATCGCGCTCTCGCCCGGCTTCCGCTGGGGCACGACGCTGCTGCCCGGCCAGGACATTACCATCGAGGACCTCTACACCGAGACCTCGATGAACTACCCCGCCGTCTACCGCAGCGAGATGACCGGCGCCCAGCTCAAGGAAGTGCTGGAGGATGTCTGCGACAACCTCTTCAACCCCGATCCGTTTTTGCAGCAGGGCGGCGACATGGTCCGCGTCGGCGGCATGACCTACACCTGCACGGTGAACGAGACGATCGGCAACCGCATCTCCGACATGAAGCTGGTCGCGACCGGCGAGCCCATCGATCCGGCGGGCACCTATGTCGTCGGCGGCTGGGCGTCGGTCAACGAGGGCACCGAAGGCCCGGCCATCTATGACCTGATGGAAAGCTACATCACCGGCAAGGGCACGGTTTCCGTGCCCGACGAGAGGACCGTCAAGGTCGTCGCCTGACCGCGCATGTGGAAAAGCGGCCGGCTTTATGCCGGCTGTTTTGCTGCCGTATACATAGAAAAATTCATATGTTAGAATTGATGAAACACCTATCTGGAGGACATCATGGCTGAGCGGCAGGACACGCTGTCTCCCTCCCGGCGCGGCTTCCTTACCGGCGGGCTGATGGGCGCCGCCGCTCTGGCCGCCACCGGCATGGCCCGCGCGGGCGAGAGCGAGGAGGTCATCACCGAGATCCAGGACTGGAACCGCTACCCCGGCGACGGCGTCGACGCGCGCCCCTATGGCCAGCCGTCCCAGTTCGAGGCCCATGTGGTGCGCAAGAACGTGCCGTGGCTGACCTCCGATTCCATCTCGTCGGTGAACTTCACGCCGCTGCATGAGCTGGACGGCATCATCACGCCGAACGGCCTGTGCTTCGAGCGCCACCATGGCGGCATCGCCGAGATCGACCCGGCCGCCCACCGGCTGATGATCAACGGTCTGGTCGAGCGGCCTCTGGTCTTCACCATGGCCGATCTCAAGCGCTTCCCGCGCGAAAACCGCATCTACTTCCTCGAATGCGCCGCCAATTCCGGCATGGAATGGCGCGGCTCCCAGCTCAATGGCTGTCAGTTCACCCATGGCATGGTCCATTGTGTGGCCTACACCGGCGTGCGCCTGAAGCACCTGCTTGAGGAAGCGGGCGTGAAGACGGAAGGCAAGTGGCTGCTGGCCGAGGGCGCCGACGCTTCCGCCATGACCCGCTCGATCCCGATGGAAAAGGCGCTGGACGACTGCATGGTGGCCTTTGCCATGAATGGCGAGGCGCTGCGCCCGGAACAGGGCTACCCTATTCGCCTCGTCGTTCCGGGCTGGGAAGGCAATATGTGGATCAAATGGCTGCGCCGGCTCGAGGTCGGCGACCAGCCCTGGCAGCAGCGCGAGGAAACCTCGAAATACACGGACCTGCTCGCCGACGGCAAGGCGCGGCGCTTCACCTGGGTGATGGACGTGAAGTCGGTCATCACCAATCCGAGCCCGCAGGCGCCGGTCACCCATGGCAAGGGGCCGATGGTGCTGTCGGGCCTCGCCTGGTCGGGCAACGGGGCGATCAGCCGGGTCGACGTGTCGGTCGACGGCGGCCGCAACTGGCATACGGCGCGCATCGACGGGCCGAGCCTGCCCATGGCGCTGCACCGCTTCTACCACGAATTCGACTGGGACGGCTCCGAGCTGTTTCTCCAGTCGCGGGCCATCGACGACAAGGGCTTCGTACAGCCGACCAAGGAGCAGTTGCGCGCGGTGCGCGGCCCCAACTCCATCTATCACAACAATGGCATCCAGACCTGGCATGTCGGCACCGACGGAGTGATCGAGAATGTCGAGATTTCTTAAACTCGGTTTCGCCGCCAGCCTGCTTCTGGGAACGGCTGCCGCCGCCATCGGCGGGCAGGCTGCCGCCGAGGCGCCCGCCGGCGGCAAGCTCGGCATCGGCCGCCTCGCCACGCCGGAGGAGGTCGCCGCCTGGGACATCGATGTGCGCCCCGACGGGCAGGGCCTGCCGGAAGGGCGCGGCACCGCTGCGGAAGGCATGGCGGTCTATGACGAGAACTGCGCTTCCTGCCATGGCGATTTCGGCGAGGCCATTGACCGCTGGCCGGTCCTGGCGGGCGGGCAGGGCACGCTGGAGGACGAGCGCCCGGAAAAGACCATCGGCTCCTACTGGCCCTATCTGTCGACCGTCTACGACTATGTGCGCCGCGCCATGCCCTTCGGCAATGCGCGCTCGCTGTCGGACGACGACGTCTATGCGCTGACCGCCTATCTGCTCTACCTCAACGACATCGTCGACGACGAGGATTTTGAGCTGTCGAAGGAGAATTTCACCTCGATCAAGCTGCCCAACGTGGACAACTTCATCGATGACGACCGCGAGAGCGAGCCGCATTATGCCGACAAGTCCAAGCCCTGCATGAGCGATTGCAAGCCGGGCAAGGCCGAGATCACCATGCATGCGGCGGTTCTGGACGTGACGCCCGAGAACGCCGACGACAAGGACGCCCCGCAAGGGGGCATCGACTGACGCCATCGCAGGCCGGCGTGTCGCAACGGGCCGCCCTCCACCTTGGGGATGATGTTGCCCGTGCCGGCAATGAGCTAGGACCATGGGGTCGCGGCAGATGCTGCGGCCCTTTTCCTTTGCCCTAGCTGTCGAGGCGAGCCATGACCGTGCACACTCTTCCCGCTTTCCCCATCGATCAGGTGCGGAGCCGTTTTCCGGCCCTGTCGAAGCTGGAGAACCCGCCGGTCTATTTCGACAATCCGGCCGGCACGCTGGTTCCGCAGCAGGTGATCGATGCCGTGGCCGATGCCATGGCGACCGCCACCCACAATCTCGGCGGCTTCTTCGACGGTTCGAAGCGGGCGGAGAGGCTGTGGCTCGACGGCCATCAGGCGATGGCCGACATGCTGGGCGCGGCTTCGCATCGCGAGATCGTCATCGCCCAGTCGATGACGGCGCTGACGCTGCACCTGTCGCGCTCTATCGGCCGCCTGTTCAAGCCGGGCGACGAGATCATCCTCACCCAGATGGACCATGAGGGCAACGTCTCGCCCTGGCTGCTTCTGGCCCGCGACCTTGGCCTGACGGTGAAATGGCTGCCCTTCAACCGCAAGAGCTGGCGCATCGAGCCGGCCGATCTGGAACCGCTGCTGAGCGAGCGCACGAAGCTGCTGGCGCTCAACGCGTCCAGCAACATGACCGGCTCGGTCAACGATGTCGCCGCGCTTGCGGCGCTGGCGAAGAAGGCCGGAGCTCTGGTCTATGTCGATGCCGTGCAACTGGTGCCGCACCGCCTGCCGGACGTGCAGGCGCTCGTCTGCGATGTCCTCGTCTGCTCGTCCTACAAGTTCTTCGGCCCGCATCTGGGCGTGCTGTGGGGGCGCGAGGAACTGCTGGCCATGCTGGAGCCCTACAAGGTGCGCTGCGCCACGGAGGAACTGCCCGGCCGCTTCGAGGCGGGCACGCCGCAGACCGAGCTTCTGGCCGGCCTTGCCGCCACCGCTTCCTATCTGGAATGGCTGGGCGAGGCGACCGGCCATGCAGGGTCGCGCCGCCGGAAGATCGAGGGCGCCTATCGCAGCTTCACCGCCTATGAGGACGTGCTGACCAGCCGTCTCATCGAAGGGCTGCTGGCCTTGCCGGGCGTCACCGTTCAGGGCATCACCGATCCGGCGGCGCTGCGCCATCGCGTGCCCACCGTGTCCTTCACCCATGCCGGCATATCCACCCATGCCATCGCCGAGGGGCTGGCGAAGCGCGGCATCTGGGCCTGGTCGGGCCATAACTATGCGCTGGAGCCGTCGCGTCTCCTGGAACTCGACGAGAGCGAAGGCGTGGTGCGGCTGGGGCTCGCCCACTACAACACCATGGACGAGGTCGAGCGCACGCTCGCTGCCCTGAGTGAACTGGTCGGGGGCGAGCTTGTTGGGCGCGATGCGGCCGTGCTAGCCTGACCGGCAAGGGCCTGTTGTCCGGCCCGTCAGGGAACAGGCTCCATTGACTGCGGAATTCGGGAACGGCGCGGCATCGGCATTCAGCGCTCATGCCGCGCGGGCACTTGATCATTGTGAACGCGCCGAGGCCCCGCAGATGCTGCTGGATGCCATCGGCAGCGTCGTGCCCTATGCGTTCGCCATGTCCGTCGTCTACCACCGGGACGGCCCGCCCGACCATGTCGTCGATACCTTCACCGGCCGCGCCGCCAAGCAGGCGATGCAGCTCTATCTGGAAGGCACCTATATCCTCAATCCGGTCTACAACGCCTATCTGGCCGGTCTGAGGGCGGGCGTCCATCGCCTGCGCGAACTGGCGCCGGACAATTATTTCTCGTCCGACCACTATCGCCAGTTCAAGGTCCGCCGCCAGGACGACGAGGAGCTGGGCTACCTCACCCATGGCTGGCCGGCCGGCATGGAGGAGGTGGTGATCGCCATCGAACTGCCGCAGGGGGACCTGGGCGAAATCAGCCTCTACCGGCAGGCGGGCCGGGGCGGTTTCGCCGAGCCGGATTGCGCTTTGCTGCAAGCCCTCGAGCCGCTGATCGGCGCCATCTACAGGCGCATCTGGCAGCACCGTCCGCGCCGGGTACGGCAGGGCGGGCGGGCTTCGCCGCTCGACCATCTGCTGGAGGATTTCGGCAAGGGCAAGCTAAGCCCGCGCGAATGCGAGGTGGCGCACATGATCCTCAAGGGCCATTCGGGCGAATCGATCGCCCGCAATCTCGGCATCTCCATCACCACGGTGAAGACCCATCGCCAGAACCTCTACGCCAAGCTCGGCCTCGCCACCCAGCAGGAGCTGTTTTCGCTGTTCATCCGCTCGTTGCAGGAAAAGGATGCGTTGCTCCCCGAGCGCAGATAGGGGCATGTCGCCCGAAAGCGGGAATCGGTTTCGGGATAACGACATGCGTAAAAGCAACAGCATAAAGCGCAAGGAGCGAATCCGAAGGATCGCGACGCGCTTTAGGCGCATGTCCTCCTTTGGGTGGATAACATCGCGGGTCTGGGCTGAAGTAGGAGCAGGCCGGGAAATGCAGGAGCGTGATTATGGACGGGCAGGCTATGAGGCATGATTGGCTGCTGGAGGTGCTGAAGCCGCTCGGCATCGGCGGTCCGCTCCGGCAGCTCGGCGGCGAGCATGACCTGAACTTCCGCGCGGCCACCGCTGACGGCGATGTCATCGTCAAGGCGATGCGCCAGCGCGGCGAGCCTGCGCTGGTCGAACGCCAATGCGCCGCGCTCGCCCATGCAAGCGCCGCCGATCCGGGCCTGCCGCTGCCGCCGGTTCTTTCCTTCCCGGATGGATTGCCGTGGCAGGCCGTGCGGGACGACGAGGGGCAATCGCGGATCGTCTGGGTGCAGCGGGCGCTCGACGGCATCGCCATGGGCGAGGCCGGGCCGCAACAGCCGGCGGTGCTGGCCGAACTGGGCGCGCTGGCGGCGCGGCTCGACCGCGCCCTGGAGGACTTTGCGCTGCAACCTGCCACCGAGGCGGCCAAATGGGACCTGTTGCGGGCTGGCTGGATCAGGAACCGTCTCGACGTTCTGGACGGCGAGCGCCGGCAATTGGTCGCCGCCATCCTGGCCGATTACGACCGGATTTTCCCGCGCCTTGCGGCGCTGTCGGCGCAGGCGCTTCACAACGACCTCAACGACTACAACATCCTTGTCGTGCCCGGTCTCACCGTGCCGGCGCGGATCAGCGGCCTCATCGATTTCGGCGACATGACGGTCGGCCCGCGCATCTGCGGCCTCGCCATCGCCGCCGCCTATGCGATCCTTGACCATGAGACGCCGGAGGCGGCCCTTGCCGCGCTTATTGCCGGCTATCATGCCGTTGCGCCGCTTGCCACCGAGGACATCGAGCTGATCTGGCCGCTGCTGCGCATGCGGCTGGCGGTCAGCGTGGTCAATTCGGCCATAGAAGCCGTGGGCCGTCCCGACGATCCCTATGTGACCATATCGCAGGCGCCGGCCTGGCGGCTGTTGGAGAACAAGGCAATCGACGGCGCGCTGATCGGCGCCCGGCTGCGCGCGGCCTGCGGCTTGCCGGTAACGGACAACGCCGAACGGATTCTGGCATGGCTCGATGCCAATCGCGGCGGCTTCGCGCCGGTGCTGGGTGTCGATCTGGACGAGGCCGAGGTGGTCAGCCTTGCCGTCGAAGACAGCATCCTGCCGGAGAACCCCTTCGACCTGCGCGCGGATGAGGCGCGTCGCCTGACCGGTGCCGTGGATGATCGCATCCGCCTCGGCCGCTATGGCGAACCGCGGCTGGTCTACACCGACCGGGCCTTCCGCAAGGGACCGTGGAAGGCATCGAACCGACGCACCGTGCACATGGCGGTCGATATCTTCGCGCCGGCCGGACAGGCCGTGCATGCGCCGCTGGCCGGCAAGGTGGCGATGGTGGAATACCGTGCCAATCCGCTCGACTATGGCGGCGTCGTCATAATGGAGCATCGCACCGGCGCAGGCGAAGTCTTCTATGCGCTCTACGGCCACCTCGACCCGGCCGTGTGTGACAGCCTGAAAGTTGGAGATGAGGTCGCGGCCGGCGCCGTGTTCGCGAAGCTCGGCGCGCCGCAAGGCAATGGCGGCTGGGAACCGCATCTGCACTTCCAGCTCGCGCTGACGCTGGACGGCATGGGGCACGACTGGCCGGGCGTCGCGGATCCCGACGACTGGGTGCTGTGGCGGGCGCTGTGCCCCAATCCTGCGGCCCTGCTCAACCTGCCCGAGGAGAGGGTCGCCTGCACGCCCGTCGATACCGCCGAACTGCTTGCCGAACGCAGGGCGCGCTTCGGCTCCAACCTCAAGCTCAGCTACCGGCGGCCGGTCACCTTCCTGCGCGGCTGGCGGCATCATCTCTTCGACGAGATGGGCCGGCCCTATCTCGATGCCTACAACAATGTGCCGCATGTCGGCCATGCGCATCCGCGTATCCGGGCCGTGGCCTGCGACCAGCTGGCCCGCATGAATTCCAACACCCGCTACCTGCATCCCGCCCAGACGGCGCTGGCCGAGCGCCTGACCGCCAGGCTGCCGCAGGAGCTGGAAATCTGCTTCTTCGTCAACTCCGGTTCGGAGGCCAACGAGCTGGCGCTGCGGCTGGCGCGTGCCGCCAGCGGCGGCTACGACATCGTGACGCCCGATCACGGCTATCACGGCAACACCACCGGCGCGATCGACATCTCCGCCTACAAGTTCAACAAGCCGGGCATGCATGGCCGCCGGCCATGGGTGCACCTCGTCGATGTGGCCGACGACTATCGCGGCCGTTTCCGCCGCGACGATCCGGACCGCGCCCGCCGCTATGCCGGGCAGGTGGACGCGGCACTTGCCGAAATCGAACAGGGCGGCGGCCGGCTGGCCGGCTTCATCGCCGAGACCTTCCCCAGTGTCGGCGGCCAGATCATCCCTCCGCAAGGCTATCTCGCCGAAGTCTACCGGCGAATCCGCGCCGCCGGCGGCATCTGCATTGCCGACGAGGTGCAGACCGGGCTCGGGCGGCTGGGCGATTTCTACTTCGGCTTCGAGCAGCAGAAGGTGCGGCCCGATATCGTCGTGCTGGGCAAGCCGCTCGGCAACGGCCATCCGGTCGGTGCCGTCATCACCACGCGCGCGATCGCCGAACGCTTTGCCGAAGGGCCGGAATATTTCTCCACCTTCGGCGGCTCCAACCTGTCCTGCCGCATCGCCGCCGAAGTGCTCGACATCGTCGACGACGAGGACTTGCAGGGGAATGCGCGGCGCATGGGCGAACGGCTGCTTTCCGGCATGCGCGAGCTGGGCGGGCGCCACGAGGTGGTGGGGGATGTGCGCGGCATCGGCCTGTTCACCGGGCTCGACCTGGTCACCGACCGCGAAAGCCGCAATCCCGCGACGGACGTGGCCGACTATGTGACGAACCGGCTGCGCGACCTGCGTATCCTCGTCGGCCGCGAAGGGCCGGCCGACAACATTCTGAAGATCCGGCCGCCGCTGACGATCGGGGCCGACGATGTCGACATGCTGCTCGACCGGCTCGACCTGTGCCTGAAGGAGGCCGGCACGGCATTGCGCGCCACAAAGCCCTGAGAGCCGGCCATCCATGCCCGTCGCCGGCTGGAACCGCCATGTGCTTCCGGCCGGATCAGACTTTCGTCGCATGACCTTGCGCGTTTCGGGCGTTGGCGCGGGAAGCTTGCGCCTCTTCTGTTGACCGGTACGACCACGCAAGTCATAGGTTTCAGCCCACAGGCGCGCCGAGAAGATTCGGGAGAACAGGCGCGGCCGCATCAGGGAGGACTTGCATGGAAGCGCTTCTCGCGCTGTCGCGGATGATTGACCGCGTCAACGAAGCCATCGGCAAATGGGTGTCGTGGCTGATCCTGGCGTCGATCCTGGTCAGTTCCATCAACGCGGTCGTGCGCAAGACGTTCAACATGTCGTCGAACGCCTGGCTGGAACTGCAATGGTATCTGTTCGGCGCCGCCTTCCTGCTGGCCGCCGCCTATACGCTCAAGCAGAACGAGCACATCCGCATCGATGTCGTCTACGGCCTGTGGTCGCGACGCGTGCAGCACTGGATCGACCTTCTGGGCCATATCTTCTTCCTGATGCCGTTCACGCTGCTGATGGTCTACTACCTCGTGCCCTATGCGCTGCGCTCCTTCCGCAGCGGCGAGATGTCGACCAATGCCGGCGGCCTGATCATCTGGCCGGCCAAGGCGCTTTTGCTGGTCGGCTTCTTCCTGCTCGCCGTGCAGGGCATTTCCGAGATCATCAAGAAGATCGCCATCATGCGCGGCAGGATGGACGATCCCAACCCCTTCGTGTCGGCGCATGAACAGGCGGAGATCGAGGCCAAGACGCTGGCCGACGAGGTCCGTTCATGATCGAATTCATTGCGCAGAACATGGCGCCGATCATGTTCGTCTCGCTGATCTTCTTCCTGTTGATCGGCTACCCCGTCGCTTTCGCCCTTGCCGCCAACGGGCTTTTGTTCTTCTTCGTCGGCGTCGAACTGGCCCCGCTGTCGGGCGGTTCGATCAACCTGTCCTGGCCATTGCTCTATGCGCTGCCCGAACGCTTCTACGGCGGCGTCATGGCAAACGAGACGCTGCTGGCCATTCCCTTCTTCACCTTCATGGGCATCGTGCTGGAGCGCTCGGGCATGGCCGAGGACCTGCTCGACACGATCGGCCAGCTTTTCGGGCCGATCCGCGGCGGGCTTGCATATGCGGTCATCCTGGTCGGTGCGCTCCTGGCGGCGACCACCGGCGTGGTGGCCGCCTCGGTCATCGCCATGGGCCTCATCTCGCTGCCGATCATGCTGCGCTACGGCTACGACCGGCGCATCGCCTCGGGTGTCATCGCCGCCTCGGGCACGCTGGCCCAGATCATCCCGCCCTCGCTGGTGCTGATCGTGCTGGCCGACCAGCTCGGCCGCTCGGTCGGCGACATGTACAAGGGCGCGCTCATTCCCGGCCTGGTGCTGACCGGCCTCTACATGCTCTACGTGCTGGTCATGTCGATCATCCGGCCGAACTCCATGCCGGCCCTGCCGCCCGAAGCGCGCACCCTCGGCCACGGCATCACGTCGCTGGTCGTGGCGCTGCTGTTAGCCGGTGCCGTCGGCTGGGGCGCCTATCACTATCTGGAGCCAGCCCACGGCACCAATGCCGACATATTGGGCGCCACGGTGGGCGTCGTCGCCATCTATCTGGTGGCGATCGCCGACAAGGGCCTCAACATCAATATGATGTCGAAGCTCGCCCAGCAGGTGGTGATCGTGCTGATCCCGCCGCTGGCGCTGATCTTCCTCGTGCTCGGCACCATCTTCCTCGGCATCGCCACGCCGACCGAGGGCGGCGCCATGGGCGCGGTGGGTGCGCTGGTGATGGCCGCCGCCAAGGGCCGGCTCTCGCTCGACCTGATCCGGCAGGCGCTGGCCTCGACCACGCGGCTGTCGTCCTTCGTGCTGTTCATCCTGATCGGCGCGCGCGTCTTCTCGCTCACCTTCTACGGCGTCAACGGCCATCTGTGGGTGGAGCACCTGCTGGTCTCGCTGCCGGGCGGCGAACTGGGCTTCCTCATCGTCGTCTCGATCCTGGTCTTCCTGCTGGCCTTCTTCCTCGATTTCTTCGAACTGGCCTTCATCATCGTGCCGCTGCTGGCTCCGGCTGCCGAACGGCTCGGCATCGACCTGATCTGGTTCGGCGTGATCCTGGGCGTCAACATGCAGACCAGCTTCATGCACCCGCCCTTCGGCTTCGCCCTGTTCTATCTGCGCTCGGTGGCCGCGCGCGTGCCCTATATCGACAAGATCACCGGCAAGAAGATCGCGCCGGTCACAACCGGCCAGATCTACTGGGGCGCGGTGCCCTTCGTCGGCATCCAGATTCTCATGATCGCGCTGACCATCGCCTTCCCCGCAATGGTCATGCACTACAAGGGCAAGGTCGTCGATCCGGCCACGATCGAATTCAAGATGCCGGAGCTTCCCGGCCTTGGCGGCGGTTTCGGCCTGCCGCCGCTGGGCGGCGCGCCGGCCCCCGCGCCGGGAACGCCTGCGCCGGCTCCATCGACGCCCGCCCCGGCGACGCCCGCCCCGGCGACCCCGGCACCCCCCGACCTTTCGCAGCCGCCCAGCTTCAACTGAGCCTTGGGCAGGCGAATCGAAAAAAACAAGAACCCCGGAGCATCGCCCCGGGGTTTTTCGCTGTTCGGCGAGGCTGCGACGACTACAGCTTGTTGCTGCGCTGCTGGATCATCATGAAGGTATCGAAATTGTACTCGGCCACCTGCGCCCACAGATAGTGGTCCTTGCGGAAGGCGACGATGGAATCCCAGATCTTCTTGAAGTCCGCGTTGGATGCCGTCATCTCGGCATAAACCTCGTTGGCCGCGTCGAAGCAGGCCGACAGGATTTCCTGGCTGAACGGCCGCAGTTGCGCCCCGTTGGCCACCAGCGACTTCACCGCCGTCGGGTTCAGGTGGTCGTATTTCTGGAGCATGTTGGCGTCGGCCGCCTGACAGGCCGTCCGCAGCAGCGACTTGTAGGTCGCCGGCAGTTCCTCATGCTTTGCCTTGTTGAACATGAAGTGGACGGTCGGGCCGCCTTCCCACCAGCCGGGATAGTAGTAGTAGGGCGCGACCTTCTGGAAGCCGAGCTTCTCGTCGTCATAGGGGCCGACCCATTCGGCGGCGTCGATGGTGCCCTTTTCCAGCGCCGGATAGATGTCGCCGCCGGCGAGCTGCTGCGGCACCACGCCCAGCTTCTCCACCACCTTGCCGGCGAAGCCGCCGATGCGCATCTTCAGGCCCTTCATGTCCTCCAGCGTGTTGATCTCCTTGCGGAACCAGCCGCCCATCTGGGTGCCGGTGTTGCCGCCCGGCAGGCCGAACAGGCCCTGCTTGTCGAGGAACTCGTTGAACAGGTCGATGCCGCCGCCATGATATTGCCAGGCGTTGCGGCCGCGCGCGTTGAGGGCGAAGGGAACGTCGGCGCCGAGCGCCCAGGTCGGGTCCTTGCCCCAGTAGTAGTAGCCCACCGTATGGGCGGCCTCGACGGTGCCGGCGCTTGTCGCGTCGGCGGCCTGCAGGCCCGGCACCAGTTCGCCGGCGGCAAAGACCTGGATCTGGAAATTGCCGTCCGTCGCCTCCGACAGCATCTTCGACAGCACTTCGGCGCCGCCATAGATGGTGTCGAGCGACTTGGGGAAGGACGACGCCATGCGCCAGGTGATCTTCGGGTTGGTCTGCGCGATTGCCGGGGCGGCAAGCGCCGCGCTTGCCGCTACGGCACCCGCGCCGGTCGTGCCGGCCTTCCTGATGAATGAACGGCGATCCATGAAGTTCCTCCCTTTTCGGATCTCGATGTCGGCCGTCCAGGCAGGGACATTCAACTGGAAGTCCTTGATTTCTCACGGCGGCCGCCGGCGCAAACAATACACGCCGCCGATGTCGTGTCCAGCGTTACCGCGCCGTATCGGGGACGTGGCGGCAGGCTCTGCAACTATAGTCTAAGGCCGGGCAGCGAGCATGCCCGCCATCCGGCCTGGGCGCGCGCGGTGTGCCGGTTCAGCGGATGCGCGGCAGCGAGCTGAACTGGTGGTGCGGCGGCGGCGAGGACAGGGTCCATTCCAGCGTGGTCGCGCCGTCGCCCCACGGGTTCGCCGACGCCGCGCGCTTGCGGGCGAAGGCTTCCGCCACGGCGATGAAGAACACCACCAGCCCGGCGGCCGAGATGTAGGAGCCGATCGAGGAGATGAAGTTCCAGCCGGCCATCGCGTCGGGATAGTCGGCATAGCGGCGCGGCATGCCGGACAGGCCGAGGAAATGCTGCGGGAAGAAGACGAGGTTGACGCCCACGAACATCAGCCAGAAATGCAGCCGGCCGAGCGTCTCGCTCATCATGTAGCCGGTCATCTTCGGGAACCAGTAGTAGAACCCGGCGAAGATGGCGAAGGCCGCTCCCAGCGACAGCACGTAGTGGAAATGCGCCACGACGTAATAGGTATCCTGGAACAGGCGGTCGACGCCGGGGTTGGCGAGCTGGACGCCGGTCACGCCGCCGATGGTGAACAAGAGCACGAAACCGGCCGCCCACAGCATCGGCACCTTGAAGGTGATCGATCCGCCCCACATCGTCGCCAGCCACGAGAACACCTTGATGCCGGTGGGCACCGCGATGACCATCGAGGCGAAGGCGAAATAGCGCTGCGATTCGATCGATAGGCCGACCGTGAACATATGGTGCGCCCACACCACGAAGCCGATCACGCCGATGGCGACCATGGCATAGGCCATGCCCAGATAGCCGAAGATCGGCTTCCTGGAGAAGGTCGAGATGACGTGGCTGATGATGCCGAAGCCCGGCAGGATCATGATGTAGACTTCCGGATGCCCGAAGAACCAGAACAGGTGCTGGTAGAGGATCGGGTCGCCGCCGCCGGAGGGCACGAAGAAGGTGGTGCCGAAATTGCGGTCGGTGAGCATCATGGTGATCGCCCCCGCCAGCACCGGCAGCGACAGAAGCAGCATGAAGGCGGTGACCAGCATGGCCCAGGCGAACAGCGGCATGCGGTGCAGCGTCATGCCGGGCGCGCGCATGTTGAAGATGGTGGTGATGAAGTTGATGGCGCCGAGGATCGAGGAGGCACCCGACAGGTGGATGGACAGGATGACGAGATCGACCGCCGGCCCCGGCTGCCCGGTGGAGCTGGAGAAGGGCGGATACATCGTCCAGCCGCCGCCATGGCCGGAGGCGCCCGGCGCGCCCGGCACGAACATCGACATGATGAACAGGACGAGCGAGGCCACCAGCAGCCAGAACGAGATGTTGTTCATGCGCGGGAAGGCCATGTCCGGCGCGCCGATCATGATCGGGACGAACCAGTTGCCGAAGCCGCCGATCATCGCCGGCATGATGACGAAGAAGATCATCACCAGCCCGTGGGCGGTGACGACGACGTTGTAGAGGCTGGGATCGAGGAAAATCTGCAGTCCCGGTTCCTGAAGCTCCATGCGCAGGGCGACGGAAAGGCCGGTGCCGAGAATGCCGCACAGCATCGACAGGATCAGGTAGAGCGTGCCGATGTCCTTGTGGTTGGTGGAAAACAGCCATCGGGTGACGAAGCCCTGGCCGGGCGCGGTTTCGTCATGGGTGGTGTCCGACATGCTCACTTCCTTCCTTTCTGCCGTCCCGCCTTGCGCAGGGGCTGTCTCGGAAGGGGCGGCTTGAGCCGTCGCGGTCGGGAACAGGCGCCTTGCCTGCGCAATGCGCGATCAGTCGGTGACGATCATGTCCATCGGGATGTCGTGCGGCTGCGGATAGATCGTCCTTATCCTGGCCGGCGTGTAGCCGACGCCGATGGTCAGCGGCTTGCGCGGCATGGCGGCCAGCGTCCGGTCGAAGAAGCCGCCGCCATAGCCGAGGCGATAGCGCGCCTCGTCGAAGCCGACGACGGGGGCGATGACGATGTCCGGCAGCACGGCAGGGCCGCGCGACGGCACCAGGATGTTCCACACGCCGCGCTCCAGCGGGTCGCCCGGCGCCCATAGCCGGTATTCCAGCGGCCAGCCCTTCTGGATGACGACCGGCAGCGCCAGCCTGCCGCCGCGTTCGATGATGCCGATGCCCCAGTTGCGCAGGTCCGGCTCGCCGCGGAACGGCCAGTAGGTGCCGACGATGCGCCCCGCGACCTTGCCGACGGCGGCGTCGAGCGCCTTGGCGATGCGGATGGAGCGGGCATGGCGCTGCTCCGGCTCCAGGGCCATGCGTTCGGCTATCAGGCGTTCGCGTTCGGCCTTGCGCCAGCGCATGACGTCGCTCCAGGCGTCGGAACGGCTTGGCATGGCGTGAAATTCCGGATCGAGCTCATGCATGAAGCAGGGCGGCGAAGCGTATTCCGCAGGTTCGCTTTCTGCAATTTCGCTCTGGGGATCGTCGGCCATCGTCAGCAATCCGGCTAGGGCATGATCCCGAAAAGTTGCAGGCTTTCCGGACAAGATCATGCGTCAAGAACAAGACCTGGGGCGAAATGGGTCTGCAGGGACAATCATCCCGCTCCGATTGTGTCAGCCAAGCGTGCGCGCCATTAATGCAGAAGGCAAACGGAATTAAATGCAGTATGAGTGCAAAATTATTGCACTGAAATGGAGCGCGCCATGGATATCGACCGGGCCCGGACGTTTCTGGAGATCATCCATTGCGGCAGCTTCCAGGGCGCGGCGGACCGTCTGAACGTCACCCAGACCACGGTCAGCGCCCGCATCCGCACGCTGGAGGCCGAGGTCGGCCGGCCGCTTTTCGTGCGCAACCGCACCGGCGCCAAGCTGACGCCGGCCGGCCGCGAATTCGAGCGCTATGCGCAGTCCATGGTGCAGATCTGGGAGCGGGCGCGCCACCAGCTCGCCGTTCCGGAGGGCAAGACCGGGGTCGTCGCCCTCGGCGGCGAGCTCAGCCTGTGGAACCCGCTGCTGCTCGACTGGCTGGTGTGGATGCGCAAGACATGGCGTCAGACCGGCATCCGCGCCCATGTCGGCATGCCGGACCAGTTGATCGAGCAGTTGCGCACCGGCGTGCTGGACATCGCCGTGCTCTATGCGCCCCGGCTGCTGCCGGGCTTCACCGTGCGCCTGTTGCAGGAAGAGCAGCTCGTGATGGTGCGCAGCACCGCGGGCGGCCCCGAAGACGGCGATCCTCCGGATTACGTCCATGTCGACTGGGGGCCGCAATTCGCCAGCGGCAGCGGCCAGCCGGCCGGCGCCCATGGCGAGCCGGGGCTGATGGTGGGGCTCGGGCCGCTCGGTCTCAGCTACATATTGCGGACCGGCGGCAGCGGTTATTTCCGCCGGGGTGCGGCCCTGCCCCATATCGAATCGGGCGAACTGGAGCTGGTCGAGGGCGCGCCGGAGTTCACCTATCCGGTCTATGCCGTCCATGCCGATGCGGGCGACGAGCGCGAGGAGATGCGGGGCGCCTTGCAGGGGCTGGCGGCGGTGGTCAGGTGATGTCCTGCCTTTCCCCGCGTGCATCGTGCTCCTCGCGGGCGTGGAGCAGCGCCTCGATCACCAGTTCGCGGCCCGCGCGGCTGATGCCGATGCCCTGCGGCCGTTCCGTGGCGAGGCCGAACTCCAGCAGCCGCGCAAGCAATGCCGGGTCGAGATCCGGGCAGGGGCCGCGGTTCATGCGTTTCAGCGCAGACTGCTCGGCGGCCGACAGATCGGCCCAGCCGACATGCGCCGTCGGCGCCGGTTGCGGCTCGGTCCGCCGGTTGCCGCCGGGGGTGCGATGGCCGCCGGTTGCGCGCCCGCGCCTCATGGTGCGACCCTCTGGCCGGTCTCGCGTTGAAGTGGCAATGTCGTTGAAAAGGTTGTAGTCTTCATCCTGCGACCATATCGCACATTTGTTGTCGGGGCAGTTTGAGCGAAAAGAGGTATCACGTATACCTCTTTTATGCGGAGCCTGGATACCGCGCGGGGGGGCTGATGCCATCCGTTTCCAATTGCAATCCGTTGCCGTTTTCGAAACCTTGTCCCGTCAGTGCTTTCCTGTTCGCTCACAAGGGCACGATTCGATGCGGATGACGTTGCATACCGACTACGCGCTGCGCATGCTGACCTATGTCGCCACACGCCCCGATTGTGCCTGCACGGTGAACGACGTGGCCGAGGCCTATGGGCTGTCGCGCAACCATCTGCTGAAGGTGGCACAGACGCTGCGCGAACACGGCTTCATCGAGACGATCCGTGGCCGCTCCGGCGGCATCAGGCTGGAAAGAACGGCCGAAAGCATCGGCATCGGCGCGCTGGTCCGGCTGATCGAGGAAGATTTTTCGGTGGTGGAATGCTTGCAGGCCCGGGGCGGGGGCTGCGTGATCTCGCCGTGCTGCACGCTCAAGGGCATGTTCTCGGAGGCGCTTGGCGCCTATCTGAGCGTGCTCGACAAATACACGCTCGCCGATGTCGTGCGCAACAGGGCCCAGCTGGGTTTCCTGTTGGGCATAGACGACGTCGCGGCCTAGCCGGAATCCAGCAAGGGATTTAGCCAGATGGTTTCAGGATTGACAGTCGCCGAACGCCAGCTCTCCCTGGCCGTGCTGATCGCGCTTTCGCTCTGCGGGCTGGCCATGGCGGCCGGTGGGCGGGGCGACCCGCTGGGCATCCACGGCTTCATCGTGATGGCCGCCAGCCTCGGCCTGACCTTCCTGGTGATTTCGCGCTACTACGATCCCGAGCCGCCGGCCGAGCGGCTGTCGCACTATTACGACGACCCGACCAAGGTCGGCATCGTGCTGACCATGATCTGGGCCGTGATCGGCATGTTCGTCGGCGTCTGGGTGGCCGCGCTGCTGGCGTGGCCGGATTTGACCTTCGATGCCGGCTGGGCCAGCTTCGGCCGCCTGCGCCCGGTGCACACCTCCGGCGTGATCTTCGGCTTCGGCGGCAACGCCCTGATCGCCACCTCCTTCCACGTCCTGCAGCGAACCACGCGGGCGCGGCTGCCCGACCAGTTCAGCCCCTGGTTCGTGCTGATCGGCTACAACCTGTTCTGCGTGGTGGCGGCCAGCGGCTACCTGATGGGCCTTACCCAGTCGAAGGAATATGCCGAGCCCGAATGGTATGCCGACATCTGGCTGGTGATCGTGTGGGTGGTCTACTTCCTCATCTACATCCGCACCCTGCAGCGGCGGAAGGAGCCGCATATCTACGTCGCCAACTGGTACTACATGGCCTTCATCCTGGTCGTGGCGATATTGCACATCGTCAACAACCTCGCCGTGCCGGTCTCCTTCGGCCATGCCAAGAGCTATTCGCTGTTCTCCGGCGTGCAGGACGCGATGACGCAATGGTGGTACGGCCACAACGCCGTCGCCTTCTTCCTCACCTCCGGCTTCCTCGGCATGATGTATTACTACCTGCCCAAGCGCGCCGGACGGCCGATCTTTTCCTACCGGCTCTCCATCGTCAGCTTCTGGGGCATCACCTTCATGTATATGTGGGCGGGCTCGCACCACCTGCACTATACCGCCCTGCCGCAATGGGTGCAGACGCTGGGCATGACCTTCTCGCTGGTGCTGCTGGTGCCGTCCTGGGCCTCGGCCGGCAACGCGTTGGCCACGCTCAACGGCGCCTGGGACAAGGTGCGCACCGACGCCACGCTGCGCTTCATGATGGTGGCCGCGGTGTTCTACGGCCTGTCGACCTTCGAAGGTTCCTTCATGGCCATCCGCGCCGTGAACTCCCTGTCGCACTACACCGACTGGACCGTCGGCCATGTCCATGCCGGCGCGCTCGGCTGGGTGGCGATGATCACCTTCGGCTCGCTCTATGCGCTGGTGCCGTGGATGTGGAAGCAGGACCGCATGTATTCGCCGAAGCTGGTCGAGGTGCACTTCTGGCTCGCCCTGTCGGGCACCATCATCTACGTCTTCGCGATGTGGAACTCGGGCATCATCCAGGGCCTGATGTGGCGCACCTATAACGACAGCGGCACGCTGGCCTATCCCTTCATCGACAGCGTCGTCGCCATGCATCCCTACTACATCGCGCGCACCGTCGGCGGCCTGTTCTTCCTCACCGGCGCGATCGTGGCGTCCTACAATATCTGGATGACGATCCGCATGGCGCGCATCAGCCGGATCGCGGAGGCCGGCGCGGACGTGCCGCTCTATGGGAAGGCCGGCGCCGTGCAGGCAGGAGAATAACGATGAAGGAATTCTTCCACCGCAAGATCGAACGCAACGCCATCGGCTTCGTCCTGGCGATCGTCGGCGTCGCCTCGATCGGCGGCCTCGTGGAAATCGCGCCGCTGTTCACCATCAGCGAGACGGTCGAGGAGGCGCCCGACATGCGCGTCTACACGCCGCTCGAGCTGGCCGGGCGCAACATCTACATCCGCGAGGGCTGCTATGCCTGCCATTCGCAGATGATCCGCACGCTGCGCGACGAGGTCGAGCGCTACGGCCCGTTCTCGCTGGCGGTCGAATCCCAGTACGACCACCCCATGCTGTGGGGCTCGAAGCGCACCGGGCCGGATCTTGCCCGCCTCGGTGACAAATATTCCGACGCCTGGCATGTCGCCCACCTCATCAACCCGCGCGACGTGGTGCCGGAATCGGTGATGCCCAAATATGGCTGGCTGATGCGCAACGAGCTGAAATACGACGATCTCGGCCAGCATCTGGCGGCCCAGCGCAAGGTCGGCGTGCCCTATACCGACGACATGATCGCCAACGCCCGATGGGACGCCTATGGCCAGGCCAATCCCGACAGCACCTATGCCCAAGGCGTGGCCGAGCGCTACGGCGATGCCACCAACATCCGGCTGTTCGACGGCGATCCCGGCCGCATCACCGAAATGGATGCGCTGGTCGCCTATCTGCAGATACTCGGCGGGCTGACCGACGCCGCCCACAAGACTGCGGCGGCACAGGAGTGAGGCGATGGATCACGAGACACTCGTTGGCTTCTCCAAGAGCTGGGGACTCTTCTACCTCATAATCTTCGCCATCGGCGTGCTGGTCTACGCGTTCTGGCCTTCCAACAGGAAGCGTTTCGACCGCGCCAAGAAAAGCATTCTCGACAAGGACGACCGGCCGGGCGAGGGGGAATAGGCACATGGCAACCGAAAGACATGACCCCGTGACCGGACGGGTGACCACCGGGCACGAGTGGAACGGCATCGAGGAACTGGAAACGCCGATCCCGCGCGTGGTGTTCTTCTTCCTGATCGTCGGCACCCTGTTCGCCATCGGCTACTGGCTGCTGATGCCGGCCTGGCCGGTGGGCTGGACCTACACCAAGGGCCTGCTCGGCATCGACCAGCGCAATGTGGTGACGCAACAGGTCGAGGAGGCCGCGGTGTCGCGCGCCGTCTGGACCGACCGCGTCGGCTCGGAGGATTTTGCCGCGATCGCTGCCGACGGCGACCTGATGCGCCATGTGCGCGACACCGGCCGCACCCTGTTCGTCGACAATTGCGCCGTCTGCCATGGCGTGCGCGGCACCGGCGGTCCCGGCTTCCCCGACCTTGCCGCCGGCTCCTGGCTGTGGGGCGGCGACCCCGAGACGATCGCCGAAACCATCAGCGTCGGCATCAACTCCACCAATGACGACACGCGCGTCTCGCAGATGATGGCTTTCGGCCGCGACGGCGTGCTTGAATCCGACCAGATCAGGTCGGTGGCCGCCTATGTGCGCTCGCTGTCGGGCCAGCAGCTCAGCGAGGCCGACCAGGCCCGGGTGCCGGCCGGTCAGGAGGTGTTCGCCGAGAACTGCGCCTCCTGCCACGGCGAGGATGGCAAGGGCATGGTCGAGGTCGGCGCGCCCGATCTGACCGACCAGCACTGGATCTATGGCGGCGACGCGCAGACCGTGTACACGACCATCTATTCCGGCCGGCAGGGCCACATGCCGCACTGGCAGGACAGGCTTTCGCCCACCGACATCAGGATCCTCGCCCTTTATGTCGGCGCGCTGGCAACGGACGGAGGCCCGCAATGAGCGCCGCAAGTCCCCAAACGGGCGCCACCCGGCTCAACTGGCGCCTGATCTCGGCGCTGATCATTACCGCGGGCGTGCTTCTGTTCGTCGGCGCCAATGCCCATCTCGTCTATGTGGCGCTGGGGTCCCAGCCCGATTGCGTGCCGCATGAGAAGGCGGGCACCGTCGAAGGCACCTACAGCGCCGCCAAGTCGGCCTGCTGAGAGAGGAGGAAGATCATGGGACACACCGAGACCACGCCTCTTCCGCTTGCCGAACAGCGCCGCCGCCATCTGCCGGCAACCGCCGCCCTCGGCTGGCTGGCGGCAGGGTGGCGCGACTTGTGGCGCACGCCGCTGCCAAGCCTCGCCTACGGGGTGGTGGTGTTCGTGCTGTCGCTGGCGGTCGTCATCTGCCTGTTCAGGCTCGAGCTGGATTACATATTGTTCCCGGCGCTGGCCGGCTTCATGGTCGTCGGCCCGCTCGTCGCCATCGGCCTCTACCAGAAAAGCCGGGACCTTGAGGAGGGCAGGCCGGTGAGCCTTGCCCGCATGATCTTCGTCAAGGCGGAATCGGGCGCCCAGGTCTGGTTCACCGGGGCGATCCTGTGCCTGCTGATGCTGGTGTGGATGCGCGCCGCCGTCATCATCTATGCGCTGTTCTTCGGCCTCCGACCGTTCCCCGGCATCGACCACATCGTGCCGATGCTGTTCACCACGCCGGTGGGCCTGGGCATGCTGGCGGTCGGCACCGTTGTGGGCGGGCTGTTCGCGGCCTTCTCCTTTGCCATCAGCACCTTCTCCATCCCCATGCTGCTGGCCGAGAAGATCGACGCCTTCACGGCGATGGGCACGTCCATCTCCATGGTGTTCAGGAACCTGCCGGTCATGCTGATGTGGGGCGCCATCGTGCTGGTGCTGTTCCTGATCAGCGTCGTCACCGGCCTCCTCGGCCTGATCATCATCTTCCCGCTGCTCGGTCATGCGACCTGGCACAGCTACAGGGCGATCAGATGAGTTGCTGCCCGCCTGCAGATCTGGCTGTCGAAGCCGGCCGGAACGCGGCGCGGGAAGAGTTGCGGCTGGCAAGCCGCGACCTGGGCGGGGGGCTCCACCAGGTCGACATTGCCGTGCCGGGCGTCCATTGCGCATCCTGCATCCGCACCGTCGAGCACGGCTTGCGGCAGGTGCCGGGCGTCGAACATGTGCGCGTCAACCTCTCGACCCGCCGCGTCAGCGTCAACTGGCGTGGCGCGGAGGCGCCGGCGCTTCTGCCGGCGCTCGACGCGCTGGGCTTCCCCGGCCATCTGTTCGAGCCGGACGACGGCGCGCGCGACCCCGAGCTTGGCAGGCTGATCCGGGCGCTGGCCGTCGCCGGCTTCTGTGCCATGAACATCATGCTCTTGTCGGTCTCGGTCTGGTCGGGGGCGGATGCCGAAACGCGCTTCGCCTTCCACTGGATCTCGGCCGCGCTGGCGCTGCCTTGCATGCTCTATTCCGGCCGCATCTTCTATGCCTCGGCCTGGTCGGCGCTCAGGAACGGCCGTACCAACATGGATGTGCCGATCTCCATCGGCATCAGCCTCGCCTTCGGCCTCAGCCTCTACGACACCATCCACAATGGCCGCCATGCCTATTTCGATGCTGCGACCTCGCTGATCTTCTTCCTGCTGATCGGCCGCACGCTCGACCATCTGATGCGCGAGAAGGCGCGCGCCGCCGTGCGCGGGCTGGTGCGCCTGGCGCCACGCGGCGCCACGGTGCTGCGCGGGGACGGCGGCCGCGACTACCTGCCCATCGCCGAGGTGGAGCCGGGCATGCGCATCGCGCTGGCCGCGGGCGACCGGGTGCCCGTCGACGGCGTGATCGAGGAGGGCGTTTCCGATCTCGATTGCGCCATCGCCACCGGCGAGAGCGCGCCGCAGCGGGCGGAGCCGGGCTCGGCCGTGCGCGCCGGGACGCTCAATCTGTCCGGTCCGCTGACATTACGGGTCTCGGTCAAGGCGGAACAGTCCTTCCTGGCCGAGATGGTGCGGCTGATGGAGGCGGCGGAAGGCGGCCGAGCCCGCTACCGCCGGCTGGCCGACCGTGCCGCGCGGCTCTATTCGCCGGTGGTCCACGCCACCGCCTTCCTCACCTTCCTCGGCTGGATGGCCGCGACCGGCGACTGGCACCGCGCCATCACCGTCGCCATCGCCGTGCTGATCATCACCTGCCCCTGCGCGCTCGGGCTTGCCGTGCCCATCGTGCAGGTGGTGGCGGCGCGCCGCCTGTTCGAGAACCGCATCATGGTCAAGGACGGCTCGGCGCTGGAGCGCATGGCCGAGATCGACACCGCCGTCTTCGACAAGACCGGCACGCTGACGCTCGGCCGGCCGCGCCTGATCGGCAAGGACGGGATCGCTCCCGACGCTTTCGCCGTCGCCGGGCTGATCGCCGGCCGCTCCAACCATCCGCTGTCGCGGACGATTGCCGCCGATGCGCCCGCTTCGGAGCTTTCGCTTTCCGATGTCGTGGAACGGCCGGGGCTCGGCATCGAGGCGCGTGTCGGCGGCAAGCTCTGCCGTCTCGGCCGGGCCGGCTGGGCGACGGATGAGGCCGTGCGGGAAGGTGGCACCGTGCTTGCCCGCGACGGCGAGGTGCTGGCGCGCTTCCGCTTCGAGGATGCGCTGCGGCCCGGCGCGCGGGCTGCGGTCGAGACGATGCGGCGCAAGGGCCTGCGGCTTGCCGTGCTGTCGGGCGACACCCGTGGCGCCGTGGCGGCGGTCGCGCAGGCGCTCGGCATCGCCGAAGCCGCTTCCGGGCTGCTGCCGGCCGAAAAGGTCGAAAGGCTGCAGGCGCTCGCCCGCGACGGCCGCAAGGCGCTGATGATCGGTGACGGGCTCAACGACGCTCCGGCCCTTGCCGCCGCCCATGTCTCGATGGCGCCGGCCAGCGCCGCCGACATCGGCCGCAACGCCGCCGACTTCGTGTTCCTGCGCGACGAACTCGATGCGGTGCCGCTGGCGCATGAGGTGTCGCGCGCCGCCGGGCGTCTGGTGCGCCAGAACTTCGCGCTGGCGGTGATCTACAATGCCATTGCGCTGCCCATCGCCATTGCCGGCTATGTGACGCCGCTGATCGCCGCGCTCGCCATGTCCTTCTCCTCGATCCTGGTCGTCGCCAATGCCTTGCGCCTGCGAGCCGCAAAGCCGGCTGTGCAGGCGAGCGGGGAGGCGGCAAAGGAAACGGCCGGCCCGATGCACAGGCTGGAGGCGGCAGAATGAGCAGCCTCATCTATCTCGTGCCGCTGGCGCTGGTTTTGGGCGGGGCCGCGCTTGCGGCCTTCTTCTGGTCGTTGAGGAGCGGCCAGTATGACGACCTCGACGGCGCGGCGGAACGCATTTTTATCGATGAAGACGGCGACAAGGCCGGGGGCGGGGAGGGCTCTGCGGGAAATGATGCCGGCAAAACGCCCAAGGAGAAGACCAGATGAAAGGACGGCCCGCGCCGCAGCGCACCATCGTGGTGGACGGCAAGCCGTTGCCGGAAGTGCTGGACGAGGAGATGATCGCCTCCGTCGTCCATGGCTTCTACGACGAAATCCGCAAGGACGACCTGCTCGGCCCGATCTTCAACGGGGCCATCGCCCCGCAGGACTGGCCGCACCATCTCGACAAGATGTGCGCCTTCTGGTCGGCCACGCTTTTGCGCAGCGGCCGCTATGACGGGCGGCCGCTGCCGCCGCATCTGGCGCTGCCGGAACTGGGCGAGGAGCATTTTCGCCGCTGGCTCGCCCTGTTCAGGGCCACGGTGCATGAACTGTGTCCGCCCGACGTTGCCGTGCTGTTCATGGACCGTGCCATGCGCATCGCCCATTCCTTCCGGCTGGCCATCGCCTTCAACCGCGGCGAGGACACCGTGCTGGTCCGCCCCATCGTTGAGGAGACGCTGTGATGAGTGCCGACGCGAGACATCTGCCGGCGGGTGCGCAAGGCAGGCGGGGCGGCGACTGGCCCGCCGTGCTTTCCTACGGCTTCCGGCCGTTCTTCCTGCTCGGCGCGCTCTATGCAGGGCTGATCGTGCTGGCCTGGCTGCCCATCCTCAGCGGCACGCTGGAGACCTTCAGCACCTTCGCGCCGGTCGACTGGCATGTGCATGAAACCATGTTCGGCTATGTGGCGGCGGTCATCACCGGTTTCCTGCTCACCGCCATCCCGAACTGGACCGGCCGCCTGCCGGTGCAGGGCGCGCCGCTTCTGGTGCTGGTGCTCCTGTGGCTGGCGGGACGCTTCGCCGTGTTCTTCTCCGCCGAGATCGGCTGGGTCGCCGCCGCCGTCATAGACTGCGCGTTCCTCGGTGCCGTCGCCGCCTCGGCCGCCAAGGAGATCATCGCCGGGCGCAACTGGCGCAACCTCATGGTCGTCGTGCCCGTCACCGTGTTCCTGCTCTCCAACGTGCTCTTCCATGTCGAGGCCGGGCTTTTTGGCGGCAGTGACTATGCCCGCCGCCTGGCCATCGCCGCCGCCGTGGTGCTGATCGTCATCATCGGCGGCCGCATCATTCCCTCCTTCACCCGCAACTGGATGGTGCGCGAGAATCCGGGCCGGCTGCCGATCCCCTTCAACGGCTTCGACCGCATCGTGCTGCTCGTCTCCGTCCTCGCCCTGCTCGGCTGGACGGTTCTGCCCGAGGGGCTGGTGTCCGGCGTGCTGCTGTGCGCGGCCGGCCTGCTCAACCTTGCGCGGCTGACGCGCTGGGCGGGCGACCGGGCCGGGCGTGACCGGCTCGTGCTGATCCTGCATGTCGCCTATCTGTTCGTGCCGGCCGGTCTGCTGCTGGCCGGGCTGGCGGCGCTCGACCTTGCCGACGTCCCGGCCGTGGCCGCCCTGCATGCCTTCGGCGTCGGCGCCATCGGCACCATGACGCTCGCGGTGATGACGCGGGCCACGCTCGGCCACACCGGCCGCGACCTCAAGGCCGATGTGGCGACGCAACTGATCTATGCCGCCATCGTGCTTGCGGCGCTGGTCCGCATCGTCGCTGCCTTCATGCCCGAACGGATCGGCCTGCTGCATCTTTCGGCCGGGCTGTGGACGCTCGCCTTCCTCGGCTTCTGCCTGCGCTATGGCGGCATGCTGCTGCGGCCCAAGCTGAAGCCCAAGCGGGTGTCGCAGCCGCCGGGGAGGCCGGCATGACCGCCTTCGTGCAACGGCCGGTGCTGGCGCGCGACGCAGCCGGCGCCTTCATGCTCGACGCCGACATGCTGGCCGGGCATTTCGGCTGGCCGGCGGACACGCTGCGCGGTTTCATGCGGCGCGGCATGGTGACAAGCACCGTCGAGCGCGGCGAAGGCGACGACGAAGGCAAATGGCGGCTCAGCGTGCGCTGCGGCAACCGCCGCTGGCAGGCCATCGTGGAGCCGGACGGCACGGTTGCGGCCGAGCATGTCGAGTTCGTGCCGCTGAGGCAGGGAAGATGACGGGCTCCTGACAGGACGGGACCGGGGACACAGGCAGCACCGGCGCGACCGAATCGGCGCAAAGCTGCAAGCCCGCGTCGCGCATGGGAGAGTGCGTGGAAATCCGCCCTCATTTGCTCTAGCCGTTTGTTTCCGAAGCATAATTTCAATAGAAATTTCCTATTATGTCATTAGGTCAGCCTGCTTGACGCATGCTCGGAAAGCGCGTTTTAGGGGGCATGGCTACGACATTCATCGGCAAGAAATCGGCCGCCGCCGGCGGCTGGGGCGCGCTCAAGAGCTGCGGCAGGAAGCTGCTGGCCAGCGGTTCGCCGCTGACGGGCGCGCGCACCATGCTCAAGGCCAACCAGCCGGACGGCTTTGACTGCCCCGGCTGCGCCTGGGGCGATCCCGCGCACGGGTCCTCCTTCGAGTTCTGCGAGAACGGCGTCAAGGCGGTCGCCTGGGAGGCGACCGAAAAGCGCGCCACGCCGGAATTCTTCGCAGCCCACACGGTGACGGAGCTGCGCGCGCTCTCCGACTACGAGCTGGAACTGAACGGCCGCCTCACCCATCCCATGCGCTACGATGCGGCAAGCGACCGCTACCTGCCGGTCGACTGGGAGCAGGCCTTTGCCGAGATCGGCACCATCCTGCGCGGGCTGGACAGTCCCGACCGTGCCGAGTTCTACACGTCCGGCCGGGCGAGCAACGAGGCGGCGTACCTCTACCAGCTCTTCGTGCGCATGTACGGCACCAACAACTTCCCCGACTGCTCCAACATGTGCCATGAGGCCAGCGGCGTGGGCCTGAAACAGGCCATCGGCATCGGCAAGGGCACCGTGCTTCTGGAAGACTTCGAGGAGGCCGACGCCATCTTCGTGATCGGCCAGAACCCCGGCACCAACCATCCGCGCATGCTGGGCGATCTGCGGCGGGCGGCCATGCGCGGCGCGCGCATCGTCGTCCTCAATCCGATCCGCGAGCGCGGGCTGGAGCGCTTTTCCGACCCGCAGGACAAGATCGAGATGATCCGCGGCGGCTCCACCGACATCGCCAGCCACTATTTCCAGCCGGCGCTGGGCGGCGACATGGCCGCCGTGCGCGGCATGGCCAAGGCCGTGCTGGCGGCGGAGGACGCGGCGGTGGCGGAGGGCAGACCCTCCGTCCTCGACCATGCCTTCCTGGAAGAGCATTGCGCGGGCTTCGCGGACTATCGCCGTGCCGTCGAGGCGACCGGCTGGGACGAGATCGAGGACCAGTCCGGCCTGACGCGCGCCGAGATCGAGCAGGCGGCCGAGGTCTACATGAAGGCCGAGCGCGTCATCTGCACCTGGGCCATGGGCGTCACCCAGCACCTGCATTCGGTGGCCACCATCCGCGAGATCGCCAGCTTCATGTTCCTGCGCGGCAATATCGGCCGGCCGGGAGCGGGCCTGTGCCCCGTGCGCGGCCATTCCAACGTGCAGGGCGACCGCACCGTCGGCATCAACGAGAAGCCGCCGGCGGCCTTCCTCGATGCGCTGGAGAAGGAGTTCGGCTTCACCGCACCGCGCAGGGACGGGCACAATGTGCTGGCCGCCATCGGCGCCATGCTGGACGGCAGCGCGCAGGCCTTCATCGGCCTTGGCGGCAATTTCGCCCGCGCCACGCCCGACAGCGCGCTGGTCTCGAAGGCGCTCGGCCGGCAGAAGCTGACCGTCAACATCGCCACCAAGCCCAACCATTCGCACCTGATGCCGGGCGAGGTGAGCTTCATCCTTCCCTGCCTCGGCCGCACCGAGATCGACCTGAATTCGCAGGGCGAATCGCAGCTCGTCAGCGTCGAGGATTCCATGAGCATGGTGCACGGCTCGGGCGGCATCAACCGGCCGGCCTCGCGCCATCTGCGCTCGGAAGTGGCGATCATCGCCGGCATTGCCGCCGCCACGGTCGGCTGCGACAAGGTCGACTGGATGGCGCTGGCCGAGGACTACGACCGCATCCGCGACCATATCGCGGCGACGGTTCCGGGCTTCGAGGACTACAACAAGCGCCTGCGCAAGCCGCGCGGCTTCCACCTGCGCAACCCTGCGGCGCACCGCGACTGGAACACGCCGGCCGGCAAGGCGACCTTCTCCAGCGGGCCGTTGCCGCAGGAAACCGTGCACCAGCGGGCGCGGCGCCAGAACAACCGCTTCGCGCTCCAGACCTTCCGGTCGCATGATCAGTACAACACCACGGTCTACGGTCTCGACGACCGCTATCGCGGCGTCTATGGCGAGCGGCAGGTGGTCTTCATCAACCCGCAGGATTTGCGCGAACTGGGTGCCGAGGCGGGCGATCGCATCGACGTGGTCGGCGTGCATGACGACGGCATCGAGCGCGTGGCGCCGAACTTCCGCTTCGTGCCCTACGACATCCCGCGCGGCAGCATCGCCGGCTACTATCCCGAGCTCAACGTGCTGGTGCCGCTGAGCAGCGCCGGTGAGGAAAGTGACACGCCGACCTCGAAGTCGATCATGGTCACCTTCCGCAATCGCGAGGCGGCATGAGCCGCGCGGAGCCGGACGCCGGCGTTTTCCTCGACGCCGCTGAGCGGCTGGCGTGCCTTGATGCGCGCCTCAGCCCATTGCAGGCCGGGCTGTTGGCGGCGTCGCATCTCGGCATCGCCGGCGACAGTCGCAGTTTCTCGCGTCTTCTCGGCATCGAGCATGCGCTGGTGTTGCGCGAACTCGCCGGGCTTGCCGAGGATGGCGACCTCCTGCGCATAACCGGGCGCGATGCCCGCACCATGAGGACCCATTATGTGCCGGGTGCGGAGGGCGCGCGCCTGCTTGCCGCGCTCGATCCGCCCGTTCCGCTTTCCCTGGCCGGTTGATCCGGTCCCGGTTGGCGTTCCCGTCGCCTTCGGCTAATCATTGCCGGACAGGTGCGGGGATTGCGCCGGGAGGAAGTGAATGCAGGCGCAATCGTCGCGCAAGGTGAGGGAGAGCCCGAGCGATCCCGAATTCGGACCCTGGCTGGCGCAGGCCTCGATCCTGGTTGTCGATGACGAGCCGGGCATGCGCAATTTCCTGATGCGCACGCTGGGGCCGCGCTGCAAGCTGATCGAGGAGGCGGCCGATACGGAAGAGGCGTCGCGCAAGCTCGACCAGCAGCATTTCGACGTCGTCATCCTCGACAACATCATGCCAGGCAAGACCGGCGTCGAATGGCTGGCGGAGCAGCGCGCCATCGGCTTCTTCGCCGATGCGATCCTGATGACCGCCTATGCCGACCTCGACACCGCCATCCAGGCGCTGCGTGCCGGCGCGGTGGATTTCGTGCTGAAGCCGTTCCGGTCGAACCAGCTCCTCAACGCCGTGGCGCGTTGCCTCGATCGCATGCGGCTGCGGCGCGAGAACTATGTGCTGCGCTACGAACTCAAATCCACGTCCGACCATGTGCTGCTGCGCGACCGGCTGATCGGCGCCTCGACGGCGATCCGCGACGTGCGCGACACCATCGCCCGCGTCGCGCCGCTGCCGACTTCGGTGCTGCTGACCGGGCAGTCCGGCACCGGCAAGGAGGTGGCGGCGCGCCTGCTGCACTCGCTTTCGGACCGGGCGCAGAAGCCGTTCGTACCGGTCAACTGCGCAGCGATCCCGCCCGAAATGATCGAGAGCGAACTGTTCGGCCATCTCAAGGGAGCCTTTACCGGCGCCGAGGCCGGCCGCGAGGGCTTGTTCATGTATGCGCAGGGCGGCACGCTGTTCCTCGACGAGATCGGCGAGTTGCCGCCGGCCGTGCAGAGCAAGCTGCTGCGCGTGCTGGAGGACAGGCGCGTGCGCCCGGTCGGCTCGGAACGCGAAATCCCGGTCGACCTGCGTTTCATTTTCGCCACCAATGCCGATCTTGAGCAGGATGTCGAGCAGGGCCGCTTCCGCCGCGACCTGTTCTACCGGCTGAACGTGGTGCGCATCCATCTGCCGCCCCTGAAGGACCGGGACGACGACGTGCAGGAGCTGGCCGACCAGTTCATGCACAAGCTTTCCCTGCAACTCGGCATGCCGCCGGTGCCGATCGACGATTCCCTGCGCGCCGCCTTCAGCCGCTATGACTGGCCGGGCAACGTGCGCGAGCTGCGCAACCTGATCGAGCGGGCGCTGATCCTCGGCAAGTTCTCGCATGATTTCGGTGATGGGCCGCGCGCCGAAGAAGGGTCGGCGACGGACAGCCTTGCCGACATCGAGCGCCGGCACATCCTTGGCGCCCTGAAGGAGGCCGGGGGCGACAAGGAGCTGGCCGCCCGCAGGCTTGGCATTTCACGCAAGACCATCGACCGCAAGCTGGCCGCCTGGAATGGCTGAACGGGACGGCATCGAGGCAGGACCGGTGGAGACCGCCGCCGGACCCGCCACAATGCCGTCAGGGGCGCAGCCTGCCCGGACGAAGCCGTGGCATTCGGTTCGCTTCCGGCTTCTGGCCATCGCCCTGTTGCCGACGCTGGTGATCCTGCCGCTGCTGCTCGGCGTGACCATGGCGCGCTGGAACGCCAAGTTCGACACCATGCTGATCTCCAAGGTGAACGGGGATCTCACCATCGCCCATCAATATCTGGCCCGCATCCTGGAAACGACCAATGCCCAGGTGCTCGCGCTGGGAGGCGCCGCGCGCTTCCGTGACACGGTGGACGCGGGCAGCGGCGCCGAGCTTGCCGCCCTGCTGGAGGAGAACCGGAGCGCGCTGGGCCTCGATTTTCTCTATCTTGCCGACGGGACCGGCACGGTCGAGGTTTCCGCGCCGGAGTTCCGGGCCGCGACGCTGCGGTCCGACTGGCCGATCATCGCCTCGGCCCGGCGCGGGGAGGCGGCGACGGCCCTCGACATCTTCTCCAACGATGAACTGGCCGCGATTGCCGAGCCGCTTGCCGGCCGCGCGCGGCTGGCGCTGGTGCCGACGCCCAACGCCACGCCTGTCGAGCGCGATGTCGAGACGCGCGGCATGGTCGTCCATTCGGCCAGCCCGGTCACGCTGGCGGGGGGGCGTGCCGGGGTTCTGGTCGGCGGCATCGTGCTCAACCAGAATCTGGATTTCATCGATACGATCAATGCCCTCGTCTATCGCGAGGCGAGCCTGCCCGAGGGCAGCCAGGGCACGGCGACGCTGTTTCTGGACGATGTGCGCATCAGCACCAATGTGCGCCTGTTCGAGGGGCGGCGCGCGCTGGGCACGCGGGTTTCGGCGGAGGTGCGATCCGCCGTTCTGGACGAGGGGCGGACTTGGCTGGACAGCGCCTTCGTGGTGAACGACCGCTACATTTCCGCCTATGAGCCGATCGTCGACAGCTACGGCAAGCGCGTCGGCATGCTCTATGTCGGTTTCCTCGAGGCGCCGTTCACGCAGGCGAAGCGCCAGACGCTGCTGCTCATCGTCCTCACCTTCCTTGCCGTGACGGCGCTGACCGTGCCGCTCTTCCTGCGCTGGGCCGGCTCGATCTTCCGGCCGCTGGAGCGCATGACCGGCACCATTGCCCGGGTCGAGGGCGGCGACCTCGGCGCACGCAGCGGCGTTGCCGCGGCAAGGGACGAGATCGGCCGCGTGGCGCTGCATCTCGATCACCTGCTGGACCTGTTGCAGGAGCGGGACCGCCAGTTGCGCGAATGGAACGAGGAACTGAACGCGCGCGTGGAGGAGCGCACGCGCGAGTTGCGGCTGGCCAACCAGCAGCTCGAGGCGACCACCAGGCAGCTCATCATGTCGGAGAAGCTTGCCGCCATCGGCGAGATCACCGCCGGCGTTGCGCATGAGATCAACAATCCCATCGCCGTCATGCAGGGCAACCTGGAGGTGATCCGCAACGCCATGGGCCGGAAGGCCGAGCTGGCGAAAACGGAATTTCGCCTTCTGGACGAGCAGATCATGCGCATCAGCCAGATCGTCACCAAGCTGTTGCAGTTCGCCAAGCCGGAGGAATATGCCGGCTATGTGGAGCGCCATTCCCCCGATGACGTGATCGGCGACTGCCTGCCGCTGGTCCAGCACCTGCTCAACAAGGCGCGCATCGCCGTGATCCGGGAAAGCGCCGCCACCCGCCTGGTGGCGATGAACCGCACCGAGCTTCAGCAGGTGCTGGTCAACCTGCTGGTCAACGCCATCCAGGCAATGCCCGACGGCGGGCAGGTGACGCTCGGCACCCGCGACGAGGACAGGGACGGAAGCCGCGGCATCGCAGTGACGGTGGCCGACACCGGCCTCGGCATGAGCGAGGAGGTGATGGCGCGGGTGTTCGATCCCTTCTTCACCACCAAGCGGCGGGAAGGCACGGGCCTCGGCCTGTCCATCAGCCAGAAGCTGGTCACCCGCCAGGGCGGCAAGATCAGCGCGGTCAGCGAAGCCGGCAGGGGCACGGTCTTCACCGTCTGGCTGCCCGAGGCGGAATAGGCGGCCCGCGCCAGCCGGACATTTTGTCCGGGCGCCCGGACAAAATGTCCATAGACGTCTCCTCTCGGCCGATAAGCCCATGAAATCGTGCGCCGGTGCAAATGGCACGCGAGTTGCTTGGCGGCTTGCGCAATCCATTGGAGGGAGGCGCATGAGGTTTTCGCAAGGCGGATAACGGATTTCCCGAACGGTTGGGTCCTTGAGAGGAAGGGGCCGCCGTATCCGAACAATCACCCAGCATGAAGAAGCACGCCGGCGGGGTTCTGGCGGAGCGGAGGAGGATTTATGTCTACAGCAAGTGACGTCATAGCGGGGGGATTCGGCAATGCCGGCATCCTCGACAAGGAACGCATCGTGGCCCGGCCGGGCTTCAACCGCTGGCTGGTGCCGCCGGCGGCCCTGTGCATCCACCTGTGCATCGGCATGGCCTACGGCTTCAGCGTGTTCTGGCTGCCGCTGTCGCGCGCCATCGGCATAGACCAGCCGGCGGCCTGCCCGGACATGAGCCTGGCGACGGCCCTGTTCACCACCACTTGCGACTGGCGCGTGTCCGACCTCGGCTGGATGTACACGCTGTTCTTCGTGCTGCTGGGATGCTCGGCCGCCACCTGGGGCGGCTGGCTGGAGCGCGTGGGACCGCGCAAGGCCGGCATCGTCTCGGCGCTGTGCTGGTGCGGCGGCATGGCGCTGGCCGCGATCGGCGTCATGATCCATCAACTGTGGCTGATGTGGCTCGGCGCCGGCATCATCGGCGGCATCGGCCTCGGCATCGGCTACATCTCGCCGGTCTCGACCCTCATCAAGTGGTTTCCGGATCGGCGCGGCATGGCGACCGGCATGGCCATCATGGGCTTCGGCGGCGGCGCCATGATCGGCGCGCCGCTGGCCGACCTGCTGATGAACCATTTCCGCACCGGGACGTCGGTGGGCGTGTGGCAGACCTTCCTCGTCATGGCCGCCATCTATGCCGTCTCCATGCTTTCGGGCGCATTCGGCTACCGCATCCCGCCCGCCGGCTGGCGGCCGGAAGGCTGGACGCCGCCCGCATCCTCGAAGCAAAGCATGATCACCACCCGTCACGTCCATCTGCGCGACGCGCACAAGACCAGGCAGTTCTGGCTGATGTGGACGCTCCTGACCATGAACGTCTCGGCCGGCATCGGCGTCATCGGCATGGCCTCGCCCATGTTGCAGGAGATTTTCGGCGGCCGGCTGATCGGCCTTCCCGAACTGTCCTTCACCGATCTTTCGAACGAGCAGAAGGCGGCGATCGCTGCCATCGCGGCCGGCTTTGCCGGGCTGATCTCGCTGTTCAACATCGGTGGCCGCTTCGTGTGGGCCTCGCTGTCGGACAAGATTGGCCGCAAGAACACCTATTATGTGTTCTTCATCCTCGGCATCGTGCTCTACGCGCTGGCGCCGACGGCGGCGGGCATGGGCAGCCAGGTGCTGTTCGTCTCCATCTTCTGCATCATCCTGTCCATGTATGGCGGCGGGTTCTCGACCATTCCGGCCTATCTCGCCGACATCTTCGGCACCCAGTTCGTCGGCGCGATCCATGGCCGCCTGCTGACCGCATGGGCCACGGCCGGTATCCTCGGCCCGGTGGTGGTGAACTATATCCGCGAGTTCCAGATCGCGGCCGGCATCCCGCGCGAGCAGGTCTACGACTTCACCATGTACATCCTCGTGGGCTTCCTGATCGTCGGCCTGATCGCCAACGCGCTTGTCAAGCCGGTCGATCCCAAGCTCTACATGAGCGACGAGGAGGTCGCCGCGATCCAGGCACGGACGGCGGCGTCCGACGAGGGGCGCATCGGCTCCTTCGGCATCGGCAAGGGCGGGCTCGACCTGAAGGCCGCGCTTGCCTGGACGGCGGTCGGCATCCCGATCCTGTGGGGCGTGTGGATCACGCTGCAGAACACCGCGGCACTCTTCGGGTGACGCCTGGAAAGAAAACGGCGGGGACCATCCCCGCCGTTTTGCTTTGTTTCTTCCCTTATTTCGCGCTCAGGCCGCGCTCGATCAGCCGCGCCAGCCGTTGCGAGAAGGCCTTGGCGTCGACCGGACGGTCGCCGTCGAGCACGCGCGCCTCGTCATAGAGCATGTGGGCGACGTCGCCGCGGAACTCCGATTCCGCCTCGCCCAATTTGGCCAGCGCCGCGATGCGCGGATGGCTGGGATTGACTTCAAGGATCGGCTTCGACGCCGTGTCCAGCCGGCCGGCGGCGCTGAGCAGCCGCTCGAACTGGCGGTCGAGCGCGTCTTCGGGCGCGACGAGGCAGACGGCGCTTTCGGTGAGGCGGTCGGAAGCGCGCACGTCCGACACATCGTCGCCCAGCGTTTCCTTGACGAAGGCGAGGAAGCCCTCGACCTCGGCCGGGGTTTGCGGGTTGTCCTTCGCTTCCGCATCGGACAGCGGAATATCGGCCAGCTCGGCGCCGCCCTGCGTCACCGACTTGAACGGCTTGCCTTCGAACTCCGGCGCGTTGGCGGTCCAGAAGGCATCGATCGGATCGGTCAGAAGCAGCACCTCGACGCCGCGCGCCTTGAAGCCTTCGAGCTGCGGCGAGCTTTCCAGTCGCGCGCGCTCGTCGCCGGTCATGAAGTAGATGGCCTTCTGGCCCTCTTTCATCGCCGCCACATAGTCGGCAAGGCTGCGCGGCTTGTCGCTGGGCGTCGTGGAGGTGAAACGGATCAGCTTCAGCAACTGCTCGCGGCGCTCGAAGTCCTCGTAGAGGCCTTCCTTGATCACCGCGCCGAAATTCTCCCAGATCTTGCCATAGGCTTCCGCATCGTTCTCGGCCATTTTGGTAAGATCGTTGAGCACCCGGCTGGTGACGCCCTTGCGGATGGCGGCCAGAAGCGGGTTCTGCTGGATCATCTCGCGCGAGATGTTGAGCGGCAGGTCGGCGGAATCGACGATGCCGCGCACGAAACGCAGATAGCGCGGCACAAGCTCCGCATCGTCGGTGATGAAGACGCGGCGTACATAGAGCTTCATGTGGCCGCTGCGGTCGGGGTCGAACAGGTCGAAGGGCCGGGAGCCCGGAATGAAGGCCAGCACGTTGTATTCCTGCCGCCCCTCGGCGCGGAAATGGATGGTGGCGGCCGGATCGTCATACTGGCCGGCGACGCTGCGGTAGAAGTCGGTGTATTCTTCCGGCTTGATCTCGCTCTTCGGCTTGACCCACAGCGCGGTGCCGTCGGCGATCTCGCGCGGCTCCGCGCCGGGCTTTTCCACCAGCTTGATCGGCACCGGCACATGGCCGGAATGCGACCTGACCAGTCGTTCGAGCCGGTAGGGCTCGGTGCAGGAGGCGGCATCCTCCATGAGGTGCAGCACCACGCGCGTGCCGCGCTGCGGCGCATCCTCAAGCGTGGCCGGGCCGACCGAATAGGAGCCCTTGCCGTCGGACGACCAGCGCCATGCCTCGTCCGAGCCGGCGGGCCGCGAGATCACCTCGACCTTTTCGGCGACTATGAAGGCCGAATAGAAGCCGACGCCGAACTGGCCGACCAGCTCCGCCTTCTCGCCGCCCTTGGCGGCTTCCAGCCGTTCCATGAAGGCGCGGGTGCCGGAGCGGGCGATGGTGCCGAGCGCCTCGGTCATCTCCTCGCCGCTCATGCCGATGCCGTTGTCCTCGACGCTGAGCTGTCTGGCCTCGGCATCGGCGAGGATGGTGATGCGCGGCTTCGGGTCGTCGCCCAGCAGTTCGGGACGCGCGATCGCCTCGTAGCGCAGCTTCTCGCAGGCGTCGGCGGCGTTGGAAATCAGCTCGCGCAGGAACACGTCGCGGTCGGAATAGACCGAATGCACCATCATGTGCAGAAGCCGGGCGACATCGGCCTCGAAGCTCCTGGTTTCCATCTCGGTTGTCGTCATGTCGGATTGCCCCTGAATTCTTCGGTCCCCAGATGGCGGCACCGTGGAAGTTTTTCAAGACTTGAATCGAGGGGCTGCGGCCCCATGCAAAAGGGCAGGCGAAAGTGTTTCGCCCGCCCTTCCGTCATCCGTCGACCGGCTTTTACAATGCGCGGTCGTCGGCGCCTTCCTTGACGCGGGTCGGCAGGCCGATCTTGCCGAGCAGGTCGAGGAACGGGCGCGGCGGCAGTTCCTCGATATTGGCCATCTTCTTCACGTCCCACTCGCCGGTGGCGACCAGAAGCGCTGCGGCTACTGCCGGCACGCCGGCCGTGTAGGAGATGCCCTGCGAGCCGACTTCCTCGAAAGCTTCCTTGTGATCGGCCACGTTGTAGATGAAGACCTCGCGCTCCTTGCCGTCCTTCACGCCCTTCACCAGATCGCCGATGCAGGTCTTGCCGGTGTAGTCGGGAGCCAGCGAGCCCGGATCGGGCAGCACTGCCTTGACCACCTTGAGTGGCACCACTTCGAGCCCTTCCGCCGTTTTCACCGGCTTCTCGGAGAGAAGGCCGAGGTTCTTCAGCACGGTGAACACGTTGATGTAGTGGTCGCCGAAGCCCATCCAGAAGCGGACATTCGGAACCTTGAGGATCTGCGAGAGCGAATGCACCTCGTCATGGCCGGTCATATAGGCCTTCTGCTTGCCGACGACGGGCAGGTCCCACTCCTTGCCGATCTCGAACATCTTGTTCTCGGTCCACTTGTTGTCCTGCCAGGACCACACGCGGCCAGTGAACTCGCGGAAGTTGATCTCGGGATCGAAATTGGTCGCGAAATAGCGGCCATGGCTGCCGGCATTGATGTCGATGATGTCTATCGAATCGATGCGGTCGAAATAGTCGTCATAGGCGAGCTTGGCATAGGCGTTGACCACGCCGGGATCGAAGCCGGCGCCGAGGATGGCGGTGACGCCGGCCTTCTTGGCCTCCTCGCGGCGCTTCCACTCGTAATTGGCGTACCATGGCGGCGTCTCGCACACCTTGGCCGGGTCCTCGTGGATGGCGGTGTCGATATAGGCCGCGCCCGTCTCGATGCAGGCCGACATGACCGACATGTTGAGGAAGGCCGAGCCGACATTGATGACGATCTGGGCGTTCGTCTTCCTGATGAGCGCCTTGGTCGCCTCGACGTCCATGGCGTCGAGCTGGTGGGCCTCGATCACGCCCTCTGTCTTGAGGGCCTTCTTTTCCCGGACGGAGTCCACGATGGACTGGCACTTCGCAAGGGTGCGCGAGGCGATATGGATATCGCCGAGCACATCGTTGTTCTGCGCGCACTTATGCGCCACGACCTGCGCCACGCCGCCGGCGCCGATGATGAGCACGTTTTTCTTCATTCCGGGGGATGTTTCCTTCTGGGCTGGAGTTGAAAGACGGGCCTGCTTCTACGACAGGCTTTGCTCGTAGTCCGCGAAGCCGAATTCGCGCACCACCCTGACCGATCCGTCCAGTTCGCGGATCGCGATTGCCGGCATGTTGACGCCGTTGAACCAGTTCTTCTTGACCATGGTGTAGCCGGCCGCGTCCTGGACGGAAATGCGGTCGCCGATCTTCAGTTCGGCCGGGAAGTCGAATTCGCCGAACACGTCGCCCGCCAGGCACGACTTGCCGCATACCATGTAGCGGTGCGGCCCTTCGTTGGGCGCCACCTTGGCGCTTTCGCGGTAGATCAGAAGGTCCAGCATATGGGCCTCGATGGAGGAATCCACGATGGCGAGCTGCTTGCCGTTGAACAGCGTGTCGAGCACGGTCACTTCCAGCGTCGTGCTTTTGGTGATCGAGGCTTCGCCCGGTTCCAGATAGACCTGCACGCCGAAGCGGTCGGCGAACGTCTTGAGCCGCTCGCAGAAGGCATCGAGCGGATAGTCCTCGCCGGTGAAGTGAATGCCGCCGCCGAGGCTGACCCATTCGGCCTGGCCGAGCAGGGCGCCGAACTTCTCCTCGATCCGGGACAGCATGCGGTCGAACAGCGTAAAATCCGCGTTCTCGCAATTGTTGTGGATCATGAAGCCGCTGATGCGGTCCATGACCTTTTCCACCTTGTCCGCATCCCATTCACCCAGCCGGCTGAACGGGCGCGCCGGATCCGCAAGGTCGAAGGACGACGATGAGACGCCCGGATTGAGGCGCAGGCCGCGCGCGATGCCGCCGGCCCGGTCCCCGAAGCGTTCGAGCTGGCCGATCGAGTTGAAGATGATCTTGTCGGCGTGGGAGACGACCGCGTCGATCTCATAGTCGGCATAGGCCACCGAATAGGCATGGGTCTCGCCGCCGAATTTCTCGCGGCCGAGCCGGACTTCGTAGAGCGAGGAGGAGGTGGTGCCGTCCATGTACTGGCGCATGAAGTCGAACACCGACCAGGTGGCGAAGCATTTCAGCGCCAGCAGCGCCTTGGCCCCCGACTTCTCGCGGACATAGGCGATCTTCTCCATGTTTTGCAGGAGGCGCGCCTTGTCGATGAGATAGTAGGGGGTCTGGATGGTCATTCGGCCTGCTCGCGGAAATCACTGCCTCGAAGGCAAGTTCCTTGTCTGGAAATGTCGGGGTCGGGAAAAGCTGGTTGGAACCTGCTCCGCCGCTCCAAGCGGATTGTTCCCGATGCGATTGAATGGAAAATGACGACCCGGTCGCGCTCGTTTCTGCGTCCGGGCAACCAGCCCGCTTACCTCGCGGGCTCCTGTCTGGGTCTCAGGGTCGTCTTCATGGCGCGGAAGTTAATGGACCCCCCCTCGAAGTTCAAGTGACATCTTCGCGACAGCGCCCTGCTTGACAAACGGCCAATATGCTCCAACCTAATGCGTATGAGCACTTCGTGGGCCCACATCATGTTTCGGAGCCATCCCTTGATGGGAGGCTGACCCGGCTCGGGCCGTCCCCCCCGAGACCGGGGGATTTCCATCCTGACTTTTCCGCGGTGCCGGGCAGCACCATTCTCCAAACCGCAAGGCCTGAGGCGGTTAACCTTCGGGCGCCACATGAACCTCCCCAAGCGGGCGGCAGAGCGAAGACAGAAGACGCCATGCGCAAACCGAGCATCATCATCAGCAAGGCCGATCACGAACGGCTGACCACCCTGGCCAACGGCCTTCTGGAAAAGAAGCCGGAAATGGCCGACGCGCTGCTCAACGAGCTCGAGCGCGCCAAGGTGGCGCCCGCTTCCGGCGCGCTGCAGGGCACGGTCCAGATGGGCGCGACAGTCGATTACGAATCCGACGACGGCAACAAGCGCCGCGTCACGCTGGTCTATCCGGCCGACGCCGACATCGCGCAGGGCAAGATCTCCATCCTCACCCCGATCGGCACGGCGCTGCTCGGCCTCAAGGTCGGCCAGTCCATCGACTGGACCGCCAATGACGGGCGCACGCACCGCCTGACCATCATTTCCGTGGACGACGTCGTCGAAGCGTCCTGAGGCGGACGTGCCGGTGCGCGCTGCATGGCCTGAATCGAAAGCAATGATGGTGCGCGAGCACCTGCTTTGCGGCGCGCTGCACCGCTTCTTTCATCACGCGGGTTCCCTGATCGCAGGCTCCTGACCCCTGGTGCGGCAAGCCCGCATCAGGGGAATGATCCAGAAAACCAAGACGGACTGGCGTCGGAACGGGATCGACCGTTCCTGCGGGAGATTTGCCATGGTGACGGACCCTCATTTCCAACTGACGACCCGGGATCACGCGATCCTGCAGGCCATGCTGGAGCAGCACAGCGGGCCTTACGATGCCTGGGTGACGCTTCTCGAACGCAAGGTGCGCGAAAGCACCCTCTATTTCCGCGACGATATCCCTCCCGGCGTGGTCACGCTGGGCACGAAACTGACCTATCTGGTCGATGGCGTGGTCATCGGCCCGCATGTGGTGGTGCAGGATGCAGACGGGGATATTTCCGGCGCGCTTTCGCTTCGGAGCCTGCGCGGGCTGGCCCTGCTGGGGCTGGCCGAACGCGCCGCCCTGCGCATCGAGACCGGGGCGGGCGGCGCCGAAACCGTCCAGGTGCACGAGGTTCTGTCGCAGCCCGAGGCCGAAGCGCGCGCCGCTGCGCGGCCGGTGCAGAACGTGGTCAGCTTCCGGCCCCGGCGTGCCGGGCCGGCCATCGGTTTCGATCCCGATGACGATCCCGGCCCGAGCGCGGCCTGACTGAAAACTCTTTCGTCAGGAGCGGCATTCGGCTGCTGCCGCCTCGATATGTTCCATGCCGCCGACGCGGTCGGCGAAGCTTTCCCACACCTTGCGCGCCGGCGCTTCCCATGCCGCGCGGTCCGCGACTTCATGAAAGACCGCGCCGCCTTCCCCGGCCACCTGCACGGATGCGTCCTCGTCGGCGGCCATCAGCGCGTTGAAATGGCTGGCGCCCTCGATGGCCGCCTTTTGCAGGACATTGCGGGCTTCCTCGTCCAGCCCCGACCAGAAGGAGCCGGAGAAGATCACCGCGCCGGCGGCATGGATATGGCCGGTCAGCGTCACATGCGGCACCACTTCGTAGAGCCGGAAGCCGGCATAGGCCGATTTGGTGAGGTCCATGGCATCGACATGGCCCGTCGACAGCGCATTGTAGGTCTCGGTGATCGGCAGCGCGATCGGGTGCGCGCCGAAGCTTTCCCACAATTGCGCGTGCAGCGGGCTCTGGATGACGCGGATGCGCTTGCCCTTCACGTCGTCCGGCGCGAGCAGCGGCGCGCGCGCCAGCAGGTGACGGGCGCCGTAGTTGATGAAGGCGGGGGCGGCGATGCCTTCCTTCGCAAGCTTTTCGCCGAGTTCCTGCCCGCAGGCGCCCGCCAGCGAGGCGTTGAGATGGGTGGCGTCGCGGAACAGGAAGGGCAGGTCGAAAAGCTGCGTCCCGGGCACCCATGTGGACAGGTTGGAGAGCGTCGACAGGCTGGCCTGAATGGAGCCGAGGCGGATGCCTTCCGCCACCTCCTTCTCGCCGCCGAGCGCCGCGTTCGGCACGATGTTGAAGGCGAAGCGGCCGGGCAGCTCGCGCTCGACCCGGTCGCGGATATGGATCCAGACCAGCGTTTCGGGCTTGTCGTTGCCCAGCAGCGAGGCGGCGACGATGGGCGTGGCCGCGTGGGCCCGCTTCAAGGCGGGCATGGCGAGAGGCAGTGCGGCAAGTCCGGTAAGGAAGGTGCGGCGGTCGGTTCGCATGGGGCTGGTCCTTTCAGGAGTGGAGGAGAGCGGCCTGGGCGGCGATGCCCATGCCGATGCACAGCAGCGCCAGAAGCAGCGCGGCGAGGTAGGGCCGGGTGGCGGCGAACAGGCGCGCCGCCGGCACGCCCCCGGCGGCGCTGGTGACCTGCACCAGGATGCCGACCGGCGGCGTCAGCCCGCCGATCATCAGGTTGACGACCACCACCACGCCGAAGGCCACCGGATCGATGCCGACGGCGGCGGCGACCGGCAGCAGGATCGGTGAAAACAGCAATATGGCGGCACCGATGTCGAGCACGAGGCCGACGCCGAGCAGGATGAGATTGGCGGCGAGCATGACCATGAACGGGTTTTCACCGAGCGAGAGCGCAAGACTGGTCGCCCATGCGCCGATGCCGTCGATCGCCAGCAGGAAGGCGAGGGGCGTGGCCGCGCCGATCAGCATGGTAATGGCGGCGGTCTCGACCCCGGCCTGTTGCAGGGCGGCGAAGATGCCGCCGCGGCTGTCGCCGCCCCACAGCGCCAGCAGGAACGTGTAGGCAGCGGCCAGGGCAGCGGCTTCGGTGGGGCTGACGATGCCGAGGCGGATGCCGGCCACCACGATCAGCCCGAGCCCGAAGACGGGCACGGCCCGCAGCGCCAGCCGCCAGCGCGATGTGCCCGCCTCCGTTGCCGGTTGGCCTTCCATGTCTGCCTTGCAGTGGATGGCGATGGCCAGAGCTGCCGCGAGCACGAGGCCGGCGAACAGCCCGCCCGTCAGCAAGGGGCCGACCGGCAGATTGGTGGCGGCGGCGAGGATGAAGAAGGCGATGGAGGGCGGGATGATGTTGTCTAGGACGGCGGTGGAGGCGATGATCGCGCCGGCGCGTTCCGGCGTGTAGCCGGCTGCGGTGAGCGGCTTCATGAAGGTCTTGGAACTGAACGCCGCATTGGCGATGGACGAGCCCGATACACCCGAAAACAGGACGCTGGTGAGAAGCACCGTCTGCCCGAGCCCGGCGCGGCGCCTGCCGACCATGGCGGCGGCAAAGCGCACCAGATCGCCGGCCGCGCCCGAGATGGTCAGCAGCCCGCCGGCGAGCAGGAAGAAGGGGATGGCGAGCAAAAGATAGCGGCCGATACCGCTGAGCAGCGACAGGGCCAGTGCCGGCTCGACCAGCGGGCTGCCGAAGGCAAGCGCGATATAACCGGCCAGCACGAAGGCGTGCACCAGCGGCGCGCCCACCACGATGCCGATGGCGATCACGGCAAGCGCGGCGAGGCTGGGAGGCATGATCGTGGCCGACAGCCCGGCGGCGACCGGCGCCAGCAGAATGAGCGCAAGCCCCGCCCCGGCCGGCAGCAGCCCTGTGCGCCGGCGGGCGAGGAGAACCAGAACCCGCATTGCCAGCCCGGCCACACCCGCAGCGCCAAGGGCGGCCGGGCGCATCCATTCGCCTAGGCCGAGCAGGGCGGAATGCCCGCCCACCTGAAGCGCGGCCTTGATGCCTGCCAGCACCAGCACGACGCAGGCAGCAAGCGTGAACGCCTCCGCCGTCACCTCCCGCAACAATGACCACAAGCCTTGCCGCTCGCGTGCAAACAGCTCGATGCGCATCGCCAGCGCGCCGTCCGCGACCATCGGGAAACCGAGGCAGGCGAGGAGCAGGAGCAGCCACACCATGGCCTCCTCGATGCCGAGGAAGCCCGAGCCCAGCAAATAGCGTTGCAGGGTGGTTGCCGTCACCGCCGCCAGCATGAGGGCAAGCACCAGCCCGCAGGCGCGCCCCAGCGCACGCTGCAGGAAGGTTGCCCAATGGCCTGCCCGCTCCATCCTATCTCCACCAGCGGTGGAAGTGATGCACCGGCCCGCTGCCCTTGCCGATGGCGAGCGCGGCGCCGGCCAGCAAGGCTCCGTGCAGATAGTCCCTTGCCTGCGCCACGGCTTCGGCAAGCGGCAGGCCGCGCGCAAGGCCGGCGGCGATGGCCGCCGACAGCGTGCAGCCGGTGCCATGCGTGTTCGGCGTGTCGATGCGCGGGCGCGAAAGCCGGGTCAGCGAATTGCCGTCGAGCAGCAGGTCCGTGCTTTCCGGCCCCTTGCCGTGGCCGCCCTTGACCAGAACGGCCCCCGCACCGGCTTTGAGCAGCATCTCGGCCTGCGCGATCATCTGCGCCTCGTCCTCAGCGACCGGCATGCCGCTGAGCAGCGCTGCCTCGGGCAGGTTGGGCGTCACGATCGCGGCAAGCGGCAGCAATTCCCCGCGCAGCGCATCGATGGCGTCGGGCTGCAACAGGCGGTCGCCCGAGGTGGCGACCATCACCGGGTCGAGCACCGGCCGCACCTTATGGCGGCGCAGGCCGGCGGCGATCACGGCGATGGTGTCGATGCGCGAGACCATGCCGATCTTGGCGGCGCCGATCTCCATATCGTCAAAGAGGGCATCGATCTGGGCCGCGACCATGCCGGGACTGATGTCTTCCACACCACGCACCCCTTGCGTGTTCTGGGCGGTGATGGCGGTGATGACGCTGGTGCCGAACACGCCGAGCGCCGAGAAGGTCTTCAGGTCGGCCTGGATGCCGGCCCCGCCGCCGCTGTCCGAGCCGGCGATGGTGAGTGCGATTGCCGTCATGGCCGATCTCCGGCGTTATCCACGGCTGCACGCATTTCGCGGGCGGCGCCTGCGATGTCGGCGGCGCGGAAGATGGCGGAGATCACCGCCACGCCCGATGCGCCCGCCTGCACCACCTCGCCGGCACGCGCGGTGTCGATGCCGGCAATGGCGCCGACCGGCAGTTCGGGTTTCGCTGCGCGGATGCGCGCGCGCAACACGCGAAAACCTTCGAGCCCGACCGGCGGATCGGGGTTCTTCTTGGACAGCGTCTCGAAGACGCCGCCGATGCAGGCGTAGTCGATGGGGGCGGCGATGGCCGCGTCGGCGTCCGCCTCGTTCTTCACCGTCAGGCCGATGATCGCAGCGGGGCCGAGCAGGCGGCGCGCGGTTGCGGCATCCATGTCGTCGCGGCCGATGTGGACGCCGTCCGCCCCGGCGGCCAGCGCGACGTCCACGCGGTCGTTCACCACCAGCGGCACGCCGGTGCCGGCAAGGGCGGCGCGGATGGCCTCGGCCTCGGCGATCATCTGCCGCGTGGAGGCTTCCTTGTCGCGATACTGGATGATAGTCGCGCCATTGCGTGCCGCAATGCCGGCCATTTCGGCCAGATTGCCGAGCGGACGCAGCGCACCGTCGATGATGGCATTCAGCCTGTAGTCAACCCTGTTCATTGTCTGCCTTTGCGAACTGAAGAACGTACGTGCCCTCAAGACTGGCCAGCGCGTCGAGCAGGGCCGGCTCGAAGCTGCCCGGCCCGGTTGCCGTCTTGCCGGCCATTTCCGCCGCGATGCCGAAGACGAGCATGGCGGCGCTCGCCGCCAGGAACGGATCGGCTTCGACGGCGAGGAAGGCGGCGATGACGGCGCCGGACAGGCATCCGGTGCCTGTCACCAGCGCCGTCAGCGGATGGCCGTTTTCGACGCGCAGCACCGCACCATTCCACGCGATGCGGTCCGCCTTGCCGGTCCGCACCGCCACCACGTCGGCGGGCACGGCAAGCAGGTCGTATTCGGCCGCGTTGGCGCGCAGCACCGCCGGGCCGCGTGCCAGCAACTCCTGCGCGAAGGCCGCGCGGGGCGGCGAGTAGTCGCAATGGGCGGGATCGAGCGCCCACGGCCGGCCCTTCTCATCGGCGACATCCACCGCGATGCCGATGGCCTCGCGGCGCTGCGCGTCCAGCGTGCCGAGATTGACCAGCAGGGCATCCGCCTTGGCGACGAAATGGCCGACCTCCTCCGGCGAAGAGGTCATGGAGGGGATCGCGCCAAGGGCGGAAAGCCCGTCGGCCACGAATTTGGGAACCACGCCGTTCATCAGGCAATGGATGCGCGGCCGCCGCCGACGCACCTCGCCCAGCAGCTCGGCCGCACGTTCGGGGATAGCGCCGCTCATTGCAGTTCCACCGCGATGTCCTCGATGGCGGGGGCTTTCCTGATCAGCCCGCTTTCCTCGAGGAATGCGCCGAAGCGGGCGTAGCGTGCGCGGTCGAGCGCCGAGGGGCGCTTGGCGAAGCGCGGCAGCGTGTCGATCCAGGCCTGCCGGTTCAGCTCGTTGTCGAGGTCCGGATGGGCCTTCACGAACAGCTTCCAGCCCTCCTCTGGATGGTTGGTGAGGTGGATCGCGCCCTTTTCGACGGCTGCGAGGAAGCGCTTGAGGCGGTCGTCCTCGACCAGGTCCGGCCGGGTCACGAACACCAGCTCGTCATAGACCGGAATGCCGTGTTCCTCGGGGAAGAAGGCGCGGCCTTCATGGCCTTCGAGCTTCATCTGGGTCAGCTCGAAATTGCGGTAGCCGCCGATGGTGGCGTCCACCTGGCCGCTGATCAGCGACGGTGACAGGGCGAAATTGACGTTGACCAGCTCGATCTTGTCCTTGTCGGCGCCGGCGCTCCCCAGCATGCGGGAAATGATGGCGTCCTCGAAGCCGGAGACCGAGAAGCCGATCTTCTTGCCTTCGAGGTCCTTCAGCTCCTTGATCGGCCCGTCGGCCAGAACCGTCAGCGTGTTGAGCGGGGTCTCGACCAGCGTTCCGAAGCGCACCAGCGACACGCCCGCGTCATGGTCGAGATAGAGGTTCGGCTGGTAGTGGATGCCGATCTCCGCCTTGCCGGAAGCAACGGCGCGCGGCACGATCGAGGGGTCGGCCGGCGGCACCAGTTCCACATCCAGCCCGGCCTCCTCGAACAGGCCGAGTTCCTTCGCCACCACCAGCGGTGCGTGGTCGGGATTGACGAACCATTCCAGCATCACGGTGAGCTTGTCGGCGGCATGGGCCGCCCCGGCCGTGGCGACGGACAGCAGGAGCGCGAGCGCGCAGGGTCGAATCATGTTGGCTTCCTTTGCTTGGGAGTGGAGGAAAAATCGCCTTCGCGCGCCCAGGGCGTGAGAAGGGGGGCAAGGAGGTCGACGGCCCGCCGCAGCGCCAGCGCCAGCACGGCGATGACGGCCATGGCCGCGAACATGGTGTCGGTCTGCATGCGGGCGTTGGCCTGCACCATGACGAAGCCGAGCCCGGCCGAGGCGCCCACCCATTCGCCGATGACCGCGCCCAGTGGGGCAAGGGGTGCTGCGACCCGCAGGCCCGAAATCAGGGCGGGCAAGGCAAGCGGTACGCGCAGCAGGAACAGCGTCTGCCGGTGACTGGCCGGGGTGAGAGCGGCGGCATCGACGATTTCGTGCGGCGTGCGGCGCAGCCCGTCGGCAAAGGCGGACGCCACTGGAAAGAAGATGATGAGCGTGGTCATCACCACCTTGGAGGTCATCCCGAAGCCGAACCACAGCACCAGCAGCGGCGCGATGACGAAGACCGGGAAGGCTTGCAGCACCAGCACCATCGGCCAGACGGCGCGCCCGAGTCGCGGGAAGGTGGCGATGGCAAGCGCGGTGGCGATGCCGGCCGTCATGCCGGCCGCGAAACCGGCGGCGATCTCGGCCAGGGTCACCAGCGCGTTGTCGAGAAGATAAAGCGGCTGCCGCCGGAAAGCGGTCGCGACCTCGAGCGGCGTGGGCAATATGTAGCGCGGCGGGGCGAAGGCGATGACGATCGCCTGCCATGAAGCCACCAGCACAAGGGCGGTGCGCAGCGCTGCCGAGACAGCCGACATGGACGCCGGCCCCTAGAAGGGAAGCCGTGTCGGTGGGCGAGGCTCGTATTTCGAATGCATGGCGATCTCCCGACTTGTCATCATGGAGATCCAGGTGTGCGAAGAATTGGCAGGATTGCCCGAAGGCCCTCGTTCCGTTCCTACGCCGGCATAACCCGGATCAGGTTCAAGGGTCCGGCTCTTCGCCATCTCAGCGCCGTGCGGCGCCCCCCTCGGAATGGCGCCATCTATGTTGCAAGCCGGCTGTGCTGTCAAGCGAGGTCAATGGAACCGGAGCGGCTTTGTCATCGGCCTGTCTCAAAGCCGTCATCGCGCTGTAATGTGCCGGCCCTAGCAAGCGGGTCTCTTTCGACGTTCACGGAGAACACGACAATGCGCAGCCTGCTCGCCATCCTGACCGCAACGACCGTACTGGTGCCGGCCGTTGCCGGCGCGGCCACGGTCTACCCGCTCGACCGGGCGACGATCCTCAGCGCGTCGCCCTTCGACCTGAAGGTGGAGTTCGACGGCGTCGTCGCCGGCTCCGATGTCAGCGTCACCATCAACGGCAAGCCGGCTGCCGAAGTGTTCGGCAAGGAAGCCACTTTCATCGAGAAGGAAGACGGTGTCGAGGCTTCCGCCGTGCGCCTTGAAGGCGTGACGATTGCCGAGCCCGGCACCTACACGGTTGTCGCCAAGGCCGGCGACGAGGAAAAGACCGTGACCTGGGAGGTTTACGGCACCTCCGCCGAGCCCAGGGCGAAGAACGTCATCTTCCTGATCGCCGACGGTCTTTCGGTGGCGCATCGCACCGCCGCGCGCATCATGTCCAGGGGCATGACCGAGGGCAAGGCCAACGGCCGTCTCAACATGGACGACCTCGACCGCATGGCCTTCATCGGCACCTCGTCCACCGAGGCCGTCGCCACCGACAGCGCCAACACCATGTCGGCCTACATGACCGGCCACAAGAGCGCCGTGAACGCGCTGGGCGTCTATGCCGACCGCACCGCCGATCCGTTCGACGATCCGAAGGTCGAGACGCTGGTCGAGGCGCTGCGCCGCCAGACGTCCAAGTCGGTGGGCATCGTCACCACATCCGAGCTACAGGACGCGACGCCTGCCGCGCTCTTCGCCCACACCCGCCGCCGCGCCGAGAAGGCCGCCATCAACACCCAGATCTTCGATCTGAAGCCCGAGGTCATTCTCGGTGGTGGTTCGGCCTACTTCCTGCCGCAGTCGGTCGCCGGCTCGAAGCGCAAGGACGACATCGATCATATCGAGGGCTTCAAGGAAGCCGGCTATACGCTGGCCACCACCAGGGGCGCGCTTGAGGCTGCCGCCGGCTCCAACACCGGCAAGGTGCTCGGCCTCTTCCACACCGGCAACATGGACACCACGCTCGACCGCGAGTTCCTGAAGAAGGGCAGCGTCGAGAAATTCCCCGAGCAGCCCGGTCTGGTCGACATGACCAAAGCCGCCCTCGGCCAGCTCTCGAAGAACGCGGAAGGCTTCGTGCTGGTCGTCGAGGCCGCCAATGTCGACAAGATGTCCCATCCGCTCGACTGGGACCGTGCCGTGGTCGACACCATCGAGTTCGACAAGGCGATCGGCGCCGCCCGCGAATTCGCCGAGCAGAACCCCGATACGCTGATCGTCGTGACCGGCGACCACACCCACGGCGTTTCGATCATCGGCACGGTCGATGACGGGAAGCCCGGCGACGAGATGCGTGAGAAGGTCGGCACCTATGCCGATGCCGGCTTCCCAAACTACGAGGACAAGGACGGCGACGGCTATCCCGACAGCGTCGATGTCTCGCGCCGCCTGTTCCTGGCCGCCAACAACGGCCCCGACCATTACGAGACTTTCCGTCCGAAGCTCGACGGTCCGTTCGTGCCGGCCATCCAGGACGAGAACAAGAAGTACGTCGCCAACGAAGCTTACAAGGACGTTCCCGGCGCCGTGCTGGTGCAGGGCAACATCCCTCGCGACGGAGACACCGGCGTGCATTCGGTGGACGACGTGGTGCTTCAGGCGACCGGCCCCGGCTCGGAGAACTTCAAGGGCTATATGGAGCAGAGCGACGTCTATCGCGTCCTGGCCGAGGCGCTGGCGCTGGGCGCCAGGCAGACGCAGTAACGCATCGCACGGCCGGGCAGGTCCGGAATTCCGGGGCTGCCCGTTTGCGACGGAGGCCGACATGACCGCCACCAGACTGGACCGCCGGCGCGCGCTTGCCGCGATGGGCGGGGCCGCGCTTTCGCTGGCCGCATGGCCGGCCGGTGCCGCCACGGACACGATCTCCTTCGACGAGCTCTACGGCAAGGTCAGCGTGCTGGGGCTCAGTTTCTCGGACAAGGTGAAGGCGCTGGAAGGCAAGCCCGTCGCCATGCGCGGCTTCATGGCCCCGCCGCTGAAGGCCGAGGCCAATTTCTTCGTGCTCACCGAAATGCCGATGGCGCTCTGCCCCTTCTGCTCCTCGGATGCGGACTGGCCCGACGACATCATCGTCGTCTATCTCGACCAAAGCCAGACCTTCGAGCAGGCCAACGGCATCATCGAGGTTTCCGGCAAGCTGGAGGTCGGTTCCTGGACCGATCCCGAGACAGGCTTCGTCAGCCTGTTGCGCATTGTCGGCGCCGATTTCCGAAAGGTCTGAGCGTGCTGGCGCTTTCCGTCGAGGGTTTGCAGGTGCGCTATCCGGGGCTGCCGGTGCCGGCTCTGGACCTGCCGTCGCTCAGTCTTCCGGCCGGGGAGAAGGCGGCGCTCGTCGGTCCGTCCGGTTCGGGCAAGACCACCTTCATCAACATCGTGACGGGCATGGACCGCGCCGGCGCCGGACGTGTCGCCTGGAACGACCGCAACATCGCCGCGCTGCCCGAAGGCGGCCGCGACCGCTGGCGGGCCCGCAATGTTGGCCTCGTCATGCAGGATTTTCACCTGTTCGCCGGCCTTTCAGCCGAGGCGAACGTGCTGTTGCCGCAACGCCTGTCGCACCTGCGCCTTCCCTCCGGAACGCGGGCATGGGCGCGCGAACTGCTGGCACGGGTCGGCATAGAGCGTCCGGACCAGCGCGTCGGCACCATGTCGCGCGGCCAGATGCAGCGCGTCGCCGTCGCCCGCGCGCTGGTCGGCAGGCCCGGCCTGATCGTGGCCGACGAGCCCACCGCCAGCCTCGACGCGGAGGCCGGCGCGGCCGTGGCCGACCTGCTGGTGGAACTGGCCGGGGAAGCGGGCTCCACGCTGATCGTCGCCAGCCACGACGCCCGTCTGGTCGAGCGCATGGGTTGTACCCTGCGGCTGGAGAACGGGCGGCTGGCGGAATGAGGGCATAGATGTTCCATTTCATTCTTGCCGATTTGCGCCGCAACTGGATCGGCGCGCTGATCCTTGTCCTGCTGATCGCATTGGCGACCGCGCTCGGCGTGTCCGTCACCTTGCAGGAGCGGGCTTTGCGGCTGGGCAGCGCGCGTGCTGCCGCTGCATTCGACCTCGTGGTGGGCGCGGCCGGTTCGGAAACGCAGCTCATCCTGTCGTCTATTTTCCTCCAGCCGGCGCCGCTGCCACTCCTGCCGCCCGAGACGATGGGAGCGCTGCGGGCCGATGCGCGCGTGGACAATGCGGTTCCCGTCGGCTTCGGCGATTTCGTCGCCGGTTACCCGATCGTCGGCACGACCGCCGACGCGGTTCGCATGCTTGGCGGATTGGCCGAAGGCGAGGGTTTCAGCCATATGGGCGACGCCGTTGTCGGCGCGCAGGTGGCGCGTTCGATCGGCGACAGCTTCCATCCCTTCCACGGCACGGTGGGCGAGGCCGGCGAGGTGCATTCGCATGTGGAATACAGGGTTGTCGGCCGCATGGCGCCGACGGGAACGCCGTGGGACCGGGCGATCCTCGTGCCGATCCAGTCTGTCTGGGAAACCCATGCCGATCACGACCATAGCCATGGACCCGTTGAAAGCGCGGGATTGGCCGCTGTTGCCAGCGTCCCCCATGCCGACGACCACGATCACGGCTCAGGTTTCGCCGGCCAGGCGGTCGACGAGTCTGAACTGCTGCACGCCGACAATCCCGGCGTGCCCGCGATCCTCGTGAAGCCGAAGAGCATTGCCGACGCCTACAACCTGCGCCAGCAATACCGCACGGAAACGACGCTGGCCGTCTTCCCCGGCGAGGTGCTGACGCGGCTCTACGGCACGCTGGGCGATGCCCGCCGCGTGCTCGGCTTCGTGGCGACCGGCGCGCAGGCGCTGGTCGGTGCGGCGATCCTGATGGTGGTGGCCGTGCATGTGCTGCAACGCCGCCGCCAGATCGGCGCGCTGCGGGCCTTCGGCGCGTCGCGGCCCGTGGTCATGGGCATGGTGTGGATGGAGGTTTTTGTCCTCGTCGCCGCCGGCGTGATCTGCGGGTTCGCCATCGGTTACGCCATCGTCCGCGCCATATCAGGCCATCTCGCCAGCAGCAGCGGCGTCGCCATGCCGGTCGAGTTCCAGGCTGGCGACCTGTGGACGCTCGCCGGCCTGCTCGCCGCCTGCGCGGTGGCGACCTTTCTGCCGGCACTGATCGCCTATCGCCAGAGCCCGGCGCAGGCCCTGCGTGCCTAGCATACTTGCATCGCGCAAACTAAAATAACGATATAAAGATTTCTTTATGTCATATTGACATTGAGATGTGAAAGGTGGAGATTGCGTGCGTCGTGGTTCTTCGGGGCATCTCGTGTCTCGAAGCTAAGAGGGAAGCCGGTGCCTTTTGAAAAGGCAAATCCGGCGCTGCCCCCGCAACTGTAGGCGGAGAGCCTTGCGTCCATCCATGTCACTGGGGTGAAAGTCCCGGGAAGACGGACGCAGGCGGTGACCCGCGAGCCAGGAGACCTGCCATGACGAACAACGTCCACGGGCGGGGTGTCCCGACGGCCGCGATGCGCCTGCCTGTGCAGGCGATGACGGCTATTCCGATCACCACGCCCCAACCATCGGGGTTTATGGAATGGCTATCTCGACAGTTCCCGTCGCAACGCTTGGCGTGCCGCGCATCGGCCGCCGCCGCGAACTGAAATTCGCGCTTGAAAACTACTGGTCCGGCAAGGATACGGCCGAATCCCTGCATGAAACGGCGAAGCGCCTGCGCGCCGAGAACTGGCGCCTTCAGCGCGACAAGGGCGTGACGCGCATCCCCTCCAACGATTTCTCCCTCTACGATCATGTGCTGGACACGGCCGTCATGGTCGGCGCGATCCCGCAGCGCTATGGCTGGGCCGGCGGCGAGGTGCCGCTCGCTACCTATTTCGCCATGGCGCGCGGCAGCCAGGAAGAAGCGGGCTGCGGCCATCCGGGCCATGTCCACAGCACGTCGGCTTTGGAAATGACCAAGTGGTTCGACACCAATTACCACTACATGGTGCCGGAACTCGCGCCCGATCAGCAGTTCGTGCTGACCACCACCAAGCCGGTCGATCATTTCCTGGAAGCCAGGGAACTCGGCATCCACACCCGCCCGGTCATCCTCGGGCCCGTCACCTTCCTCAAGCTGGCGAAATCCGGCGGCGAGGAATTCGATCCGCTGTCGCTGCTGCCGGGGCTCCTGCCGGTCTATGCAGAGCTGCTGAACCGTCTGCTGGAAGCCGGTGCGGACTGGGTGCAGATCGACGAGCCTTGCCTTGTGCTCGACCTCGACGCCCGCGAGCAGGCAGCGCTGGAAGCGGCCTATCGTCATTTCGCGGAAGAGGTGCCGGCGCTCGGCATCATGCTCGCCACCTATTTCGGCGCGCTCGGCGACAATCTGGATCTCGCCCTGTCGCTGCCGGTCTCCGGCCTGCATGTCGATCTGGTGCGTGCGCCCCATCAGCTCGAGCAGATTGCCCGGCTGGCGCCCAGGCACATGGTGCTGTCGCTCGGCCTGATCGACGGCCGCAATGTCTGGCGGGCCGACCTCACCGCCGTCCTCGACTGGCTGAAGCCGCTGGTCGGCGGCTGGCCGCTCGACCGCATCGAGATCGCGCCCTCCTGCTCGCTTCTGCATGTGCCGGTCGATCTGGACCTCGAAACCGCGCTCGATGCGGAGCTGAAATCATGGCTGGCCTTCGCCACCCAGAAGATCGGCGAACTGACGGTGCTCGGCCGTGCGCTGTCGCAGGGCAGGGGTGAGGTCGCTGATGAATTGCAGGCTTGCGCCGATGCTGTCGCGTCGCGTCGCAAATCGCTGCGCGTCCACGATCCGCTGGTCGAGGGCAGGCTGGCCGCCGTCGATGACGCGATGGCGCGCCGCAAGAGCCCCTTCGCCGAACGCCGCCGCAAGCAGGGCGAGAAGCTCGACCTGCCGAGCTTCCCCACCACCACCATCGGCTCCTTCCCGCAGACGGCCGAGGTGCGCAAGGCGCGCTCCGCCCATGCCCGGGGAGAGCTCAGCTATGCCGATTATGAAGCCTTCCTGCGCGGGCAGACCGAGGCCGCCATTCGCTGGCAGGAGGATATCGGCCTCGACGTGCTGGTGCATGGCGAGTTCGAGCGCAACGACATGGTGCAGTATTTCGGCGAGCAGCTTTCGGGCTTCGCCTTCACGCAAGCCGGCTGGGTGCAGAGTTACGGCTCGCGCTATGTGCGCCCGCCGATCATCTACGGCGACGTCTCGCGGCCCAATCCGATGACCGTGCGCTGGTGGCAATATGCGCAGTCGCTGACCGACAGGCCGGTCAAGGGCATGCTCACCGGGCCGGTGACGATCCTCAACTGGTCCTTCGTGCGCGACGACATCCCGCGCGCGCAAACCTGCCGCCAGATCGCGCTCGCCATCCGCGACGAGGTGGTCGATCTGGAAAGGGCGGGCGCGGTCATGATCCAGATCGACGAGGCGGCCCTGCGCGAGGGCCTGCCGCTGCGCAAGGCGGAGTGGAAGGCCTATCTCGACTGGGCGGTCGGCAGCTTCCGGCTGGCGTCGTCGGGCGTGGAGGATTCGACCCAGATCCACACCCATATGTGCTACTCGGAGTTCAACGACATCATCGACGCCATCGCCGCGATGGATGCCGACGTCATCTCCATCGAGACCTCGCGCTCGCGCATGGAACTGCTCGATGCGTTCCGGAACTACAAATATCCGAACGAGATCGGGCCGGGCGTCTACGACATCCATTCGCCGCGCGTGCCACACGCCGGCGAGATGACCGACCTCATCAAGCTGGCGCGCAAGCGGCTGGCCGACAGCCAGATCTGGATCAATCCCGATTGCGGCCTCAAGACCCGCAAATGGGAAGAGGTCAGGCCGGCTCTGGTCAACATGGTGGCGGCCGCGCGCGAGTTGCGGTCGCTGGCCGGCTGACGAAAATGCCTGCCGCCGGATTACCGGCGGCAGGCAACCTGTCGATCAAAGGCTGGCGGCAGGCTTCGGCCAGCTTCCCTTGCCTGCCACGGCGACCAGCAGCGCACGCAGGCAGCGCACGTCCGGATGCAGCGTCGGGCGGCTGTCGATCAGCTCGATCTGGCGGCGTGCCTCGTCCTCGAGGCAGGCATCCGGCGGCACCGACATCAGCCAGTCGACGAACACCTCCTCCGGCGGCGGCAGCGGCGAGATTTTCGCCGCCGCCTGCCGGTCGAGCGGTCTTGGGAGGGCGACGGCCGCATCGTCTTTTTTCATGATCAGGCTTCTATCTCGAGGTCGCACAGGGGTTTGGAGCAGCAGGCCAGGATGAAGCCGTCGGCGATCTCGTCGTCGAGAATGCCGCCATTGTGGTTCATCTCGACCTCGCCGGAGAGTTTCTTCACCTTGCAGGTGCCGCACAGGCCGAACTCGCAGGCGGCTGAAATCCGCACGCCGCTGGCGCGCGCCGCCTGAAGGACGGTCTGGCCGGGAAGGCATTCGCCGTCCACCTCGGAGAGGCTGAACCGCACCGCGACGGTCGCCTCGGCAGGGGTCGCGTCCGCATCGGATGGCAGTTCGGAAAAGGGCGCCGGCACCGGCTCGACCGGCGGTGCGCCGAAGCTTTCCTGATGATAGAAGGCCATGTCGAAGCCGGTGCCTTGCAGCATCTCGCGCACGGCGCGCATGAACGGCTCGGGGCCACAGCAGAACACTTCGCGCTCGCGGAAATCCGGCGACAGCAGCGGCAGGCGCACGGCATCGATGCGGCCCATATGGCCGAACCAGCTTTCGCGCGCCGAGCGCTCCTCGATCAGGAACGACAGCGACAGGCCGGGCATGCGCGTGCCCAGCAATTCCAGTTCCTTGCGGAAGATGATCTCTTCCGGCCGCCTTGCGCAGTTGACGAAGACGACATCGGTGCCCGGCGAACAGTCGTTCAGCCAGCGCAGCATCGACATCATCGGGGTGATGCCGGAGCCGGCCGAGATGAACAGATATTTGGCGGCCGGATGGTTGTGATGGGTGAAGTCGCCGCCCGGCCCGAACGCCTTCAAGCGCGCCCCGATGCCCAGATTGTCGAACATCCAGCGCGTGCCGACGCTGCCCGGCTGCACCTTCACCGTCACCGCGATGGAGAAGGGGCGCGACGGCGACGACGACAGCGTGTAGGTGCGCATGACGGGTACGTCGTCCAGCGGCAGTTCGAGCGTGATGAACTGGCCCGGCTTGTAGCGGAACCATGTCTGCGCATCGGAGCGGAAGGTGAAGGTCTTCACCTCGGGCGCCTCGTCCGTGATGCCGATCACCTCCAGCACCTGGAGGCGGTCGTTCCATGGCGCCATCTCGTCGAGATGGCGGTAGAGGCCGGGATCGGTCATGGCGTTCACCGGCTCTTCCCTCAGGCGACGTTCTTGAAGCGGGGCTTCTCGCCCTCGGCCAGCCGCGGCTCCATGAAGTGCGCGTACCACTCCACGAACTGGATCACGCCGCCCTCGTGCAGCTCCGAATAGGGGCCGGGCTCATAGGCGGGCGAGCGGATGCCGAAGGCGTTCTCCTCGACGATGCGGCGGTCCTGGTCGTTGGTCTCCGTCCACACATGGATGAGTTCCTGAAGGTCGTAGTCGACGCCCTCGACCGCATCCTTGTTGACCAGCCATTTGGTGGTGACGGCCGTTTCCTCCGCGCTCAGCGGAATGACCCGGAAGGTCACCGCATGGTCGATCAGCACATGGTTCCATGTCGCCGGGTAGTGGTAGAGCATCAGCGTGCCGATGCGGTCGGCATGGACCCGGTCGGAGAGGTTGCGACTCACCGAGGGCTTGCCGGTCATGGTGTAGCTCACCGCATCGCGCAGCAGCGGCGCGCGGGTGGCGCGGAACTGGCCGGCTTCGTCGATGCGGAAGCGCGCCGGCAGGCCCGCCGCCTCGCATTTTTGCCAATGCGCCACCATTTCGGGGTCGCTTTCGGCGCCGTTGATGCCGGTGACGCTGGGTGCTTCCGGAAAGGTCTTGCACAGTTCCGGATGGTTGCCGGCGCAATGGTAGCACTCGCGATTGTTCTCCCACACCAGCTTCCAGTTGCCCTTCTCGATGATGGTCGATTCATAGGCGACCTTCGCCTCGGCAAGCTTGTGCGGCGCGAAATAGGGCTCCATCAGGGTGCGGAACGGCTGGAAATCGGCCGGTTCGTCGGCGAGGCAGATGAAGACGTAGCCGGCCACGCTCTCGCAGGCGACGGGCTTGAGCGAATGGGCGGACGGGTCGAAATCCTCGGCCATCTGGCGGGCGAACAGCAGCTTGCCGTCGAGGTCGTAGGTCCACTGGTGGTAAGGACAGACGAGCCGCGCCGAGGTTCCCTTGCTGGCCGTGCACACGCGGCTGCCGCGATGGCGGCAGGAGTTGTGGAACGCCCTGATCCTGCCCTCGCGATCGCGCACCACCACCACAGGATAGGTGCCCACCTGCACGGTGAAGAAGCTGCCGGGCTTCGCCACCTCGCAATCATGGCCGACGAACAGCCAGTCGCGATACCAGATCAGCTCCATGTCGAGCTTGAAGAAATCGGGATCGGTGTAGAAGGGCTGCTCCAGCGACCAGCCTTGCCGGCGGGCGCGCATCAGCCTGAGCATTTCATTACGGGCGTCCATGTCCTGTCCTCGCCAAAGGACTGAACTTGGTGGTGATTTGGGGAAGGAACGGCACCCGCTCGCGCCCGGAAACCGGATCGCATGCCATTCGCTCCTTGACCGCCCACCGCGATCAGTCGAGACCTATGCGCCCAAGGCTGGTTTCCGGGCTCCGGAGCCGTCCCTTTCGGGACCGCCTCGACACCTTCCCGGGGAAGTCTCCCCAGTGGCTCACCGTCGAGGTTTGGGCTCCGCTACCGTTGCGGGGGCAGCGCCGGATTTCCTTTTCTCAAGGGCACCGGCTTCCCAATTCTCCCTTCCGCGCGAAGCGGTCAGGCACCTTAAGCAAGCTGATCTAAACACCATTCGCGCCGGCAAGGGGCATGAGAAAACGACATCGCCTCGGCGCAAAGACGACAGGCGATGTCCTTCATCCTAGGCCCCGCCCGCCGTCAGTCCCAGGCCAGTGCGCCGCCGTTCTGGTATTCGATGACGCGGGTCTCGAAGAAGTTCTTCTCCTTCTTCAGGTCCATCGCCTCGCTCATCCACGGGAACGGGTTTTCGGCCTCGGCGAACACCGGGGCGAGGCCGAGCTGGGCGCAGCGCCGGTTGGCGATGAAGTGCATATATTGTTCGCAAAGCCCCGCGTTGAGGCCGAGGAAGCCGCGCGGCATCGTATCGCGGCCGTAGGCGGCTTCCAGCTCGGCGGCGTCGAGGATCATGCCGCGCACCTCGTCCTGGAACGCCCTGGTCCACAGATGCGGGTTCTCCAGCTTGATCTGGTTGATGACGTCGATGCCGAAATTCAGATGGATCGATTCGTCGCGCAATATGTACTGGTACTGCTCGGCGATGCCGACCATCTTGTTGCGGCGGCCGAGCGACAGGATCTGCGCGAAGCCGGTGTAGAACCACATGCCCTCGAAGATGACGTAGAAGGCCACGAGGTCGCGCAGGAACGACTGGTCGGCTTGCGGAGTGCCGGTCTTGAAATCGGGGTCGTCGAGGTTCTGCGTGTGCTTCAGCGCCCAGGCCGCCTTTTCGGTGATCGACGGCACCTCGCGGTACATGTTGAACAGCTCGCCCTCGTCCAGCGACAGGCTTTCCACGATATACTGGAAGGTGTGGGTGTGGATCGCCTCCTCGAAGGCTTGGCGCAGCAGGTACTGGCGGCATTCGGGGTTGGTCAGGTGGCGGTAGATGGCCAGCACGATGTTGTTCGCCACCAGCGATTCGGACGCGGCGAAGAAACCGAGATTGCGCTTGATCATGCGCCGCTCGTCGTCGGTCAGCCCGTCGGCGGACTTCCACAGCGCGATGTCGGCCTGCATGGAAACCTCGGTCGGCATCCAGTGGTTGTTGCAGCCCGACAGGTACTTTTCCCAGGCCCAGCGATATTTCAGCGGCAAGAGCTGGTTCACGTCGGCGCGGGCGTTGATCATGCGCTTTTCATCGACGGTGACGCGCGCGGCCCCCCGCTCGATCTCGCCGAGGCCGGTGGCATCGCCCGCGGGCGCAGCCGAGCCGGGAAGCGGGATTGCAGGGTTGGTTTTGGGTTCGGACCAGTCGAGCATCGGTAATGTCCTTGTGAATTGAAAGAGAATTGAGCTTCATCCCGGAAGCCGCAGCGCAGCGGAGGCTGTCCGGGATCCATTCCGGAACGGTTGCGGAATGGATTCCGGCTCGCGGTCGCTGCGCTCCCTTGACCGGGACGACGCGGGATGCGTTGCCTTACTGGCAGGCCTCGCACTCGGGATCGTCGATGGCGCAGGCCTTGCCCCATCCGGCATTGGGATCGACCACGATGGGCACCGCGGATTCCGCTGCCGCAACCACTGCGGGCGACACGGCGTTCAGCTTGCCGTCGGTGCCCTTGAGCGTCGACTTCTCGACATGGGTGGCCGAGCGCGAGCGCAGGTAATAGGTCGTCTTCAACCCCTTGCGCCATGCCAGCCGGTAAAGCTCGTCGAGCTTCTTGCCGCTCGGATTGGCGATGTAGAGGTTGAGCGACTGCGCCTGGTCGATCCACTTCTGGCGGCGCGACGCGGCCTCGATCAGCCAAGAGGAATCGATCTCGAAGGCGGTGGCATAGAGCGCCTTGAGGTCGTCGGGGATGCGGTCGACCTGGCCCACCGAACCGTCGAAATATTTCAGGTCCGAGACCATCACCTCGTCCCACAGGCCGCGGGACTTCAGGTCGTGGACCAGCGCCGCGTTCACCACGGTGAAGTCGCCCGACATGTTCGATTTGACGAACAGGTTCTGATAGGCCGGCTCGATCGACTGCGCCACGCCGCAGATGTTGGAGATGGTCGCCGTCGGCGCGATCGCCATGGTGTTGGAATTGCGCATGCCGGTCTTCTTCACCCGCTTGCGCAGGCTGTCCCAGTCGAGCGTGGAACCGGAATCCATCTCCACGCCGGGGCGTGCTTCCTCCAGCAGGCGGATGGAGTCGATCGGCAGGATGCCCTTCGACCACAGCGAGCCCTCGAAGCTCGGATAGCGCCCGCGCTCGGCGGCGAGATCCACCGAAGCCGAGATGGCATGGTAGCTGATCGCTTCCATCGACCGGTCGGCGAACGCAACGGCGTCGTCGGAGGCGTAGGGAATGCGCAGCGCCTGCAACGCATCCTGGAAGCCCATCAGGCCGAGGCCGACCGGGCGGTGGCGCAGGTTCGAGGCACGCGCTTCCGGGATGGTGTAGAAGTTGATGTCGATGACGTTGTCGAGCATGCGCATCGCCGTGCCCACCGTCCTCGCCAGCCGGTCGAGGTCGAGGCCCTTTTCCGATACGTGATTGGCAAGGTTGACGGAGCCGAGATTGCACACGGCCACCTCGTCCTTCGACGTGTTGAGGGTGATCTCGGTGCACAGATTGGACGAATGCACCACACCGGCATGGCCCTGCGGCGAGCGGATGTTGCAGGGGTCCTTGAAGGTGATCCACGGATGGCCGGTCTCGAACAGCATGGTCAGCATCTTGCGCCACAGGTCGAGCGCCCGCACCTTGCGGAACACCCGGATGCCGCCGGCCGCCGCCTTTTCCTCATAGGCTTGGTAGGCGGTGCGGAACGCGGTGCCGTAGAGGTCATGCAGGTCCGCCACCTCGTCAGGCGAGAACAGCGTCCATTCGCCGTCGGCGGCGACGCGCTCCATGAACAGGTCCGGCACCCAGTTGGCGGTGTTCATGTCGTGGGTGCGGCGGCGGTCGTCGCCGGTGTTCTTGCGCAGGTCGAGGAATTCCTCGATGTCGACGTGCCATGTTTCCAGATAGGCGCAGACCGCGCCCTTGCGCTTGCCACCCTGGTTGACGGCGATCGCCGTGTCGTTGGCCACCTTCAGGAACGGCACCACACCCTGGCTCTCGCCGTTAGTGCCCTTGATATGGGCACCGAGGCCACGCACCGGCGTCCAGTCATTGCCGAGGCCGCCGGAATATTTGGCCAGCAGCGCATTGTCCTTGACGCCCTTGAAGATGGCGTCGAGGTCGTCGCCGATGGTGGTGAGGAAGCAGGACGAAAGCTGCGGCCTCAGCGTGCCCGAATTGAACAGGGTCGGCGTCGAGCACATGAAGTCGAAGGACGACAAAAGGTTGTAGAACTCGATGGCGCGCGCCTCGCGGTCGATCTCGCGCACGGCAAGCCCCATGGCGACGCGCATGAAGAAGGCCTGCGGCAGCTCGAAGCGCTTGCCCTTGGTGTGCAGGAAATAGCGGTCGTAGAGGGTTTGCAGGCCCAGATACTGGAAATTCAGGTCGCGATCGGCCTTGAGCGCCGCGCCGATGCGCTTGAGGTCGAAGCGGCCGAGTTCGGGATCGATAAGCTCGGCCTCGATGCCGGTCCTGATGAACTCGGGGAAATAGCTGGCATAGCGCCCGGCCATGTCGGCCTGCGTCGCCTGCTCGGGGCGGCCGGTGACGAAGCTCAGCGCCTCGCGGCGCAGCCGGTCGAGCAACAGGCGGGCGGAAACGAAGCTGTAGTTCGGTTCGGTCTCGACCAGCGTGCGCGCGGCAAGGATCGGCGCCAGCGACAGTTCGTCCTCGGTAATGCCGTCATAGAGGTTGCGCAGCGCTTCGGTCAGGACCGGCTGCGGCGACACGGCCTCCAGCCCCTCGCAGGCTTCCTCGACGATGCGGCGGAAGCGAGCTTCGTCCAGCGGCGCCTTTTCGCCGGTGGCGAGGGTGACGTGGAGCGAAGGTGCCGCCGTCTCGGCAACGGCAGCCTTGGCGGCAGCGCGCTCGCGCGCCCGTTCCTCACGATACAGCACATAGGCGCGGGCGACCTTGTGGTGCTCCGAGCGCATCAGCGCGAGCTCGACCTGATCCTGCACGTCCTCGATGTGGAAGGTGCGGCCCTCGCCGATGCGGCGCATGAGGTTCGACACGACCTGCTCGGTCAGGTCCTTGACCACGTCATGCACGCGGCGCGAGCCGGCCGCCACCGAACCCTCCACGGCCAGAAACGCCTTGGTCAGCGCGACGGTGATCTTGGTCGGATCGAACGGCGTGACCGACCCGTTGCGGCGGATGATGCGATAGCCCGGCTCGGCCGGGGTGAAAGCATCGGTTTCGATGGAAGGGGGGGCCTTGTCGGCCCCGTTCGTCTGGAGTGCAGTGGTCGCCGGCATCTTGTCCCCGTGGCGCTGTGGACGGGGAAGCTTGGGGCAACGCATGCCGGAAGACGCGGTTCAGGCCGCGCTGGCAGGCGCACCTCCGGGACACCCCGCCCGAGTTTCGTGCAACGTCACGGCAGGTCTCCTGGCTCACGGATCGTCGTCGCTGTCAGGCCTTCCCGGCGCCTTGGCGCCAGTGACACGAAAGAGACAGCGACTCACCGTTTACAGTTGCGGGGGCAGCGCCGGAATTCCCCGAAAGGGCACCGGCTTCCCTCTTAGCCTTTCCGAACCGCGAGGATTCTGAAAGGAACCATGACAACTACATTTAGTATCAGGGTGCATTTTCATGTCAATCACTGGTGCGGAAATTATGCGGGCAAAGCAAATTTATCCACGCTATCCAAAGGCTGCCTGTGCATGAACACTGCGCCCGAATGCGCGTGCCGGCATCGGGCGCAGTATGTCTCTACGTGCCTAGACCGCTTCCAGATAGGTCTCGAACTCGAAATTGTTGACCCTGAGCGCGAAGGTTTCAAGTTCCTGCTTCTTGCAGGCGACGAGCGAGCCGCGCAGCGCGTCCGGGAATATCTCGGCGACGAGGCTGCCGCTCTCGAAGCTGGCGATGGCCGAGGCCCAGTCCGGCGGCAGCTTGGGCAGGTTGCGTTCGTAGACGTCGGTCGTCGCCGGCTCGCCGGGGTTCAGGTTCTTCTCGATGCCGATGAGCGCCGCACCCAGAATGGCGGCCAGCACCAGATAGGGGTTGGCGTCGGCCCCGGCGACGCGATGCTCGATGCGGCGCGCTGAAGAGGGGCCGCCCGGAATCCGGATCGCCACCATGCGGTTCTCGTAGCCCCAGGCGACGGCGGTCGGCGCATGGGAATTCGGCCGCAGGCGGCGGAACGAGTTGAAGTGGGGTGCGAACACCAGCGTGCTTTCGGCCATCGCGGCCAGCAGGCCGCCCACGGCATGGCGCAATGTATCGGAGCCTCGTGCGGTGCCGTCGTCGAAGACGTTGTTGCCGTCCTTGTCGATCAGGCTGAAATGGACATGCAGCCCGCTGCCCGAGCGCTTGCCGTAGGGCTTGGCCATGAAGGAGGCGATGAAGCCGTGCTTGCGGGCGATGCCCTTCACCGTGCGCTTGAACAGGATGGCGTCGTCGGCTGCGCGCAGCGCATCGTCGACATGGTTGAGGTTGATCTCGAACTGGCCGACGCCGTTTTCGGCGATGGCCGAATCCACGGGAATGTCCTGCGCCCGGCAGGCGGCGTAGACTTCGTGCATGAAGCCTTCGAAATCGTCGATCTCGTCGATGGAAAGTGCCGCGTCGGAATCGAGCCGCCGGCCGGTGATCGGCGAGACGGGGCCGCGCGGGCGCGCGGGCTTGGGATCGACGAGGTAGAATTCCAGCTCGGTGGCGACCACCGGCGTCAGGTCCAGCGCCTTGTAGCGGTCGAGGATGCGGGCGAGCACCTGGCGCGGATCGCCGAGGAAGGGCGCGCCGCTCTCGTCGGTAAGCCAGAGCGGGATGAGGGCGGTGGGGTGAGCGGTCCATTCCATCGGCAGGATGCCGCGCCCGGTCCATTGGCAGATGCCGTCGGCATCGCCGGTGGAGAACACCAGCTTGTTGCCGACGATGTCTTCCCCCCAGACATCGACGCCGCACACCGAAAACGGCATGCGCAACTTGCCTTCCAGTGCCTTCTCCGCCTGATCGACGGGAATGCGCTTGCCCCGCATGATGCCGTTCAGGTCGCAGACCGCGGCCCTCAGGCTCTGGATGTCCGGCCGGCTCTCGAGCCAGTCCAGCACCTCCCTGATCGCTTCACTCAATTGATACCTCCGGGTTGGTTGAACATAGGGGCGGGGACGCGGCGGGCTCGCAGGGAGACGCACGCGCCGGGGCCGTGCAAAGGCGCGGCCGGGGTCACGATGCCAGGGGAGTAAGAAGTGCCAGGGGAGTAGAAGGAGCGGCGCTGCCTGTGCGCGCTGTTTCCGGCCAGAGGTCCGCTGGACCCGAATGTCCTGTTCCCAGGAATTTTTCTTACCCTCGTTGAAGCCTGCGAGAGGCTTTCCGAGAGCAAGCAAAAAATTGTGCAATCCCCCAGCGCCACCCTGCGGTTCGCATGGATCGAACCGACTTCGCGGATCACAATATCCGGCGGCCGTCGACTTGCCAAGCCGGGGCCAGCCGGGCCGCCGGCGTCAGCTCTTCTTGCGGGCCCGGTTGGCGAAGGGATTGTCCGAGGTGCGCAGCGCGATCCGGATCGGCACGCCGGGCATGTCGAAGGCCTCGCGCAGATTGTTGACCAGATAGCGCACATAGGATTGCGGCATGGCTTCCGGCCGCGAGCAGGAGACGACGAAGCCCGGCGGGCGCGTCTTGGCCTGGGTGATGTATTTGACCTTCAGCCGGCGTCCGGCCACGGCCGGCGGCGGATGATGGGCGAGGATGCCTTCCAGCCAGCGGTTCAGCCGGCCGGTGGAAACACGGCTGTTCCACACTTTGTGGGTGCGCACCACCGCATCCATCAGCTTGTCGAGCCCCCGCCCGGTCTCGGCCGAGACCGGCACCGCCTGGATGCCGCGCACCTGCGGCAAAAGCCGCTCGGTCTTCTCGCGCAGTTCGGCCAGCACTTGTTGCGGGTTGTCGATCAGGTCCCATTTGTTGAAGGCGATGACCGGCGCGCGTCCCTCGCGGATGATGAGGTCGGCGATCTGCAGATCCTGCTTCTCGAAGGGGATGGTGGCGTCGAGCACGATGACCACGATCTCGGCGAAGCGGATGGCGCGCAGGCCGTCGGCCACGGAGAGCTTCTCCAGCTTCTCCTGCACCTTGGACTTGCGGCGCATGCCGGCCGTGTCGAACAGCTTCATCTGCCGTCCGCGCCAGTCCCAGTCGACGGAGATCGAATCGCGGGTGATGCCGGCTTCCGGTCCGGTCAGCAGCCGCTCCTCGCCGATCAGCGCGTTGATGAGGGTGGACTTGCCGGCATTGGGGCGGCCGACCACAGCGATGCGCAGCGGCTTGGTCTCGTCATAGGCCGGCGCCTCGGCTTCCGGATCGGCGATGTCCTCGCCGATCAGCACTTCGCTGGCTGCAAGCGTTTCGTCGTCGTCCTCGTCGTCCTTGCCGAGCGTGCGCTCCTCGCCCAGGGCCTCGACCACGGCGTCGCGAAGATCGGGCATGCCGACGCCATGCTCGGCCGAGACCGGCACCGGCTCCCCGAGCCCCAGTTCCCACGCTTCCAGCAAGCCGCCCTGCGCGCCGCGCGCTTCGGCCTTGTTGGCAACCAGCACCACCGGCTTGCCGGAGCGGCGCACGATGTCGGCGAAGGTGCGGTCGTCGGGCATCAGCCCGGCCTTGGCGTCGACCACGAAGAAGATGACGTCGGCCTCGTCGATGGCGATCTCGGTCTGGGCGCGCATGCGTCCGGGCAGAGTGGCGGCCGGCGCATCCTCGAAGCCGGCAGTGTCGATCACCTCGAAGGCGAGGTCGTAGAGCTTGGCGGCATGGACGCGGCGGTCGCGGGTCACCCCCGGCGTGTCGTCGACCAACGCCAGCTTGCGCCCGACGAGGCGGTTGAAGAGCGTGGATTTGCCGACGTTAGGCCGGCCGATGATGGCGGCTTTGAAGCTCATGTGTCACGACGCATCGCCCGAACCGCGGATCAGTTCGGACATCAGGGAGGCGCGCTGGCGAATGTTCTGCGGCGCCTGGTCGTCTTCCACGATCTGGTCGAACAGCTTGAGCGCATCGCCCGCCTTGCCTTCCTTCCAGGCGGCGAGCCCCAGCGCCTCGCGGGCGGAATGGCGCAGCGCATTGCCATCCACGGCCATCGCCTCGACGCGGGAGGACACGTCGGCATAGCTGCCGGTATCGACCAGAAGCAGCGCGGCGCGCAGCCTGGCCATGTCGCGCAAACCCTGCGGGATGGCACTGTCGGCGGCGACGGCATCGAGCTCGGTCACGGCCGCCGCCACATCGCCGCTGTCGGCCTTGAAGGTGGCGGCACGCAGGCGCGCCAGCACCGGATAGGCGCCGTAGCCGTCCTTCTGCAATTCGGCGAGCGCCGTCAGCGCCTCGTCGCGCTTGCCCTCGTTGGCAAGGGTCAGCGCCTGCGAAAAGGCATCGCCCGAGCGGTTGGCGCGGCTTTCGTCCCATTGGCGATAGCCGACATAGGCCGCGGTGGCGAGCACGACCAGAACGGCGATGCCGATCACCAGCGGGCCGAAACGGTTCCACACCGCCTTGGCCTGCTCCTTGCGCAGTTCTTCGTTCACTTCGCGGATAAAGCTGTCGTCGGCCATTCACTCAAAACCGTTTCTGTGCCGCAATGGCGGTCTGTTCGCCCGCGTTTTAGCTGAAATTCGCCGGCATGGAAGGGGCGGGGGCGGAAATTCGCCCCGGCCGCCCTGCATCGCGGGATGCGGGGTCATCCTGCTTCAGCGGTGATCGGGTTCAGGCATGCTCCTCCACGCCGCCCGCCTCGATGAAATCCTGATCCAGCTTCGGCAGTTCCTCGCCCGACAGCGTCGCCTCGAACGCGTGCAGGCGCTTGTAGACCGACAGCAGCTCCACGATCGTCGACCATGAGTTGACGAGGAACTGGAACGAGCTGGTCACTTGCGAGAAAGCATAGCTGATCTGGTTCATCAGGCCCAGCGTCAGTCTCTGGGCGACGATCGACGGCACCATGACCAGCAGGGAGAACATGTTGTTGGCCTGCAGGTAGGTGTAGCGCACGACGTTGAAATAGACGTAGTGGAAATAGAGCCTGAAATAGTTGCGGCGCACATTGGCGAACAGTTCGGCAAGGGTGGCCGGCTGGGCGCGGTCCTCGTGGTCCTCGCCATAGACGAGTTCCTTGCGATAGGCGGCCTCGACCCGCTGGTTGCGGAATTGCAGGCCCGGCAGCTTGAAGCCGGCCAGCGCCAGCGCCACCGTGCCGAACACCGACCAGGCGATGGCCGCCAGGACCAGCGGCTGCCCGACCTCGCCGACGATGGGCAGGGCGCTGATATGTTGCGAGAGGTTGATCAGCACCGGCGTGAAGGCGATCAGCGTCATGATGGAATCGACGAAAGAGACGCCGAGGCTTTCCATGATCTGGGAAAAGCGCATCGTATCTTCCTGGACACGCTGCGAGGCGCCTTCAATGTGGCGCAGCCTTTCCCAGTGGGCGACATAATAGTCGTTCATGGCGGTGCGCCAGCGGAAGATCCAGTGGCTGACGAAGAAGGCGTTGAGCACGGCGACATTCATGCCGACGAGCGCGAGGCCGGCGAAGCTGCCGATCTCACCATAGAGCTGGGCCTGCGTTGCGGTCTGGCTCTTGGACAGGATCGCCTGGATGAGATCGTAGAACGGGCCGTACCAGGCGTTGACCGCCACCGACACCTGCACCTGGAAATAGACCACGAACAGGATGAGCGCCGAGCCGAGGATCGACCAGCGCAGCCACGGATTGGGCGAATACCAGCGCCAGAACCCATAGAAGATCATCACCCCGATGAAGAAATAGATGTAGAACCACAGGAACGGCGGCGACCAGAATATCGATACGCCGATGATCGGCGGCGCACTGGGCGCGGCCGGCGGCAGGCCGAACACGGCCCCGAGCCGGTCTCCGCCAAGGAACCAGCCGGCCACCAGCACGGCGCTCCACAGCACCACCGAAATAAAGAACAGTTTCGGCTTGGGAAAGAAGGATACGAACACGTGGCGGGTCCTCGTTGGGCGCGCGAAGCTGCGCTATGACCGGGTGGCGGGCATAAGGTCATATTTCATCTTGCGCGAGCAAGATCAAAATCATGGCGATTTTGGCGCGGCCGACCAGGCGATGGCGGCGGAAAGCACCAGGATGGCGGCCGCCAGCAGGGAAGCGGAGACATAGTTGCCCGACCATTCGACCAGCAGGCCGGCTATCAGCGGGCCTATGATCTGGCCGAGGCCGAAGGAGGCGGTCATGATGGCGAACACGCGCCGCGTCGCCAGCGGCGCGAGCTGCCGGGCCGCCTGTATGCCCAGCGCCGTCGGCGCCATGAAGGTCGCGCCGAGCAGCAGCCCGCCGGCAAGTGGGCCCGTGCGCCCCGCCACCATGACGCTCGCCGCCACGCCGACGGCCTCGACCAGGCAGGCGGCGGCATAGGCATGGTTGACGCTGCTGCGGTTCGCCACCTTCTGCCACAGGAACAATGACGGGACCGCCGCGGCGCCCGTGGCCAGCCACACCAGCGCTTCGAACAGGCGGGTTTCGCCGTTCTGGCGCACGATGGCGACGAGGAAGGTCGCGGTGATGACATAGCCGAAGCCGAACAGCCCGTAGGAGAGGATGATCCTGCGCAGTGCCGGATCTTTCGGCAGAGGCGGTTCCCGCCCGGAGCCCGCGCCGTTGGCCACGCCCTCGTCGGCAAGCAGGGCGACGAGGCCGAGCCCGGCCAGCGACAGGGCGCCGGACCAGTACCAGCCGGCGATCCAGTCGGCATGAATGCCGGCCAGCCCCGCCATCAAAAGCGAGGAAACGACGATGCCGAGGCCAACGCCGCCGAAATGCAAAGCCTGAAGGTCTGTGCGCCGGGCAAGGATCAGGTGGCTGAAGACGATGCTGGTCATGAACACCATGGTGAATGCGCTGGCTGCCCCGGCGAGGAAGCGGATCGCCAGGAAGGGCACCATGCCGGAAAAGACGCCCATGGCGGCGGCAAGGATGGCGCTGGCCGCCAGGCTGGCGAGCGCGATCTGCCGCTCGCGTCCATGCGCCCATCCGCCTGCGGCCGCCAGCGCGCCGGCGAGGTAGCCGAGATAGTTGGCCGAGGCGATCAGCCCCGCGTCGGAGGCCGAAAGGCCGAGCCCTTCCATCATGCCGGGCAGGATGGGCGTGTAGACGAAGCGGCCGATGCCCATGGCGACGGCAAGCGAGGCCATTCCGGCCACGGCGAAGCGCAGGGGCGCGAAACGGAAGGAGGAAGCGGGCGGGGCGTTCATCATGCGCACAATATGTGCGTCCGCAGTCGAAACAATGCGACTTCCGTTGGGCCAGAGGCCGCAAGGGCCGATCGGGTGGCGCATAAGGCTGGAAAGAGGGCCGGCACGGGTCTATCTAGGAAGTTTGGCACACACATTCACAGGCTTTTCTCCCATGACGGCACACGCCCCTTCGATCACCCCCGCCACCGATCTATCCGCCGTCATCGATCCGGTGAAGCTCGACCGGCTGGCGGAAGTGGCGATCAAGGTCGGCCTCCAGCTCCAGCCCGGCCAGGATCTGGTGCTGACCTCCTCCATCGCCGCCCTGCCGCTGACCCGCAGGATCGTGGAGCAGGCCTACAAGGCCGGGGCCGGGCTGGTGACGCCGATCTTCTCCGACGACGAGATCACGCTTGCCCGCTTCCGTTACGGCGCCGATGCCAGCTTCGACCGCGCCGCCGGCTGGCTGCATGAGGGCATGGCGAAGGCATTCTCCCAGAATGCCGCGCGGCTGGCGGTGCGCGGCGACGACCCGTCGCTGCTGTCCGGGCAGGACCCGGCCAAGGTGGCGCGCGCCAACAAGGCCAATTCCATGGCCTATCAGCCGGCGCTGGAAAAGATCACCGGCTTCGACATCAACTGGACCATCCTCGCCTATCCCGAACTGGCATGGGCGCGGCAGGTGTTCCCGGGCGAGAGCGACGAGGCCGCGGTCAAGAAGCTCGCCGAGGCGATCTTCGCGGCAAGCCGCGTCGACAATGACGATCCGGTCGAGGCATGGGGCCGGCACAATGCGGCCCTGGCGAAGCGCACCGAATGGCTGAACGGCCACCGTTTCCACGCGCTGCATTTCAAGGGCCCCGGCACCGACCTGACGCTCGGCCTTGCCGACGACCACGAATGGATGGGCGGCGCCTCGACCGCCAAGAACGGCGTGACCTGCAACCCCAACATCCCGACCGAGGAGGTGTTCACCACCCCGCATCGCCTGCGCGTTTCCGGCCATGTGTCCTCGACCAAGCCGCTTTCCTACCAGGGCACGCTGATCGACGAGATTTCGGTGCGCTTCGAGGAAGGCCGCATCGTCGAGGCGACGGCGTCGAAGGGTGCCGATGTGCTGAACAAGGTGCTGGACACCGACGAGGGCGCGCGCCGGCTGGGCGAGGTGGCGCTGGTGCCGCATTCCTCGCCGATCTCGCAGAGCGGCATTCTCTTTTACAACACGCTGTTCGACGAGAACGCCTCGTGCCACATCGCGCTCGGCCAGTGCTATTCCAAGTGCTTCATCGGCGGCGACAAGCTGAGCCCCGAGGACATCGCGGCGCGCGGCGGCAACAAGAGCCTTATCCACATCGACTGGATGATCGGCTCCGGCAAGGTCGACATCGACGGCGTCCGCGAGGACGGCAGCACCGTGCCGGTGATGCGCGCCGGCGAATGGGCCTGACATGTCCGGGCTGGTCGTCAAGCGCGTCTACGAACCCGCCGCCGACGGCGACGGGCAGCGCGTGCTGGTCGACCGGCTCTGGCCGCGCGGCGTGAAGAAGGAAGACGCGCGGCTCGACCTGTGGCTGAAGGACATCGCCCCCAGCGACGATCTGCGCCACTGGTTCGGCCACGATCCGGAGCGCTGGACGGAATTCCAGAAGCGCTACCGGGCCGAGATGAAGGACAAGGACGAGGCCGTTGCCGAACTGCGCGGCCTCATGGCCAAGGGCAAGGTGACGCTTCTGTTCGCGGCCCATGACGAGCAGCACAACAACGCCGTGGCGCTGGCGGCTTACCTCGGGGAAGCGTGAAGCCTCTCTTCGGGTTTCCGGAATGAGCCCGGACAGCCCGTCTCCACTTCGCTGCGCTCATTGCGAGGTCGGGGATGACGTGGAATATCTCCGCGTCACCCCGGCAGAGGGAGCGATAGCGACCGCGAGCCGGGATCCATGCCGGACCCTCGCCGGTAAAAGCCACCCGGCGCTGCCGGCCTATGCCGTCACCTCTGCCGCATACATATCCGGCTTGAACCCCACCAGCACGCGCTCGTCCAGGTCCAGAACCGGGCGCTTGATCATGGTCGGGTGGGCAAGCAGCAACGCTTTTGCCTTTTCTTCGTCGATATCCTGCTTGTCCGCATCGGCGAGGCCGCGAAAAGTGGTGCTGGCCTTGTTGAGCAGCACCTGCCAGCCGACCTTGCCGATCCAGCCTTCCAGCGTGGCCTTGTCCAGCCCCTCGGCCCGGTAGTCATGGAAGGTGTAGGCGATGTCGTGGCCCTCCAGCCAGGTGCGCGCCTTCTTGATCGTGTCGCAATTGGGGATGCCGTACATGGTGATCGTCATGAGCCGTCCTCGTGCCAGGAAAGGGATAGACGGACTGAAAGCCGATTCGCTCCCGCTTGTCAGGTCGCGGGGTGCGATGAAAGCCGTCTCCGTTAACCGGCCATCAAGGTTAATGCATCATTTTTGTCTCCAGTGGGTTTCGTAGCGTTCTGGAGAGTTCCGTGCATCGACGTGTCGTGAAGCGGCTGGCCGCCGCCGCCGGTGGCAAGCAGCGTTCGTTCATTGCGCCTCTGGTCGTCGGGCTTGGCATATGGGTCGGCTCGCCGACCGTCACCGCCTTTCAGGATATGACCAGCCTGGTTTCCGGTTTGGATGCCAATGCACGGTGGAACGCCTATATCGAAAAGTCCGTCGCCGGCTCGACCCAGGCTGCCGAAATGCCGTTCCAGGCTTCCGCCGCCTCGGTGGCCTCGGCCGCCTCGCTGGCCGGCTCGGGCGTGGAGCTTCCCGGCGTCGGCACCGTGGCGTTCCGCTCCAAGAGCGGCATCATCGGCGAAACGCCGGACGAGGACCGGGTCATGCGCCATGGCAAGAGCGGCCGTCTGGTCAAGATCGCGCCGGTCGCGCCCCCGAAGAACTTCACCGCAGGCTCGATCTTCGAGCGCACGTCGTCGCTGATGCTGCGCAAAAGCCTCGATGGCAGCATGAAGATGGCCTTTGCCAAGCCGCAGATAAAAGGCAAGGAGGAGCAGATCGCCTCCGCCTTCCATATGCGCGAGGAGCCCCGGCCGGCGAAAGGCGCCGCAAGCATGCTGGCCGGCCTTATGAACAACGACAAGCCGGACATCCTGGCAACCGCCTATGCGCCGGCCGAAGTGGACTATGCCAAATCCTCGCCCTTCAAGACGCTGTTGCAGGAAGAGCAGCCGAACGGCGGACGTTTCATTCCTCCGGTGGGCAAGGGCGATCACGCCTGGATGCGCAATCCGCTGCCGGCGACGGTGTTTTCCAAGGCCGAGCAGAAGTGCCTCGCCAATGCGGTCTACTTCGAGGCGCGCAGCGAATCCCTGCGCGGCCAGGCCGCCGTGGCGCAGGTGGTGCTGAACCGGGTGCGCAACCCCGCCTATCCGGCATCGATCTGCGGCGTCGTCTACCAGAACGACAACTGGCTGAACCGCTGCCAGTTCTCCTTTGCCTGCGACGGCCGCAAGAAGCGGGTGACCGAGCCGCGCCGCTACAAGATCGCCGAGGAGGTCGCCATGGCGGTGACGGCCGGCAAGATATTCCTGCCCGAGGTCGGATCGGCCACGCATTACTATGCGACCTACGTCAATCCGGGCTGGGCGCGGACCATGCACAAGATGACCAAGATCGGCCTGCATATCTTCTACCGCACCTATGGCGGCGGCTGGAGCTGAACCGCGCCGCCGCTGCCGCCGGATATGCCGGCAAGGGAGGGGATTCCATGCCCGCCCCCCGCCGGCTGGCGGCGGGCACTATGTCGCACCCGCGTAAGCTATTGATTTTACTTTGCTAATACTTTGCTTTTGAAAACCCCCGCGTGGCTTGACGGGCGGAGGGCCTGTAACTATGTTGCGCGCCAACTGGATGCAGACCGACGGCGGACTTTCGGCCGGGCAGGGAGGTTACGATGGCCGGTAAGAATGGGCCAGGCGGAACCGGAGAGACCGGCCCCCGGAATAACCGCGAAGGCGACATCCGCGACGACGAACTTGAGCGCCGTCGGCGTGAGCTTGGGGCATCTCTGGCAGCACGGCATCCGAAGGCGTTTGAGGGGGAAGACAACGCGCAAGCAGGCGGTTCGACTGGCTATGGCCAGGCGTTCAAGCTGTCCAGCGAGTTCATTGCCGGTGTGGTGGTGGGCATCGCGATAGGATGGGTGGTGGATCGCGTTGCCGGAACCTCGCCATGGGGTCTCATTGTCTTCCTGCTTGTCGGTTTTGCGGCTGGCGTGCTCAACGTTCTGCGCTCCGCAGGCTTGATGGCCGGGTTTGGGCAGGGTAGGCCCCGATCCGGTCCGAAGGACGAATAAGCGCGCCCGAGGCGCGAAGGCAATTGAGGCAAGGCCGCAAGCGGCCATATGAGGACTGAACGTGGCAGCTGCTGACAAGGTCGACCCGATCCACCAGTTCCATATCAACAAGATCGTCCCGATCGAGATCGGGGGCTACGATCTTTCCTTCACCAATTCCTCGCTGTTCATGGTCGTGACCGTCGTCGTGGCCTCGGCCTTCCTCTACCTTGCCACTTCCGGCCGCCATCTGGTGCCGACCCGCTGGCAGTCCTCGGCCGAGCTGACCTACGAGTTCATCGCCAACATGCTCAAGGATTCGGCGGGCAGCCAGGGCATGCGCTTCTTCCCCTTCGTGTTCTCGCTGTTCATGTTCGTGCTGGTTGCGAATCTGCTCGGTCTGATCCCCTATTTCTTCACCGTCACCAGCCACATCATCGTCACCTTCGCGCTGTCGGTGCTGGTTATCGGCGTGGTGCTGGTCTACGGCCTCGCCAAGCACGGCTTCGGCTTCTTCAAGCTGTTCGCGCCGAGCGGCGTGCCGGCCATCCTCATCCCGCTGGTGGCGGTGATCGAGGTGGTGTCGTTCCTGTCGCGCCCGGTCAGCCTCTCCGTCCGTCTTTTCGCCAACATGCTGGCCGGCCACATCACGCTGAAGGTGTTCGCCGGCTTCATCGTGTCGCTGGGCGCCCTGGGTGGCGTGGGCATTGCCGGCGCCGTGCTGCCGCTGATCATGACGGTCGCGATCACCGGCCTCGAAGTGCTGGTCGCCGCGCTGCAGGCCTATGTGTTCGCCATCCTGACCTGCATGTACCTGAACGACGCCCTGCATCCGGGGCACTGACGAAATCGCTCGCAGACGGTCTGCGTCGACGAAACCTGAAAAGCCATTCCACAAGGAGTTGAAGAAATGGAAGCTGAAGCAGCAAAGTACATCGGTGCCGGTATCGCGTGCCTGGGCATGGGTGGCGCGGCCATCGGCCTCGGCAACATCTTCTCGAGCTATCTGGGCGGCGCGCTGCGCAACCCGTCCGCCGCTGACGGCCAGTTCGGCCGCCTGGTGTTCGGCTTCGCCGTGACCGAAGCTCTGGGCATCTTCTCGCTGCTCATCGCCCTTCTGGCGCTGTTCGGCTGATCTGCCTTAGACTGGGGCCGCGCCGCATGCCGGCCGGCCCGAATGACAGGGACGAAAGATGTTCGTGACACCAGCCTACGGGCAAGAAACGGCGCCTGCGGATCAGGGCGCGACCACGACGGACGTTCTGATCGGAACCGAGGTTCCGCATGAAGCCGCCGAGGAAGGTCTGTTTCCGCCCTTCAATCCCGAGACCTTCGCGTCGCAGATTGTCTGGCTGGCGATCACCTTCGGTCTTTTCTACCTGTTCCTGAAGCGGGTCGCGATGCCGCGCCTTGCCGGCATCGTCGAGACGCGCAGCGGCAAGATCGCCAGCGATCTCGACCAGGCCGCCCGCATGAAGGAGGAGGCGGACGCCGCGGTGGCCGCCTATGAGCAGGAACTGGCCCAGGCTCGCGCCGGTGCCATGGCCATCGGCCAGAAGGCCCGCGACGCGGCCGAAGCCGAGGCCGGCGCCGTCCGCAAGAAGATCGAAGGCGAACTCGACAAGAAGCTGGCCGAGTCCGAGGCGCACATCGCCTCGATCAAGTCCAGCGCCATGAAGGATGTCGGCGCCATTGCCGAATCCACGGCCTCCGCCATCATCGAGCAGCTCGTCGGCAAGGCCGACAAGGCCGGTGTGGCTGCCGCCGTCAAATCCGTCGCCGGTTGAGGGCAGGGACATGGACGCAACATCTCTCGCCACAGTCTGGGCAACGATCGCGCTGGTGATCTTCATCGCCATCTGCATCTACATCAAGGTTCCGGGCATGGTGTCCAAGGCGCTCGACCAGCGCGCCGAACGCATCCGCAACGAGCTTGAGGAAGCCAGGCGTCTGCGCGAGGAAGCGCAGGCCCTGCTGGCCGAGTACCAGAAGAAGCGCAAGGCCGCCGAAGAGGAAGCGGCCGAGATCGTCGAGATCGCCAGGCGCGAGGCCGAGGCTCTGGCCGAAGAGGCCAAGCACAAGACCGAGGACTACGTGGCGCGCCGTACCGCCATGGCCGAGCAGAAGATCGCCCAGGCCGAGCGCGACGCCGTCAGCGAAGTCCGCGCCAGCGCCGTCGAGCTGGCCGTCGAGGCCGCCCGCAAGGTGCTGAGCGACAAGGTGGACGGCAAGGCCGACGCCGACCTGTTCAAGAAGTCGGTCGAGGAAGTCAAAGCCCGCCTGAACTGAGGCCGATCCGGTTTCGCAAACGAATTGAAGCCGCTGGGGAAACCCGGCGGCTTTTTCGTTGTGCCGGGTTTGTGGCTCTTTCCGAATTGTGGATCATTTCAGTTTTGACAGAAACGAGCCCTCACGCGATCTCTTGCCGTTTGCGAGGAGAGGGATACGGCCACGTTGCAGACAACGTCCTTCAATTTAGGTTGCGGACCCGACTTGCCCTGGCAACCACTCCATCGTCATCAACTCTGATGGTTTTGATTGTCTCTGAGCCTTGCGTTGAGGGTTATGATGATCTTTCGCATGGTCGCTGCGATTGCGAGGATCGGTGGTTTTCCGTTGGCGATGAGGCGCGCGTAGAAGGCGGCGAACTCGCCTTGTCCGGCAGCGGCGCGCAAGGCCGGCATGAAGAGTGCGGTCCTGACCTGCGGTCTGCCGCCGCGCTGGCGTCGCCGGCCCCTTGCTGTGCCGCTCTCGTTGGGGTGCGGGGCGGTGCCGGCCAGCGCTGCGGCCTGTCGGCGCTGGAGATGGCCGAGCTCGGGCATCAGGGCGAGGATCGTCACGGCGCTGACCGTGCCGATGCCGTTCATGCCGGTGCAGATGGCGACGCGGTGGCGCAGGCCCGCGTTTTGCGCCACCAGCGCGGCGATCGCCCGCTCGAGCGCCGCGATCTGCCGGGTGATTGTTGCGAGCATGGCCCGAAACGAGGCGGCCATCGCCCTGGCACCGGGTGCCCGTGACCGGTTCTGCTCGGCAACCTTGAATGCGACCAGGTCGGCCCTTCGGCGCACGAGGGCCTGCATCTGCGTCTCGTCGGCGTCGGCGTCGGGCGCCTGCCACAAGGGCAGCTTCGTCCAGCGCTCGCGTCCATAGGCGGCCATCTGCGCGGCGTCGATGGCGTCGCTTTTGCCCAGCGTTCCGAAGGAGCGGATGAAGGCCTTGAGCCTGAGCGTGTCGGCGCGGTGGCAGGCGATGCCGGCCTTCAGGCACTCTTCCAGGAGCAGCAACTCGTAGCCGCCCGTCGGTTCGCACACGACGAGATCGGGGCGGCTGGTCCTGAGCAGCGAGCGGATGGCTGCGCGGCTGTTGGCGACAGTCGCAGCCGTGATGCCGTCATCGACGGCCAGCCGGTCCCTGGCGACATCGACACCGAGGCAGCGGACGGGCGCATGGTGCAGGAAGGTCATGACGGTGCTATCCTTTGCAGGCTTCGGATTGTTTGCGGGCGTGGTGGTGGGCCAGAGGCCCGATCAACTCTCCAAGCGGGGGTGCAAAGGCGGCAGAGACCTTGATGACGTCGGGTGTCGGCCCGATCCCGGAACCGGTCGCCTGCCGCCGAGGCTGCGGGTTTGCAGGCCCGCAGCCTCGCTGCTCAACCTACCCGATATCGATCAAACAATCCTGGAAGCCGAAGCGAAGCGAAGGCAGGCTGTCCGGGATCCACTCCGTGACCTTGCCTGCACAGCGGCCACCGTCACCCGACCGGCATGGATCCCGGCTGGCGGTCGCTGACGTTCCCTTGGCCGGGATGACGAGCGCTTCAAATCCACCAGTCAAATCTGAACATGGCTCCTTGTGGGGACAGGGGTGGGGTAATGCCGGAGGTCCCGTCAGGAAGATGATGGGCAGGCCGCCCCGACTGCTCGGAAGAAAGATAGATTTCGAACCGCCTTGCCGATCGGAAGCGTGCAGACCCGAATTGAGCCTACGCTTCGCTGTCCGCCGTGCGAAACGGCGCGAACGAGATGCGGTGCAGGCGCTTGACCGGTCCGTGGACGCCGATGGCCGTACGATGGCGGACGGTGGCATAGCCCATGTGGAGCTCGAAACCGTAGTGGGCATGGCGGCGGCCGCAGTCGGTCATCATGCGGTCGCGCATGACCTTGGCGACAATCGAGGCGGCGGCGATCGATTGCGAGCGCTGGTCGCCCTTGACCAGCGCCCGGCCGAGACAGGGCAGGCCGGGCGGAACGTCGCGGCCGTCGGCCAGCGCCAGCTTCGGCTGCACGGAAAGGCCGCAGGCGGCGCGGCGCATCGCCTCCAGGCTCGCCTTGCGGATGTCGCTTGCATCGATGCTCTCGGCGCAGACGGAGGCAACCGCCACCGCGCGTGCGGCCTTGAGCACGGTCTCGAACAGGGCCTCACGTTGCGCGTGCGTCAGCCGCTTGGAATCGTCCAGCCCGTCGGGAATGTTGTCGGGATCGAGCACCACCGCCGCCGCGACCACCGGGCCGGCCAGCGGGCCGCGCCCGGCCTCGTCCATGCCGGCGACGGGCCACAGCCCGTCCGCCTTCGCCGCCGTTTCGAACGAGAAGTCGGGACGTTCGACGATTTCGAAGAGAAGTGGAGAATCGGGGCGCGCACGAACCATGATGCGGCGAAGTTCGCACCGGCCCCGATTCTCCGCAAGTCCCTTCCGGCCGGTGGGGAGCGGCGGGAGGGGAAAGCCGGTGGCGAGGGGAACGCCAGGCGGCCGGAGCATCGGACCGAAAGTGGATCGGTTTTCGGACTGTTCCGATGCTCAAGGTGTCGGAGCGCGTGCGCCGGGGAGGACGCACGGCTCCAATGACGAGCCGGGACGGCGGGCTCGTCGGGGACAAACGCAGGCTACGCATACGCATTTGCCGTTCTCCTGCATGGCGGGCAGGCGGCGGTACAAAACTTTCGAAGCCACACCGTGGCCGGGCTGCGAAACCGCAACCGATCAGCCGGAATCAGGCTTCCAGACCTCGGAACTTCGGACCGGCTGCCCGTGTCACAGCAGCATCAACTGTTCACTGTGCTTCCCGGCCACGAAAAGATCGGTGCGCAAGGCCGTGCGCTGCAGGTTGAGGCCGAGCCTTTTGGCCGTGATCTCGAAGCGCCGGCCGATCTGCCAGGCATAGGGGCCGGCGCCCTTCATGCGCTTGCCCCATTCGGAATCGTAGTCCTTGCCGTCGCGCATGGAGCGGATCAGCGACATGACGTGCCGGTAGCGGTCGGGATAGTGGCGCAGCAGCCAGTCCTTGAAGATCGGCGCGACCTCCAGCGGCAGGCGCAGCACCACATAGCCGGCCTCGCGCGCGCCGGCGGCGCGGGCGGAATCGAGGATGCGTTCCAGTTCCTGGTCGGTGAGGCCGGGGACGATCGGCGCCACCATCACCGAAGTGGGGATGCCCGCTTCCGAAAGCTGCTTTATCGTCTCCAGCCGCTTCGTCGGCGTGGCGGCGCGAGGCTCCATGGTGCGGGCAAGCTTGCGGTCCAGCGTGGTGACCGACAGTGCCACCTTGGCCAGGCCACGTTCGGCCATGCGCGACAGGATGTCGATGTCGCGCGCCACCAGCGCCGACTTGGTGACGATGCCGACCGGGTGGCCGCGCGCCTCCAGAACCTCCAGTATCTCGCGCATGATGCGGTACTGCTTTTCGATCGGCTGGTAGGGGTCGGTGTTGGTGCCGATGGCGATGGTGCGGGGCGTGTAGCCCTCCTTGGAAAGCTCCTTGTCGAGCAGGCGCGCCGCATCCGGCTTGGCGAACAGTTTCGCTTCGAAGTCGAGACCCGGCGACAGGCCCATGAAGGCATGGGTCGGCCGGGCGAAGCAATAGACGCAGCCATGCTCGCAGCCCCTGTAGGGGTTGATGGAGCGGTCGAAGGAAATGTCGGGCGAGGTGTTGCGGGTGATGATGGTGCGCGGCCGCTCCACCTGCACCTCCGTCTTGAACGGCGGCAACTCCTCCAGGCTCTCCCAGCCGTCATCGAAGACATGCCGGCTGACGGGCTCGTAACGCCCCGAGGGATTGATGCCAGAGGCGCGCCCGCGAATCCAGTCGGGTCGTGCGCGCAGCCCGCTCTGCTCGATCATCGCATTGGCCATTTCGGCGCGTCCTGTTCCGAAGGCCGCAACGTCCGCCTGTACGATCTGTTCCATCCTGGCCTTCTCCCACGGTGTGGGTTGAGACTGTCGAATCGCTGTTCCCATGAAATTATTCCTATCCCGAAATGAGAACAAATCAAGAACTTTGTTTGAGGGCAGAGTGCGGCAACTGGCGCCGGAAGCGTGTCTGGGCTATCAGCCGGACATGCTCAGCGTCATCATCGAGACCCATAACGACGAGAAAGGCCTGGCGCGCACGCTGGCCTCGCTGGTGTCGGGCGCCGTCGAGGGCATGGTGCGCGATGTCGTCGTCTGCGACCGGGGCTCGACCGACGGGACGAGGACGGTGGCGGAGCATGCCGGCTGCGCATGGGTCGAGGGCGGCATCGCCGCGGCCATTGCCGCCGCCAAGGGCGACTGGCTGCTGCTGCTGGAGCCCGGCGCGCGCCCGGCCGAAGGCTGGACGGAAGCCGTGGCGACCCATGCCGCCGGTTCCGGCATGGCGGCCCGGTTCTCGCGCGACCGCGCGGACCGGACCCCGTTCCTGTCGCGCATTCTTTCGCGGCCCGGCCCTCTGGCGCAGGGCCTGCTTCTGCCACGCCGACAGGCGCTTGCGCTGGTCCGCAATGCGGATCGCGCCGAAGCGCTCGGGCGCGGCCTGGCGGTGAAGACGCTGAAAACTGCCATCCAGCCCGCACGCCGCGTCGGCCGGGAAACCGGGCTGGCCTCACCATAAGACGCCGTGGCGGCTTGAGCACGATGCCCGTCCCCGACTAGAACAGACCGAAACAGGGATGCCGCGCCGGCGGCGAGAGGAGAACGAGATGCTGCGCAAGACGGATTTCTTCATCGACGGCAAATGGGTCGCGCCGGTCGAGCCGAAGGAACTTGAAGTCATCAATCCGGCCGACGAACAGCCTTTTGCGGTCATTTCGCTGGGCTCGGCCGCCGATGTCGACAAGGCCGTGGCGGCGGCGCGGCGGGCCTTCGAAAGCTGGAGCGTGACCAGCCGCGAACAGCGCCTTGCCGCGCTGGAACGCCTTCTGGCCGTCTACACGGCGCGCATGCAGGACATGGCCAAGGCCATTTCCGATGAGATGGGGGCGCCGATCAGCCTGGCACTGGAGGCGCAGGCGGCCAGCGGCGCCGGCCATATCAAGGCCTTCATCCGCACCCTGCGCGACTATGCCTTCGAGGCGCCGCTCGACGAGCGCAACCCGCAGGAGCGCATCGTGCATGAGCCGATCGGCGTGTGCGGCCTGATCACGCCGTGGAACTGGCCGATGAACCAGGTGACGCTGAAGGTCGTGCCGGCCATCGCCGCCGGCTGCACGGTGGTGCTGAAGCCTTCGGAAATCGCGCCGATCTCGTCCATCGTCTTTGCCGAGATGATGGAAGAAGCGGGCTTCCCGGCCGGCGTGTTCAACATGGTCAATGGCGACGGGCCGACCGTGGGTGAGGCCATGTCGCGCCATCCCGGCATCGACATGATGTCGTTCACCGGCTCGACGCGGGCGGGTATCGCGGTCGCCAAGGCATCGGCCGAGACCATCAAGCGCGTGGCGCTGGAGCTGGGCGGCAAGTCGCCCAACATCGTCTTTGCCGACAGCGATCTGGAGGCGGCGGTGGCGCGTGGGGTCAGGCACTGCTTCAACAACACCGGCCAGTCCTGCAATGCGCCGACGCGCATGCTGGTCGAACGCCCGGTCTATGACCGTGCGGTGGGCATCGCGGCGGATGTGGCCGCCACCGTGAAGGTCGGCAACCCGGCCGAGGCGGGCGACCATATCGGGCCGCTGTCGTCGGAAATGCAGTTTACCAAGGTGCAGGCGATGATCGAGAAGGGCATCAAGGAAGGCGCCCGTCTTGTCGCCGGCGGCCTCGGCCGGCCGGAAGGCTTCAATCGCGGCTATTTCGTGCGCCCGACCATCTTCGCCGATGTCGACAATGACATGGCGATCGCCCGCGAGGAGATCTTCGGGCCGGTTCTGGCTATGATTCCCTTCGACACCGAGGACGACGCCGTCGCCATCGCCAACGACACGCCCTACGGGCTCTCGGCCTATGTGCAGTCCGGCGATCAGGCCAAGGCGCAGCGGGTGGCGCGCCGGCTGCGGGCCGGCATGGTGCAGCTCAACGGCACCGGCCGTCCCGCCGGCAGCCCGTTCGGCGGCTACAAGCAGTCCGGCCTCGGCCGCGAGGGCGGCAAGTGGGGCCTGGAGGATTTCCTCGAGGTGAAGGCGGTCAGCGGCTGGGACGAAGCGGCCGGCTGAGAGGGCATCCGGGCCTCGTCCCGCTTTTCAGGGGCGATTCCATCTGAGCCGGAATTGCCTGAAGACTAACCCCCACCCCTTACCCCTCCCCACAAGGGGGAGGGGAAGCCCGGCGTTGGTATCCGTCCTCAAAACGTCGATGCGACAAGCGGCTGCGGCGCAGATTCCCTCTCTCCCTTGTGGGGAGGGGTAAGGGGTGGGGATATGACGCCGCAACATCGATATGCGGCTATCGCAGTCTGCGGGATGAGGGACGGCCTCCAAAAAGCCTGAATAACCCTAACGCCAGCAAGGCTTGCGGCCTTCATGCCCGGCTTCGACACGGCTGACGCCGATGTCGTCCAGCCGGTGCGGCTCCATTTCACGCAGGCAGATGCGCTGGCGGTGCCGCTCCGGCCAGATGTGCCAGATCAGCCGTGCGAATCGGCAAATGGCCGGACCTTGCGCAACATCGGGCCGCTCATGCGGGTGGCGCGCGGCGCGAGCGGAATGGTCGTTGAAGGGATCGGGCGTGAAGGACATGGCCCATCCTATCCCGCGCCGTTCGCGCCATGTTTCGGCCGTGGCCGAAATGTCTGCGGCTGACTGTGGGGCCGAAGAACGCTACTCTTGACCTATGTCGAACATGGCTTCCGGCAACACCATCGCGGCTGTGGCTGCGCTCATCGGCGACCCGGCCCGCGCCAACATGCTTTCGGCGCTGATGGGCGGGCAGGCCCTGACCGCCGGCGAACTGGCGCACCATGCGGGCGTGACGGCGCAGACCACCAGCGGCCATCTTGCCCGGCTGGCCGATGCCGAGCTGGTGGTTCTGGAGAAGCAGGGCCGGCACCGTTACTATCGGCTGGCGTCGCCTGAGGTCGCGCGCGTGATCGAGGCTTTGTCGGTGGTCGCCAGCGAGGGGCCGAAACGGCATCATCCGGTCGGGCCTCGGGACGAGGCGCTACGCCGGGCGCGCACCTGCTACGATCATATCGCCGGAAGGCTCGGCCTCGCCCTGGTCGATTCCCTGCAGGAATCCGGTCATGTCGTGCTGGCTGACGGCGCGGGCATTCTCACACCGGCGGGAACGCGTTTCCTTGCGGATTTCGGCATAGATCTCGGCAGTTCGCCGTCGAAGCGGCCGCTGTGCCGCACCTGCCTCGACTGGAGCGAGCGCCGCCCGCATCTGGCCGGCCGGCTGGGCGCGGCGCTGCTGACGCGGCTGCTCGACCTCAAATGGGTTGCGCGCACGCCGGACAGCCGTGCGCTCAGGATCACGAAAGCCGGCGAAAGCGGGCTGGCGCGCACCTTCGGGCTTTCGCAGGATTGGCACAGCCGCTCCTGACCGGCCGGGCTGCGTCAGACGAACGGCCGGCCGACCTTGAATTTCGGCGGCACCAGCCGCTTCAGATAGGCGTAGCCCGCTTCGGCAAGGCGGTTTTCCTGTGGGTGCAGGAAATCGTCCGGCATGTGCCTTGTCTTGCCGGCTACGGCGGTGAGCGGCACGTTCTTCAGCACCGTGCTGCCGTCGTGCTGCAACGCGACCGAGCCGCCGCCTTCGGTTGCGGCCTGTACGGCAAAGACGCCGGCCTCGAAGGCCTCGCGCGCATCGGTCTGGTTGATCGCCCCGACATAGCCGCGCGGCAGATAACCGAAGGCATCGACGCGCGCCCGCTTGCCCGGCAGATGCTCGGCCAAGGCCCGCTCCAGAGCGGCGGTCAGGTCACTGCCCGAGAGCTTGACGTTGCCGTGCTGGTCGCGCTCCAGCCGTTCCGGCGGCACCAGGCTTTCCACCAGCGCCTTGCCGTCGGCGGTGGACACACCTTCGGATACGGCCACCACGCAGCGGCCGTGGCGGTCGTAGGTCGCACGGATGTCGTCGATGAAGCGCGAAATCTCGAAGGCGCGTTCCGGCACGTAGATGAGATGCGGCCCGCTCGCCTCGTCCTGCTGCCATGCGGCGGATGCGGCGGTGAGGAAGCCGGCATGGCGGCCCATGACGATGCCGACATAGATGCCTGGCAGCGCGCGGAAATCGAGATCGATCGACAGGAAGGCTCCGGCCACGAACTCCGCCGCCGAGATGAAGCCCGGCGTGTGGTCGCTTTCCTCGAGGTCGTTGTCGATGGTCTTGGGCGCATGCACCATGGCGATGGAGCCGCCGGCGGCGTCGCTCAGGATCTGCTGGGTGCCGGCGGTGTCGTTGCCGCCGATATAGATGAAGGCGTCGGCGCCGGCCTTCTTCAGGCCCTTCAGAATCAGGTCGCAATAGGCGGCGTCCGGCTTGTCGCGGGTAGAGCCCAGCGCCGCGCTCGGCGTGTCGCCGATCAGCCGCAATTGCTGTTCGGACAGGTCGGTGAGGTCGGCATAGTTGCCGTCGCGAATGCCGCGCACACCATGCAGCGATCCCAGAACGCGCGCGCCGGGATGCCGTTTGCGGATTTCCAGCGCCGCGCCCACCAGCGTCTGATTGATGACCGCCGTCGGCCCGCCGCCTTGCGCGATGACGAAAGTTCCGGCCATTTCGACCTCCCTGGATGCTCGAAGAATCCACGATTGCGCGTCTTGTATCGGCGCGCAACCGTATATTCAATCGATCGCCCTGGGGGTCAGATGACGACGATGGGATTGCGCTTGGAGACGCGGTTGTAGAGGTCGATGATGTCCTGGTTGATGAGGCGCACGCAGCCCGAGGACACGGACTGGCCGATGCTCCACCATTCGGGAGAGCCGTGGATGCGGTAGAGCGTGTCCTGCCCGTTCTGGAAGATGTAGAGGGCGCGCGCGCCGAGCGGATTGTCGAGGCCGCCGGGCTGGCCGTTCTGCCATTTCACCAGTTCGGGCTTGCGCTGGATCATTTCGCGCGGCGGCGTCCAGGTCGGCCACTCACGGCCATACTGGATGTTGGCGCGGCCGGACCAGGAAAACCCCGCCTTGCCGACGCCGACGCCGTAGCGGATAGCCTCGCCGCCGGGCTGCACGAGATAGAGCAGGCAGTCCTTGGTGTGGACGACGATGGTGCCGGGCGCCTCGCCGGTCGGGTCGACCACGATCTGGCGGCGGAACTGCGGCTTGATCTTCTGGTAGGGCACTTCCGGCACGGAAAAGCCGCCATCGGTCAGGCCCGCATACATCACGTCCGGGCTGGTGATCTGCCGGTCGACGCTGATCGAGGGGCGCATGGGGCGGACCGAGCCGGTCGAGGTGTAGTCGAGATTGAGCGCATCGAAGCCGGAGGTTGCGGTGGAGCAGCCGCTTGCCGCCATCAGCGCGGTCGCGCCCATGCCTTGCAGCAGCAGGCGGCGGGGAAGGGGGGGCGTCGGACCGGCTTCGCCTGTAACTGGCCCGGCGACTGGCCCGGCGACTGGCGACGACGGGTCGCGTGGCAGCTTTGACATGCACTCGTTCCTGCGATACCGGCCGGGCCCCCGCGGTCCGGCATTCGCAGGTATTTTCGGTATTCATGGTTTACAAACCGTGAAGCATCTCGCGGAACGGTTGCAATTGTGTGCCGCCTCAGGCCGCCTGCGGTTCCCAGCTTGGGAACGGATCAGGCAGGCTGTGCCAGCGCCCGGGCATGAAATCCCGCTCCGGGACGAGGCAGGCGTCGAGCTCCGCGCGAATCTGCGCCTCGTTCATGGGATCGCAGCCGATGAAGACGATCTCCTGCCGCCGGTCTCCCCAGACATCGTCGAGATAGGGCCGCATGGCCGCATGCCATTCCGGATGGTCGGGCCAGCGCTGTTTCGGCACCGAAGCCCACCACAGGCCGCGCTTTCCGGTGCGCACCAGCGCGCCGGCCTGGCTGAGTTCGCCCACGTAATGCGGGCGCGTGGCCAGCCAGAAGAAGCCCTTGGCGCGCACCACGCCCGGCCATGAGCGGCCGATGAAAGCCTTGAGCTTCACCGGATCGAAAGGCCTGCGCTCCCGGTAGACGAAGGAGCGGATGCCGTATTCCTCGGTTTCCGGCACATGGTCGGCGAAGCCGTTGAGCTCCTTGAACCAGAGCGGATGGGTCTCTGCCCTTTCGAAGTCGAAGCGGCCCGTGTCGAGCACCTTGTCGAGCTGCACCTTGGCGAAATCCGTTTCGAGCAGTTCGGCGTCGGAGTTCAGCGACCGCACGATCCTGCGCGCCATGTCGAGATTGTGGGCCGAGGTGTCGGACACCTTGTTGAGCACGACGACATCGGCGAACTCGATCTGCTCGACCAGAAGATCGACGATGGCGCGATCGTCCGCGTCGCTGGCGATCTCGCCGCGATCGCGCAGGAAATCCTGCGAGCCGTAGTCGTTGAGCAGGTTGGCGGCATCCACCACGGTGACCATGGTGTCGAGGCGGGCGACGTCGGAAAGACTGTCGCCGTTCTCGTCGCGGAAATCGAAGGTCGCCGCGACGGGCAGCGGCTCGGCGATGCCGGTGCCCTCGATCAGCAGATAGTCGAAACGGCCTTCCTGCGAGAGACGGCGCACTTCCTTGAGAAGGTCGTCGCGCAGCGTGCAGCAGATGCAGCCATTGGTCATCTCCACGAGTTGCTCCTCGGTGCGTGACAGGTTCGCGCCGCCGTCGCGCACCAGCGAGGCGTCGATATTGACCTCGCTCATGTCGTTGACGATGACCGCCACGCGGCGGCCCTCGCGATTGTTCAATATGTGGTTGAGAAGCGTGGTCTTGCCGGCGCCGAGGAAGCCGGAGAGCACGGTCACGGGAAGCCGGGTTGGAGTTTTGGCTTTGTCGGGCATGGCGCGCCTCTTGGTCTTGCGAGTGCGGATGGAGCGCCCGGCCTGCGTGGCCGGACGCACAATGCGAGGTTTCCCGCAGCAATCAGTGCGCGATCATCTCGCTCGCGATCTTCTTGGCATCCAGAGAGGACGGATAGTAGGTTGGCCAGTTCGTCACTTCCTCCAGCAGGGCGGCGCGATCGTCGCCCCAGTAGAGGTGATAGTGATCGGCTGCCTCCGGCGCGATCTTATGGTCGCTGAACTGGATGTATTGCGGGGCTGCATCGTCACCTTCCGTCTTCTTGAAGATGAAACGCACTCCGCGATTGCCTGCCTCGTATTTCAGGATCTCGTAGCCGTCGCCCGCATAGCGTGCCTCAATCGCCTTGCCGTTCTTGAAGAACGTCACGGCGTCGCCGTCGATCTTGATGCGCTCGACATCGGTGCGATAACCGGTTTCGTAATAGGCCTTGTATTCATCGGCACTCTTGTCGCCATGCTCTGCCTTGTGAGCCATGACCGGATCGAGCGTTCCATCCTGCAGATAGGGATAGACCGACTGCCAATCCCCGGCCCAGTCCGTCAGGGCGCGCTCCTTGACCTGATCGTCCTCAAAGAAGCCTTTGTAGATCTGATTATCTCCGTGATCATGTTCATGGCTGTGTTCGTGGCCTTCGTCCTCATGCGCCTTGCCCGTGCCGCCCACGGCCACGATGTTGAAGGGCTTGCCTTCCACGGTGATCGTGCCGGCCTTCTCGAAGGTGTTCGCGTCCACGATGTGGATCTTGCCGTTCAGCGGGTCGGTGACGAACACCTTGTCGGCGGCGACGGTGACGCGCGGGCGCGGGTCGCTCCAGTGACCGTCCATGGAATAGGGCTGGGTCAGCTTGAGCGAGTGTGCGATCTCGCCCTTCAGCACGTCCACCTGATGAAGCTGTCCGTCCTCGGTGATGACATAGACGAATTTCGAACGGATCGGGTCGGCGGCGAAATGCACCCGGCGCGTGGGAAGCTGCACCAGGCGGAAGGCGTCCTGTTCCGAAGGATCGACCAGCACGATGCGGTCAGGCCCGTAGTTGCCGACGAAATATTGCAGGCCCTTGCCGCCGATCAGCGTCGAGGAGCTGCCTTTGGGCAGCTTGTCGGAATAGGGCAGGTGCCGGATTTCGGGCACGTCGCCATCCTGCGAGATCAAAAGCAGACCGGTGTCGCAGGCCAGCGCATAAAGGCTGCCCGATCCGGCCGAGCCGTGCAGGCCGGGGCAGGCGACATCCTCGCCGATCTGCTTGCCGTCGACATCGACGAGACGGGCGCCGATCGGGCGCTTCGAGGCATCCTCGGGGTTGGGGATGGTGACCACAGCATGCCTGTCGAAGGGCACCGCCACGCCGTGATGCGGAGCGACGACGCTGATCTCGCGCACCTCCGGCTTGCCCTCGAGGGCGGCCTTCTCGGTAAAGAAGCGGGCCTTGTCCTCGCCGTCGAACCATTGCGCGACATTGCCCTGCCGCTCGACGAAATGGGCCGGCTTGGAACCTTCCAGCGTGGCGTCGAGCAGCTCAGGCTCGTCCACGTCGATATCGCCATGATCGCCATGGTCGTGGAAGGCGATGCCGGTGGAGATCACCGAGACCGCGCCGGCCCCGCCCTGCACGGCAAACACGGTCTGGCCGCTGTCGGTGCGGTAGAGCGAAGCCGGGCCCTTGATCTGGAAGGTGTCGAGCTTGTCGCCGTCGAGCGCGTCGATGACATTGACGACCGGTTCCGCATGGTCGGAGACGAACAGCCGCCATGCGGTCACGTCGTCCTCGTCGGCCAGCACCGGGCCGGTCCACAGGCAGGCTCCCAGCGCCAGCGCCGAGGCTGCGTAGAAGAAGTTTCTCATACTGCTCTCCTTGATGTTATTACGTTACAAGCCGGTGCAAAAAGAACGCAATCCAGGTATCCTGCGTCCTTGCGGGTTGAGTGGACAGGGTCGGCCGTCTGCTCAGGCACGGCGCCGGCCGACCCTAAGGGCGCGGCGACTACGCGGTCAGGAGCCGGCCGCATCCCTGATGGTGGCAAGGTTGCTGCGCATCATATCGATATAGGTCGCGGCCTTTCCGTCTGGCTTCGAAAGCGCATCCGAATAGAGCGAGCCGCCGAGCTTCAGGCCGGCTTCCGAGGCGATCTGCTCCACCAGTCGCGAGTTCGAGATGTTTTCCGCGAACACGGCGGTGGCGCGCTGGCCGGCGATCTCGCGCACGACGCCGGCGACATCGGCCGCCGAGGCTTCCGAGTCCGTCGAAACGCCCTGCGGTGCAAGGAAGGTGACGCCATAGTCATGCTCGAAATAGCGGAAGGCATTGTGCGCGACCACGAAGACGCGGCGATCCTGCGGGATCGAGGCGACCGTTTCGCGGATTTCCTTGTCCAGCGCGTCGAGCTCGGCGTCGTAGGATTTCGCATTCGCCTGATAGGCCGGGCAGCCTTCGGCATCCGCCTTGCAGAAGGCTTCTTGTATGTTCTTCACATAGACCTTCGCATTGGCCACCGACTGCCAGGCATGCGGGTCGAGCGGGGCTTCATGGAACACCGCCTTGCCGCCATTGTAGTGATAGTGCCCGCCGGCCGGGTCGTTGAGGATTTCCGCGCCCTTGCTGACCTCGACCACCGCGGCCGAAGTGCCGCTGGCCTCGATCAGGCGCTGGAGAAAGCCCTCGAACAACAGCCCGTTCACCAGCACCACATCGGCCTTGGCCACCGCGATGGCATCGGCCGGCTTCGGCTCGTAGACATGGGCGTCGCTGTCCGGCCCGACGATGGTGCGCAGCTCGATGCGGTCGCCGCCGACCTTTTGCGCGAAGTCGCCGAGAATGGAGAAGCTGGCGATGACATTGAGCTTTTCCGCCGCCGAGGCAGGCAGCATGAATGTTATAACAATCAAAGCCGAGGCGAGCTTTTTGAAGAGTGTCATTCGTGAGGTTTCCTGTTTTCAGGCGATTCGGTGGGCGTGGCGCGGCCGGCGGGTTGCCAGCACGCCCCGCGTGCCGAACAGCACCGACATGAAATAGAGAATGCCGGTGGAAAGGATGATGGCCGGGCCGGAAGGCAGCGCCGCGTGGTAGGACAAAAGCAGGCCGCTGATGGACGAGACGAGTCCGAAGGCGATGGCCAGAACGGCCATGGTCTCGACACGCTGCGTCCAGAAGCGGGCGGCGGCGGCCGGCAGCACCATCAGGCCGACCGAAAGCAGCGTTCCCAGCGCCTGGAAGCCGGCGACGAGGTTGAGCACGACCAGCCCGAGGAAGATGAAGTGCACCGGCGTGCCGAGCCGTGACACGGAACGCAGGAACAGCGGGTCGAGGCATTCCGCCACCAGCGCGCGCCAGAAGATGGCGAGCGCCGCGAGCGTGACGGCGGCCACGATGCCGATCAGCGTGAGTGCCGCATTGTTGAGCGCCAGCACGGTGCCGAACAGCACATGCATCAGGTCGACGCTGGAACCGCGCAGCGACACCATGGTGACGCCGAGCGCCAGCGAGATCAGGTAGAAGGCGGCCATGGAGGCATCCTCCTTCTGGACCGTGAGGCGCGAAACCGCACCGGCCCCGAGCGCCACGATGGCGCCGGCCAGCAGCCCGCCGATGGTCATCGGCACGATCTGCAAGCCGTAGAGCAGGAAGCCGGCGGCCGCGCCCGGCAGGATGGCGTGGGCCATGGCATCGCCTGTCAGGCTCATGCGCCGCAGCATCAGGAACACGCCGATCGGGCAGGCGCTGATCGACAAGAGAACTGCGCCCAGCAATCCGCGCTGCATGAAGGCGAATTCGGTGAACGGCGCGACGAGGAACTGGTGAAGCGCGTCCATCAGGCAACCTTCTCGCGCGCCGCGTGCCCGGCCTCATCATGTGCATGGTGGTGATGCCCATGTCCATCGTGCTCATGCGCGTGGTCGTGATCGCTATCCGCGGCGCACCATGGCGCGCTTTCGTCCCAGGCCTCGTGGAACTGGCGGGCGCGCAGCAGGTTCTCCGGCGCCAGCGTCGCCTTCGCTTCGCCCCAGGCGACCGGGCTGCGGGCCAGAAGCAGGGCCTCGGGGAAATGGGTGCGCACGAGGTCGAGGTCGTGCACCACGACCATCACCGTGCGGTTCTCGCCGTGCCAGCGCTTGATCAGCGCGATCAGGTCGGTGACGGTGCGGGCATCGATGGCGTTGAACGGCTCGTCGAGCAGGATCAATTCCGCATCCTGCACCAGCACCCGAGCGAACAAAGCGCGCTGGAGCTGGCCGCCGGAGAGCGTATCGATGGGCCGCTGCTCGAAGCCTTCCAGCCCCACCGCCATCAGGGCCTCCGATACGGCGGTGCGATCCTGCGCCGTGTGGCGGCCGAGCAGGCCGCGCTTCGGCCACAGGCCGAGCGAGACGAGATCCACCACCCGCGCGGGGAAGGTGCGGTCGAGCTCGGACTGCTGCGGCAGATAGGCGACCCGCGTGCCCGGCGTCACGGTGACCGAGCCCACCATCGGCTTCAGCATGCCGACCACGCCTTTCATCAGCGTGGATTTGCCGGAGCCGTTGGCGCCGACAACGGCAGTGAGCGAGCCTTTGCGCACCGTGCCGGACAGATGATGCACGGCCGGATGGCTGTTGTAGCCGAGCGTCAGGTCGCGGAATGTGATGCAGGCGTCAGCCATGTGGCGAATGCGGGTCCGTCGAGGGATCAATTGATGTGATGTTATTACATTGTGCTTCGTGACGGCAAGATGGCAAATCACCCGTGGAAAGGAAAAAATGTGTTGGCGATCATCGCGGACTGTCGTCCGGGTCACATTTGGCTGGCGAACCGTGAATTTTTACGATATTCGAAATAAATCGGAATGCCGAACGACAACGGTCGTTTTGCGTTTCCGGTTTTCCGCTATCGTCGCGGATCGGGAGGAAGTGCATGTATCTCGGGCTCGACCTCGGCACGTCCGGCGTCAAGGCGCTGCTGATCGATGGCGATCAGCGGCCGGTCGCCTCCGGTCATGGTGCGCTGGAGGTTTCGCGCCCGCATCCGGGCTGGTCGGAGCAGGATCCCGCCGATTGGCTGGAAGCCTGCGAGCGGGCCATCGGCGAGCTGAAAGCCTCGCACCCGAAGGAGTTGTCAGCCGTTCGCGGCATCGGCCTGTCCGGCCAGATGCATGGCGCGACGCTGCTCGATCGCGACGACCGGGTGCTGCGGCCCTGCATCCTGTGGAACGATGTGCGCAGCCACGCCGAAGCCGCCGCGCTCGATGCCGATCCGCGTTTTCGCCAGATCACCGGCAACATCGTCTTTCCCGGCTTCACCGCGCCCAAGCTTGTCTGGGTGAAGGCCAACGAGCCGGACATCTTTGCCCGCGTCGCGAAGGTGCTGCTGCCGAAGGACTATCTGCGCCTGTGGCTTTCCGGCGAGCACATGTCGGAGATGTCGGATTCGGCCGGCACCTCTTGGCTGGATGTCGGCCGGCGGCGCTGGTCGAGCGAATTGCTTGCCGCGACCGGATTGGACGAGAGCTTCATGCCTGCCCTTGTCGAGGGCACCCAGCCGGCCGGGGCGCTGCGGGCCGAACTGGCTTCGAAATGGGGAATGCAGGCGGGCATTCCGATTGCCGGCGGGGCAGGGGACAATGCGGCCTCGGCCTGCGGCATGGGCACAGTGGGCGAAGGCCATGCCTTCGTCTCGCTCGGCACCTCCGGCGTGCTGTTCGCCGCCAATGAAGCCTACCTGCCCAATCCGGCCAGCGCCGTGCATACTTTCTGCCACGCCCTGCCGCAGACCTGGCACCAGATGGGCGTCATCCTCTCGGCCACGGATTCACTGAACTGGCTGACGGGAATCACCGACCGCAAGGCGGGCGAACTTACCGCCGAGCTTGGCGATGATCTCAAGGCGCCATCGGGCCTGACTTTCCTGCCCTATCTGTCGGGTGAGCGCACACCTTACAATGACGCAACCATCCGGGGCGTCTTTGCCGGCCTCGCCCATGAGAGCGGTCGCGTGGCCCTGACGCAGGCGGTGCTGGAGGGCGTCGCCTTCGCCTTCCGCGACAGCCTCGAGGCGCTGGCCAGCGCCGGCACCCGGCTGGAACGGGTCACCGCCATCGGCGGCGGTTCGCGCTCGCTCTACTGGCTGAAGGCGATTGCCACCGCGCTCGGCATTCCGGTGGACGTGCCGGCCGACGGCGATTTCGGCGCGGCCTTCGGCGCAGCGCGTCTTGGCCTGATCGCGGCCACCGGGGCCGATCCGCGCGCCGTCTGTACCCCGCCTGCCACAAGCGCCACGGTCGAACCGGATGCCGCACTGGCCCCGGCCTATGCCGATGCGTACCGGCGCTACCGCGCCCTTTATCCGGCAGTGAAAAATGCGGGATTCTAGGCTTTATACCCCCACCCCTAACCCCTCCCCAGAAGGGGGAGGGAATCTTTTGCCTTCGTGCATTCCTCTTCAACGCCGAAATGCGGCGGCCCAGAATCCCCCTCCCCCTTCTGGGGAGGGGTTAGGGATGGGGGTCTGTCCATACACGATCAGGAGTATCGATCATGAGCACCGGTTTCTTCGGCGATATCGCGCCCGTCCGTTACGAGGGGCCGGAAAGCACCAATCCGCTCGCCTATCGCTTCTACGATCCCGATGAGGTCGTGCTCGGCAAGCGGCTGGAGGATCATCTACGCTTTGCCGTCGCCTACTGGCATTCCTTCGCCTGGCCGGGCGGCGACCCTTTCGGCGGCCAGACCTTCGACAGGCCCTGGTTCGGTGAGGATATGGACAAGGCCCGCCTCAAGGCGGATGTGGCCTTCGAGATGTTCTCGCTGCTCGGCGTGCCTTACTACTGCTTCCACGACGCCGATGTGCGCCCGGAGGGCAAGAGCTTTGCCGAGAGCGCCGCGCGCCTCGACGAGATCGCCGGCGTCTTCGAGAAGAAGCAGGCCGAGACCGGCGTGAAGCTGTTGTGGGGCACGGCCAATCTGTTCTCGCACCGTCGCTATATGGCGGGCGCCGCCACCAATCCCGATCCGGACGTGTTCGCCTATGCGGCCGCCACGGTGAAGTCCTGTATCGACGTGACCAAGCGGCTCGGCGGCGAAAACTACGTGCTGTGGGGCGGGCGCGAAGGCTATGAGACGCTGCTCAACACCGACATGAAGCGCGAGCGCGAGCAGGCCGGCCGCTTCCTGTCGATGGTCGTCGACTACAGGCACCGCATCGGCTTCAAGGGCACGATCCTGATCGAGCCGAAGCCGCAGGAGCCGACCAAGCACCAGTATGATTACGATGTCGCCACCGTCTACGGCTTCCTCAGGGATTTCGGGCTGGAGAAGGAGGTGAAGGTCAATATCGAGCAGGGCCACGCCATCCTCGCCGGCCACTCCTTCGAGCATGAGCTGGCGCTGGCCGGCGCACTCGGCATCTTCGGCTCCATCGACATGAACCGCAACGACTACCAGTCTGGCTGGGACACCGACCAGTTCCCCAACAACGTGCCGGAAATGGCGCTGGCCTATTATCAGGTGCTGCTGGCCGGCGGCTTCACCACCGGCGGCACCAATTTCGACGCCAAGCTGCGCCGCCAGTCGCTGGACCCGGAGGACCTGCTGATCGCCCATGTCGGCGCCATGGATTGCTGCGCGCGCGGCCTGAAGGCGGCGGCCCGCATGATCGAGGACAAGGCCCTTATCAAGCCGCTCGAAGAGCGTTATGCCGGCTGGAGCGGCGAGGAAGCCAATGCGATGCTGGCCGGCAAGCGCACGCTGGAACAGGTGGCCGAGCGCGTGGTGAAGGACGGCATCGAGCCGCAGCCGCGCTCCGGCCGGCAGGAATATCTGGAGAACGTGGTCAATCGTTATGTGTAAGGTTTGGCGCGGGTTGAGATGACGGATGAAATTATTGTGCGGCCCGCGCGCCCGCAGGACTTTCCGGCCATGAAGGCCATACTGCGCGAGACGTTCGAAACCACATGGCGGCCGCAGATCACGGAAGCCTCCGTGCGTCGCTATGTCGAGACCGATATCGGCGGGCGGTTCGTGGAACGCTGCGGCACGGACATGCTGGTGGCCGAGATCGGGGGCGAAATTGCCGGGCTGATCCATTGCGTCGATGATTTTGTCGATGCGTTGCATGTGTCTTCCGGCCTCCAGCGCAAGGGCGTGGGGCGCCGCCTGATGGAGCAGGCGGAACGGGACATGGCCGCACAGGGCTTCCGCCGGTCCCGGCTGGAAACCGACACCTTCAACGAGCAGAGCCAGAGCTTCTACAAGGCGTTGGGCTATGTCGAGACGGGGCGCTATCCGGACGAGGAATGGCAGAGCGGCCTCACCACGATCCTGTTCGAGAAGACGCTGGGCAGCGCGGAATAGCCAGCCAGCGGCTTTTCGCACAATTGCGGCAATCATGGAAAAGCGATCCGCTTTTGCCGCCGCAATGCCGCCTTCCTGCCTTCATGAAGCCGTCACGGCCATCCTATAAATGAGCCTCGCAACAAGCTGAAACGAGGCGAGCCGATATGCACGAAGATCGCGAAATCGACGCCCTCCTGTCGAACGGGGGCACTGACTCCATCATCGACCGGCTGATGGCGCTGCCGCGCCCGGCCGCGAATCAGGCTTGCGGCGAATGGGACCGCGCCGTCGCCAGCCGGATGCAGGTGCATCTGGCCAGGCAGATGCGGAGCCTGCTGGAACAGGGCGAGCCGGACCAAAGCGCCGCCGCCTGATCAGTTGCCCCGCAGCATGGACGGCGCCCTGCCGAACCCCTTGGCGAAGGCGCGCGAGAAGGTGGCGGCCGACGAGAAGCCGGTGCGGGCCGCGATGTCGGCCATCGGCAGGCGCGTGTCGGCCACCAGCCGGCGCGCCGTATTGAGGCGCAGGCGCAGGTAATAGGCGCCGGGCGTCTCGCCGATCGAACGGCGGAAGATATTCTCCAGCGCCCGTGAAGTGAGGCCGACGCGCCGCGCCACGCCGGCGATGGTCAGCGGCTGGTCGATATGGGATTCCATCAGCCGGACCGACTGCGCCAGCCGCGCATCGTAGCCGTCGAGGCGGCCGAGCGAGACCAGCGGCTGGGCGTCGGTCGCGGCGCGCGTCTGGTCGTAGATGAAGACGCTGGCGACATCGAGCGCCACCGCCATGCCGAGCCGCGCGCGGATCAGGTGCAGCATCAGGTCGAAGGTGGGCGAGGCGCCGCCCGAGGTGAACACCGGACCGTCGATGACGTAGCGGTCGGGCCGCACATCGGCACCGGGAAAGGCGGCCGCGAAATCCTCCAGATCCTCCCAGTGGGTGGTGGCGGCGCGGCCTTCCAGCAATCCGGCACGGCCGACCAGCCAGGTGCCGGCCTCGATGCCGCCGATGGCGCGCGCCGGGCGCGCCGCCTGGCGCAGGCCCGAAAGCAGCGCGGCGGTGCCGTGGTTCTTGGCGCCGAAGCCGCCGATGACGGCCAGCACATCGGTGGATTCGCGCGGGTCGAAACGTCCGCTCACCGGCACCGGCAGGTCGCTGGTGGTCATGGCGGGCTCGCCGTTCATCGACACCAGCTTGAAATCGAACAGTCGCTCGCCGGCGATGCGGTTGGCGGCGCGCAGCGGGTCGATGGCCGAGGCCACGCACATGATCGACGATCCGGAGAACAGCAGGAACGTCAGTTTGAGCGGGGCATGCTCGGCCCGGAATATGCTCGGCTTTTCGCTTTTTGCCATTTTGCATTCGTAAAACGCAAAGCAGAAGCCTGCAAGCGTGCAATGATGGGGCACGTCAATCGGAGGAGACGCCCCCATGCCGCTCGAGATGAATCGCGAGGTGTTCATTACCTGTGCCGTCACCGGGTCTGGCGGCACCCAGGATCGCAGCCCGCACGTGCCGCGCTCGCCCAAGCAGATCGCCGATTCGGCCATCGAGGCGGCCAGGGCGGGCGCCGCGATCGTGCATTGCCATGTGCGCGACCCCGAGACCGGCAAGCCGCGCCGCGACATCCACCTCTATCGCGAGGTGACCGAGCGTATCCGCGACGCCGCTGTTGACGTGGTGCTGAACCTCACCGCCGGCATGGGCGGCGACATGGTGTTCGGCTCCCCGGAGGCGCCGCTGCCGCTGAAGGAGCAGGGCACCGACATGGCCGGCGCCACCGAGCGCATGGAGCATGTGCGCCAGTGCCTGCCGGAAATCTGCACGCTCGACTGCGGCACCATGAATTTCGCCGAGGCCGACTATGTGATGACCAACACCCCCGGCATGCTGCGTGCCATGGGCTCCATGATGACCGAAATGGGCGTCAAGCCCGAGGTCGAGGCCTTCGACACCGGCCATCTTTGGTTCGCCAAGGAGCTGGTCAAGGAAGGCGTGCTCAAGCCCGACGCGCTGGTGCAGCTTTGCATGGGCGTGCCGTGGGGCGCGCCGGACGACCTCAACACCTTCATGGCCATGGTCAACAATGTGCCGAAGGAGTGGACCTTCTCGGCCTTCTCGCTCGGCCGCAACCAGATGGCCTATGCGGCCGCGGCTGTGCTTGCCGGCGGCAATGTCCGCGTCGGGCTGGAGGACAATCTGTGGCTCGGCAAGGGGCAGCTCGCCACCAACGCCCAGCTTGTGGAGCGCGCGGTGACGATCGTCGAAAACCTCGGCGCGCGCGTCATCGGGCCGGAGGAAGTGCGCAGCAGGCTGAACCTCACCAAGCGCGCGCCTGTGGCGGCGTAGGCCGGTGAGGGGGTAATCGGGAGCCCACGTGACATGACCATCCAGAAAGCGGCCGCCATCGGCGGCGGAGTGATCGGCGCGGGCTGGGTCGCGCGCCTGCTGCTCAACGGCATCGACGTTTCCATCTTCGACCCCGACCCGGAAGCCGCGCGCAAGGTGGACGAGGTGATGCAGGGCGCGCGCCGCGCCTATGCCCAGATGCTGCCCGGCGGCCTGCCGCGGGAAGGCAGGCTCACCTTCGCCAAGTCCATCGCCGAGGCGGTGGCCGATGCCGGTTTCATCCAGGAAAGCGTGCCGGAGCGGCTCGACCTGAAGCACAAGGTGCTGGCCGAGATCGACGCACACGCCCCGGCCGGGGCGGTCATCGGCTCTTCCACCTCCGGCATCAAGCCGAGCGACATGCAGTCGGCGATGAAGAGGCATCCCGAGCGGCTGGTGGTGGGCCACCCCTTCAACCCGGTCTATCTGCTGCCTCTGGTCGAGGTGGTCGGCGGCGACAGGACCGCGCCGGATGCCGTCGAGAAGGCAAAGGAAATCTATGCTTCCATGGGCATGAAGCCGGTGGTGGTGCGCAAGGAGATCGAGGCCTTCGTCGGCGACCGCCTGCTCGAAGCCATGTGGCGCGAGGCGCTGTGGCTGATCAAGGACGGCATCTGCACCGTCGAGGAACTCGACGACATCATGCGTTATTCCTTCGGCCTGCGCTGGGCGCAGATGGGCATGTTCCAGGTCTACCGCATCGCCGGCGGCGAGGCCGGCATGCGCCATTTCATGGCCCAGTTCGGCCCCTGCCTGAAATGGCCTTGGACCAAGCTGATGGACGTGCCCGAGTTCAACGACGAGCTGGTCGACCTGATCGCCGGCCAGTCCGACGAGCAGTCCGGCAAATGGTCGATCCGCGAACTGGAACAGATCCGCGACGACAATCTCGTCGCCATGATGCAGGCGCTCGGCCGGCAGAACGGCGGCAAGGGCTGGGGCGCCGGCGAGCTGCTCAACGACTACGCCGCGCGCCTGTCGCGGCAGGCTTCCGAACAGAAGGCGTGAGGCGATGGATTTCGGCCTGAGCGAGGAACAGCGCGCCATTGTCGAGACCACGCGCGCCTTTGTCGAGAACGAGCTTTACCCGCACGAGGCGGAGGTGGAGCGCACCGGTCATCTGCGCCCCGAACTGATCGGGGAGATCAAGCAGAAGGCCATCGCCGCCGGTCTCTACGCCGCCAACATGCCGGAGGAGGTGGGCGGCGCCGGGCTCGATACGGTCACCTGGCTGCTTTACGAAAAGGAGCTTGGCCGCGCCAATTATGCGCTGCACTGGACCTGCGTGGCGCGCCCGTCCAACATCCTGCTCGCCGGCACGGATGAGCAGAAGGAGAAATATCTCCACCCTTGCATTCGCGGCGAGAAATCCGATTGCCTAGCCATGACCGAGCCGGGCGCCGGCTCCGATCTGCGCGGCATGAAGGCGAGTGCCGTACAGGACGGCGAGGACTGGGTGCTGAACGGCACCAAGCATTTCATCAGCCATGCCGACATTGCCGATTTTGCCATCGTCTTCATGGCGTCAGGCGAGGAGGACGGGCCGCGCGGCAAGCGCAAAAAGATCACCGCCTTCTTCGTCGACAAGGGCACGCCCGGCTTCACCGTGCGCGACGGCTACCGCAACGTCTCGCATCGCGGCTACACCAACTCCATCCTGGAGTTCGACAATTGCCGCCTGCCGAAGGAACAGGTGCTTGGCGAGGTGCACAAGGGCTTCGAGGTCGCCAATAGCTGGCTCGGCGCGACCCGCCTGCAAGTCGGTGCCACCTGTCTGGGCCGGGCCGAACGCGCGCTTTCGCATGCCATCGACTACGCCGCCCAGCGCGAGCAGTTCGGGCAACAGATCGGCAAGTTCCAGGGCATTTCCTTCAAGCTGGCCGATATGGCGACGGAATTGAAGGCGGCCGAGCTGATGATCATGGAGGCCGGCTGGAAATACGATCAGGGCACCGTCACCGATCAGGACATGGCCATGGCCAAGCTGAAGGCCACGGAAATGCTGGCCTTCGTCGCCGACGAGGCGATCCAGATCCACGGCGGCATGGGCCTGATGGACGACCTGCCGCTGGAGCGCATCTGGCGCGACGCCCGCGTCGAGCGCATCTGGGAAGGCACCTCCGAAATCCAGCGCCACATCATCTCGCGCGCCTTGCTGAGGGCCGTGGGGGGATGATGATGCAGCCTCTCGCGTTTCATACCTCCACCCCTGACCCCTCCCCAGGGGGAGGGGGACGACTTCGCCGCTGCTGGAGCCAGAACCATCAATGTGTGTGTGGCTCTGTGCAACCGTGTGTCCCCCTTCCCCTTGTGGGGAGAGGTCAGGGGTGCGGGTGCTGGGGGGCCGGAAAATGAACCGCCTCGAACGCCTTCTGCGCCCCGGATCCATCGCTGTCGTCGGCGGCGGGGCATTCGCGCCCAATGTGGTGGCGCAGTCGCTGAAGATGGGCTTTGCCGGTGAAGTCTGGCCCGTGCACCCCAGGCGTGCCGAGGTCGAGGGCGTCAGGGCCTATCCGTCCCTTGCCGACCTGCCGGGCGCGCCGGATGCCGTGTTCATCGGCGTCAACCGCTTCGCCACCATCGACATCGTGCGGGAACTGGCGGCGATGGGCGCGGGCGGGGCAATCTGCTTCGCCTCGGGCTTCCTGGAGGCCGGCGCTGACGATGAGGATGGCGCCCGCCTGCAAGGGGAACTGATCGCGGCAGCCGGCAGCATGCCGGTCATCGGGCCGAACTGCTACGGCCTCATCAACTATGCCGACGGTGCGCTTCTGTGGCCGGACCAGCATGGCGGCCGGCGTCTGAAGCCCGGCGAACGGGGCGCGGCCATCATCACCCAGTCCTCCAACATCGCGATCAACATGACGATGCAGCAGCGCGGCCTGCCGCTCGCCTATCTGTTGACGGCGGGCAACCAGGCGCAGACCGGCTTGTCGGAAATGGCGCTCGGCCTCATCGAGGACGAGCGCGTTTCCTGCCTCGGCCTCCACATCGAGGGTTTTGACTCGGTCGCCGGTTTCGAGCGGCTGGCGATGCGGGCACGCGAGCTGAACAAGCCGATCGTGGCCATGAAGGTCGGAAGATCGGAGCAGGCGCGGGCGGCCACCGTGTCGCATACGGCGTCCCTGGCCGGTTCCGACGCCGGCTCGGACGCCTTCCTCAAGCGGCTCGGCATCGCGCGCGTCAATTCCATCCCATCGCTGCTGGAAAGCCTGAAGCTGGTGCACGCCGTCGGGCCGTTGCCCGGCAGCCGCCTGTCCTCGATGAGTTGTTCGGGCGGCGAGGCCTCGGTGATGGCCGACACGGCCGAGGGCCGTAGCGTCGCCTTCCCGGCGCTTTCACCGGCGCATCAGGCGAGGGTCAAGGCCGTGCTCGGGCCGTTGGTGACGGCGTCCAACCCGCTCGACTACCACACCTTCATCTGGAACGATCGCGCGGCGATGACGGCGGCCTTCGATGCCTTTGTCGCCGGCGGCTTCGATCTCAATCTGCTGCTGCTGGATTTCCCGCGCACAGACCGCTGCTCGGATGCCGACTGGGCGGCGGCATGCGATGCCTTCGAGGCGGCCTTGCGGGCCAACGGTGCGCGCGGCGCCATCGTGGCCTCCCTACCGGAAAACCTGCCGGAACCGCATGCCGAGCGGCTTTTGGAGCGGGAGATCGTGCCCTTGCACGGCATTGTCGAGGCCCTCGATGCGGCCGAGGCGGCCGCCTTCATCGGCAAGGCGTGGAGCCGGCCCCCTGCGTCTGCTCTTGGGGGAGTCCACGCCGGTTCTTCCGACAAGGGGGAGGGCAGGGTGGTTCTCGACGAGGCCGAGGCCAAGCGGCTGTTGCGCGGTGCCGGCCTCGCCGTGCCGCAAGGCGCGCGCGCCGCAAGCGTGGCCGAGGCCGTGGCCGCCGCCGAAAGCCTGGGCTTTCCCGTCGCGTTGAAGGCGCTGGGCGTCGCCCACAAGAGCGAACTGGGCGCGGTGCGGCTCAACCTGAAGTCCGCCGGCGAGGTGCGGGATGCGGCCGCGGCGCTGCTGCCGCTCGGCACCGGGCTTTATGTCGAACGCATGGTGGCGGGCGCGGCCGGCGAACTGATCGTCGGCCTCACCCGCGATCCCGTGTTCGGGCAGGCCATGACGCTCGGCAGCGGCGGCGTGCTGGTCGAACTGCTCAAGGACAGCGACACGCTTCTGCTGCCGGCCGCGCGTGCGGAAATCGAGACGGCCCTGCGCGGCCTCAAGCTGTTCCCGCTGCTCGACGGCTATCGCGGCCGGCCGAAGGCGGACATCTCCGCTGCGGTGGATGCCATCCTCGCCATCTCCCGTTTCGTGGTGGAGCATGCGGACCGGATCGAGGAACTCGACATCAATCCGCTGATCGTCTGCAATGAGGGCAGGGGTGCGTGGATCGCCGATGCGCTGCTGGTCTGCACCCCGACATCCCCACAGGAGGGAGACTAAGGCGCGTCATGTCCGATGTCATCAGAACCCGCCGCGAGGGCGGCATCCTCGAAGTCACGCTCGACCGGCCCAAGGCCAACGCCATCGATCTCGCCACCTCGCGGCTGATGGGCCAGACCTTCAAGGCGTTCCGCGACGATCCGGACCTGCGCGTCGCAATCCTCAGGACCGCCGGCGAAAAGTTCTTCTGCGCCGGCTGGGACCTCAAGGCGGCCGCCGAAGGCGATCCGATCGATGGCGACTATGGCGTCGGCGGTTTCGGCGGATTGCAGGAACTGCGCGACCTCAACAAGCCGGTGATTGCCTGCGTCAACGGCATGGCGGTAGGCGGCGGCTTCGAGCTGGCGCTCTCCTGCGACCTTATCTACGCGTCGGAGCATTCCTCCTTCGCCCTGCCTGAAATCCGCGCCGGCACGCTGGCCGACGCCGCCACGATCAAGCTGCCCAGGCGCATGCCCTATCACGTGGCCATGGACCTTCTGCTGACCGGCCGCTGGATGGATGCGGCCGAGGCACATCGCTGGGGCCTGGTCAACGAGGTGCTGCCGGCCGACGGGCTGGAGCAGCGCGTGTGGGAGATCGCGCGCCTGCTGGAAAGCGGCCCGCCGCTGGTCTTCGCCGCCATCAAGGAGACGGCCCGCATGACAGAGGGGCTGCCCTTCCAGGAAGCCATGAACAAGGTCATGCGCAGGCAGTTGCCCACCGTCGATATCCTTTACGATTCCGAGGACTATCAGGAAGGCGCGCGGGCCTTCGCCGAAAAGCGCGATCCGGTGTGGAAGGGCAAATGACCACGTGAAGTGCCGGCCGGGTGCGGGAGAAGAGGAGAACCATGGCAGATTACGCAAAGCTCATCGACGCCGAAACCTGGGCCTTCATCGACCGAACCAACAGCTTCTATCCGCCGGACGCGGTCGACCACAGCGTCGAGGAGCAGCGACGAACCTATGACCGCATGTGCCGGGAATTCCACGCCGGCTATCCCGAGGGCGTGAGCGCCGAGACGACGGCCATCGAGACGCCAACCCATGCGATCCCGATCCGCATCTACCGCAATGCCAGGCCCGACGATGCGGCGCTGGTGCTCTATTTCCATGGTGGCGGCTTCATCCTCGGCGGGCTGGACAGCCATGACGATGTCTGCGCCGAAATCTGCCAGCGCACCGGCTATGAGGTCGTGTCGGTCGACTACCGGCTGGTGCCCGAACACACCCACCCCGCCGCCTATGAGGACAGCCGCGCCGCCTTCGAGTGGGCGGCGAGGACCTATGCGCGGCCGATCCTGCTGAGCGGCGATTCCGCCGGCGGCAACCTGGCTGCGGCCGTGGCGCACACCACGCGCGGCCAGGAGCGCGCCGCCATCGGCCAGGTGCTTATATATCCCGGTCTGGGCGGCAAGCTGGGGCAGGGCTCCTACCTCACCCATGCCGATGCGCCGCTGCTCAGCGTGCGCGACATGGACTACTACCGGGACATGCGGGCCGGCGGGCGCGACATTTCCGGCGATGTCACCTTCGCTCCCTTCAATGACACCGACTATTCCGGCCTTCCCCCGACGGTGGTGATCACCGCCGAGTGCGATCCGCTTTCGGATGACGGCCGCGACTATCGCGACAGGATCGTCGCGGCCGGCGGCAAGGCGCGATGGATCGACGAGCCGGGGCTCGTGCACGGCTATCTGCGCGCCCGCCATACCGTGGCGCGCGCCCGTGACAGCTTCAGCCGCATCGTCGAAGCCATTCGCTCGCTCGGCAAGGGCGAGTGGCATCACCAGTCCTGAACGCAGAAGAAGGGGAACGCACATGTCGGACGAACTGGACTTCCTGAGCCGTTGCGTGGTGGCCAACCGCCTCAGCCGTCGCGCTTTTCTCGGCCGCGCGGCGGCTCTTGGCGTCGCCGCGCCCATGGCCTCGCTGCTTCTGTCGAACGCCGCGCGGGCGGGCGGCCCGGTGAAGGGCGGTGCGCTGAAGGCCGGGCTGGTCGGCGGCGAATCTACCGACGGCCTCGATCCCGCCGCCATCAACAATCAGGTCAAGGGCGCCTTTGCCCGCTGCTGGGGCGAGAAACTGCTGGATGTGGCGCCCGACGGCTCGCTGGTGCCGTTTCTGGCGACCGAATATGGAGCCTCGGCGGACGCCAGGACCTGGACCTTCAAGATCCGCAAGGGCGTCACCTTCCACAACGGCAAGGAGGTGACGGCCGAGGATGTGCGCGCGACGATCGAGCGCCATGCCGGCGAGGACACCAAGTCGGGCGCGCTCGGCGTGCTGCGCGGCATCGAGACGCTGAAGGCGGAAGGCGACGACTTCATCGTCACGCTCAAGGAGGCCAATGCCGACCTGCCCTATCTGATGACCGACTACCATCTCATCATCCAGCCGGACGGCGGCAAGGATGCGCCCGAGGCCGGCATCGGCACCGGACCCTACAGGATCGCCGCGCATGAGCCGGGCGTGCGTGAGATCGGCGAGCGCTATGACGGCTACTGGGCGCCGGATGCGCGGGGCCATGCCGAGCAGGTCGAGATCATCGTCATCAACGATTCGGCCGCGCGCATGGCCGCCTTGCGCTCCGGTCAGGTCCACATGATGAACCGGGTCGAGCCCAAGGTCGTGGAACTGGTCAAGCGGCTTCCCGGCGTCACCATCCAGAACATTACCGGCAGCGCCCACTATGTGTTTGCCATGCAGTGCATCACGCCGCCCTTCGACAACAACGACCTCAGGCTGGCGCTGAAATATGCTATCGACCGGCAGGAGATGGTCGACAAGATCCTTGCCGGCTACGGCACCGTCGGCAACGACATTCCGGTCAACAAGGCCTATCCGCTGTTTTCCGACGACATCGAGCAGCGCGGCTTCGACCCGGACAAGGCGGCGTTCCACTACAAGAAGTCGGGCCATGAAGGGCCGATCGTGCTGCAAACCTCGGATGTGGCCTTCCCCGGCGCGGTCGATGCCGCCCAGCTTTTCCAACAGAGCGCGGCCAGGGCCGGCATCACGCTCGATGTCCGGCGCGAGCCGGGCGACGGCTACTGGGCCGAGGTGTGGAACGTCTCGCCGTTCTCGGCGTCCTACTGGGTCGGGCGCCCCACCCAGGACCAGCAATATTCGACGGCCTACATCTCCAGCGCCGACTGGAACGAAACCCGCTTCCGCCGCGAGGATTTCGACAGGATGGTGGTTGCCGCGCGGGCGGAACTGGATGAAGGCAAGCGCAAGGCCATGTACCGGGACATCGCCATGATTGTGCATGACGAGGGTGGCGCCATCATCCCCGTCTTCAACGACTGGGTGGATGCCGTTTCCGACAAGGTGGGCGGTTACCAGCCGCACCCGGTCGGCGAGCTCATGTCCGGCCTGGCCCTGGCGTCCTGCTGGCTGCAGGAGTGACCCGCCCTTGCCGCCGCACCCATACGCGACGGGTGGGGCGGCTTAGGTCAAACCAGAAAGGGCTTGGCCTTCATGCTGGCCGGTGCGGCAAGGCCAAGCAGATTGAGCACTGTCGGTGCAAGCTGGAGCTGGTCCAGCAGCGCCGTATCGTCGGGCCCCTTGCCTTTGCCGAAATAGTAGAGGGCGAAATCCTGCTGGTCGTCTTCCCGGCCGCCGTGATGGCCGCGGTCGGTCTGGCCATGGTCGGCGGTGACGATCACCTCATAGCCCGCCTCGCGCCATTTCGGCAGGAAGGCTGCCAGCATGCCATCCATGGCATAGCAGGCATGGTCCATTTCCGTGCAGTCGTGGCCGAAGCGATGGCCCATGGAATCCAGCGTGCAGGTATGCAGGATACCGTAGTCGATGCCGTGGCGCCTTGTCAGCATGGTCAGCGTGGCGAACAGGTCGACATCGCTCGGCGTCATCTGGTTGGTGCCGTTGTAGCCGGTCATGGTGTGGAAGCGGCCACGGGTGATCGGCCCGCCCGGCTCGTCATATTCCATGTCCTCGACGAGATCGAAGGGATAGCGGTTGAAGAATTCCGACCAGTAGGAATGGGTCACCGCGCCGGTCTTGCCGCCGGCCTTCGAAATCTCGGAAAACAGGTCGGGCTGCTCGACCCGGAAACGGTTCTCGTTGGAAAGGATGCCGTGAATCTGGGGCGGCGTCCCGGTATGGATGGAGGCGTAGCAGCAGGCCGATGTGGACGGCAGCACCGAGCGCATCTTCCACACCCGCGCGTCCCCCGATTGCACCCAGCCTTCCAGATTGCCGAACAGCCGGCGCCAGTTGCGCCACGGCACGCCGTCGAGAATGATGAGCAGCAGCTTGGTGTTCAGCGCCATGGCAGGCTCCGCAAGTTTCCATGCCGGCTTTGCCGTCAGGAGGGGATTTCGGTGGGGCAGCCCGCCGGCGCCTGCCGACGGGCTCGTCAAGGTGGCGGTTTCTATGCGGCGAGCCAGCATTCGGCCAGCGCATAGCCGTCCATCAACTCGCCCTCGGTGTGCTTGTTGTAACCGCCGATTTTCGAGGTCAGGACCGCGTCGATGAACTGGTTGAAGAAGGGCACGATCAGCCCGCCCTCGTCGCGCATCATGACCGCCATGTCGCGATAGATCGCCTTGCGCTTGCCCTCGTCGAGTTCGGCGCGTGCCGCATAGAGCATCTTGTCGAACTCCGGCCGCTTGAAGCGGGTGTCGTTCCAGTCCGCATCCGAGGCGTAGCCGGTCGAATACATCTGGTCCTGGGTCGAACGTCCGCCCCAGTAGGAGAGGCAGAAGGGCTGCTTGTTCCACACTTCGGACCAGTAGCCGTCGCCCGGCTCGCGGCGGATCTCGATCTGGATGCCGGCCTTGGCGCAGCTTTGCTGGTAAAGCTGGGCGGCATCGACCGCGCCGGGAAAGGCGACCTCGGAGGTCCGCAGCACGATCGGGCCGCTATGGCCGGACTTCTTGTAGAACTCGGCCGCCTTGTCGGGATCGAAGACGCGCTGCTCGACGTCGTCCGAGAACAGCGGATAGGCCGCATTGATCGGAAAGTCGTTGCCGACGGTGCCGTAGCCGCGCAGGATCTGCTGCAGCATCTGCTCGCGGTCCATGGCGAGCTTCAGGGCCATGCGCAGGTCGTTGTTGTCGAAGGGTGCGGTGTCGCAGAACATGTTGAAGGGATAGTAGCCCTTGCCCGACACGTTCTCGATCGACACGCCCGGGACACGCTGGACCAGCTCGACGATCTTCGGCTCCACCCGGTTGATCATGTGCACCTGCCCGCTTTGCAGGGCGGAGATGCGCGCGGTCGGGTCGTTGATGACGATGATCTCGACCTGGTCGGCGAAGCCGAGGCGATCCGCGTCCCAGAAATTGGTGAAGCGTTCGCCGACATAGCGGATGCCGGGCTCGTTCGCCGCCACCTTGTAGGGGCCGGCGCTGATGCCGGCGGCCGGATCGTCCTTGCCGCCATTGGGCTGGATGACCAGATGGTAGTCGGCCATCAGATAGGGGAAGTCGGCGTCCGGCTCGGCCAGCGTGACGATCACCTCGCGCCCGTCCGCCTTCACGGCCTTGATGTTCTTAAGGATGCCGAGTGCGCCGGATTTCGACGTCTCGTCGGCATGGCGTTCGATGGTGGCGGCAACGTCTTCGGCGGTCACCGTCTTGCCGTTGTGGAACTCGATGCCGTCGCGGATCTTCATCGTCCATGTGCGGGCGTCGGCCGAGGCGCCGATATCCTCGGCAATCCGGTTTTCCAGCGAACCGTCGCGGTTCAGCCGGAACAGGAACTCGCCCCATTGCTTGCAGAAATTGAACGGAACCTGGCTGAGATTGAGCGCGGGGTCGAGCGTGTTGGTGGATTCGCCGCCTTGCAGGCCGGCCCTGAGAATGCCGCCGCGCACAGGGGTCTGCGCCAGCGCCTTGCCCATCAGGGCGTCGGCGGCGATGGCCGAGACGCCGAGCGCTGCGGCGCGGCCCAGGAATTCGCGACGGGACATGGCGCCCCGCGCCAATCTTGCGGCGTGATAGTTCAGTTCGTCAGACATGTTTTCCCTTCGGTTTTGCGAACGTCACGATAGCGTTTCCATCATGACGGCGGCGCGACACAAGGGCCCCGCGCCGGATAATGGCCGCCCTTCACATGGCGCGGCCTGTTCGAAACATCGTGCGGCGGCGGCTTCCGGAAGCAGGCGTCAGTTGCCGGCTGCCTCCATACGCCGGCTCGCGATCGCCGTCTCCAGCCAGCCGATCTCCATTTCCGGCACGGAGGACAGCAACAGGTCGGTATAGGCGTCGAACGGCGGCGTCAGCACCTTGCTCTTGGGGCCGTAGCGCACCAGTTCGCCGCGATACATCACCGCGATGGAATCGGCGATGGCCTTCACCGTGGCGAGGTCGTGGGTGATGAACAGATAGGCCACGTCCTCCTCGGCCTGCAGGTCGAGCAGCAGCTTGAGGATGCCGTGCGCCACCAGCGGGTCGAGCGCCGAGGTCACCTCGTCGCAGATGATCAGCTTCGGCCGCGCGGCGAGGGCACGCGCAATGCACACGCGCTGCTTCTGGCCGCCCGAAAGCTCGGCCGGATAGCGGTCGGCGAAGCCCTTGCCCATCTCGATCTTGTCGAGCAGTTCGGCCACGCGCCGGTTGCGCTCGGCACCGCGCATGCCGAAATAGAATTCCAGCGGCCGGCCGATGATGGTGCCCACCGTCTGGCGCGGGTTCATTGCTACGTCCGCCATCTGGTAGATCATCTGGAGCTGGCGCAGGTCCTCCTTGGGGCGGTCGGCCAGCCGGTTGGCAAGCACGCGCCCGTCGAAGCTGACGGTTCCGCTCTCCGGCGGCAGCAGGCCGGTGATGGCGCGCGCCAGCGTCGACTTGCCGGAGCCAGATTCGCCCACCACGGCCAGCGTCTGGCCGGGATGGATGTCGACGCTGACATTCTTCAGCACCTTGACCTTGCCGCCGCCATAGGAGGCGGTGACGTTGTCGACCGAGAGGATCGGCGTCGGGGTCGGCGTGTGCTCGTCATGGTCGATCGCATGAACCGAGACCAGAGCCCTTGTGTAATCCTGCTTCGGCTCCTTGATGATCTGGCGGGTTTCGCCCCATTCCACGGTCTTGCCGTGGCGCAGCACCATGATGTCATCGGCCACCTGGGCCACCACGGCGAGATCGTGGGTGATGTAGAGCGCCGCCACGCCGGTGTCCTGGATCGCCCTCTTGATCGCTGCCAGAACGTCGATCTGGGTGGTGACGTCGAGCGCGGTGGTCGGCTCGTCGAAGACGATGAGGTCGGGTTTCGAGCACAGCGCCATCGCCGTCATGACGCGCTGCAACTGCCCGCCGGACACCTGATGCGGATAGCGGTCGCCGATGTTCTCGGGATCGGGAAGGCTGAGCTGGCGGAACAGGTCGACGGCCCGCTTCTCGGCCTCCTCGCGGTTCGACACGCCATGTTCGAGCGTGGCTTCGACCACCTGCCGCATGAGCTTGTGGGCCGGATTGAAGGCCGCCGCCGCCGACTGGGCGACGTAGCACACCTCCTTGCCGCGCAGCTTGCGCAGGCCCCGCTCGCTCCTGAGGATGTCGCGGCCGTTGAGGATGACCTCGCCGCCGGTGATGCGCACGCCGCCGCGGCCATAGCCCATCGTCGACAGGCCGATGGTCGACTTGCCGGCGCCGGATTCGCCGATCAGGCCCAGCACCTTGCCGCGCTCGACCGTGAGCGACACGTCGTCGACGATGACCACGTTCTTCGGGTCTTCGCCGGGGGGATAGACCGTCGCCTCGATGCGCAGGTTGCGGATGTCGAGCAGCGTTCCGGTGCCGGGGCGCTGCGGGTTCGTCTTCGTCCGTTCAGCCATTGCCGCGGCCTCCCTTCAGGTCGGAGGTTCGGTTCAGCACCCAGTCGGCGACGAGGTTGACCGAGATTGCCAGGAGCGCGATGGCGCCGGCCGGGATCAGTGCCGCCGGGATGCCGAACACGATGCCGTCCTTGTTTTCCTTGACCATGCCGCCCCAGTCGGCATTCGGCGGTTGCACGCCGAGGCCGAGGAAGGAAAGCGCCGACAGGAACAGCACCGCGAAGATGAAGCGCAGGCCGAGCTCCGCCACCAGCGGCGACAGCGCATTAGGCAGGATCTCGCGGAAGATGATCCAGGACCGGCCTTCGCCGCGCAGCTTGGCCGCCTCCACGAAATCCATGACGTTGATGTCGACCGCCACGGCGCGCGCAAGGCGATAGACGCGGGTGGCGTCGAGAATGCCCATGACGAGGATGAGCGTGACCAGTGTCGACGGCAGCACCGAAAGCACCACCAGTGCGAAGATCAGCGTCGGGATCGACATCAGGAGGTCGACGAAGCGCGACATGGTCTGGTCGAGCCATCCGCCCACCACGGCGGCGGTGAAGCCGAGCACCGAGCCGAGGATGAAGGACAGCGCCGTCGCCGCCACCGCGATGAAGATGGTGATGCGCGCGCCGTAGATCATGCGTGAGAGCAGGTCGCGGCCGAGATTGTCGGTGCCGAGCAGATGCGTGGCCGAAATCGGCCCCCACACGTCGCCGACGATCTCGCCATTGCCATAGGGCGCAATCCACGGGGCGAACAGGGCCGCGAAGAGGAACAGTGCCGTCAGGAAGAGGCCGATCAGGGCGCTCACGGGAATGCGTTTCAGGTCAAGCACGCGCGGTCCTCACTTCGGATGCCTGAGGCGGGGATTGGCCAGGATGGCCACGATGTCCGCGATCATGTTGAGGCCGATATAGACGGCGGCGAAGATCAGGCCGACGGCCTGCACCACCGGCACGTCGCGCTTGGAAACGTGGTCGACCAGATACTGGCCCATGCCGGGATAGACGAAGATCACCTCCACGACGACGACGCCGACGATGAGATAGGCAAGGTTCAGCATCACCACATTGACGATGGGCGCCACCGCGTTGGGCATGGCGTGCTTGCGGATGATCTCGAAGGCCGACAGGCCCTTCAGCTCGGCCGTCTCGATATAGGCCGATTGCATGACGTTGAGGATCGCCGCGCGCGTCATGCGCATCATGTGCGCCAGCACCACCAGCGTCAGGGTGATCGCCGGCAGGGCGATGGCCTGGATCCTGGCACCGAACGACATGGTGTCGAAGACGGTCGAACTGGCGGGAAACCATTGCAACTCGACGGCGAAGAACAGGATCAGCAGATAGCCGATGAAGAATTCCGGCAGCGAGGTCGAGGCCAGCGCGAAGCCGGAGATCGCCTTGTCGATGACGCCGTTGCGGTAGCGCACCGCCAGCAGCCCGAGCAGGATGGCCAGCGGCACCGAGATCACCGCCGCGCAGGCGGCAAGGAACAGGGTGTTCTTCAGCCGGCCGCCGAGCGCGTCGGCGATGTCGCGCCCGTTGGAGAGCGCGGTGCCGAAATCGCCGGTCAACACGCCGCCCAGCCAGCGGAAATAGCGGATATAGGCCGGGTCGTTGAGGCCGAGGTCGCGGCGCAGGTTCTCCAGCGCCTGCGGCGTCGCCGCCTGCCCGAGGATCGACTGGGCCACGTCACCGGGCAGGATCTGGGTGCCCGCGAAGATCAGCACCGAGACGGCGAAAAGGAGGAGAACGCCCAGCGCGAGGCGCTGGGCGATCAGCCGCAGAATAAGCGTACTTCCCATCAGGCGCGTCTCAGCCCTGCTTCAGCCAGACGCGGGTGGCGGCCCTGAGGTTGGAGGTCTCGTGGTTCGGGTCGAGGACCCAGCCCTGCACCTCCTCGCGATGGGCATCGATGAAGTCGTTGAACATCGGCAGGATCAGGCCGCCGTCGTCACGCACGATCATCGCCGCTTCGCGATAGAGTTCGGTACGCTTGGCGTTGTCCAGCTCGGCGCGCGCATCGAGAATGATCTTGTCGAACTTCTCGTTGAAGAAACGCGTGTCGTTCCAGTCGGCGCCGGTGATGTAGGCGGTCGAATACATGGAATCCTGCGTCGGCCGCCCGCCCCAGTAGGACGCGCAGAAGGGCTGCTTGTTCCACACCTCGGTCCAGTAGCCGTCGCCGGGCTCGCGCTGTACCTGGAGCTGGATTCCGGCCTTGGCGGCCTGCTGCTGGAAGAGCTGCGCCGCGTCCACCGCGCCGGGGAAGGCGACATCGGAGGTGCGCAGCAGGATCGGGCCGCTGTGCCCGGATTTCTCGAAGTGGAACTTCGCCTTGTCCGGATCGTAGGTGCGCTGCTCGATGCCTTCGGGATAGAGCGCGTAGCTCTTGCTGATCGGGAAATCGTTGCCGATCGAGGCGTAGCCCTGCATGATCTGCTGCACCATCTGCTCGCGGTCAACGGCGAGCTTGAGCGCCATGCGCAGGTCCGCATTGTCGAAGGGCGCGGTGTTGCAGAACATCGGGAAGATGTAGTGGCCCTTCGACGGCACGTTGACGACGACGACGCCCGGTGCACGCTTGAGCAGGCCGACCGTCTTCGGCTCCACACGGTTGATGATATGGACCTGGCCCGATTGCAGCGCCGCCATGCGGGCGGTGGTGTCGTTCATGACGATCACCTCGACCGAATCGACATGGCCGACGTCGTCGCGCCAGTAGCCGTCATATTTCACCGACATGTGGCGCACGCCGGGCTCGTTGACCTCGACCTTGTAGGGGCCGGTGCCGATGCCCGCGGTCGGGTCGTCAAAGCCGCCGTTCGGCTGGATGATCAGATGGTAGTCGGTCAGCAGCAGCGGCAGGTCGGCATTGCCGCGCTTGAGCTTGAAGACGACGTTGTCGCCGTCGACCACGACCTCGTTGATGTCGCCCAGCACGCCCAGTGCGGCCGACTTGGTCTTTTCATCGGAATGGCGGCGGATGGTCTGCGCCACGTCCTCGGGCGTCAGGTCCTTGCCGTTGTGGAAGGTCACGCCCTTGCGGATCTTGAACGACCATTCGGCGGCGTCGTCGGAGGCGTCCCAGGATTCGGCCAGCACCGGCTGCGCGGTGCCGTCTTCCGGCGACTGGAGCACCAGAAGCTCGCCCCATGTGGAGCCGAAATTCTGCGGCACCTGGGTGAGGAACTGGGCAGGGTCGAGGCTGTTGGTGGATTCGCCGCCCACCAGGCCCATCTTCAGGGCGCCGCCCTTCTGCGGCGCCTGTGCACGGGCTGCGCCCGACAGCATCGTGTTGGCCAGCGCGGCGCCCACGCCCAGCGCCGCAGCGCGGCCGAGGAAATCACGCCGGCTAAGTTTTCCCGCAGCAACCGCCCGGCTCAGAAAATGCAGTTCGTCTGACATTTTAGTTTGAGCTCCCTTACTCTGTGGTTCGACCCCAATGGCCGTTTTTATTGGTCAATTACGGTGAATAATGCGGCCAAGGTCAAGCCGGAACCGGACGGAAAGCGACATGGGCTGGCGTAATTTGCATGCCGCTGCTGGAACAAGCCGGAGCTTTAAGAAGTTCGGCGAACTTGTCGCAATCAGACAAGAAACGCCATTTTCAGCGGAGTTGAGGCAGATATCGGCGGTACTCGAACGAAATTTCGCAGCCGGAACAGTCAAATTCCGGCTGCGTCACCGCGCTTCGAAATGTCGCAAATAGAAAAGTGCTCAGTTGAGCGGGATATCGTTTTCGTGCTTTCCGGCCTGGTAGGTCGCCGAAAGATCGTCATAGCGGGCGGAAATCGCCGCTATGCGTTGTTCGAGCCGCCGACGCTCTGCTTCGGGCGCTTCCCGCGCCAGTTTGCGGATCGAAAAACTTTTCCAGTAGGCATTCTCGGCATTGTAGCCGCCCGGTTCGAGCGTGAAGACCTCCTTGAGGATCTTCAGGTCGTGGGGAATGGCGAAGCTGTCGCGTGAATCCTCGTGGCTGAACAGATAGTAGAAATTGTCGAACCCGGCCCAGGTGATGGCCGACAGACACAGCGAGCAGGGTTCGTGGGTGGAAACGAAGATGGCCTCCTTCGTATCGACCCGCTCCGCCTTCGGCATCTCGTAAAAACGCTTCAGGCAGTGCATCTCGCCGTGCCAGAGCGGGTTCTCGACCTCGTTGTTGGTTTCGGCCAGCACCAGCGAACGGTCGGTCTTGCGCAGCAGCGCCGCGCCGAAAAGCTTGTTTCCCTTCTCCACGCCGGCTGCCGTCCTCGGCACGATGTCGTGCTCGATCACATCGAGCAGGCGGTCGATGAGGGACACGTCGCTCATGGCTGGAAACCCTCCGGCAGGCGAACCTCATAGGGATGGGAGAAGTAGAATTCCTCCAGGTTGGAGCCGTCGCCGCCGCGATCCACGATGACGAAGTCCTGCTCCTCGCCCACCGGCGTCAGGACGCCGTGCCACACGTTGCGGCGGTAGTTCACGCCCTGTCCCGGTGCCGTCAGGAAGGCCTGCGGGGTGCCCGGCCCGTCCGGCCCGTCCGGGCACACCACCACCACGAAGGGGCGCGGCGACATGGGAATGAAGGCCTGGCTGCCGAGCGGGTGGCGCTCGACCATGGCGAGGGTGAGGGGAAAGCTGTAGGGAGTGCCGCGGGCGATCGAGATCAGCACATGGGCATTGTCGCCGCCCACTTCCGGGCGGGCCAGCGCGTGGTGGCGTTCGCATTTTCCCGCATTGATCGGGAAATGGTTGTCGCCATCGGTGTCGATGACGTCGCCGAAGGGCGCGAAGCTTTCGCGCGTCAGGGGCTGTGCGAGGATGATGCCGCTCATGTCTGCCTCCCGAAGCCGCCCAGCACCGCGTGCCGGTTCACGTCCTTGTAGAGCAGGTAGCGGAAATTGCCGGGCCCGCCGGCATAGCAGGCCTGCGGGCAGAAGGCGCGCAGCCACATGTAGTCGCCTGCCTGCACCTCGACCCAGTCCTGGTTGAGCCGGTAGACGGCCTGGCCTTCCAGCACATAGAGCCCGTGCTCCATGACGTGGGTTTCGGGGAAGGGGATGATGCCGCCTGGCTTGAAGGTGACGATGGTCACATGCATGTCGTGGCGGATGTCGGCCGGGTCGACGAAGCGTGTCGTGGCCCATTTTCCGTCCGTGTCGGGCATGGCGACCGGCTCGATGTCGTTCTCGTTGGCGAAGATCGGCTCCGGCGGCTCCAGCCCGTCGACGAACTCGTAGGCCTTGCGGATCCAGTGGAAACGGGCCGTGGCGGCGCCCGCGTTGCGCAAGGTCCATCCGCTGGCCGGCGGCAGGAAGGCATAGCCGCCGGGGGTGAGGCGGTGCGCCTCGCCGTCCAGCGTCACGGTGACCTCGCCCTCGACCACGAACAGGACGCCCTCGGCGTCGGCATCGGGTTCGGGCCGGTCGCTGCCGCCGCCGGGCTGCACTTCCATGATGTACTGGGAGAAGGTTTCGGCGAAGCCGGAAAGCGGGCGGGCGATCACCCACAGCCGCGTCTTGTCCCAGAACGGCAGATAGCTGGCGACGATGTCGCTGAATTCCCGCCGCGGGATCACCGCATAGGCTTCGGTGAAGACGGCGCGGTCCGTGATCAGGTCGCTCTGGGGCGGCAGGCCGCCGCGCGGTGCATAATAGGTGCGTTCGGGCATGGCGGTCATGTCCATTCTTGGATTCCTAGTGGGGCAGCACGTCTCTGAGCCGCAGCAGGGCGATGCGTTCCACCTGCTTGCAGGCCGTTTCGAATTCGGTGGCGCGGTCGCTGTCGATGCGCTTGCGGAAGGCGTCGAGGATGGTCGCCTTGGTGTTGTCCTTCACGGCGATGATGAAGGGGAAGCCGAACTTCTCCACATAGGCGGTGTTGAGGCGGGTGAAGGCCTCGCGCTCCTCGTCGGTCAGCGCATCGAGCCCGGCCGACGCCTGTTCGGCGGTCGATTCTGGGGTGAGGCGCTTGGCCTGCGCCAGCTTGCCGGCAAGGTCGGGATGGGCGGTCAGCACGCCGAGCCGTTCCGTCTCGCTGGCCGACCGGAAGGCGCGGCACAGTGCGTTGTGCAGTCCGCCGGCGCTGTCGTGGGCCGGGCCGAGCTCCAGCTTCCAGGCGCGTTCGGCGATCCACGGCGAGTGCTCGAATATGCCGCCGAAGGCCTTGACGAAGCTGGCCTCGTCCATGCGCGAAGGGCGCAGCGCCGGGGCCTTGTAGGGATGGTGCTCCTTCCAGTGGCGGGCGATGTCGACGCGGCGCGGCAGCCACACCTTGTCGTGGCTCTTGACGTAGTCGACGAAGCGCTTCAGCGCCGCCACGCGCCCGGGACGGCCGATCAGGCGGCAATGCAGGCCGATCGACATCATCTTGGCCTTGCCGGCCTTGCCCTCGGCGTAGAGCGTGTCGAAGGCGTCCTTCAGATAGGTGAAGAACTGCTCGCCTTCGGAGAAGCCGGCCTGGATGGCGAAGCGCATGTCGTTGGCGTCGAGCGTGTAGGGGATGACGAGCTGCGGCGCGATGGCGTTGCCATGGCCGTCATGGTCGAGCCAGTAGGGCAGGTCGTCGTCATAGGTGTCGGAAATATAGTCGAAACCGCCTTCGGCAGCCGCCAGCCGCACCGACCAGACCGAAGTGCGGCCCAGATACATGCCCTTCGGCCGTTCGCCCACCACTTCCGTATGAAGCCGGATCGCCTCCATCATGTCGGCGCGCTCGGCCTCCTCGTCATGGTCGCGATAGTCGATCCACTTCAGGCCGTGCGAGGCGATTTCCCAGTCCGCGGCCTGCATGGCGGCCACCTGGTCGGGCGAGCGCGCGAGAGCGGAGGCGACGCCGTAGACGGTGACCGGCACCTGTGCCCCGGTGAACAGGCGGTGCAGGCGCCAGAAGCCGGCGCGGGCCCCGTATTCGTAGATGGATTCCATGTTCCAATGGCGCAGGCCCGGCCATGGCGCAGCACCCGTGATCTCCGACAGGAAGGCCTCCGAGGCCTTGTCGCCGTGGAGGATGCAGTTCTCGCCGCCTTCCTCGTAGTTGACCACGAATTGCACGGCCACATGGGCGCCACCGGGCCAGGCCGCATCGGGTGGATTGGCTCCGTAACCACGCATGTCGCGCACATAACGCATCGTCGATAGCTCCAGGCTGGCAATTGCGAATGACAGATTATCGAAAGGGGAGGGCTGACATTCCCCTCAAAAAATTTGAAAGTGTTTTTGGGCCGTTTCCCGCCTGCAGCCCTTATGCCGCGCCGTTAAATGGCGCACAATCCGAGGCTGCAAATTCGACGTACCTGAACGGGAGGCGATCAAGTGGGAGCAAAGGCTGAGGCAGCCGGTGGCCGTCTGACGACGCACGTGCTCGATACGGCATCCGGGAGGCCCGCGGCGGGTCTTTCCATCGAGCTGTTTCGCATTGAAGGCGGCAAGCGCACGGCGCTCAAGACCGTCGTGACCAATTCCGACGGACGGTGCGACGCGCCGTTGCTCGCTGGCGAGGAATTCCGCGCCGGCGAATACGAGCTGGTCTTTGCCGCCGGCGATTATCTGCGCGGGCAGGGCGTGGCGCTTTCCGAGCCGGCCTTTCTCGATGTCGTGCCGATCCGTTTCGGCATGGCGGAACAGACGCACTATCACGTGCCCCTGCTGATTTCGCCATATGGTTACTCCACCTATCGGGGGAGCTGAGTGATGGCCGCAGCAATCCGCAACGAACTTCGCTTCATTCTCAACGACCGCGACGTGGTGCTGACCTCGGTCGCGCCCGACATGACCCTGCTGGACTGGCTGCGCCTGTCGCGGAACCTGCGCGGCACCAAGGAAGGCTGCGCCGAGGGCGACTGCGGCGCCTGCACGGTGCTCGTCGGCAAGCGGGTGGGCGACGAGCTCGTCTATGAGGGCGTCAACGCCTGCATTCGCTTCATGGGGTCGCTGGATTGCTGCCATGTCGTCACCGTGGAGCATCTGGCGCCGAACGAGGGCAGGCTGCATCCGGTGCAGCAGGCGATGGTCGATTTCCATGGCTCGCAATGCGGCTTCTGCACGCCGGGCTTCATCATGTCGCTCTACGGCCTGTGGATGAAGTCGCCGACCCCGTCCGATTTCGAGATCGAGAAGGCGCTGCAGGGCAATCTCTGCCGCTGCACCGGCTATGAGGCGATCATCCGCTCCGCCCGCGCCATTTCCAGCTACGGCCGGGTGGCCGAGGACCCGCTGGCGAAGGAGCGCGCGTCGATCGTGGCGCGGCTGGCGGCCCTTGATGACGGCGCGCGCGTCGAGATCGGCGAAGGCGGCCAGCGCTTCGTCGTTCCGGCGAGCGTCGACGACCTGGGTGCCGTGCTGGAAGCGGAGCCCAAGGCCACCGTGGTCGCCGGCTCGACCGATGTCGGCCTGTGGGTGACCAAGATGATGCGCAACATCTCGCCGACCGTTTTCATCGGCGGCGTGAAGGAACTGCGCTCCATGCGCGACGAGGATGGCGTCGTCACCATCGGCGCCGGCGTCACCTACAGCGAGGCGTTCGATTTCCTGTCGCGGCGCATTCCGGCGCTCGGCGCGCTGATCGCCCGCATCGGTGGCGAGCAGGTGCGCAACATGGGCACCATCGGCGGCAACATCGCCAACGGCTCGCCCATCGGCGACATGCCGCCGGCCCTGATCGCGCTGGGCTCGACGCTGACCCTGCGCAAGGGCACGGCGCGGCGCACCATCCCGCTGGAAGAGTTCTTCATCGCCTATGGCAAGCAGGACCGGCAGCCGGGCGAGTTCGTGGAATCCGTCCAGGTGCCGGTGCCGGCTGAAGGCATCCGCTACGCCGTGCACAAGATTTCCAAGCGCCGCGAGGAGGACATCACCGCTACCCTTGGCGCCTTCCATCTGGAACTGGCCGGGGACGGCACGGTCGCTGCGATCCGCATCGCCTATGGCGGCATGGCGGCAACCTCGAAGCGGGCGAGCGCCGTGGAAGCGGCCCTGACCGGCAAGCCGTGGACGGAATCGACGGTGGAGGCCGCGATCCCGGCCTATGAGCAGGATTTCACGCCGCTGACCGATATGCGCGCCACGGCCGAATATCGTATGCTGGCGGCGAAGAACCTTCTGCGCCGTTTCTACCTGGAAACGTCCGGTGCCGAGGCGCCGGTGCTCGTGTCGAGATATGCCGCAGCCTAGCAGCCGGTTGAACGGCGCTTTTGCGGTGAGGAGGCAAGACCCATGACCAAGCACGCACCAAATCTGAAGGCCGAGAAGATCGTCGGCGGCGTCCATTCCACGCAGCGCCACGATTCCGCCCACAAGCACGTCACCGGCACGGCCGTCTATATCGACGACATGGTCGAGCCGGTCGGCACGCTGCATGCCGGCCTCGGCCTCTCCAATGTCGCGCATGGCATCATCAAGTCGGTGGACCTGTCGGCGGTGCGCGCCGCCCCCGGCGTCGTCGACGTGCTCACCTATGAGGACGTTCCCGGCGTCAACGAGATATCGCCTTCCTACATGGATGACGACCCGGTGCTGGCCGAGGGCAAGGTCGAGTTCCACGGCCAGCCGATCTTCTGCGTCATCGCCGAGACGCGCGAGCAGGCCCGCCGCGCCGCCCGGCTGGCAAAGATCGCGTATGAGGAACTGCCTGCGGTCATCGACATCTGGGACCTCGACGTCGCGACCCACAAGCAGGTCACCACGCCGCTGACGCTGAAGCGCGGCGATGCCGCGACGGCGCTCGCCAGCGCACCGCGCCGCGTCAAGGGCCGCATGCGCCTTGGCGGGCAGGACCACTTCTACCTCGAAGGGCAGGTGTCGCTGGCCATTCCGGGCGAGGACGACGAGATCATCGTCTATTGCTCGACGCAAGGGCCGAGCGAAACCCAGCACATGGTTGCCCATGCGCTCGGCGTGCCGAGCCATGCGGTGACGGTGGAGGTGCGCCGCATGGGCGGCGGCTTCGGCGGCAAGGAAACCCAGGCCAACCAGTGCGCGGCGCTGGCCGCCATCGCCGCCAAGAAGCTCAAGCGCGCGGTCAAGCTGCGCCTCGACCGCGACGAGGACATGACCGCCACCGGCAAGCGGCACGACTTCGCCATCGACTACGATGTCGGCTTCGACGACGAGGGCCGCATCCTCGGCATCGACTACACCTTCGCGCTGCGCTCCGGCTTTTCCGCCGACCTTTCCGGCCCGGTGGGCGACCGCGCGCTGTTCCATTGCGACAACGCCTATTTCTTCCCGCATGTGCATGCCAAGTCGGCGCCGCTCTACACCAACACCGTGTCGAACACGGCGTTCCGCGGCTTCGGCGGCCCGCAGGGCATGGTGGGCGCGGAGCGCGTCATCGACGAGGTGGCCTTCGCCGTCGGCAAGGACCCGCTGGAAATCCGCAAGCTCAACTTCTACGACGCGATGGGCGTGAAGGGCGAGCGCAACCTCACCCCCTACCACCAGAAGGTGGAGGACTGCATCATCCAGCGCATCGTGGCCGAGCTGGAGGAAAGCGCCGACTATGCCGGCCGCCGCAAGGCGATTGCCGAGTTCAACGCCACGAGCCCGGTGGTCAAGCGCGGCCTGGCGCTGACGCCGGTGAAATTCGGCATCTCCTTCACCAAGACGGAGTCCAACCAGGCCGGCGCGCTGGTTCATGTCTACACCGACGGTTCGGTGCACATGAACCATGGCGGCACCGAGATGGGGCAGGGCCTGCACCTCAAGGTGGCGCAGGTGGTGGCCGAGGAATTCCAGATCGACCTCGACCGGGTGAAGATCACCGCCACCACCACGGCCAAGGTGCCCAACACCTCGCCCACCGCCGCCTCGTCGGGCGCGGACCTCAACGGCATGGCGGCGCAGGACGCGGCGCGCCAGATCAAGGAGCGGCTGATCGACTTCGCCGCCGAAACCCACCAGATCCCGCGCGAACAGGTGGTGTTCCTGCCCAACCGGGTGCGGGTCGGCAATGAGGAGATCCCCTTCAACGACCTGGTCAAGCAGGCCTACATGAACCGCGTCCAGCTTTCGGCGGCCGGATTCTACAAGACGCCGAAAATCCACTGGGACCGTGCCAAGGGCCGTGGCCACGCCTTCTACTACTACGCCTATGGCGCGGCCTGCTCGGAAGTCTCCGTCGACACGCTGACCGGCGAATATGTGGTCGAGCGCACCGACATCCTGCACGATACCGGCCGTTCGCTGAACAAGGCCATCGACATCGGCCAGGTCGAGGGCGGCTTCATCCAGGGCATGGGCTGGCTGACCACCGAGGAATTGTGGTGGGACGACAAGGGCCGCCTGCGCACGCATGCGCCTTCCACCTACAAGATCCCGCTGGCCTCCGACCGGCCCAAGGTATTCAACGTGGCGCTGACCGACTGGTCCGAGGCCTATGAGCCGACCGTCCACCGCTCCAAGGCGGTGGGCGAGCCGCCGCTGCCGCTCGGCCTGTCCGTGCTCCACGCCTTGTCGGATGCCATCGCCAGCGTCGCGGATCACAAGATCTGCCCGCGCCTCGACGCCCCGGCCACGCCGGAGCGCGTGCTGATGGCGGTGGAGCGGCTGAAGGCACAGGCCGGAAAGTAGCGCAAGCTGCGTTGGGAACCTATCTTATGGGCATGAAAGGTTTGTCGCTTTGCCGGCTTGAGACGTGTTGGGAGGCATGAGGTGGCCTCGACCGTTGACGATCTGAAATCCTTCCTTGCCGGCGCCGGCCGCTTCGCGCTGGTCAGCGTGGCCGGCACGAAGGGTTCCACGCCGCGCGAGACCGGGGCATGGATGCTGGTGTCGCCGGCGTCCAGCTATGGCACCATCGGCGGCGGCCAGCTCGAATACATGGCCATCGACAAGGCCCGGCAGGTGCTCGGCAAATCCGGTGACAGCTCGACCATGCTCGACGTGCCGCTCGGGCCGGAGATCGGCCAGTGCTGCGGCGGCCGGGTGGAAGTGGCGATCCGGCCGGGCGATGCCGCCCTGGCGGCGGCTCTTGTCGGCGCGGCCGAGCGGGAGGAGATGATGCTGCCGCATCTCTACATTTTCGGAGGAGGCCATGTCGGCAAGGCGCTGGCGGCTTCCGTCGCCCTGCTGCCCGTCCACGCCGTGGTGGTCGAGACGCGGGAGAACGAGCTGGAAGGCGTGGCGCCGGGCGTCGAGATGCTGCTGACGCCAGTTCCGGAAGAGGCGGTGCGCGCGGCGCCCGCCGGCTCCGCCTTCGCCGTGCTGACCCACGATCACGCGCTGGACTTCCTCATCGTTGCCGAGGCGCTGAAGCGCGGCGATGCCGCGTATGTCGGCATGATCGGCTCGAAGACCAAGAAGGCCACTTTCCGGAGCTGGTTCCTGAAGACGGCCGGCGGCACGGAAGCGGAATTCGCCCGGCTGGTTTCCCCCATCGGCGGCGAGGCGGTGAAGGACAAGCGACCGCCGGTGATCGCGGCGCTGGCCGCCGCCGAGATGATGTCGGCGCTGGCTTCGCATGCGGGGTTGGGGCATGCGGGGCCAGGCGTTTCCGAAACTCGCGCGGCGCGGAAAATTTCCCCGAAACAATGAGTTGAGTGATTCCGCGGTTCAAGAACGCGGAAACACTCTAACGGTGAGGGCTTATTCCTTTTCCTGGATGTGGGATTCCAGGAACCACAGGAACTTGTCGAGCGAACGCGAATAGCCGGTGAAGATGTCGGCCGTGTCGGCATCGCCCGCCTCGTCGGTCTCGTCGATGGCGTCGCGAGCGCCCTTGGCGGCCGCCGCATAGGCATCGATCAGCGCGGCGAGATGGTCTTTCGTCTTGTGGATATCGGTCGGATAGGGCTTGAGGGTGCTGTCCCGGGCGACGACCTGCGAGGTGCCGAGCGCGGTGCCGCCGAGCTGGGCCGCCCGTTCCGCGATCGTGTCGACATGGCCGTCGAGTTCGGTGCGGAAAGTGTCGAGCATCTCGTGGATGGCAATGAATTGCGGACCCTTCACGTTCCAGTGCGCCTGCTTGGTGATCAGTGCCAGGTCGATGGCGTCTGCCAGCCGCGCGTTCAGCACTTCGATGGACGACGCGCGCGTGTTGGACTTCAGGTCGTTACGGGTCTGGATCGTTGCCATGGGGAAACTCCATTCGATGGTTGGACGAGGGGCGCGGCAGGAACCGTGCCCCTCGTTCGACAATGTGCGCCTGCAAGATGGGTTCCTCAAGCACCCTGCGGCTATTTGGCCGACAGCGCCTCGCGGATCAGCCGCTGGCACCGCTCCGCCATGAAGTCGAGCAGCAGGCGCACCTTGGGGTCCTGCAGCTTCTTGTGCGGATAGACGGCGGCTAGCTGGACGGGCGTCGGCGGCGTCTGTTGCAGGATCACGCGCAGGCGCCCGTCGCGCAGATAGGGCTCGACCTCGAAGCGTGGCTTGTTGACGATGCCGCGCCCGGCCAGCGCCCAGCCGGTCAGCACATCGCCGTCATCGCTGTCATAGGGGCCGCGGAACTCGAATTTCTGCGGGCCGGTTGGCGTCTGCAATATCCAGTAGAACTCGCGGGAACCCGGATAGCGCAGCATCAGGCAGTCGTGCTTCTTCTCGATCAGTTCATGCACATCGGCCGGCTCGCCGCGCCGTTCGATATATTCGGGCGACGCCACCAGCACCCGCTCGCATTCGAGGATGCCGCGCATCCTGAGCGACGAATCCTCGATCACCCCCAGCCGGAACGCCACGTCGATGCCCTCTTTCAGGATATCGACATTGTGGTCGGAAAGCCGCAGCCGAACCTCGATATCGGGATATCTGTCGTGGAATTCGGGGATGCCGGAGGCAACCAGCCGCCGTCCCAGGCCCAGCGGGGCGGTGACGCGGATGGTGCCGCGCGGCTGGCCGGACAGGGTCGCGACCGAGGCTTCGGCTTCCGCCACCGCCTCCAGGATGTGCTTGGCGCCGGTGTAGAACACGGTGCCGTGCTCGGTCGGCATGAGCTGGCGTGTCGTGCGGTTGAACAGCCGCACGCCAAGGTGCTTCTCCAGCTCCTTGATGCGGTTGGAGGCGACGGCGGGGGAAATGCGCATGTCCCGGCCGGCCGCGGACAAATTCCCCAGTTCGACGACCCGAACGAAGACGGCAATATTGTCGAGATAGGCCATGCGATTCCGTGGCTGTATGTGGCTGCGTCGAAGGACAATAGTATTTTCCAAATTTTTTTGAAAGTCATCGGGCCAATGGCCTCTTTTCGTTTGGGAACGAGTCCGTAAAGTCGTTTTCTGCCGACAAGGGGTGGAGCATGCTGGATTTTGCGATTTTCTGGGATTGGTTGTCGTTCGGGGTGCGTTGGCTGCATGTCATCACCGCCATCGCCTGGATTGGTTCGTCGTTCTATTTCGTCGCGCTCGACCTGGGGCTGCGCCAGCGCCCCGGGCTGCCGGCCGGCGCCTTTGGCGAGGAGTGGCAGGTCCACGGCGGCGGTTTCTACCACATCCAGAAATATCTGGTGGCGCCGGAGGCGATGCCGGAACACCTGACCTGGTTCAAGTGGGAAAGCTACGCCACCTGGCTGTCGGGCTTCGCGCTTCTGTGCATTGTCTACTATGCTGGCGCCGACCTCTTCCTCATCGATCCCAGCGTTCTGGACGTCTCGGTGCCGGTCGGCATCGGCATTTCGCTGGCCACCATCGGCGTGGGCTGGCTGTTCTACGACACGCTGTGCAAGCTCTTCCTCGGCAAGAGCGACACCGGCCTGATGATCTTCCTCTATGTCATCCTGGTGTTCATCGCCTGGGGACTGACGCATCTGTTCACCGGCCGCGCCGCCTTCCTGCATCTTGGCGCCATCACCGCCACGATCATGTCGGCCAACGTCTTCATGGTCATCATTCCGAACCAGAAGGTGGTCGTCGCCGACCTCATCGCCGGCCGCAAGCCGGACCCGAAATACGGCAAGATCGCCAAGCAGCGCTCGGTGCACAACAACTACCTGACGCTGCCCGTGCTGTTCCTGATGCTGTCGAACCACTATCCGCTGGCGTTCGGCACCCAGTACAACTGGATCATCGCCTCGCTGGTGTTCCTCATCGGCGTGCTGATCCGCCACTATTTCAACACCGGCCACGCCCGCAAGGGCAACCCGACCTGGACCTGGCTGGTCGCCGCCATCCTGTTCGTCATCATCATCTGGCTGTCGACCGTGCCGAAGGTGCTGACCGGCGAGTCGAAGGCGGCTTCCGCCACCGGCGAGGTCTACATCGCCTCGACCCATTTCCCGGCGGTGCGCGACACGGTGATGGGGCGTTGCGCCATGTGCCATGCATCGGAGCCGTTCTATGACGGCATCTACCACGCCCCCAAGGGCGTGGTTCTCGATACCGACGAGGCCATCGCCTCCCATGCCCGCGAGATCTACCTGCAGGCCGGCAAGAGCCATGCCATGCCGCCCGCCAACGTGACCCAGATGACCGAAGAGGAGCGGGCGCTGCTCACCGCCTGGTTCGAGGACAAGCGCCAATAACCGCACTTCCGGCGGCAGGCACTTCCGACAGCCGCAGCCGCTACGCCCGTGCGCCGGACGATCGCCGGCAAGAGACTGCGAGGACCGATACCATGACCGATACCCTGCTGCGTGGACGCACGCTTTCCTTCGTGCGCTGGCCTGAGGCGATCGACGACCAGGGCGCGTGGAGCTACGAGGAAGACGGCGGCCTGCTTCTCAGGGGCGGCAAGATCGTCGCCGCCGGTGCCTATGCGGATGTCGAAAGGCAGGCCGGCGAGGGTGTGGCGAAGGTCGACCACCGGCCGCATCTTCTGGTTCCCGGCTTCATCGACGCGCACGCCCATTTTCCGCAGATGCAGATCATCGCCTCCTATGGCGCGGAACTGCTGGAATGGCTGAACACCTACACCTTCCCGGAAGAAACCAGGTTCCTCAACGCCCAGCACGGCCGCCGCATCGCGCGCCTGTTCCTCGACGAGATGATCCGCAACGGCACCACCACGGTCGCCGCCTATTGCTCGGTGCACAAGGAATCGGCGGAAGCCTTCTTCGCCGAATCGCATGACCGCAACATGCTCAACATCGCCGGCAAGGTGATGATGGACCGCAACGCGCCGGGTGAACTCACCGACACGCCGCAGTCCGGCTACGACGACACCAAGGCGCTGATTGCCGAATGGCACGGCAAGGGCCGCCAGCACTACGCCATCACGCCGCGCTTCGCCATCACCTCCACGCCGGAGCAGATGGAGATGGCGGGCGCGCTGGCGAAGGAGTTTCCCGAGCTGCACATCCAGACGCACCTGTCGGAGAACCATGACGAGATCGCCTTCACCCGCGAACTCTATCCGCAGGCCGAGGACTATGCCGGCGTCTACGAACATTATGGGCTGCTCGGGCCGCGCACCCTGCTTGGCCACTCGATCCACCTTGCCGAGCGCGAGGCCGATATTATTTCGGAAACCGGTTCGGTCGCTGTATTCTGCCCGACGTCCAACCTGTTCCTCGGGTCCGGCCTGTTCGACTATCAGCGCTTCCGCTGCCGCGAGAAGCCCCTGCGCATCGCGGCCGCGACCGATGTCGGCGGCGGCACCAACTATTCCATGCTGCGCACCATGGACGAGGGTTACAAGGTGATCGCCCTGCAGGGCGAGAAGCTGAACCCGTTCCAGTCCTTCTGGCAGATCACGCGCGGCAATGCCGAGGCGCTGTCCATCGCCGACCGGGTCGGCACGCTGGAAGCCGGCACCGAGGCCGACATCATCGTGCTGGACAGCCGCGCCACTCCGGTCATGGAACTGCGCATGGAGACCGTGAAGTCCCTGGCCGAGGAGTTGTTCCTGTTGCAGACGCTGGGCGACGACCGCGCCGTGCGCGAGGTCTATGTCGCCGGCAAGCCTTCCAAGAGCATCGTCGCCGCCTGAGGAGAGGGGCGCCGCCCCTTGACTGCACAAGGCAAGCTGTCCAAAGGGTGCCCATGCCCTCAAACAGGCGGTGTCCTCAAACAGGCCATGCCCTCAAACAGGAAGGAACGCATGACCCTCGCGCCCAAGGCTTTCCTGACCTCCATTTTCGAAGCGGCGGTCGCTGCGGCGGACCCGGAACGGACGATCCGCGATCATCTGCCGGAACGGCCCAAGGGGCGCACCATCGTCATCGGCGCCGGCAAGGGCGCGGCGCAGATGGCGGCCGCCTTCGAGAAGGTCTGGGACGGTCCCATCGAGGGTCTTGTCGTCACCCGCTACGGCTACGGCGCGCCGACCAAGCGCATCGAGGTGATCGAGGCGGCCCATCCAGTGCCGGACAAGGCCGGGCTGGAGGCCGGGCAGCGCCTCTTGCGGCAGGTGGAGGGGCTCGGCGAGTACGATCTCGTGGTGGCGCTGGTTTGCGGCGGCGGCTCGGCGCTGCTGCCGGCCCCCGCCGGTTCGCTGACGCTGGATGACGAAATCGCCGTCAACGAGGCGCTTCTGGCCTCGGGCGCGCCGATCTCCGTCATGAACGCCATCCGCAAGCATGTCTCGGCCATCAAGGGCGGGCGGCTCGCGGCGGCGGCTCATCCGGCCCGCGTGGTGTCGCTGATCGTCTCCGACATTCCGGGCGACAATCCGGCGCTGGTGGCGTCCGGCCCCACGGTGCCTGACGCGGCCAGCCGCGCCGATGCGCTGAAGGCCATCGAGGCTTACGGCATCGAGCTGCCGGAGCGTGTGATTGCGCATCTCAACTCGCCGGAAGCCGACGCGCCGCGCCCCGACGATAAGCGCTTCGCCCGCAACGAGGTGAAGCTGATCGCTTCGGCCGCCGTTTCTCTGGAGGCGGCCTCCGCGGAGGCGAAGCGGCAGGGCATCGAGGCCGTCATCCTGTCCGATTCCATCGAGGGCGAGGCGCGCGAGGTGGGTTCGGTCCACGCGGCCATCGCCCGCGAGATCGCCACCCGCAACCGGCCCTTCCAAAAGCCGGTGCTGCTGCTGTCTGGCGGCGAAACCACGGTGACCTTGCGCGCCAAGGGCAAGGGCGGCCGCAACACCGAGTTCCTGCTTTCCTTCGCGCTCGGCATCGACGGCTTCGACGGTATCCATGCGCTGGCCGCCGACACCGACGGCATCGACGGTTCCGAGGACAATGCCGGCGCCTTCTGCGATGGCGAAACGGTGCGCCGCATGCGGGCCGCCGGCGTCGATGCGCGCGCCCTGCTGACCGCCAACAATGCCTGGACGGCGTTCGATGCGGTGGACGATCTGTTCGTGCCCGGCCCGACCGGCACCAACGTCAACGACCTGCGCGCCATATTGGTGCGTTGAATTTCAGGTTTTGCCGGAGTAGCCCCTCTCCCCCTCCCCGCAAGCGGGGAGAGGGTCCCGGCAGGGGGATGAGGGCAATTTTGCCGGAGTATGAATTGCCCCAATCAATTCAGTAAGCGGATGCTTACATAATTCGCCTCACACCTCGTGCAAATAGAGGTGGTAGTCGAGTTCGCTCACCGTGCGCGCCACACGGAAATACTCGGCCTGCTTGATGGCGGTGAAGGTGTTGTGCAGGTCCGGCCCCAGCGCCCCGCGTAAAAACTCCGAAGCCTTCGCCGCGTCGATTGCGGCGCGCCAGTCGGCCGGCATGGTGCTGTCGCCACTGTCGGCCTCATAGCCGTTGCCGGTCGTCTCGGGGCCGGGGTCGAGCTGTTCCTCGATGCCCTTGGCAATGCCGGCCAGCACCGTTGCGGCGACCAGATAGGGATTGGCATCGACGCCGGAAGGCCGGTGTTCGATGCGGCGGTTCCGCGCATCCCCCGCCGGCACCCGCAAGGCTACCGAGCGATTGTTGACGCCCCATGTCGGCGCCACCGGCGCATAGGATTGCGAGACGAAGCGCCGCCAGGAATTGGCGTGCGGCGCGAACACAAGCATGGATTCGGCCATGGTGACGGCAAGCCCGCCCAGCGCATGAAGCAATAGCGGCGACCATGTCTCGCCGGGCTTTTCGGTGAAGGCGTTCTGCTCGTCGCGGTCGAGCAGCGAAACGTGGAGATGCATGCCCGAGCCGGCATATTGCTCGATGGGCTTGGCCATGAAGCAGGCGGTGACGCCATGGCGGCGCGCCTGCGCCCGCACGATGCGCTTCAGCATCACCAGGTCGTCGGCGGCGCGGAGCACGTCCTTGCGGTAGTTGAGCGTAAGCTCGTACTGACCGGGCGCATATTCCGAGATCACCGTCTCGGCGGGAATGCCCTGTTCCCTTGCGGTCGCATAGATGTCCGAAAACAGCGGCTCCATGCCGTGCAGATGGTCGACGGAATAGACCTCCGTCTTGGCCGAGCGGCGGCCGTCCAGCACCGCGCCGGCCGGCTGCACCTTGCCCTCGGCGTCGCGTTCATTGGCGAGGAGAAAGAATTCCAGCTCGAAGGCGCCGGCCGGATGCAGGCCCTTCTCGGCCAGCTTCGCCACCTGCCGCGCCAGCGCGTGGCGCGGGTCCGAGCTCATCGGCGCGCCGTCGAGATGATGCATGGCCATCAGCACCTGTCCGCGCGCCGGACTGGTGCCGTAGAGCGGCACCAGCGTGCCGGGGAGAGGCCATGCGCGCAGGTCGCCGTCGCCCGAATCCCAGATCAGCCCGGTTTCGTGCACGTCCTCGCCGGTGATGTCGAGGCCGAGGATCGAGATCGGCATGTGCCGGCCGCTTTTGTAGAGACCCATCAGCTCATGCCGGCGGATGATCTTGCCGCGCCCGACGCCGTTGGCGTCGGTCAGCACGATGTCGAAGGCTTCGACCTCCGGATGGGCGTCGAGAAAGGCCTGGGCTTCGCCGGGCGTCGAGCCCGAAGGGGACGTCATGGTGGGTGGTCTCCAGAAGGAATGCCGTCTGACCGCAAGGGGTAATCGACGGCTGGAAGATGATCAATCGCTGAGCCGACTCACGACGTCGGCGAAGGCCGTGATCAGCCGGTTCACCTGCGCGGGCCGCGTGGCGGGGGAAATCAGCATCATGTTGTGGAAGGGCGCGATCAGCACGCCGCGGTTGACGAGCGCGACATGCAAGGCGGCTTCCAGTCCCGGCGCGTGGGCGGCTTCCGCCTCGCCGCCGTTCCTCAGCGGTCCGGACGCACAGATGAACTCGACGCGCGCGCCGACCCGTGCGACATGCCAGGGCAGGCCGAAACGGTCGATGACGGCTGTAAGGCCCGCATCGAGACGGCGCGCCAGATGCTCCATATGCGCGTAATTCTCAGCCGTCATCACCTCTTCGAGCGTGGCGCGCATGGCCGCGAATTGCAGCGGATTGGCCGACAGCGTGGTGCCCATGCCGGAATAGCCGGGCTCATGGGTGCGCCGGTAATCGGCGTAACGCGAGGCAACGTCCTCGCTCATCCCCCACACGCTGGCGGGCACGCCGCCGGCCACAGGCTTGCCGAGCACGAACAGGTCCGGTTCGAGCCCATGGGCGCGCGTGTAGCCGCCGGGGCCGGTCGAAATGGTATGCGTCTCGTCGATCAGAAGCAGCGTGCCGGCATCGCGGGTCAGGCGGCGCAGGGCGTCGTGGAAGCCCGGATCGGGCAGCACCATGCAGGAGTTGGTCAGCACCGGCTCGGTGATGACGCAGGCGACGTCCCTGTCGGCAAGGGCTGCCTCAAGGGCAGGAATGTCATTGAACTCCACGATCTTCGTCGCCCGCGTCAGGTCGCGGAACTCCCCGGCCAGCCCCGGCCGGTTGATCGGCTTGCCGCCCTTCAGCCGCACCATGGTCTCGTCCACCGCGCCATGATAGCAGCCGTTGAAGACGAGGATCTTTTTGCGGCCCGTGACGGCGCGCGCGACGCGCAGTGCGAAACGGTTGGCATCCGTGGCCGTGGTGGCGATCTGCCAGAAGGGCAGGCCGAATTTCTCCTGCAACAGCGGGCCGACGGCCAGCGCGTCTTCGGAAGGCAGCATGTAGGTGAGGCCGCGTCCGGCCTGCCTGCGTATGGCGCGCGCCACCGGCGGCGGCGAGTGGCCGAACATGGAGCCGGTGTCGCCGAGGCAGAAATCGTCCAGCCGGTTGCCGTCGACATCGGTGATGGTGGCGCCGCGCGCCTGGTCGACCAGGATGGGGAACGGTGTCGGCCAGTCCTTCATCCAGTGCATGGGCACGCCGTCGAGGAAGCCGGCAATGCCGTTGTCCAGCCTGGCGGCAGTCTTCGGCCGGGCCTTGCGGAATACTTCCGCTTCCCCCTCGCGCAGCGCCTCTATGCGTTCCTGCCCTATCCCGCCCTGCGCCTGTCCGCTGCCCGCCATGTCCTGCCCGTCATGAACAACCGGAGCCACTATAGAGGGGCGTTTTCGCGCGGCAACCGGCCGGACGGGGAATCTGCGTTGGCTCAGGCCGGGCTTGACCGGTCGACCTCGATGGCGATCATGCGCCGTTTCGGGAGCAGGTCGCGATGCGTGCAGTCATCTTGTTGATATCCGCGGTCCTGACGGCAGGGCCGGCAGCCGCTTCAGGCGGATTTTCGTGCAGCGCCGAAGACGAAGCCGTGTCGATCGAAGTGAATGGCGGCGTCACGCACGGCATGGGCAGCCCGGTGTTCAGCCTCCAGGGCGAAATCGGCATCCGCGACGATGCCGTGGCCGAGGACCTGCGCAACACAGGCTTCGAGCGCGCGCATCTGGCGCAATACTGGCTGGACGGTTCGGAACTGCGGCTGGTGCTCTATCGCGAACGCGAGGGCGACAAGCCGCATGGCTACGCCGAGCTTACGGTGAAAGCCGTGTCGGAGGGCGGGGCCTTTGCCGGGGACTACACGCTCGAAATGTTCGACATGACCGGGGCGACTTCCGGCGAGGGCAGGACGAAAACCTTCGACGGCAAGATTTCCTGTTCCGTGGAATAGGCGCGGCTCTTCCGGGCGGTTCAGCCAGGGCCACCGCAAGGGGCAAAGTCAATCGCGGGCGTGCGGCATCGCACCCCATCCCTGACCCCTCCTCACAAGGGGAGGGGGATTCCGCAATGTTGGAATCCGGCATCGAATGCCGAAGACTGGGACGGCAACGCCGGGGAAATCGTCCCCCTCCTCTTTGTGGGGGGTCAGGGGTGGTGGTAATCCAGTCCGCCGCCGCCCATTCAGCCGGCGATGTCGATGACGCCGCAGTCGCCCGCCGCACTGCCGAAGACAATGCGGCGCTCCTCGCTGTCCCATGCCATGGCGGTGATGGCGCCCTTGCCGGGGCGGCGCAGCAGCACCTCCTTGGCATCGGCGAAGCGGGCGGCCAGCACCATGCCGTCATCGTAGCCGATGGCCACGACATCTTCGCTCGGATGGCAGGCGACGCAGGTCACCATGGAATTGCCGCGCGTGCCGAGTTCCAGCGGCGCCTTGCCCATCGGCCCATCCTTGCCCTGGAAGGGCCAGACGATGGCCGCCGGCGCACCCGAACTGGCCAGCCAACGGCCCTTGGGAGACCATGAAAGGCTTTTCACCTTGGCCGGATAGCCGGTCATGCGCATGTGCTTGCCGTCGGCCAGCTTCCAGCCGTGCAGGGCGTTTTCCTGCATGGTGGTGACAAGGAAATTGCCGTCCGGCGAGAAGGTGATGCCGGTATGGGCGCCCGCCCATTCCAGCTCGACAGGCTTGCCCTCGGCGGCGGCGAAATGCAGCGTCGCGCCGTTGTAGCGGGCGACGCCGATGCGCATGCCCTTCGGCGCGAAAGCGATGCCTTCGACCGAGCGCGGATGGGTGAACTCCTTCACCTTGCCGTCGGCGAAGCGCACATAGGCGGTGCGACCGGTTGCGTAGGCGATGGCGCCTTGCGGGCCTGCCGAAACGCTGGTGATCCATTTGCGGCCGGCCTCGGCCAGTGGCTCGACGGCGCCGCCCGCCTTGACGGCGAACACCTTGCCGTCCTCGCCCCCGGTGACGAGGCGGTCGTCGGCGCTGTCGTAAAAGGCGCACAGCAGCCCGTCATTGGCCTGTTCGGTTTTGTGGCCGTGGTCCAGCCGGTGGATGGAGCCGTCGGCGAGCGCGAAATGCGGCACATCGCCGAGAAAGACAGCGGCCACGCAATGGCCTTCGAGATCGAGCGGGGCGACTGTGGGCATGGGATTATCTGCTTGCCTGCTTCATGGCTGAAGATTGCGATGCCTGTCCGTCGCGGGGCGGAACCGGTCATCGGCCCCGGACCGCAGATGGCGGCAAATCGCGTCGGCAGCTTGATCGGCGGAAAGCCGCGTCACGTCAAGCACCAACAGGTCCGGCACGTCGGGCTTCTGGATGCTGTCGGCCGTCAGGAATGAGCGAAGGACAGCCGGATCGGCCAGCTTGCGGCCCGCCCGGTCCGGGCTGCGCAGCCTGCGGGCGTTCTCCTCGAAATCGGCTTCGAGCACGACGGGCACCAGCGGTGCATTGCGTGCTATGGCCAGATCGACGACATGGTTCCATGCCTGCCGTTCGCGCGCATCGTTGGCGCAAAGGGCATTCGTGATCACCAAGGTGTCTGCGTGCGGCCTGTCCTTCAGTGCTTCGTAGGCGGCGTGGCGCACCTTTTCATAGAGCGGCCATCGGCCGGGATCGGCAAGCCCGGTGCAGCGTATGGCGACGTCGTGCAGCAGATGGTTGTCGATCAGCCGCGCGCCGAGCCTGTCTGCCAGCGCGCGCCCGACCGTCAGCTTGCCAACGCCCGGCCAGCCGTTCAGGTGGACGATCAGGCCGCCTGGCACGCCTCGAAGCTCTTCTTCAGCCGTTCGGCATCGAGCTGGCGGCCGATGAACACCAGCCGGCTCTCGTGCTTTTCGCCGTCCTTCCAGGCGCGCTGGTGGTCGCCCTCGATGATCATGTGCACGCCCTGGATGACATAGCGCTCCGGATCGTCCTTGAAGGCGACGATGCCCTTGAGGCGCAGGATATTCGGACCTTCGATCTGCGTGATCTTCTCGATCCACGGGAAGAACTTCTTCGGGTCCATCTCGCCGCCGCGCAGCGATACGGACTGCACCGTCCCGTCGTGGATCGGCGAGACGTGGTCATGCCCGTGGTGGCCATGATGATGATCGTGCCCATCGTGATCATGCCCATCGTGATCATGATGGTGGTGATGATCGTGATCGCAGTCGGGACCGCAGACATGGTCATGGTCGTGATCATGCGCCTCGAGGAAATGCGGATCGTTTTCCAGAGCCCGCGTGAGGTCGAAGGCGCCGCGGTCCAGCACCTCGGCCAGATCGACGCCGGAACGCTGGGTGCGGTGGATCTTCGCCGCCGGGTTGATGGCGCGCACCGTGGCTTCCACCGCGCGCAGCTCGTCCTCGCTGACGAGATCGGTCTTGTTGAGCACGATCACGTCGGCGAAGGCGATCTGGTCCTCGGCCTCCTTCGAGTCTTTGAGGCGAAGCGGCAGGTGCTTGGCGTCGACCAGCGCCACCACGGCGTCCAGCTTGGTCTTGGAGCGCACGTCGTCGTCCATGAAGAAGGTCTGCGCCACCGGCGCGGGGTCGGCGAGGCCGGTCGTCTCGACCACGATGGCGTCGAAGCGGCCGGGGCGGCGCATCAGGCCCTCGACCACGCGGATCAGGTCGCCGCGCACCGTGCAGCACACGCAGCCATTGTTCATCTCGTAGATTTCCTCGTCGGATTCCACGATGAGGTCGTTATCGATGCCGATCTCGCCGAATTCGTTGACGATGACCGCGTAGCGCTTGCCGTGGTTCTCCGACAGGATGCGGTTGAGCAGGGTGGTCTTGCCGGAACCGAGATAGCCGGTCAGCACGGTGACGGGGATTTGCGCCGCGGTTTCGCTCGCCCCGGTTTCACTTGTTCGTGTATCGCTCATCTGGGTGTCGCTCATGGGGCCCTCGGAAATGAAATGTGGGTTCCATATAGGATGTGCCGGCCCCGATTGCACGGGGCAAAGCGCAACCTGCCCGGCCTGCCGGCTCGATCTGTCGCAAGGTAAAGATCATTTGTCATCTAACTGAAATAAACATCTGCCATTAGCCGTCATGCGCGCAGCGAAACTTGCCGGCAAAGCTGTTTTGGGCGCGGGTTTTTGGAACCCCGATTGCCAACCGTCCCATGCCGGGCCATGGTTGCGATGCGGGTGCGGTCGAGAGGACGATCATGGCCAAGGCTGACAGAACGGCAACGATGAACCGGCTGCATTCGGCCGCGCGGCTGGCGCGGACCGCGCTTGCGGCGCGTCTGCTGGCACACGGCTTCTATGCGGGGCAGGACCAGATCATGCTGGCGCTGGACCGCGACGACGGGCAGACGCCCGGCGCGCTGGCCGACCGGCTGGGCGTTCGCCCGCCCACCATCACCAAGACCATCAACCGCCTGCAGGCGCAGGGTTTCCTGGAAAAGCGGAACTCGAATTCCGATGCCAGGCAGGCCCACATCTTCCTCACCGATGCCGGCCGCGAGATGATCGTGGCCATCGAGAAATCGGTGAAGAAGACCGAGAAGCAGGCGCTCAAGGGCCTCGACAAGAAGGAGCAGAAGACGCTGGCCAAGCTTCTCGCCCGCATCGAGGCCAACCTGTCGAACGAAGAACTCGTCTTCATCGACGACGAGGCTGAGCCGGAGGCGGACGCCAAGCCGGATGCGAAGAGCGCCGCCAAGGCGGAGGCCGACGCGGACGCCTGAGCCCGAAGCCGGCCAAGCGCGGAACCGCGGCCGCAGGGCTGAATGGTGAGGCCAAGGGCCTGTTTCACGACAGGCCAGGCGCTTTTGGGCTTGCAGCACCGCGCCGGCTGGCCCAAAGCTCGGACAGCGGATCAGCTTTCCGGTCTCGGTGTGGTTATTTCCAGTCGTCAAGAAGACATTGCGGCGCCCGTCTCGGCCATTTTCTACATGGTCGCGGCCTATTTCCTGTTCAGCTTTCTCGACACATCGATCAAATATCTGGCGGTGGCCGGTATCGCGCCCCTGTTCATCGCCTGGACCCGCTTCGCCGGCCATGCGGTGCTCGTGCCGGCCCTGTTCAGGGGCTGGCGCGATCCTGCCCGTTTTCGCGCTGTCAGCCCGATGGCCCATATCGTGCGCGGCGCCTTCCTGTGCGGCTCGACCATCTTCAACATATTGGCGTTGCGTTACCTGCAACTGGCGGAAACGACCTCGATCTATTTCTTCGGGCCGATGGTGATCACCGCGCTCGCCGGGCCGCTGCTCGGCGAATGGGCGGGCTGGCGGCGCTGGCTGGCCATCCTGACAGGCTTCGTCGGCGTCCTCGTCATCACGCGTCCGGGCGTCGGCGTGTTCGGCATCGGCCACGTGTTCGCGCTGTGCTCGATGCTGTCGAACTCGATCTACGTCATCATGACCCGGCGCATGTCGACCTCGGAAACGCCCGAGAGCCTGATCTTCTATTCGGCGCTGGCGCCGATGATCCTGCTGACGCCGACGCTGTGGTTCACCGAATGGCCGTCCATCGGTCCGTTTCACTGGCTGGTGCTGTTGCTGCTCGGCCTGTTCGGCGGGCTCGGCCATTGGTGCCTGATCCAGGCCTACCGGCAGGCGACCGCCACCGCGCTCGCCCCTTATCCCTACATGCAGATGGTATGGATGATCGCCTTCGGCTGGCTGGTCTTCGACCAGTTCCCCGACAACTGGACCCTCGCGGGCGCCGGCATCATCGTGGCCAGCGGCCTCTATATCCTGCATCGCGAGCACCGGCTGCGGGTGAAGAACCGGGCCGCCCCAGACGCCGAAACCGAGGCCGTGGCGAAAAAGCTTTGACTCGGGCGGCCGCGATGGCATAAGCCGCATTTAAAAAATTTAAATGTGACGCGGGGAGCACTAGCTCTGGCTCAGAAGGTCAAGCTTTCCACGATCGCCGACGCACTTGGCGTGTCGACGGCAACGGTGTCGCTGGCGTTGCGCGACAGCCCGCTGGTGGCCGGCTCTACCCGCGAGCGCATCAAGGAACACGCGCGCGAGATCGGCTATATCTACAATCGCCGCGCCGCTTCGCTGCGCACCCAGCGCTCCGGCATCGTCGGCGTCGTGGTGCACGACATCATGAACCCGTTCTATGCCGAGATCCTGCGCTCCATCGAGCATGAGCTGGACCGCTCGCGCCAGACCTTCCTGCTGTCCAACCATTACGACAAACTCGACAAGCAGCGCATCTTCATCGACACGCTGCTGCAACTGGGGGCCGATGGCGTCATCATGTCGCCGGCCATCGACACGCCGGCCAGCGACATCCGCATGGCCGAGGACAACGGGCTGCCGGCGGTGCTGATCGCCCGCGACGTCGAGGGCGCGCATGTGCCGGTGTTTCGCGGCGACGACGCCTATGGCACGGCGCTCGCCACCAATCACCTGATCTCGCTCGGCCACAAGCGCATCGCCATGGTCGGCGGCACCGACCAGACCTCGACCGGCCGCGACCGCTACCAGGGCTATCTGCGCGCCATGCGCGAGGCGGGGCTGGAAGTGCGCCCGTCATGGCGCATCGCAGGGCCGCGCACCAAGCAGGGCGGCTTCGAGGCGGCCAACCAGTTGCTGGCCCTCAAGGACAAGCCGACCGCCGCCTGCTGCTGGAACGACCTCGTCGCCATCGGCCTGATGAACGGCATCGCCCGCGCCGGGCTGACGCCGGGCATCGACATTTCGGTGACCGGCTATGACGATCTGGAGGAGGCGGCGATCGCCACGCCCGCCCTCACCACCGTCTGGAACGGCCAGCGCGAGGTCGGAAGGCGCGCCGCCAGCGCGCTGCTCGACAAACTCAACGGTCAGGCCGTCGGCCAGACCCAGGAACTCATCAAGCCGGAACTGCATGTGCGCCAGTCCACCGGCCGCCCCGTGGAGCGTTGAATTCATGCCTGCATCGACCGAGCCCGCAACGATCCTCGTCTCGGGAAAGGTGCACGACCACGTCGTCGCGCGCATCGATGAAGCCTTCCGGCTGATCCATATCGAGCGCCCGGACCCGTCGCTGCTGTCGCCGCAGGACATTGCGGCCGTGCGCGGCATTTCGGCCTTCGGCGGCATCGATGCCGCTTTCATCGACGCCTTCCCCAATCTGGAGATCATCGCCAATTTCGGCGTCGGCTATGATTCGGTGGATGCCGCCCATGCCGGTGCAAAAGGCGTCATGGTCACCAACACGCCCGATGTGCTGACCGAGGAGGTCGCCGACCTGACGGTCGCGCTGCTGCTCGCGACCCTGCGGGAAGTGCCGAAGGCCGAAGCGTGGTTGCGGCAGGGCAAATGGGTGAGCGAAGGCAACTATCGGTTCAGCCCGCTCAGCCTGCGTGGGCGGCACATCGGCATTTTCGGCCTCGGCCGCATCGGCCTTGCGGTGGCGAAGCGGCTGGAAGCCTTCGGCGTTTCAATCGCCTATCACAATCGCCGGCCGGCCGAGGGCGTCACCTACAGCTATCATCCGACGCTCAAGGGGCTTGCCGCGGCTGTCGATACGCTGATCTGCATCGCGCCCGGCGGCGCGGCCACCGAAAAGGCGATCAACGCCGGGATACTGGGGGCGCTCGGGCCGGAAGGCGTTCTGATCAACACCGGCCGCGGCAGCACCGTCGACGAGGCGGCGCTGGCGGCCGCTCTTCGTGACGGCACCATCGCGGCCGCCGGCCTCGACGTGTTCGCCGACGAACCTAACGTGCCGCAGGCCCTGCTGGAGGCCCCCAACACCGTGCTTCTGCCGCACGTAGCCTCTGCGTCCGTGGCAACGCGCCGGGCCATGGCGGACCTGTGCGTGGACAATCTGGTCTCGTGGTTCGGGGAGCGCCGGGCGCTGACCCCGGTGCCGGAAACCGCGCATGTGAAGGCGAAATAGGGCGCGCTACTCCGCAGCAGCCCGTGCAGCCAGCCTGGCGGCCGCGTGCTGGCGCACGGCATCGCCGAACGCCTTGAACACCTTCTGCGACACGCTGTCCGATTTCACCCAGTATTCGGGATGCCATTGCACGCCGACGGCAAAGGCCCGCGCACCCTTCACCGAAACGGCTTCCACCGTCCCGTCCTCGGCCACGGCCTCGACCTCAAGCTTCGAACCCAGCCGTTCGACTGCCTGACGGTGCACCGAGTTGACGTCGATGTCGCCGGCGCCGAACACGTTTGCGAGGCAGGTGCCGGGCTTGATCCTGACCTTCTGGCGGATGGCGAAGCGCGCGTCCTGATCCTCGCTCACCGGCGCGCGGTGGTCGAGAATGCCGTCGCGCTCCTGGATTTCGGTGGCCAGCGTGCCGCCGAGCGCCACGTTCAGCTCCTGAATGCCCCGGCAGATGGCCAGCAGCGGCACGCCGTGCTCGATCGCCTTGCGGATCAGCGGCATGGTGGTGGAGTCGCGGGCGGTGTCGTAGGGGCCGTTCTCCTCGCCGGCGTCGCCGCCGTAGAGGGCCGGATGCACATTCGACTTGGAGCCGGTCAGCATCACCCCGTCCACGGCCGAAAGCAGCGCGTCGAGGTCGAGCCGTTCGCCGAAGGAGGGCACCAGCACGGGCAGGGCGCCGGCTCCCGAAATCACGGCTTCCAGATATTGCTGGGGCGCTGCATGCCAGGTGTAGTTTTCGAACTGCTTCACGTCTGTCGAGACGGCGATCAGCGGCTGCGTCATGATGGTGTGGTTCCAGTCTGAATGAAAATCCGTTGGGCGTAAAATAGAGGCTGCGCGCCCGATTTGCCATGGCCGGTTTCGACTTTGCGCCGGCCAACCGTTGGCCCAGCCCCGAAGCCTATTGCGTCCGGCTTCAGGATCGATGCATCCTGTACAGGGACAATTTGAATCGGGGAAACCGGGACGGCATCGTGTATGTATGTCCTTCGACGCTTGCCTTCTAAAAGTTTTTTAATGCGAATGTGTCATCACATTCGCATGAGTGAGTGCCGGATGTGACCGCCATCAAGCGAAAAGAGCTGCCTGACGACGTGTACATTCCGTTCGTGGAAACTCTTTTCCGCGACGGCTTCACGCTTGCCATCGGCATTTCCGCGCAGACGGCGTTGATGGGCCTCGTATGGGGGAAGTCCGGAAACCACGCCTATCTGGTGCTCGCCGCCGTGCTGGTCATGGTCGGCGTGGTCCGCGTTCTCAACATGCGCCGCTATTCGGCGCTGCCGGTCGCCGAAAACCGCGAGGAAGCCCGCCGGCGCGAGAATCGCTACATCATCTATGGTTCCATGCACGGCCTGGTGCTGGGCACCTTCTGCCTTGTCGCCATCTATACCGGCAAGGACGCCTTCTCCGAGACGGCCGCCGTCTGCATCGTGCTGGCCACGGCGACCGGCATCGCCGGGCGCAACTACGGCTCGCCGAGGATGGTCAACATCCTCATCCTGACGCTGGCATGCCCGATGGCGCTGGGGTTCATCCTGCGCGGCGACTTCTACCACGTCACGCTGGGGCTCCTGTCCATTCCCTTCCTGCTGGCGATCCATCGCTACGCCGATACGGTGCGTGACGTGCTGTTCTCGGCGATTTCGGCCGAGAAGCTCGCCAGCCGCCTCGCTCAGCGCTTCAACCGGGCGCTCAACACCATGCCGCACGGCCTCATCATGCTCGACCCCGACGGCAAGGTCGTGGTGGCCAATGCCGAGTCCGCACGCCTGCTGTCGATCCAGTCGCCCGACGATCTGCTCGGGCGCTCGGTGCATTCCTTGCTGATGCGCGGGGTGGTCGGCGGCATGCTGACCCGAAAGGACTGCCGATATATCGAGGCGCAACTGACAAGGGCATTGCTCGAGGGCAGGGACCGCAAGGTCCTTGTCGGCTTTTCGAACGGCCAGCACTACGAGTTCTCGGCCCGCGAAGGCAGCCAGGAGCTCGGCGTCATCACCTTCGAAGACGTCACCGCCCGCGTCGAGGCGGAAGAGCGCATCCGTTTCATGGCCCGTTATGACAGCCTGACCGGTCTGCTCAACCGGGCCTATTTTCACGAACTGGTCGAGGAGAGCATGGCTTCCGGCGATCAGGGCCGCTATTGCGCCATCGCCACCATCGACCTCGACGACTTCAAGAGCGTCAACGACACCGTCGGCCATCCCGTCGGCGATGGGCTGATCTATGCGGTGGCGGAACGGCTTGCCACCTTTTCGGCGCCGGGCATCAAGATCAGTCGTTTCGGTGGCGACGAATTCATGGTTTTTTTCGACCGGGTGGAGAGCGAAAGCGATCTCGCCGGATGCTCGACGAGATCTTCGCCGGCCTCAAGGGCGAGGTCGATGTCGCCGGCCATGTGCTGCGCATCCAGATTAGCGCCGGCGCGGTGCTGGCCCGCGTCGAGGCGAGCGATGTCGACGAGATGATCGTCAAGGCCGACCTTGCCCTCTACAAGGCCAAGGAACTCGGCAAGAACGGCTGGCAATTGTTCGAATCGTCGATGGACGCGGCTTTCCGCGACCGGCAGCGGATGAAGGCCGACCTGCGCAGCGCCGTGGAAGCCGGCACCTTGCGCGTCGTCTACCAGCCGATCGTGGCCATGGCCACGATGCGCATTTCCGGCTGCGAGGCGCTGTGCCGCTGGGATCACCCCGAACTGGGACCGGTGTCGCCCGGCGTGTTCATTCCTCTGGCGGAAGAGATGGGCATCATTTCGCAGATCAGCACCTTCATGCTGAACGCTGCCTGCGCCGAATGCGCCAAATGGCCCAAGCACACCAATGTTTCGGTCAATCTGTCGGCCAAGGATTTCCGCAACAGCGAGATCATCCAGAAAGTGCGCGATGCGCTGGAGGCGGCCGGTTTGCCGCCGCACCGGCTTGAGGTCGAGGTGACGGAAACGGCGCTTCTGGACGACAAGTCCGAGACGCGCCAGGTGCTGAAGGAACTCAAGGCGCTTGGTGTGCGCATCGCGCTGGACGACTTCGGCACCGGCTATTCCAGCCTCAGCTACCTGCACAAGCTGCCGCTGGACAAGGTCAAGATCGACCGTTCCTTCCTGTCGGACGTGACCCAGAGCCCGCGCTCGCTGGAACTGCTCAGGGGCATCGTGGCGCTGTCGCGCTCCCTGGGGCTTTCCATCACCATCGAGGGCGTGGAAACGTTCGAGCAGCTTCGCGTGCTGTCGCGGCAGGTCGAGCCGGACCTGGTGCAGGGCTTCCTGTTCGGCGCGGCGCTGAGCGCATCCGGCATCGAAACCATGTCGACGGCGCGCTGGCCGTTCGCCCATGACGAAGTGGTCGCTTCGGGCGCAACCCGCACATAAGCCGTTTCACGGATTTTCCCCTGTCTCCGCTTTTCCACCCCGGCGTGCACCCTCCGGATGAAAAAAGCGATTTGTTAAGGTTAATTTTGAGTGAAGCTGGATTTCTTTAATTAAAACTTTACTTAACTGATCCAACGCTTACCCTTGATTAGCGGCGGCGGAATAGAGGGTAAGCCGATGGCAACTCGGCAATTGAAGCTGGATGCGGAAACCGAACCGGCACGGTCCGGCCTGTCCGGCTCGAGCTTTGCGAGCAAGGTGTTCGAACTGCTCGACCGTTCCGAGTACCGCCGCTGCGACAAGGGCGAGGACCTCGAGGACATCTACCGGTTGCGCTACAAGGCCTACCGGTTCAACGACATGGTGCCGGATGCCGAGAACCATGTCATCAGCGACGCGCTGGACGAGGTGCCGAACGTCTATCGCTTCGGCGTCTATGTGGACCAGACCCTGGTATCCACCATGCGCATCCACCACGTCACGCTGGAAACGCCCATGTCGCCCTCGGTGCAGGCGTTCGGCGACATCGTCTATCCGATGCTGGAAGCCGGCGACACCTTCGTGTGCATGAGCCGCTTCGCCTCGGACCCCGAGTGGACCCGCGTCTATCCGCACCTGCTCTATGTGACGCTGCGGCTGGCGGGCATGGCCTGCATCTATTTCAACGCGCCATACGGGCTTTCGACGGTGCGCGAGGACCATGCCGGCTTTTATCGCCGCATCTACTATTCCGAGCAGATCAGCGAGCCGCGCGCCTATCCGGGCGTGTTCAACAAGGTCGTGCTGTTCCGCACCAATGCCGTGGCCAACCGCGAGCGCTTCTATGCGCGTTTTCCCTTCTTCCGCTCGACGGAATGGGAGCGGCGCCTGCTGTTCGCCAAGGTCGGAGCCGGCGACGTGCAGCCTCTGACCATACTGCCGAGCGCCCGGTATATGGGCGACGCGGCTTGACGCCCCTCGCCAGCCTCCGGTTCAGCGCAGCATGCGCGAGACGAGCTGGGCGGTGTAGTCGACCATCGGCACGATGCGCGCATAGTTGAGCCGGGTCGGGCCGATGACGCCGAGCGCGCCGACCACGCGCGCCTCCGCATCGCGGTAAGGCGCCACCACCAGCGACGAGCCCGACAGCGAGAACAGCTTGTTCTCCGAGCCGATGAAGATGCGCACGCCGGGGCCTTCCTCGGCAAGGTCGAGCAGTTGCAGCAGGCCGTCCTGCGTTTCCAGATCGTCGAACAGGTTCTTCAACAGCTCCATGTCGGCCTGGGCGGTGATGTTCTCGAGCAGGTTCGCCCGGCCGCGCACGATCAGCCGCGCCGGCAGGCCGCTTTCGGCCCCGGCCCATACGGCAAGCCCCTGTTCCACCAGTTCCTGCGACAGCGAATCCAGTGCCGCGCGCGTTTCCTCCTTGATGCGCGAGATTTCTGCCCGTGCCTCGGCCAGCGTCCGCCCGCGTATGTGGGCGTTGAGGAAGTTGGAGGCTTCGTGGAGCTGCGAGACGGTGACCCCGGCCGGCAGGTCGATGATGCGGTTCTCGACGTCGCCGTTCTGCGAAACCAGCACGGCCAGCGCCTTGGTCGGCTCGAGCTGGATGAATTCGATATGTTTCAGCGACGCCTCGTTCTTGGCCGCCAGCACCAGCCCGGCGCCGCGCGACATGCCCGACAGAAGCTGGCTGGCCTCGGTCAGCATGTGTTCCAGCGAGGTGTCGTTGCCGGAAGCCTTGATCTGCGTCTCGATGCTGCGCCGCTCCTCGTCGCCGAGGTCGCCGATCTCCATGAAGGCATCGACGAAGAAGCGCAGGCCCGCCTGCGTCGGCAGGCGCCCGGCCGAGACGTGCGGCGCATAGACCAGCCCGAGGTGCTCCAGGTCGCTCATCACGTTGCGGATCGTCGCCGGCGAGAGCGAGGAGGGCAGGATGCGCGACAGGCTGCGCGAGCCCACCGGCTCGCCGTCCCTCAGGTAGGAATCGACGATGCGCCGGAAGATGTCGCGCGAACGCGCATCCAGCGATTGCCATTGCGAAACGGGAACCGGCGGTGTGGGAGCGGAACTGTGCTTTGTCATCGCGAACCTCTGCCCAAGGATATAGACGCGCCTCGCCCCAGTGCAAGCAACCCGTTTTCCTTTGCACACCGCGCCGTGGGGGGCTACAAGCCGGGCAAAATCAGGACAGACCAGAGAGACAAGACATGCGCCCCTCCAAACGCCAGCCCGACGAAATGCGCGCCATCTCCTTCGAGCGCGGCTTTTCCAAGCACGCCGAAGGTTCCTGCTTGGTCAAGTTCGGCGACACGCATGTGCTGTGCACGGCAAGCCTCGAAGAGCGGGTGCCGGGCTGGATGCGCAATTCCGGCAAGGGGTGGGTGACCGCGGAATACGGCATGCTGCCGCGCTCGACCGGCGAGCGCATGCGCCGCGAGGCGTCCAGCGGCAAGCAGGGCGGCCGTACGCTGGAAATCCAGCGGCTGATCGGGCGCTCGCTGCGCGCCGTGGTCGATATGCAGGCGCTGGGCGAACAGCAGATCACGGTGGATTGCGACGTGCTTCAGGCCGACGGCGGCACCCGCACCGCCTCGATCACCGGCGCATGGATCGCGCTGCATGATTGCCTGCGCTGGATGGAAGCCCGCCAGATGGTGAGCGTGCAGCGGGTGCTGAAGGATCACGTCGCCGCCATTTCCTGCGGCATCCATGACGGCGAGCCGGTCATCGACCTCGATTATCTGGAGGACTCCTCGGCCGGCACCGACGCCAATTTCGTCATGACCGGCAAGGGCGGCATCGTCGAGATCCAGGGCACCGCCGAGGGCGAGCCGTTTTCCGAGGCGCAGTTCGACGAGCTGATGGGGCTGGCGCGGCAGGGCATCGCCCGGCTGGTGGAGTTGCAGAAACTGGCCGTGGCTTGACGCAGGAAGAGACATGAAACCAGCCGCCATCCTCGAATCCGCGCTCTACGTCACCGATCTCGACGCCGCCGAAACCTTCTACGGCGACGTGCTGGGGCTGGAGCGCATCGTCAAGGTCGAGGGGCGGCACCTGTTCTTCCGCTGCGGGCAGGGCGTGCTGTTGCTGTTCGTTGCCGAAGCGACGAAGCAGCCGCCACGCCCCGATGCGCGCCTGCCGGTGCCGCCGCACGGCACGGTCGGGGAGGGGCATCTGTGCTTTTCGGCAAGCGCCGAGGAAATCGTCGCCTGGAAGGGCCGGCTGGAAGCGGCGGGCGTTGCAATCGAAGCCGATTTCGAGTGGCCGAATGGCGGCCGTTCGATCTACATCCGCGATCCTTCCGGCAATTCGCTGGAATTCGCCGAACCGCGCATCTGGGGCCTGTAATGCATCCTTTGGACAAGAAGATCGTCGTCGCCAGCCATAATGAAGGCAAGCTGCGCGAGTTCGCGGACCTGATGGGGCCGTTCGGATTCGAGGCGAAGTCGGCGCGCGAGTTCGGCCTGCCGGAGCCGGACGAGACCGGCACCACCTTCGAGGAGAATGCCTATATCAAGGCCTTCGCGGCTGCCAAAGCCACCGGCCTGCCGGCGCTTTCCGACGATTCCGGCCTGTGCCTCGATGCGCTGGACGGCGATCCGGGCGTCTATACCGCCAACTGGGCCGAGAAGCCGGACGGCACGCGCGATTTCGGCATGGCCATGGAAAAGGCAGAGACGGCCATGCAGAAGGCGGGGGCCGTGAAGCCGCAACAGCGCACCGGCCGCTTCGTTGCCGTGATCTGCCTGGCTTTTCCCGATGGAGAGGCGGAGTATTATCGCGGCGAGGTCGAAGGCCATCTCGTCTGGCCGCCGCGCGGCGAGCTTGGCTTCGGCTACGACCCGGTGTTCCTGCCCGATGGCTATGACAGGACCTTTGGTGAGATGACGGCTGAGCAAAAGCACGGCTGGAAGCCCGGCGCGACCGAGGCACTTTCGCACCGCGCCCGCGCCTTCCAGAAATTCGCCGAGGCGCGGCTGGGAGTGGTGGGAGCAAAGTGACCGTGCCTGCGAAGGCTCATGTCATGGCTGTCGCCAGCCCCTTCCGTGCCGGGCCTGCTGAAACGGCGTCCTGCCGTCATCCCGGCCAAGGGAGCGATAGCGACCGCGAGCCGGGATCCATTCCGGTTGTCGGGCGATTTCCCGTAGATTCGGCGTCCGGAACTCCATCTCGATCGTTACGGAATGGATCCCGGCTCGCACACTCGCTTCCGCTTGGGCCTGGCCGGGATGACGGCGGGACGGGGGACATATGACCCTCGACCGCTCTCCCGGCTTCGGGGTCTATCTCCACTGGCCGTTCTGCGCGGCCAAGTGCCCCTATTGCGACTTCAACAGCCATGTCCGCCACCAGAAGGTCGATCAAGAGCGTTTCGTGCGCGCCTTCGCCGCCGAAATGGCGTCGATGCGGGCGCGCACCGGGCCGCGCCAGGTGACGTCGATCTTCATCGGCGGCGGCACGCCTTCGCTGATGGAACCCACGACGGTCGGCGCGATCCTGGATGAGGTGGCGCGCAACTGGAGCGTGCCGGCCGGCATCGAAATAACGATGGAGGCCAATCCGTCCTCGGTGGAGGCCGAACGCTTCCGTGGCTACCGCGCCGCCGGCGTCAATCGTGTGTCTTTAGGCGTGCAGGCGCTCAACGATGCCGACTTGCGCTTTCTCGGCCGCCTGCACGATGTCTCGGAGGCGCTGCATGCCATCCGGCTGGCCCGTGAAATCTTCCCGCGCCTGTCCTTCGATCTGATCTATGCCCGCCCCAGCCAGACACCGGAAGCGTGGGAGGCGGAACTGAACGAGGCGATCGGCCATGCCGCCGACCACCTGTCCCTCTATCAGTTGACCATCGAGGAAGGCACGGCCTTCCACAAGCTCCATGCCGCCCGCAAGTTCGAGATGCCGGTGCCTGACCTTGCCGCCGATCTTTACCAGCTCACGCAGGAAGTGACCGCCGCGCGCGGCCTGCCGGCCTATGAGGTGTCCAACCACGCCCGCCCCGGCGCGGAAAGCCGGCACAACCTGGTCTACTGGCGCTATGGCGAATATGTCGGCATCGGCCCGGGCGCGCATGGCCGTTTCGTGGAAGACGGCACGCGCGTCGTCACCATTGCCGAACGGCACCCGGAGACATGGGCGGAACTGGTGGAACGGCAGGGCCACGGCATCGTCGACGGGGAGCGGCTGACGCGCGATGAGGAAGCCGACGAATTCCTGATGATGGGCCTGCGTCTGGTCGAGGGCATCGACCTTTCCCGTTTCGAAACCTTGTCAGGGCGCACGCTGCCGGCGCGGCAATTGTCAATTCTTCAGGAGGAAGGGCTGGTCGCGCCGGTCGGCAATTCGCGCCTGCGCGCCACGCCCTCCGGCATGATCGTGCTGAACTCGCTGGTGGCCGAACTGGCTCGCTGACGGCTTTTCTTTCGCTGGCGGCGGAGCCGGTATGGCCGCCCACAACATGGCGGGGCTTGGCGTGAATCTCTCCTTTTCCTCATGGCAGTTCTGGGCGCTGCTTTCGGCTGCCTTTGCCGCGCTTACGGCCATCTTCGCCAAGGTGGGCGCGTAAAATGTCGATTCGGACTTCGCCACCCTGATCCGCACCGCCGTCATCCTGCTGGTGATCGCCGCAATCGTCATGGCGACCGGGCAGGCGCAGCCGCTCGGCTCCATATCGGGCAAGACCTACACATTTCTCGTGCTTTCAGGTCTGGCGACCGGCGCGTCCATGGCTGTGCTACTTCCGCGCCCTGAAGCTCGGGCAGGTGGCGCAGGTGGCGCCCATCGACAAGCTGAGCGTCGTTCTGGTGGCTGTGTTCGGCGTGATCTTTCTGGGCGAGCGCCTGTCGGCCGCGAACTGGCTGGGTGTCACTCTCATCGGTGCTGGCGCGGTGCTGGTAGCTTACCGTTAGACGAAAAGCCGCTCAGCGCGAGATCGAGAAGACGGTGAGCCCCTCGACGCCTTCCTCGATGCAGCGCCATCCCATCTTTTCGTAGAAAGGCGCGAGATGCGGCTCGGCGCAGAGATAGACCGTGTCGGACCCTCGCCAAAATCCCTGCTCGACGGCGGCGAGCACGAGCTTCGTGCCAAGGCCGCTCTTGCGCGCCTTTTCCTCGACCCAGACGGCGGCGACCCATGGCGTGTATTGCGGGCGCTCGTCAAGATCGCTGGCGATCAGATGCGCACAGCCGTAAAAATCCGGGCCCTCATGGGCAACCAGCGAAAGCGGGATGTCCGGTCCATCCATGCATTCCGTCACCATGGCCTCGATCTCACCGAGGGCGACGCCCTGTTCACGCCACCATGCCTGCCACACACGGTCGGCAATCGTGCCGGCAAACTCCGGACGATCGCGCAGATCGGAAATCACGGGGAGGGAGGCTGTCATGGAGGTCTTTCCGCAGGCTTTGGTTGTGGCGGCTTGTGGCACGGGCTTTGCAAGGCACGCAAGCCATGCCAAACCGTGCTTCTGAAAAAGGACATGGCATGGATTCCGGAACTTCCAGACGCTCATTCCTGATCGGGCAGGCCGAATTTCCGGCGCGGCCGCTGGAGCCGGCGCTCTATCTGGTGGCGACGCCGATCGGCAATCTGGGCGACATCACCATACGGGCGCTGGAAACGCTGGCCGCCGCCGATGTGCTGGCCTGCGAGGACACGCGCGTGTCGCGCGTCCTGCTGGAGCGCTACGGTATCCGCCGCCGCACCACCGCCTACCATGAGCACAACGCCACTGATGCCGGGCCGCGGCTGCTCGCGGCGCTGGAGGAGGGCAGGAGCGTCGCGCTGATCTCGGATGCCGGCACGCCGCTGGTTTCCGATCCCGGCTACCGGCTGGTCGGCGAGGCACTTGAACGCGGGCTGCGCGTCGTGCCCGTGCCGGGGCCTTCGGCGGCGCTTGCCGCGCTCACCGTTTCCGGCCTGCCTTCGGACGCCTTCCTGTTCGCCGGCTTCCTGCCGGTCAAGGCCGGCCAGCGGCGCAGCCGGCTGGAACAGTGGCAGGCGGTGCCGGCCACGCTGATCTTCTTCGAATCGCCGCGCCGCGTGGCCGAGACGCTTGCCGCGATGGCTGAAGTGCTGGGCGGTGCGCGCCCGGCGGTCGTATGCCGCGAATTGACCAAGGCTTTCGAGGAGGCCCGTCATGGTTCCTTGCAGGAACTGGCGGCGCACTATGCCGCCGCCGACACGCCGAAGGGTGAAGTCGTCATCTGCGTCGGCCCTCCGGTGGAGGAAGAGGCGGCCCCCGCCGATGTCGACGCGCTGCTCATTGGTCTCGCGGCGGAGATGCCGGCATCGAAGGCTGCGGCCGAGGCGGCACGCATGACCGGTCAGCCCAAGCAGGAGCTTTACCGCAGGCTGCTCGCGCTGAAGGAGGAAAGCGGTGGCTGATGCCTCGACGCGGCGCCGCAAGGCCTATCGGCGCGGCCACCACAGCGAATGGTTGGCTGCGCTGGCGCTGATGGCCAAGGGCTATCGCATCCTTGCCCGCCGCTACCGCACGCGGCTTGGCGAAATCGACCTAATCGCCCGGCGCGGCGATCTGGTGCTGATCGTCGAGGTCAAGGCGCGGCGCTCGCTGGTCGAGGCGATGGAGGCCATTGCGCGCCAGTCCGAACGCCGCATCGAAGCCGCCGCCGACATCTGGCTGTCGCGCCAGCCGGACTTTGGCCGGTTTTCCGTGCGCTTCGACATGGTGGCCGTGCTGCCCTGGCGCTGGCCGGTGCATGTGGAGAACGTGTTCTATGGACGATAGCTCTTTGGCGAGGACCCCTCATCCGACCTCACGAAGAGAGGTCGGATGAGGGGTCCTCAGCGCAGGATGCGAAAATCGGCCGGCACGTCCTGAACGCCCGGCGGCAGCATCTCGACCTCGCTGACCACCGCGCCCCGAGGTCCTTCACGCAGTCGTTCCAGCATTTCCGCGACCGCCTCGTCCGCGCCGCTCAGCAGCGCCTTGACCGAACCGCCCGGCTCGTTGCGCACCCAGCCGGCAAGGCCCAACCGCTCGGCCTCGTCCTGCGTCCAGTAGCGAAAGCCGACGCCCTGCACCCGGCCCCTGATGCGCACCATGACGGTGCGGGTGCTCATCGGCGGCTCACCCGCATCGGCAGGCCTCCCTGCGGCTGCGTGGTCAGCTTCTGCACCGGCCACGGCCTGGTTTCGCTGACGGTTTCGAAACGGAAGCGCGACAGCATGACGGCCAGCGCGATGATCGCCTCCTGCATGGCGAAGCTGGCGCCGATGCATACGCGCGGCCCTGCGCCGAACGGCAGGTACTGGTAGCGGTCGATGCGGTCGCGGTTTTCGGGGTGGAAGCGCTCCGGCAGGAAGGCGTCCGGCGCCTCCCACAGCTTGCGGTGGCGATGCACCGTCCACGGCATCACCAGCACCTGCGCCCCTTTGCGCAGTTCGAGGTCCTTGTAATGATCCGTCTCGACCGGTTCGCGGTTGATGGAGGGCGCCGGCGGATAGAGCCGCAGCGCTTCCTCGAAGGCGGCGCGCGTCAGCGGCATCGCGTCCAGCCACTTCACCGGGTCGGGCTCCCGCGCCAGAACCGCGTCGATCTCCTGCTCGATCCGCTCGCGCTCCCACGGCGCTTCGGCCAGGCAGTAGACCGTCCAGCCGAGCGCCCGTGCGGTCGTCTCGTGGCCGGCGCCGATGAAGGTGATGATGTTGTCCTCGATCTCGGCGCGGGTCAGCCCGTCCGGCCCTTCGGCACGCAAGAGAAGGGTGAGGAAGTCGTTCGGCACCTTGTCGCCCTCGCGGTCCATCCGCGCGCGGCGCATGGCCATGGTGTCGGCTACGATCTGGCGGAAATAGGCCATGGTGCGGCGGCCCCGTATGCGGGTGAGGCGCGGCAGCCAGTCCGGCGCGCGCAGCAGGTCGAGCGGATCGACCCGGCCCATCGTCTCGAACAGATGGTCGATCTGCTGCGCGAAACTGCCCGGCTCGCCGGCGATCTCGCCGGAGAACAGCGTCTCGGCCAGAATCTCGTAGGTCAGCATCGTCATATCGTTAGCGATGTCGGAGACGCGTCCATCTTCGTAGCGCTCCACGAAGGCATTCGTGCAGGCAAGCATGGGCGCGGCGAAGCCGAATATGTGGCGCGGCGTGAACACCGGCGCCATGGCCTTGCGCGACCGCTTCCACACCGCACCCTCGGCGGTCAGCAGTCCGTCGCGCAGGATCGGCCGCAGCACCATCTGGCGCACGGTGGCCATCTTGTAGTTCTTCGCGTTGTCCACCAGCACATGGCGGATGAGGCCGGGGTCGTTGGCGATGACCAGCGGCCCGCCGATGCCGCTGATCGAGATCCACGGCTCGTTGTAGGAGGGCTCGCCCCACAGTTCGAGCGGGTTGCGGTAGACGATGCGCATCATCTCCAGCGTCGAGGGCGGGCTGCTGCGCGGCTTCGGCGCCGGCGGCACGAACGGGGCAGGGGCGGCTTCGACGATGGTGGCCATTGCAGATATGTAGGCGAGGGGTGCGCCAGCGTCCACCGCCGGGGCGGATGGCAGGCGGCGTTCATGAATCGTGAACGCACTGTCACCCCCGACATCCCGCCGGTCAGGAAAAATCTTCTCTTGCCGATCGCCGGGGGAAGGCCCATTTGGGGCCAGTCACTTTTAGTGACCGAGATCAAGGGAATCCTACATTGACACAGAAACTGAACATCATCGTCGGCAGCACCCGGCCCGGCCGCGTCGGTCCGATCTTCGCCAAGTGGTTCGCCGACTTCACCCGCGAGCACGGCAAGTTCGAGCCGGTGCTGGTCGATATCGCCGAATTCGACCTGCCGCTGTTCGACGAGCCGAAGCACCCGCGCCTCGGCCAGTACGAGAACGCCCACACCAGGCGCTGGTCGCAGGTCATCGCCGAGGGCGATGCCTTCGTCTTCGTGACGCCGGAATACAACTACTTCATCCCCGCGCCGCTGGTGAACGCCATCACCTACCTGTCGACGGAATGGAACTACAAGCCGGCCGGCTTCCTCTCCTATGGCGGGGTTTCCGGCGGCCTGCGCGCCGTGGAATCGGCCAAGCCGCTGCTCAACACGGTCAAGGTTGTGCCGATCCCCGAAGGCGTGCCGGTGCCGAACTACCCGCAGCTTCTGGTCGACGGCGAGTTCAAGCCGAACGATCTCATCACCGCCGGCGCCAAGACCATGCTGGACGAACTGGACCGCTGGGCCGGTGCCCTGAAGGCGCTTCGTCCGCAGGCCAAGGCCGCCGCGGCGGCCTGACCACGTTCCTGTTGCGCAAGGGGCCGCTTCGACGGCCGCTGAACGGCCCTGCCGGAGGATCTCCGGCAGGGCCGTTTTTCAGTGGCAAACTCCTTGGAAAACTTGGAAAAATGGCCCGAAACGCCTATATCTGGTGGATCGGCGGGCGCTCGATTCGGGACGGTTTCATGCGCCCGCCCCCGCGACAGAGAGACGAAAGTATTTCATGAGCGATACGACCGAGAACCAGGCCGGCGCACAGGCCGAGTACGGTGCGGATTCCATCAAGGTTTTGAAGGGGTTGGATGCCGTGCGCAAGCGGCCGGGCATGTATATCGGCGACACCGACGACGGTTCGGGTCTGCACCACATGGTCTACGAGGTGGTGGACAACGCCATCGACGAGGCGCTGGCCGGCCATGCCGATCTCGTTTCGGTCACGCTGAATGCCGATGGTTCATGCACCGTGGCCGACAACGGACGCGGCATTCCCACCGACCTGCACCCGACCGAAGGCGTGTCGGCGGCCGAAGTGATCATGACCCAGCTTCATGCGGGCGGAAAGTTCGACCAGAATTCCTACAAGGTTTCCGGCGGCCTGCACGGCGTGGGCGTGTCGGTGGTCAACGCGCTGTCGGTGTGGCTGAAGCTGCGCATCCGTCGCAACGGCAAGGTCCATGAGGTGAGTTTCACGCACGGCACGGTGGACGCGCCGCTGGCCGTGGTCGGTGATTATGAATCCGCCAACCAGCCCGGCACCTATGAGGGACGCAGCGGCACCGCCGTCACCTTCCTGCCGTCGCCGGATACCTTCAAGGGCGTCACCGAATTCGACTATGGCACGCTGGAGCACAGGCTGCGCGAGCTGGCCTTCCTCAATTCCGGCGTGCGCATCATCCTGACCGACAACCGCCATGCCGACGTGAAGCAGCAGGAACTGCATTACGAGGGCGGGCTGGAAGAGTTCGTGAAGTATCTCGACCGGGCCAAGAAGCCGCTGATCGACAAGCCGATCGCCATCCGCGCCGAGCGTGACGGCATCGGCGTCGAGGTGGCCATGTGGTGGAACGACAGCTACCACGAGAACGTGCTGGCCTTTACCAACAACATTCCCCAGCGTGACGGCGGCACCCATCTGGCCGGCTTCCGTGGGGCACTGACGCGCCAGGTCACCGGCTATGCCGAAACCTCCGGCATTTCCAAGAAGGAAAAGGTATCGCTGACCGGCGACGATTGCCGCGAGGGGCTGACGGCCGTACTTTCTGTGAAGGTGCCGGACCCGAAATTCTCCTCGCAGACCAAGGACAAGCTGGTGTCCTCCGAGGTGCGCCCGGTGGTCGAAAGCCTCGTCAACGAGGCGCTCGGCACCTGGCTGGAGGAGCATCCGTCCGAGGCCAAGACGCTGGTCGGCAAGGTGGTCGAGGCCGCCGCCGCGCGCGAGGCCGCGCGCAAGGCGCGCGAGCTGACCCGCCGCAAGGGGGTGCTCGACATCACCTCCTTGCCCGGCAAGCTGGCCGACTGCCAGGAGCGCGACCCGGCCAAGTCCGAACTGTTCATCGTCGAGGGTGACTCGGCCGGCGGCTCCGCCAAGGGCGGGCGCGAGCGCAAGAACCAGGCGATCCTGCCGCTGCGCGGCAAGATTCTCAACGTCGAGCGTGCCCGCTTCGACCGCATGCTGTCGTCCGATATGATCGGCACGCTGATCACGGCGCTCGGCACCTCGATCGGCAAGGACGAGTTCAACCCGGACAAGCTGCGCTACCACAAGATCATCATCATGACGGACGCCGACGTCGACGGCGCCCATATCCGCACGCTGCTGCTCACCTTCTTCTTCCGCCAGATGCCGGAACTGATCGAGCGCGGCCACCTCTACATCGCCCAGCCGCCGCTCTATAAGGTGACGCGCGGCAAGAGCTCGCAATATCTCAAGGACGAGGCGGCCTTCGAGGACTATCTCATCGGCACCGGCCTCGAAGACGCGTCCCTGACGCTGGGTTCGGGCGAGGTGCGCGCCGGGCAGGACCTGCGCGCGGCGGTGGACGACGCGCTGGCCGTGCGCCACCTCCTGAACGGGCTGCACACGCGCTACAGCCATGCCGTGGTCGAGCAGGCGACCATCGCCGGCGGCCTCAATCCGGGGGTCTTCGACGATCTCGGCAAGGCCAATGCCATGGCCGAGCGGATCGCCGAGCGGCTGGGCCTGATCTCGGAAGAAACCGAACGTGGCTGGAAGGGCTCGACCTCGCGCTCCAACGAGGGGCCGGGCGGCTACCTGTTCGAGCGCACCGTGCGCGGCGTGCGCGAGGCGGTGCATCTCGACATGGCGCTGATCAACTCGGCCGACGCACGCCAGCTCGACCGCCTTGCGCCGCGCCTTGGCGAGGTCTACGCCCGGCAGCCGGTGCTGCGCCGCAAGGAAGGCAGCCAGACGCTCTCCGGGCCGCTGGCCCTGCTCGACGCCGTCTTCGCCATTGGCCGCAAGGGGCTGACCATGCAGCGCTACAAGGGCCTTGGCGAGATGAACGCCGAACAGCTCTGGGAAACCACGCTGGACCCCAATGCGCGTTCGCTTCTGCAGGTCAAGGTCAACGACGCCTCCGGCGCCGACGAGCTGTTCGCGCGCCTGATGGGCGACGAGGTGGAACCGCGCCGCGAGTTCATCCAGGAGAACGCGCTGAGCGTCGCCAATCTGGATATCTGATGGCCAATTAGGTGTCTGAGCGACCGCGCGGGCAGCAATTGCCTGCGCGGTTTTTTTTTACACCCAACCGTCATCCACCTCGCTCGTCCCAATCTTCATCCACCTCGCTCGTGTAGACGCGTTCCGCTTATCTCGTCGTCGTCATCAACTCTGATGGTTTTGATTGTCTCTGAGCCTTGCGTTGAGGGTTATGATGATCTTTCGCATGGTCGCTGCGATTGCGAGGATCGGTGGTTTTCCGTTGGCGATGAGGGGCGCGTAGAAGGCGGCGAACTCGCCTTGTCCGGCAGCGGCGCGCAAGGCCGGCATGAAGAGTGCGGTCCTGACCTGCGGTCTGCCGCCGCGCTGGCGTCGCCGGCCCCTTGCTGTGCCGCTCTCGTTGGGGTGCGGGGCGGTGCCGGCCAGCGCTGCGGCCTGTCGGCGCTGGAGATGGCCGAGCTCGGGCATCAGGGCGAGGATCGTCACGGCGCTGACCGTGCCGATGCCGTTCATGCCGGTGCAGATGGCGACGCGGTGGCGCAGGCCCGCGTTTTGCGCCACCAGCGCGGCGATCGCCCGCTCGAGCGCCGCGATCTGCCGGGTGATTGTTGCGAGCATGGCCCGAAACGAGGCGGCCATCGCCCTGGCACCGGGTGCCCGTGACCGGTTCTGCTCGGCAACCTTGAATGCGACCAGGTCGGCCCTTCGGCGCACGAGGGCCTGCATCTGCTTCTCGTCGGCGTCGGGCGCCTGCCACAAGGGCAGCTTCGTCCAGCGCTCGCGTCCATAGGCGGCCATCTGCGCGGCGTCGATGGCGTCGCTTTTGCCCAGCGTTCCGAAGGAGCGGATGAAGGCCTTGAGCCTGAGCGTGTCGGCGCGGTGGCAGGCGATGCCGGCCCTCAGGCACTCTTCCAGGAGCAGCAACTCGTAGCCGCCCGTCGGTTCGCACACGACGAGATCGGGGCGGCTGGTCCTGAGCAGCGAGCGGATGGCTGCGCGGCTGTTGGCGACAGTCGCAGCCGTGATGCCGTCATCGACGGCCAGCCGGTCCCTGGCGACATCGACACCGAGGCAGCGGACGGGCGCATGGTGCAGGAAGGTCATGACGGTGCTATCCTTTGCAGGCTTCGGATTGTTTGCGGGCGTGGTGGTGTGCCAGAGGCCCGATCAACTCTCCAAGCGGGGGTGCAAAGGCGGCAGAGACCTTGATGACGTCGGGTGTCGGCCCGATCCCGGAACCGGTCGCCTGCCGCCGAGGCTGCGGGTTTGCAGGCCCGCAGCCTCGCTGCTCAACCTACCCGATATCGATCAAACAATCCCGGAATGCCGGCAGGCGCAGCCTGACGACATGTCCGGGATCCATTCCGGAACCTTGCGACAGTGACTCACCTTGTCAGCCGGTTCATCGCGAGAGGCGTTTCGGAATGATGCCTGAGGGGGTGAGCCGAGATGAACCCCTCATCCGACCTCGCTGTGCTCGGCCACCTTCTCCCGCAAGAGGAGAAGGGTTAACCTTCTCGCCACTCACCGACATTGGTGTTTGGCACAGGGGCTGGAAGATTTTCGCAAGCAGCCGTGATGGCTTCCCTTCTCCCCTTGCGGGAGAAGGTGGCCGAGCGCAGCGAGGTCGGATGAGGGGTGCGGTCCCCTACGGCCGCAACAGCGGCGTCTTGAAATATTTGCTTTCGATCGCCCGGAAGGTGCCATCGGCGACGATGGCATCGAGCGCCTTGTCGATGGCTTGCCCGAGCGTTTCGTTGTCCTTGGAGACGGCGATGCCCATTTCGGTGCCGAGCGCCGGATCGGTGATGTTCGGGCCGATCTGCTCATAGGCACCGACCCCGCCGTTCCGTTCCATCCACGGAAACATGGCGACCGATTCGGCAAACACCGCATCCAGCCGTCCGTTCTGGAAATCGAGGAACATGTCGTCGCTCGACGGATAGGCATGGAGTGCGATGGCGGTGCCGAAGCGCTCGCGCAGCCAATGCTCATGGGTGGTGGCGGCCTGCACGCCGATCGCCCGGCCTTCCAGCCCCTGCGGCGTGAACGCCAGCCCGCTGCCCTTGGGCGCGATCAGCATGCCGTAGGAGAAATAATAGGGCTTGGAGAACCGCACCTGCTGGTGGCGCTCGGGCGTCATGGTCACCGACGACATCAGCACGTCGAACTTGCCGGCCTGCAAGGCAGGGATCAGCCCGTCCCACTGCACGACCATCCATTCGCAGCGCCGTTGCAGGCGCTTGCACAGCTCTTCGCCGAAATCGACGTCAAAGCCGTGCACCTTGCCGTCAGGCCCCACTGCGTTGAACGGCGGATAGGCGCCCTCCACGCCCATGCGCAGCGGCGGCGGGTCGTCCGCGCGCGCCGCGCCTCCCGCGAGCAGGAGGGCAAGGACGGCGAAAAGCGCGGTCTTCATTGGTCGTGATCTGTGCCCTGGGGCGCTGGCGGCGCCGGTTCAGTCCTTGGCGCGTTCCACGTAGGAACCGTCGGCGGTCATCACCACGATACGGGTGCCGACGGCGATGTGCGGCGGCACGGTCGTCTTGACGCCGTTGGACAGGACCGCCGGCTTGTAGGACGAGGATGCGGTCTGGCCCTTGGTGGTCGGCTCGGTCTCCACCACCTCGTAGATGGCGCGCTGCGGCAGTTCCAGTGCGATGCCGACGCCCTCGTGCACGGAAAGCGTCACCGACATGCCTTCCTGCAGATAGGGCGCGCTGTCGCCCACCACGTCCTCGGACACCGCGATCTGATCGTAGCTCTCCGGGTTCATGAAGTGGAAGCCTTCGCCATCCGCGTAGAGGAAGGTGTGCTCGCGGTCCTCGACGTGCGCGCGCTCGACCTGCTCGGTGGTGCGGTAGCGCTCGGAGACCTTCACGCCGTCGGAAATGCGGCGCATGTCGAGCTGGGTGACGGGCGTGCCCTTGCCGGGGTGGATGTTCTCGGCGGAAAGGATCACGTAGAGCTTGCCGTCCTTTTCGACGACGTTGCCTTTACGGAGGGAACTGGCAATTACCTTCACAAGTCTGTTTCCTGAAAATCGTGTTGCGGCCAAACGGCTGTGGCAGCCATAGTGGGCGCTTTACCCTATAAGTGCGCCAATCGCCAGCCGGTTCAAAAACATCAGTTCGAAGACGATCCCGAAATGACCCTCGAAGCCTCGCCCTGGTGGACGCCGCACGTCCATGCCGACCGCCGCCCGCGCCTGTTGCTGCGCAATCGCATCGCCGCCGCGTTCCGCGGCTTTTTCACCGCCCAGGATTTCATCGAGGTCGACGCCGCCGCGTTGCAGGTCTCGCCGGGCAACGAGACGCATCTGTCGGCATTCGCGACGGCCGAAATCAGGCCGGACGGCTCCACCCAGCCGTTTTATCTCCACACCTCGCCCGAATTCGCCTGCAAGAAGCTTCTGGCGGCCGGGGAGCGGCGTATCTTTTCGCTCGGCCCCGTTTATCGCAACCGCGAGCGCTCGGCCTTGCACCATCCCGAATTCACCATGCTCGAATGGTATCGGGTCGGCGAGGCCTATGAGAACCTGATGGCCGATTGCGCGGCATTGCTGGCGCTGGCGGCCGACCGGGCAGGGGTGCGGACATTTTCCTTCCGCGGCCGCGAAGCCGATCCCTATCTGAAGCCGGAGCGCGTCACGGTGGCCGAGGCGTTCCAGCGCCATGCCGGCATCGACCTTCTGGCGACGGTGGCGGAAGACGGCGGCACCGACCGCGACGCGCTGCATGCGGCGCTGGTGCAGGCCGGGCTGCGCACCGCGCCGGACGATACATGGTCCGACCTTTACAGCCGGGTGATGGTGGAGTGCGTCGAGCCGCAGCTGGGGCCGGGGCGCGCCACGGTGCTGTGCGAATACCCCATAGTCGAGGCGGCCCTTGCCCGTCCCGCCCCGCACGATCGGCGCGTGGCGGAGCGCTTCGAGCTTTATTGCTGCGGCGTGGAACTGGCCAACGGCTTCGGCGAGCTGACCGATCCGGTCGAGCAGCGCAAGCGCTTCGAGTCCGACATGGACGAGAAGGAGCGCATCTATGGCGAGCGCTATCCGATCGACGAGGAGTTTCTGGCCGCGCTCGCCATCATGCCGGACGCCAGCGGCATCGCGCTGGGTTTCGACCGTCTGGTGATGCTGGCGGCGGGCGCCAACCGCATCGAGGACGTGATCTGGACGCCGGTGGCCGGGCGCTGGAGCTGATGCGACAGGGATGAAAAACGAAAACGGCCCGGATTGCTTCCGGGCCGTTTGCATTCGGGCGGGCTGTGGGCCTCAGTGATCCATAGCCTTTACGATTTCCTCGGTCATTTTCTTTGCGTCGCCGAGGAGCATCATGGTTCCGTCCTTGTAGAACAGGGTGTTGTCGATGCCGGCATATCCGGAGCCGAGGGATCGCTTGACGAACAGGCAGGTGCGGGCCTTGTCGACGTCGAGGATGGGCATGCCGTAGATGGGCGAGGACTTGTCGTCGCGGGCCGAGGGGTTGGTGACGTCGTTGGCGCCGATGACATAGGCGACGTCGGCCTGGGCGAACTCGGAGTTGATGTCCTCGAGCTCGAACACCTCGTCATAGGGCACGTTGGCCTCGGCCAGCAGCACGTTCATGTGGCCGGGCATGCGGCCGGCGACCGGGTGGATGGCGTACTTGACCTCCACCCCGTTGGCCTTGAGCTTGTCGGCCATCTCGCGCACGGCATGCTGGGCCTGGGCCACCGCCATGCCGTAGCCGGGCACGATGATGACCTTCTGGGCGTTCATCATCAGGTAGGCGGCATCGTCGGCCGAGCCCTGCTTGACGGTGCGCTCGATGCCGTCGTCGGCGCCGGCGGCGGCCGTCTCGCCGCCGAAGCCGCCGAGGATGACCGAGATGAAGGAGCGGTTCATGCCCTTGCACATGATGTAGGACAGGATGGCGCCCGACGAGCCAACCAGAGCGCCGGTGATGATCAGCGCCAGGTTGCCGAGGGTGAAGCCGAGCGCTGCGGCCGCCCAGCCCGAATAGGAGTTGAGCATCGACACCACCACCGGCATGTCGGCGCCGCCGATCGGGATGATCAGGAGCACGCCCAGGACGAGCGACAGCGCCACGATCAGCCAGAACACGGTGGTCGACTGGGTGGCGACCAGCATGACGATCAGCACCACCAGGGCAATGCCCAGCACGATGTTGAGGAGATGGCGCCCCGGCAGCATGATCGGCTTGCCCGACATGCGCCCGTCGAGCTTCAGGAAGGCGATGACCGAGCCGGTGAAGGTGATGGCGCCGATGGCCACGCCGAGGCTCATCTCGACCAGCGCCTGGCCGTGGATGGCGCCGATGGTGCCGATGCCGAAGCTTTCGGGCGCATGGATGGCGGCGGCCGCCACCATGACCGCGGCAAGGCCGACGAGCGAGTGGAAGGCGGCGACCAGCTGCGGCATCGAGGTCATGGCGATGCGCCGCGCCACCACCGCGCCGACGCCGCCGCCGATGGCCAGGCCGATCAGGATCAGCACCAGCCCGCCGGCCGAGGGCGTGGCCAGCGCCAGCGTGGTGAGGATGGCGATGCCCATGCCCACCATGCCGTAGATGTTGCCCTGGCGGCTGGTGGTGGGATGCGACAGGCCCCTCAGCGCCAGGATGAACAGGATGCCGGAGACGAGGTAGAGGAAGGAAGCGAGGTTTACCGACACGTCACTTGTCCTTCTTCTTGTACATGGCCAGCATGCGCTGGGTGACGAGGAAGCCGCCGAAGATGTTGACGGCGGCCAGAACCAGCGCCACGAAGCCGAAGCCGGTGGCCAGCCCCGCCGCCGAGATGCCGACGGCCAGCAGCGCGCCGACCACGATCACCGAGGAGATGGCGTTGGTCACCGCCATCAGCGGCGTGTGCAGCGCAGGCGTGACCGACCACACCACGTAGTAGCCGACGAAGATCGCCAGCACGAAGATGGCGAAGCGGAACACGAAGGGATCGACCATGCCGCCCGACAGCGCGTGCGCGGCATCGCCGGCCGCATCGGTGGCGGCCAGGTCCTGCACCGCCATGCGCACGGCGGCACTGGCCTGGTCGAGCTGGTCGAGGGCTTTCTGCAAAGTTTCCATCACGCGGTCTCCCCGCCGGTCTTGCCAGTGGACTGGCCAGTGGACTGGCCTGTAGTTTGGCCAGTGGTCTTGCCACCGGTCTTGCTTGAAGCTTTCTTCGCCGCCGCCTTGGCGGCCGGCTTGTCGCCCGCCGGTCTGGGAGCGGCCTTCTTCGGCACCGGTTTCGGTTTTTCCTCGGCCGCCGCGGCGGGGGCGGCCGCCTCGACCGCCTTGCCAGTGAGGTTGGGGCCGGCGAAGTTCGGATGCACGACCTTGCCGCCATCGGTCAGCATGGTCGCCTTGACCAGTTCGTCCTCGCGGTTGATGGCGAGCTGCTTGGTCTCCTTGTCGATCATCGTCTCCAGGAAGGCGAACAGGTTCCTGGCGTAGAGCAGCGAGGCCGAGGCGGCCACGCGGCCGGCGACGTTGAGATGGCCGACGATCTTGACCCCGTTGGCCGTCGTCACCACCTGGCCCGCCACCGCGCCCTCGACATTGCCGCCGCGCTCGACCGCCAGGTCGACGATCACCGAGCCGGGCTTCATCGAGGCCACCACATCGGCCGCGATCAGCCGCGGCGCCGGGCGGCCGGGGATCAGCGCGGTGGTGATGACGATGTCCTGCTTGGCGATGTGCTCGGCCGTCAGCGCCGCCTGCTTGGCCTGGTATTCCTTCGACATCTCCTTGGCGTAGCCACCCGCCGTCTCGGCCGCCTTGAACTCCTCGTCCTCCACGGCCAGGAACTTGGCGCCCAGCGACTGGACCTGCTCCTTCACCGCCGGGCGCACGTCGGTCGCCGTCACCACGGCACCCAGGCGGCGCGCCGTGGCGATCGCCTGCAGGCCGGCCACGCCCACGCCCATGACGAACACCTTGGCCGCCGGCACCGTGCCGGCCGCCGTCATCATCATCGGCAGCGCCCGGTCGTATTCGGACGCCGCGTCGATCACCGCCTGATAGCCGGCAAGGTTGGCCTGCGAGGACAAAACGTCCATCACCTGCGCGCGGGTGATGCGCGGCATGAACTCCATGGCGAACGCCGTCACGCCGGCCTTCGCCATCGCCGCCACCGCCGCCTCGTTGCCGTAGGGGTCCATGGTGGCCAGAACCGCCGCACCCGCCTTGTAGCCCTTCAGCTCCGCCTCGCTCGGGCGCCGCACCTTCAGCACCACGTCGGCCCGCGCCGCATCCGACGCCTTGCCGATCACCGCGCCAGCCTTCGCAAACTCCTCGTCGACAATGCGCGAGCCCAGCCCCGCCCCCGCCTCGACGATCACATCGAAGCCAAGCCCGACAAGCCGTTTCACGCTGTCAGCCGAAGCCCCAACACGAGGCTCAAGCCCTCCTGCCTCGCACGGTATGAATACGATCTGTCCCACCGCAGAATCCTTTCGGTTGGATAACTGTCTTGTCTGCATCGGTGACGACCCTCTTGGTGCCGCCCCGAGGGTCAAAGGGAGAGTGCGGTCAGCGCAGGATTACGGCGCCGACGACGAAGGCAAGCAGGAAGACGATGAAGCCGGAGACCGCTCCGCCGACAAAGAAGCCAAAAGCCATGCCGATCAGGATGGCCGCGCAAGCCAGGGTGGAATATTTCGCCAGCCCGGTGAACAGCTTGTAGGTTTTCTCGTGCTCGGCATAGTCCATCTCGGCACCGAGCTCGACAGGACCCGCGGGCGAATGATCGGCCATAGGAAGTACCCCTCCGAAATTGTCTAAGGGGCACATAGCGAAAACAGCGCCGGAGGGCAATGGCGCTATTATGTTACCTGTTGCCGCAACAGCTTCTCGCAAGTTCCGTGTAATGACGAACTGCACAGGCAATTCACAAGCTGCTACTTCCATGTCACAAGGGAAGAATTGCGCCCATCGATCCCACGGACAGTTCCATGACGCTCGCCGGCTTCCTGGCCTATAGTGCTGCACTCGGCATCGCTGCCGCCATTCCAGGCCCCGGCGTCACGGCGCTGGTCGCCCGGGCGCTCGGTTCCGGTTTCCGCGCTTCCTTTGCCATGTTCCTCGGCCTTCTGCTCGGCGACCTGTTCTATCTGACCGCGACCGTGCTGGGGCTGGCCTTCGTCGCCCAGCAGTTCGGCTTGGTGTTCCTGGCCGTCAAATGGTTCGGCGTGCTCTATCTCGCCTGGCTCGGCTGGCGGTTCTGGCGCGAGGGCATCACGCCGGAGAACGTGCAGGCCGGCAAGGCGCGCGGCGGGCTGCTGTCGAGCTTCGTCGGCGGGCTGGCGCTGACGCTCGGCAATCCGAAGACGATGATCTTCTACCTCGCCATCACGCCCACTATCCTCGACCTCAACAGCATCACGGCGGCCGACTATACGATCCTCGTGGTGGTCACGGCCGTTGTCCTGACCATCGTGCTGCTGCCCTATCTCGTGCTTGCCGCGCGCGCCCGCTGGTTCCTGTCGTCGCCGCGCGCGCTCACCCTGCTCAACCGCACCGCAGGGACCTTCATGATGGGCGCTGCCGCGGCGATTGCCGCGCGTCACTGACGTTGGAGACGGCGCTAAGGATTATCATGCTATTTTGAGGCCTGTAACCGGAACGGATTTTCACGGATTCCGTTGGTTGAGCAATAAAACCGCTCGGATATTGATGTCGCGCACACTATCTCTTGCGGTGACACCTTCAGCGCTCAATCCGTTTCGAAAGCGAGTTCCATGACCAAGGCAGAAACCTTCGCGAAAGTTCCCGGGCGCGGCCGCGTCTACGATTCCATCACCCAGACCATCGGCGACACGCCGCTGGTGCGGCTCGATCGCTTCGCCGCGGAAAAGGGCATCGTCGCGCGCCTAGTCGCCAAGCTCGAGTTCTTCAATCCCATCGCTTCGGTCAAGGACCGGATCGGCGTCGCCATGATCGAGGCGCTGGAGGCGGAGGGCAGGATCGCGCCGGGCAGGACCACGCTGATCGAGCCGACCTCCGGCAATACCGGCATCGCGCTGGCCTTCACCGCCGCGGCCAAGGGCTACCGGCTGATCCTGACCATGCCGGAAACCATGTCGATCGAGCGCCGCAAGATGCTGAGCCTGCTCGGCGCCGAACTGGTGCTGACCGAAGGCGCCAAGGGCATGAAGGGCGCCATCGCCAAGGCCGATGAACTGGCGGCGTCCATCCCCGACGCCATTATCCCCCAGCAATTCGAGAACCCGGCCAACCCGGAAATCCATCGCAACACCACGGCCGAGGAAATCTGGAACGACACCCATGGCGACGTCGACATCTTCGTTGCCGGCATCGGCACCGGCGGCACCATCACCGGCGTCGGCCAGGTGCTCAAGAACCGCAAGCCTTCGGTGCAGGTGGTGGCGGTCGAGCCCGAGGCCTCGCCCGTGCTTTCGGGCGGTGCGCCCGGGCCGCACAAGATCCAGGGCATCGGCGCCGGCTTCGCGCCCAAGGTGCTCGACACTTCGGTCTATGACGAGGTGGTGACGGTTTCCAACGAGGACGCCATCGCCAATGCCCGCCTTGTGGCGCGGCTGGAGGGCGTGCCGGTCGGCATTTCCTCCGGCGCCGCCTTGCAGGCGGCCGTGGTGGTCGGCTCGCGCCCGGAGAACGCCGGCAAGACGCTGGTGGTGGTGATCCCGTCCTTCGCAGAGCGCTATCTGTCGACCGTGCTGTTCGAGGGCCTCGGCGGCTGACGCCAGCAGGTTCCGGAGGATAAAAAAGGGCGGCACACCGTAAGGTCTGCCGCCCTTTTTGTCGAAAGCGGAAAGATCAGCGCCGGCGCAGGTCCGCCGGGCGCGGGGCGTGATAGGTGGTGGCGCGGGCCGTGCGGCCGGCCATGTCGACGCCCTTGCGGACGGCGCTGCATGAACAGGTGCCCTGGTGCACGATGACGCCCGTCACAGCCGGGTGCCGCCGCGGCGCGAGGTGGCCGGGCCGGGGCCGCGCATATAGTGGCGCTCCGGCCTGTAGCTGGGGGCGATGAGTTCGCGCAGGGTCGTGGCAAGGCGGCGCAGAAGGTTCAAGATCGTCATGTCGCTTCGTCCCGTTTCGGAGTCCCTTCCGAAGTGCGGACACCATAGCAGCCGAGGCATGAATAGTCGGTGAACGCTATGTTAACGTTTCCCGGAAAACGCGCCGCTTCATGGCCGGATTGCGGCTGATTCGCGGCCTTTCCGCGCCATTTGGCGGAAGCTTTACGAGTGTGTTTTTTGCGCCACATCGGACCCGGCGGGAACGATCCTCCCTGTGTCCCGTTATCGAAGCTTGAACTCGCGAATTCCGGGGACTTGCCATGGCGCCGCGCCCAGCCTGGAAAGGTTATCTCAAGCTTTCGCTCGTCACTTGCGCAGTGGAACTGACCAACGTCGTCACCCACTCCGAGCGCATTTCCTTCCGCGTGCTGAACCGCAAGACCGGCAACACGGTCAAACGCGTCTATGTCGATGCCGAAACCGGCAAGCCGGTGGGCGACAGCGACGAGATCAAGGGCTATGAGGTCGACGAGGGCGCCTTCGTCCATATCGAGGAGGACGAGATCGAGGCGGTGCGCGTCGAATCCTCCAACATGATGAGCCTCGACGGCTTCGTCGACAAATCCTCCATCCAGCAGATCTATCTCGACACGCCCTATTACCTGTCGCCGGCCGACAAGGTTTCGCAGGATGCCTTCGCCGTCATCCGCGACGCCATGGCCGCGCGCAAGAAGGCCGGCCTTGCCCGCATCGTGCTCTACCGGCGCGAGCGGCCGGTGCTGATCGAGCCGCTGGGCAAGGGCATGGTGCTGACCACCTTGCGCTACGACAGCACGGTGCGCCAGCCCGACACGGTGTTCGAGGACATCAAGGCGGTGAAGACCGACAAGGAGATGATCGAGCTGGCCGAGCACATCATCGACAAGAAGGCCGCGCGCTTCGATCCGTCGAAATTCGACGACAAGTACGAGGAGGCGCTGCTTGAACTGATCCGTGCCAAGAAGGCGGGCCGCAAGGCGCCGAAGGCCAAGGCGGCGGCCAGGCCTTCCAATGTGGTCAACCTGTTCGAGGCGCTGAAGCAGAGCCTTGCCGCCGACAATGACGGCGGCGCGAAGACGGGCAAGGCCGGCAAGACCACAAAAGGCAAGGCCACAAAAGGCAGGGCAGCGACGGAAAAGGCTTCCGCCCGCACCTCGTCCTCGCGCAAGACGGCATAGCCCGATGCATCCGACATGGCCGACCTGAAGGAATATCAAGCCAAGCGCGATTTCACCAGGACGGCCGAGCCGGCCGGCAAGGTGGCGCGGAGCAAAAAGGCGGCTGCTGCTGCCGGGGGCGGCCTCTTCGTCATCCACAAGCATGCCGCCCGCCGCCTCCACTACGATCTGCGGCTGGAGCATGGCGGCGTGCTGTGGAGCTGGGCGGTGACGCGCGGTCCGAGCCTCGATCCGCACGAGAAGCGGCTGGCCGTCCATGTCGAGGACCATCCGCTCGACTACGCGCCGTTCGAGGGCACTATCCCCAAGGGCGAATATGGCGGCGGCTCGGTCATCGTCTGGGACGAGGGGCGGTGGCTGCCGGAGCACGATCCCGAAAAGGGGATGAAGAAGGGGCATCTGGATTTCGAGCTCGACGGTCACAAACTCAAGGGCAAATGGCATCTGGTGCGGTTGCGCCCGCGGCCAGGCGAGAAGCGCGACAACTGGCTGCTGATCAAGTCCGACGATGCCTATGCGCGCCCGGATGAGGATATTCTGGAAGAGGAGCCGCGCTCGGTGAAATCCGGCCTCACGGTGGAGGAGGTCGGCGCTGGCAAGACGGTGAAGGGCAAGAAGCCACGCGTCTGGCATTCCAACAGGCCGGATTCGGGCAAGGACGGTACGACAAAACCGGCGGCGCCGGGCTTCATCGAGCCGCAGCTTGCCACGCTGCAACGCGAGGCGCCGGGCGGCGCCGACTGGCTGCACGAGGTGAAGTTCGACGGCTATCGCATGCAGGCGGTGATCGCCGGCACCGATGTGCGCCTGCTGACCCGCAGCGGCCTCGACTGGACGGAGAGGTTCGGTCCAGCCATCGTCGCCGCGCTGGCCGGGTTGAAGTGCAAGGACGCCGTCATCGACGGGGAGATCGTCGTGCTGGGCGGCAACGGCATCTCGTCCTTCCCGCTCCTTCAGGCGGACCTTTCGGCGGGCCGCACCGATCGCTTCCTCTATTACGCCTTCGACCTGATGCATCTGGACGGCGAGGACCTTCGCGGCGAGCCGCTGGTCGAGCGCAAGGAGGCGCTGCGCCAATTGCTGGAAGGGCAGGACGATGATTCGCCGCTGCGCTTCAGCGAGCATTTCGCCGAGCCCGGCCGGGTGATGCTGAAACATGCCTGCCGCATGGGGCTGGAAGGCGTCGTCTCCAAGCGCGCCGACGCGCCTTACCGCAGCGGGCGCGGGCTCGACTGGATCAAGTCGAAATGCACGCTCAGTCAGGAATTCGTCATCGGCGGCTACCTGCCTTCGGACAAGACCGGCCGCGGCCTGAAATCGCTGCTGGTGGGTTATAACGAAGGCGGACGCCTGAACTATGCCGGCCGCGTCGGCACCGGCTTCTCGGTCAAAATAGCCGACGATCTCAAGGCGCGCCTCAACCGGCTGAAAACCCCGGCTCGCCCTTTCGATGCGGCCGTGCCCGATTCCCGGCAGGCCGTGTGGGTGAAGCCGGAACTGGTGGCGCAGGTGGAATTCCGAAGCTGGACCGCAGACCGCATCCTGCGCCATGCTTCCTTCCAGGGGCTGCGCGAGGACAAACCGGCGGAGGAGGTCGTGCAGGAAAAACCGAAAGCCGTAAAAGGCGCCAAACCTGCCGGGGTGAAAACCTCCGTCACGCTGTCCAGCCCCGACAAGCTGTTGTGGCCGCAGGAGAAAATCTCCAAGCGCGACCTGCTCGGGCACTACGAGCTGGTATGGCCGCGCATGAAGCCCTTTGTGGTCGAGCGCCCGCTGGCGCTGGTGCGCGCACCGGACGGGGTCGAAGGCCAGCGCTTCTTCCAGAAGCACGCCTCGCCCGGCATGAGCGATCATATCCTTCGCGCGAAGGATCCCGAGGACGGCGAGGAAATCCTCTACATCGAGGATTTCGACGGGCTTGCGGCGCTGGTGCAGATCGGCGTGGTCGAGGTGCACATCTGGGGCGCCACCATCGAGCGGATCGACACGCCGGACCAGGTCGTCTTCGACCTCGATCCGGACGAAGGCATCGGACCCGACAAGGTGCGCGACGCGGCACTCGACATCCGCGCCCGGCTGGACGAGCTGGCGATGCCCGCCTTCGTCAAGGTATCCGGCGGCAAGGGCTATCACGTGGTGGTGCCGCTGAAGCCGAAGGCCGGCTGGGACGAGGTGAAGGAGTTCGCCCACGACTTCGCCAAAGCGATGGAACAGGCGGAGCCGGAGCGCTTCACCGCCACCTTGTCGAAGAAGGCGCGCAAGGGGCGCATCTTCATCGACTATCTGCGCAACGGCCGTGGCTCGACCACGGTGGCGCCCTATTCGTCGCGGGCGAAGAAGGGAGCCACCGTCGCCCTGCCGGTGCGGTGGGACGAGGTGGAGGCCGGAGTCGCGCCCGATGCATTCCCGCTCGGCGGCAAGGCCACGCTGAAGCGGCTGGCGCAGGACGATCCGTGGACGGATTTCTTCGGCAAGGGCAAGGTCCTGAACCGCAAGTGAGCCGCTTCAGGCGTTGCCGATCAGCACCCCGGTGGCGAACACCAGCCCGCCGCCCAGCACCACCTGGAAGGCGGCGCGCAGGAACGGCGTTTCCATGTAGCGGTTCTGGATGAAGGCGATCGCCCACAATTCGAAGAACACGATGATGATGGCGACGGTCGTCGCGGTCCAGAAATCCGGGATCAGATAGGGCAGGGCGTGGCCGAGCCCGCCCAGCGCCGTCATGATGCCGGAGGCGAAGCCGCGCTTGACCGGCGAGCCGCGCCCCGAAAGCCTGCCGTCGTCCGATGCCGCTTCGGTGAAGCCCATGGAAATGCCGGCGCCGAGCGAGGCGGCGAGGCCGACGAGGAACGTCTGCCATGTGTCGTGCGTGGCGAAGGCTGCGGCGAAGATCGGCGCCAGCGTCGAGACCGAACCGTCCATCAGCCCGGCAAGGCCCGGCTGGATATAGGTGAGGATGAATTGCCGCCGCTCGGTCGCTTCCTCTTCCTTGCGCGCATCGCCCGGCAGATGCCGTTCCTCCAGCCTCTGCGCAGCCGAGCTGTGGCTCTGCTCGGCTGCGGCAAGGTCGCCGAGAAGCTTGCGGGTCGAGGCATCGGAGGCGCGCTTTGCGGCGGCGATATAGAAGGCATAGGCCTGCCGCTCCATCTCTTCGGCCTGCGCGCGCACCGTCTCGACGCCCAGCGGACGGACCAGCCAGTCGGGCTTGCGCTCGTAATAGCCTTTCACATGCTCGCGCCGGATCAGCGGGATGCGCTCGCCGAAGCGCCTGCGGTGCAGGTCGATGAGCGCGGCGCGGTGGCTGTCCTCTTCCTCGGCCAGGGCCTCGAACATCCTGGCCGAATGCGGAAAATCCTCCTCCAGCCCGTCGGCATAGGAGCGGTAGATGCGCGCGTCGTCCTCCTCCGAGGAGATGGCAAGCGCCAGGATTTCCTGCTCGGACAGCGAATCGAAGGCGCGGCGGCCGAAGCCGAAGACTCGGGAAAGCATGATCGTCTCTATCTACTTTAGAATTATTCTAAAGTAGATATTGCGACGGGAGAAGTCAATCGCGGCAGGCTGCCACGGCAGGTCCGGCCTTGCGTCTTTGCGCGTCATCTCCTTCGGAATGCGCATGCAAAAAGGGCGATCCGTTGCCGGATCGCCCTTGCCGGGATTTCGACAAGCGACCTTATCGATAGATGGGGCAGCCCCGGTCCCAGCGGCCGAAGCTGATGACCACGCGGTCGCCGCCGCGGCTTCTGCCGCGCACATCCACGGTGCGGCGGCCGACATCGAGGATGCGGGCGCGCCTTATGCCCATCCGCTCGGCCTTGGCCAGCGCCCGGTCCGGCGTGCACTGGTCGCGCCACCGCGCGCCTTCGTCACGGCGGGCGCGCCGGTCGTCGCGTCGGTCCCCGCGCCAGTTGCGGTCGTCGCGCCGGCAGTTCTCGTAGCGTGGGTCGCAATTGTCGCGCATGCGCACGGCGGGGCCGTCGCGGCCGAGCTGGATTTCGATATCCTGGGCCTGGACGGTGGTTGCTGGTGTGCCCGACACGGCAAGCGTGGCGGCGAACAAGGCGAGGGTCAGAATCTGCTTCATATTGTGGTCTCCTGCTTGGACCATAACGGCGCAGACGCGTCCGGGTTCAAATCAGCTTTGAAAACCGGTCCGAAATATGCGGTGAAAGCCCTCAGTCGAGCGTGCGCCGGAACCGCAGCAGCGCGAAGCCAGAGAACAGCACGACGAAGCCGAGCAGCCACAGGATCTCGGTGGCCACGGCGGGGAACTCCGCGCCCTTCAGCATCACGGCGCGCACGATGCGCAGGAAATGGGTAAGGGGGAATATCTCGCCGAGCCATTGCGCCCACACGGGCATGCCCCGGAACGGGAACATGAAGCCGGAAAGCAGGATCGACGGCAGGAAGAAGAAGAAGGTGAGCTGCATGGCCTGCATCTGCGTGCGCGCCACGGTCGAGATGGTGTAGCCGAGCAGCACCAGCCCCAGCACGAAGACGAGGATCGAGGACAGCAGAAGCGGCAAGCCGCCGACGAAGGGGATGTGGAACAGGAGCTTGGCGGCGATCAGCACCACCACCACCTGCACGGCGCCGACGCCGGCATAGGGCAGCACCTTGCCCAGCATGATCTCCAGCGGGCTCGACGGCATGGCGAGCAGGTTTTCCATGGTGCCGCGCTCGGTCTCGCGCGTCAGCGCGATCGAGGTCATCATCACCATGGTCATCTGCAGGATGACGCCGAGCAGGCCGGGCACGATGTTGTATTGGGAGATGCCTTCCGGGTTGTAGCGCCGGTGCACCACCACATCGAGCCGGCTGCGCGCGTCTTCCGCCGCCACCGCCTGAAGGCCCTGCGCCCGCAGCAGTGCCTGGCCGGCGATGGTGCCGAGGGTCGAGATGGCGCCCGTCGCCACCGAGGATCCGTGGCGTCGGCCTCGATCAGGATCTGCGGCCGGTCGCCGCGTTCCACGCGGTGGCCGAAATCGGCAGGAATGGTGACGAGAAAGGCGACGTCGCCGCGCGCCATGAGGCCGTCGGCCTCGCCTTCGGTCGCCGCGATGTGGTCGAAGCGGTAGTAGCCGGTGTTCTCCAGCGCCGTCACCATGGCGCGCGTATACTGGTCGTTGCTCATCGCCAGCAGCGCTGCCGGCAGGCTTTTGGGGTCGTTGTTGATGGCGAAGCCGAACAGCACCAGCAGCATCAGCGGCACGCCGAGCATCATGGCGAAGGTCACCCGGTCGCGGCGCATCTGGATGAATTCCTTGATGAGCAGCGCGTTCAGCCGGGCGAAGGAGAAGATGCCGTTCATGCCATGTTGTCCTTCGAGCCGGCCATGAACTGGATGAACACGTCTTCCAGGCTGGTCTCGCCGGGCGCCACCGTCACGCCCGGGTTTTCCTTTTCCATGTCCGCCAGCGTGGCGGTCAGCGCCGCCTTGTCGGAGCCGACGACATGCAGCGTCGCGCCGAAGGGGGCGACCTGCTCGACGCCCGGCTTGCCGGCAAGTGCCGCCGCGATCCTGTCCAGCTTCTGCCCCTGCACGATGAAGGTGGTCAGGCCGGCATTCTTCACCACCTCGTCCACCGTGCCGGTGGCGAGCATGCGGCCATAGGAGATGTAGCTGATGCGGTGGCAGCGCTCGGCCTCGTCCATGTAGTGGGTGGAGACCAGCACGGTGAGGCCGCCGCTGGCGAGAAGGTGGATCTCGTCCCAGAACTCGCGCCGCGCCTTGGGGTCGACGCCGGCGGTCGGCTCATCGAGCAACAGGAGCTTCGGCTTGTGCATGATGCAGGCCGCCAGCGCCAGCCGCTGCTTCCAGCCGCCGGACAGCGTGCCGGCAAGCTGGTTGCGCCGCGAGGTCATGCCGAGATCGGCGAGCGTGTCGGCGACATGGGTTTCGACCGGCTGGAGCCGATAGAGGCGGGCCACGAATTCGAGGTTCTCGGCAATGGTCAAGTCCTCGTAGAACGAGAACCGCTGCGTCATGTAGCCGACCTCGCGCTTGATCTTGAGCCCTTCGGTGCGCAGGTCGAAGCCGAGCACCGTGCCTTCGCCCTCGTCCGGCGTCAGCAGGCCGCACATGATGCGGATCGTCGTGGTCTTGCCGGACCCGTTGGGGCCGAGAAAGCCGACGATCTCGCCCTGCGCCACGGTCATGTCGACATGGTCCACGACGGTCTTGTCGCCGAAGCGCTTGACGAGGTTTCTGACGTCGATGGCGTTCATGAGCGTGTGAGGGGGTAGGGCAGTAGGGGAATAGGGCAGTATGTTTTTTTGTCCCTACTCCCTTACTGTCCTACTCCCCTATTCCCCTAACAATTCCACATCCACGATCTGGCCGGGCTTCAGCGCCGTGGCGTCGCCTTCCGGGCGGGCCTCGACCAGGTAGACGAGTTTCTGGCGGTTCTCGAGCGAGTAGATCACCGGCGGCGTGAATTCGGGCTCGGTAGAGACATAGCTGACACGCGCCCTGAGATCGGGGCCGCAACCGTCGCAGTGCACGGCGAGTTCCGAACCGACCTTGAGGGTGGAAAAAGCCTCCTGTGGGACGAAGACCGTGAGCTTGACCGCGCCTTCCGGCAGGATCGAGATCACCGGCGCCGTCGGTCCGGCCGTGTCGCCCGGATTGCGGATCACGTCGGTGACGCGCCCGGGCGACGGGGCCGCCAGCGTGCGTTTGGAGAGCTTCCAGCGGGCCTGCTCCAGCGTGGCCTCGGCCTGTTTTACCGCGCCGCGCGCCGCCTCGATTTCCTCGGCGCGTGCCGGCAATCCGGCCACCGCAAGATTGGCTTCGCTCTGGCCGATGGCGGCGTCGGCGACCTCCACGGCGGTCGTCGCCTCGTCGAGCTGGGCCTGCGTGGCGATGCCGCGCCGGTTGAGGTCGCTGGTGCGTTCCAGCACGCGCCGCGCCTCGTTCGCCTGTGCATGGGCGGAGCGCACGGTCGCCTCCAGCACGGCGATTTCCTGCGGCCGCTTGCCGACCTGTAGGTTGGCAAGTTGCGCCCTGGCCTGCGCCAGCGCCGCCTCTGCCTGCGCCACCGCGATCTCGGCGTCGGCGCTTTCCAGCTTCACCAGCGCCACGCCGGGCTCGACCGCGTCGCCACGCTTGACGGTCACCTCCTGCACCTGCGCCACCTCGATGGGGGCGAGCAGAACATAGTCGCCCTCGACATAGCCCACCGCCAGCGGGCTGGGCGCTGCGCAGGCGGAAAAGAGCTGCGCGGCAAGCGGAAGGGAACAGAGAAAGCTCATGCGTCGCTCCCGATTCTCGAAGACAGGATGGCGAGGAGATTGTCGCGCACCACGTCGGCCACCTTGCCGGCTTCCGCCTCGCCGAACGTTTCCCACCCCATGCGTCGCTTCACCACCTCGGCGCCGACGCGGAAATAGAGCGCCTGCCCCAGGAGGGTGAAGACGGTGAGCCGCGTCCGCTCGCTTTCGGCCGGCTCACCCGTCGCCTCTTCCCAGATGAGGCATAGCCGCCGGTGGGCCGGCTCGAACACGCCATTGTAGATGCGGTCGAGGGCGGCCGAGGGTTGCGACATCTCTCGCAGTACGAAGCGCACGATGTCGCCCGCCTCGGGCCGGGCGATGATGAAGGCGATCAGCCGTTCCAGCCCCGTCAGCAACTGGGCGCGCGCCGCTTCCGCCCCGGCGGGCTTCGCTGCCGGGCCGTCGAGGCCGCCAATGGCTTGCAGGGCAATGGTCTGCATGGTTTCGGCGATGAAATCCGCAACCGCGATGCGCAGGCCTTCCTTGTTGCCGAAATGATAGGCGATGGAGCCGATATTGGCGTTGGCGAGCGCCGCGACCTCGCGGGTGGAGGTGCCCTCGAAGCCCTGGCTTCCGAACAGGGTCAGGGCCGCGCGCACCAATGCGGCGCGGGTCGTGTCGGCCGCGGGCGGTTCTGTGGAAGAGGGGCGGGGCGGAAGGGTAGCCATGTCTAAATTTAATCAATCGATTGATTAAAGTCAAGCTAAGGGGAAATGCGGGCCGGAACACGCAGGGCGTGCGCAGGCGTGACCGATGTTTCGGCGGCATCGGCGGTTGATTTGGCTGCGCCTTGGCGCTTAAGTCGCCGGCATGGCCAAGGAAGTGGAACGCAAGTTTCTGGTGAAGAGCAATTCGTGGCAGGAGCAGGCGCAATCGCGCATCGCCATCCTCCAGTTCTATCTGGCCATCACCGCCGAGCGCTCGGTGCGCGTGCGCATTTCCAACGGCGGCGAGGCGCGGCTGACGCTGAAATTCGGCAGCGACCTCAGCGCCCGCGACGAGTTCGAATACGACATTCCGCTGGACGATGCGAAGGAGATGCAGGCCTTCGCGCTCGGCACCACCATCGTCAAGGCCCGCTACAATGTGCCCCATGACGGCTATCTCTACGAGGTGGACGTGTTCGCCGGCGTGTTGGACGGCCTTGTTGTGGCCGAGCTGGAGACGCCGGACCGGGTGGCGGATGGAGCGCTGCCGGAGTGGCTGGGCCCCGAGATCACCGGCGATATCCGCTATTCGAACGCCTCGCTGGCCCTGAACGGCTTTCCGGGCGACACCAGATGACCGCGCCCGCCGAAACCCTGCTCGACCGCGTCGGCCGCTGGCTCGCCCGGCGCCTGCAAGCCGAATCCTCCGGCTACGAACCCTATACGCCCTCCGACCCGGACACGCTGCGCCGCACGCTGGAGCCGGGCGACATACTGCTCGTCGAGGGCAACCAGAAGATCTCGGCGGCCATCAAATATCTGACGCAGTCCACCTGGTCGCATGCCGCGCTCTATGTCGGCGATGCGCTGCCGGAACCCGAGGACGGTTCGGAGCGGCCGCGCCTGATCGAGGTGACGATGGGCGATGGCTGCGTGGCCGTCCCGCTCTCGCGCTACCGCACCTACAACACCCGCATCTGCCGGGCGAGCGGGCTGACGCCCGAGGACCGCGATCAGGTCGTCGCTTTCATGGTCGACAGGCTCGGCCTGCGCTACGACATGAAGAACATCTTCGACATGCTGCGCTATTTCTTCCCGGCGCCGCCGGTGCCCGTGCGCTGGCGCCGGCGCATGATCGCCTTCGGTTCCGGCGACCCGACGCGGGCCATCTGCTCGACCCTGATCGCGCAGGCCTATGAGGCGATCCGCTATCCGATCCTGCCGGAGATCACGCTGGCGCCCGGCCGGGCCTCGGCGCAGTCGCATTTCTCGCGGCAGGAAATCCTGCATATCCGCCACTATTCGCTCTACACGCCGCGCGATTTCGACCTGTCGCCCTATTTCCGCATCGTCAAGCCGACGCTGGAATACGGCTTCGACTATCGCACCGTGGTCTGGGGCGACCTTGGTCCGCCGGGGGATGCTCAGCCGGCCGCTTCCGGCTCCGGCTGAGCGTGGCGCACCTCGGCGCGGGCGTGGGATTTCGCCGAGGCCACCGTGGCGCGGTAATGCACCAGCGGCGGCTTCACCCCGTGCGCGGTCAGCAGCTTGCGCATCTGCGGCGAGGCGCCGGCGATGTAGAACAGCACGCCCTGCTTCGCGGCCTTGTGCGCCACGCCTTCCAGCACATTGGCGCCGGTCGAATCCACCAGCGGGATGCCCGAGCAGTCGAGGATGAAGGTCTTGCGCTGGTCGGCGATACGGTCGAGCACGCTGCCGACCGTCGAGGCCGCGCCGAAGAAGAAGGCGCCCGATATGCGGTAGACGACGATGTCGGGATCGGTCACGGCGGAAGAATCATAGGCCTCGCGCTCGCCATTGGCGGTGTCGGCAAGGTCGTCGGCCACCAGCGGCGCTTCCGCCTCGACCTCGACCGACTTGGCCATGCGGTCGATGAACAGCAGCGCCCCCAGCGCGAAGCCGACGATGATGCCGGTCGTGAGGTCGCGGAAGACGACCAGCGCAAAGGTGATGAGCAGCACCGCCGCGTCGCCGCGCGAGGAGCGGATGAGCGCCCGGAAGGCCGGCCGCTCGATCATGTTCCAGGCGACCACGGCCAGCACGCCGGCAAGGGCGGCCAGCGGTATGTAGCTGGCGAGCGGGGCCGCCAGCAGCATGAAGGCCAGCAGGAAGACGGAATGCAGCATGCCCGACACCGGGCCATGCGCGCCGGCGCGTACATTGGTGGCGGTGCGGGCGATGGTGCCGGTCACGCAGATGCCGCCGAACAGAGCCGAACCGATATTGGCCGCGCCCTGCGCCACCAGTTCGCAGTTGGAACGGTGGCGGCGGCCGGTCATGCCGTCCGCGACCACCGCCGACAGCAGCGATTCGATGGCGCCGAGCAGAGTGAAGGCGACCGCGTCGGGCAGCACGGCCAGCACCTTGTCGGCGCTCATGGCGGGCAGGGAAGGGCTGGGCAGCATCGAGGGGATGCCGCCGAAGCGGGTGCCGATGGTCTCCACGTCGAGCCCGCTCGCGACAAGCGAGGCCAGCGCCACGGCGATCAGCATGCCCGGCCATGAGGGCCGCCAGCGCTTCAGCCCGACGATGATACCTATGGTCAGCGCCGCGATCCCCACCGCGCCGGCATTGACCGTCGGGGCGGCGCGCAACAGGGCCATCAGCTTGGGAATGAGGTCACCCGGCTCCTTTTCAGTGAGCGTAAGCCCGAACAGGTCCGTAAGCTGGCTGGCGAAGATGATGACGGCGATGCCGGCGGTGAAGCCGACGGTGACGGGATAGGGGATGAACTTGATGTAGGTGCCGAGCCTGAGCCAGCCGGCCCCGGCCATCATCATGCCCGACATCATCGTCGCCAGCACCAGCCCGTCGACGCCATGGCGGTCGACGGTGGCGGCCACCAGCACGATGAAGGCGCCGGCCGGTCCGCCGATCTGGAAGCGGCTGCCGCCGAGCAGCGAGACGAGGAAGCCGCCGACGATTGCCGTGAACAGGCCCTTTTCCGGCCCGACCCCGGAAGCGATAGCGATCGCCATCGACAGGGGCAGCGCCACGATGGCGACGGTCAGCCCGGCGATGGCGTCGGCCTTGAACTGGGCAAGGCCGTAGCCTTCGCGCAGCACGGTCACCAGCTTAGGCGTGTAGAGTTCACCGAAAGTAGGCTCCGTGGAGCCGGAACGCTGCCGCGATCTGCGGGGCTGTTTCATGGATCGGCCTTCGCACCGTATAACCGGCCGCCGGGGCGGCCCTGCCGTGCCGATCCAGAAGGGGAGCCTGCCGCCGCGCCCGCCGCTACAGCTTGAGGCGCACGCCTCTTCCACCGCGCTCGCTGGACTGGTTCTCACCGATCAGTTCCACCCCGGCCTCATCGAGCGCCTGGATGACCTTCATCAGCGTGTCCACCACGCCGCGCACCACGCCTTCGCTGGCCTCCATCCGCTGGATGGTCGGCAGCGAGACGCCGGCCCGTTCGGCGAGCGTCTTCTGGTCGATGCCGGCGAGTGCCCGCGCGGCGCGCATCTGCGCTGCTGTGATCACCGGCACAGTCTCCCGTCTGGATCTGCAATATGCATATATGATACGTTCATAGTGATGTGTCAAACATCATTATGGATGTTTGAGGATTGATCATCCGCGCCATTTTCAGCCTCGCCGTTGCGTGGCATCAGCCGGGCGGCCATCCACCAGACCATTGCCCAGGCAAAGCCGGCGCACCAGCCCGCCATCACGTCCGAGGGCCAGTGGACGCCGAGATAGAGGCGCGACACGCCCACCAGCAGCGCGATGAACACCGCCAGCGACAGGATGTAGATCTTCGTGGCGCGCCGGGGGGTGATGCCGCTCGCCAGCGCTCCGAGCGTCAGATAGACCAGCGCCGAGATCATGGCGTGGCCGCTGGGGAAGGAAAGCGAGGTTTCCTGCATCAGATGCGGCACCAGTTCCGGCCGCGGCCGGTCGATGCCGGCCTTGAGCAGGCTGGACAGGATCTGGCCGCTGACCACGGCGGCGATGACGAACAGGGCCGTTGCCGGGCGCCGGGCGACGAACAGGTAGAGCGCGGTGGCCGCGGTGATCAGGGTAAGCACGGCGGCGCTGCCGAGCGCGGTGATGTCGCGCACCACCTTGGGCAGCCATTCGGGCCCGATCGGCACGCCCGGCTGGCCCTCCACCCGGAAGAACAGCAGGATTTCGCTGTCCAGCGCATGCGGCGCCCGGTCGGTGGCGATCTCGGTCAGTTCGAGGAAGCCCCACAGCCCGCCGGCGACGATGACGCCGGCCAGCAGCAGGGGCAGTTCGATACGGCCGATGAGGGTGGTGATCGGCTTCATCCGGACCTTCTTCCTTGTCTGCGCCCATCTTCTTTTTGTCTGCGCATCGACATGCCGGTTTGTCCCGATCTTGGGGCCTGCGGTCAAGCGCCGGGACGAAGATCGGCGGCTATGTCCTCAGCCGATAACCGGTGCGGAATATCCAGGCGACGATGCCCATGCAGGCGAACAGGAACACCAGCGTCATGCCGAGGCTGAGGCCGAGCGACACGTCGGCCCTGCCGAAGAAGGCCCAGCGGAAGCCGCTGACGAGATAGACCACCGGGTTGAACAGGGTGATGGTGCGCCAGATGCCGGGTAGCATGTCGATCGAATAGAAGGAGCCGCCGAGGAAGGTGAGCGGCGTGACGATCAGCAGCGGCACGAGCTGCAACTGCTCGAACGTGCCGGCCCAGATGCCGATGATGAAGCCGAACAGCGAGAATGTCACCGCCGTCAGGATCAGGAAGGCGAGCATCCAGAACGGGTGCTCGATATGCAGCGGCACGAACAGCGCCGAGGTGGCCAGGATGATCAGGCCGATGGCCGCCGACTTGGTGGCCGCCGCGCCCACATAGGCGATGACGATCTCCAGATAGGAGACGGGGGCCGACAGGAGCTCGTAGATCGTGCCGACGAATTTCGGGAAATAGATACCGAAGGAGGCGTTGGAGATCGACTGGGTGAGCAGCGACAGCATGATGAGGCCCGGCACGATGAAGGCGCCGTAGCTGACCCCGTCGATCTGGTCGATGCGCGAGCCGATGGCGGCGCCGAAGACGACGAAATAGAGCGAGGTCGAGATGACCGGCGACACCACGCTTTGCAGCAGCGTGCGCAGGGTGCGGGCCATCTCGACGCGGTAGATGGCCCAGATCGCGTGACGGTTCATGACGCCTTCCTGACCAGATTGACGAAGATTTCTTCCAGCGAGCTGTTTTCCGTGTCGAGATCGCGGAAGGCGATGTCGGCAGCCTCCAGATCGCGCAGCAGCGAGGCGACTCCCGGCCGGTCGCTCTGGTGGTCGTAGGTATAGGTGAGCGTGTCGCCATCCGGTGACAGTTCGAGCCCATAGCCGGCCAGCGACGGCGGCACGGTGTCCAGCTTCTTGCGCAGCTCCATCCGCAACTGCTTGCGGCCGAGCTTGCGCATCAGCTCGTCCTTGTCCTCCACCAGCACGATCTCGCCGCGGTTGATGACGCCGACGCGGTCGGCCATCTCCTCGGCCTCCTCTATGTAGTGTGTGGTGAGGATGATGGTGACGCCGCTTTCGCGCAGCCTGCGCACCATCGCCCACATGTCCTGCCGCAGTTCCACGTCGACGCCCGCGGTCGGTTCGTCGAGGAACAGGATCTTCGGCTCGTGCGCCAGCGCCTTGCCGATCATCACCCGCCGCTTCATGCCCCCGGAAAGCGTGATGATCTTGGCGTCGCGCTTATCCCACAGCGAAAGGTCTTTCAGGATCTGCTCTATCAGCGCGGGGTTGGGGGCCTTGCCGAACAGGCCCCGGCTGTAGCTGAGGGCGGCCCACACGGTCTCGAAGGATTCGACGGTCAGCTCCTGCGGCACCAGCCCGATGAGGGCGCGCGCCGCGCGGTAGTCGCGGCCGATGTCGTGGCCATCCACCATCACCGTGCCGGAAGAGCGGTTGACGATGCCGCACACGATCGAGATCAGCGTCGTCTTGCCGGCGCCGTTGGGGCCGAGCAGGGCGAAGATCTCGCCGTGCCTGATGTCGAGATTGATGTCCTTGAGTGCGCTGAAACCGCTGGCATAGGTTTTCGAGACGCCGGAAATCGAAATGGCTGGCTGCATGAAGATCGCTTCGGGCTGGAATGTATTTTTCGCAGGGCCCGAATGTCGGTGCGATGCCGGCAAAGTCAATGCGCCTGCTGACATTTCCCGACAGGAGGCGAAACCGGGGCTTGCCTTTCGCCTGGCTGTGCACACTTAGTTGGGGACACGATCGGAAGCGAAATGGAGGCTGACCGAATGACCAGGAAGATTGTCCCGACACTGCTTGCCGCCGCGCTCATGGCCGGTGTCGGCCTTGCGCCCGCCTACGCCCAGACGCCCGACCGGGCACCGCCGCAGAATGCGATGAAGCTGTCGGAGATCGTCGCCAAGGTCGAGCAGCGCGAGGGTTTCCGCTATATCGACGACATCGAATGGGACGACGGGGCCTATGAGGTGACCTATTACACCACCGACAAGGCCAAGGTCGAAATCCGCTTCGACTCGGTTACCGGCGAGCCGAAATAGACGCAAGCCGATGCCGTATGCGATCGGGAGCCGCGCGCTCCTGCTTGCCGAGGTGCGGCCCGCCTGATAAAGGCCGCGCCCATGAGCACACCCCTCGACCACATCCGCAACTTCTCCATCGTCGCCCATATCGACCATGGCAAGTCCACGCTCGCCGATCGCCTGATCCAGCTGACGGGCGGCATGGACGCGCGCGAAATGGCCGGCAAGGAGCAGGTTCTCGATAATATGGATATCGAGAAGGAGCGCGGCATCACCATCAAGGCGCAGACCGTGCGCCTGAACTATCGGGCCAAGAACGGCGAGGACTACATCCTCAACCTCATCGACACGCCTGGCCACGTCGACTTCGCCTATGAGGTTTCGCGCAGCCTTTCCGCCTGCGAGGGCTCGCTTCTGGTGGTCGATGCCTCGCAGGGCGTCGAAGCCCAGACGCTCGCCAATGTCTACCAGGCCATCGACAACAATCACGAGATCGTCGTGGTCTTGAACAAGATCGACCTGCCCGCCGCCGAGCCCGAGCGCATCAAGGAGCAGGTGGAGGAGGTCATCGGCCTCGACGCCTCGCAGGCGGTGATGATCTCGGCCAAGACCGGCATCGGCATCGAGGACGTTCTGGAAGCCATCGTCCACCAGCTTCCGCCGCCGCGCGAGGGCGATGCCTCGAAGCCGCTGAAGGCCATGCTGGTCGATAGCTGGTACGACGCCTATCTCGGCGTCATCGTCCTGGTGCGCGTCATCGACGGCGTGCTCAAGAAGGGCCAGACCATCCGCATGATGGGCACCGGCGCCAGATACCCCGTCGAGCGCGCCGGCTTCTTCACGCCCAAGATGGTGCAGGCCGATGCGATCGGCCCCGGCGAGTTCGGCTTCATCACCGCCTCGATCAAGGAAGTGGCCGACACGCGCGTCGGCGACACCATAACCGAGGACCGCCGCCCGACCGCCGAGGCGCTTCCTGGCTTCAAACCCGCTCAGCCGGTGGTGTTCTGCGGCCTGTTCCCGGTCGATGCCGCCGATTTCGAGGATCTGCGCGCCGCCGTCGGCAAGCTGCGCCTCAACGACGCCTCCTTCTCTTACGAGATGGAAACCTCGGCCGCGCTCGGCTTCGGCTTCCGCTGCGGCTTCCTCGGCCTCCTGCATCTGGAGATCATCCAGGAGCGGCTGGAGCGCGAATTCGACCTCGACCTGATCGCCACGGCGCCGAGCGTCGTCTACCGCATGGTGATGAACAATGGCGAGGTGAAGGAGCTTCACAACCCCGCCGACATGCCCGACGTGGTCAAGATCGCCCACATCGAGGAGCCGTGGATCAGGGCGACCATTCTCACGCCCGACGATTATCTGGGCGCCATCCTCAAGCTGTGCCAGGACCGGCGCGGCATCCAGGCCGACCTGTCCTATGTCGGCAAGCGCGCCATGCTGGTCTACGACCTGCCGCTCAACGAGGTGGTGTTCGACTTCTACGACCGCCTGAAGTCAATCTCCAAGGGCTACGCCTCCTTCGACTACCACCTGACAGACTATCGCGAGGGCGACCTGGTCAAGATGTTGATCCTCGTCAATGACGAGCCGGTCGATGCGCTGTCCATGCTGGTCCACCGCTCGGCGGCGGAAAAGCGCGGCCGCGCCATGTGCGAGAAGCTGAAGGACCTCATTCCGCAGCACATGTTCAAGATTCCGATCCAGGCGGCCATCGGCGGCCGCATCATCGCGCGCGAGACCATCTCGGCCCTGCGCAAGGACGTGACCGCCAAGTGCTATGGCGGCGACGCCACCCGCAAGCGCAAGCTTCTGGAAAAGCAGAAGGAAGGCAAGAAGCGCATGCGGCAGTTCGGCAAGGTCGACATCCCGCAGGAAGCTTTCATCCAGGCCCTCAAGATGGGCGATTGATCGCGGCCATGCGCGCACTCGTCCAACGCGTGAGCGAGGCCGGCGTCACCGTTGATGGCAACATCGTCGGCGAGATCGGTGCGGGCCTGCTGGTTCTTGTCTGCGCCATGCAGGGCGATACGGAAGCGCAATCGGAATGGCTGGCGCGCAAGGTGGTGAACCTGCGCATCTTCCGCGACGAGCAGGAGCGCATGAACCGTTCGCTGCTCGACATCGGCGGGAGCGCGCTGGTCGTCAGCCAGTTCACGCTGGCCGCCGAGACGAAAGGCAACCGGCCCGGTTTCTCCACCGCCGCCGCGCCCGATGAGGGCAAGCGGCTCTACGAGCATTTTTCTTCCGCTGTGGCCGCCCACGGGGTAGCGGTCGCCAACGGCATTTTCGGCGCCGACATGAAGGTCGCGCTGGTCAATGACGGGCCGGTGACCATCTGGCTCGACACGGAGCGTTAGGCATCGATGCCTGCGCCTGCATGGCGGGTCGCCCGCATGCGGGCCTTTTGACCCAAGGATAAGGGCCGGTCTGATACAAGCGTATCATTGACCCCTTGCGCTTTTTCATGCCAAAGCCGCCCCCAAACATACCGCACCGCCGGTGGAAACAGTTTATTGGAGGTTTTGGGAATGTCGGATCGCATTGAGATCGCCGGTCTTCGTATCGCGCGCGTCCTGCACGACTTCGTGGCAAACGAGGCGCTGGCAGGCAGCGGCATCGATGCGCAGGCTTTCTGGTCCGGCGTTTCGGCGATCGCGCACGATCTGGCGCCGCGCAACCGTGCGCTCCTCGATCGGCGGGCCGAATTGCAGGGCAGGCTCGACCAGTGGTATCGCGACAATGGCGCGCCGGTCGATCTGGACGGCTACAAGGCATTCCTGGCCGAGATCGGCTATCTGGTGCCGGAAGGCCCGGCCTTCGAGGTGACGACCGCCAATGTCGATCCCGAGATCGCCGAGGTCGCCGGTCCGCAGCTCGTCGTGCCGGTGATGAATGCGCGCTATGCGCTCAATGCCGCCAATGCGCGCTGGGGCTCGCTCTACGATGCGCTCTACGGCACCGACGCGATCGCCGAGGCCGACGGTGCCGGGAAGGGCAAGGGCTACAATCCGGTGCGAGGCGGCAAGGTCATCGCCTGGGGCCGCAACTTCCTCGACGAGAGCGCTCCGTTGCAGGGTGGCTCCTGGGCGGATGCGGGCGCGCTGTCGGTCCGGGACGGCAAGCTCGTCGTCGGTGAGACCGGCCTTGCCGATCCGGCCCAGTTCGCTGGCTATCGCGGCGAGGCCTCCGCGCCGTCGGCCGTTCTGCTCAGGAAGAACGGCCTGCATGTCGAGATCGTCATCGACCGCGACAGCGTGATCGGCAAGACCGATAAGGCCGGCATTTCCGACATCGTGCTGGAAGCGGCGCTGACCACCATCCAGGACTGCGAGGATTCGGTCGCGGCCGTGGACGCCGAGGACAAGGTCGTCGTCTACCGCAACTGGCTGGGCCTGATGAAGGGCGACCTTGCCGAGGAGATTTCCAAGGACGGCCGCACCTTCACACGCCGCCTGAACGGCGACCGTGCCTACACCGCGCCTGACGGCGGCGAGCTGGTGCTGCCGGGCCGCTCGCTGATGCTGGTGCGCAATGTCGGCCACCTGATGACCAACCCGGCGGTCCTGCTCAAGGACGGTTCGGAAATTCCCGAGGGCATCATGGACGCGGCGATCACCGCGCTGATCGCCCTCAACGATGTCGGGCCGAAGGGCCGCCGCGCCAACAGCCGCGCCGGCTCCATGTATGTGGTCAAGCCCAAGATGCACGGGCCGGAGGAGGTCGCCTTCGCCGTCGAGATTTTCGACCGCGTCGAAGACCTGCTGGGCATGGCCCGCAATACCATCAAGATGGGCATCATGGACGAGGAGCGGCGCACCACCGTCAACCTCAAGGAATGCATCCGTGCCGCCGCGGCGCGCGTGGCCTTCATCAACACCGGCTTCCTCGACCGCACCGGCGACGAGATCCACACCTCGATGGAAGCCGGCCCGATGATCCGCAAGGGCGACATGAAGCAGGCGCCGTGGATCGGGGCCTATGAGGCCTGGAACGTCGACACCGGCCTCGAATGCGGCCTGTCCGGCCATGCCCAGATCGGCAAGGGCATGTGGGCGATGCCCGACATGATGGCGGCGATGCTGGAGCAGAAGATCGCCCACCCCAAGGCCGGCGCCAACACCGCCTGGGTGCCGTCGCCCACGGCGGCCACGCTGCACGCCACCCACTACCATCAGGTCAATGTGCATGCCGTTCAGGCCGCGATCCGCAACCGCCCGAAGGCGAAGCTGGACGATCTTCTGACCGTGCCGGTGGCGGTGCGCCCCAACTGGACGCCGCAGGACATCCAGCTCGAGCTGGACAACAACGCGCAGGGCATCCTCGGCTATGTGGTGCGCTGGGTCGACCAGGGCGTCGGCTGCTCCAAGGTGCCGGACATCAACGATGTCGGCCTGATGGAGGACCGCGCCACGCTGCGCATCTCCTCCCAGCACATCGCCAACTGGCTGCACCATGGCGTGTGCAGCGAGGAGCAGGTGATGGAAACGATGAAGCGCATGGCCGCCGTGGTCGACCGCCAGAATGCCGGCGATCCGCTCTACCGGCCGATGGCCCCGGATTTCGACGCCTCGATCGCCTTCCAGGCCGCCTGCGACCTGGTCTTCAAGGGGCGCGAGCAGCCGAGCGGCTACACCGAGCCGCTGCTCCACCAGCGCCGGCTCGAACTCAAGGCGAAGCTCGCTTCGTGATCTCTAGGCCACCGGCCGGCATCGTCCCGGCCGGTGGCCGCGCCGATACTTGCGGCGCGTTTGCATGCGCGCCGCCTTGTGATGCGCCCGCACATGCGCTAGCCCATGCGCACCATGATCGTGCTTGCCCTGGATTGTTCCGCCAGCCTGTGTGCCGCCTGCGTCTATGATGCGGGCGGGGGCATCGAGCTTGGCCGCGAGGTGCGCGATCTCGGCAAGGGCCATGCCGAGCATCTGATGGCCGTCATCGACGCCGCGCTCGGCAAGGCCGGAAAAACCTTTGCCGGGCTCGATGCCATCGCCGTTTCGGTCGGCCCCGGCTCCTTCACCGGGGTGAGGGTCGGCGTGTCGACGGCGCGCGGCCTGGCGCTTGCCCTGAAAATCCCGGCGATCGGGGTGACGACGCTGGAAGCGCTGGCGGCGGAAGCGGCGGACGGCTTCCCCGGCCGCGCGGTGCTGGCGGCTCTCGACGGCGGGCGCGGCGAAATCCATGCGGGGCTCTACGACAAGGACCTCAAGCCGCTGTTCGGCCCGGCCGCGACGAGCCTGGAGGAAGCGGCCCGGCTGGCAAGGCAAGCGGATGCCGTGCTCGCCGGCACCGTGGCGGAGGCGTGGGGCGGATCGGCCGAGATCGGCCCGGTGAAGGCGACCGCCGACATCGCCGTCTATGCAAGGCTCGCTGCGGGAAAGGGGGCGGGCGAAAGGCCCCGGCCCGTCTATCTGCGCGATGCGGACGCCAAGCCGCAGGCCGGCTTCGTCTTGCCGCGAACGGGTTCGTGACGGCTGCTGCGCGGGGAGGAGAAATTCGCATGCGCATACCTTTCCTTTCATCCCTGCGCCGCGAATATGCGTTGCAGCCGCTGTCGGTGGACGACAGCGCCATTGCCGCCACGCTGCACGCGGAGGGCTTCAGCCGTCCGTGGGCCGATGAGGAATTCGCCTCGCTTCTGGGGCAGGACACGGTGTTCGGCTTTGCCGCCCGTGAAGTGGGACGGTGCGGACGCGGGCCGGTCGGCTTCGTGCTGGCGCGGCTGGCCGCCGGTGAGGCCGAAATCCTCACCATCGTCGTGGCGCGCGCCCATCGCCGGCACGGGCTCGGCTGGCAGCTCATGGATGCGGTGCTGCGCGAGCTTCACGCCCAGCGCGCCGAGGCGCTGTTCCTGGAGGTGGACGAGGCCAACCCGGCGGCGATCGCGCTTTACCGGCGCCTTGGCTTCCGCGAGGTCGGCAAGCGGCCCAATTACTACCAGTCGACCGAAAACGGCCCGACCGGCGCGCTGGTCATGCGCCGCGACCTGCGCTGACGGCGGCCCGGCTGCATGATCGCGAAGCTGAGGATCGGTCTGGCGCTGGCCCTGGCGGCTTCGGGAACGCTGGTCCTCGTGCCTTTGCAGCTCATATCGATGAAGACCGGGCTATGGCGCGAGACGGTGGTGCTGAAGGTCTGGCACCGCGTCATCCTTCGGGCGCTGGGCATGCGCGTGCATGTGACCGGCAAGCTGGCGCCGCAGCGCCCGCTGCTGATCGCGGCCAACCATGTGTCCTGGACCGACATTCCCGTTCTCGGCGCCATCGCCGATGTCCGTTTCATCGCCAAGGCCGACATGCAGGGCTGGCCGCTGGTGGGTTTCCTGTCGAGCCTCCAGCGCACCGTCTACATAGACCGCGAGCGGCGGCGCAAATCCGGCGATCAGGCCGGCGAGATCGCCGGGCGGCTCGTCAATGGCGAGGCCATGGTACTTTTCGCGGAGGGCACGACCGGCGACGGCAACCTGATGCTGCCGTTCAAGAGCACGCTGTTCGGCGCGGCCACCATGGCGATTGCCGATGGCGCGGCACGCGAGGTGGCCATACAACCGGTGGCGATCGTCTATACGCGGCTGCACGGCATGCCGCTCGGCCGCCGCTTCCGGGCGCTGGCAAGCTGGATCGGCGATCAGGACCTTGCGCCCCATGCCAAAACCCTGCTCGGCACCGGCGCCATGGACGTCGAGGTGCGGTTCGGCGAACCGGTCGTCTTCGCCGCCGGCGACAACCGCAAGCAGGCGGCCCGGCTGGTGGAGGAACGGGTGCGGGAGATGTTTGCCGCGGCGCTGCGCGAGCCGCTGCCTGCGCCGCGTCCCAAGCCGCCTCAAACTGGGCCAAAAGCATAGATTCGCCCGGCTTTTGCTGGTAGAAGCCCGCCGATGGAACAGACGCCAACCCTTCCGACCGAAAAGGGCACGCCGAAGAAGGTCTTCGTCAAGACCTATGGCTGCCAGATGAACGTCTACGATTCGCAGCGCATGACCGATGCGCTGGCCGCCGACGGCTATGTGGCGACCGAGGCGATCGAGGACGCCGATCTGGTGCTGCTCAACACCTGCCATATCCGCGAGAAGGCGGCCGAGAAGGTCTATTCCGAGCTTGGCCGCATCCGCGACATGAAGGCCGAGCGGCAGGGCAATGGCGGCGATCTGGTGATCGGCGTCACCGGCTGCGTGGCGCAGGCCGAGGGCAGCGAGATCATCCGCCGCGCTCCGGCCGTGGATCTGGTCGTCGGCCCGCAGACCTATCACCGGCTGCCGGACGTGCTGGCCAAGGTGCGCAACGGCGAGAAGGTCGTGGAGACCGAATACGCCATCGAGGACAAGTTCGCCCACCTGCCGCAGCCGCGCCGCGCGGAAGTGGCCCGGCGCGGCGTCACCGCCTTCCTCACCGTGCAGGAAGGCTGCGACAAGTTCTGCACCTTCTGCGTGGTACCCTACACGCGCGGTTCGGAAGTCTCGCGCCCGGTCGCCCAGATCGTGGCCGAGGCCGAGCGGCTGGCCGAGGCCGGCGTGCGCGAGGTCACCCTGCTTGGCCAGAACGTCAATGCCTGGCACGGCGAGGGGCCGGACGGTTCCGAATGGGGGCTCGGCCGCCTGCTGTTCCGGCTGGCGGAAATTCCCGGCCTTGCGCGGCTGCGCTACACCACCAGCCATCCGCGCGACATGGACGACGAGCTGATTGCCGCCCATCGCGACCTCGGCGCGCTGATGCCCTATCTGCATCTGCCGGTGCAGTCCGGGTCCGACCGCATCCTGAAGGCGATGAACCGCCGCCACACCGCCGCGGATTATCTGCGCCTGCTCGAGCGTATTCGCTCGGCCCGCGCCGACATCGCCATGTCGGGCGATTTCATCGTCGGCTTCCCGGGCGAGACGGAGGCCGATTTCGAGGACACGATGAGGATCGTGCGCGAGGTTTCCTACGCCTCGGCCTTCTCATTCAAATATTCCCCGCGCCCCGGCACGCCGGGGGCCGAGATGGACGGTCATGTCGAGGAACCGGTCAAGGACGAACGGCTGCAGCGGCTGCAGGCGCTGCTCGGCGAGCAGCAGCAGGCCTTCACCGCTTCCATGATCGGGCGTACCATGTCGACGCTGATCGAGAAGCCGGGCCGTCAGCCTGGGCAGAAGGTGGGCCGCTCGCCCTGGCTCCAGCCGGTGATTGTTGATGAAAAGGTCGCCGAAATCGGTGACATTATTGATGTGCGAATCACGAAGACTGGCCACAACAGCCTGTTCGCCGAACCGGCCTGATCGCGGATGAACCGGACGATCTGGCCCCGGCAGATTTGGAGAGACGGTTGAGCGCAGCCGACCTGACGAATACGAGCCCCGATGGACCCTCCTCCAGCGTTCCATCCGGAGCCTCGGACATGGCCCACATCGTGCTCACCTTCGACAACAACAAGCTTGCCGGCTCGCTCTACGGCCAGTTCGACGAGAATCTGGCGCGGCTGGAGCAGAAGCTGGGCGTCGATATTCGCTCGCGCGGCAACCAGCTCACCATCCGCGGTTCCGCCGTCGCCGCCGAGCAGGCGCGCCGCGCGCTCGACAGCCTCTACGACATCCTCCAGAAGGGTTCCGAAATCAGCCAGTCCGATGTCGATGGCGCGGTGCGCATGGCCATCGCCGCCGACGACCAGCTCATCCTGCCGACCATGGAGCGCAAGGGCAAGATGTCGGCCGCGCAGATTTCCACGCGCAAGAAGACCATCTATGCCCGCTCGCTGAACCAGGACGCCTATATGCGGGCGCTGGAGCGCTCCGAGCTGGTGTTCGGCGTCGGCCCGGCCGGCACCGGCAAGACCTATCTGGCGGTGGCGCACGCCGCCATGCTGCTGGAACGCGGCATGGTCGAGCGGATCATCCTGTCGCGGCCGGCGGTCGAGGCCGGCGAGCGGCTGGGCTTCCTGCCGGGCGACATGAAGGAGAAGGTCGATCCCTATCTGCGGCCGCTCTATGACGCGCTCTACGACATGATGCCGGGCGACAAGGTGGAACGGGCGATCACCGCCGGCGTCATCGAGATCGCGCCGCTGGCCTTCATGCGCGGCCGCACGCTCTCCCACGCCGCCGTCATTCTCGACGAGGCGCAGAACACGACCTCCATGCAGATGAAGATGTTCCTCACGCGTCTCGGGGAAAATTCGCGCATGATCGTTACCGGCGACCCGACCCAGATCGACCTGCCGCCGAACACGAAGTCCGGGCTGGTCGAGGCGCTGCGCGTGCTGGACGGCGTGCCGGGTGTCGTCACCGTGCGCTTCAACGATGTCGATGTGGTGCGCCATCCGCTGGTGGCCGAGATCGTCAGGGCCTATGACCGCGACGGCAAGGTCGCGCGCGGGCTGGAAGGCTGACGAGCGCCGCCATGCATGAAGACAATCGCGACCTGGCGGCATCGGCGCCGCTTCCGGTGGATATAGACCTTCTGGTCGAGGCCGGCGACTGGCCGCCGCAGAGCGATCTCCTGCATCTGGTGGAGCGGGCCGTCGGCGCGGTTCTGGCCGAGTTGCAGCTGCGGTGGACGGGGCGCAGCGAATTGAGCGTCGTCTTCTGCGACGATGCCCGCATCCGCGACCTGAATGCCGAATGGCGTGGCAAGGACAGGCCCACCAATGTCCTCTCCTTTCCCGCTTTCGAGGCGGAGGAAGGCTTCCAGCCACCCATGCTGGGCGATATCGTGCTGGCTGCGGAGACCGTCGCGCGCGAGGCGGAACTGGAAAACAAGCCGCTCGACAACCATATCAGTCATCTGCTGGTCCATGGATTTCTGCATCTTCTGGGGTACGATCACGAGACCGAGGAAGAGGCGGAGGACATGGAGGCAGTTGAGCGCAGGGCGCTGGCAAGGCTTGCCATTCCCGATCCCTATGCGTAATTACGTTGAAAACCTGACCGGACGACGATGAACGAAACGCCAAATACTGCCCCGCACGATGAGGCAGGCAGCTCTCGGGACATTCCCGAGAATTCCGACGAGGACCCGAGTCCGAGTATCGCGACCGGCAGCCAGCCGGCGGAAGCCGCCCCTGCCGGACCTGGCCTTGTCCAGAAGCTGATCTCGCTGTTCAAGCCGCGCAACGGCACCAATCTGCGCGAGGAAATCGCCGACGCCCTGGCCGAGACCGGTGTCGACGCGGAAGCCTTCTCGCCCGGCGAACGGGCGATGCTCAACAACATCCTGCGCTTGCGCGAGGTGCGCGTCGAGGACGTGATGGTGCCGCGCGCCGACATCGAGGCGGCGGAGATCGGCACCACGCTGGCCGATCTGATGACCATGTTCGAGCAGTCCGGCCATTCGCGCATGCCCGTCTATGCCGAGACGCTGGACGATCCGCGCGGCATGATCCATATCCGCGACGTTTTGGGGCACATCACGCGCGGCGCCCGCGGCAAGAAGCGCCGCACCACTCGCAAGCAGCCGCTCGGCGCCCAGCTCGACCTGTCGCAGGTCGATCTCTCGCGCACCATCGGCGAACTCAACCTCATGCGCCCGGTCCTGTTCGTGCCGCCTTCCATGCTGGCGTCGGACCTGATGGGCCGCATGCAGGCGGCGCGCACCCAGATGGCGCTGGTCATCGACGAATATGGCGGCACCGACGGTCTCGCCTCGCTGGAGGACATCGTCGAGATGGTCGTCGGTGACATCGAGGACGAGCACGATGACGAGGATCCGTTGATCACGAAGGCCGGCGACGGCGTGTTTATCGTCGACGGCAAGGCCGAGATCGAGGATGTGCAGGCCATGATCGGGGAGGATTTCGCACCCGGCGAGCACGGCGAATCGGTCGACACCATCGGCGGCATGATCTTCAACACGCTGGGCCGCGTGCCGGCGCGCGGCGAGGTGGTGCAGGCCATACCCGGCTTCGAGTTCCATGTGCTGGATGCCGATCCGCGCCGCGTCAAGCGCGTGCGCATCGTGCAACTCCCCAAGGCAGACCGGCGCAAGCGCGCGGTCAGGGCCGAGCAGGCCTGATCGGCCCCGATCGGCAAGAGGACCGGCAGCAGGGCCGGCCCCCTTTGCCTCAACATCTCAGGGCGCGAAATCCAGAAAGCCGACGACGCTTTCGATGCGGCCGGTGCCGTCCAGCTTCACCATGTCGGTTCCGCCGGCAACCGGTTCCCCGCCTTCCGGCGCCAGGTCCCAGGAAAAGCGGACCCACGGCCCATGGCCGTCCGGTGTCCCTCTCAGGGCAAAGCTGTGCCCCGGAAAGTGCGCGCGCGCTCCGGCAATCATCGTGCCGATGCCGCCGTGCCCGTCGCCGTTCATCATCGGATCGACATAGCGGGCATCGGAGGCCCAGCCACCGGTGATGGCCTCCTGACGCCGCGCGTCGTCGGCTTCGTTCCACACGGCCAGATAGGCTTCGGCGACGGCAAGGGGCGTGGGCTGGGTCATGGTCGTTCTCCTTGTTGTTGACCGCCCAACCATGCCGGCGCTGCTGCACCGGATCGATTACCTCCAAGGTAATGTCCGCAAAGAAGCCCGGTGCTACAGTCGGCGTCATGAGCACCACCACGGAAACAGTCGGCGACCTCTTGCGCGAATGGCGGCGCCGCCGCCGCTACAGCCAGCTCGAACTGGCCGGTGAGGCCGGCGTGTCGACGCGCCACCTGAGCTTCGTCGAGAGCGGCAGGGCAGGGGCCAGCCGTGACATGCTGGTGCGCTTGTCGGAACAGCTCGACATGCCGTTGCGGGCCCGCAACCGTCTGCTGCTCGCCGGCGGTTTTGCGCCCGCCTATGGAGAGCGGTCCCTGGACGAGCCCGCCATGGGCGAGGCAAGGGCGGTGCTCGATGCGGTGCTGGCCGGGCATGCGCCGTTCCCCGCGCTGGCCGTCGATGCACATTGGAACCTCGTCGCGGCCAATGACGCGGTCATGGCGCTGCTCGATGGCGTCTCGCCCGCGCTGCTTGCTCCGCCGGTGAACGTGTTGCGGCTGAGCCTCCATCCTCAGGGCCTCGCGCCGCGCATCGACAATCTGGCCGAGTGGCGCCACCATTTGCTCGAGCGGCTTCGCATGCAGACGGAAAGCAGCGGCGATGCCAGGCTTGCGGCGCTGCACGCGGAACTGGCCGCGCTGCCGTTCCGCGCCGGCACGAAGCCGCCCGCGCCGGTTAATCCCGTCGCCGTGCCGTTGAGATTGCGCGCGGCCGGCACGGTCCTGTCGTTGCTGTCGACCACCACCGTTTTCGGGACGGCGACGGATGTCACGCTCGCCGAGATCACCCTCGAATGCTTCTACCCCGCCGATGCGGACACGCGGGCCTATTTCCTTCGCGGTGCGGCAAATGCCGGGTGAATGGGCGTTTGGCGCGCGGACTCCCGCCTGCTAGGTTTTGCCGGTGATTCGTGTTGATCGGTAGGTCTCATGCAACGCCTTGCCGGCCGGATAGTGCTGCTTTGGGGGTGGCGGCGGGCGTTGGTCGCCTTCCTTGCCGGAATGCTGGCCGTGCTGGGGCAGGCGCCCTATGATTTTTCGGCGGCCTGCTTCATCTCCTTCCCCGTGCTGGTCTGGCTTCTCGACGGCACCACCGGTGACCGCGCCGCAAGCCGGCTCGGGCGCCTGAAGCCTGCCTTCGCGGTCGGCTGGTGGTTCGGCTTCGGCTATTTCCTCGGCGGCCTGTGGTGGATCGGGCTGGCGCTGCTGGTCGAGGCGGAGAGCTTTGCCTGGGCATTGCCCTTCGCCGTGGTCGGCATTCCGCTGGGCCTGGCGTTTTTCTACGGGCTGGCGACAGCCATCGCCCGCTCGATGTGGGGCGGCGGCATCGGCCGCATCGCGGCCCTTGCCGTCGGCTTTGCCATCGCCGAATGGCTGCGCGGCTTCCTCTTCACCGGCTTTCCATGGAATGCCATCGGCTATGCCGCGATGCCGGTGACGATGCTCATGCAGAGCGTTTCGGCGATCGGCATGGACGGCATGAACGCCCTTGCCGTGTTCGTCTTCGCCTTGCCGGCGCTGCTGGTGGATCAATCCGGGCGGCGGATCGGTGTCGCCCTGTTTGCCGGTCTGCTGATCGCCCATGCCGGCTTCGGTTATTATCGGCTTACCAAGCCGGTGCCGGAGGCGCGGGATCATCTGTCGGTGCGTATCGTGCAGCCGAATGTCGATCTCAGCGAAAAATGGGACGCTCAGGTGCGCGACCGCATCTTCGCCTCGCTGATCGAACTGTCCTCGCGCCCGCCGGCGCAAGGGCAGGAGCGCCCGCAACTGATCATCTGGCCGGAGACCTCCGTGCCGTTCCTGTTCACGGATCGGCCCGAAGCGCTGACGGCGATCGGCGAGATGTTGCAGGAAGGCCAGCTCCTGCTGGCCGGCATCGTGCGCGAGGAAGCGGCCTCGGGGCCGGGAACGCGCACCCGCTACTACAATTCGGTGGTGGCGATCGACGACCGCGGCGAGATCGTCGATGCGGTCGACAAGGTTCATCTGGTGCCGTTCGGCGAGTACATCCCCTTCGCCGATCTGTTCGCCGCCATCGGCATCGAGCAGCTCGTCGCCGGCCCGATGAATTTCGACGCCGGCAGCCAGCGCAAGGACATCAGCCTGCCAGGCGGCGCCCGGGCCGTGCCCTTCATCTGCTACGAGGTCATTTTCCCGGAACTGGTGGCGCATGACGCCGAGGCGGCGCAAATCATGGTCAATGTCACCAACGACGCATGGTTCGGAGACACGCCGGGGCCGTATCAGCACTTCCGGCAGGCGCAGATACGCGCCGTTGAAAACGGCTTACCTTTGCTGCGCGCGGCCAATACCGGCATCTCCGGCATCGTCGAGCAGCGGGGGATGGTGGTCGAAGCGCTGGCCATCGATACGCTCGGCGCGATAGACGCCCGCATCCCCGTTTACCATGCGGAAACCATAAATTATGAGCAGCGTCGCATAAATGGCATAATCGTAGTGCTGCTTCTTGTCGCTGCCACACTTGTTGTGAATGTAAGGCGGAGCCTACGATCGAATTGACAGCCCGTATATTAGAACTTCATATTGTATGAGATTGCCTATTTGGGATGAGGCTGGAGCATCCATTCGCGCCTCGTGCAGGTCGATGCGATAAGGCATATGATAACAGAAAAGCCGGAGGAATTCGGCGAGGGACGAATGGCGGAACAGAACAAAAAGAAGCCTAATCCGATAGATGCCCATGTCGGCGGACGCATACGCATGCGACGCAACATGCTGGGCATGAGCCAGGAGAGGCTGGGCGAGAGCCTGGGCATAACCTTCCAGCAAATCCAGAAATATGAAAAGGGCACCAACCGCGTCGGCGCCAGCCGGCTGCAGGCCATCGCCTCCATATTGGAAGTGCCGCCGGCTTTCTTTTTCGAGAACGCGCCCACCCAGGATGCCGGACCGGGCGGCGGGCTTTCCGAGGACAGCTCCATGACCTCGGTGATGGAGTTCTGCTCCAGCCAGGAAGGCATCCAGCTCAACCGTGCCTTCGTGAAGATCACCGACCCCAAGGTGCGTCGGCGGATCGTCGATCTGGTGAAATCCCTTTCGGCCGACGATCTCGACCAATAAATGCTCCTGTTGACGGCTTGGGAGAAAGTCCTTTCCCGCCGGTCTCCCGACAGCTTGACGACTCGCGCACCACCCCGCTAACACGTTGCGCGCCATATCGACGCAACGCCGCAGCCGCCGCTGCGGTATTTCTAGAGGGGACATCCCGTGAGCCGTCTGAATTACCTCTTCACCTCGGAATCCGTGTCCGAGGGCCACCCCGACAAGGTCTGCGACCGCATATCCGATGAAATCGTCGACCTCGTTTACCGGGAGGCGAAGAAAAGCGGCATGGATCCCTGGAAGGTGCGCGTGGCCTGCGAGACGCTGGCCACCACCAACCGCGTCGTGATCGCGGGCGAGGTGCGCGTGCCGGACACGCTGCTGAAGAAGGACAAGGACGGCAACATCCTCAAGGATGCCTCCGGCCATGCCGTCATCAACCCCTCGAAGATCCGCGCCGCCGCGCGCAAGGCGATCAAGGCGATCGGCTACGAGCAGGACGGCTTCCACTGGAAGACGGCGAAGATCGACGTGCTGCTGCACGGCCAGTCGCCGGACATCGGCCAGGGCGTCGACAACGCCGCCGATCGTCAGGGCGAGGAAGGCGCGGGCGACCAGGGCATCATGTTCGGCTACGCCTGCCGCGAGACGCCGGACCTGATGCCGGCGCCGATCTACTACAGCCACAAGATTCTGGAGCTTCTGGCCGCCGCCCGCCACAAGGGCGAAGGTGATGTCGGCAAGCTCGGCCCCGACGCCAAGAGCCAGGTCACGGTCCGTTACGAGGACGGCAAGGCCGCCGAAGCGACCCAGATCGTGCTTTCGACCCAGCATCTCGACGGAAGCTGGGATTCCAAGAAGGTCCGCAAGGTCGTCGAGCCCTACATTCGCGAGGCGCTGGGCGACCTCAAGATCGCCGAGGACTGCAACTGGTACATCAATCCGACCGGCAAGTTCGTCATCGGCGGCCCGGACGGCGACGCGGGCCTCACCGGCCGCAAGATCATCGTCGACACCTATGGCGGCGCTGCCCCCCATGGCGGTGGCGCCTTCTCCGGCAAGGACACCACCAAGGTGGACCGTTCGGCGGCCTATGCGGCGCGCTACCTTGCCAAGAACGTGGTGGCCGCGAAGCTGGCCGACCGCTGCACCATCCAGCTTTCCTATGCCATCGGCGTCGCCCAGCCGCTGTCCGTCTATGTGGACTTGCACGGCACCGGCAAGGTCGAGGAATCGGTTCTGGAAGAGGCCCTGCGCAAGGTTATGGACCTGTCGCCGAGCGGCATCCGCCGCCATCTCGACCTCAACAAGCCGATCTACGCCCGGACGTCCGCCTACGGCCACTTCGGCCGCAAGGCCGGCCGTGACGGTTCGTTCTCGTGGGAAAAGACCGATCTGGTGAAGGCGCTCAAGGAAGCCGTCGCCGGTTGAGCGAGGTGCCCGAAGCCGTGTCCCGCGAAGACGAAAGACCCAGCCGCGCCAGCGAAGCCTTCTTCGGCCGCCGCCGCGGCAAGGCGCTGCGCTCCGGCCAGTCGGCGGCGCTGGCCTCGGGGCTGGGGCGCTACGGGCTCGACCTGTCGAGCCCGGCGCCGGACGATCTGCGCCGGCTCTTTTCCTCGCCGGTGGAGGGCGTGCGGCTGGAGATCGGCTTCGGCGGCGGCGAGCATCTGCTGCATGAGACGACCACCCGTCCGGGCACCGGCTTCATCGGCGTCGAGCCCTTCGTCAACGGCATGGCCAAGATGGCGGCGGCGCTGGAGCGCCAGCCGCTCGCCAACATCAGGCTGTTCCACGACGACGCGACGCTGCTGCTCGACTGGCTGCCCGCGGCGTCGCTCGACGGCATCGACCTGCTCTATCCCGATCCGTGGCCGAAGAAGCGGCATTGGAAGCGCCGCTTCGTCAATGCGGCCAATCTCGACCGTTTCGCCCGGGCGCTGAAGCCCGGCGGCCGCTTCCGCTTCGCCTCGGACATCGACACCTACGTCAACTGGACCCTTCTGCACTGCCGGGCCCACCCCGCCTTCGAATGGCAGGCGCACGAGGCCGCCGACTGGCACACGCCCTATGAGGGTTGGCCGGGCACGCGCTATGAGGCCAAGGCGCTGCGCGAAGGCCGCCCGCCTGCCTATCTGACCTTCCTGCGTTCCTGAATCCTTCCTGTTTCACAACATCTTGGACCTTCGGACGAGGGTGCTTGCGCCCGTGTGCGTCTGATGTCACGTTGCGGTTGAGGTCCGCGACGGGCCGGCCGCCGGACGGGAGCCGGCGCATGCGTGTCAGCCCGCAGCGGCGGGTATCAAGGGAGGAAATGCAGTGAAGCAGTTCGTGTGGGCATCCATCATTGCCGGCGCCATGGCCCTTCCGGCGATGGCCGAGGACTACAAGATCATGGCTCCGGCCGCGCCGGGCGGCGGATGGGACCAGACCGCAAGGTCGATGCAGGCGGCCCTTCAGGATGAAAAGATTTCCAGCAGCGTGCAGGTCCAGAACGTGCCGGGCGCCGGCGGCACCATCGGCCTCGCCCAGTTCGTCAACCAGTCGTCGGGCGATCCTTCGCAGCTCATCGTCGGCGGCTACGTCATGGTCGGCGCGATCCTCACCAACGGCTCGCCGGTCACGCTCGACCAGGTGACGCCGATCGCGCGGCTGACCGGCGAATATGAGGCGATCGTGGTCCCGGCGGCCTCCGACATCAAGGACATGGCGGGTCTGGTCGAGAAGCTGAAGGCCGATCCCGGCGGCGTTTCGTGGGGCGGCGGCTCGGCCGGCGGCACCGACCACATCACCGCGGGCCTGATCGCCAAGGCGGTGGGCGTCGATCCGACCAAGGTCAACTACATCGCCTTCTCCGGCGGCGGCGAGGCGCTGGCCGCCATTCTCGGCAACCAGGTCACCGTCGGCATTTCCGGCTATGGCGAGTTCGCGTCGCAGATCGAGGCGGGCACGCTGCGCATCATCGGCATCTCCAGCGACGAGCGGGTCGAGGGCATCGATGCGCCGACCTTCAAGGAAGGCGGCGTCGACGTCTCGATCCAGAATTGGCGCATGGTGGCTGCCGCGCCCGGCATCAGCGACGAGCAGAAAGCCACGATTCTGGCCGATATCGAGAAGATGGCGAAGTCCGAGAGCTGGCAGAAGACCCTGGCGGAAAAGGGCTGGGCCGATACCTATCTGGCCGGTGACGCCTTCACCGAACAGCTCAAGAAGGACACCGACGACACCACCGCTATCCTCAAAGAGATCGGCCTCGTCAAATGAGCGACTCCGGTTCGCGCAACACCCAGCGCCGCCCCGACAAGGCGGCGCTGGTCATAGCGGCGGCACTCGCCGTTGCCGCCATCGTCATCGCCTGGAGCACGTCGCAGGCCGGTGGCGTGGCCGGCTATTCGCCGGTCGGCCCCAAGACCTTTCCCTACATCATCGCCGGTGGCCTGTTCCTCCTGTCGATCCTGACCGCGATCGAGGCGATGCGGGGCCATTTCCCCGCGCGCGAGGTGCAGGATTTTCCGCCCATGCTGTGGGTGCTCGGCGGGCTGGTGGCGCAGATGCTGACCATGAAGACGATCGGCTTCGCCTTTTCCACCGGCCTGCTGTTCGCCGCCACCGCGCGCGCCTTCGGCAAGGGGCCGCTGTGGATGACCTTTCCCATCGGCGTGGTCTTCGCGCTGCTCGTGTGGTTGATGTTCGCCAAGGGCCTGCAGCTCACGCTGCCCGCCGGCCCGCTCGAACGGCTGTTCTGACGGGGGCGCGCCATGGATACATTCGGCTTGCTCGCCCATGGCCTTGCGGTGGCCATGGACCCGTCCAACCTGCTTTATGCCCTGATCGGCGTCACGCTCGGGACGGCGGTGGGCGTGCTGCCGGGCATCGGTCCGGCGCTCACCGTGGCGCTGCTGTTGCCCGTCACCTACAAGCTCGATCCGGCCGGCTCGCTCATCATGTTCGCCGGCATCTATTACGGCGGCATGTATGGCGGCTCGACCACCTCGATCCTGCTCAACACCCCGGGTGAAAGCGCCTCCATCGTCACCGCGCTGGAGGGCAACAAGATGGCGCGGTCCGGCCGGGGAGGGCCGGCGCTCGCCACCGCCGCCATCGGCTCCTTCGTGGCTGGCCTGATCGCGACGCTGGGCCTCGCCTTCATCGCGCCGACGGTGGTGAGGTTCGCGCTGTCCTTCGGCCCGTCCGAATATTTCGCGCTGATGCTGCTGGCCTTCATGACGGTGTCGGCCGCCTTCGGCGAATCGACGCTGCGCGGCATCACCGCCCTGTTCATCGGCCTGGCGCTCGGCCTCATCGGCATCGACCAGCTTACCGGACAGGCGCGGCTGACCTTCGGCATGCCCAATCTGTTCGACGGTATTTCCGTGACCACGCTGGCCGTCGCACTGTTCGCCATCGGCGAGACTTTTACCGTCGTCGCCCAGCGCGCCACCGGCGAGGACAAGGTGGAATCGGTCAAGGGTTCGGTATGGATGAGCCGAAAGGACTGGAGCCGCTCATGGGTGCCGTGGCTGCGCGGCACCGCCATCGGCTTCCCGATCGGCGCCATGCCGGCGGGCGGCGCGGATGTCGCCAGCTTCCTGTCCTATTCGGCGGAGAAGAATTTCTCCAAGCATCCGGAGGAATTCGGCACCGGCGCCATCGAGGGCGTGGCCGGCCCCGAAGCGGCCAACAATGCGTCGGCCGCCGGCACGCTGGTGCCGCTGCTGACGCTCGGCCTGCCCACCACGGCCACGGCGGCGATCATGCTGGCCGGCTTCCAGCAGTTCGGCCTCCAGCCGGGCCCGCTGCTGTTCGCCACCAACGCGCCGCTGGTTTGGGGCCTGATCGCCAGCCTGCTGGTCGCCAACTTCATGCTGCTGGTGCTCAACCTGCCGCTGATCGGCCTGTGGGTGAAGCTGCTGTCGATCCCCAAGCCATGGCTCTATGCCGGTATCCTGGTCTTCGCCACGCTGGGCACCATCGGCGCCGACGGCTCGACTTTCTTCCTCGGCCCGGCGCCGGTCTCCTTCGGCCTGCTCCTGCTGATGCTGTTCGGCCTGCTCGGCTATGGGCTGCGCCGCTTCGGCTATCCCATCGCCCCGGTGGTGGTCGGCCTCATCCTCGGGCCGATGGCCGAAAAGAGCCTGAGGCAGGCCTTGCAGATCAGCCAGGGCGACCCGATGGCTCTGTTCCATTCGTGGATCGCGATTCTGCTTTGGGTGCTGGCGATCCTGGCCGTGGTCCTGCCGCTGTATCTGCGCGCCCGGGGCAAGGGCAAGATGCTCGCCCAGCTTGCCACCGACGAGGATTGAGCGGATCGGTTCGCCTGGAGCAGCGGCCAAAACAAAAGGGCGTCCTCACGGGCGCCCTTCATACATTGAACCGGATAGATGGACCGGTTGCCGGCCGGCATGTCAGCCGAGATGGATCTGTCCGAACTGCTTCGGATCGATGCCGAGCTTGCGCAGGTGATGAGCCTCGGGCTTCACGCCGCGCTCCACGGCATTGGCGGCGGCAATGGCGCTGCCCATCATCCCGAAGAAATTGCCGATTCGGTTGAACGGCTTGTAGCGGGTCATTTTGGGTTCCTTTGCTGCACCGCCTAATTTTTCTTGTGCGGTGCAACATGCATATAGGCGCGAGGGGCTGTTTTTGCCATAGCGTATAGCGCATGCGAGCCTTGCACTGGTTGCACATCTGGGCAAAATGCCCCCGATCGGCGGGCGCTATTGAACCTTGCGCGGATTTCCTCTATATACGGCGCAAATTCTTGGTCGGTATGACGAAGAGTGGGTCCATCCGGTCCCGCTCTTTTTTGTTACCTGCCTTTCGACAGGAACCCGAGACGGTATCCATGACGGCTAGCGAAGACATCGCAGGTAAAGACGCAGGCGACGACCGCATCATCCGCGAAAGCGGCATCGAGGCGCGCATCGCCGCGATCATCCTGCCGGTGCTGCGCGGCATCGGCTTCCGGCTGGTGCGCGTGCGGCTGTCCGGCCAGCACGGCCTTACCTTGCAGATCATGGCCGAGCGCGACGACGGCACCATGACCGTCGAGGACTGCGAGGAGGTGAGCCGCGCCGTCTCGCCGGCGCTCGATGTGGAAGATCCCATAGAAAAGGCGTATCATCTCGAGGTGTCGTCGCCGGGCATCGACCGGCCGCTGGTGCGCAAGAGCGACTTCGCCACATGGCTCGGCCATCTGGCCAAGATGGAGACCTCGACCCTCGTTGCCGAGCGCAAGCGCTTCAAGGGCCGTATCACCGAGGTGGACGACGAAGGCATTCTGGTCCTTCGCGACGTGCCCGCCTATGGCGAGGAGCCTTCGGTGCGCGTGCCTTTCGAGACCATTGCCGAGGCCCGTCTGATCCTTACGGACGACCTCATCCGGGATGCGCTGTCGAAGGACAACCGCGCCCGCAAGGAAGCGAAGAAACGCCACGGCGAAACCGACGAGGCGTCCGAGGACGCCGAAGACGGAAACGAACACGAAGCTGATTGAACCGTCGCGAAAGGGCGGCCCGGTTCAGGGAGAAAGACATGGTTGTAAGCGCAAACAGGCTTGAACTGCTGCAGATTGCCGATGCGGTCGCGCGCGAGAAGTCGATCGACAAGCAGATCGTCATCGACGCCATGGCCGACGCCATCCAGAAGGCGGCGCGTTCGCGCTACGGCCTGGAGACCAACATCCGCGCCGACATCAACCCGCAGACCGGCGAGATGAAGCTGCAGCGCCTGATGGAAGTGGTCGAGACGGTCGAGGACTACGCCACGCAGATCGCACTGCTTACGGCGCGTGAGCGCAATCCCGACGCCCAGCTTGGCGATTTCATCGCCGAGCAGCTTCCGCCGATGGACTTCGGCCGCATCGCCGCCCAGTCGGCCAAGCAGGTCATCGTCCAGAAGGTGCGCGAGGCCGAGCGCGACCGTCAGTATGACGAATACAAGGATCGCATCGGCGAGATCGTCAACGGCACCGTCAAGCGCGTCGAATACGGCAACGTCATCGTCGACCTCGGGCGTGGCGAGGGCATCATCCGCCGCGACGAGCTGATCCCGCGCGAGATCTACAAATATGGCGACCGCGTGCGCGCCTATGTCTACGACGTGCGCCGCGAGCAGCGCGGCCCGCAGATCTTCCTGTCGCGCACCCATCCGCAGTTCATGGCCAAGCTGTTCACCATGGAAGTGCCGGAAATCTACGACGGCATCATCGAGATCAAGTCGGTGGCCCGCGATCCGGGCTCGCGCGCCAAGATCGCCGTGATTTCCCGCGATTCCTCCATCGATCCGGTCGGCGCCTGCGTCGGCATGCGCGGCAGCCGCGTTCAGGCCGTGGTCGGTGAGCTTCAGGGCGAGAAGATCGACATCATCCCGTGGTCGCCTTCGGCCGCCTCCTTCATCGTCAACGCGCTCCAGCCGGCCGAGGTCGCCAAGGTGGTGCTGGACGAGGATGCCGAGCGCATCGAGGTGGTGGTGCCGGACGACCAGCTTTCGCTGGCCATCGGCCGGCGCGGCCAGAACGTGCGCCTCGCCTCGCAGCTGACCGGCTGGGACATCGACATCTTGACCGAGCAGGAGGAAAGCGAGCGCCGCCAGAAGGAATTCGTGGAACGCTCCAACCTGTTCATGGATGCGCTCGACGTCGACGAGATGGTCGGCCAGGTGCTGGCGTCGGAAGGCTTCACCAGCGTCGAGGAAGTCGCCTATGTCGACAGCGACGAGATTTCGTCCATCGACGGTTTCGACGAGGAGACCGCGACCGAGATCCAGACCCGCGCCCGCGAATATCTGGAGCGCATCGAGGCCGAGCACGACGCCAGGCGCAAGGAGCTCGGCGTTGAGGACGAGCTGCGCGAGATCCCCGGCATCACCACCGCCATGATGGTGACGCTCGGCGAGGACGGCGTGAAGACAGTCGAGGACTTCGCCGGCTATGCCGCCGACGACCTCGCCGGCTGGAAGGAGCGCAAGGACGGTGAGACCAAGGTCTATCCCGGCGTGCTGGCTCCCCACGGCATCTCCCACACAGAGGCCGAACAGATGATCATGGCCGCCCGCCTTAAGGCCGGCTGGATCACCGAGGACGAAGCCGAGGCCCCCGATGAGGCCGACGCCGAAGCCGAAGCGTGACGTGATGAGGATCGGGACGCCATTTGCCGGATATGAACGATCGCACCTGCATCGTCACGAGGAAGACCGCCGAAACGGATGAACTGATCCGTTTCGTCGTCGGCCCGGATTCGGTCGTCGTCCCTGATCTCAAGCGGAATCTGCCCGGCCGTGGTTGCTGGGTGAGTGCCGATCGCCTACATATAGACAAGGCGGCGGCGAAAAACCTGTTTTCGCGCGCCTTCAAGGCCAAGGTCGAAGTGCCGCCGGAACTCGGCGCCATGGTCGACGGGTTGCTGGCACGGTCAGCTCTGGGCATGCTTGGGCTTGCCCGCAAGGCCGGCGCGGTCGTTTCCGGCGCAACCAAGGTGGAGGATGCGGTGCGCAATGGCGCAGCGCTTCTCGTTCTCCATGCCAGGGAAGCTGCGGAAGACGGCGTGCGCAAGATCAGCCAGGCCCGCCGCGCCACGGTGCATCTGGGTGGCCCCGCGATCCGTGCCTACAAACTTTTCCCCGAGGCCGAATTGGGTTTGGCATTGGGGGGCACAAATGTGATACATGCTGCCGTCCTCGCGTCCGACGCGGGGAGGGCGGTTCAGCAGCGCATGGTTGCGCTCGACCGTTACCGGGGCGGATCCCCGGACGATCTGGCGATGCTTGCGGCCGTCGTCAGCGAGGATGATGCCGCAGAGGATTGGGAATGAGCGATACGAAATCGGGCGACGACAAGACTTTGAGCGTGACGCCGAAGAAGACCCTGACGCTGAAGCGCCCGGGCCTGGAACAGGGAACTGTGCGCCAGAACTTCTCGCATGGCCGCACCAAGTCTGTCGTGGTCGAGACCAAGAAGCGCAAGTTCAATATCCCCGGCGAGAAGCCGGAACCTTCCGTGTTCGCGCCGAAGCCGCAGGCTCCGGCAGCGCAGGAGGCTCCTGCCGTCAAGGAGACGCCTAAGGTGACGCCGCCGCCCGCGCCGCCGCAGCCTGCCGAGCGGCTGGTGCTGAACGAGCTGTCGCGCGACGAGATGGAAGCCCGCCGCCGGGCGCTTCAGGGCGCCCAGTCGCGGGAGGCCGAAGATCGCGCCCGCGCCGCCGAGGAAGCCCGTCGCCGGGCCGAGGAAGAAGAGCGCCGCCAGCGCGAGCGCGAGGAATCCGCGCGCCGTCAGGCGGAAGAGCAGGCCCGCCTCCAGGCCGAGGCCGAATCCCGCCGCCGGGCCGAGGAGGAGGCGCGCCGCCGCGCGCCGCAGCCGCAGGCAGCCGAAGAAGAAGAGGAAGAGGCCAAGCCGGTGAAGCGTGCCGGCGGTGCTCCCGCCAGCGTGCCGCCGCGCCGCATCGTGACGCCGGAAGTCGCACGCCCGGCCAAGGCCAAGGGCGACGAGGACCGTCGTCGCGGCAAGCTCACCCTCAACAGCGCGCTGTCCTCCGAGGACGGCGACGCCCGCTCGCGCTCGCTTTCGGCGATGCGCCGGCGGCAGGAAAAGTTCAAGCGGGCCATGTATCAGGAGCCCCGCGAGAAGGTTATGCGAGAAGTGACACTGCCCGAAACCATCACCATCCAGGAACTGGCGCAGCGCATGTCCGAGCGCGCCGTGGACGTGGTGAAGTTCTTCATGAAGCAGGGCCAGATGATGAAGCCGGGCGACGTCATCGACGCCGACACGGCCGAACTGGTCGCGACCGAGTTCGGGCACACCGTCAAGCGCGTGGCCGATTCCGACATCGAGGAAGGCCTGTTCAACATCGCCGACAACGCCGAGGACCTGGTGTCGCGCCCGCCGGTGGTCACCATCATGGGCCATGTCGACCACGGCAAGACGTCGCTGCTCGACGCGATCCGCCACGCCAAGGTCCAGTCGGGCGAGGCCGGCGGCATCACCCAGCACATCGGCGCCTATCAGGTGGAGAAGGACGGTCAGAAGATCACCTTCATCGACACGCCCGGCCACGCTGCCTTCACCGCCATGCGCGCCCGCGGTGCGCAGGCCACCGACATCGCCGTTCTGGTGGTGGCGGCCGACGACAGCGTGATGCCGCAGACGATCGAGTCCATCAACCACGCCAAGGCGGCCAATGTGCCGATCATCGTGGCGATCAACAAGATCGACAAGCCGGCCGCCGATGCCCAGAAGGTGCGCACCCAGCTTCTCCAGCACGAGGTGTTCGTCGAATCCATGGGCGGCGAGGTGCTGGATGTCGAGGTTTCGGCCAAGACCGGCGCCGGCATCGACAAGCTGCTCGAGGCGATCCTGCTGCAGGCCGAGATCCTCGACCTTAAGGCGAATCCGGACCGCACGTCGGAAGGCGTGGTCATCGAGGCGCAGCTCGACAAGGGCCGTGGTCCGGTGGCGACGGTTCTGGTGCAGACCGGCACGCTGATGCCCGGCGACATCGTCGTGGCGGGCAACGAGTGGGGCCGCGTGCGCGCGCTGGTCAACGACCGCGGCGAGCACGTGGAAGAGGCCGGACCGTCCATGCCGGTCGAAATCCTCGGCATGCAGGGCACGCCCCGCGCCGGCGATCGCTTCGCCATCGTCAACAACGAGGCCCGTGCCCGCGAGATCACCGAATATCGCCAGCGCAAGGCTCGCGACAAGGCGGCTGCCAAGCATGCCGGCCAGCGCGGCTCGCTGGAGCAGATGATGTCGCAGATGCAGTCGAGCGGCCTCAAGGAGTTCCCGCTGGTCATCAAGGGCGACGTGTCGGGCTCGGTCGAGGCGATCAACGTGGCGCTGGAAGAACTCGGCACGGACGAGGTGCGCGTGCGCATCGTCCATTCGGCCGCCGGCGGCATCACCGAAACCGACGTTTCGCTGGCCGAGACGTCGGGGGCCGTCATCATCGGCTTCAACGTCCGCGCCAATGCGCAGGCGCGGCAGGCCGCCGAGGCCGCGGGCATCGAGATCCGCTACTACAACGTGATCTACAGCCTGATCGACGACATCAAGGATGCGATGTCGGGCATGCTTTCGCCCGAGCGCCGCGAGACCTTCCTCGGCAATGCCGAGATCCTCGAGGTGTTCCACATCACCAAGGTCGGCAAGATCGCCGGCTGCCGCGTCACCGAAGGCAGGGTGGAGCGTGGTGCGGGCGTGCGCCTGATCCGCGACAACGTCGTCATCCACGAGGGCACGCTGAAGACGCTGAAGCGCTTCAAGGACGAGGTCTCCGAGGTCCCGGCCGGCCAGGAATGCGGCATGGCGTTCCAGAACTACGAGAACATCCAGGTCGGCGACGTCATCGAATGCTTCCGCGTCGAAATGGTGGCGCGGAAACTGTAAACTGTCCTCAGGCAGCTTTGCGAGTGGCGGCCGGTACGGCCGCCATTCTTTTAGAGCAATTCCAGCAAAAGTGCGAAGCGGTTTTGCGTCCGGAATTGCGTGGAAACAATGACTTAAAGCGCACGGCGCTTTAATGTTTCGGGCGGGGTACGGTCCAATTCCGGCCCCGCGTGTTCAGGATTGAAAACATGTCCAATACAGGCAAAGGCCCTTCGCAGCGCATGCTGCGCGTCGGCGAGCAGGTGCGCCATGCGCTGGCCGAAATGCTCCAGCGCGGCGAGATCCGCGACGATCTCATCGAGACGACGGTGATTTCCGTCTCCGAGGTGCGCATGTCGCCGGATCTCAAGATCGCCACCGCTTTCGTCGCGCCGCTGGGTGCGAAGGACGATGCCGCCGTCATCGCGGCGCTCAACAAGCATGCCCGCTTCATTCGCGGCCGCATGTCGCCGGCGCTGAGGCAGATGAAATACATGCCGGAATTCCGTTTCCGGCTGGATACCAGTTACGACAATTTCCAGAAGATCAACGAGCTGCTCCATTCGCCGGAGGTGGCGCGCGATCTCGGTCAAGAGGACGAGGACAAGGAATAGTGGCGCGCCGAGGCAAGAAGAAGGGCCGGCCGGTTTCCGGCTGGGTAGTGCTCGACAAGCCTGTGGGGCTTGGCTCGACCGAGGCGGTGTCCAAGATCAAGTGGCTGTTCCAGGCCGAAAAGGCCGGCCATGCCGGCACGCTCGACCCGCTGGCTTCCGGCATGCTGCCGATTGCGCTGGGCGACGCGACCAAGACGGTGCCCTATGTGCAGGACGGCGCCAAGGTCTACCGCTTCACCGTCGCCTGGGGCGAGGAACGCTCCACCGACGACCTCGAAGGCCCGGTGACCAAGACCGCAGACAAGCGTCCCTCCGAAGAGGAGGTGCGCGCGCTGCTGCCCAAATATACCGGCGTGATCCTGCAGATTCCGCCGCAGTTCTCGGCCATCAAGATCGCCGGCGAGCGCGCCTACGACATCGCCCGCGAGGGCGAGACGGTCGATATTCCGCCGCGCGAGGTGGAGATCGTGCGCCTCGACATCGTTTCGCATGAGGCCGACAAGACCGTGTTCGAGGTGGAATGCGGCAAGGGCACCTATGTGCGCAGCCTGGCCCGCGACATGGGCCGCGACCTCGGCTGCTTCGGCCACATTGCCGACCTGCGCCGCACCGAGGTCTATCCCTTCACCCCCGACGACTTCGTCACGCTGGAGGAGCTGGAAGCCGCCGTTCCGCCGCCGCCCGCCGAGGGCGAGGAACGCCTCCCCGGCGCCCGTTTCGCTACGCTCGACGATCTTCTGGTCGATACGCTGGCGGCGCTGGAAAGCCTGCCGCAGGTAGCTGTCGGCGACGATGCGGCACATCGCATCCGGCTCGGCAATCCGGTGGTCATCCGTGGCCGCGATGCGCCGGTCGAGGCCGACGAGGCCTGCATCACCGCACGTGGCCGGCTGGTGGCGATCGGCGCGATCGAGCAGGGCCTGTTCAAGCCCAAGCGGGTGTTCGCGGGCTGAGCCGTTCTTGAACTGATCGTTCAAGCGGGTAAGGTTGCCGCATTTTCTGCGGCAGCCGGGAGCAGATATGGCGAAGACAGGCAAGGCGGGGAGACACCGGCGGCGCAAGCGGCGCACGCCGGTCGGGGCCGCACCCGGCACCCTGATCGCCGATCCCGCCGCCCGCTCGACGCAGTTCGACCTGATGCTGGTCGCGCCGGACAAGTGCCGGACCATCCGCAATGCCACGGTTACCGACATCACCGCCAACCGCGAGGACTGGCCGCTGATGTGGCTCGACTGCGTGGGGCTTGCCGATGTCGCCACCATCGGCGAGATCGGCAGGCTGTTCGGCATCCACCCGCTGGCGATGGAGGACGTGATCAATGCCGACCAGCGGCCGAAGGTGGATTTCTTCGACGATCACGTCTTCGTCGCGCTGCGCATGGTCGATGACGCCAGCCTGAACCGCTATGAGCAGATCGCCGTGTTCTTCGGCGAGAAATTCGTCATCACCTTCCAGGAGCGCGAGGGCGACCCGTTCGGCCCGGTGCGCAAGCGCATCTGTGCCGACGGGCCGAACCGTTTGCGGGCGCGTCACGGCGACTATCTCGCCTATGCGCTGATCGACGCGGTGGTCGACAGCTATTTCGTGCCCATAGAGGCCGTCAGCGACGACATCGAGCGCATCGAGGATGGCATGCTGGGTGGCCCGCAAAAGGGCCAGATGCAGGAGCTTCACGCCCTGCGCCGCGAAATCCTCGTGCTGAAGGGCGTCTTGTGGCCGTTGCGGGATGCGCTGGCAACACTGATCCGCAATGACGATCCGTTCGTGACGCACGAGACCAAGGTGTTCCTCAACGACACGCTCGACCATGCCATGCGCCTGATCGAACTGATCGAGACGCAGCGCGATACGCTGACCGGGCTGATCGAGATGCACCTTTCCCTGACCCAGGCCCGCACCAACGATGTCATCTCGCTGCTGACCATCGTGTCGACCATCTTCATTCCGCTGACCTTCCTGGTCGGCGTGTGGGGCATGAATTTCGATCCGGACGTTTCGCCCTGGAACATGCCGGAACTGCGCGCCTACTACGGCTATCCGGCGGCACTCGTCTTCATGGTGGCCGTCGCCCTGGCGCTGTTCGGCTATTTCAAGTGGAGGAAGTGGCTGTAGCGCCTCCTTCCTTCTCTCCTTGCCGGGAAGGGAAAGGCCGGCGCAGGCCAGCCATTCCGAATCGGGCTGGCTTTTTGCAATCAATTGCACTATATGCGCCGCTGTATCGTGGGTTTTGCCGCGAATTGAGTGGCCTGTGCTGGACGACATCCCGGCTCGAGGCGTCCCGTTTCCTCCAACATATAAAGGAAAAGCTCGATGTCGATCACTGCCGAACGCAAGCAAGAATTGATGGCGCAGTTTGCAACTGCCAAGGGCGACACCGGTTCGCCGGAAGTGCAGGTCGCCATCCTCTCGGAGCGTATCAAGAACCTGACCGAGCACTTCAAGGACCACAAGAAGGACAACCACTCCCGTCGTGGCCTTCTCGCGCTCGTGTCGCAGCGCCGCAGCCTGCTTGACTACCTCAAGCGCAAGGACGAGGCGCGCTACCAGACGCTGATCGAGAAGCTCGAACTGCGTCGCTGACCTGTTTGGCCGGCGGGTGTCGCAAGGCACCCGCCGGCCGCGCATCCGGGCCTCCTATCGGCCCGTAGTTAGGTTCCATGGCGAAGAGGGTCGCCGGAACCGCCCCGTGGACGGTCATGGGGCAGGATTGCAGGATGCTCGCCCCGGCCTTGCGCCGATCATTCCGAGCTTCCCGTTGTCTTGCCCGTGGCTGCCCGAAACAAGCCAGAAGGTTTGGACCGCGTCGCCAAGGGCGACAGCGGTCCGGCCGCATATGAAGGACAAGACATGTTCAATCAGCACAAAGTGGAAATCGAATGGGGCGGACGTCCGCTCATTCTGGAGACCGGCAAGATCGCCCGCCAGGCTGACGGCGCCGTTCTCGCGACCTATGGCGAGACCATGGTTCTCGCCACCGTCGTTTCGGCCAAGGAGCCGAAGCCGGGCTTCGATTTCTTTCCGCTGACCGTCAACTACCAGGAAAAGACCTACGCGGCCGGCAAGATCCCCGGCGGCTATTTCAAGCGCGAAGGCCGTCCCTCCGAGAACGAGACGCTGGTCTCGCGCCTCATCGACCGCCCGATCCGCCCGCTGTTCGCCGACGGCTACAAGAACGACACGCAGGTGATCATCACCGTCGTCCAGCATGACCGCGAGAACAACCCCGACGTGCTGTCGATGGTTGCCGCTTCGGCTGCCCTGACGCTTTCCGGCGTGCCCTTCATGGGCCCGGTCGGCGGCGCGCGCGTCGGCTACATCAACGGCGAGTATGTGCTCAACCCGCACATCGACGAGATGCCGGAGTCCAAGCTCGACCTCATCGTGGCCGGCACCTCCGAGGCTGTGCTGATGGTGGAATCCGAAGCGCAGGAACTCGACGAGCAGACCATGCTCGGCGCCGTCATGTTCGGCCACAAGCACTTCCAGCCGGTGATCGAGGCGATCATCAAGCTGGCCGAGGTTGCCGCCAAGGAGCCGCGTGAGCACAAGGTCGAGGATTTGTCGGCCCTGGAGAAGGAAATCCTCGCCGTAGCCGAGGCCGACCTGCGCGACGCCTACAAGATCACCGACAAGCAGGCCCGCTACACCGCCGTCGACGCGGCCAAGGCCAAGGTCAAGGCCGCCTTCACGCCCGCCGAGGGCGAGGACGCCCGGTGGTCGGCCGAGCAGGTCGCCACCGTGTTCAAGGAACTCCAGGCCAAGATCGTGCGCTGGAACATCCTCGACACCGGCTCGCGCATCGACGGCCGCGACCTCAAGACGGTCCGCCCGATCGTGTCGGAGGTCGGCCTTCTGCCGCGCACCCACGGCTCGGCCCTGTTCACCCGCGGTGAGACGCAGGCGATCGTCGTCGCCACGCTGGGCACCGGCGAGGACGAGCAGTTCATCGACGAACTGACCGGCACTCGCAAGGAAGCCTTCCTGCTCCACTACAACTTCCCGCCCTATTCGGTCGGCGAGACCGGCCGCATGGGTTCGCCCGGCCGCCGCGAGATCGGCCACGGCAAGCTCGCCTGGCGCGCCATCCACCCGATGCTGCCTTCGGCAGAGCAGTTCCCCTACACGCTGCGCGTCGTCTCCGAGATCACCGAATCCAACGGCTCGTCCTCGATGGCGACCGTCTGCGGCACCTCGCTGGCGCTGATGGATGCCGGCGTGCCGCTGGCCAAGCCGGTGGCCGGCATCGCCATGGGCCTGATCAAGGAAGGCGAGCGCTTCGCGGTGCTCTCCGACATCCTGGGCGACGAGGACCACCTCGGCGACATGGACTTCAAGGTGGCCGGCACGGCCGGCGGCATCACCTCGCTGCAGATGGACATCAAGATCAGCGGCATCACCGAAGAGATCATGAAGGTTGCGCTGGAGCAGGCCAAGGGTGGCCGTGAGCACATTCTGGGCGAGATGGCCAAGGCGCTTTCGGGCGCACGTTCCGAGCTCGGCGAGTTCGCGCCGCGCATCGAGGTCATGACCATCCCGACCGACAAGATCCGCGACGTGATCGGCTCGGGCGGCAAGGTCATCCGCGAGATCGTCGAGAAGACCGGCGCCAAGATCAACATCGAGGACGACGGCACGGTCAAGATCGCTTCTTCCAACGCCAAGGAGATCGAGGCGGCCAAGAAGTGGATCCACACCATCGTGGCCGAGCCGGAAGTGGGCGAGATCTACGAGGGCACGGTGGTCAAGACCGCCGACTTCGGCGCCTTCGTCAACTTCTTCGGCCCGCGCGACGGCCTCGTGCACATCTCGCAGCTCTCCGACCAGCGCGTCGCCAAGACCACCGACGTGGTCAAGGAAGGCGACAAGGTCTGGGTCAAGCTGATGGGCTTCGACGAGCGCGGCAAGGTCCGCCTGTCCATGAAGGTTGTCGACCAGGCCACCGGCAAGGAGATCGCCAAGGAAAAGAAGCAGGACGAGGAAAAGAAGGCTGAAGGCGAAGACGCCTGATCCTTTCCCGACTGCCGGATCAAGCGGGCGCGCCGAAAGGCGCGCCCGTTTCCGTTTGGGGTCCTGCTACGCGGGAACGACTGCGCCGGAGGGCAGTTCGAGGCGGCGCGAGATGTCGAGAGCTTTCAGAAATGCCTCGTCATGGCTGACGACGAGGAGCGCGCCGTCAAAGGCTTGCAGTCCCGCTTCGATAGCGGCGATGGAATCGAGATCGAGGTGATTGGTCGGCTCGTCCAGTATGAGCAGGGGCGGCGGTTTGCTTCCGCCGAGCACGCAGGCAAGGGCCGCGCGCAGCAGTTCGCCGCCGCTCAGTTCCGCCACCTGTTGAAGCGCCGCATCGGCGCGGAACTTGAAGCGGGCGAGCGCTACCCGGCAAGCGTTCTCGGTCGAGCCCGGATTGAGCTTGCGGAAATTGTCGCGCACCGACAGGGCAGGATCGAGCAGGCTGGCGCGCTGGTCGAGCATGGCCATGTCGGTTGCCACCTGCACCGCGCCGGAGAAGGGCGCGAGACGCCCGGCGATCACGTCCAGCAGGGTGGTCTTGCCGGAACCGTTCGGGCCGGTGACGGCGATGCGCTCCGGCCCGGTAACGGCGAGGGACAGGTCATCGAGAACCGGGCGCCCCGGTTCATAGCCCGCCGTCACATGATCGAGTCGCAGCATCGTCCTGCCGGCGGCAAGGCCGGTTGAAGGCAGCGAGACGGACAGCTTTTGCAGAACTTCCACGCGCCCGCGCGCCGCCGAGACGGCCTCGTGCGCTTCGGCCTGCCGGGCATCGGCAAGGCGCGCTCCAGCCCCGCCGCTGTTTTCGGCGCGTTCCTTCATGCCGCCGAGAAGAATGCGCGGCATGTCGCCCTTCGCCGCCTTCTTGCGGCCACCGCTGTCCTTGCGGGCCTTGCGCTCCGCCGCGATCTGCGCGGTGCGGGCCGCCTCCGTCGCCTTCTTCTCGGCGAGGTCGAGGTCGTGCCGGGCGGCTGCCAGTTCCAGCGCCTTGCGCTCCTGATAATGGCTCCAGTTGCCGCCATAGCGGGTGGCGCCAAGCGAGGTCAGCTCGACGATCTCGTCCATGAGTTCGAGCAGTTCCCGGTCATGGCTGACCACCAGCGCGCCCTTGCGCCAGCCTGCCAGCATGTCATGGAGCGCCCGGCGGCCGTCGCGGTCGAGATTGTTGGTGGGCTCATCCATCAGCAGGAAATCGGCGTCCGAGAAGAGGAGCGCGGCAAGGCCGGCCCGCGTGCGCTGGCCGCCTGAAAGCATGTGCAGCGGCGTTTGCGGCATGGCTCCCAGCCCCATCCGGGCGAGGGCAGCCTCCATGCGGGCCTCGAGTGTCCAGTCGATATCGGCCAGTTCCTCGACCGTCGCCTCGCCTGCGCTTGCCCGCCGGATCAGGGCAAGCTGGGTCCCGACGCCGAACAGGTCGGCAACCGTGGCCGCAGGGTCAACCTGGACCGTTTGGTCGAACACGGCCATCGTGCCGTTGACCGCCACGGAGCCGGTCTGCGGGTTCAGCCTGCCGGCAATGATGTGAAGGAGGGTGCTTTTGCCGACGCCGTTGCGGCCGATGAGGCCTGTGAGGCCGGGACCGAAGGCAAGATCGAGGCTTGAGAAAAGCTGGCGGCCGTCAGGCGTGGAAAAGCTGAGATCGGAACAGACGATGGAAGGCATGCGTGAAGATTTCCCTGATGACGAAGCGGGTTCGCGTAGCGGTCAAGGAGAAATCGTTCACTGGTGCCTCCGGTCTGGCGGATCGAGGCTCATAGCTAGGTCGTCGCGGCTTGCGATGCAAGTGCGCACGCCGGAAGCAGCAGAAAGATGCTGGACGGGCGGCGAAATTGCTCTATCAGCCGCATATGGCTTCCGACTCCCTCAAAACCCTGTTCCATCCTTTCGACACCGGAGCGCTGGATGCGCCCGCCGCAGGCAGCCATGCGCTGTTCCTTGGCGCGGAGCCGGGCTTCCGCCTGCCGGAAGGCTTCGAGGCCGAGCTGCATTGCGTGCAGGGGTTCCGCCCGCATTTCCGTGCCCTGCAATCCGCCGGCCGCAACGTCGCGCCACGCGCGGAAGGTGACGGCTACGCCATGGCGCTGGTGCTGGCCGGTCGGCATCGTGGCCAGAACGAGGTGTGGATCGCCGAGGCGCTGGAGCGCGTGGCGCCGGGTGGTGCGATCCTGGTCGCCGGTGGCAAGGAGGATGGCATCGCCTCGCTGCGCAAGCGCATCGATGGGCTGGTGCCGCTGGTGGATGCCCTGCCGAAATATCACGGTATCGCCTTCTGGCTGCGCCGGCCGGAGGGCACGGAGGCGGCCGCGAAGCTGCGCACGGGCAATCCGCCGGCGCTGGTCGAAAACCGCTTCCACACCGCGCCGGGCATGTTTTCTTTCGACCGCATCGATGCCGGCTCGCGCCTGCTGGCCGAGAACCTGCCCGACGGCATTTCCGGCCATGTCGCGGATTTCTGCGCCGGCTGGGGCTTTTTGGCCGCCGGCATCACGGACCGCTTTCCCGACATCAAGTCGCTCGATCTCTACGAGGCCGATTTCGAGGCCCTGGAAGCCGCGCGCCGCAACGTGCCGCAGGCCTCCGGCTTCTTCTGGCAGGACCTGATCGGCGAGCCGGTCGAGCGGCGCTATGACTGGGTCGTCATGAACCCGCCCTTCCATCAGGGCAGGGCGGCGGAACCGGAGATCGGCCGGCGGCTGATCGAGACGGCTGCCAAGGCGCTGAAACCGGGCGGGCGGCTGGTCATGGTCGCCAACCGGCAACTGCCCTACGAAGCGATCCTTTCGGGCGCCTTCGCCGCCTCGCAGGAGACCGCCCGCGACAATCGCTTCAAGGTGCTTCTGGCCCGCAAATGAAACAACGCCGGACGGGGGCCGCTCCGGCGTTGCAAGAACAAATGGATGGCTCGGATCAGCCCTTGTCGCTGTCCATGCGCTTCAGTTCGTCCAGCGTCGGCATCGAGACGATGTGGTAGCCCGAATCGACGTAGTGGATCTCGCCGGTGACGCCCGAGGAGAGGTCCGACAGCAGGTAGAGCGCCGAATTGCCGATCTCGTCGATGTTGACCGTGCGGCGCAGCGGTGCGTTGCGGCTCTGGTAGTTGAACATGTAGCGCGCGTCGGAAATGCCGGCACCCGCCAGCGTGCGCACCGGACCGGCCGAAATGCCGTTCACGCGAATGCCGCGCGGGCCGTAGTCGTTGGCGAGATAGCGCACGCTCGCCTCCAGTCCGGCCTTGGCGACGCCCATGACATTGTAGTTCGGCATGACCCGCACCGAGCCGGCATAGGTCAGCGTCAGCATCGAGCCGCCTTCGTTCATCAGCGCGGCGGCGTTGCGGGCCACTTCGGTGAAGGAATAGCAGGAGATCACCATGGTGCGCACGAAGTTGTCGCGCGTGGTGTCGGCATAGAGGCCCTTCAGCTCGTTCTTGTCGGAAAAGCCGATGGCATGGACGACGAAGTCGAGCCCGCCCCATTCGTCCTTCAGCGTGTCGAAGGTGGCGGTGACGGAGGCGCTGTCTTCCACGTCGCAGGGGATGAGCAGCGAGGCGCCGACCTGCTCGGCCAGTGGCTTGACGCGGCGGCCGAAAGCCTCGCCCTGATAGGTGAAGGCCAGTTCCGCGCCCTGCGCGGCAAGCTGGCGTGCGATGCCCCAGGCGATGGAATGGTCGTTGGCCACCCCCATGACAAGCCCGCGCTTGCCTTTCATCAGTGAATCCATTCTGGAGCCCTTTATGCGGAATAGCGCTGGAAGACCAATGTCGCGTTGGTGCCGCCAAAGCCGAAGGAGTTGGAGAGCGCAATATCGATCCTGGCGTCGTCGATGCGCTTGCGCACGATCGGCATGCCCTCGAATTCGGGGTCCAGCTCGGTGATATGGGCGCTTTCGCCGATGAAGCCGCCCTGCATCTGCAGGATCGAATAGATCGATTCCTGCACGCCCGCGGCCCCGAGCGAATGGCCGGTGAGAGACTTGGTGGAGGCGATATTGGGCATGTCGGCACCGAACACCTCGCGGATGGCCGCCATTTCCTTGGCGTCGCCCACCGGTGTCGAAGTGCCGTGCGTGTTGATGTAGTCGACCTTGCCGGAAACGGTGGACAGCGCCTGGCGCATGCAGCGCACCGCGCCCTCGCCGGAAGGGGCCACCATGTCGAACCCGTCGGAAGTGGCGCCGTAGCCGACCACCTCGGCATAGATCTTCGCGCCGCGCGCCTTGGCGTGCTCCAGCTCCTCCAGCACCAGCACGCCGGCACCGCCGGCGATGACGAAGCCGTCGCGGGTCGCGTCATAGGCGCGCGATGCGGTGGACGGCGTGTCGTTGTACTTCGAGGACATGGCGCCCATGGCGTCGAACAGGTTGGACATCGTCCAGTCGAGGTCCTCATGGCCGCCGGCGAAGATCATGTCCTGCTTGCCCCACTGGATAAGCTCGGCTGCATTGCCGATGCAGTGCGCCGAGGTCGAGCAGGCCGAGGAGATCGAGTAGTTGACGCCGTGGATCTTGAACCAGGTGGCGAGCGTGGCCGAGGCGGTGGAGGACATCGCCTTCGGCACGGCGAAGGGACCGATGCGCTTGGGCGAATCGTTCTTCAGCGTCGTTTCGGCGGCTTCCACGATGGTGCGGGTCGAAGGGCCGCCGGAGCCCATGATGATGCCGGTGCGCTCATTGGTGATGTCGCCCTGCTCGAGGCCGGCATCGGCGATGGCCTGTTCCATGGCGACATGGTTCCAGGCGCCGCCGCGCGACAGGAAGCGCATGGCGCGGCGGTCGACCAGTTCGGCCGGATCGAGCGTCGGCGCGCCCCATACCTGCGAGCGGAAGCCGTGTTCGGCGAAGGATTCGGAGAAGCTGATGCCGGATCTGGCATCGCGAAGGGAGGCGGTCACCTCATCGGCATTGTTGCCGATGGAAGACACGATACCCAGGCCCGTGACAACGACGCGTCTCATGAGTGCTCCTTCATGGCTGGCAGGACCCGGCGAAGGTCAGGCTGCGGCTTCCTTGAACAGGCCTACGCGCAGGTCGGTGGCCTTGTATATGGTCTCGCCATCGGCCTTCATCCAGCCATCGGCGATGCCGAGCACCAGCCGGCCGCGCATCACGCGCTTGAAGTCGATGCCGTATTCGACCTTCTTGACCGAAGGCGTGACCATGCCGGTGAACTTTACCTCACCGGTGGACAGGGCGCGACCCTTGCCGGGCTCGCCCAGCCAGCCGAGGAAGAAGCCGGTGAGCTGCCACATGGCGTCGAGGCCGAGGCAGCCGGGCATGACCGGATCGCCGATGAAATGGCAGGGGAAGAACCACAGGTCGCGATGGATGTCGAGTTCGGCGCGGATGAAACCCTTGTCGAATTCGCCGCCCGTCTCGCTGATTTCGGTGATGCGGTCGAACATCAGCATGGGCGGATAGGGAAGCTGCGCATTGCCCGGGCCGAACATTTCGCCGCGGGCGCAGGCGAGCAATTCCTGGTAGTCGTAGCTGGATTTTCCTGCGGCCATCAAAAACGTCCCCGTCCAATATGGGCGGCCCGCGCCCTGTAAGCTCTAGTAACACAGTCCGTTTCCGGCCGGAAACCGTGGTTTACCTTGCGACGTGGCTCTAACGCGACGGTTTGCCGGGGTCAATGCGCGCTATTGATCGCACAGTCGTGACAGAATATATCTGAATAAGACATGGTTTCATCCGATGTCCTTATTTTGCCGGGATTGTGGCGTTTTGGACAATCGGACGAACCGGGGTGAATGAATGGATGCACCTGCGCAGAAGATGAGGAACGCTGTGGATAAGCGGGTTCGGGACGCCGGTCTGAGGCCGACGCGTCAGCGTGTCGCGCTGGCCGAACTGCTGTTCGCCAAGGGTGACCGCCATCTTTCGGCCGAGGAACTGCACGAGGAGGCGCTGGCCGCCGGCGTGCCGGTGTCGCTCGCCACCGTCTACAATTCGCTCCACCAGTTCACCGAGGCGGGCCTGCTGCGGATACTGGCCGTCGAAGGCTCCAAGACTTATTTCGACACCAATACCTCGGATCACCATCACTTCTACATCGAGGGCGAGAACCGTATCTTCGACGTCGAAGGCGAACAGATGACCGTGCACAACATTCCGGAACCGCCGGAGGGCATGGAAATCGCCAATGTCGATATTGTGATCCGGCTGCGGCCGAAGCAATAATCCGGAAAACCTGCCGTGACGACGGCGCTTCTGAGGCTGGAAGGCGCGGCGCTGCTGGCGGCCGCGCTGGCTCTCTATGCCGCTTCTGGCGCGAGCTGGTGGCTGTTCGCCGTCCTTCTCCTCGCTCCCGATCTCTCGATGCTGGCCTATTGGAAGGGCCCGCGCCTCGGCGCTTATGTCTACAACGCCTTTCACATCACGCCGTGGCCGCTGGCGCTGCTGGTCGGCGGCTATCTTTCCGATGCGACGCTACCGCTCGGCCTTGGCCTGATCTGGCTTGCCCATATCGGCATGGATCGGGCGCTGGGCTATGGCCTGAAAGAGACAGTCGGATTCTGCGACACCCATCTCGGGCGCATCGGCAGGGGCTGAGCCTGGCTCAGTCCTTCACCTTCTCGCCCGGATAGGCACCCCAGACCAGTGACTGGCTGATCCAGCCCGAATTGCCCGAAAACGTCATTTCGCACCACCGGCCGTCGCACGACTTGATGGTGCCGATCACCCCGGGCTCCAGCATGGCGACCACGCCCGCGTCCTCCGCGGGACGGCGCATGAGGTTGATTTGCGTCTCCTTGCCCCGCTGCCAGGGAGCGACGATTGCCGTGCGCTTGCCCGACAGCAGCGACTGGTTGACCCAGCCTTCCGAACCGTCGGCATCGCGCACGCGCCGCCAGTTGTCGTATTCCTGGATGATCTCCATCGGCAGGCCGGCCTTGGTGTACATCCAGTCCACCGAATAGTTGGTGCCGGGGCCGACGCGGGAATTGACGCGCGCCGACTTCAGGCTGACGAAGCGGGGCAGGGGCAGGCCGCTGGGGCCGAGCCGTACATTCTGGGTCTGGGAACCGGCCGACTGCGCGCCCGCCGACTGGGCGTAGGCGAAGTTCGGGGCGACAAGGCCGAGCAAAGCTGCGCCCAGGGCAAGATGGCTAAGGCGAAACGACACGAAACCAGACACTTTCGTTTCCTTGCAGGCATTCCGTTGAATGGGACGGGTGCGAATGCCACGCCCCTTTTTCTTTGTCTTCGCCGGTTCGGCTTGGTACATGAGGCTAACGAACCGGGACAGCTTTGCAGTTTCGCCGGTCTTGGTTAAAGAGGTCTCAACGGTAACCGCGATCGGGGTAAATATGGCCGGCAGGAAGAAGCCTCTCGTCGTCATCACGCGCAAGCTGCCCGACCCTGTCGAGACGCGCATGCGCGAGTTGTTCGATGCGCGGCTGAATGTCGAGGACCGGCCGATGAGCCAGGCGGAGCTGATCGCCGCGGTGAAGGAAGCCGACGTCCTGGTGCCGACCGTGACCGATACCATCGATGCGGCGGTGATTGCCGAAGCCGGCCCGAACCTGAAGCTGATCGCCAATTTCGGCAACGGCATCGAGAAGATCGACGTTGCCGCGGCAACCGCGAAGGGCATCACCGTCACCAATACGCCGGGCGTGCTGACCGAAGACACGGCCGACATGACCATGGCGCTGATCCTGTCCGTGCCGCGTCGGCTGACGGAGGGCGCGAATATCCTGCCCGAAGGCAAGAAATGGGCCGGCTGGTCGCCGACCTGGATGCTCGGCCGCCGCATCTGGGGCAAGCGGCTCGGCATCGTCGGCATGGGCCGCATCGGCACCGCCGTGGCCCGCCGCGCCAAGGCCTTCGGCCTGTCCATCCACTATCACAACCGCCACCGCGTCATGCCGGCGCTGGAGGACGAGCTGGAGGCGACCTATTGGGAAAGCCTCGACCAGATGCTGGCCCGCATGGATATCATCTCGGTCAACTGCCCCTCGACGCCGGCCACCTTCCACCTGCTTTCGGCGCGGCGGCTGGCGTTGCTGCAACCCTCCGCCTATCTGGTCAACACGGCGCGCGGCGACCTCATCGACGAGGAGGCGCTGCTCAAGATGCTGGAGACCGGCAAGCTTGCCGGCGCGGGCCTCGACGTCTACGAGAACGAGCCGGCCATCAATCCGAAGCTGCTCAAGCTGGCGGCCAAGGGCAAGGCGGTGCTCTTGCCGCATATGGGCTCGGCCACGCTGGAAGGTCGCATCGACATGGGCGAGAAGGTCATCATCAATATCCGCGCCTTCTGCGACGGGCACCGCCCGCCGGACCGTGTCATTCCAAGCCGCATTTGAGGCTCTCGCAGAGTAAACCCGCCCGCCATTGTCGGCGGCGGCCTCCCCCTCTATCGTCCGCACAAGTGGAGGAGGGGACATGAAAAAGGTTCTTCGCTGGAGCCTCGGCATCGGGGCGGCTGTGATGGTGGCGGCTGGAGGGGCCGCCTGGGCCTATCGTGACACCATCCTCGATTATCGCGCGGCGCTTGAATATGCGGGCAACTTCAAGCCGGACGTGATCGATCAGAATTTTCGCTCCCTTTTCGTGAAGTACCCGTCGATCCGGGTGCCGAAGAGTGCGGCCGCCAGTCCGCTGGAAAAGCAGGAACGGCCGCTGCCGGACAGCTACGGTTTCGCGGGAGAAAGCAGGTCCGTCGAAGACTGGATCGCGCGCTCGCAGACGACGGGCCTGATCGTCATCAAGGATGGCGTCATCGTCCATGAACGCTATCTGCGCGGCAATGGGCAGGATACCCAGTCCATCGCCATGTCGCTTTCCAAATCCTTCGTCTCCGCGCTGGTCGGCAGGGCCGTGGAGGACGGGTTGATCGACATTTCACGGCCGGTGGAAAGCTACGCGCCGGCGCTGGCCGAAGGCGGCTACAAGGGCGTGACGGTCAAGAACGTGTTGCAGATGTCGTCCGGCATCGGCTTCAACGAGGATTACGGCGACCTCAATTCGGATATCGTCCGCTACATCATCCAGATCTTGCGCGGCTCGGTCGCCGAATTCACGGCGCATCTGAAGAACGACATCCCGCAAGGCACCCTCAATCGCTACGTTTCGGCCGATACGCAGGTGCTGGGCCTTGTGCTGGAAGGCGCGACGGGCAAGCCGCTGGCCGATTATTTCAACGAGATCCTGTGGTCGAAGCTCGGCACGGAGGCCGATGCCTTCTGGCTGGCGGACCAGAAGGGAGAGGCGGTCGCTGCCGGGGGTCTCAATGCGGTGCTGCGCGACTATGCGCGTTTTGGCTTGCTCTATCTGAATGAGGGCCGCAACCAGTCCGGCGAGCAGATCGTGCCCGTGGATTGGGTCAGGGCCTCGACCACGCCCGACGCTGAACACCTGATGCCGGGGCGCGACGACGGTTTTGGCGGCAAGAGCTATGGCTACGGCTATCAATGGTGGATACCGCCGGAGAGGAAAGGGGGCGACTTCACCGGCGTCGGCATCTACGGGCAGTTCATCTACGTCAACCCCGAGCGAAGGGTGGTCATCGCCAAGACGTCCGCCTATGAGGACTACAACAACACCGGACAGGCGATGAAGGGCGAGAGTATCGCCGCCTTCCAGGCGATTGCCGAGGGTCTGTAGTCAGCCGTCACCGCTGTCGCGGCGCTTGTAGCGGATGGTGTCGAAGCGGGCGGCCAGCGCATCGTAGAGCAAAAGGCGTCCCACCAGCGGCTCGCCGATGCCGGTGATCAGCTTGATCGCCTCCATCGCCTGCAACGTCCCCATCACCCCCACCAGTGCGCCCACCACGCCGGCTGCGGCGCAGGAGGGCACGAGGCCCGGCGGCGGCGGCTCGGGGAACAGGTCGCGGTAGGAGGGATTTTTGCCTCCGTCGGTGTCCGTTTCGAATGGCTTCAGCACGGTGAGCGAGCCGTCGAAGCGCCCGACCGCGGCATGCACCAGCGGGCGCTTTTCCTGCGCGCAGGCGTCGGCCACGGCAAAGCGCGTCTCGAAATTGTCGGTGCCGTCGATGACCAGATCGTATCCGGCGACGAGGACCGGGGCGTTTTCGGATGTCAGGCGCAGCTCATGCAGCTCGACCTCGACATGCGGATTGATGCGCCGGATCGCGTCGCGGGCGCTTTCGGCCTTCGATCGGCCAAGCGAATCCGTGCCGTGGATGACCTGTCGCTGCAGGTTGGAGAGCGATACGGCGTCGTCGTCGACGATGCCGAGCATGCCCACGCCCGCCGCCGCCAGATAGGCCAGCACCGGCGCGCCGAGCCCGCCGGCGCCCACCACCAGCACCCGTGCCGCCTTGAGCCTGCGCTGGCCGGGGCCGCCGATCTCGGGCAGCACGATGTGGCGCGCATAGCGCTCAAGCTCGTCGTCGGTCAGGGGAGGCAGGGTCGTCATGCCGGGAAACTAGCATTTTCCGTTGCGGCGTCATCCACAATACTGGCAACTTTCAGGCATGGATTCCCGACACTCTTCATTCGCTTCGCTCATTGCGAGGTCGGGAATCCATGCCTGAACATCGAAAAAAGTTGACGAGGGTTTCCGCCCTGCCCTGCCGCTACTGCGCCGTCTCACCAACCGTCCCGTGATCCACGGTCAGGAACTGCGCCCGTCCATCGAGGCTGGAGAACAGGGCGGCGTCGGTGCCGGTCATGAAGGCCTGGCATTGCATGTCCTCCAGAATGGAGAACAGTGCGGCGCGCCGTCCGGCATCGAGATGGGCGGCGATCTCGTCGAGCAGCAGGATCGGCGTCATGCCGGAAATCTCGCCGGTCAGCTTTGCATGGGAAAGCACGATGCCGACCAGCAGCGCCTTCTGCTCGCCCGTGGAGCACAGTTCGGCCGGCATGGATTTCGGCCGGTGCCGCACGATCAGATCGGAGCGGTGCGGCCCTTCCAGCGTGCGCCCGGCAGCGCGGTCGCGTTCGCGCCCGGCGGCCAGCGCGCGGCGGAAACCTTCCTCGACATCGACCGCCGGCATGGTGCCGACCTGCGCCTCCAGCTCGCCGGAAAGGGCGATATCGGCCTGCGGGAAGGGGCCGTCGCCCGGCAATTGCTCGATCTTGGCGGCAAGCAGCCGCACCAGTTCGGCGCGCGCGGCGGCGATCGCCACCCCGGTTTCGGCCAATTGCGTCTCGATGGCCTCGAACCATGCACCGTCGCGTGAGTTTTCGGCCAGCAGCCGGTTGCGGCCGCGCATCGCCTTTTCATAGGCCAGCGCGCGCTGGCCGTGGACGGCGTCGATGGCCAGCACCAGCCGGTCGAGGAAACGGCGGCGGTCGCCCGCCGGCCCGGTGAACAGCGCATCCATGGAAGGCGTCAGCCACATCACGCGCAGCCATTGCAGGAGTTCGTCGGCATTGCGTGCCGGCGCGCCGTTGATGCGTACCCGCCGCCCGCCTTCGGCCCCTTCGGCGGCCACGATGCCGGTGCCGATATCGACCTCGCCTTCGGGGCCGTCCAGCCTGGCATGCAGGGAAAAGCCGCCGTCGCCCCCCTCGCGCGCCACATCGGCATAGGGCGCCCGGCGCAGGCCGCGCCCCGGCGCCAGCAGCGATATGGCTTCCAGAAGGTTGGTCTTGCCGGCGCCGTTGTCGCCGCTCAGCACCACCGGCCCCGGCTTCAGCTCCAGCGACAGCGACGCATAGTTGCGGAAGTTCGTCAGCGTGAGCCGACTTATGTAGGGGCCGGGAAGCGTTTCCATGGGTCGGGCATCGCAGGATGCGTTGCGATGCGCGCTATACCCGCATCGGCATCAGCACGTAGAGCGTGTTCTCGTCGCTGGTGTCGCGGATGAGGGTCGGCGAACCGGCATCGGCCAGCATGAACTCGGCATCGCCGCTGCCGAGCTGGGCGGCGACGTCCAGCAGGTAGCGGGCGTTGAAGCCGATCTCGATGGGCGTGGCGGAATAGTCGGCGGCCAGTTCCTCGGTCGCGCTGCCGGAATCGGGATTGTTGACGGTCAGCGTGATCTGGCCCTCGCTGAGCGACAGCTTCACCGCCCGTCCGCGCTCGGACGAGATGGTGGAAACGCGGTCGACGGCCGCCGCGAAGCTCTGGCGGTCGATGAGGAGCCGCTTGTCGTTGCCGGTCGGGATGACGCGCTGATAGTCGGGGAAGGTGCCGTCGATCAGCTTCGAGGTCAGCACGACCGAGCCGATGGTGAAGCGGATCTTGGTGTCGGAAAGCTCGGTCGTCACCGCCACGTCGGGAGCGTCGACCAGCTTCTGCAATTCGCCGACGGTCTTGCGCGGGATGATGATGCCCGGCATGCCTTCCGAGCCGGCGGGCGCGTCGATCTCGGCGCGGGCGAGGCGGTGGCCGTCGGTCGCCACCGAGCGCAGCTTGAGCTTGCCGTCCGCCTCATGGGTGTGCAGGAAGATGCCGTTGAGGTAGTAGCGCGTCTCCTCGGTGGAGATGGCGAACTGGGTCTTCTCGATCAGGCCCTTCAGCGCCGCGGAATCCAGCCGGAAGATATGCGGGAAGGAGCCGGCCGACAGTTCGGGGAAATCCGACTGCGGCAGGCACTGGAGCCGGAAGCTGGAGCGCCCGGAGGTGACGGTCATGGCGTTGCCGTCCTCGTCGGTCTTCAGCATCACCTCGGCGCCGTCCGAGAGCTTGCGCACGATGTCGTAGAGCAGGTGCGCGGGCACCGTGGTGGCGCCGGGCTGCTCGACGCGCGCCGGCGTCGCCTCCGTCACCTCGAGGTCGAGGTCGGTGGCCTTCAGCTCGAGGCTGGAACCGTCGGTCGAGAGCAGGACGTTGGACAGGATCGGGATGGTGTTGCGCCGCTCGACCACGCGGTGGACGTGGTTCAGGGACTTGAGGAGGTTCGACCGTTCCAGGATTACACGCATGACGAAACAGGCTCGCTTGAAGGAAAGGGCAGGTTCCCGGACCGGCAACCTGCCTCAGTCTGCATTGCTTAGAGCATCGGGCCGAAAAGTGGAATCGGTTTTCGGAACATCCCGATGCTCAGTCAAGGTACCGGAGCGTTGCGTGTGCGCCCGCAAGGCCGCACACGGCTCCCGAATGGGAGCCAAACTGACAGGAAAAGCGCCCCGAAAGCAAGACCGAACGGCCTTTCGCAGCGGGTTTTGCAAGGTTTTCCGGCATGGCGGCAAAGGCTGCCGCCATGCCGCGATGGGCTTCGCTCAGGCCTGGTCGTTGATCAGCCGGCGCAGCAGTTCCAGTTCTTGCGCCAGCGTGTTGTCGCTGTCCGACATGCCCTCGATCTTGCGCACGGCATGCAGCACCGTGGTGTGGTCGCGGCCGCCGAAACGCCGGCCGATTTCGGGCAGCGAACGCGGCGTCATCACCTTGGAAAGATACATGGCCACCTGGCGCGGCTTGACGATGGTGCGCGTGCGCCGGTTGGACAGCAACTCCGTCTTGGAGACGTTGTAATGGCGGGCGACGATGCGCTGGATGTCCTCGATGCGCACCCGCTTCGGCTCACCCGAGCGATAGATGTGGCCGAGGATCTCGTCGATGCGGTCGATCGTGATCTGCGGCTCGAAGGATTGGCGGAACAGAAGCTGGTTGAAGGCTCCTTCCAGTTCGCGCCCCGAACCGGTGACGGTGCGGGCCACGTGTTCCAGCACGGCATCGGAGATATCGAGCGCGGCGTCCTCGGCCTTGGCTGCCGCCAGCCGCTGCTGGAGCATGGACAGGCGCATGGAGAAATCCGGCGTCGACATTTCCAGCGCCACGCCGCCATTGAGGCGCGAGCGCACGCGCGGCTCCAGCGATTCCAGCTCCGCCGGCGGCCGGTCGGCCGCCACCACCACCTGCTTGGCGCTGTCCAGCAGCATGTTGATGAGGTGGCAGAACTCGTGCTGGATCGACTTGCCCTGCAGGAACTGCATGTCGTCGATGATGAGCAGGTCGATGTCGCGAAGCTGCTCCTTGAGCGTCAGCGCATTGTTGTCGCGGATGGCGGTGGCGAAGCGCCACATGAAATATTCGGCCGTCAGGTAGACGACGCGCGACTTCGGGTTCTGGCGCAGCGATTCCGCCGCGATGGCCTGCAGGAGGTGCGTCTTGCCGAGGCCGACGGTGGCATGCAGGAACAGGGGGTTGAAGCGCACGGCGCTGGATTGCGATTCCGCCACGGCGCGGGCGGCGGCGAAGGCGACGCGGTTCGACGGGCCCTCCACGAAGGAAGCGAAGGTGTAGCGCGGATCGAGCGGGGAGCCCAGCACGTTCTGGCGGAACTCGGTCTCGACCGGGCCGGGGCGCTGCGCGGGCATGCGCTCGGCCTTGCCGGCGTTGGTGCCGTTGTTGGCCATGGTGGAGGCAAGGGCCGTCTGCGACTGGCGCGACACCGGGCGTCGCTGGACCGCCGTTTCGGCATCCACCGCGCGGGTCTGCCTTGCGGCGGTGCGCACGATGATCTCCACCTTGAGGACCTCGGGATCCTCTTCCTTCCACAGCCCGACGATCTGCTCGAGATAGTGGCCGTTGATCCAGGAGCGCAGGAAGGCGGTCGGCACCGAGATGCGCACCACGCCCTTGGAAGCCTCCGCCAGCTTCATGCGCCCGAACCAGCTCGAATAGACCTCTGCCCCCAGGCGCGCCTTGAGCTTTGCCTTGATCCGCTCGAACTTGTGATCCGCCTCCCCAAGAGTTGTCAGGTCATGTGCTTTGGCGACGTTCTCCTCATAGGAAAGATCGCCAAGCTCCGTGCCCATGCCGCTCTGCATCGTGTGATCCTTGTCCCGCACTTTCGCGCCATGGGCATGTCGCCCGTGGCGGCCTCGTTGTCATTTCTCCTCCGGCGCGGCCGCCGCTGGCCTTTGCCGGATGTTCTCGCTGCGGGCCGCACCGTCTCCGGCCCTGTCCCGCAACAGGGAAACTGCGCGCATGGCAAAGCAAGCCGTCCGGCGCGACGCCGGCCAAACTTCGATACGCCATACAAATGACTGGTCCCCTGCCAGTATCGAAAGCGAATAGTCGACCCGCCCGCGAACAAACGCCCGTGGTGCCAATGCTGCCATTTTTGATTAGGTCGAGGGCGTAGGGCCCGTCCCTTTCGATGAGGAGACACTACCGAAATCGTTGTGGAAAGGGCAAGGCCGCATCTTACCGGTTTTTAACGAATCTGGTTACCAAATAGCCCTTCGCAGCGGTGGTCCCGACACCGGCATTCTTGAAAGCCATTGGGATTCAAACTCTTTTCGCGAGCACCCCGAAACGGTAGCTGGCGAGATTCTTTTTTTTAATATTTTGCTTGACACTGGGTTGTCCCCTTTCGGCTGTCGCCGATATGAACAACCTGTGGACGACCTTCATCAAGCCTTTGAAATATATGCTACTTTTTTGCCATGCTCGCGATGCTGTGTTGCTGCCCGGTGCAACCTGAAAGACACATATAGGCAAAAATCCACGTTGTGAAAAAAATGCCGTAACGGAAGGTCGGGAGGGCCGTTCCGGCTTTTCGCCGGGCAACGAAAAAAACCCGGCGCGAGCGCCGGGTTTCGAAGAATGGGTAAACTTTGTCTGGGATCAGGCCGACAGGCTCTTGAGCCGCTGGGCCAGGCGCGAGACCTTGCGCGAGGCGGTGTTCTTGTGAACCACGCCCTTGGTCGCGGCGCGCATCAGTTCCGGCTGCGCGGCCTGGAAGGCGGCCTCGGCGGCGGTCTTGTCGCCAGCGGCCAGAGCCTCCTCGACCTTGCGAATGAAAGTGCGGACGCGCGAGCGGCGGTTCTTGTTGATCGCCGTGCGGCGGGCGATCTTGCGCGTTGCCTTTTTGGCCGAGGGGGTGTTGGCCATGATGCCTCTCTTCTGATCTCAATGGTGGGCGCTTGCGGCAACCCGCAGGGCGCAAAAACAAATGGGCAGCCGCAGGGCCACCTCAGTTGGGGCGGCTTATAGTTCAGCTTTCGAAGTCCGTCAATCTTGCTTCGCACGGAAAGGCTGATTTGAGCGGCATCGGGCCTGCTATTTGTTGCGGAATTCCGGCTTGCGCTTCTCCACGAAGGCGGCCATGCCCTCCTTCTGGTCGTCCAGCGCGAACATCGACTGGAAGACACGGCGCTCGAATCGCAGGCCCTCGGCCAGCGTCACCTCATAGGCGCGGTTGATGGCCTCCTTGTTCATGATCACCGAGGGCAGGGAGAAGTCGGCGATCTTGGCAGCCGCCTTCAACGCTTCCTCGACCAGTTCGCCGGCCGGCACGATGCGCGACACCAGGCCGGAGCGCTCGGCTTCCTCGGCATCCATCATGCGGCCGGTCAGGCACATGTCCATCGCCTTCGATTTGCCGACGAAGCGGGTGAGGCGCTGCGAGCCGCCCATGCCGGGCATAACGCCGAGCGTGATTTCAGGCTGGCCGAACTTCGCATTGTCGCCGGCGATGATGAAATCGCACATCATGGCAAGTTCGCAGCCGCCGCCGAGCGCATAGCCGGCTACCGCCGCGATGATCGGCTTGCGGGTGCGGGTGAAATCCTCCCAGCCGCAGAACAGGTCGCCCAGATAGACGTCGACATAGCTCTTCGACTGCATTTCCTTGATGTCCGCACCTGCGGCAAACGCCTTTTCGGAGCCGGTCAGCACCATCGCGCCGATATTGTCGTCGGCGTCGAAGGCTTTGGTGGCGGCGAGCAGTTCGCCAAGAACGGCGGAGTTGAGCGCGTTGAGGGCCTTCGGCCGGTTCAGCGTGATCAATCCGACCTTGCCGCGGGTTTCCACGATGATGTTCTCGTAAGCCATGCGCTTCCTCTCCTGAACCGTTGCCCCGGACCTATCCTATTTCTGGCAGGCGCGACAATAAAAGGTCGAGCGCCCGCTCTGCACGATCCGCTCGACATGGCCGTTGCAGCCCGGCGTGGGGCACGGCTCGCCCTCGCGGTCGTAGACGGCGAAGCTGTGCTGGAAATAGCCGAGCGAGCCGTCGGTGTGCATGTAGTCTCGCAGCGAGGAGCCGCCGGCGGCGATGGCGTCGGCGATCACGGCGCGGATCGATGCGGCCAGTTTCTCGCGTTGCGCCGCCGCCTTGCGTCCCGGCACGGCGATGGTGCCCGCCGCCCGCAGCGGCGAGAGGCCGGCCCGCCACAGCGCTTCGCACACATATATATTGCCGAGGCCGGCAATCATGCGCTGGTCGAGCAGCGCGGCCTTCAGCGGGGCCTTGCGGTTGCGGAACAGGGTGGCGAGCAGGTCGGCGTCGAGGGCGTTGCCGGTCGGCTCCACGCCGAGGCCGGCCAGCATCGGGTGCTCGTCCGGCGGGGTTTCGGAAAACAGCATGAAGCCGAAGCGGCGCGGATCGTTGAACACGATGCGATGGCGGGCCTGCGTGGCGGACACCACGTCGAAGATGACGTGGTCATGGGCGGAATCCTTCGATCTCTCATAGTGGAAGCTGCCGGGGGTGGCGGTTTCCGCGCCGTCCTCGATGCGGAACGACCCGGTCATGCCGAGGTGGCAGATCAGCACGGGCCCGTCTTCGACATGCATGGTCAGGTATTTGGCTCGGCGGCCGAGGGCGGTGACGGTGCGGCTGTCCAGCCGTTCGGCGAAGCGCTCGGGCAGGGGAAAGCGCAGGTCCGGCCGCCTTGCTTCCACCCTGACGATCCGTGCGCCTTCCAGCACCGGCTGCAAGCCGCGCCGGACAGTTTCGACCTCGGGCAGTTCAGGCATGGCCACCGATCTCGCGATAGAAGGAGGTTCCGTATTTTCCGGGCGCGGTGCCCAGATGCCGGGCGACGGTTTCGCCGATGTCGGAAAAGGTGGGCCTCAGGCCCACGCTGCCGCCGGCAAGCCCGGGCGCCATGCCCATCAGCGGTATGCGCTCGCGTGTATGGTCGGTGCCGCGCCAGGTCGGGTCGTTGCCATGGTCGGCGGTGAGCAGGAACAGGTCGCCCGTTTTCAGCCGCGCCAGCGCTTCCGGCACGCGGCGGTCGAAGGCTTCGAGGGCCGCGGCATAGCCGGGCGTGTCGCGGCGATGGCCGAACTCGGTGTCGAAATCGACGAAATTGGCGAACACGAAGTCGCCGTCGCCGGCCTCGTCCATCGCCGCCAGCGCCTGGTCGAACATCGCCATGTTGCCGGCCGCTTTGCGCAGCTTGGTCACGCCGCGATGGGCGAAGATATCGCCGATCTTGCCGATGGCGAGCACGCGTCCGCCTGCCTGGGTGATGCGGTCGAGAAGCGTGGGCTCGGGCGGCGAGACGGAATAGTCGCGCCGGCCCGGCGTGCGCGTGAACGCGCCGGGCGCTTCGCCGAGGAAGGGGCGGGCGATGACCCTGCCGATCTTCAGCGGGTCGCACAGCCCCCGCACAACCTTGCAGAACGTATAGAGCCGTTCGAGGCCGAAATGCTCCTCATGCGCCGCGATCTGCAGCACGGAATCCACCGAGGTGTAGCAGATCGGCTTGCCCGTCGCGATGTGCTCGGCCCCGAACTGCTCGATGATGGTGGTGCCGTCGGCATGGCGATTGCCGAGAATGCCCGGCACATCCCCCTCACGGATCATGGCTTCGGTAAGGGCGGCGGGAAATGCCGGCACCATATCCGGAAACCGGCCCCAGCCGAAGCGCAGCGGCAGTCCCGCGATCTCCCAATGGCCGGAGGGCGTGTCCTTGCCGCTCGAAATCTCCTGCGCGGCGCCATGGAAGGCAAAGGGCAGGAGCGAACCATGGCCGGCCTCGAATGTGTATCCGGTCGCGACCCGCGCCGCTTCGCCGAGCCCGAGCGAGGCCATATGCGGCACATGAAGGGGGCCGGCGCGCAGGCCGGGCCGGTCGGCCAGCCCCGCGCGACAGGCATCGGCGATATGGCCGAAGGTATTGGCGCCCTCGTCTCCGAACTGGGCGGCATCCGCCGCGCCGCCTATGCCGAAGGAATCGAGGACGAAGACGAATGCACGCGCCATTGCAGCCTTGCGGTGGCGATCGCGACGATCGGAAGCGGCAAGGCGCCCGGGCGCGGATCGGAATGATCGGACGGGCAGGCATCAGGATTGCGGCGACGCCGGCCCGGGCGCCCAGACATAGGCTTCGGGCCGGTTCTTTGCAATCGGCGAGCTGGAATGAAGGCCTGCCGCAGCGTCAGCAGTTGGTGCAGGAGATCTCGCGCCTGATGCGCGGACGGGCATAATAGACCTCGTTCATCTCGATATTGTTGAAGATGCCGGTGAGGCCGGAGGCGTTCTCCTTGTCCGACCAGGCGATCACCGGCTTGTAACCGAGGTTGCTTTCCACGCGGATGAGGAAGCTGTCGCCGATCTTCAACTCCGGCGGGACCGTGACGGTGGTATTCTTGGCCGGCCCGGCAGCGTAAAGTCCGTTAACGAGCTTTCCCGACCAGGCCACCGTGGGAACGGCACCTTTCTGATCGCTTGAAATCTTGATCGCGGTGACGGTGATCGTCGGGGCCGAGCGGTTATAGGGGCGCATCGTCGTCTCGCCGATCTGCATGATGCCGGTCAGCGCTTCCTTCGACATGGTGTCCTGCTGCCCAACGAGATCGGCCACCATGGCGCCCAGCCGGCTGACCTGCCTGCTGGTCTCGATGCCCTGCACGGCCTCGATCGTGATGAAATAGAGGATGAGCATGATCGGTGCGATGAAGGCGAATTCCACTGCCGCGACGCCGTGCCGGTCACGGCCGAAGCGGATGATCCTTCCGGTAAGCGCCCTCAACATCTGTAGTGCCCCCGCACCAGCCATGGTCATTTGCCGTTCCTCGCCCTGACCGATCAATATGGCTCGTTCTGCCAGGTCATGGTGGCGAAGTGCAGCGTCTTGCCGCCATTGAGTTTGGCCATGTATTTGCTCATGAAATCGGTAATCACCGGCCACTCGTAGAAGATCCTCAGCATGTTCTTCGACATGGTCGGGCCCGGATCGATATCGAACCCCTTTGAGTCTGTTTTGCCGTTGTCGGTCAGCGAAATTTCGCCGCTGCTGATCGTGAAGCCGAGTTTTGCGGCTTCGGGGAAACTGTCGAAATGACGAAGGTCGATCTTCAGTCCGGGACATCCCTTGGTCACGATGATCTCGAGCCGGCCGCAGATCTGGGCGACGATCTCTTCCTTCAGCTCTTCCTTTTCCTGCGGCGTGGCAGGTGCCCTCAACTGCCCGGTCCGGAACTGGCGCGCCACGTCGTCGGCGGCATTGGCCAGAACCTGCTTGCCGGCGAACGATATGCAGCTTTCCAGGATGGCGAAGGTCAGCAGCGCGAACGGCAGGATCAGCATGCTGAATTCGATGGCGACGCTGCCCCTGGCGTCGCGCCGGAACCGCGAAAGCAGGCCGGCGCGCGGCCTGCCGCTTGCGCCGGAATTGTTGGAAACGCTGCCCATGTCTGTCTTGCCCGACCCCGTTGCCAGTGGGCAGGACTATAGCCGCAAGCCGTTGAAGTCCGGTTTGGACGGCCGCTAAATTGCAGCGCTCCGCATTAACCCGGCCTCAACCATTATCCGGGGTTCGGAGAGGCCTTGGCCTCAATTGCCGCCAACGGCCGCGCCGTTCTGGGGCGAGTTTTCGCAATAGGGCGTGCAGAACAGGGTGAGCACGTCGGCACGGCGGTAAATCCGCACGGTCGAGGCGGTCTGGCGCACGACGGTGACCTGCTCGTCCATGATCGGCGCGCCCTCCCTGTCGAGGATCACCAGATTGGTGACGCCGAAACCCTTGCCGGTGAGGATGACGGTGGTGGCATCCTGCACCGACGCGTCGGCGATCGCCGAGTTGCCCACCACGATGGTATCGGCGGCCCGCGGCAGCTTGACGATGCGCGCCTCGTTCATCACCACCTCGATGCCGGCCTGCATGGCAGCCGGCGCGGCGGCTTCCGCCACCGGTTCCGTCGGGGCGGGTTCGGCGGCGAAGGCCGCGCAGCCTCCGGCGGCAAGCATCGCGCCCGCAAGCAACACCGATCTCGACATGGACATGCCAGTTCTCCCGCTCCGCCAGAGTGTTCAACGGAATATGAACGGCAGTGGTGAACCAACGGTTAAGCCGGCAGTCGAGCCTCGGACCGCCAAGATCACCGATCCTTAACGCCACGCATGTAGAGTGCCGGTGTCGCTCACTTCCGGTGTTCTACTATGCTTGAAGCTCTCATCTTCGTGGTTTTCCCGTTCTGCATGGTCTTTGCGGCGGTGTCCGACATATTGTCGATGACCATCGCCAACCGCGTCTCGCTGGTGCTGGTGGCGGGCTTCATGGTGATCGCGCCGCTGACCGGCATGGACTGGAACATGTTCGGTATGCATCTGGCCGCCGGCGCGCTGGTCTTGTGCGCGACTTTCGTCCTGTTCGCCATCGGCGGCATGGGCGGGGGCGACGCCAAGCTCATGGCCGCCACTGCCGTCTGGATGGGCTTCGACATGCTTCTGGTGGAATATCTGATCTATGCGTCGTTCGTCGGCGGCCTGCTGACCCTGGCGACCATGGCCTACCGCAAGTCGGTGCTGGCGGATTTCACGCGTCACAATATGTTCCTGCGCCACTTCGCCGATACCAGGGTGGGCATCCCCTACGGCGTGGCCCTCGGCTTTGCCGGCTTGATGATCTATCCCAAGACGGCGCTCGTCGCCTGGGCCCTGGCGCGCCTGGCAGCCTGATCCGTTCCATCGTTCAGATCCTTGAAGCGCCGCACCGCCTGTGCGGCGTTTCTTTTTTGCCGGACGGGAAGCGATAAACCTTGCGTTAAGCAAAATCGTAAGGGCGGCATTAACCATAATTTGAGGATTGCCGCTGCAATGTCCGACCCGGGTTGTGGTTTGCCAGGGGCTAGGGGTTGGACATATGCCTGCTTCCAGACTGATAATTCTGGGCGTTGCGGTCGCTGCTGCCGGCGGTGCGGGCTACGTCGCCAAGAACATGGCGGTGCCGCCGCCGCCCGAGGTCGTGGTGGCGCCGGGGCCGCAGGAACCGGCCATCAGGATGGTGGACGTGGCGGTGATGTCAGGCGATGTGCCGATCGGCGCCCCGCTCGGCTCCAACGTCACATGGGCTTCCTGGCCGGCCGACGCGGTCAACCAGCATTTCATCACACGCGAGAACGAGCCCGACGCGGTCGAGAAGCTCAAGGGCTCGGTCACGCGCATGGCCATGTACAGCGGCGAGCCGGTGCGGCGCGTCAAGCTGATCGACGAAGGCCAGAGCTTCATGTCCTCGATCCTGCCGTCCGGCCATCGCGCCGTGGCGACATCGATAGCCGCCGACACTTCGGCGGGCGGCTTCATCCTGCCCAACGACTATGTCGACGTCATCATGACGCGCCGCTCCGATACGGCCGGCGGTACGGGTTTCACCACCGAAACCATCTTGCAGAACATCCGCGTGCTCGCCATCGACCAGACCATCCAGGAGGATGAGGAAGGCAAGAAGACACGGGTCGGCCAGACGGCGACGCTGGAGCTGACGCCGCAGCAGGCCGAGATCATCACGGTTGCTCAGCAGATGGCCGACCGGCTGACGCTGGCCCTGCGCTCGATCAAGGACACGCAGGAAACCGGTCTGGACGAGGCCGACTATCTGGTCAGCGGTGCCGGCCGCCGGGGCACGGTACGGCTCATCAAGTCCGGCGAGATTTCCGAAGTGGGGGCAAGGAAATGAGGTCTTACGCAAAATTCCCTGCCGCCGTCGCCGCGGCCATGGTGCTGTTCGCTGTGGCCGGTCCGCCCGCAACGGTGCCGGCCGATGCCGCCAGCGGCGTGCGCGCCACGGCGGCCAACCAGCGCATCAAGCTCGGGCTCAACAAATCGGTGGTCGTCGACCTGCCGCGCGACGCCTATGACATTCTGGTGGCGAATCCCGGCGTGGCCGATGCGGTGACGCGCACCTCGCGGCGCATCTACCTGTTCGGCAAGTCGGTCGGCGAAACCAACATCTTCGTGTTCGGCCCCAACGGCGAGCAGATTGCCAGCTTCGACCTTTCCGTCGAGCGCGATGTGGCCGGCATCGAGGGCTATCTGAAGCGCTTCATCCCGAATTCCGACATCAAGGTCGAACTGGTCAACGACAATGTGGTGCTGACCGGCACCGTGGAGACCCCGCTGGACGCCAAGCGTGCCGTACAGCTCGCCAACGCCTTTGTTACCGGCGGCGAGGCCACGACCGGCCAGTATTCCCAGACCGCCGCCGGCGGTTCATCCAATTCGGGCGTCGATATCGACAATCCTGACAGTCAGCGCCAGCGCAGCGCCATCATCAACATGCTGCAGATCATGGGTGAGGATCAGGTCACCTTGAAGGTAACGGTGGCTGAGGTCAGCCGTAGCGTGATGAAGCAGCTTAATGTCGGCTTGCTGACGGAGGGTAACTCCAACGGCATTTCCTGGGGAGCGATCAGCGAGAACGCCATGGGGCTCGGGGGCATTCCTACCTCAAGTGTGGCTGGAACCTACCGGGCCGGAAGCACGCTGATCGACGGATATCTGAATGCGATGGAGCAGGCTGGCGTCATGAAAACGCTGGCGGAGCCGACCCTTACCGCGATTTCGGGTGAGGAGGCCACATTCCGGGTTGGCGGCGAGTTCAACATTCTCGAAGGCGTTTCCAGTGCGAGGAACGATGACAATCGGGATGGTGATACAGTTTTGCAATATCAGAAGATCGAGTACGGCATTGGGCTTGAGTTCAAACCCGTTGTTCTTTCCGCTGGCCGCATCAGTCTGAAGGTTAGGACTTCGGTTTCGGAGCCCACCAATGAAGCGTCCGGCCTAAGTGGCTCGCGGGGAATGACCGTCAACTCGCTCTCCATCCGCAAGCGCCTTGCCGACACCACGGTGGAGCTTCCCTCGGGCGGGTCAATGATGATCGCCGGCCTTGTGCGAGATGACGTTCGTCAGGCAGTGAACGGCTTGCCGGGCCTGTCGAAGCTCCCGGTTCTCGGCACGCTGTTCCGCAGCCGCGACTTCGTGCGCAACGAGAGCGAACTGGTCATCATCATTACGCCTTATCTGTCGAAGCCGGTGGCGCGGAACGAACTGGCCAAGCCGGACGACAATTTCAATGCCGCCAGCGATGGCGCCGCCATGTTCCTCGGCCGGGTCAATCGCGTCTACGGCACCATGAAAACCGACAAGCCCGCTGGTCGCTATCACGGCGTGGTCGGCTTCATCTACAAGTGAGCGGGGAAACGAGCATGTTCAGGGCAAGGGCAAATGGTGCGGTCTTGGCTGTGGCCGTCGCCGCGCTGCTGGCAGGATGCGCCAAGCGCGACAGCATCGTCGTGGGGTCCATCCCCGACGACTACCGCACCAATCATCCGATCGTGATTTCGGAAAAGGACAGGACGCTTGACCTGCCGGTGGCGGCGTCGGCGCAAGGCGTTTCGAAGGCGCAGCGCCAGGTGCTGGCCGGCTTTCTCGACGGCTATGACACCGGCGCCGCGCCTGTGCTGACCATCGTGGCGCCGTCCGGATCGGCCAACGAATATGCGGCCGGCAAGGTCGCGCGCGAATTCGCCCGGCTGGCCGCCGCCAATGGCGTCAGGCCCAACCGCATCGCGATGGCCCGCTATCAGGCTTCGCCGGATGAGCTGACCGCGCCGGTAAGGCTCGTCTACAGCTCGATACAGGCGCAGACGGGCAAATGCGGCCGCTGGCCCAAGGACGTTCTGGATACGGCCGACAACAAGCACTACGCCAATTTCGGCTGCTCCTACCAGAACAACCTCGCTGCCCAGATCGCCAATCCGGCCGATCTGATGGGGCCGCGCAAGCAGACCACGATCGATGCGGAAAATCGCAATGAGGTCATTGATATCTATCGGGAAGCCGGAAACGGCACGACCGCCGGTGAAGTGAACTATTGACGAAGATGGCCTGTCCGGGGGGCAAGCAGCATGACCAATCTAGCCTATGAACATGCCATGGATGCCGGCGCCGATCTCCACGATTCGGCGGCCATGCAGGCCGTGCGGCCGATCCCGCGCATTTCCATCCAGGCCTTCTGCGAAAGCGAGGGGGTGACGGCCCCCATCGAGCGTGCCGGCGAGGACCGCCGCATGGCGAAGGCGCACCTCAAGGTGCATATGGGCGGCATCCCGACGGCCATCGAGTTCTACCAGACCGCGCCGACGCCGAACCTGATCCTGCTGGAATCGCGCAGCGAGCCGAGGGAATTGCTCGACCAGCTTGCGCGGCTGGCCGAGCATTGCGACCCCAGCACCAAGGTGGTGGTCATCGGCCACTACAACGATGTCGGTCTCTATCGCGAGCTGATCCGCAACGGCATCTCCGAATATGTCGTCGCGCCGGTGTCCATGGCCGATGTCGTCGGCGTCATCGCCGCCATCTTCGTCGATCCCGAGGCCGAGCCGATCGGCCGGTCCATCGCCTTCGTCGGCGCCAAGGGAGGCACCGGTTCCTCCACCATCGCGCACAATGTCGGCTGGGCGGTCTCGTCGCTGTTCAAGTCGGAGGTCGTGGTGGCCGACCTCGACCTGGCTTTCGGCACGGCCAACATCAATTTCGACCAGGACCCCGCGCAGGGCATCGCCGAGGCGGTGTTCTCGCCCGAGCGCGTGGACGAGGTCTATCTCGACCGCCTGCTGGCGCAGTGCGCCGACAATCTGTCGCTGCTCGCCGCGCCCTCGACGCTGGAGCGCGTCTATGATTTCGAGGCCGATGCCTTCGCGCAGATCATCGACACGGCGCAACGCACCGCGCCGATCCTCATTCTCGACGTTCCGCATATCTGGAGCGGGTGGAGCAAGCACACGCTCATCCATGCCGACGAGGTGGTCATCACCGCGACGCCCGAACTCGCCAATCTGCGCAACACCAAGAACCTGATGGATATGCTCAAGCGCCTGCGGCCGAACGATCCGCCGCCGAAGCTGGTGCTCAACCAGACCGGCGTGCCGAAGCGGCCCGAAATCTCCGCACAGGATTTCGCCGAACCGCTCGATATCGAGCCGATGGCGGTCATTCCGTTCGAGCCGCAGCTTTTCGGCAACGCCGCCAACAACGGGCGCATGCTGGGCGAGATGGACGCCAAGAGCCCGATCGTGGCCACCATCAACGAGATCGCCCATGTGCTGACCGGGCGCGCCGAGATCAAGACCCGCAGGAAGCCGGGCCTCGGAACGATCCTCGGGAAGCTGCGCCGCGCAAAGTAAGCGCCCCTGCGGCGCGTGATAGGTGAACGATCATGTTCGGAAGAAGAGGCAACGACGACAGGGGCAAGCCGGCATTCTCGCGCCCGGCGCCTGCACCGGCCGCACCCGCAACGGCCTCGGGCGGCGCGGATGCGCCGGCGGTCATGGCCCGCCCAGCGGCATCGCCCGCGGCCCCGCCGCCGGCCCGCCGCCCGGTCGAGGCGCCGCCGCTGGCGTCCCAGCCCCCGCGCACGCAGCGCCAGCGCAGCGAAAGCTACTACGACACCAAGAGCCAGGTCTTCGCCGCCCTGATCGACACGATCGACCTGTCGCAGTTGGCCAAGCTGGAGCCCGATGCGGCGCGCGAGGAAATCCGCGATATCGTCAACGACATCATCGCGATCAAGAATTTCGCCATGTCGATCGCCGAGCAGGAGGAATTGCTCGAGGACATCTGCAACGACGTGCTCGGCTACGGCCCGCTGGAGCCGCTTCTGGCCCGCGACGACATCGCCGACATCATGGTGAACGGCTCCCGCAACGTCTATATCGAGGTCAACGGCAAGGTCGAGCAGACCGGCATCCGCTTCCGCGACAACCAGCAACTGCTCAACATCTGCCAGCGCATCGTCAGCCAGGTAGGCCGGCGCGTCGACGAATCCTCGCCGATCTGCGACGCCCGCCTTCCCGACGGCTCCCGCGTCAACGTCATCGCGCCGCCGCTCGCCATCGACGGCACGGCGCTGACCATCCGCAAGTTCAAGAAGGACAAGCTCACCCTCGACCAGCTCGTGCGCTTCGGCGCCATCTCGCCGGAGGGCGCCGAAATTCTCAAGATCATCGGCCGCGTGCGCTGCAACGTGGTGATTTCGGGCGGCACCGGTTCGGGCAAGACCACGCTGCTCAACTGCCTGACCAACTATGTCGACCGTGAGGAACGCGTCATCACCTGCGAGGACTCGGCCGAATTGCAGCTCCAGCAGCCGCATGTGGTGCGCCTAGAAACCCGCCCGCCGAACCTGGAAGGCGAGGGCGAGGTGACCATGCGCGACCTCGTCAAGAACTGCCTGCGCATGCGCCCCGAGCGTATCATCGTGGGCGAGGTGCGCGGCCCCGAGGTCTTCGACCTCCTGCAGGCCATGAACACCGGCCATGACGGCTCCATGGGCACCATCCACTCCAACAGCCCGCGCGAATGCCTCAACCGTATGGAATCGATGATCGCCATGGGCGGCTATTCGCTGCCGCAGCGCACCGTGCGCGAGATCATCGTCGGTTCGGTGGACGTCATCATCCAGGCCGCGCGCCTGCGCGATGGCTCGCGCCGCATCACCCACATCACCGAGGTGATCGGCATGGAAGGCGATGTCATCATCACCCAGGACCTCGTCGTCTACAACATCAAGGGCGAGGACAGCAGCGGCAGGTTGCTCGGCGAGCATGTCTCCACCGGCATCGGCCGCCCGCATTTCTGGGACCGCGCCCGCTATTATGGCGAGGAGCAGCGGCTGGCCAATGCTCTAGAAGCCATGGAGAAGCGCGCCGATTGAGCCGGTGAGCGTGGAGTGCAACCGCGATGTTTGGAATTGACAGCACCGTTCTGATGTTCATCGCGCTGGCCGGCGTCAGCGCCGGCGCTGTCGCCTATGCGTTCCTGTTCAACCGCATCAGCGAGGAAAAGAACGTCGGCAAGCGCCTGCAGACCATCAAGGCGGCCGAGACCGACCGCGGTGTGGTCAAGGCGTCGCGCGACCGCATGGCCGAGGCGGCCAAGCGGCGCAAGTCGGTGCAGGAATCGCTGAAGGAACTGGACGAGAAGCAGAAGCTCCAGGAGCGCAACGTCAAGAAGCCGCCGCTGAAGGTGCAGATCCGCCAGGCCGGCATGGACGTGACCATGGAGCGCTTCTACCTTTATTCGGCCGTCAGCGGCCTGGGGCTGACGCTGGTCGCCTTCGTCATCGGCCTGCCGACCATCATCCTGCCGGGCGTCCTGATCGCCGGGGCTCTGGGCCTGCCGCGCTGGTTCGTCTCCTTCCGGCGCGCGCGCCGCATCAAGGCCTTCCTGAACGAGTTCCCCAATGCGCTCGACATCATCGTGCGTGCGGTGAAGTCGGGCCTGCCGCTGAACGACGGCGTGCGCCTGATCGCCACCGAGGCGCCGGAGCCGGTGCGCGGCGAGTTCCGCCGCATCGTCGATTCGCAGCAGATGGGCCTGTCGATCCCCGAGGCGACCATGCGCATGCCCGAAACCATGCCGTGCTCGGAAGCGGCCTTCTTCGGCATCGTCATCCAGATCCAGTCCCAGGCCGGCGGCAACCTGTCGGAAGCGCTGGGCAACCTGTCGCGCGTGCTGCGCGACCGCAAGAAGATGAAGGCCAAGGTCTCGGCGCTGTCGATGGAAGCGCGGGCCTCCGCCGTCATCATCGGTTCGCTGCCGTTCATCATCGCCTTCCTGGTGTATCTCACCAGCCCGACCTACATCATTCCGCTGTTCACCACCTCGACCGGCCATCTCATCCTCGGCATATCCGGGGTGTGGATGTCGATCGGTATCCTGGTGATGCGCAAGATGATGAATTTCGAAGTCTAGAGCATGATCCCGAAATGGGGGAACCGGTTTCGGAAAGACCATGCTCTGACAGATAGATGGAGCCAGATGACGTTCGGGAAAACGTCATCGAACTCTTCCGCGCCGGGATCGCCCGCCGGAGCCGTTGATTGGAGCATGCCGTGTCCGACCAAGCCATCAAGACCCTGACCGATCCGGCATTCCTGACGGCCATTCTGGTTGGCATCGCCGTCTTCGCCACCATGATGACGCTGCTGCCGGCCTTCGGCGGCAACCAGCTCAAGAGCCGCATGAAGGCGGTGGCGCTGGAGCGCGACGAACTGCGCGCCAGGCAGCGCGCCCGCCTTGCCGCCGAGGCGGAGCAGCGCAGCCGCGGCCTGCGCGAGCAGCAATCCATCGGCATGCGCAATATCGTCGAGAAGCTCGACCTGCGCCGCCTCCTGGCCGATGAGAACACGGTCCGCCACCTCAAGACGGCCGGTTTTCGCGGCCAGAACCCGCTGACCAAATTCCTCTTCTTCCGCCTCGTCCTGCCGTTCGTCGGCCTCGCCTTCGCGGTGCTCTACATCTTCGGCCTCGGCGTGATGGAGGACAAGCCGCTGATGATCCGCATCTTCGCCTGCATCGGCGCGGCCTATGCGGGCTTCTATGCACCGGTCATCTACGTCACCAACCGGGCCACCAAGCGCAAGGAATCGATCAAGCGCGCCTGGCCGGATGCGCTGGACCTGATGCTGATCTGCGTCGAATCGGGCATGTCGATCGAGGCGGCGATGCGCAAGGTGGCCGAGGAGATCGGCACGCAGTCGGTCGAACTGGCCGAGGAGTTCGTGCTGACCACGGCCGAGCTGTCCTATCTGCAGGAGCGGCGGCAGGCTTACGAGAACCTGGCCGAGCGCACCGGGCTCGAGCCGGTCAAGTCGGTCACGCAGGCGCTGATCCAGGCCGAGCGCTACGGCACGCCGGTGGCCCATGCGCTGCGCGTGCTGGCCAGCGAAAGCCGCGACGCGCGCATGACGGAGGCCGAGAAGAAGGCGGCCGCCCTGCCGCCAAAGCTTACCGTGCCGATGATCCTGTTCTTCCTGCCGGTCCTGTTCGCCATCATCCTCGGGCCGGCCGGCATCCAGCTCAGCCAGAACGGCGGCTTCTTCGGCGACAAGCCGACCAGTTCCACCAGCGCCAGCAGTGAATGACAGGTGGGAAGGAGGGGGCCGCGAGCGCCCCCTTTCCGCTTACATGTGATCGCGCGGGATGCGGGCGCTGCGTTCGCGTTCGAACACGCCGCGCCCGTCATGGAACGCTTCCATGCGCTCGGAAACGATCCATTCCGTTTCGGTGCAGGAAAGCTTCATGGTGCTGCGCGTCCTGGCCTCCCAGCCTTCGCGCGCGGTGATGCATATGGACATGATCTCGGCGGTCATCGACAGCGGGTCGCCCGGCGAGATCGACCAGACCTGCTCGACGATGTCGCGCGCGCCGAGCCCGTTGCCGGGGTGCCGGTTCAGGCCGGTGTCTTCGCTCACGCGATAGCGGGTGACCCCGTTTTCCAGATCGCGCTCGACCGTCCGGGCCGAGGAACCTTTCTCCAGCGTCTCGTAACGCGGCAGGGGATCGGGATTGGCCGGCTCCGGCACGTCGATCCGGCGGTGGTCGCCGAGCAGAGGCAGGGCCAGTTCGACCGAGGAAAGGTCGATGTCGAGCGTCGCGTCATAGGGAGGCGGCAGCATGGTCGGCCAATAGGCGCTGGACAGCGACAGGCGGATGCGGTGGCCCGGCGCGAAGCGGTAGCCGCAGGCGTCGAGCACCAGTTCCACATCGACCGGCGCGCCCGGCTTCAGGACCTGCGGTTCGGCATTGCTGTTGCGGTGGGCGAGGTTGAGCACGCCATAGCAGACGCGGGTGGCCGTGCCGTCCGGGTGCACGTCCACCAGCCGTGCGGCCAGATTGGCGAGCGGCGCGTCGCTGGTCAGGCGCAGCTTCAGGACGGGCTGGCCGAGGATGACGCATTCCTCGCCGAGCGCCTCGCTGTCGAAGGTGAGCGAGCCGGCGTCGTCGAGGCGCTGGTCGCCGGCCATTTCCGAATCCGGCTTGAGAGTGAAGAACTCGCCCGCGGCGATGCCGGTGTCCAGCGGGGAACGCAGCGCGGCCGTGCCGGAAGCGGTGGCGCGGGGGCTGCCTTCCAGGCGGCCCGATGCGCCGAGGGCCAGCGTGATGGCTTCCGGCTCCTGCCACGCATCCTTGGCGATCCAGTAGCCCGGATCGGCCTCGCGCCAGCGCGCGGGGCGGGGGCCGTCGAGAATATAGGCGCGCACCTGCGGCACCTGCTCGGCGCCGTTTTCTTCGCCGCACAGCCAGCGCCGCCACCAGGCGATCGCCTCGGCGTGGAAGTCGGCGCGCGGCTTGGGATAGGCGAAATGCGGATATTTGTGCACCCACGGGCCGACCAGCGCCTTGGCCTTGTCCGGCATGCCGGCCACAGCCTTGAGCGGCGTATTGCGGTAGCCGTCCGCCCAGCCGGCGATCACCAGCGCGGGAACAGGAAACCCGTCGAAATCCTCGCAGATCGAGCCGTGCTCCCAGAAGGCGTCGCGGCGCTGATGGGCCAGCCATTCCTCCATGAAGAACGGCTCCTGCTCCAGCCGCTCCAGCCACATGTCGCGCCAACGTTCGCCGGCGATCTCCGGGTCGGGAGAGCGCGACTGGTAGGCGCTCATCGTCGCCGCCCAGGAAAACTGCGCCGACAGGTGCGTGCCGTTCTTGTAGTGGATGTCGTCATTGTAGCGGTCGACGGTCGAGGCGATGGAAATCACCGCCTTGAGCGCCGGCGGCTTCAGCGCCGCCACCTGCAGGCAATTGAAGCCGCCCCAGGAAATGCCCATCATGCCGACGCTGCCGTTGGACCATGGCTGCGCGGTGATCCATTCGATCACCTCGACTGCGTCGGAAAGCTCGCGCGGCGTGTATTCGCCGTCGATCACGCCTTCGGATTCGCCGCTGCCGCGGATATCGACGCGGACCCCCGCGATGCCCGCCGCGGCGAACACCGGATAGGTCGATTCATCGCGCGGCGCGGTGCCGTTGCGCTTGCGATAGGGCAGGAACTCCAGCACGGCCGGCACCGTCGCGCCGGGGCCCGCATCGTCCGGCATCCAGATGCGCGCCGCCAGGCGCGTGCCGTCCTTCAGGGGGATCCATTCGTTCTCGATGACGTGGAAGGTCTTGCTGGTCATGGGTCTCGTCGCAAAAATTCAAGGGCACGGCAGGAATTGCCCGCCGTGCGAGGCTGGAAAGGGCAGGGCGGCTCAGGTCAGGCTTCGAGCCAGACCCGGCTGGCGATGCGGCCGTTGGAAATGTCGTTGCCGATGTCGTGGACGAAGCCTTTCAGCTTCTTGGTGGAGGCGTTCACATAGTCGTTGAACACCGGCAGGATCAGCCCGCCCTCGTTGTGGATCATCAGCGCCATGTCGCGATAGAGCGCGCGCCGCTTGGTTTCGTCCAGCTCGGCGCGGGCGCGCACCGCCATCTCGTCGAAGTCGGGCCGCTTGAAACGCGTGTCGTTCCACTCCGCATTGGAGACGTATGAGGTGGAATAGCGCGAATCCTGCGTCGGACGCCCGCCCCAGTAGGAGGCGCAGAAGGGCTGCACGTTCCACACTTCCGACCAGTAGCCGTCGCTCGGCTCGCGCCGCACGTCGATCTGGATGCCGGCCTTGGAGGCGCTTTGCTGGAAGAGCTGCGCCGCATCGACCGCGCCGGGGAAGGCGGCCTCGGAGGTGCGCAGCAGGATCGGCCCGTCATGGCCGGACTTCTTGAAATGGAACGCCGCCTTTTCGGGGTCGTAGACGCGCTGTTCGATATCGGTGGGCGCCAGCGCGTAGTTGGCGTTGACGGGATAGTCGTTGCCGATGGTGCCGAAGCCGCCGACCACCTGCTTGAGGATCGCCTCGCGGTCGACCGCATATTTCAGCGCCAGGCGCAGGTCGTTGTTGTCGAAGGGTGCGGTGTCGCAATGCATCAGGAACGAATAGAAGCCCTTGCCGGAGCTTTGCAGGATCTCGACGGTCGGTGCCCGCGACAGCAGCGGCACCACCTTCGGCTCGACAACATTGATGAAATCGACCTGGCCGGCGCTCAGCGCGCTGATGCGGGCGGTCGAATCGTTCATGACGGTGATCTCGACGCTGTCGACGAAGCCGCGGTCGTCGCGCCAGTCATTGGTGTTGCGCTCGAAGGTGGCGCGGATACCCGGCTCGAACGCGACCAGTTTGTAGGGGCCGGTGCCGATCGCCGCATTGGGGTTGCCGGCGCCGCCCTCGGGCTGGATCTGGAGGTGGTAGTCGGTCAGCACCAGCGGCAGGTCGGCATTGCCTTCCTCCAGCACAATGACCAGATCGCCGCCGCGATCCTCGATCTGCTTGATTCCGGACAGAAGCCCCAGCGCGCCGGATTGGGAGCTCTCGTCGGCATGGCGGCGCAGCGTGGCCACGGCATCGGCGACCGTCATCGGCTTGCCGTCATGGAAGGAAACGCCCTGCCTGATCTTGAAGGTCCATTCCTTGGCATCGGGGGACGGCGACCAGGATTCGGCCAGCGACGGCAGCGCCTCGCCCGTCTCGGGATGGGACTCGATCAGCGTGTCGCCCCAGCAATGGGCCATCACAAACAGCACGCTGGCCGATGCCAGCGCCGGGTCGAGCGTGTCGGCGGAAGCGCCGCCCGCCAGTCCCATCCGCAGCGTGCCGCCGCGCACCGGCTCCTGCGCGCGGGCCGGGGCAGCGATCAGCGTGCCGGCGGTGGCCGAAAGGCCGAGGAGCGCGCTGCCTTGCAGGAAGCCGCGGCGGGAAACATTGAAGCTGCTGCGAAACTCGGACATCGGAAGCCCCTCGGTGCCATTGTTGTAGGCAGGAATAATGGACCCCGGCCCTACGTACGCAATTTCGCTGCTTGACGCGCTTTTAAGCAGGTTTACGCTGTTTGGATGCGCAAATTCCGTGAACATTTTGGTGAGAACCTGAGGCTGGCCTGCAGCACGCGGCATTCGATCTCCGAACTGTGCCGCGCGGTGGGCATAAACCGGCAGCAGTTCAACCGCTACATCAATGGCGGCACGCTGCCGTCCGCCCACAATCGGCTGCGGATCGCGACCGTCTTCGGCCTCGACCCGGCCGATTTCGACCTGCCCGCCGGCGCGTTCCGGCGCAGGCTGGAGGAGAAGCGCCGGCCCGCCTTGGCGGAAGGGCCGCTGGCCGATGCCTTCCCGGGCAACTTGCAGGCCCTTCGCCCCTATCTGGGCTTTTACCAGACCTGGCATGTGTCGCTGTCCTGGCCCGACCTCATCGTCTGTTCCTGCGCGCATCTGCGCGAACGGGACGGACAAATCCGCGTCACCTCGCTGGAGCGGATCGAGGATGCGCAGAGCGGCATCCGCCAGCGCTCGCGCTATGTCGGGCTGGCGGCCTTCCAGCGCCAGCGCATCTTTCTGACCGAGACGACACGCGGGCAGGCGCCCACGTTCGGACAGACGATCCTGATGCCCTTCGAAATCCACCAGCGCCAGTATCTGCGCGGCCTGACGATGGGCGTCTCATGGCGCAACGACAACCTGCCCTATGCCACGCGCACCGTCTGGCGCTTTCGCGGCCCGCACACGGACAGGCGCGCGCTCATCGGCAATTGCGGCACCTACGCCCTCAATTCGGCCAGCCTGCCGTCGGTGGTGGTGTCGTTCCTGACGCAGGCCGAACCTGTCTCCCTGCGGGTCTGACAGGCAAAAGGCGCCCGATCCGGACGCCTTGAGGTCCGTGCTCAGTTGGTGGCGGACTTCTTGCCGTCCTGCGCCTTGAGCTGGCTCCACGCGTTCTGCTGCGCCAGCATGGAGCGCAGATAGGCGACGTTGGCGCGCGCCTGGTCCGGCGAAAGCTCCTGCGAGGCGATGCGCTCGGCCTCGTCGAAACGGCCCTGCAGGCCGACGACCAGCGCGAGGTTCTGCCGCACGCGGCTGTCGGCACCCGGCTGCCGGGCGGCCGAGGCGAGGAAGGTCTCCGCCGTCTTCAGGTCCCCTTCGAGCACATAGGACATGCCCATGTTGGACAGCACCGAGGGCTCGTCCGGCTTCAGGTCGAGGGCCCGGCGATAGAGCTGGCGGGCCTCGTCCTTCTGGCCGATCTGGTCGAGGATGGCGCCTTCGGCCGACATCAGCCGCCAGTCGGGATATTCGGGCGTCTGGGCGCGGCGCACGGCGTCGAGGGCAGGTTCGAGCTGGCCGTTGGCGGCAAGCGCCTTGCCATAGGCGGCCAGTACCTGCCGGTCCTTCGGATGGGAGATGGCGAGCTTGCGCATGACGGCCAGCGACTGCTCGGCATTGCCGTCCATCTGCAACACGGTGGCGAACTTGATCGCGGTGGCCTTGTCGTCCGGATTGGCGGCATAGGCCTTGCCGAGCCGCGCCGAGGCGCTGCGCAACTGGCCGGTCGACATGGTTGCGATGGCCCCGTCGCCGGAGCGGCCGATCGAGCCGGTCTTCATCTTGTCGGTGCCGCAGCCCGAGACGCTGGCCATCAGCACGACGGCAAGTGCCGCCGTGGCCAGGCGGCGTCCGGTTGCGGCGTGAATGCGCCGTTGCTGCATGAGAGCCCCCATCTGCTGGCGCGGCCGTTTCAGGCGGCCGATCCTCATGCGCAGCAATAGTCCGTTAACCCTAATGCTTGGTTAATTCGCGCACCGCACGCGCTGAAAGCGTCAGGAAATCGGGCGTCGTTTGAGGCAAGAAAAGCGCCGGCGAGGCCCGCCGGCGCCGATCCGGAAGATCAGTTCAGTTCTTCCAGAAGCTCGTCATAGGTCTTGCAGGCACCTGCGAGATCGGTCGGGGCCTGCGACTGCGCCGCCGACAGTTTCTGTCCCACGTCCATGGCCTTTTGCGGGTCCGTGGCGGCAAGCGCCTGCATCTTGGTGGACAGTTCCATCGCCTTTGACTGCGCCTCTTCCGCGGTGCAGGCGAATGCCGGCGTGGCGGCCATCATGATCGACAGGGCAAGAAGGTAGGTTTTCATGGTTTTCCTCGTATTCAACCAGTCTTTACTCAGACGCCGCCGTGTTTAGCAGCCCGGAACCTTCTTCAGCATGACTGGCCCATCACTTCTTGTGGCGCAGTGAAACGCGTGTTGATTCCCTCTATATTTCAATATATTAGCGGAAACTCACTAAGCCGCCCGTTCGCGTTCGGCAACGGCTTCGGGGCTCGCCATGTAAGGGCGCGCCGATGCCCAGGCGCTGAGGTCGGCGCCGCTCGGATTCTGGAAGACCGCCAGCCCGAATTCGGGCAGGATTGCGAACAGATGGTCGAAGATGTCGGCCTGTATGCCTTCATAGGAGGCCCACACCGTCGTGCCGGTGAAGCAGTAGATCTCGATCGGCAGGCCCTCGGGGCCGGGCGGCAACTGCCGCACCATGATGGTCATGGCCTTGTGCACGCCGGGGTGGTTGCGCAGGTAGGTTTCGACATAGGCGCGGAAGGTGCCGATATTGGTCACCCGGCGGGTGTTGGCCGCCACCTTGGCGCGCTCGCCGAGCTTGCCGTTCCATTCGCTGATCTCGGCCTGCTTGTGCTTCAGATAGGTTTCCAGATGTCCGAAGGATTCGAGCCTGGCCAGTTCCTCGGGCGTCAGGAAACGGATGCTGGTCTGGTCGAGACAGAGCGCCCGCTTGATGCGTCGCCCGCCCGATTCCTGCATGCCGCGCCAGTTCTTGAACGATTCGGTGACCAGTTTGCGGATCGGGATCGTGGTGATGGTCTTGTCGAAATTGCGCACCTGCACCGTATGCAGGGCGATCTCGATGACGTCGCCGTCGGCGTTGAGGCTCGGCATCTCGATCCAGTCGCCGACCCGCACCATGCCGGTCGACGAGATCTGGATGCCGGCGACCAGGGACAGCAGCGTGTCCTGGAAGACCAGGATGAGGACGGCGGCCATGGCGCCGAGGCCGGAAAGCAGGATCAGCGGCGAGCGGTCGATGAGCGTGGCGATCATCAGCAGCGCGGCGACGACGTAGACCGCGATCTTGACGACCTGGATATAGCCCTTGATCGGCTTCATCCGGGCGTCCGGCCGGCGGTGGTAGAGCGTGTCAACGATGTTGAAGACGGCGCTGATCGCCATCGCCACCATCAGGATCATGAAGGCGTTGGCGACGTTCATGACCACCGTGGCCAGCACCTCGGGCAGGCCCGGGACCAGCCCGATCCCGCCGGCGATCACCATGGCCGGCATCACATTGGCCAGCCGCTCGATGACGCCGTGGCGGCGCAGCTCCTCGTCCCGCCCGAAGGGCGTCCTGTCGACGATGTGGTTGAGAATCCGCAGAAGAACCGACTTCACGACGAAGTTGGCGAACAGCGCCGCCAGTATGAGCGCGCCCAGCGCAACCAATGTCTGGAGCCATGGGTAGGACTGGAAAAATTCCTGGATTGAGACCGTCACTGTCTCGCTTGCCTCATCTTTACGGGGATTGAGCCGGGTGGGGTTTGATGTGGCCGCAACATAGCGTTGCGGCTGTCGTTATTTAAACCCCCTACGGCAATGTTTACCCCGGATGACCGAATTGTTACCGGCGAGGGATCAAAACCAAACGGACAGGGGCATCGGCCGCCCCTGTCCGCCCGCAAGTCTGGCCATGGCTCATGACAAGACGGTGATGCGGCCTTTCATGTTGGGATGGAAGCGGCAGTAATATTCGACGCTGTCGCTTTGTTCGGCCACTTTCGTCGCCGTCTTGCCGGGCGGGATCATCACCTCCCATCTGCCCTTGACGGTCGCGGTGTGGGCGAATGGGTCCCTGTTCGTCCATTCGATCGTCTGGCCGGCCTTCACCTCGATCTCGGCGGGGATGAAGACCAGCTTTTCGATGGCGACATGGACGGTGCCAGCCTCCGCGCGGGCGAGGCGGCTGCCGGCCAGAACCGCGCTCCCCAGCGCAAGGAAACACCGCCGGTCGAGGAGCATGGCCATCACTTCAGTTCCGCCGCGACATGCTCGGCATGTTGCTGGTGGCCCTGGAACAGCTTCAGCCCGGTTTCCAGAAGCCCCTTCAGTTCGGCATTCTGGGCGGACGGGATCAGCAGCGTCTCCAGCGCCGCGTTGACCTGCTTGTGATAGGCGACCTCGTTGTCGATATAGGCCTTGTCGAAGGCGGCGCCGTCGAGCTTGGCAAGCTCGGCCCGCTTTTCCTCCGCCGCCTTGGCCAGCGCCTGGCTGGTGGCGTTGTCCTCGGGCGTGACGTTCAGCTTCTTGACCAGCGCCAGCGCCTGCTCGTTCACCGCCTCATGGTCCTTCTGCATGGATTGCGCGAACTCGGTGACGGCCTTGGTCTCGGTCTTGGTGAGCGCCAGCTTGGCCGCCTCGATGTCGATGAGGCCGGCGCTGTAGGCGATATGGGCGATCTGCGGGTCGGTCGGCTTGTCCTGTGCGTTCGCCAGAGGTGCGGCCAGCAGGAGGCATGCCGCGCCAAGCGCGGCGATCAGATGCGATCTCATGAATATCTCCTTCGCGGCGGCATGATCCGCCGCTTTCCGGGCATTTACGCAGCATTCGATGCTGTCGCCCCGGAAATGTTCCCGCTATTTCAGGAGATCGAGCCTTGCGAGCACCGCTTCGGTCAGCCGCTCGCAGCGCGTGCCGGCAAAGGGGAAGGCATCGACCAGGATCGGCCCGACCTGCGCTTCCAGCCGGTCCTTGACCAGCTTGCGGGCGCGGTGGAGCCGTGTCCTGACCGTGGCCGGCCGCAGGCCGAGCAGGGTCGCGGTCTCCTCGACGCTCAGCCCTTCGATGACCCTTGCCACGAACACGATGCGGAAGGCGTGGGGAAGGTCGTCGGTTGCCTGCTCGACGAGGTGGAGAAGCTGCCGCTGTGCCATGGTGCGTTCCGGGTCGTCGCCAGAAATGGCGGTGGGAAAGGGGATGATTTGCGATTGTCCCGTCGCGACATCGGCAGGGGCGGCACGCTTGAGGCGCTTTTGGGAACGCAGGCGCGCGAAGGCCTCGTTCAGCGTGATGCGCGACAGCCATGTGGCGAGCGAGGAATCGCCGCGAAAGCTGTCCAGGCTGGTGAAGGCACGCAGATAGGCCTCCTGAAGCACGTCCTCGGCATCCGCATTGGAGCCGACCACGGCCCGCGCGAGACGATAGAGCCGCTGGTTGTGGCGCTTGATGATCTGGCGGATGGCGTCGGCATCGCGCCGCGCGGCGCGCCGCACGAGATCGGCTTCCGGCTGCGGCTGAAGTCGGGACAAAGCTGGCGAAGCTGGCATCGGATTGCTCCTTCTGGAACTATATCCGATGGCGTCCGATCCGAAAGGTTCCCGTTTCGGATTGCAATATGCCGCCCTCTATCGACAATGACTGCCGGCCAACGCTGTCCGAGTCGCCGCCTTCTGGAGATGTTCATGCCTGTCGAACTTGCCGCCCCCGATCTTGCCGGAGCCCTTGCCGTCCATCTCGTTGCGAAGGACGGGCTCGAAAGCGCCGGCTTGTCGCCGCAGGCGGTGGCCTGGGCGAAGGCCAACGGCTTCAACGGCGAGGCCGGCAAGATGCTGGTGCTGCCCGGCGAGGGCGGCAGGATCGGCGGGGCGCTGTTCGGCCTCGGCAACGGATCCGGCGGCGCGCTGGCGCTGGGCAGCCTTGCCCGATCGCTGCCGGCGGGCGACTGGCGGTTGGACGGCAAGCTGGACAAGCCGGAAGTGGCGGCGCTGGCCCTTGCGCTCGGCGGCTATGTCTTCACACGCTACGGCAAGAAGCCGGGCCGGGCGCTCCGGCTCGCGCTGCCGGAAGGGGCGGATGCCGAACGTCTGGAGCGCCTTGCCGAAGGCGTGTTCCTGGCCCGCGATCTGGTCAACACGCCGACCAACGACATGGGCCCCGACGCGCTGGAACAGGCGGTGCGGGAACTGGCCGAAAGGCATGGCGCGAAGGTTTCCGTGACGGCCGGCGACGACCTTCTCACCGCCAATTTCCCGATGATCCATGCGGTGGGCCGCGCCGCGGCGCAGGCGCCGCGCCTTATCGATCTGCGCTGGGGGCCGGAAGACGCGCCAAAGGTGACGCTGGTCGGCAAGGGCGTGTGCTTCGACACCGGCGGGCTCGACATCAAGCCGGCTTCCGGCATGCTGTTGATGAAGAAGGATATGGGCGGGGCCGCCAATGTGCTGGGCCTTGCCTCGATGATCATGGCGGCCGGTCTCAGGCTGCGGCTGCGCGTGCTGATCCCGGCTGTCGAGAACGCCATTGCCGGCAATGCCTTCCGGCCGGGCGACGTGCTGCAAAGCCGCAAGGGCATCACGGTGGAGATCGGCAACACCGATGCCGAGGGGCGTCTGGTGCTTGGCGATGCGCTGGCGCTGGCCGACGAGGAGAAGCCGGACCTGCTGATCGACATGGCGACGCTGACGGGCGCGGCGCGCGTGGCGCTCGGCCCCGACCTGCCGCCCTTCTACACCGACGACGAGGCGCTGGCCGCCGAGATCGCTGCCGCATCCGCCGAGGTCGAGGACCCACTGTGGCGCATGCCGTTGTGGCGGCCCTACGACGCCAGGCTGGCCTCCAAGGTGGCCGACATGAACAACGTCACCACGGACGGCTTCGCCGGCTCGATCACCGCCGCTCTGTTCCTCAGGCGCTTCGTGGAGGACGCAGCCTCGTGGGTGCATTTCGATATCTTCGCCTGGAACCCGGCTGAACGGCCGCACGGGCCGGTGGGCGGGGAGGCCCAGGGAATCCGCGCGCTGGAGCGGGTGATTTCAAAACGCTTCGGGTAGTTTATTCACGGCGGGGTCGATTATTCGGCACGCTCCAACGTTCCGGCATGGATTCCCGACACTTTGCGCTCCCTTCGGTCGCTTCAAGGCCGTGAATGACGGAAAACCCACCTCCGTCATTCCCGGCCTCGGCATGAGCGAAGCGAATGGAGAGTATCGGGAATCCATGCCGGAACCTTGCCAAGCCCGGCAGAACCCCGCCCAAACTGAAACGGAACCGAAACGATTTTGATCCAGATTGGGGCATGGCGGTTTCCATGCGTCCGATACAGGCCTTGCGTCTGTGGCAACAGGTGTGCCTGCATGAGGTGCGCGATGACGCGCCGGACCTGACCATGCGCCAGATGGCGATCCTGTTCACCATCTATCTCGAACCGCCGCCGCACACGGTGCGTGGGTTGGCCACCAGGCTCAATGTCACCAAGCCGGTCATCACCCGCGCGCTCGACACCATGGGGGCGATGAAGCTCGTATCGCGCCATCGCGACGAGAAGGACCGCCGCAACGTGCTCATCCGGCGCACGGTGGAAGGCGCGCTCTATGTCGAGCGCTTCGGCGATGCTATTGTCGCCAAGGCACTCGACCTCCCGATCTGAAGGCACCCGACCTTGACCATCCGCGACCGCCGCCTGCACGCTTTCCGCCCCGACCTTGCCGATGCGCGGCTTGAAGGCGAGGTGGAGGCGGAACGCTTCGTTTCGGGCCGGCCGGCCCGAATATCGGCTCCCTTGGCGGATGTGCTGACGGCGCCGCGCGCGGATGCCGGCGTCAACACCCAGTTCCTGTATGGCGACGACGTGCTGGTCTACGACGCCGCCGACGGCTGGGCCTGGGTGCAGGCCGAGCGCGACGGTTATGTCGGCTATGTGCGCGAGGCCGAGCTTGGCGCGCGCGGTACGCAACCGACGCATCTGGTGTCGGTGCCGCGCACCTTCCTCTATCCGGGTCCCGACCTGCGTTTTCCACGCGCCGGGGCGCTGTCGCTCGGCTCGGCGGTCACTGTGGTCGGCGCGGCCGAAACGCGCGGCACGCCCTATGCGCTGCTGGCGGACGGCAAGGCCGTGATCGCCCGCCATCTGGTGCCGGTGGAAGAGCGCGCGCCGGATTATGTGGCGGTGGCGGAAACGCTGATCGGCACGCCCTATCTGTGGGGCGGCGCATCGGGCTTCGGCATCGATTGCTCCGGCCTCGTCCAACTCGCCATGCGCATGGCCGGCCGCGACGTGCTGCGCGATTCCGACATGCAGGCGGCGGGCCTCGGCGAACCGCTCGATCCGGGCGCGGATTATGCGGGCCTCAAGCGCGGCGACCTCGTGTTCTGGAAGGGACATGTCGCGATCATGACCGACCGGGACGGCATGATCCATGCCAACGGCCACACCATGACGGTGGCGCGCGAAGGCCTGCGCGAAGCCATCGACCGCATCGGCTATCTCTACGGCACTCCGACCGGCTTTCGCCGGCCGTAGCGGTGGTCAGGAATTGCCGCGCCGCAGGTGCTCGTCCAGCCGGGGCATGATCTCCACGAAATTGCAGGGCATGTGCCGGTAGTCGAGCTGCGCCTTCAGGATGCCGTCCCAGGCGTCGCGGCAGGCGCCGGGCGAGCCGGGCAGCACGAAGACATAGGTGGCGTTGACGACGCCGCCGGTGGCGCGGCTCTGGATCGCCGAGGTGCCGATCTTGTCGTAGGAGATGCGGTGGAACAGCGCCGAGAAGCCGTCCATGCGCTTCTCGAAGATCGGCTCCAGCGCTTCCGGCGTTACGTCGCGCCCGGTGAAGCCGGTGCCGCCGGTGGTGATGACCACGTCGATGCCGTCATCCTTCGACCAGCCGAGCACCTTGTCGCGGATCTTGTCCTGGTCGTCGGTCACGATGTCGCGCGCCGCCAATATATGGCCCGCTTCCGCGATGCGGTCGGCCAGCGTCTGGCCGGAGCGGTCCTCGGCGAGGCTGCGGCTGTCCGATACGGTCAGCACAGCGATGCGCACGGGGATAAAGGCGCGTTCCGTTGCCATGGGTCTATCCTGTCGTCGAGGTGGCGGCGACGAACCAGCCCGGCCGGTCGCGCCTGATGATGTCGGCCGCCGCCCGGGCGGCGCTGTCGCTGGCATAGAGGCCGAAGCAGGTCGCGCCCGAGCCCGACATGCGGGTAAAGGCCGCCCCGCTGGCCGCAAGGGCGGCGAGGCTTTCGGCGATCGCCGGGGCGATCGACAGCGCCGGCGGTTCCAGATCGTTGCGGCTGGCGGCGAGCCAGCCAAGCAGCGCCTCGAAATCGGCCTTGCCGGGCAGGGCCTGCAAGGGTGGATTCTCGCGACTGGCGAGCCCGGAGAACACCTGCGGCGTCGACACCTCCACGCCCGGATTGACCAGAACCACGGCAAGCCTCGGCAGGCCGGAAACGGGCTCGATGCGCTCGCCGGCGCCGCGCGCCAGCAACGGCCGCGCGGCAAGGCACATGGGCACATCGGCACCGAGCGCCGGGGCGACGGCATCGAGAAAGCCGGTGTCCGCCAGCCGCCAGTGGCGCGCGAGTGCCCGCAGCGCCGCCGCCGCGTCGCTCGATCCGCCGCCGATGCCGGAAGCGATGGGCAGGTTCTTTTCAAGCCGTATGGATACGGGCCGCAGGTCCGCACCGCAGGCCCGCCGCAGCGCCTCGCGGGCGCGGACGACCAGATTGCCCTCATCGACGGGCAGTTGGCCTCCATAGGACCCGTGAATGGAGAAATGGTCCCGTGCCGCCGGCTCGACCGTCAGGCGGTCGCCATATTCGGTGAAGACGGCAAGGGTTTCCAGCTCATGATAGCCGTCCGGCCGCCGGCCGACGACATGCAAGGCGAGGTTGATCTTGGCCGGCGCGGCCTCGGCAAACGTGCCGACAGCCTCCGGCGGGGCATCCAGGGCGGTGTCCACGGATGGCAATCAGTCCTTGACGACGCGGTATTCGCCCGTCTTCGGGTCCTTCACCAAAGTGCCGTTCGCGCCCGTTTTCTGTTGCTGCTCGGCGCGGCGGATCTTGGCCGTCACCCGCTCGGCTTCGCGGACGAAGGCGCGGTAGCCGACATAGGCGATGATACCCACGGCAACGAAGAAAATGATCTGCGGCATCTCGGTTCTCCCGCGGCGCGATGCCGAAAGGCATCCGGCCGATCATAGCTCATGGTAGCGCGTGCGCGTGTCTTTTCAAAGGCCGAAGCGCGACCACAGGGCGCGCTCCTGTGCCGCATCGATCAGGCCGTCGGCCGCGGCGGCCGCGATCTCGGAGGGCATGGAGCCGGTCCGCGACCCGAACGGCCCGATCCGCGACAACAGCCCGCGCTGGGCGCTGATCAGCTTGAGGCGGGTCTTGGCGCCATAGCGCTGCTTGAGCACCGAGCGCATGTCGCCCAGCGCGTCGACGAGGCCGAGTTCCAGCCCCTTGCCTCCGGTCCAGAACAGGCCGGTGAACAGATCCGGATCGTCGGCCAGCCTGCCGCCGCGCCTTTCCTTGACCATGTCGATGAAGGTGTCGTGGATCTCGAGTTGCAGGCTCTTCAGCCGTTCCACGTCTTCCTTCTTCTCCGGCCTGAACGGATCGAGCACCGACTTGTTCTTGCCGGCGGTGTGGACGCGGCGCTCGACGCCGATCTTCTTCAACAGCTCCGGAAAGCCGAAAGAAGCGGAGACCACGCCGATCGAGCCGACGATGGAGGAAGGGTCGGCGATGATCTCGTCGCCGGCCAGCGCGATCATGTAGCCGCCCGAGGCCGCCACATCCTCCACGAACACCAGAACCTTGCGGTTCTTCTCGGCCGCCAGGTCGCGGATGCGCTTGAAGATCAGGCGTGACTGCACCGGCGAGCCGCCCGGCGAATTGATCGAGATGGCGACGGCCGGCGCATCGAACGCGAAGGCCTTCTCGATCAGCCCGGCCGTGGTGGCCAGCGACAGGGCGGGGCGCAGGGGCGAGCCGCCGGCCATGATGGTGCCATGCAGGCGCAGGACCGGGATGGTGACGACATTGGTGCGCAACGCTTTCGGCAGCAGGCGGTTGAAAAGTCTCTTCAAGGCAGGTGTCTCCGGCAATATGCGGGGCATGTAGGCATTCGGGCAGCCTCGGCAAAGGCATCAATCCCCGAAAAGCGAGGCGAGCCCGTTGTTGATGCTGTCGGTGTTCTGGCGGAAGCGGTCGCTGCCGGTTTCGTGAAGGACCAGCGGCGGGCGCATGACGAGCTTGCCGCGGCCGCCGCGCACCGCCCGGACCACGATACGGATCGCCGCCGCGTCCTCGCGCGGCTGGATGGCCATGAGTTCGGCATTGCCGAAGCGGCCGCGCAGCGCATCGAGCAGGACCGGCAGGGATTCGGGCCGGGCGATGACCGAGACGCCGCCGCGCGGGCGGGTGACGGCGGCGGCACTTCGCAGCCAGCTTTCGAACAGCCCGTCCTCCATCACATGCGCCTGGCGTTTCAATTCGTCCGGTGTCGCCCGGTCCGCCCCCGCGTTGAAGGGCGGGTTCATGATGACGAAGTCGAAGCTGTTGTCGGCGAGCCCAGCCGCCTGCCTTGCCGTTCCGGTCAGCGCCACATCGGCCTGCAATATCTCGGCGCGGCCGGCCAGGGGCGCATTGTCCGGATGGGCGAGGGTGGCTTGCGCGAACGCCGCCATCTCGGGCGCGCGCTCGACCAGCACCGCTTTCGCGCCGGCACAGCGCGACAGCACGGCAAGGCCGGCCGCTCCCGCACCCGCGCCGAAATCGGCCAGCCGCCCGGCGAAGGCGGAAGGCACGCTGGCCCCCAGCATCATGGCGTCCATGCCGGCGCGATGGGCGCCCCTTGCGGGCTGCACCAGGACGAAGCGGCCGCGATGGAAGGCATCGACGGTATGCCGTGTGGCCTCGTCCGGCGCGGCCTGCGCCGTCATTGGTCGCGGATCTCGTTGGCGATGCCGGCATCCACCAGGATCTTGCGCGCGGCATCGGCCTGCTGGGCATCGACGAGGATGCGGCGCGGCAGGATGCCCAGCGAGCCGTCCACGATGCTCATGTTCTGGTCGGCCACCAGATAGGCGATGCCGGCGTCGCGCATCAGCGCTTCGATGAAGGAAATGACGACGGCGTCGTTGGTGCGCACAAGCTCGATCATGGCCGACATTTCGCAGCAAAAGACATGTCTGTAAACGCAGGGCTCATTGCGCCTCCGTCATGTGGGCGAAATGGGCCTTCAGGCGTTCTATGTCCGCGTCCGACCAGCCCTTCACGTCCGTCACCGCGACCCAGGCGTCGATATAGTGCTGCGGCGCATAGACATGGCCGTGGCCCATGGGCGTGGTGGTGGCGGTCATCATGTCGACCAGCAATTGCAGGAAGCTGACGATCGGATACCACCGTATCTGCGGCGACACGTCCGGCCCGCGCGGCGCGTTCATCCATTCCGGCTGGCGATAGACCGACAGCGGATCGAAGAAGGTCACCGCGTCGCTCGCATATTGCAGATAGACGACGCGCAGCGGCCCCCAATGCGCGCCGGGAAGGTTCAGGGCGTTCTCCTGTCCGGTGAAGCGCACATAGGAGCCGTCGCGGAAGCGCGGCAGCCACACCGGGGAGCCGGCGTTGCGCCGTGCGGTGATCGAGCTCCAGAGCTGGCTGGAATAGGGCGGGCCGACCCACAGCGCGCCCTGATAGGGATCGCTAAGAATCTCGAACAGTTCGCTGGAGCGCTGGGAGTTCATCGCCCCGAGGCTCAGCCCGTAGAGATAGAGCTTTGGCCGGTTCTCCCGGGGCAACTGGGTCCAGTAGCCGTAGATTTCGGTGAACATCGCGCGCGAGACCTCGCCGCCATATTCGGGCTCGACCAGCAGCGACAGCCAGCTTGCCAGATAGGAATACTGGATGGCGACGCTGGCGACATCGCCGCCATGCAGATAGTCCAGTGTGTCGATGGCGGGCGGGTCGATCCAGCCGGTTCCGGTCGGCGTGATCAGCACCAGCGCCGAGCGCCCGAAGGCGCCGACGCGCTTCAGTTCCTCCAGCGCGAGGCGGGCGCGCTCCTCCGGCGTTTCGGCCGAGCGCAGGCCGACATAGACGCGCAGCGGCTCCATCGCCTCGCGGCCGAGGAAGGCGGCTATGTCGTCCTTGGAGGGGCCGGTCGCCACGAACTGCCGCCCGCGCCGGCCGATCCCGTCCCAGTCGAGCAGGGAGGCGGCGCTGCCGGTCTTGTTCGGCTCCTGCGGTTGCGGCGTGTCGGGCTCGATCAGCTCGTCGGCGGCCCGGAACGAGCTGTCCGCCACATAGATCCCGTAGCGCAGCAGCACGCCGTTGATGAGGCTGAAGAAGATCACCACCGCCGCCGCCACGCCGATCACCGCCGCGACGCGGCGCGGCAGGAAACCGCGCAGGCGGCGGTCGATGAAGTCGAGGGTGAGGCGGAACAGCCGGCTGATGCCGAGCAGCACGGCGAAGGTGGCAATGGCGATCAGGGCGATGCGCAGCGGGTCGACGCTGTCCACCGGCTCCATCCCCATCAGCTCGCGGATCGAGTTCTGCCATTCCGAAGCCTGCCACAGGAAGATCACCGCGATCGCCGCGCATATGGCGCCGGCCGCGCGCTTGACCCAGCGGGCGGCTGGCGCCTTGAGCACCGGCAGTTCGAGATAGCTCCACAGCCACACCCCCAGCACGCCGACGAGATAGCCGACGCCGAAGGCAAGCCCCGACAGCACGCCTTGCAGCAGCCAGTTGCGCGGAATCAGCGAAGGCGTGAAGGACGCCGCGAAGAAAAGCGTGCCGGTCAGCAGGCCGATCGTCGACAGGGACAGCGCCAGGCGCGAAAAGAGAGTGCCGGTGCGGGAAGTGAGGGAAAGGGACATCGTTTCGCCGTCGCCGTTGGAGCCATGAGCCGTGCCGGTTTCAGCTATAGGCGGTTGGAAGGGGTGTTTTCCAGACCATTCACGCGCCAATCGGGCACAAACCAGCTGTGTCCGCGCCAATTCGCCTCTTGCCGTCCAGCCGCCGTCTCCCTAGAGTCCGCCCGATATGCGGCCGCGTTGGCGGTCTCTCTGACGGGAGTTGTTTGTTGGGTATCGTTGTCAATCTCGAGGACGGCAAGCGCGAAGCCGCCACCATAAAGAAGCTGCTCGAGCTGACGGCTTCGGATATGGGCCGTGTCAACGAACTGATCCTGTCCAAGGCCGGTTCCGACGTGCAGATGATTCCGGAAGTGGCCAACCACCTGATCTCGTCCGGTGGCAAGCGCCTGCGCCCGATGCTGACGCTGGCGGCGGCGCAGATGTTCGACTATGCGGGCGACGGCCATATCAAGCTCGCCACCGCCGTGGAGTTCATGCACACGGCGACCCTTTTGCATGACGACGTGGTCGATGAGAGCGGCATGCGCCGCGGCAAGAAGACGGCGCGCATGATCTGGGGCAACCAGGCGAGCGTGCTGGTCGGCGACTTCCTGCTCGGCCAGGCCTTCCGCATGATGGTCGATGTCGGCTCGCTGGACGCGCTCGACATACTGTCCACCGCCGCCTCGATCATCGCCGAGGGCGAGGTGATGCAGCTTGCTGCGGCGAAGAACCTCGACACCACCGAGGACGAGCACTTCGCCGTCATCAAGGCCAAGACGGCGGCGCTGTTTTCCGCGGCCGCCGAGGTTGGACCGGTGGTGGCCGGCGCCTCGCGCAACGACCGCGCCGCGCTGCGCTCCTACGGCATGAATCTCGGCCTCGCCTTCCAGCTCATCGACGACGCGCTGGACTATGGCGGGTCGAGCAGCGACCTCGGCAAGAATGTCGGCGACGATTTCCGCGAAGGCAAGGTGACCCTGCCGGTGATCCTGGCCTATCGGCGCGGCACCGGCGAGGAGCGCGCCTTCTGGAAGAAGGCGATCGAGGAGAATGACGCCGACGATGCGGCGCTTGAAAGGGCGATCGGCTTGCTGGCCCGCCACAGCGCCATCTCCGACACGATCGGCCGCGCCCGCCATTTCGGCGAAATCGCCCGCGACGCCCTGGCGCCGCTGGCCGCGACGCCGCAGAAATCGGCGCTCATCGACGTCATCGACTTCTGCATCAGCCGCGTGAACTGACCGCCGGTTCCTTCCACGACTTGTGCGAATGGGTGCGGTCGGCCAGCGTCTCGATGACCTGGCAATCGCAGACGCGCCCCTGTGCGCATTCGTCGACCATCTTCTTCAGTTCCTTGCGCAGGGCCTGGAGGCCGGCAATGCGCCTGTCCACCTCGGCAAGGCGGGTCGTGGCGATCTCGTCGGCCCGCGCGCAGGGCTGGTCGGGGTCGTCCTGCAACGACAGGAGCGTGCGGATGGCGTCGATGTCGAAGCCGAGTTCGCGAGCATGGCGGATGAAGGCGAGGCGGGCGACGGCCGCCGACCCGTAGCGGCGCTGCTGGCCTTCGGTGCGCAGCGTTTCCGGCATCAGGCCGATCTGCTCATAGTAGCGGATCGTCGGCACCTTCACATCGGCCCGCCGCGCCAGTTCGCCGATCGAGAAAGCCATGTTGAAGCCTCATAATTCTCTAGTCACTGGAGGAAAATAGGCATTCCATTCCCGCCTGTCATCCCGTCGGCCCGCATGATCATTCCTCTGCCGGCCGGATTGCGCGCGGCTGCCGGCAATCGTACAAATGCGCGCGACGCATCCGTCGGTCCGGCGGGCGCAAAATGACCCTGGATTGCGGCGTGATCCCAAAAAGGCCATGCTTCGCCGTCACAGGATGATATGATTGTCCCGGCACAGCGGCCGGGACGCTCTCGGCTGAAAGGATGACGATGCCGCATCAACGCATTCGCTGGCTCGCGGGTCTTACTGTGGCGACCGGGCTGGCCCTGTGCGGCCCGGTGGTCGTTGCCAAGGAAGCCTCGAAGCCCATTGAGATCACGTCGTTTTCCGGCGCCTATCTGGCCGCGCGCGTGGCCGAGGGCGACAACGATCTCGACAGCGCCATCATCTATTACAAGCAAGCCCTGGCCTTCGCGCCCGACGACGTGCAGTTGCAGCAGAGCCTGATGCTGACGCTGATCGCGCAGGGCCGTTTCGACGAATCGCTGCCCTATGCCGACAAGCTCAAGGAAGTGCCCGACATCGAACGCTTCTCGCGGCTGGCTCTGGCGGTCGATACCTTCCGCAAGAAGGACTATCCCAAGGCCGAATACTGGCTGAAGCTGTCGCTCCAGGCCGATCTCGACAGGCTGATCAGTGGCGTGATGACCGGCTGGGCGCGCCTTGGCGCCGGCCACGGCAATGACGCTGCGGCCTATGTCGGCAAGCTCAAGGGCCCGGAATGGTTCGACCTCTTCAAGTCCTATCACCGCGCCCTCATCGCCGATGCGGCCGGATTGAAGGACAAGGCGGCCGAGGCCTACAAGGCGACCGTCGACAACACCGCCGCCGGCGGCGCGGCGCCGGAAACCTGGCTGCGCAGCGCCGAAGCCTATGCCCGTTTCCTTGCCCGCGAGGGCAGGAAGGATGAGGCGCTCGCGGTGCTTGACCAGTCGGAAGCCTTTGTCACCGGCCGCGCGGAGATCGAGGCGCTGCGCGAGCGCATCGAAAAGGGCGAGGAGATCGCGCCCATGGTTTCGGGGCCGGCCGACGGTGCCGCCGAAATCCTGATCAACCTCGCCACCGCGCTCAACCGGGGCGGCGGCGAGCCCTTCGTGCGACTTTATCTCGAATATGCGCTGGCGCTGAAGCCCAACAGCGACGTGGCGCTGGTGCAGCTTGCCGGCGTGGCCGAGCAGATGAAGGACGGCGAGCGCGCCATCTCCTATTACAAGCGCATCGCCGATGATTCGCCGCTCAAGCAGGTCGCCGAGCTGCAACTCGGCCTCAACCTGGCCGACCTCGGCCGCAACGACGAGGCCATCGCGCATCTGAAGGCGCTGGTCGAGGCGCAGCCCGACGAGATGCGCGGCTATCTGGCGCTCGGCGGCGTTTATGGGGCCAAGCAGAATTTCCGTGCCTCCGCCGAACTTTACGACAAGGCGGTGGAACGGCTGAAGGATCCGCAGCCGGAAGACTGGAACATCTTCTACCAGCGCGGCATCGCCTATGAACGGCTGAAGGAATGGACCAGGGCCGAGCCGAATTTCCGCAAGGCGCTGGAACTCAATCCGGACCAGCCGCAGGTCATGAACTATCTCGGTTATTCCTGGGTCGACAAGAACATGAACCTCGACGAGGCGCTGGAGATGATCCAGAAGGCCGTCGAACTGCGCCCGAGCGACGGCTACATCGTCGATTCGCTCGGCTGGGCCTACTACAAGCTCGGCCGCTTCGAGGATGCCGTGCGCGAGCTGGAGCGGGCCGTGTCGCTGCGCCCCGAGGACCCGGTGCTGAACGACCATCTGGGCGATGCCTATTGGCGCGTCGGCCGCAGGCTGGAAGCCACCTTCCAGTGGAGCTATGCGCGCGATCTGGAACCCGAGCCCGACGTTCTGGCCGAGGTGGAAAAGAAGCTCCAGAAGGGCCTGCCGCCCATCGAGACCAACACCGCGCAGGACACGGCGGCCTCGAAGTCAAAGCCGCCCGCACAGCAGGACGACTGACGGCAAGGGCCGGCTAAAGCGGATGCGGTGCGCGACGATGCGCCCCGCCTTTGCGGTACGCCGGCCGCGCTCTTTTCTTGACGCTCCGGGAGCGGGGCTCTAGAGCGTCGGATGCCCGGATAAATCCGGGCTGCCGCTCTACCGTCTGTTTTGCCGCATTTCTGCGACGCCAAGTGATTCCACTTGGCTGCAAAATGCTCTAGGGAAGGCGGCATCCTCCCATTGCCGTCGAGGCCGTTTCCGTGAACGCCGAACTTCCTGCCCATATGCATCCGAGCCGCTCGTTCCAGGGGCTGATCCTCACGCTGCACAATTACTGGGCCAATTACGGTTGTGCCGTGCTGCAACCCTACGACATGGAAGTGGGCGCGGGTACCTTCCACCCGGCCACGACGCTGCGCGCGCTTGGACCCAGGGCATGGAACGCCGCCTATGTGCAGCCGTCGCGCCGTCCCAAGGACGGCCGCTATGGCGAGAACCCGAACCGGCTCCAGCACTATTACCAGTATCAGGTTATCCTGAAGCCGAGCCCGCCGGACCTGCAGGAGCTTTACCTCGGCTCTCTGGCCGCCATCGGCATCGACCCGCTGCTGCACGATATCCGCTTCGTCGAGGACGACTGGGAAAGCCCGACGCTGGGCGCGTGGGGTCTTGGCTGGGAATGCTGGTGCGACGGCATGGAAGTGTCGCAGTTCACCTATTTCCAGCAGGTCTGCGGCATCGAATGCGCGCCGGTTGCCGGCGAACTGACCTACGGGCTTGAGCGCCTGGCCATGTATGTGCAGGGCGTCGACAATGTCTACGACCTCAATTTCAATGGCCGCGAGGGCGAGGAAAAGGTCACCTATGGCGACGTCTTCCTGCAGGCCGAGCAGGAATATTCCCGCTATAATTTCGAGTTCGCCGACACCGCGATCCTGCACCAGCACTTCATCGACGCGGAAAAGGAATGCATCGCGCTGCTCGCCGCCGGCGCGAAAAGACCCGAGGGCGAGCCTCATCGCCTCGTGCTGCCGGCCTACGACCAGTGCATCAAGGCCAGCCACGTCTTCAACCTGCTCGATGCGCGCGGCGTCATCTCGGTGACCGAGCGCCAGAGCTACATCCTGCGCGTGCGCAACCTCGCCAAGGCCTGCGGCGAGGCTTTCCTCCAGACCGAAGCCGGCGGCTTCCAGAGCGCGCGGGAGGCTGCATAAATGCCCGATCTTCTGCTCGAACTTCGTTCCGAGGAAATTCCTGCACGTATGCAGCGCAAGGCTGCGGAAGACCTCAAGAAAATGGTCACCGACGGGCTGGTCGATGCCGGCCTGACCTATGAGGCGGCGCGCGCCTACTGGACGCCGCGCCGGCTGGCGCTCGACATTCGCGGCCTCACCGCCCGCTCGCGCGATGTGCGCGAGGAGCGCAAGGGCCCGAGCACCAGGGCGCCGGAAGCCGCCATCCAGGGGTTCCTGCGCTCGGCGGGGCTGGCCTCCATCGAGGAGGCGCATGTCCATTCCGACCCGAAGAAGGGCGATTTCTACGTCGCCCATATCGTCAGGCCGGGCAGGGCGGCGGAAGAGATCATCGCCGACCTGCTGCCGGGCATCATCCGCTCGTTCCCGTGGCCGAAGTCGATGCGCTGGGGCGCGGCCTCCGGCCCCAAGGGCAGGAGCTATGGCGGCGTCGAGGGACGGGGCGGCGACGCGCTGCGCTGGGTGCGGCCGCTGCAATCGATCCTGTGCACCTTCGGGCCCGAAACCGGCGAGCCGGTGGTGGTCGACTTCGAGGTCGAGGGCGTGCGGTCGGGCAACGTGACCTACGGCCACCGTTTCCACGCGCCGCAGGCCATCACCGTCCGGCGCTTCGAGGACTATGCGGCGGCGCTGGAGGCGGCGAAGGTCGTCATCGATGCCGACCGTCGCAAGGAAATCATCCTGACCGATGCGAAGAACCTCGCCTTCGCCAACGGCCTCGATCTGGTCGAGGACGAGGGCCTGCTGGAAGAGGTTTCCGGGCTGGTCGAATGGCCGGTGGTGCTGCTGGGTGAGTTCGAGAAGGAGTTTCTCGCCATCCCGCCGGAAGTGATCCGCCTCACCATCCGCGCCAACCAGAAATGCTTCGTCGCCCGCCCGCAGGGCGAGGCGGAAGCGCTGGCCAACCGCTTCGTGCTCGTCTCCAACATCGAGGCCAGGGACGGCGGCAAGGAAATCGCCCTTGGCAACGGCAAGGTGGTGCGCGCGCGCCTTTCGGACGCCGTGCATTTCTGGAAGACCGATCAGGCCGATGTGCCGGATCTCGACCAGCTCAAGGCTTCGGCGAAAAAGCTGGCGCTCGACCTGGCCAAGCCGCTCGACCAGCGCATGGCGCGCCTCGACCACCTGGGCGTGACCTTTCATGCCAGGCTCGGCACGCAGGGCGAACGCGTGGAGCGGATCGTCAGGCTGGCGCGCGAGATCGCGCCGCTGGTCGGCGCCGATCCCGACCTGGCGGCCCGTGCGGCGGTGCTCGCCAAGGCCGATCTCCAGACCGAGGTGGTGGGCGAGTTCCCCGAGCTTCAGGGAGCGATGGGCCGAAAGTATGCGCTGTTGCAGGGCGAGCAGCCTTCCGTCGCCGCCGCGATCGAGGAGCACTACAAGCCGCAGGGCCCGTCCGACCGCGTGCCGGCCGATCCGGTTTCGGTGGCCGTCGCGCTGGCCGACAAGCTCGACACGCTGGTCGGCTTCTGGGCCATCGACGAGAAGCCGACCGGCTCGAAGGACCCCTATGCGCTGCGCCGTGCCGCGCTGGGCGTGGTGCGTCTGGCGCTCTCGGGCGAACGGAAGCTCGAACTGTCAAAGCTGTTCACGCTGGTTTTCGGCTGGCATGACGAGGCGCAAATCGAGAGGGATCTGGAGGATTACGAGGCCGCGCTGGCGGCCGAGGATTCCGGGGACGTCGATGGCGAGGAGGATTTTGACAACGCCGTTGCCGGCCATGAGCGGCGCATTCGGCGGGTGGCTGCCGAGAAGGTCGACCCCATGGTTGCCGATCTCCTTGCCTTCTTCCACGACCGCCTGAAGGTCTACCTCAAGGATCAGGGTGCGCGGCACGACCTGATCGATGCCGTCATCACGCCGCAGGCCGACGACCTGCTTGCCATCGTGCGCCGGGTCGAGGCGCTGGGCACCTTCCTCGACACCGAGGACGGCAAAAACCTGCTGGCCGGCACCAAGCGCGCGGCCAACATTCTGGCGGCCGAGGAGAAGAAGGGCACGGCGATTGCCGATGCGGTCGATCCGGGCCTGTTCCGGGACGAGGCGGAGAAGAAGCTGTTCGCGGCGGTGAATCAGGCCGAGACGGGCGCGCGCCAGGAGATCCGGAATGAAGACTTTTCCGCCGCCATGCGCGTGCTGAGCAGCTTGCGTGAATCGGTCGATTCCTTCTTCGAGCAGGTTCTCGTCAATGACGAGGACGCCGCCGTGCGCGCCAACCGTCTGGCCCTGCTGTCGCGCATCCGTGCGGCGACCGGCGAGGTGGCGGATTTCTCGCGCATCGCCGGCTGATCCGGCAAGAGGATGACAGAGCGTGGCCGAGATACTGCCCGCCGATAAGGCTCTGGAGCCGGCGCTGGCCCTGTTGAGGGCCGGCGAGGTCGTCGCCATTCCGACCGAGACCGTCTACGGCCTTGCCGGCGATGCCACCAATGGCGACGCGGTGGCGCGCATCTATGAGGCCAAGGGCCGGCCGCGCTTCAACCCGCTGATCGCCCATGTCAGCGACATGGAGATGGCCGGCCGCATCGGCCGGTTCGATCCGCAGTCGCAAAAGCTCGCCGAGACCTTCTGGCCCGGACCGCTGACGCTGGTGGTGCCGCTGAAGCCGGATGCCGGCATCCACCCGCTGGTGACGGCGGGGCTCGACACCATCGCCCTGCGCATGCCGCGCGGCTTCGGCGCGAAGCTCATCGCGGCGCTTGGGGCTCCGTTGGCGGCGCCCAGCGCGAATACCTCCGGGCGCATCAGTTCGACCTCCGCCGAGGCCGTGGCTGGCGATCTCGGGTCCCGCATCAGACTGGTGGTCGATGACGGCGCGACCTCGGTCGGGCTGGAATCGACCATCCTCAAGGTCGAGGGCGGCAAGGTTCGGCTGCTGCGGCCGGGCGGCATCACGGCGGCGGAGATCGAGGCGGCGGTCGGGATGAAGCCGGAGCGCGGCGCCAAGGGCATCGAGGCGCCGGGCATGATGCTTTCCCACTATGCGCCGGCGGCAGGCATGCGGCTCGCCGTCGAGGAGGTGTGCGCCGGCGAGGCGCTGCTGGCCTTCGGGCCGCAACGGGTCATGGGCGCCGACAGGGCCGCGGCCACGCTCAACCTCTCGCCCTCGGGCAATCTGCGCGAGGCGGCGACCAATCTTTTTTCCTTCATGCGGGAACTGGATCGCGGCGGTGCTGCTACGATTGCGGTCGAGCCGATTCCCGTGGAAGGGCTCGGCGAAGCGATCAACGACCGGCTGGCGCGGGCGGCGGCCCCGCGCGGCACTGAAAGCGGAGAATAGGACGCCATGGCTGACGCGGCACTTTCCCTCGACCCCGGTCTGGTGCAGCGTTTCGTGGAGATCGTCGGTGACAGGCACGCGCTGCGCGCCGCCGAAGACATCGCGCCCTATCTGGCCGAACCGCGCGGCCTGTGGCATGGGCGCAGCCCGCTGGTGTTGCGGCCGGGCAGCGTCGAGGAAGTAAGCCGCATCATGCGGCTGGCGACGGAAACGCGCACGCCCGTGGTGCCGCAGGGCGGCAATACCGGGCTTGTCGGCGCGCAGGTGCCGGATGAAGGCGGCGGGCAGGTGGTGCTGTCGCTGTCGCGGCTCAACCGCATCCGTGAGATCGATCTTCTGTCGAATACGGTGACGGTCGAGGCCGGCGTCATCCTGCAGACCCTGCAGGAGGCGGCGGCGAACGCGGACCGGCTGTTCCCCCTGTCGCTTGCGGCGCAGGGCTCGTGCCAGATCGGCGGCAATCTTTCCTCCAATGCCGGCGGCACCAATGTGCTGGCCTATGGCAATGCGCGCGATTTGTGCCTCGGCGTGGAGGTCGTGCTGCCCACCGGCGAGGTGTTCGACGATCTGCGCAAGCTGAAGAAGGACAACACCGGCTACGACCTGAAGAACCTGTTCATCGGCGCGGAAGGCACGCTGGGCATCATCACCGCCGCCGTGCTGAAACTGTTCCCGAAGCCGAAGGGGCGCGAGGTGGCGTTCGTCGGCTTGCCTTCGGCCGAGGCCGCGCGTTCCCTGTTCGGCTTGGCGAGCGACCGGGCCGGCGGCGCGCTCACCGCCTTCGAGCTGATCGGCCGGCGGCCATACGACTACACGCTGCTGCACGCGGCGGGCGCGGTGCGGCCGCTGACCAGCGACTGGCCCTGGTATGTGCTGATGGAAATTTCCTCCGGCCGCTCGGCCGAGGATGCGCGTGGCCTGATCGAGGACATTCTGGGCGCGGCGCTGGAGGCCGAACTGGCCGGCGATGCGGTGATCGCCGCAAGCCTCGGGCAGGCCGAAGCGCTCTGGAATTTCCGCGAGGTGCTGCCGGAGGCGCAGAAGGCCGAAGGCGCCTCGATCAAGCACGACATTTCGGTGCCGATAGCCTCGATCCCGACCTTCATCGAACAGGCGGATGCGGCGGTGGAGCTTGTGTCGCCGGGCGCGCGCCCGGTGTGTTTCGGCCATATGGGCGACGGCAATCTGCACTACAACATCTCCCGTCCCGCAGATGGCGACGACGCGGCTTTCCTTGCCCAGTACCGCACCGTCAACGATGCCGTGCACAAGGTGGTGCGCGGTCTCCACGGTTCGATTTCGGCCGAGCATGGCATCGGCCAGCTGAAGCGCGACGAGCTGATCGCGACCGCGCCGCCCGTGGCCATCGACCTGATGCGCCGCGTGAAGGCGGCTTTCGATCCGGCCGGCATCATGAATCCGGGTAAGGTTATCTGATCCTATACGCGGACGGGTGTCGGTGGGATTTCCCTAACCATCTGGCAGATCAGCAAAATTTAACCGAATTTCTTAAGCGGGCCGGTAAGGCCCCCGCGTTACCTTGCCTTCATAACGAGGCCGAAAACGGCCCGGGGGAGACCGGAACACCGGCTCTCAGGAGAAACAGGAAGGCACTGATGCAATCTGGACTGAAGCCAGTCTGGGCGGGGCGCAACATGCGCCTCGACCCCTTTCGTTTGCCGCAGATGGTGAGCTATGCGAGCCGCGAGGCCCATGGCGACGTCACCCTGACCATCGACCATCGTGGCGCGGTGCTGCGCCGCACGCTGGAGATGAGCGGCCTGCCGGCGGTCATCGCGCTTCCGGCCAGCGTGTTCCGCGGCGTTGCCGCCCGCGCGCTGGAGGACGAGGATGGCCACGTCACCGTCACGCTCGAATTGCTGCATGACGATCCGCTGCTTTCGGTGCCGCTGCTGGTCGCCCACGATCTGGACGATGTGGCGGCGGACTGGAGGGCCTGGGCCGAGGCCTATCGGTTGCCGATGCTGCTGATCGAGGCCGATGGCGTGGCGCGCACGCTGGAGGAATCGCTTGGCGCCGCGATCAAGACCATGCCGGTGCAGGAGCGTCGTCAGGGCCGCGCGCCCGCCCGCCGCCGCCCGCGCTTCCTCGCCTGCCGCCGCATGGGCGATCTGGGGCTGAGGCTGGTGATCGACGGCGAGGAGATCATCGCGCGGGAATAGGGCATCGGCCGAACCAGCGATGCGAACCGACGTTGGAACGAAAAGAACCCGGCAGGTGACTGCCGGGTTCTTCCGTTCAGGCGCTAAGAGCGATCTTAGAACGAACGCTGGAAGCGGATGTATCCACCCCAGTCGTCGTCGCCGTCGTTGTCGATATAGGCAACTTCCGGACGGATCACGAAGCCCGGGACGATGTCGTAGCGTGCGCCGACGACCGCGCCGAAGGTCTCGGAGTCGTCGTAGGAGAGCTGCACGTCCAGCGCGACCTTCTCGTTGAAGCGGTACTGGCCACCGCCCCAGACGGCCCAGTCGCCACCCCAGGGCGCGTAGTAGCTGTCTTCGCCCTTCTTCCAGTCGGCGCTGGTGTAGCCGCCCATCACCCACAGGGTCAGAGCGTCGTTGACGTTGACGTCGACGCGGACCTTGCCGGAGACTTCTTCCCAGACCGAGTCATAGGCGACAACGCCCGAGATCTTGCCCCAGCCCTGCGTGAACGAGGCACCGGCCACGACATGCGGAACGTAGGAGTCGAGAGCTCCGTCGGCCGGAAGAGACCCGCCGCCGACTACACCCAGAACGGTGTTCGGGTTGACGAAGGTCGACCCCTCTTCCACGCCGAGGGTGGCGGAGAAGCCGTTGCCGGCATCGAAGGTGTAGGCGATCAGATGCGTGTTGCCCGGCGAATAGGCCACGATGTCATCGTTGACGACGGTGCCGGCCGAGTCGGTGAGCGTCTCGAACAGCGAGTAGGTGTAGGCGATGGTCAGGCCGCCGAGCTGGATGATCGCGTGATCGATGTTCCAGTTGTTGGTGGTGTAGGTGTAGCCTTCATCATCATTGATGGCGAAGCGTGCCGTCGAGTGATTGAAGTTGATGGCCATGTAGGCGCGCAACGTGCCGTACTCGGTCTCCGAACGGGCATCCAGGTTGATCTGGGCGCGCATCAGCTTCGAATAGGTGTCGTGCGTTCCATAGTCGGGACGAAGGCCGGCATCCCATTCGGCGAATTCCTCCTTGTCCACTACGTCTTGTTGGCCGAACGCGCCAACGCCGATGTCGTAGCGCAGGTAGCCGCCGACCTTGAGGCAGGTCTCGGTGCCGGGGATGTAGTAGAAGCCCGCGCCGTAGACGTCGCAGATGCGGACGTATTCAGCGGGTTCCGGCTCGGCGACGACGATCGCGTCGGCGGCGCGCGCGCCGGATACTGCGACCAGGGCCGCAGCGGAGCCGAGGAGAAGGCTCTTGATGTTCATTTATGCTCTCCAGTTCAAAACTGAATGGTTTCCTAGATGCCCGAAGGCCGTGGGTGAAAAGATCGTGCGAGTCGCCCCTCTTTCCGTCCCGATTGATTTCCCAGCGGGCCGGTGGAGGCAAGGAAAATCACATCTTCAGGTTGTGTAAATTTATGAGATACAACCCTGATGTTGCAATAAGGGCACATTCACGCCCCCTGCCGGGCAGGGATGGAGAATGGATCCGCCCGTCAAATTTCAATCGTAAATAGATTATTGACAATAATACAACTTATGAGAGAGTACGGTTCTCGATCTCCAGTCGAGAGAGGCCTCGTCCATGGGGAGGGGCGCGCCGTACCTTTGCGAGGCCTCTGTTTTTTCCACTTTGCGCTCTTTGTGGCCGGCAGCAGGCGCAGGCTACCCGCGATCTGCGGGAAAAGAGCCATGCCCGCGCCGCACACCTAAAGGTTGCAAGATGCCTTGGGTGTTCCGCTTGATGCGAAGGCTGACCGGGCCGGCCTGATCCGGAGATCGAACCAAGCTCAGGCCGGATCTGCTTCGAGAGAAAGCTTGGAAGCCGGTGCTCAAAGCATCGGCTTGAGGGCATTCCAGCAGGCGCCGCCGAGGAGGCCGAGGAAGATCAGCCAGCCGACCTGGTTGTTCGACTGGAAAAGCTTCAGGCACTGGTCGCCGTCATCGATGTCGAGAACCATGATCTGGCGGCCCATGTGAACGGCCGCCGCGATCAGCCCGGCCATGGCGGGCATCGGCACCTGGGCGTTGGCGAAGGCCGCGGCGAAGCACATCAGGGCGCCGGCGTAGAGCGCCACCAGCCACGATCTGGTGTTTTCGCCGAACAGGCGGGCGGTGGAACGCACGCCGACGATGGCGTCGTCCTCCTTGTCCTGGTGCGCGTAGATGGTGTCGTAGCCGATCACCCACATGATAGAGCCGACATAAAGCAGCACGGCGGGACCGTCGACGTCGCCGAATTCCGCCGCCCAGCCCATCAGCGCCCCCCAGGAGAAGGCGAGGCCGAGCACGAATTGCGGCCAGTTGGTGATGCGCTTCATGAACGGATAGGCCGCCACGATGGCCAGCGAGGAAATGCCGAGGCCGATGGCGAAGCTGTTGAACTGCACCAGCACGGCAAGCCCCACCAGCGCCTGCAGGATGAGGAACAGCCAGGCCTTGCGGCGGCTGACCTGACCGGAAGGCAGGGGGCGGGAACGGGTGCGCTCGACCTGATTGTCGATGTTTTCGTCGACGATGTCGTTATAGGTGCAGCCGGCCCCGCGCATGGCGACGGCGCCGATCAGGAACAGGATAAGCGTCGAGGGCAGGGGCAGCAGCGAAGCCAGCGAATCCTCGGGGCGCGCGTAGGCGGAAGCCGCCATCGCCGCCGCCCACCAGCATGGCCACAGAAGCAACTGCCAGCCGATCGGCCGATCCCAGCGGGCAAGCTGGGCATAGGGCCACAAGCCGCGCGGAAGGATGCGGTAGACCCAGTGGCCGCTCGGCGCGTCGGCGACGCGCCCCTGCGACGATCTCGACTGAATGGTTTCCATGCCAATCCAAGTGGCAGGCGGACGGCCAGGCGTCAAGAACCCTTGTCTCGTCTTGGGTGTACGCATATATGTACGCATAACGAATGGAGGCAACCATGGGCCATGTGACCGCCACGGAATTGCGAGCGAACCTTGCCGGCTATCTCGACAAGCTTGAGCAGGACCGGACGGAACTGATCGTCACCCGCCAGAATCACGAGCCCGTGGTGATGATGCCTCTGGCGGAACTGGAGGGTCTGCGGGAGACGCTCCACCTGTTGAGCACGCCGGCGAATGCCGAGCGGTTGCGCGAATCCATTGCGCAGGCGGATGCGGGTGAACTCGAAGAGCATGAATTGTTCGAACCATGAAGGTGCTCTGGACGCCTTCGGGCTGGGATGATTACCTTTACTGGCAGTCGGTTGATGTGGGCATCGTCGTTCGTATCAACGAACTTATAAAGGACGCGCGGCGTGCGCCGTTCGCAGGAATAGGCAAGCCCGAACCGTTGCGCGGTGAAGCTGCTGGATGGTGGTCCCGCCGCATCACGCGCGAGCATCGGCTTGTCTATCGCGTGACCGGCAAGGGCGATGCGCAGGCGCTGGAGATCGCCGCCTGCCGCTTTCACTACGGTAAATAGCCTTTCAAAACGAGGGATGCCGAGCCAGCGCCTTGACGTGGCGCGCTTGCGCCAATAGCGGAGCGTCATCGGTTTCGACGCGCGAGGTCTGCCCATGAACGTTCTTCTTATCGGCTCCGGCGGGCGCGAGCATGCACTGGCCTGGAGGCTGGCGGCTTCGCCTTTGCTGACGAAGCTCTATGCGGCGCCTGGTAATCCCGGCATCGCCAGGGAAGCCGAGCTGGTGGGGCTCGATGTGGACGATCATGACGCGGTGCGCCGCTTCTGCCTCGACCATGGCATCGACCTGGTCGTCGTCGGCCCGGAGGCGCCGCTGGTCGCCGGCCTTGCCGACGATCTGCGCCAGGTCGGCATCCGCGTGTTCGGCCCGTCGAAAGCGGCGGCACAACTGGAAGGCTCCAAGGGCTTCACCAAGGATTTGTGCGCGCGCTTCGGCATCCCGACCGGCGCCTACCGCCGCTTCTCGGCGCTGGAGCCGGCCAAAGCCTATGTGCGGGAGCAGGGCGCGCCGATCGTCATCAAGGCCGACGGTCTTGCTGCGGGCAAGGGCGTCACCGTGGCGATGACCTTGGAAGATGCGCTCGAAGCGCTGGACGCCTGCTTCGACGGCTCCTTCGGCAGCGCCGGGGCCGAGGTCGTGGTGGAGGAATTCCTGACCGGCGAGGAGGCGAGCTTCTTCTGTCTCTGCGATGGCATCACCGCACTGCCCTTCGGCACGGCGCAGGACCACAAGCGCGTCGGCGATGGCGACACCGGCCCCAACACCGGCGGCATGGGGGCTTATTCGCCCGCGCCCGTGATGACGCCTGAGATCGTCGAGCGCACCATGCGCGAGATCGTTGAGCCGACCATGCGCGGCATGGCCGAGTTGGGGCATCCCTTCCAGGGCGTGCTGTTCGTCGGCCTGATGATCGGCGAGGAGGGGCCGAAGCTCATCGAATATAATGTGCGCTTCGGCGATCCCGAATGCCAGGTGCTGATGATGCGCCTGAAGGAGGACCTGCTTGTCCTGCTCAACGCCGCCGTCGATGGCCAGTTGGCCCACACCTCGGCGCGCTGGCGCGAGGAGACGGCGCTCACCGTCGTTATGGCCGCCCGGGGCTATCCGGCCTCGCCGGAAAAGGGCAGCGTCATCCGTGGCGTCGATGCGGCGGGCAGGGACGATGTGGAAATCTTCCATGCCGGAACGGCCCTCCGCGATGGCGCGCTTGTGGCCAATGGCGGGCGGGTTCTGAACGTCACCGCCATGGGCGCCAGCGCCGGCATGGCGCAGACCCTTGCCTATGAGGCGGTCGCCCGCATCGACTGGCCGGAAGGGTTCTATCGCCGCGACATCGGCTGGCGCGCGGTGGAGCGTGAAAAAGCCTAGCGCAATTCCGGTTCAGGTGGAATCGCCCCTCATCCCCTGCCGGGACCTTCTCCCCGCAGGCGGGGAGAAGGATGCCGTCCGCAACGCTGGTGACTCCCCTCTCCCTGCTTGCGGGGAGAGGGTAAGGGTGAGGGGCCGTTTCGGGCAAAACCTGAACGATCTATCGCTTCGGTTCTAGCGAGCCGGTGCTGATCGGGTCGACACCGGCGGGCGGCGCGGCGGCCGCGACCTGTTGCGTGAGGGCTTCCAGCCGCGCGATGGTGTATTCGGCCATGCCGTGCCGGTAGCGGCCCATGGGCAAACCGTTCATGGCCAGCGACCAGCCTTGGCGCATTTTCTGCCAGCCTTCGCCCACGGCCGCTGCAAGTTGGCCAAAGCTCGGCAGCGGGAGGACCTCGGCATAGGCGATCCTGACCTCGCCCTTCAGCCCTTCGGCCCGCGCCACCGGAACCGGCACGCTGACCAGCATTTCGGCGGGAACGTCGATCAAGCCGCCGAACGGCCAGGCCTTGCGCAGCTCCTCGGCCGTCATGGCCGCGACATTGACGTCGATGTCGTAGGGGGTGCCGGGCACGCGATAGGGGCAGCGCCGCGCGTTGCAATTGGCCTGCGTGGCGAATTGCCAGAGTGCGTAGCCGCGCCAGTTGCCCTTCGGGAAATGCATGTCGATATCGGGCTTGTAGCGCGCATACCAGAGCGGCAGCCGCGACAGCAGCGGATAGCGGATACGGTTGTCGGCAATGTGCTTGGCGGTCGTGCCGTTGGTGTAGAGGATGGGAAAGCGCCCGACGCGCCGGTGCACATGGCGCACGAATTCCTCGGCATCCTCGAGCGACATCCATTTTTCCGGGTCGTTGTCCTCGATGTCGAGCGCCAGCAGGTCGTCCGGTCCGGGGTTGGCGAAATCGATGAAATTGTTGGCCTGCTCGATCGGGTTGCCGGGGCGGGCCAGATGATAGGCGCCCCATTCGAGCCCGAGCGCGCGCGCGATGGTGCGGCGGGTGTGGAACAGTTCCTTTGCCACCGCATGGCGGCGGAACAGCGCCCGGCACAGCCGCACCTCCGTCTCGTCGCCCTTGCAGGCATAGGGCGGCGGCAGCCCGTCGGAGGCCTTGTTGATGAAGCCGGTGATGCGCTTGTCGGTGGCCAGCGCCATCCAGTCGATGGAGTTGTACTCATAGGCGTCGATGACCAGCGCCCGGTCCTCGCGCTTCCACGGTTCCGTGAAGTCGGATGCCTGCGCCGAGGGCGTCGCGGTGGCGATCGCCGCTGCCGCCAGTACCATCCGCCAGAAGCTCAGCCGTCGCGTTCCCAAGCCGTGTTTTCCCTGCGATTGACCGTCAATCCTCGCCCTTTATGGTTAACGGATTGTTGTCACCGGCCGCGGCAGCTTTCGGCCCGCCGAAAGTCGCAGGCGGTCGGCGGAAAATCCGCGTGACAAAGTTTGACGTTTACGTAAAAAGGAAAACGACGAGGCCGGCGTTCGGGAATGCGGGCCTTCGCTGCGTCATCAGCTTCAGGAGGAGCCTGCATGTATCGTGCACCGGTCGATGAAATCGCCTTCACCCTCAAGCATGTCGCCGGGCTGGAGGAAGCGCTGGCTTCCGGCGCGCTGGGCGATCTGGGCAGCGATCTGGTCGATGCGGTGCTGGCCGAGGCCGGGCGTTTCGCGACCGAGGAGGTGGCGCCTCTCTACAAGGCGGGCGACGAGGTCGGCGCCGTTCTGAAGGATGCGGCGGTCACCACGCCGCCCGGCTGGAAGGAGCTCTACACCCGTTGGCGCGAAGGCGGCTGGAACGGGCTGACCGGGCCGGAAGAATTCGGCGGGCAAGGGCTGCCGATGATGCTGTCGGTTGCCGTTCTGGAGATGTGGAACTCGGCCTCCATGGCCTTCGGCATCGGGCCGACCCTGACCATGGGCGCGGTCGAGGCGCTGGAGAAGCACGCGACCGAGGACCTGAAGCGAACCTATCTGGAAAAGCTGGTGTCGGGCGAATGGATGGGCACCATGAACCTGACCGAGCCGCAGGCCGGCTCCGATCTTGCCGCGCTGCGCACCCGCGCCGAGCGGGCGGGCGACGGCACCTATCGCCTCTTCGGCCAGAAGATCTTCATCACCTATGGCGAGCACGGTTTCACCGACAACATCGTGCATCTGGTGCTGGCGCGCCTGCCCGATGCGCCGGCCGGCACGCGCGGAATCTCGCTGTTCCTGGTGCCGAAGTTCCTCGTTAACGAGGACGGTTTGCCGGGCCGCCGCAACGATGTGTTCTGCTCGGGTCTGGAGCACAAGCTCGGCATTCACGGCTCGCCCACCTGCACCATGATCTATGGCGACGGCTTCGGCGGCGCGGAGCCGGGGGCCATCGGCTGGCTGATCGGCGAGGAGAACAAGGGCCTCGCCTGCATGTTCACCATGATGAACAATGCGCGTCTGGCCGTCGGCATGCAGGGCGTGGCCATCGCCGAGGCGGCGTTCCAGAAGGCACTCGCCTATGCCAATGAGCGCCGGCAGGGCAAGGCGTCCTCCTATGCGGGCGAGGGCATGGCGCCGATCGTCCATCACCCGGACGTGCAGCGCAATCTGCTGACCATGAAGGCGCTGACCCGGATTGCCCGCTCCATTTCCTATGCGTGTGCCCATGCCATCGACATGGCGCGTGTCTCGGAGGGTGCCGATGCGCAGCACTGGCGCGACCGCGCCAATCTGCTGACCCCGCTCGCCAAGGCCTTTTCCACCGATGTCGGTGTCGATGTCGCCTCGCTCGGCGTGCAGGTGCATGGCGGCATGGGCTACATCGAGGAAACGGGCGCGGCCGCCTTTTATCGCGACGCGCGCATCGCCCCGATCTATGAGGGCACCAACGGCATTCAGGCCATCGACCTCGTCACCCGCAAGCTGCCGCTGGGTGAGGGGCAGCATGTGCATGGCTATATTGAGGAGCTTGGCTCGGTTGTCGCCGGGATGCGGGAAGCTTCCGGCCTCGGCCGCAGCGCCGACCTGCTCGAAACTGCCCTTGCCGATCTTTCGGAGGCGACACGCTATTTGCAGGAAAAGCTGGCCGGCAACTCCGTGCAGGAGGCGCTGAGCGGCGCGACGCCCTACCTGCGCCTGTTCTCGCTGGCGGCGGGCGGGGCCTATCTTGCGCGCGCCGCACTCGCCGATCAGGACGCCGACCGCGTGGCCCTCGCCCGCTTCTTCGCCGAGAACCTGCTGGGCGAGGTCGCCGCCCTGAAGGAACGCGTCATCGGCGGGGCGGAAAGCCTCGGCCTTGCCGGCGCATCGCTGATAACGGCCTGACCGGCCCGGGAGGACATATCTTGACGCAGAACATCGAGATCGAGCGCCGCGGCGCGGTGCAGATCATCCGCATGAACAGGCCCGAGAAGAAGAATGCGCTGACCCGGGCCATGTATGCCGCCATGGCCGATGCGCTGACCGGCGGCGACGCCGACCCGCAGGTGCGCGTCCATGTCTTCCTCGGCGTGCCGGGCGCGTTTTCGGCCGGCAACGACCTTGCCGATTTCCTGGCCGTCGCCACCGGCGGCGAGGGCGGCAGCGAGGTGTGGGACTTCCTGCTGGCGCTGGCCGGCTCGCAAAAGCCGATCGTGTCGGGCGTGGACGGCATCGCCGTCGGCATCGGCACCACCATCAACCTGCATTGCGACATCACCTTCGCCACGCCGCGCACCGTGTTTCGTACGCCCTTCGTTGATCTCGGGCTGGTGCCGGAAGCGGGATCGAGCCTGCTTGCGCCGCGCCTGCTCGGCCGGCAGGGCGCCTTTGCCTTGCTGGGGCTCGGCGAGGGCTTTTCGGCCGCGCGCGCGCGCGATGCCGGCTTGATCTACGATGTGGTCGAGGAGGACGGGCTGGAAGACGCCGCATTGGCGGCGGCGGAGGACATCGCCGCCAAGCCGCCGGAAGCGCTGCGGATCGCCCGCGACCTGATGCTAGGCTCGCGCGAGGAACTGAGGGAGCGCATCCGTATCGAGTCCGAGCATTTTCGCGAGCGCCTGACCTCGGATGAGGCCCGCGCGGCGCTGATGGCGTTCATGAACCGCAAGAAGGGCTGATCGGTCAGGCCAGCCCGTGATCCTTCATGGCTTGCGCCTCATCAGGTGTGATCCATGCGAATATCTTGGGTTCGCCGCCGGCGAAATTGACGAAATAGAGGTTGCGGAAAGCGATGGTTCCTTTCGCGCCGTCACGCGGGCGGACATAGTCGAATTCCCAATCCGCCTGGACCATGGCGTTGAAATCGTCCAGCGTCTCCACCTCCAGATTGACGATCTCGAACCGCGTGCCGCCGCTGGCGCGATAGGCCTCGAATCCCTGCCGCAGGATTGCCGGGAACGATGGGTCCTTCGCACCGCCCATGACGCCCGCCGGGCTTGCGCCGACGAAATGGTCGGCGAAGGCGCTGGCCAGCGCGTCGGTATCGGCGCTTTCAGGGGCGTGCAGCGCCGCGTTGCTGCGCCGGCTGTAGTCCTTGAACAGTGCCCGCGCCTTGGCTTCCAGCGTGTTCATCGTCGCCTCACGGATAGAGTCGCGTCTTCTCCCAGCCGTCGCCCGAGCGCGAGAAGACCACGCGGTCGTGCAGCCGGAACGGCCGGTCGTGCCAGAACTCGATGGTCTGCGGCACGATGCGGAAGCCCGACCAATGGGCGGGGCGGGGGATGGAGCCGACCGCATAGCGCGCCGTATATTCCGCCACCGCCTTCTCCAGCGCAAACCGGCTTTCGAGCGGCCGCGACTGCTTCGAGGCCCAGGCGCCGATGCGGCTGCCGCGCGGGCGCGAGGCGTAATACTCGTCCGCTTCCGCATCGCTGACGATTTCCACAGGCCCGCGCACGCGCACCTGCCGGCGCAGCGATTTCCAGTGGAAGCACATGGCCGCCTTCATGCTGCCGAGGATTTCGCGGCCCTTGGCGCTCTCGAAATTCGTGTAGAAGGTGAAACCGCGCTCGTCGAACCCCTTGAGCAGCACCATGCGCACATCCGGCATCCCCTCCTGGTCGACGGTGGCCAGCGCCACGCCGTTCGGATCGTTCGGCTCGGATTTGGACGCATCCTCCAGCCATTGCGCGAACAGGCGAAACGGCTCCTCCTCCAGCGTAAAGTCATGATCTGTTAACTTCGCATCACTCATAAGTTTTTTCTCGAATTTTAACTTTCACCGGAGTTTGGCGATTGTCGCGCGCTGCGCAAGCTTCTGACAACCGGCGGGCCCGAAAACCGGTTCCCGGCTGCGTCAAGGCTGTCGCGATGGCGGCGCTGCTTTCCCTCGCTGGCTGCGGCATGGGTGGCTTCAGTCTCGACAAGGCCGAGATAGACCGCTCCATCATCACCGGCAATGTGCCATCCGCCGATACCGGCATGGCCACGGATGCCGGCTTTGCCGCCGACCAGATGACGATCCGCAATGCGGCCTCGGCCGCCGATCTGCGGGAACTGGGCGGCCAGCCGGTGATGTGGGCCAATGCCGACACCGGCTCGCGCGGTTCGATTTCCGGCATCGCCGAAACCCGCACCCGGGGCGAGTTGTGCCGCGCCTTCTCCACCACCCGCGAAAGCTTCGACGGCGTGACCCTCTATCAGGGGCGCATCTGCATGGTGGGCGCCGGCGCCTGGCGTCTCGACGAGTTCAAGGCCTCCTGAACGCCGGGCCCGGGAAGATTTCCGTAAGGCTCTGGAATTTCTTCCTATGGGGGCGCATATAAGGGCCGACACCAGATCCATTCGTCTAGCAGGCAGGATATATGCGCGACCCGTATGAGGTGCTGGGCGTTGCGAAAAACGCCTCGGCAAAGGAAATCAAGTCGGCCTACCGGAAGCTGGCCAAGAAGTATCACCCGGACCAGAACCCGGACGATCCCAAGGCCAAGGACCAGTTCGCGGCCGCGAACCAGGCCTATGAGATCGTCGGCGACGAGAAGCAGCGCGCCGCCTTCGACCGTGGCGAGATCGGCCCCGACGGCAAGCCGCTGTTCCACGGCTTCGAGGGCGCGGCCGGCGGTGACCCGTTCGCCGGGTTCCGGCGCGGGCAGCAGGGGCCGGGCGGCGCGCATTTCGAGTTCCGTTCGGCGGGTCCGGGCGGCGATGCCTTTGGCGACGACATCTTCAGCCACATTTTCGGCGATGCCTTCGCCCGTCAGCAGCAGGGCGCGCAGCAGGGGCCGTGGACCTCGACCGGCGAGCGCCGCCAGCAGGCGCCGCGCGGGCAGGACACCAATGTGGAGCTGGGCATCAGCGTCGAGGAAGCCGCGACCACGCCCAAGGTGACGGCGCAGTTCCCCGACGGCCGCAAGATCGCGGTGAAGCTGCCCTCCTATGTCGAGGACGGCCAGACCATCCGCCTCAAGGGCCAGGGCGAACAGGGCTACGGCACGCCGGGCGATGCGCTGGTCAAGATCCGCTTCCTGCGCCATCCGCGCTACCGAGTGGAAGGGCGCGACCTGCATGTCGACCTGCCGGTGCCGCTGCGCGATGCCGTGCTCGGCGCCAAGGTGCCGGTGGAAACGCCGACCGGCCGGCTGGCGGTCAACGTGCCGGCATGGTCGAGTTCGGACAAGGTGCTGCGGCTGAAAGGCAAGGGCCTGCCGACCAAGGCGGGCGGCCACGGCGACCTTTACGTGCATGTGCGCCTGATGCTGCCCGAGGGCGGCGATGGCGAACTCGAGGCGCTGATGCGTAGCCGCGGCTAAGCCCGGCTGCCGGTGCGGTTGCGCCCGAGAGGTGTTTTGAGAGCTTGAAGCGCGGGGAAGCCTGTGCGATAGGGCTTGCTTCCAAGCAAAAAGTTGCGGAGAACGCTGATATGGCGGGTGGACAGGGCCTCATGGCCGGTAAACGCGGCCTCATTCTGGGTGTCGCCAACAATCGCTCGATCGCTTACGGCATCGCCAAGGCCTGCGTCGACAACGGCGCCGAGATCGCGCTGACCTATCAGGGCGAGGCCTTCAAGAAGCGTGTCGAGCCGCTGGCGGCGGAACTGGGCGCGCATATCGCCGGCCATTGCGACGTGACCGACCCGGCCAGCCTCGACGCCGTGTTCGACGAAGTGACCCGTCATTTCGGCAAGATCGACTTCCTCGTCCATGCCATCGCCTTCTCCGACAAGGAGGAGCTGGATGGGCGCTATGTCGACACCACCCGGGCCAACTTCAACCGCACCATGGAGATTTCGGTGTTTTCCTTCACCGACATCGCCAAGCGCGCCGAAGCGATCATGAACGATGGCGGCTCGCTGCTGACGCTGACCTATTACGGCGCCGAGAAGGTGATGCCGCACTACAACGTCATGGGCGTCGCCAAGGCAGCGCTTGAAGCCAGCGTGCGCTATCTGGCGGTCGATCTCGGCGGCCGCGGCATCCGCGTCAACGCCATTTCGGCCGGCCCGATCAAGACGCTGGCAGCGTCCGGCATCGGCGACTTCCGCTATATCCTCAAGTGGAACGAGTACAATTCGCCGCTCAAGCGCACGGTCACGCCGGAAGAGGTTGGTGATTCGGGCCTCTATCTACTGTCCGACTTGTCGCGCGGCGTCACCGGCGAGGTGCACCACGTCGATTCCGGCTATCATGTCGTCGGCATGAAGGCCGTCGATGCGCCGGACATCTCCACCGTCAAGGACTGACGCTCTCCAAACCCGCCTCCGGCCGAACCCAGAGGCTTCCGAAGGACGCCCGCAGAGCATGCCCGCGCCTGTCTACATCGTGCGCCACGGTCAAACCGACTGGAACGCCGAGTTCCGCCTTCAGGGGCAGGCCGACATCGACCTCAACGATCTCGGCCGCCGGCAGGCCGTGGGCAATGGCAGCAAGCTGGCCCGGCTGATTGACGAACCGCAGACGTTCGATTTCGTTGCCAGCCCCATGATCCGCACCCGGCGGACCATGGAACTGCTGCGCGGCGCGATGGGGCTCGATCCGGCCGCGTACCGCACCGACGAACGCCTCAAGGAGCTGAACTTCGGCGACTGGCAGGGCTATACGGCCGAGGAGCTGGAGGCATTGCACCCCGGTTCGACCCGTCGGCGCGAGCTGGCCAAATGGGATTTCCGGCCGGTCGGCGAGGGGGCGGAGAGCTACCAGATGCTGCTGGAGCGGGTGGAGCCGGTGTTCCGCGCCTTGCGCGGCCCGGCCGTCTGCGTGACCCATGGCGGGGTCATGCGCGTGCTTTTCCGCCTCGTCGGCGGGATGAGCAAGGAAGACGCCTGCGCGCTCGCCATTCCGCAGGACCGCATCCTGCGCTGGCAGGGCAACACGCTGGAATGGCTGTGAAGATCGCCCGGAAGGTGGGGCTTACTCGGTGACCTGCATGTCGGTGATGACGTTCTCGCCATTGGTCACGTCATAGGCGATGACAATGTCCATGCCCACCTGGAGGGCGTCGACGTCCATCTCGGCATTGAGCTTGTAGGATTTGCCATCGTCCAGCGTCAGCGTCATCGCTTCCTTGTCGATCTTCTGGATCAGTCCCTCGGCCTGCTCGGCGAAGGCGGCGGTCGAGAGGAGCAGAACGGCAGTGGCGGCGCCGGCAACAATGCGCCCGATTCGGATTGGCATATGTCGTCCTCTTGTTTCTTGTCCCGGCCTTCTGCCGGATGCTCGCGGAGACGAGGCGATGTGAACAGAACCAGCCCAATGTGTCAAAGCTTAGACGGGCCCGATGATGGTTTGACCACCGCAAAAAACGCCAATAGAAGGCTGGCTGAACCAAATAGGAACTGAACCGGCATTGCCGGCTTCGACCCGCAGGGCAGGGCTTTCCGATGTCTCACAATACGTTCGGCCATCTGTTCCGCGTCACCACCTGGGGCGAGAGCCATGGAGCGGCGCTCGGCTGCGTCGTCGACGGCTGTCCGCCCGGCATCCGCTTCACGCTGGCCGACATACAGGGCGAGCTGGATCGCCGCCGTCCCGGCCAGTCGCGCTTCGTCACGCAGCGGCGCGAGCCCGATCAGGTCAAGGTGCTGTCGGGTTTCATCCTCGACGATGACGGCGAGACGATGCTCACCACCGGCACGCCGGTGTCGATGATGATCGAGAATGTCGACCAGCGTTCCAAGGACTATGGCGAGATCGCCCGCCAGTACCGTCCCGGCCATGCCGACTACACCTATGACGCGAAATACGGCCTGCGCGACCATCGCGGCGGCGGCCGTTCCTCGGCCCGCGAGACGGCCGCCCGCGTCGCCGCCGGTGCGCTGGCGCGCAAGGTGGTGCCGGGCCTCGTGGTGCGCGGGGCGCTGGTTTCCATGGGCGTGAAGGACATCGACCGCGCCAACTGGGACTGGGACTTCGTGCGGAACGGGGAAAACCCGTTCTTCACGCCCGATCCGGCCTCGGTGCCGGTTTTCAGCGCCTATCTGGACGACATCCGCAAGGCCGGTTCCTCGGTGGGCGCCGTGGTCGAGATCGTGGCCGAAGGCGTGCCGGCAGGTCTTGGCGCGCCGCTTTACGGCAAGCTCGACCAGGACATCGCCGGCAACCTGATGTCGATCAACGCCGTCAAGGGCGTGGAGATCGGCAACGGCTTCGAGGCCGCCCGCATCACCGGCGAGGAAAATGCCGACGAGATGCGCATGGGCAATGACGGTCGCCCGCGTTTCCTCTCCAACAAGGCCGGCGGCGTTCTCGGCGGCATCTCGACCGGCGAGCCGGTCGTCGCGCGCTTCGCGGTGAAGCCGACCTCCTCGATCCTGACGCCGCGCCTCTCCATCGACAAGGACGGCGCCGAGGTGGAAGTGCGCACCAAGGGCCGCCACGACCCCTGCGTCGGCATCCGGGCCGTGCCGGTGGGCGAGGCCATGGTTGCCTGCGCCATAGCCGATCATTATCTGCGCCACAGGGGGCAGACTGGGAAGGCAATAGGGCAGTAAGGCAGGAGGGCAGTATGTCGGGCACTTGCCCGCTTTCATCCAAAGCCCTATTCCCTTACTGCCTTACTGCCTTACTGCCTTGCGAGCGAAGCGAGCCTCCCATGTACGACCAGAAGAAGATCGTCGAAGCCATCCGCGCCTTCGAGCGCGGCGAGATCGTCGTCGTCATGGACGATGACGGGCGCGAGAACGAGGGCGACCTGATCGTCGCGGCCGTGCATTGCACGCCGGAGAAGATGGCCTTCATCGTGCGCCATACCTCCGGCATCGTCTGCACACCCATGCTGCGCGACGATGCGCGCCGGCTGAACCTGGCGCCGATGGTGGCCGACAACGATTCCGCCCACACCACCGCCTTCACCGTCAGCGTCGATTTCAAGCACGGCACCACCACCGGCATCTCGGCCGACGACCGCACACTGACGGTGCGCAACCTCGCCAACGGCAATGTCGGCCCGTCCGATTTCGTGCGCCCCGGCCACATCTTCCCGCTCATCGCCCGCGAGGGCGGCGTGCTGATGCGCTCCGGCCATACCGAGGCGGCTGTCGACCTGTGCAAGCTTGCCGGCCTGCCGCCGGTCGGCGTCATTTCAGAACTGGTCAACGACGACGGCACCGTGATGCGCGGGCCGCAGGTGCAGGCTTTCGCCGAGGAAAACGGCCTGAAGCAGGTGTCGGTCGCCGATCTCATCGCCTATCGCCAGCGGCAGGAAACGCTGGTCGAGCGCGTCGCCTGCACCGATGTAGAGACGCCCGGCGGCAAGGCCAGGCTCTATGCCTACACGTTGCCCTGGGACCCGATGCAGCATCTGGCCCTCGTCTTCGGCGATATCCGCGACGGCGAGGAAGTGCCGGTGCGCCTGCATCCGGAAAATGTCGTGGCGGATGTGTTCGGAACCAGCCACCGGCTGGACGGCATCATGAGCACCATGGGCGAGCAGAAGCGCGGCGTCATCGTCTATCTGCGCGAGGGCTCGGTCGGCGTGGCGCATCATGAAAGCCGGCGCCGGGGCGGTGAGGGCGAGGATCATGAGGAGGCCCGCCGCCGCGAGAACGAGTGGCGCGAGATCGGGCTCGGCGCCCAGATCCTCAAGGATCTCGGCATTTCGTCCATCAACCTCATCGCCTCGCGCGAGCGCCACTATATCGGGCTGGAAGGCTTCGGCATCCGTATCGTCTCAACTGAAATCCGGTAGAGGAAGCAGATCCCGGACAGCTTCGCCGGGATCCGCCAGATTTGACGGCCGGTCACTCCGCCGGTTGTGCCAGGGCCTCGCGTGGCATCTCCTGCCGGCCTCCGGCGAGGCTCCTCTGGCCCAGAAGCACGGTCAGCAGCGATGCGAAGCCGGCCACGACCGACACCCAGAAGCCGCTGCGCGCGCCGAACGCGTCGACGACCCAGCCGGCCGCGAATGCTCCGAGCGCCATGCCGATGCCGATGCCCGTCATCACCCAAGTGATTCCTTCGGTCAGCATCGATTCGGGCACGCGACGCTCGATCAGGCCGAAGGCGGTGATGAAGGTCGGCGAGATCGCAAGCCCGCTTATGAATACGGTCACGGCCAGCAGCAGCACCGTGTCGGCGAACAGCAGCGGCACTGTCGTCAAGGCGATGGCGGCCACCGATATGACGAGCCGGCGGGGCAGCGGCATGGTCAGGTTGAGGGCTCCCACGATCAGGCCGAGAATGAACGAGCCGAGGGCATAGACGCCGATCACGAGGCTGGCGGCACCCGGCTGGCCGAGTTCCTTGGTCATCGCGACCGTGCTTACCTCCGCTGTGGCGAAAATGACGCCGACGAATATCAGGGCAAGCGTGATGATCTGGACCGGACGGAAGCGGATGGCCGAACCTCCGGAACCGTTCGTCGATTGCCGCAGGCGCGGCTCCGTCGAACGTTGCAGGATGAATGCCGCCGTACCAGCGGCCAGGAACAGCGTGCTTGCCAGCATCCCTGCTTCGGGAAACAGGGCCACGCTCAGGCCCACCGACAGCGATGCGCCTGCAATATAGACCAGCTCGTCCGCTACGGATTCGAAGGCGAAGGCCGTATACAGTTCGGGCCTGTCCCGGAAAATCTCGGTCCACCGCGCCCGCACCATTGCCGGTATGCTGGGCATCGCCGCGGCCAGCAGCGCCGACACGAACAGCGTCCACACCGGCCAATCCTGATTGGCCGCCACGATCAGCAGGACGAAGGCGATCACGGAAACCGCAGTGGCCGGCGCGACCACCGCCGTCTGGCCGGCGCGGTCGACCAGTCGCGAGATCTGCGGCGCCAGAAAGGCGTTCGTCAGCGCATAGGTCGCGGAGACGGCTCCGGCCAGCCAGTATTCGCCGTGGGTCTGCGACAGCATGGCCACGATGCCGATTGGCGCCATGGCGATAGGCAGGCGCGCGATGAAGCCGGCAGCGGCAAAGCCTTTTGCGCCGGGCGCGCGGAATATCTCGCGATAGGGGTTGGACATCTGGAAGACTCCTCGACATTTTGCGGAGCGCCACTTACATGTTCTTGCATACGTGGCGTATGTGATTTCAGATAAAGACATACGCGCCGTATGTCAATTGGCATACGTTACGTATGTGAATGGATGAGGAAGAATGCACAGACCACGCTCGGAGATGATCGCTGAGACCCGCGCCAAGCTGATCACTGCCGCCCGCAAGGCGTTCGGCGAAAAGGGCTATGCCGGGGCGTCGATGGACGACTTCACGGCCGAGGCCGGACTGACCCGCGGCGCCCTCTACCATCACTTCGGCGACAAGAAGGGCCTGTTGCTCGCCGTCATTACCGAGATCGATGCCGAAATGACGGAGCGGCTGGCCGTTATCTCGGGCAGGGCGGCGAGCCGCTGGCAGCGCTTCGTGGACCAGAACGTCAATTACCTGAAGATGGCGCTGGAGCCGGAGATACAGCGCATCGTGCTCCGGGACGGGCCTTCCGTGCTGGGCGACCCCTCGGCCTGGCCGACTGCGCTGAACTGCGTGGAGGTGATCTCCTCCAGCATCAAGGCGCTTCAGGAGGAGGGCATCGTGCGCCAGATGGATCCGGAAGCGGCAGCCCGGCTGGTCACCGGCGCCTCCACATACGCGGCCCAATGGATTGCCAACGCACCCGATCCCGCAGCCACCGCCGAGAAGGCGGTTGCGGCTTTCAAGACGATTCTGAATGGATTGCTGGTCAGCCCGGCGGCGACCGATCCCGACTGTTGACGGAGCGCTGTACTGCGGTTTCCGGCATGGCCAAATGTCGTACGTGAGCCTATATCAGGTCGAATGACGACCCGTCTCTATACCCATCCGATCTATCTGGAGCATTTGACGCCGCCCGGGCATCCGGAGCGGCCCGACCGGCTGCGCGCCATCGAGCGGGTGCTGATGGAGGAGCCGTTCGACGGGCTCGACCGGGTCGAGGCGCCGCAAGGCGACGAGGCGACGATCCTCTACGCGCACCCGCAAGACTATGTGGAGCGCATCCGCGCCGCGGTGCCGGCGGAGGGCATCGGCCATATCGATGGCGACACCGTGCTGAGCCCGAAGAGCTGGCAGGCGGTCATGGCGGCGATCGGCGCGGCCAATGCCGCGGTGGACGATGTGTTCGAGGAACGGGCGGACAATGTCTTCGTGGCCTCGCGCCCGCCCGGCCACCATGCCGAGAAGACGAGGGCCATGGGCTTTTGCCTGTTCAACCACGCGGCGATCGCAGCCCGCCATGCCCAGAAGAAGCACGGCGCCGAGCGGGTCGCCATCGTCGACTGGGACGTGCACCACGGCAACGGCACGCAGGACATCTTCTGGGACGATCCCACGGTGCTCTACTGCTCGACGCACCAGCTGCCGCTGTTTCCGGGCACCGGCTCGCGCAACGAGACCGGCGGCATGGGCAATGTCGTCAACGTGCCGCTGTCTCCCGGCTCCGGCTCGGCGGCGTTCCGCGAGGCGTTCGGCACCCGTATCCTGCCCCGGCTGGACGATTTCAGGCCCGATCTCATCATCATCTCGGCCGGTTTCGATGCCCACCGCCGCGATCCGCTGGCGGACATCAACCTGGATGAGGACGATTTCGACTGGGCGACGGGCTATCTGCTGGAACGCGCCGGCCGCCATTGCGAGAACCGTCTCGTGAGCCTGCTGGAAGGCGGCTACGATCTGCAAGGATTGGCGTTTTCGGTCGCGGCCCATGTCGGCCGCCTGATGAAGGGATGAACTTATGGATGCTTCGGCCAACGAAGACGTGAAGTCGATGAGCTTCGAGCAGGCGCTGGACGCGCTGGAGAAGATCGTCGAGGACCTGGAGCGCGGCGAGGTGCCGCTCGACCAGTCGATCCGCATCTACGAGCGTGGCGAGGCGCTGAAGGCCCATTGCGACCGGCTGCTGAAGGCGGCCGAGGACAAGGTGGAGAAGATCCGGCTTGCCCGCGACGGCAAGCCCGCCGGGACCGAGCCGCTGGACGGGGAATAGGCCAGGTCGGGGGTGGGTTGCGGTAAATTGAACGGTCCGTAGCCTTCCAGCCGCTTTCCGTTCGTCCGGTCGGGGCCTAGATTGCGGGTTCGAACCCCAATCCTGGAGGCCGGCAATGAGCTTCTTTCCCGGAAACGACCCCAATGTCGGCGATGCTTTCGCCTGCGACCAGATCGAACTCATGGTCATCCCGAATGCCCGCGACATCGACGGGTTCCAGGTGCGGCGCGCCTTGCCGACCGCCCGCCGGCGGCTGGTCGGCCCCTTCATCTTCTTCGACCGCATGGGCCCCGCCATATTGAGGGCGGGCGAGGCGCTGGACGTGCGGCCCCATCCCCATATCGGCCTTTCCACCGTCACCTATCTGTTCGACGGCAAGATCCGGCACCGCGATTCGCTCGGCACCGAAATGGTGATCGAGCCGGGCGACCTGAACCTGATGACGGCCGGGCGCGGCATCGTCCATTCGGAGCGCACCCCTGAGGAACTGCGTGGGGCGCCGATGTCGGTGTCGGGCCTCCAGACCTGGCTCGCCCTGCCGGACGGCAAGGAGGAGGTCGAGCCCCTGTTCGATCACACGGTGAAGGCCGAGCTGCCGCGCTTCGAGGCGGACGGCGTGAAGGGCCGGGTGGTGATCGGCTCCTTCGAGGGCATGCATTCGCCCGTCAAGGTGGCCTCGAAGACGCTTTATGCCGATGTCCGGCTCGACGCCGGGGCGAGCGTGAAAATACCGCAGGATGCCGAGGAGCGCGCCATCTACACGCTGGACGGCGAGGTTTCCATATCCGGCGACACCTTCCCGGCCGACCGCCTGCTGGTGTTCAAGCCCGGCGACGAGATCGTCGTGTCCTCGGAGCGCGGCGCGCATTTCATGCTGTTCGGTGGCGATTCCCTCGGTTCAAAGCGCTACATCTGGTGGAACTTCGTGTCGTCCTCCAAGGAGCGCATCGAGCAGGCCAAGGAGGAATGGCGCACCGGCCGCTTCGATATCGTGCCCGGCGACGAGGAGGAATTCGTGCCGCTGCCGCAAGGCTGAGAGACGTTTCCAGGCGCGGCCGTTTCACCCTTCGCGACCTCCTGCGCGTTTACATTCCCGCCCTGCCGTCCTATGCCGGCTGCGTGCATCAGCTTCGGGAGGTAGCAGCCGATGAACGCCGGACCCCAGCCGCCGCTTCCTGAGACGCCGCTTCTCGACAAGGTTCGCATTCCGGCGGACCTGCGAAACCTTCCCGAAAGCGCCCTGCCGCAACTGGCCGACGAATTGCGCCGCGAGACCATCGACGTGGTGTCGCGCACCGGGGGGCATCTCGGCGCCGGCCTCGGCGTCATCGAACTGACCGTGGCGCTGCATTATGTGTTCGACACCCCGCGCGACCGGGTGATCTGGGATGTCGGGCACCAGACCTATCCGCACAAGATCCTCACCGGACGCCGCAACCGCATCCGCACGCTGCGGCAGGAGGGCGGGCTTTCCGGTTTCACCAAGCGCGACGAGAGCGAATACGACCCGTTCGGCGCGGCGCATTCCTCCACCTCCATCTCGGCCGGGCTCGGCATGGCGGTGGCGCGCGATCTGGCCGGCGGGCGCAACAACGTCACCGCCGTCATCGGCGACGGCTCCATGTCGGCCGGCATGGCCTATGAGGCGCTGAACAATGCCGGCGCGCTGGGCTCGCGGCTGATCGTCATCCTCAACGACAACGACATGTCGATCGCGCCGCCGAGCGGGGCGATGAGCGCCTATCTGGCGCGGCTGGCTTCTGGGCGCACCTATCAGGGCTTTCGCGAGCTCGGCAAGAAGCTGACCGCCTATCTCGGCAAGCGTGCCGACCGTGCGATCACGCGTGCGGTGGAACATGCGCGCGGCTATGTCACCGGCGGCACGCTGTTCGAGGAGCTGGGTTTCTTCCACATCGGCCCCATCGACGGGCACAATCTGGAGCATCTGGTGCCGGTGCTGAAGAATGTGCGCGACCATGGCGAGGGGCCGGTGCTCATCCATGTGGTGACGCAAAAGGGCAAGGGCTACGCGCCGGCCGAGGCCGCCGCCGACAAGTATCACGGCGTCAACAGGTTCGACGTCATCACCGGCGCGCAGGCCAAGGCCCCCGCCAACGCGCCGGCCTATACGAAAGTGTTCGCCGAAAGCCTGATCCGGGAAGCGCGCGAGGACGAGAAAATCGTCGCCGTCACCGCCGCCATGCCTTCGGGCACCGGGCTCGACCTGTTCGGCGAGGCGTTCCCGAGCCGCACCTTCGACGTGGGCATCGCCGAGCAGCATGCCGTGACCTTCGCTGCGGGGCTTGCTACCGAAGGCTATCGCCCCTTCGCCGCCATCTATTCCACCTTCCTGCAACGCGCCTACGACCAGGTCGTGCACGACGTGGCGATCCAGAAGCTGCCCGTGCGCTTTCCGATCGACCGCGCCGGTTTCGTCGGCGCAGACGGCCCGACCCATTGCGGCGCCTTCGACACGACCTTCCTCGCCTCGCTGCCCGGCTTCGTGGTGATGGCGGCCGCCGACGAGGCGGAGCTGAGGCACATGGTACGCACCGCCGCGGCCTATGACGAGGGGCCGATCTCCTTCCGCTATCCGCGCGGCAACGGCGTCGGCGTCGACATGCCCGAACGCGGCGAGATGCTGGCCATCGGCAAGGGGCGCATCGTGCGGCAGGGCACGCGCGTGGCGCTGCTGTCCTTCGGCACGCGGCTGGCGGATTGCCTTCTGGCCGCCGAGGCGCTGGACGCGGCCGGCCTTTCCACCACCGTGGCCGATGCACGTTTCGCCAAGCCGCTGGACGAGGACCTTGTGCGCCGGCTGGCGCGCGAGCACGAGATTCTGGTGACGGTGGAGGAGGGCGCGATCGGCGGCTTCGCCACGCAGGTTCTCCACCTCCTTGCCCATGAAGGGCTTCTGGAAAGCGGCCTGAAAGTGCGCCCGCTGGTGCTGCCGGACGCGTTCACAGATCACGGCAAGCCGGAAAAAATGTATGCCGAGGCCGGGCTCGACTGTTCCGGCATCGTGCGCACCGTCTTTGCAGCACTTGGCCACGTGGAAAGCGTCCAGCGTGCCTGATGTTGGCGCAGCGTTTTTGAATCGATGCGTGAACGGCCTGAATCAATTCCTGCCGTTTCCGTCGTAACCTTCTGTTTACGCTTGTTTTTGGCGTTTCGCTTACCCTCGCTGTTGGTCGAATCTCAACGCCGCGCTGCTAGCTCTGGCCCGGGTAAAGGGCATGGTGGCAGTGAAAGCGTTTTTCTACAGTCTGGTGATCCTGTTGGCGGCGGCACAGAGCGCTGCCGAATCGCGCCTCGACAGCCGCATCGACGAGGCGGCGCGCGAGATCCTGGCCGCGAAGATGGGGGACCTGCGCGGCGGTTTCAGGCCCGGCGAGGAGCCGCTGCTCGTGTCGCGGGAGACGGCGCTTCGGCAGAAGACGCGCGAACCGCTGAAGGTGCTGCAATATGGCCGCTATCGCGAGGAGGCCCCGGCGGTCCCGCAAAGCACGAAGGCGCGCTGACGGCGCTTGCGTTCGCGTCCGCCTTTCGCCAATGAAGGCGGATGAAGCCCGAAGTACCAGCCAGCCGGCGGCTGCGGCTCGATGAACTGCTCGTCGAGCGCGGCCTGTTCGCCAGCCGATCCCGCGCCCGCGATGCGATCGAGCGCGGAACCGTGCGCGTCGATGGCGAGGCCGCAGCCAAGCCCGGGCGGACTGTCGCCACCGATGCCGCGATAGACATCGACGATCCGGCCCGCACCTATGTCTCGCGCGCGGCGCTCAAGCTGATCGCCGGGCTCGACTGCTTCGGCTTCGATCCGGCCGGCGCGGAGGCGCTCGACATCGGCGCCTCGACGGGCGGCTTCACGCAGGTGCTGCTGGAGCGCGGCGCCGCCCATGTCACGGCGATCGATGTCGGCCATGGCCAGATGCGCGCCGAAATCGCCGCCGATCCGCGCGTGACCTCGATCGAGGGACTGAATGCCCGCGACCTCACCGCAGCCGGTCTCGGCGGCCGCATCCCGGATCTCATCGTCTCCGACGTCAGCTTCATCTCGCTGAAACTTGCCCTGCCGCCGGCACTGGAACTGGCTGCGCCGGGGGCGAGGGCGGTGCTGCTGGTCAAGCCGCAGTTCGAGGCGGGCAGGGAGGCCATCGGCAAGGGTGGCCTTTTGAAGAACCCGGACGATGCGGAGCGTGTCGCCATGGACTTGCGCGACTGGCTGGATGCGCAGCCGGGCTGGCGCGCGTTCGGCCTCTCCCCATCGCCCATCGAGGGGGGCGACGGCAACCGCGAATTCCTGCTGGGTGGAGTTAAGGATCGATGAGCGTGCGCTTCACCATCGACAGGCTGGGCGCGCAGGGCGACGGCGTGGCCAACACCGAAACCGGGCCGGTGTTCATTCCCTTCACACTGGCCGGTGAGGTGGTGACCGCCGCCCGCGAGCGTGACCGCGCCACGCTGATGGCGGTGCTCGAAAAATCGCCGCTCCGGATCGAGCCGGCCTGCCGTCATTTCGGCGATTGCGGCGGCTGTGCCGTGCAGCATCTGGAGGCCGAGGCCTACCGCGCCTGGAAGCGCGACAAGGTGGTGCATGCGTTGAGGGCCGCGCGCATCGAATGCGAGGTGGACGACCTCGTGCCCTGCGCGCCGCACACGCGCCGCCGGGTCACACTGAGCGCCCGGCGCACCGAAGCCGGCCTGCTGCTCGGCTTCAACCGCCACATGTCGACGCAGATCGTCGATCTCGACGAATGTCCGATCGCGCTGCCGCAGATCGTCGGTGCGCTGGATACGCTGCGCGAACTGGCAAGCCTGATCTGCGCGACGTCCAGGCCGTTCCACATGGCCGTCACCGTGACGGCCTCCGGTCTCGATATTGCCGCTTCCGATTCGGGACGCATGGGCGAACGCCAGCGCCAGATCGCCTCCAATTTCGTCATCCATCATGGGCTGGCGCGGCTGTCGGTGGATGGCGAGATCATCATCGAGCCGAAGAAGCCGGTGGTCATGTTCGGCACGGCGGCGGTTCCGGTGCCGCCCGGTTCGTTCCTCCAGGCCACCGAGCCGGCCGAGCAGGCCATGGCCGATCTGGCCGGCCAGCATCTGCCCCGGGCGAAGAAGGTTGCCGATCTCTTTGCCGGCTGCGGCAGCTTCGCGCTGCGGCTGGCGATGAAATCGGAAGTGCATGCGGTGGAAGGCGATGGCGCTGCCCTTGCCGCGCTGGATCGCGGCTTCCGCTTCGCTTCCGGCCTCAAGCGCGTGACCTCGGAAAAGCGCGACCTGTTCCGCCGCCCGCTTACCTTCAAGGAATTGAACGGTTTCGACGGGCTGGTCTTCGACCCGCCGCGTGCCGGCGCGGAGGACCAGTGCCGCCAGATCGCACGTTCGGACGTACCGCTGGTCGCGGCGGTGTCCTGCAACCCCGCCACGCTCGCCCGCGATCTGGCGATCCTGCTGGCCGGTGGCTACCGGCTCAAGCGGGTGACGCCGATCGACCAGTTCCTGTGGTCGCCGCATGTCGAGGCGGTGGCCCTGCTGGAGAAGCCGAAGAAAAGGCGGTGAGGGCAGGTTGGTTTCCCGGCTACCTCTCGTCCGCTCCCCCTCATCCGACCTCGCTGCGCGAGGCCACCTTCTCCCACAAGGGGAGAAGGGGAAGCGTTGCGCCGGCGTCGGTGCAAATCATCGCCTTGAGATTGGCTTGGACGGGAGTGCCTGCTCCCCCTTCTCCCCTTGTGGGAGAAGGTGTCGCCGCAGGCGACGGATGAGGGGTTCTCTTTGCCGGTCCATCAAGCCATTTCCGCCTTGTGCTTGAACTACGCATGGATTGCGCCTATTTTGAGCAGGAAATGTTCAAAACCTGAAAGGAGGGTGCATCATGACCTCCATAGTCCTGGACAGCCCGGCTTCGCGCTTCGGTGAGGGGAACACACCCTTCCTGTCGCCGCGCCGCGTGGCGGAACTGCTCGGCGTCACGCTTTCGGAACTGGCCGCGCTCATCGGTGTCGCCCGCAACACGCTGGCCGCCAAGGCCGGCGCGCGCAAGGTGGATGCTGCGCTGAGCCCCGTCGTGCGCATATTGACGATGGCTGAGGAAATGGCGGGCGACGAGCGCCGCGCCGCGATCTGGTTCAAGCACCAGCCCATACCCGGCTGGGCCGGCAAGACCGCCTACGACCTCGTGCGCGAGGGCAAGGCCGACAAGGTGCTTGCCTATCTGGAGGCCGTCCGCTCCGGCGTCTATGCCTGACAGGGCGCCGCTCACCCTGTGGCGTGCCTTCGTGCCGCAATGGGCGCATATGCCCCTGTCGGGCGAAGGCGCCTCCCGCTTCGGAGGGCGCTGGAACCCGGTCGGCGCGTCGGCCATCTATGCCGCGCGGGAGCTTTCCACGGCCTGGGCCGAATACAATCAGGGCTTTGTCCAGCATCCGGCGCTGATCGCCCAACTGGAACTAACGGGCGCGAGGCTTGCCGACCTCACCGATGCCGAAACGCTGGAGGCGGTTGGCGCAACGCCGGCGATCCATGCCTGCGAGTGGCGCGACATGATCGACCGCGGCGAGGTTCCCGAGACCCACAGGCTGCGCGCGAAACTGCTCCGGCAAGGGTGGGACGGCGTTATCTATCCGTCCTTCATGTCGCCGGGCGGCACCTGCGTGGCGCTGTGGCGCTGGAACGACAAGGGCGCGCCTCGGCTTGACGTCATCGATCCGGACCACAGGCTGCCGAAATCGGCCGCTTCCTGGCTGTGGGTTCCTGCCTTACCGACGCGCCCGCGCGGCCAGCGCGCCCCATTCGGCCAGCAATGCGTCCCGCGCGCGCAGGCCTCCCGAGCGTTTTCCGCGCTGCTCGTCCTGAGCGAGGCGCGCGAACACCAGCGTTACGCCGTCCTTGCTCGCCCACCCGACATACCAGCCCCACATGCGGGCGCGATCAAAGGCCCCGTCGGCCTTTCGAGGGTATGCAGATCCCGTCTTGCCGGAAATCCGCCATCCATCGGATACCTCGCTGCTTTCGACGATCGCCATGGTCTTTGCCACGGCGTCGCGCGAGATCGGCAATTGCCCGGTGATCAGCTTGCGCAGGAAAACGGTCTGCTCCAGAGGAGAGATGGTCAGCGAGGAGGAGATCCATGCGCGTTCCAGCGCATTGTTCTTCCCGGCGTCTCCCGAAAAATCGGCATTGCCATAAGCGAAGCGCCGGCCGTAGCCGCGCAGCCTTTCAACACCCAGCTCGCGCGTGATCTGCTGCGAGTACCAGACTACCGAATGGCGCATCCAGGCGGCAGGATCGGTGGGCCTGCGCCAGGCATCGCCGCCCCAGTCCGGATAGCCCGGGCGAAAGGGCAGCGCCGGATTGCCGGCATCCACCAGAAACCCGGAATCGTAGCCCATTGCCGCCAGGGCGATCTTGAATGTGGAGGCGGGCGTGACCCGGTCTTCGCACCGGCCTTCGCTCAGCAGCACGCTCCCGGTGCGGGCATCGGCGATCACCGTGCAGACCACAGCCGCCCGTGCCGGAGAAACGGCAAGGGCCGCAAGCACGGCCCCCAGCACGATTGCGAACGTCCTTATGCGTGCCATCAGGTTTGCGTGCCGCCGACCGTCATCTGGTTCATGCGCAGATGCGGCTGGCCGACGCCGACCGGCACCCATTGGCCGGCCTTGCCGCAATTGCCGATGCCGGTGTCGAGCTTCATGTCGTTGCCGATCATGCTGACGCGATGCATCGCGTCCGGGCCGTTGCCGATCAGCATGGCGCCCTTGATCGGCTGGGTCACCTTGCCGTCCTCGATCATATAGGCCTCGGTGCAGCCGAACACGAACTTGCCGGAGGTGATGTCCACCTGGCCGCCGCCGAAGGAGACGGCATAGACGCCCTTCTTCACCGAGGCGATGATCTCTTCCGGGGTCTTGTCGCCGGACATCATGTAGGTGTTGGTCATGCGCGGCATGGGCTGGTGCGCATAACCCTCGCGCCGCCCGTTGCCGGTCGCCTTCATGCCCATCAGGCGGGCGTTCTGCCGGTCCTGCATGTAGCCGACCAGCTTGCCGTCCTCGATCAGCACGTTGTGCGCGCTGGGTGTGCCCTCGTCGTCCACGGTGATCGAGCCGCGCCGTTCGGCGATGGTGCCGTCGTCGACGACGGTGACGCCCCTGGCGGCCACCTGGCTTCCCATCAGCCCGGCGAAGGCCGAGGTCTTCTTGCGGTTGAAATCGCCTTCCAGCCCGTGGCCGACCGCCTCGTGCAGCATCACGCCGGGCCAGCCATTGGCCAGCACGATGTCGAACGTGCCGGCCGGGGCCGGCGCCGCCTCCAGGTTGACCAGCGCCTGGTGCAGTGCCTCGCCTGCCGCATATTTCCAGTTTTCCTCCGTGAGGAATTCCCCGAAGGACCTGCGGCCGCCGGTACCGTAGGAGCCGCTTTCCTGCCGGTCGCCGTCACCGACCACCACGGCTACGTTCATGCGCACCAGCGGGCGGATGTCGCGCACCACCTGCCCGTCGCCGCGCAGGATTTCCACATGCTGCCAGGAGGAGGCAAGCGATGCCGTCACCTGCCGCACGCGCGGATCGGCGTTGCGCAGATAAGCGTCGATCTCCTGCAGGAGCTTCGCCTTGGCCTCGAAGCCGGGCGTGGGGATCGGGTTTTCGTCGCCGTAGAGATGGCGATTGGTGCGCGCCGGCGCTTCGGCCAACGTGCCCTCATGGCCGCTCTTGACGGTTGCCACGGCGTCGGCGGCCCGCATCAGCGCGGCATGGGAAAGCTCGCTGGAATGGGCGTAGCCGGTCGCCTCGCCGGCCACCGCGCGCAGGCCGAAGCCGCGGTCGGTGTTGAAATTGGCGGTCTTGAGGCGACCATTGTCGAACAGCAGGGATTCGCTTTCGCTGTGCTCGAGGAACAGCTCGCCGTCGTCGGCGCCATGCAGCGTGTCGGCGACGAGCTTGCGGATGCGCTCGTCGGAAATGTCGAACTGGGAAAGCAGGCTGGTCATGGCGCGTCCTCGGGATAAGGGTCTCGCCGCCATGTAGGCGCGCGAAACCCGTTCGGCAATGTTCGCGAAAGAGGGCGCGTCAGGCGCGGCCGGTCAGGGAAGGGCCGCGAACCCGTCGGCGAAGCCCTTGAGGTCGACCGGGATGCCGATGCCTTCTTCCGGGGTCTGGAAGATGATGAAGGTGGCCGCGGCGCCCGCCTTCAGCGTATCCAGCAACTGCTTTTCGAGGATCACCTCGGCATAGCAGCCGTCCTGGAAGCAGCGCACGAAATAGGCGCGGCCTATATCCTTGCCGTCGACATTGAGGCCGAGCCCGTTGGGCAGGAGCACGCCGAGCGGCGCCAGCACGCGCAGGATTTCCGCCTTGTTGTCGGCCGTGCGCAGCACGACGACGGACAGGCCCATTTCCGGCCTGTCTTCGGCGACGACGTTCTGCATCATCACGCATTGCTCGGTGGTGGCACCCGCCGGCGTGTCGCAGATGATCGACCAGGCGCCGTGCGTGGACCGCACCGTGCCGCTCTGCTGCGCCAGGGCAGGACCCGTGACGGATGCCGCCCCCAGCGTGGCGGCGAGAAAGATGACCTTCGCCAAGGTTCCCGAAACCCAAGACTTCATGACGGCTCCACTGCGAATCGCCTCACTTTAAGCCGCGCGGGGGCCGAGCGGAAGGACGCGAACCGGCCCAATCGCTCCCGACTGCGGCAATAATGCGGTTTTTCACTTCTATTTTGCCCTCGCCGACGGCTGTCGGCAAGAATCCGCCATCATAAAGGCGACACCGCCTTGATGCCGCGCGCAAAAATGCCGCATGGATGAGCCCTGTCCTTCCTTGCGGAGGGAAACAGAGTATGGTTTGAACCAGCATCGACTGCCGGGATTCCCGTTCCGGCATCAATTGGATTATTCTCGCAGCATATTTGCATGTGTGCGAGCAAGGGAGATGATTAGGGCGATGAAAAGATCCATTGCAGGGGGACTCGGTGCTGCCGCCGCATTGTTTGCCGCAACGTCCGCCTGGGCGGCTCAGCCGGCCGAGTGGGAAATGAGGTTCCAGCCTGCTGCCACCGATATCATGCAGCAGATCACCTGGTTCGAAGGGTACACGCTCGCCTTCATCATCCCGATCACGCTTCTGGTGCTGGTGCTGCTCGCCTATTGCATCGTCAGGTTCCGCGCGAGCGCCAATCCCGTTCCCTCGCGCACCAGCCACAACACGGTGATCGAGGTGATCTGGACCGTCGGGCCGGTGCTGATCCTGCTCCTGCTGGCCGTTCCCTCCTTCCAGCTCCTCACCAACCAGTACACGCCGCCGGAAGAGGCCAAGCTGACCATCAAGGCGACGGCCAACCAGTGGAACTGGGACTACGAGTACCAGACCGAGGATGCGCTTTCGTTCAACTCCGCCATGTTGGCGGAAGAGGATCGCGCGGCCGCCGGCAAGGAAGACAAGGCGGTCTATCCGCGCCTTCTCGCCGTGGACAACGAGCTGGTCGTTCCGGCCAACACCATGGTGCGCGTGCTGGTGACCGCTTCCGATGTCATCCATGCCTTCGCCATGCCGGCCTTCGGCCTGAAGACCGACGCCGTCCCCGGCCGCATCAACGAGGTCTGGTTCAAGGTCGAGAAGGAAGGCTTCTATTACGGCCAGTGCTCCGAGCTGTGCGGCAAGGACCACGCCTTCATGCCGATCGCCATCCGTGTCGTGTCGCCCGAGCAGTACGAGACCTGGCAGGCTGCGGCCAAGGCCGATCTGCCCGCCGCCAACAAGGCGCTGACCGCGCAGATCGAAGCGGCCAGCAAGCTGGCGGCCGCGAACTGAGCCCGCAACCCAGGTATACAAGGTAACGGAGCCGAAAATGGCACATACTGCAACACATGACGAGCACCACGCCCCGCGTGGCTGGGTTCGCTGGGTCTACTCGACCAACCACAAGGACATCGGCACGCTCTATCTGATCTTCGCGATCATCTCGGGCATCATCGGCGGCTTCATGTCGATCATGATGCGCTGGGAGCTGGCCGAGCCGGGTATCCAGATCTTCCACGGCCTCGCCTCGATGGTCTACGGCGTGGAAGGCGCTGCCGCGCTGGATGCCGGCAAGCACATGTTCAACGTCTTCACCACCATGCACGCGCTGATCATGATCTTCTTCATGGTCATGCCGGCGCTGATCGGCGGCTTCGCCAACTGGATGATCCCGATCATGATCGGCGCGCCGGACATGGCGTTCCCGCGCATGAACAACATCTCGTTCTGGCTGCTGCCTCCGGCGCTGCTCATGCTGCTGATCTCGTTCTTCGTTCCGAGCGCCCCGGGCGCCCATGGCGTCGGCGGCGGCTGGACGATGTATCCGCCGTTCTCGACCGCCGGCCAGCCCGGCCCGGCCATGGATTTCGCCATCCTGGCGCTCCACATCGCCGGTGCGTCGTCCATTCTCGGCGCCATCAACTTCATCACCACCATCTTCAACATGCGCGCGCCCGGCATGACCATGCACAAGATGCCGCTGTTCGCGTGGTCGGTGCTGATCACCGCCTTCCTGCTGCTGCTGTCGCTCCCGGTTCTGGCCGGCGGCATCACCATGCTGCTCACCGACCGCAACTTCGACACGGCGTTCTTCTCGCCCGAGGGCGGCGGCGACCCGATCCTGTTCCAGCACCTGTTCTGGTTCTTCGGTCACCCCGAGGTCTACATCCTGATCCTGCCGGGCTTCGGCATCGTCAGCCACATCGTGTCGACCTTCTCGCGCAAGCCGGTGTTCGGTTATCTCGGCATGGCCTACGCCATGGTCGCGATCGGCGCCGTCGGCTTCGTGGTGTGGGCGCACCACATGTTCACCTCGGGCATTTCGCTGAACGCCCAGCGCTACTTCACCTTCGCCACCATGGTCATCGCGGTGCCCACCGGCATCAAGATCTTCTCGTGGATCGCGACGATGTGGGGCGGCTCGATCTCCTTCCGCACGCCCATGCTGTGGGCGATCGGCTTCATCTTCCTGTTCACCGTCGGCGGCGTGACGGGCGTGCAGCTCGCCAATGCGGGCCTCGACCGCTCGCTGCACGACACCTACTACGTGGTCGCGCACTTCCACTACGTGCTGTCGCTGGGTGCCGTGTTCGCCATCTTCGCCGCCTGGTACTACTGGTTCCCGAAGATGACCGGCTACATGTACTCGCCGGCGATCGCCCGCCTCCACTTCTGGGTCACCTTCATCGGCGTGAACATCCTGTTCTTCCCGCAGCACTTCCTCGGTCTGTCGGGCATGCCGCGCCGCTACATCGACTATCCGGATGCCTATGCCGGCTGGAACATGGTGTCCTCCTACGGCTCCTACATCTCCGGCATCGGCGTGCTGATCTTCCTGTTCGGCATCTTCGAGGCCTTCCAGAAGAAGCGGGTGGCCGGTGCCAACCCGTGGGGCGAGGGGGCCACCACGCTGGAGTGGCAGCTTCCTTCGCCGCCGCCCTACCACCAGTGGGAGCAGTTGCCCCGTATCCGCTGATACGGACCATGATGCGAACCGCCGGCTCCGGCCGGCGGTTTGGCCACACGGAATGATCGGACTTTTGAGTACGCATGGCCCTGATCGACGATAGATGCATTGACGAAGCGCCCCTGCGCATGTCGGAAGCGACGCCGGGCGACTACATCGCGCTGCTCAAGCCGCGGGTGATGTCGCTGGTCGTGTTCACGGCCGTGGTGGGGCTCGTCGCCGCGCCGGGTGCGATGAACCCGTTGCTGGCCATGATCGCCATCCTGTCGATCGCCATCGGCGCCGGGGCCTCCGGTGCGCTCAACATGTGGTACGATGCCGACATCGACAAGGTGATGAGCCGCACCGCCAAGCGGCCGGTGCCTTCGGGGCGCGTCACCGCGGGCGAGGCGCTCGGCTTCGGCCTGGTGCTGTCCGTGCTGTCGGTGATGACGCTCGGCGTGCTGGTCAACTGGCTGTCGGCGTCGCTGCTGGCCTTCACCATCTTCTTCTACGCCGTCATCTATACCATGTGGCTGAAGCGCTGGACGCCGCAGAACATCGTCATCGGCGGCGCGGCCGGCGCCTTCCCGCCCATGATCGGCTGGGCCGCCGCCACCGGCACGATCGGCCTGGAAAGCGTGATCCTCTTCCTCATCACCTTCCTGTGGACGCCGCCGCATTTCTGGGCGCTGGCCCTGTTCAAGTCGGGCGACTACGAGCGCGCCGGCATTCCCATGATGCCCAACGTGGCCGGCCATGCCTCGACGCGCCGCCAGATCTTCGCCTATGCGCTGCTTCTGGCCCCGGTCGGCGTGGCACCCTGGCTGCTCGGCTACACCAGCCTGTTCTATGGCCTGGTCTCGCTCGGGCTGGGCGCCGGCTTCGTCTGGTATGCGTGGGGCGTCCTGAAGATGCCCGACGAAGACAAGGCCATGGCGCCGGCCAAGGCCTTGTTCGGCTTCTCGCTGGTCTATCTCTTCGTGATCTTCGCCGCCTATCTCGGTGACCGCGTCGTCGCCGAGATGATGGGCCCCATGGCCGGCATGGGAGCATAGCGTCATGGACAAGCTTGAAACGGTCGACCTGACCGAACAGCAGAAGAAGGCGCGCCGCCGGCGGTCGATCGCCATCGGGCTGGCGCTGGCCGCGCTGGTCGTCATATTCTATGTGGCGACCCTGGCGAAGTTCGGCCCCGCCGTGCTGAACAGGCCATTGTGAGGCGACAGATGACGAGCGCGCCACAAACGGACGAAGCCCGCCAGAAAAGCAACCGCAGGATCGCCGGGTTCTGCGTCGCCTTCTTCTGCGGCATGGTCGGCATGGCCTATGCGGCCGTGCCGCTCTACACGCTGTTTTGCCAGGTCACCGGCTATGGCGGCACCACGCAGCGCGTGACGCAATATTCCGACCGGGTGCTGGACCGCGACATCACCATCCGCTTCGACGCCAATACGGCCGGCGGCGTGCCGTGGAAGTTTGCGCCGGTCGATCGCTCGGTCACCGTCAAGATCGGCGAGACCGCCCAGGCGCACTACACCGCCACCAATCTGGCGCCCAAGCCGACCGGCGGCCGCGCCACCTTCAACGTCACGCCGGAAGCGGCCGGCGCCTATTTCAACAAGGTCGAGTGCTTCTGCTTCACCGACACCACGCTCGCTTCGGGCGAGACGATGGACATGCCGGTGATCTTCTTCGTCGATCCGGACATCGTCGAAGCGCCGGAACTGAAGAACGTGAAGACCATCACCTTGTCCTACACCATGTTCCCGATCGACGCGGCCGAACCGGTGACGACGGGCTCGATCGACACGGACAACCAACCCACCACGAACACCGAAGCAAATGTCGGGGGCTGATATGGCTGAAGCGCACGCGAAACAACACGACTATCATATCCTCGATCCGAGCCCCTGGCCGGCCCTGGGCTCGCTCGGCGCCCTTGTCATGTGCGTCGGCGGCGTCTTCTGGATGCAATACCTGAAGGGCAACGAGTTCCCGATCTTCGGCGTCAACATGGCGTCGCCGTGGCTGTTCTTCATCGGCCTGCTGATCGTGCTCTACACCATGTATGGCTGGTGGTCGGACACGGTGAAGGAAGCCCATGAGGGCCACCACACCCGCGTCGTGTCGCTGCACCTGCGCTACGGCATGATGATGTTCATCGCCTCCGAGGTGATGTTCTTCGTCGCCTGGTTCTGGGCCTTCTTCGACGCCAGCCTGTTCCCCGGCGAGGCGGCGCAGTATGCGCGCGCCGAATATACGGGCGGGATCTGGCCGCCGAAGGGCATCGAGGTGCTCGACCCCTTCTACCTGCCGCTCTACAACACCATCATCCTGCTGCTCTCGGGCACCACCTTGACCTGGGCGCACCACGCCCTGCTGCACAATGACCGCAAGGGCCTGATCACCGGTCTTGCGATCACCGTGGCGCTCGGCATCCTGTTCAGCTTCGTGCAGGCCTACGAGTACGTGCACGCCCCGTTCAACTTCAAGGACTCGATCTACGGCGCCACCTTCTTCATGGCGACCGGCTTCCATGGCTTCCACGTCATCGTCGGAACCATCTTCCTGATCGTGTGCCTGATCCGTGCCATCCGCGGCGATTTCACCCCGAAGCAGCATTTCGGGCTCGAGGCCGCCGCCTGGTACTGGCACTTCGTTGACGTGGTGTGGCTGTTCCTGTTCGCCACCATCTATGTCTGGGCTTCGGTCGGCGCGACCATCGCCGTCCACTGAGGGTGAGCGGATAGCATCGACAAGGGCGGCTGCGGCAACGTGGCCGCCTTATCTTTTGCCGGTTCGGGGTGATAGGATCGATCCATGTCGAATGAAGGAAATCCGTCCGGTGAGGACAAGGCGCTGTGGGCGCCTGTCGACCCGGTGCGCGCCGGACTGGCCGGGCGCTGCCCGCGTTGCGGGGAGGGGCGGCTGTTCTCCGGTTTCCTCGCGGTCGGCAAGGAATGCACGAATTGCGGCCTCGACTATTCCTATGCCGATGCGGGTGACGGGCCGGCGGTGTTCGTCATCCTCATCATCGGCTTCATCGTCGTCGGCCTCGCCCTTTGGGTGGAGGTGACCTATAGCCCGACGCTGCTGATCCATTTCCTGCTCTGGATTCCGCTGTCCCTCGCCCTGGGATTGCTGTCGCTGCGCTGGATCAAGGGCATCCTGCTGACGCTGCAATATGCCAACAAGGCGGCCCAGGGCCGGCTGGACCGGGACGAATGAGCGGAACGCAGGAAGCCAGCGTCAAGACGCCCTCGCGCGGCCGCATGTGGCTGGCGGGCGTGCTGGGCATCGCCGCCATGGCCGTGCTCCTTGCGCTGGGCACATGGCAGGTGCAGCGCCTTCACTGGAAGGAATCCCTGCTGGCCACCATCGACCAGCGCATGCACGCCGCCCCGATATCGCTGACCGAGGCGGAGCGGCTTTTCGCGCAGACCGGCGACGTGGACTATGTTCCTGTCACCGTCACCGGCAGCTTCCTCCATGAGGGGGAGCGACATTTCCTTGCGACGTGGAAAGGACAGGCGGGTTTCTTCGTCTACACCCCCCTGCGGCTGGAGGATGGCCGCTTCCTGCTGGTGAACCGTGGTTTTGTGCCCTACGGCATGAAGGACGCGTCGAGCCGCGCCGAGGGCCAGGTGCCGGGCACGGTTTCGGTCACCGGTCTCGCCCGCAACCCGCTGTCGGAAAAGCCGTCCGGCATGATGCCGGACAACGATCTCGCCAAGAACGTCTTCTACTGGAAGGACCGCGACGTCATGGCGGCGTCCGCCGGCCTGCCTTCCGGCTATGCCTTGGTGCCGTTCTTCGTCGATGCCGACGCCGCGCCCAATCCCGGCGGCTGGCCGGTGGGCGGGGTCACGTTGATCGACCTGCCCAACAATCACCTTCAATATGCGGTGACGTGGTATGGGCTCGCCGCGGCGCTCGCCGGCGTGCTCCTGGTGTCGTGGGCCGGACGGCGGAGGTCTCCGCGGCGCTGACGGGGGCCGGCGCGCGCGCCGCCCTTGACAGGATGGCCATGCTCGCCCATGTCGGGCTGACAGGCTGGAGCAGTTCCGGCAAGGATGCGCAATGCCCTTGCGCCGGGAATTGCGAACAGAGCAAGGACAAGATGCTTCAGACCAGACCGGCCGAGGCCGCAACGACCGAGACCAAGCCGCCGCTGACGATCCGGCTCTGCCAACCGCGCGGGTTCTGCGCGGGCGTGGATCGGGCGATCCAGATCGTGGTGCTGGCGCTCAAGAAATACGGCGCGCCGGTCTATGTGCGCCATGAGATCGTGCACAATCGCTATGTGGTCGAAGGCTTGCAGAATCTCGGCGCCGTGTTCATCGAGGAACTCAGCGAGATCCCGGACGATCACCATCACTGCCCCGTGGTGTTCTCTGCCCATGGCGTGCCGAAATCGGTTCCGGCCGATGCGGTGGAGCGCAATCTCTTCTATCTCGACGCCACCTGCCCGCTGGTCTCCAAGGTCCACAAGCAGGCGATCCGCCATCATCGCCATGGCCGCCATGTGCTGCTGATCGGCCATGCCGGCCACCCTGAGGTCATCGGCACGATGGGGCAATTGCCCGAAGGCGCGGTGACGCTGATCGACACGGAAGACGATGCGCGCACCTTCGTGCCGGCCGATCCGGAGGCGCTGGGCTTCGTCACCCAGACCACGCTATCGGTCGAGGACACGGCCCATATCCTGGAAGCCTTGCAGGAGCGCTTTCCGGCCATGCAGGCGCCGGCGGCCGAGTCGATCTGCTACGCGACGACCAACCGTCAGGAGGCGGTGAAGGAAACCGCGCCCGGCGCCGATCTTTATCTGGTGGTCGGGGCGCCCAATTCGTCCAACTCGCGCCGGCTGGTCGAGGTGGCGGAGCGCGCAGGCGCGCGCATGTCGCTGCTGGTGCAGCGCGCCAGCGAGATACCGTGGAACGAGATCGGCGACATCGCCACGCTCGGGCTTTCGGCCGGCGCGTCGGCCCCCGAAATCATCGTCGACGAGATCATCGATGCCTTCCGCGCCCGGTTCGATGTCACCGTGGACCTCGCCGTCACCGCAACCGAGACCGAGGACTTTCCGGTGATGCGCGTGCTGCGCGATGTGGAGCTCACCCCGGCCGACATGGCCTTCGTCAACGGCGAGAGATAGCAGGCAGGCATGGCCGTCTACACCGATGTCACCGAGGGTGAGCTGGGCGCGTTCCTGCGCGACTATCCGGTCGGCGAACTGCTGTCCTACAAGGGCATCGCCGAGGGAACCGAGAATTCCAACTTCCTGCTGCACACCAGCGCCGGTTCCTTCATCCTCACCCTCTACGAGAAGCGTGTGGAGAAGTCCGATCTGCCGTTCTTCCTCGGCCTGATGGACCATCTGGCGGGCAAGGGCATTTCCTGCCCCCTGCCGGTGCACCGCCACGATGGCGGGATCATCGGCATGCTGGCTGGCCGGCCGGCCGCCATCATCACCTTTCTCGAAGGCATGTGGCCGCGCCGCCCGGCGGCCGCGCATTGCCGGGAGGTGGGCAGGGTGCTGGCGTCGATGCATCTGGCGGGCGCCGATTTTCCGATGACGCGCCCGAACGCGCTGGCGCTCGACGGCTGGCGCGATTTGTGGGCGGCCTCGCGGGAGCGCGCCGACGAGGTCGAGGCCGGCCTGGCGCGCGAGGTCGATGCCGATTTCGCTGCCTTCGAACGGGATTGGCCTGCCGATCTGCCGAGCGGCATCATCCATGCCGACCTGTTCCCCGACAATGTGTTCTTCCTCGGCGAGAAGCTGTCGGGGCTGATCGATTTCTATTTCGCCTGCAACGACCTGCTTGCCTACGATCTCGCCACCTGCCTCAACGCCTGGTGCTTCGAGAAGGATTTTTCCTACAACATCACCAAGGGTTCGGCCCTGCTCGCCGGCTACCAGAGCGTGCGGCCGCTGACGGAAGCCGAGAAGCAGGCGCTGCCGATGCTGGCGCGCGGCTCGGCCCTGCGTTTCATGCTGACCCGGCTCTATGACTGGCTGCACGGGCCGTCCGGCGATCTCGTCATCAAGCGCGATCCTGCCGAATATATCCGCAAGATGCGCTTCCATCGCGCAATCGTCTCGCCGCAGGAATATGGACTGTCATGAAGCGCGTGGAGATTTTCACCGACGGGGCCTGCTCCGGCAATCCGGGGCCCGGCGGCTGGGGCGCCATTTTGCGCTTCAACGGCGCGACCCGCGAATTGTCGGGCGGCGAGGCGCAGACCACCAACAACCGCATGGAGCTGATGGCCGCGATTTCGGCGCTGAACGCGCTGAAGGAGGCGTGCGAGGTCGATCTGCACACCGATTCCAACTATGTGAAGGACGGCATTTCAAGCTGGATCGACGGCTGGAAGCGCAGGGGCTGGAAGACGGCGGACAACAAGCCGGTCAAGAACATGGAACTGTGGCAGGCGCTGGACGAGGCCCGCCGCCGCCACAAGGTGACGTGGCATTGGGTCAAGGGCCATGCCGGCCATGCCGAGAACGAGCGCGCCGACGAATTGGCCCGCGAGGGCATGGCCCCGTTCAAGAAAGGGCCCGTGCGGACTGCGGCCGCGGTGCCGAAACCGGATATGGAAAAACCGGCACGGGCAAAGCCGCGCCGGTCATCGCAGAGCTACTGAGGGCCGGTTTCCCGGCCCCTGCCGTCAAAGCTGTTCGAGAATTTTTGCCGCCGCGGTCTCGTCGGCCCTGCCGGGGACCGGCTCGATGTTGAGCGCGACCACCTTGCCGTCGTCGACGATCATGGAAAAGCGCTTGGAGCGCAGGCCCATGCCGGCGCCGCTGAGGTCGATGTCGAGGCCGAGCGCCTTGACGAAGGTGCCGCTGCCATCGGCCAGATAGAGGATCTTGCCCTCGCCGCCGGTGAATTTTTCCCAGGCGCCCATCACGAAGGGGTCGTTGACGGCGACCACGGCGATGGTGTCGACGCCCCGGGCGCGGATGGCGTCGTTGTTTTCCAGGTAGCCCGGCAGGTGGTTGTTGTTGCAGGTGGGCGTGAAGGCGCCGGGCACGCCGAACAGGACGACCTTCTTGCCGGCAAAGACCTCGGCCGTCGTCACTTCCTTGGCGCCGTCGGCGGTCATCGTCTTCAGGGTGGCTTCAGGCAGCTTGTCGCCAACAGAGATCGTCATTGCAATTCCTCACCAAATCAAAGGGACGCGACAGCGATAGCGGACTATGCCTGCCGCCGCAATGACGCGCGGTCAGGGATAGGGCAGGAAGCCTGAAACCGCGCCGGCGGACGATGTCAGTGTATAGGGCAGGCCCTGTCCGTCCGGCTTGTGCGCAGGCTTCGCCACCACCGGCACCTCGAACACCAGCTTGCCGTCCGCAGGCTTGGCAACCGGGGTGGCGAAGGCGTAGCCACCCTCGCCGGCAAGGAACAGCTCGGCCGATCTGGCGTCCTCGGGCAGCGTGGCCTCCACGGTGAGCGTGTCGTCCGAAGCCGTGGCGATGCTGGCCTCGAAGCCGGGCGAGGCCGGGGCGGGAAGGGCAGCCAGGGCGTTGTGCACCATGGCCTCTTCCACCACCTGCTGCGAAGACCGGTCCGGATCGACGACGAGATCGGCATGCACGGGTATGCAGATCCTCTCGCACATGCCGATCATCACCTTCGCGGCGATCGTGGCCGGCTGGTGATGCCCGGCCAGCGTGAACTGGATCGGCAACAGCACGGAACTGTCATAGCCCGCCCATTCGGAATAGCCGTCGTCATGGCGCGTCGGGGCGGGAAAGGAGAGTTCCGCCTGCCGGACCTCGGGGCCATCGACCATGATCTGCGGCGGCACGCCGCTGTCGCCGGGATCGCGCCAGTAGGTCTTCCAGCCGGGCTTCAACTCGATCTGCAGCACGCCGCGCAGGTTTCCGCCGGCATCCGGCTGGTTCGCGGTGACGATGCGGATGCGGCCCCCCTCGCTGACATGCCAGTCGGACGAGGCGGCATGGGCTGGCGGACCGGACAGCGTGGCGGCAATCAACAGGGCCGGAAGGATCGACAGGCTGCGCATGGGCCCGATTTGATCTTCTCGCGCCATGGCTGCAACCACTTTCGGCGTAAGCCGGCCATCATTTTTGCGTGAGCACCTGTCGCATGGCTTGATCGCGACGAGGCCGGCGCGACATTGCCCCATCTTTCAAGTGCCGCGGAAACGCGCTAACTTTCCTCCCATGGATATTTTGTCCGGCAAGAACGCGGACTCGGGGCGCGGCGGTTTCCTCGAAGACCAGTTCCTCATTGCCATGCCCGGCATGAAGGACGACCGCTTCGCGCGCTCGGTCATCTATGTCTGCGCCCACAGCGAAGAGGGCGCGATGGGGCTGATCATCAACCAGACCCAGCAGATCCTGTTCCCCGACCTTCTCGTGCAACTCGGCATCATGAACGAGCAGGAGGCGATCCGCCTGCCGCCGCCGGCGCGCGATCTGGTGATCCGCAATGGTGGCCCGGTCGACCGCAGCCGCGGCTTCGTGCTGCATTCGGGAGACTACCGCGTCGAGTCCTCGCTCAATGTCGCCCAGAACATCTGCCTCACGGCGACGGTGGATATCCTGCGGGCCATCTCCACCGGGCGCGGCCCGCGCCGGGCGCTGATGGCGCTCGGCTATTCCGGCTGGGGCGCCGGCCAGCTCGAAACCGAGATCGCCCAGAACGGCTGGCTGACCTGCCCGGCCACGCCGGAACTGCTTTTCGATGCCGACATCGAGAGCAAATACGATCGCATCCTCGCCTCGATCGGCATCGACATCGCCCACCTGAGTTCAAGCGCCGGCCACGCCTGATCCGTTGCCGGCTGTCAGGCTTGCGCGAGCGGGTACTGTTCCTTCAGCAGCTTGATGACCTGATCGCCGCCGACCGGGGGGCCGAACATGAAGCTCTGCACATATTCGCAGCCGATCTGGCGCAGTTCCAGCGCGTCGCTCTGGTCCGACACGCCTTCCGCGACCACCGAAAGCCCCAGCTCATGCGCCATGTTGACCATGGATTTGATCAGCATGGTGCGCTTGGGCGTGGTGTCGTCGACAAAGCTCTTGTCGATCTTGATGGTGTCGAAGGGGAAGCGGGTGAGGTAGGCGAGCGACGAATAGCCGGTGCCGAAATCGTCGAGCGACAGGCCGATGCCGAGGCGTTTCAGCTTGTTCAGCACATGGGCGGTCTGCTCGGGATTGTCCATCACCAGGGATTCGGTGAGTTCCAGCCGGAAGCAGCGCGCCTTGAGGTTAGCGCGCGCGAGGATGGACCGCACGTCGCTGACCAGGTCGCGGCGGATGAGCTGGCGGCTGGACAGGTTGACCGAGACCGAGAGCGGCACGTCGCCGATCTGCTTCTGCCAGGAAACGAGGTCCTCGGCGGCCTTCTGCATGGCGAACAGGCCGAGCGGCACGATCAGCCCGCAATTTTCCGCTACCGGGATGAAATCGGCCGGCGGGATCATGCCGCGGCGCGGATGCTCCCAGCGCATCAGGGCCTCGAAGCCGGCGATGCTGTTGTCCTCCAGCCGCACGATCGGCTGGTAGGCAAGGGTGAGTTCCTTGCGCTCGATGGCGCGCCGCAGGTCGGACTCGAACTGCAGCTTGTCGGTGCCGACGGTGCGGAAGGAGGGGCGGAACGGCTCGATCCTGTCGCCGCCGAAGCGCTTGGCCTGATGCAGCGCCAGTTCGGCATCCTTGACCATGTCCTCGGCCGAAGTCTGGTCCGATGTCCAGGTGATCAGGCCGATCGAGGCGGCCAGCACGATCTCGCGCTTGGCGAAGGTGATCGGCGCGCTGATGGCGTGCCTGATGGCATCGGCCACGGCAGCGATGCGCGCCGGCTCCTGCTCGGAAAGCAGCATCAGTGCGAACTGGTCGCCGGCGAAGCGCGACAGCGAATCCTGCGGCTTCAGCAGCCGGTGCAGGCGCCGCCCGATGGTGAGCAGGATGGTGTCGCCGGCCGAGATGCCCAGCCCGTCATTGACCTGCTTGAAGCGGTCGATGTCGATGACGAACACGGTCGGCCGCACCTTCTCCTCGGTGCGAGCTATCGCGATCACGGCCTCCAGCCGGTTCATGAACAGCTCACGGCTGGGCAGGCCGGTGAGGTTGTCGTGCACGGCATCGTGCAGCAGGCGTTCCTCCGCCTTCTTGTGCTCGGTGACGTCGATCATGGTGCCGACGCAACGGATGACCTCGCCGTCGGAGCCGATCACCGGGCGGGCGCGCAGCGCGAACCAGTGATAGTGGCCGTCGGCGCCGCGCAGCCGGAACTGCTGGGCGACGCGCCCGCGCCGGTGCTCCAGCACGATGTCGAGCGTGGTGCGGAAGGCGTCGCGGTCGTCGGCGTGCAGGACGGGAAGCCAGTTGCGCGCCGGGCCGCCGAGGCTGTTGGGCTCGAGGCCGAGCTGGGTGCTGATGTCGGGACGGGTGACCACGCGGTCACGCAGCACGTCCCAGTCCCATACGGTGTCGCCGGCGCCCATGACGGCCAGCGCCTGCCGCTCGATGTCGGAGAAAAGGCCCTGATGCAGCGCACCCCCGGCAAAGGCATGCTGCATGACGGTGAAGCCTATAAGCAGGATGATGAGGATCAGCCCGCCGCCCAGCGCTGGCTGCACGATGTCGTTGTCGAGCAGGCCGGTCACCGCCATCCATGAACCGGTGAGCCACAGGAGCACCATCACCCAGCTCGGCACCAGCATGATGGCGCGGTCGTAGCCGCGCACGCCCAGGAGCACGATCAGCCCGATGCCGACCAGCGCGGTGGCGGCGAAGGAGAAGCGGGCGATGCCGGCGGCGATCGGAGGGTCGATGATGGCGATGCCGGCGATCAGCGCCAGGCACAATATCCACACCAGCGCGCCGTAGCTGAAATGGCCGTGCCAGCGGTTGAGGTTGAGATAGGTGAACAGGAACACGACGAATGTCGCGGCAAGGCCGATCTCCGTTCCCGCTCGCCATATCTGCTCGTTGCCGGGCGACATCTCGATGATCTTGGCGAGGAAGCCGAAATCGACGCAGATATAGGCCAGCACCGCCCAGGAAAGGGCGGCCGTTGCCGGGAACATGGAAGTGCCCTTGACCACGAACAGGATGGTCAGGAACAGGGCGAGCAGGCCGGCGATGCCGATGACGATGCCGCGATAGAGCGTGTAAGAGTTGATGGAATCCTTGTAGGCTTCCGGCTCCCACAGGTAGACCTGCGGCAGCTTGGGCGAAGCGAGGTCGGCCACGAAGGTCACCACCGCGCCGGGATTGAGCGTCACGCGGAAGACGTCGGCGTCGGGGCTTGCCTGCCGGTCGAGCGCGAAGCCCTCGCTGGGCGTGATGGCGGCGATGCGGGTGGAGCCGAGGTCGGGCCAGAACAGGCCGGAATTGACCAGCCTGAAATGCGGCGCGACGATCAGCCTGTCGATCTGCTGGTCGGTGGTGTTGGCGAGTGCGAACACGGCCCAGTCGCCGGTCGAGCGGTTGTCGTTGGCCTCGACCTCGATGCGGCGCACGATGCCGTCCGGGCCGGGCGCGGTGGAGACCTGGAAGTTCTCGCCCTGGTTGCGGTAGATTTCGACGGCCCCGGAAAGGTCCAGCGCCACATCGTCGCGCGCGATCTTGATCGGTTCGACCGCATGCGCCGCGGCAAGCTGGAAAAGGAGAGCCATGGCTGCGAGAAGGGCGGCCAGCAGCGACCTCGCTTTCGGAGATATCGTCAAAGTCAGTCCTTCATTCACATAGCCGGCAGGTCGTCGTCGACGATGCGGGCATAGAGATAGTGGTCCTGCCAGATGCCATTGATCTTCAGGTAAGACCGCAGCAGTCCTTCGCGCCGGAATCCGGCTTTTTCAAGCACGCGGACCGATCGAATGTTTTCGGGAATACAGGCAGCTTCGATCCGGTGCAACTTCAGCTCGCCGAAAGCGAAACGCGAAAGCGTCTTCACCGCGTTGGTCATCAGGCCCTGCCCGCCATAGGGCTGGCCGATCCAGTAGCCGATCTGGGCGCTCCTGGAGACGCCATGGCGGATATTGCCGAGCGTTATGCCGCCGGCCAGCTTGCCGTGGCTTTTCTCGAAGATGAAAAAGGCCATGGCGCAGCCTTGCGCATGGTCCTGGCGATAGTGGTTGATGCGCAGGCGCCAGGCGGTGCGTTCCAGCTCGTCCGGCATCCAGCGCGGTTCCCAGGGCTCCAGGAAGGCGCGGCTGGCCGCGCGCAGCTCCGCCCATTCGCGGTAGTCGCCGATCTGCGGCAGGCGCAGCCGAACCTTCTCGCCTTCCAGTGCCGGCGTCTCGCGGCGAATGAAGGGAAGGGCGAACACGGCTGCGGAGAAGGCTTACACGGCTAGCCGGTGCGGCATCGCCGTGGAGGAGGGCAGCGAACCGACGACGGACTCATAGGACGTCAGCGTGCCGACGGGGCCGACCGCTGCCAGCGTGGGCTTGGTGGAGAACAGCCGGCCGGACAGGTCGGTCAGCCGCTCCACGGTCAGCGCCGACAGGCGCTCCATGAGTTCTTCCTTCGGGATCGGCCTGCCGAACAGCAGGAGCTGGCGGGCGATCTGCGAGGCGCGGCTGGCGGGGCTTTCGCCCGACATGATGAGGCCCGCGCGATATTGCGCCCGCGCGCGGTCCAGCTCCTCCTGCAGGATGCCCTCGCCGGCCTTCTGCAATTCGCCGGCGATCACCGGCACCAGCTCGGCCAGGTTGTTCTGGCCGGTGGCGGCATGGACGCCGAAGATGCCGGTATCGGAAAAGCCCCAGTGGAAGGCATAGACCGAATAGCAGAGGCCGCGCTTTTCGCGCACTTCCTGGAACAGGCGGGACGACATGCCGCCGCCGAGGATCATCGACAGCACCTGCGAGGCATAGAAGTCGCGCACGTGATAGGCGCGGCCCTCGAAGCCGAGGATCACCTGCGCATCCATGAGGTCGCGGTCCTCGCGGAAGTCGCCGCCCACATATTGCGCATATTGGGAGATGGCGCCCTGCGCATGCGGACGGAAGCCGCCCAGCCTGCTTTCGACCTCGCGCACGAAATCGTCATGCTTCACGGCGCCGGCGGCGACGACGATCATGCGGTCGGCGCCATATTCGCGCTGCATGAAGCGGTGCAGCTGCGCCGAGTTGAACGACAGGACCGTTTCCGGCGTGCCGAGGATGGAGCGGCCGAGCGTCTGGTGGCGGAAGGCGGTTTCGGTGAAGCGGTCGAAGACGACGTCGTCGGGCGTGTCGTGGGCGGCGCCGATCTCCTGCAGGATGACGTTCTGCTCGCGCTCCAGCTCTTCCGGGTCGAAGGTGGAATTCTGGAGGATGTCGGCCAGCAGGTCGACCGCCAGCGGAACGTCGTCCGCCAGCACGCGGGCGTAGAAGGACGTGGTTTCGACGCTGGTTGCGGCATTGATCTCGCCGCCGACATTCTCGATCTCGGACGCGATCTGGAAGGCGGTGCGCTCGGCGGTACCCTTGAAGGCCATGTGCTCGAGCAGGTGCGCCATCCCGTGCTCGTCGTCACGCTCGTTGCGGGCACCGGACTTGACCCAGACGCCGAGGGCGACGGAATCCATGCTTGGAAGGGTTTCGGTGGCGACTGTCAGGCCGTTCGACAGACGGCTTACCTCAACACCCATATAGATCAGGCTCCCTACCTGTGGATCGCCGCGCGGCCGGGGCGGCGCACGCAAGACGATCTGACAATTTGATAGAGCACCGGCCGAAAACCGGATTCCACCTTCCGGTCGATGCGCTAGGCCCGCGTGTGGCGGGAAATATGATCTTCCAACATTTTTTTGTCCGATGGAAGCACTGTGTAGTTTTCCTTTGCGCTCATCAGGCCGGAGAGCCAGGCGGGCAGGGCGGGAGCGATGCCGCTGGCCGCTTCGACCGCGGCTGGGAACTTGGCCGGATGGGCGGTGCCGAGGATGACGTTGGGGGTGGCCGATCCGCCCTTCTGCGCCGCGACATGCACGGCGGTGGCCGTGTGAGGATCGAGCAGGTAGCCATTGGCGGCAAGGGTGGCGCGGATGGTTTCGGCGGTCTCATCCATCGTGGAGCGGCCGGCGTCGAAGCCCTCGCGGATCGTCTCGATCTCCTGCCGCTCGATGGTGAAGGCGCCGGACTGCCGGAGCCCGTTCATGTAGCGCCGCACCGTTTCGGCATTGCGCCCCGAGGCCTCGAACAGCAGGCGCTCGAAATTGGACGACACCTGGATGTCCATAGAGGGCGAAGTCGTGGCGACCACGCCCTGCATCCGGTATTCGCCGGTTGCCAGCGTGCGGGCCAGGATGTCGTTGTCGTTGGTGGCGATGGTCAGCATCTCCACCGGCAGCCCCATGCGCCTGGCGGCATAGCCTGCGAAGATGTCGCCGAAATTGCCGGTCGGCACGGTGAAGGAGACCGGCCGGTCCGGCGCGCCGAGGGAGAGGGCGGAGGTGAAATAGTAGACGATCTGGGCCATGATGCGCGCCCAGTTGATCGAGTTCACGCCAGACAGCGCCACGCGGTCGCGGAAGGCATGGTCGTTGAACAGTTCCTTCACCAGTCCCTGGCAGTCGTCGAAATTGCCTTCGATGGCGAGCGCGTGGACATTGTCGGCCGTCGAGGTCGTCATCTGGCGCTGCTGCACCGGCGATACCTTGCCGTGGGGAAACAGGATGAAGATGTCGGTGCGGCTGCGCCCGGCGAAGGCCTCGATGGCCGCGCCGCCCGTGTCGCCCGACGTGGCGCCGACGATGGTGGCGCGCTGGTCGCGTTCCGTCAGCACATGGTCCATCAGGCGGGCCAGCAGTTGCATGGCCACGTCCTTGAAGGCGAGCGTGGGGCCGTGGAACAGTTCCAGCACGAAGCTATTCGGGCCGAGTTGCACCAGCGGGCAGATTGCCTCGTGGCGGAAGGTGGCATAGGCCTCGTTGACCAGCTTCTCCAGAACCGGCGCGGCGATCTCGCCGCCGACGAAGGGCGTCAGCACGCGCAGCGCGACCTGCTGATAGGTCAGGCCGCGCATGGCGCGGATCTCGGCTGCCGAGAATCGCGGCCACTCCTGCGGCAGGTAAAGGCCGCCGTCGCGCGCCAGCCCGGCAAGGACGGCATCGGAAAAGCCGAGACGAGGCGCTTCGCCGCGAGTGCTTATGTAGTTCATGAAGAATATTCCGTCGTTACCAGCCAGCGGGCGTGTGGATTTGTCGCTTTCGTCAGTCGCATTTTCGCCGCCGGATTGCTATAGGACACCACCGTCGCGAGAGGGAAGTGCACTTCATGGTGGTTGCTACATCGAATTTTCGCTTTTTCACGGGCCTGGCTCTTTCCGGCCTGATGCTGGCGATAGCCGGGTGCCAGTCGAACAGCGGCGATGTGCTGAAGGTGCAAGGCAATCAGGCAGCCAGCGCGTCCGGCGAGAAGGTGCTGGCCAGCGAGTTGATGGCCTATTGCCCGACGCTGACGCTGCGTGAGGGAACCGCCTATTTCAACACCTATGCGCGGGGCGGGCAGGGTGATCCGAGCAAGATCGTCTACCAGGCCTCGATCAGCGAGGTGACGCGCGACTGCAAGCGCGGCAACGGCCAACTGACCATGAATGTCGCGGCCGCCGGCCGCGTGGTGCCCGGGCCGCAGGGCGCTGCCGGTTCCATCACCATGCCGATCCGCGTGGTGGTGACGCGTGGCAGCGACGTGCTCTATTCGCAGCTTCACCAGTACAAGGTGCAGGTGAACAGCACCTCGTCCGCCACCCAGTTCGTGTTCACCGATCCCAATGTGACGGTTCCCGAGCCGACGTCGCGCAACTACCAGGTCTTCGTCGGCTATGACGAAGGCCCGCCGAAGGCCAAGGCCGAGGAGCAGCCGAGGCGCGTGGTGCGCAGGAAGCGTCCGGCCCCGGCTCCAGCCGCGCAGCCGGCGCCGCAACCGGCCACGACCACCTCGGAATCCGATATTCCGCGCTGATGGCCACATGAAAAAGGCCGCTGCAAAGCGGCCTTTTGTTTGCGGCTGTCAGGCTTCCTCGGACCAGTGCAGCAGGGCGTCGAGCACGCCCTTCAGGTCTGCCCAGCGGCGGATGACCGTCTCCGCGCCTGCCTCCATCAGCACGTCGGCATGGCCGGGATAGCTGTGGGCGCCGCCGGTGAAACCGATGACGCGCATGCCCGCCGCCCGCGCGCCGGCAATGCCGTGCACCGAATCCTCGATCACGAAAGTGCGCGCCGGATCGGCCCCGAATTCCTTGGCCGCGTACTGGAACACGTCCGGTGCCGGCTTTGTCCTGCCGGTCGGCAGTTCGGGCGCGGAAAAGACCGGTCCCTTGAACAGGGGCAGGATGCCGGTCTTCTCCAGCATGGCGCGGATACGGTCGCTGGGCGAATTGGAACAGATGCAGCAGGGCCACGGAACCTGCATGATGGCCTCGCGCACGCCGTCCACGGCCCGCACGTCCTGCCGCAAGCGCCGGTCCACGGCCGCCTCGGCCTTGTCGATCAGCGTGGCCTGCAAGGGCAGGCCGGAGATTTCCTCGATGCGCAGCAAGATGTCCTTGAAGGTGAGGCCGGCATAGGTCTGCGCCAGTTCCTCCGCCGATATCTCGAAGCCGGCCTCGGTCAGCAACTCGGCTTCGACGCGCGCGGCGATGATCTCGGAATCGACCAGGACGCCGTCGCAGTCGAAAATGATGAGGTCTGGCTTGTCCATGGAGGTCCGCAGTTCGAATTGGGGGAAGGGGCACCGGCAACCGGTGGCGCGGGCATACATCAAGGTGCGCCGGCGCGCAAATCACGCTGCAAGCTTCACCGATTGTTTACGCTGATCGGTAACCATAACGGCGAGTAAACAGTAACGCGTATCCTGGGTGTGCCAAATGTCTGCAGTACGTCGTCTCGGCGAGTTTTCCGGTGTGTCTTCGAAGCCGGCCCAGACAGGGGAATGGCTGGACACGATCCTCAAGGGCGACTGCGTGGCGGCCATGAACCGTTTGCCCGACGCCTCCGTTGACGTCATCTTCGCCGACCCGCCCTACAACCTCCAGCTCAATGGCGATCTGCACCGTCCCGACCAGTCGAAGGTCGATGCCGTGGACGACGAATGGGACCAGTTCGAGAGCTTCGAGGCTTATGACGCCTTCACCCGCGCCTGGCTGCTGGCCGCGCGCCGCGTGCTGAAGCCGAGCGGCACGATCTGGGTGATCGGCTCCTATCACAACATCTTCCGGGTCGGCGCGAAGATGCAGGATCTCGGCTTCTGGATCCTCAACGACATCGTCTGGCGCAAGACCAACCCGATGCCGAATTTCCGTGGCCGCCGCTTCCAGAACGCGCATGAGACGATGATCTGGGCCTCGCGCGACGCCAAGGCCAAGGCCTACACCTTCAATTACGAAGCCATGAAGGCGGCCAATGAGGACGTGCAGATGCGCTCCGACTGGCTGTTCCCGATCTGCACCGGCAATGAGCGGCTGAAGGACGCCAAGGGCGAGAAACTGCATCCGACCCAGAAGCCGGAGGCGCTTCTGGCGCGCGTCATGCTGGCCTCGACCAAGCCGGGCGACGTGGTGCTCGATCCGTTCTTCGGCTCCGGCACCACCGGGGCCGTGGCCAAGCGCCTCGGCCGGCATTTCGTCGGCATCGAGCGCGAGCAGGGTTATATCGACGCCGCCATGGAACGCATCGAGGCGGTGAAGCCGCTGGGCGCGACCGAACTGACCGTGCTGACCGGCAAGCGTGCGGAGCCGCGCGTGGCCTTCGGCAGCCTGGTCGATACGGGCCTGGTGAAGGCCGGAACCACGCTGTGGGATTCCAAGCGCCGCTGGTCGGCCAAGGTGCGTGCCGACGGCACGCTGTCGATCGGCGAGGATGCCGGCTCGATCCACAAGATGGGCGCGCGCGTGCAGGGGCTCGACGCCTGCAACGGCTGGACGTTCTGGCACTATGAGCGCGCCGGCGGCCTTACCCCCATCGACGAGCTGCGTCGCATCGCGCGCCTCGGCATGGAGAAGGCCGGAGCCTGATCTAGATCCTGATTCCGCGCGCGGCGAGATCGCGTTCGAGCGCGCGGGCATCGGTGAACAGCACCGCCTGCCAGCCGGCGGCCATGGCGCCGTCGACATTCTTCTGGCTGTCGTCGATGAATAGCGCGGCGGACGGCTCGAGGCCGAAACTGGTGGCGTGATGATCGTAGATGGCGCGGTCGGGCTTGATCAGCCCGATTTCGCCGGAAACGGTGATGCCGCGCGGCTTTTCGAGGAAGGGAAAGCGGACCCGCGCTTCCGAAAACGTGTCGGCGGCCCAGTTGGTCAGCATGGTCACGTCATGGCCGCCCGCAACCAGCCGTTCCAGAAGGGCGACGCTGTCGTCATAGGCATGCGGCACCATTTCGTGCCAGTGGCGGCGGAAGGCGCGGATGTTGTCGGCATGGGCCGGATGCTCGGCGACCAGCAGCGCCTCTGCCTCCTCCCACGAGCGGCCGCGATCCTGCTCGATGTTCCAGGCGCTGGTGCAGACATTGTCGAAGAACCATCGGCGCTCCGCCGGGTCCGGGATGATGCGGCTGAACGGAATATCCGGGTCGTAGTGGACCAGCACCTTGCCGATGTCGAAAACGATGTGGCGGATTTCCATGCGTTCATCCCTTCTTTCGTTTCGTTGCCCCGGGAATGGCTGACTCGATGGCCTTTTTCATGACGGTGGGCAGGGCCTCGCCGGCAAGCTCATGCGGCAGCGACCAGAAATGGCCGGCCGGCGCGCTGCCTTGGAAGCCGGCGCGATAGACGGCCAGTTCCAGCGCGAAATGCGTGAACACATGGGTGATCTGCCCGGCCCGCTCCCATTGCGACGGGAAGGGAGCGGCGGCCGCTGAGGTTTCGCCGTTTTGTCTGGCGGTCCAGGCGGTGGTGGGCACCTCGGTCATGCCGCCGAGCAGGCCCTTTTCCGGGCGCTTGCGCAAAAGCACGGCGCCATCGGCGCGGATCGCGACGAAGGCCGCCCCCTGGCGCGTCGGCTTTTCGGGCTTCGCCAGCTTCACCGGGTAGAGTTCGGGATCGCCGGCGGCGAGCGCGTCGCAATCCTCGCGCAGCGGGCACAACATGCATTTCGGCCGGCGCGGCGTGCAGATCGTGGCGCCGAGATCCATCGTCGCCTGCGCGAAATCGCCCGGCCGGTCGGCCGGCACCATCTGCTCCACAAGAGCGCGGATTTCCGTCTTGGCCTGGGGCAGCGGCGTTTCGATGCGGAACAGCCTGGAAATGACACGCTCGACATTGCCGTCCACCACGGCGGCGGGCCGGTCGAAGGCGATGGAGGCGATGGCCGCAGCCGTATAGGGTCCGACGCCGGGCAGGGCGCGCAGGCCTTCCTCCGTATCGGGAAACGCCGCGCCGCGTGAGGCGACGAGATCAGCGCATGCTTTCAGGTTGCGGGCGCGCGAATAATAGCCGAGCCCGGCCCATGCCTTCATGATGTCGTCATTGGCGGCGGCAGCGAGCGCGGAAACGCTCGGCCAGCGGCCGACAAAGGCATTGAAATAGGATTTCACCGCCTCGACCGTGGTCTGTTGCAGCATGATCTCGGAGAGCCAGACGCGGTAGGGATCGGGCCGCTCGCCTTTCGCGAGCGCGGCAGGGCCTGTCCGCCATGGCAGTTCGCGATGGTGGGCGTCGTACCACTCCAGAAGTCTGGCCGCGATGGCGGGCTTGCGGCTTTTGTCCTGCGGTGCCATTGATCGGGAAATGCCGGTTTCCGGTGCCTGAGGTTCGAGAATTCGTCGCTGGAGTACGCACATGGCAGGGAAACCCTTCGCGGGCAATCCCGTTCCGGTCAGCGATCTGGCAACGGGCATCCTCGATCCGGTGCTGCGCAAGCGCGCCGGCATATCGGTCGGCCTCGTCCAGTCGTGGGAAGAGATCGTCGGCGAGCGGCTGGCTTCGAGCTGCCGGCCGGAGAAGATCCAGTGGCCGCGCCGCATGCGCGAGGAAGACCCCTTCGAGCCGGCGGTTCTGGTCATCGCCTGCGAAGGGCTGGCGGCGCTCCACATCCAGCACCAGAGCGGCGAGATCATCGGCCGCGTCAACGCCTTCCTCGGCTTCGCCGCCATCGGCCGCATCCGCATCGTGCAGAAGCCGCTGACGGGCACGACGCGCAAGAAGCCGCCAACCCTGCGGCCCCTGTCCCAGCCAGAAAAGGCGAAGCTGGCGCGCACGGTCGGCAAGATCGAGGACGAAGGCCTGCGTGCCTCGCTGGAACGGCTGGGTGAAACCGTACTCGGCCGCAAGAAGCAGGGCTGAGGCGACGCCATCGCGCTTTCGTGATCATGCGGACACGGCTTGATGATTGGCTTGGCTACCGGAATGCCTTAATTGGCCGCGACTCTCGCTTTTACTTGGCTTCACGTTGCACAATCGAAAAACAATCGGGTGATTCGCATGACCTTGTCCCGCAGAACTGTCCTGTCTTCCCTGGCCGTGGTGCCCGCAGGACTCATCCTGTCGGCCTGTAGCGATTCCGGGCAGGAGAGCACCGCCGCCAACGCCGCGCCCGCCTCGGCCGCTTCCGCCGCGCCGCAACCTTCCGGCACGCTGGACATGGCCGAGGTGCTGAAGCCGGGCGCCTTGCCCGACAAGGCCAAGGGCAGCGACGACGCCAAGGTCACGGTGGTCGAATATGCCTCAATGACCTGCTCGCACTGCGCCAATTTCGCCGTCAACACTTATCCCGAGGTGGAGAAGAAGTACGTCGACACCGGCAAGGTGCGCTTCATCCTGCGCGAATTCCCCTTCGATCCGCGCGCCGAGGCCGGCTTCATGCTGGCACGCTGCGCCGGCGACAACTATTTCCCGATGGTGGACGTGCTGTTCAAGCAGCAGCAGAACTGGGCGGCGGCAGAGAACGTCAAGGACGCGATGTTCCAGCTTGCCAAGCTTGCCGGTTTTACACAGGAGAGCTTCAACGCCTGCTTGACGGACCAGAATCTTCTTGACCAAGTGAGGGCTGTCCAGAAGCGCGGTGCAGAGGAATTCAAAATCGACTCCACGCCGACCTTCATCATTAACGGAAAAGTCTACAAGGGGGCTTTGTCGATTGACGAAATCTCGGCGGTCATCGATCCGCTGCTTTGACGTCTCGGCAGCATCGGGGCGGCCCGCCATCGGCGCGCCGCCGTCCCTGATGCACGGCGTCCCGGTTCCTGACCGAGGGCGCGCATGAAGTTCTCGCGCCTTCGCCTGCTTGGCTTCAAGTCATTCGTCGAACCCGGCGAATTCGTCATCGAGCGCGGCCTGACCGGCATCGTCGGGCCGAACGGCTGCGGCAAGTCCAACCTTGTCGAGGCCCTGCGCTGGGTGATGGGCGAAAGCTCCTACAAGAACATGCGCGCGTCCGGCATGGACGACGTGATCTTTTCCGGTTCCTCCACGCGCCCCGCCCGCAACACGGCCGAGGTGACGCTGTTTCTCGACAATGCCGACCGTACCGCGCCGCCGGCCTTCAACGACGCCGACGAGTTGCAGGTTTCCCGCCGCATCGAGCGCGAGGCCGGCTCGGTCTACCGTATCAACGGCAAGGAAGCGCGCGCCAAGGATGTGCAGCTTCTGTTCGCCGACCAGTCGACCGGCGCGCGCTCGCCCTCGATGGTGGGACAGGGCCGCATCGGCGAGCTGATCCAGGCCAAGCCGCAGGCACGGCGCGCGCTGCTCGAAGAAGCTGCCGGCATTTCCGGCCTGCATACGCGCCGCCATGAGGCGGAACTGCGCCTGCGCGCCGCCGAGCAGAATCTCGAACGGCTCGACGATGTGGTCGGCGAGCTGGAAGGCCAGATCGAAAGCCTGAAGCGGCAGGCGCGGCAGGCCTCGCGCTTCAAGAACCTGTCCGCCGATATCCGCAAGGCCGAGGCGACGCTTCTGCACCTGCGCTGGAGCGCCGCCAAGGCACAGGAGGGCGAGGCGCGTTCGGCATTGGCCGAGGCGACGTCGCTGGTCGGCGATCGCGCCGCCGCCCAGATGAATGCCGCCAAGGAACAGGCTATCGGCGCTCACAAGCTGCCGGAGCTGCGCGAGGTCGAAGCCGCCGCGGCCGCCGCGTTCCAGCGCCTGTCCATCGCCAGCGCCCAGCTGGAGGAGGAGGCGAAGCGCATCCGCTCGCGCCAGTCCGAACTCGATCGCCGCCTCGAGCAGCTCGACGCCGACATCGCCCGCGAGGAGCGCATGGTGGCCGAGAACGCCGACGTTCTGGAGCGGCTTGCCGAGGAGGAAGCGCTTCTCAACGAGGAGAATGCGGGCGCCGCCGAGCGCGAGGCGGCGACGCGCGCGGCGTTCGAGGCCGCCGCCGAAACGCTTGGCCACAGCGAGGAAAAGCTGGCGCGGCTGACCGCCGAGCGCGCGGAAGCCGCCGCTTCCCGCAATCAGGCCGAGCGTTCGCTGCGCGAAGCCGGCGAACGCCGCGACCGCTTCGCGCGCCAGCTCGGCGAGATGGACCGCGAGCTGTCGGAGATCGGGGCGCGCATCTCCGGCCTGGCCGATCCGGCCGAGAAGAGGCTTCTGGTCGAGCAGGCCGAGGCGGCTCTGGAAGAGGCTGAAGCGGCTGTCGAAGCGTCCGAGCAGGCGGTTGCCGAGGCGCGAGAGGCCGAAAATGCCGCGCGCGGCCCGTTGCAGGATGCGCGGGCGGAACTGGCCCGCATCGAGACCGAGGCGCGCACGCTGGCGAAGATGCTCAATGCCGGCGGCGGTGACCTGTTTCCGGCCGTGCTGGAGCAGATCACCGTCGAGCGCGGCTTCGAGACCGCGCTGGGCGCGGCCTTGGGCGAGGATCTCGACGTGCCGCTGGACCGCAGCGCGCCGGTGCATTGGGGCGATGTCGCGTCTTCGGACAGCGATCCGGCGCTGCCGCAGGGCGTGCGAAGCCTTGCCTCGGTGGTGCGCGCGCCGGGCCAACTGGCACGTCGGCTGGCGCAGATCGGCATTGTGGATGCGGCGGGAGGACCGGTCCTCCAGCCGTCGCTTGCGCCCGGCCAGCGGCTGGTGACGCGTGAAGGCGCCTTGTGGCGCTGGGACGGGTTCACCGCCAGCGCCGATGCGCCCACGGCGGCAGCCCTTCGGCTGGAACAGAAGAACCGGCTGGCTGAACTCGATGCGGAGGCGATTGCCGCGACGCGGGCCGTACGGGCGGCGCAAGAGGTGTTGGCCGCGGCGGAAGCGTCGATCCGCACCCATGCCGAGGCCGAGCGCACCGCGCGGCAGGCGTTGCGCGAGACCCAGGCGCAGCTCGACGGGGCCCGCACCGCGCTGGCGCAGGCGGAGCGCGCCGCCGGCGAGATCGCCAGCCGCCGCGATGCGCTGGAGGATGCGCGCCAGCGGCTGATGGAAGAACTGGAGGAAGCCTCGGCGCTGCATGGGCAAGCCGAGGAGGCGCTGCGCGATGCGCCCGATCCGGGCGATCTGCAGCTTCGGCTGGAACAGGCCGCAGCAATCGTGTCGGACGATCGTGCCGCCCTTGCCGACGCCCGTGCCGTGCATGACGGCCTCAGCCGTGAGGCGGAAGCCCGGTCGCGCCGGCTTCAGGCGATCGAGGGCGAGCGTCGCAACTGGCTGATACGGGCCGAGAATGCCGACAGCCATATCCGCGCCCTGCATGAACGGCGCGCCGAAGCGCTCGAGGAGCGCGAGGCGCTGGCCGACGCGCCGGATGAATTCGACCAGCGCCGTCGCGCGCTGCTGTCCGAGCTTTCGCGTGCCGAAGCGCAGCGCAAGGATGCCGCCGACCGTCTTCAGGAGGCCGAAAACCGGCAGGCCGGACTGGACAAGGCCGCGACGGCCACCATTCAGGGGCTGGCCGAAGCCCGCGAGGCGCGCGCCCGCGCCGAGGAACGGCTGACAGCGGCCGACGAACGGCGGCAGGAGGTCGAGGCGCGCATTCAGGAGGCGCTGAACACGCCGCCGCATCTGGTCATCCGCCACACCGGCTTACAGCCGGACGACCCGATGCCGGACATGGGCAATGTCGAACGCACGCTGGAACGGCTGAAGATCGAGCGCGAGCGGCTGGGCGCGGTCAATTTGCGCGCCGAGGAAGAGCAGCGCGAGCTTGCCGGGCGGCTGGAAACCATAGTTTCCGAGCGCGACGACGTCATCGAGGCGATCCGCAAGCTGCGGCAGGCGATCCAGAGCCTCAACCGCGAGGGGCGCGAGCGCCTGCTGGCTGCCTTCGAGGTGGTCAACGGCCATTTCCAGCGCCTGTTCGCGCATCTGTTCGGCGGCGGCACGGCCGAATTGCAGCTCATTGAATCCGACGATCCGCTGGAGGCGGGGCTTGAGATTCTCGCCCGTCCGCCCGGCAAGAAGCCGCAGACCATGACCCTGCTTTCGGGCGGCGAGCAGGCGCTGACGGCGATGTCGCTGATCTTCGCCGTCTTCCTCACCAATCCGGCGCCGATCTGCGTGCTGGACGAGGTCGACGCGCCGCTGGACGACCACAATGTCGAGCGGTTCTGCAACCTGATGGACGAGATGTCGGCGTCGACGGAGACGCGCTTCGTCGTCATCACCCACAACCCGATCACCATGGCCCGCATGGATCGCCTGTTCGGGGTGACCATGGCGGAGCAAGGCGTGAGCCAGCTCGTATCGGTCGACCTGCAGGAGGCCGAGGCCCTGCGTGAGGCGGGTTGAGAGAATAATTCAACTACAACCTGTAGTAGTTCTCAGGCATTTGGCGATCACGTTCTGTGCAAAGCTGATATCGTTCTTGTTCGGCGCGATTGACGCTTCCGACTTATCGCGCTGATATGAAAGGTGTTTGCAGTCGCGTAACTGTCGATAATGCGACATTCGGTTCGGACAATCCCGATTGTAATAATTTGATGTTGAACTTTTTCTAGTGAATGAGTGTTTACGGTGTTGGCGGGCGATGTTGTTTTGGCTGCCCTGCGGAAAGTCGGTCCCTGGGGGTAGGGACGTTTTGGACTGTCCGCATAGGAGAATTGCGACAGCATGAAATTGCGTGAATTCATAGGTGGGGCGCGGCTGTGGCGAGCCGCAGGCTCCCTGCTCGATGTCTTTACGGCGTTCGCGGCCTTCGTCCTCTCCTACGTCACCGCCTATGGCGAGCGTTTCCTGTTCGCCGTGCCCGGTCTTGAAGAGAAGGCGCTGGGCTTCACCGCGATCTTCATCTGTTTCTTCTGGCTTTTCTCCATGCACCGCGGGTCGTGGCGCTATTTCTCGATCCCCGACATCATGACGATCCTCAAGGTCGTCTCGGCATCGGTGATAGCCTATACGATTGCCGCCTTCCTGCTGACGCGCGGCTCGAACGTGCCGCGGTCGGTGCCGGTGTTGACGCTGATCTATCTGGTTGCCGGCCTGTCGTTCAGCCGGATGACCTATCGTATGGTGATGGAGAGGGCCTTCTTCTTCTGGCCAGGGACGATGAACGGCCGTCAGGGCAGGCCCACGCGCAACGTGCTTCTCTATGGCCTCACCGACAACGCCGAGAGCTTCGTGCGGGCCAACAGGCGCGGCGCGACCAGCGAATTCAACATCGTCGGCATATTGGACGACGGAATTCTCAACCAGGCCCGCATCATCCAGGGCGTCAAGGTCCTGGGCGATTTCGACGAGCTGGAAGCGCTTGCCGACCGTTTCGCGCGGAAAGGGATGCCGATCTCCGAACTGATCGACACCGAATCCGGGCCCAGCAGGCAGCATCTGGCCGAGGTGGTGCAGGCGGCCACCCGGCTGGGCATCAAGGTGTCGCGCATTCCCGACTTCACCGAAACGGCGCTGCTGACGGGCCAGAGCCTGCTTCAGCCGAAGCAGATCGACCTGGGGCATCTGCTGGGCCGGCCGGAGATCGCGGCGGATCTGGAAAGCGTCGCCCGGCTCATCAATGGCCGGGTCGTTCTGGTCACCGGGGCCGGTGGCTCGATCGGCTCCGAACTGAGCCGCCAGATCGCCGAATATGGGCCGTCCGAGCTCATCCTTGCCGACGCTTCCGAATTCCATCTCTACAAGCTCGATATGGAGCTTCGCGAGCACTATCCGCAGATCCGCATGGTGACGAGCCTGGCCAATGTGCGCGACCGCGCCAAGGTGGAGAGCATCTTCGAACGGTTCCGGCCGAACCTCGTCTTCCACACCGCGGCCCTCAAGCATGTGCCGATCGTGGAAGGCAATCCTGTCGAGGGGGTCAAGACCAACCTGCTCGGCACCAGGAATGTCGCCGAGGCGGCCGTCAAATACGGCGTCTCGAATTTCGTGATGATCTCGACCGACAAGGCTGTGAACCCGACCAATGTGATGGGCGCCAGCAAGCGTGCCGCCGAGGCTTACTGCCAGTCTCTGGACATCGCTTGCCAGACGACCTTGTTCACGACGGTCCGGTTCGGCAACGTGCTGGGCTCCAACGGCTCCGTCGTTCCCCGGTTCGAAAAGCAGATCGCCGCCGGCGGCCCGGTGACGGTGACGCATCCCGAAATCACCCGCTTCTTCATGACCATTCCGGAAGCCGTCTGCCTCGTGCTCAACGCGGCGGCCGCCTATGCCGGCAGGAAGCGCGGCGACATCATGGTGCTGGACATGGGCAAGCCGGTGAAGATCGTCCATCTTGCCGAACGCATGATCCAGCTTGCCGGCCTCAAGCCCTATGTCGACATCGACATCGTCTTTACCGGCCTGCGCCCCGGCGAGAAGCTCTACGAGGAGCTTTTCGATCCGTCCGAGGTTTCTCAACGCAGTGAGGACGCTCCTTATTTCGTGGCCTCGCCGCGGGTGATCGACAAGGAGCTGTTCCACAAGACCCTCGGTTTCCTCGAGGGCGCCGTGGAGAGCGAGGACCATGCCCGGGTGGTGGAACTGCTGCGCCACATCGTGCCGGAATTCAGGCCCGGTGCCGTGGTGTCGAGCGATGACGACAACTACGATCCCGAAGCCATTCCCACCGCCGGCAAGGACCGGGAAACGCCTTCCTTTCCGAAGCCTGTCGCATAGTCCGGGACAGTCGCGCGCCCATTTCACCCAGGTGAACCCTGATATTTCCTGTGCCCGCACCTTCCGGCTAGGGGGTGCGATTTGCACTGCGGCCAAGGTTTCCGGCCCGCTTTTCTGCCAATTTCCGCAGTTTCCGCTAATTCAGGCCTTCTATGCCAATGTATAATGGAATTGTTCCAGCAGGCAGATTCCCTTTTGACTATCTGTAAAGAGAAGCTATGAATAATAGCCATGGGGGAACGCCAGTTTGGCGTTGGCATCTGCAAGGGGTTGTTTGATCCTTGCGGAAGTCGAGGGGTTTTGAGTTCAGCATGTCGGACTGGTTTGTTGTCACGACCAAGCCTCGAAAAGAGGTTCAGGCAGCTTTCAATCTGGCCAACCAGGGATTTGACGTGTTCTTGCCGCGGATGCGCAGGACCGTCCGCCATGCCCGTCGCTTTCACATCGCCGTCATCCCGCTGTTTCCCGCCTATCTGTTTCTGGAAGCGTCCTCTGCGGTGCGCTGGCGATCGATCAACGGCACATTTGGCGTGAAACGGATCATCACTGGCGACGATGGTCCCGTTACGGTCGAGCGCGGTTTCGTGGAAGCCCTGAAAAGCCGCGCGAATGACAATGGCGTCGTTGATTTCAGTTCTGAATTGAAGCCCGGTGACAGCGTCGAAATCCTGGATGGGCCGCTGGCGCAGCAAATCGGCCAGCTTGTCGATCTCGATGAGCGTGGCCGGGTAACGGTGTTGATGGAGTTTTTGGCCAGTCGTGTGCCTGTGCAGATGACGGTCGACAGGCTGATGCGAGCCTAGCGGGGCGAGATGTACGACGTGAAGCATGTCCGTTCAAAATGGAGCCCGGTGACGGGATAAGGACATGCGGGGGGCTGAGGCACGTCTGGCGGTTCTGGCGCCTGAGACGTGCCCGTGCGGGGGATAAGACGACACTGGTGCGGTATTTGCACCGGGTGTGCGGTAGCCTTAAACCGAAAAGTCAATGAGGCGATGGGGAGCAGGACGAGCCATAGCTGTATCGGCACAGTGTAGCCATAGCTATCCGCCCGCTCGCCCAACATTGGCCGGTAGCCTTAATCCATGCATATCCGGACTCCGGTTACAGGCAAAAATGCCCTGCCGTTCGAGAACCCGCAGCTTCTCTACTGCTTCGCCATTACACGAACAACTTCCCTTTTCGGGGGAGCCTGACTTGCCACCTTCCGTTCCCAGTCCATGGATGTCCTGACCTGACGAGGCATGACATGATTCCTCTTCAATTGCAACAAATGGTTGCAGATCGCGGTTGCATACATCTACAGATGCGGCTGCGATATCGGCTGCTTGGGGGCCTGCTTCTGGCCGTCGGCATTCCGCTGCTGATAAGGGCGATGGCGGAACCGAAGGTCGTGTACTCCATCAACCTTCAGGTGACGATCACGGCGGCCATCTTCGCCCACATCTCGGGCTATCTGATTTACCGCCGTCTGGATGCGTTTCCAGGTGTCGCCACCTTCGGCACCTTGTTGCCGGCCTTTACCTTGAGCTACGGCTTGGTGTTTCTCGTCATCTTCTTTTTCCGGCTGGACTACAGCCGGTTTCAGGCGGCGGGCTCCTTTCTCATCTCGACATTGTGGTACTTCAGCCTTGCCGCCTCCCTGAACCGCCTGGAGCCCGGCAGGCTGGCGGTGGTCCCCGTGGGAAGTGTCCATCGCCTGGCGGCAGTCAGGGGCGTCGCCTGGCACAGGCTTCAAAGGCCCGGCCTGGTTCCGGGAAGGATCCAGGGCGTCGTGGCGGATTTGCGTGCCGATTTGCCGGATGCCTGGGTTCGCTTCATCACCGGTTGCGTGCTGTCCGGCATGCCGGTCTATCACGTCAAGCAGGTGCTGGAATCCCTGACCGGCCGGGTAGAGATAGAACACCTGTCCGAAAATACGCTGGGGTCCCTCCATCCGAACCAGGCCTACAGCAGGATCAAGCAGGCCGCCGACTGGCTGGTCGCTCTGGCCGTCCTGATCGTGGCATCGCCGCTGCTGCTCATCGTGGCGCTTTTGATCCGGCTCGACTCGCCGGGACCGGCCCTGTTTCGCCAGCAGCGGGTCGGTCATCGAGGAGCGGTGTTCACGCTCTACAAGTTCCGCACCATGCGCGACGATCGCGGCGGCCCCGTAACCGCGCGGGAGAAGGCCATAACCCGGGGAGACGATCCGCGCATCACCCGCATCGGGCGCGTTTTGCGGCGCACCCGTCTCGATGAACTGCCGCAGCTCTTCAACATATTGCGCGGCGAGATGAGCTGGATCGGACCTCGCCCCGAGGCGCTGATGCTGTCCCTGTGGTACGAGAAGGAACTGTCGTTCTACCCCTATCGCCATATCGTGCGGCCCGGCATCACCGGCTGGGCGCAGGTCAACCAGGGCCATGTGGCGGCCATCGGTGACGTGCACGAAAAGCTTCATTACGACTTCTACTACATCAAGAACTTCTCGCCCTGGCTCGATCTGGTCATCGTCATGAGGACCATCCGGATCATGCTGACCGGCTTCGGTGCGAAGTAAAGAAAGCGCAACGACACAGCCGCGATGAAAAGTGACGGCGAGGACATGTCGCTGGCCACCGCGCTGTCGGTGCTGTTCGGCCGGTTGACGCCTTCGCGCCGCCGGGCCTTCGCGCCGCTTATGGTCCTGATGCTGGCGGGTGCCTTGGCCGAGGTCGTGACCATCGGCACGGTGGTGCCGCTTCTGGGCACGGTCGCCCTGCCGGCAAGCAATCCCGGTGGCGGGCCTGCCGTTTTATGGTCCGGGCACATCATGGCAGCCCTGTTTGCAGGAGCGGCGCTCATGGCGGCTGCCTTGCGACTGGCGCTCCTGTGGGCCAGCAACAGGTTCGTCTACGGCGTTTCCTGTGAACTGGGCGTGAGGCTCTATGCGGATACGCTCGCGCAGCCCTATTCCTATCACGCCCAGCACAACTCCAGCGAAATCCTCGCCTCGGTCAATAAGGTCCAGATGGTCACCAGCCATGTGCTGCTGCCGCTGATGTACGGGGCCATCGCGGCGGTGATCGGCCTCGCCATCATTGCCGGCCTGATCGTGATCGACCCCATGGTGGCGCTGGTTTCGGGAACGGGTCTGGCGCTCATCTATCTTGTCGCGTCCTTCGCCGCGCGCCGGGGTCTGCGCCGCAATGGCGCGGTCATCGCTCGTGCGCAGGACAGGCGTGTGCAGACCATGCAGGAAGGACTGGGCGGCATCCGCAACGTGCTGCTCGACCGGTCGCAGGCCGTGTTCGTCGAGGCCTACGAACAGGCGGAGGCCGGCTTCAGCGGGGCGCGGACAAGGAACGCCGTGCTCGCCGGGGCTCCCCGCTTCATCGTCGAGGCGATCGGGATGGTGCTGATCGCCATGATCGCCGTTGTGGTGGTTCAGCGGCCCGGAGGGCTGGCCGCAGCCGTGCCGGTGTTGGCCGCGCTTGCGCTCGGCGCGCAAAAACTGCTGCCGCTGATCCAGCAGGTCTATAACGGCTGGGCGATGGCGATGGGCAACAGGCAGGTTCTGACAGATGTCGTGGAACTGCTGGGCCGGCCGGTTCCGGCGGCGGTGGTCGGGAATGTCCCGCTGCCGTTCAACCATGCCATCAGCCTCGAAAACATCTCCTATGCCTATCCGGGCAGCCCGGCGCCGGTGCTCCGGGGCGTCAATCTCGACATACCGCAGGGGGCGAGGGTCGGCATTGCCGGCAAGACCGGCAGCGGCAAGTCGACCTTGGTGGATCTCGTTCTGGGCCTGCTGGAGCCCGACGCCGGTGTGATCCGCATCGATGGCGTGGCGCTGACGGCGGCGAACCGACCCGCCTGGCAAAGGAACATCGCCCATGTGCCGCAGGCGATCTATCTTGCCGATGCCAGCGTGGCCGAGAACATCGCCTTCGGCGTCAGGCCGCAGGACATCGACCGCGAAAGGGTGCGCCATGCCGCCGAGCAGGCCGAGCTTGCCGATGTGGTCGCGGCGCTGCCGCAGGGCTACGACACGCGGGTGGGCGAGGGCGGCATCCGGCTTTCCGGCGGCCAGCGCCAGCGTATCGGCATTGCACGCGCGCTCTACAAGCAGGCGCGGGTGCTGGTGTTCGACGAGGCGACCAGCGCGCTCGACATGGAAACCGAAAGCGCCGTGATGGCGGCCATCGAAAGGCTCGGCAACGACCTCACGATTCTTGTTATCGCCCATCGGCCGGGCACGCTGGAAAGCTGCGACATGGTGGTGAGGCTGGACGGCGGGACCGTCTCGCGTGCCGGGTGCCTCCCTGTCTTTTCACGGGGCTGAAACCGCAGGCCGTGGGAAAACTGCTGATAATCACCTCGAATTTCTTCCCCGATCCCGTCGTCGGGGCGGTTAGGGCCACGCAGTGGGCAAGGCTCCTGCCTGAGCATGGCTGGCAGGTGGACGTGGCGCGCAAGCACCATGGATATTCCGCGACCGGGGCGGAGGTGTCGGAAGCCGTCCATCCCCATATCAAGGTTCATTTCATAAGCGATGCGCCGTCCCCCTTCACCGCTCGGCGTCTCGGCCGGCTGGGGCCGGCCAAGAACGCCTTTGCTGGCTTCATGGGACGTTTCATGGCGCCGGATACCGGCATCCTGTTCTGGACGACGGCGGGCGACAGGCTGGCAAGGCTTGTCGGGGAAATCCGCCCCGATGCGGTGATCACGACCGGACCGCCGCATTCTGTGCATACGGCTGGCATGCGCCTGAAAAAGTCATTTCCCGATCTGTGCTGGGTGGCCGATTTCCGGGATGTGTACCACGCCCATATGCGCCGAGAGGCCGGATGGATGGAGTGCTGCAAGACCCGTGGAAGCCGTCGCCATGAAGCGGAGGTCTATCGGGCGGCCGATCACATCACCTGCACGTTTCCGGCTCACAAGAGATGGATCGCAAGGCGGTTTCCCGCCGTCGCCGGCAAGACGACGGTGGTGACGAATGGCGTTCCTTCCGAAATCGCCCCGATGGAGCCTTCCCGCGAACCGGGACGGCAGCCCGGCTGGATCAAGGTCGTCGGCTTCTCCGAGGCGCCGGAGACGGTCGCCCTTGCCAGCGCCGTCGCCGCCGTTCGGCGCTCGGGGGAGGCCATCGGTCTTCGGATTGTCGGCCGGCCCCCGTCGGTCAGGCCGGAGATCACGAAAATCCTCGGGAGCGGGGTTGAATTCACGGGCATGGTTGCACATGCGAGGGCGCTCGAGGAGATCGCCTCGGCCCGGATTCTGGTCACGGTGTTGAGCGAGCAGCGAAGCCGCATCCCCGCGATTGCAAGCAAGCTCTTTGAATATCTCGCCATCCCAGCGCCGGTGATCGTCCTCAACCCGTCGAACGCGGCCCGCACCATGTTCTCCAGGCTTTCGGGCTTGTGGATGCTGACGAAGCCAGCGCCCGCCGGGATCGAGGCCGCGATCCTGGCCGCGTTGCGCGCCCCGGAAGACGAGTTGAGGCGTCGCGCGCTGCTTGTCCGGGAAAGGTGGAGCCGGAGCGCGCAGGCGGCGCAACTGGCCTCGATACTCGATGACCTTGTGAAGAAGCGCGATGTCTCCCTTAAAACCCGGCAGGCGGCGCCGGGCGAATGAACCTGCGCCGCCCTATGCGTGACCAGGCAACCGGACCGTCAAGCTCCCGCCATGCCCACCCACGCGGTTCCATTCCAGAACTCGGGCTCATGCGTGCTCGTGTTGTAGATCATCAGGCCCTCCGCCGGGGAAGCGATCGCGTCCCGGTGGGCGCTGTCCATGCGCGGCGGCAGGAAGCCGCGACTGGTGCTGGCCACTTCGAGATGGGCGGAGGCATGCGGCGTCTGAGTGCCGAGGCCGATGCGCATGTCCGACTGGATCGACATGGCCACCTGGGCCGTGCCGGTGAGATAGCGGAACTCGAAGCGGTTGGTGTTGTAGGTGACGCCGAAGTCCCAGCGGCGGATCGAGGGGTCGGTGATGTTGTCCGAACCGTCGCCGACGGCCAGTTCCACCGTCGCCGAATTGCCTGCCGTCTGCCTGCGCCAGACACGGATGACGGCGGCGGGGTCGATCAGGCTCAGCACCCGGCCGGCATTGCCGGGCGTGCCGCTGGTCAGCCGGGCCTGGGTCACTGCGCTGCCGAGCGCCATCGCTCCTGCCACATGCGCGGTGGCAAGCGGTTCGGACGTACCGACGCCGAGACGGGCCGGCGTCGAGACATTGCCCGTGGCCCGGTCCGCCACCAGCGCCGTGTTCCAAAGCGCCCCGTCGGCGGAAACCTTGATGGAAAAATCGTCGGTGCCGGCAAGGCCCATCTCGGTGCGCCCCGACCATGCGGTCTGGAACAGCAGCGAGGCGGTGGTGTCGGGTTCGGCCTTGTTGATCTTGAGCTGGTGGCCTCCGCCGTCATGGGTCAGCAGCGTGGCCGGGCTTGCCACGGCCAGCCGGTTCGTGGCGTCGGCGCTGGTGTTGAGGCCGAGGAGCGGCAGGGTTTCCGGATCGGGCGCCGCCGGAACCCAGCCGGAACCGTCATGAACCAGAAGCGCTGCGGCTGCCGCGTCCCAGATGACCCAGCCCGCGCGGGGTTCGTGGAAATTCCAGGCACCGTCCTGAAAGGCGGCGATGTGGCCGGCCCGGCCGGCGAACGCGCCCGCCGGTTCCGCTCCCAGCGCATGGCGCTGGCCATCGGCGGGGTCGTCGGGCGGGTCGGTTCGGCCGCTGTCTTCCACCTTGATGTGCAGGATGGCGTCGAGCATGCGCAGCGCCTCGTTGTGGGTGACATGCTTCTGCGCCTGCGAGGGCATGATGTAGGGAAGCTTCAGCAATGCGGTAGTCTCGTCCATGGTCGTCGTCGCCTTTCGCCGCTCGTTCGGCGGAAGTGTAGGCCGGCCGGCGGGAGCGTGGATAAAACGGCGGGCAAGGGCGGATCCGGATCGTGGCCGTGACGATCCCGAACCGGGCGGTGTTGCCTCGCCCGAAGGTCATGCCAATGGGGTTTCGGGAGGCAGCGCCTCTTGCCGTCATGCTGGCCATGCGCCTTGCGTCCGGCCCCACCGCCGATTTCAGCTACCTTGTGCTGGCCGGCTATGCCTTGTTCGGCCGCGCCCATGCCATTCGCGCGCTGGGGCTTTCATGGCTCTTCACAATGATCAATCCGGGCCTTGCTCCGGAAGTGGACGCCGCCACGGTCGGGCGCCATGCCGTGCTTTTCGCGGCGGCGGCTTCCGCGATGCTGCACGGCAATCTGCGCAGCGGTAGTTTGCATATGCGTCCGTTTGCCTTTGCCACGCTTCTGCTCGGCCTGTTCATCGCCCTGCACTCGATGCTGTTCAGCCCGATGGCGGATGTCTCCGTGCTGAAGGCAACGGCATGGGTGCTGGCTACGGCGACCTCGGTTTCCCTGTGGAGCGGGCTTTCGGGCCGGCAAGGAGAGAAGGTGGCCCGCCAGTTTTTCCAGGGGCTGGTGGTCATCCTCCTCGCAAGCCTGCCGTTGGCGGCAGCGCCCCTGGGTTACCTGCGCAACGGCACCGGTTTCCAGGGCATCCTCAACCATCCGCAGGCCTTCGGCGCGACCATGGCTCTGCTGTGTGCATGGGCCATGGCGCGCCTGCTGGCAGAGGAGCGGCCGCGATGGTCGCTGTTTGCCGTGGCCGGCGCATCGCTGGCCTGCATCTTCTTGTCGGAGGCGCGCACCGCCGGCCTCGCCCTTGGGCTGGGCGTGGCGCTTGCCGTGTCGCTTGGGCCGATCCTTGTCCGCGAACCTGTTCGCCACGCGCTTCCGGGCCTGCGCAGCGCACGCTTCTGGATGGTGGCGGGGATGGTGATCGCAGCCGGGGCTTCCATGGCGCCGGCCGTCGTCGCCACGGTCCAGAACTATGTCACAAAGTCCGGCCGGGCGCAGGCGGGCGGCGTCGAGGTGACGGGGCTTCTGCAAGCCTATGATCGTTCGCGCGGGCGCGTGGTGGACGCCATGCTGGACAATATCGGAAAACATCCGCTGACAGGCATGGGCTTCGGCATCGCTTCCGAACCGGCGCTGATGGAGGTGAAGAGGGATTCCGTGCTCGGCCTGCCGGTCGGCGCTTCCGTGGAAAAGGGCGTGGTGCCGCTTATGGTGCTGGAGGAACTCGGGATTTTCGGTGCGGTGCTGGTGGCTCTGTGGCTGCTGCCATTGCTCAGGGCAAGCGCTCGGGGCGGCGTGGCCGCCCTGGCGGTCTGCCTCACCGCATTGCTGCTCAACATGGGCGAGGCCATCCTGTTTTCCCCCGGTGGCATGGGGCTGCTACCCCTGATCCTGTTTGGCTGGGCGTATTCCTGCGGTTCTGCCTTGCTGCGGAAGGCGTGATGGCGGGCGCGGTCTGGTTCTGGCAGCGCATGGTCTCGCCGCATATGGCCGGGCTGGCGGCAGCCCTGGCTGCGCGCGGCCGAAACGTCACCTATGTTGCCCAAGCGGAGATGTCGGCGGCTCGCAAGGCGCAGGGCTGGCACGTGCCGCCGCTGGGCGACGCGCGATTGCTGCTGGCGCCGACCGCCGATGCGGTGCGCCGATTGGTCGATCGCGTGCCCGACGGCAGCCTCCATATCTGCCAGGGGCTGAGGGGAAACGGGATGATTTCCATTGCCCAGCGGCAGCTTGCCGCCCGTGGGCTGGTGCAATGGGCGGCCTTGGAAGCAGTGGACGATGGCGGATGGCGGGGCTGGTTCAAGCGGCTCGCATATCGCCGCCTGATCGAAAACCGGCGTGCGTATCTGCAAGGCGTTCTGGCCATCGGCCACACCACCTCGCCATGGCTGGCCGCACGCGGGCTAGCGGCCGAAAAAGTGGTTCCCTTCGCCTACTTCCTGCCTGACCGCGTTCCGGACACGGTCGCGGATTTTGATACCGGGCCGAAGTTCCGTTTCCTGTTCGTTGGCCGGTTTGTCGAATTGAAGCGGCTGGATCTGCTGGTTGCGGCGCTCGCAGCCCTGCCGGACAGGGCTTTTGAACTGGTCGTGGTGGGTTCCGGGCCGCTGGAAGAGAAATTGCGGAAAACGGCGGCCGAAAAATTGCCGGGGCAGGTGCGCTGGCTGGGCCGGCGGCCCATGGCGGAGGTTCAGGCGCAAATGGCGCGGGCGGATTGCCTCGTGCTGCCCAGCCGCTACGACGGCTGGGGCGCGGTGGTGTCCGAAGCGCTCATGGCCGGCACGCCCGCCATCTGCTCCGATGCCTGCGGCGCCGCCGGCGCGGTGCTGGCTAGCAATCATGGCGGCGTGTTTCCATCGGGTGATGCTCCGGGTCTGGGCAGGCTGCTGGCCGAAGCCGTGGCGAAAGGCCGGCAGACGTCGGATGAGCGCCGTCGGTTGGCCGCGTGGGCACGCTGCCTCGGCGCAACCGCCGGCGCCGCCTATCTGGACGCACTTCTTTTTCCTCGAACGAATGTCATGCCGCGGGCGCCGTGGGCTCCGGCCGGGACGTGCATCGAACCGGCATGAGCGAAGCCGCAAGCGCACGTCCGGTCGTGCTGGTTTTCCTGCGCTGCTACCTGCCGGGCTATAAATCCGGCGGGCCAGTCCGCACCATCGCCAATCTGGTGGAAGCTCTGGGAGACGAGCTGGATTTCCGCATCGTTACCTGCGACCGTGACGCGACCGACACTAGGCCTTACCCCCAGATCGATGCTGCAAGCGGCTGGCAGCGGATCGGCAAGGCGAAGGTGCTCTATCTCGCGCCGCGGCAAAGGGGCTTGTCGAGGATCGCGCGGATATTGCGGGAGACGCCGCACGAAACGCTCTATCTGAACAGTTTTTTCGATCCGGACTTCACCGTGAAGCCGCTTCTCGCGCGCCGGTTCGGGCGTGCCCCGAAAAGCAGATGTGTCGTTGCCCCGCGCGGCGAGTTCGCCCAGGGCGCGCTTGCCCTGAAGCCGGCCCGCAAGAAGGCGTTCCTGGCGCTGGTCGGGGCGTTCGGCCTGTATCGAGACCTGGAATGGCAGGCGTCGACCGCGTCCGAGGCCGCCGACATCCGGCGCACGCTGGGGCCGCTCGCCTGTAATGTCAGGATTGCGACCAATCTGCCGGAGATCGCCGAGCCCCGGACAACCCTCCTCACCCGCCCAACCCTTGCAAGCGACCCGTTGCGCGTCGTTTTCCTGTCGCGCATCTCGCCGATGAAGAACCTCGATTTCGCTCTGGAGGTGCTTCGTCGCGTTCGGATGCCCGTTCGCTTCGACATCTATGGCCCGGTTCGCGACGAGGTTTACTGGGCGCGCTGCAAACGACTGATCCGCAAACTTCCGCGCCGTGTGCAGGCCAGCCATCACGGCAGCGTGGAGCATGAGCGGGTTCGCTCCGTCCTTGCCGGCTACGACCTGTTTTTCCTGCCCACACTGGGCGAAAACTACGGTCACGCCATCCTCGAAGCTTTTGCCGCCGGGGTGCCGGTGCTGATTTCCGATGCAACGCCGTGGCGCGATCTGGAAGAGATCGGCATCGGCTGGGACCTTCCGCTTGGAAATGCAGACCTTTTTGCAGGCAGGATCGACCACATGGCGCGCCTGCCGGCTGCCGTGAAAATGCAAATGAGGGTTCGCGCGGTCGCCTTCGCCGAAAGCCGGGGAACCGATGCCGCCGCGCTCGAAGCGAACCGCAAGCTCTTCACCTGCCTGTCGCAACCATGAGACAAATCCTGCAATCGCTTAAAACCGGCGCGATCGAGCTTGCCGAGGTGCCGTGTCCCGTCGCCGGGCGCGGACAGGTGCTGATCCGCTCATCGCGCACGCTGGTATCGGCCGGCACCGAGCGCATGCTGGTCGATTTCGGCAAGGCGGGCCTGATCGGCAAGGCGCGTCGCCAGCCGGACAAGGTGCGGCAAGTGCTCGACAGGATCAGGACGGACGGGTTGGCGCCGACGCTGGAGGCCGTGCGCAACAGGCTCGACCAGCCGCTGCCGCTTGGCTATTGTAATGTCGGCCGGGTGCTGGAGGCCGGTTCCGGCGTCACCGGCTTCTCGACCGGCCAGCGCGTCGTCTCCAATGGCGGCCATGCCGAGGTGGTTGCGGCCCCGGTCAATCTCTGCGCCAGGGTTCCCGATGCGGTGTCGGACGACGAGGCCGCCTTTGCGGTGATCGGCGCGGTTGCCCTTCAGGGCATAAGGCTGGCGCAGCCGACCTTGGGCGAAGCGGTGGTCGTAAGCGGTCTCGGCTTGATCGGGCTGCTCGCCGTGCAATTGCTGCGCGCCCATGGCTGCCGGGTGCTGGGCCTCGATGTCGATCCGGCAAGGCTGCGGCTCGCGGAAAGCTTCGGGGCCGAGACCTTCGATCTTTCGACCGGGGCCGGCCCGATGGCCGCCGCGCACAACTTCTCCCGTGGGCGCGGCGTCGATGCTGTCCTCGTCACAGCCTCGACCCGCAGCAGTGGACCCGTGCATCAGGCCGCGCAGATGAGCCGCAAGCGCGGCCGCATCGTGCTCGTCGGCGTCACCGGGCTCGAATTGTCGCGCGCCGATTTCTACGAGAAGGAACTGAGCTTCCAGGTATCCTGCTCCTACGGCCCCGGCCGCCACGATCCGGGCTACGAGGAAAAGGGGCATGACTACCCGGCGGGTTTCGTACGCTGGACCGCGCAGCGGAATTTCGAGGCCGTGCTCGACATGATGGCGGACGGCCGGCTCGACGTAAGGCCGCTGGTCTCGCACCGTTTTCCGCTTTCCGGGGCCGGCAGGGCGTATGAAATCCTCGCGGGCGAAGGGCCATCGCTTGGAATACTCCTCGATCATTCGGCGATGGAGCACGCCGAACCGGCCATTCACCGCGTGGTGGCGTTGCGGCCGCCGGCGCCGGCCGGTGCCGGTAAGGTCGCCATGGGTTTCATAGGGGCGGGAAGCCATGCCGGCGCGGTTCTGGCGCCCGCCTTCAAGGCGACGGGCGCGAGTCTGGTGACCGTCGCGTCACGGGGCGGGGTCAGCGGCCTTCATGTCGGGCGCAAATTCGGTTTCGGGAAGGCAACCACCGATAGCGCCGAGGTGCTGGAAGACCCGGCGGTCGACGCGGTGGTGATCGCCACGCGCCATGACAGCCATGCGGACCTCGTTTGCCGCGCGCTGGCTGCTGGCAAGCATGTTTTCGTGGAGAAGCCGCTGGCCCTTGCGTGTGACGGGCTCGATGCCATCGAGGCCGCGCGCGATGCGGCCGCGGGCGCCGGTATCGCGCCTGTCGTCATGGTCGGCTTCAATCGCAGGTTCGCCCCCCATATACGCAGGATCAGGAGCCTGCTTGGGGACGCGCCCGGGCCGAAGGCGTTCGTCATGACGGTCAATGCGGGGTCGGTTCCGGCCAGTCACTGGACACAGGACCCGGAAACGGGTGGCGGGCGCATCGTCGGGGAAGCCTGCCATTTCATCGACTTGCTGCGTCATCTCGCCGGTGCGCCCATCAGTGGCTACGATCTACGAGCCATGGATGGACCGGCCGGCGATACGGTCATCATCACGCTGACCTTCGCCGACGGCTCGCTCGGTTCGATCCATTATTTCGCCAACGGCTCGAGGCGCTTTCCCAAGGAGCGGCTGGAGGTGTTTGCCGGCGGTGGGGTTCTCCAACTGGACAATTTCCGCCGTCTGCGTGGCTTCGGCTGGCCGGGCTTTCGCAGTATGAGCCTGTGGCGGCAGGACAAGGGTTGGAAAGCTTGCGCCCTGGCCTTCGTGCGGGCGGTGGAGCAGGGTGGGGAAGGGCCGATCCCGTTCCGCGAATTGCTGGAGGTCGGCAGGGTGACGGTCGAGCTTGCGGCGGCAGTGCCGGGAAGGGGTACGGGTCGCTGCCCCTCATAGACATCGTTGCCGGCGCGCGGCCGAACTTCGTGAAGGTCGCTTCCATCGTCCGCGCAATGCAAAGGCGCCGGGCCGAGGGTGGGCATCTGGCCTACAGGCTCATCCATACCGGCCAGCACTATGACGCGCGCATGTCCGGCGACTTCTTCGCCCAGCTCGGCATTCCCGAGCCGGACGTCAACCTTCTGGCGGGTTCGGGAACACAGGCGGAGCAGACGGCTGCGATCATGACGGGCTACGAAAAACTGCTCATGCAGGCCCCCGGCAGGCTCTGCCTCGTGGTCGGCGATGTCACCTCCACCATGGCCTGTGCGATCGCCGCGCAGAAGCTGAAAGTGCCGGTCGCCCATGTCGAGGCGGGCATCCGCTCCGGCGACTGGACCATGCCGGAAGAGATCAACCGCAGGGTGACCGACGCCATCACCAACTGGTTCTTCACCACCAGCGCAGGGGCAGGTGACAATCTCCGGCACGCGGGCATCGAGGATGAGCGCATCTTCTTTGTCGGCAACACGATGATCGACACCTTGCTGGCCAATCTCGACCGGTTGCGCTCACCTCCGTTCTGGAGCGAATTGGGCCTGTCGCCGGGCAGTTATTTTGTCATGACGTTGCACCGCCCCTCCAATGTGGACGAGGCTGCTTGCCTGGAGCGATTGCTGAAATCCATCGGCGCGTGCGCGCGCGGCTTGCCGGTGATTTTCCCGGTCCATCCGCGCACGGCGCGAACGCTTCGGAACACTTCCGGCCTGCCGGGCTCGATATGTTTCGTCGAGCCGCAGCCTTATCTCGAATTCAACCATCTGGTTCGCCATGCCAGGGCGGTCATCACCGATTCCGGCGGTGTCAGCGAGGAGGCGACGGTCATGGACGTGCCGTGCATGACGCTGCGCCACAGGACGGAACGGCCGGAAACCGTGTCGATCGGTACCAACGAGGTTGTAGGAACGGATGCGGCCGCACTTCGGGAGGCGTTCGAGCGGCTGTTCGCCGGCCAATGGAAGCGCGGCAAAATTCCCGACAAGTGGGACGGCCGCACCGGGGAGCGCATCGTGACGGCGCTCGAGGAGCTGCTGCCGGCGTGAACATGCCGCGTCTTTACTGGGAAACCCTGCGCCATTTGCGGCCGGTCCAGATCTATGGCCGTGCATGGTCTCGCGCCACCCGCCCCCGGCCGGACCTGCACCCCGCGCCGCTGCAGCGGGCCCTTCAAGGGCCTTGGGTGGCACCTGCGCGGCGGCGCCGGAGCCAGACCGGGCCGGAAGAATTCTGTTTCCTCAACGAGGCGCACTCGCTGTCGCACCATGGCTGGGACGATCCTGGGCTTTCCAGGCTGTGGCGCTACAACCTCCACTATTTCGACGATCTCAACGCCGAGGGTGCCGCGCGGCGCGGAGCATGGCACAAAGCCCTCATCGCACGCTGGATCGCTGAAAACCCACCCGGCGCGGGGAGCGGCTGGGAACCTTATCCGACCTCCTTGCGGATCGTGAACTGGATCAAATGGGCGCTGGCCGGCAATGTCCTTGCCGGGGAAGCACTGCACAGCCTCGCCATCCAAACCCGCTGGCTGGCCCGGCGGCTGGAGCGTCATCTGCTCGGCAATCATCTCCTGGCCAATGCCAAGGCGCTGGTCTTTGCCGGTTCCTTTTTCTCCGGTCATGAGGCGGAGGGCTGGCGGCAGCTTGGCTTTCGGCTTCTGGAGCGGGAGGTGGACGAGCAAATCCTCGCGGATGGCGGTCATTTCGAGCTGAGTACGATGTATCACGCGCTGGTGCTCGAGGACATGCTCGACCTCGTCAACGTCATGCGCAGCAGCGGAGCCACGGTCCCTCCTGCATGGGGCGCAAAGATCGCGGCGATGCGCGGATGGCTTGCCTGCATGTGCCATCCCGATGGCGAGATCGCCTTCTTCAATGACGCCGCGATCGGGATCGCTCCGCCTCCCAAGGCTTTGGAGCATTACGCGACGCATCTCGGCTTTCCTTCCTGTGAAGCTGTGCGGAACGGATGTACCTGGCTGCGCGATAGCGGCTACTTCCGGTTGCAGGACAGCCGCGCGGTGGCGCTGATCGACGTGGCACGTGTCGGCCCGGACCATCTTCCGGGCCATGCCCATGCAGATACGCTGTCCTTCGAACTGTCGGTTCGTGGGCAGCGGGTTATCGTCAATTCCGGAACGTCGCTTTACGGCAGTGGGCTGGAGCGCCAGCGACAGCGGGGAACGGCCGCCCACAACACCGTCGTTATCGACGGACAGGATTCCTCGGAGGTCTGGTCGGGATTCCGAGTGGCGCGGCGGGCGCGGCCGCACGGAATTTCGGTGACGCAGGCGGTTGGCGGTCCGGTCGTGGCCTGCGGCCATGACGGCTATGCGCGCCTGCCGGGGCGGCCCTACCACCACCGCACCTGGATCTTCGCGGAGGACGGCCTGACTGTCAGAGATGCGGTCCGGGGCTCCCTTGCGGTGGCCGAGGCGCTGTTCCATTTCCATCCGGACCATACCGCCATCCTTTCCGAAGACGGCCGGTCGGGCCGGCTGATATCAGCATCCATGGAGGTTCTGCGCTGGCGTCTTGCCTGTGGCGAGGCCCGCCTGCAGCCATCGAGCTGGCATTCCGAATTCGGCTTGAGCCAGCCTTCGCAATGCCTGGCGGTCAGGCTCAGCGAAGGCAAAAGTGCCGTCGAATTCCGCTGGTCCGCCGCCTGACGGTTTCCGCATGCATATCCTGTTCCTGACCGACAATTTTCCCCCGGAAGTGAATGCCCCGGCCAGCCGTACATTCGAGCATTGTCGCGAATGGGTCGAGGCAGGCCACAGGGTGACGGTCATCACCTGTGCACCCAATTTTCCGGCGGGAAAGCTGTTCGAAGGCTATCGGAACCGGGTGTTCGGCCGCGAGACGACGGCCGGCATCGAGGTGGTGCGGGTGTGGAGCTACATCGCCGCCAACGAGGGCTTTCTGCGCCGCAGCCTCGACTATATGAGCTTCATGGTTTCTGCGATCCCGGCTGGTCTTGTGGTCGGGCGGCCGGATGTCGTCATCGCCACCTCTCCGCAATTCTTTGCCGCCTGCGCGGGCTACTTCGTCAGTCGTTTGCATCGCGTGCCGTTCATTTTCGAGCTGCGCGACCTGTGGCCGGAGTCGATCCGTGCCGTCGGCGCGATAAAGCGGCCGTCGCTGCTTTCGGCTCTGGAGAAGCTGGAGCTGTTCCTCTACCGCAAGGCAACGATGATCGTTGCGGTAACGCATTCCTTCAAGAGGAAGCTCGCCGAGCGGGGCATCGATCCGGCAAAACTCCATGTCGTGACCAACGGTGCCGACCTGCGCCTGTTTCGACAGGCTCCAAAGGACGAGGAACTGGCGCGGCAGTTGGGTCTCCGGGGTAAATTCGTCGCCGGCTACATCGGCACCCATGGCCTTGCCCATGCGCTGGAAACGCTGCTGGAAACCGCCCGGCTGCTGCGGGAGGAGGGTCGCGAGGACATCCATTTGCTGTTCCTGGGAGACGGGGCGGCAAAGGCATCGCTTTGCAGGCGGGCGCGGGACATGGGGCTTTCCAACGTCACCTTTCTCGATCCCGTGCCGAGAGCGCAGGTCGCACGCTACTGGTCGCTGCTGGATGCGTCCGTCATCCATCTGCGCCGCAACGAGCTTTTCACCACGGTGATCCCGTCCAAACTGTTCGAGAGCATGGCCATGGGCGTTCCGGTCCTGCTCGGCGTTCGCGGGGAAGCGGCGGAGCTTGTTGAGCGCGAGGAGGCCGGTCTCGTCTTCGAACCGGAGGATGCAGCCCATCTGCGCGGCCGATTGGTCGAGCTGGCGGCCGACGATGTGCTTGCCTCGACATTGGGCGACAACGGCACGCGGGCGGTCGTCAAATACGACCGGCGCCGTCTGGCCAGCCATATGCTTCGGCTTGTCGAGGGCTGTGTGAGCGGCGAAACGGCAGTGCGGGAAGTCCCTGCCAAGCCCTGATCGACGGGTGTTTCGACAATCCTGTTTTCACGAATGGACAAGGCGATGAGCGCAACCCGAAGCCTGCTTCCTGTCATACTCTTGTTGGGCTTCACCTGTGGCTGCACCAGCACCGCCAATACCGGCGCGGCCCCTTCGGATGTGCTGGCCTTGCAGTCGGGGCCAGAGGCGTCCACGGCTGACGGGAGTCTCAAGCTGGTGAAGGACCTGCCGGCCCCGGCTGGCACGCGTGACGGGACCGAACAATCCCTGTCGCCGAACGATGTTCTGGAGATCAGCGTCTATCAGGCGGCGTCCCTCGACCGCACGGTGCAGGTCGATTCCTCCGGTCTCATTTCCCTGCCCTTGATCGGGGTGAGGACAGCCGCCGGCAAGTCCGTGCGCCAGTTGGAGCGGGAACTGGAGAAGGCCTACGGCGCCTCCTACCTGCAATCGCCCGATATCACGGTATTCCTCAAGGAATCGGCCGGCCAGCGCGTGACCATCGACGGGGAGGTCGCCCGGGCCGGCCTCTATCCGGTTTCCGCGGGCACCACCTTGCTCGATGCCATCGCACTGGCGGGCGGCTTCCGCGATGTCGCCGACCAGGGCAAGGTCTATGTGTTCCGTGAGGTCGGAGGCGCCAGACTTGTAGCCAATTATGATGTGGGCGCCATTCGCAGCGGCCGCATGGCCAATCCCCGCATCTATGGCGGCGATGTCGTCATGGTGTTCACGTCACAAGGCCGGGTGGCGCTCAACAATCTGAAGGAAGCGCTGGGGATTGCGGTCAACGCGAGCCGGCTGGCCGTCATTCCATGATGCAATCCAATGACTTGAGGCGATCGTTCCGCGTTCCGGGGGAGGGATTGGAATATGAGCATAGTTGATCATCCGCGCCATATCGGCCCAGGACATATTGGAAACGGGCCGCTCGCCTTCCTCGATGCGTCCCATGATCGGCATGGGCATTTTCGGAGCCATGCTCATGAGGCTTCCGGGCAGGAAGAAGGCATCGATATTCTGCGCCTGTTTCGCCATGTCGTGCATTATCGCTGGCTGTTGGTCGCCATGGCCGCGATCGGTCTGGTCGGCGCTCTGGTCGCCACCATGATGATGACGCCGCGATACAGGGCAACGGCGCGGCTGGAGGTGCTGGTGCCGCCGGCGAAAATCTTCCGGGACATGGAAGTCACCTCCGAAAGAAGCGACATCCGCTCCTATCTGACGGCGCGGGAGAAGCTGAGGAGCCGCGCGCTGGCCGAGCGTGTCGTGCTCGATCTCGGTCTGGGGGAGAGGGCGGATTTCCTCACCCCACGCGGCGGGCTTCTTCCTGCGAACATTCTCAATTGGGCGTTCGGCGCCTCCAATCGGGAAGACATCCCGGGATACTCTGGCGAAGAACGCGCCCGGCTGGCGGTCGAGAAGGTTCTGGCCAATCTCTCGGTCGAGCCGATCGCCAACACGAACCTGCTGTCCATCACCTATTCCGACCCGCAGCCGGAATATGCCTATCAGGTCGCCAACCAGGTCGCCCGCAGCTTCATCGATCAGCGTGTCGACCAGGCCGGCGACACCTCCTCGCAGGCTCGAAAATTCATCCAGGAACAGGTGCTGCAAGCAAAGGGCCGCCTGCAGAAGTCGGAGGAGGCGCTGGTCGACTATGCGCGGGGCGCCGGTATCACCATAACGGGCGGCGACGATTCCCTGATCGCCGCCAACCTGACCGAGATCAACCGGGCGCTGGCGCTCGCGATCCAGGAAAGCCTCGACTACGGGCGTCTTGTCCGGCAGATCGACAGTGGTCATGGCGCAAGCCTCGAACAGGTGCTGGGCAGCGAAGGGCTGGAGAAACTGCGCGGCAGGCTGGCGGAGCTGAAGGCGGAATATCGGCAGAAGCTGACCCTGTTCAAGCCGGGGTTCCCGGAGATGCAGCAGCTTGGCGCGCAGATTCGTGAAATCGAGAGCCAGTTGAAACAGGGCATCGGGGCCATCACCGAGGCGATCCGCATCAAGCATGGCGAGACCCTCGCCAAGGTTGATGACCTCAGGAACAAGCTTTCGGAACTGGAAGCAGAGCAGGCCGCCTATCAGGACAAGAACATCCAGTACACAATCCTGAAGCGTGAGGTGGATTCCGACCGTTCCCAGTATGAAAGCCTGATCGCCAAGCTGAACGAGGTGGCCGTCGGTTCCGAACTGCGGAGCCGGAACGCAGCCATTGTCGACATGGCCGTTTTGCCGCGAACCCCTTATGCGCCGCGCTTGCCCGTCAACCTTGCCATGGGGCTGGTGCTGTCGCTGTTGACCGGCACGGCGGCCATCTACATCCTGGAGTTGCTCGACAGCGGCTTTTCCGATCCGGAACAGGTCGAGACCGAGCTTCAACTGCCCGTTCTGGGTGTCGTGCCGGCCGTCGATGAGCGTGACTTCAGGCAGGCCATGGCCGATCCGCGCTCCAGCCTTTCGGAAGGCTACCGCTCGTTGCGCGCGTCACTGCTGTTTTCCGGCGCGCGAGGTGCGCCGGGCGTGCTGCTCGTCACCAGTTGTGAGGCATCGGAAGGCAAGTCGACAACTGCCTGCAAGCTGGCCAATGATTTCGGTGCCCTTGGCGCCAAGGTGCTGCTGGTGGATGCGGATTTGCGCAGGCCCGTCATGCACCGCCTGTTCAAGCTCGACAATGCGGTGGGCCTCGGCAACATGCTGACGAACACGGTTCGACGCGGTGATCTTCCCAGGCTGATCAGGCAGGTCAGCGCGAATGTCAGCGTCATGACTGCCGGCACGCCGCCGCCGAACCCCGCCGATCTGCTTTCCTCCCCGAGAATGCGGCTTCTCCTGCCCAGGCTTGCCAACGGCTACGACATCGTCGTCATCGATGCGCCGCCCATTGCCGGGCTCTCCGATGCGTCGATCCTCGGCCGTGTTGCGGACGCAACCCTCCTTGTGGTCTCAGCCAACCATGTGACCCGCAAGGCCGCCTGCACGGCGCTGAGGCGTATCCGGACGGCCGGCGCCAATGTACTGGGAGTGGCCTTCACGAAAGTCTCGGCCCGCAAGCCGGTCTACCGCCACGTCTACAAATATCTGAGCCGCGATGCCTATGGCTATGGTGGAAGAATGGCCGGCGACGAGGCCGCGGCCTTGTCGCCGGCCCGCTCCGGGCAACACCTCGGCCATCCTGCCTGGCGCGTCAGGCAGGAAGTCTGAGGACAGGCCGGGGCTGGCGCTGAGCGTCAGGACCGCACGGGATGATCGATCATGATTGCGGGAATGAGGTGGCTGGGGCGCCAGGATTCGAACCTGGGAATGTCGGTACCAAAAACCGATGCCTTACCGCTTGGCGACGCCCCAACGGAACTGTCCGGAACCGGACAGAGCGGCCTTATAGGCAGAGACGACAAAAAGCACAATCCGTCACGATGCGATTAAAGCGTCCCTGCCGGGCAGAGAAAACTGGTTTTTCGGTAGATCCGGGGCCGGCCCCGGAAGCCGCGCCCGGAGCAAGTTACTCGCCCCATACCGCCAGTTCGTTGCCGGCCGGATCTGCAAAATGGAACCGCCGGCCGCCGGGGAAGGAGAAGATCGGCTTGACGATTCGCCCGCCGGCCGCCGTCACCGCGGCCAGCGTCTCTTCCAGGTTCTCGCTGTAGAGCACCGGCAGCGGCTTTGCCGAACCTTCGGTCGCATCGGTGTGGAAACCGCCGTCCAGCCCTTCGCTGAAGGCCGAATAGGTCGGCCCGTAATCGGTGAAGGACCACGAAAAGGCGGTGCTGTAGAAGGCCTTGACGCTGTCCAGCGTGCCGCCGGTGGCCGGCATTTCGATATAGTCAAGCTTGCCTGTCTGTCGCATGGCATCCTCCTCGTTCTGGTTATGTTCTAGTTCTTTTCGCTCGCCCGGGCAACATCGGGTTGAAGGGCCACGGGTATTTTTCACCAAGGCGCCGGGCTGCTGGCATCTCGATCTGCGGGCATTCGGGGACGCCGCAGGGAAACAGGGTCGGACCTTTAATCGATATAGATTGCCGGCAGTTCAAGCGCGCGCTTGCCTTTCGCTTTTCGGCACCTTATCGCTGCCCGCATCCAGCCCCGGCCGGGGCATGTCGACCACAGCAAGCCGGGGAGAAGGCATGAGCAAGTGGGTGTACACCTTCGGTGACGGAGCGGCCGAAGGGCGCGCCGGGGACAGGAACCTTCTCGGCGGCAAGGGCGCGAACCTTGCCGAAATGTGCAGCCTCGGGCTGCCGGTGCCACCCGGTTTCACCATCACCACCGAAATGTGCAACTGGTACTATGCCAACGGCCGCCGCTACCCGCAGGAGTTCGAGGCGCAGCTCGACGCCGCGCTCGACCACATCGGCAAGGTGACCGGCCGCCGGTTCGGCGATCCGTCCAAGCTGTTGCTGGTCTCGGTGCGCTCCGGTGCGCGCGCCTCCATGCCGGGCATGATGGATACGGTGCTCAATCTCGGCCTCAACGACGAGACGGTCGAGGCGCTGGCTTCCGATTCGGGCGACAGGCGCTTCGCCTATGACAGCTATCGCCGCTTCATCCAGATGTACTCCAACGTGGTGCTGGGGCTCGACCACGAGGTGTTCGAGGAAATCCTCGAGGATGCCAAGGCCCGCCTCGGCCATGAACTCGATACCGATCTGACTGCCGTCGAATGGCAGGAGGTCATCGACCTCTACAAGGCCAAGGTGCAGGAGGAGCTGGAAAAGCCGTTCCCGCAGGACCCGCGCGAGCAGCTCTGGGGCGCGATCGGCGCGGTGTTCTCGAGCTGGATGAACCAGCGCGCCATCACCTACCGGCGCCTGCACGACATTCCCGAAAGCTGGGGCACGGCCGTCAATGTGCAGGCCATGGTGTTCGGCAATATGGGCGACACATCCGCCACCGGCGTGGCCTTCACCCGCAATCCCTCGACCGGCGAAAACTCGCTCTATGGCGAGTTCCTCGTCAACGCGCAGGGCGAGGACGTGGTGGCCGGCATCCGCACGCCGCAGAACATCACCGAGGCGGCGCGCATCGCCGCCGGCTCCGACCGGCCGTCGCTGGAAAAGCTGATGCCGGAGGCGTTCCGCAGCTTCGTCGAGATTTCGCAGCGGCTGGAAAACCACTACCGGGACATGCAGGACCTCGAATTCACCATCGAGCGCGGCAAGCTGTGGATGCTGCAGACGCGCTCCGGCAAGCGCACCGCCAAGGCGGCGCTGAAGATCGCCGTCGACATGGCCAATGAAGGGCTGATCACGAAGGAGGAAGCGGTCTGCCGCATCGATCCGGCCTCGCTCGACCAGCTTCTGCATCCGACCATCGACCCCAAGGCCGCGCGCGATGTCATCGGTGTCGGCCTGCCGGCTTCGCCGGGTGCGGCGACGGGTGAAATCGTGTTCTCCTCCGACGAGGCGGAGGAGATGAAATCGGTCGGCCGCAAGGTGATTCTCGTTCGTGTCGAGACCAGCCCGGAAGACATCCACGGCATGCACGCCGCGCAAGGCATCCTCACCACGCGCGGCGGCATGACCAGCCATGCGGCGGTGGTGGCGCGCGGCATGGGCAAGCCCTGCGTCTCCGGTGTCGGTTCGCTGCGTGTCGATCACAAGAACGGCACGCTGATGGCGCTCGGCCAGACCTTCCGCAAGGGCGACATCATCACCATCGACGGCGGTTCGGGCCAGGTGCTGAAGGGCGCGGTGCCGATGCTCCAGCCGGAACTGTCCGGCGATTTCGCCGCCATCATGGAATGGGCGGATGCGGCGCGCCGCATGAAGGTACGCACCAACGCCGAAACCCCGGCGGATGCGCGCATGGCCCGTTCCTTCGGTGCCGAGGGTATCGGCCTTTGCCGCACCGAGCACATGTTCTTCGACGGCGACCGCATCGTTTCCATGCGCGAGATGATCCTTGCCGACACAGAGAAGGACCGGCGCGCGGCGCTGGCCAAGCTGCTGCCCATGCAGAGGTCGGATTTCCTCGCCCTGTTCGAGATCATGGCCGGCCTGCCGGTGACGATCCGCCTGCTCGACCCGCCGCTGCACGAGTTCCTTCCCAAGACCGAGGAGGAACTGGTCGAGGTGGCCGAGGGCATGGGTGTTTCGTCCGACAAGCTGCGCCAGCGCACCGAGGCCCTGCACGAATTCAATCCGATGCTGGGCCATCGCGGATGCCGCCTGGCCGTCTCCTATCCCGAGATCGCCGAGATGCAGGCCCGCGCCATCTTCGAGGCTGCGGTGGAAGCCGGGCGCAGGGCCGGCAAGCTGGTGGTGCCGGAAATCATGGTGCCGCTGGTCGGTCTCAAGAAGGAGCTCGACTACGTCAAGGCCCGCATCGATGCCGTCGCCAGGAGCGTGATGGACGAAACCGATGTCGCCATCGAATATCTGACCGGCACCATGATCGAGCTGCCGCGCGCGGCCATCCGTGCCCATGTCATCGCCGAGACCGCCGAATTCTTCTCCTTCGGCACCAACGACCTGACGCAGACGACCTTCGGCATCTCGCGCGACGATGCGGCGAGCTTCCTCGAAATATACCGCCAGAAGGGCATCATCGATCAGGATCCGTTCGTGTCGATCGATATCGATGGCGTCGGTGAACTGGTTCGCCTCGGGGCCGAGAAGGGCAGGGCCGCGCGCCCGGGCATCAAGCTCGGCATCTGCGGCGAGCATGGCGGCGATCCGGCCTCGATCCGCTTCTGCGAGGAGGTCGGGCTCGACTATGTGTCGTGCTCACCGTTCCGCGTGCCGATCGCGCGGCTGGCGGCGGCGCAGTCGGCCATTCGAAAGGCTGGGTGAAGGAAGCGGCTAGGCGGCCGCGTTCAGCGCATCCATGAGGGCGGCATAGGAAGCGGCGATCCCGGCGAGCGGATTGCCGCTTTTCGAGGCTGTCTCGACCTTCAGCGGCCCCCCGGATACAGGCTGGGAAAGCAGCAGGAACTGCCGGCTGCCACCGTCGCCGATACAGCCGGCGGCGACATGCTCCTCCGCCTCGTCGCTCCCGGTGCGCACTTTGAAGAGCAGCCGGCCGCCGACCGCTTCAAGGGCCTCGCTCGCAATCTGCGCGAATTCCTCGTCCGAAACCGAATTTGCCTCGGGCGCGATCTCGGCCAGGCTTTCCGCCAATGTCTCTTCCAGCACCTTTTCGTCGAGCTGTGCTTCCATGCCGATGGCCCTGTGTTTGCCGGTCAATCCCCTTTTTAAGAAAGCATTTACCGTCAGCGTGGCTGCATTGTGGCGTGCCGGGGCGGGGTGGCCGCCGGCGAGGAGCGCGGCGCATCAACTTTGATGAAGAGCGCCTGAAAATCCTTGAGCGGATAGCGCAGTCTCCCGAAAAGCGGATTCCCCTTTTCGGTCCGATGCTCTAAGTCTGTCACCCGGAAAGACTTCGATGGCGGGCGATGACGGCATTTCCTGAACGGCGGACCACCATGGCGGCAGGCTGGTCGCGTCGCATGGCGGCTTTTTCGGCCGTGCTTTTGCTGACGGTCTGGACGGGGCATCATTTCGGCCTCGTCGAAACGCCGGCTTTCCTGTGGGTGCTGGCGCTGGTTGCGCTGCTGGCGGCTTTGGCCCTGCTGTTCGCGGGCTGGGCCTTTGCGAGGCTGTGGAATTTCGGCGACCGGGGTGGACGCGACCTCACGGTCGGGGCGCTGGTCGCGCTGGTCGTGCTGGCGCCCTTCGCGGTCGCCTCCTACTGGGCGTTGACCTTCCCGCCGCTGCGCGACATTTCTACCGATCTCGAAGCGCCGCCGCCGCTATCCGGCGCGGAAGGCAGCGGCCCGGTTACCACGCCGGGCGAGCGCCGCCTGCAGGCGCAGGCCTATCCGCTCGTCAACGGCCGCCGCTACGACCTGCCATTCGCGGAGGCGCTTGCCATGGTGCAGAACGTACTGCGGCGTCAAGGGTGGACGGACACGAAGACGCGGCCGTCCTCCGATATCAATGTGCGGGAAGTGGTCATCACCGCCACCGCGTGGAGCTTCGTGCTGGAACTGCCGGCCGATGTCGCCATCCGCGTGAGCGGCGACGAGGAGACGAGCTTCATCGACATGCGCTCGGCCTCCCGTTACGGGCGCCACGATCTCGGCGACAATGCCGACCGCATCGTCAGGTTCCTCAAGGAACTGGACCAGGAGGTCACCGGCCAGACCGGCCTCGAGCAGGGCGAATAGGCCGCCGTTCCGTCAGCGCGCGGGCTCGTAGATGCCGTCGATGGCCGGCGCGCCGTTGGTGGCGACCAGGCGGCGTGCGACCAGATCCTCCAGATGCGCCAGGATCGACAGGCCGGCAGCCCCGTGCAGGCGTGGGTCGGTGTCGCGGTAGATGGCCTTGACCATGTCCTTGATGGTGCGGTCGCCTTTCCCCAGCCGTTCGAGGATGGCGCGCTCGCGCATCTTGCGATGGGCCTTGAGGCCGCGCATGAACGCCCTCGGCTGGCTGACGGGGCCGCCATGGCCCGGCAGGAGCAGCCGGTCGTCGCGTTCGAGCAGCTTTTCCAGCGACGCCATATAGTCGGCCATAGCGCCGTCGGGCGGCGCCACGATGCTGGTCGACCAGGCCATGACGTGGTCGGCGCTGAACAGAAGGTCGGTGCCTTCGAGCGCGAAAGCCATGTGGTTCGCCGCATGGCCGGGGGTATGGAGCGCCCGGATCGACCAGCCGTCGCCATCGACGAGCGCATTGTCGGGCAGGGCGATGTCGGGCATGAAATCGGTGTCGTTGCTCTCGTCCAGCGCGTTGACCTCGCCGATGGCGAGTTCCCGAGCCGCCCGGTGCGGCCCTTCCGCCAGCACGAGGGCGCCGGTCGCGGCCTTGAGACGCGCGGCGAGCGGCGAATGATCCCGATGCGTGTGGCTGACGAAGATGTGGCTGACCGGCCGCCCGGCGATGGCGTCGAGCAGGGTCTTCAGGTGGCGCTCGTCGTCCGGGCCGGGATCGATCACCGCCAGCGTGTCGTGGCCGACGATGTAGCTGTTGGTTCCGTGGAAGGTGAAGGGCGAGGCGTTGGGCGCTGTGACGCGCAGGACGCCGGGCGCGGCGCTGACCGCCGAGCCGTGGGCGGGCTCGAAGCCCGTATCGAATTCAAGTGCCATATGCGATGCAATTCATCTGCGATGTAGGTGTGCCGTCCGCCATGTCGTGCCGCGAAACCATTTGCCGCATAGCATGTAAGTCAATATAGGGGAAACGTGCAGGGGTCATCGCACCTGCCCGATCGCGCCCCGACCAAATGGAATGAGGAAGAACATGGCAATTGCAACGACGATGCGTCCGCTTGTTTCACTGGCCCTGCCCGAGAAGGGCGCCGCGCGCCTGGCGACACAGCTCTTCCTCGCCATCGCCGGCACGCTGCTGCTGACCCTTTCGGCCAAAACCAAGGTCTTCCTCGGCCCGGTCGACATTTCGCTGCAGACGCTGGCGGTCCTGCTGATCGCGTCGGCCTTCGGCATGCGCCTCGCCGTCGCCACCCTGCTTCTCTACATGGCCCAGGGTGCCATGGGCCTGCCGGTGTTCCAGAGCACGCCGGAAAAGGGCATCGGCATCGCCTACATGCTGGGCACCACCGGCGGCTATCTCGCAGGTTTCGTCGCCATGGCCGCCATCGCCGGCTGGGCCGCCGACCGTGGCTTCGACCGTAACCCCTTCAAGCTGTTCGGCGCTTTCATGGTCGCCGAAGTGGTGATGATGGCGATGGGCTTTGCCTGGCTCGCCGTGCTGATCGGCGCCGACAAGGCCTGGCAGTTCGGCGTCGTGCCGTTCGTCGTCGGCGACCTCATCAAGGTTGCGCTGGCCGCGAGCCTCGTTCCTGCCGTCTGGTCGATCGTCGCCCGCTTCCGCTAGGCGCCGACAAAGCAAACCATACAAAAACGCCCGGCGTCGGTTGCGACGCCGGGCGTTTTCTTTTGTTGGCGGCCGACTTAGGCGTTCTTCGCTTCCGTGTCATCCGCCGGGATCGATGCGGCGATCAGGATGGAGAAGAACACGAAGAACGAATCCATGATGTCGTGCTTGAACATGATCTGGGTCATGCCGCACAGCGCATATGCGCCGGAGACGATCAGCGCCGCGAACAGGCGCAGCCGATAGTTGGCATCGCGCGGCGCCCGCCATGCCAGCACGACCGGCATGCACAGGGCCGCGATCATCGCGCTGAGCACGAGCACGCCGCCGTCCAGCATGAAGGTCAGGATGCTGTTGTGGGCATGGGTATAGCCCCGGATCACGTTGCCATCCAGCATCAGGGTCGGCACCAGCGCATCCATCCGGTTCTGGATGCCGTAGCCCCAGAGCGGGGACTGGCGGATCGCTTCCAGCGCGGCATGCCACAGCCGCACGCGCTCGCCGATGGGGCCGTCCGTGTGGCCGTTGTGCAGCAGGATGCCAAGTTCGCCGATCGTCTCCTGGAAGCGTGCATACAGCGCCTCCCGGGTAAAGTAGATGATCACGAACGCCGCCACGAACGCCAGCACCGTGGCCGGGCGCAGGACCATGGCGCGCAGCCTTATCGGCGCGAATATGGCCAGCAGCAGCAGGATGGGGATGGCGGCGAGCGCCACGCCGCGGGTGAGGGACATCAGAAGCGCGGCCATGCCCGCGCCGATGGCGATCATGCCGAGAAGCGTGCCCTCGCGCGACGCCGAGCCGATCTTGAGCCCGCCCAACCCCATCAGGCACAGTGACATCATGGCAAAGACCGCCTCGTTGCCGGCGCCGCCGGCCGGGCGCACGCCGAAGATGGCCAGTTGCACGAAGGCGATGAGACAGGCTGCGATCGCGCCGACCGCCGCGCCGGTAATGTAAGGCGTCAGATAGTCGAGGCCTTCGCTGGCCCGCAGCCGGGGAATGATGGCCCAGGGTGAGAGAAAGGCCAGCAGCCACACGCATGAGCGCGGCGCCTGGGCGGGGTTTTCGCCGACCAGCCCCGTGAGCATGATCAGGCCGGCGAAGAAGGTGAAGGTCCACGCCAGCAGGCGGTCCGAGCTGCTCATGCGGAACTTGAAACGGCCGAGCGCCAACGAGATCAGCGCCCATACCAGGAATGTATAGAGAAGCACTGAAATGGCGCTGCCGGCGGCGGCGGGCAGGGCGCCCATCAAAAAGGCGGAAATAACGTTGTTGCGCGCTATGCCGTCAGTGGGAAGCGAGGCGGCGAGCGTACCCGATCCGCCGCGGCTGAAGCTGAGCTTACTGAAAATGTGCAACGGTCCCCATTTCTCGTGGCAGCGCGTGCGGCGGCCCGATACCTCTCCTGATCCTCCACATTCTCCTGCGCGGATTCCAGCGTGATGTCCATGACGTTTGCCGGTTCGGCACGGAGGTGGCGCTTTTCTAGGCACCGAAAATGATGCCCATTTGATGGCATGCCGCCGGATGCGGCTGTTTCGAATGTTTGTTCCCCACATTGCTCCGGGCATGGAAAAATCATTGCCTTCAGCCTGTCGAATGAGTTGGCCTTGCGTTGGTCGCCCCCGCGCGCAGGGTTAGAAAGCGGGCGCGGACGCAGATTTCCGACACAGGCAAAGTCAGTCCCCGACGGCAGGCCCCAGATGGCAGACTTCCGGGTGCAGATTCTGGCGGCATCTGAAGGTCGTTCTTGGTCGGTTGAAAGGAAAGCAGGCTGACATGGCGCCGGTGCTCACCCATCTCCAGCGGTTGGAGGCGGAATCCATCCATATCTTCCGCGAAGTCGCCGCAAGCTTTTCCAAGCCGGTGATGCTCTATTCGGTCGGCAAGGATTCGTCGGTGCTCATGCATCTGGCGTTCAAGGCCTTCTATCCGGCCAAGCCGCCCTTTCCGTTCCTGCATGTCGATACGACATGGAAGTTCCGCGAGATGATCGCTTTCCGTGACGAGATGGCGGCGCGCCTCGGTTTCGACCTCATCGTGCACATCAACGAGGATGGCGTGCGCGACGGGATCAACCCCTTCGACCACGGCTCCAACACGCACACCCATGTCATGAAGACCGTGGCGCTGCGGCAGGCACTGGACAAATACGGCTTCGACGCCGCTTTCGGCGGCGCGCGCCGGGACGAGGAGAAGTCGCGCGCCAAGGAGCGCATCTTCTCCTTCCGCAATGCCAGCCATGCCTGGGACCCGAAGAACCAGCGCCCCGAGATGTGGAACATCTACAATACCCGCATTTCGCCCGGCGAATCGATCCGCGTGTTTCCGCTGTCCAACTGGACCGAGCTCGATATCTGGCAGTACATCCTGCAGGAGAACATCCCCATCGTTCCGCTCTATTTCGCCAAGCGCCGGCCAGTCGTGCAGCGCGGCGACATGCTGATCCTCAAGGACGACGAGCGCATGAAGCTGCTGCCCGGCGAGCAGGTGCAGGAGCGGCTGGTGCGGTTCCGCACGCTGGGCTGCTACCCGCTCACCGGCGCGCTCGAATCCGGCGCCGACACGCTGGAGGCCATCGTCGGCGAGATGCTCACGGCCCGCACCTCCGAGCGGCAGGGGCGGGCGATCGACCGCGACGAATCCGGCTCCATGGAAAAGAAGAAGCGCGAGGGATATTTCTGAAATGCGGCACGTAACGCCAGACAATCTCGATGCGGTCGAGGGCGTGCGCGCCTATCTCGCCTCCCAGGAGAAGAAGTCGCTGCTGCGCTTCCTGACCTGCGGCTCCGTGGATGACGGCAAGTCGACGCTGATCGGGCGGCTGCTTGCCGATACGCGGCAGATCTTCGAGGACCAGCTTGCCGCGCTCGAGCAGGATTCGCGCCGTCACGGCACGACCGGCGACGAGGTGGATTTCGCGCTGCTGGTCGACGGGCTGGAGGCCGAGCGCGAGCAGGGCATCACCATCGACGTCGCCTATCGCTTCTTCGCCACGCCCAAGCGCAAGTTCATCGTCGCCGACACGCCCGGCCACGAGCAATATACGCGCAACATGGCCACCGGCGCCTCCACCTGCGACCTCGCCATCGTGCTGGTCGATGCGCGGCAGGGCGTGCTGCGCCAGACGCGGCGGCACACCGTCATCGCCTCGCTGCTCGGCATCCGCCACATCGTCCTGGCGGTCAACAAGATCGACCTCGTCGGCTACGATCAGGCGGTATTCGAGAGCATCGTGGCGCACTACCGCGTCTTTGCGGGCAAGCTCGGTTTCCGCACCATCGAGGCGATCCCGATTTCGGCGCGCTATGGCGACAATGTCAGCCAGCCCTCGCAGCATCTCGGCTGGTATGAAGGCCCGACGCTGGTCGAGCATCTGGAGACGGTGGTGGTGGACGACGAGGCCGTCGAGCAGCCGTTCCGCCTGCCGGTGCAATATGTGAACCGCCCCGATCTCGATTTTCGCGGCTTTGCCGGCACCATCGCCTCGGGCTCGGTTTCGCCGGGCGACGAAGTCGTGGTGGCCAAATCCGGCAAGCAGGCGCGGGTGAAGCGCATCGTGGCCCAGGGCGGCGACCTCGACAGGGCCGTGGCCGGACAGGCGGTGACGCTGGTTCTGGACGAGGAGGTCGAGGTTTCGCGCGGCAACGTGCTGGTGGCGCCATCGGCCCGCCCGCAGGTGGCGGACCAGTTCTCCGCCTCCGTCGTCTGGTTCGACGAACAGGCGCTGCGGCCGGGAGGCCTCTATCTGTTGCGCACGGCGACCGACCAGGCGAGCGCGACCGTCGATGACATCCGGCACAGGTTAAACATCAACGACTTCACCGAAGAGGGCGCGCGCACGCTCGAACTCAACGAGGTGGGCGTCGTCACCATCTCGCTGCGCGCGCCGGTCGCTTTCGATTCCTTCGCCGAGAACCGTGCGACCGGCGCCTTCATCCTCATCGACCGCATCACCAATGCGACCGTGGGCGCCGGCATGATCCGGCACGGCATCAGGCGGGCCGACAATATCCACTGGCAATCGCTCGATGTCGGCCGTGAAGCGCGGGCCGCGATCAAGCACCAGCGCCCGGCGGTGCTGTGGTTCACCGGGCTGTCGGGCTCGGGCAAGTCCACCATCGCCAATCTGCTGGAGAAGAAGCTTCACGCCGCCGGGCGCCACACCTATATCCTCGATGGCGACAATGTCCGCCACGGGCTCAACCGCGACCTCGGCTTCACCGAGGAAGACCGGGCCGAGAACATTCGCCGCGTGGCCGAAGTCGCCAAGCTGATGGCCGATGCCGGCCTCGTCGTCATCGTGTCCTTCATCTCGCCCTTCCGCAGTGAGCGCCGACTGGCGCGCGACCTGATGGAGAAAGGCGAGTTCATCGAGGTGTTCGTCGACACGCCGTTCGAGGAATGCGTGCGCCGCGACCCCAAGGGGCTGTATGCTAAGGCGTTGAAAGGCGAGATCGATAACTTTACAGGAGTGGACTCGCCGTACGAATCGCCGGAGAACCCCGAGGTACGCCTGCAGACCCTCGGCCGCACCCCGGAAGAGATGGTGGAGGCGGTGGAACGGTGGTTGACAGAGCGTGACATTGCCCAGGATCAGTACGAAAGCGGCGGCGGTATCTGACGATACGGACATTCTTGCGCTGTTCGAAACGCTCGCGCTCGAAGCCGGGCGCGAGATCATGCACATCTTCGAAGCGGGCTGCGCGGTCGAGAGCAAGGCCGACAGCTCGCCGGTGACCGACGCCGACAGGGCAAGCGAGCGCATCATCCTCGAAGGGTTGCGCGCCAGCTTTCCCGGCATTCCCTGCGTGGCGGAGGAGGAAACCGCGGCCGGCGTCCGGCCGGGCGAGATCGGCAGTGCGTTCTTTCTGGTCGATCCGCTCGACGGCACCAAGGAATTCGTCAACCGCCGCGCCGACTTCACCGTCAATATCGCGCTGATCCGCGATGGCGCGCCGGAAGTCGGTGTCGTCTTCGCGCCGTGCAGCGGACGATTCTTTTCCGGCCGGCCCGGCCTGGCGGAAACGCTCTGGGTCGGCGAGGACTATTCCGTCGTGGCGCGCCAGCGCATCGGCGTGCGCGAGCAGGCGATGCCGCCCACCGTGGTCGCCAGCCGCTCCCACAACACACCGGAGACGGAGGATTATATCGCCGCCCTCGGCATGGCCGAGATCGTCTCGGTCGGCTCGTCGCTGAAATTCTGCCTGCTGGCGGCGGGCGAGGCGGACCTTTATCCGCGCTTCAGCCGCACCATGGAATGGGACACGGCCGCCGGCGACGCCGTGCTGCGCGCGGCCGGCGGCATGACCCGCACGGTCAACGGCGCACCGCTTGCCTATGGCAAGCGCAACCTGCCGGACGACGTGGATTTTTCCAATCCGTTCTTCATCGCGCGGGGCCGGTGAAGGAGGGAGAAACCTCCGAATCTAACCCGCCGCTGTCATCCCGGATAGCCTCCGCTTCGCTTCGGCTTCCGGGATGACGATGTGATGAGGTAGAAAACCCCAGCACTATTCCGCCGCGGCTGCCGAGTTCGAGCCGATATAATTGCGGATCGTCTCGATGATGCGGTCCTGATCGTCTTCCGACAGATAGGGATGCATCGGCAGGCACAGGATGCGCTGCGGCAGGCCTTCCGAGACGGCAAGCCCGGTGGGCGTGCGCGGGAAGTCGCGATAGGCGACCTGCGCGTGCAGCGGCTTGACGTAATAGATGACGGACGGAATGCCCTTTTCCTGCAAATGCGCCTTGAGGCCGTCGCGCTTCGGCGTCTCGATGGCGTATTGCGCCCAGGCCGAGCGGCCCTGGCCGGGATTGTTCGCGGCTTTCACGACGTCGCCGAGCCCGTCGGCATAGCGGGCGGCCACCTTGCGGCGGGCTTCCATCTCGTCTTCGAGGATGGCGAGCTTCTCGATCAGGATTGCTGCCTGAAGCGTGTCGAGGCGCGAATTGATGCCGACATGGATGTTGTCGTACTGCGTTTCGCCCTTGCCGTGGAAGGCGAAGGACCGCAACCTTTCGGCGAGATCGCCGTCATCGGTGAACATGGCGCCGCCGTCGCCATAGCAGCCGAGCGGCTTGGCCGGATAGAAGCTGGTGCCGGCGACATGGCCGAACGCGCCGCACATCCTGTCGCCGGAAGAGCCGCCGATGGACTGGGCGGCGTCCTCGATCACCAGCAGGTTCTCGCGCTTGGCGATCTGCATGATGGCATCATAGTCGGCGCAGAGTCCGAACAGGTCGACCGGGATGATCGCCTTCGGCTGCAGGCGGCCTTCCTTCTTCACCATGTCGATGGCCGCTTCGAGGCTGGCGATGTCGATGTTGTAGGTGTCGGGATCGACGTCGACGAAGACGGGCTCGGCCTTGGCAAGTGCCACCACTTCGGCTGTCGCGGCAAAGGTGAAGCTCGGCACGAACACTGCGTCGCCGCGTCCGATGCCGGAGGCGTAGAGCGGCAGGAGCAGCGCGTCGGTGCCGTTGGCGCAGGCCACGACATGCCTGGTGCCGACATAGGCGGCGAGTTTCTGTTCCAGTTCCCCGACTTGCGGCCCCAGAATGTAACGGCCATCGTCAACGACGCGGTCGATGGCGGCTTTGAGCCGGTCGCGGATGCGTTCGCGCTGTGCGTTGAGATCGATGAACTGCATGAGTGCTCCAATGCGGATGAGCCAGTAACCGGGCGCAAGTAGCAGACTTGGCCGGACTGGGAAAGGCGCAGGCCCCTGCGGCCGATGCGGCCAGATCACATTTCGCTGCGCGAGTGCGGCCGAAATTTGATGTCCGCCGAAATCAGGCGAGCTCGCGCCGCCAGGGCGGATTGGCGCCGGCGCGCGAGACGGTGACGGCGGCGGCCCGCGCCGCCAGATCGAGCGCGGTGTGCAGTGCTTCGCCGGAAAGCGAGGCGATCGCGGCCTTGGTCAGCAAGCCCTGTTCGGCGAGGGAGGCGAGCAGGCCGCCGTTGAACGTGTCGCCGGCCCCCACCGTATCCACCACATCGACTTGCGGCGGGAGGGCCGAAACGCTGCCCCTGCGCGTATGGCCGGTGGCGCCCCTGCCGCCATGGGTGACGACGATGAGGCGCGGCCCCCGCTCCAGCCATGCACGCACGAAATCCTCCGGCGCGCCGGTATGTCCGAACCAGGCAAGGTCCTCGTCCGAGAGCTTGACGATGTCCGCCATGGCCATCATCGCCTCGATGCGGGCCAGATGCTTTTCGCGGTCGGGGATGAAGCCCGGCCTGATATTGGGATCGAGCATCGTCACGCGGGTGCCGTGCTCACGGCGCATGAGCGCCTCATAGGCGCCGCCGGCCGGCTCGGAAATCAGGCTGATGGCGCCGAACAGCATGGCCTCGATCTCGTCGCCGAGCGCCGGCAGGTCGGCCTCGGTCAGCATGCGCCCGGCCGTGTTCTCGTCATAGAAGGTGTAGCTCGCCTGGCCGTCGTCGAGTTGCACGAAGGCGAGCGTGGTGGGGCGGGGAGAGATGTGGAGATAGCGGCAATCGACCTGGCTGGCTTCGAGTTCCTTCCGCAGCAGGCTGCCGAACATGTCGCTGGAGAGGCCCGAGAAGAAGCCGGTGCGCGCGCCGAGCCGCCCCAGCGCGATGGCCGTGTTGAACACCGCGCCGCCGGCATAGGGCGCGAAGGCGGTTTCGCCAAGCGTGGAACGGCGCGGCAGCATGTCGATCAGGGCCTCGCCGCAGCAGAGTATCATTCGCGTTCGCTCCGTGGTGTTGTTTCAGCGACGGCTGCCTGCAGCTCACGTCGCCCGGGCGGGGAGGGTCGGGCCGATCAGGAAGCGCTCCGACAGGGGCAGGCTCGCCGCGCCCAGCGCCCGCGCATGGACGCCGACTGTGCCTTGCTCGATGCGGGGGATGGTGAGGCCTTCCGCGTCTATGCCGGAGATGGCTTCGCGCACGGCCTCGACCAGCCGTGCCCGCACCGTGGCAGGCATCCAGCCGTCTATGACGGCGGCTTCGAAGTCGATGACGGCTGTGGAGGAGGCGATGGCATAGGCGAGCGCGCCGGCGGCGTCGGCAATCCACTGGTCGACAACGGGGCCGAGGTCGCCCCATTCCTCCGGCGTGGTCCACAGATGCGGCGCCTCGATGCCCTGCGTGTTGAGACGCTTTTCGAGGACGGCGATGGAGGCGATATCGATGAGCTGCGTCGGCTTGTTGCCGTTGCAGGGCACCAGCATCGAACCCAGGGCGCCGGCATTGCCGGTCGGGCCGCTGTAGAGCCTTCCGTCGAGCACGATGCCGCCGCCGGCGAAGGCACCGATGTAGAAATACACGAAGTCCCGCAGCGCGCCCGTCTGGCCGAACACCAGTTCGGCTCCGCAGGCGGAGGTGGCGTCGTTTTGCAGATAGACGGGAAAGTCGCACAGAAGCTGGATTTCGGCGCGCATATCGCGGTGGCGCCACTCGTCCATCACCTCGCGCGGGGCGCCGGCCGTGTCGGCCCAGTTCCAGAGCTGGAACGGCATGGCGATGCCGAGGCCGGCAATGCGCTGCTGGTGGCTGGCGCTGAGGCTGTCGCGCAGCTTTGCCATACCTGTCGAAACGAAACCGACCGTCTCGCGCGGCACCGGATAGCGGTAGGAGAGCTGCAGGGCCGCGCGCACCGTGCCGAGAAAATCGATCAGCACCAGGTCGGCGCTGCGGCGCCCGATCTTCAGGCCGATGAAGAAGGCCCCGTCCGGATTGAGCGACATGGGAACCGAGGGCTGGCCGATCTTGCCGCGCTGCGGCGCCTGTTTCAGAAGAAGGCCGTCCCGCTCCAGCTCGCGCATGATGACCGATACGGTCTGCGCCGAAAGGCCGGTCATGCGGGCGATGTCGGATTTGGACAGGCTGCCGTGCAGGCGCACGAGCGACAGCACGAGCCGCTCGTTGTGATCGCGCATTCCGCTCTGGTTGGTGCCGCGGTGGAAACGGCTTTCCGCCGCTTCGGGCGGCCCATGCTTTGCTATGCCGGTTTCCACCGCAAGGTCTCCCGCCAATCCTCCCGTCCTTTGGCAAGAATGTTGGATCGGTGCAATGCTGTCAATAATAAATAAGAGTGATTTAATTATTGACACGCGGGTGGCGGCCATGCTTGTTTTTGCCGGAGGGCGCGGCTGGGAAGGTAGCGCGAGCGCTCGCATCATGGCGCCGGCATAGGCTCGGCGCCGCAATCGTTCTGGGAGGATGGAATGAAAATCTCCGCGTTGAAGACCGCTCTGTTTTGCGCGACCGCTTTTGGCGTCGCGTCGCTGGCCGCACCGGCCTCGGCCCAGGAAATCGGCGCCTGCCTGATCACCAAGACCGACACCAACCCCTTCTTCGTCAAGATGAAGGAAGGCGCCACCGCCAAGGCGCAGGAACTGGGCGTCAACCTGAAATCCTATGCCGGCAAGATCGACGGCGACAGCGAAAGCCAGGTCGCGGCGATCGAGAGCTGCATCGCCGACGGTGCCAAGGGCATCCTCATCACCGCCTCCGACACGGCCGGCATCGTGCCCTCGATCAAGAAGGCGCGCGACGCGGGCATTCTCGTCATCGCGCTGGACACGCCGCTGGAGCCGGCGGATGCCGCCGACGCCACCTTTGCCACCGACAATCTGCTGGCCGGCGAACTGGTCGGCAAATGGGCGGCGGCGACGCTGGGCGAGGGCGCCAAGGATGCGAAGATCGCCTTCCTCAACCTGACGCCGTCGCAGCCGACCGTGGACGTGCTGCGCAACCAAGGCTTCATGAAGGGTTTTGGCATCGACACCAAGGACATCAACCGCATCGGTGACGAGGACGACCCGCGCATCGTCGGCCACGATGTCACCAACGGCAACGAGGAAGGCGGCCGCAAGGCCATGGAGAACCTGCTCCAGAAGGACCCTTCGATCAATGTCGTCCACACCATCAATGAGCCGGCGGCGGCCGGCGCCTATGAGGCGCTGAAGGCGGTCGGCATGGAAGGCAATGTGCTGATCGTCTCGGTCGACGGCGGCTGCCCGGGCGTCAAGAACGTCGAGGCCGGCGTCATCGGCGCCACCTCCCAGCAATATCCGCTGCTGATGGCCTCTCTCGGCATCGAGGCGATCAAGAAGTTCGCCGAGACCGGCGAAAAGCCGCAGGCCACCGAAGGCAAGGACTTCGTCGATACGGGCGTGGCGCTGGTCACGGCCAAGCCGGCCGAGGGCGTCGAGTCCATCGATGTCCAGAAGGGGCTGGAACTGTGCTGGGGTTGATCTGACCCGTGCTTGGGCACACTATCGCGAGGCGCGCGGAAAATCCGTGCGCCTCAGGTGAAAGCGCTCCGGGGAGGAGAGCCGGATGACCGAGGCGTCGGCACGCGGCGGGCAGCCGCAGGAGTTCGAGAAGGTTCTGACGGGCAGCGACACTGCGGTGGCGCAGTTCGAGAGCCACGACCGGACGGCGGTGGAGCGGCTCCAGCATTTCCTGCATTCGAGCCCGGCGGCGGTGCCGCTGATCGTGCTCATCGCTTCCCTTGCCGTCTTCGCCTTCGTTATCGGCTCGCGTTTCTTTTCGCCGTTCTCGATGACGCTCATCCTCCAGCAGGTGGCGATCGTCGGCATCATCGGCGCCGCGCAGACGCTGGTGATACTGACCGCCGGCATCGACCTCTCGGTCGGCGCCATCATGGTGCTGACCTCCGTGGTGATGGGCCAGTTCACCTTCCGCTACGGCCTGCCGGCGCCGGTCGCCATCCTGTGCGGCTTCGGCGTCGGTGCGGCCTGCGGCTTCCTCAACGGCTGGCTGGTGTCGCGGGTGAAGCTGCCGCCCTTCATCGTCACGCTTGGCACCTGGCAGATCATCCTGGCCGCCAACTTCCTCTATTCGGCCAATGAAACCATCCGCGCGCAGGACATCGAGGCGCAGGCGCCGCTGCTGCAATGGTTCGGCAACAATATCCGCGTCGGCAACGCCGTCTTCACCTATGGCGTCATCGCCATGGTCGTGCTCGTTCTGGTGCTCTGGTACGTGCTCAATCACACGGCATGGGGCCGGCATGTCTATGCCGTCGGCGACGACCCGGAGGCGGCGGAGCTTTCCGGCGTCAACGTCAACCGCATGCTGTTGTCGGTCTATGTGCTGGCCGGGCTGATCTGCGCGCTGGCGGGCTGGGCGCTGATCGGGCGGCTGGGCTCGGTGTCGCCGACCTCCGGCCAGTTCGCCAATATCGAATCCATCACGGCGGTGGTGATCGGCGGCATATCGCTGTTCGGCGGACGCGGTTCCATCCTCGGCATGCTGTTCGGCGCGCTGATCGTCGGCGTGTTCTCGCTGGCGCTGCGCCTGATCGGCACGGACCCGCAATGGACCTATCTGCTCATCGGCGTGCTCATCATCGCCGCCGTCACGGTGGACCAGTGGATCAGGAAGGTGGCCGGCTGATGCAAAGCGAACCTCTTCTCACGGCGCGCGGCCTGGTCAAGCGCTATGGCCGGGTGACGGCCCTCGACGCGGCCGACTTCGACCTCTATCCGGGCGAGATCCTTGCGGTGATCGGCGACAACGGCGCCGGCAAGTCCTCGCTGATCAAGGCGATCTCGGGCGCCATCACGCCCGATGAGGGCGAGATCAGGCTGGACGGTAAGCCCGTCGCCTTTCGCTCGCCCATGGAGGCGCGCGATGCCGGCATCGAGACCGTCTACCAGAACCTGGCGCTGTCGCCCGCCTTGTCGATTGCCGACAACATGTTCCTCGGCCGCGAGATCAGGCGGCCCGGGCCACTCGGCAAATGGCTGCGCATGCTCGACCGCCCGGCGATGGAAAAGCGGGCGCGGGCCATGCTTTCCGAACTCGGCCTGATGACCATCCAGAACATCGGGCAGGCGGTCGAAACGCTCTCCGGGGGTCAGCGGCAGGGCGTGGCGGTGGCGCGGGCGGCGGCCTTCGGTTCCAAGGTCGTCATCATGGACGAGCCGACGGCGGCGCTCGGCGTCAAGGAATCGCGGCGTGTGCTGGAACTGATCCTCGACGTGAAGAAGCGCGGCCTGCCGATCGTGCTGATCTCGCACAACATGCCGCATGTGTTCGAGGTGGCGGATCGCATCCACATCCACCGGCTGGGCCGGCGTCTCACCGTCATCGATCCCAAGGAATACACCATGTCGGACGCCGTGGCCTTCATGACCGGCGCCAAGCGGCCACCGGAAACTGCCGTCGCGGCCTGAATTGGGCCATCTTCACCGGCACTGTCGGAAAGCGTATCTGGATTGCGGATCGAAGTGCATGCTTGCGCGTTGATCCGCATCCGCACGCTTGTTTCCCTAAGAGGCAGACCGACAGATGATCCGCACCGTGGCGACCACCCCGTTCAACGACCAGAAGCCGGGAACTTCCGGGCTGCGCAAGAAGGTGCCGGTATTCCAGCAGGCGCAATATGCGGAGAATTTCATCCAATCGATCTTCGACGCGCTCTCGGGTTTCGAGGGCAAGACGCTGGTGGTCGGCGGCGACGGCCGCTACTACAACCGCGAGGTGATCCAGAAGGTCGTCGCCATGGCCGCCGCCAACGGCTTCGGCAGGCTGATGATCGGGCAGGGCGGCATCCTGTCGACGCCGGCGGCCTCGCATCTCATCCGCAAATACAAGGCCTTCGGCGGCATCATCCTTTCCGCCAGCCACAATCCCGGCGGGCCGAAGGAGGATTTCGGCATCAAGTACAATGCCGAAAATGGCGGGCCGGCGCCGGAAAAGATCACCGATGCGATCTATGCGCGCTCGAAGGAAATCCGCGAATACAGGATCGCCGATATCGATGAGGTCGACATCGACACGATCGGCGAGGTCGAGGTCGAAGGCATGACGGTGGAAGTCGTCGACCCGGTTCGGGACTATGCCGACATGATGGAAAGCCTGTTCGACTTCAACGCGCTGCGCAGGCTTTTTGACTCGGGTTTCCGCATGCGCTTCGACGCCATGCACGCCGTCACCGGACCCTATGCGAAGGAGATATTCGAGCGTCGCCTGGGCGCGGCCGAGGGCACCTGCCGCAATTTTCGGCCGCTTCCGGATTTCGGCGGTCATCACCCCGATCCCAACCTCGTCCACGCCAAGCATCTTTATGACGAGATGATGGGGCCGGACGCGCCCGATTTCGGTGCCGCATCGGATGGCGACGGCGACCGCAACCTGATCATCGGCAAGGGCATTTTCGTCACCCCCTCGGACTCGCTGGCGCTGCTGGCGGCCAACGCCCGGGTGGCGCCCGCCTATGCGGCGGGGCTGGCAGGCATCGCCCGCTCCATGCCGACCAGCGGCGCGGCCGACCGCGTGGCGCAGAAGCTCGGCATCGGCCTCTACGAGACGCCGACCGGATGGAAGTTCTTCGGCAATCTGCTCGATGCCGGGATGGCGACGATCTGCGGCGAGGAAAGCGCCGGCACCGGCTCCAGCCATGTGCGCGAGAAGGACGGGCTGTGGGCGGTGCTTCTGTGGCTGTCGATCCTTGCCGCGCGCGGCGAAAGCGTGAAGGAGATCGTCGAGACGCACTGGGCCGAGTTCGGCCGCAACTACTATTCGCGCCACGATTATGAAGAGGTCGAGACCACCCGCGCCGACGGGTTGATCGAGGAGTTGCGCGGCCGGCTGCCGGACCTGCCGGGAACCCAGGTGCGCGGCCTGACGGTGGAGACGGCCGACGACTTCGCCTATCACGATCCGGTCGACGGCTCGGTCAGCGAGCATCAGGGCATCCGCATCCTGTTCGCGGGCGGGTCGCGGGTCGTGTTCCGCCTTTCGGGAACCGGCACCAGCGGCGCCACGCTGCGCGTCTATATCGAGCGCTACGAGCCTGACGCGGCAAGGCATGGTCTCGACACGCAGCAGGCGCTGGCCGACCTGATCACGGCGGCCGACGAGATTGCCGGCATCCGCCGCCATACCGGCCGCGACCGGCCGAGCGTCATCACTTGATTAGGCTACTGCACCAGCACGGAACGGCCGCAGGTGGCGCCGGTGACGCGCACATCGGCTTCCCCCAGCTTGATGCCGAGAAGGCCGAGCACATTGTCGAGCAGGGCATCCACGGCCGGGGTGACGCCGCGCAAGGCCGGGGAGACGGCTTTCGTCACCGTGCCGAGCAGCCAGCCGAGGTCGATGCCCAGTCCCAGCGGCTCGACCGACAGCTTCAGATCGTCGATCAGGCTTGATGTGAGCGAAGCCGTATAGTCGCTGGTCCTCGCCGTCTTGACCGCTTTCGCATCGATGTCCGCGCGCGTGAAGGTGAGGGCGATCGGCTCGCCATTGCCCATCCTGGCATGGGCGTAGCCCTTGACCTTGATCAGGTCGAGCGAGATCAGCAGCAGTTTCAGGCTGACATCGGCAATCGCCACCGGACGGAACAGCAACCGGCGGGTGAAGTCGGCGAAGCCCGAGCCATAGGCCTCCGCGATATAGAGTTCCGCGATGCCGGGCGTCGTACCGACCCGGACGCGGATGCTCTCCGGCCGGCCGGTCGGGCATTCGATCGAGTTCAGCCGCGCCTCGGCATAGGCGATTTCGACATGCAGCGGCAGCCTGATCGACAGAAGGTGGATACCGCCGCCGAGATTGCCGGCAAGGGGGCTGACGGTGGCGACGAGGCTGATGCGCGTCTGGGCGGTGCGCACGACCGTTCCCTCCTCGCCGACCGCCAGCCAGGGGGAGCTTTGCGGCGGCTCGCCGATCGCGATGTTGAGCTTGAGTGAGCCGAGACCGGGCAGGGTGCCGCCGAGATCGACGGCGACCTGATGATCGCCATTGGCGATTGCCGCGCTTGCCGTCAGCATCGACAGCACATTGGCCGCGATGTCGAGCCCCGCCGGCCGCTGGCCGATCCCCAGCCTGGCGACGTTGCCCAGATCGATCAGGCTGCGCAGCGAAACCAGAAGGTTGGCGCTCGAGCGCGCGCCCAGCGTTTGCAGTGCGATGCGGGTGGTGCTGTCGAGGCCCGGCACGTCGGCCATGGCGGCAGCGATTTGGCCGATCCGGACATCCGAGGCCAGCACGTCGGAATAGGTGCCGGCGGTGATGCCGATGCGGGTGGCGAGTGCGTCGAGGAAGGGCAGCACGCCGATGTCGGCCTTCGCCAGTGCCTCATAGTCCATGACGCTCAGACTGATGTTGCCGCCAAGCAGGCCGCCGAGCAGCGCGTTGAGCAGGCCACCGTCGAGCCGGAGCAGGCGCGAGCCGACGGAAAAGGAGGCCTCGGCGGTGCTGCTGGCGATGGCCGAGGTGCCGATTACCGGCGGGGCCATGACGCTGCTTCCGAAATAGAGGCGGCCGGTCTTCTTCAATGACACCTGCACCGCATTGTAGGGCTGGACCCCGGGCTTGAAGCGGCTGGCGACGGATTCGCTGGAGTTCGGGATGTAGCGGCCCTTGACCACCTCCGCCACCGGCCGGCCGGGCAGGGGCGGCGTCGTGTCGCCGGCCGGGCGCAGCAGGACGGAGCCGAGGCCGTTGTCGGCCAGCGTGGCGGCCACCACCGCTTCCGCCCTGCCGATATTGGCGTTCGCGGCGATGTCGGTGATGGCCTGGGCGTGGCGGCGCTCGGTGTAGAGCGCGCCTTCGTCCACCGCGAAGGCGGTGAGCACGATGGCGAAGGGCAGGGTCAGTGCCGTCATCACCGCGAAATTGCCCCGGGAATTCTTGAGGAACCGTCTGACGCGGCGCGGCGCGCGTGCGAGGTTCTTTTCCATCACAGTCCTCCCAGCCTGATGGTGGATTGCCGCTGGATCGTCGTGCCCGGCATGGCGATGCCGTGGAACAGGTTCCAGATCGGCAGGTCGGTGGCGTCATAGCTGACGGAAACCACGAAGCGGCTGCCGTCCATCGCGCTGTCGCGGGCATCGACGGTGAGCTTGCGCGGATCCAGGAACGGATAGCCGGCACCGTTGCGGGTGATGAAGTCGTTGACGAGGTCGGTGCGCTCCTGTGCCGACAGCCCGCCCATGGAGATGCGGGCCGCATCGGCGGCGAGTTGCTGCACCGAATGGCTGGCGCCGAAATAGATGCCATAGGCAATCATGCCGAGCAGAAGCATCAGGAAAATCGGGGCCAGGATGGCGAACTCGATGGCGGTGGCAGCCCGGCGACATCGGCAAAAACGGCCGAGGCGGCTTGTTTGAGGTGAAGCATTGATCATGAGCATATCCAGCATCATGCAACCTCAGATTGTATAAAATTGACAATAATCAACTTTAAAGTGCAAAGGTTTACCGATGATTACGGGGCGGAATTGTTCAGGATCGCGCTTGCTCGATATGTCCAACCATATATAACCACATTGACGAAGCTGATCTCGGGACGCCTGCGATGCCTCTTTTCCGACTGCTGCTTGTTGCATTTTTCGCCCTTCAACTGGTTGTGGTGCCGGCCGTTGCCGAGGCGGCGCGACAGTTCGTCGATGCCGCCGGCAGGTCGGTCGAGATTCCGGACAGGATAGAGCGCGTGCTGGCTGCCGGCCCGCCGGCCTCGGTGCTGCTTTATGTGCTGTCGCCGGAAAAGATGGTGGGCTGGGTGCGCAGTCCCTCGGCCGCCGAAAAGGAATTCCTCGCCGCCCCCTATCGCGACCTGCCGGAAACCGGACGCCTCACCGGGCGCGGCAATACCGCCAATATCGAGATGGTGCTGTCCATGAAGCCGGACATCATCATCGATGTCGGCAGCGTCGATGCCACCTACGCCTCGCTGGCCGACCGGGTGCAGGAGCAGACCGGCATTCCCTATGTGCTGATCGACGGCGCATTCGCGCGTACGCCGGAAACCCTCCGCGAGGTGGCGGGCCTGCTGGGCGTCGGGACGCGTGGCGAGGAACTCGCATCCTATGCCGAGCGCACCATGGACTGGCAGAAGCAGGCGGTGGCCGGCATCCCGGACGCCGAGCGCCCGCGCGTCTATTACGGGCGCGGACCGGACGGGCTGGAAACGGGCGCGGCCGGATCGATCAACATGGAAATCCTCGACGTGGTTGGCGCGCGCAATGTCGCCGCGCTGTCCGGTTCCGGCGGCCTTTCCAACGTCTCGATCGAGCAGGTGCTGGGCTGGGACCCGGATGTGATCCTGACGCTCAACCCCGACTTCCAGAAATCGGTCATGACCGATCCGACCTGGGCCAATCTCAGGGCGGTGAAGGAGGGCAGGGTCTACAGGGCGCCGACGCTGCCCTACGGCTGGTTCGACTCCCCGCCCGGCGTCAACCGCCTGATGGCGGTGACCTGGCTGACGGCGATACTCTATCCGGGCAAGGGCGAGTTCGACCTGCGGGAGCGGACGCGCGAATTCTATCGTCTCTTCTATCAGGTCGATCTGTCGCAAGAGCAGCTTGACCGGCTTCTGGCCGAGTCCATGGGGCGGTGAGGATGAGCGAAACGTTGCCGGAGATCGGCAGGCAGGGGCGCGCCTCCCGCTTGCGGCCGCTGCTGCCGCCGGCCCTGCTGGCGGTCATCGTGGTTCTTGCCCTCTCGGCCGGCAAATATGACGTCTCGCTGTCCGACATGGCGCTGGTCATCTGGTCGCGCCTGACCGGCATGCCGAGCGGCCTCGACGCCACTGTGGAAACTGTGGTCTGGAATGTGCGGCTGCCGCGCGTGCTGGCCGGGCTGCTGGTCGGCGCCTCGCTGGCCGCGGCCGGCGCGGTCTATCAGGGCCTGTTCCGCAATCCGCTGGTTTCTCCCGATATTCTGGGCGTATCGGCCGGGGCCAGCCTTGGTGCCGTCGGCGGCATCTTCTTCTCCCTGCCGGTGCTGGCGATCCAGGGCATGGCCTTCGCCGGCGGGCTCGTGGCGGTTGCGATGGTCTATCTGGTCGGCTCCATGGTGCGCGGCCGCGACCCCATCCTGGTGCTGGTGCTGGCGGGCGTGGCGATCGGGGCGCTGCTCGGCGCCTGCATCTCGCTCCTCAAGGTCCTTGCCGACCCCTACAACCAGCTTCCCGCCATTACCTTCTGGCTGCTCGGCAGCCTGGCCAGCATCACCCGTGCCGATGCCGTCTCCATCCTGCCGGCCGTGCTGGTCGGGCTGGTGCCGATGGTGCTGCTGCGCTGGCGCATGAACCTGATGACGCTGGACGAGGAGGAAGCGCGCGCGCTCGGCATCGAGACCGGCCGGCTGCGCCTGTTGCTGGTGGCAGCGGCAACGCTGATGACGGCGGCCGCGGTTTCCGTGTCCGGCATCATCGGCTGGGTCGGGCTGGTCATGCCGCACATCGCCCGCAGCCTCGTCGGGCCGGATTTCGGACGGCTGCTGCCGGCCTCGCTGATGCTCGGTGGCGGCTATCTGGTCGGTGTCGATGCGCTGGCGCGCACCGTCGCCCAGATCGAGGTGCCGCTCGGCATCCTGACGGCGGTGATCGGCGCGCCGTTCTTCCTCTGGCTGCTGGCGAGCGGAAGGCGCGGCTGGCAATGATGATGAGCGCGCGCGAACTTGCCTTCGGCTATCGCGGCACGCCGGTGGGCGAGGGCGTGACGCTGGCGGTCGAGGCGCGCAATGTGCTGTGCCTGATGGGCCCCAACGGTTGCGGCAAGACCACGCTGTTCCGCACGCTGCTCGGCCTGCTGCCGCCGCTGGCCGGCAGGCTGGAGTTGCATGGCCGGCCGGTGCAGGAATTCAGCCGCCCGGAATTCGCCCGCCACGTCGCCTATGTGCCGCAGGCCGGCTCGTCCTATTTCCCGTTCAGCGTCATGGAGGTGGTGATCATGGCGCGGGCCAGCCGCATCGGCACCTTCGCCACGCCATCCGCCCATGATCGGCAGATATCGATGGCCGCGCTGGAGCGGCTCGGCCTTGTCCATCTCGCCGGTCGGTCGTTCACCGAAATCAGCGGCGGCGAGCGGCAGATGACGCTGATCGCGCGGGCCCTGGCGCAGGAAGCGGAACTGATCGTCATGGACGAGCCGACCGCCAGCCTCGATTTCGGCAATCAGGCGCGGGTGCTGGATTGCATCAACGAATTGCGCGGCTCCGGTCTCGCCATCGTGCTGTCGACCCACGACCCCGGCCATGCCTTCGCCTGCGCCGACCGCGTAGCGTTGATGAAGAAGGGCCGGATCGTCGGGCTGGGCACGCCGCCGGACGCAGTCACGCCGGAGACGCTGCGCGGCCTTTACGGTGTCGAGGTCGCGGTGGAGTTCATGCAAGGGGCCGGGCGCAGCATCTGCGCGCCGGCGCTCGGCCGTTTCCGGCAGCAGGAGTGACGAAATGGTGAGGGAGAACGAGATACGAAAGGGCGAGCGGGCCGTGGAAGCGCCGCCCGCGACCGATGCCGGGCTGGTGTTCATCGGGCGCATTCACACGCCATGGACATCGCGCATGGCGACGCCGCGGCAGGGGCGCCGCGACGGCCCCATCTGCCGCATCGAGGTCTTCGAGCCATGGGTCGAGGCGCTGGCCAATATCGAGGAGTTCGAGGAACTGGAGGTGCTTTACTGGCTGCACCTGTCGCGGCGCGATCTGGTGCTGCAAAGCCCCGCCAATGACGGTTCGGCGCGCGGCACCTTCTCGATCCGCTCGCCGGCGCGGCCCAATCCCATCGGCACCTCGATCGTCGGGCTTGTGGGGCGGGAGGGCAATGTGCTTCTGGTGCGCGGCATGGACTGCCTCGACGGCACGCCACTGCTCGACCTGAAGCCTGAACGGACAGGCTTCACGCCCATCGCCCCGCCGCAGCCGGGCGATTTCGAGGTAGGGTAAGCCCCCAGTGGAAATGCCCGCCGGCAATCGCAATTGCCGGCGGGTGTTGTCGGGGAGGATGCTTCAGAACGTGATGCGAGAGTTCAGATAGAAGGTGCGGCCGGGCTCGGGAAAGCCGTCACGCATCTCGTAATGCTTGTCGAGCATGTTGCGGACGCCGGCGGTAATCGAGGTCTGCTCATTGATCGCGTATTCTATATTGAGGTTGGCGAGGCCGAAGCCCGGCAGCTTCCTGTAGTTGCCTCCGCCTATGCTGGACCAGCGTCCGCTCGACAGTTCGAGGCCGGGCGAAATGGTGAGCTTTTCGATCGGGCGCCAATGGGCATAGAGATATGCCACGTGCTCGGGCCTGCCCTCCGGCCTCAGGTTCGGACTTGCGGGATTTTTCAGTTCGCTCTTCAGCAAGGTGTAGTTGCCGCCCAGCGTGAGTTCGGGAAGCACGTCCCACTCGCCGGAAACCTCGAACCCGTAATACTGCGCCTTGCCGACATTCTGGGCCTGGGTGCAGTTGACGCCACCGCCGCCTATCGGTGCGCACGAGAGCCCGGATACGCTGATGATGGCATTGCTGACATCGCTGTAGAACACGGCGCCGCCGATCCGCGCGTCACCGTCGAGGACGGTGGCCGTGCCGCCGATCTCGTAGTTGTAGGCGCGCTCGGCCTCGAGCCCGGGATTGGGGATATTGGTGCCGAAGCGGGTGCTGTAGCGCTCAAAGAGATTGGGGAAGCGCGTACGGGCCGACAGGCTGGCGTGAAGTTCCAGGTCCGGCGTCGCCCGCCAGATCGCCGCCCCTTGCCAGTTGAACGCGTCCATGCTGGTGAGCGATGCGCTGTCGATGGTTCCGCCGGGCGAGCCGCCGCCGGGAGGATTCGGAGGCGTATAGAACTCCGCTCGTATGGTCTTTTGCGTGTCGTAGCTCAGGCCCGCGACGAGATCGAGGGTTTCGGCGGCGTGGAAGGTGTTCTCCGCTGCCACGGACCAGGTGTCCTCCGACCTCTGCACCGTCGGTTCCCAGCCGGTCCAGCCGGCAGGGACGCCAGTGGTGCGACCGGGCCATTCGTGATCCGTGTTCCGGTGCGCGTCGCGCCGGTAGTGGAGGGCGGTCTTCAGCGTGTTCATGGGGATCAGCTCCGTGCCGCCCTCCACGCTGAAGCCGTAGGCGTAGTCCTTGTAGTAGCTGTCGAAGCCCCGCCCCGATTGCGAATCGAAGTTCACGTCGTCGAAGGCGGACAACAGGTTGTCGAACGTGTTGTAGTAGGTCTTCGTCTTCACATAGGACGCATCGCCGATTGCTGTGTGAGAGTTGAACGACGCGCTGGAAACGTTCCAGTAAGGCCAGGTCCAGTTGTTCTGCCAGCCGCCGTTCGGCGTGATGCCGCGCACATTGTCGCGAACGTGGTAGGGCGCCCCCTTGCTGCCTTCCTGGTGCGTGTAACTGACGACGTATTCGTCGGTTGCGTTGGGCGTCAAACCGGCCTTGAGATTGATGCGCCAGTCCTCGACCTGGCTGAAGTCGCGGCGTCCCAGCCCCTGCACGGGGTCGCCGCCGCCCGGCGGCGGTACGGGATTGTAGTTGCGCGACAGGAACCAGCCGTCGCTGTTGCGGACCGCACCGCTGGCCTGAAGGTAGAACATCTCCTGTTTCGTGCCGACGGAGCCGAACAGCGTATAGCCGGACAGCTTGCCGGTGTTGCCGAGTTCGAAGCCGGCGCGCACTTCACCTTCCAGTTCCCTGGTCGGCTTGCGGGTGACAAGATTGATGGCGCCGCCCATGCCGCCGGGGCCGTCGAGAACCGAGACATAGCCCTTGTGGATCTGGATTTCGGCAAGGTCCGGCGTCAGGAAGCGGCCGACGTCGATCCGGTTGTCTGCCGGCAGGTAGATGCGCACGCCGTCGATCGACAGCGGCACCTGCCAGCGGTCGAAGCCGCGCACATAGATCATGCGCTCATTGCGCTGACCGCCGGAGTTGGAGACCTCGACGCCCGGCACCGTGCGCAGGGCATCGTCCAGCGTGTTGCGGTTCTGGATGCGCACCTCTTCGGAAGAAACGACGCTCTGCGAGACGGCCTGGCCGCTGGTTCCGCCAACCTGCCGGTCGCCATAGACGGTGATCCGCCCCAGGACGAACACGTCCTCATCGGCCTTCCTGGCGCGAGGCTTCTTGTCCTTTTCGTTGGACTGGACCTCTGCAATTTCGCTCTCGTCGGTCTGCGCCAGCGCCTGCTGGGCAGACATGACGGTGGCCAGCGCTGTAAGCGCTGCACCCATGTAGACATATCGCAATTTGACATCCCCCGGAAAAATCAAACCATAAAACGGATTCTGAGCGAGATGTCTCTCACTAGAATCCAAGTGTTATATTCATAAAAATATATCGCTGCCAAGAGCAAGCCCTATTTCCGTGACCGGGCACCGGTTTGGGATGTCATGAGCCGGCTCTTGCAGAAGACGCTTCTTGCCTCTATATCGATAGCACCCTACTAAATAGGAGTGCATTAAATGGACGCTGGCGAGCAGTTCGCCGTCGAGCTTTCCCGTGTGAGCCGGCTGTGGCGCAAGCGCATCGACGAGCGGCTGCGCCATCTCGACCTCACCCAGGCGCGCTGGATGGTGCTGTTGCAGCTTTCGCGCGCTGCGCCTGTTTCCCAGCGCGAACTGGCCGACACCATCGGTGTCGAGGGTCCGACCCTGGTGCGGGTGCTCGACAATCTGGAGCGTCAGGGCCTTGTCCTGCGCCGGGCGTGCCCGGGCGACCGGCGCGTCAAGCTGGTCGAGCTGGCCGAGGGCGCCGGACCTGTCCTGGCCGAGATTTCGCGTATCGCCGCCGGGCTGCGGCGCGAATTGCTGGAAGACGTGGCTGCCGAGGAATTGGGCCGGGCGCGCGAGCTTCTGAAAATCATTGGAGATCGTTTGGAGTCGGGCACCGGTGGATAAGGTAGTGGAACTGCGTAAGGAAAAGGAAGTGGCCGAGGCCGTGGAGCCGCAAGTGTCCGTCGATGCGCCGGCCGCACCGCGAAGGGCGCGCGGCCGCATGGGTGGGGGCAGGCTGCGGCTGCTGCTGGTCGTCGCCGCGCTGGTGGCGGCGGCGCTGGTGGTGTGGCCGTGGCTGGCGCACCGCTGGAGCCATGTCGCCATCAACGATTCGCGGATCGCCGCCAATCTGGTGACGGTCGGCAGCGAGGTCAGCGGCCGGGTCACCACCGTCGATGTCATAGCCGGCGACCAAGTGAAGAAGGGCGACCTTCTGGCCTCGATCGACAGCGAGAATGCCCGGCTCGAACTTGCGGCGCTCGATGCCCAGATCGAAGGCGTGAGCGCCCAGCAGGCGCAGCTTCGCGCCGAGCAGGACATGGTCCGCACCCAGGTGACGGCAAAGCTGGCGGCCGGCGAGGCGCAGCTTGTCGCCGCCGAGGCCAATCACCGCGCCAGCGAAGCGACCCTCGCCAGCGCGAAGAGCCGCTTCGAGCGCGTCAGCCGTCTGGCCACCAGCAAGGTCACGTCCGAGCAGGTGCTGGAGGAGGCGCAGGCCGCCCTGTCGACGGCGACCGAGCAGGAAAAATCCGCCGCCGCCGCCATTTCCACCGCCCGCGCCAATCTGGACGTGGTGCAGGCCGAACAGGCGCAGATCGCGGTGCTCGACCGCCAGATCGCCGTTCTCGACAGCCAGAAGGCGGCGCTTGCGGCCCAGCGCGGCCAGAAGCAGGTGGATCTGGGCCGGCGTGAGATCCGGGCGCAATTCGACGGCGTCATCGACAGCACCTTTGTCGAAGCTGGCGAATATGTGGGGCCGGGCACGCGGCTTCTCATCTACCACGACCCGGGCGTGATCTGGGTCGACGCCAATGTCAAGGAAACCGACTTCGGCCGGGTGAAGCTCGGTGCGCCGGCCAGCATCACGGTCGATGCCTATCCGCAGCTCAAGGTCGAGGGCAAGGTGGCGCGCATCGGCGAGGCGGCGACCAGCCAGTTCGCGCTGCTGCCCAGCCCCAATCCGAGCGGCAACTTCACCAAGATCACCCAGCGCCTGCCGATCCGCATCGCCATCGACCAGCATGACGGGCTGCTTCGGCCCGGCATGATGGTGGAAGTGAGCGTCGATGTCGTCAATTGAAGGCCTGTTCGACCGATACGGGCCGTCCTACCGCTGGTTCGCCACCGGCACGGTGATGGTGGCGACCATCGCCGTGGTGCTGTCGACGACCATCGTCAACGTCGCCATTCCCGACGTGATGGGCGCCTTCGGCATCAGCCAGGTGCAGGCGCAGTGGCTTTCCACCGGATTTCTGGCCGCGATGACCGCGACCATGCTGCTGACCGACTGGGCCGAGCGCGCTTTCGGCCAGCGCACCACCATGGTGGGGGCGCTGACCATATTCATGGCCGGGTCGGTGCTCGGCGGCCTCGCCCCGAACGAGACCATCCTGACGGTCGCGCGCGTCATCCAGGGCGCAGCGGCGGGGGTGATCCAGCCGCTCGCCATGATCCTGCTGTTCCAGATTTTCCCGCCGAACCAGCGCGGTGCGGCGATGGGCATATTCGGCATCGGCGTCGTGCTTGCCCCGGCGCTGGGGCCGTGGATCGGCGGCATGCTGATCGATGCCTTCAGTTGGCGCTACGTGTTCTATCTCGGCATTCCCTTCGCCGTCATCGGCATCCTGCTCGCCAATCTCTTCCTGCCCGTGCGCAAGCAGACAGGCCCGCGCCCCGGTTTCGACTGGGGCGGCATGGTGCTGCTGAGCCTGTTTCTGGCAACCGTGCTCAACGCGCTGACCAATGCGCAGCGGCTCGGCTGGTCATCCGATCCCATTCTTCTCCAGTTCGCCGTGGCGGCGGTCGCGATCACCGGTTTTGTGTGGTGGGAGACGACGAGCGCCAAGCCCATGCTCGATCTCAGGCTGTTCGCCAACGTGCCGTTCTCCTCAGCCTCGCTGGTCGCCTTCATCATGGGCGCCGGGCTGTTTGGCTCCACCTATCTGGTGCCGCTGTTCGTGCAGACCATACAGGGTCTGACGCCGACGCAGGCGGGCCTGCTGCTGATGCCGTCCGGCTTCGTGCTGGTGGTGATCTTCCCGATTGCGGGACGGCTGTCGGACAAGGTTCCGGCCGGCTATCTGATCGGCATCGGCATGCTGATCTTCGCCTGGTCGTCGTGGCTAACGGCTTCGGTCAGCGTCGACACCGCCTTCTGGACCCTGGCCTGGTGGACGGTGATCTCGCGGATCGGGCTTGGCCTGCTGTTTCCGTCGCTGACCGCCGGCTCGCTCAAGGTGCTGCCGCGCGAACTGGTGGCGCAGGGCTCCGGGGCGATCAACTTCATCCGCCAGCTCGGTGGCGCCTTCGGCGTCAATCTTCTGTCCGTGTTCCTGGAGCGGCGCACCGTCTACCATGCCGATGCGCTGACCGCGACGCAGACCAGCCACAACCCCGCCACCATGGATCTGTTGTCCACCGTGGCCGGCATCGCCAAATCCGGCGGTCTGCCCGACTATCAGCAGATTCCGGCCGCGCTCCAGTTCCTCGGGCAGGTGATCTCGATACAGGCCAACACGCTGGCTTTCCATGACGGTTTTTTGATCGTCACCGTGGTCTTCCTGATCGCCCTGGTGCCGACCTGGATGCTGCATCGCGCCCAGCGCAAGCCGCACGGCGTCTGATACCGCGACGGCAGGGCATTTCAGGGGGCTGCATACCAATGCGCCCGCTTCGGCCCACATCGGGCTGACAAGCGTCATGAATGCTGGCTTCGGCGAAAAGCCGAAAGCTGAATTGATCGGCTATTCAGTCTTCTCGGGCAGCTTCTTCTGGGTCGTCTGGGCTTCCGCTGCCGATGCCGTCTCGGTGTTCTTTACGCTGGCTGTCGTCGTTTGCTTGTCCACCGAGGCCGATACGTTCGAATGCCATGCGCATTCCGCGGCGGCTGCCGACACGGAAAGACCAAATGCTGCGGCGAATGCGAGGAATGTCTTCATCGTCGTTCTCCTGCTGCGTCGATCGCGAAAAGGTAACCTCTCGCCCCGGAAACAAGAAATCACGTTTTGCTTCCCGCACCCGGGCGCCGGACAGCAACGCCCTGCCGGGCCAAGGGCGGTGGGCTTTGAAGAAGCCCCTGTCAGATGGGAATGGGCTCGACCTGAAGTTTTTGGGTGAGGGCAGATATTTCTGCGTCGAAGGACCGTCTCATATCGCGCTTTTCGCCGTCGTTCAGCCAGGTGGCCTCGATCCCGGCCAGCGCCAGTGCTGCTGCTTCCGTAGCGGAGAGTCCAAGCCGCTCCTGGGCGGTGACATAGGATTGACCGATGTCCGTCTTGAACATCGGCGGATCGTCGGTGGCAATGGTGAGATTGAGGCCGGCCTCGCGCATCTTCCCGATGCTGTCCCAGCGCTTCTTCATCCGTGACGCAATGCAGGTGTGGGAGCCTACGGTGCATGCGATGCCGCAGTCACGGCAGCGTCGCACCACCGCCGGGTCGGCCAGCATATTGTAGCCATGGTCGAGCCGGTCGCAGCCGAGCAGGTCGAGGCAGTCCGTTACGTGCGAAGGAGGCGCCTGCTCCAATGTCTGGTTGTCTTCACAGACATGGGCCGTGCAACGAAGGCCGGCTTTCCTGGCCATCGCATAGGCTTCGGCAAACAGATGAGGCTTACCCTTGTATTCCGCGCAGTCCATGCCGATGCCGATCACCCGCTCGCGCGGGTGATTGACGACGTCACGCACCATGTCCAGGGCCGAGCCGGAACCCAGCTCCCGATTGATGGACGGGATCAGCCTTCCGACGACGCCGAACTCCTTCTCGGCGGCTTCAAGCCCTTCGATATAGCCGTCCACCATGGTCATGTAGGAGATGCCTTGCGGATAGTGGTACTGAGGATTGAAGAACAGCTCCGCATAGCGCAGGTTTCCGGCAGCGGCTGCATCGCGCAGGGCCTCGTACGAGACCCGGGCAAAATCCCCCTTGTCCTTTATGCATCCCGCTATGCGTTCCAGGACGTCGAGGAAGTCGTAGAAATCCTGGAAATCATAGATCTTTTCGGCGTCCCAGGTGGGGAGATCAACGCCATTCTTGCGGGCAAGGTCGAACAGCGTTCGAGGTTGGAGCGTGCCGGCCAGGTGGAAATGAAGGTCGACCTTCGGCAGGCGGCGCAGGTACTGGTCCAGGTTCATGGTCTCTTCTTTCACGCAGCCGATGCGTTGTTGCCGAGCGCGACTGGCTTGCAGGGCGTCTTCGACGGCATCAGCCAGTCCAGCCCGAAAGTGATTGCGAGATTGGCGGCAAAGGCCACGAGGCCGACATTGGCGCCTCCAAGGTCCACTTCCGTTGCATAGAGCACGACCGCTGCCACCACGCCGACGACCAGGCCGCTGCCAACCGAAGTTGCCGAAACACGGCGACCGAAGAAGACGGCAAGCCACGCTGCGCCGAACTGGATTGCGATATAGTTGCTGAAGTTGAGGACGCCGATCATCAGCTTCGGCACGACGAGCGTCAGCGAGGCGGCAACGATGAGGAACACCGCGATCGTGATTCGCGTCCACCGGCGCTGCGCCGTCACCGGCACGCTTGGCAGGAGATTGCGCGTGACGATTGCGGAACAGCTGAGCGCGTTGACGGAAAGCACCAGGATACCGGCAAGACAGGCGCCCGCTATCACGAAGCCGACCAGCCATGGCGGCAGGAGGCCGTGGGCGATATCGAGGAAAATCCGGTTTGCGTTCTCGGCATTGGGAAAGGCCGTGAGTGCATAAAGGGCGACGATGGCGCCAAACGGCAACATGATGAGATAGAGGGGCATGAAGACGGTCGCGCTCTTCACCGCCGCCTCGGATTTTCCCGTAAAGACAAAGGGGCTGACCGAAGGCTGCAAATAGAGCCCGAATCCCTGGAACAGGATCGTGGTGATCGCGAAGGTGAGGGCGGGCCCGGTCATGCTCAAATGGCTCGCGGGCATCGATATCGGCATGGGCTCCGCCGGCGCACCCCAGATCGCCCAGAAGGCAGCAACGCCGACGGCGACGATGCCGACCATCATTGCGATGTCCTTGATGAAGGCGACAAAGGCGGAGCCTTTCACCCCGGCGAGACCGACGTAGACGAAGGCCAGGCACCCGGCAGCACCGAGGAGACCGGCCGGGCTCAGTTCAAGCCCCAGTTCGCCGAGAGCCACCTGGATACCGACGAACTGGAATTGCCCCCATGTCGCAACCGCGATCAAGGCCCCGATCGACATGACGATTTCGAGATTGCGGCTTTCAAAATGTCGTCCGAACACTTCCGGAACCGTAAGCGCATTGTGCCGCTTGGCGGCGCGCCAGATCAGGGGCGCGGTAAAATAGGCGAAGGGATAGGCAAGCAGCAGATAGCCCATGTACCAATAGGCGCTTTCCAGGCCCTTGGCATATATCCCCGCCGGGAAAGCCAGGATGGAGCCGATGGAGTAAACCTCGCCCACGGCAAGGACGAAGACCAGAAAGGCGGGCATGGACCTGCCGGCTACCAGCATGTGATTAATGTCGAGGTTCTTGATGCCGAAGCGGGCCGCGGCCGCGGCGGCAATCGACAGAGCCATCACCAGTACGAAGACGAAGATCATCATGGCTGATCTTCCTCGGCGCCGACGTAGTGCTGGCGGTCGAAGCAGTACCAGCAGACGATGAGACACAGGGCCGTTGCCGGGATGCACAGGAACATCCACAGCAACAGGACCGGGATGCCTTGCCAGGTAAGGTTGGGGTCGTTCAGGAAAGGCGGGACGATTACGATCAAAAGGATCGGTACGCCCATGCCGATCAGCATGGTCGGTAATTTGGACACTCGAGTCTCCTCCCTCGGGTTGCGGTCTGAGATTCCTAGGTCAGGCTAGCTTTCACCTGTCCTGCCAGCGTCTGGAGCCGTACGACGCAGATGGTCGAATACGAGGTCCATCGCCCATTGAATGGTGTCGGCCACTTCCTGGCCGGACATCCCGAATTCCTCGCGCAACGTGTGCCAGGCCAGCACGTTGTCCAGATATGTCACGACAGCCTCGGCGCGGCGTCGTTCTTTCTCGCTGAGGCCGCTGGTCAGCGGCGCCAGAACGTCCCGGCTCAGTTCGATGAATTGCTTTCGGAATTCGCTGCGGGCCGTGCGCCCCACTCGGCTGACGGCGATGGCATGCGCCAGACGGGGATGCTTGTCGAATTGCGCGCATGCCTGGCGGAACCCGTTTGACAGGTCCTCGGGTCCGCTGGAGGGAATGAGCCTGAAGATGTTCGCGCTGATCCATTCGCCGGCAGCCGAGATCAGGTCCGCCCGGGTAGGAAAATGGCGGAATATCGTTCTTTCGGCCACATTGGCCGCCCGCGCCAGGGCAGCCATCGATATCTGATCGATTTCATCGTCTTCGAGCAACTCGACCAAGGCGCGCACGATCCTGTCGCGGGTCATGGCTGCCTGCTCTTCCCTGAGTGTAATTGGTCTCGATCCAGACTTCATGTCATAATCATGACATGAAGTCCTGACCGTGTCAAACCCGGAGATTGCGATCGGTACAGGAAGACGCCCGGTCCCCTCGCGGGCGATGGCCCGCTGAAGCGGCCTCGGGAGATCAGAACGGCAGGGCTGTCCCATTCGCGGGCCAGCCCTGCCGGGGCAGTAGCTATTCGATGATATCGACAATCTCGTTCGTGGCGGGGTCGACGACGATCGTCCGCCCCTCGACGACGGCATAGCGGTAGTCGACTTCCGGAACCTCGTGAAGCACTACCGTTTCGGGCACCTTGGCGCCCAGATTCAACTCCAGCCCCAGGATTTCGACGGAGGCGACCGGATTCTGCGTCACATATTCGCGAATGACGGTGCGCTGCTCGGGTTGGATGACAATCGTTTCGCTGGGCTGGGAGGGGACAATCACCGTATCCTGAGCGTTGGCCACGCCGAGGCCGGCAAGGGTGGCGCAAACGGCAAAAGTAGCAAGAAGCGGTTTCATGGGATTTCTCCTTTCAGACACCCAATGCTGGAGGGGAAATGCAGGGCCAAGGGGCCCCGTTCCGCAATGAAATAAGGTCATTTTGCGACTCGCGCCGACCCTGCCGCAGGAAGCCGGCGACGAGGCGGTATGCCTCACGGCCCAACCGGCAGGATCGTTCCCTGCGCGATCGCGCAAAGCTGCTCCCCGCCGTCTTCCCGGGAGAGGATTTCGCATTGGCAGACGGCCTGGCGTTTCCCTTTGCCGACGGTTCTTGCCCGGGCGACAAGATAGTCGCCCCTTGCCGGCCGCAGGTAGTTGATCTTGAATTCGGAGGTCAAGGCGTCACCGCCGAGGGCGAGCCCGCCGGCAAATGTCAGCGCGTTGTCCGCAAGATAACTCAGCACGCCTCCATGAACAAAGCCGTGCTGTTGGCGGTGATGGCCGGAAATGGTCAGGCCGATCTCGGCATGGTCCGCGCCGACCGAAAGCAACTTCGCTCCGATCCAGCGGGTGAATGGTTGCGAAGCGAAGACTTCCTGCGCGAACGCCTTCAGGTTGGGCATCGGCAAATATTCCTGCGAGAGGAGCAGGCTATCAAATGCTTCATGCAGCCTTCAACATCTCTTCGATCTCGGCGATCGGGTGATTTGTCAGCGTCTTGGGGATTTCGGCGGCGACCCGCGATGTCACCTCCTCATGCAGTTGCTTCCGCAACTCGCCCAGCACTTGCGGAGGCGCGATGATGACGATTTTCTCGAAACGGACGGCATGGGCCAGCACGTAGAGCCGGTCGGCGATCTGGTCGGCGAAACGTTCCTTGCCGATGCGATGCCAGTCGGTTTCCTCGTAGGCGCTGTTGTGGGCCGACGGTCCGTCGCTGTGGCGGCCGGGCCGTTCCGTTCCCTGTTCTCTGGTCGGTGGATTGGCCTGCTCCAGTTCCCGCATGACTTTGAAATCAGGGAATTCGGTGTCTCCATGGTTTCTGAGGAAAAGGGCCTTTTCTCCATCTGCGACCAGGACCCAAAGACCGTGCTTCAAAATCATCGCATTGCTCTCCTTAGTTTTAACCCTGAACCGAAGGCGGTCGGCTGCCCTTTCAACCGCCCTTTTTCTTGAGCGCGTCACCAAGGTCGCGCTTTTCTGGATCTTTCAGATTCTCACCCGCGGCGTCGCGATCCTTTTCGGGATTGTCCTTTGCAGGCAGGTATCCTCGCGGCCGGTTCTCAGGCGGGCCTTCCCAACGGGGTTTTTGATCGGAGGTTCCGGCGTCTCCCTGAGGGTTTGGAGCCGGCGCTTCCCGCACATCACGGGGCGGATTGGTGTCGCTGTTCCCGATCCCGCCTGGCGGGCGCCTGTTTTCGGCGGCTTTATCCGAGACGTTGTCATTCTCGTCCCGGTTGCGTTTGGGCATCGGTTTTCGAGCCCCGCTTTCATATTCGGTTTTCTCAACCATCGTTCTTCTCCAACTCGTCATGAGAGGAGAATGACGGCTCTGGAGATAGGTTCCGTCACGAGAGGATCTAGGAGGTGCCGCCGATTCCTGACCCGCCTGGAACAGCCCAAGTCACATGTGTGACGTGTGACGCGCTTTCTTGGTCACATGTTCTCATGGCCGATATCGTCTATCGCCATGAATTTATTGAGGAAATCGGCTTTTTCGGGAGATTTTCGACTGGTCGGAGTGGCAGGATTTGAACCTGCGACCCCATCGTCCCGAACAAAGTTACCTTCCACCAAAACCGCGCATTTCCGCCATTCCTGATTCCAGTTCCACCCGTTTGTTCACGTTCAATTCCGGAGTTTCAGGTGGGTTTCCAGGCGGGTAAAAGGTGGGCTATCCAAGCCTGACAATATTGCTCAGGTGTCGGGGCAGGGGCGCCTTGGCAGTTATTCGGGATGCCGCCTCGGCCTGGAAATCCGGATGCTGGTGATAGTATGTGTTTCGAAGGACGGCTTCCGTCATCCCGAGATAGTCGGCGGCCTCAGTTAGGCTTGCCCCGTTCTTCATCAGCCAGGTTGCCGCCGTGTGGCGAAGCACGTGCGGCGTGACGTCGGTGACAAATATCCCATCCTCGTACCAGCCAAGACCGGCAGCTTCGCATGCGGCCTTGAACGCCTTCTTTACAGAACCGATAGGCTTGCCGTTCCACTCGACCACATAGTCGTGGGAGATCATCCGACCGACGGTCTTGCTCTTACCACGGGCCTCGGTTTTCACCTTCACGGGTGTCCTTGCCCATCGGCGCATGTGGGCAAGGAGCCGGTCGGGGATGCGAACGGCCGGTTGTCGCTTCTTCGTCTCCTTCTGCCCTTGGCCCTTACGATAGAAAACTCCGCGTTCGAGATCCACGAAGCCTACACCCGCATCTGGAGACATTGCTGCTCCGCAGATCGCGGCTGACCGCGTGCCCGTGTACAGACCTACGAGAATAAACCTCGCCAAGTGCTGACCGGTGCGGCGATCGCTCTCCTGCCCCTTCCATGTCTGCCTCATTCGCCAAGCGGCACGCAACAGCTTTGCGGCCTCGTCTCTGGTCAACCATCTTATGCGGGCCTCGGGCTTGTCCGGCACAACTACGGCCGGGATCGTCGTGACATACCCCTCCGCGTGGTAATGCTTGATAGCAGCGCGAAGATCCTCTAGTTGGCGGCGCGCGACTGAAAGCGACGATGCTTGGTCGGCATAGGCACGGCAGATCTTTCCGTTGATCTGCGCCAGCGTTTTCCCTTCGAAGAACTTCAAGACCGCCAACATGCGGCTGGCGGTCTCTTTGGGCTTCGCGTGGTTGGGGGCAACCTCATCGAGGTAAACCGTGACGACATCGGCTATTTTGACCTGATCGGGGTCACGATCGCGCTGGCGCGCTGGCGAGTATTTGGCCGCGATATATGCGGCGAGCTGTTTTTCAGCTTCATCGCGGTCATCACGGCCAAGGCCTGTGCTGGATCGCTTCCCACCATCTTCAATGTACCAGCCTGCGCTGCTTCGGAGGGTGCCGTCGGCTTTGCGGCTTTCCTTGCGCCAGATAAGTCGGGCGCCTTTCGCTGGACGCGACATCTTTCCCTCATTCTCTCGATCTCAGCCAAGGTCACATATTCCTTGCCAGCGATCATTTCCGTGACCAGGTTGCCGCGGTCGCGCTCCTTGCGAAGTCCGGCCGCTCCCATTGAGCCATCAGGAAATGCCATCTTTGCCGCAATGTCTAGCCGAAGTGGCTTGTCTGGCGAGATCGCCAGAGGGTCGAGTGGCGGTGGATTGCTAATGATCTGGCGCGCCATCACACAACTCCGAGGTCATCCAGGCCGACATCGTGACCCTCCAGCCACAATCGATATTTGCCGATGATGTCGTCCCAGATCGCGGCGGCGCGCTCGTCGTGGTCGAGCATCTTCCGCGTCGTGATCCCGCAGCGGCGGCAGACGTCGATCTTCGCCTCTTCTGCGCTGGAGACACCAAGGAAGGTCCGGAAGCCGCGCTCGGCGCAGGTGATGGCCGCACGGCGGGCGAGGGCGCCGCCTTTCAGTTCGGGTGCAGGATCCTGCATGTTAATTTTTCCCGCCTCATCGGAGGCGAGGGACGTCACATCGTCCGTCGTCGGGACGATTCCCGGTGCCGGCGCGACCACGTCGATGACGACTTCGTCGCCCTCGATGCGGATGCGCCAGGCTTCGCAGTCGCCGACGGCGTCGCCCAGCAGGGTTTCGATGGCCTCGTGAACGGGAAAGGCGTAGCGGTGAACGAGGGTCGGATTCACAGCCCGACCTCCTCTAGAAACGCGTCGAGGCCTTCGGGCTTCTCAGGCGACAGGAAGTACGGCTTGATCTCCGCATCCCAATGACAGTCGATCATGGTGCCGAAGCGGTCGCGGATGACGCGCATGTGGAGGATCTTCAGCTCGTCGCGGGTCCGCTTGATGCGGCGATCCCACTTCCGGTATTCGCGCCAGTAGCGGCGATGGTTGGTGCGAACGGCGTCCGGCAGGGACCGAAAGCACTTGCCGCAGATGACCTCCTGGCCCTCATGCTCCTGCTTGTAGGTTCGGTTGCAACGCGGGTTGATGCAGGACGTGCGAGCTTCCGTCATGGCCGCACCTGATCGATGTTCCCGAAGATGGGCCGGAAGGTGTAGGCGGCGATCCATGGGTTCGCGTCCCAACCGTAGCCGCGCTCAGCGTTAATGCTGTCCCAAAGGCCCGCAAAGGCTAGACGAGGATCACCACTCCACGACGCAGCCACCCCGCTTACGCCCCAAGTGGGCGCAACCCATTCCAGCCCTTCGGCACGTGCATCCGCCTCGCTGATCTCCTGCAACCGCTGCACGCGGACATCGGTGACGATCAAGGTGATGCGGCTGGCCCAGCGGGGCATGTGGATCGACGGAACGCTGCTGCGCGGCTTGGTCCATTCGGTGAGCAGCCAGACATCCTTGCCGTCGGCCGCATAGGCGAGCCAGCGCTTGCCTTGGTCGTTGCTCGCGGCCTGTAGCGTCTCGCGGACATAGAGGCGGTCGCCGACTGCTTTCGTGTTCGGCCAACGATACTCTCGCTCGCCGTCATCATAGGCAATTATCCGGCCACCGTAGGCGATCGCTGGCGGCTCGTCGCAGGCGATGTCGAGAAACCGCCGCGCCTGCGTCTTGCCGGTGCCGGGCTGCTTGATCTCGCGCAGGATGGCGCGGACCATGGGGGCGGAGAAGAGGATGGGGAGGTCAGCCATCACGCACCACCCTTCGGAGCCGGCAAAAGCGGCAGCATGGAACCGCTCTCATACGCCTGCGCAATGCGCGGCCGCACATGCTCGGACACAGAATGCCCGTCGGGCATCTGGATATGAGCGAGGAATGCATCCTCGAAGCTCTCGATGCCGCTTTCGATGCTTTCCAGCTTTGCTTTGATGCAGAGGAACAGTGCCCTCCAGCGCGAGCGGCAAGCCTGCTCCCATGCGGCCATCGCGGAATCAACCGTCCGCGTCTTGCCGCGTTCGGTCATGATGAACCGTTTATCCATCTGGTTCGGCAACGGTAGGTGGAACACAATGCGCCTGCCGGCCATCTCAAAGACCAGCATGGCGCGGGTGGCTTCCTCGAAGATGCCGAACCCTGCCGCCTTGTGCTTGCGGAGAAGCCCGTCGATCTCGCCTTTGGTCTTTGAGACGGCGACGTTTGTGGTCGCAGCATAGGCCATCACATCACCACCGTGATCTTTTCGGCCGCGCGGGTCAGGCCGGTGTAAAGCCACCGGGCGCGGTCGGATTGGAAGGAACCGGATTCATCGAAAAGGACGACGTTGTCCCACTGGCTGCCTTGGGCCTTGTGGACGGTCAGCGCATAGCCGTAGTCGAACTGCTGGAGCCCGTTCAGCTCCTTCCATGGAACCTCGTTGCCGCGACCTTCGAAGAACTCTTTGCGCACGCGCACCTCGACCGGCTCGGTCGATTCAAAGTCGAGCGAGGTGACGTGCATGCGGACGGTATGATCGTTGAGATGGCCGCGCCGGCGCTTGAGCAGTTCGGTGACGGTCCATAGTCCGCCGTTGAAAATGCCCTTGTTCCGGTCGTTTTTGAGGCAAACGAGGGTATCGCCGGCCTCGGGCAGCGGACCCTTACGACCGTGAAGCTGGCGCATCCGGGTGTTGTAGGCCGCGCGGGTGCGATTCAGGCCGACAAGGACCTGATCCGCATTCATGACCAGATCGGAATTCACCTCGCCGCGCCGGATGATCTCGCTGTCGCCGTAGACGCCATAGTCGAGCCTGCCGCCTTCGCGGATCGTCGTCGCCATGCGGACGATAGGACTTTCGGCTGCCTGCCGGTGGATTTCCGTCAGCATGAAGTCCGGTTCGGCTTCGGTGAAGAAACCGCCACCCTTGACCGGTGGAAGCTGGGCCGGATCGCCCAGCACAAGAACGGGAACGCCGAACGACAGGATGTCCCGGCCGATTTCCTCATCAACCATGGAGCATTCGTCGATCACGAACAGGGCGGCGTCGGCGAGCTCGTCCACGTCTTTCAGGACGAATTTCTTGACGCCGGTCTCCGGGTTGAAATCCACGCTATATATCGTGGCGTGGATCGTCATCGCGCCCCGGCAGCCGTTCTTGCGCATGACCATGGCGGCTTTGCCGGTATAGGCCATGTAGAGCACGTAGCCCTTCAGGCCTTCCGCGAAATGGCGGGCAAGGGTGGTTTTGCCGGTTCCGGCATAACCGAACACGCGGAATACCTGCTTGCGGTCGAGCCCGCTGTTGTACCAGCGGTTGACGGCATCAAGCGCTGCCGCCTGCTGGGGCGACCATGTGCGGGTTTCAGTCGGCATGGCGAGCCTCCCGCTTTGGTCGCATCAGGTAGCCCACGCCGGCCTCGCCATCGATAGGCAGGCCCTCGCGGCGCAGGTCTTCCACGTAGCGGTAGACGGTGCGCGACGAAACGCCGACCTTTCCGGCGATCTCGTCGGCGGTGACCAGACCCTTTTGCAGAAGGCTCACGATCTTCTGCATGCGGCGGTATCGGGTTTCGCAGCGCCTGCACATCACCGCGCCTCCCGCAAAGCAGCGACCGCGGAGAACTTCACGTCCTCGCCCAGTTCGCCCTGAAGGTCGAACGAATAGACGCGCCAATAGATTGCGCCGTAACCGTCCCTCTTGCGTTTCCCGTTCTTGGCGCCTTCCTCCTGGCAGAAGAGTTGCGCAGCCTGTTCGGTAGTAAAGACGGCAGCCGGAAAATCATTCCCCATGACGACGAAGACTTTCATGCTCGGACACCTCTCTGTTTCAGCCAGTGCTTGGCGTTGGCCTTGACGTCGCGATCCATGTCCGACTTGAAGGCAATCCATTCGAGGTAGTCGGTCGGAACATCTTCCCATCGGCAGCCCTTGTGCTTGCCGAAGTTCACCTTCGGAAGCAGCGCCGGGCCGTTCGACCAGCGGACCAGTTCGGCAGGGTCGATGCCAGTTTCGAGGATGCGGACCAGCAGGTGAGCCGTGACGTAGGCATCGGGCCCTGCGCGGTGCGGCGGCATCGCCAAGGCTTCATCAAGGTCGATGCCGAGGAAGTAGCGGAGGACCTGATTGCTGTGGCGGGGAGCATCCGGGAAAATCCGGTAAGCCGCCTTTAGCGTGCAAATCCATGCGATGTCGCCGCCACCGAAAAACTGGCGCTCGAAATCTGCATTGTGCGCGGCAAACGCCATGCAGGACGGGTCCATGCCCTCCATGAGAGCGCGGAAACCGACAGTCACGTCTGGCGCGGCTTCAAGTTCCACATCGGTGATATGGTGGACGGCGCGAGCCTCGATATCGACCGGCCTGCGAGGGTTCACGAGCATCGAAGTGACGTCGCCAACCGTCCAGCTACCGCCAGATTGCACGACATCGCAGAAGCCTACTTCGCAAACCGCGTGGCGCTCTTCCTCGGTAGGAGCGCCGGTCGTTTCGAAGTCGATCAGGCGAATGAGGGTGAAGGGGGCAGCCATAGTCGCCTCCCTCAATGTGCAGCTGGCGACGGGCCTAGCCGTCGGTCGATACTCTCGACGATGGTGTTGTCGAGATCCTGCGCCACTGCGGTAATGTCATCTGGTATCGCCTCAGCAAATATCTTGCCGTTGCGCCAAAAGGCGATGTGGACCGCGGCGCAATGGTCGCAGAGGTAGAAAGAAATCCTTTGAGCCATCTTCGGTTTCATCAGAAGCTCTCCGGCAAAGCAGCTTCGGGAATCGGATCGACTGACGCAGGAGCCGTCGGCGGAACCTTGGCGAGGTGAACGCGGGCTTCCGGCAGCGCGCCGACGGCATGCAGGTGGCGAAACAAGGCCAGTGTGGCGCGCGTGTCGCCCTTGGCCGAATGCGCGTCGTCGATGACCAGACCGAGATGCGCAGCGCAATCGGGGAGCTTGGGATAGCCACGGCCGCCGCCCGCCTTCTTCACGCCCAGAGCCATCGCGGCGCGCATTGTGCAAATGTTCGGCGTCTGGTCGAACAGGTCCGGCCGACCGGCACGGCGGAGTTCTGCACGCATGCACTTCGTATCAAACTGGGCGTTATGGGCGACGACGATGTAGCCGCGCTCGATGATGTCGGCATAGACGTCGAGCACCGTCCCAATGGGCGTCCCGACTTCGAGCAAGCCGCGCGTCGTCAGGCCGTTCACCGCGCCGGCTTCGGCCGGCATCTCCCAGCCGTCGGGCTTCACGTAGAGGTCGATCTCTTCGACTTCCTGCAGATTGCCGTTGAGGTCTTCCTCGACCAGGATCGCGCTGAAATGCGCCAAGCGCGGCTGCCGGGGATCGTCGGCCGGGATCGGCGCGCCAGTATCAGGATCCTTGAACAGAAAGAGACCAGTCGTCTCGGTATCGAAGATGCAATATTTCGGCATTTCAGGCTCCTTTCAGGACCTTGATTTTGGAAATGAAGCCGTCACCCTTTTTCTCGAGGGCAATCTCGCGCGCGGCTTTTGGGGAAGTAGCGGGGACGTCGATCACGTCCCCATCGGAAAAATGGACGCGAAAGGTCGTCATGACCGGATCGCCTTGTGTTTCATCACGATGACCGGCTTTTCGATCTCGGGAACCGGCTCGACTTCGGCGAAATCGGGATCACCAGCGACAAGGATCTTGTCGGCTGCCTCAAAGGCCTGAATGGCGACCCGCGTCTGGCGAAGCTGCTCGGTCTTGTCCTCGATGTCGGCCACCAAGGCGCGCTCGTCGGCACGGAAGCGCTCGAGCATGCTCTCGACCGATGCGCGGCCACGATCGAGGAGGGACGCCGCGAAATCGTCCGGCTGGATTTCCTCGGGCGACAAGTCGACGCGCTGGCCGACGAGGGGAGAGAACCACGCCATGGCCTATTCCTCCTCATCGGCGCCTGGCTCGCGGTCTTCCGCAACGCCAGTGTCGAAACCATCGAGGAACGCCGCCATAAGGCGCTCGTCCTTACGGAACTCGGCCGGCACGGCCTTGCGGCTCATGCCCTTGTCGCGGGCCTCGGCACCGCGCCGGCGAGCGTTTGCGATAGGATCGCCGTCATCCGACTGGGGGGCAGGATCGGATGACGGCTTGCTGGCGGCCTTACCTTGGGGGGAGGCCTTGCCGCCTTCGGAGCCGGAGGGGGAATTCGGCTCCGCGTTCTGTTCGTGGTCGATGATTTCGCCGATATCTGGGTCGGCATCGACCGGATCGTCGTCAGCGATCTGATCCAGACGGTCAGCGAGCGAGCGCGGGCGGCGCTCCTGCGCCTCTTCCTTCGCGCCCTTCATGTCATAGAGCTCGTCGTCGCGGCGGATCAGGTCGTCGAGGTCGGTCGACATCGGCAAGACCTTGGAATGCCGTTTGGCAACGGTCTTCCGCGCCATCTCGCCCCAATCCGTCGACCACGGTGTCGACTTGATGTAGCCGGCCTTGAAAGCCTTCCAGCCATCCGAACGATCGCGGATCGTGTTGATCTCGTCGGCGGACATCACCTCGTAGGACTTGGTGCCATCCTTGAGGACGCAGACGGAATAGGCGCCGACCGGCTCGCCACGCGGGGCTTTCAGGTCATAGGTATGGTTGATCTGAGGCGCGTCGCCCAATTGGAACTGGAAGAAGTCGTTTTCGAAAACGACATGGGCGTCCCACGTCGAAATCTCTCCGGAATTGCGCGCCTTCTTCCGGACGCCGGCAATCATCGGCTGCCAAGTAATCGAGAAACCATTCTTCGACTTGCGAAGGACGAGCGCTCCCTCACGACCGTCAGGCAGAAGTCCATCCTGCGCAGCCTTCATGCAGGCGTTGAACAGTTCCTTCCGAGGCGCCTGCAAAAGCTGGTGATTATTCTGGATCGCGGTCATGACCACGCGGGCGAACCGCTCGACCGGGATATGGGCTGGAAGGACGGCCTTGAACTCGTCGCCCATCTTATCAAACTGGCCACGCACGACGTCGATTTCGCGCGTACCTTCTGATTTCGTGAGTGCGTTCATCGCAAATGTCTCCTGTTGCCGCTGGCGATCAGCGGAGCTGGGCCTTGGTGGATTGGAAGATTTCGACGCCGGTCAGGAGGACCGTGTCCCGGTTGGCGCGAATGTGGGCGCGGATGGCCTTCTCGATCACGTCGATGCCGATGTGAGCACGCAGCGGGCCGTTCAAATCGACCTTGCTGACATCGACGATGCGGAAGTCCCAGGACTTGCGCTCGCTGATAGTGCCGGCTTCCGTGCGTACCGGGCCATTGCCGGCGCCGAGAGCCTGCGCCTCAAGGTGCTTGGCCTTGTGCTCCGCCTTCTCGGCTTCCTGCAGGGCGACGTCGGCGATGATGTCGCTCTCGCTGGCGGCGGCTTCCTCAAGCTTGCGCTGGGCTTCCTGACGGGCAGCCTCGGCAGCGGCGGCGGCAAGTGCCGCGGCCTTGCGACGCTGCTCCTCGGCATATGCGCTGGCCAAGCTCTCGGCCGCGTTCTTGATGCGCAGGCAGCGAGCGTGAAGGCTTTCCGGATGCGGGTTGGCGTTAACGCCGAACAGCCGGTTCCAGTCGTTAAGTTCCTCGCGGATCGGGCCGGTAACACCGTCGCGGCGGTCGCAGACGTGCTTAGCGATCTTTTTCGAGGCCAGCCCAATCGAAACCCACGTGTCGCGCTCGTTGTCGTTGGCGACCTTGCCGTCGTCCAAGCTGTCCTTTGCGGCGTTCGCCCGGGCTGCCAGAGCTTCGACCTCAGCGATGAGGTCCTTGTGGACCTCCATGAAGATTTCGGACACCGGTGCCTTGTTGTGGCCGATACCGGGATCGTCGGGGCCAAGCAGAGAGGGGGCATCAGAAACGCGCATCGGGGTTCTCCTTCGGGGTGATACGGAGCGAGCGCGACTTCACAGGCTGGCCGTTCGGGCCAGTCCGCACGGACGTGCGCGCCGTGATGTTCCAGTTCGTGGTGAAGCCCGCCTCGGCCTGGCCGAGGGCGTGCAGGATCCGGGGGCGCAGCTCTTCGACCTGCCGGGACGTGACCCGGTAAGTTTCGCGCGCCGCTGCGAACCGGCCGACGATCAGGTCGAGCCCGTCTACGGTCGTCAGGTCTTTCCGGTCCGGCATGCTGTCGCGGTAAACCTCCGCCACAGCCGCCCCGTCGCGATTCCAATCAATGCTGGGCTCGACGCCCTCATCGACCATGTGCCAGAACTCGCGTACCTCACGGCGCAGGCGAGCCATGACGCGGGTGTTGAGCGGGACGTCGACGATCTGCAGGTCGATACCGCGACCGATCACCATGACGGCGACACAGGCCCAGGCCGATTCCGTGAGCGTGGCCTCTACAATCGCCTGCACGGCGATCCAGAGAGGAAGAACAATCTCGCCAGTATCCGCGTCGATCCACTCGCGCCGGAACTTGTCGTCGGCTATTGTCTTCACCTGCACGATGCCGCGGCCATAGATATCCGGCCGTGTTGCGAAGGCGTCAGGCGTCGCGCCAATCCGATCCTCGGCATGCCGGTAGTAGGCGTTGTCGCGACGGTACTCGACCGTCCATTCCGGCCGATCCTCGCGCAGCATCTCGATCACGACAGGCTCGAGCAGGCGGCCACGGCGCAGGACGGGGTTGTCGGCATCGTCGGAAGCGACCCGGCCGGACTTCTCGGCCCAGAGGCCGTAAGGCGTCTGATACGGGTGGATGCCCAGCAGGACGCCGGCCACGGATGCCGTCACGTCCTGCTTGCGAGCGTCGAGCCAGGCGGCGCGGTCAGCGGGGAGGATGACATGCACGCTCATGGCAGCACCACGACGGCAACGGCGATGATGAGGGCGATCACGCACCCGGCGCAGACATCCTGCACAGTGCCGGCCCAGCGATCACGGAAGGCGAGGAAGCGGGACATCAGGCTGCCTCCACCTTGAACTCGACGCCGAACGTACCGGCGAGAACAGCCTCGCAATCCGCTACGAAAGCGCGGCGGCGATCCTGTGTGATCTTGCCAACCCATGGCTGCCGGCCGGCGTCCGCCGCCTTGATCCACTGGTTCATCGCCCAGATGCCGCCCGAGATCGTGCCATTCAGGCCGTAGGCGAACTCGCGGCAGACCTCCTTGAAGCCGGCGATGTCGTTGTCGCCGCGCTGGCGCTTCATCGCGAGGACATCGCGGAGCAGCAGGGGTTCAGTACGAGGGCGAAGGGTTGGCTTGTGCGTCAGGGCCGAGATGAGGCCGTCAAGGGTGAGGTTGTCGGGCATCGGATGTCTCCTTTGCCCGAAATATGCGCAACGCATAAATCTACGTCAAGCAAAATTATGCAAATCGCATAGAAATTTTACCTGGCTGTTGTGGCTATGCTGGTTCGCGCGCGCAGAGGCGCCAAATCTGAAGCGTTGAAATTTGCGTGAGACGTTGAAGACGGCATGAGTCGTAGCGCCAAGCTACGGCAAACATGCCGCGCGACATACACGTTGAAGGTTGAGTTCTACATCAAACCGATTCACCAAGAACGTCTAACGTAGAGTTCTATGTTTGAAGGTTATCTAATCCGCGCGAGGGTGTACACGTGAGAGCGCGCGGGTAAACCGCGCGCTCGACCCATGTCAAGGCCGAATCGATTCCTGTTTGTTCTTTTTTCGTTCTTGACTCTTTGACCAGAGGAAGCTTTTCCTATCTCCTTCGAAAGGAGGTAGTGGGGCATGGCGATCAAGTATCAAATCCGACCGAAGTTCAAAACTCGGAACGAGGAGATCGTCGCACGCATCCGGAGTGCGGCCGGGGCAGCGGCCCCGATGGACCCCAAGACCGTTATCAAGCGGAAATCCGCTGAAATCGCTACTGCGATGGCACTTCTTCACGGCGGCGAGTGGCAGGCGCAGGTGGATCATTCTGTTCCGATTGTCCTGATCCGGCCTGTTTAGCAAGGGCTAGCCGAATTACGCCGAACGCGACGTTGATGTCAGTATCGGTGAGCCCTTCGATGCGTGCGAGCATCGCAAGAATTTGCGGCTCATCCGTAATCTTCGGCTCGGACATTTCGCCGCCAGGGCCGCGACCGTGGCCGGTCAGGAGCCAATCAAGGGAAACCTTGAACTTCCGGGCGTAAGTGACTGCTGTTTCTACGTCGAACGTGCGATTGCCATTTTCGTGCGCGGCATAGGTTTGATACGGGATGCCCATCGCTTCCGCAGCATCCTTGCGTTCTAGCGTCGCCGCCTCCCGCGCTTGCGTAAGCCGCCGTGCGATATCATCTCTCAAGCTCATGCTATGCAGTGTGCAGAAAAATGTTATGCGCAGGGCATTGACATAAAACTATGCGATGCGCATAAATCTGCAATCATGTCACCCGAAGCGATCAAGAAATTACGCGAAAGCCGCAACTGGAGCCAACAGCAGTTGGCCGAGATGCTTGGTGTGGATCAGGCTACCGTATCGAGGATCGAGCGCGGTTCCGAGCCGCGCGGGCCGGTGAAAAGGTTGCTTGAACGCATCATGGCGGAACCCGTTGCGGACTCCGCCGTCTCTGCGTCAGAGGGTTCACAATGACCAGCTCGGCGCGCCTCCTTCCTTTCCAGCGCGCCTGCCGGCTGCCCAAGGCCGGCATGGTGGGCCTGTCTGTCCTGTCTGGCATGGCCCACCTCTCTTTTTCGTCTGACTGCACATCGTCTTTCTCCACGTCTGTCGCTGGAATGGAGAATGGCGATGTCCGGTTCGGAAATCTCGGAATCGCGTTCGGAGAACTCCGAATTTTGTTCGGAGGCTTCGGCGCGGGGGTGGCGCATCATGTCTAGCGTAGCGCTCGCCCAGAAACACAGCCGTGAACTCGGCAAACTGCTCGCGCCTGATCAGGGTTGGAAAGCCCAGGTTTCAGCCATTCACCGCGCGTTGACCCGGGAGCAGTTCGAGTGGAAGCTCGAAAAGCTGACATGGAACCGCGTCAAGTCATGGCTGTTCGCTGAAGCTCGGCGGGTCGATTACGAGGAAGTTCGCGCTCTCGAAGAGCTGCGCGCCGAACAGGAGGCACGTCGTGCCAAACTCAAGCTCGCCGCCACGGCGAACATGCTGGCAGCTCATCTTGCCGCGGAAGGTACGCCGCTGGATAGCGACCAAATCCGCGCTCTGGGGCGCATCGCTGGCGGAATGGATCTATCCGGAGTTGCTGGAGGCGCCCAATGAGCGCCCTCCCAGACTGGAAGACGATGGAGCCGGGCGCTCGGGATGAACTCCTGCGGCGGTACGTCGAGGAAGGTTTCAGCGCCACCGAGATCGCGAAGAAGTTCTCTGGGTGCTTTCGCAACTCGATAATTGGCAGAGCCCATCGGATGGGCCTGAAGTTCAACAGCAGGCAGAAGGTTGCCAAGCCGGAGCCGAAGCCAACGAAAAGCCGCGAGACGACAGGTTCGTGGGGCGGTGTCGTCGGAAAGGTGCGGGCGAAAGCGCGAAGGGCAGATGCTGACCAGAATATCGACGCCGGCAACATCGCCAACAAAGCTGAAAGCCGTAAAGCCGATCCCGGTGTTCCGGCTATCGTGGACCGGGCGGTTGCCTTTGCACCGCTTGCCGAAATCGCTCCAATCCCCTTCGCTCAAAACACCGGTTGCCGCTGGCCAGTCGATGGCGTGAACGGTCCCGGCTTGCTGGTCTGCGGCGCCCCGCGCGACGGCCGCAACTACTGCGCCGATCACAATCGCCTTGCTTACGTCCCCACATCCATCCGTCAGAAGGCTGCCCTGCGGGCGGCAGAAAGGCTGTCCTGAAATGGCTCGCATCCTTGAGGGCAAGAACCGCGCATCGGCCGACGAGGCAGCATCCTTCGTCGATAAATTCGAGGAACTGGAAGCCGAAGTCGCCAGTGAGCGTGGGAAGTTCATGGCGGCGTGCCGGGCGATCCGCGAGCGCCAGAAGGAGCTTCTGGAAGACGCGAAATCGCAGGGTCTCAAGAAAAGCGTCGTGAAGGCGATCGCCAAGGCTCGGGAGCTTGAGGCCAAGGCGCGCGACATGCTGGCCGACATAGAGGATGACGAGGATCGGACCTACGCCGTCGATATCCGGAAGGCGTTGGGTGATGACTTCTCGACCCTTCCACTGGGCGCGGCGGCCGTCGAAGCTGCCGACAAGCCGAAAAAGAAAAAGGGTCCCGACCCGGCGGCGAAGGCCGCAGCGGATGCGTGGGGCAAGGAAGATGCGGCCGCAGCCGCGAAGCACTGAATTCCAAGCGAAAACCTCCGAGGACAACGGTGCGACTGGCAAAGCCACGATGAGGCGAGCCGACTGCATGGCGGGAGAGGTGAGTAGGGCTGTCGTTGGCCGATGCGGCGACTGCAACGTCTGAGGAATGGACGCGACAGCTCGGAGAGACGGCACCTCAACGAGGAGCCGATCATGGAACGAATGACAGGAAAACGCTTCGGCCGTCTCGTCGTGCTGGCTCGCGAAGGACGGTCTAGGAGCGGGAAACTGCTCTGGCGCTGCATATGCGATTGCGGAACCGAGAAGGTCGTTTTTGGCGCCAACCTTCGAAACGGCAAGACGAAGTCATGCGGGTGCATCCGTCGAGAGCAACTACTCGCGCGGCCGAACCCCGGTCGAACCAATCCTCGTCCTCGTCGTGCCGATCTTATCGGTCAGAAATTCGGCCGACTGACGGTCCTTCGCCGTGCGGGGAAAACCTCGAATGGTGAAGCGACCTGGGCTTGTCGGTGCGAGTGTGGCGGCGACAAGGAGGCGACCACATACAATCTTCGTTGTGGACTGACCAAGTCCTGCGGCTGTCTGCACAGGGAAGTAACGGCTGAGTTGAGCCGCACGCATGGCATGTGTGCCGGCGGCGGTCGCCATCCTCTCTACAAGACATGGTCGAATATGATTGCCCGCTGCCAGAACGCGCAGCGAGACAATTTCAAATACTACGGTGGCCGAGGGATCAAGGTTTGCGACCGTTGGCGTGACGGCGACGCCGGCCTCACCGGCTTCGAATGCTTCCTCGCCGATATGGGGCCGAAACCGACGCCCTGTCACACGCTCGACCGCATCGACAATGACGGCAATTACGAGCCTGGAAACTGCCGATGGGCGACGCAAACCGAACAGGTCGCCAACAGCCGCAAGGTTCTCGGGAACGCGGAGGCTCGGCCATGATCCGCTACGAGCTTCCATTCCCGCCAAGCGTGAACAACCTGTTCGTCAACTCGCCGAACGGAAAGGGGCGGTTTCCCTCGTCGCAGTATAAGGCGTGGCGCAAGCTGGCCGCGGAAATGATCCTTGAGCAGGGTCGCCGCCAGATGCGCGGCATGGTCAATCTCTCCATCGGGATCGTCAAGCCGAACAGGCGCAAGCGCGACATCTCGAATCTCATCAAGGCCGTCGAGGACATCCTCGTCGAGATGGGTGTCATCGAGGATGACAGCTACGTCCAGAGGTTGACCATCCAGTGGGTTTCGGACGGTCCTTCCTGCGCTGTCATCGTCCAACAATCGGAACTGGAGTTGGCCGCATGAAACCTCGCCCATCCATTTCGCGGCCTCGTGGCTTGCATTCTCTCGCCGGCGCCCTGGCTGTCGGCATTCTCATCGCAGCCTGCGTATTCGTGATTTTCATCGTGGCGACGGGAGGTCGACCATGATGGTGATCTTCCACGGTACGGGCGAAAAGCTACGTCGGGATATCCTGCATACCGCATGGATAGGCATCGGTTTCCAGTATGCCGATGCCGTGCAGGATTTCAGCAGCCTGCTCTACCGTGACCCCGACGCACTCGGGATCCTGCACTGCCATTTGCCTGACATGGTCGCCCAGATCGTGCGCGGCATTCGCCTCGGCAATGTGAAGAACCGTCTGTTGGTCACGTTTCCGGAAGTGGCCGACATCGAGAAGGCATCCAAGCTTCGCGGCGACGTCCTGTTCGCTGGCGCCGATGACGTGCAGCCGGCCACCATCGACGAGCGCGAGGTCGTCGCCCGCCTGAAGGCGCTGCAGCGGCGTGGGGACTATGTCGACCATATCCGCATCGCTCTGCCCGGTGCTGTCTTCGTCTCCACTCGCTGCCAGATCGAGACAAAGGACGGCCGTAGCCTGCGTGTCTACCCGAAGGCCTCGGCAATTCTTGTCGAACTGGCGCGCCGGCCGGGTGAGGTCCGCACCAAACAGCAGATCATGGACGCGCTCTATGGGGGCGAGGACGAGCCGGAAATCAAGGTCATCGATGTTCTGGTCTGCAAGCTCCGGCAAAAGATCATGGAAGCGACGGGCGGTCTCGACGTCATCCAGTGCGTCTGGGGGCGGGGCTATCAGTTCGTGCCCGAGGGCTTTCGACCTGAGCGCAAGGCCGGTCGCCGGAGGTGGGCGATATGATCAAGAGCTTGATTTTGACCGCCGCGCCGCGACTGATCGCCATTTCGGACAGACGACGCCCCAGCGTCATCATCGGCGGTGATTCCGATCCATACATGCGCCGTTGGTGGCTGATCCCGCGCAATCGCTTCTTCAACATCTACCTGCACCATTTCATGCGCTCGGACGATGATCGCGCGCTGCACGATCATCCATGGTGGAATCTCTCCATTCTACTGCGCGGGCGCTACGTCGAACACACGATCAGCGCCGGCGGCATCAATGTCCGTACCGAGCGGCGGGCGGGCGAACTGAAATTCCGCGGCGCGGCGTCGGCGCACAGGATCGAGCTTGTCGACGGGCCGTGCTGGACGCTGTTCATCACTGGGCCGCGCATCCGCGAATGGGGCTTTCATTGCCCTCAGGACTGGCGGCATTGGCGGATATTCACGAGCGGACCCAATGGCGAAACTGTCGGGCGCGGTTGCGGGGAGGACGATCCCCAATGACCGGAGAGCCAAGACCTATCCGCGACATACTGGCGGAAATGATGCGGCGCGAGAGGATGGGGCTTATCCGCCCGCTCTGGCAGGACTGGACGCGCTTTGCTGATGACGAATGCGAGCATGTGCGGCGCCGCGCCGATCACCTGATCCGGCTTCTGGAGGGCGAGGGCGTTCGTCTGGTCCGCGCCGGTGATCCTGACCATTCACCGGCACCGACATCTCCGGTCATTTATCAGTATGGCATGGTGGATCGGCAGGTCACCCGCGTCGTGCGCAAGGGGCGCGAAGACCTCTGGGAGGTTGTCGCCGTCGATGACGCCAGCGGCAAAGAGACCGTCGAGCAATCCTTCACGGTCGAGCAAGCCATTCTGAATGGCGGTCTTGTGCTGACCGGCCATCCCGACGCGAGAACGATCCCCGGCCTCGGCACCCAGCTTGCCGCGCTCAATGAAATCTACCGGCTCAATGCCGCGACGATGGAGCCGCCGCAATGACAGGCAGGCTTTCTGATCTTGGGCAGGGATGGACCGAACTCGCCGACCAGATCGCAGATTGGTCCGTCGACCTATTGCGGCGCGCGCGGGACGAATTGGCAGGCGGCATCGACCGCGACGCGATGCGCGACGTCGAAGGCGCGCGGGACTGGCGGGACCTCCAACGGACAGGTGACAGATATGCGGACTGATCTGCCGATGATCATCGATTCCTTCGCTGGCGGTGGCGGCGCATCCACCGGCATCGAAATGGCGCTGGGCCGCTCGCCCGACTATGCCATCAACCATTCGGCCGACGCGCTGGCCATGCATGAGATCAACCACCCCGACACCGTGCATCTCGACTCGAACATCTGGGATGTCGCGCCGCTGGAGGTGACGCGAGGGCGTCCTGTCGGCCTGTTCTGGGCCTCGCCCGACTGCAAGCACTTCTCCAAGGCGAAGGGCGGCAAGCCGATGGACCGCAATATCCGCGATCTCGCGTGGGTGGTGGTGCGATGGGCTGAGGAGGCAAAGCCGGATGTCATCATCCTCGAAAACGTCGAGGAATTCGTGACGTGGGGACCGCTCTACGAGGACGGCAAGCCCATCGTGGAGCTTCGCGGCCACACCTTCGAGGAATGGACGCGTCGGTTGAAAAAGGCCGGCTATAAGGTGCAGTGGCGAGAGCTGCGCGCCTGCGACTATGGCGCGCCGACCATTCGCAAACGGTTCTTCATGATCGCGCGGCGCGACGGCCTGCCTATCGTATGGCCGAAGCGGACGCATGGCGATCCGAAGAAGCCGGCGGATGCGAAGCTGATCGCCGCCGGCAAGCTGAAGCCGTATCGCACCGCTGCCGAGATCATCGACTGGTCGCTGCCGTGTCCGTCGATCTTCGACACCTCGGCCGAGATCATGGAGAAGTTCGGTGTGCGCGCCATTCGGCCTCTTGCCGATGCGACCATGCGGCGGATCGCTCGGGGCGTGGTGCGCTATGTGCTGGAGGCGAAAGAGCCGTTTGTCGTGACCTACGCCCAGCAGGGCGGTGCAAACCGTTCCGCCCGCGATCCCCTTCACACACTTGCTGCCAGCCCGAAGGATCAGAACGCGATCATCGTGCCGTCTTTCGTCGGATGCGGCGGGCGTGCGGGGCAGAGCGCGCCGCGCGGCGGCGACGAGCCGGCCGGCACCATGACAGCCAAGGCGGACGGGTGCGTCGTGGCGGCGCATCTGGTCGAGACGGCGCATGGCGAGGTTTCTCCGGGCGGTGTCAAGCGATGGGGTTCGGGCATCAAGCCTATCGATGAACCCACCGGCACGGGTACGATTTCCGGCAATCATGCCGTCGCAGCGATGACTCTGCTGCAGACCGGCTACGGCGAGCGGGAAGGGCAGTCACCGCGCGCGCTCGACATGGCAAAGCCACTCGGAACGCAGATGGCGGGTGGCGCAAAGCACGCCGTCGCCGCCGTCCACCTGTCGCGCTTCACCCAGAACGGCGTCGGCAGCGCGGCGGACGAGCCTGTCGACACAGTCATGGCCGGCGCGCCGAAGTTCGGTGTCGTCGCCGCCTTCATGGCGCAGCACAACAATGACAGCCGGCGCATTGGCGGCGTCAATCCGGGTCGGCCGGCAGGCGAACCTCTCGCCACGCTTACGAAGGCCGGTGCGCAGCAGGCGGTCGTGGCGGCGCACATGATGCGCCAGTTCGGGACCTCGGTCGGCCACGCCATGGACGAGCCGACGCATACGGATACCGCCACGGTCAACAAGTCTGCCCTGATCGCACCATTCCTCGCCACCTACTATGGCAACGGGATCGGGCAAGAAGCCGATGGGCCACTGCGCACCGACACGACCAAGGACCGGTTCGGACTTATCGCCGTCGAGATCGACGGCCAGACCTATGCGATCGCGGACATCGGCATGCGCATGCTGACGCCGCGCGAGCGGTTCCGCGCGCAGGGGTTTCCTGACAGCTACATCATCGACCGCAGGCCGGACGGCTCGCCTTTGTCGGCCACGGTGCAGGGATCGTGCTGCGGCAACAGCGTGTGCCCGCCGCTGGCCGAAGCGCTGGTCGCGGCGAACTGCGGGCATATCGCGCTGGCGCGGGAGGCGGCGGAATGACTGCTTATCTCGATTTCCTCCGTGCCAAGATGAAGGTCGCGCCGGCGACCGGCTTCGATGTCAATGAATCTGACATCAACCCCGACCTCGCCCCGCATTGTCGAGCGATCGTGAAATGGGCACTGCAGGGCGGTCGCCGAGGCATCTTCGCTGCCTTCGGCCTGCACAAGACCTCAATCCAGCTCGAGCTTATGCGCTTGATCGGCAAGCATGTCGGCGGCCGTAGGCTGATCGTACTGCCGCTCGGCGTCCGGCACGAGTTCTTCGACGAGGCGAAAGAGCGGTTCCGTGGCGGGTTCGCCATCGAGCTTCGGTTCGTCCGCCGCGATGACGAGATCACGGACGATGACGTCATCCACATCGCCAATTACGAGAGCGTGCGCGACGGCAAAATCGACCCCCGGCAGTTCGTCGCGGCGTCGCTTGATGAAGCGGCCATCCTCCGCGGCTACGGCACGAAGACCTATCAGACGTTCCTGCCGCTGTTCGAGGGCGTCCGCTTCAAGTTCGTCGCCACCGCGACGCCATCGCCGAACCGGACCAAGGAACTGATCCACTATGCCGGCTTCCTTCAGGTCATGGATACCGGGCAGGCGTTGACACGCTTCTTCCAGCGCAACAGCGAGAAGGCGAACGAGCTCACGCTCTACCAACATAAAGAGGACGAATTCTGGCTCTGGGTGAATTCCTGGGCGGTCTTCCTGCAATCTCCGGCCGACCTCGGCTTTCCCGACGATGGCTATGTCCTGCCGAAGATGACCGTGAACTGGCACGAGGTGCCGACCGATCATGGCGCGGCCGGCGTGGACCGGGACGGGCAGGGTCTGCTGATCAACGATCCCGGCGCCAGCGTCGTGCACGCCGCGCGAGAGAAGCGGGTGAGCATGGATGCTCGTCTCGAATGTATGTCTTCCATTGTGCAGGAGTTCGTCAGTGGCAGCGCAAAGCTACAATCAGGAGTATTACGCGAAGAACCGGGAATCAGAAAAGCAGCGGTCGCTGAGCTGGTATCACCAGAACAAGCACAAGATCGATCGGGAGAAGAAGAAGGCCTACATGGCCGAGTATCAGAAGACGTACAAGCGTCCGAAACTCTCCCCAGAAGAACGCGCCGAGCGAAATCGTCTGAGGCGCGAACGTTATGCCAACGATCCGGAGCACAGGGAGAAGCTGCGGGAGCAGGCGCGCCGGAGCCGGAAACCAGCACAAAAGCGAGCGGCGCATCTGAAGCGGGAATTTGCCCTGACACCGGAAGCGTTCGAAGCACTGCTCGAAAGACAGGGCGGAGGCTGCGCGATCTGCCATGCGAAGGTGACCGGGCTGAAGGAGCGCGGCCGGCGGGAGAGGTCTTTGCACGTGGATCACTGCCACGAGACGGGCAGGGTGAGAGGTATTCTCTGCCATCGCTGCAACTTCGGGCTGGGCCACTTCCGAGACGATCCGGAGCTTCTGGAGCGGGCAGCGGCGTATCTCGTCAATTCGTCCTCTGGTGCCACCTGAATGACGAACAGGACGCGGCCGAAGCCGAACTGCAGCGCATTGGCATTTCCTTTTCCTCCATGCGCGGCGCACAGGCGCTCGACCGGCAGGAAGAACTGATCGACACATGGAAAAGGAGAGCGGCTGACGCCTTCGTCGGTAAGCCGGTCATGTTCGGAGCCGGCGTCAACCTGCAGCAATGCCACAAGATGGTGTTCCTTGGGATTGATGCAAAATTCCATGATTTTATCCAAGCCGTTCACAGGATCGTCCGCTTCGGCCAGCATCACGAATGCACGATCGACATCATCTATTCGGAGGCCGAGCGCGGCACCCGGCGTATCCTCGAAGAGAAGTGGGCCGAGCATGACCGCATGATGGAGCGGATGACCGAGATTATCCGCAAGTATGGCCTCGGGCGGCTGCCGCTGGAATCAGTCCTGAAACGCTCCATCGGCGTCGAGAGAAAGGTCGAGCAGGGCGAGTTCTTCCACATCGCCTACAATGATTGCGTCGACGAGGCGAGCCGTACCGAGGCGGACAGTGTGGGGCTGATCATCACCTCGATCCCCTTCAGCAACCACTACGAATACACGGCCAGCTATAACGATTTCGGCCATACCGACGACAACGGGCACTTCTGGGAGCAAATGGACTTCCTCACGCCGGAACTGTTCAGGATCCTGAAGCCCGGCCGCATCTTCGCCTGCCACGTCAAGGACCGCATCCTGTTCGGGAACGTGACCGGTTCTGGCCTGCCGACCGTATCGCCATTCCACGCCGAAGCCATCTTCCACGGCATGAAGCACGGCTTCGACTACTGCGGCATGATCACGGTCGACACCGACGTGGTCACCGAAAACAACGGCAATTACCGGCTCGGCTACACCGAGATGCTGAAGGACGGCAGCAAGATGGGCGTCGGCTCGCCCGAATATGTCCTGCTTTTCCACAAACCGCAGACGGATCGCACGAAAGGCTATGCCGACGAGCGGGTGAGCAAGAGCCGAGACGAATACAGTCTGGCGCGCTGGCAGCTTGACGCCCATGCGCACTGGCGTTCCAGCGGAAACCGGCTTCTGACCCGTGAGGAATGGGCGCAGATACCGCCGCGCGCCGTGCCGAAGGCGTTCCGCGCCCACAGCGAGGCGACTGTTTACGATCACGAGGAAACCGTTGCCATCGGCGAGGTTCTGCAAGCGAAGGACCGCCTGCCGACCGAATACATGGCGCTGGCGCCGGTTTCTCACTCCCCATGGATATGGTCGGGCGTGGTGCGGATGCACACGCTGAACGGCAGCCAGTCCAGTCGGAACGTCGAGAAGCACATCTGCTTGGCGCGCGGCAGTCTGGTCCTGACGAGGGGCGGCTACAAGCCGATCCAGGAAGTGCAGGTCGGCGACCTTGTTCTGACACATAAGGGACGATGGCGGCCGGTCGAAGTAGTACAGAACACCGGCGTTCGTCCTGTTGTCACCCTAAAGGCGCAGGGCGTGCCGGGCCTCATGCTGACGCCGGAGCATAAGCTCTGGACACGTCGTGTTCGCGATCTTCCGTGGTCGCGAAACCATTCCCGCCGCGAGGCGTCGAAAACTGATCCTGATTGGGTGTGCGCAGACGAGACGCTTGGCAGCTACATCAACCTGAAACTTCCTGATGTGGAAGATGCGATCGGCGACGAAGCGCTATGGTGGACGGTTGGCCGGTGGCTTGCGGACGGCTGCTATGACGCGCGGGGCAACGTCCTTATCAGTTGCGCGCCGTATGAATTGGCCGGCCTGCAAGATCGTCTCGGGGAACGTGCCGGCGGCGTCCGGCATCTCGGCGCCGCACCACAGATATTTGTGAAGGACCGCGGCGGCGAACTCCGCGCCCTGCTTCAGGGTTGCGGCTACGGGGCGGCGAAGAAGCAGCTACCTCCCGAAGCCCTCACACTGCCGGTTGCCGAGGCCCGCGCGCTGCTAGACGGCTACCTGTCTGGTGACGGACACCATCTGGCAGCCCGCAGCCGCTGGATGGCGTCCAGCGTATCCAAGGAATTGCTCCTCGGCATGGCGATGCTTGCGCAGCGCGCTTACGGTGCCGTCGCCAGCATCTATCCCGGCCGACCAGCAGGCACCTCCGTCATCGAAGGGCGGGTCGTCACTACGCAACAGGATTGGGTGCTGTGCTTTGATCTACCTGATGCTGGTCGCCGCAAGGGCATGCCGTTCCTGTTGGATGATGGCGGGTGGAAGAAGGTTAGGACCGTTGAAGATGCCGGTGAAGCGGAGACTTGGTGTTTACGCGTCGCCGAGGATGAAAGCTTTACGGCCGAGGGCTGCATCGTCAAGAACTGCCCGTTGCAGTTCGACATCGTCGATCGCCTGATCGACAGATATTCGAACCCCGGTGATGTCGTCTACGACCCATTCGGCGGCTTGATGACCGTGCCGTACAGAGCGATCGCCAAGGGCCGGTTCGGCATGGCCTCCGAGCTCAACGAGGTCTCCTTCAAGGACGGCGCCTACTACTGCCGGGAGGCCGAGGCCACGCGAAACGTGCCCAGTCTGTTCGATCTGATGGAAGTGCCATCGATCGAGCCGAGCGTCGATGATCTTGCGTCGGAGGTGGTGCGATGAAGACGCTATGCATTGAACTCGGCTATGACGAGCGCATCGGGCCGACTGACATTGAACTTCACAATTCGATGTTCATTCCCGGCGACAACAATGGTGACATCGACCGTCAAAGCGGACCGCAGAAGACCTCCACCGGAATCCTCGTGGCTTTCGGGTGGTGCCACCAAGGTAATGTCGAACTCAGCAAACGTGGGGGCCTTGGACCTGTCGAGCCATCCAGGGATAAAGATGCGCCCTCTTGCAAGCTCATCTGCGAGGGTGCTTCTGCGGCCGGGATCGTGATCGACCACGGAGATGTGAGCTTTCGTAAATCCTTGACCGCCGGGAATACTGATCTCCCTGACGAGAATCGGGTTGCGGTTCCAGTTTACGATTTGAAGCCTGTTGGCGAAGGCATCGTCGATATGCCGCTCTCGTGGATCGAAAAGCGACGCGACGGGGTCCGCTTCGCCGACCACGAATTCAGTCTGTTGCCGCGTGACATGAAGCTGGCGGGCGAGCCATATAACAGTCGTTCCGGCGGCCATCGCGGCTATCCACCCGCTCAAGGCAGAAATCCATGCGCGAGAACACTCGGCGAGCCCTTCGCCAGTTGGGCAGACCGCAGCCCATGCGGGCCACAGCCGATAAGCGATAAACGTAGCCACGGCGATCATGGCAAACGCCATGATCGGCTCCCACCCCAAGTAACAGTTTCCCCTCTTCATGTGAGTAACATTATCACAAGAAGGAACCCGCTGTGAACGAACCCCGCGTCCGCGCAGTCCCTGTTTTCAATGGCTGGGAGGGTCATTTCCGCAAGATGCACAAGGCCAGCTGGTTCCCGGTCGAGGTGAACGGCATCGCGCAGCTATTTCCGTCCGAGGATGCCGCCAAGGTCGCTGCCTACGAGGCGATGACGCGCCACCACTTTGGCGACGGCATCCTCAGCGAGGGCGAGCGCACCAGCGCGACAAGGTCGAAGGCCGAAGAACTCTTCGGCGCGATCTTCAGACGGGGCCGTAAGATCGAGGTGGTGCGGCGATGATGAACCTATCAGCCGGCAGCACTCGGTTTGCTGCCCAGTTTCAAAACGTCGGCAAGGTTCGGCGGTTCGATTGTCTCTGCGCCGTGGCCTGGAGTGCGCCTGAAAAGAGCTTCGAGAATGAGGGGGCGGTCTGCTTTGACCCCATCGTCCTGCTCCACCAGGTGCAGGTATGTCTCCAGCATCGTGTTGCGCTGATTGGCATCATCCATGAGCAGCAGAGATCGCATATTGAAACGCACCACGATCCGTATGAGCCAGATGTAGAGCGCGACTGGCAGCGTTATCAGAACCAGCCGGCTTATTGCGGCAATAAGGATAGCCGTTTCGGTTGCGTTTGCCGGAAGATCAACGAGCGCAGCTTCGCCAATCGCTCTGAAGAACCCGAAAATTGCAGTCGAATTCCATATCGCAATTCCAGGAGCGACTATCAGGAGCCCCGCCAAAATGACCCAAGACAAGGAGTAGGCCACTCTTGCGCTTTTCGCTCTGCTCATCCACAACGCTCTGGCTTCCTTCAGCTTCAGTTCTTCCAGTATTGCTGCCTTGAAGCCATTAAGTGCCGTGGCAGGGTCCTCGACTGTTGTTCTGAATTCTTGATACTTTGTGTTCATTTCCTCGAAGGATTTTGCGTTTGTGCTAATCATGTGACGCAAATTCTCGACAGAGGATTCGAGCTTTTTTATCGTCTTGTCTATTTTTGCAAGGTGCTCATCCCTTCCCATCAGGGAAAGAGATGTAACCGTGGGAGTGACAACACCACTCAACGGCGTAGAGCTAATATTTTTAACGGCTTCGTCCACATCTCTGGCGTTGAGAGCGGTTCGGATTTGTTCCGCTGTGATCTCCATCTGCTTTTTCGCACCGTCGTTATCGTCGCCCATATATCACCCGTGATTCTGCCCCAAGCCAGAGTCTATCTCCGCAATGCAGGTGCGCAATGGGGGGCGTAATGAGTGACTTCAACGTCCCAATCGAGCAGGTTGCGCTCCGTGTCCTGCCGGAATTCATGGGAGAGCCCAACAAGGCTCTCTCTTCACGTTCGGAGCTGCGTTGGGGCAAGAACGGCAGCCTGTCGGTCGATCTGGTCAAACAGACTTGGCACGATCACGAAGATCAGACCGGCGGCGGCGTGCTCGACCTGCTGACCTCATTCCGCGGCTACACGAAGGCCGAGGCGGTCGAATGGTTGCAGGATGAGGGTTTCCTCGAGCGCAAGGCCAATCCTAACGGGGCAGCCAACGGTTCCTCGCCGCAAGGCAAGTTCGCCGGGTTCATGGACGATTGGCCGGTTGCCACCTTCCAGTACTTCGATGACAGAGGACGGCTGGCCTATGAGGTCCTGAAATTCGCGAAGACCGCGCCACGTCGCTACATGCAGCGTCGCAAGCACCCGGCCGGCAAGGGCTGGATATGGGGATTGCAGGGCGGCACCTACGGGCTGGTGAAGTCGGGCGACTGGTTCAAGGCCAAGGAAGGCAAGCACTACCAGGCGGAAGAGACGTTTGAGGATGCCGTTCGCTGGCTTTTCCACCGCGACGAGGTGATGAAGGCCAAGGCCGAGGGCCGGCCGGTTTACCTCTGTGAGGGCGAGAAGGACGTCGAGACCTTGCGTGCATGGGGATTTACGGCCACCACGAACGCCGGCGGCGCCAAATACTGGACCGAGGCATTCGACCTCGATTTGGCCGGTGCCGAAGTCGTCATCCTGCCCGACAATGACGAAACCGGACAGCAGCGCGCCATGGTGCGCGGGGCAGGGCTGATCGGCAAATCGAAGTCGGTTCGCGTCCTGGACATCTCCCAGCACTGGAAGGATGCGCCCGAGAAGGCCGATATCACGGACTGGAAGGAAGCCGCGAACGGCACGGCCGAGCAGTTCGCCATCATGGCGAAGCGCGCTCCGCTGTGGAAGCCCGAGCGACCAAAGAGCCGGTACAATGCCCTGGAATGGTCCCGCCTTGATGACGCCGGGCCAGAACTCGAATTCCTTGTTGATGGCTGGCTGACCGAGGGCGAGCGATCCGTCATCGGCGGGCCATCGAAGTCCGGCAAGTCGTTCCTCGCCATACATCTCGCCATGTGCGTATGCCGCGGCCAGGACTTCTTTGACTATCCCGTCAAGCGCGGCGGCGTTGTCTACCAGGCAGGCGAGGGCGCCAAGGGTGTGAAAAAGCGCCTGAAGGCGTACCGGAAGCACTTTCAGGTCGCCGACGATGAGGATGTCCCGTTCGTATTCCTCGGCTCCAAGGTCGATCTCTACAGCCGCGACGGCGACACGCAGGGCCTGATCGACGAAATCAAAGCATGGGCGCTCACCATGGCCTATCCGCTGCGCCTGGTCGTGATCGACACGCTCGCCACCGCCACGGCCGGCGCCGACGAGAACAGCGGTAAGGATATGAGCGTTGTGCTCGCCAATATCGCCCGGATCGCCGACGAGACCGGCGCGCATGTCATGCTCGTCCACCACATGAATTCCGAGGGCAAGAAGCTGCGCGGGCACACCTCGGTCTACGCCAACGTCGACCAGGTCATCACCGTGCTCTGCGACGAGACGACGAAGATCCGGACCGCCACGCTGTCCAAGCAGAAGGACGATGAGGATGGCCTCACCATCCGGTTCGCGCTCGCCTCGGTCACGGTGGGTTTCAGCGAGCGCACCCAGAGGGACGTCACGAGCTGCGTGGTGCTCTCGGTCAGTGAGAAGGATCGGCTGAAGAAGGAGCAAGAGCGCCAGGGTTTCACGGTCAACCCGACGGAGCGCCGGATCCTGATGAACATGTTTGATGCCATCGATCGGCACGGCAAGTTCATCGCCGACGAGAAGGACGGCCCGCGCGCCGCGATCGGCCGGACAGTCGTTCACTACGACTTCTATCGTGAGGTCGCGATTGAGAAGATGCCGGAAATCGAGGATCGGGATAAGGCAGTCGAGCAGATCAGGAAGGAGTTTGCCCGGGCTAAGGATTTCTTGATCAAGTCCGGCGTGATGGGTGTCTCGAAGCCCTTCATGTGGTGGGCTGGCAAGCCGGTTCGTAATTTCCCGAGAACCTTCCCAAGCGGACAAATGGCGGACAACAGCCGGACAAATGGCGGACAAATGGCGACACCGCCTCTTTCGCCGGGAGAGCTCGATCTCCTCACGGAGGGCATTCAGCTATGACCGTCCGTGTCTCGACCATGGCCTTTGGCGACCGCTACTGCGCGGTATTCCATGCGCCCGGCAGGCCCGACGAATTCCTTGTCGACGAAGCCGGAAAGCCGAAGAAGTTCGCCACAGCTACCGAAGCCCTGCGGCAGGGCCGCAAGGCCTTGGCACCTCACACCCAGTCTGGTCCGATTCACGCCGGCGCCGATCCATTTGGCATTCGCGCATGGCGTTCACAGAAAGACGAAGCCTTGAAGGCTGAGCGCGAGCGCGTATTCGGCACATCGGGCCCGGCATCGATCGAGCGCGCCGGTCGCACCATCGTTATAGAGCGGAGGCGGCGCAGGTGAAACCGCATCCATGCGATATCTATCGCGTCGCGCGCCAGTGCGGGGTTATCCTGCGTGAGGCCCACGATCACAGCCCTACGTCTCGCAAGCCGCGCGAGTGCTTCTGCAAGCCCACGTTGCGCGAGATCGGCCGGGCCCATGGCGAGGACCATCTCCGCCTTGTCTTGATGCTGATGACCGGCACGCGGGCGAACTCGGCGGAGCTCTATGCCGATATGATCCGGGCCGTCTCGTCGCTGATAATGCGGCGGCCTGACCTCGTAAAGAGAGCCACTCTCGTTGACGATTTCAACGCTCTCGACCTCGGCGCCCTTCGCCGCCGTGCGCGCTCCATGGATTGCCCTGTCCCCATAACCGACGTTTTGCGAGTGTTGCTTATGCTGCATTTTCACGAGCCCGCTCAGCGTGACCTGCTAAATGGAGATGCGGCATGAAATATGAAGCTTGGACGGCTTACACAGTTCGCGACCGAGTGATCGAGGCAGCCGAGACGCTGATTATGTTGCCGGCGGCGATGGGGCCACGCATGGCTGGCAGCATGATCGAGGTGTTCCGTGAATACATAGACGATTATCATCGCGGGGAGCCGGTGCGCCTGAAAAGGATTCCTGCACCCGGCGCTCTTTCGCGGATGGAGGAAACCTGGGGCTGGATCAATGCCCATCTTGATGAGCGCAACCGCAAGCTTCTCTACGATTACAGCTTCCTGAAATCCCGGAAGGGCATGTTTCTTGCCCGCTATATCGAGCAAAATGGCCTTGTTCGCCGAACTTTCGAGCGGCAAATTCTCCGCGCCTGTCAAATAATTGCGAACAATCTCAACCGATTGCATCGCGTTCGGTTAACGGACGGGATGGACGGGGTGTCGCAAAATGGGGCAGATATCGAGCCAACAACGGTATCGTCGGTGACGTACGCCAACTGGGAACGCGCCGCCGACGCCAAGCCCCGGCACCTCCCTGATCATCCGGATCACAGGAACCTTGTCGATAAATTATCGCGGCGAGCGGGGTGAATCACCAAAACCTGTCAAGAAAATTATCGCGGACAGGAGGCGGACAAACGGCGGACAAACGGCGGACATTTGGCGCCAGACCGTCGAATCACAGAAAACATATGGTACGCATTTCGCGTTCCTCCCCTCGCGTAGACGCCAAGGCCTGATCTGCTGAGCCACCCGGCCGGCGGGCAACAAGCCCGCCCGGCCAAGGCAGTGCGCGGCATCTCAAGATAGAGCACTACATCAGCAGGATTCATCTCTTTCGTGGCTGAAAAGAAAAAGATCGGCAGGCCGTCGACATACACGCCGGAAATCGCTGCCCACATCTGCTCCGAAATCGCGTCTGGAAAGTCATTGCGAAAGGTATGCACTCCTTCTGACATGCCGGCGAAGTCGACGGTGTTTCTATGGATGGCGCAGCACAAGGATTTCTCGGACCAATACGCGCGCGCACAACAAGACCGCGTTGTCTCATGGTCCGAAGAGATAATCGAAATCGCCGATGATCCGAAGGCGGACACGAACCGGGCTCGCCTGCGTGTGGATACGCGGAAATGGCTGATGTCGAAGATGGACCCGAAGAAATACGGTGATCGGCAAGAGCACCGCCATACCGGCGCAAATGGCGGGCCAATCCAGACCGTCGATTTGACAAAGCTCAGTGGTGATGAACTCGCACAGCTTGAAGCAATTTTCGGTCCGCTTGCCGGATCCGGCGACGATGATGCGGCTGATCCGACAGGAGAAGGCGCGGAGGGCGGCCGAAGCTGAGCGCGAGCGCATTGCGAAGGATGCCGAGCGCATCCGGGCCAGGTGCCAGACGCTTTCCGGTTTTATCAAAGAGGCGTGGTCGGTCGTTGAGCCGTCGAGCAATTTTGTGCACGGCTGGCACATCGATGCGATCTGCGATCACCTCGAAGCGGTGACGAACGGCCAGATCAACCGGCTGTTGATCAACGTGCCGCCCGGCACGATGAAATCGCTGATCACCGGCGTTTTCTGGCCCGCATGGGAATGGGGGCCGAAGGGCCGGCCGGCGCTGCGCATCATTGGATCGTCCTATTCCGAGGACTATGCGACCCGCGACAACCGCCGCATGCGCGATCTGGTCACCTCGGACTGGTATCAGGCGTTGTGGGGCGACACGGTCAAGCTGACGCGCTCAGGCGAGCGGTCGTTTGCCAACACCAAGACCGGGTTTCGGCAGGGCGTGCCGTTCTCACGCCTTACCGGTGGCCGTGGTGACAGGCTCATCATCGACGATCCGCATTCGGTCGATGGTGCCGAGAGCGAGGCGGATCGCCTCTCGACCGTCCGGACGTTTCGGGAATCGGTCCCGACCCGTCTGAACGATCCGGAGCGGTCGGCCATCATCGTCATTATGCAGCGCCTGCATGAGGGGGATGTGTCGGGAACCATCCTGTCGCTCGGGCTCGGCTACGAGCATCTTATGCTGCCGATGGAGTATGAGCCGGAGCGCCAGTGCCGGACATCGATCGGTTTTGTCGATCCGCGGACGGAAGACGGGGAATTGCTCTTTCCAGAGCGTTTTCCGCGTCATGTCGTCGAACGCGACAAGATACCGCTTGGCTCCTACGCCGTGGCTGGGCAGTTCCAGCAGCGCCCGGCGCCGCGATCCGGCGGCATGTTCCAGCGCGGCGATTTCGAGATCGTCGATGCGGTGCCGGCCGGCGCCAAGCGCTGTAGGGCATGGGACTTCGCGGCCACGCAGCCGAAGCCGGGCAAGCAGCCCGACTGGACCGTCGGAATCCGCATGGCGCATGTCGGCGGCATCTTCTACGTCGAGGACGTCAAGCGTGATCGATGGTCGCCGGCTGATGTAGAAAGGAACCTGAAGAACACGGCGAGCCAGGACGGGACGTCGATCCGCATCAGGATACCGGAAGACCCGGGCGCGGCCGGCAAGGCGGACGCTGCGACCAAGATAAAACTGCTCGCCGGCTACGACGTTACCGCAGTTCGTCCTACGGGTGAGAAATCGGTGCGTGCCAAGCCGGCATCTGCCCAGGCAGAAGCGGGGAACGTGAAGCTGGTGCGCGGTCCGTGGAATGAAGCCTTCCTTGATGAGGTCTGTTCATTCCCGAATGGACAATATGACGACCAAGTCGATGCTTTTGCCGACGCGCTGAATGAACTGGCGTTGGGCTCGACCTACACACTAGCAAACGTGTGATAACAGAGTTCACGAACGAGGCTGCGGACGGCCTGGCTATCCGATCCCAAGCTAGGCAGTAGGATCCTTAGGTAGAGGCTCGCCGCTAAGAATCTGATTGGCGATATTCTCGTATTGAAGCGCTGTCAGGTCTGTGTATGGCTGCAGTTGGGGTGTAACTTTCAAGAACCTCGCCACTTCGGCAAGGTCCAGACACACCTTTGCAGCGGCTTCTTTCTTAATTCCGTGTTCGACCAGGAGGACTAGGAGGCGCAGGAACTGCTCCTTGGCCATCCCGCACTCAATAGCCTCTTCTGTCTTAAGTACCACGTCCATATCTAATTCTTTCCTGGATCGATTTCGCAGTGGCTCACTTCGTCAACTCGGAGTCCATATCATCTTAAGCGGATGAGGCTGGAGAATAATTTTCTAGCAAACATGGTGCTCCCGAAGACAGATCGCTTTCACATCAGCCACTTTCAAATTGCCGGATCATCTGAAGCGCGGCCAGTCCAAGCTGGTCAGACGTACGTGTTTGCTGAGGTCCATCATATTTTCTCCTTGGGCTCGAGGGGGCGACACATCAGCGGACGTTTCTGTTCCGAGCGAGGCATGCTGAAATGGGAAATGTGATCGCTCTGGTTCGAGACAGCCTGACCAACCTCGTCTCGCGGATGGGGACGGGGCGGGATAAGGCTTCTCACTCCTTTTACGGCTTGCCGCTGCTGAGTGACGCAGAGATCGTCAACGCTTACCGCGGAGCCTGGCTGCCAAGGAAGATCGTAGACATTCCGGCACTGGACTCCTGCCGGAACTGGCGCAACTGGCAGGCCGCGAAGGATCAAATCGAGAGAATTGAGGCCGAAGAGAAGCGGTTGAACGTGCGGGCCAAGGTATTGGAGGCTCGAACCAACGCCCGTCTGCTTGGCGGCGCCGGCATTCTGATAGGTACCGGTGATCAAGACATGATGCAGCCACTTGATGTGGAGCGCATCGGGCGTGGTGGAATCCAGTATCTCACCGTGTTCACCCGCAAACATCTTTCGGCTGGAGAGATCGAGCGTGATCCGGGGTCCGAATTCTACGGCAAGCCGTCGTCCTACAGGGTAAGCGGAAAGAACGGCCAGGTTCTCGATGTCCATCCCACTCGGCTGGCCATCTTTCAGGGTAGCCCTGTTCCGGATGATGATTTTGCCATGCATCCGGGATGGGGCGATAGCGTTTTGGTTGCCGTCCTCGATGCGATCAAGAATGCCGACAGTACCGCCGCGAATATCGCGTCCCTGGTGTTTGAGGCAAAGATCGACATCATCCGTGTCCCGAACTTCATGGCCTCGGTCGGAGACGAGGAATACAAGCGCAAGATCCTCGAGCGCTATACCCTCGCCAACACGGCCAAAGGCATCAACGGCACGCTGATGCTCGACAAAGAGGAGGAATACGAGAGCAAGTCGGCATCCTTTGCCCAATTGCCAGAGGTTCTCGACCGCTTCCTGACCGTCGTGTCGGGCGCAGCGGATATCCCTGCCACCCGCCTGCTAGGCCAGTCTCCAGCCGGGCTGAATTCAACGGGAGAGGCGGATTTGCGGAACTACTACGATCGCATCTCCGCCATGCAGGAAATCGAGATGACGCCGGCCCTCTACCGGTTGGACGAGGCCTTGATACGATCCGCCATCGGGAAGCGCGATCCGTCGATCTATTATTCCTGGGCGCCGCTCTGGCAGATGACGGACAAGGAGCGCGCGGACATCTTCAGGACCAAGGCAGATGCGGCACGGGCGATCGCTGGCAACGGGGGCACGTCTCCTGAACTGATTCCGTTGGAAGCGCTCAGCGATGGGCTGGTGAACGCTCTTGTCGAAGATGGCAGCCTGCCAGGGCTTGAGAAGGCGATCGAGGAGTATGGCAAGCTTTCGGATCAGGAGGAGGATGAAGAAGAAGCGGCCGCTGAGGCCTTCCCCGCCAATGCCAACGAGCAGGTGCGTCTTGCCGCAAACGATGCCGCACCCCGCACTCTCTACGTGCGCCGCGATGTTCTGAATGCCGCTGAGATCATCGCCCACTTCAAGGCGCAGGGCTTTGCCACGACGCTGCCGGCTGACGATATGCACGTCACCATCACATTCAGCCGCCAGCCGGTCGACTGGATGAAGATGGGCGAAAACTGGTCGGACAACGACAAGGGCGGTCTGATCATCCCAGCCGGCGGCCCGCGTCTCATGGATGCGTTCGGGCAAAACGGAGAGGCCAAGGTGCTTCTCTTCTCATCCAGCGTCCTGTCGTGGCGGCACGAGGAAATGAAACGCAACGGCGCGACGTGGGATCATCCAGAATATCAGCCACACATCACCATCTCTTACGCTGATGATGTACCGGACATTGCCGGCATTGAGCCGTACCGCGGCGAGATAGAGCTCGGCCCGGAAATCTTCGAGGAAGTCAAAGAGAACTGGAAAGAAGGAATTACCGAAGATGCCGACCGTTGACAGGGGCGGTGAAGACATCACGGCTTAAGGCGTGTCGCCGAAGTACCGTCGCCTTAAGTCTTCGATCAGACCGCTCTCGTGTGCGCCGATCAGTTCGACGGTAACGGAATGCCTCAACTCGCTTCCATGGGCCAGACCGAAGCCATACTTGTCCGGCTCGAAGATGGCTCCGACCACATCAAGAGGCAGGTTCGTGTTGGTGTGGGCGTAATACTCCAGCACCGGAGCGTCCCCGACGATCGCAGCAACCCGGCCGTCAAGCAGCGCATCGACCGCCTCTTCGATATGGGCGAAGGCTCTCGCGTCAAGGCCGGACTGCCGAGCAAATGTTTCGGCCACGGAGCCGGCGAATACACCAACCGGGCGACCGGTAAGATCGGCCACGCTGTTGATCTGGTTTGTTAGTGAGAGGGTCGTCATTACACTCGTCACGGACGAGGTCACATAGGCAAGCACTGCAATCCCACAGACGAGCCATAGTCCTTGCCAAATGCGACCGGCCCATCCGAACAGGTTCTTGCGTGCAGCAGGTCTGCCAGAGGTCGCGACCGACATCACAGTGTAGAAGCTCTCGGCGAGGCCATCGCGCCAACGGCGTGGAAAGTCCTTGTCGAAACGGCGGTCGAACAGAGTCACGAGAACCGTAGCAATGAGAATGACGAAACCAATCCAGGCATAGGCGCGAAGATGGCCCGAGGCCTGCAACCCACCGATTACATCCCAAAAGCCTGAACCGCGATCTTCATTGACCATGATGCGCAGGCCTGCGTCGAACCATGGATGGGTGAAGTCGATTTGCTGCGCGCGATCCTTTGTGATGGTCAGGTTGGTGACGGCCACGTCGATTTCACCGCTTGCAGTGGCGCTTACCAGATCGGTCAGCGTTTCCATTTCGACGAATTTTGTTTCAATCCCGAGCGGCTCGCTGATGGCTCTCCAGAGATCAATTGCCATCCCAGTGAAGGTGTTGTCGTGGGCCATGACGAAGGGTGGGCTGACATAGACGCCAACAGTGAGCGGTGATGCTGGTGGCGGAACCGGAGGCTGCTGGCCCAAACCAGGCGTTACAAAGCCAAGCGACATACCGAAAAGAACGGCGAGAAACGGGAACGTCAGGCGGCAATTTCGTTTTTCAGTCATCTACCAAACGCGCACTTATTCGCATCTTGGCGATCCTAATCCGTGAACGGGCCAAAACCCAACCCCTACGCCAATCAGCTGCCGGTCAATCGGGCCCGGAGGCGAACACCTACAGACTGCATACCCGTACCTCCAACAAGCATTGGGGGCGGATAACACACCCGGAGCCGCATTCATGCAATTCACAGACGCTGTAACCGTCGCGGGAACGCGTCGGCGCGATGACGGCTACCTTGTTGCCGACGCGCGGATCGCTCGTACTGGCGTGCAGGTCTATCTAGGCAGCGAGGTCGGCCGTGACGACATGGCGACGGTTCGCGTCTATCGGCCAGGCTCCGAAGTCTTCGCCGAGGACACGCTAAAGTCGGCCGCCCATCGGCCTGTGACGAACGATCATCCGGCCGAACTTGTTACTTCCGAAAACTGGAGGCAGCACGCAGTTGGCCAGACCGGTGACGAGATCACGGGCGAGGGTATCTTCATCCGCGTCCCGCTCATGGTCAGCGATGGAGCGACCATCAAGCTGATCGAGGATGGCAAGCGTGAACTCTCGGCTGGCTATACCTGTGATCTCGACTTTACGGCCGGAGAGACTCCGACTGGCGAGGCATACGACGCCATCCAACGAAATATCAGGTTTAACCACGTCGCGATCGTTCACGCCGGTCGCGCAGGTTCTCAGGTTCGCATCGGTGATGCGAAACAGTGGGGCGCCGCCCCGATCACTCCCACCCAGGAAAAGGAGACCATCACGATGAGTGATGCACTTCGTACTGTGGTCGTGGACGGACTGTCGGTGAGCACCACCGATCAGGGCGCCCAGGCCATTACCAAGCTGATGAAGGATCTGGAATCCTCGTCAGCAAAGCTGGTCGACGCCGACAAGGCCTACCAGGCCAAGCTGGCCGATGCCGAAAAGGCACACGCCGAGGCGCTTAAGGCCAAGGATGCCGACCTCGCCAAGAAGGACGAAGAGATCGGTACTCTCAAGGCCGATCTGAAGAAGGCACAGGACAGCGCTCCGAAGCCTGAGGATATCGATCGGCTCGTCGCCGACCGCGCCCAACTCGTCACGACTGTGAAGGCGATCGACAGCAAGATCGAGACCATGGGCAAGACCGACGCTGATCTGCGCCGGGCTGCAGTAGCCGCAAAGCTCGGTGATGAGATGGTCAAGGGTGCTTCCGACGCCGAGATTGCAGGCATGTTCAAGGCCATCGCCAAGGACATCAAGCCTGCCGATCCGCTCCGTACGGTCGTATCCGGCGGTCTCCAGCAGGTCAACGACGCCGACAAGGCCGCAACCGAAGCCTATGCCGCGATGGTGAAGGACATGCAGTCCGCCCACCAGGCGCAGGCCAACTGAGGGAGACGCTGATATGGCGACCTATCAGACGACTTACTCCGAAGCACCGGCAAAAGGCCTGCATGGCCAGATCGCGTCGGAGGAGAAGAGCAACCGGATCAGCCGTACCGTCGAGAACGCCGAGGGCATCCGCTTCGGTCAGCCGGTCCAGCGCGGCACGGGTGACCACGGCGTTGTCCCGCTTGCCGATGGCACGTTCCTGGGGATCGCGATCCTAAACCCGGCCGTGCCCCCCAGCGCATCGCTGCCGGACGCCTATCCGCAGTACTTCACCGGCGCCTTCATGACCCAGGGCCCGATGTACGTCACGGCCGGCGGCAACGTCAGCGATGGTGGCGAGGTGTTCTACAACACCACTACCCATCGCTACGTTGGTGCGGCCGGCGCGAACATCGTCGGGCCAATCCCGGATGCCGTCTTCGACACGTCGGGGGGCAACGGCGACATCGTGGAAATCAGCCTGCGGCTACGCGCCACGATCCATCCCGAAGCTGACGCCGGTGGCGGCGGCTGAACCAGGTCACGAAAGGAACACTGACCATGAACCAGATCATCAGGCAGCCTTTCGCTGACGCGCAGGCTGCATTCCCCTTCGTGATCTCGCAGGGGCGCAACATCGAGACGCGCATCTACCAGCGTCGCTATCCGACCTTCAACTACGGGGCACATGTTCCCGTGGTCACCGAGGGGAACGAATGGGCTGTCGGCACCATGTTCTTCACGGTCGATATCGCCGGAGAGGCCAAGTTCATCTCCGGTGCGGGCAACGATCTGCCGTTCAGTTCGGCAACCCGCGACCAGGCTGCCCATGACTTCGCCATGATCGGCGCTGGCTGGGAGTGGAACCTGGAGGAGGTCAATCAATCCGCCCTCTATGGCATCCCGCTCACCGACACCAAGGCCATGGCTTCGTCGCAGGCCATTGAGCGTCTGCTTAACGGCATTGCCATGGTTGGTTCGACAGAGAAAAACTGGTCGGGCTTCGTCAACAGCTCGGCCGTATCCCGCGTCGATGTCACTGCGGACGGCACCGGATCCTCGACGTTCTGGGCCGCCAAGGACAATGACCAGATCCTGCGCGACATCAACGACCTGATCGGCAGCGTCCGCGACAATACGCTTGAGGTCGAATGGATCGACAGCCTGCGTCTCCCGCCTGCTGCGTTCCGGCTGCTGAACAACCGGCGTCTGGGTGCCGGTGATGGGGTGCTGAACCTTCTCGACTATCTCCGCAAGAACAACGTCTACACCGCGGAGACAGGGCAGCCGCTCGACATCCAGCCGCTTCGGGAACTGGCTACGGCCAGTCAGGACGGCGGCGGGCGAATGGTCGTCTACCGGCGTGATCCGGAGGTGGTGCGGTTCCATCTCCCGATGCCGCGCCGGGTGCTCCAGCCTCGCCAGAAGTCGATCATGGCCTTCGAGCAGGGTGTCATCGCCCGAACCGGCGGCACGGAATGGCGTCTGCCTGCCGCTGCGGCCTATGGCGATGAAATCACCGCGCCGCCGGCTTGATGGAGGAAGCCATGAAGGTCACGAACATCAGCAAAGCCCTTCAGGGCGTCAATACGAAGTCGGGGCGGGCCTTCATCCGCCCTGGCGAAACCAGGGAAATCGAGTTTGATGAGGCTGGTCTTAAACAGGCTCGGCGTCTCAAGGGCATTCTCGATATCGGAGCCGGGGAGGTCAAAAAGAACCAATCTGGCTTCAAGGCGGAGCATCATGGAGGCGGGCGCTTCAACGTCACCGACGGCGAAACAGTTCATCTGTCTGGACTGTCCAAGGCTGACGCGGACGCTTTCAACCAGATGAGCCCGGAAGATAAGGCAGCCTACGTTGCGGCTGAGAAGGCGAAGGGCTGATCCATGGCCGGCTACGGAAGCGATGACGCCTTTGAGGCGTGGGCCGAAGCAGCCGGCCATACCGTGCCACCGGGCAGCGTAGCTGCGGCCCGGCAGCGTGGATCAGAATACATCGATGCGACCTACGGTGAGCGCTTCACCGGCATGCCCACCGGTGGGATTGATCAAGATCGCGCATGGCCGCGGACCGGCGCGACAGCCTTTGGTCAGGCGTTGGCGAGTAGCTTTATTCCTAAGCGCGTCGAGCATGCAGCTTATGAGGCCGCACTGATCGAACTACGCGACCCTGGTTCCCTGTCCGCGATCGTCAGCGGCACGTCTCTGGTCAAGCGCGAGAAGGTCGAAGGTGCAGTGGAGGTGGAATATGCAGTTTCGGACAAGACCGACGTTGCCGCCGCCGCTCAGCCCGTGGTGACGATCATCGAGGGATTGCTGGCACCTCTTTTGAAGGTACCAGTCCCAGGAATATTGGTTGTTTAGGTTCGGTCGACTATGCAGCCTTGCGGCGTCCACGCTTCTTCGGCTCGACCTCTTCGACTTTCTTCCTGCCAAGCCCCATGCTTTTTGCCAGTTGAGAGCGGGATGCGGAATAGTTCGGCGCCACCATCGGATAATCGACCGGCAGGTTCCACTTGGTGCGGTATTCTTCGGGCGTCATGCCGTGATACGTCGCAAGGTGCCGTTTGAGGGATTTGAACTTTTTCCCATCTTCAAGGCAGATGATGTAGTCGTCATGGATCGATTTTTTCGGGTTCACGGCCGGCTTCTGCGGCTCATCAACTGGCCCCGAGTTGACGGTTCCCAGTGATTTCAGCGAGGCATGTACGCTGGTGATCAAAGCCGCAAGTTCATTCGCCGGAACCGGATTATTCGAGACATAGGCAGACACAATGTCTGCGGTCAGTTCAATATCGAGTTCCGAATTCAGGTTGGGAGTAGTTGGATCGGTCAATTCTTCTTGCTCCTTTTTGTCGCCCGACGCCGTTTAAGACTGTTGTGCCCCTAAAAGCAACTGGAGAACTTAAGAATGGGTTCTCGCTTTGACTATGGCCGAATGCAAATGACGGCCACGCGGCTGTTGGATCGCTTCAAGCAAGGCCGCGTCACTGTTATCCGCACCACGCAGGAGCCGAAGCCCGACGACTGGCCGACCTGGGAACCGTGGGAGGGTGAGACGACAACCAGCGTCTACGAACTGGACGCAGTGGTGAAAGGCGTATCGGAAAAGCTGGTCGACGGTGACGTCGTGAAAGCCACGGACCTTGAACTGACCTGCTCGCACAAGATGACGCTGGTCGAGGTGGATAATGCGCCCGTTGCATCGGTGGCGCATCCCTTCGACGCCGGCTTGCTCGATACGCTCAACATCGACGGAAAGACCGTCACCATCGTTCGCGATCTCACAGTGCCGGCGGCGGGAACGCCGGTGGCGCATCGGTATGTGGTGAGGGCGTGAGGGCCGCCATCGTCAAGCTCCGCCTGAAAAATCAATGCCCGATGATCGGCTCTTTTAGGGCCTCTAGGACCTTCATGGCGTTGGTCCTGGCCGCCTGCACAGTTTTCGCTGCAGACTTGATGGTGAGCCTGTCACCGCCTGAAACCACGAAAATATTCGCGCCTTTGTAACCGCCGCCCAGGCTGGGAATTTGAAGCAGCCTCGCGGTGGCTGATCCTACGTCGATCTTCTCGATCTCGCAGCCGACCAAGGCGCATGATCGCTCCAACTCCATAATGTAGGCCTCGTCAGTGCGCTGTTCTTGGCCCATATCGAAGGTCTGTCGATCGAGTGTGACACTTAGAATTGCGTCTTCTTCAGTTTCACAGCATGAGATGCTCATGTCGGATGGCGTCGCCCAATGATGATCGGCTTTCGCGAACCGATCGACAACAATACTCTCTACCGTCGTCAGGTCATGAGCTTTGAAGCCATCGGCAAACGCTGCCGAGGCGGACAGCAGGAGCGTTATCGTCAACGCCCGTATCAGTCTCACTGGTAACATCGACTCCGTCATAGCCATGCCTTTGTGTGGAGAATCGTCTTGCTCAAGCGCCTATCATCTCGCGAGTTGCTGGAGCAAATCGCTGCCGATTGGGAGCCCGCGATCCGCACAGCGTGGATCGAGGCAATCAACGCGATTCGGTCGAACATCGTCCTGAAGCGCATTGTCGAGCGTCTGGAGCGCGGTGACGTGGCTGGCGTGGTTGCTGATCTCGGCATCGAGGACGGGGTTTTCGCCAAGTTCGAGCAGGCGCTGATCCAAGCCTATCATTCGGGAGGTATTGCCACAGTCGACAGCATGCCGACGCTGCGCGATCCGAACGGCAACAGGGTCCACTTCAGTTGGGGCGTTCGCAATCTGCCAGCCGAACAGGCTATGCGCCAGCATGCGGCCAACCTCGTCACCGGTATCGTCACCGAGGCGCGCGAGGGCATCCGCGACGTTCTGGTCGACAACCTGTCGCGTGGCCGGAGCCCATACGATGCTGGCCGCATGCTGGCTGGTCGCATCAACCGCGTCACTGGACGCCGTGAGGGCGGCCTGATCGGCCTGTCCCGTCCCCAAATGGAAACCGTTGCCCGGATCGAGCGCGCCATGCGCGAGGGCGATAAGGCCTACATGCGCGACTATCTGACCTTCGCAAACCGCGACAAACGTCTGGACAGGATGGTACTCAAGGCCATTCGCGAGGGAAGGGGCCTTGCGTCAGAGGAAGTGGAACGGGTTACGCGCCTCTATGCCAATAGGGCGCTGAAATATCGGGCCGACACCATCTCCATTCTGGAGACGCATTCGGCACTGGCGCGCTCCAAGCGCGATGCTTTCCAGCAGCAGATCGATGACGGCAAGCTCGACGCCCGGGACGTGACGAAGAAATGGAGCCGGACGGTCAGCCGGGAGCCTCGCACGGAGCATCTGGCGATGGCGGGGAAGCCCGCTATCCCGTTCAATGAGAAGTTCACGCTGCCCGACGGCATCCAGTGCGACGGGCCGCACGATCCGAGCCTGCCGGCGCGGCATGTCGTGGGTTGCAAATGTTCCGTTGACTATTCCGTTGATTTCACAGGGCAGGCGCTGCGCCGCTATCGGGAGCGCACCGGTGGCTAGGGAGATTTCTCCTGTTCGCGCCGCTCCAGCTCGCGCTCCACGGCTTCGCGAACGAAGTCGGAACGTTTCTCTTTCTCGGCCAACACGGCGTCGATCCGCGCAAGCGTTCCTTCTGGAAAGCGCGCCGGCATCTGCTCGTGATTGATCTGTCGTCTGCCCACGGGCCGACTCGTATTTGATATCAACAATTCGGTCAATCTCGCCTCTAAAAGAGATATCACCTATTGCGGCGATACCTGATATCACCTAAATAGAAGATATCAACTATGGAGGCAAGGATGCAGAAGGAAGATCACCCGCTTACCGCCAAACTCGATAGCGGAATAAAGGTTCTCGTGCGCATGCCCAACAAGTCGCTTCGGTGGCGGGTGCCACGTTGGCGCTGTGGCGGATGGTACGTGAGGGACAGTTATGGGTGGCGTGAACTATTCGCCGCAGGACCTGGAGCGTACGACGCGGGGACAATGTGATGACCCGCCTCTGCTCGGTCGAAGGGTGTGGTAAGCCTACGTGGTCGCGTGGATGGTGCGGCACTCACTACAGTCGCTGGAGGCGTCACGGCGATGTGATGGCCGATGAGCCAGTTCGGGAAGCGTACACTGGGCCTTGTTTGGTGGATGGCTGTGAAAGGCCGGTCCGCGCGCGTGGTTTCTGCAACATGCATTGGCAGCGATGGAGCATACACGGCGATCCAACAAAAGGTGGAACGCCGAAAGGAGAGAGGCTTCGTTTCCTGTTGGAAGAGGCGATCCCATACCGCTTCGATGAATGTCTAATCTGGCCATTCAGTCGGAATATGAACGGCTATGCGACCATGAAGATCGGCGGCACGGTTGTTACGGTGTCGAGGTGGCTATGTGAGGAGGTGAACGGTCCGCCTCCTACGCCTGATATGGACTCCGCTCATTCGTGCGGAAAGGGTCATGAAGGGTGTGTTGCTCCCAACCATTTGAGGTGGGCGACACGCACTGAAAACATGGCTGACTGCCTACTCCACGGTACGCTCGTGCGGGGTGAGGATAAGCCAAACTCAAAACTCACAGAAGCTGACGTAAGGAAAATTCGATCACTTCGTGGGCGAATGCAGCAAAGGGACATCGCGCGAATGTTTGGTGTGACGCGCGGCACCGTTGGACAGATTCAGCGGCGACAGCGGTGGGGCTGGCTGGACTGATGGCGCAGTCATTCAGCGCCACCATTGAAGGATGGGTGAAGCGAGTTCACGAGGCAGAGGCGGCAGTCTTCAAGGAAGCCGCACAAGAACTGGTCGAGCAGCTGAACGATCAGATCACGGAGATGATCTACGAGACGCCAGAAAGCCCCGGCTACAAGCGCACCGGCTTCCTGCGAGCTTCATTGATGGCCTCGACTGAAGCCATGCCGAGGCTCGAGCAGGACAATCCCGGTTTGCCTGTCGGCGCTGATGCCGGAGACGTAATCCTCGTGATTGCTGGCGCCGAGTTGGGCCAGACAATCTTCCTTGGCTACACCGCGAAATACGGGGCAATGGTCGCGCTTGGCACTTCCAAAATGGCCCCCCGGCCTTGGGTTGACCTCGTTGCGCAAAGATGGCCGGAAATAGTTTCCACTGTAGCCGCAAGGGTTAAGCAGCGCTTTGGCTTGTAAAAGAGGGATAACCCAGTAGAATCAATCGGATCGAAGCGGTGTTGGTCGCACCAGCTTCGATCCTAACCAAGCCAACACGGATGAGGTGTTGAATGGCTGAGAAACGCATATGCTCGATTGAGGGCTGCGGCAAGCCTCACAAGGGGCGCGGATATTGCGGGATGCACCTGTTGCGCTATCGCAAGCACGGTGACCCGAATTATATCGTGCCCGTTTCCGCGCGCGATTATTCGCACAACAGGCGTCCAAGGAAGTTTCACGTCGATCCTGACTGGCTTCGCGAGGAATATCACGTCAAGCGGCGTAGAATTGGCGAATTGGCGTCCGAAATCGGATGCACGATCACGCACCTCAACTCGATGGTTGAGCAGGCGGGCATCCCCCGCCGCGATGGCCGCGCGGGCTGCGTCCGCGCCTCTCGCCGTTCCAAGTTCGACCTGCAAAGGGCGATCTGGCTTTACGAAGTTGACCGAAAGAACTGCGACGACATCGGTGCGGAGATGGGCTGCCACGGCACAGTGATCCGTCGACATTTGCGTGAAGCTGGCGTTCGTATCCGCCACCACAACGAGACGAAACGCGGGGCGAAAGCTCACAACCGGGCAAGGATGGATGAGGCGAAGGTCGTCCGCGAGTATCTAAAGCCGAGGGCCGGGGTCTATTCCGTGGCCAAGAAGCTTGGAATCTCGACCGGGTTGGTAGCGACCATACTGGATGAGAATCGGGTTGGCCGAAAAAGCATCAACGAGGTGAGGGATACGCTTCGTGGTGAAGATCATCCGTCTTGGAAGCCGGACTTAGCGCCGGAAGATCGAGCGAGGCAGCGCCAGGGGCAACCAAGTTGGCGGATGCAGGTGTTCCATCGGGACAGGTTCACATGCATGGCTTGCGGGGATGACCGGGGCGGCAACCTCCATGCGCATCATATTGAGGCGCATTGTGAGAACAAGGAAGCGAGGTGGCATGTGTCGAACGGCGTGACTTTGTGCGCGACCTGCCACCGGGAGTTTCATCGGCGGTATGGTGTTCGCGGCTTTGGCCGCGCGGAACTGGATACGTTCCTAGCCAGCTATCGGGTGCAAGAGGCTGCCTGACATGCCAACAGTCGAGACGAAGATATGGCCGGCGCACAAGGATCATCGTCCAGCGCTGGAAGCCGATTGTCGAAGCTGTCACGCGAGATCTGAACTGGCAATGAACACATCTTGGTTACGCCAGAACAAGGAAAACCGGGATGAGAAGAAGGATCAGAGCAGATAGCCCTAACCGTTGGACGAACGTGAAATCCTTGGGATTTAGCCATCTGTGTGCTCCCACTATCAGTGCGTAGGAAAACGCCACAAAGATCAGTGCCCAGATCAAGCCAGTTAAGTCGCGGAGAACTACGCTGAACACGAAAGCGGCGCCCGCCAGTGCGCCGAGGACGCTGAACCAAAGATCAACGAAGGTGTTGGTCGCGAACTGGAATAGTGATTGCACCCATTCGGGGAATGAGAAATAAAGCGCCGCCAGTACCATCCAGGTTGAGGCGAGCACATAGAGCGCTCCTGGACTTCCCAGACCCACGACTCTTTCTAGTCTTGCCCAATAGTCGAGGCCGAAAAGAGAGAGTAGGGCGGCAAAAAAACTGGTTACAACCATCGCCATTGCGCTTACGACGAAGAAAAACAAAAAGCTCTTCGCGCTGCGCTTGATTAGTGCCGATAGCTCCGAGTTCTCAGATGTCGTCAAGACGCCCTCATGGATTGTTTAGCTGACTGCGGAGCCACCCCGATATGCCCACTACAGAAACAAAAATCTGGCAGGGGCTCAAGGCCCGCGTCGCCAGTCTTCCGCTTGGCCTGTCGATCGATTGGCCCCTCATGCCGTTTGACAAGCCACAAGCAGGCGGAAAGCCGCTACCTTATGTCGAGTGCCGTCATATCCCGAACAGAGTCAACCGGCTGCTGATCGGCTCACAGGGGCCGCAGGAGCGGCCCGGTATCCTGCAGATCACCCTATGCTGGCCGGCTTCCGAGATCAGCACGGGATCCGGTAAGACGCATCCCGACGTGTTGATCCAGCAGGCGGGAGAGATCGCAGCGCATTTCCCTACGGATTTGCGGCTCACCTTCGATGGAGTGACCGTGCGTGTCGAGCGGGCCCCAGACGTGTCACAGGCATATCGAGACGATGCCTACGTCAGGGTGCCGGTGAGCGTGCGGTATTCGGTTTTTGCCTAACGTATTGCCTGGTTAGGCCAGGGTGCCGATGAAAAGGCCAATGGCACCAAATATCAGACCGAACAGTATCGCATTCTGTTTGAACGATTTGTGAGGCCCGAAAGGTGCCTTGTCCGGATCTGAACCGTGCCCAGCCAGGAATTTCTCTTTGCGTTGCTGGTAGCCTCTTTTCTGGGCCGGAGAATTCATCGCCAGCGCGATGGCTGGCCCGCCAAGGCCGCCCATGATGAGCGCCATCAAGATTGAAGCCATTGTCCTCTCCATCTCATGCCTGATGGAATCTAGGGGAACGAGTCGTTTCGTCATGTCAACTTCGGGGCCTCACTCGTAGAAGCGATGCCCACTATTCCCGGCCATCCGGGCAAACCGGCTCCCTTCGCGGGAGCTTTTTTCATGCCATTGAAAAGGAGCAACCGCGATGGCGATCCATACCAATGCGGACAGTAAGCTGTTCATTTCCCCAGCTTCCGTGAACGTCGACACGGTCAACGCGATGAACGACGCCTCCGCAGTCGCGTTCTTCGAGGGCATCAACGACTGGGTCGAGGTCGAGGAGCTGGAAGACCTCGGAGAACTGGGAGACACCTCGGAGGCGATTACATTCACGGCGCTTAACAACGCCCGTGTCCGGAAGCTCAAAGGGCCACGCGATGCCGGTACGCAGACGATCGTCGTTGGCCGCGATCCCCTGGATGATGGCCAGGAGGCGTTTATCGCTGCCGAGCGGACCAAATTCGACTTCGCCATCAAGATCGAACTGGCGGATGCGCGAACGGCCGGACACAGCAACTCCGTGCTTTATTATGCTGGCATGGTGCAGGGCGCCCCGACGAATCTGGGCAACGTATCCAATGTGGTGCGCCGCACCTTCACGGTGGGCATCAACACAGCAATCTTTGAGGTTTCCAGCGAGGAACTGGCTGCGCCCACGAATACGCTGGAGCCGTCGATTGCAGGCGTGCTGGATGAGGGCGAGGTTCTGACCGCCATCGACGGCGTGTGGACCGGAAATCCGACGTTTACCTACCAGTGGAAAGCCGATGGCGCGAACATTCCCGGCGCCACCGCCAAGACCCACACGATCCAGGCCGGAGACGTCGGCAAGTCCATCTCCGTTGCTGTGACGGGCACAAATAGTGCCGGCGCCGCGACCGCCGAAAGCGCGCCGACCGCCGAAGTGCCTGCCTGATCCATTCTGCGCAGAGCGGCCCGTCCTGTCGTCGGGGCAGGGCGGGCCAACCCGACACCCGACATATCCCGATAGGTGAAACCATGAGCGAAGAACTCGACCTTTCCGATTTCGATACCGTCGATGAAGACGTCATGACGGTGAAGACGAAGGACGGCACGGAAACGACGTGGACCTGGACATTCGCGGGTCCCGGCCATCCCAAGACCGTCGAGCAATCCAACCGCCTTGCCAAAGAGCGGCTCCGCCGGGAAAAGGCGCAGGAACAGGCCGTGGTGAACGGCAAAAAGTGGAAGGCCGAGGATGAGACGCCGGACGAAGCCCTCGATCGAAACGTCAAGCTTGTGACTGACCGTCTCCTTGGATGGTCGCCGATCAACCTGAACGGCACGCCGTTCCCGTACACGGTCGAGAACGCCAATCTGATCCTGAAAGATCGGCGTAAGGGGCATATCCTCATTCAGGCGCTCGAATTCCTTGGAGACGAGGTGGCTTTTTCCGGGCGCTCGGCGACAACCTCCGAGCCTTCGCCGAGCGATCATTCGAGCTCGACCGGAACGAAGAAGGCCGCACCCGCCGGGACCGCCTGACATCACGCCTGGAGCGTGCCATCCGCAAGAACCGGCAAGACATCGCCGAGCAGCTTCAAGCTGAGTTGGAATGCCCGCCGTTCCCGATGGCTCTTTCCTACCTCTGGCAGGCGTGGGCAAGGCTGCGTCGCCGAACGCCGGCGGGGATCAATGGGCCGAACCCTATCACTATCGAGGCGATTGACGCCTTCATCCGCCGAACAGGCCTGCGGCTCGATCCTGGCGATATCCAGCTTATCGAGGACATCGACGACCTCTACCTGTCCAAGATGGCGGAGCAGGCGAGTGAGCGTGACAGGCAACAGGCGCTGAAAGATGGACTGGGCCGGGCTAGCAAGCAGGGAGGCAAGAGAATAGCAAATGGCTGACATTGCCCACCTCGGCTTGGCCGTCGACTATCAGGATGCAGACAAGGCAACTGTTGCTCTCACCAGAATGACCGCTGCGGCCAAGAAGGCGGAAGACGCGGCGGCCGGCGTTGCCGGCGCGTCGGACAAAGCCGCCAAGGCTACGGCGAACATCACTACGGCGACCGGCAAAGCCAGGATACAGTGGGAAACCGCCGAAGAAACGGCGGCCCGTCTTGGGATCAAAATCAAGAATACCGCCAAGGCAGCGGATCAGGCGGCAAAGAGCATTTCCAATCAGGGCGCGGCTGCGAATGACGCCGCACAGAAGGTCACCAATCACGGCAACGCCGTAGATCAGGCCGGACGCAAGACCGAACGGGCATCTCTTGCCTCGCAAGGTTTCGCGCTCGCACTTGGAAAGGTGAAACAGGCGCTGGCTGGTATCGTCTTGAATGCGATCTCGGTTGGCGTTGGCATCCTCCTTGCCGAATTGGCGAAGCTGGTCGACTGGGGCGCTCTCGCCGTTACAGTCCTCAATGGCCTGGCTGATGCCATAGAGGTCATCGCGCCCTACGCGGTTGGTGCTGCCGCTGCGCTAGCACTGATCTACGCGCCAGCTATCCTGTCAGGAATTGGCGCGCTGGCGGTTGGCATTTGGGGCGTTGTGCAAGCGCTCGGGGCGGCCGCTCTGGCATTCGTCGCTGCAAATCCGGCCGCCGCATTTGTCCTTGGCATTACGGCGGCGATTGCGGCTGCAAACATCTTTAGGGACGAACTCGCCCAGATTTTCGGCCGCGATATCGTTGCCGACGCCAAGAATGCGGTGAACTGGGTAATCGGTGCATTCGTCGGAGGCTTCAACGCCATCAAAGCTACCTGGTCGGCATTGCCCGCTGCCCTTGGCGATCTCGTCATATCCACCGCAAATGCGGTGATCGGCGGCGTTGAAGGTATGATCAACAAGGTTGCCGGCCTGATTGACGGCTTTATCGGGAAGGTCAATTCCGCGATGAAGTCGCTGCCCTTCGGGATGGGCGACAATATCAACATCGGGACAATCGGCGAGTTTTCACTGGGCCGTCTCGGGAATCCCTATGCCGGGGCCGCAAGCGCGGCAGTCGATACGGCAAAGGGAGCGTTCGGCTCGGCAATGGGGACCGACTATATCGGGGCTACCTATGACGCCGTCGCCAAGGGTGCCTCCGCCGCTGCTGACAAGGTCCGTGAACTTGCCGGGAGCTTTGGCAAAGTCGAGGACGCGTCGGGGAAGGCGGGAAGGGCCGCCAACGACGCGGCAAAGGGCGCTACGGATCATTGGAAGGGCCTGAAGGAGACCGTCGATAAATCGGCCGAGGCGGCCATGAAATTCGCCCGCGATCTCGTCGGCGGCTTTGTTTCTGATCTTCGGTCCGGCCTCGAGCAGGGAAAGAGCTTCTGGCGAGCCTTTGGAGATGCGGCGATCAACGTGCTGAATAAGATCGCCGATAAGCTTATGAATGACGTTTTGGACGCGATCTTCCAGGTCAACAACGCCTCGTCCGGAATCGGCGGTGGCGGCGGTAGTTTCCTAGGTTCCCTGCTTGGCGGGATCGGAAAACTGTTTGGGTTTGCCAAGGGTGGCTACACTGGCCCTGGTTCTGCCTCCCAGCCAGCCGGTGTTGTGCACGCCGGGGAATATGTGTTCTCCAAGAAGGCAGTTGATCGGATCGGGGTGAATTATCTCGATCAGGTTCACAGGGCGGCGAAAGGCTACATGGCGGGCGGGTTCGTTTCCCGAATGCATTCGCCAGCCAACAGCAATCTTCGCGGCTACGATGTAGGCGGGTACGTCGCCCCGGTTCCGCAATACAACGGCAACGCCGCTGTGGCGCAAGGGCGCGAGGTAATCGAGATCGTCTTGCGTGATGACAGTGGGCGCATGGCCGATATCGCCGACCAACGCATCCAGTTGGCATCCGGGCCGATGTTGGAGGTATCGGTCAAGCAGAGCACCAGCATGAGCCGAAAGGGCCTGCCCGGCGCCAGCGGCTACTACCAGAAGCGCGGGACGATCTGATGAAGCGAAAAATCATCGATCTGCCGCGCTCCTTCGCGCAGTTGACCAATGACTGGATCATCAACGTCCGGGGCAAGGCGGCCGGGGAAGGTGTAACCGGCACCGGGCAGGTGGCTTATGGCGCGCAACCCAGATGGGAAACGACCATCGATCTGGCTGCCATAGGCTGCGAAGGACTTCGGACATGGAGCGCAATCCAGAGCAGCATGCGCGGCCGGATCAATGTGCTGCGCGTGCCCCTCATTGATCTGTGCCCCGTCGATCTGGGCATTCCGGGTCTCGATGAATGGTCGATGAGCCATATCCCGCACAGCGATCAAAGCCCGTTTTCTGATGGCGCTTACTATGCGCAGGAGCCGACCGTCGTGATGCCGTCGCTCCTAGAAGCGGGTGCCGAGGAAATGACGGTGGATGCCTCGTCGGTGAATCATGTGCTGGAGCCGGGCATGTGGTTCTCGCACGACGACTGGCCCTATCGGGTCACCGGCATGTGGGAAGGTGAGGGTGGGGCAACGACCTTTTCTTTTGAACCGCCCTTGCGTCGTGACATTCCGCAGGGACACGAGATCACGCTTCAGGCAACCGCGCTCATGGTCTTTGAAACCGATCTGGAAGGCCGGATGCCTCTGGAACGTGGCCGGCTTATCACGGCTTCCGTGAAGCTGCTCGAGTGGACCTCACGCCCATGACGATGCCGTCCGAGTACGATTTTCGATCCGAGAACGTCGGCATCATCAACCTGATCGAATTGGATACGACCGTCGGTGTGTTCCGGTTTCTGCTGGGCGATGACGGCTGGTTCAAGGATCTGGCAGGCAACGTTTGGGTCGGATCGCGCTTGATAAGCTGCTCTGAGGTCGAGTTTTCCATCAACGGATCGGCGCCGGGCATCGAACTGGGGCTGACTTTCATTCAGGATCCTGACGAACCTGATCTAATCTCCGAGGTCCGGGCGCTTGGCAATGACGTCATCAAGGATCGCGAAGCCCGGTTCCTGATCCAGTACTTGGAGGCGATGAGCGAGTTCTTCCGTCCCGTCTACCAGCCGCAGCTCTTGACGAAGCGGAAGATGGTGAACCTCGGCTATTCGTTCGAGGGGCCGCAGATCAGGCGGATTTCGCTGCAGGTGGAAGGGCCGTTCAATCTGCGCGCGAAGCCGGTCGGCGGGCGCTACAATACGGCGGATCATTCGCGCCGGCTGGGGCTGCCTTCCGGCGTTATAAACCCGTCGTTGGAATACATGCCGGTCCACGGCGTGGATGAGCAAAGTCTGTTCGGGCTCTAGGCAAATAACATCATGGACACCCTCTACGCCCATCTTCACCGGTGGATGGCGGAGCCTTTCGTCTGGGGCAAGTCGGACTGCATGCTTGTGCTGGCCGATTACCTCATGGCCCTCGGATACTCCGATGCTGCCGCCAAGTGGCGTGGTCAATATGACAGCGCGCTTTCCTGCCAGAAGGTCAGTGGCTTCCTGCATGATCCGGCTGGCGTGATGGGCGAGGCAGCCACCTCGATTGGACTGGAGCCGACGAGCAGCCCCGACAGAGGCGATGTCGGCGTGGTTCGTATTCGCGATCAGGACGGCATCAAACTTATGGGCGCGGTCTGCCTCGGCAAAAATTGGGCACTCAAGGGCGAGTACACCGTGGTCATTTGCAAGCCGATCGAAATCCTAGCAGCGTGGAAGGTCGACCGTGCGTAAGACGCTCTATGCCGCCTTCCTGCTCGGCACGACGGCGCTCTATCCGACGCCGGCGCATGCCATGCCGCCAGTCGTCGGGTTCATCGGCGGCATCATCACGGCGTTGGGCGCTCCGGCCATTGGCGGTGCAATCGCGGGCGCCTTTGGTGGGTTCTCTGCCGGAGCATTCGCGGCCGGCTGGGCCTTTGCTGGCTCGGCACTGGGCGGCTTGCTGCTCAATGCCGCCTTGTCCGTCGGCATTTCGGCTCTTGCGACATTACTGCGCCCCAGGCCTGACGCACCGCCCAATCCGGGTGCGCGTATGGTCAATATGCGCCAGCCGATCAGCTTTTTCGAACATGCCTATGGGCTGGTCAGGAAAGGAGGCCCGGTCAATTTCTGGCAGGCCAAGAACGGTAAACGCTATTATGACGTGATCCTGGCTGCCCGTCAGATCAACGGGATCAGGCAATGGTTTGCCGACGAGACGGAATTCACTGTCGACGGTAATGGTCTCGCACAACAGGCGCGGTTCCAATCTGACGGCCGATCAAGGTTGCGGGTTGCTGCCTTTCTCGGTGCGGCGGGACAGATCGCTCCGGCCCTACTGGCAGATAATTTCCCGCAGTGGACCGCGGCCCATGACATGGCGGGCCTTGCCCATGTCGTCGCCGTGGCGGAAACGGTCAAGGCTGAAGACTTCTCGAAAGTCTATCCCGGCGGCCGCGAGCCGGTCATCGCGCCGGCGATCGAGGGTTATCTATGCTACGATCCGCGCGATCAACAGACGAAATGGACCACCAATGCCGCGCTGATCATCGCGGACTGGATCACGTCGAAAGACGGCCTCGACCGGGAGGTCGACTGGGATCAGGTGGGCATCGAGGCAGATGTTTGCGATCAGGTCATTCTCGATCGCGACGGCAATCCTGTCCCCCGATGGCAGCTTTCCGGCGTCTATTCATCGGCAGATGACCGTGACACGGTGCGCGCCTCGATGGGGGTCGCCTGCGACGCATTCTTCTACGAGGACACCAACGGCGTTGTCGGGTTCAATGTCGGCCGGTTCATCCAGCCCGATGTCGAGATTGCCGACGACGACATCCTGTCGATCCAGTACACGGAAGGGCAGGCCGGCACCGACATCGCCAATGCGTTCTCTGTCGAATACACAGAGCCTGAGATCGGCTACCGCGAGGCAGCCAGTGCACCCTATGTGCTCGACGTTCCGGACGAGCCCTACGAGGAAGACAGCCTACGCGTCTACTGGAGCCCGAACCATAACCAGTCGGTACGTGTCGCCAAGCGCCTGCTTCTGGTCTCCCGCGCCAAGTACAAGATCAGCGCCACGCTCAAATACCACGGCATCCGGCTGATCGGTAAGCGGTTCTTCCGCCTGCGCCATGCCGAGTTCGGCAATCTCGATCAAATCTTCGAAGTCGACAAGTTGAAGCGCAACGAGGACGGCATCACCTGGTCGGTCGAGGCCCACTCGGTGCAGGCCCCCGATTTCGGGTTCAACTCGGCCACGGAAGAACCGGAGAAGCCGAAGCGGACCTCGATCGAGACGTCATCCGAGGTGCCGGCGCCGACGAGTGTGACGGCGGTCAGCCAGCCCTATGCAGGTTCCGTCGCGATCCGTGTTGAATGGGCAGCGCCGCCCCGTGACAGCCTGCTGCATCAGGTGCGCTATCGTGTTGCTTCGCCGCTGGGCGAATGGACAACGCTCAACGCTCCGGTTGGTCAAAATCATCAGAACATCCTCGGTTTGCTCGACAATCAGACCTACCATGTCCAGGCCCGGGCGATGACCAACTCTGGTAAGGCATCGGAATGGCGGCCTGAGCCGCCCATTGCCGTCACCGCACGTGTCGATCCGGTGCCGCCGGGCGTGGTCGCTGGCGTCAACGCTGTTGGCGGTGCCGGCGTAGTTGATATCGATTGGACTGCGCCCAACAGTCCGAACTATTTCGCCACCCTCATCTATCGCAACACGGTCAATGACCTTGGGTCGGCTGCGTTGGTGGTTACCGAGTACGGTGCGCCAAGCGCCGCGGACAGTTGGCAAGACAGCGGCCTTTCGGCTGGCACCTACTATTACTGGCTGGCTGCTGTGAACCAGAGCGGTGTGCCCGCCAGCGCAGTCCCGACCGGTTCCGTCACCGTCACCTGAACAACCCGAAAACCCGACATTCAGCCCTGCCTTGGCGGGGCGCTTTCGCATGGAGATAAGCATGGCTTTCCCCGATCTCGATCCCAATCATGTGTTTCGGGATTTCACGACGCTCGGTGTCCCGGCCAGTGGCAAGTGGGACCCACGGAAGGTCGAAATCCGCCGTCTCCTGAAAAGCCACGAATCGGCAATTATTGCATTGATCGGCGGGCAGGGCGGCGACATCGACCTGGTGCGCGGCGTGATGTACTTCTCGGTCACTGGCGGCACGGCAAACGACATTATTGCCGAGCCGGATGCCGAACTGCCCGAAAACCCCGGCTCGACCGTCTACATCATCGGCGGGATCGCGCAGGACAACACCAGCCCTGTCACCATCAATGGCAAGCCGCTGCTCACCAATAGCGGAAATGAGATTGCGGCGGGCGGGATCGTTGGGGGCGGCATTTACCTGTTTCTGGACGTTGGGGCCAACTATCGCCTCCTTAGCGATCAGGCGAGTGCCGCAATAGTTGCGGCGGCTGAAGCTGCCGCGATTGAAGCAATTGACGCGGCTGATCGAGCAGAAGCTGCCGCAGCGGGGGTTGAATATCCGGTTTCATATGCACCGCAGAGCTTGTTGCCCGAAGAGCAGGCCCAGGCGCGGGAGAATATCGGTATCTTGCCGCCTGGTGACGTGGACAGCGTGTCGGCAGCCGAATTGACGAATATTCCAGCCGGTGTGACCTTTATCCGCACCGCAGGCTTTGCCGTGTCGGGAGATGGCGGTGCTGCGCTTTACAAGCGCGCGCTGTCCGAGCCGACACATGCTGGAAAATTCCAGAGTGCAGATGGCGCCTGGTGGGAACTGTCCGAGAGCGTCATAAACCCGATGATGCTTGGCGCACGGGCTGACGGCGCAATTGATGATACTGCGGCTGTTCGTGCAGCCCTTGCCCTCGGTCGACCTGTTGATTGGGGTGGGGCATCCCGAACCTATCGCGTCACGGACACGATCACCCAGATACCCCCGCAGGATGTCTATTGGGCATCGAGCGGGGCCACGATTCTTCTGGACAGCGCCAACCCTGTGCAATTTGCCATATCCATGAACTGCGCTGGGCGTAATGTCACCATTGTTGGTTCGCTGCTCCTAAACTGCCAGGATAAGGCGTTTGTCGGCTGGTATTTCCAGAACAGTTCCACCACGACCTTCGGCGATTTCTATGCCTCAAACCTCAAAGTGCAAAACGTGTTTCGAGGGTCTTCTGCCTTTACGGGAGGTGACGGCATCTGGATTAGAGGTGGATGGCGAAACGTGTATCTGGAGCGCCCCGATGTGCGCAACGTGCGCATGGCTATCGGCGCCGGGGTTCAGGGCGCGCAAGGGGTAACCGGCATCACCGTCAACGCTATGACGCTGGCGCCGCAGGAGGTCACCGTCATCGCGCCGTACATCGAGAACGTGTACAGCCTGGATGCCAGCTATCTATTCGATCAGGATGGTATGAGGGTTTTTGCCGCCGAAGACGATGGAACTGCTGTTCTCACCCCAAGTCATTTCTCACTTGTTGGCGGGAAGATTCGGAACTGCGGCGGGCGCGGCGTCAAATCCCAGATGGAGTTCGGCCACATTGTCGGAACCCATTTCGAAAGAAATGCCTCGGGGCATGGCTCTATAGCGCGCACGGGCAACATGCCTGAAATTGATTTCCAGACGGGTGGCGGCCTGATCGAGAACATCGAATGCAAATATAACGGCTCGGCCCCGCATCGTATTGTCCAGCTTACCGGCTCACGGCAGGCATCCCCTATTCGCATTCAGGCGGGCGCAAAAGTTGACGGGATCAGGATTTCCCGAACTGGTGCCAACCAGATTTCTTCGCTGGTCCATATTGCGCCGGCATTTATGCGAGGTGGTGTCATTGACATCAGGAATATCAACCATGCGGACAGCGGAAATCTGATCGAAGAGGCAATCCTGTTCAACAATGAAGCCGCCAACAACTCGATCTATGTTGTGAATATCGAGAATGTGCTCACCCGAGTTGATGCCGCGAACTCGAAAGTGTTTGTGCGATGCACACGGACCGTTGGAACAACGCACTTCGTTGGCCGTAATATTGTGGTGAGCCAAGCCAATACCGACTTCCTATTGTCAGGAACCGGGACCACGACCGAGAAGCTGGAAGGCACAAACGTCAATGTAGTGTGACAGCTCTCTTGGTTAGATGCGCATATGTCGGGGCAGGGGGGCTTCGGTCCCACAGCTTAGCCTGCCTCAACTTGGGGTGAAGCAGGTGCAAGGGCCGCCCAGCCAGCAGCCGTCAGTCGGTAATTCGGACCAGGTGTGCATAGCCCTTCGCGGGCCATGTTTTCCCAACAGACTTTGGCCCACGCTGAAGCGAGTCGGGGACGTGCTCCGGCCAGCATTTCAAGCGCTTCCCGCTCTTGAGGGAAGATGTATATCATGGCTCAAAAACCCGTAGAGCCCCCACGGTTATTTAGTTTGTCAAAACTGGGGCGGGTAAAGGCGCTACGTGTAGCTTTCCACAGAAAGCCGCAAGGTTCGGGCCGACGCTCTCTGGGGTTATCCTTGGGGGATATGAGCTCGCCGGCCCTACGATCATAAAACATGATCGCACCGGCAACATAGCGATTATCAGAATATTGGCAAGGCCGGGGCCAACGCTCTATTGCGCGAGGGCAAGGGGTGCGTCAACTTTGCGGCACTAGGTCACCGCACCGGCACAATGGCCTGCAGCTCCGAATAGGCAAGTCCGCTGGACGCTAATTGGCAGGCTAACAGTGTCGGATATCCAACCACTTGTAAACCCAGGATATTGCGGCATTCATGAATGGTTCCTGGCAGGGCATGGCGATAATTATGGTCGCCACCAGCGACCCGACCACGAATGCAACAAAAATCAAAAGACGATCCGACTGCATGACGCCAGCATAGCCTGAATAGGGCGACGGGGAAGTTTGGGCCGACGCGCGCGTTGCCGGGGGCAGGAGGAAGGCGCCGGCCCTACGGCCATGGGCATGACCGCAACTACACAATAGGAAAAATCGCGCGGCGGACAAGGTGGCGGAGGCCGGCTCACATGGGTTGAGATGATGCCTTGGCCAGAATGATTGCCCTCGCAACGGCCAGGGCGAAAGTTGAACCAGAGCCGTCGATGGTCATCCCTTCGAGCGAGTACAGCCGAGCGACAAAGCTGCCGGCAGGCTGATCGACGGTGTAGTCGAGCCCCCAGCCCGGCAGAAGCATCCCAAGCAGTTCCATGGCGCAGACGGTATCGCCTACAATTGCCTCGTTGATTAGCTCAGTGATGTTTGCCGGTAGTGGATCAATAGCGCCAGCGATCTGCCGCAACTCGTGTTGGATTTCAATCATGCATCTCGCCCTTGCCATGGCCCCGATGCTGGATGATGTGACGACAGACGGGTTGTTGCGGTGAGGGAGTCAAGTCAGCCGTCAATCGCCAAAAACACACCGATAGCAATGATGATCAGCAGGAACGCAATCAGCGGCCAAAGGCGCGCGGGCGGCCCGCCATAGTCTGGTGATCTCTCGTAGCCGGTCATGTCCGGTAGCCTCTGGCGAATGCCGCGAGGGCCAGCAAGATCAGCGCTGGCGCAAGTTGTAACAACAGTTCAAGCACAACGCCCCCTCCCGACCCTTGTCCGGAGGATAGATAGCCCAAATTAGAATTATTATAAGGTGAGCCGACGCGCCGTCTCGATCCTGCCGGATAGCGCGCCGGCCCGTGCCGTCCCCCTCGAAGAACAGCCCGGGGATAATAGCCCAACCCCAGATGGTGGCAACTAGGCCGAGTGGGCCCGCGCTCCGTTCCAGGCTTCGTAGATCAGTTCCAGGTTCTCCCGCGAAAGCTTGATCGTGTAGCGGTATCTGGAATCGTCGTAGATCCCGGCCGCCTCAATGGATAGCCGTATCCCGCCATGTTCCTGATCGATCTCGGTCGGTTCGAGCGTCGACTTTCGGATCAGCTTTCTCTTGCCAGGCCTCTTGGCCGGCTCAACGTAGATTTCCATTTCCTTGCCCCCGCAAGTTTCGAAAGGGCTGGCGCACCCTTCGTTGGGGCGGAGAGCGCGCCAGCAAGCGCGGTCACTGGATGTCCGCGCAGGCAGCCTAACCCAGATATCCTCCAAGAATGTGAAATAGCTCACATTTGTTCCGCCGCCAGTCTCGGGCGCGGCGAAATCCGATCCAGACATCTGAAAGGACCGACCATGAACCTGTCGCACGGCGACGGGCGGCTGATTATTGCCGTCTGCAAGAAGCATGGCCTGCTGCGCAACCAGTGCGCCTACGTGCTGGCCACGGCCTATCACGAGACGGCCGGCACCATGAAGCCGGTGCGCGAGACGTTGGCCACTACCGACGCCAAGGCCAAAGAGCTGCTGACCAAGGCGTGGAAGGCCGGAAAGATGAAGTGGGTGACGCGCGACTACTGGTCGGGCGGGTTCTTCGGCCGGGGATATGTCCAGCTTACCCATGAGGAGAATTACCGGAAGGCAGGGCAGAAGCTCGGTATCGATCTGGTCGGCAATCCGTCGAAGGCACTGGAGCCGGCCATTGCTGCCGAAATCCTTGTGCTGGGCATGCGCGATGGCTGGTTCACCGGCAAGAAGCTGTCCGACTACATCACCCTGACCAAGAGCGACTACACGTGGGCGCGCCGCATCGTGAACGGCACGGATCGGGCTGACCTCATTGCGGGCTACGCCAAGACCTTCAACACGCTTCTGCTGGCGGAAGGCTATGGCGTGGATCGGCAATCCCCTCCGTCCGAGCCCGCGCCGCAGGCACCCACGCGCCAGCCAGCGCCAGCGCGCGGCTTCTGGGCCGTCATCCTTGCAATTTTCACCAAGCTTTTCAGCAAAGGAGGAGCCTGACATGGGACCAATCATCCGAATTGCCCTGCGCTACGGCGTGGGCGGCATCATCGGCTATGAGCTTGGCAGCCAGCTTGCCGCCGATCCCGATGTGGTGGCCCTGACCACGGTAGCGGCAACCGCCACGGTCGGCTTTGTCACCGAGGGCTTTCACCTGCTGGCCAAGCGTTGGGGCTGGCGGACATGACCGGTCTGCTCACCGCGCTCATATCCGATGCCGGCGGTTATCTGATCGCTGCCGGCATCGGCATCCTCACCATTATCGCGACGTATCTCCGCGGCCGAGCATCCGGCGCCCAGCGGGAACGGGACAGGCAGGCAGCAAAGGAGCGGGACAGCTATGCCGAGCATATCAAGGATATCGAACGGGCTGCCGCTGCTGGCCGCGCTGTGCGGCCTGACGATGGCGGGATGCAGTCAGACCCCAACAATCGCGACAACGCGCGCTGAATGCGCCGTCTGGCCGGTCGTCACCTATTCGGCCAGCAAGGACAGTGCGCAGACGATCCAGGAGGCGCGGCAGGCAAATGCAGCGAGGGATGTGTGGTGCCGGAAATAGGCGGGGACAAGAGCATTGCCGACACATAGCAACATCGAGCGCTCGCTGGGCGTCGTCATCGGCAAGCTCGATGGCATTGAGGATCGGCTGGACCGGCAGGACGAAAGCCGGGCGGCCCTTCACAGGCGGGTGGATGATCTCGTCCTGCGTCAGACCCATCAGGAGGCAGATATCGCCTCGATCAAGCATAAGGTCGAGGCCCACGAAAAGGTGACGGTCGAGGTGACGACGCTCCGCACGAAAGCGCAGGGCGCCGGCACTGCCGGCCGCTGGTTGTTGAAAATCGGGATCGGCATTGTCACCTTCGCCGGATGGTTGCTCGGGGTCTATACGTGGATGACCGGGCGGCCGCCGCCCTAGCGCGCACAGGTCTCCCAATACCATCCGACTGACACGGGATATGAAAAGTCGACCGTTTGTTATACCTGATGAAATGCGCGCACCTCGTGTGACCGCATTTCCTCTAGACGTCTGATTTGATCTCTAAGTCTGTCTATACTATCATCGAATGCTACTATTGGACCCTGTGTTGTGGCGGCAGGCGTCACCGTCACAGCGCTCTCGACGCCTGCAGAACTCGCATAATCTTCTGCCGAGGGATTTTTGCGTCTACTCACAATCGGGTTAGCTAACCGTTCTTCAGGGTTCATCACGCTCGGTTCATCCTCATGAATAAGCAGTGAGTCAGTTACAAGATACATCGAGCGCTGTTGCTCATGGAGGCGATGAGAAATTTGCTGACCAACGCCGCTGCTCGCGAGCGGGTTAGATATCCAGCGATTGAGACTGACTGGCTGAATTTCAAACTTGAGGGCTTCCAAAAATGTCCTATCGAACATCATTAGCATGTCGACCCACTGAGACTTATAGACGGCCCCTTCACCCGTTTCGATGGTTATCGGGTCGAACGCCGTCCAGCACGCAGAACCCTCGCGTTGGTCGAGGAGCAAATGCATAGCCACTTTATACTTGTCTGGGACTGCGTGCCACAACGATGCTGACTTACTGAAAAAACCTTTTACAAGCTGGACATCGTCCGCAAGATAGTAAAATAGATCAGGCTTGAGATGCACCGCTGAACGGAAAAAGCGATTTACTAATTCCCAGTAGCGCTTTTTGCCAAAGTTAGGTGAACGCGAAAGAGCGATGTGAGCGATATTTGGGTAGTCGGACGCGTCGATGTGGACAGTTTGTTCGCTCCCATCATCATGAACATGAACAGTGATGTGGAAGCCCGGAGCTTCATTGTTAATTTGATTTAGAAGGCGTTTAAGTTGGCGTGGTCGGTTGAATGTCGGAATAAAGACATGTGCCGACGGGCGAATATTGCTGGCGAATGGGCTGCCTGCAGGTGCTTCCTTCGTGACCCATCCGGCCTGTATCGCGTTCCTGACGATTTCGTTTCGCAACCGCGTATGCGAATTCGAATTATTATTCTTGAAGCTGGATACACTGTCGTTGCCGAGAGCCTTGCCATCCGTTGAACCCCAAAGCGACTTATCATCGCTGGGGTGCGGAGGGACGAAGGTTCGTATCCCACCAAACTTTTTGGCTGTGTAGGAAAGATGAATGTCTTCACCATTGTCCCAGGAATGAGGTTCTTCGAACCACATATACTTCAGGACTGCCTTTTCCATGAACCACGCGTGGCCGACCAAGTCGACCTCGACAACCGCTTCATTCGGTACCGCCCCATTCCAACCGACTTTTTGATGCGGCCGGTAAGCAGTTTGCGATTTCAGGACAATTCCAGCGCTTCCCAGGATACCGTTGTGTGTCTTTAGAGTTTCTAGGCAGTTTTCGAACCAGCGCGGACCGGGAATTGTATCGTCGTCGAAAACCGCAACGTATTTGGTCTTTGCTAGCAGCGCGAAGGCAAATCGGCTGTGAAATTTGAAGTTATGGTTACACGACGCCGTCTTGATCTCATTGATCTCCTCGAATTCAACACCGGCTCCCCCATAATTTTTCCACAGCATCACATCGGAGACGGGTACGCTCTGTTCGTTAATGGCGCGGATCTGGCGGATGAGATTTTGGGGGCGTTGGTAGCCGGTCAAAACGACCGTGATGCCTTCCGCGTCACGCACTTGGCCGCGAGCGCGCAACTCAAGATTAGCTGTGCTTTCAGTGAGAACTGCTCCTTGGTTCATCGCAAGCAGATCTGCCGCCTCGTGATAGCGCCCACGGTCATACAGTTCTTGAGCTGTACGCTCCCAATCTCCAGAGGGGTAAGTAGTATTGATGGGGTGCTTATCGTCCAAGCTATGCACTAGGCCATCCTCACCTCGAGGCGCTAGTATGCTCCGGATGTTCGACAGATACGAAGAAAACTTCATGTCTATACCTTCTCAATAGCGTTCTGAGCAGGCCCGTTAGGCTTTACCTTTGATAGAAGTGCGAGGCCTTTTTCAGAATCTCTAACCTTCTGTAACTGCATAGCGAATTCTGTTGTCCAAGCTTTTACGATGAACCGTTCATCATCTCGGTGCGCATCATCGAGCATCACTTGGCCACCTTCTTTGAGGCGCTGATAGAAAAATGGAACTGCTGGATATCTGCATCTTTTGGACGATGCCATTGGAGGGCCGTCGACGACCAGCAAATCGATCTGCTTCAGGCCTGCAACTTCGGCCGGCACATCGTACCACTGAAACCGATCACCGGCCTGAGTGGGTGAAGAGGGATCCGGAACCCATTCAGTCAGCGGAGCATGGTACGTTTTGACCCATTCCTCCAAGCCGTGACGACTTAAATGCTTTTCTGTCTGCAGCAGAAAAGCGTGATCATGGTCTAGACTAAACAGTCGGCCAGTCTGATTGCGTCTCAGTGCTGCAGCAACAACGATAGTCGAAACGCCACTGCCGAGTTCAACCACGACGGCCGGCTTCTCTTCTATGATTCGGCAATAGAGATCAATGAGAAAGTCTGGCGATGCAGCCCAGTTTCGAGTGGGTGGCAGAGGATACTCAGGCTTCAGTGCGAGAAGCAGGCTAAAAAGTGCTTCAATCTGTCTGAACTGGTTTTCGGCAAGTTTTTTGACTGCAACCTCGTATTCGGACAAGCCGCGATTTATTGTAGATGAAAAATATTCTTCTTGCTTGACTGTTGCGCCAGTCACTTCCTGTATTGCATCCCTGAGTTTATCGATCTCAAGACTCATGGTGTTTTGATTTTGCGCTAACATTCCTTCCAAGAGATCAAATTTTTTCTGAATAATTGTAGACGAAAAAGCTTCTTCTTGCTTGAGGGTTGCGACAACCATTTCCTGTATATCGGCCCTGAATTTATCGATCGCAAGACTCATGGCGTTTTGGTTTTGCGCTAACATTCCTTCCAGGAGATCGAACTTTTTCTGAATAATAGCCGTTTCAAGTTGTAGCGAAATGACGGACTGGGCAAGATTCTTATTTATGAGTTTGATCTGCTTGGTGTCCGCACTAACCTGCCATATCTGTGGTCGCATGAGCAGTTTGTTCAATGCCGCCTTTATTCGATTTTGTAACAATTTCATCGGTGCGGACTCCGAACCTGTGTTGAGTGATTTCGCTGTATTGATGCTTATAGTATGGCGATTATCGTCGCCTCCAATTATTATATTCTTTGTAGATCTCGTCGATCGGCCCGAAACCCATCACAGTGCCTTGGTCGAGCCAAAGAATCTTATTGACCCATTCCTTTAATATGCGCTCCGAGTGGCTAGCGAGCAGGAGGATCTTGGATCGGCTGATCAACTGAGTCTGCAATCCATTGATGGTCTCGCTTAGACTTGGATCTACCGTGTTAATCCATTCATCCATTATAAGGATCTCGCCGCGTACAAGCCGCAACAAGCTCATAACAAGGCGAGAATGCATTCCAGCCGAGTAGCTCCTCAGCGGAAGTTCGAAATATCCACCGAGTCCGCTGATGGATTTCAGTTCTTCTAGGCATCTTGCAATGGAGCGCTGCGGTACGCCCAAATAGAGGCATTTCAGCTCCGCATTTTGTCGGCCGGTGAGATCTGCTCGCAAGCCGGCCCCTAGCGCAAACTGAGGGCTGACAACGCCCTCAATGTTGAAAGTCCCGGCTTGGACTGCGAGCGCTCCGGCACAGAGCTTCAGCAGTGTGGTTTTGCCGGAACCGTTAGATCCCACGAGCCCAACTCGGTCACCATCCGCTAACGAGAGTGAAACGTTGCGAAGAGCTGCGATTTCTATGTAGCGATTTCCTACGATCACCTGTGCGCCTACCGCGCCACGCTCGAACTTAGCGTCAGTCGACAAAGTTCGGCGCATGAAATAGCTAACACTCACGTCGTCGAGTTGAATCTGTGCCATATCGCTATTTCAGGTTTCTGACGAACTTTTCAGATCGTTTGTAAGCGATCAAACTGACAACACATAACAGAAGTGCCATGGCGAGCGATACGAGCCAATCCAGCAGTTGAAGCGGCATCACACCAAAGGCTTGACGAAAGGTCGAGAGAAAGTAGGCAGCAGGATTGTAGCTGAGCAACACTGCTCGGACACCGGTTACAGCGCCTTCAGCTCCCCAAAAGATGGGAGAGACAAAGAACATGAAACGCACACCCACATTAAAAATGGCATCTAAATCTGGGAACAGGATCACCAGCAAGTTCACTAGGTATGAAATACCAATAGAAACGAGAGAGATAATTATCAGCAATGGTGGCAACAACAGAAAATTCCAACCAATCGCGGCTGGAGCAATAATTATAATTGCCGCGATCAGAAGAATAATATCAAGCCCGAACGTAAAAAGACGATCAATCAACAACTTCCAGAAGAGACCGACAAGTGTCAGATTGTTGTGAACAGCAAAATCGAATCTTTTCTGAATGACTGTGGTGCTTCCAGTTATCGACGCCGATATAAATGTCCAAAGGATGTACCCCGACAACACGTAGAGATAGAATTCTCCGGTTGTGATAACGTGGGCTTGGTGGAATACGAAAGCTAGCATCGCCGTGAAAAGCAGTGTTGAGAGTGGCTTCCAGAAGATGCCTAGATAGCTCGCCTGCCGCTCGGATCGTGCCTCGAGAAGACTGATGTGAAAGAAGCGAACCAGTCTCGAAAGAGATGGTCGTATCATTCGCCAAGTTTGCAATTGCTCCAACCACGCTGAATTACGCCAAGCTCGGATGCTGGCATTCAATAGGTGGAGTCAAATAGCCGAGGGAAGCCACAACCGCAATCGATTAGTGGAGACCTGGTGGCAACCGCTCACCGGTCAGGTGGACAAACCTGATCCACTGCCTGTGCGAGTATATCTAGAATGCGACTACAGGCACGGCCGTCACCGTAAGGATTGTGGGCCTTACTCATCGCCCGCCAAGCTGCTTCATCGTCCAGCAGGCTTTTGGTTTCAGCGACGATGCGCTCAACGGAAGTTCCAACCAACTTCACGGTCCCAGCCGAAACGGCCTCGGGACGCTCCGTAGTGTCGCGCATGACAAGAACAGGCTTGCCCAACGAAGGGGCCTCCTCCTGTATGCCTCCGGAGTCCGTCAGGATGATATGCGCCTTCATCATCAGCCGAACGAAGGGCAGATAATCCATGGGTTCCAAAAGGTAGATGCCCGGTACACCGGCCAGCAAACGGTTAACCGGCTCGCGCACGCTTGGATTGAGATGCACGGGATAGACGATCGCAACGTCGGGATTGGCCTTGGCGATGCTATGGAGCGCGTGGCAGATGCGCTCGAACCCATCGCCAAAACTCTCGCGGCGATGACCGGTCACCAAAATGACACGGGCTTGGCTGGGAACCGAGGCGAGGTCGGCAGAGATTTCCCCTAGAGATACCGACGGGTCGACCGAACCGGCGACATGCAGCAATGCGTCCACGACGGTATTGCCGGTCACGTGAACCGACCCGGCCGACACACCCTCTTGCAGCAGATTCGCGCGCGCAGCCTCGGTTGGGGCAAAGTGCAAAGCTGCCAACGCACCGGTCAATTTCCGGTTCGCCTCCTCCGGCCAAGGCGAATAGACATTGCCTGTCCGCAGTCCCGCCTCGACGTGTCCAACGGCAATTCTCTCGTAGTAGGCAGAAAGGGTGGCTGCCAGCGTCGTCGTCGTGTCGCCGTGAACCAGAACTATATCAGGACGCGCGTCTCGCAGAACGCCCTTCATGCCAGTCAGGATCGCGCCGGTGAGATCGGACAAATCCTGTTTCCTGCGCATCAGGTCAAGATCGAAATCAGGCCTAATGTCAAATAGATCGAGCACCTGGTCGAGCATTTCGCGATGCTGTGCCGTGACACAAACGCCTGCTTCAAACCGTTCATCTGCTGCGAGCGCCCGGATCAAGGGTGCCATCTTGATGGCTTCAGGTCTTGTCCCGACGACGCTTAATACTCGTGGCGCTCTCAAAATAGATATCCCAATTTACGTTCTGGCCCCAACCCAGACGAGGTTCCAGCATCTAGCGCGCTGCGCCACGTTTCTCAAGCTGTGAAAGTGATGATGTCCCACCGAGTGGTGTAGCTGGCGGCATTGCTTGCCGAGCTGTCCGGCATTGCCGGGTTGATCAGCGCGCCACGGCTGGCAGGCTGATGAGCGGATCATCGCTCAATTCGCCGACGCTTTCCAGCGTCATGTAACGGGCGCGTTGCACCGCCCATTCGTCGTTCTGTTCGAGCAGCGGCGCGCCGACGAGACGGACGATGACGTCATAAGAACTGAAGCCCACCGGGATAAAAAAGCCCCGCCGAAGCGGGGCTTTGTCGGTCGATCTTAGAACTTATAGTTCAGGCCGATCCGGACCGTATGAAAATTGAACTTTCGATCCAGTTTGCCGACGACGTCAGGAGCAAGCTCCTCGGTGATGAGATTTGCCTTGCCCAGATCCGTGTAGAGATATTCGCTCTTGAGAGACCAGTTGTCGGCGAAGGCATATTCGGCGCCGGCGCCCACGGTCCATCCGGCCTTGGTCTTCTTCGCGCTCAGTTCATCGCCATTAAGTCTGATGTAGCTCTTGGTCTCGCCGTAGGCCAGGCCACCGGTTGCGTAGACCAGAAGACGCTCGACTGGGGTGAAGCCGATCCGGGCACGCACGGTACCGTACCAGTTCAGCTTGGTGCCGACTTCAGCATCAAGGAGACCACCCAGGCTGATCGACGTCTGAGCATCGACGCTGGAGCCTTGGAAGTCCGTTTCAACGCCATAAACCCACTGATCCGACTGGTAATTGAAACCAGCCTGGACGCCGCCCACGAAGCCGCTGGAGCTGATATTGAGCGAGCCACTGGCAACGGTGGTTCCGCTATCAATGACGCTGACGGGGTGCTTGGCTTTGCCACCGGCATAGCCGAGATTCACGCCGATATAGCCACCGGTCCAGCTATAAATTGCCGCGCCCATCTCGGGAGCGGGCTGATAGATTGCATCCGCGGCGAACGCATTGCCAGCAACCAGCAGGCCGATTACGGCCGACAGACCAAGTACTTTTTTCATGATGTAAGCCCCTTACTAAACCCGAGGCTTTCATATCGCTAGCACGGCCCAAGAGTCTGTCACAAAAATGCAACTGTTTGCCATTTATGCGTGTAGTCGCATGCAGCTTGCCAAGCCGAAGCCACCCAGGCCTTTCGTATTTCAAGGGCTCCACGGTCCGTCCGCTGCGCCGTCAATACCAATTTTTTGGTATTGGGGCCGTCTTTGAGAGTACGTCTAAAATTCATATGTCGAGATGGCGCTTCATATGATTTTTTCTGTCAGGTAGTCGTCACGTGGCTTCTGGATCGAAAGCCACTGGCGCTGCCCACGTCATATGGGTGCGATCATGACCTCACAGGAAGAATGGCGGCAGATTGCCTACCAGCGCCATCTTGGCGAGACGGGAGCGCGGACGGGAAATATTTACAACGAAACAGGCTATCAAACCTACCTTGAACGAAAACGGGCCTCAGATAGCTTTGCGGACGCCTTTTCTTCATCGGAGGCAAATTATAAGGCATCCTCCAACTACGCTTCCGATGGGAGGCCGCTTCGCCCGAACGAGACCATCATTGTTCTGGCGGGGCTAGCGGGCTTCCTTGTTGGCTTCATAAACGGGCAAGTCGCAAGCGGGTTTGCCGCCGGCATCGTTGTTGCCGCTGGCCTGAAAGGCTTGCAACTATTCTCACGCACTCGCGCTGCTGCCCTGATGGGAACAGGGCTAGCGATTCTGATCTGCATAGGTTTCATTTCGGTGGCGGTCTATGCAGCGTGGTTGGCGGCAGGTGTGCAGGGAGCGCTTTGGGTCATTGGTACTATTCTCGGGCTGGCTGCGCTCCGAATGAGCATTCTGCGTTGGCAAGCCTTTGCCGTCACTCCATCGGGTCAACTCGTGGTCGATCGTGTGCGGCTGATCACCCGTCTCCTAGTTCTTGGAAGCATAGGCTGCGCGGCGATATGGGCATGGGCGCAGGGCTACTTTTCGTAATCTAGACGGTGTGGGCGGATTCATCTTGGTCAACGCACGGCCCATGCATCAGCTCGTCATCCGAAAGGGTGGCGGGCTTTTTTCGTATTCTTAACTAGCATTTCGTACCCCGCGCCCGCCAATGCGGGGACTGGAATGATGAGTGCGCGGTACGAAATCATCCTCGATCCTTCTAACCGCTATATGGTGTGGGATAGGCTGCGCCATATTCCGGCGGAGTGGGCCGGTGAGCTTCTGATCGGACTGAACAGCATCCATGCTTGCGCTGCGTTGAGGATGCTCAACTCTCAGGCCCGCTCCTATTCTTCTCTGGCCGTCAGGGGGAGAGAGTAAAAAAAGCGCTCGGCTTCGGCTGGCGGGCTTTTTCGCGTTTCGGGACGGAACCTTTTCCTCGGCACGGGCTTAGCTTGTACGCTCTTCACCGGGGCGTATTCCACCCGACAGAACGAGAAGGATAGCTCAAATGGCTAAAGAGAAAACGCTTGACGATCTCTTCTACGACACGCTCAGGGATATTTACTATGCCGAACGGAAGATTTTGAAGGCTCTTCCCAAAATGGCTCGTGCAGCCTCTTCTTCTGAATTGACGGCGGCTTTCGAGAAGCATCGGGATCAGACAGAAGATCACGTGGAACGCCTTCAGCAGGTATTTGAATTGTTGGGCAAGCAGGCACGAGGCAAGACCTGTCCTGCTATCGACGGAATAATCGAGGAAGGCGAGGAGATCATCGACGAATTCAAGGGCATGCCTGCTCTTGACGCTGGTCTGATTTCCGCTGCACAGGCCGTCGAGCATTATGAAATCACCCGTTATGGCACCCTCAAGCGGTGGGCGGAGGTGCTGGGCATGAACGAGGCCGTGCGCTTGCTAGATCAAACGCTCAGTGAAGAAGCCAAAACAGATGAGGACTTGACTGGGCTGGCAGACGCTTCTGCAAACCAGATGGCAAAAGCTGCCTGACGTTGCTGTCGATCCCAAAATATCCGCCGCACACCGCGGCGGATATTTAATGGCACTTTTCGGTAAGATTCAAATGTGCGCTGGATCGTCAGCTTGCAGAATGTGTCTGGCGTCTCGTTCGAGAATGGCGCCCATAACTTCCACCACCTCGCGCAAGAGCGACTGGATCTGGTTGGGATTGAGTTCTTCCACGTGGTCGGCGGCGTCCATGACCTTGAGCAAAAGGTCGACACCTCTTTGATGTAGTTGCATGCTCCCTCCAACTTGCCGCTACGCTGCTTTGCTTTTCGATTTCCCTTTGCCGCCCGCTTCTTCTTCGGTGTCTCAACGCCTTCCTTTCCGAGACTCTTGCGCAGCACCTCTCCTTCGGCGCCGGCGGCGCCTTGGTAGGCGGAAACAGCCTCAACGGCTATTGCGGGCGATTGGTTCCCGCAGCCTGGTGGCCAGGGAACAATTCATTCCGCAGGAGATTGTGTCGATACCTGATGAGTTGGAGGCTGATCATGCAAGTTCTGCGCACTGAATGCTCTGTCGTCGTCAAACCCAATGATGATGCGATGCACCTTGTCCGCTTCGTCGGACAAGGGGGCGAGTCGGTTGATGTGACGTTGGCCGCCGGTAGCGAGGCGATAGACGACGCAGAAATGGTGCAGAAAGCGGCTGCGATCATGGTCCAGGTCGCAGTATCCCTCGCCTCCAATGCTGGACAGGAGCATGAACCGAGGGACGTGGATGAGCCCTTGTCAAGATTGCAACGGTTCCGTTTTGCATATTCCGGTAAGGGGAAGGATTTTCATGAAATCCCGAACGTCGAACTCCCCAGTGTGGAGGCCGCCCAAGCTGAGGCTATACGCTCGGCGCGGGATCTATATCGGGACGTCATAAACGCTGGGCAGACGCCTTCGGGCTGGGCGGTGCGTGTTTATGATGAAAACGGCAATCAACTCTTTGAAGTAAGCTTCGAAGACGTGAATGCGACCGATCAACACAGGGAATGGCCCTCTGAACCATGATCGTGTGGGAACTGCGGCCCCACCGATTATTGAAATTCAGGCATGGTAGACGTCCATAGCCACAATCCGAAGATGGCGACCAAGATCCAGAAAAGGGAATTGACCAGCATACGCACCAAATCGCGATTATTTTCGTGTGATACACCCAACCAGTCGGCCAAGAGATCGCCGGGAGCGATCAGAAGCCAGACAATCCCCTTCAACACCTTTGCGAACACTCAATCGCCTTTCCGTTTATGAATGGGGCGCTATAGCGTCATTATCTGCAGGATCGAGACCCGCTTCACCGTGGCAGGCAGGGCTTTGCTTCCGGGCTATCCGCCAGTCATTTCTTCGGCGGCTTGGGTTTTGCTGCAGCAGGCTTCGGCTTTGAGGTCTGCAGATGTTGGCTTGCCTGGGTGCCTTTGGTGGTAAGGCTATCCTTGCCGCCGGCCTTTGTCTTGGTAGCCATGTCATTGTCTCCTATCTTGACCACCCGCGCTCCAATCAATGTCCTAAACACAGGCTGGTTCCCAGACGGGGTACCTCATGCCCCGGTTTCAGAATTTGCAGCGCCGACAGGTTTCGATTCTGGAGATCCCTTATGACGCAAGAAAATCGACAGTACGACCAAGACAGCCGTCGACATGAACTCCGATTGCCAGTTTTGGAATGACTCAAACCACAGCTGAGCCGAAAAAAGATAATCGGCAAGAGATTGCACCTCGCCCCCGTGACGCATGGCGTCCTCGTTAGTCGCTGTGAGGCTTGTCCACCAATGCAGTCCGAAAGAGATGAAAAACAGTAGAGCCAGCGTCGAACCAAGCGAATACGAGTAAAGCCATGACAGGATGGGGTTGCGTTTGCGAGCCGCGGGCGCCGTTTCGTCATTGAGGCGATTGGGGTCGTCTGGATCCCGAGATTCGGCGGAACCGCGCTGAAATAACATTGCCGTCAGCACGACATAGGCCGCCATCTGCAAGAATTCGCTTTCCCAATTTTCAAAAAGTGCTGAGAGGAATTCCCCACTCCTCATATAGGAGAATATTCCAATTGCCTCGGCGCCATGCTCGGTGAGTTGGTCGTTGTGGGCGGAATGCCCGGACAAGATCATCCCCACCGTGGTAATCAGGAACAGAGTGACCAAGGAAATGGTCAAGCCATTCTCCCTGAAGAAGCGCTTCATGGGACGATCATCCCCTCATTGAAATTTACGCGGGAACCCGGGCGTCACGCGACTGCCCGGGTTTTTTTTGAGGTCACCAGGGTCGATACCACCCTTCGAGGACAATTTGCCTGTCGCGATGATTGCCGCCCAAAGTAGCAGCATAATAGGCAGCGGCCGCGCCAATGGCCAACGCGGCGGCGGTGAGGAAGGCGGCGACGACGGATGCACGGCGGGTACGCTCGGCAGCCTCGCGCGCCTGCGCCTCGACTGCCTGGGCCTGCTCGAACAACTGGTTGACGCGAGTGGTGGCTTCCTCAGGCGGCAACCCGGTCCTCGAAGCGACCACGCTGACAAGGTAATCGCGATCCGTCGCGTCGATCTCCTCGCCGGTGGCGGCCGACAGGAGGATGCGGCCAATGGATTGCCTGTCCGCATCCGTCACCGCGGGTGCGTCCGGCCGGCCTCGCAGCGTCCTGTCGAGGAGAAGCGCGGAGGGATCGATCGCATCGGCGGCCTGTCCGGCAGCCGCGCCGACGGCGCCGGCTGCTTGGCCCACCACGTGGACGGCGCCCGTCACCCCGGACCATGCGATGCCGGCCGCGACGATCGTCGCCAGACCCCACATCACCAAGCCGTTCGAACCGTCCCTGAGATCGGACTCGGACTCGGAAGCATCGCCGACGCGCCGGCGCATCCGGCCCGTCAGGTAGCCGCCGCACAGCGACGCGGTCACCTGGACCCACAGGATCCAGAGGCCGCCGATCACCGAAATCCATAAAATCGACGACGACTGGCCCTCCTGGGCAGAGGTCATGGTCAGACCGATGGCCGAGCCAAAGGTGAGCAGGATAAAGGAAATTGCGCTGGCGACGACCACGCCGGCCAAGATTGCCGGCCAGTCGATATAAGATCGATCGGTGTCAACGGCCGTGGTTTCTTCCAGCACCACGGTCTCACCGCGCGACGATTCTGAAATAGCCATTTTCCCCTCCGATCACCGCAGACCGAGCGCAGACAGAATGAACAGGATGATGACAACGAGACCGACGAGATAAATGATACCGTGCATGGCGTGTCCTCTGATTGATGACCGATAACGTCACCGCGAGGGCATGGTTCCGCCTTATTTTGGCCATAGCCGCGCGGGCTGTTCACGCTCAGGTAGCCGCCCCTCCTAAGCAGTCACCCCGTGCGGATTCGACTACGATCACCTCAAGGCTTCGCTGGCTGCCTAGGGTAATGTAGGGCGTCAATCCATGTTTCCATATCGCGTCCGCTGGCCGCACCACCCGCCGCTGCGCTACGTTTGAATAGGCGAGCGCTGGGTGGTTGATAGGCGTGATTTGATTGCATTCGGTGAGCAGGCGGTTCGGGTCATCGCTCATGATCAGGACGGTAGGTGCGATCAAGCCTGATGGCAATGGGGCTTTGTTCCTAATTCGTTCTGGTTTATGAGGGCCGACTCGGAAGGGAGTTCAGCCATGCCACATATCCGCAAGCCCAAGAAAATACCCGATCACGTTCGGCCGTCTCTGGACTATATCGCTCGGGACTTTGCGGCAGCGGTGAGGGGCGTGATGGAGCGGCTGAAACCCTTCTGCGATGACTATCGCGCTCTTGAGGACCTGGAAGGGCAGGTCGTTGCGACGATGAACCGCCTAAACGGGCGGCCCGAGAATTTCCCGGTGATCAATGTTATGGGCTCACCAGGATTCAAGCCGGGTTCTGATCAAATCGAAACTTGCAGGCCGGCCCAACACGGGCCTGTGGCGGCGAGGAACATAAGTCGGTAGGCGCTTTCTGCCAACGGTTTCAGGTGGGGTTTCAGGGTGGGAGGATTAAGGCAAGTGGTCGGGAACCCTTGAATATACTGGTCGGAGTGGCAGGATTTGAACCTGCGACCCCATCGTCCCGAACGATGTGCGCTACCAGGCTGCGCTACACTCCGTGACCAGTCGCCGGGCTTATAGCGCCGCGATTCTGTTCCTGCAAGCGTCAATGACACGACAATTTGCGCGTTTTCGATGATTGTTTGTGCAAGGGCCGGGAAGGTGCGAGGATAACCCCCTTTAAAGGCTTTGCTGCTAGGCAAGCTGGCGGAATTGCGTGGGAAAATGCGGGGAGCGTGCTCAAGTGAAGCTAACCATTGTGGAACAGGCGCTACCGAATACGTTCGAGTTCGAGACCGCGGCGCTGATCAAGCCGACCGGCTTTCGCGAATATGACGCACGCTGGTGGTTCGGCCGGCCGGGCGCCGAAAAGGAGCCCGAACTCAACCTGATCGGCGTGCAGGCGCTGGGCATGGGGCTGGCCACGCTGATCCGGCGCATGGGCGTCGGTCCCGAGATCGTGACGGGGCATGATTTCCGGGAGTATTCCCTGGCGATCAAGCTGGCGCTGGTGTCGGGGCTGATGGCGGCGGGTGCGAAGGTGAAGGACATCGGCCTCGCGCTTTCGCCCATGGCCTACTTCGCCCAGTTCGCGCTCGATGCGCCTTCGGTCGCCATGGTCACCGCCTCTCACAACGAAAACGGCTGGACCGGCGTGAAGATGGGCGCGCAGCGGCCGCTGACCTTCGGCCCGGACGAGATGACGGCGCTGAAGAACATCGTGCTCGGCGGCGATTTCGATCTCGTCGGCAGCGGCTCCTACGAGGTCGTGCGCGGCTTCCGCGAAACCTATCTCGACGATCTTGTGGCCGGCAAGAAGATCGGCCGCCGGCTCAAGGTGGTCGCCGCCTGCGGCAACGGCACGGCCGGCGCTTTCGCGCCGGAAGCGCTGGAGCGAATCGGCTGCGAGGTCATCCCCCTCGACGTGGAACTGGACCACAGCTTCCCGCGCTACAATCCGAACCCCGAGGACATGCAGATGCTGCATGCGATCCGCGACAAGGTGCTGGAAACGGGGGCCGATGTCGGCCTCGGCTTCGACGGCGATGGCGACCGCTGCGGCGTGGTCGACAATGAGGGCAACGAGATCTTCGCCGACAAGGTGGGCGTGATGCTGGCGCGCGACATTTCGCGGCTGCATCCGGGCTCGACCTTCGTCGTGGACGTGAAGTCGACCGGCCTGTTCAAGACCGATCCGCAATTGCAGGCGCAGGGGGCGACAACGGATTACTGGAAGACCGGCCATTCCTACATCAAGCGGCGGGTGGCCGAGCTTGGGGCCATCGCCGGCTTCGAAAAATCCGGCCATTTCTTCTTCAACCCGCCGATCGGGCGCGGTTATGACGACGGGCTGGTGACGGCGATTGCGGTGTGCGGCATGCTTGACCGCAACCCGGGCAAGTCGATGGCCGATCTCTATCGCGACCTGCCGGTGACCTACGGCACGCCCACCATGTCGCCGCACTGCGACGACGAACTGAAATATGGGGTCGTCGAGCGGGTGCTTGCCGATTTCGAGGGCATGAAGGCGGCGGGAGAGCGTTTCGCCGGGCAGGCCATCGCCGATCTGGTGACGGTCAATGGCGTGCGCGTCGTGGCCGAGGACGGCACCTGGGGCCTGGTGCGGGCCTCGTCCAACAAGCCGGAACTGGTCGTGGTGGTGGAAAGCCCCGTCTCGGCCGGGCGGCGGCGCGAAATGTTCGAGGCGCTGGACGAGTTATTGCGCCGGAATCCGGAAGTCGGCCCCTACAACCAGACCTTCTGAGCGCAGACATGAGCGAGCGTATTGCCTGTTTCGTGATGAGCGGCGGCGTGGGCTCGCGGCTGTGGCCGCTCTCGCGCGAGGACAATCCCAAGCAGTTCCATGACCTGTCGGGCGACGGCTCCATGCTGGCCAAGACGCTGCGGCGCATGACCGGGCGCACGGCTGGCGCCGCACCGGTGTTCCTGATCGCTTCCGAACGCCATGCCGGGCGCGTCCATGCCGACGTCAACGGCATGGACCTCGCCGGCGGCGGGGTGCTGTTCGAGCCGGTGGGCCGCAACACGGCCGCCGCCGTCGCGCTGGCCACGCTGCGCACCTTGGCCGATTTCGGCGACAGCCTCGTGCTGGTGGTGCCGTCCGACCACGAGATTTTCACCACGGCGCAGTTCTGGCAGACGGTGGAGCAGGGCGCCCCAGCGGCGGGCGAGGGGCGGCTGGTGGTGTTCGGCATTCGCCCCGACCAGCCCGAGACCGGCTATGGCTATATCGAGGTCGGCGCGGAACATGGCGGCGTGTTCGACGTGTCGCGCTTCGTGGAAAAGCCCGATCTCGAAACCGCGCGGAAATATGTCGCGGCGGGCAATTACTACTGGAACGCCGGCATTTTCCTGTTCCGGGCAAGCGTCATGCGCGATGCCTTCCTGCGCTTCCAGCCGGACATCTGGGCTGCCACGGAAAAGGCCTTCGCGGCGGCCACAAGCGATCTTTCCGGCCTCTACATGCCGGAAGAGCTCTATGCGGCGATTCCCTCCGATTCCATCGACTATGCGGTAATGGAGCGGGCCGAGGGCATCGCCATGGTGCCGGCCGGATTCCGCTGGAACGACCTCGGCTCCTGGCAGTCGCTGCTCGATGTCGGGCCTTCGGATGAAAACGGAAATGTCATCATCGGCGATGTCGTCGCCATCGATTGCCAGAATTCCTACATCCGCAGCCATGGACGGCTTCTGTCGGCGGTCGGGCTGAAGGATACGGCAGTCGTCGCCACCGCCGATGCCACTTTCGTGGCCCCGGTGTCGCACAGCCAGAATGTGCGCAAGGTGGTGCAGCAGCTCGAAAAGAGCGGCCGGCTGGAAACACGCTTCACGCCCTCGCATGACCGCGTCGTGGAAAGCGGCGCATGGCGCAGCCGCGTGCGGCACTGGCTGTTCGAGGAGGCGCTGCCGCTGTGGTCTACCGTGGGGGTTGATGAGCGCCACGGCGGCTTCCACGAGGCGCTGGGCCTCGACGCGGTGCCGCTGGCCAGGCCGAAGCGCATGCGCACCATGGCGCGGCAGGTCTACGGCTTTGCCGTCGCCAGGGCGCGCGGCTGGGACGGTCCCGCCGACCGGCTGATCGCCCATGGCCTCGAATTCATGTCGCGCGGGCGTACCGACCGGGGCGGCTGGGTGCGTACCTTCAATGTCGATGGCTCGGTGAGCGATGCGACGGAAGATGCTTACGACCATTCCTGCGTGCTTCTGGCGCTTGCCCATGCCCATATGTGCGGCAATCCGGATGCGTTGCAGCTTGGCCGGGAGACCTTTGCCTTCGTCGACGAGCATCTGGAAGACAGCAGCCTTGCCGGCTTCCTCGAAGCGCCGGAGGGCGGCAGCCTGCGCCGCTCCAATCCGCACATGCACTTGCTGGAGGCGTTTCTCGCCTGGCATGAGGCGACCGGCGACCGCACCTACCTGCGCCGCGCCGCGCGCATCGTCGATCTGTTCCGCAGCTACTTCTTCGATGCGGACTCATGGACCGTGGGCGAATATTTTCAGGATGGCTGGGCTGCGGCCCCGGACGGCAAGGGCGACTGGACGGAACCCGGTCATCATTTCGAATGGGCCTCGCTGCTGATCGACTTCGCCAATCGCAGCGGCCAGACCAGCCTGACGACCTATGCCCGCAAGCTCTACGCCTCGGCCGTCGCCAACGGGCTCAACCGGGCGACGGGGCTTGCCTATGGCGCGGTGTCGAAGCAGGGCATGCCGCTCGATCTCGTGTCGCGAAGCTGGCCGCAGACGGAGGCGATCAAGGCTTCCATCGCGCTGGATATGGCGGACGGACCGGACCTCAAGCCGGAGATCGAGGCGCGCGTGGGTCGCCTGTTCCGCTGGCATATCGATCCGGCGCCTGTCGGACTGTGGATCGACCGCATCGACGAGCGCGGCCGCTCGGTGGCTGCCGAGGTGCCGGCCTCGATCTTCTACCACCTCGTCTACGCGCTGATGCAGTATCTGGACAGCACGGAGGAAAGGGGCTCGGCGGCATAGGCTGATGCCGGTCTGGCAGGTCTTGTGTCAGTAGGGGCTGTCCACGTCGCCGGTCTCCACATAGACCGACTTGACCTGCGAATAGTGCTGGAGGGCGGCCAGTGAATTCTCGCGCCCGATGCCGGATTGCTTGTAGCCGCCGAACGGCATCTCGACGGGGGTGAGGTTGTAGGCGTTGATCCAGCAGGTGCCGGCCTGCAATTCCCCGATGACGCGGTGGGCACGGGCCATGTCGCGGGTGAAGACTCCGGCGGCAAGGCCGAATTCGGTGCCGTTGGCGCGGTCGATCACCTCGTCTTCCCCGTCGAAGGAAAGCACGCTCATCACCGGCCCGAAGATTTCCTCGCGGGCGATGCGCATATCGTCGGTCGCGCCGGTGAAGACGGTGGGTTCCACGAAGAAACCGCCGTCGAAGCCTTGCAGGGCGGGGACGTTGCCGCCGCAGGCGAGCGTCGCCCCATCCTGCTTGCCGGCCTCGATATAGGACAGCACGCGCTCGTGCTGGGCCTTGTTGACCAGCGGTCCCATCTGGGTCTCGGGATCGAGCGGATCACCGATGCGGATTTTCTTGGTGCGCTCGACAAGGCGCTCGACGAAACGGTCGTGCACGCTTTTCTGGACGAAGACGCGGGTGCCGTTGGAGCAGACCTGCCCGGTGGAATAGAAATTGCCGAGCATCGCGCCGCCGATGGCGTTTTCGAGGTCCGCATCGTCGAAGACGATGAGCGGCGACTTGCCGCCGAGTTCCATGGTGGCGTGCTTCATCTCCGCGCCGGCCTGCGCCAGGACGCGCTTGCCGGTGGCGACCGAGCCCGTGACGGAGACCTTGGCGACGGACGGATGGCCGACCAGCGAAGCGCCCACTTCGCCATAGCCCTGCACCACGTTGAACAGGCCATCGGGCAATCCCGCCTCGGAATAGATTTCGGCCAGCGCCAGTGCCGAGAGCGGCGTATTCTCGGACGGCTTGAACACCATGGCGTTGCCCATGGCGAGCGCCGGGGCCGATTTCCAGCCGGCGATCTGGATCGGATAGTTCCACGCGCCGATGCCGACGCAGATGCCGAGCGGCTCGCGGCGCGTATAGGCGAAGGGGCCGCCAAGGTCGATGAACTCGCCGTTGAAGCTGGCGACGGCGCCCGCGAAATATTCGAGGCAGTCGGCGGCGGAAGGGGCGTCGGCGACCAGCGTTTCCTGGATGGCCTTGCCGGTGTCGAGGGTTTCGAGCCGCGCCAGCGCCTCGTTGCGGTCGCGCAGGATATCAGCGGCGCGGCGCAGGATGCGGCCGCGCTCGACCGGCTTGATGCGCGCCCATTCGGCTTGCGCGGCGCGCGCCGATTCTATCGCCAGTTCGACGATGTTGGGCGTGGCCGCATGCAGCGTGGCGATGCGCTCGCCGGTGGCCGGGTAGATGACGGCAATCTCCGCGCCGCGATCGTCGTCGATATAGCGACCGTTGACATAATGGGAGGCGGTCGGCTGGGCGCGCATGGCAGGCTCCGGTAATTCCATCGGATCGGTTGAAGGGACTTTGGCTTATCTGTCCGACTGTTGCCAGCGCGGATTGATCCACGGTTCCTGATTGGAGGGCGGCAGCGGCGTGCGGCCGAGAATATGGTCGGCGGCCTTCTCGCCGGTCATGATCGACGGTCCGTTGAGATTGCCGTTGGTGATGCGCGGGAAGATGGAGGAATCCGCCAGCCGCAGCCCTTCCACGCCGATCACCCGGCATTCGGGGTCCACCACGCTCAACGGATCGTCGGCGCGGCCCATGCGGCAGGTGCCGCAGGGATGCAGCGCGCTCTCGGCGTGGTCGCGAATGAAGGCGTCGAGCTCCGCGTCGGTCTGCACATGGCTGCCGGGAGAAATCTCCTTGCCGCGATAGGGGTCGAAGGCGGCTTGCGAAAAGATCTCGCGGGTGAGGCGGATGCAGTGGCGGAACTCGGTCCAGTCGTCCGGGTGCGACATGTAGTTGAAGCGGATGACCGGCTTGTCCCAGGCATCGGGCGAACGCAGCGTGACCGAGCCGCGCGACTTGGAGCGCATCGGGCCGACATGGGCCTGGAAGCCGTGCGTGTTGGCCACCGCCTTGCCGTCATAGCGGACGGCGGCGGGGATGAAATGATACTGGATGTCGGGATAGTCGATGCCGGGCGCGGAGCGCAGGAAGGCGGCCGCCTCGAAATGGTTGGTGGCGCCGAGCCCGCTCTTGAACAGCAGCCAGCGCGCGCCGATCAGCGCCTTGGAGAAGGGGTTGAGCACGGAGTTCAGCGTGATCGGCTGGGTCGATTCCTGCTGGATGTAGAGTTCGAGATGGTCCTGGAGATTGGCCCCGACGCCTGGCCGGTCGGCGACCACGGCGATGCCGTTGTCCTGCAGGTGCTGCGCAGGGCCGATGCCCGACAGCATCAGGATTTTCGGCGAGTTGATCGAAGAGGCGGCGACGATCACCTCACGTCGCGCCTTAACGACCTGAATCTGTCCGCGAACCTCGATCTCGACGCCGGTGGCGCGTTGATTCTCGATGACGACTTTCCGCGCGAAGCCGCTGACCAGGTTAACGTTTTTCCGTTTCAGGGCAGGGCGCAGATAGGCATTTGCGGTGGACCAGCGGCGGCCGCCATGGATCGTCTGCTCCATCGGCCCGAAACCTTCCTGCTTGGAGCCGTTATAGTCTCGCGTCAGTTCGAAGCCTGCCTGCTGGCCTGCCTCGATGAAGGCGGCATAGAGCGGGTTCTCGCGCTTGCCGCGCTGGACATGCAAAGGCCCGTCGGTGCCGCGCCAGCCTTCCTCGCCGCCATGCGAATGCTCCATGCGCTTGAAGTAGGGCAGCACGTCCGCATAGCTCCAGCCGGCAGCGCCTTCCTCGGCCCAGTGGTCGAAATCGTGAGCGTGGCCGCGCACATAGACCATGCCGTTAATGGAGGAGGAGCCGCCAAGCACCTTGCCGCGCGGGGTGGCGAGAACGCGCCCGCCCAGATGCGGCTCCGGTTCGCTGGCGAAGCCCCAGTCGTAGAGCGGCATGTTGAGCGGGATCGACAGGGCGGACGGCATCTGGATCAGCGGCCCGATATCGGTGCCGCCATATTCGATGACGATGACCGAATGCCTGCCGTCCTCGGACAGCCGGTAGGCCATGGCCGAGCCGGCCGAGCCGGAACCGATGATGACGAAATCAGCCTCGAGCCGGGAGGTCATTTCGCCCTCATGCTTTCATAGGAAATCATAACGTGCCGGGCGTAGGCCGGCCGTTGCGTGAGCCGGTCGTAATAGGCTTCGAGGTGGGGCAGGCGAGCACGTTCGATTTCGAGCGTGAAGTAGCGGTAGAGGAGGGTGCCGGCGACGATGTCGGCAAAACAGGGTGCATCTCCACCCAGATAGGACCCCTCGCGCAACCTCTCTTCGAAGACCTGCAGGACCTTTGTCAGATCGGCCACGCCCTTGGCGATGGCGACGTCGTCGCGTGCGCCGGGCTTGGCGCTGATGATCGGCAGGAAGACCTTGCCGAGAAAGGCCGGCACCAGCGTCGTCTTGGTCCAGTCGCTCCACTGGTCGAGCTTAGCCCGCTTCAGCGGGTCGACCGGCCAGAATTGCTCCGAGCCATAGCGTGCGCCCAGGTAGCGGACGATCGAGGCGCTTTCCCACAGATATTCACCGCCGTCTCGCAGCACCGGCACCAGCCGGTTGGGGTTCATTGCCGCGAACTGCACACTGTCGAGCCCGCCGAACGGGCCGCCGGCGTCGATCCTCTCATGAGCAAGGTCGAGTTCCGCCAATGCCCACATGACGGTCTGCACGTTCGAGGATGTAGCTCTGCCCCAGACAGTGATCATCTCATTCTCCTCGCGGGAAGCGTTTCTGGTCTTCCAGAACATTGAGGTCCATGTGGTTGCGCATGTAGCGCTCGGAAGCCTGCCTGAGCGGCTGGAAATCCCATGGGAAATAGGCGCCGTTGCGCAGCGCCGGATAGACCACCCAGCGCCGCGCCTGGCTCTGGCGCACGGCCGCGTCGAAGCCCGCCATGTCCCAGCGGGCGCGGACCTTTTCCATGAAGGCGGCAACCAGATCGGCATGCTGCGGGTCGGCGGCGAGATTGGTCAGTTCGAGCGGATCGGATTCCAGATCAAACAGTTGCGGCGGGTCGATCTCGCAATGCACGAACTTGTATCTGCCGTCGCGGATGGCGACCAGCGGTGCATAGGAGCCCTCGGCCGCATACTCCATCAGCACGGGTTTGCCGCGCTCGCTGCCTTGCAGGAGCGGCTTGAGCGATTGCCCGTCCGTCCATGGCATGATGCCGGAAATGTCGATGCCGGCGAGGTCGCACAGCGTCGGGCAGATATCGAGGTTGGACACCGCCGCGTCGATGCGGGCGGGCTCGATACCCTTGCCGGCAACCATCAGCGGCACGCGGCAGGAGCCCTCGAAGAAGCTCATCTTGAACCACAGGCCACGCTCGCCCAGCATGTCGCCATGGTCGGAGCAGAACAGGATGACGGTGTCGTCCAGCATGCGCGTGCGTTCGAGCACGGCAAGCAGTTCGCCGACCTTGTCGTCGATGTAGGAGATGTTGGCGAAATAGCCGCGGCGCGAGCGGCGCACCTGCTCCGGCGTGATGTCGAAGCTGGCGTAGTCGCTGGCGAGGTAGAGGCGCTGCGAATGCGGATCCTGCTCGTCATAGGGGATGAAGCCGGTTTCCGGCTCCAGTTGCGGGCAGCCCTCGTAGAGGTCCCAGTACTGGCGGCGCGCGACATAGGGGTCGTGCGGGTGGGTGAAGGAGACGGTCAGGCACCAGGGGCGGCGGCCGGCATCGTCGGACTGGCGCGACAGGTCGTAGAGCTTCTGGCCGGCGAGGAAGGCGACCTCGTCGTCATATTCCATCTGGTTGGTGATCTCGGCCACGCCCGCCCCGGTGACGGAGCCGAGGTTGTGATACCACCAGTCGATGCGCTCGCCGGGCTTGCGGTAGTCCGGCGTCCAGCCGAAATCGGCCGGATAGATGTCGGTGGTCAGCCGCTCCTCGAAGCCGTGCAACTGGTCCGGCCCGACGAAATGCATCTTGCCCGACAGGCAGGTGTGGTAGCCCGCGGCGCGCAGATGATGGGCGAAAGTGGGGATCGACGAGACGAATTCGGCCGCGTTGTCATAGACGCCGGTGCGCGACGGAAGCTGGCCGCTCATGAAGGAGGCGCGCGCCGGCGCGCAAAGCGGCGAGGCGGTGTAGTTGTTGCGGAAGCGGGCCGAGCGGGCCGCCAGCCCCTTCAAATGCGGCGCATGCAGGAAATCGGCCGGACCGTCCGGAAACAGCGTTCCGGCAAGCTGGTCGACCATGAGGATGAGGATGTTCGGACGAGCGGTCATGGGGTGTTGGCCTGCTGCTTGAGCTTCGCGTCGACATAGTCCTCGACAAGCGCGGTGGCGCTTGCCGGATTGGGCAGGCCGTCGCGCAGGGCGCGGCGGATGTAGAGCCCGTCGATCATGGCGGCGATGGCCTCGGCCATGCGCTCGGCCTCCGGGCGCGGGACGAGCGGCAAAAGACCGCTCATCAGGTTGGAATGCAGGCGCCTTGCGTAGACGCGCAGCAGGCGGCGCAGCGGCGGCGAGTTCTGCGCCTCGACATAGAAGGCGAGCCACGCATGCACGGTTTCTTCGCGGAACTGGCCGGTATTGAAGTTGACGGCGATGATCGCCGACATCCGTTCGCGCGGTGTGGCGGCCCTGCCCAGGGCGGAGACGGCGTCGCGGCCCAAATCGGCCAGCAATTGTCGCATCGTGGCCTGCAGAAGCTCTTCCTTCGGACCGAAATAGTGATGCGCCAGGGCCGATGAGACACCGGCCCGCCCGGCGATCTCGGCAACGGTGACATTGAGCGTGCCACGCTCGCCGATGGTCGAGATGGTGGCATCGATCAGCGCCCTGCGGCGCAGCGGTTCCATTCCGATTTTGGGCATTATTCCGATCCTCTTGCCGGCAAGATTATTTTTTATTGACTGATCAATCAATCAAAAATTCGCAATCATGATGCTGCAATGCAAAACGGCTCTTTACGGCACGCCCGCGGATGTCCATCTTGGGCAAGGAGGAAGCTCGCAGGGCGGGCTGGTTCATCTGGAAGGACAGTTCCATGACCGCATGTATCGTCGGCTGGGCGCATTCGCGCTTCGGCAAGCTGGAAGGCGAAACGCTGGAAAGCCTCATCACCAAGGTTGCCGCAGAGGCGATGGAGCATGCGGGCATCGGGCCCGAAGATGTCGGCGAGATCGTGCTGGGCCATTTCAACGCCGGCTTCTCGGCGCAGGATTTCACCGCCAGCCTGGTGCTGCAGACCGACGATCGGCTGCGCTTCAAGCCGGCGACGCGGGTGGAGAACGCCTGCGCCACCGGCTCGGCCGCCGTGCGGCAGGGCATTCGCGCCGTCGATAGCGGCGCGCGTTTCGTGCTGGTGGTGGGCGCCGAGCAGATGACGACCACGCCCGGCCCCGAGATCGGCGCCAATCTGCTCAAGGCCTCCTACCTGCCGGAGGATGGCGATACGCCGGCCGGTTTCGCCGGTGTGTTCGGCAAGATCGCGCACGCCTATTTCCAGCGCTATGGCGACCAGTCCGATGCGCTGGCCGCGATCGCGGCCAAGAACCACAAGAACGGCGTCGACAATCCCTATGCGCAGATGCGCAAGGATCTCGGCTACGACTTCTGCCGGCAGGAAAGCGAGAAAAACCCTTTCGTGGCCGGACCGCTGAAACGCACCGACTGCTCGCTGGTTTCGGACGGTGCCGCGGCGCTGGTGCTGACCGATGCGACGACTGCGCTTTCCATGCGCAGGGCGATCGCCTTCCGGGCCAATGAGCATGTGCAGGATTTCCTGCCGATGTCGAAGCGCGACATCCTGCTGTTCGAGGGCTGCGAGCAGGCCTGGGCGCAAGCCTTGAAGACGGCTGGCGTGACGCTGGACGACTTGTCCTTCGTCGAGACGCACGACTGCTTCACCATCGCCGAACTGATCGAATATGAGGCGATGGGGCTGGCAAAGCGCGGTGAGGGGGCAAAGCTGGTGCTGGAAGGCTATACCGCCAAGGACGGCAAGCTGCCGGTCAATCCCTCCGGCGGGTTGAAGGCCAAGGGCCATCCGATCGGGGCGACCGGCGTGTCGATGCACGTGCTGACGTCGATGCAACTGGCGGGCGAGGCAGGCGGCATCCAGGTGCCGAATGCCAGGCTCGGCGGCATCTTCAACATGGGGGGCGCGGCCGTCGCCAACTATGTGTCGATCCTCGACCGTATCCGGTAACGCGGGAGCAGGATCGCAGACATGGCAAATCCGGTTCTGGTCGAGGTGCTTCGCGGCGCCGTGGTGGAGAGCGCCCATCGCGGCGCGGTGGCGGTCTGCGATGCCGACGGCAAAACCGTCTGGGAAATCGGCGATACGGCAAGGCCGGTGTTTCCGCGCTCGGCGGTGAAGGCGATCCAGGCGCTGCCGCTGGTCGAAAGCGGTGCGGCCGACGCCTATGGCTTCGGCGACCGCGAACTGGCGCTGGCCTGCGCCTCCCATTCCGGTGAGCCGGAGCATGTCGAGACGGCGCGCTCCATGCTGGCACGCGCCGGACTGGACGAGGCGGCGCTGGAGTGCGGCAGCCACTGGCCGAGCAGCCACGCGGCGACGGTGACATTGGCGCGCGCCGGCGGCGAGCCCAATGCGTTGCACAACAACTGTTCGGGCAAGCATGCGGGCTTTCTGTGCGCCTGTTGCCACTCCGGGATCGCCCATCGCGGCTATGTGAATGCCGGCCACGAATTGCAGGGCATGGTGCGCGATGCCATGGAAACGGTGACGGGTGCGGCGCATGACGTGGACCATTGCGGCACCGACGGCTGCTCCATCCCCACCTATGCCGTACCGCTGCGCCGTTTCGCCGCCGGCTTTGCAAGAATGGCAACCGGCAACGGGCTGGGGCCGGTGCGGGCGAAGGCGGCGCAGCGCCTGCTTTCAGCCTGCATGGCGGAACCGTTTCTGGTGTCCGGAACCGGCCGCGCCGATGAAAGCCTGATGAAAGCGGCACCCGGCCGCATCTTCGTCAAGATGGGGGCGGAAGGTGTCTATTGCGCCGCCATACCGGAACTGGGGCTCGGCATCGCGCTGAAATGCGATGACGGCGCGGTCCGCGCCGCCGAATCCATGATTGCCGGCGTGCTGGCAAGGCTGATGGCCGGCGAGGAAGAACTGGCGAGGGAACTGCGTCGGCAGGCGGTGCAGCCGATCCTGAGCCGCAACGATGTCGAGGTCGGACAGGTGCGACCCTCCGAGGCGTTGAACTGAGAAGGTCATGAGCAGGGCTTTCACGCGCGAAGAGGATACCGAGAATGCGGCGGCCGTATTGGGCGAGCGCCCCGTCAGCCCGCATCGCAATCTCGTGACGGCGGCCGGCCTTGCCATGATCGAGGCCGAACTTGGCCGTTTGCGTGAGGACATGGCGCGGGCCGAGGCCGAATCCGACCGGGAACGCGTGGCGCTGGCGGCACGCGACCTGCGCTACTGGACCGCGCGGCGCGAAAGCGCCGAACTGTCCGTTCCGGACGCCGCTTCCGATGTCGTGCGCTTCGGCATGACGGTGGCGCTGGAAGACGAGGACGGCAAGGCGGCGCGGTGGCGGATCGTGGGTGAGGACGAGGCCGATCCGGCGAAAGGCTCGATCTCGCACGTCTCGCCGATGGCGCAGGCGCTGTTTGGCAAGAAGACCGGCGAACTCGTCGCCGTCAACGGCCGTGAATGGGAGATCGTGGGGCTATCGGCGGAAGCCTGATAGCTTCACTCCTCGACCGGCACCGTATGGTCGCGGAAAAAAGCGGCCGCGCCGGCTTCGTCGATCTCGCCGGCGGCGACCTTGAGCACAAGAGTGATGATCTCTTCTGGTGTGGCTTCAATGCTCAGGCCATTGAAATAGAGGAAAAGATCGGCCGCCGCGAAAGCGGTGCGCTTGTTGCCGTCCACGAAAGGGTGGTTCTTGGCTATCCCAAAAAGATATGCAGCCGCTAGCTCGCAAAGATCAGGCTCGCCATAAGCTTCCTTTTGCAGCGGGCGGGCCAGGGCGGATTCCAGCATGCCTTCGTCACGCACGCCGGGAGCGCCGCCGTGCAGCCGCAACTGTTCGGCATGCATCGCCTCGACGAATTCGCGAGTGTGGTACTCGCTCATTGGGCAAGTACGCGATAGGCGACCTCGTATTTCTTCATGCGTTCGCGCGCGATCTTCATCTTGCGCTCGAATTCCTCGGCACTGTCCTCCATGCGGCGCAAGCGAAGCTCATCGCCTTCCTGAACAATGACGACGCTATCGCCGGCGCGCAGATGCAAGCGCTCAAGCAATTCCTTCGGCAGGATGACGCCCTCGGAATTACCGATCTTGCGGATGGTCGTGTTCATGGCAGCGTTCCTTGTTGCAACGCCAATTATAATATTGGTGGGAAATGTTGCAACAAGGATTATAACAATGGTCGCTACTGACCGACACCAACCGGATCGTCGAGCCTCAAGGGGAGCAGCGCCTCGCAGAAGACGACGCCGTCGGTGGGCGCGGGGTGGCGCTCGGCCGGCAGGGTCGGGACGGTGCCGCCGGATGCGGCGGAACTGGCCCGGTTGGCGGCAAGGGATTTCCGGCGCTCCTCGGCCGATGCCCTGACGCGCGCCTGTATGTGGCCGGCCTTGAGGCTGGGCAGGATGCCGCCTTCCTGCTCGATACGCTGGAATTCGGCCCAGGCCTGCTCGCAGAGGCTGTCGATGAGCGCATCGACGTCGCCGATGGCCGTATCTTCCTGAGCCACGAGGAACTGGATGTTGCGGGCGACGCGCCGGGCATCGCCTTCGGGCAGGCCGTGGGCGATTGTGTGCGGCAGCACGGCGATGGAATCCGCGCCGCCGGCGGCAGCACCCAGGCAGGCGGCCGCATTGCGGGCGACATTGCCGGCGAGGTCGTGCCTGTCCACGAACCGCATCGAGGTTTCGGCATGGACGCTGGCCCGCGCCGGCGGGATTGCGAAACCTTCCTGCACACGTTGCCACAGCCGCCGCAACGCCTTGATCTTGGCGGCCGAAAGGCGCGCATCGTCATCGACTCCGAGCGCGAAGCCGATATGCGGCGCGGCATAGATCAGCGCCTGGCGCGCTTCCTGGAACAGGCGCAGATGGGCGGCGGCCGAAGCCAGCATGGCGCCGAGTTCCCGCGCCTCGCTGGCGCCGGCATTGTTGAGCACACGCCCGTCCGCCTCCAGCAGGATGCCCGGCACGTCCATGGCGAAGAAATGCGCCAGCGATTGCGGCATCGATGCCTGCAAGGCCTCGATGGTCATGCGCAGCCGGCCGGTGCCGGCGAAAGTGGCGGCCGGATCGATGCCGAAGGAGAGGTTGAGGCGGGACGGATCGACCTTGCCGCCGCTGAGCAGCGTCACCAGCCAGTCGGCCATGGCGCGGCTGGCGGGGTGAACGTCGAGGCGGAGGTAAATCTTGTCCAGCGGCACGCCGTCGAGCACCCGCTCGAGCGCCTGGGCCGTGCCGGGCAGACCATAGCCGAAGGCGTTGGGGGCACCGTCGAAAATCAGCGCCAGCCCTGTCGCGCCCCGGGCAAGGTCTTCGGCGATCTGCGCGCGGGCCCTTTCGACATCCGGGTCGTCGATGCGCTGGCAAATCGTCCATCGTCGCGTGGCCGGGTCGGCGCGCCCGTCCTGAACCTCGTTGCCAAGCGCCTTCTCGGCGAGGTCCCGCCACCGCTGCTCCTGGCCGTGGCGATCTGCTGCTTTATCGGTCAAGAATTGATTCCTTTGCTGCACCCCCAGGGCCGCTGCATCGGCCGGGACCTTGCCAGTGTAAGGTTCCTCTCCATCTACCGCAATGCAGCAGATGGGTGAGGGAAGAAGTTGCATCTTTGAATTTGGCTGCTGCCTTACTATACCTGCCAGTGGTGCGGCCTGTGCGGGCGGACCGATCGGGATTGCGGAGAACTCATGATGGCCGGTGACGACAGCATTTTTCTTGGCGCGAGCCGCAAGCCCGACGACAGCTATCAGGGGCCGCAGGAGCTGCTGCTGCGCTACGGCAACCGCCACGGGCTGGTCACCGGCGCGACCGGTACCGGCAAGACGGTGACCTTGCAGATCCTGGCGGAAGGCTTCTCCAATGCCGGTGTGCCGGTATTCTGCGCCGACGTCAAAGGCGACCTTTCGGGCATTTCGATGATGGGCGAGGCCAAGGACTTCCTCACCAAGAGGGCGCAGGAAATCCATCTCGATCCCTATGAATTCCAGGAATTTCCGGTGATTTTCTGGGACCTGTTCGGCGAGCAGGGCCATCCAATCCGGGCGACCGTTTCGGAAATGGGGCCGCTGCTCCTGTCCCGGCTGATGAACCTCACCGAGGCGCAGGAAGGGGTGATGAACATCGCCTTCCGCATCGCCGACGAGGAAGGCTTGCTGCTGCTCGACATGAAGGATTTGCAGGCGCTGCTTTCCAACATCGCCGAACGGGCGGGCGAGATCGGCGCACGCTACGGCAATGTCACCAAGCAGTCGGTGGGCGCGATCCAGCGCTCGCTGCTGGTGCTGGAGCAGCAGGGGGGTAACAACTTCTTCGGCGAGCCGGCGCTGAACATAAGCGACCTGATGCGCACCACGCGCGACGGCCGCGGCGCCATCAACGTGCTGGCCGCCGACAAGCTGATGATGAATCCGCGCCTCTACGCCACCTTCCTGCTGTGGCTGATGTCGGAACTGTTCGAGGTGCTGCCGGAAGTCGGCGACCCCGACAAGCCGAAGCTGGTGTTCTTCTTCGATGAGGCGCATCTCTTGTTCGACGACGCGCCCAAGGCGCTGGTCGACCGCGTCGAGCAGGTGGTGCGGCTGATCCGCTCCAAGGGCGTCGGCGTCTATTTCGTCACCCAGAACCCGCTCGACGTGCCCGAAACCGTGCTGGCGCAGTTGGGCAACCGCATCCAGCATGCGTTGCGCGCCTACACGCCACGCGAGCAGAAGGCGGTGAAGACGGCTGCCGACACCTTCCGGCCCAATCCCGATTTCGATTGCGCGACGGCGATCACCCAGCTCGGCACCGGCGAGGCGCTGGTCTCGACGCTGGAGAACAAGGGCGTGCCGTCCATGGTCCAGCGCACGCTGATCCGTCCGCCGTCGTCGCGGCTCGGGCCGGTGACGCCGCAGGAGCGGCAGAAGATCATCGGGCAAAGCCCGGTGGCCGGCCAGTACGATCGGACCGTCGATCGCGAATCGGCATTCGAGATTTTGCAGAAGCGTGCGGCCGAGACCCAGGCTGCCCAGGAGCAGACGCAGGGCCAGGGCAATGGCGGGTCGGGCTGGACCCTGCCCGATTTCGGCAATGCGCCGGCACCTTCGGGGCGCACCCGCAGGGCGCCCGCGCCACGCACCTCCAACCGCCAGACGGTTACCGAGGCGGCGATCAAGTCGGTGGTGCGCTCGGTCGGCTCGTCGGTCGGCCGTGCGCTGGTGCGGGGTATCCTCGGCAGCCTGACCCGCCGCCGCTGAGGCGTTTTTCGCGGCTAACAAGGAAAAGGCGGCACGCTGGTGCCGCCTTTTTCGTTTCGGGAGCTATCGGCTTCGCGTCAGAGCCACGAACGTCCGACGCGGCCAAGCAGGGTCGAGCCTTCGGGCACGCCCGCATCGACGGGCGTTCCGGTCGGGTCCACATTGGCCACCGGCGCGCCGAGCCCGTTCGTGACGAGGATGGGCGTCTTGCCGGGAACGCGGCTGTAGAGATCGATGATGTCCTGGTTCATCAGGCGCACACAGCCCGACGAGATCGACTTGCCGATCGAATGCCATTCCGGCGAACCGTGGATACGATAGAGCGTATCCTCGTTGTTCTGGAAGATGTAGAGCGCGCGCGCGCCGAGCGGGTTCATCAGGCCGGGCGGCATGCCGCCGTTGCGGATGCTGTATTTCTCGAGTTCCGGCTGGCGGGCGACCATTTCATCCGGCGGCGTCCACTTCGGCCATTCGCGCTTGTACTGGACGACGGCGCGCCCGGCCCATTCGAAACCGGCACGGCCGAGGCCGACGCCGTAGCGGATGGCCTGACCGTCTTCACGCACCAGATAAAGGAAATGCTGGGAGGTATCGACGACGATGGTGCCGGGACGCTCGCCGGTCGGATCGGGCACGATCTGGCGCAGGAACTTGGGATCGATCTTGCGATAGGGGACGGCCGGCACTTCATAACCGCCGTCGAAGACCGGCCCGTACATGATGTCGTAGCTGCCGAGCTCGGGCTGGGCCTGGGGCTCGGGCGGAAGCGTGGGGACCGGCGAGGTGGTGGTGCAGGCCGATACGGTAGCCGCGGCCGCGCCCATTGCCGCGACGTTGAGGAAACGGCGCCTTGTCAGCAGGACGGGAGGTGCATCTGTTGCCATGAGTTGTGGTCTCGATCTTTCCTGTACTGTTCAATCGGCGCCGCTGCTGGCGTCGCCGCTCCCGACCGGGGCGATAGGTAGCGCCGAATCTGGCCGCAGGGAGGACAAATAAAGGCGAACATGTGACTTAGGTTCCACTGTTGCCGAACGGCAACGGGTTGGCCGACGGTATCCGGCGCGGCTGAAAGGAAGGTAAACAGGTTGTGTATTCCGCACTGGCTCAACGAATATGGCGTCCTCGGCATTGACGACAAGGCGGCAGGGGAATTCCTATGGCAGGACAGGCCTGAAACCGGACGGATCGTGAAATGACATTGGCGAAAGCGACACAGACGACGACCTGGAGCTATGTGGATGGCGGCTGGCATGAGGGCAATGTCGGCCTGATCGGCCCGATGAGCCATGCCATGTGGCTGGGCTCGACCGTATTCGACGGCGCGCGCTGGTTCGAGGGCGTGGCTCCCGATCTCGATCTCCATGCCGCGCGGGTGAACGCTTCGGCGATCGCATTGGGGCTGAAGCCGACGGTGAGCCCCGAAGAGATCGTGAACCTGACCCGGGAGGGATTGAAGAAGTTCGACGGCAAGACGGCGGTCTATATCCGCCCCATGTATTGGGCCGAGGACGGCGGCTATATGGGCGTGCCCGCCGATCCGGCGTCGACCCGCTTCTGCCTGTGCCTCTACGAATCGCCGATGCTTGCCCCGGAAGGCTTTTCGATCACCGTCTCGCCGTTCCGGCGTCCGACGCTTGAAACCATGCCGACCAACGCCAAGGCGGGATGCCTCTACCCCAACAATGCCCGCGCCATCCTAGAGGCGAGGATGCGCGGCTTCGACAATGCGCTGGTGCTGGACATGCTGGGCAACGTGGCGGAGACGGGCTCCACCAACATCTTCATGGTGAAGGACGGGCATGTCTTCACCCCGGCCGCCAACGGCACCTTCCTGGCCGGAATCACGCGCGCCCGTACGATCCAGCTGCTGGCGGACTACGGTTTCCGCACCACGGAAAAGACGCTCACGGTGCGCGATTTCCGCGAGGCGGATGAAATTTTTTCCACCGGCAACCATTCCAAGGTCGTGCCCGTTATCCGCTTCGAGGACAGGCATTTGCCGGCCGGCCCTGTGGCCAAGAAGGCCCGGGAGCTCTATTGGGAATGGGCGCATTCGACTTCCTCTGCGTGAGCACATAAAAGGGAGCCGGTGCTTGGCCGCGGGAGTTGTTCCCGAGGGATACAGACCTATGTTAGTCCGGCAACCCCGCCGGATTTTTTGAGGAGTAAGACCAATGGCTTTCGAACTTCCCGCTCTCCCCTACGACTACGAGGCGCTTCAGCCTTACATGTCCAAGGAGACGCTTGAGTACCACCACGACAAGCACCACAAGGCCTATGTCGACAACGGCAACAAGCTGGCGGCAGAGGCCGGAATGAGCGATCTGTCGGTCGAGGAAGTGGTCAAGCAGTCGTTCGGCAAGAACCAGGGTCTCTTCAACAACGCCGCCCAGCACTACAACCACATCCATTTCTGGAAGTGGATGAAGAAGGACGGCGGCGGCAACAAGCTGCCGGGCGCCCTGCAGAAGGCGGTGGACAGCGACCTCGGCGGCTACGACAAGTTCAAGGCCGATTTCATCAACGCCGGCACCACGCAGTTCGGCTCGGGCTGGGCCTGGCTTTCGGTCAAGGACGGCAAGCTGGAGATTTCCAAGACGCCGAACGGCGAGAACCCGCTGGTCCATGGCGCTTCGCCGATCCTCGGCGTCGACGTGTGGGAGCACTCCTACTACATCGACTACCGCAATGCGCGTCCGAAGTATCTGGAAGCCTTCGTGGACAGCCTGATCAACTGGGACTACGTGCTGGAAATGTACGAAAAGGCCGGGGCCTGATCTTCCCGGAGCAAAGCCCCGGCAGGTTCCGGGGCTTTGTTTTTTCCGGCCTCACGCAAGCGTGAGGGGAAATCCGCGGCATTTTGGGCCAGCTTAGCACCGATCTCCGATTCCCCGGAGCAGCCACGTTTCTTCACCAGATACGGAGCCAAGAATGAGAAAGCTTGTACTCGCCATCTCCATCCTCGCCCTTGCCGGCGCCTCGGCCTTTGCCGATCCGCTCGCCGACAGGCAGGCCCTGATGAAAGAGCGCGGGAAGCTGACAGGCGAACTCGCGAAAGTGGTGAAGGGCGAGCAGCCTTTCGATGCCGCGGCGGTGCTCAAGACGTTGCAGGGCATGCAGGCCAATGCCGGTCGCTTCGACGCCGACGTACTGTTCCCCGAGGGCTCCAACACCGGGGACACCGAGGCTTCTCCGAAGGTCTGGGAGGACAAGCCCGGCTTCGAGGCAGCGGAAGGAAAGTTCGAGGCCGCCGTGAACGCAGCGGTGACGGACGCGCCTGCCGACCTCGATGCGCTCAAGGCCAAGTTCGGCGCGATCGGATCGAGCTGCGGCGCCTGTCACGAGACCTTCCGCATCAAAAAGGGCTGATCACGGCCCATGTCCACGCTTGGAAAGATCGCAGCCGCCCTTGTGATACTGGGCGGCGCAGGCGGGCTGGCAGGGTGGCTGCTTTCGGCACCGGAGCGGCCCGATCCGCAGATCATGGCGGCCACGGCGCCTGGCGACGTGGACAATGGCCGGCGGATGTTTCACGCCGGCGGTTGCGCTTCCTGCCATGCGGTAAAGGGCGCCGAGGGCGACGCCCGCTTCGAGCTTGCCGGCGGGGTGGAACTCAAGACGCCGTTCGGCACCTTCGTCGCCCCCAACATTTCACAAGATGTCCAGGACGGTATCGGTAACTGGACGCAGGACGATTTCGCCGCCGCCATGCTGAAGGGCGTGTCCCCCGGCGGCCGGCATTATTATCCTGCATTTCCCTACGCCTCCTATGCCCGCATGAAGCCGCAGGACATCGCCGATCTCTTCGCCTTCATGAAGACCCTGCCGGCTGTGGCCGGACAGGCGAAGGCTCACGACCTCGCCTTCCCGTTCAATATCCGCCGCGGCATCGGCCTGTGGAAGCTGCTCTATCTCAGCGATGAGCCGGTGGTGGCGCTTGCGGACGACGCGCCGGAACAGGTGCGGGCGGGGCAGTATCTGGTCGAAGGTCCGGGCCATTGCGGCGAATGCCACACGCCGCGCGATTTCGCCGGCGGCAGCAGAAAGGGCCAATGGCTGGCCGGCGCGGTGGCCGCGGAAGGCGAGGGCATCGTACCCAATATCACCTCGGGCGAGGGCGGTATCGGCGACTGGTCCGCCTCCGACATCGCCGGCTATCTGGAAACCGGCTTCACGCCCGACTTCGATTCGGTCGGCGGCTCGATGGTCGAGGTGCAGAAGAACATGGCCCAGTTGGCGCCGGAAGACCGGGCGGCGATCGCGGCCTATCTCAAGGCGATCCCGGCGCATCCGAACGGCTATCCGGCGCGCCGGCCTGAACCGGCCGCGCAGTAAGGGTCGGTCTGCTTACCGTACCTGAAATGCTACCGCCAACCATGCCGTCACGTTTCAAAGTTCCGGCATGGATTCCCGACACTCTCCATTCGCTTCGCTCCCTTGGCCGGGATGACGGAGGGATGAGCCTCATCCCTCATGAAACTCGGGCGCGTGAAGCTCAGACGGCGGCCTTGCCGGTGACCTTCAAAGCGAAGGCATAGGTGTAGGCGATCTCCTCCAGTCGCGAGAAGCGGCCGGAAGCGCCGGCATGGCCGGAGTCCATATTGATCTTGAACAGGACCGGATTGTCGCCGCTCTTGCGCTCGCGCAGGCGCGCGACCCATTTCGCGGGCTCCCAATAGGTGACGCGCGGATCGGTGAGACCGGCCAGCGCCAGCACCGGCGGATAATCGAGCGCGCCCACATTGTCATAGGGCGAATAGGCGGCGATGGTCCGGTAGTCCTCTTCCGAGGCTATGGGGTTGCCCCATTCCGGCCATTCGGGCGGGGTGAGCGGCAGCGAGGCATCGAGCATCGTGTTCAGCACGTCGACGAAGGGAACCTCGGCGATGATGGCGCCGAAGGCAGCGGGGGCCATGTTGGCGACGGCGCCCATGAGCATGCCGCCGGCCGAACCGCCCTGTGCGACAATGCGGTCGGGTGACGTATAGCGTTCGGCGACGAGGTGCTTCGCCACGGCGATGAAATCCTTGAAGGTGTTCTGCTTGTGCGCCTTCTTGCCGTCGTCGTACCAGCCATAGCCCTTGTCCTTGCCGCCACGAACATGGGCGATGGCGTAGACGAAGCCGCGATCCACCAGCGACAAGCAATTGGTGTTGAAAGAGGCCGGTATGGTGATGCCGTAGGAACCATACCCGTAGAGCAGGCAAGGCGCCGACCCGTCGAGCGGTGTGTCGCGATGATAGAGCAGGGAGACCGGCACGGTCTCGCCGTCCTCGGCCGGGGCCATCAGGCGGCGGGTGACGTAGGCGGCCGGATCGTGGCCGGAAGGCACCTCCTGCGTCTTGAGCAAAGTGCGCTCGCGCGTGCGCATGTCGTAGTCGAACACCTGCGCCGGCGTCGTCATGGACGAATAGGAGAAGCGCAGCACATCGGTGTCGTATTCGTAGGAACCGGCCATGCCGAGCGAATATGCTTCCTCGTCGAAGGCGATGGCATGTTCCTCGCCGGTGGCGCGCTCGCGCACCACGATGCGCGGCAGGCCCTCGAACCGTTCGAGGCGCACGAGATAGTCCTTGAAGCCCATGATCGACAGGATGAGCCGGCCGGGCTGGTGCGCGACCAGTTCTTTCCAGTTGGCGCGGACCGGATCGGCCGCCGGCGCGGTCATGATCTTGAAATCCTTGGCGCCGCCTTCATTGGTGAGGATGAAGAAAATGTCGCCGCCTTCCTCCAGGTCATATTGCAGGCCGGTTTCGCGGGCGGCGACCAGCCTCGGGGTGCCGAGCGGATTGGCGGCGCTGACGATCCGGTATTCGGAAGTCTCGTGATCGCTTATGCTGATCATGATCCAGTCGTTGCGGCGGGTGCCGCCGACATTCATGAAGAAGCCGGGGTCGGTCTCCTCGTAGATCAACCTGTCATTGGCGGTATCGTCGCCGAGCTTGTGGAACAACACCTTGGAAGGCCGGTGATTGTCGTCCAGCAAGGTGTAGAAGAAGCCTTCGTTGTCGGCTGCCCATGTGCCGCCGCCCCCCGTGCTTTCGATGACGTCCGCCAGCTCCGTGCCGGTGGTGAGGTCGCGCACGCGCAGGGTGTAGAATTCCGACCCCTTGTCGTCGCTGGCCCACAGAAGGCGCTTGTGGTCGGCCGAATGATCGAGGCCGCCGAGCTGGAAATAGGCCTTGCCCTCTGCTTCCCGGTCGCCGTCGAGAAGGATTTCCTCCTCGCCGCCGCCGGCAGGCTTGCGGAAATAGCGCGGATGCTGGCCGCCGAGCCGGTAGGACGAGCCGTAGGCATAGGGACCGTCCTTCATCGGCACCGAGGAATCGTCTTCCTTGATGCGGCCCTTCATTTCGGCGAACAGCGCTTTCCGGAGATCGGCGGTGTCGGCCATCAGCTTGGCCTGATAGGCATTTTCAGCTTCCAGATGGGCACGGATGGCCGGATCGAGCTTCGATGGATCGCGAAACACCTCCTGCCAATTTTCGGCCCTCATCCACGCATATTCGTCGGTGCGGGTGACACCGTGCCTGGTATCGGACAGGGGATGCTGCCGGGCGTGGGGCGGTTGCGCCGGTTCGAAGGGCGTCTTCAATGTCATCTTGCGATATCCGTCTCTTTTACAGGTGAATGACCACGTCAGGCACTCAGGTTCAAGTCCCGCCGGCCGCTGCGGCCGAAGATAATAATAATTCTACCGCTTTAAGGCAGATGAGCCGCCAGCTCGGTGACTTGGAGCTTGTCGTTGTGTATTGATAATTGAATTCCTCGACTGAAAAAATCATCCATGACTATCGAAACAGCCGAAAGAGGTGATTGACTTGACAGTCATCTGGGATCATGAAGTTCGCCTACGGGCGAATCGCAGTCGACGCCCATGACATCAGAATCCGCAGATGCCCATGAAGTGCTCATTGGCATCGTTATCTCGTTTCTCGTTGGGATTTCACCATAATGGACACTGCCGAAACATCTCCGAAAAGCAGCGACACGCTGATTGAACTTACAGCTGATGTCGTGGCGGCTTATGTGAGCAACAATCCGGTGCCGGCTTCCGAACTGCCGAACCTGATTGCAGACATCCATGCCGCGCTCGGCCGCGTCGGCGGCAGCGTTGCACCCGAGCCGCAGCCGGTGGACAAGCAGAAGCCTGCCGTGAACCCGAAAAGGTCCGTGCACGACGAATACATCGTCTGCCTGGAGGACGGCAAGAAGTTCAAGTCGCTCAAGCGCCATCTCATGACGCACTATGGGCTGACGCCGGAACAGTACCGCGAAAAGTGGGGCCTGGACGCGAACTACCCGATGGTCGCGCCGAGCTATGCCGCGGCCCGTTCCCAACTGGCCAAGAAGATGGGCCTGGGCCGCAAGCGCAAGGGTCGCTGAGCCCGCCTTTCAGGTTCGAAAATCAAAAAAACGGCGCCTTTGGGCGCCGTTTCCTTTTTCAGGCCGGTCCTGGACAAAGGCTGCTTGCGGGCCCCCGCAACCGGTCGCGGGCCTGCTTCAGGGCGATATGGCGGTTGAGATCGTAGCTCCAGTGCCGCCGCAGACCCTTCAGGCGCTCGCGCTCCAGAAGGCGTTCGATACGCTCGACCAGTTTCAGCCGTGCCTCGCCCCCGGCGTGGAGTGCGTCTTCCAGATCGAAACCGCAGAGCAGGCGCACGGCCACCAACTGGCCGGCCTCCATGGCCTGCTCGTGCTTGTGTCTGGCAAAATTCCGGGCGTCCCTTTGCAGTGATCGCATGCGCCGTCTCCTTCTATGAGGCACCCACTATCGGCCGTGGCGGAGAGGCGGGGAGTAAAACGGCCGGGCCGCTCTTTTTCCAATGGTGAATGTCGTGAAATATCAACCATTTGGGAAATGTTGACAGGCGCGAGTGTTCGTTGTTTGTTCACAAGGCCGAGAAGACCTCTTATAAGGAATGTATTCCTATTCTGGAGGAAATTTCGTGCACGCCCATATGAAGCCACTTCTCGACGACCCTCCTCAATTCAGCGAGGAGGCAGAGGCAGACGACCCTTCCTCGCACGTCCTCCCCAAACGCAGGGACGAGATCGCGCTGGAGGTGTGCGAATGCCTGATCGACATGGCGTCCGCTCTGTTTTCGGTGTCGTCGAAGGAATTGCGCCGGCCCGGCCGCACATCGCAGCCGGTGGCGCGTGTGCGGCAGATCGCCATGTATGTCGCCAATGTGGAACTGCGGCTGACCATGAGCGATATCGGGCGCGGCTTCGGGCGTGACCGCACCACGGTGGTGCATGCGTGCCAGATCATCGAGGACCTGCGCGACAATCCCGAATTCGACAGCGTGGTGCACATGTTCGAGCAGATCGCCGCAGCCGCCTTCCGCAACCGCCTGGGGATATGAGCAAGATGCAGCATGCATACCGGGAATTGCCCCTGCGCGTCCTGAAGTTCCTGGCCAGGGGGCCGGGACGGACGTCCACGGCCGCCCATGGCGACAAGATGCTGATAGAGGCCGGGGACCGAGGCACGGTTTCCGTTCAGCGCGACGTGTTCGGATGGCTGGTGTCGGAGGGGATCGTGAGCGTTTCCGGGGAAAGCATATGCCTTTCCCGGCAAGGCGGGGAATTGATGCGGGATATGGAGGCTTCGTCCGTGCCCGGCGGGCCGGGGCAGAACATCGGCGCAATTTGTATCGATACGGGCGATGGCGCGCGGCCCGTGCTTGCCAATCTTTCGGAATCGCCGTTTGCGCAACTGGCGCGACTGCGCACCAGAACGGGAGCCGCCTTCCTTGCCGCTCGCGAATTCGAGGCGGGCGAACGGCTTCGCGCCGACTATACGCGCGGGCAACTCATGCCGCGTCTCGGCGCGAACTGGATCGCCAGCGTGGCTTCCGGAAAGCGCGCGGGCGGCGGCGGGGTGGCGGAACTGACCGATGCAGCGCTTGCCGCGCGCATGCGGGTGGAGAAGGCGATCGCGGCCGTGGGACCGGAACTTTCCGGCGTCCTCATCGATGTGTGCTGCTTCCTGAAGGGGATGGAAACCGTGGAGGTCGAGCGCGCCTGGCCGGTGCGCTCCGGCAAGGTGGTGCTCAAGACCGCGCTTGCCGCCCTTGCCCGGCACTATTGGCCGAATGCCTCATCGGCGGAAGCAAGGCCGGCCCGCATGTTGCACTGGGGTACGCAGGATTATCGCCCGCGCATGCATGGACCTTAAGAGGAGAATTGGCGGGAACGTGCCGGGCCGTTTCAGGCGGCCTGGCTGGCGCCTTCCGCATCGGTGCGGATGCGCTTGACCATGGAGCGCAATCCGTTCGAGCGCTGCGGGGTCAGGTGCTCGTCCAGCCCCAGCTTGCGCAGCGTGCCTTCGGCGTCGATTTCCAGGATCTCGCTGGCTTTGCGCCCGGAATAGAGCGCAAGCAGGATGGCCACCAGACCGCGTACGATATGCGCGTCCGAATCCCCCTTGAAGGTGATGACCGGATCGGAACCCTCGCCATAGCTGGTGGTGAGCCAGACCTGGCTGACGCAGCCGGGCACCTTGTTGGTCTGCGTGCGTGCGTCGTCGGGGAATTCGGGCAGCGCCTCGCCGAGTTCGATGACATAGCGGTAGCGCTCCTCCCACTCATCGAGCAGGGAAAAGTCTTCGAGTATGCTTTGGATCGTCGTCGCCATGACGTTCGATATAGTGTCCGGGCGGCGCGGCGTCACGGAAAAAAGCGTCGGAGCGGCTTCCGAGGGCCGTGGTGGCCCGGACGTCAGTCCTGCTCGGGAATGCTGCCGGTGGTGACGGGCTCTTCCGGCTGGACCGGAGATTTGGCCGGCGCGTCCTCGATGACGGTCACGGCGATCCGCGCGGCGTATTTGGCGCGCTCGGTCACGGTGTGCAGGGCCGAGGCACCGGTTTCGCAGACCTCGGGCTGGCGTTCGCACATGCCGGCAATGTCCCCCACGGCATCGCGCGCGGCCAGCAGCGCCTGGATGGGGTTGACGCTCTCGCGACCGTTCTCGTCCGGCCCCACGTCGAAGGGCAGGGCCAGCAGCACCAGCGAGAACCAGAATGCAAACCTGATCAGGAAACCCATGTCCGTCTTCTTTCTTGAGGTCCCTTCCTCGATTGGCCCTATCCTAGCCGGGTCGAGCCAAGGACCGATTGCAACCAAGGCAGGAATTTTATTAAAATTTGAGATAGTTCCCGCGCCGGCTGTATTCGGACGTCGGACCTGAACGGGACCTGAAACGTTCCACCCCCATCGGGCTCCTTGCCCTATCCGGTTGATTCGGCGTCGAAACATCTCGTTCCTGTCTGCGACATGCGCCCGGAATGCAGGGGCAGGGCCGGCTAACCCCGCATTTACCATGGCGGGAATTGGAGCCTGTCCGGGGCGGTTTCAGAAAAAAAATGCCGTCGAACTGGGCCGGCCGCGCCGGGCTTTATCCATTCCTTAAAGGCTGGATGCGACTTTCGGGGCCAACCACAAACGATCTGCCAAGCAGGTCCGCACGAGGCGTTGAGTTGAGTTCGATTGCGGCAAGATACGTTGGATTGCCTGGCGCGATTGCGACAGGCTGCGAGCGTCTCGTGCATGGCCGCGTGAGCGACGGCCGGACGCGTAGCCGCCATGCCCGATTCATCGGCGTCATGCTTGCCGCACCGTTCCTTGCGGCCGGCAGCGCGGTGACGCTGGTGACCGCCAATCTCGGCGCCTCGGCGACGCTGGCGGCGATACTGGCGATCTTCGGCCTGTGCTGGCTGGCAGCGCTTTGGGTGTCCGCCACCGGCCGGGCAACGGAGGCCGGCGCCGCAGTGCTTGCGGCCACGGCGCTGGCGCTGGGGACGCTGATCGGATTTGCCGGCGGGCTCGCGTCGCCCGTTGCGCTGCTGCTGGCGGCACTTCCCGTCGAGGCCTGCTGGGTGAGCCGGTCGCGGCGCTGGGCGCTGGCAGGTGGGGCGGCGGCGCTGGGCTGCGCGGCGATGCAGTTCCTTCCCGGCGAGATGGCCCTGCCTGTTTTCACCCAGCCGGCGGCTTGGCACTGGCTCTTGCCGCTCGCCTGGGCCGCGACGCTGGTTCCGCGGCTGGCCGGCCTGCACGAAACAGGCGACGGCCGGGCCGATGCGACCCCTGACCTCGATGTCGAGGGGCTGGCCGGCGTCGTCCTGCTGCGCCTCAACCGGCAGGGCGAGGTGCTTGATGCCGGCGCGCGCACGCAAGCCGTGCTCGGCCTGGCCCCCGATCTCCTGCTCGGCAATGCCCTGTTCGATCGCATTCACATCGCCGACCGCATCGCCTATCTGAACGCGCTGGCCGACATGCGCGACGGCGCGGTGGCGGCGCGCGTGGAACTCCGCATCCGCTTGCCGAAGGCGGCCGAGGCATCGTCCGGCAACTATCGCTCGTTCCTGCTCGAAATGGCCAAGGGCGACGGCGATGGGACTGCCTTCCTGGCTTTGCTGCGCGACAATTCCGAGATGGCCGAACTGCGACGGGCGCTTGCGCGCGCCGAGGAGGTGGCCGCCGGCGCGGACGTGACCAAGAGCCGGTTCCTCGCCGCCGTCAGCCATGAACTGCGCACGCCGCTCAATGCCATCATCGGCTTTTCCGACATGCTGCTGCACGAGATGTTCGGCCCGTTCGGCGATCCCCGGCAGAAGGAATATGTCGCCCTGGTGCGCGATTCCGGGCAGCACCTGCTGGAAGTGGTGACCTCCATCCTCGATGTTTCGCGCATCGAGGCCGGCGCCTACCGCACGCATCCGGAGCCGTTCCGCTTCGTGGAAGCCGCCGAAATGTGCCGCTCCATGATGCAGTTGCAGGCCGATACCAAGAAGGTCCGGCTGGACCTGCGCGTGGCCGCGGACGCTGGCGAGGTGAATGCCGACCGCCGCGCCATCCAGCAGATCCTCATCAACCTGGCCTCCAACGCGATCAAGTTCACGCCGGAAGGCGGCGAGGTCGCAATCGGCGCGCGGCGTGTCGGCTCGCGGCTGCATTTCTGGGTCGCCGACACCGGCATCGGCATCGCCGAGGAGGACCTCGCGCTGATCGGCCAGCCCTTCGTGCAGGTGCAGAACGACTATACGCGCGGCTTCGAGGGGGCCGGGCTCGGGCTATCGCTGGTCAAGGGGCTGGTGAGCCTGCATGAGGGCACCTTGTCCATCGACAGCATGCCGGGCGAGGGAACCACGGTTTCGGTGAGCATTCCGGTCGATGGACCGAAGGGAGAGGGAGAGAGGTTGATCAAGCTGGCGGACGCGACGCCGGCAGCAAGGAAGAACGGGGATTGGAATGGCTCGCTCCGCAAAACGGGCTAAGGGGAAGAAGACGAAGGGCACCCGTCCCGGCGTGGTGCAGCGTGGAGCGGTCGCCGTCGGCGACATGGTCTCGCGCAATCCGGTGCTGGTCGGCGGCTCGACCGCCTTCCTGGTGACGTTGTTCTACGTTTCGGCAAATGCGCTGTGGTACCAGCCATTCCCGCATTCCAGCGCTTTCTTCGCGACCAGAAACTTGCAGAATTTCCCCGTGTCCGAACCGGTCGAGCCGGAGACGACGATCAATATCGTGCGCCCGGATCCGGCAGCGCGCCCGGAGCCGCCGCGGGGGATCCGGTCGTGCGGCAAGTGCAGTCCATCCTGCGCGATCTCGGTTTCTACAGTGCCGAGCCCGACGGCCTGACCGGCCCGAACACGCGCGATGCGGTTGCCGCCTACCAGCGCAAGGTGGGATTGGCCCCGACCGGGTCGATCGACGATGCGCTGCTCGGCCAGTTGGGTGCCGCGCCGGCGGCGGTGGTGCCGACGCCCGCCAGCCGCAACGACATGACCGGCTCGGTGACCCCGGCCGGCATGGACGACAACGCCCGCATCGTGAAGGTGCAGGCGGGCCTGCGGGCTTTCGGAAACCCGGACATCCAGCTTGACGGTATTGTGGGCGCGCGCACCAAGGCCGCGATCAGCGAATTCCAGTCGATCTTCGGCCTGCCGGTGACCGGCGAGGCGGATGCCGACGTTTATGCCAAGATGCGCGAGGTCGGCCTCACCGATTGAGGCCGCGCCGGCTCGCCAAGGCCCGGCCCTGCTGCTATGCAGCGGGCATGATCGACACAACGACACGCTCGAACTGACATGCGGGTGACGACCGACCTGTGGGCGGCTGCCCTGCTGCGCCGCGTGTTCAATTCCGGCGGTTTCGCCGCGGTGCTCCAGCGGGGCGCCGGCGAGGCGGGTGCGGCCTTCATTCTCGTCAGGGACAGGTTCGGCGAGGTGAGGCTGCTCGGCCCGGCTCCCCAGACCAGCTACGATTCGGCGCGGCCGGACGAACGCCTGTTCGTGCGTGTCGGGAACGGCGAAACGGCCGAGCAACTGGATGCGCGGATCGAGCGGGAGAAGCGATTCGACCCCGATATCTGGGTGGTGGAGATCGAGGCCGGATCGCTGCCGGTCGAGGAACTTGTTTCGATCAGGGAGTGAATCTCATCCGGCTTTCTGGGCGGGTGAACTTTCATGGGGCCCGGTGTTGCCAGGTTCCGCCCATGTCGCGACCTTGGCGACGGCGGCTTTCGGCTGGAGGCCGCGATAGCGTTCGAGGAACAGGCGCACGCTGCCGACATCCGGAAACGAGCCGGGGCAGGCCGCGCTGACGATGAGGAAGGCTTCCGGTTCCTTCAGGCTCAGCGCGCGCAGCGCGATAAGCAGCGAAAAATAATCCGAGGGAGAAACGATCCGTCGCGCCTTGTCGAATTCGATGTCGAGGGCATCGGCAAGAGCCGTCTGGAAGAAGGCGGCGTTGGTGTCGAGCGCGGCTTCAAGCAGCCTGTTGAAGGTTTGCGGCGTGGCCGGCGCCACCGAGAACGCCGATTGGCGGTTGTCGACCATCATCGACCGCAGTTGCTCGCGCGTCCGGTCGGCAGCCTGGCCGGGCTCGGGCGCGGCATCGTCCCTTGGGGGTGGTGCAGGACGATCCAGCGCCCGCACAAGGCTTGCGATGGTGGGGTGGAGATCCTTCCGCCGTGCGATGGCGCGGGCATGCGGCAGCCCGTGCCTGCCGATGAGCGCGATGATCTGGACATCGCCCAGCGCGCGCGAGCGGATCAGCAGGGGAGCGGAAATCTCCACCGGCATGTCGGCAAGGCGCTTCACGAGGCCGGGCGGGGCGCTTTCGCACTCCGAAAGCGCGGCGGCGGCGAAGCGCAGGGTTTCGGGCGAGACCTCGTCGAACAGGGGCAGGGTGAGATCGTCGAGCTGGGCGATCTCCCGACGTGAGGGACGGGTCAGCGCGCAGAAAGCGGATACGGCGGCACGGAACAGCCGCTCGGCCTTGCCGGCTTCGGTCCTGATCGCGATTTGCCGGAAATCCGAGGATGACACGAAGATACGCCTTGAACGACTCGCGATGAACCGGCGGGCCAACGACGGCCGACCGGCGGAACTCGTCTCAAATTAGCCGCGATCCGTTAGCGCTCCGTTAACCCTCCCGGTGGCCTTATTCACAAAGGAGGCGTTGCGTTGTGCTCCGGTTCAACCGAGAGGAATGCGCGAAATGGGTATAGTCCTGTCTTTCACGCCGCAGAGCGCGGCCATGAAGAAACCTTCCAGAGCCTATGGAACCATGGGGTCCGTGGTCATCTTCCCCGGTGTCCGCTACGAACGCGCGGAGGCCGGCGCGGCTGCACCGCAGGGCAAAACACCTTTGTTGCCCGTGGAATTACCACCGGTGCCGAAGCACTGAAGGCGGCTACAGTTCCTTCAGCTCGCAGGAGCTTTGCTGGAGGAAACGGGAGACGGCGGGGCGCCAGCTTTCGTCGGGGACGAAGGCGCGCACCACGACGATGCCTTCCGCGATCGGGGTTTCCACGAAGATGGAACCGTCGAGATCAGCCGGCAACTGCCGCCGCACCTCCAGCATCTGGGCCGGGGTGAGCGCGACCATGTCGAGCGTGGCGTTGGTCGCGCTGTGATCGTTGAAACTGTAGATGTTGTGGCCGTTGCGGTCGTAGACAGAGACCGACCAGAACGGAGCCTTGCCCGGCGTCCGGACCTGGATCATGCCGTCGGTCAGATCGAAGCGGCAGGCGGCGGCGAGGAAAAGCGGATCGACCGACTTCACCACCGGCTGGCCTCCGGTCTCGGCTTCGAGCGGGGTCATGCGATAGAGGTCGGACGCCATGGCAAGACGCGACCATGCGTCCCGCTCCGACAGCTCCGGTACCATCATGAGCACCAGGATATGGACAATACCGGCGCCGACGAGTCCGACCAGGACGGCATAGAGCAGCTTACGCATTGCAACCGCTCCTGACGATGCGCGGCAGGTCGATGCCCGACAGGCCGGTGCTGCTGGCAATGGGGGTGTCGTAGAAGGTGAGTACGAAATACATGGCCCCCTTGCCCTCGGTCAGCAGCCAGTTGCCGGGGGCAGGGCGGGCGGAGGCGGTCAGGCGGACGGAGTTATCCTGTTCCCGCAACACCTGGTAGGATTGCAGGGCTGCCGGGCGGGTCTTTCCAGTGTGCAGGACATCGAGCGACTGGTTGGCCGCGTAAAGCGTCCAGAAACGGGCAATCGGGAGATGGCCTTCGATCCGGTAGGTGCATTCGCGCAGCAACGGCTGGCCGCTGGAATCGTGGCGGGCGACAAAGGCGAGCCCTTCGGCGCGGCCGAGCGCCAGCACACCCTCGCGCGAGACGCGTGCGCTGGTGTAGGAATCTGCCGCCGGCGTGCCGATGTCGGGAAAGGCGGTCCAGGCGCCGATGGTGATGGCACCGGCCCCTTTCTGGACATGCAGGGCATACCAGACGCTGGCCGCACCGCCGCCGATGGCGATGATGAGCGCGATCAGCGCCAGCATGGCTCTTTTCAGCATCAAGGGCCCCGATGAATCGTCGAAGGGGAGTTACCGCGCCGGGCGCGCTTCTGGCAAGCGGCGGGGAAGGTCACAGCGCCGAAACCGTCTCCGGCTCGGCTTCCGGCCGCAGGGCCGGCGCGGACAGGAATTGCCGGTTCATCAGGCGTAGGAGCTGCGTGGTGCGGCTGGACAGGACCGGCGGGCGCTCGGCGGCTTCCCGGTCGGCCTCGGCCTGCGCGGCCGCCTTGGCGGCTTCCTCGGCCTTGGCCGCGGTGGCGGTGTCGACGAAGGGCTGGGCGATGCCGGGAATGGGCTTGAGGTCGATGTTCTGGTGCGCATAGGCCATCAGGCGCTGCCAGACCATGGCCGGCAGCGAGCCGCCGGTCATGTTGCGGGTCGGGCTGTAGTCGTCATTGCCGATCCAGACGGCGGCCGTGTAGTTGCCGGTGAAGCCGACATACCAGGCGTCGCGGTAGGACTGGCTGGTGCCGGTCTTGCCGCCCGAGACGATGCCGGGCAGGGCGGCGCGGCGGGCGGTGCCGATGACCGGCACCTGAACCAGCATGGTGTTCATGTACGATACGGCCTGTTCGGACAGGACGCGATGCGGCGGCGGCGCATCCTTGGCGAAATCGTAGATGACCTCGCCGGTATGGGTGACGAGCTGGGTGACGCCGTGGCGCGTGCCGACCATGCCGTCCTGCGGGAAGACGCTGTAGCCGGTCGCCTGGTCCATGACGGTCATTCCCGACGTGCCGAGCACCATGGTCTTGTGCGATTCCAGCGTCGATTCGACGCCCATGGCCTCGGCCAGTTCCTTGATCGGCTTGATGCCGAGATTGTCTTTGGCGAGCCGCACCGGGACGGTGTTGATCGACTTCACCAATGCCGTGGTCAGCGTCATGCGGCCGGCGGAGGCGCCGTTGTAGTTGCCGGGATGCCAGCCGCCCCAGCTTATCGGCGCACCGGAGACGATGGTGTCCGGCGTGAAGCCGTGTTCCACCGCCGTCGCGTAGACATAGACCTTGAAGGACGACCCCGGCTGGCGCAGCGCCTTGGTGGCGCGGTTGAACTGGCTGGCGCCGTAGTCGCGCCCGCCGACGATGGCGCGCACCGCGCCATTGGTTTCGATGACGACGATGGCGCCCTGCGAGGCGTGATACTCCTTGCCGTATTGGCGCAGGTGGAATTCCAGCGATTCTTCCGCCGCCTGCTGGAGGTTGGGATCGAAGGCGGTGTGGGCGACCAGCGAATGCTGGCGCGAGCGCGCGGCAATCTTGCGGACCTCTTCGAAGGCCCAGTCGAGATAGTAATCGGGACTCTTTCGGTCGCCGCGATCGACGACATCGGCCGGATGCATGCGCGCCTGGAGGACCTGTCCCTCGGTCATGAAGTTGCTGTCGACGAGATTCGACAGCACGACATTGGCGCGGGCGCGCGCCGCTGGCAGGTTGACATGCGGGGCGTATTTGCTGGGCGCCTTGAACAGGCCGGCGATCATGGCCGCCTCGGCCAGCGTCAGGTCGCGCACGCTCTTGCCGAAATAGAAGTCGGCCGCCGCCTCGATGCCGAAAGTGCCGCCGCCCATATAGGAGCGGTCGAGATAGAGTTGGAGGATCTCCTTCTTGGAGAGGTTGGCTTCCAGCCACAGGGCGAGGAAGGCCTCCTTGATCTTGCGCTCCAGCGTGCGCTCGTTGGACAGGAACAGGTTCTTGGCCAATTGCTGGGTGATGCTGGAGCCGCCCTGCACGACCGAATTGGCGCGGACGTTCTCGGTCATGGCACGGATGAGGCCGAGCACGTCGATGCCGTAGTGCTCGAAGAAGCGCCGATCCTCGGTCGCCAGCACCGCCTTGATGACATGATCGGGCATCTGGTCGACCGGCACCGAATCGCGCTGGATCAGGCCGCGCTGGCCGATCTCGTTGCCGTAGCGGTCGAGGAAGGTGACGGCGAAATCGTCCTGGGCGCGCCAGTCGCCGCCGGTCTCCTGGAAGGCCGGCATGGCCAGCGCCAGCATGACAACCGCGCCGCCTGTGCCGAGCGTGAAGCCCTCGCTGAGGATCTCGATGATGCCGCGGCGCCAGCCCTTCACGCGGAAGCGGCGGAAGAAGACGGTCGCGGCCTCCCAGAATTCACGGGCCTTGAAGCCGACCTCATAGAGCGTGGAATCGAGCCAGGCATCGATCGCCAGCAGGAAGGCGGCGATCCGTCCGCGTTTCTTCTTCGGCTCCAAGGGACTGACCATCTACATGCTGCCCGGCTGCACAAAGGTGATCGGACGACAACCCGCTCGAAACCACCCCGCTCATTTCTTTTTCCTCCAAACCGGCAAGCCCAGCAAGAGGAGATCGTTCAATCGCAGCGTGTAACGGTTCCATAGGCGAAAATTCCTAGGAATTTATTCTTGACACCGTAACGCTGCTCTGATAGTGTTCAGTTATCGTCAAGAAAGTGTGACTGGCGCAGGCGGTTCGGGCCATACGAACCGGCCAGTCGGCGGGCGATCGGATTTCCATCATGTCGAATGGGGTGAGGACCATGCCGGAGCTGACGGCAGGGCGGCGGGCTCGTTTGCATGCGCTGCGGGCCTTGGCCGAGGGCGGACATGCGACGATCGAGCGCCTGGCCCTGGCCAGCGGCCGATCTGCCGGAACATTGCGGCGGCTCGCGCACACGGAAGGCTGGAAGCTGACCGAGGCCGGCCCGCAGGATGTTTCGGCCCGCATCCGCAAGGCGGCCGGCATGGTCCTCGGCAAGGTGGAGGAACTGGGCCGCGCGGCCGAGGACGGCGGCGGCATCGACAAGGGCGCCATCGACGGCTTGATCGCCATGATCCGCGGCCTGGAGAAGATCGGCGAAATCATGCGGCCGGAAGAAGCCGCCAGGGAAAACCAGATCAGGGACAATGAGGACCTTGCCGACACGCTGCGACGAATTGAGGAACGCATCGTCGAGCTTGCGGGCGAACTCGCAACTCGAATGGTTGAGGAGAAATCTGCAGCCGCAGGAGGCGTGGAAGGCGGCGCATGAATGGCTGATCTGCGGGCGTGCCAGCCAGCTCCAGCTTGGGCACGACCCGGCCGGCTGGCTGGTGATGGGCGGGCGCGGTTCGGGCAAGACCCGGCTGGGTGCGGAATGGGTGATCGCGCTGGCGCGCGGGTTGCCCCCTTTCGCGCGGCCCGGCAACCGGCACGGGCTGATCGCGCTGGTGGGCGAGACGCTGGGCGATGTGCGCGAAGTGATGATCGACGGCGCTTCCGGCATTGCCAGCGTGGCGCGCGACGACCGGCCGCGCTACGAGGCGTCGCGGCGCCGGCTTTTGTGGCCGAGCGGGGCGGTGGCGCAGGCGTTCTCTTCCGAAGACCCGGAAAGCTTGCGCGGGCCGCAATTCGCGGCTGCCTGGTGCGATGAACTGGCCAAGTGGAAGAATGCCGAGGCGACCTACGACATGCTGCAGTTCGGCCTCAGGCTGGGCGAAAGGCCACGCCAGCTCATCACCACCACCCCACGCTCGACGCCGCTGATGAAGCGGCTGCTGGCCGATCCTTCCATGATGCTGACGAGGCTCGGCACCCATGAGAACCGCGCCAATCTGGCGCCCGGGTTCATCGAGGCGATCGAGCGGCGCTATGCGGGCACGCGGCTGGGGCGGCAGGAGCTTGGCGGTGAACTGATCGAGGACCGCGAGGACGCGTTGTGGTCGCGCGCCATGCTGGAGCAGGCGGCGATGACTGCGGCGAGCACAGAATTGCAGCGGATCGTGGTGGCGGTCGACCCACCGGCAAGCTCGCGCCGCACCTCAGATGCCTGCGGCGTCGTCGCGGCGGGGCTGGATGCGCAGGGTTTTGCGGTTGTTCTGGCCGACGAGACGGTGCGGGCGGCCAAGCCCCGGCAATGGGCAGCGAAGGCCATTGCCCTGTTTCACCGGCTTGAGGCGGATTGCATCGTGGTGGAAGTGAACCAGGGCGGCGAGATGGCGACGGCGGTGCTGCATACCGTGGACCCCGCCGTGCCGGTAAAGCCGGTGCGGGCGAGCCGTGGAAAATGGCTGCGGGCCGAGCCGGTGGCGGCACTCTACCAGCAGGGCAGGGTGCGCCATGCCGGCCGCTTTCCCGAGCTGGAAGACGAAATGTGCGATTTCGGCCCGGACGGTTTGCCCGGTGGCCGCTCGCCCGACCGCATGGATGCGCTGGTCTGGGCGATCACAGAACTGTTGTCCGGCCGGGGTCCGGCCCCGCGCATCCGCGATTTTCTTTAACCGACAGGATCAGCAATGGCTTGGAAATGGCCCTGGCCCCGAAGCGCGGGGAATGGCGGCGCGCGCCTTGAACGCAAGGAAGCCGGACCATCCGGCTTCATCGCCTTTCATGCGCAGGGCGAGGCGAACTGGACGCGGCGCGATTATGCGACGCTGGCTCGCGAGGGCTTCATGCGCAACCCGATCGTGCACCGCGCGGTGCGGCTGATCGCCGAATCGGCGGCCAGCATCCCCTGGCTGCTTTATGCCGGGGCCAGGGAGATCGAGGCGCATCCGCTGCTGGATCTTCTGGAGCGGCCGAACCAGCGGCAGGCCGGCGCGACCTTTCTGGAAGCGCTCTATGGGCATCTGCTGCTTGCCGGCAACGCCTATGTCGAGCTGGTGGAAGCAGGCGCGGACGCGCGCGAACTGCATCTCCTGCGTCCCGACCGGGTGACCGTGGCGACGGATGCCGCCGGCTGGCCTGTGGCGCTGGATCATCGCGAGGGTGCTGCAAAGCGGCGGGTTGCGCTCGATGCCGGCGGCGCGGTGCATCTGACGCTGTTCCATCCGCTGGAGGACCACTACGGCTTCCCGCCGCTGGAGGCGGCGCTGATGGCGCTCGATACGCACAATGCGGCCGGACGCTGGAACAAGGCGCTGCTGGACAATTCCGCCCGGCCTTCGGGTGCGCTGGTCTATGCGCCGAAGGAAGGCGGCAACCTGACCGATGAGCAGTTCGACCGGCTGAAGGCCGAACTGGAGCAGGGCTATGCGGGCGCCAACCGTGCCGGCCGGCCGCTGCTGCTGGAAGGCGGGCTCGACTGGAAGGCGATGGGGCTGACGCCGCGCGACATGGACTTCGTCGAGGCCAAGCATTCGGCCAGTCGCGACATCGCGCTGGCCTTCGGCGTGCCGCCCATGCTGCTCGGCATTCCGGGCGACAACACCTATGCGAATTATCAGGAAGCGAACCGGGCCTTCTACCGGTTGACCGTGCTGCCGCTGGTGGCGCGCACCGCCAAGGACCTCTCGGCGTGGATAGCACCGGTCTTCGGAGACGGCCTGAGGCTCTGGTACGACGCCGACCGGGTCGACGGGCTGACCAGCGACCGCGATGCGCTGTGGGCACGCCTGGAGGCCGCTTCCTTCCTGACGGACGATGAAAAACGCGAGGCAGTCGGCTACCAGCCGCGCCGCGGATGACGAGGAAGGAGACCTGTCATGACCGACATGTCGCAGGGAAGCTGGCTGTGGGCGGCAAAGGGGGCCGGCGCAATCGCCGGTTCGGCCGCATCGCTGGTCTACATATTGCCGCAGGGGCGGCGGGAAGCGGCATCGCGCTTCATCGTCGGCGTGATGTGCGGCCTGGTGTTCGGCGGCACCGCCGGCCTGAAGGTCGTGACCGACCTCGGCATCGAGGAGCGGATCGGTTCCTCCGAAATGATGCTGATGGGATCGGCGCTGACGAGCCTGTGCGCCTGGTGGGCGCTGGGTTTCGTGCTCAAGCTTCTGGGCCAGTATCGCCCCGGCCGGTCGGCCCGCAGGCAAACGGGAGGCGACGACGATGAAAACTGACGCGTCTGCCCTGCGCTATGAGCGCAAATTCGTTGAGCTTACCGTCGACGAGGTCGAGCCGGACGGCAGCTTTTCCGGCTATGCCAGCCTGTTCGGCGTGGTCGACCTCGGCAAGGACGTGGTGGAGCCCGGCGCTTTCGCCAAGTCGCTGCGCCGCCGGAAGGTTTCCGGCATCCGCATGCTCTACCAGCATGACGCGGCGCAGCCGATCGGGGTGTGGACCGAAATCCGGGAGGACCGGCGCGGCCTGTTCGTGCGGGGCCGGCTCACGCCTGGCGTGCAGCGCGCCGATGAGGTGCTGGCGCTGCTGCGCAGCGGCGCGCTGGACGGCCTCTCCATAGGCTTCAAGGCCGTGCGCACGAGGCGCGACGCGGCCAGCGGCACCCGCCGCATACTGGAGGCCGACCTGTGGGAAATCTCGGTGGTGACCTTTCCCATGCAGCCGGCCGCCCGTGTCGAAACCGTGAAGGCGAAGCGCCGCAAGCCGCACGCTGCCGACGAGGGCGGCGTGCGCCACCTCACCAAGGCGATCCGCCACGCCATAAGCATCATCAACCCGAAAGGACGTTCTCTATGAATGCATCGCAACCTGCCCAGCCGCTCGAAACCAAGTCGTTGAGCGGCGACTATCTGGACCTGAAGGACGCCTTCGGCGAGTTCATGTCCACCTTCGAGGCCTTCAAGGAAAGCAATGACGAGAAGCTGGCCGAGATGGAACGCCGCTTCGGTGCCGATGTGGTGACCACCGAGAAGGTGGAGCGCATTTCCCAGACGCTGGACGAACAGAAGCGGGCCATCGACCGGTTGTCCCTGAAGCGAGCACGGCCGGTGCTGGACCGCGAACATGCGCCGCTGGCTTCGGAGCACAGCCAAGCCTTCGATGCCTATATGCGCAGCGGCGACGATCGCCATCTGCGCGCGCTCGACACCAAGGCCATGTCCTACGGCTCGGGCCAGGACGGCGGCTATCTGGTGCCGGCGGAGACGGAGGCCGCAATCGGCAAGCGGCTTGCCGCGATTTCGCCGATCCGGGCCATCGCCTCGGTGCGGCAGGTGTCGTCCGCCGTGCTGAAGAAGCCGTTCGCGGTCAACGGCCCGGCAGTCGGCTGGGTGGCGGAAACGGCGGCGCGCCCGCAGACCAACACGGCGACGCTGGCGGAATTGCAGTTCCCGACCATGGAGCTTTACGCCATGCCGGCCGCGACCGCGACGCTGCTGGAGGACGCGATCGTCGATCTCGACCAATGGATCTCGGCTGAGGTCGAGGCCGCCTTCGCCGAGCAGGAAGGGGCGGCGTTCGTATCCGGCGACGGCACGAACAAGCCGAAGGGCTTTCTCGAGTACACCAAGGTTGCCGAGACCTCCTGGGCGTGGGGCTCCATCGGTTACACGTTGACCGGCGTGGACGGCGCTTTCGCGGCCGATGACGAATCCGACATCCTGATCGACACCGTCTATGCGCTGAAGGCGGGTTATCGCCAGAATGCGCACTGGGTGATGAACCGCAAGACGCAGGCGGCGATCCGCAAGCTGAAGGACGGCGACGGCAACTATATCTGGCAGCCGCCGGCCGGCCCCGGCCAGAACGCCATGCTGATGGGCTTCCCGCTGGTCGAGGCCGAGGACATGCCGGACATCGGCCCCGACACCACGCCGATCGCGTTCGGCGATTTCGGACGCGGCTATCTGGTGGTCGATCGCGCCGGCGTGCGCGTGCTGCGCGATCCCTATTCCGCCAAGCCCTATGTGCTGTTCTACACGACCAAGCGCGTCGGCGGCGGGGTGCAGGATTTTGACGCCATCAAGCTGATCAAGTTCGGCACGGCTTAAGCCACACCCGCGCGACGTAACTGCCGACGCGGCCCCGGTTTCCTCTGCCGGGGCCGCTTTTTTGTCCCCATCACAAGGCGATTGCATGACGCTGATCAGAACCGTGGAGCCTTCCGCCGAGCCGGTGACGCCGGCCGAGGCGAAGGCCCATCTTCGCATCGACCATTCCAGCGAGGATGACCTGCTGGCGGGACTCATCCGGGCCGCGCGCGAGGAGGTCGAGCGGGCGACCGGCCTTGCGCTGATCGACCAGAGCTGGAGGTTGGCGCTGGACACATGGCCGTGCAGCGGCGCGGTGTCGATTCCGCTGCATCCCGTGCGCGAAATCCTCTCGGTGACGGCCTATGGACCGGATGGCGAAACTTCGCTGATCGATCCGGCCACCTATCAGGCCGATACCGCGTCGCGGCCGGCACGCATGATGTTTGCGCGGCCCCCTGCGGCGCTGCGGGCCATGAACGGCATCGAGATCGATTTCACCGCCGGCTTCGGCGAGGCGGGAACCGACGTGCCCGACCTCCTGCGCCGGGCGATGCTGCTTCTCGTGGCGCATTGGTACGAATTCCGCACCGCCTTTGGTCCAAAGGACCAGCCGGTCGGCTATCCGGCCGGTTATGACCGGCTGATCGCGCCGTTCCGGACGCGGAGGCTCTAGATGCTGGCTTCGTTCCTCAACCCCGGCGCGCTGCGCACCCAGCTGGCGCTCGAAAAGGCCGAGGCGCTGGCCGACGGTATGGGTGGATTTTCCGACCAGTGGAGCGAGGTCGCGACGGTTTTCGCTCATGTCGAGCCCCTGGCGGCGCAAAGCCGTTTCGGGGCCGACAAGACGCTGGAAACGGTGACGCATCGCATCATCCTGCGCAAGCGCGCCGGCATCGAGGGCGGCATGCGGTTCAAGCGTGGCGGCCGGATCTTCGAAATCGTGACGGTGCACGACCCGGACGAGACCGGCCGCTACCTGGTCTGCCGGGTGAAGGAGGGCGGAACATGAATATGGGCATTGCGTTGACGCTCGATGGGCTGGTGCGCGCCTTGCGCTGGAAGGCGCATGAACTGGCCGAACGGATCGAACTTCGCCGGCCGGCATCGCCGCGCAATCCCGGCCGGCAGGAGACGGAGGAGGCGCGCGATGACCGCGGCTTGCGCTGACCTGCAAAGGACCATGTTCGAGGCGCTGACGGGCGATGCGGCGCTTGTCGCCCTGCTGGGCGGCGCCAGCATATTCGACAGGGCGCCCACGGATGCCACATTTCCCTACGTGACCTTCGGCCGGACGAGCGTCTTCGACTGGAGCACATCGACCGAACGCGGTCTCGAACATCTTGTCACGCTGCATGTCTGGTCGAAGGCGAAGGGCAAGAAGGAGGCCTTCGCCATCCTCGATGCCGTGCGCGGCGCCTTGCAGGGGCCGCTGGTTCTGGACAGCCAGCATCTGGTCAACTTCCGCTTCGAACTCGCGGAAGTGACGTTCGACGACGACATTGCCGTCCATCACGGCCTGCTGCGATTGCGCGCCGTGACCGAGGACGCCGGCTGATGCTTCCATTCCATTGCAATCAGGGAGACCGATATGGTCGCACAGAAGGGCAAGGACCTTCTTCTCAAGATCGATTCCGACGGGCAGGGCGCTTTCGTCACCGTCGCCGGACTGCGCACCAAGCGCATCGCCTTCAACAGCGAGACGGTGGATGTGACCGATGCGGATTCGGCCGGCCGCTGGCGCGAGCTGCTGGCCGGCAGCGGCGTGCAGCGCGCGGCGGTGAGCGGCTCCGGCATCTTCAAGGATGCGCAGTCCGATGCGCTGATGCGGCAGTGCTTCTTTGCCGGCGCTATCGTGGACTGGCAGCTTGCCGTGCCGGATTTCGGCGTGGTCTCCGGGCCCTTCCAGATCACTTCGCTGGAATATACCGGCGCCCATGACGGTGAGGTCACCTTCGAGGTGGCGCTGGAATCGGCGGGCCAGATCAGCTTTGCGGTGACGCCATGAGCGTCAACCGCAGACGCGGCGAGATCGCCACCGAACTCGACGGCAAGTCGTTCCGGCTGTGCCTGACGCTGGGCGCGCTGGCTGAACTGGAGGCGGCCTTCGCGGCCGACGACCTCGGCAAGCTGGTGCAGCGTTTCGCCAGCGGCAGGCTTTCGGCGCTCGACATGATCCGCATCATCGGCGCTGGCCTGCGCGGGGCCGGCGAAGCGGTGAGCGACGAGGATGTCGGGCGCATGAGCGCGCCGGGCGGCGCGGCCGGCTTCGCAGCAATCGTGAGCGATCTGCTGACCACCACGTTCGGCGGCCCTTCGAACGGAGATGCCGCGCCGCACCCTTGAGCGCCGCAGCGGGCGGGCCGGCCTTTCCATGGGATGAGGTCATGGCGACCGGTCTCGGCCTGCTGCGGCTTTCCCCGAGAGATTTCTGGGCGATGACGCCGATCGAGTTCGAGCGGGCCGCGCGGCCGTTTTCGGCGCGCCGGCAGGCTGCACCCCGGCGCGCCGACCTGGCGGAACTGATGCGGGCATTTCCCGACACTTATGACGAAGGAGGCAGAGCATGGCCGAAGATATGACGGTGGCCATCAAGGCCGATGTCGCGCCGTTCCAGACGGCGCTCGCCAATCTGGAAAAGCTGTCCGACGGCTTCGGCGCCAACCTGGCCGGGGCCATGAAACAGGCGGCTGTCGGCGGCAAGGAACTGGACGACGTGCTGCGCAGGCTGGCGCTCAACCTGGCCGGCATGGCGCTCTCGCAAGGACTGAAGCCGCTGCAATCGCTGGCCGGGTCGCTGTTCTCGGGGCTGCTGGGCGGTTTGGGAGGAGCTTTGCCTTTCGCCAAGGGCGGTGTAGTGCCCTTCGCATCCGGCGGCGTGGTTTCGTCGCCGACCTATTTCCCGATGGGCGGGCAGATCGGCCTCATGGGCGAGGCGGGCAGCGAGGCGATCCTGCCGCTGCGGCGCGGGGCGGACGGCAGCCTCGGCGTTGCCGCCGGCGGGGCAAGCGCGCCGGTCAATGTCGTCTTCAACGTGACGGCGCAGGACGCCGCCTCGTTCCGCAAATCCGAAGCGCAGATCACCGGCATGCTCGCACGTGCGGTGTCTCGCGGAACACGAACCTTCTGAGGTGATGCGTGTCCGAGCTCGCAAGCTTCCATGACGTGCTGTTTCCGCTTGCCGTCTCCTTCGGGGCGACTGGCGGGCCGGAGCGGCGCAACGAAATCGTGGCGCTGACTTCCGGCCGCGAAAAGCGCAATGCACGGTTTGCCCATTCGCGCCGGCATTACGATGCGGGCACGGGGCTGCGGTCGCTGGAGGACCTGCACGAGGTGCTGGCCTTCTTCGAGGCGCGGCGCGGTTCGCTGCATGCGTTCCGCTTTCGTGATCCGTTCGACATGAAATCCTGCGCGCCGACGAAAAGTCCGTCGCCGCTCGATCAGGCTCTTGGCATCGGCGACGGCGCGACGCGTCGCTTTGCGCTGATCAAGACATATGGAGCAGGGGCGGATGCTTACCAGCGTCCCATCGACAGGCCGGTTGCCGGAAGCTTGCGCGTAGCCGTGGGCGGCACGGAAGCGCCGGTTCAGGATTTCAGCTTCGATGCCGCTACGGGAGAGGTTCTGTTCGGTGCCGGAAAGGCTCCGGCCGATGGGCAGCCGGTGACGGCAGGCTTCGAGTTCGACGTGCCGGTGCGCTTCGACACGGACCGGCTGTCGGTAAGCCTCAAAGCCTTCAAGGCTGGACAGATACCTTCCATTCCATTGATCGAGGTGCAGCCATGAGCGCCTGTCCGCAGTCGCTGCTCGACCACTTCGCGCAGGACGTGACGAGCATATGCCATTGCTGGCGGCTGAGCCGAAAGGACGGCCATGTGACCGGGTTCACCGACCATGACCGCAGCCTGGCTGTCGATGGAACCGTGTTCGAGCCCGAGACCGGCCTGAGCGCCAGCGAGGCGCGCCAGTCGCTCGGACTGTCCGTGGATACCGTCGATATCGAAGGGGCGCTGTCTTCCGACCGCATAAGGGACGAGGACATTGCCGCCGGTCTCTATGACGGGGCAGCGGTCGAGACATTTCTCGTCAACTGGCGCAGGCCGGAGGAATTCGCCCTGGTCAGGACGGCGACCGTCGGCAAGATCACCCGCGCTGACGGGCGGTTCGTGGCCGAACTGGAAAGCCTCGTGCACAGGCTTGACCAGCCCAACGGGCGCTACGTGACGCGCAAATGCGATGCAGAGCTTGGCGACGGGCGTTGCGGGGTCGATCTCGGCCAGCCTGTTTTCAACGGGGCGGGTGCGGTGGAAGCTGTCGAAGGGCCGGACATGCTGCGCGTTTCCGGCCTTGGCGGTATCGAGACCGGCTGGTTCTCCTTCGGTACGCTGCTCTGGACGAGCGGTGCGCGGCAGGGGCGCATGGAGCGCATCGTCGACCATCGAGCGGGCGAGGTATCGGCCGTGTTGACATTGCAGGCGGGCGTCGGGCCGCCGATAGGTGCCGGGGATGCGTTTGCCCTCGTGGCCGGCTGCGACCATTCCTTCGCGACCTGCAAGGCGAAATTCGCCAATGCCTTGAACTTCCGTGGCTTTCCGCATCTGCCCGGCAATGACGCCGCCTATGCCTATGTCACCGATGGCGGCGTCTTCGACGGCGGCCCGGTGGTGCGGTGATGGATGCGCGGGTGGCGGCCGAGGCGCTGTCATGGATCGGCACACCCTACCGGCACCAGGCGAGCGCCAAGGGGATCGGCTGCGATTGCCTCGGGCTGGTGAAGGGGGTGTGGCGCGCGCTTTACGGGTGCGAACTGGGGGCGCCGCAGGACTATGCTCCCGATTGGGCCAGCGTCGATACGCGGGACGTGATGCTGGCGGGCGCGCGCCACCATTTCGAGGCATGCGGTGCCGACGCGCCCTTGTCTGGTCGCCTGCTGATCTTCCGCTGGCGGCCGCATCTGCCGGCAAGACATGCCGGTATCGCCGTGGCCGAAGACCGGTTCGTGCATGCTTATGAGGGCGGCGGGCAGGTGGTCCTGTCTGCCCTTGTGCCGCAATGGCGCCGGCGGATCGCCGGCGTCTTCGCTTTTCCCCAAACGTGACCACAGCCGGAGCATTTCATGGCGACCATCCTGTTGCAGGCGGCCGGAGCCTATCTGGGCGGCTTCCTCGGCACCGTCGGCGGTGCGATCGGCTCGGCCATCGGCGCCATGGCCGGCTATGCGCTCGACCGTGCGCTGATCAACGGCACGCAACGCATCGAGGGGCCGCGACTGGCCCACGCGCGCCCGTTCGGCGCGGAAGAGGGTGCGCCGATCCCGCGCCTTTACGGGACCGCGCGGCTGGGTGGCACGCTGATCTGGGCGACCCGGTTCGAGGAGAGCCGCTCGACCCGGCGTCAGGGCAAGATGGGCCCGAAAGTCACCGAATATTCCTACTATGCCAATGCCACCTTCCTGCTGTGCGAGGGCGAGATCGCGGGCATCAGGCGCATCTGGGCGGACGGGCGCGAGATCGACCGTGAAACGGTGCAGTTGAGGGTCTACAACGGCAGCGAGACCCAGTTCCCGGACCCGTTGATCGAGGCAAGGCAGGGGGCGGGCAACGCGCCGGCCTATCGCGGCACTGCCTATGTGGTGGTCGAGCGCCTGTATATCGGCGACTACGGCAATCGCATTCCGCAATTGCAATTCGAGGTGATCCGGCCGGTGGGCCGGCTGCACCGGGCCGTCCAGGCCGTGGCGCTGCTACCGGGCGCGACGGAATACGGGCTCTCGACCAGGCCCGTGACCAGCCGCAGGCGTCCGGGCGACGAGCGCTACGTGAACCGCAATGTGCTGTTTGCCGGAACCGATCTCGAAGCCTCGCTGGACGAATTGCAGCAGACCTGCCCGAACCTGAAGCATGTGGCGTTGGTCGTCGCCTGGTTTGGCGACGATCTGCGGGCCGGTGCGTGCACGGTCCGGCCGATGACGACGACCAGCGCCGGCGGCTCGTTTTCCGCTGACTGGCGCGTGTCGGGCCTTTCGAGGCCGGATGCCAGGGTTGTCTCCCAACATGACGGTGGGCCGGCTTATGGCGGCACTCCCTCGGACCGGAGCGTGATGGAGGCCATTGCCGAGATCAAGGCACGCGGACTCAAGGTGACGCTCAATCCCTTTGTGATGATGGATGTCCCGGCGGGGAACATGCTGCCCGATCCCTATGGCGAGGCACATCAGCCTGCCTATCCATGGCGGGGGCGTATCACCTGCGATCCGGCACCTTTTCAGCCGGGCACCACGGACCGGACGGCGGCGGCGAGGGCACAGGTCACGTCGTTCTGCGGGACGGCGCAGCGGACGCAATTCTTTCCTGCTGGCGACACGATCTCTTTCAATGGCGGGGCCGACTGGGGCTATCGGCGCTTTGTTCTCCACTATGCGCATCTGGCCGCCCGCGCCGGGGGCGTGGACGCCTTCCTGCTCGGCAGCGAGTTGCGCGGCCTCACCACCTTGCGCGACGAGGCCGATGCCTTTCCTTTCGTGGAGCAGCTTGGCTTGCTGGCGACGGATGTGCGGGCGGTCGTCGGGTCGGCAACGCGCATCAGCTACGGCGCCGACTGGAGCGAATATTTCGGCTATCACCCGACCGACGGTTCCGGCGACGTGTTCTTCCATCTCGATCCGCTGTGGGCGCATCCGGCCATCGATGCGGTCGGCATCGACAACTACATGCCGCTTTCCGACTGGCGCGATGCGGACTATGGGGCCGGCAATCCGGACGGATTTGCCGGCCCTTATGATTTGCGAGGCCTACGGGTTGGCATCGCCAGCGGCGAGGGCTTCGACTGGTACTATCCCGATGCCGAGGCGCGGGAGGCACGCGCGCGGGTGCCGATTGCCGACGGCGCGCATGGCAAGCCCTGGGTATTCCGCTACAAGGATATTGCGAACTGGTGGTCCAACCAGCATTTCGACCGGGCGGGCGGTGTCGAGAAACCGGTTCCGACAGCCTGGGTGCCGAAGGGCAAGCCGATCTGGTTCACGGAGCTTGGATGCCCGGCAGTGGACAAGGGACCGAACCAACCGAACGTGTTTCCGGACCCGAAGTCGGCGGAAAACTCGACGCCCTATTTCTCGACCGAAGGGCGCTCCGATCTGGCGCAAAGCCGTTTCCTTCAAGCCCATTTGGCGCACTGGGACCCGTCCTCCGCCGATTTCGCCGGGGCGGAAAACCCGCTTTCGCCGGTCTATGGCGGCCGCATGGTGGACTGCCAGCGGACCTATCTTTGGGCCTGGGATACACGACCTTTTCCGGCCTTTCCGCAACGGACCGATCTGTGGTCGGATGGCGGCCATTGGAGCCGTGGCCATTGGCTGAACGGACGGCTGGCCAACCCCGACGTGGCGGCGCTCATTGCCGCGATCCTTGAGGATCACGGCTATGCGGACGCCATTGTCGGGGACATCGACGGTTCCGTGCATGGCTATGTGATTTCCGATCCGACGACGGCGCGGGCGGCGCTCGAACCGCTTGCTGACCTGTTCGATCTCAGTGCTCGCGAGGAGGCCGGCCGGCTGGTCATCGAGCGCGCGGGGGTAAACCGGAAACCTGTGCTCGATGTGGACGAGCTGGTTGTCGAAGACGAGGCGGCCACGCTGGAAACGATCCGCAATCCGGATCATCAACTGCCGGCCGAAGCCCTGCTCAATTTCATCAATCCGGCGAGCGACTATCAGGCGGCGGCCGTCCGACGCGCACGGGCAGGGGCGGTAGGCTCGCGCCAGCAGGTGACCAATTTTCCTGGTGTGCTTGAACCGGGGCATGCCGGTGCGTTGCTGGAGGATTGGCTGAAACGCGTCTGGTATCAGCGCGAGACCGTATCCTTCGCGGTGCCGCAACCGAGCGCAGATATCGTGCCCGGCGCGGTGGTGCGGCTGCCTTCGTCCGGCTCGGCCTCCGATTTCCTGGTGACCGGCACCGAGGACGGAATCACGCGTAAGGTCGAGGCGCGGCAGATCGTCAGCACGGCACCGAGCCCCTTGCGTGAAATGGTGCTGCCGGCGGCGGGCCCGCCCTCGCTGGTGGCGGGGCAGCCGCATGTCCTGTTCCTCGACCTGCCGGCAGGCGCAGGCGGGACCCAGCCGACGGACCAGTTCCGCGTGGCCGTATGGCAAAAGCCGTGGCGCAGCCAGATCGTGTTGGCCTCGCCGGAGGGGGAAGGTTTTGCATCCCGGCAACTGGTGACACGGCCGGCATCGGTGGGGCAATTGCTCGAACCGCTTCAGCCGGGTTTCGAAGCCAGGCTTTCCCGCGGCGGATCGATCGAGGTCGAACTGTTCGACGCGGACGCGCAAAGTGTGAGCCTGTTGCAAATGCTCAACGGCGCCAATGCCGCCGCCGTCCGTTCGGCGGCGGGCATGTGGGAAGTGCTCCAGTTCCGGCGAGCCGAGGAGATCCAGCCGCAGAAATGGCGTCTGTCGGAATTGCTGCGGGGACAATTGGGAACCGTCGACGCCATGGCGTACGGCGCGCCGCCTGGTTCGGACTTCGTCATTCTCGACGAGGCGGTGGTGCCGGCCGGTCTCGGTGCCAGTGAAATCGGGCTCGAACTCAACTGGCAGGTCGGGCCGACGGGGATGGACATATCCGATCTCCATTTTGCCATAGGCCGGCATGTCGGCGGCCTGCGGGCGCAATTGCCGCTGCCGCCGGTGCACTTCAAAGCGCAGCGCGTCGAGAATGATGTGCTGCTGTCGTGGATTCGTCGCGGCCGGCTCGATGCCGATGGCTGGGATGCGCCCGATATCCCGCTTGGTGAAGAGCGCGAAGAGTACCGGCTTGAGATCGCCGGCGCAGATGGGCAGGTGCGGCGCACGGTCACGGTAGCGGAGCCGCGCTGGCTCTATTCCGGGGATCTCATGTTCGCGGATTTCGGAACACGTCCCGAGGCGCTCGATGTGACGGTGCGGCAGTTCGGCGGGCCGACCGGATGGGGGCTTCCGGGAACTGCCCTGCTGCGTCTTTTTTAACAGCTACATAGGAAAGGAATGGCTGATGACGGCAACCAAACCCTGGTATCTCTCGCGCACCATATGGGCCTCCGTCGTCGCGGTGGTGACCGGCGCGGCCGGCATGGTGGGCCTGCCGGTCGATGCGGCGGACGGCGCCTTGATTACCGATACCTTGCTGCAGGGCGTGAGTGCCGTTGCCGCCCTGATCGCCATTCTTGGCAGGTTGTCTGCAAAGGACAGGATAGGCTAGGATCGCCCGCGGCCCCTCCGTCGAGGCAGGGTGCCGGACATGCGATGCCTGATTGGGGGAGAGATAGGCAGTGCGGCCAGTATTCATTTCACGTTCAGCCATGGCAAGTTAGAACGGCGAACATGGAAAAGCTACGAAACACGATCCGGTCGACAATGCTGGCGCTTTGCGCCTGCGTTGTGCTGGCGCCGCCGGCGGCCGCTGCCGACTGCTATTCGATCGGGCAGCAGGTCGCCGCGCAGAACGGAGGCACGCTGGCCAGGGCGTCCGAGGCCAACCGAGGCGGGCAGGCGGTGTGCGTCATCGTCGTGCTGGTTCCGGGCAAGGACGGAGAACGGCCGCGCCGCACTGAAGTCGTGGTGCCGAAGGGCTGATTCGCCCCGCGTTTGAATGGCACCGGAATCGCTTTATATCTGACAGGACTTTGGCCGACTGGCCGCTATCGGCAGGATCGTTCTTATGCGTGTGCTCGTCGTCGAGGATGACCAGGATCTGAACAGGCAAATCTCCGACGCCCTGGTCGATGCCGGCTATGTGGTGGACAAGGCCTATGACGGGGAGGAAGGACACTTCCTCGGCGATACGGAGCCATATGATGCCGTGGTCCTCGATATCGGCCTGCCGCAGATGGACGGCATCAGCGTGGTCGAGCGCTGGCGCCGCGACGGCCGCAAGATGCCGGTACTGATGCTGACCGCGCGCGATCGCTGGAGCGACAAGGTGGCCGGCATAGATGCCGGCGCCGACGACTATGTGGCCAAGCCCTTTCACATCGAAGAGGTGCTGGCCCGGCTTCGCGCGCTCATCCGGCGCGCCGCCGGCCATGCGTCATCGGAACTGGTCTGCGGTCCGCTCCGCCTCGACACCAAGTCCTCGAAGGCCGATGTGGACGGGGTGCCGCTGAAGCTGACGTCGCTCGAATTCCGGCTTCTGGCCTATCTGATGCACCATATGGGCGAAGTCGTTTCCCGCACCGAGCTGGTCGAGCATCTTTACGACCAGGATTTCGACCGCGATTCCAATACGATCGAAGTGTTCGTGGGGCGTCTGCGCAAGAAGCTCGGCATCGATCTCATCGAAACCGTGCGTGGCATGGGTTACCGTATTCGTGAGCCGGAGGCTTGAACTCGCAGAAGCTGGCCGCAAATCCGTCTTCGCGCTCCGCCAGACGTCTGGGCAGGCTGGGCCGAGTGCGGCTGTGGCCACGGTCGCTTACTTTCCGCGTCATCGCCTTCTCGACCATATGGGCGATACTGGCGCAGGTCGTCGTCTTCACGCTGATCACCACCCTCTACAGGCAGGCGAGCGAACGCGGATTCGACAGCCTGCTCTCGGCGCACTTGTTCAACCTGATCGGCTCGGTCGGCATTTCCGACAACGGGGTGCTGACAGGCGCGCCCGATCTCGGCGATCTTCGCTTCGCCGAGCCGCAATCCGGCTGGTACTGGGCGGTGGAGCCGGCCTCCTCCGGGATCACGGGCGGGTTGCGCTCGTCATCGATGACGGGAGCCATTCCCTCGCCAAGCCCGACGGAAGTGCCTTTCAACACCGAATTCCAACGCAGTTATTTTGCCGACGGCCTGGCCGGCGAGCGATTGGCGGTGTTCGAGAGTGAGTTTGTGCTCGATACCCGCAACCGCGTCGCGCGCTTTCGCGTGATGGGCAATGAAAGCGAGCTTGAGCAGGAGATCGGCGCATTCCAGCGCCGCCTGCTCATCTATCTGTCGCTGTTCGGCCTTGGCATGATCGCCATCAACGCCGCTGCCATTCTTTATGGCCTTCAACCGCTGCGGCGTGTGCGCAATGCACTCGCCATGGTGCGCGAAGGCACCGCCCATCGTCTGGACGGCCGTTTCCCGGCCGAGATCGAGCCCCTTGCCAACGAGACCAATGCGCTCATCGAGAACAACCGGCGCATCGTCGAGCGTTCGCGTACCCAGGTCGGCAATCTCGCCCATTCGCTCAAGACGCCGCTGGCCGTGCTGCTCAACGAGGGCCGCGCTTTGGGCGGCACCAAAGGCAGGCTGATCACCGAGCAGGCGGCCTCCATGCAGCAACAGGTTGAGCACTATCTGCAACGAGCGCGCGTGGCCGCCCAGCGCGACAGCGTGGTCTATCGCACCCCCGTCAAGCCGCTGGTGGAGCGCCTTGCCAGGGTGATCGGCAAGCTGAACCCCAACATGAAACTGTCGGTTGCCCTGCCGGAGGACGAGATCATATTTGCCGGCGAGCGCGAGGACCTCGAGGAGATGCTGGGCAATCTGCTCGAAAACGCGATGAAATGGGGCAAGGGCCGGGTGGCCATATCGGTGGCGCCGCTGCCGGAGGTGGAGGGCGAGCCGGATGTGTTCGAGATCGCTATCGAGGACGACGGACCGGGAATTCCCGAGGACAAGGCGCGCGAGGCGCTGAAGCGGGGCCGGCGGCTGGACGAAAGCAAGCCCGGCACCGGTCTTGGGCTGGCTATCGTGACCGATCTGGTCAATGAATATGGCGGAAGGCTGCGCCTGGAACGTGGAGCGCTGGGCGGCTTGAAAGCCGTGGTCCAGTTGAGGAGCATCGAATGACGGGCGTCGGTCCGACAGATCAAATTTCGGCCAAAGAGGAGCATTAGCGCTGGCAATGTCCGGAAAATGCGGCGGTAACGGGCAGGGGATGAAATGAGCGTTCGTCTGGTTCTGGTGGCAGGGTCTCTGATGCTTGCGGGCTGCGGCACGACCGGTCTTGGGAGGGGTGCGACAGCAGGAAGCACCACCCAGCCGGGAGGACAGCTTTCATCGACGGTGATTTCGTCCATGGGCGGCGGTCTCGTCAGCGGCCCGATCGGCTCCGGCTTGAGCGGCAGCGAAAGGCGCAGCGGCCTCGAGGCGGAATACAGGGCGCTTGAATATACGGCCAGCGGCCAGCCGGTGACCTGGAAAGGCAGCCAGGCCAATCGTTACGGCGAAGTCGTTGCGGCGCAGCCCTATCGGGTCGGGTCGCAGGATTGCCGGCAATACACGCATACGGTCTACGCCGGCGGCGCCGGGGTCAGCGCCCGTGGAACGGCCTGCCGCAATCCGGATGGAAGCTGGACGCCGCTGACCTGAGCGGCCTCCGGGCGGATCTTCACGAAGAATCGTCAAAGGGTCGCAGGCCCGCCATGTTGGCAGCCAGCGATGCCAAGGCTATTTAGGCAGCATGTTGTTCTGGGTGATTGCCGCTGTCTTGACTTTGGGCGCGAGTCTGGCGGTTCTGCTGCCTCTCGCGGCACGACCCAAATCCGCCACCGCGGACAGTGCGCACGATCTCGAGGTCTACCGCGACCAGCTTTCGGAGCTGGACCGCGACCTCGCGCGCGGGCTGATCCAGCCTACTGAAGCCGAGCAGGCGCGTGCCGAGATCGGACGCCGGATCCTGCGTCTCGGCGATGGCGGAAAGGACGAGGGGAACGCCGGCGGCGCCTCGTCTTCCACCTTGCGCCTTGTTTCCATCATCGCCGTGCTGGCGGTGCCGTTGATCAGCTGGGGTGTCTATGCCCGCCTCGGCTCGCCCGACCTGCCTTCCCAACCACTTGCCGAACGACTGGCGAAGAACCCGGCAGACAGCACCGTCGACGAACTCGTTGCCCGGGCGGAAGCGCATCTGGCAGCCAATCCGTCGGACGGCAGGGGCTGGGACGTTCTGGCGCCGATCTACATGCGCATGCAGCGCTTTGCCGATGCGGCGCGCGCCTATGACAACGCCATCAAGCTGCTCGGCCCGAATGCCGCTCGCCAGGAGGGGCTCGGCGAGGCCATGGTGAACGCTTCCGGCGGCAAGATCGAGGCGCAGGCGCGCGCAGCGTTCGATGCCGCCTTGAAGCAGGATCCTGCCAGCCCCAAGGCCCGTTTCTTCCTGGCCATGGCCTCCGCGCAGGATGGGCGCGTGGATGAGGCGGTGGCGGCCTGGACGCGCATGCGCGAGGATCTGCCCGAGGATTCGCCATGGCGCGCCGCGGCCGAGCAGGCGATTGCACAGGCTGGCCAGGCGCCGGTCGCGCGGGCGCCCAGCGAGGAAGAAATGGAAGCGGCGGCCTCGATGTCGAGCGAGGACCGTGCCGGGATGATCGCCGGCATGGTGGAGCGGCTGGACGAGCGGTTGCGCCAGAACCCGAAGGACGAGGAAGGCTGGAAGCAGCTCATCCGCTCGCATCTGGTTCTGGGGGACGAGACAAAGGCGCGCGATGCGCTGAGCCGAGCGATCTCGGTATTCGGAGCGAACAGCGAACAGGCGCGCACGCTCATTGCCTTCGCTTCATCGAATGGCCTGAAAATGATGGAATAGGCATCATGACCCGCAAGCAGAAACGGCTAGCTGTCATTGTCGGAGGATTGGCTTTCCTGGGTGCCGCAACCGCACTGACCTTCGTCGCGCTGGGCCAGAAGGCCTCCTATTTCTACATGCCGGGCGATCTTGCGACCGCCGATGTGCAGCCCGGCCAGCGCATCCGTCTTGGCGGGCTCGTTGAAAAGGGGTCGATCGTTCGCGGCCAGGATGCGATGGTCACGTTCGGCGTCACCGACACCAATGAGACCGTGAAGGTGACCTACAAGGGCATCCTTCCCGACCTGTTCCGCGAGGAGCAAGGGGTCATCACGGAGGGCGCGTTCGGGGCCGACGGCGGCTTCGTCGCCGACAGCGTGCTGGCCAAGCACGACGAGAACTACATGCCCAAGGAAGTCGCCGACAGCCTGAAGGAAAAGGGCGTGTGGCAGGAGGATTCCGATGAATAGGCCGCCTCATGGTTGAGATCGGGCACTTCGCGCTGGTTCTGGCACTGACCCTCGGACTGGTGCAGATGACGGTTCCGCTGATCGGCGCGCGTCTGCACGATGAGCGCATGATGGGCGTCGCCGTTCCCGTCACGCTGGCCGGCTTCGCCTTCACGGCGCTGTCTTTCGCGATTCTGACGCTGGCCTATGCCCAGTCGGACTTTTCGCTTCAGAATGTCTGGGAAAATTCCCACTCGCTGAAACCGATGCTCTACAAGGTCACCGGCGTGTGGGGCAACCATGAGGGCTCGATGCTGCTCTGGGTTCTGATCCTGGCCTTCTTCGGCGCGCTGGTGGCGCTGTTCGGTAACAATCTGCCGGCCAGCCTGAAGGCCACGGTGCTGGCCGTGCAAGGCTCCATCGGGGTTGCCTTCTTCCTCTTCATCCTCATCACATCCAACCCGTTCACCCGCCTTTCGCCGGCGCCGATCGAGGGACGGGACCTCAACCCGATCCTCCAGGACATCGGCCTCGCCGTGCATCCGCCGCTGCTCTATCTCGGTTATGTCGGCTTCTCCATCTGCTTCGCCTTTTCCGTGGCGGCGCTGATCGAGGGACGCATCGACGCGGCCTGGGCGCGCTGGGTGCGTCCATGGACGCTGGTGGCCTGGGTGTTCCTCACCGGCGGCATCGCCATGGGTTCCTATTGGGCCTATTACGAGCTTGGCTGGGGCGGCTTCTGGTTCTGGGATCCGGTCGAGAACGCTTCCTTCATGCCGTGGCTGGCAGGCACCGCCCTGCTGCATTCGGCCATCGTCATGGAAAAGCGGTCGGCGTTGAAGATCTGGACGCTGCTGTTGGCGATACTCACTTTTTCCCTGTCGCTGCTTGGCACTTTCCTCGTGCGCTCCGGCGTGCTCACATCCGTCCATGCCTTCGCGACCGATCCGTCGCGCGGCTTTTTCATCCTCTGTATCCTGATGCTGTTCATCGGCGGATCGCTGGCGCTGTTTGCCCTGCGTGCGCCGTCGCTGACGCAGGGAGGCCTGTTCCAGCCGATCTCGCGCGAGGGTGCGCTGGTGCTGAACAACCTGTTCCTGACCACGGCGACGGCGACAGTGTTCATCGGCACGCTTTATCCGCTCCTGGTCGAGGCCATGGCGGGCGACAAGATTTCGGTCGGCCCTCCCTTCTTCAACCTTACCTTCATTCCGCTGATGGTGCCGCTGCTGCTTCTGGTGCCGTTCGGGCCGTTGCTGGCGTGGAAGCGCGGCGATGTACTGGCCGCCGCGCAGCGGCTGATGTTCGCCTTCGGCGCGGCCCTTGTCGCTGCGCTGGTGACGGCTTTCCTGATCGACGGCTCCTCGGCGTTTGCCGTATTCGGTGTCGGCCTGGCCGTCTGGCTGGTTCTGGGCGCGTTGACCGATCTGGCGATCAAGGCCGGCGTCGGCCATGCGCGACCTTCGGTCATGGTCAGGCGCTTCATCGGCCTGCCGCGCTCCGTGTTCGGAACCGCGCTTGCCCATCTCGGTCTCGGCCTGACGGTGCTCGGGCTGGTGGGCGCGACCAGCTTCGGTACCGAAAGCGTGCTGACCATGAAGCCGGGGCAGGTCACTGAATTGTCAGGCAAGCGGGTGCGTTTCGACAACCTCACACCGGTTCGCGGGCCGAACTACACTGACGAGAGGGCGCATTTCTCGCTGCTCGGTCCGGCCGGCGAGGTGAGGCGGGAAATCTGGTCGTCTCGGCGCTTCTATCCCGTGCGCCAGATGAACACGACCGAGGCCGGCATCAGCACGCTCGGCTTCAGTCAGCTCTATGTTTCCATCGGCGAGCAGACCGAGGGCGGACTGGTCGTGCGCCTGTGGTGGAAGCCCTTCGTGATCCTTATCTGGGGTGGCGGGCTCGTCATGATGGCGGGCGGCACCATGTCGCTGCTCGACCGCCGCCTGCGGGTCGGCGCGCCGGCGCGCCGCGGCAGGAAGGGCGCGGTCAGGCCGGCCGCGGAGACGGCGTGATGCGCCGTATCGCGCTTGCCCTGCTGTGCGTGGGCCTGCTGCTTGCGCCGGCCGCACGTGCCGTGACGCCGGACGAAATGCTGGCCGATCCGGCACTGGAACAGCGGGCGCGCGACATCTCGGCCGGCTTGCGCTGCCTGGTCTGCCAGAACCAGTCGATCGACGATTCCGACGCGGATCTCGCCCGCGACCTGCGCGTTCTGGTGCGCGAGCGCCTGGAGGCTGGCGATAGCGACCGTCAGGTGGTCGATTTCATCGTCTCCCGCTATGGCGAGTTCGTGCTGCTGAAGCCGCGTTTCAATGTCCGCACGGTGCTGCTGTGGGCCGCGCCCTTCATGCTGCTCCTGGCGGGTGGGGCCTTCGTTTTCTTCGCTTCAAGGCGCAAGCGCCCCGTCGAGGTCGAAAGCCTCACGGCAGAGGAGCGCGCCGCGCTCGACGAGTTGCTTCGTCGCGAGCCACCCTCCCAACATTAACAAAGTTTCATCAGCCGGAAATGGCGCAGTAAGGTCAACCATCCTATCTCTGCCTGCGATGATGCTTTCGAGGCATCCAGTGCAAGAAGGATAGAGATCGATGACCAGCGTCTCCCATATCGTTTCCCGCAGGAGCAAGCGCCTCGCCGCCGCCGCAGCATCGCTCGCCATTGCCGGCGCGGTCGGCTTTACCGCCGTCACCGCGGGCACCGAGCCAGTGCTCGCCGAAGCCGTGCGTGTCGAAGCTCCCCAGGTTCCCAGTTTCGCCGACGTGGTGTCCAATGTGACGCCTGCCGTCGTCAGTGTCCGCGTCAAGGCCAAGGTCGACCAGACCGCCGATCGCGGCCCCACCTTCGGCTTTCCCGAGGAGGGCTTCGGCAATCTCCCCCCCGACCACCCGATGCGCCGCTTCTTCCGTGAATTCCGCGGCCACGGCGACCGTGACGGCCGTCCGCGGGCGGAGCGTCGTGGTCCGGCCAAGCCGCGTCCCGTAGCGCAGGGGTCCGGCTTCTTCATTTCCGAGGATGGATATCTGGTCACCAACAACCATGTGGTCAACGATGGGTCTGCCTTCACCGTCGTCACCAATGACGGCAAGGAACTGGATGCCAAGCTGATCGGTACCGACGAACGCACCGACCTCGCCGTGCTGAAGGTCGATAGCGACACCAAGTTCACCTATGTCGATTTCGCCGACGACTCCCAGGTCCGCGTCGGCGACTGGGTGGTCGCCGTGGGCAACCCGTTCGGCCTCGGCGGAACGGTGACGGCCGGCATCATCTCGGCCCGTGGCCGCGACATCGGCGCCGGTCCCTATGACGACTTCATCCAGATCGACGCCGCCGTCAATCGCGGCAATTCGGGCGGCCCGGCCTTCAACCTCGGCGGACAGGTCGTCGGCATCAACACCGCCATCTTCTCGCCTTCGGGCGGCAATGTCGGCATCGCCTTCGCCATTCCCGCCTCCACCGCCAAGCAGGTGGTGGACGACCTGATGAAGAATGGCTCGGTCGCCCGCGGCTGGCTCGGCGTCGAAATCCAGCCGGTCACCAAGGACATCGCCGAATCGCTCGGGCTGAACTCGGACAAGGGCGCCATCGTCGCCAACGCGCAGGATGACGGCCCGGCCCGGAAGGCAGGCATCGTTTCCGGTGACGTTATTACCCAGGTGGATGGCAAGGACGTCGCATCCTCCCGCGACCTGGCGCGGGTCATTGCCGGCTATGCGCCGGGCAGCACGGTCGACATCAACCTGTGGCGCAACGGCAAGGCGGAGAGCATCAAGGTCGAACTCGGCAAGCTGCCGGGGGCCGACAAGGCCGCCTCCACCGATAGCGACGGCTCGTCGGCCTCCCCCGCCGACACGCTTGCCGATCTCGGCCTGACCGTGACCGCCTCCGACGATGGCAAGGGCCTTGTCGTCACCGATGTCGATCCCGACAGCGACGCCGCCGATCGCGGCATCCAGGCCGGCGATGTCATCACCGCGGTCAATTCCGACGAGGTGAACAACGTCAAGGACGTCACCGACGCCATGGACAAGGCCGCCAAGGCCGGCCGCAAGTCGGTCCTCGTACAGATCAGCCGCGACTCGGCCAACCGCTTCGTCGCACTGCCGATCAGCCAGGGCTGAACAGGCTTCCGGCCGCCGTGGCATGTAGCGGCGGCCGGCAATCTTTCCCGCTGTGCCGATGTTCCGCCACAGCCGCCGGAATCGCTTATAGTGATGCGATGAAGATTCTTGTCATTGAAGATGACCGCGAGGCGGCGGACTACCTGGAGAAGGCCTTTTCCGAGGCCGGCCACACCGCTCATATCGCCGGCGATGGCGAAACCGGCTTCGCGCTGGCCGATGCCGGCGACTACGATGTCATGGTGGTGGACCGCATGCTGCCGCGCCGGGACGGTCTCTCGGTCATCGCCGGCCTGCGCTCGCGCGGCAACGCCACGCCGGTGCTGATCCTCTCGGCTCTGGGCGAGGTCGACGACCGGGTGACCGGTCTGCGCGCAGGCGGCGACGACTATCTCACCAAGCCCTATGCCTTCACCGAGCTTCTGGCCCGCGTCGAGGTGCTGAACCGGCGCGCCGGCAGCCGCGAGAGCGAAACCGTCTACCGCGTCGGCGATCTCGAACTCGATCGCCTTTCCCATTCGGTGAAGCGCGCCAATCAGGAAATCACCTTGCAGCCGCGTGAATTCCGGCTGCTGGAATACCTCATGCGCCATGCCGGGCAGGTGGTCACCCGCACCATGCTGCTGGAAAATGTCTGGGACTATCATTTCGATCCGCAGACCAACGTCATCGACGTGCATGTCTCGCGCCTGCGCGGCAAGATCGAGAAGGGCTTCGACAAGCCGATCCTGCACACGGTGCGCGGCGCCGGCTATATGCTCAAGCACGGCTGACGGCGCATGGCGCTTCCCCTGCCAGCGATCATGAAGACGACGGCGGCGCGGCTTTCGGCGCTCTACCTGCTGCTGTTCGCGCTCTGCGCCACCCTGCTGGTCTTCTACATGACCTCGCTGTCGGTGCGCATGCTGACCACCCAGACGCAGGAAACCATCAATGACGAGGTGCTGAGCCTGGCGCGGGCCTACCAGCGTGGCGGCCTGCCGACCATGGTGCGCGTGGTGGAGCAGCGTTCGCGGCAGCCCGGCGCCAATCTCTACCTGCTGGCCGATGCCAACGGCCAGATTCTCACCGGCAATGTCCAGAGCCTCGAACCGGGCGTCCTGGAGATCGAGGGTTGGACGACGCGGCCCTTTTACTACCGCCGCTATGGCGAGAGCGAAGCCGAGCGGCAGCGGGCCGAGAATGGCGAGACCGAGAACGGCCAGACCGAGGCGCAGCGCGCGGAATTGCGCCGCCACGATGCGCTGGCGATGGTGCTGCGGCTGCCCAACCAGATGATCCTCCTTGTCGGGCGCGATCTCGGCGAGCCGCAACGCTTCCGCGACGTGGTCAGCCGTTCGCTCATGCTGGCGCTCGGCATGATGGGGCTTGGCGGCATCGTCATCTGGTTCTTCGTCGGCCGCGCCGCCCTGAAGCGCATTGATGGGATTTCCGCCGCCAGCCGCCGCATCATGGGCGGAGACCTTTCCGGCCGCCTGCCGACGACGGGCGCGGGCGATGAGTTCGACCGGCTGTCCGAGAACCTCAACGCCATGCTGGCCCGCATCGATACGCTGAACGAGGGGTTGAAGCAGGTCTCGGACAATATCGCCCACGACCTCAAGACGCCGCTTACCCGCATCCGCAACCGGGCCGAGGCCACGCTGGCCGGCAAGCACAAGACGGCCGACTATCGTGAGGCGCTGGATGCGACGATTGCCGAGTCCGACCAACTCATCAAGACCTTCAATGCCATCCTGATGATTTCCCGGCTGGAGGCCGGCTATTCCGCCGAGAGCATGAGCAGCGTCGATCTGGCCGAAGCGGTGCGCGACGTGGTCGAGCTGTACGAGCCGCTGGCGGAGGACAGCGGAGTCGCGCTTGAGGCGGAAGCCGCGCAATCCGTCACCATCAGCGGCAACCGCGAGCTGATCGGGCAGGCGCTGTCCAACATCGTCGACAACGCCATCAAATATTCGGCCGATGCGACCGAGGAGCCGCGCGTGCGGGTGCGGTTGCAGCGCGAAGGCGCGGAGATCAGGCTGTCGGTGACCGACAACGGCCACGGCATTCCCGACGAGCAGGATCGCGCGCGCGCGACGGAACGTTTCGTGCGGCTGGAAAAGAGCCGCTCGCAGCCGGGTTCGGGGCTGGGGCTCAGCCTCGCCAAGGCGGTGATGAAATTTCACGGCGGCAGGCTTGATCTTCTGCCCGCCGATCCCGGATTATCCGTGGTCATGGTGTTTCCCGAAAAGGACAGGTCCTGACCTATGGCATCGAGCGTGACGGCCGAACGCGCCGCAACCGGCTGGCTTCTGCAGCCCGCCCTTGAACTGCGGCCTGTCGATCCGGATCATGCGCGGGAAGCACTTGCCGACGTGGCCGCGAGTGCAGCCGAGAACGAGCTTCCGCGTCTGGCCGGCCTGCTGGCGAAGGATGGCGAGGTGCAGCGCTTCCTCGCTGCCGTCTTCGACCTGTCTCCCTTTCTGCGCGATCTCGCCCGCCGTCGGCCGCAGATGCTCGCTGCCCTGCTCGACCGGACCGTCCCGGAACGGCTGGAAGCGATCGGCTCGGAGATCGAAGCATGCTGGCAAGGCGAGGGCGTTTCGGAAGCCGAATTGATGAAGCGCCTGCGCCTGCTCAAGACCGAGGCGCATTTCCTGATCGCGCTGGCCGATCTTGCGGGCGAGGCCGATACGCAGGCGACCGTCCAGCGCCTGAGCGTGCTGGCCGATGGCTGCGTGCGGGCGGCCACCGCCTTCCTGCTGGCCGCTGCCCATCGGCAGGGCAAGCTGAAGCTGCCTGATCCCTCCGATCCCGCCCATGGCAGCGGCCTGATCGTGCTCGGCATGGGCAAGCTCGGCGCGCATGAGCTGAACTTTTCCTCCGACATCGACCTCATCCTGTTTTTCGATCACAAGGCGGTGGTCGGCGACCCGATGGAGGCGACGGACATTTTTTCGCGCCTTGCCCGCAGGCTGGTGCGCATCATGCAGGACCGCACCGAGCACGGTTATGTCTTCCGCACCGATCTGCGCCTGCGTCCCGATCCCGGCTCGACACCGCTCGCCATTCCGGTGGAGGCGGCGCTGACCTATTACGAGGGGCGCGGCCAGAACTGGGAACGCGCCGCGATGATCAAGGCCCGCCCGGTGGCCGGCGACATCGAAGCGGGCGAGGCGTTCCTGAAGGAGCTTCGTCCCTATGTCTGGCGCAAATATATGGACTATGCGGCGATCGCCGACGTCCATTCCATCAAGCGCCAGATTCATGCCCACAAGGGTCACGGCGAGATTGCCGTGAAGGGCCATAACGTCAAGCTGGGGCGTGGCGGTATTCGCGAGATCGAATTCTTCGTCCAGACCCAGCAACTCATCGCCGGTGGGCGCTTTCCCGAACTGCGTGGCCGCGAGACGGTAAAAATGCTTTCCCAGCTTGCCGGAAATGGCTGGATCACGGCCGAGGCCCGTGATGCGCTGGCCAGCCAGTACTGGTTCCTGCGCCGCGTCGAGCATGCCGTGCAGATGGTGGCCGACGAGCAGACCCACATGCTGCCGGAGGACGACGAGGGACTGGAACGCATCGCCCATATGCTGGGTTTTGCCGATGCCGACGCCTTCTCGCGGGCGTTCCGCGCGTCGCTGGTGGAGGTGGAGCGTCACTATGCGGCGCTGTTCGAGGCCGCGCCGGAGCTTTCGACCGGCATGGGCAATCTCGTCTTCACCGGCGATGTCGACGATCCCGATACGTTGCAGACGCTTCACACTCTCGGCTTCCAGCGTCCGAGCGACATCTGCCGGGTCATCCGCGCCTGGCATTTCGGCCGTTATCGAGTGACGCGCTCGGCCGAGGCGCGCGAGCGGCTGACCGAGCTGACGCCGGCGCTGCTCGAAGCCTTCGGCAAGACCCGCCGCGCCGACGAGGCGCTGATGCGTTTCGACGAGTTCCTGTCCGGCCTGCCGGCGGGCGTGCAGCTCTTCTCGCTGCTGCAATCGAACCCCGCCTTGCTGCGCCTGATGGCCACCATCATGGGTGCTGCCCCGAAGCTGGCGGCGATCATCACGCGCCGCCCGCATGTCTTCGACGGGCTGCTCGATCCGGCCCTGCTCAGCGAGCTTCCCGATCGCAAATATCTGGCGGGGCGGCTGTCCGCCTTCCTCGAGGGTGATCGTGCCTATGAGGAGGTTCTGGACCGGTTGCGCATCTTTGCCGCCGAGCAGAAATTCCTTATCGGCGTGCGGCTTTTGGCCGGCTCCATCGATGCGCGCCGGGCAGGGCGGGCCTTCTCCGATCTGGCCGACCTCACCATCGGCGCCGCGCTGGATGCGGTGACGGCCGAGTTCGAGGTCCGGCATGGCCGCATCGCCGGCGCGCGCGTGGCCCTGCTCGGCATGGGCAAGCTCGGGAGTCAGGAACTCACCGCCGGCTCCGATGTCGATCTCATCCTGCTCTATGACCACGATCCGGAGGCGGATGAATCGAACGGCGGCAAGCCGCTGGCGCCGGCGCATTACTACAGCCGTTTCACCCAGCGCCTGATTGCGGCGGTGTCGGCCCCCACGGCCGAGGGCGTGCTTTACGAGCTGGACCTGCGCCTGCGCCCCTCCGGCAATAAGGGGCCGGTGGCCACCCATATGGAGGCGTTCCGCAAATATCAGCGACAGGATGCCTGGACCTGGGAGCAGATGGCGCTGACCCGCGCCCGGCCGGTCGCCGGCGACGATGGGTTGTGCGCCGAGCTTGCCGGCGAGATTGCCGCCATCCTCGCCCAGCCGCGCGATGCCGCCAAGGTCCGCCGCGAGGCTTCGGACATGCGCAAGCTGATCGAGGAGGAGAAACCGCCGCGCGACCTGTGGGACATCAAGCTGGTGCCGGGCGGCCTGATCGACCTCGAATTCATCGCCCAGGTCGCCGCGCTGACCGGCAAGTTCACCGGCAAGCCCGGCACGACGGCGACTGCCGACATATTGGCGGGCCTTGCCCCGGACTATGCCGATGCCGGCATGCGCGAGGAGCTGGTGCGGGCCTACGGTTTCTATCTCGCCATCACCCAGATCATCCGGCTGTGCCTGACCGGTCCCTTCGACAGGGACGACGTGCCGCCCGGCCTCTCGGACCTCCTGCTGGCCGTCACCGACCTGCCGGATTTCTCGGTGCTGGAGGCGGAGCTGAAGGAAAAGGCGGCGACCGTCCGGCGCGATTTCGACAGCATCCTGCGCGGTCGCAAGAAATAGTCAGGCGGCGGCTCTCAGGAACTGGCCGGTGGGCTTCTTCTTGGTGGTGGCGGGAATGCGCACGGAAACGATGGTGCCGCTGCCTTCGGTGGAGCGGATCTTGAGGGCGCCGCCGTGCAATTCGGCCAGCGAGCGCGAGATGGCGAGCCCTAGGCCGGAGCCGGCATGGTTCTTGGAGAACTGGTTCTGCACCTGTTCGAACGGCCGGCCGAGCTTCTTCAGCGCATGCTTGGGGATGCCGCAGCCATTGTCCTCGATCGACAGGATCAGCGCGCCCGAGGCGTTGCGGGCGCGCACCGAGATGCGGCCGCCTTCGCCGGTGAACTTCACCGCATTCGACAGCAGGTTGAGCACGATCTGCTTGATGGCGCGGCGGTCGGCATAAAGCTTCAGCGTCTCGGCGATGTTGGTCTCGACATTGATCTTCTTGGCTGCCGCCTGCAGCGAGACCACGCGCACCGTCTCGCGGATCAGCGGGCACAGGTCGATCTCCTCGCGATCGATCGAGAACTGGCCGGCCTCGATCTTCGACATGTCGAGGATGTCGTTGATGACGCCAAGCAGGTATTTGCCGCTGGAATTGATGTCGTTGGCGTATTCGTCGTAGCGGTCCGAGCCCATCGGGCCGAACAGCTTCTGCGTCATCAGTTCAGAGAAGCCGATGATGGCGTTGAGCGGCGTGCGCAGTTCGTGCGACATGTTGGCGAGGAATTCGGACTTGGCCTGGTTGGCTGCCTCGGCGCGGTCCTTCTCCCGCATGTATTTGCGGTTCAGCTCGGCCAGTTCGCGGGCCTTGTCCTCCTCGGCGCGGCGCGCGAGGCTGAGATCGTGGATGGTCGCCATCAATCGGCGTTCGCTGTCCAGCAGCTTGTCCTGATGCTGCCGGATCTGGGTGATGTCGGAGCCGACGGCCACGGTGCCGCCGTCGCGGGTCTTCAATTCGTTGACCTGCAGCCAGCGGCCATCGGCCAACTGGCGCTCATAGGTGACGCCGCCGCGCGGGCCGTTGGCATTGGCGAGGCGCCGCTCGGAAGCGAATGCCTGCATGCGCTCTTCCAGAATGGAGCGTGGCGCGCCCGGCACCACGTCCTGGTCGGAAAGGCCGTTATCCTGCTGGAACTTGGAGTTGCACATCACCAGCCGGTCGGCGGGGTCCCACAGCACGAAGGATTCGGTGATGTTCTCGATCGCCGTGCGCAGGCGCAGGTCGGCCGCCTCGGAGCGCAGGGCAAGATGGCGCTGCTCGGTCACGTCCATCGAGATGCCGATGAGCTGGATGTCGGCGGCATCGGGGTCCACCACCTGCGCGCGCACCCGCATCCACACCCACTGGCCGTTGGCATGGCGCATGCGGAACACGCGGTCGATCTGGTCGATCTCGCGGGCCATCACCCGGTTGGCGATCTCGAACAGGTTCCCGTCGTCGGGATGGATGATGGAATCGACCTCGCCGAATGAGAGCATGGCGTCGCAGGGTTCGTAGCCCAGCATGTCGTACATGGAGGGTGACCAGTACATCTTGCCGCGCACCATGTCCCAGTCCCACAGGCCGCAGCGGCCGCGCACCAGCGCCATGTCGATGCGCTGCTGGCCCTCCAGATAGACGCGGTCGGCCGTCTCCGCCCGCGCCGCCTGGCTGAAATAGGCGTAGAGGATGATGATCAGCACGCCGGCGGTCAGCACGAACAGGGAGACGTTGAGCGAGACGGTCTTGCGCCATTGCGTGAACACGGCGTCCTGCGGGATCAGCGCCGCCGCGGCGCGCTTGGCCTCGTGGTCTATCGAGACGGCCGCGTACCAGTCCGCGTCGCCGATCCTGACCGGGATCACGCCGGCCTTCTCGCCGAACAGGAACAGCGGCTGGCCGCCGGAGACGATCTCGTCCAGCGCGCGGCCGTACCAGCGGGTGGAACGCGGCGTGACCGCAGAAACGACGAATTTCTCGTTGGTGAAGGCCAGCACATGGTCGCCGGAAAGGGCCGCGGTGCGGCCGACCTGCTCCAGCAAGGTCTGCTGGCTGCTGGCCGCGAGGTCGGCCTCGATCAGCTGGCCGGTCGCCAGCGCCAGCGCCGATCTGGCGTTGCGTTCGACGTCGTCGCGCCAGTTCATCAGCGAGACGAAGTGCAGGCCGGCGACGACGAGCAGGAAAATGACGATCAGGACAGGGATCAGCCGGCGCAGGAAGGGCTCGGCCGCAACCAGCTTCTGGTAGGCGGGCTGGGCGATGAGCTGTGCATTGCCGGCCAGGCCGCTGCCGCGCCGGTCAACAGACATCCCACCGGGCGCGCTGAACGCGTCCGCCTTTGCCATGAAATGGCACTCCCCAAATATGTCCCGTTTGATGATCCGGCTACGCCACACATCCGAATCGTCCCTAAGGAATCAAAGGTGATTCGGCTTGTCCAGTGGCACGGCAAAAAAAGATCGCCGCGCCGGCCATTTTGTCAGGCCAGCGAGCGCTCCACGATGTCGCGCAGATCGACCGAAACATCGCTTGCGCCGGCGATGGAAGCCAGCGCCTGCCTGGCCTTTTGCTGGCGCACCGGCTCCAGCGAGCGCCAGGAGCGGAAGGCGGTGGCCAGCCGTGCCGAAAGCTGCGGGTTGCGCTGGTCGATATCCTTCAGCATTTCGGCGAAGAAAGCGTATGCGGCGCCATCGGCGCGATGGAAGCCGGTCTGGTTGCCGCCCGAGAAGGTGCCGAGCAGCGCGCGCACCCGGTTGGGATTGTCGGCCGAGAAGGCGGGATGCCGCATCAGCGCGCGCACCGTATCCAGGGCTTGCTCGCCGGGCGCGGTCGCCTGGATCTGGAACCATTTGTCCATGGCAAGCGGCATCGCTCCATGGCGCGCCGCGAAGTCGGCAAGCGCCGCTTCGGCCTGGGGGGAGCCTGCGTGGTCGTGGGCGAGCGTGCCGAGAGCCGCCACCAGATCGGTCATGTTGGTGGCGGCGCTAAACTGCGTTCGGGCGAGGTCGGCGCCGCCCTTGATGCGGGCCAGATAGCCCAGCACCACGTTGCGCAGCGCCCGCCGTCCGGCGCCGGCAGCGTCGGGGCTGAACGGTCCGTCGTCCCGCAATTCCCGGTAAAGCTCCGCGAACGGTTCGTGGTTGGAACGGGCGATGAAATTGCTCAACTCCCGGCGCGCGACGAATATCGCATCGGGGTTGATATCCTTGCCGACGTCCCGGGCGATGTCGGTCTCGGACGGCAAGGTGATGGCGAGCGCCCGGTAGGCGGGTTCGAGGGAGGCATCGGCAGCGATCCTGCCGGCCAGTTGCGCGATCTGCGGCGGGAAACGCAGCCTCGTGTCGCCGCGCACGCACCGGTAGGCGGAAATCAGGCTGTCGGTCAGCAGCGTGTTGAAGGCCTGCCAGCGCGCGAACGGATCGCTGTCATGGCCGGCGAGGAAGATCAGATCCTCCGGCTTCTGTTCGACGGCGAGCGTGATGGGAGCCGAGAAGCCGCGATTGAGCGACAGGACGGGCCGTTCCGCCACGCCGTGGAAGCGTAGCTTGTGGCTGCGCTTGCGCACATGGATGACGCCGTCCTCCACGGATGCGCCCTCGACCTCGGTCCATGCCAGTTCCTTGCCATCGCTGCCGATCAGGCCGAAGGCCAGCGGGATGTGCATGGCGCGCTTGCGGCTTTCGGACGGGGTGGGCGGCACCGACTGCTCGATTTCCAGCGTCAGCGTGCCGGCCTCGTAGCTCGGCTTGATCGTCAGGTTCGGCGTGCCGGACTGGTTGTACCAGAGGCCGAATTGCGAGAGGTCGCGGCCCGACACATCCTCGAACACCTTGAGGAAATCCTCGATCGTGCAGGCCTGTCCGTCATGGCGCTCGAAATAGAGGTCCATGCCGGCGCGGAACATTGCCGCGCCCAGGATGGTGCGCAGCATGCGCACCACTTCCGAGCCCTTCTCGTAGACGGTCGCCGTGTAGAAATTGTTGATCTCGCGATAGCGGCGCGGCCGCACCGGATGGGCGAGGGGGCCCTGGTCTTCGGGAAACTGAAGCGCGCGCAGCGTGCGCACCTCGGCGATGCGCTTGACCCCGCGCGACCGCTGGTCGGCGGAGAATTCGTGGTCGCGGTAAACGGTCAGTCCTTCCTTCAGGCAGAGCTGGAACCAGTCGCGGCAAGTGATTCTGTTGCCAGTCCAATTGTGGAAATATTCATGCGCGATGATCGCCTCGATATTGGCGAAATCGGTGTCCGTGGCGGTGGCCTCGTCGGCCAGCACATATTTGTCGTTGAAGATGTTGAGGCCCTTGTTCTCCATCGCCCCCATGTTGAAGTCGGAGACGGCGACGATGTTGAACACATCGAGGTCGTATTCGCGCCCGAACACCTCCTCGTCCCATTTCATCGAGCGCTTCAGCGCGTCCATGGCGTAGGCGGCAAGCTTCTCCTTGCCGTGCTCGACATAGATGCCGAGTTCGACCTTGCGCCCGCTCATGGTGGTGAAGCTGTCGCCAAGCCGGCCGAGATCGCCGGCCACCAGCGCGAACAGGTAGGAGGGCTTGGGATGGGGGTCGTGCCACTCGGCGAAATGCCAGCCGTTCCCAAGCTCGCCGCTCGCCACCGGATTGCCGTTGGAAAGCAGCAGCGGCGCGGCGGCATGCGGGGCCTCGATACGCACGTGATAGACCGACAGCACGTCCGGCCGGTCGAGGAAATAGGTGATGCGGCGGAAGCCTTCCGGCTCGCACTGCGTGCAATAGACGCCATTGGAGCGATAGAGCCCCATCAGGGCCTTGTTGTCGTCCGGGTCCAGTTCGGTTTCGAGGATCAGCGTGAAACGGTCCGTGGCGGGCAGGTCGTTCAGGACAAGCCGCTCGGGCGTTGCCTCATGGGCGGGCTGCGCGACGCTTTCGAGTTCGATGCGCTTCAGCTTCAGGCCGTCGCCGTCGAGCACCAGCGGCGCCGCCGCGTCCCCGCCCGGCCGCCGTTCGATGGTCAGTTCGGCAACCACCGTTGTGGCGTCGGGCGCAAGCCTGAAAATCAGCCGGGTCTGCGGGATGAGGTAGTCGCTCGGCCGGTAGTCCTCGAGCCTGAAAACCTGGCCGGTATCTGTACGCATATGCTTTCCATTCCTTTCGCGGTCGGCTTTCAGGGCATCGGACCGAAAACTGCAGCGGTCGTCCGTCCAATCAAGGTGCCGGAGCGCCCTTCAGGTGCGCGACAGGACGCACGGTGCTCCAGGGATAGGAGGAGACTGCTCTTGGCTCAAGACAATCCGGCCAAGGTTCTTTACATGAAAGGCGCCTGCGTCGGGAACCCCACGCCAGGGAACCGGATTCGCACCCACCAGAGGACGCAGGGCCAAGTTGAGCACGACAGCGCTTGATCATTCGGGCAGTCCCCTGACAGGCATAGCCCTGAAAGTCATGTCAGTCGCGGTTTTCGTGGCGATGTCGGCCTTCATCAAGGCGGCGGGGGCGCTGCCGGCGGGGCAGGCGGTCTTCTTCCGCTCCTTCTTCGCCATTTTCCCCATATTGCTGTTTCTCGGCTGGCGGCGCGAACTGCGCACCGCCTTCGCCACCAAGCGGCCGTTCGGCCATATGGCGCGCGGCTTCGTCGGCGTCTGTTCCATGGGCCTGATCTTTTTCGGGCTGGCCCGCCTGCCGCTGGCCGACGCCATCACGCTGAACTACGCCCAGCCCCTGATGGTGGTGATGTTCAGCTCGCTGTTCCTGGGAGAGGCCATCCGCATCTACAGGTGGGGCGCGGTGGCCATCGGCCTCGTCGGGGTCGTCATCATCTCCTGGCCGGAACTGACCCTGCTCCGCTCGGGATCGGCGATGGACGACCAGCAGGTGCTGGGCGTGATGGCGGCGCTTGCCGGGGCCGCGACCTCCGCCGTCGCCGTCATACTGGTGCGCAACCTCGTCCACAGCGAACGCACCGCCACCATCGTGCTGTGGTTCTCCTTGATGGCCAGCGTCATTTCGCTGGGCAGCTTGCCGTTCGGCTGGGAGGCGCTTACGGCGACGCAGGTCGCCCTGCTCATTGCCGGCGGCATTTGCGGCGGCGTCGCCCAGATCCTCATGACCGCCGCCTATCGCCACGCCGAGATCTCGGTGGTCGCGCCTTTCGAATACACCTCGATCATCCTGGCCATCATCATCGGCTACATGGTGTTCGGCGACCTGCCCACCATTCACATGCTGGCCGGCGGCGCGATCGTGGTGGGGGCGGGGATGTTCATCATCTTCCGCGAGCGCCAGCTCGGGCTGGAGCGAGCGAGAGCGCGCAAGGTCACGCCGCCGCAGGGGTGACCCCGTCCTGACCTCAGGACAGGGACCGCAGCTTCATCTTCGCTTCGAGGAAGTCGCGCCAGGCCAGCCGCTTGTGCGCCGGCGTGCGCAGCAGATAGGCCGGATGCAGCGTCGGCATGGCCGGGATTCCGATGCCCGACCGCCCGGAATAGACCCTCCAGTTGCCGCGCAGCCGCAATATGCCTTCGGTGGTGTTGAGCAGCGTCTTGGCCGAGGCGCCGCCGAGATGGACGAGTATCTTCGGCCCGACCAGTTCGATCTGGCGCTCGATGAAGGGGCGGCATATTTCGGTTTCCTGCGGCGTCGGGGCCCGGTTGCCGGGCGGCCGCCACGGGATGACGTTGGCGATGTAGACCTTGCTGCGGTCCAGATCGATCGCCTTCAGCATGCGGTCGAGAAGCTGGCCGGAGCGGCCGACGAAGGGCTTGCCTTCGATGTCCTCGTCGCGTCCCGGGGCCTCGCCCACGAACATGATGCTTGCCTCGGGGTTCCCGTCGGCGAACACCAGATTCTTGGCGGTGAGCTTGAGATTGCAGCCGTCGAATCCGGCCATGCGCTCGCGCAATTCGTCGAGCGTCGAGGCGCTCGCCGCAAGCTCGCGCGCAAAGGCGATCTGCTGGCCGTCCGGAACGGCGGCCGGCTGGGCCGGCTGGGCCGGCGGGCGTGCGGCGGGTGGTGTCGTTGGCGGCGGGGCCTGTTTTTGCGCCTGTGGCCGATGCCCTGGGTCTTCGCCTGCCGGCTGGGCGGCCGGCCGGGGTTGCGGCGCCCGCTCGTCGAACCGGTTCGCCGGCACGTCGTCCAGCGCCTCGTCCACGCCGGCTTCGGCATAGAAGGCCAGCAGGGCGTGGATGTCGGCATTGCTGTCGGGGGCGGCTGCGCTCATGGGGCCACATTCGGCGCATCGGCCGGCATTTTCAAGTCAGGACGAGGGAATGCGCGGGTCTTGCACCAGATAGAATGTCCAGCGCGGCGTGAAATCGGTGATCACGAACTGGAAAGACACCGTGCTCAGCGGGTCGACCTGCCCACCGGAGAACAACAGCCGGTCATAGGGCTCGAAATCGCGGTGGAAACGGGCGAAGGCGCTGGAGAAGATGGTTTCCGGCGAGCGGTTGCGCTGGTCAAAGGACAGGCCGTCGCCGAAGGTGCTCGGCCGGTCGCGCATCTCCTGCAGCTCGAACTCGAATTCGATCCAGGGGTGGCCGCTGTTGTTGAGGATGTCGATGCGCAGGTAAAGCACCATGAGGTGGCCGTCGCCGGGCAGGCGAGGCATCCGCCGGATCGCGTTGTGGATGGTCAGCGTCGCCGGGGTTGCGGAGCGGAACTCTTCCATCACCACCAGCGGGTCGTCCGACGTGCCGGACCCGCCGACCGCCGTGATGGTGAAGTCGCCGAGTTCGTCCGAGAGCGCATAGGGACCCGCAGGCCACATGCCGCCCTCTTCGGCGAGGCTCGGGGAAGCGCCAAGCATCACCGGAACAAGGGCCAAAACCGCAAGTTTCCGGACCCTGCCGAGCGGTTTCGTCAGGCGCAGCTGCGGCAGGCCGGGCCATCCATAGGTGCGCATTGGTGCAGTATTGCCGATATGCGGGCCGGCGCACACTCAATTGTGCGTTGGCGTGTGTCAAGATGACCACAAGCGGCGGGCGCCAAGGGGCTGCCGGCGTATCGGGGCAGTCTTCAGGCATATGACGAGCCGGCTCACGATAGTATTTTGACGTTTACGTTCACGTAAAAATCTGCGACGTTAGGCTGCAATGAAAATTCCGGTATGCCGTTTCTGTCGGTTCCCCGTCGCAAACCGATGCGCTATGGAGCGCTGGAGCCAGCACAGTATCGGCAAGCCAATGCGGAGGGATTGATGAGCGATATCGAGTGGGAGAGCATGGAGTTCGACGTGGTGATCGTCGGCGCCGGTCCGGCCGGGCTGGCCGCGGCGATCCGCCTCAAGCAGGTCAACCCCGAGCTTTCCGTCGTCGTCCTGGAAAAGGGCGGCGAGGTCGGCGCGCATATCCTCTCCGGCGCCGTGGTCGACCCGATCGGGATCGACAAGCTGCTGCCCGGCTGGCGGGAGGAAGACGACCATCCCTTCAAGACGCCGGTGACCGCCGACCATTTCCTGGTGCTGGGTCCTGCCGGCTCGGTCCGCCTGCCCAATTTCCTCATGCCGCCCCTGATGAACAATCACGGCAACTACATCGTCTCGCTCGGCAATGTCTGCCGCTGGCTGGCCGGCAAGGCCGAGGCGCTGGGCGTCGAAATCTATCCCGGCTTCGCCGCCGCCGGGCTGATCTACAATGACGAGGGCGCCGTCACGGGCGTCTACACCGGCGACATGGGCGTCGAGCGCGACGGCTCGCATGGACCCAATTTCGCCCCCGGCATGGCGCTGATGGGCAAGTATGTGCTGATCGGCGAAGGCGCGCGCGGCTCGCTCGCCAAGCAATTGATCGAGAAATACGACCTTGCCGCCGGTCGCGAGCCCGGCAAGTACGGCATCGGCCTCAAGGAACTGTGGCAGGTCAAGCCGGAGAACCACAGGAAGGGCCTCGTGCAGCACTCCTTCGGCTGGCCGCTCGACATGAAGACCGGCGGCGGCTCCTTCCTCTACCATCTGGAGGACGATCTGGTCGCCGTCGGTTTCGTCGTCCACCTGAACTACAAGAACCCGTATCTGGCGCCCTTCGAGGAGTTCCAGCGCTTCAAGACGCATCCGGCCATTCGCGGCACCTTCGAGGGCGCCAGGCGTATCGGCTATGGCGCGCGCGCCATTACCGAGGGCGGCTGGCAGTCGGTGCCGAAGATGTCGTTCCCCGGCGGTGTGCTGATGGGCTGCTCGGCCGGCCTCGTCAACGTGCCGCGCATCAAGGGTTCGCACAATGCGGTGCTGTCCGGCGTCATGGCGGCCGACCATGTGGCCGAGGCCATTGCCGCCGGCCGCGCCAATGACGATCTCGTCTCCTATGAGCAGGCCTGGCGCGGGTCCGATATCGGCAAGGACCTGAGGCGGGTGCGCAACGTCAAGCCGCTGTGGTCGAAGTTCGGCACGCTGGTCGGCGTCGGCCTCGGCGGCCTCGACATGTGGATGAACACCTTGTTCGGGGTTTCACCCTTCGGCACGCTCAGGCACGGCAAGACCGATGCCGCCGCGCTGGAGCCGGCGTCGAAGCACAGCAGGATCGACTATCCCAAGCCGGACGGCGTTTTGACCTTCGACCGCCTGTCTTCGGTCTTCCTGTCCAACACCAACCATGAGGAAGACCAGCCGGTTCACCTTCAGGTCAAGGACATGGCCTTGCAGGAACGGTCCGAGCACGATGTCTTTGCCGGTCCCTCGACACGCTATTGCCCGGCCGGCGTCTATGAATGGGTCGATGCCGACGGCAATGCGGCGGCCGATCCGAACGCGAAGGACGTGCGCTACGTCATCAACGCGCAGAACTGCGTCCACTGCAAGACCTGCGACATCAAGGACCCGAACCAGAACATCAACTGGGTGCCGCCGCAGGGGGGCGAAGGTCCGGTCTACGCAAACATGTAGGGAATAGCGGGGCTTCGGCCCCGTTTTTCATGTTAGCCGCGCAACTGTTCGCGTGAGACGGTGGCGGTTTCCCGCTCGTCCTCGGGCTCTTCCGGCTGCGGGCGCAATGAGAATTCGACCAGCAGCGGCACATGGTCGGAACCGACAGGCTCCAGCCGTTCGATCGAATGCACGGTGATGTCGCCCTTGGCGAATACATTGTCGATCGGCAGCCCGGCGAACAGGAGAGCGTGCGGCAGCCGCCGGTCGATCCATGTCGGTCCGGGCGAGGGCACGATGGCGAAGCCGCCCGCTTCCGCGATGTCGTGTGCGGCCGCACTCCACGGCGTCGAATTGAGGTCGCCGGCAAGGATCGCGTTATCGCGCAGCGTGGACAGCGGCTGGCGGAGGTCCGCGATCTGCTCGGCCTGCGGGAAGGGCCATGGCCAGCCGAGATGGAGCGACCCGATATCGACCGCCACGCCTCCGAAATCCACGGACGTGACCGTCAACGACAGCAGCCGGTGGCAACTCGGCTCGCCGCCATCGGCAAACGGCCGTCGCGACAGCACAGCCACGCCGAACCTGGGGTCGCGGCTTTCGCACATGATGCGGTTGGGATAGGCGCTTTGCAGGAGGTTCAGTTTTTCCTCCCACATCTCGCTGACCTCGGACAGGGTCACCACGTCCGGCTGAACGCGGCCGATCAGCGACAGCACCTTTTCGGGTGCCGCATTGTCGTAGCGCAGGTTGAGTTCCATCAGGCGGTAGACGGCCTGATCGGCCGGCTTGATGGGGAAGGCGGTTGCGGCCATGCCGAACGGAGGGCGCATCGCGGCCGTTGTCGATGAAAAGGCGCTTGTCGCAAACACCAGCGCCGACAGCGCCAGCACCCTGTAGGGGGAAAACAGCAGGACAAGCGCCAGAACCGCTGTCACGGCGGCCAGATGCACGCGGAAATGGGCGAAGGAATCGAAGGCGGGGTGGAGGCTGCCGAAAAAGCCGAGCATCAGCCCCAGCGATGCCGCAATCATGCAGGGAAGAAAAAGGGGCTGGATGCTGCGTGTCATGGGCGATGCTTGTGGAACAAATTGCGGCTCATTGATGGTGGCGAGGTGCTTGCGTAGGATGCATGCCCGAAATGAGCTTCTAGATACAGGGAAAACCGTGTGAGGGCGACTGCCGTATCCCTGCCGCTTCTGGCGGCCGCTCTTGTGTTCGCCGCCATCTCGCCGGCCGTGGCCGGCGGCGAGGTTATCGAACGCGTGCAAGCCTATTCCATCTCGGGAAAGACCCCGATCGAGCTTTACCGCTCGATCGGGGAAGAGGGGCCGAAAAGCGGCGTCGGGCGGGCGATCGCGCACACCACCTTCAAGCTGACATGGCGCCGGGACTATCGCCCTCAGGGCACCTCATGCACGCTGGTTTCGGCAATTCCGCGCCTCGTCATCACCTACACCTTGCCGAAACCCTCGCAGGCCCTTCCGCCCGAGACGAAGAAGCGCTGGGATGTCTTCATCGACGGCATCAAGCGCCATGAAGAGGTGCATGGCGTGCACATGAAGGAGATGGTGGCCGAGATCGAGGCCAACACCATCGGCGTCACGGCCGAGAACGATCCCGGCTGCAAGAAGATCAGGCAGGATATCCAGGCGCCGCTGGCGGCGGCCTCGCAGCGCCAGCGCCAGCGCAGCCGCGATTTCGACCGGGTGGAAATGGCCGAAGGCGCCAACATGCACCGTCTCATTCTTGGGCTGGTTAACGGCGAATAGACTCTCCGCTACTGGAAAGCCGTCTCCGTAAAGCTGCGCAGCTTGCGCGAATGCAGCCGTTCCATCGGCATTTCCGACAGTTTCTCCATCGCCTTGATGCCGATGGTCAAATGCTGCGCGACCTGCCGCTTGTAGAACTCGCTGGCCATGCCGGGCAGCTTCAGTTCGCCGTGCAGCGGCTTGTCGGAAACGCACAGCAGCGTTCCGTAAGGCACGCGGAAGCGGAAGCCGTTGGCGGCGATGGTGGCCGATTCCATGTCGAGCGCGATGGCGCGCGACTGGGAAAGCCGCTGCACCGGGCCGCGCTGGTCGCGCAGTTCCCAGTTGCGGTTGTCGATGGTGGCGACGGTGCCGGTGCGCATGATGCGCTTGAGGTCGTAGCCGGACAGGCCGGTCACCTCCGCGACCGCCTCCTGCAGGGCCACCTGGATCTCGGCCAGCGCCGGCAGCGGTATCCACACCGGCAGGTCGTCGTCGAGCACGTGGTCCTCGCGCACATAGGCATGTGCCAGAACATAGTCGCCCAGCGCCTGCGTATTGCGCAGGCCGGCGCAGTGGCCGAGCATTACCCAGGCATGTGGGCGCAGCACGGCGATATGGTCGGTGATGGTCTTGGCGTTGGAGGGGCCGATGCCGATATTGACCATGGTGATGCCCCCATGGCCGGGTTTCTTCAGATGGTAGGCCGGCATCTGCGGCAGGCGCACCAGCGCCCCGTCCGGGCTGCGGTCTTCACCGGCTTTGGTGACGAAATTGCCCGGTTCCACGAATTCCGAATAGCCGCCGCCGCCTTCCGCCATCAATTGGCGGGCGCGGGCCACGAACTCGTCGATATAGAACTGGTAGTTGGTGAACAGCACATAGTTCTGGAAATGCTCCGGACTGGTGGCCGTGTAGTGCGGCAGCCGGTGCAGCGAATAATCGACGCGCTGGGCCGTGAACGGCGCCAGCGGCCGCGCCTCGCCAAGCCCCACCTCGAAGGTGCCGTTGGCGATGTGATCGTCGGTGCCGTCGAGGTCCGGCACGTCGAACAGGTCGCGGATGGGCCGGCGCAGCCTTTCCGCCACCGAGCCCTCGACATAGCTGCCTTCGAGGAAGGCGAAATGCAGCGGGATCGGCGTCGTCGATTCCTGCACGGTCACCGGCACGCCGTGATTGCGCATGATCAGGCGGAATTGCTCGGTCAGGTAGCTTGCGAACAGGTCCGGCCGGGTGATGGTGGTGGTGAAATTCCCGGGCAGGGGCATGTGGCCGTAGGCCTGCCGCGAATCCACCTGCGTGAAGGAGGTCGTCGTGACCCCGACTTCCGGGTAGAAGGCCCGGTAACGCCGGTTGATGTCGCCGCCCGATGCCAGGCCGGTGAAGGAATCGCGCAGGAAGCTGGTGTTGCGGTCATAGATGCGGCGCAGCGCCGCCACCGCTTCGGCGGGGTCGTCGAAGCTCTCCGGCTGCACCGGTTCGGGCGTGACGATCGTCTCGATGGCTTGCGGATAGATTCGATTTTCCATGGCCCACTATACGGCCATGGCCGGAGGCTGGGGAAGGGGGCTGGCACAGCCTGCCCGATGTTCGTTCACACCCGCTGCAGGCTCACCAGCAGGACGAAGCCCATGCCCTTCTTCTTCAGCGAGGGGGCCTCGATGGTCAGGCCCATATCGCCGCGCACCATGGGAACGGCGAGCACCGGGGCGGCCAGCAGGGCCAGGATGAGCGCTGCCCTGGGCAGGAGCCGCAGGATGGTCAGGCTGTTGTCGATGATCGCGTTCATGGTTCCGTTCCGTGTTCTGGCCGTCAGCGGCCCATCTTGCCCGTGCAGCCGAGCAGGCATTTGCCGGCGCGGACCTCGTCCCAGTGGCGGGGCTGGCGCCCGGCTTCTGCCACGATCAGGGCAAAGCCGATGCCGAACAGCGTGGCCAGCAGGCAGACGATGGTGAAGCGGCGAGCGAGCATGTCGTTTCCCTCAATATGGAAAGACGATCGCATCCGGTGCCTGAACTCACTCTGAGGGGACCGTTCATCTGAGGTTCAAAATTATTGACGCTGCTTAACCGGGCCCGGTTATTGCGCCGGCCGTCAGGGCGCCTATGTGCTTGGACAGGCCACGAAACCGCCGGAGAAAGACGAATGACGACGCAGACCGCTCCCATCGAACTGCACTATTGGCCCACGCCCAATGGCCACAAGATCACGATCTTCCTGGAGGAAGCAGGCATCCCCTACGAGGTGCACTATGTGAACATCGGCCGCGGCGAGCAGTTCGAGCCGTCCTTCCTGAAGATCGCGCCCAACAACCGCATGCCGGCCATCGTCGATCCGGAGGGTCCGTCTTCGGATGGAAAATGGGGCGGGCAACCGATCTCGGTGTTCGAGTCCGGCGCCATCCTGCAATATCTCGGCCGCAAGTTCGGCAGGTTCTACCCGGCGGACGAGCGCCAGCGCACCGAAGTCGATCAATGGCTGTTCTGGCAGATGGGCGGCCTCGGCCCCATGGCCGGGCAGGCGCACCATTTCCGCCAATATGCGCCGGAGCAGATCCAGTACGGCATCGACCGCTACACCAACGAGGTGAACCGGCTTTACGGCGTGATGGACAAGCGCCTTGCCGACCGGGACTATCTGGCCGGCGACTATTCGATCGCCGACATGGCGGCGTTCCCTTGGGTGCGACCCTATCGCAATCAGGGACAGGATCTGGAGGACTTCCCGAACCTCAAGCGCTGGTTCGATACCATTGCCGCGCGCCCGGCCGTTCAGAAGGCGGTTGAAGTCGGGCAGGATCACCGCAACAACCTGGCCGAAGACAAGGAAGCGCAGAAAATCCTGTTCGGCCAGAAGGCGCGGGCCTGAACATCCGCATTTCGAAACGGAGGCCGCCGGATGCCGGCGGCCATTGCCTTTCCTACTGGCGGGTGAGCTTTTCGCTCTTGCAGATCAGCCCGCCCAGAACGCAGCCCGAAAGCGAAAGCGTGTTGCCGGAAACGCTGGCCTTGCCGTTGTAGGTCTTGCCCTCGTCCAGCTTGTTGACCGTGCCCTTGTAGGCGCCGCCGCTGCCGTTCATGCAGCCGATCGACTTGCCCTTGTATTCGCCGGTCATCACCGTGCCGCAATATTTGGTGCCGCTGCCGGCATAGGAGATCAGCGTGCCGTTGGGCCGCTTCCATGTGCCTTCGATCGGATCGGCCAGAGCCGTGCCGGCCGTCATGATTAGGGCGAATGCCGCCACGCCGGTAATGCGAAACATGTCTCCTCCCTGAGCGCTGCGTTTCCTCTTACGCAAACGTAAGCTAGTGCAGTCCCGTGCAAAGCGAAAGCCGTACCGCTGGGGAAGATCGCGGAAATAATGAGGGCTCTTTTGGAGCCTCCGGAAACCGGGATCGCCAAACCGATGCGATGCCGTGGTTAGCGAAGCGTTGAATTCAGGGTCTGAAAATTCGGTAAAATTCGAAACAAAAGCCCGCGAATCCGGGCCTTTCCATCGTTAACGAACCGTCACGTTTACCTATTGTTTTAGCTTTGTTTTCTTCAAATTAAGCACGTCTTTTTACGGCGAATTCAAGCCCCTGGGGCATTCTCGAAAGCATCGAAAGGGCAGCCTCCCGGTTTCAAGAAAGAGGCGCTCTCGCAAACGGGACAGGGGTTTGAAATGGCACGTTTTGAAATGCACGAAGCTGGTTTCGGCACCATGGGCGCGACGGCGCAGGCCGATATCCTTTTCGAACTGGGCATGATGTACGCCACGGGCCGCGACTGCGACGTCGACCAGGTTGCCGCCCACAAGTGGTTCAACATCGCCGCCATCAAGGGTTCGGCCCGCGCCGCGGAACTGCGCTCGGAAATCTCGGCTACCATGTCGAAAGCCGATCTGGCCCGGGCCCTGCGCGAGGCGCGTGAATGGATGACGATGCACTGATCTGAACGAAAAGCCGCGCGCAGAACGCGGCGACGACCAGGCGGCGGTTGCTCCAACAACCGGCCGCGACGACAGGGAAGGGGTGGAAATAACAACGGCGCGGGGGCGCTTATACCAACTTCACGCACAGCCGGGCCGCGACCGATCGGAACAAGATCGGCGCGGCTTCGGCTTTTATGGCAGGTTCAGGTGAAATCGCCCTCATCCCCCTGCCGGGACCTTCTCCCCGTGAACGGGGAGAAGGAAGATGGCCGCAACGCCGGTGTTTTCCCTCTCCCCGTTTGCGGGGTGAGGAGCCGTTTCCGGCAAACCTGAAAGGCTCTGGCGCTGCGTGTTATTCGCCGGCCTCGGCGAAGCGCACCAGCGTTGCGCCGTCGGTCACCTGGCTGCCTTCCGTGGCGATTTCCGCGACCACGCCGTCATGCGGGGCAGCGATGGTGTGCTCCATCTTCATCGCTTCCAGGACCAGCAGCGGCTGGCCCTTGGCGACCGTGTCGCCCACGGCGGCGCGCACCACCTTGACCAGGCCCGGCATCGGCGCGCGCAGGCTGTCCGCGCCGCCGCCGGCTTCTTCCGCCCGCTCCAGCGGATCGGGAACCGAAAACATATAGCTCACCGGCCCGTCGAATATGGTGATGTGCCCGGGCCATCTGGCAAGGCGAGGAGGTGGGTTACCCCCACCCCTGACCCCTCCCCACAAGGAGGAGGCGGATCTTTTGCTTTCGTGTGTTTCCTTCTCGCTGAGGCGCGGCGCTTCGGAATCCCCCATCCCCTTGTGGGGAGGGCTTAGGGGTGCGGGTATCAACGCGATTTCCGTTTTCCCGTTGACGACCGACACAGCCGCCCTGATCTCCTGCTCGCCATATCTGAGCGCCACCCGCTTCGGCGCGGCATGGAAATGGGCGTAGCCGGCGAGCGCCGACCACGGGTCGTCCGGGCTTGCCGTTTCGGAAAGGCCGGAAACGGCCAGCGCGGCAGCCGTCACAAAGCCTTCCGAAGGCTCTGGAATGGCGGTCAGCGCATCCTGTTTGCGGCCGATCAGGCCCGTATCGACATCGCCGGCCGCGAAATCCGGGTCGGCGGCAAGGGCGGCGAGAAAGGCGGTGTTGACCGTCGAGCCGGCGATTTCCGTCTCCGCCAGCATGTCGCCGAGCGCGTCGAGCGCCGTTTCGCGGTCGGGACCGTGCACCACCAGCTTGGCGATCATCGGGTCGTAGAAGGGCGAGATCGTATCGCCCTCGCGCACGCCGGTTTCCACCCGCAGCGATGTGCCCGGCGCGGGCTCATCCGGAAACCACAAATGGTGCAGCGTACCGGTCGCGGGCAGGAAGCCCTTGGCCGCATCTTCCGCGTAAAGGCGCGCCTCGAAGGCGTGGCCGTCCAGCTCGATCTCGTCCTGACGCTTCGGCAGCGCTTCGCCATAGGCGACGCGCAACTGCCATTCGACCAGATCGACTCCGGTGATCATCTCGGTCACCGGATGCTCGACCTGGAGGCGGGTGTTCATCTCCATGAACCAGAAGCGGTCGGGGCGCAGTCCCTGCGAGGCATCGACGATGAACTCGATGGTGCCGGCACCGGAATAGGAAATGGCCTTGGCCGCCGTCACCGCGGCCTCGGTCATCGCCGCCCGCATTTCGTCGGTCATGCCGGGGGCGGGGGCTTCCTCGATCACCTTCTGGTGGCGGCGCTGCGCCGAGCAATCGCGCTCGAACAGATGGACGACGTTGCCGTAATTGTCGCCGAACACCTGCACTTCGATGTGGCGCGGCTTCTCGACATATTTTTCGACAAGCACCCGGTCGTCGCCGAAGGCGGCCTTGGCCTCGCGCCGCGCCGAGGACAGCGCTTCCGCGAAATCGTCCGCATGGTCGACGCGGCGCATGCCGCGCCCGCCGCCGCCGGCCCGGGCCTTGATCAGCACCGGAAAGCCGATCTCGGTGGCCTTGGAGGCAAGCAGCACGATGTCCTGCGCCTCGCCGTGATAGCCCGGCACCACCGGCACGCCGGCCTTTTCCATCAGCCGCTTGGCGGCATCCTTGAGGCCCATGGCGCGGATCGAGGTGGCGGAAGGGCCGATGAAGATCAGCCCGGCATTCACCACCCGGTCGACGAAATCCGGATTTTCGGACAGGAAGCCATAGCCGGGATGGATGGCTTCCGCGCCGGTCATCAGGGCCGCGGCGACGATGCGCTCGCCGTCGAGATAGCTCTCTGCCACCGGGGGCGGGCCGATGCGCACCGCCTCGTCGGCCATGGCGACATGCATGGAGCCCGCATCGGCGTCGGAATAGACGGCGACGGTCGCCACGCCCATGCGCCTTGCGGTGCGGATGATGCGGCAGGCGATCTCGCCGCGATTGGCGATGAGGATTTTAGAGAACATTGGACTGGTCGGCTCCCGTCCGGTCTATGGAAAAGTCCCTGTCGTTTCGCAGGAATTTCAGAGGCTTGTCGGCTCCCTCGTACAGAATCATGAAATCGGAGTAGATTTTCACGAGGCGGCATTTCTCGCAGCCGGCAATGGTGACATATGCGTTGTTGCGGGAAGAAATATTCCAATGGAAACTCGAATATCCATGAAAGAAAAGAACGGTCAGGACAAAAAATATGGAAAGGAATTGAACGAGTGTTTTCTTCTCTGTCTTGTCGAAAATTCTATACAGGAAGCGAATTATGAATGGAGACAGGGATATGAGAATGATCGTTACGGGAAAATCGATTGTCTCCTTCCTGCTAATCAGGAGCAATATCACGCCTGCGATAAGCATCGACACGATCATGAATAGGTGGGATTTTTTGCTGAAATCGAAATCGTTCTTCGTAAATTTAAGAACGCCGTTTCCAACGACATACAGAAGCAAAACGAATGGAAGAAGATATATCGTTCCGTTCAGAAAATCATTATAAGACAGTGTCGTCACGATTCCTGTTTCGGTTGGAAGCAGGAAGCCGAAATTGTATGAAGATGATGCTGCAATCGTCGCAATGATGATTGCTGGAAGGTCTTCCTGGATCTCCGAAAATACTTGCATCCCTACATCCTGAACAGGCCGAACTTGGTCTCGGGAATGGGCGCGTTGAGCGCGGCCGACAGCGACAGGGCCAGCACCTCGCGGCTCCGGGCCGGGTCGATGATGCCGTCGTCCCACAGGCGCGCCGAGGAATAGAGCGGATGGCCCTCGCGCTCGTATTTCTCCAGCGTCGGGCGCTTGAACTCGGCTTCCTCCTCGGCGCTCCAGGTGCCGCCCTTGCGCTCGATGCCCTCGCGCTTGACCAGCGCCAGCACCATGGCCGCCTGCTCGCCGCCCATCACCGAAATGCGGGCGTTGGGCCACATCCACAGGAAGCGGGGCGAATAGGCGCGCCCGCACATGCCGTAATTGCCGGCGCCGAACGAGCCGCCGATGATCATCGTCACCTTCGGCACGCGTGCCGTGGTCACCGCCGTCACCAGCTTGGCGCCGTCCTTGGCGATGCCGCCGGCCTCGTATTTCTTGCCGACCATGAAGCCGGTGATGTTCTGCAAGAACACCAGCGGGATGCCGCGCTGGCAGCACAGCTCGATGAAATGCGTGCCCTTGAGCGCGCTTTCGGAGAACAGCACGCCATTGTTGGCGATGATGCCCACCGGCATGCCATGGATATGCGCGAAGCCGGTCACCAGCGTCGTGCCGTAGTTCTGCTTGAACTCGTCGAAGTCGGAGCCGTCGACGATGCGGGCGATCACCTCGCGCACGTCATAGGGCTGGCGCAGGTCGGTCGGCACGATGCCATAGAGTTCGCGCGGATCGTGAAGTGGCGGAATCGGGTCGCGAAGATCGAGCCCGATCTCCTTCTTTCGATTCAGGTTTCTGACGATGCGCCGCGTGATCGCCAGCGCATGCTCGTCGTCCACCGCCAGATGGTCGGCCACGCCGGATTCGCGCGTGTGCAGGTCGGCGCCGCCCAGTTCCTCGGCGCTCACGTCCTCGCCGGTCGCGGCCTTCACCAGCGGCGGGCCGCCGAGGAAGATCGTCGCCTGCTTGCGCACCATGATCGATTCGTCGGCCATGGCTGGCACATAGGCCCCGCCAGCGGTGCACGAGCCCATCACGCAGGCGATCTGCGGAATGCCGGCCGCCGACAGGGTTGCCTGGTTGTAGAAGATGCGCCCGAAATGCTCGCGATCCGGGAACACCTCGTCCTGATTGGGCAGGTTCGCCCCACCGGAATCGACCAGATAGACGCAAGGCAGGTTGTTCTCGCGGGCGATCTCCTGCGCCCGCAGATGCTTCTTGACGGTGATCGGATAATAGGTGCCGCCTTTCACGGTGGCGTCGTTGACCACGACCATCACCTCGCGCCCCTCGACGCGGCCGATGCCGGCGATCATACCGGCCGAGGCGATGTCGCCGCCATACATGTCCCAGGCGGCGAACTGGCCGATCTCGAGAAAGGGCGAAGCGGCATCGAGCAATTGCGCCAGCCGCTCGCGCGGCAGCAGCTTGCCGCGCGAGACATGCCGCTGGCGGGCTTCGTCCGAGCCGCCGCGCTGCACGGTTGCGGCCTTTGCGGCAATGTCCTCCACCAGCGCGCGCATGCGCTCGTCATTGGCGCGGAAGGTGTCGGAGGAGGGGGAGATTTGCGAGCGAAGCGTGGCCATTGACGGAACCTATATGATATCATATTTTGATAGCGTTAGGGTTGCGCATGATGTGCGACGGCTGGCAGCAACACAGACAATGCTGCCGAAGTCATTTCTCGTGGAGATTGTCATGCGCGGCAAGCACAGGGCCACACTTGAAGCTATTTTCACCGATCCGGTCAGTGGCTCGATCAAATGGCGCGAGGTTGAAGCACTTCTGATCGCCTGTGGAGCGCAAGTGTCCGAAGGAAGCGGCTCTCGGATCAGGTTCACCATAGGAGACGAAACCTTGTTTCTCCACCGCCCGCATCCTTCGCCGGACACGAAGCGCTGGGCAATACGCGAAATCCGCCAATTCCTGGTCAATGTTGGGATACGATAGTGAGACTTTACAAGGGATATTCGGGATCGATCGAGTTCGACGACGAAGACATGGTTTTCCATGGGCGCGTCCTCGGCCTTCGTGATATCGTGACTTTTGAGGCTGATAGTGCCGAGGATCTGGTGAAGGCCTTCCACGACAGCGTCGACGATTACCTTGCATTTTGTGAAGAGCGGGGCGTGGAACCGCAAAAGCCTTATTCCGGGAAGCTCGCGCTCAGAACCACGCCGGAAATCCATGCCTTGCTGAGCAAGGCGGCGTCTTATGATGGCAAGTCCATCAACCAGTGGATTTCCGATACGCTGGCTGAGGTTGCCCGCAAGCGCGTGGACGAAGGTTCCACGAAGGTGCACACCCGCGCGCACTAGTTCTCCTCGCTCATGATCTCGCGGCCGATCAGCCAGCGGCGGATTTCGCTCGTGCCGGCGCCGATTTCGTAGAGCTTGGCGTCGCGCAGCAGGCGGCCGGTCGGATAGTCGTTGATGTAGCCGTTGCCGCCCAGAAGCTGGATGGCGTCGAGCGCCGTCTGCGTCGCCTTTTCCGCAGCATAGAGAATGCAGCCGGCGGCATCCTTGCGCGTGGTCTGGCCACGGTCGCAGGCCGATGCCACGGCATAGACATAGGCGCGGCAGGCGTTCAGCGTCGTGTACATGTCGGCCAGCTTGCCCTGCACGAGCTGGAAGTCGCCGATCGGCCGGTCGAACTGCTTGCGCTCGCGCGCATAGGGCACCGCCACGTCGAGGCAGGCGGCCATGATGCCGAGCGGCCCGCCGGCCAGCACGGTGCGCTCATAGTCGAGCCCGGACATCAGCACCTCGACGCCCTTGCCCTCCTCGCCCAGCACGTTCTCGAACGGCACCTCGACATTGTCGAACACCAGCTCGCCGGTGTTGGAGCCGCGCATGCCGAGCTTGTCGAGCTTCTGCGCCACCGAGAATCCCTTGAAATCCTTCTGGATCAGGAAGGCGGTAATGCCGCGCGACTTTCGCTCCGGGTCGGTCTTGGTGTAGACCACCAGCGTGTCGGCATCCGGCCCGTTGGTGATCCACATCTTGGTGCCGTTGAGCACGAAGCGGTCGTTCTTCTTCTCGGCCCTCAGCCGCATCGACACAACGTCGGATCCTGCGCCGGGCTCCGACATGGCGAGCGCGCCGACGGCCTTGCCCGCGCACAGCGCCGGCAGGTACTTTTCCTTCTGCGCCGGCGTGCCCCAGCGGTTGATCTGGTTGACGCACAGGTTGGAGTGCGCGCCATAGGAGAGAGCGACCGAGGCGGAGGCCCGGGAAAGCTCTTCCATCGCCACGACATGGGCGAGGTAGCCCATGCCGGTGCCGCCGAAGGCCGGGTCGGCGGTCATGCCGAGCAGGCCGAGCCCGCCCATTTCCTCCCACAGATGGGCCGGAAACTCGTTGCTGCGGTCGATCTCGGCGGCCAGCGGCGCGATCTTCTCCTGCGCGAAGCGGTGCACGAGGTCGCGCAGCGCTGCGACATCTTCCTCAAGCCCGAAGTCGAGTGCCTGCGTGTACATGATGGGTCTCCCGGTTCGTTGACGCCCCGACGAGGCGCATTGTCATGGAAAGATAGGTCCGCGTCACGCCCTCCAGCGAAAGCCGCTCGTCCGGCCGGAACCAGACGATGACGCCGGTGATCATCTGGATGATCGCCATGGCGGTGAGCCCGATGTCGTCCAGATCGAAGGCGCCGCTTTCCGCGCCCTCGCGCAGCATGGCCCGCAGTTCCTTTTCGTAGGCGCCGCGCAGCTTGAGGATGAAGGTCAGCCGCTCCGGCGACAGGCTGCGCAGTTCCATGTTGGAGATATGGGTTTGCGCGCGCCGCGCGATGTGGAAGGCGATGTGGTTCTCGACGAAGGCGGCGAGCCGCGTGGTGGCGTCGTCCGTGGCGGGGCGGGCGTCGCTCCAGGCTGAAAGCAGCGCTTCCATGTGCTCGCGCATCAGGATGAAAAGCAGCTCTTCCTTGGTGGGAAAGTAGCGGTAGAGCGCGGCCGGTTGCACGCCGACCCGCGCGGCGAGCTGGCGCATGGAAACGGCTTCGTAGCCATGGCGCGCGATCAGGTCGACGGCCGCCTCGCGGATCGCCGCTTCCGTTCGTTCGCCGTCCGAACCTGTCGTGCGCGCCATCGGTGTTCCTCCGGATACATTAATAAAACGTACGTTCAATTAATTCAAGAGGAGGCCATACGGGCCGGGCGGCAAGCAGCAAAGGCGGAAGGTCAGGTGTCGTCCTGCGCCGGGCGGGAGCGTCCCTTGCCGAGCACCATGCCGGCGGCGGCAAGGGCAAGACCGAGGCCGGAAAAGGCGGCGAGGCTGGGCAGATGCGTCGGTATCTCGCTCCATATGGGGCGCACCACGCTCGCCGTATCGAATGTTTCGCCGCTGTACTGGCACAGCACGAAGGACGATTGCTTGCGCACCATATCCGCATCGATGCGCGATATGAGGTCTTCCACCGCCGTCTTGCTGGCCGAGGTCTCGCGCATATGGGTCAGCAGCGCGTGGGCCGCCGACAGATAGGCGTGGGCGCATTCGTTGAACGGGCTTTCCTCGTCGCCCAGCGTGCCGGGAACGAGACCCCACAGGCAGTAGGTGTACTGGATGTTGCCGTAGTTCAGCAGCCGCACGAAGGTGTCGTCCACCTGCCGCTCCTGCGCCGCGAGCTTCATGATCTCGCTGCGGTAATCGGCGATCACGGCCATCTGGCCGTGCGACAGGCTGGCGATCGGTATGCCCTGGATTTCGGCCGGATTGATCCGCCGATGCGCCTCAGCCGCAGGTGAAGCAAGGCAGGTCGCGAAAACCGCAACAAGAAACGCGGCACGCGCCGAGAAGGGAGCGTGCCGCGTCATGGCATTTCTCAGGCCGTCCGGGCGCGTGCGCCGGGCAGGGCGCGCTCGGCAACCGCGCCGAAGGCAAGGCCGATCACCGTCCACAGCACGGCATGCATGCCGAGCGAGGAGGTGCGGAAGCGCCAGAGCAGGTCGGCCGAATAGCCTTCCGGAATCTCGTTCACCGTCGGCAGCGCATATTGGGCGATGGCGATGATGACGATGAAGGCAAGGCCGCCGGCGATTCCCGCGTTCCAGCCGCCGAGCTGGCTCCACAGGCGCCGCGCCAGCACCACGGCGACGGCAGCCGCGATGATGGACACGATCAGCATGATGAAGAACAGTTCCGTGCGCGCGCCGATCGTTTCAGGGTTGCCGACAGCCGGCGGCGTTGCCGGGTATTTCAGCGCCGGCACCAGCACCACGGCGATGAAGGCGGCGACGGCCAGCAGCCCGGCGGTGGCGCGCGGACCCAGGGTGACCGCACGCCCATAGACATAGGCGAAGACGAGGGAGAACAATCCGCCGATGGCGGCGCCGTAGACGACCGAGCCGGTCAGCAGGCCGAGGCCCGCCTGCGTCTCGCGGCTGACCAGTTCCTCCTCTTCCTCGGCGGGCTCGCCGGAGGCGGCAGCCATCGCTTCTTCATAGGCGATGGCGCTGTCGATATGCGGCTCCCCGTAGATACGGGCGAATCCGAACGCGAAAAGTCCAGCGAGGATGCCGACCAGCATCCCGCGAAGCAGAAGATTTCCAACCATGGCGCTATGCTTTCAGTGGCAGGGGAAGCCGAGGAGGTGGCGCGCGTCATGAACGAATTCATGCGTGCTCAGGCTCGAGAACAGGGTGGTGGCCCCTTCTTCCGCGCCGACGAAATAGATGGCCAGCACCATGAGCAACCCGCCGAAAACGGCCCATGGCATGATTTCGCGCACCGGAATCGGACGGATTTCCGGTGCGAATGTGATGTCAGACATTGTGCTTCTCCCTGGGATACTGCGTCCCGTCATTGCAAGCTGGGGAGACGGACCAAGGCCTGACTTCCGGCATTATGCCGATCACAGTGGCGCGACCGCGCTGGATTTTCACCAGCTTCCAGATCCGTAACCTTTGCCGACACTAGTCGCCGTCATGTATGGCTGTCAATCAAGCGAAGGAGGATGCATGGCAGGGCGGCTGACGCTGGTGTGCTGCGGCGCGACGGAGGCGACCCGGCGCGGGGCTTTTCCGCGTGACGAGCCGCTGGAGCCTGCTGCCCTTGCACAGGCGCAGAAGCTGGCCGGGAACCTGCCTCGCGCCGACCGCGTATGGCATGGCCCCGCCCTGCGCGCCGTCCAGACCGTTGCCGCCCTCGGCCTGCACGGGGAGGCGGTGGAGGCCCTTCGCGACCAGGATTTCGGCACCTGGGCCGGGCGCAGGCTTGCCGAACTCGATCCGGCGGACCTGGCGGCATGGGTGTCCGACCCGGCAACCGCGCCGCATGGCGGTGAATCGCTGAACGACCTCAGGCATCGCGTGTCGGCCTTGCTGAAAGAGAGCCTCGGCCTGTCCGGGCATACGCTCGCGGTCACCCACCCGTCGGTCATCCGCGCCGCTGTCTGTGCGGTGCTTGAGGCCCCGCCGCAAGGTTTCTGGTCGGTCGATGTCGAGCCGCTTGGCCTGACCCGGTTCACCACCGACGGACGCCGCTGGGCCTTGCGGATCGCGTCGCTCTAGCGCCGCTTATCCGGCCCGCGCCGCCGCCAGTGCCTTCGGCATTTCCTCGGCCAGAACATCGAGTTCGTGGTCGAGCCCGACGCTGATGCGGATGCAGCGGTCCAGCCCCGCCACCATCGGCTTGCGGATGAACACGCCGCGCGCCAGCAGCGCCTCCATCAGTTTCAGCGCGAAGGCTCCGTCGCGGCCGCAGTCCACGGCGACGAAATTCGTTGCGGAGGGCAGGGCCTGCAAGCCATTGTCCGCGGCTATTGCCGTGATGCGGCGGCGCCCGGCATCCACCTTGCGCACCACCTCGGCCAGCCAGGCCTGGTCCTCCAGCGCCGCCTCGCCGGCGATCTGCGCCATGCGGCTGACGCCATAATGGTTGCGGATCTTCTCGAAGGCGGCAATCACCGTCTCCTCGCCGATGGCATAGCCGCAGCGGATGCCGGCGAGCCCGTAGGCCTTCGAGAAGGTGCGCATCCGCACGACGTTCGGCCGTGTCACGTCGATCGCGGGCAGGGCGGAAGCCGGTGCGAGTTCGCAATAGGCCTCGTCCAGAATGAACATCGTCGTTTCCGGCAGCGCCTCGATGAAGCGGGTCACGTCGTCCGCCTCCCACCAGCTTCCCATCGGATTGTCGGGGTTGGACAGGTAAACCAGCCGGGCATTTTCACAGCGTACCGCATCGAGCAGCCCGTCGAGGTTTTCGCGGTCGTTCTCATAGGGAACGGACACCAGCCTGCCGCCCACGCTCGCGACATGGAAATTGAAGGTCGGATAGGCGCCCAGCGACGTCACCACCGGCTCGCCGGGCGAAACATACATGCGCGTCAGCAGGCTGAGCAGCCCGTCTATGCCTTCCCCGACGACGATGTTCTGCGGCTTGACGCCGTGATGGGCGGCGGCCGCGAGTTTGAGGTCGTGATTGTCGGGGTCGCAATACATCCACATGTCGGGCACCGTCTCGGTCATGCAGGCTATGACGCGCGGCGAGGGCCCGAAGCTGCTTTCGTTGGCCCCGATACGGACACGGAATCCATGTCCCGTGGCGCGTTCCTGCGCCTCCGGCCCGACGAAGGGAACGGTGGAGGGCAGGGCTTCGATGACGGGGGTGAAAGGAGGATGGATGGGCATGGCAATCCTGTTGTCGAACCGGATTGCAGCTAAGCCAAGTGGCAGGTGCTGCGCAAGCATCTGCTGAAGGAACTCTGCCTCTTATCCCTTCCGGAAGAGGCGAATCGGAGCTTTGGCCTTGTGCGTGGCCCGGTTGGGCGCACTCCAACCGGGCCCGGCGCTTGCGCGGAAAGCGCCAGGGATCACCGGAAGAGATTTCCTATAATGGGAAAAATTGCGCGAAGGAGAATCGTGTGGAACCTGTTCCCCGATTTTCTCCTCCTTGCCTTGTGGGTTTCTGCGCCATTCTGCAAATAGCTGCGCTCAACCGCGAGATTGAGCCTTGCCAAACTGACGGAAACCCTTAGAAAGCGCGCTGTGGAGAGGTGGCCGAGTGGTCGAAGGCGCTCCCCTGCTAAGGGAGTAGAGGTCAAAAGCTTCTCGTGGGTTCGAATCCCATCCTCTCCGCCATCGCTGTCGATTGCCCTCTGTCATCCCATGTTGCCGCCGGCGCCGCGTTCCGACGGGCGTGCGGATCCTGGGCGGGGTGTTGGGCCACAAGCGGCGATGGGCAGGAGCCGAAGGGGGGGCCGATAATGATCGCCCGCAGGCTTCTGGCGTAGGCTACTCCGCGTTTGCCAGCTTTGCCAATGTCGACCGCGAGGGGGCGAAGAAGGTGGTGCCTGTCCGGGCTGTGGAAAAGTCCAGAAGCCGGTCGTATGCGCCTTTCGGTTCACCGATGAACATGCGCTGCAGCATCTTTTCGATCACCCAAAGCCGGCGGGTATAGCCTATGAAATAGGTTCCGAACTCACGCCGCCCCGGGCTGCCGAACGGCATATTGTCCCGCAGGATATCATGCTCCACGCCCTGCGGGTCGACGATGGTGGCCAGGCTCTTGTGCGATTTCTGGTTTGCTGCCTGATCGTCGAGCTCGATGTTGTCCACCTTGGTGCGGCCGATGATCTTCTCCTGTCGGTCGGCGCCGATCGCCTTCCATGCGGACAGGTCGTGCAGGTATTTCTGGGTCACCACATAGCTGCCCCCGGCGAATTCGCGATCCTCTTCCCCGACCAGCGCCGATTCCGGAATGTCCTGTCCCACCGGGTTCGCGGTTCCGTCGACAAAACCAAGAAGATCCCGCGCGTCGAAATAACGGAAGCCCCAGGTCTCATCGACGATCCGCACCGCGTCACCGAGTGTGTCAAGCAGCAGCCTGGCGAATTCGAAACACAGGTCGGCGCGCTCGGCCCGTATGTGGAACAGCAGGTCGCCCGGCGTCGACGGGGCCTTGTGAACAGAGCCATCGATCGGAGAGAACGGCTTGAGTTCAGCCGGCCGGCTGGAAGGAGAGAGCCGCTCCCACAGGGCGGACCCGATCGCCGCGATGCAGGACAATTTGCCGTCCAGGTCGCGAAAGCCAACGGTTTTGATGAGGTCGTCCAGCCCGCCGAGTGTCGCGCGGACGCTGGCAATCGCGTCATTGCCGTCCATGGTTTCGACGACCAGGAAGATGGCACTGCGCGAAAGCGGAGCTTCGATGCTCTGGGCGTCGATTGGCACCCGATCCCAGGTATGTCCCGCCATGGCCGCTCCGGCGTTGTGACGCGGCGCTCACATGCCGTCCGCTCGAAAACATTTCTATATCGGAAAGCGCGCTATTTCCAACCCGCCCGCTTCAGCCGAAAGCCGCATTCCCCGGTCCGGCCTCGTTACGGAGTGAAAGAAGCTTTGACCGCAGCGGCATTGACCTCACGGCCATGGACTTCATGATGCGCGCCCGGCGGGGACAACAAGAAGGGACCATGAATGACCCGCAAGATCCAGCTTCTCGCCGCATTGGGCCTGACATTGATCGCCGTCACCGCCTGCAGCCAGACGGAGACGACCAGTTCGGTCCCGCCTCCCGGCGCGACGGAAGCTCCTCCTCCGCCCGGTGCCGGCGTCATGGCACCCAGCGACACGGTCGCGCCCGCCCCTTCCGGCACCATGTGATCCGCACCTCATCGGCCGGTCGTACTCCACCAATCGAGGCATTGTTTCGACAGGCCCGAGGAAAGCTCCTCGAAACGAAGATCGAGACGGAAACCCGCCCGGCTGAGGCCGGGCGGGCCTTTGTTTCAGTCAGGCGCAGACGGCCGGAACTCAATGGGCGGTCTGCGAATGTTCGCCGCCCGGCTTCGATATGCCGCCGAGGGCCCTTCCGGCATTGGTGGCGTCGCCATTGGTGGCGAGGTCTCCCAGCGAGACGATGCCCACCAGCCGCTTTTCCCGGTTGAGCACCGGCAGCCGCCGCACCTGTATGTCGCCCATATTGTCCAGGACGCTGGCAACCTCCTCGTCCTCGAAGCAATATTTGACGTCGGTCGACATGACATCTTTGACGGGCGTGTCCGGCCCCATTCCCGAAGCCACGCCGCGAACGGCGATATCGCGATCGGTGATCATCCCGACGAGCCTGTTGTCGTCGGCGACCGGAAGCAGGCCGATATCGAGGCTTGCCATTGCCCGGGCGACATCCCTGAGCTTTGCCTCGGGGCCGGCAAACCGGACGTCCCTGGTCATGCATTCGCTTACTCTCAACGGATTTCTCCCTGTGTTCCTCACCCCACGCTGCCCCAGGTGAGTGAGGCCAATGAGGGGCGGGGAGAATCGTTCCAACAAATCTTGACGGAATGAGAGACAGCGGCCGCGGCCTGTCGTGGCGAAAGCCGTCCTGGGCACCGCATAAGGTTCGCGACCCCGGTCAAACAGCCCGTTCCAGAAGGCAATTCGTCACGAAATGGCCACATCGGCGGCAGTTTCTCATCGCAATGATCATGTCAGTTGCGCGTGCGTGCGGTGGGGCCAATCGGAAAAGGCAAATCCATGCGCAAAACAGTAATGATCCTCGCCAGCGTCACCTTGTTCGGAACTGCCGGCGCTGTCCTCGCGCAGGAGGCATCTCCCTCTCAGCAGCCGGCCAATCCGCCCGTGACGGCTCCGGCCATCCAGCGCGTCAACGTCATCGATGTGAGCGAACTGCCACAGGAGACGCAGGCGCAGGTCAACAAGATCGTGGAAGAAACCAGCAGCGAGAGCATGCAGCAATTGCACAGCATGGTCGAAACCTCGCCCGAGGCGAAGTCGGCCCTCGATGAAAAGGGTGCCAAGTCCACTCAGGTCGTGGCCACAAGCATGGGCGCGGATGGCACGCTGACGCTGATCACGAAGAAGAACAGCTGAAGCTGGTGGCCGACTACGACGAGTTACGCCGTGCTTTAAAGACCATGACCCCGGCTTCGGCCGGGGTTCTTGGTTTCGGCAGGCGGCAAGTTTCCTCGCCGGCCGCGACTATCCGGTTCGGCTTCTTGTCCTATTCCTGGATGTCCGGCTCCACTAGCCTTGCCAGGTTCCGGAGTGAATCCTGCCAGCCGAGATAGCAGGCCTCGGCTGGAATGAGGTCGGGGATGCCTGCCTGTTCGATGTTCAGTTCCGTGCCGACCGAGACCTTCGTCAGGGTCACGGTCACCTTCATCTCGCCGGGCAGGTTGGGATCGTCGAACTTGTCCGTGTAGCTCACCCGCTCGCCCGGGACGAGTTCGGTATATTCGCCGCCGAAGGCATGGCTTTGGTCCGTCGTGAAGTTGCGGAACGACATGCGGAAGGTGCCTCCGGTTTTTGGCTCAAGGTGATGCACGGTGCAGGCGAACCCGTTGGGCGGCAGCCATTTCGCGAGTGCATCGGCCTCTATGAAGGCGCGGTAGACCTTCTCCGGGCTCGTTGCCAGAACGCGGTGCAGGCGGACGGTGCTGGGCATGACATGTGTCCCTTCTGATTGGATTGGCGATCAACGCTCCTAGGACGAGCACGGTTTCGCCAATCCGACAAATTGGCCCGGATTTTTTTGCAGCTGCGGTGCGGAGCGGGCTACAATTGTCCGGCCCGCAACTGTTCCGCGCTCCTCGGCGAAAGCAGGCCGGGAGGAACGTCGAACACCGTCTTGGCGCCGAACTGGTCCATGGCGTGCAGGCGATGCACGGCCCGCGCATAGGCCACCAGCACGCTGGCCGTGAACTCCGGATTGCTGTCGAGCTTGAGGCTGTATTCGATCGTCTGCGTAGTGTTCGCCGAGGTTTTGCCGATGACGAAGCCGCCATGCACCATCGCCGCGTGGTCGCGGGCAAGCTCTTCGGCGCTGATGAAATTCACGGTGGTGTCGTAGTCGGCGAAATAGTGCTCCATGGTGACGATCGCCTCGCGCACCGGTCCCGGTTCGACGCCGTCCTGGAGCACCACGAAGCATTCGCGCCAGTGCTTTTCGCGGGTTGCCAGCGCCGGCCGCGATCCGTTGCGGGCGCGCTCCATGGCAGCCGGGACGGGGCGTGTATATTGCACCGCGCCCGCCACGCCAGGAATGCGGCGCACGGCGTCTGAATGGCCCTGGCTCAGCCCGTCGCCCCAGAAGGTGTAAGTTTCGCCGTCCGGCAGCAGGGCCTCGCCCAATATGCGGTTGATCGAGAACATGCCGGGATCCCAGCCGGCCGAGATCAGCGCGGTGCGGCGATTGGCCTTTGCCGGGGCGTCCACCGCGGTAAAATATTCCGGAATGCGGGCATGCGTGTCGAAACTGTCGACCGTGTTGAAGAGGGCTGCATATTCCGGCCCTTGCCGGGGGAGGTCTTCCCGGGAACCGCCACACAGGATCAGCACGTCGATCCGGCCGGCATGTCCGGGCAGGGTTTCCATGGCGAACACCGGCGTGCCGGGCTGGCGGGGGCGAAGCTGTTCGGGCGGACGGCGCGTGTAGATGCCGACGAGCTGCATGTCGGGATTGTGGCCCATGGCCGCCTCGACGCCGCGCCCGAGGTTTCCATGGCCGGCAATGGCAACGCGAATGGGTTCGGTCATGTTCATGATCGTGTTCCTGATGCTGGGGAATGGTCCCTCGAAGCACCGGGGAACCGAAAGACGGGGAGGGGATAGCAGATCGCCTGCCCATATCAAGGCAAGCCGCGCGGCAGTCCCCGCCTGGGGGAACAGGCGATCAGGTCCGGTACGGATTTCGGGCGCGGTCATCAAATTCCTGAACTTGTCCTATGGTGCGGCGCCCGGCTTTGCGCTAGAAGCCGGCATTTCGCTCAAACAGGGCTCCAAGGAGTTGGACATAATGCTGAGAGGCTCGCTCACCGCGCTCGTAACGCCGTTCGACCAGGACGGGCGTTTCGACGAGAAAGCCTTTCGCGCCCTGGTCGAGTGGCAGATCGAGGAAGGCACCACCGGGCTGGTTCCGGTCGGCACCACCGGCGAGTCGCCCACGCTCTCGCATGAGGAGCACCGCCGGGTGGTCGAGGTTTGCGTCGAGGTGGCGAAGGGCAGGGCTCCGGTGGTGGCCGGGGCCGGTTCCAACAACACCAAGGAAGCGATCGGGTTGGTCAAGCACGCCGAAAGCGTGGGCGCCGATGCCGTGCTGGTGGTGACGCCCTATTACAACAAGCCCACCCAGCGCGGCCTTTACGAGCATTTCGCCGCCGTCGCCCAGGCCACCACGCTGCCGATCATCATCTACAACATTCCGCCGCGTTCGGTGATCGACATGACGCCGGACACGATGGGCCGCCTGGCGCACGACTTCAGGAACATCGCCGGCGTGAAGGACGCGACCGGCAAGGTCGAACGCGTTTCGGAGCAGCGCGCCACCTGCGGCAAGGATTTCATCCAGCTTTCGGGCGAGGATGCCTCGGCGCTCGGCTTCAACGCCCATGGCGGCGTCGGCTGCATTTCCGTCACTGCCAATGTCGCGCCGCGCCTGTGCGCCGAATTCCAGCAGGCGACGCTGTCGGGCGACAGCGCCCGCGCGCTGGAATTGCAGGACCGGCTTTTGCCGCTGCACAAGGCGATCTTCACCGACACCGGCGTCGCCGGAGCCAAATATGCGCTGTCACGGCTTGGCCGGATCGCGAACGTCGTCCGCTCCCCGCTGGTCACCGCGGAGCCGGAAACGGAAGCGAAGATCGACGCGGCGATGAAAAGCGCCGGCTTGATAAACTGAGGCCGATGCGCCATCTGTGCGCATCATGAGCCAGAACCGGAAAGCCGATCCCAACAACAAGGTCGCCGCGGAAAACCGCAAGGCGCGCTTCTCCTATGAGGTTCTCGACACGCTCGAGACCGGGCTGGTACTGACCGGAACGGAGGTGAAGTCGCTGCGCGGCGGCCAGGCCAACATCCAGGAATCCTACGCTTCTGTGGAAGGCGGCGAGCTGTGGCTCATCAACTCCTATTTGCCGGAATATCTGCAGGCCAACCGCTTCAACCATGAGCCGCGCCGCCGCCGCAAGCTGCTGGTCTCGAAGCGCGAACTGGCGAGGCTGGCGCAAGGCGTCGACCGCGAAGGCATGACGCTGGTGCCGCTGAAGATCTATTTCAACGATCGCGGCCGCGCCAAGCTTCTGCTCGCCGTGGCCCGCGGCAAGAAGCTGCACGACAAGCGCGAGACCGAGAAGCAGCGCGACTGGAACCGGGAGAAGGGGCGGCTGCTTAAGGAAAGAGGTTAGGTCAGGGGAGTAAGGCAGTATGTTTTTAGAGAATCACGCTGTTCGTTGTCTGACAGCCCTGATATTTTTCCCTACTGCCCTACTGCCCTACTGCCCTACTGCCCTACTGCCCTACTGCCCTACTGCCCTACTGCCCTAAAAACCCCGCTATCTCCCTGAACACGCTGACGAACATCTCCTCCGTCAGCACGCCCGTGTTCGTGTTGTAGCGCGAGCAGTGATAGCTGGAGAAAAGCGTGAGGCCGGCGATGTCGTGGCGGCCGCCATGCTTGAACGGATGCGCCGCCACCCGCCCGCCCAGCGTCCGCACCATGGACTGGTGGGCGATGGCGCCCAGCGCCAGCACGGCGGTGAGGTTCGGGAAGCTTTCGATGGTCGGGATGAGGAAGGACCGGCAGGTCGTAATTTCCACGCCGGTCGGCTTGTTCTGCGGCGGCACGCAACGCACCGCATTGACGATGGCCGTGTCGATCAGTTCGAGGCTGTCGTCCGGGCGGGCCTCGAAGCGCCCGCGCGCCAGATTGAAACGGGTCAGCGTCGAATAGAGCAGGTCGCCGGCATAGTCGCCGGTGAAGGGCCGGCCGGTGCGGTTGGCCCCGCGCAGGCCGGGCGCCAGCCCGACGATGAGCAGGCGCACCGCCTCGCGCCCCTGCGGCGGCAGGAACGGCGGAACGGGCGCGTTGAACCAGCCGGGCTCCTTCGCCCGCCATTCGGCGATGAAATCGTGAAGCCGGGGGCAGAGGGGACAGTTACGGTCCGGATCGGTCGGAGCCAGCAGCATCGTCGTCCCCCTCAGTCGTCGTCCTCCTCGTCCTCCCCGCTATGGGCAGGTTCCGGGCGCCGCGCGGCCTGCTCGCGCCCGACCTCGTTCTTCAGCGTCATGAGGTCGATGAAATGATCGGCCTGGCGGCGCAGTTCGTCGGAGATCATGGAGGGCTGCGAGGCCATGGTCGAGACGATGGAGACCTTGCGGCCGCGCCGTTGCAGCGCCTCCACAAGAGTGCGGAAATCGCCGTCGCCGGAAAAGATCACATAGTGGTCGACGACATCGGCCAGTTCGAGGGCATCGACGGTGAGTTCGATGTCCATGTTGCCCTTGATCTTGCGGCGCCCCGTCGCGTCGGTGAACTCCTTGGCCGGCTTGGTCACCACCTTGTAGCCGTTGTAGTCCAGCCAGTCGATCAGCGGGCGGATGGAGGAGTATTCCTGATCCTCGACCAGCGCCGTGTAATAGTAGGCGCGCAGAAGATAACCGCGCTTCTGGAAGCTGGCGAGCAGCTTGCGATAGTCTATGTCGAAGCCGAGTGAGCGCGAGGTGGCATAAAGATTGGCACCGTCGATGAAGAGAGCAATCTTCTCCCGGGGGTCGAACATCGGAAATATCCCTTGGCAAGTATAACGTGGCAGTGAAATAACCTGCGACGGTACGTGGCCTGGAAATGACCGGACCCCTCCCGCCGAAATCGAGCTATTCCCCCAAATAGCGTCAGCTTCGTGGCAGGCCAATCCCGCCTTTGCATATTTTGTCGGGCCGATCATGCCGCGGATTCTCCCGGAAACCGGATTTCATTTTCCGCTTGGGGGTTGCGATGGGAGGCGAAGCCTGTCGCTTGTGTTTTTCCGGCATCCGGGTTATGGAGCGCGTCTGTTTTCCATCAAATCCTTCGCATGAAAGGGGCATCCAATGGCCCGCGTCACCGTTGAAGATTGCATCGACAAGGTCGAGAACCGCTTCGAGCTGGTCCTTTTGGCCGGCCATCGCGCCCGCCTGATCAGCCAGGGCGCCCAGATCACCGTGCCGCGCGACAACGACAAGAACCCGGTCGTGGCGCTGCGCGAGATCGCCGACGAGACCCTGTCGCCGGGCGATCTCAAGGAAGATCTGATCCACTCGCTGCAGAAGCATGTCGAGGTCGATGAGCCGGAAGCCGAGGCCATCGCCGCCCAGCCGGGCGCCGCTGCCGCCGACGACGTCGACGAGCCGGAAGAGAACATCACGTTCGACCGCATGTCGGAAGAGGACCTTCTGGCCGGCATCGAAGGCCTCGTGCCGCCGGAAAAAAGCGACGATTTCTGACCTTTAAGGGAAGTTCCGGCTCTTCCGCCGGAACTCAATCGCAGTTATCTATGACATGCGCCGCTAAGCAGTGGCGCATGTTTTGTTTTCTGCTGCGAGAGCCCGCCCATGATGCGTCAGTATGAGCTTGTCGAGCGCGTCCAGCGCTACAAGCCGGACGTCAACGAGGCGCTGCTCAACAAGGCCTATGTCTATGCCATGCAGAAGCATGGCCACCAGAAGCGGGCTTCGGGCGATCCCTATTTCTCGCATCCGCTCGAAGTCGCGGCCATCCTCACCGACATGCGGCTCGACGAGGCGACCATCGCCGTAGCGCTGCTGCACGACACCATCGAGGACACCACCGCCACGCGCGCCGAGATCGACGAACTGTTCGGCTCGGAAATGGGCAGGCTGGTGGAGGGGCTGACCAAGCTCAAGAAGCTCGACCTGGTGTCCAAGAAGGCGGAGCAGGCCGAAAACCTGCGCAAGCTGCTGCTCGCCATCTCCGAGGATGTGCGCGTCCTGCTGGTCAAGCTGGCGGACCGGCTGCACAACATGCGCACCCTCGGCCATATGCGCGAGGACAAGCGGCTGCGCATCGCCGAGGAGACGATGGAAATCTATGCGCCGCTGGCCGGGCGCATGGGCATGCAGGGCATGCGCGAGGAGCTCGAGGAACTGGCCTTCCGCTACATCAACCCCGAAGCGCACCGCATGGTGACGCAGCGGCTGGCCGAAATCTCCGAGCGTGCCAGGGATGTACTCAACGACATCGAGAAGGCGCTGTCGGCGCTGTTCGTGAAATACGAGATCCACGCCGAGGTCACCAGCCGCCAGAAGAAGCCCTGGTCGGTGTTCCGCAAGATGGAGACCAAGGCGCTGTCCTTCGAGCAGCTTTCCGACATCTTCGGCTTCCGCGTCGTGGTCGATACCGTGGAGGGTTGCTACCAGGCGCTCGGCGCCATCCACACCACCTGGTCCATGGTGCCCGGCCGGTTCAAGGACTACATCTCGACCCCGAAGCAGAACGGCTACCAGTCGATTCACACCACCATCGTCGGCCCCTCGCGCCAGCGTGTCGAATTGCAGATCCGCACCCGCGAGATGAACGAGGTGGCCGAATACGGCGTCGCCGCGCATTCCATCTACAAGGACGGCGTTTCCAAGAACGGCGGCGGGCGCGATCTTTCCAACGAGACCAGCGCCTATGCCTGGCTGCGGCGCACCATCGAGCAGCTTTCCGAGGGCGACAATCCGGAAGACTTTCTGGAGAACACCAAGCTGGAGCTGTTCCAGGACCAGGTGTTCTGCTTCACGCCCAAGGGCATGGTGATCGCCCTGCCGCGCGGCGCAACGCCCATCGATTTCGCCTATGCCGTGCACACCGATGTCGGCGACAGTTGCGTCGGCGCCAAGGTCAACGGCCGCATCATGCCGCTGATGACCGAGCTGAAGAATGGCGACGAGGTCGAGATCATCCGCTCCAAGGCGCAGGTGCCGCCGGCGGCGTGGGAATCGATCGTCGTCACCGGCAAGGCCCGTTCCGCCATCCGCCGGGCGACCAAGAACGCCATTCGCAAGCAATATTCCGGCCTCGGCATGCGCATCCTCGAACGTGCCTTCGAGCGAACCGGCAAGCCCTTCTCCAAGGACAGCCTCAAGCCCGTGCTGCCGCGGCTGGCGCGCAAGGATGTCGAGGACGTGCTGGCGGCGGTCGGGCGCGGCGAACTGTCGTCGGCAGACGTCATCAAGGCCGTGTTCCCCGACTACAAGGACGAGCGCGTCACCGCGCCGGTGCCGAAGCAGCGCGAGGAAGGCTGGTCGCGCATCCGCAATGCGGCCGGCATGCTGTTCCAGCTTCCGGGCCGCTCGTCGCGCAAGGGCAAGAGCCAGCCGAAGGACGGCGCCCTGCCCATTCGCGGCGTGCGCGGTGACCTGCCGGTGACCTTCGCGCCGGAAGGGGCGGTGCCGGGCGACCGCATCGTCGGCATCGTCCAGCCCGGCTCCGGCATCACCATCTATCCGATCCAGTCGCCGTCGCTGACCGCCTTCGACGATCAGCCCGAACGCTGGATCGACGTGCGCTGGGACATCGACGAGAACAACCGCGAGCGCTTCCCCGCCCGCATCTCGGTGACGGCCATCAATGCGCCCGGTTCGCTGGCCGATATCGCACAGGTGGTTGCATCCAACGACGCCAACATCCATACCCTGTCGATGGTGCGCACCGCGCCCGACTTCACGGAAATGCTCATCGACATCGAAGTGTGGGACGTGAAGCATCTGAACCGGCTGCTGTCGCAGCTCAAGGAACACCCCTCCGTGAGCACCGCACGGCGGGTCAACGGCTGACTTCAGCCGTCTGTCGAAATGGAATTTGCGAAACGATGAATACTGCCGAAGTGCTCGATGTCTTCCGCTCCGCCGGCGCCGTGCTGGAGGGGCATTTCATTCTCACCTCCGGCCTCCGGAGCCCGGTTTTCCTGCAGAAGGCGCGTGTCTTCATGCATGCCGACAAGACCGAGAAGCTGTGCAGGGCGCTGGCGGCGAAGATCCGCGCCGAGGTAGACGGCCCGATCGACTATGTCGTGGGCCCGGCCATCGGCGGGCTCATTCCCGCCTACGAGACCTCGCGCCATCTCGGCGTGCCGGCGGTCTGGGTGGAGCGCGAGCAGGGCGTGTTCAGGCTGCGCCGCTTCGAGATGGAGAAGGGCGCGCGCGTCGTCATCGTGGAGGACATCGTCACCACCGGCCTGTCGATCCGCGAAACCATCGCCTGCCTGCGCGACCTTGGGGCCGAGGTCGTGGCCGCCGCCTGCATCATCGACCGTTCGGCCGGCAAGACCGATGTCGGCGTGCCGCTGATCGCGCTGGCCGAATATGAGGTGCCGGCCTATCCGGCGGACGCGCTGCCGCCCGAGCTTGCCGCGATCCCCGCGGTGAAGCCCGGCAGCCGCAACATCTGAACTTGCCATGATTATCGGCATCGGCAGCGACCTGATCGACATCCGCCGCGTGGAAAAGTCGCTGGAGCGCTTCGGGGAGCGCTTCATCAGCCGTGTCTATACCGATATCGAGCGCGCGCGCTCCGAGGCCCGGCGCGAGCGGGCAGCCTCCTATGCCAAGCGCTTCGCCGCCAAGGAAGCCTGCGCCAAGGCGCTCGGCACCGGCATTTCCTACGGGGTGTTCTGGCGCGACATGGGCGTGGTGAACCTGCCCGGCGGCAAGCCGACCATGGCGCTGACCGGCGGGGCCGCGGCGCGGCTGGCGAAGATGCTGCCGCCCGGCCATGAGGCCGCGATCCATCTCACCATCACCGACGATTTTCCGCTGGCCCAGGCCTTCGTCATCATCGAGGCGCTGGCCGTGCGGCAGGAGCCGTGAGGCGGCGACGCAGGAATTTCGCCGCCATAACGCCACATTGATCGTGCCTCACCGCCGGCCTGTGGTGTTTCCGGGCGTTGCTCCCGGCGCGTTCAGCCCTTATAGAACCAACGCATGAATGAGGACGACATGAGCGTGGCCGACAAATCCCGGAAGAAATCAGGCGGACTTGGGGAAACCTTCAGTGTCATCGTCCAGGCGCTTCTTCTGGCCCTCGTCATCCGGACCCTGCTGTTCCAGCCCTTTTCGATTCCCTCCGGGTCCATGCGGCCGACGCTTCTGGAAGGCGACTATCTGTTCGTCACCAAATGGGCTTATGGCTACTCGCGCTATTCGCTGCCGTTCTCGCCCAACCTGTTCTCGGGCCGCATCTGGGGCGGCGAGCCGGAACGCGGCGACGTCGTGGTGTTCAAGTTCCCGCCGAACCCGTCCATCGACTACATCAAGCGCGTCGTGGGCCTGCCCGGCGACAAGATACAGATGCGCGGCGGCCAGCTCTTCATCAACGATGTGGCGATCCCGCGCGAAAAGATCGGCCAGATCGACAATCCCGACATCACCGAGGTGGCGCGTCCCGTCGATGTCTATCGCGAGACGCTGCCCAACGGCGTCAGCTACGATACGCTCGACCTGACCCCGAACGGCATCGGCGACGACACGCGCGAGTTCATCGTGCCGGAAGGCCATTATTTCATGATGGGCGACAACCGCGACAATTCGGCCGACAGCCGCTTCAGCGTCGGTTTCGTGCCCTATGACAATCTGGTCGGCCGCGCCAACATCATCTTCTTCTCCATTGCCGGCGGCGCCAGCCCTCTGGAGGTCTGGAAATGGCCGAGCGACGTGCGCTTCGGCCGTCTGTTCGACTTCATTCGTTAGGCCCATGGTCGCGCCAAAGCGATTGACCGCCGAGCAGCTTGCCGAGGCGTTGCGGGAGCGCACGGGGCATGAGTTCCGCGACAAGCAGCGCTTGCAGCGCGCGCTGACCCATGCCAGTGCGCGCAGCGCCCAGGCCGGCCTCGACTACGAGCGCTTCGAGTTCCTTGGCGACCGGGTGCTGGGGCTCGTAGTGGCCGACATGCTGCTTGCCGCCTATCCCGATGCGGTGGAAGGCGAGCTTTCGCTGCGCCTGAACGCGCTGGTCAATGCCGAGGCGCTGTCCGGGATCGCCGAGGAGATCGGGCTGGCGGACCTGATCCGCGCCGGTTCCGACGTGCGCAACCTTGCCGCCCGCAAACGCGTCAACCTGCGCGCCGACGCGCTGGAATCGCTGATCGCCGTGCTCTATCTCGACGGCGGGCTGGAGGCGGCGCGCGCCTTTATCCACCGCTACTGGCTGCCGCGTTCGCAAGCCATGGCCAAGGCGAAGCGCGATCCCAAGACCGAATTGCAGGAATGGGCGCATCAGGCGGCTGCCGCCACGCCCGCCTACAAGGTGGACGGGCGCGAGGGACCGGATCATGATCCGGTGTTCACCGTCAGCGTCCAGGTGGGCGCGCTGGCCGCCGCGCAGGGCAGGGGGCGCTCCAAGCGCGAGGCCGAACAGGCTGCCGCCACCGCCATGCTGGTGCGCGAAGGCGTATGGGCCGAGGAAGGGAATGCGCCATGAGCGAAGCTGAAACCACGCCTGCCACCCGTTCCGGCTTCGTGGCGCTGATCGGCGCGCCCAATGCCGGCAAGTCCACGCTGGTCAACCAGCTCGTGGGAACCAAGGTTTCCATCGTCACCCACAAGGTGCAGACGACGCGCGCGCTGGTGCGCGGCATCGCCACCCATGGCCAGACGCAGATCGTGTTCGTCGACACGCCGGGCATCTTCAAGCCGCGCCGGCGGCTGGACACGGCCATGGTCACCACCGCCTGGGGCGGGGCCAGGGATGCCGATATCGTGCTGGTGCTGATCGACGCCGAGCGCGGCATCAAGGGCGACGCCGACACCATCCTCGAACGGCTCGCCGATGTGCGCCAGCCCAAGGTGCTGGTGCTCAACAAGGTCGATCGCGTCAAGCGCGAGAATCTGCTGGCCTTGGCTTCCGCCGCCAACGAACGCGTCGCCTTCGAGCGCACCTTCATGGTTTCCGCGCTCACCGGCTCGGGCTGCGAGGACCTGCTCGACTATCTGGCGCAGATGCTGCCTGCCGGCCCCTGGTATTATCCCGAGGACCAGATTTCGGACCTGCCGATGCGCCAGCTCGCCGCCGAGATCACCCGCGAAAAGCTCTATCTGCGCCTGCATCAGGAGCTTCCCTATTCCTCCCATGTCGAGACCGAGAAGTGGGAGGAGAAGAAGGACGGCTCGGTGCGCATCGAGCAGGTCATCTATGTCGAGCGCGACAGCCAGAAGAAGATCGTGCTCGGTCACAAGGGCGAAACCATCCGCGCCATCGGCGAGGCTTCGCGCAAGGAAATCGGCGCTATCCTCGAACAGAAGGTGCATCTCTTCCTGTTCGTGAAGGTGCGCGAGAACTGGGGTGACGACCCCGAGCGCTACCGCGAAATGGGGCTCGATTTCCCGACCTGATTGCGGCTCGCAGGACAGGATTCGCGATCTCCGCGATTTCGCGGCCGGCGCATTTGCGCTACACTTGGCCCTCAGCTCGGGAGACGCGCGATGTCCTACATCAGTACCGTGACCGACAACGATCCTGCGTCCAGAACGGCGCAGATGTTCGCCAAGGCGCAGGCAGGTTATGGATACCTGCCCAATATGGTGAAGGCCTTCAGCCATCGCCCGGAGGTCATGGAGGCATGGAACGGCCTGCTTGCCAGCATCAAGAAGGGCATGGATCTGCGCCGCTATGAACTGGTGACGCTGGCGGCGGCCAGGGAACTGCGCAGCTCCTACTGCATGCTAGCCCATGGCAACGTGCTGCTGCACGGCCATTTCACCCCGGCCGAGCTTCAGGCCATCGTCGAGGACAGCGATGCCTCGCCGCTCAACGAGGCGGACCGCGCCATCATGCGCTTCGCCGCCAAGGTGGTGCGCGATGCCACCTCGGTCGATGCGGACGACATCGACGGCCTGCGCCGTCATGACCTTTCCGAGGGCGAGATCTTCGACATCGTCGCCGCGGCGGCGGTGCGCTGCTTCTTCAGCAAGACGCTGGACGCCCTCGGCGTGCAGCCGGACGGCGCCTATCACGAGATCGATCCGAAGCTGAAGAAGGCGCTGATCGTCGGCCGCGACATCGATGCGGGCTACGACCTGTCCCAATCCGCCTGAGGCCGGTTGCGCTTGATTTCGGCACGGAAGCGGTGACAAGGTCGCGCCATGGAGTGGCGAGACGAGGGAATCATTCTTGGAACCCGCAGGCATGGCGAAACCAGCGCCATCCTCGAGGTGATGACGCGCACCCATGGCCGGCATCTCGGCCTTGTGCGCGGCGGCCGCTCGCGCAAGCTCCAGCCGGTGCTTCAGGCCGGCAACCGGGTCGACCTGATCTGGCGCGCGCGCCTCGACGAGCATCTGGGCACCTTCCAGGCCGAGGCGCTGGAGATGAATGCGGCGCGGCTGATGGACAGCGCGGTTGCCGTCTACGGGCTCCAGCTTCTGGCCGCGCATCTGCGCCTGCTGCCGGAACGGGATGCCCATGCCGGGCTCTACGGGACGCTTTTGGTGATGCTGGAGCACCTGGACGATCCCGCCGCCGCCGGCGAACTGGTGGCGCGCTTCGAGCTGATGGTGCTGGAGGAACTGGGTTTCGGTCTCGACCTCGGCGAATGCGCCGCCACCGGCCAGCGCACCGACCTCGTCTATGTCTCGCCGAAATCCGGGCGGGCCGTATCGCGGATGGCGGGCGAGCCGTGGCGGGACAGGATGCTGGCCCTGCCGGCCTTTCTGGAGCGGGGCGCCGGCTGCCGCGCCGATGCGCCGGCGCTCGAAGACGCTTTTCGCCTTTCGTTTTATTTCCTCAACCGCCATGTCTATGAGCCGCGTGGAATCGAGCCCCCCGATGCGCGCGCAGGCTTCCTGCTGGCGCTGCGCCGGCATTTCGCCGCCGGGCAGGCGCTGGAGGGTGGCACAGCCGCATGAAGGTTACACGGCCCGTCGCCTGTAGCCGCCAATCCTGAGGGGCCTCATGTACGAGATCGCCATCATTGCCATCATCGTGCTCTTCGTCATCGTCACGAAGCAGCAGAAGCGGCTGAACCGCGTCGAGACGGAACTGGGCGCGCTCCGCAAGGTGACTGCGGGCGGCATCGTTCCCGTTGCAGGCGCCGAGGTGGCGGAGGCCGGAGAGCAGGCGCCCGCCTCCCTCGCGCAAGCGGAAAGCGAACCGGACGCGGCCGACGAGGTCGAGGACGCCCCGGGGCCGTGGGGCAAGGTGGCGGCCGCAAGCGTTACCCCAGAGGACGCGGTTTCGGGCGAGCCCGAGGCGAAACCGGCCCAGCCCGGGACGAAGCCCGGCAAGCGCGACATCGAGACCGCGCTCGGCACCCGCTGGGCGGTATGGGTGGGCGGTATCGCGCTGGCGCTCGGCGGGCTGTTCCTGGTGCGCTACACCATCGAGGCCGGCATATTCGGTCCCGGCGTGCGCCTGACCATGGCGGGGCTGTTCGGCCTGCTGCTCGCCGGCGCCGGGGAGTTCGTGCGGCGCACTGGCTGGCGCACGCCGGTGGCGGGCGCGGCTGGCGCCTACATTCCCGCCATCCTGACGGCGGCCGGCGCCTTCACCCTGTTCGGTGCGGTCTATGCCGCGCATGGCGTCTATAGCTTCATCGGCGCGGGAGCGGCCTTCTTCCTGCTGGGGCTGATCGCGATCGCCACCATCGTCGCAGCACTCGTCCATGGGCAGGCGCTCGCCGGCATCGGCCTTTTGGGCGCGCTGGCGACGCCGGCACTGGTCGCGAGCCAGGCGCCGAGCGCATGGGGCCTGTTCGGATATCTCGCCGTCATGCTGGCCGCTGCCGGCGTCATCGCCGGCATGCGCCGCTGGCACTTCCTGATGGGAGCGAGTTTCGTCGGCACCGGCCTGTGGACGCTGGTCTACATGGCCGGGGTGACCCTTCCGGATTTCGCGGTCCTGCTGGTGTTCAGCGCCGTCACGCTGGCGGTGCTCGTCTTCGTATGGCTGTCCGGCGCGGCGGAGAAACCAAGGGTGGATTTCGTCGCCATCGTTCCCGCCTTCTTCGTCGGCGCCACAGCGCTGGCGCTGTTCGTCATCCCCGACATTGCCATCAGTGGCGGCCCGGCGCGGGCGGCGATCATCGTCGCCATGATGGTGGCCGCTGCCGTCTGGCGCCCGGCCGCGCAAGCCGTGCTGCATGCCGCCGGCATCGTGACGGCGCTGGCCTATCTCCAGATGATGCCGATCCTCGATCTGCATGCGGAATTGTCGTCGGGCACCATGATCCTGGACGGCATGGCGTTTGCCGTCAGCCGTTCCAGCATCGTCCCTGTCGGCCTTGTGCTGGCGCTGCTGTTTATCGGCGCAGGTCTGTGGTCTGCCCGCCGCCATCTGAATGCCTCCCCATGGCTGGCTGCCATGTGGACGTTCTGGGCGGCGGCGGTGCCCCTCGTCATCCTGCTGACGTCTTGGGTGACCTTCGGCAATATCGACCGCGATCCCGTTCATGCCGTGGTGGCGGTTCTGCTTTGCGCCGGCTTCATGGTTGCCGCGGAAGGGCTGGCGCGCGCCGAACAGCCGCCGCAGAAGGGAGGCGCGGCCGTTTCCTGCGCACTGGCCGGCGCGGCCACGGCGTGGCTGCTCTTCCTGCACATGGCCTTCGGCTCCGGCATGACCACTGTCCTGCTCGGCGCTTCCGCCGTCGTGCCGGCGCTCGCCACGCGCCGTCGCGCCTGGCCGGCGCTCGGCTGGCTCTCGGCGGCGGCGGTGGTGGCGGTGCTTGCCCGTGTCGCCTTCGACCCCACCATCGTCGGGGCCGAATTCCTGTCGCGCACGCCGGTGTTCAACTGGCTGTTGCCCGGCTACGGCATTCCGGCGCTCGCCTTCGGCTTCGCCGCCTGGCAACTCGCCCGCACCACCAACGGGCGCCCGCGCCTCATCATGGAGGCCGGTGCGGCGCTGTTCGCGCTGCTGGCGGTGGCGATGCTGGTGCGCCATGCCATGCATGGCGGGGTTATCGATTCCGGTGCGCCGACGCTTGCCGAACAGGCGATCTATACGTTGCTTGCACTCGGCGCGGGCGGTATCCTTGTCGCCCTCGACATGCGTTCTCCGAGCCCGGTGCTGCGCATCGGCTCGCTGGCGGCGGGCGTGGTTTCCGCACTCTTCATCTGCGGCCAGCACTTTCTTGCTTTGAACCCGCTGGTCACCGACGAATCGACCGGCCGGATCCCGGTTTTCAACCTCCTGTTCCTCGCCTATCTGTTGCCGGCCGTCGCCGCCTTCGCGCTGGCCTGGTACGCGCGCGGCAAGCGGCCGAAATGGTATTCCTCGATGCTGGCGCTGATGGGCGCGCTCCTGGCCTTCGCCTATGCCACGCTGTCGGTGCGCCGGCTGTTCAAGGGTGAATACATCGCCTGGTGGAGCGGCATGGAGCAGGTGGAGACCTACAGCTATTCGGCGTTGTGGCTGGCCATGGGTGTGGCCCTGCTGGTCGCCGGTGTGCGCTTCGGCTCGCAGGTGCTGCGCGTGGCCTCCGCCGCGCTGATCGCCATCGCCGTGCTCAAGGTTTTCTTGTTCGACATGTCGGAGCTGGAAGGGGTGCTGCGCGCGCTGTCCTTCATCGGGCTCGGCGCGGTGCTGATCGGCATCGGCCTGTTCTACCAGCGCCTGCTGACCAGTGCGGCCGTCGCAGGCAGGGCGGAGTGAGGGGCAGGACTGTCAGCGGATTTCGATGTCGGTCAGCAGCCACTCGCCCGACGCCGCAAGATATTTGAGGTCGACGACATAGCGCGAGCGGATCTGTGCTCCGAAGCCGTTCTGCGCGTCCACCCACGCGACGACGCGGAAAGCGCATCTGGGTTTCTGCGTCACCGAGACCTGATTGTCGGTGTACCAGGGAAACTTCGCGGTTGAAGGCGCCTTCAGATTGCGGGTCACGAACTCCTGCGACATGACGAAGGCCATCGTCGTGTCACCGCATTTCCTGGCCAGTTCGGCGGCTTCCTTCTCCGCCTTTCTGGCAGCCTCGGCGGCCTGCTGTTCCGCTTTCTTCCTGGCATCGAGCACTGCCTGCGCGGCTTCGCGCTCCGCTTTCAGCTTTGCCGCCGCCGCTTTTTCCGCTTCGGCTCTGGCCGCCGCTGCCGCGCGTTCTGCCTGTGCGGTGGCCTTGCGTTCGGCCCGTGCCTGTTCCAGCTCTTCCCGGGAAGCGAGGCCATAGTCGAGATAGACGAACTGGTTGCACCAGATGACGGCGGCGAGGGACAGGACGAACAGGCCGGCGGCCAGCTTCAGATGCAGGAGAGCGCTTTTGCGCCACCGCTTCCTGAAAAGGCGCATAATTGAAACGACAAACCACAATCCCGAAAGCAACCACACGATTGCTCCGAGCATGATGCCCGTTTCGAACATCGATACCCCCACTCCGTTCCCCATCGGCATCTTTGCGCAGATTTGGAGGAACGCCAATAGGACAGGGGCTGGAAGGCTCAGGCGGGTTTTTCCATCGCTTCCAGATAGGCCGCCTGCAGTTCCGCAAACACCGAGCGCGCCGGTCGCGGCGCGTCGAGGTGGAGGCTGCGCAATTCGGCCATGAAGTCCCCCCACAGGTCGGGCCCACCTTTTTCCAGCAGTTCCGCCCGCACGGAAAGCTGCCGCGACACCGGCGTGTGCCGGCGGCCCCATGCGCCCATGGCGGCGAACACCGGCACGAGCTGGATGGCCGGTTCGGTGAGGCTGTAGATGCTTTTCTGGCTGTGGCTGGGGTCGGCGCGTTTCCACAGCAGCCCGTTGGCCACCAGCCGCTTCAGGCGGTCGGCCAGGATGTTGGAAGCGATGCCTTCCTCCGAATTGTTCAGCAACTCGCGGAAATGGCGCCGGTTGCCGAACATGATGTCGCGAATGACGATCAGGCTCCAGCGGTCGCCCAGCATTTCCAATGTCAGATTGATCGGACAGCCCGATCGGTGGGCGCTTTGCATCCTGTCCGGATTTCCCTTTTGCCAAAACTGATTGCAAAATAGGATTGGTCTTGCTATTGAGCAACCGGTTGCGAAGTGCAATCACAATTAAATGATGGGAGAAGGACGATGTCGAAAGTGGTCCTGTCCATGTTCATGACGCTGGACGGTTACTTCGCCGGGGAAGACGGGACGTTCATCCCGCCGCAATGGTCCGACGACATGGAGGCCTGGGCGCTGGAAGCGATGGAGCAATCCGGCCATTTCCTCTACGGCCGCGTCAATTTCGAATTCAATAAGGCCTTCTGGGAAACGGCCGATACCGACCCGGAAAGCCCGGCCGCTGGAATCGCCTATGCGGGCCAGATGAACGCCAAGCCGAAGACCGTGTTTTCCCGCACGCTGTCGGGCGATCCCGGCTGGAACGCCACCCTGGTGAAGGACGATCTGCCCGGCGCCGTCGCGCGCCTGAAGGCGTCGAACGAGAAGGACCTGTTCCTGTTCGGCGGCGGCAGGTTGGCGCGCAGTTTCGTCGAACTGGACCTGATCGACGAATATCGCCTTTTGGTGCGGCCTGCGCTGCAGGGCAAGGGCATGCGCCTGTTCGAAAATGGCTCGCGCTCCATCGATCTCGATCTTGTCGAGACGCGGGCATTTGATACCGGGGCGGTTCTGTTACGCTATCGTCGTCAAGGAGAGGCCTGACCATGGCACTGGAGCTTTATGCGCATCCGTTTTCGTCCTTTTGCCAGAAGGCGTTGATCGCCCTCTATGAGAACGACACGCCCTTCGACTACGTCATGCTGTCGCCTGAAAATCCGTCGGCGATGGAAAAGCTGCAATCGCTGTGGCCGATGGCGAAGTTTCCGATGCTTATGGATGAGGGGAGGCCCGTTCATGAAGCCACCATCATCATCGAGCATCTGCAGGCTTTCCATCCGGGGGAGGTGCGCCTGATCCCGGACGATCCGAAGCTCGCGGTCGAGGTGCGTTTCATGGACCGCTTCTTCGACAACTATGTTTCCACGCCGCAGCAGAAGCTTGTCTTCGACGTGCTGCGCAAGCCCGAAGATCGCGATCCGAAGGGCGTGGAAGATGCGAAGCGGATGCTGGAAAAAGCCTATGGCTGGCTGGATGCCCATCTGGCGGGCCGCGAATGGGCGGCCGGCGACAGTTTCAGTCTTGCCGATTGTGCGGCAGGCCCGGCGCTTTTCTATGCCGACTGGTCGCACCCAATACCGGAAAAATTCGCCAATGCGCGCGCCTATCGCAGCCGCCTGAACGGCCGCCCGTCCTTCGCCCGCGCCATCGACGAGGCGCGGCCTTACCGTGCATTTTTTCCGCTAGGCGCGCCGGACCGCGATTGAGCCGTTGGCGCGCAGCTTTTCCAGCGCGGCGAAGCGCTTGAGGAAGGCGTCCTGCGCTACCGTCACCGAGCGTGGCGTCACGTCGAACCTGTCGGGACTGATGCCGCGCGGCCGGCCGAAGAACTGGGCGGCTTCGGCCGTCGAAAAGCCGGCCAGCAGCGTCGCTTCGAAATAGGCGGCGACCTGGTCGGCCCGCTTGATGTCCTTGACGAGGCCGGCCGGAAGCTCGGCCGGCAGCGAGAAGCGCAGATGGATCGCCCGCTGCAGGCGCTTCTCGCATTCCTTGTAGCCGCCGCCGACCACCGACTTGAACGGCGAGATCATGTCGCCGATCACATATTCCGGCGCGTCGTGCAGAAGCGCCGCCATCCGCGCTTCGGGTGAGGGTGCCTTGGCTTGTGCGCAGAAGATGGCTTCCACCAGAAGCGAATGCTGGGCGACGGAAAAGGCATGCGGGCCGACGGTCTGGCCGTTCCACCGCGCCACGCGGGCAAGGCCATGGGCGATGTCGGAGATCTCGATATCGAGGGGCGAGGGGTCGAGCAGGTCGAGCCGGCGGCCGGACAGCATGCGCTGCCAGGCGCGCGGCGGTGCGCCGGGGCGGTCGGCCATCAGGCGCCCTCCGAAGACGTCGCGTCCTCCGGGAAGGTGAATTTCGCCCAGCCGGGGATGGCCAGCGTGACTGGGACATCGCCCGCGAGGATGGACTTGCCCGCATCGATCGCGCTCTTCACCCGGTCGATGCGGGCGATGGCGAGGCCATGGCTGCCGCTGACCGAGCCCAGCGTGCCGACCGGGCGTCCTTCGACGGTGAGCTCCGTGCCGGGCGCGGGCAGGGGGCTGTCGGCGGTGGCGATCAGCACGCGCCGCCGCGCCGTGCCGCGATGCTGCATGCGCGACACCACTTCCTGGCCGACATAGCAGCCCTTGGCAAAGCCGACGCCGCCAACCTGGTCGAGAAGCACGTCATGCGGGAACGCATCGCCGAGCTGGTAGTCGAGGCCGCTTTCGGCGACGCCATGGGCGATGCGGAAGGCCTGCCACGCCTCGATGTCGCCGCCTTCGCCTGCCGCGCCATAATCACGCGTGACGTTGCCCGCCGCGAAACGCATATCGCGCAGCGCCGTTGAATCATTATCTGAACCGGCTGAATCAGCCTGCCAGGCGACGGTCACAACCACCTGTTCCGGCTTGGTAATCTCGGCTTTGGCGCGCAGCTTGTAGAGCAGGAGGCGGCGGTGGAAATCTGCCGCCACATCTGCCCGGCATTCGAGCCGGAACGTTTCCGGCCCGGCCCGCGAGATCAGGAAATCGAACAGTATCTTGCCCTGCGGCGCAAGCAGCGCGCCGGGTTTCACCTCGCCATCCTCGAGTGTATCGAGGTCGACGGTCAGGATGTTCTGCAGGAAGTGCTCGGCCTCGGGGCCGGACACGAGAATGATGGCGCGGTCTTCGAGATGGGCGAAAGGCATGGGCGGGAGCGAGCCTGAATCTGCAAATGATGCGTCCTGGAACGGATGGCTTTTCCGTGAACCGCCATCTGGCTCCAGGTTCTGCTTTTGACACATGAACCTGCCCGAAAGGTCTGCGACTTTTCGGGACCATGCTCTAGATAGTCCGCCCGCTGCGCCCTCGCAAGCGGGACAGGTCATCCCTGCTGCCAATCCCGGCGGTTCAGTCTCCCGCCACGAAGAACGCCCAGCGCCCCTCCGGCGTGATGCCGAGGCGGTAGAAGATGTAGGCGCCGAACTGCTGCATGTCCTCATAGTCGCCGGCGGTCACGATCTTGAACAGTTCCACCCGCTGGCGCGCGTCGAGCTTGTCGAGCGGCACGGCGAAGAAATAGGGCCAGACATAGAGTTCCTGCGGGGTCCCGGCATCGAGGTGGACGAAGCCGGCGCTCAGCACCTCTTCCATGATGGCGAGGATTTCCTGTCCTTCGGTGTCGCCCGAAAGCCCCTTGAGGAACTCGATCGGATCGCCGTCGATCTCTGTCAGGGAAAGCTGGGTGCCGCTGTCGCTGGCACCGACGAGAGGCTTAAGCCGGTTGATGTCGCCGCTCTTGGAGGCTTCGAGGATCAGCCCGTGCATGCGCCGCACGGGTTCCGGCAGCTTGTCGAGATCGTAGATGATCTCGGGCAGCGGGGCATCGGGCGAGACGTGCGGGCGCGCCGTCGAATCGCCGTCAGGGGTGGTGTCGGGATCGACCTGCGCCGGCGGCTGCTCGTCCTCCGGCGATTCGGTCTCGCCGGAAGGCGGCTGCGAGGTGTGGATCGGGTCCGGCAGCGGCACGGCGCCGGGGGATACGTCGTCGGTGGAAGCGGCCGGGGGCGTGGAGGGCGAGGGCAGTTCCTCGCGCTTGATTTCGCTGAGCGCCGCCGCAGGCGCGGTCATGCCCGTCAGGGCCGTCGCTGTCGCAATTGAAAGGGCAAGCACGCACACGCCGAGCCGAAGCGAGCCGGCTCCACCGGAATTTCGAAAGTTCAATGTCCGCATCTCCATCGCGCCGGGATCATGCCCCACGGGGATGGCGGCGTCAAAGCCAAGGTTGGGACCGGGCCGGCCGGACGCTGTTCTAGTGGCGCAGTCGGTGCGGTTCGAATGCGCCGCCGACCACCTTTTCGCGCATGCGGTCGAGCAGGGCCAGCGCCGCCGTCTCGCCATTGGTGCGCAGCATCTCGCAGAACGCGGTTTCCAGCGCGGCTTCAGCGATGATCTCGGGCTCGATCCCGGCCGAAAGGCCTTCGGCCCAGGCTTCGTTGTGGCTTTCGACGGCAGTCAGGCGCTTTTCTTCCCTGACCATGGCGTCGATGTCGCTGATACTGTGTTCCATACGCAACACTCACCCGTATTCAAACATCGATCCATAAAATGCGGATCAAAGTCGACGTGTCCCTTTAATGTCCCATTAAGACTCTACCACGCCTGCGCGGGCTTTGTGCGCGCGCTTTGCCGGAAAAGTTAACAGGCTCTTAATTGCCGTAACGCGAAGCGATATCCCGGGTCAACGCCTCACCTTCCTTCATATACCGATTGATGGCCGCGACAGCCGAGGGGGTACAGCTTTTGTAGGTCTCCCCGAAGGAGCGGTATCCCCTGTTGAAGGAGGCGATGAAACGGGCCCGCCGGTCGGGATCGGGATTCTCCGATTCGAGCAGCTTTTCCATCTGGCCGCGCCACTCGGCGCCGTTCTCGCCGCACAGGTTGCGCAGGAAGTGCAGCGACCCCAGGATTTCGGCAAGCCGCATCAGCCCGGCCTCGAAAGGCGCCTCGGCCGAACGGGCGGGGCCAGAGGCGAGCGCGGTGGACAGGACAAGCGCGACGGCAAGCAGGATGCGTCTCACGGTGCCTTCTCCCCGGACAATTTGTCGCGTGCAAGGTCCCCGGCGCCCAGCAGTTCCTCGGCCACCTCCAGCACCGAATCGGCCAGTTCCATGCCGCGCATCTCGGCAAGCGAATAGAAGGCTGCATTCGCCGCGTCGTCGCCGGCCACCGCCTCGCCCCCGGTATATTCGGCCGCGAACACGGTCAGCCTGTAATCGACGGGATAGTGAGTGCGCGCGCCTTCGATGAGAAGGGTGCGTACCGGCCGGTAGGCGCGCCCGCCAAGCGTGGTTTCCTCGGCCAGTTCGCGCCGCGCGGCTTCCTCCAGCGTCTCTCCGGGCTCCACCTTGCCGCCGGGGAAGGCATAGAGCCCTTGCGAGGGCGCACGGCCGCGCTCGACCAAAAGCACCCTGTCGCCGCGCACCAGCGCGACCGAAACGGCGGGGATTTCCGGCAATGTCGTCATGCTTTCCTGACCGGTTGTGGATGGAGCGGTCAGGGTAGCTTTAGCGGTTGCATGCGCCCTGTTCCATGCCCACCTTTGTCCGGCAGCAGAAAAAGGATCGTATCCATGTGCGGGCGTTTCGCGCTCACGGCCACGGCGGATCAGACCGCCGCCTTTCTCGGCGTCGGCGAATTGCAGGACTTTCCGGCGCGCTACAACATCGCGCCCACCCAGCCGATCCTGATGGCGCTGGCCGCGCCGCCGCGCCCGCCCGGCTCCAACCTGCCGGACCGCGAGGCGCTGCTGGTGCGCTGGGGACTGATCCCCGCCTGGGTGAAGGAGACGCGCGGTTTTCCGCTGTTGTTCAACGCCCGCTCCGAGGAAGCGGCCGGCAAGGCCTCCTTCCGCACCGCCATGCGCCATCGGCGCGCGCTGGTGCCGGCCTCCGGCTTCTATGAATGGCAGCAGAGCGGCGCGGCCAAGGGGCAGGCGTATTGGATCCGGCCGCGCCATGGCGGGCTGGTCGCCTTCGCAGCCCTGATGGAAACCTACGCCGAATCCGGCGGATCGGAGATGGACACCGGTGCGCTGCTCACCACTGCGGCCAATCCGGCGATTGCCAATATTCACCACCGCATGCCGGTGGTGATCGAGGAGAAGGATTTTGGCCGTTGGCTCGATTGCCGTCACCAGGAACCGCGCGACGTGGCGGACCTGTTGAAACCGGCCCAGCCGGATTTCTTCGAGGCGATCCCGGTCTCCAGCCTCGTCAACAAGGTGGCGAATACGGGGCCGGAAGTACAGGAAAGGTTCGAGGCGCCGCCGGAGCCGAAACAAAAGGCGCCTTCCACGAAGGCGCCCGAAGACACGCAGATGTCCCTGTTCTGAGCGAGGCCGCGCGACAATTGCCCACCGCCCGGTTCCGGTGGCGGCAAGATGTCGGGCCGCCCCTTGCCAGCTTATGCCGGGCGAGGCGAGATGAATTTCTGGACCGGCTTCTTCTTCTTGGTCATGTGCATGAGTGCAGCAGCCACTGCCGCCGGCCCGATGGCGCGATACTGGTTGGCCAATACTGGCTTTTCAGGTCGCTTTTCCTGTTTCTTTCTGGTCATTGTTCTTCCCCAGAGTCCAGATCAACTTATTACCCCAGTAAGTGGTATTCGATTCCGTCGAAATCGTGACGCGAAGGTGGAGTATTTTTGATATCCTTCACGCTCTACATACATGTTTAATAAAATCTTTCTTTTTGTGAGGCCGTGGCCGCCAAGGCGATCTTTTCCGCCGCGATAGCGGCTTGACGGCAACAGCGGCGAAGGCGATAAAGCCGGCCATGAAGATGTCCTTCGCCATTTGTGGCATTTCGATTATCGGCTAGCCTCGCGCTGGCCCGGACGTTTTCGCCCATCTTCCTTCCAGATCGGACAAACGACCCGGCCAGCAGGCTGAAGGGCAACTGTATCTGTTTGAACCGGCAATGCCGGGAAGGGGATGAATGACCAGGGAAACCAAGGGCCTGCGCCTCACCAACACGCTCACCCGCGCGAAGGAGGATTTCTCCCCCATCGATGCGTCGAACGTGCGCATGTATGTGTGCGGGCCGACCGTCTACGACTTCGCCCATATCGGCAATGCGCGCCCGGTCATCGTCTTCGACGTGCTCTACCGGCTGCTGCGCCATCTCTATGGCGCGGACCACGTCACCTATGTGCGCAACATCACCGACGTCGACGACAAGATCAACGCGCGCGCCCTGCGCGATTTCGGCGATGATATCGCCGCCGACAAGCTCACGCTCAACGACGCTATCCGCCGGGTGACGGAAAAGACCGCAGACCAGTTCCACAAGGATGTGAAGGCGCTGGGCTGCCTGCCGCCGACCTTCGAGCCGCGCGCGACGGAGTTCGTGCTCGCGCGGCCGGATGGCAAGACGGATATGGTTTCGTTGATTCAATCTCTCATCGAACGCGGCCATGCCTATGAAGCGGCAGGGGAAGTCCTGTTCGACACCGCCTCGATGCCGGACTATGGGCAGCTCTCCAAGCGCCCGCTGGACGAGCAGCAGGCCGGCGCCCGTGTCGCCGTCGACACGCACAAGAAGAACCCGCAGGATTTCGTGCTGTGGAAGCTATCCTCGCCGGAGGAGCCAGGCTGGGACAGCCCTTGGGGCCAAGAGGCGTGGACAACCGCAGGCTGGACGGGGAAGCCAAAGGGCCGGCCGGGCTGGCACATCGAGTGCTCGGCCATGTCGGCGGCCTATCTGGGTGAGGTCTTCGATATCCATGGCGGCGGGCTCGACCTCATCTTCCCGCATCACGAGAACGAGATCGCCCAGTCGCGTTGCGCCCATGGCACCTCGGTGATGGCCAATTACTGGCTGCACAACGGCTTCCTGCAGGTGGAAGGCCAGAAGATGTCGAAAAGCCTCGGCAACTTCTTCACCATCCACGAGCTGCTGGAGACGGAGAATTTCGGCGGTCGCGAATGGTCGGGCGAGGTGCTGCGGCTGGCCATGCTGATGACGCATTACCGCGAGCCCATCGATTTCGCCGTGCGCAAGCTGGAGGAAGCGGAGAACACGCTGCGCAAGTGGAAGCGTGCCGCCGACCTCGCCGAAGGCTCCGCCGCTGTGCCGGACGAGGTGATCGCGGAACTGTGCGACGATCTTTCGACCTATTCCGCCTTTCAGGTGCTGACGCAGCTCGCCGGCGAGGCGCTGGAGGGCGACAAGGCGGCTGCCGCCTCGCTGCGTGGTGCGCTCGAATTCCTCGGCTTCGACGTCAGCGCCGAAGTGGACAAGGCGGCAGTGGATGAAGCGATTGCCGCTCGCCTTGCCTTCATCCGGGATAAAAACTGGGGCGAGGCCGACCGCATTCGCGACGAATTGCTGGCCAGGGGCGTGCAATTGAAGGACGGCAAGGACCCCGCCAGTGGCGAACGCATCACGACATGGGAGGTGAAGCGATGATCGACCATACCGGAATAGAAGTGACCGATTTCGAGGCGTCACGAAAGTTCTACGATGCGGCGCTGGCGCCGCTGGGCGCCACGCTGGTGATGATGGTGCCGGAGGAACACACCGGCGGGGTGAAGGTCGGCGGTTATGGCTATGACCGCCCGCAGTTCTGGCTGCACGAGGTGAAGGAGGCTGGCCCCGGCCGCCACTATGCCTTCACCGCCGACAAGCGTGCCGAGGTCGATGCCTTCTACGAGGCGGCGATGGCCGCGGGCGGCAAGGACAATGGCGCACCGGGCCTGCGGCCCCACTACCACCCGAACTACTACGGTGCCTTCGTTCTCGATCCGGACGGCAACAATATCGAAGCCGTCTGTCATCAGCCGGAGTGAAGCGCCATGAGCCTCGACAACAGGCCGGTCTATTCCGGCGGCTGCCAGTGCGGTGCGGTGCGGTTCCGTGTCGAGGGCGCTCTGGGGCATGCCTCGGTGTGCCATTGCCGCATGTGCCAGAAGGCGTTCGGCGCCTTCTATGCGCCGCTTGTGTCGGTGCGCGATGCAAAGCTCGAATGGACGCGTGGTGAGCGCCAGACCTTCCAGTCCTCCAACCTGGTCCAGCGCGGTTTCTGCGCCGAATGCGGCACGCCGCTCACCTATGAGGCTCCGGACGGCGTCGCCCTTGCCATCGGCGCCTTCGACAGCCCGGCCGAAATCGCTCCCGTCTTCCAGTGGGGCATCGAGGGCAAGCTGCCCTATGTCGACGCCATCCACACCCTTCCGGGCAAGGACACCATGGGGGACGAGGAAGCGGTGGCCTTTCTGTCGCAACTCGTTTCCTACCAGCACCCCGACCACGATACCGACACCTGGCCACCGGAGGGCCGCACACAATGAATGCCGAACAGCGCGGCCTGTACCCGGAGATCGAACCGTTCGAGAGCGGCATGCTCGATGTCGGCGACGGCCACACGATCTATTGGGAGCGGGTCGGCACGAAGGGCGCCAAGCCGGCCGTGTTCCTGCATGGCGGGCCGGGCGGCACCATCTCGCCCAGGCACCGGCGCCTGTTCGATCCGGCGCTTTACGACGTCATCCTGTTCGACCAGCGCGGCTGCGGCAAATCCACGCCGAACGCGTCTCTGGAGGCCAACAACACATGGCATCTGGTCGCCGACATCGAGCGCCTGCGCGAAATGTGCGGCTTCGAAAAGTGGCTGGTGTTCGGCGGTTCGTGGGGCTCGACGCTGGCGCTTGCCTATGCCGAGACGCATCCCGAGCGGGTCAGCGAACTGGTGGTGCGCGGCATCTACACGCTCACCCGTGCCGAGTTGGAATGGTACTACCAGTTCGGCGTCTCGCAGATGTTCCCCGACAAGTGGGAGCGCTTCGTGGCTCCCATCCCGCCAGAGGAGCGCGGCGACATGATCGCCGCCTACCGCAAGCGGCTGGTGGGCGATGACCGCAAGGCCCGGATCGAGGCCGCCAGGGCGTGGAGCATCTGGGAAGGCGAGACGATCACGCTGCTTCCCGAGCCCGAAACCAGCGATCCGTTCGGCGCGGACGACTATGCGATCGCCTTCGCCCGCATCGAGAACCATTACTTCGTCCATGCCGGCTGGCTGGAGGAAGGCCAGTTGCTGCGCGATGCCGGCCGGCTGAAGGACATTCCCGGCACCATCGTCCATGGCCGCTACGACATGCCGTGCCCGGCGCACTATGCCTGGGCGCTGCACAAGGCATGGCCGAAGGCCGAGTTCCACCTGATCGAGGGGGCGGGGCACGCCTATTCCGAACCCGGTATCCTCGACCGGCTGATCCGCGCCACCGACCAGTATGCAGGCAAGGCCTGACACCGGAATTTCTTACCAACTTCCGGTTCTTCAGGGCCGGAAGCAGGCAATGGACAAGGCAATGAAAGAGCGCATCTATCTCTACGACACGACGCTGCGGGATGGCCAGCAGACGCCCGGCATCGATTTCTCGGTCGAGGACAAGATCGCCATTGCCCGCATGCTGGACGAGTTCGGCGTCGATTATGTGGAAGGCGGCTATCCGGGCGCCAACCCCACCGACACGGCGTTCTTTTCCGAGAAGCGCACCCAGCGCTCGCGCTTCGCCGCCTTCGGCATGACCAAGCGCGTTGGCGTCTCGGCCTCGAACGATCCCGGCCTGGCGCTGCTTCTTCAGTCGCGCTCGGATGTCGTGTGCTATGTCGCCAAAAGCTCGCAATATCAGGTGCGTGTGGCGCTGGGCTGCACCGACGAAGAAAACCTCGATGCCATCCGCGCGTCCGTCGAGGCGGCCATCGCCGCCGGCAAGGAGGCGATGGTCGATTGCGAGCATTTCTTCGACGGTTTCAAGGCCAATGCGGACTACACGCTGGCCTGCGCCCGCACCGCCTATGAGGCCGGCGCGCGCTGGGTGGTGCTGTGCGACACCAATGGCGGCACCCAGCCGGCCGAGATTCGCGAGATCGTGCGCAAGGCGATCGCGGCCGGCATTCCCGGCAGCCATCTCGGCATCCACGCCCATGACGACACAGGGCAGGCCGTGGCCAACTCGCTGGCGGCGGTGGAGGCGGGCGCCCGCCAGATCCAGGGCACGCTGAACGGCATCGGCGAGCGCTGCGGCAACGCCAACCTCGTCACCCTGATCCCGACGCTTGCCCTGAAGAAGACCTATGCGGATCGCTTCGAGACGGGCATCGCGCCGGAGCGGCTGGCCACCATCGCGCACCTGTCGCGCGGCTTCGACGAGTTGCTGAACCGCGCGCCCAATGCGCAGGCGCCCTATGTCGGCGCGTCCGCTTTCGCCACCAAGGCCGGCATCCATGCCTCGGCGCTGGCCAAGGAGCCCAGCACCTACGAGCATGTCGAGCCCGAAAGCGTCGGCAACCGCCGCAAGGTCATGGTTTCGGACCAGGGCGGCAAGGCCAACTTCCTTGTCGAACTGAAGCGGCGCGGCATCGAGGTCTCGCGCGACGATCCGCGACTGGACACGCTCGTTGCCATGGTCAAGGAGCGCGAGGCCGAAGGCTATGCCTATGAAGGGGCGGACGCCAGCTTCGAGCTTCTGGCCCGCCGCACGCTGGGCACCGTGCCGGATTTCTTCAGCGTCGAAAGCTTCCGCTGCATGGTCGAGCGCCGCTTTGACGCCAATGGCCAGATCAAGACCGTCTCGGAAGCCATCGTCAAGGTGGTGGTGGAAGGCGAGACGCGCATGTCGGTGGCCGAGGGCCATGGACCGGTCAACGCGCTCGACATCGCGCTGCGCAAGGATCTCGGCCGCTACCAGAGCGAGATCGAGGATCTGGAGCTGGTCGATTACAAGGTGCGTATCCTGAACGGCGGCACCGAGGCCATCACCCGCGTGCTGATCGAATCGCAGGACGCCAGCGGCGCCCGCTGGTGGACGGTCGGCGTCTCCGACAACGTCATCGACGCATCGTTCCAGGCGCTGATGGATTCCATCGTCTTCAAGCTGATGAAGAACCGCGAGCTGGCGGGACAGGTCGCTGCCGAATAGGTGACGCCCGGCCCTCACCGGCACCCGTTGCGGTTGATCCATCAACGAAAGACGATTGAACCATGAGAAGTTTGAAATGGTTCTCCGCGTCGGGCCGGTCCATATGGGCGAGATGACGACAGGTGTGATCGACAAGCCGGGAGAAACCGAGGCTGCGGTTCGGCGGGGTTTCGCGTTGGGATTCGGCGCCTATCTGCTGTGGGGCATACTGCCGCTCTACATGAAGCTGGTCGCCCACCTGCCGCTGATGGAAGTGATCGCCAATCGTATCCTGTGGTCGGTGCCGCTTGCCGCCATAGTGCTGGTCTGGCTGGGGCGCACGGCGGATTTCAAGGCGGCGCTGCGTTCGCCGCGCATGCTGGCGATGGCCGGGCTGACGGCCTGCATCATCACCATGAACTGGAGCCTGTATGTGTGGGCGATCGCCGTCGACCGCACCATCGAGACGGCGCTCGGCTATTACATCAACCCGCTGGTCAACGTCATGATCGGCGCCCTGCTGCTGGGTGAGCGGCTGAACCGTGTCCAGACCGCGGCGGTAGCCCTGGCGGCCATAGCCGTCGCCATTCTGACCTATGAGAACGGCACGCTGCCTTGGGTGTCGCTGGCTCTGGCCATCACCTTCGCCGCCTACGGCTTCTTCCGCAAGACCCTGCCCATCGGCCCGAGCCAGGGCTTCCTGCTGGAAGTCATGATCCTGGCTGTCCCGGCGGGTGCCTACATCGTCTGGCTGATCGCCAACGGCACGGACCATCTGGTGTCCGGCACCGGGTTCGACACGGCGGTGCTGCTCGGCTGCGGGCCGGTCACGGCGGTGCCGCTGCTTATGTTCGCCTTCGGCGCCAAGGCGTTGCGGCTCTCCACGCTCGGCCTGATGCAATACATCGCGCCGACCATGGTGTTCCTGATTGCCGTGTTCGTGTTCAACGAGCCTTTCGGGACGGCTCAACTCGTGGCCTTCGGGCTCATCTGGACCGCGCTGGCGATCTACACCTGGTCGACCCTGCGCGGAAAATAAGGCATGTCGCCCGAAAGTGGGAACCGGTTTCGGGATAGCGACACGCTTAAAGCAACAGCTTGAAGCGTTTTAGAGCCCTACATCTTCTCGATGATGGAGGGAACGCCCTCCGTTGGCGTGCCCGTCGCCGAGGCGGCGGACAGGATGGCGGGCACGATCGACCCCACCTCGTCCACCACCAGCGGCTGCACCTGGTGGGCCGTATGGATGAAACCCTCGCCCCGCATGTGGTCCAGCAGGGTCAGCATCGGATTCCAGAAACCGCCGATATTGGCGAACACCATCGGCTTGCGGTGATGGCCGAGCTGCGCCCAGGTCATCATCTCGACGATTTCCTCCACCGTGCCGATGCCGCCGGGCAGGGCGACGAAGGCGTCGGATTCCTCGAACATGCGCTGCTTGCGCTCATGCATGTTGTCGGTGATGACGACCTCGTCCAGCCGGTCCAGCCCGCTTTCGGTCGCTTCCTTGTTCATCAGGAAGCGCGGGATGATGCCGAGCACCTTGCCGCCGGCGCGCATGGCGCCTTCGGAAACGGCTCCCATGATGCCTTTCGTGCCGCCGCCATAGACGAGCCGCAGGCCCGAATGGGCAAGCGCGCGGCCGAGCGTGCGCCCGGCCTCGACATAGGTCTTGTCGTGGCCCGGGGAAGAACCGCAATAGACGCAGACGGATCGAATCGTGTTCATATCGGATTGGTGCTAGCGGTTGCGGCGGTGGTCAAGCCTGCTCCGGTGTTTTTCTTGTCCGTTGCCATAAAACAGGATAGATCGCGCGGGAACATGGTGCTCGGAAACGGAATCCGCTGTCCGGAAAAGATCATGTTCCAACAATGAGATAATGCGTGATGACATTTTCGCGGAAATTCGTCACGCTGGGGCAGTGAGGGGCAGGCAGGGCAATGAAGAGCAACGGGTTGAAGGCATTTCTGTTTGCCGCTGCGGCTGTCGTCGTCGCGGGTTTCGTCGGCTATCTTTCAGGTGCCCTCGATCCCTATCTTGGCCGGGCGCCCGCCGAGGTCACCCAGCCGCAGGCCGCAATTGCTCCGGCAGGTGGCGAGACGTCGGCGCCCGCTGCCGGTTCACAGGCGGAACCGGCCGCCGGCAACGAACCCGCCCAGGCCGATACGGGCGCGCAGACGTCTTCCGGCGCAGGCACCGACGAGGCATCCGCCACGCAGCCCGCGCCCGAGGGCGTGACGGTTCCGACCTTCGACCTGCTGCGCGTTGAGGGCGACGGCTCCACGGTCGTGGCCGGCAAGGCCGCTCCCGGCTCGACGATCGAGCTTGTCGACGGGTCGACAGTGCTCGGCAAGGCTGTCGCCGGGGCGGATGGCGCCTTCGCCATCGTGCTCGACGACCCGCTGGACGCCGGCGACCATCAGATCGTGCTGCGCGCCACCGAGCCGGACAGCAATGTGGCCATGTCCACGCAGACCGCTGTCGTGTCGGTTCCCGAGAAGCCGGACGGGCAGGTGCTGGCCATGGTCGAGGAGCCGGGCAAGGCCGCGCAATTGCTGACCGTGCCGAAGCCCCTTACGCCGCCGGCCGCAGAGGGCGCTGCGAACACGGCCGCGCCGCAATCGGGCGAATCTGCCGCCGAAACCCCGACAGCGGATGAGAAGGCGCCGGCTGCGGATATTGCCGGCGGCCCGGCTGTCGTGGTCGAGGCTGTCGAGATCGATGGCGGCAAGGTGTTCGTCGCCGGCCGGGCCGATGCCGGCCGCAAGGTGCGCGCCTATGCCAATGAAATCCTGCTTGGCGAAGCCCTGACTTCGCCGGACGGCCATTTCCTCGTCGAGGCCAGTCGCGATCTCCCGGTCGGCGAATACACCATCCGCGTCGATGGCCTCGATGTGGCGGATGGCGACAAGGTCGTGGCGCGCGCGACGGTGCCCTTCCAGCGCGAGCCGGGCGAAACGGTCGCGGCGGTCGCGCCTTCCGGTTCGCCCGCCGCGGGCGGTACGGAGGCGGAGCCGGGTCAGCCGGCCACCACCGTGGCGCCCAAGCTCGAACATGCGGACGGCTCCGTCATCATCCGCCGTGGCGATACGCTGTGGCACATCTCCCGCCGTGTCTATGGCCAGGGCGTGCGCTATTCGACCATCTACCTGGCCAATCAGGAGCAGATCAGCGATCCGGACCGCATCTGGCCGGGACAGGTGTTCAAGGTGCCTGAAAAGTCGGAGCAGGGCGAAGAGGCCGATTTCGGTGCGATGGGCGACCGCATCACCGTGCCGCCGCAATAGCCCGACATCTAGGCCAGGCCTTCCACGAAAGCGGTGTCATGGCATCGCTTTCTTTCCTTGGGCGGTTGCGTGAACCGTTGTCATCGTTTATCGTCGATATACGATGAAATCTTCCCCGCACTGCAAGGACAACCGCGAAAGGCTGGCCGACGCCGAGCTTGCCGCGCGTCTGGCCGCGCTTTCGCATCCGGCTCGCATCGAGATCCTGCGCCATCTTGCCGGGGCGAACTCCTGCTGCTGCGGCGATGTGGTGGGACGCCTCGACCTGGCGCAATCGACGGTTTCCCAGCATCTCAAGATACTGGTCTCGGCCGGGCTCGTGCGTTTCGAGGCCGATGGCCAGCGCTCCCGATACGCCATAGACCGTCCCGCGCTCAAGGCAGTGGCGGCGGAACTGGCCTGTTTCGCCTCCTCCTGTACCGATTGCTGAACCGAGACTCCTTGCGAAGCATTGCAGCCGTCTTTTACAAGGCATTGAATTTGTGACTGAAAAAACCGTTTCTGCCGATTCCGGCTCCACCTTCAACACGCTGGTCAACCTGTGGCCCTATATGTGGCCGTCGGACCGCGCCGATCTCAAGGCCCGCGTCGTTTGGGCGACGGTGCTTCTGGTCGCGGCCAAGCTGACGCTGATTGCCGTTCCCTATTTCTTCAAATGGGCGACCGATGCGCTGGCCGGCGATGCGCATACCCCGCCGCCATTGCCGGCGGTTCTTGCCGCGCCCGTCATGCTGGTGGTCGCCTATAACGTCATCCGCGTCATTCAGGTCGGCTTCAACCAGTTGCGCGACGCGCTGTTCGCCCGCGTCGGCCAGTACGCCGTGCGCCAGCTCGCCTATCGCACCTTCGTGCACATGCACCGCCTGTCGCTGCGCTTCCATCTGGAGCGGCGCACCGGCGGCCTGTCGCGCATCATCGAGCGTGGCACCAAGGGCATCGAGACCATCGTGCGCTTCACGGTGCTGAACAGTGTGCCGACCGTGCTGGAGTTCGCCCTGACGGCGATCATCTTCGCGGTCGCCTATGGCTGGAAATATGTGGCCGTGGTGGCGATCACCGTGTGGCTCTACACCTGGTTCACGGTAAAGGCGAGCGACTGGCGCATCGACATCCGCCGCGACATGAACGACAGCGACACCGACGCCAACACCAAGGCGATCGATTCGCTGCTCAACTTCGAGACGGTGAAATATTTCGGCAATGAGAGGATGGAGGCCGAGCGCTTCGACCGCTCGATGGCGCGCTACGAAGCCGCCGCCACCCGCATCTGGACCTCGCTCGGCTGGCTGAACTTCGGCCAGGGCGTGATCTTCGGCATCGGCATGACGGTGGTCATGGCCATGTCGGCGCTGGAGGTGCAGGCCGGTACCCAGACGGTGGGCGATTTCGTCTTCGTCAACGCCATGCTGATGCAGCTTTCCGTGCCGCTCAACTTCATCGGCTTCATCTACCGCGAGATAAGGCAGGGGCTGACCGATATCGAGCAGATGTTCGACCTGCTGGATGTGCAGGCGGAAGTGGTCGACCGGCCGGATGCCGTGCCGCTGGCGGTGGGGTCCGGCAAGGTCGAGTTCCGCGACGTCCAGTTTTCCTACGAGCCGAACCGCCAGATCCTGAAAGGGGTCAGCTTCGAGGTGCCGGCCGGCAAGACGGTGGCCATCGTCGGCCCTTCCGGCGCCGGCAAGTCCACCATCTCGCGCCTGCTGTTCCGCTTCTATGACGTGCAGTCCGGCGCGATCCTGATCGACGGGCAGGATGTGCGCGACGTCTCTCAGGAAAGCCTGCGCGCGGCCATCGGCATGGTGCCGCAGGACACGGTTCTGTTCAACGACACCATCGCCTACAACATTCGCTATGGCCGCATCGATGCTTCCGAGGAGGAAGTGCGCCGCGCCGCCGAGTTGGCCCAGATCGGCCCCTTCATCGAGGGTCTGCCGGACGGCTACAAGACCATGGTCGGCGAGCGCGGCCTGAAGCTCTCCGGCGGCGAGAAGCAGCGCGTGGCGATTGCCCGCACCATCCTGAAGGCCCCGCCGATCCTCATTCTCGACGAGGCGACCTCGGCGCTCGACAGCCATACCGAGCAGGAAATCCAGTCGGCGCTCGATCTGGTCAGCCGCGACCGTACCACCATCGTCATCGCCCACCGGCTTTCCACCGTCATCACCGCCGACGAGATCATCGTGCTGAAGGACGGCCGGATCGAGGAGCGCGGCACGCATTCGGCCCTGTTGCGCAGGGGTGGCCTCTATGCCTCGATGTGGGATCGCCAGCGCGAGGCGACCGAGGCCGAGGAGCGGCTGCGCATCGCCCGCGAGACGGACGAGATGGGCGTTGTCGTGCGGCAGCGCACGCCGGAGGTCATTTGACGGTGCGTTCCGCGTCGGCTCATCCGGGACGCTGACGCATTGTTGCATTGCGGCTCGGGTGGGTTTCCGCTAGAGAGGCACCCACTGAAAACGGAGCCCGTCCAGCAACGATGCAACTCATCGACACGATCAGGAAGGCGTTCGTGCCGATCCATCGCGAGGGCTATCCCTTCATCGCCATCTTCGCGGTGGTGACGCTGGCGGTCGGCTACTTCTCCAGCTTCCTGCTGTGGGTGGGCGCGATCCTCACCGCCTGGTGCATCTATTTCTTCCGCGATCCCGAACGCGTCACGCCGGTTGACGACAGCCTGGTGATCAGCCCCGCCGATGGCGTGGTCACCGCCGTGGGTCCGGCCGTGCCGCCGCAGGAACTGGGCTTCGGCGGCGCCGAGATGACCCGCATCTCGGTGTTCATGAACGTCTTTTCCTGCCACGTGAACCGCTCTCCGGTGCGTGGCCGCATCACCCGTATCGAGCATCGCCCGGGCCAGTTCCTCAATGCCGAACTGGACAAGGCGAGCAGCGAGAACGAGCGCAACGGCGTGGTCATCGACAGCCCGCACGGCACCATCGCGGCGGTGCAGATCGCCGGACTGGTGGCCCGCCGCATCCTGTGCTGGGCCGAGACCGGCTCCGATATCGCCGCCGGCGAGCGCTTCGGCCTGATCCGCTTCGGCTCGCGCGTCGATGTCTACCTGCCGGAAGGCGCGGTGCCGCGTGTGGCGATCGGCCAGACGGCGGTGGGCGGCGAGACGGTGCTGGCAGAGTTCGGCGGACGGGCGAGCGCGCCCGTGGTCCGCGTCTCCTAGAAGTCCGGCCCGATGAACCCGTCCTTCAAGAAGTTCGAGGCGCACGGTTCCGGGGGGCCTCGCATTCGCGAAATCCCGCTGCGCATGGTTTTCCCGAACCTGCTGACGGTGCTGGCCATCTGCGCCGGCCTGTCGGGCATCCGCTTCGCCTTCGAGGGGCGTTTCGAGACGGCGGTGGTGATGGTGTTGATCGCCGCCTTCCTCGACGGGCTCGACGGACGCGTGGCGCGCCTGCTCAAGGCGACCTCCAAATTCGGCGCCCAGATGGATTCCATCGCCGATATCGTCAATTTCGGTGTCGCGCCCGCCCTCGTGCTCTATGCTTTCCTGCTCGACCGGGCCGGGTCTCCCGGCTGGATCGCGGCGCTTTTGTTTACCATTGCCTGCGGCATGCGGCTGGCCCGTTTCAACGTGCTCGAGGAAGTCCACGACAGGCCGGCATGGCAGGCCGAGTATTTCGTCGGCGTGCCGGCCCCGGCCGGGGCGGCGGTGGTGATGCTGCCGCTTTATCTGTCCTTCATCGGCGTCGAGCCGACGCGCTACGGCGCCTTCCTCGCCACCGGCTTCACCGTGGTGGTGGCCTTCCTGCTGGTCAGCCGCCTGCCGGTCTATTCGGGCAAGAGCCTCAAGATACCGGGCGACCGCATGCTGCTGGTCATCCTGGCCATCGTGCTCTTCTTCCTGCTGCTGGTGAGCTACCCCTGGTACACGCTTACCGCTTCGGTCGTGGCCTATCTGATCTTCCTGCCGCTCTCCGTGCTGGCCTATTCGCGCCGCGCCAAGCGCGAGGGCGAGGCCCAACTGCCGCCGGATGTGGACGCAAGGCCCGGGGACTGATCAGGCAGCGCTGCCGGCGTTCAGGCGCTCGACGGCGAGATCGCGGGTCGCCACATAGTCGGTCTTGCCGGAGCCGAGCACCGGGATTTCCGCGACCTTGACGATATCGCCCGGCACCGCAAGCTCGGCTATGCCGGCCTGCTTGCCAAGCCTGCGCAGGCTTGTCGCATCGGCCTGCGTCGCCGTGGTGACGAGCACGATGCGTTCGCCGCGCCGGCGGTCGGGAACGGCGACGACGGCATGCCGCTCCTCCGGCCACAGCGATTGCACCAGCATCTCGATCGCGCCCAGCGAAACCATCTCGCCGGCGATCTTGGCGAAGCGGGCCGCGCGTCCGGTGATGGTGATGAAGCCCTCGCGGTCGACCTTCACGATGTCGCCCGTGTCCTGCCAGCCATCGGCCAGCGGCTGAAGCTCGCCGGGCCGCTCGGCCGTCATGTAGCCCAGCATGACATTGGGGCCGGAGAGAAACAGCCGCCCGCCCTCGGCGACGCCCTCGACAGGCTCGATGCGCATGCGCATGCCGGGCAGCAGCCGGCCCACGGTGCCCTCGCGGTTATGGATGGCGGTGTTGACCGCCGCCACCGGCGCCGCCTCGGTAAGCCCGTAGCCCTCGATGATGGCGGTGTGGAAGCGCTCGCGCCAGACCCGGCGCGTTTCCGGCTTCACTGCTTCGGCGCCCGCAACAACGAAGCGCAGGCTGGAAAAATCGCCGTCGGAGGCGGTGCGGGCATATTGCGCCAGGAAGGTGTCGGTGCCGAACATCACCGTCGGCTTGAGGCGTCGGGCGACTTCGGGAATGAGCTTGTAGTGCAGGGGCGACGGGTAGAGGAACAGCCGCATGCCGGTGACCAGCGGCAGGATGGTGCCGGCGGTGAGGCCGAAGGAGTGGAACATCGGCAGCACGTTGAGCGCGATGTCGCTGGTGGTGATGGTGACGCGCGCCTCGGCCTGCATGGCGTTGGCGATCAGGTTGCGATGCGACAGCACCGCCGCCTTCGGTGCCCCCTCCGAACCCGAGGTGAACAGGATGACGGCCGGCTTTTCTGCCTTCTGCCGATGCAGGGGGTATCGCCACAACAGCGCGGCGGCCGCCTTGTCCAGCCCGCTGATGCCGGCTTGCAGGTCCTCCAGCCACAGAAGCTTCGCGCCTGCGGCCTCCACGGCCTGCACGACGTCTGCAAGCCCTGCCTTCTCCACGAAGACGCGTGACGAGATCACGGTGTGGATTGCCGCTGTGCGCAAGGCTGCGGTGACGTTGGCCGGGCCGGATGTGTAGTTGACCAGCGCCGCCACCTGTCCGGCCGAGGCAAGCCCGAGCAGGGAGAGCACGGCCCCGCTGGTGTTGGGCAGCATCACGCCGACGGCCTCGCCAGGCTTGGCGAGCTTTGCAAAGCGGGTGCCGAGGATGCGCGCACCGGCAAGCAAGGTGCGGTAGCTCAGCCGGCTTCCCGTGGCGTCCTCCACCACGACACGGCCGGGCCCGAAAAGCTCGGCTGCGTCGCGGACGGCCTGGAACAGGGTGAGGTCGGGCTCGGTCGTGGCGAGGCGCGCCTCGGCCATGCGGTCGAACAGCGCATTGGCGTTGCTGGCGGCCGGGCTGCCGTTGCGCGCGACCAGTTCCGGAGCCGTCATCGGCTCCAGAACCGAGACCGACAATCGCGGGAACCAGCGGCGCGGCGCCGGTGCCTTGCCGTCTATCTGGAAGGGCAGGGCCTGTGCGCCGCCGATGAAGATCGGCACGATGCGGGCATCCGCCTGCATGGCAATGCGGATCACGGCCCGATAGAGCCTGAAGGAGCGGATGTCCGGTTCGACCGCTTCGGGAATGTAGACGGCCAGCCGCCCGCGTCCTTTCAGCACCCGCACCAGCCGGCGCGAGACGAAGACATGCTCGGCGTTGAAGGCGATGGTGCGGGCCAGCTCCCGCCACGGCTCCAGCCATACCGATTTCGCCGAAACCGGGTCCAGAATATGCAAGGTGTCGTCCGGCAGCAGCGAGAGCGTCAATGCCGGATCGAGGCGCGACTGATGGCTGACGACATAGATGACGGGCGCCTGCGCACCCCGCGCGATGCCGATTCGGGCATCCGAGATGCGATAGGCAAGCTTGAACGGCGCATACAGCACCGCTTGCGCCGTGCTCAATCCGTGCCGGATTTTCTCGACTATGGCGGTCAGGCACCAGACAAGGGCTATGGCGGCCAGTAGCGCGAGGGTCAGGACCATGCGGTTTGCTCCCGCTTGTTTCAGCAAAGGTTCGCGCCGATTACGCCCGGAAGTTAACCGAACGCCCGTGTCCGTCAACAGCGCTTGTCGGGTTTCCACGAAGAGAATAAAGCGGCCGGGAAAGAAAAAAGCCGGCCCTGGCGCCGGCTTTCGAAAGTGGGGGCGGGGCTGAAGTCCTTGCCTGCGGCCGCCATGCCCCGTGGTGAGGTTTCTGCTCAGTTGGCCGCGAAGCAGTAGAACAGGCCGTCACCGCCGGTTCCCTGCAAGGCTTCCTGGCTGCAGCCGCCGCGCGAGGCATGCGAGGAGTTCCACGACTTCGCCGCATCCGAGTCGTCGAGCCCCATGCGGTCGGAGTGGCCGACGATGGCCTCGCCTTCGGCCCCGCTCATCGTCCAGTCGCCGCAGGTCTTGCCCTCGGCCCTGGTGCCGTCCGGATTGGAGCCGGTAAGGATGTCATGGCGGTTGGGGCTGTCGCCGCGACCGTTGATGATCTCGCCCTTCTCGTTCAGCGCCGTCTGCTTGGTGATGTTGTTGCTGTCGCCATGCAGGGAGGCGACATCGTCGGCGATCTTCTCGCCCTTGGCGTTGACCCATGGGCCTGCGCCGATGCGGTCGCGTGCATCCGTGTCGGCCGACGAGAGATAGGCGCGCCACGTCTTGCCGCTGACGCCGGCCGCTTCGGCGAGCGCGGCGCAATGCGCGTCGGCTCCGTCGAGGCCGCCCAGGTCGGCGCCCTTGCCGGAGCCCTGGCTGGTGACGAAGAAGCTCATCGAATTGTCCTGGGCCAGCGCCGTGCCGCCGGCGGCGAGCGTCAGGGCGGCCACAATCAGGAATTTACGCATGAAGGTGTCCTCCGGCTTGATGACGGGATTGGTGCCGGAAAACGATATGAGGCCGCCACAGGGTCGGCCAGTCACGACTTCGTGTGGGGAAACGGGCTATTCAGGCATCCGGTAGGACACCCAGCGATCGTGCTTGGCCTGATAGATCTCGCCGGTGCGGGTCAGGTCCGGGCTGGCCAGGCCCACGATGCGGGCGGCGATCTCGGAAGGGTGCGGCAGCGTGTTCGGGTCCTCTCCGGGCACGGCCAGCGCGCGCATGGCGGTGCGGGTCGCGCCGGGGTCCACCGCGTTGACGCGCAGCGGATAGTTGCGCGTCTCGTCCGCCCATGACCGCACCATGGCCTCCACGGCGGCCTTGGACGCGGCGTAAGGTCCCCAGAAGGCGCGGGCCGAATGCGCCGCACCCGAGGACAGCACGATGGCACGTCCCGCGTCCGACTGGCGCAGCAGCGGATCGACCGAACGGATCAGCCGCCATGTGGAGGTGACGTTGATGGCCATCACCTTCTCGAACACCTTGGCCTCGACATGGCCGAGCGGGGCGATGACGCCGAGCACGCCGGCATTGGCGACCAGTATGTCGAGCTTGCCCCAGCGCTCATGGATGGCGCCGCCGAGCCGGTCGATGCCCTCCATGTCGGCCAGGTCGAGCGGCACCAGCGTGGCTTCGCCCTTGCCGGTGCGCGCTTTCTCGGCCTTGATCTCGTCGTCGAGTTCCTCGAGTCCGCCCACCGTGCGCGCCACGGCGACGACATGCGCCCCCGCCGCGGCCAGGTCCCTCGCGATGAAATAGCCGATGCCGCGCGAAGCGCCGGTGACCACGGCCGTCCGGCCGGTAAGGTCGATGCTCATGCCTGTCCTCTAATTGCCTGCCCCGAAATGTCCGCCCCGAAATGTCCGCAAGCGGTCAGCCGTTGCTGGCCAGCAGCGACAGCGTATGCACATTGCTCTCGCCATCCTGATCGACGAGGCGGGTCGGGTACTCGCCCGTGAAATAATGATCGGTGAAAGCGGGAGCTTGCGGGTCGCGAGGCTCGCCGCCGACCGCCTTGTAAAGTCCATCGATGGAAATGAACGCCAGCGAATCCGCGCCGATATAGCGGCACATGGAGTCGAGGTCCTTATGCTGGTTGGCGAGCAGCTTGTCGGCGTGCGGCGTGTCGATGCCGTAGAAATCCGGGTGGTAGATCATCGGGCTTGCCACGCGCAGATGCACTTCCGTCGCGCCGGCGTCGCGGATCATCTGCACGATCTTGACCGAGGTCGTGCCGCGCACGATGGAATCGTCCACCAGCACCACACGCTTGCCCTCGATCATCGCCCGGTTGGCCGAATGTTTCAGCTTCACGCCGAGCGCGCGAATCTGCTGCGTCGGCTCGATGAAGGTACGGCCGACATAATGGTTGCGGATGATGCCGTATTCGAAAGGAATGCCGCTCGCCTGCGCGAAGCCGAGCGCCGCCGGCGTGCCGCCGTCCGGAACCGGCACCACCACGTCGGCTTCGACCGGCGCTTCCCCGGCCAGGTTCATGCCCATGTTCTTGCGCGCCACATAGACGCTGCGGCCGCCGACCACCGAATCCGGCCGCGCGAAATAGACATATTCGAACAGGCACAGCCGCTCGGGCTGGGGCTTTTCCGGCTTGATCGCCTGGGTGGTGATGGAACCGTCCTTCTGGATCTCGCAGATGACGATTTCGCCGTTTTCCACGTCGCGGATATATTTCGCGCCGATGATGTCGAGCGCGCAGGTCTCCGAGCAGAAGATCGGCTTTCCGTCGAGTTCGCCCATCACCAGCGGGCGGATGCCGATCGGATCGCGCGCGGCAATGAGCTTGGTGCGCGTCAGGGCCAGCATGGCGTAGCCGCCTTCGACCTGCCGGATGGCGTCCACGAAGCGGTCGGAGGAGGAGGAGTGGCGCGAACGCGCGATCATGTGCAGCACGACTTCGGTGTCGGAAGTCGCCTGAAAGATGGCGCCCGAGGCGATCAACTGTTTGCGCAGCGTGATGCCGTTGGTGAAATTGCCGTTGTGGGCGATGGCGATGCCACCCACTTCCAGTTCCGCGAACAGCGGCTGCACGTTGCGCAGGATCGTCTCGCCCGTGGTGGAATAGCGCACATGGCCGATGGCGCGGTTGCCGGGCAGCCGGTGCAGCGTGGCGGCGTCGGTGAAATGGTCGCCGACGAGGCCCATATGCCGCTCGGAGTGAAAGCGCCGGTCGTGGTAGGAAACGATGCCCGCCGCTTCCTGTCCGCGATGCTGGAGGGCGTGCAAGCCGAGCGCGGTCAGCGCGGCGGCGTCCTCATGGCCGAGAATGCCGAACACGCCGCATTCTTCATGCAACTTATCGTCGGCTTCAGCCGCGAGCGCGCCAAGTTCATTCGCCATAAGCTCAAGCTCCGCTAAAGCTGGTATATAGAACCTCGGCCGGTCCGGGGCAACGCAGAAGTTCGTCGCAGTTTCCGGATCACGTGGTTAGTTGGCGTCTTCGGCGGGCGGCGCGCCTGCGCCATCGTCCTGGCCGGCTTCCGGCGCAACGGGCGCTTCCGGTGCGGGCGGCGCTCCGGCCCCCCCTTCGGGCACCTGGCCGTCGCGGTTGAGGCGCTTCAATATGGCGTTCTCCGGGTCTTCGGGCAGCAGGCTTTCGAGCTTTGCGCCGACCGATTCCAGCAGCGGCCGCGACTTGGCGTCGGCCACCCATGCCGGTGCCCGATCCCCGGCCAGCCAGTTGAAGAACAGCAAGCCGACGGCCACCACGAGGATGCCGCGGGCCGCGCCGTAGAGGAAGCCCAGCGTGCGATCGAGCGCGCCGATGCGGGAATCGATGATGAAATCCGCGATCTTCATGGTGATGACCGTGACCACGATCAGCGCGATGACGAACACGATGGCCGCCGCCGCCGCCATGGCGATCTTTTCGTTCTCGATATAGGGCTGCACATAGGGCAGGACCGGCTTGTAGAAGAAATAGGCCGCTGCCGCCGAGGCAGCCCAGGAGGCGATGGACAGCACCTCGCGCGAGAAGCCGCGCACCATGGCGAGCATCGCGGATACGAGGGTGAAGCCGACGAGGATTCCGTCAAGCAGCGTAATCGGCATGGTCTTCGCCCCACTTCATGAGCCGCATCATTCGTCGTCCGGGGCACGGCTGCGGCGCGAGCCGGCTATGCGTGCCACAAGGTCGGCAAGCTCGGCGGGCCGGAAAGACCCGGCCCCCATCCCGCCGGAAACTTCCTCACCGCCTCTGGACCCTGCCAGCGGCAGAACCGCTCTCGCAAACCCCAGCTTTTCGGCCTCCTTCAGGCGCTGCTGCGCATGCGCAACCGGCCTGATGGCGCCCGAAAGGCTGATTTCGCCGAAATAGACGCAATCGGCCGGCAGGGCAAGACCGGTGAGGGAGGAAACCAGGGCGGCTGCGACGGCAAGGTCGGCCGCCGGCTCCGAAATGCGATAGCCGCCGGCGACGTTGAGATAGACGTCATGCTGCGAAAAGCGGACGCCGCAATGCGCCTCCAGAACGGCCAGAACCATCGAAAGACGGGCATTGTCCCAGCCGACCACGGCGCGGCGCGGCGTACCGAGCGGGGAGGGGGCGACGAGCGCCTGTATCTCGACCAGAACCGGCCGCGTGCCTTCCATGCCGGCGAACACGGCAGCACCCGGCGACTTGGCGTGGCGTTCCCCGAGGAACAGTTCGGAGGGGTTCGCGACTTCCCGCAAACCCTTGTCGGACATCTCGAACACGCCGATCTCGTCGGTCGGCCCGAAACGGTTCTTCACCGTGCGCAGTATGCGGTAATGGTGGCCGCCTTCGCCCTCGAAATAGAGCACGCCGTCGACCATGTGCTCGACCACGCGCGGGCCGGCGATCTGGCCTTCCTTGGTGACGTGGCCGACCATGACCACGGCCGCGCCCGTGGACTTGGCATAGCGGATCAGCGCCTGGGCCGAGGCGCGCACCTGCGTGACCGTGCCGGGCGCGGAATCGGCAAGGTCCGTCCACAATGTCTGGATCGAATCGAGGATGACGAGGTCCGGCCGCTTGCCGTCGGCGACGGTGGCGAGGATGTCCTCGACATTTGTTTCAGCGGCGAGTTCGACGGGCGTATGCGCCACGCCCAGCCGCTGCGCGCGCAGCCTGATCTGCGCCACCGCCTCTTCGCCCGAGACGTAGACGATGCGGTGGCCCTGTCTCGCAAGCGCGGCGGCGGCCTGCGTCAGCAGCGTGGACTTGCCGATGCCGGGATCGCCGCCGACCAGCAGGGCGGAACCGCGAACGAACCCGCCGCCGGTGGCGCGGTCGAGTTCGCCGATGCCGGAGATGATGCGCGGCGCGTCCTCGATGTCGCCGTCCAGCGAGGTGAGCGCGACGGCGCGGCCCTTGCGCACGCTGCGCAGCGATGCGGGGCCGGCACCGATGCCGCCGGCCGTGCCTTCCTCGATCAGCGTGTTCCACTCGCCGCAGGAATTGCATTTGCCGGCCCAGCGCTGATGCACGGCCCCGCAATTCTGGCAGATGAACTGGGTGCGCGGCGCTTTAGCCATGGCGGCACGCGGGAGATGATGGGGAGGTGCGGAAGTGCCGCGCCAGCATACCCCTCTCTGGCCTGCCGGCCATCTCCCCCACAAGGGGGGAGACCGGCAGCTTCAGCCTCCCGCTCTCCTTCGCAGCCATGGAGATTGGCGAAAGCCATGGCGACAGCGTCTCTCCCCGCTTGTGGGGGAGATGGCCGGCAGGCCAGAGAGGGGTAGTTTGCGGGAAAAGCAAAAGCCTTACTCGAACCTTTCCGGCAGGTGGCTGTCCTCGGCCAGGTCGAAGAAGCGCGTGAACTCGCCCTGGAAGCCGAGCTGCACCGTGCCCGTGGGTCCGTGGCGCTGCTTGGCGACGATCACCTCGGCCTTGCCGCGCGCCTCGTTCATCTCGTTTTCCCACTTGATGTGGTCCTCGGTGCCGAGCTTGGGCTCCTTGTTCTTGAGGTAATATTCCTCGCGATAGACGAACAGCACCACGTCGGCGTCCTGCTCGATGGAGCCCGATTCGCGCAGGTCCGAAAGCTGCGGGCGCTTGTCGTCGCGGCTTTCCACCTGACGCGAGAGCTGGGACAGCGCGATGATCGGCACGCCGAGTTCCTTGGCCAGCGCCTTGAGGCCGGTGGTGATCTCGGTCACCTCCTGCACGCGGCCCTGGCTGGCCTTGGCGGAAGAGCCCTGCATGAGCTGGATATAGTCGATGACGATGACGTCGAGGCCGCGCTGGCGCTTCAGCCGCCGTGCGCGCGCCGCGAGCTGGGCGATGGAGATGCCGCCGGTCTGGTCGATGAACAGCGGTATCTTCTGCATGGTCTGCGAGCAGGCCACCAGCTTCTCGAAGTCCATCTCCGAAATCTCGCCGCGCCGGATCTTGGAGGAGGAGATTTCCGTCTGCTCGGAAATGATACGGGTGGCGAGCTGCTCGGACGACATTTCGAGCGAGAAGAAGCCGACCACGCCGCCGTTTGCGGCCTTGAACGAGCCGTCCGCCTGCTGGGCCGGCTGGTAGGCCTCGGCGATGTTGAAGGCGATGTTGGTGGCGAGCGAGGTCTTGCCCATGCCGGGACGCCCCGCCAGCACGATCAGGTCCGATGCCTGCAGGCCGCCCATGCGCTTGTCGAGGTCGCGCAGCCCGGTGGCGATGCCGGAAAGGCCGCCGTCGCGCATATAGGCGGCGTTGGCCATGTCGACGGCGGTCTTGATGGCGTCGGAGAAGCTCTCGAAGCCGCCGTCGTAGCGGCCGGTCTCGGCCAGCTCGAACAGCCGCCGCTCGGCGTCCTCGATCTGCTCGGCCGGCGACATGTCCACCGGCGCGTCATAGGCGATGTTGACCATGTCCTCGCCGACCGTGATCAGCGCCCGGCGCGTGGCGAGGTCGTAGATGGCGCGGCCATAGTCGGCGGCATTGATGACGGTGACCGCCTCCGCCGCCAGCCGGGCAAGGTACTGAACGACCGTCATGTCGCCCACCTTCTCGTCGGCGGGCAGGAAGGTCTTCATCGTCACCGGGTTGGCCATCTTGCCCATGCGGATGAGTTCCGCCGCGACCTCGAAGATCTTGCGGTGCAGGGGCTCGTAGAAATGGTTGGCCTTGAGGAAGTCGGAGACCCGGTAGAAGGAATCGTTGTTGACGAGCATGGCGCCCAGCAGCGCCTGCTCGGCCTCGATGTTGTTCGGTGCCTCGCGGTAGAGCGGCGTTTCCGCCGTCGCCAGTTTGCGTGCTGCCTCTGCCATGATTCCCTCGGATTTCAGGAGCCTGTGGTTAGCAGACGAAGGGTTGCCTGAGTCGCCCCATCTCCGACAATCTACCTCCTACGCCCATGATCCACAGCCAATGCGCTCCATCCACAGAAGGATGCCGGCAGGCGGTCGATTTCTGGCAGGACCGGGTTGACTCGAAAACGAAGGCCGAACTCTAGCACCAGCCATCGAACATATCAAGAACATCGGCGACTATTGGGACAGCGGATCGCCCCAGCCGGCGCGTTTCGCTTGCTTGAAAACCTCGCCGTCGCGCTTGGTGAACAGCCGCGTGCCGGCGCTGCCATCGGGCCGGCACAGCTTCAGCTCGACCTTGCCGGACCCGGCCCTTGGCGGGGCAAGTACGCGCATGGCGGACTGGGGAACCGGGTGACGCGAAACGGCAAGATAGGCGAATTTCTCGTCCTCCCACGGCACATCGGCGTCCTTGGCGAGACGATGCAGACGCGAGCGGGCGACACGGCGCGAGAAATGGCACCAGTCCGGCTCGACGAGCGGGCAGGGCGCGGCATGGGGGCAGGGCGCCATCACATGCGCGCCGGCTTCGATCAGTCGGGCGCGGCAGGCAAGGATGCGCCGCCAGCCGGCCGGCGTGCCGGGCTCGACGAAGAGGAGCGTATCGGCGGCCAATGCCCATAGTCGATCGACCAGCGCGGAAAGCGCTGCCGGCTCCAGTTCGTCCAGCACATACGCGCAGGTGACGAGATCGGCCGGCGCAAGGCCGGCAAGGTCCCGGGTCGCGTCGCCGTCTTTCCAGTGGCTTGGCAGGGAAAGCTGCGCGGCCAGATGCTGTCCGGCACGGCGCGCCGGCTCGCTGGCTTCCACGAGGGTGGCTTCCGCAAGCTCGGGCCACGCATCGGCCGCCGCCCACAGGACGGTGCCCGGGCCGGCTCCCACGTCGAGCAGGGTTCGGGGCGACCAGTCCGGCCTCGTCTCGGCCAGCGCCTCGAGGCTGGCACGCACGGCCGCATAGGTGGCGGGCAGGCGGGTGGCGAGATAGGCCTTCACCGCAAGCTCTTCGCTCATGTGCAGGCGCCCGTCGCGCACTTCCGCCCGGTAGCGCCCGGAAAGCGTCCGTGCGGCCTGTTTCAGGGCGGAAACAGGCGTCTGCTCCAGCAGCGCATCGACGGCCGTTCGCAGGGGCGGGGGCAGTTGCACCGTCAGGCCCCGCGCGGGCCGAGCAGGATGAGCGAGGCGCCGGCAAGGCAGATGAGCGCGCCCGTGATGTCCCACTTGTCGGGCCGCAGGCCTTCGGCGAGCCACAGCCAGCCCAGCGATGCCGCGATATAGATGCCACCATAGGCCGCATAGGTGCGCCCGGCCGCGGCGCTGTCCACCTGCGCCAGAAGCCAGGCGAACAGGATGAGCGAGACCATGCCCGGCGCCAGCCACAGCACCGATTTGCCGAGCCGCCACCAGGCCCAGAAGGCGAAGCAGCCGGCAATCTCGGCAAGCGCGGCAGCGGCGTAGATCACATAGGCCATATCCGGTTCCTGCTGGCGGGGCGCAGCCTTATTCACCGTCTGCAGGAAGGTTGGCAAGTCCGATCTGCCGATGGCGCAATCTGGAACCGTCGAGAGATTTGCCCATGCTCCGGCATGGATTCCCGACACTCTCCATTCGCTTCGCTCATTGCAAGGCTGGGAATGACGGAAAAGTATAAGCACATCCGTCATTCCCCACCTTGAAGCGACCGCAGGGAGCGCAAAGTGTCGGGAATCCATGCCGTGACCTGTTCACGGGCCCGGAAAGGCCACCGTCCCATGCCAAGAAGCGAACGGTGCGGAGGTGCCTTACGACTTCCCGGTGATCTTCCTGTTGCGTGACGGCGCAGCTTTCTTCTGCGCCGGCTTGTCGGCCGCGATCTCCCTGCCATGCGCCCTTTCGTGCATTTCCAGCGCCTTCTCGCATTTGGAGATGTAGTCGCGGGTGATCGGCAGCGCGTCGTTCTTGCGGGTGAGCTGGATCTGGAAATTCACCAGGTCCTGCCAGCGGAACGAGGCCTCCGAGCCCGACAGGTAGAACTCCCACATGCGGCAGAAGCGCTCGTCATAGATCGCCTTGACCTTGTCGCGGTTGGCGAGGAAGCGCTCGCGCCAGTGCTTGAGCGTCTCGGCATAGTGCAGCCGCAGGATCTCGACATCGGTGATTGCGAGCCCGGATTTCTCGATGGCCGGCATGATCTCCGACAGGGCGGGTATGTAGCCGCCGGGGAAAATATGCTTGCGGATGAAGGCGTTGGTGGTGGTCGGCGGCGCGGTGCGGCCGATCGTGTGCAAAAGCATCACGCCGTCCGGCTTCAGGAGCGTGGCGCATTTGTCGAAGAATGTCTGGTACTGGGTGATGCCGACATGCTCGAACATGCCGACCGACACGATGCGGTCGAAGCGCTCCGACAGGTCGCGATAATCGCGGATCTCGAAATGGACGTGACTGTCGAGCCCTTCGGCCTGCGCGCGCTCGGTGGCCACCTGATGCTGCTCGCTGGAGAGGGTGACGCCGAGCACGTCGGCCTCGAAGGTCTTGGCGATATAGAGGCCAAGGCCGCCCCAGCCGCAGCCGATGTCGAGCACGGTCTGGCCCGGCTTGATGCGCAGCTTGGCGGCGATGTGCCGCTTCTTGGCCAGTTGCGCCTCGTCGAGCGACATGTCCGGCCGTTCGAAATAGGCGCAGGAATACTGCATGTCGTCGTCGAGGAAGAGCTTGTAGAGCTCGCCCGACAGATCGTAGTGATGCTCGACATTCCGCTTCGACCGGCGGTGGGTGTTGAGCTGCTGCAGGGGCCGGAAGGCGAGGCGCGCGGTGTTGAGCAGCTTGCCCCAGTTCGAATCGGTCCAGGTTATGCCGACATTGCGATAGACGAGATAGAGGAAGCTCAGCACGTCGCCTTCGACGAAGTCGAGTTCCTGTTCCATGAAGGCCTCGGGAATCGCCAGCGACGGATGCAATGCGATGGCGCGTTCGGCCCGTCTGGTGTGGATGACGATATGCACCTTGTCGCCGGTGCCGTCGCCAAAGGTTCGTGTCGCGCCGCCCGGACCGGTCACCGTTAGGTTCCCGGTGTGGACGACCTTGTCGATTATCCGTTGCAGCAGAATGTTCATCGCCAGCCTCTTCCTGCGCAATTCCGGATGCCGGGAGGGCGAATCCGGGATTGTCCTTTGCCAAAGAGTTGGACGGCTTCATCGCTTCCGTGGAACGGTGAAACGGTCCAAGACAGCACTGGAGTGCAATCTTGCAAAATTGCGGCCGGTTTGAAAAGTTCTCATCTGGCATAAAAAAACCCGGGCAAGGCCCGGGTTCTTGGTCCAGAAAAGGCTGAGGCCGAGGCTTACGCCTCTTCCTCGCCTTCCTCGATCTCGGCGTTCGGATCGAAGAAATTGTCCGGACGGGCGTTCTCGTTGATGTCCTCGCCATAGATCGCCTCGGCGGTGGTCAGCGTCTCGCCGCGGGCCTGACGCTCGGCCTCGTCGGTCGAACGGGCGATGTTGAGGGTGATGGTGACCTCGACTTCCGGGTGCAGCGCGATGGCGATGTTGGTGAGGCCGATGGTCTTGATCGGGTGGTTCAGCTCGACCTGGTTGCGGGCGACGTTGAAGCCTTCGGCCGCCAGGAAGTCGGCGATGTCGCGGGTCGACACCGAACCGTAGAGCTGGCCGGTCTCGCCGGCGGAGCGCACGACGATGAAGCTGGTGCCGTCGAGCTTCTCGGCGATCGCCTGGGCTTCGGACTTGCGCTCCAGGTTGCGGGCCTCAAGCTGGGCGCGCTGGGCTTCGAACTTCTTCTTGTTGCCCTCGTTGGCGCGCAGGGCCTTGCCCTTCGGCAGGAGGAAATTGCGCGCGAAACCGTCCTTGACCTTGACGGTGTCGCCCATCTGGCCGAGGCGCGCGATGCGTTCGAGAAGGATGACTTCCATGTTCTTGTCCTTTCAGACCCTTGAGCATTTTGCAGCCAAATGGAAACATTTGGCGTCGCATAAATGCGGCAAAAACAAACAGTCGGCCATGGGGCCGATTCGAAAGGGACAGTCAGGAAAGGTCGATGGCGCGGTGCGCCCTGTTCGCTGTCCTGCCTGTCCGAGGCAGTTAGGGGACGACGAGGCGGCCCCAACCCGGGATTTGCATATGGCCTCAACCGTGCCCGTCACGGCTGGGCGGAGCGGACGGCAAGCCGCCCGCTCCGGAAATTTTTAGCGCACCAGATAGGGCAGCAGGCCGAGGAAGCGGGCGCGCTTGATCGCCTTGGCGAGCTCACGCTGCTTCTTCTGGCTGACGGCGGTGATGCGCGAAGGCACGATCTTGCCGCGCTCGGAAATGTAGCGCTGCAGCAGACGCACGTCCTTGTAGTCGATCTTCGGGGCGTTGGCGCCGGAGAACGGGCAGGTCTTGCGGCGGCGATGGAACGGACGCCGGGTCGGGATCTGGTTGATATCGACCATCGATTACTCTCCTTCGCCTTCGCGCGGACGGCGCGGGCCCCGATCACCACGGTCGCGGTCGCCGCCGCGATCGCCACGATCACGGTCGCCGAAGCGCGGACGGTCGCCGAAATTGCCACGCTCGGAGCGCTCCTCGCGCTTCTGCATCATGGCCGACGCGCCTTCCTCGTGCTGCTCGACCTTGATGGTCATGAAGCGCAGGATGTCTTCCGACAGGCCCATCTGGCGCTCCAGCTCGTTGAGAGCCGCGGGCGGGCAGGTGAGGTCCATCAGCGTGTAGTAAGCCTTCCGGTTCTTCTTGATCCGGTAGGTGAGGGACTTCAGTCCCCAGTTCTCGACCCGGCCAACCGAGCCGCCGCCTTCGGAGATGATGCCCTTGAAACGTTCAACGAGCTCATCGACCTGCTGCTGCGACAAATCCTGCCGGGCAAGAAACACATGTTCGTAAAGAGCCATTGTCTTGCCTTTCTTCGTTTCTCTCCCGGTTCCCGACGGCTAGAGCCTCTGCAACTTCTCTTGACCCGGAAACGGGGAAGAAAGGAGCATGGACGAGACGGTCGAGAGCGGAGACACGGGAGGCAGAAGCACTTCAGGCTTCCTGTCGAAGGCTTGCAAAAAGCCCACGGCCCTCCGTTCAGCCCCCAATCGGGACCGGCAGATTGGGGGCGTCTATATAGGAAAACGGCCGGAACGCAACCCCCGACGGCCATCATTGGGGGCGCTGCCTTCTCCATTCAGCACGACAGGGCTCCGGCCCAAGGATGGCCGGGATGAACGAGGTCGAGGCATTGCTTCAGCCATATCCGCTCGGAAGTCTCCATCCGGGGCAGGGCGCTTGCAAAGTCTGCCTCGTCCTTCGCCCGCATATGCTTTGCCTTGAACAACAGGACGACTTCCGGCTTCAGATAGTGCAGGCCGTCCGTCGTGGTCGCAACGACGTCCCCGGCGGGGACGGCGGATGCGCTCGTCACGCCTGTACACCCATAGTTCAGCGTCGCCCGTCTCGAGCATCATGTCGGCGCGCCAGCAGCGTTCGACGGCGTCCAGACACCATATCTGGAAGATCTGCGGCGGTGGTTGCTGATGTGGCGGCAGGTGCTCGACCATTCCGCTCCCGGCCGTGCAGAACTGCAAGGGAGAGAGGGCGTCGCGAAAGATATTCACGTCGCCGCGCAGGATGGAGAACTCGATATCGTCGTGATCGCGCGTTTGCCGGCCATGCCACAGGTCGAGCGCCCAACCGCCGACGATGCACCAGGGTTCCTGCACATCTTGCAGATGCCGGCCGAGTTCAAATGGATGCCATGGCCGCGATGCGTCGTCAGCCGGCAGTGTGGAGGTCTTCGTCACCTGCGTGATCGCAGCAGCATGCGCCCGATGGCGAGCGTCATGTAGGCGCCGAAGAACAGGGCCAGCGACCAGCCGAAACCGGGCGGGCCGAACAGGTCCATGCCGATGCCGATGGCCTGGGGGCCGAGCACCATGCCGATGCCGTAGCACAGCACGAAGGCGGCATTGGCCGAGGCCAGCTCATGGCCGGACAGTTGCGAGCCGAGATGGGCAAGGCCGACGGTGTAGAGGGCCGCCACCACGCCGCCCCACAGGAACAGGAGGCCGGCCATCAGGTGCCAGTTCTGGGCGAACAGCGGCATGAAGGCGGTGCCGACGAGGCCGACGCTGGCGCACAGCAGCAGCAGGTAGCGGCGGTCCGAAACCTTGTCGCTGATCATGCCGATCGGAATCTGCATGAGCACGTTGCCGAGGCCGATCATGGTGAGCAGCAGGGCGGCGTCGGCTTCCGAATAGCCGATGCGGTTGCCGTAGACCGGAAACAGCGCGAAGCCGCCCGTCTCCACCGCGCCGAACACCAGAACCGCCGCGGTTGCCGTCGGCACCAGCCAGATGTAGCGCAGGAAGCCGGTTTTCGTTTCTCCGTCGACATGGATCGGCGGGCTTTCGCGGCGCGCGGCGATGATCGGGATGGCCGCGAGCGCGACCAGGGCAACGGTGGTGCCGAATGGCAGAAAGCCGCCGCTTCCAAGCTTGGAGAACAGCCAGGGGCCGGCCGCGAACCCGAGCGACAGCACGGTGGCGTAGATGCCCAGAACCAGGCCCCGCCGATGCGGCGGCGCCGAGGTGCTGATCCAGAACTCCGAAAGGATGAACAACACCGTCAGCGACAGATGCAGCAGGGCGCGCAACGGAAACCACATCCAGAAGAACGGCGCGAAGTAGAAGCCGACAAAGGCCAGGGCCCCGATCGCGATCATGGCGAGCATCGTCAATGCCACGCCGAAGCGGGTGGCGAGCGGCGTGGCCAGCGGCGCGGCGACGATGGAAGCGATGCCGGCGATGGCCGTGTTGAGGCCGATCATCGACGCGGAATGGCCCCGGGTTTCCAGGATTATGGAAAGCAGCGGCATGCCGAGCCCGATGGCGATGCCGACGACGCTGATCGCCGCGATTGCCGCGATCATCGGCAGCCATTGCACGTGCCCGTCGTCGCGGGCCTCCGCCTCTGCGGTCATCGTGCGGTTGTCCGGCATGACGTGAATGTCCGGCGGATGGTCGACGGAAGGAAACGGTTGAGTGGCAACGCAGTAGGTCCGGTCAGAGGAGATCGCGCACGAAGCGGTGGTTGAGCATGCGATAGAAGGGCACGGGCCCGCCGGGATGCAGCCCCGGATCGTCGGCCAGACGCTTCTGCACCTCCCCCAAAATGGTGCGCGTGATGGTCGGCACATCGGCGTGCCGGGCTTCTTCGAGCGGCAGCCAGACCAGTTCCTCCAGTTCGTTGGTCGGCCCGCCCTGCGGCAGTTCCACGGCGACGTCGTCGCGCCACGCGGCCAGGAAGCGGGTGTCGAAGCGCCGCACCCGGCCGGGCGGCGTAATGGCGCGGGCCACGAAGCGCAGGCCCCGGAGCGAGGGCATGACGCCGTTTTCGGCAAAGCCCTGCCAATCCGGCCTCGAGGTGGCGAAGGCGCCCCTGTTGCCGATCAGCAGGCCGGCTTCCTCATAAGTCTCGCGGATCGCCGACAGCGCGATGGCCCGGGCACGGGTCGGCGTCGCGCGGCTGGCTCGCAAGGTGAGCTTGGCCTCTTCCTCGGGCAGCAGGCCGTCGGCCACCGGGATGCGGCCGTCGCTGGGGTCGGTACGGCCGCCGGGAAAGACGAATTTCCCCGGCATGAACACGTGGCTGGAATGACGCCGGCCCATAAGGACCCGGAATTCGTCGCCCTGCCGATCGAGCAGAAGAAGTGTCGCCGCGTCGCGGGGGCGCAGCGGCGGCGCCTTCGTTTCCATCTCGGCGCCTTCGACCTTGTCGACTTCTGCTTTGGTCATCCCTTGCATGGCAACCGACCTAGCCGAAAGCCGCGCATGACGGAAGGGCCGTTTTCGGATTTGGCATTGCGCCACCGGCGGTTCCGGCGATGCTTGAGCTACAGCTCCGGATGGGGTTCGAAATGGTCGGGTTCGCCGCCGAAACCGTGCATGTAGAGCGCCCATTGCAGCCCGATCACCGCGCCCTTGATCGGCTGGAGCATGATGAGGGCCAGAATGAGGGTCAGGGGGACCCAGACGGCGAAGTGGAGCCACATCGGCCACACATAGCGCATTTCCACCGCCATGAAGCCGGCGATGACGATATGGCCCACCACCACGATGTCGAGATAGGCGGGCAGATCGTCGGCGCGGTGATGGTTCAGTTTCTCGCCGCAGACGGAGCAGGCATCGACGGATTTCACATAGGCACGGAACAGCTTGCCCTCGCCACAGTTCGGGCAGCGCCCAAGCAGGCCGCGCTTGATCGCCTCGCCCAGGGGCCGGGCGGGCCGGCGCGCCTGCTGCTCGCCGCCGAATACGTGTTGCTCGGTGGTGCCTGTGGTCATGTCATCGTCTCCTGCCACGCGGGCCTGGTCGATTCTTCAAGGCGCGGTTGCGGCCTTTCGCCTTGTGATACGACCGCGTGGAACCGGGCAGGGGTTTGGGCTCGCTCAGCATTTCGAAGCGCATGGCACCGGCCATCGGGGCCACTTCGACGAGACGGACCTCGACGCTGTCCGCGAGCTGGTAGCCTTTCCCGCTTCGTTCTCCAAACAGCGATCGTGCCGTTTCGTCATATATATAGTAATCGCCACCCAAGGATGACACCGGGATGAAACCATCTGCGCCATATTGCGGCAATTGGACAAAAAGTCCCGCCTTCACCACACCGGATATGCGGGCCTGGAAACTGTCGCCGATATGTTCCGCCAGATGCGCGGCAATCAGCCGGTCCACGGTTTCGCGTTCCGCCGCCATGGCACGACGCTCGGCGGTGGAGATGAGCGCCGCCGTTTCGGCCAGCCGCGACTCCTCGTCGCGGGTCAGGCCGCCCGCGCCCAGCCCGAGCGCCGCGATCAGCGCGCGGTGCACGGTAAGGTCGGCATAGCGCCGGATCGGCGAGGTGAAATGCGCATAGCGTTTCAGGTTGAGGCCGAAATGGCCGATGTTGTCCGGCCCGTACTCGGCCTGGCTCTGGGTACGCAGAACCACTTCGTTGACGAGCGCTTCGCTGTCGGTGTCGCGCACCTGCGCCAATATGCCGTTGAATTGCGAGGGCCGCATCTGCGCGCCGCGCGCCAGCGACAGGCCGATGCTGTGCAGGAATTCGCGCAGCGCCTCCTGCTTGGCGAGCGTCGGGCCGTCATGGAGCCGGTAGATCAGCGGCTGTTTCCTGCCTTCCAGCGTCTCGGCCGCGGCCACATTGGCCTGGATCATGAACTCCTCGATCAGCTTGTGGGCGTCGAGGCGATCCGGCACGATGACGCGGTCGACGGTGCCGTCCTGCTTGAGCAGGATCTTGCGTTCCGGCAGGTCGAGCTCGAGCGGCTGGCGCGAGTCGCGGCCGCGCTTCAGCACGGCATAGGCTTGCCACAGCGGCTTCAATACCGTGTCGAGCAGCGGCGCGGTCTTCTCGTCCGGCATGCCGTCGATGGCTGCCTGGGCTTGCGGATAGGCGAGCTTCGCCGCCGATTTCATCATCACCCGGTGGAAGGCGTGGCGGATCTTGCGGCCCTCGGCCGAAAACGTCATGCGCACCGCCATGGCCGGCCGGTCCTCGCCTTCGCGCAGCGAGCACAGATCGTTGGAGATGCGCTCGGGAAGCATCGGCACCACCCGGTCGGGGAAATAGACTGAATTGCCGCGTTTCAGCGCCTCGCGGTCGAGCGCCGTGCCCGGCCGCACATAGGAAGCGACGTCGGCGATGGCGACCGTGACGATCATGCCGCCGGGATTCTTCTCGTCCGTATCCGGTTCGGCATAGACGGCGTCGTCATGGTCCTTGGCGTCGGCCGGATCGATGGTGATCAGCGGCAGGTCGCGCCAGTCTTCACGCCCTTCCAGGGTGACCGGCTTGAGCGCCTGCGTCTCGGCCAGCACCTCGGGCGGGAAGATGTGGGGGATGTCGTGGGCGTGGATGGCGATCATGGAGATCGCCTTCTCATTGAGCGGCGAGCCGAGAACCGCGATCACCTTGGCCTTGGGCAGGCCGTAGCGCGGCGTGCGCGACGGCTCGACCTCGACCAGGTCGCCATTGTTGGCGCCGTTGCGGAATTCCTTGTCGACGATCAGTTCCGGCTGGCGCCGCTCGACCGGCTCGATGCGGAAGGTGCCGTCGGAGAGCGTGCGGAAGATGCCGAGCACCGCCTGCGAGCGCTTCTCGAATATCTTGATCACGCGAGCCGTATAGGCCGGACCCTCGTCATTGCCGGTGGCGAAGGTCTTGGCCAACACACGGTCGCCGATGCCGGGCACAGGGCCGCCGCGCGGCGCGCGGATGACCACGGTCGGCGGCGTGCCGTTGTCGTCCTGTTCGGCCGGACGGGCCAGCAGCCCGCCATCGTCGTCACGGCCGAATATGTCGAGAACGGCGATGGTCGGCAGGTTGCCGGGGCGCTGCAATCTCTTGCGCTTCTTTTCCAGCAGGCCCTCGTCCTGCAGGTCGCGCAGGATGTCCTTCAGCCAGGCGCGATCCTCGCCGCGCAGCGCAAAGGCTCTGGCGATCTCGCGCTTGCCGGAGCGATCCGGGTTTTCGGCGATGTAGCGCAGGATTTCGTCGCGCGAGGGCCGATACTGGTCTTTCGCCCCGCGCCTCGTATCGCCAGCGCGGGGATCGCCGTGGTGCCGTCCGGAGAATCCCGCGCGCCAAGGGCCTATTCCTTCTTTGCGGCGGTTTTCTTCGCCGGGGTTTTCTTCGTGCCAGCGGTTTTCTTTGCCGTGGTGGTTTTCTTCGCCGCCGCCTTGCGAGCCGGCTTCTTGGCGCCGCCGCCCTTCGCTTCCCGTTCGGCGATCAGGGCCAGCGCCTCTTCCATCGTGACCGACTGGGGATCCTTGCCCTTGGGCAGGGTGGCGTTGACCTTGCCGAAATTGACATAGGGCCCGTAGCGCCCGTCGCGCACCGTGACCTTGCCGCCGCCGTCTGGATGATCGCCCAGTTCCTTGAGCGCGGCCGGCGTGCCGCCGCCCCGTGCGCCACGGCCCTTGGACTGTTTTTCCGCCAGCACCGTCACGGCGCGGTTGAGGCCGATGGAGAACACGTCCTCGATGGATTCCACATTGGCATAGGTGCCGTCATGCAGCACGAACGGCCCGTAGCGGCCGAGCCCGGCGGAGATCATCTTGCCCGTTTCGGGATGCTTGCCGACATCGCGGGGCAGCGCCAGCAGCGCCAGCGCCTTTTTGTGGTCGACGGACGCCGCCGACCAGCCCTTCGGCAGGCTGGAGCGCTTGGCCTCCTTGCCGTCGCCGCGCTGCACATAAGGGCCGAAGCGCCCGGTGCGCAGGGTGATTTCCTCTTCCGTATACGGGTCCTTGCCCAGCACCCTGGTGCCGTTCTCGAGGCCGCCGGCGTCCGCCTCGCCATTGCCGTTCTCGCCGAGCTGGCGCGTATAGCCGCATTCGGGATAGTTCGAGCAGCCGACGAAGGCGCCGTATTTGCCCAGCTTGAGCGACAACTGGCCGCTGCCGCATTTGGGGCAGGCACGCGGATCGGAACCGTCCTCGCGGGCCGGGAACACCAGCGGTGCCAGTTCCTCGTTCAGCGCATCGAGCACGTCGGAAACGCGCAACTCCTTGATGTCGTCGACCGAGGCGGAAAAATCCTTCCAGAAGTCACGCAGCACATCCTTCCAGGCGAGCTTGCCGTCTGAAATCTCGTCCAGCTTCTCTTCCAGCGAGGCGGTGAAGTCGTATTCGACATATTTCTCGAAGAAGCTTTCGAGGAAGGCCGTCACCAGCCGGCCCTTGGCCTGCGGGATCAGCCGGCGCTTGTCGATGGCGACATATTCGCGGTCTTCCAGCGTCTTCAGCGTCGCCGCATAGGTCGAGGGACGGCCGATGCCGAGTTCTTCCAGCTTCTTGATCAGCGAGGCTTCCGAATAGCGCGGCGGCGGCTCGGTCGTGTGCTGCGTGGCCTGGATGGCTTCGCGCGCAAGCTGCTCGCCCTCGCGGATTTCGGGCAGGCGGCGGTTGTCCTCGTCCTCGGAGTCTTCCTCCTTCTGGTCCGTATAGGCGGCGATGAAGCCGTCGAAGCGGATGACGGAACCCACCGCGCGCAGGCCGGCCGTCCTTGCCCCGTTCACTGCCTCGATCTCCACCGTGGTGCGCTCGATCTCGGCGGCGTTCATCTGGCTGGCGATGGCGCGCTTCCAGACCAGCTCGTAGAGACGTGCCTGGTCCGCATCCAGATATTGCCGCACCGAGGCCGGCGTGCGGAAGAAGTCGGTCGGGCGGATCGCCTCGTGGGCTTCCTGCGCGTTCTTGGCCTTGGTGGTGTAGTAGCGCGGCTTCTCCGGCAGGTACTTGTCGCCGAATTCCTTGCCGATGGCGGCGCGGGCGGCCGAGATCGCTTCCGGCGCCATCTGCACGCCGTCGGTTCGCATATAGGTGATGAGGCCGGCCGTCTCGCCGCCTATGTCCATGCCCTCATAGAGGCGCTGGGCGACCTGCATGGTGCGGTTGGCCGAGAAGCCGAGCCGCGACGAGGCCGCCTGCTGCAAGGTCGAGGTGGTGAAGGGGGGAGCCGGATTGCGCCTGGTCGGCTTGGCTTCCACCGAAAGCGCGCGGAAGCTCGCCCCTTCCAGCATCGCCTTGATGCCGTCGGCCTGTTCCTTGTTCTTGATGTCGAGCTTCTGGAGCTTCTTGCCCTCATAGGCGGTCAGCCGCGCTTCGAAGCTGTCCTTGCGCGGGGTGCCGAGGACGGCGGCGATGTTCCAGTATTCCTCGCGCACGAAGCGCTCGATCTCGGCCTCGCGGTCGCAGACGAGGCGCAACGCCACCGACTGCACGCGGCCTGCCGAGCGGGCGCCCGGCAGCTTGCGCCACAAGACCGGCGAGAGCGTGAAGCCGACCAGATAGTCGAGCGCGCGGCGCGCCAGATAGGCGTCGACCAGCGGTGCGTCGATCTGGCGCGGATTGGCCATCGCGTCCAGCACCGATTGCTTGGTGATGGCGTTGAAGACGACGCGGCTGACCGGCTTGTCCTTCAGCGCCCGCTTGGCGCGCAGAACCTCCAGCACGTGCCAGGAAATGGCTTCGCCCTCGCGATCCGGGTCGGTTGCGAGGATCAGCCCGTCGGCGTCCTTCACGGCGTTGGCGATGTCGGCGAGGCGCTTGGCGGAAGCGCCGTCGACCGACCACGACATGGCGAAGTCCTCGTCGGGACGCACCGAGCCGTCCTTGGCCGGCAGGTCGCGGACATGGCCGAACGAGGCCAGAACCTTGTAGTTGCGCCCCAGGTATTTGTTGATTGTCTTCGCCTTGGCAGGCGATTCGACGACGACGACGTCCATATTTACCGTGTATGCTGGGTCTGCGGCGGGAGAGGTGTTTCTCGGCCGCGACGAAAAATCTTCAGGTACCGTCAAATGGCCGTGCTTTCGCGCCGGGTCAAGAGGCAGCGCGAACAGGCGGCCTCGGCTTCATGCAACCTAGAGATGATTGAAAATCAATGTTGCACTTTATAATAGAGTTGGCTTAGAATGGTTCTCGGCAACCTGGCAGGATTTTCGATGAATCCGCAGGCAAGCGAGCGCTGTGGATTTACTCGCTCGCTGGGGGAGGATGAATGTCGATGCGCCATACATACAACAAGCGTCGAACCGAAACCCTTGATTATCTTCAGTCCATGCTCGGCCAGTTGCGCGCCATGGCGGAGGCGGAGCGGTGCGACATGCTCACCTACCTCATCGAAATGGCCTATGTGGAGGTCAGCGACATAATTCGCGGTGATCGCCCGGCAACCTCGCATCAGCCCAAGCACAAGGATCTCCGGCACGGCTGACTGGCCCCCTTATCGCGGGGTGACGCGGCGAGGTCGCTGGAATCGCAAGCCGGCCCTCTCGAAGGGCCTTAAGGCAAATCGATCCTGAATTCGGAATCGGCCGAAACGAAGTCCGGAAGGATAGCGTCGTTCAGGTTCGGGCTGAATCGCCCCTCATCCCCCTGTCGGGACCTTCTTCCCGTGAACGGGGAGAAGGAATATGGCCGCAACGCCGATGTTCTCCCTCTCCCCGCTTGCGGGGAGAGGTTAAGGGTGAGCGGCTATTCCGGCATAACCTGAAATGCTCTAGGCCTGCGAAATCGGGTCGCACCCTTCTTTGTCCGTGCGTGTGTAGACTGTCCCCGGCCGGCCAAGGCGGCCAGCCACGAAATGGTGATTGGTGGGCCTGCCCCTTGGGGGCTATAGGCGCGGCACCGGACAGGGAAGCAGGCATGGCACTGGACATCGGATATGTAAGCGCGGTCGGGGCAGGGGCACTGTCGTTCCTGTCGCCCTGCGTGCTGCCGCTGGTGCCGCCTTATCTCTGCTACATGGCAGGCGTGTCGGTCGACGATTTTCGCGGCGAGGCCGCTGCCACCGCCAAGACTGGCGCGCGGGCGCCTCTGGTGGCGGCGTCGCTTGCCTTCGTGCTGGGCTTCTCCACCGTGTTCGTGGCGCTCGGCGCGGGCGCTTCCACCATCGGCCGCCTGCTCCGGGTCTGGCAGGAGCCGCTGGCCTTCGCCGCCGGCATCCTCATCATCATCATGGGCCTGAACTTCCTCGGCCTGATCCGCATCCCGCTCTTGTCGCGCGAGGCGCGCTTCCAGAGCCAGGGCAAGCCGGCCAGCGCAGTCGCCGCATACGTCATGGGGCTGGCCTTCGCCTTCGGCTGGACGCCATGCATCGGCCCGGTGCTGGGGCCGATCCTCACCCTTGCCGGCGGGCGCGAGACCGTGGGCGAGGGGGCTCTGCTTCTGGGGGCCTATTCGCTCGGCCTCGGCATTCCGTTCCTGATCGCGGCGCTGTTTTCGGGCGCCTTCATGCGCTTTCTCGGCCGTTTCCGGGTGCATCTCGGCCGGGTGGAAAAGGTGATCGGAGGGCTGCTCGTCATCGCCGGCGTCTTCTTCCTCACCGGCGGCGTCCAGACCGTGGCGTTCTGGCTGCTGGAGACGTTCCCGGTCCTCGGGCGACTGGGATAATTCCTGCCCATACCTGAATTTAACCGCATTGGTTCAGCAAGAGGGCGGTGCTACATAGCCTCGTCCTTTGCAACCCAGCATGTGGTTATATCCTTGATGAGCCAGCGAACCTGTCTTTCGATCATCCTTGCTGCCGGCGAAGGCACGCGGATGAAAAGCGCCCTGCCCAAAGTGCTCCACAAAATTGCCGGCCTGCCGCTGGTGGCCCATGTCGCGCGCGCCGCCCAGGGAGCCGGCGCCGGCGATCTGGCGCTGGTGGTCGGCCATGGCGGCGAAAAGCTGCGCGCCGCCGCCGAGGGCTTTGCGCCGGAGGCCGAAATCTTTGAACAGAAGGAACGCCTCGGCACCGCCCATGCGGTGCTGGTCGCGCGCCCGGCCATCGAGCGCGGCCATGACGACGTGCTCGTCATGTTCGGCGACACCCCTTTGATCGATGCCGATGCGCTGACCATGGCCCGCATCCGGCTGGCGGAAGGGGCTGCGGTCGTCGTGCTCGGCTTCCGCACCGACAATCCCGCCGGCTATGGCCGCCTCATCGAAAGGGACGGCCGGCTGGTCGCCATTCGCGAGGACAAGGATGCCAGCGAGGAGGAGCGCCGCATCACCTTCTGCAACAGCGGCCTGATGGCGATCGCCGGTGCCCATGCGCTGGAACTGCTGGAGGCCGTCGGCAACGCCAATGCCAAGGGCGAATACTACCTTACCGACATCGTCGAGATTGCCGGCAGGAAGGGGCTCGATGTCGTTGCCACCGAGGCGAGCTTCGAGAACGCGCTGGGCATCAACAACCGCGCCGAACTGGCCGAAGCCGAGGCCATCTGGCAGAAGCGCCGCCGCCGCGATTTCATGATGGCCGGCGTGACGCTGATTGCGCCCGACACCGTGTTCTTCTCCCATGACACCTTGATCGAGGCCGATGCGCTGGTCGAGCCCAACGTCTGGTTCGGGCCGGGCGTCCATGTGGCTTCCGGCGCGACCATCCGCGCCTTCAGCCATCTGGAAGGCGCGAAAGTGGCTTGCGGTGCGGAGGTCGGCCCCTTCGCCCGGCTGCGGCCGGGCACGGACCTCAAGGAGAAGGCCAAGGTCGGCAATTTCTGCGAGGTGAAGAAGGCGGTGGTGGAGAAGGGCGCCAAGGTCAATCACCTGACCTATATCGGCGACGCTCATATCGGCGCCGGAGCCAATATCGGTGCCGGCACCATCACCTGCAACTATGACGGCTACTCGAAATTCCTCACCGAAATCGGCGAGGGCGCCTTCATCGGGTCCAACTCGGCGCTGGTCGCGCCGATCTCCATCGGCAACGGCGCCTATGTCGCCTCCGGCTCGGTCATCACCGAAAACGTGCCGGACGATGCGCTGGCCTTCGGCCGGGCTCGCCAGAAGACGCTGCCGGAAAGGGCACGCGCGCTGCGGGCATTGCGGGCCGACGCCGCCGGCAAGAAGTAGGGGTTGACCGACGGCGTGCTACGCGGCGAAACGCAATTTGATTTTCGGTTTGCGGTCGCTCTATCTAGGCAGCGGCTGGGATCGTCCAGGACAAGGGTAAGGCAGGCATGTGTGGAATCGTGGCAATCGTGGGCCGGACGCCGGTCGCGCCGCTCATCGTCGACGCGCTGAAGCGGCTGGAGTATCGCGGCTATGATTCGGCCGGCGTCGCCACCATCGAGGATGGCAAGCTGGCCCGTCGCCGTGCCGAGGGCAAGCTGGTCAACCTGGAAAGCCGCCTGAAGCACGAGCCGCTGTCGGGCACCATCGGCATCGGCCACACCCGCTGGGCCACCCATGGCGTGCCGAACGAAACCAACGCCCATCCGCATTTCTCCGGCGGCGTGGCCGTGGTCCACAACGGCATCATCGAGAATTTCGCCGAGCTGCGCGACGAACTTGCCGCCGACGGCTATGAATTCACCTCCCAGACCGACACCGAAGTGGTCGCCCATCTGGTCGCGCGCGAACTGGCGCGTGGCGCCGCGCCCATCGAGGCCGCCCATGCCGCGCTGAAGCGCCTGCAGGGCGCCTTTGCGCTGGCCGTCATGTTCAAGGATGAGGAGGGCCTGATCGTCGGCGCCCGCAACGGCCCGCCGCTGGCCGTCGGCCATGGCGAGGGCGAGATGTTCCTCGGCTCCGACGCCATTGCGCTGGCCCCCTTCACCAACTCCATCACCTATCTGGAGGACGGCGACTGGGCCGTGGTGCGCCATGGCGGCGTGTCGATCTTCGACATCGACGGCAATGCGGTCGAGCGTCGCCGCCAGCAGTCGCTCGGCACCTCCTATCTGGTCGACAAGGGCAACCACCGCCACTTCATGGAGAAGGAGATCCATGAGCAGCCGGAGGTCATTTCGCACACGCTCGCCCACTATCTCGACTTCGCCGGCGGCGCGACCAAGAAGCTCGACATGCCGTTCGATTTCGCCGCCATCGACCGCCTCGCCATCTCGGCTTGCGGCACGGCCTATCTTGCCGGCCTGATCGGTAAATACTGGTTCGAGCGCTATGCCCGCCTGCCGGTGGACATCGATATCGCTTCCGAATTCCGCTATCGCGAGATGCCGCTGTCGCCGCGCGACGCCGCGCTGTTCATCTCGCAGTCGGGCGAGACGGCCGACACGCTGGCTTCGCTGCGCTATTGCCGCAAAGCCGGCATGACCATCGGCGCGGTCGTCAATGTGCGCGAATCGACCATTGCCCGCGAGTCGGACGTGGTGCTGCCGACACTGGCGGGCCCGGAAATCGGCGTCGCCTCCACCAAGGCCTTCACCTGCCAGCTTTCGGTTCTGGCGTCGCTGGCCGTGCGTGCCGCCTCGGCGCGCGGCACGGTTTCCGCCGAGGAGGAGAAGGCGCTGGTGCGTGCCCTTTCGGAAACGCCGCGCTACACCAACCAGGTTCTTCAGAAGGTGGAACGCCAGATCGAGAAGCTGGCGCGCGAGCTGTCGCACTACAAGCACGTGCTCTATCTCGGCCGCGACACCAACTATCCGCTGGCCATGGAAGGGGCGCTGAAGCTCAAGGAAATCTCCTACATCCACGCCGAAGGCTATGCGGCGGGCGAGCTGAAGCACGGCCCGATCGCGCTGATCGACGAGACCATGCCGGTGATCGTCATCGCCCCGCACGACCGCATCTTCGAAAAGACCGTCTCCAACATGCAGGAAGTGGCAGCGCGCGGCGGCAGGATCATCCTGATCACCGACGAGAAGGGCGCGGCCAACGCCACGGTCGAGACGATGGACACCATCATCCTGCCGGACGTGCCGGAAATCATCTCGCCCATCGTCTACGCGCTGCCGATCCAGCTTCTGGCCTACTACACGGCGGTGTTCATGGGCACCGACGTCGACCAGCCGCGCAACTTGGCCAAGTCGGTGACGGTGGAGTAGGCCTTCCGGTTCTAAGGCGCGCCATGGCAGCGGCGGTGCAAGCCGGCAACTTCGGTGTTCCAAAGCGCCGGCCACTCGCTTAATGTTGCGGCGCAACGAAGCGGGCGAGCATGTCGGACATCATCAAGACCTCGGCAATGACACGGCTCAGGAACTATTTCCTGACCGGATTCATCGTCTGCGCGCCGCTGGCGATCACCGCCTACCTGACATGGTCGTTCGTGGGCTGGGTCGATTCCTGGGTGAAGCCCTATATTCCGATCCGCTACAGCCCCGACACCTATCTGCCCTTCGCGGTTCCGGGATTCGGCCTCATCGTGGCGCTGGTGCTCATCACGCTGATCGGCTTCCTCACGGCCAATATCGTCGGTCGGGCCATCGTCAATTTCAGCGAGCGCCTGCTCGGCCGCATGCCGCTGGTGCGGGGCATCTACCGCTCGCTCAAGCAGATCTTCGAGACCGTGCTGTCCAACAAGGGCGACATGTTCAAGCAGGTCGGCATGGTCGAGTATCCGCGCAAGGACGTGTGGTCGCTGGTCTTCCTCGCGGGCGAGAAGGAGACCGAGATCAACCAGAAGCTGGACCGGGGCGGCGACCCGCTGATCGGCGTCTTCATGCCCTGCACGCCCAACCCGACCACCGGCTTCCTGATGTATGTGCGCAAGTCCGAGATCGTCCTGCTCGACATGAGCATCGAGGAGGGCGCGCGCCTCATCGTCTCGGCCGGCCTCGTGGCGCCCAAGGTGAAGCACAGGCGCGGCCCGGATGCGGAGGCCGTCACCATTTCCAACCCGAAACTGGAAGAGCTTCAGCCGGCGCGCAGCAAGCGCACGGCCTCGTCCTTGCCGAACAAGTAGAGCAGGAGCCGCAGCGCCTCGCCGCGAGCGCCTTGCAGGTCCGGATCGGTGGCCAGTATCAGCCTTGCGTCGTCACGCGCGGCTTCCAGCAGGTCGGCATGGGTGTCGATGCGGGCAATCTGGAAGCCCGGCGTGCCGGACTGGCGGGTGCCGAGCAGTTCGCCCTCGCCGCGCAGTTTCAAATCCTCCTCGGCGATCAGGAAGCCGTCCTCCGTCTCGCGCATCACCGAAAGCCTGCGCTTGGCCGTCTCGCCCAGCGGGTCCTTGTAGAGCAGCACGCAGGAGGAGGGCTTGGAGCCGCGCCCCACCCGCCCGCGCAACTGATGAAGCTGGGCAAGGCCGAAGCGCTCGGCATGCTCGATGACGATGATGGTGGCATCCGGCACGTCGACGCCCACCTCGATCACCGTGGTGGCGATCAGAACCCGCGTCTCGCCGTCCTTGAAGGCGCGCATGGCCTCGTCCTTTTCGGCGCCCTTCATGCGGCCGTGGACGAGGCCGATCCGGTCGCCGAACACGGGCTGCAGCGAAGCGAAACGGTCTTCCGCCGACATCAGCTTGACCTCTTCGGATTCCTCGACCAGCGGGCAGATCCAGTACACTTTCTGGCCTTCCGCCACCGCGTCGCGAATGCGCCCGACCAGTTCCGGCAAGCGTTCCAGCGGCAGGGTCACGGTGCGGATCGGCTGGCGGCCGGCCGGTTTTTCGGTGAGCCGCGAAACGTCCATGTCGCCGAAGGCGGTCAGCACCAGCGTGCGGGGAATGGGGGTTGCGGTCATCACCAGCATGTCGGGCGCGTCGCCCTTGGCGGTCATCGCCAGCCGCTGGTGCACGCCGAAGCGGTGCTGCTCGTCGACCACCGCCAGCACGAGGTTGCGGAAGGCCACGCTCTCCTGAAACAGCGCGTGCGTGCCGATGACGATATGGATCGACCCGTCGGCAAGCCCTTCCAATACCTCCCTGCGTTCGCGCCCCTTTTCGCGGCCAGTGAGCACCGCGGCCTTGAGCCCCACGCGTGCGGCCAGCGGTGCGATGGTGGCAAAATGCTGGCGGGCAAGGATTTCGGTCGGCGCCATCAGCGCCGCCTGTCCGCCGGCTTCGACCGCCCGCGCCATGGCAAGCAGCGCCACCACCGTCTTGCCCGAGCCCACGTCGCCTTGCAGGAGGCGCAGCATGCGCTCCGGTTCGGCGAGGTCGGCATGGATTTCGGCGAGCGCCGTTTCCTGCGAGCCGGTCAGCGCATAGGGAAGGGCGGCGCGCAACGCTTCGACAAGCCGGCCGTCACCCGTCAGTGGCCGGCCGGACAGCCGGCGCACACGAGCCCGCACCAGCGCCAGCGAAACCTGCCCGGCAAGGAACTCGTCATAGGCGAGCCGGCGCCATGCGGCGCTGTCCGGCGCTGCGTCCATCGGCGTTTCGGGGTTGTGGATGCGCTCCAGCGCGGCGTTGAATGCGGGGAAGGACTGGCGGCGCATGAAGGCGGCGTCCTGCCATTCCGGTAGTTCCGGCACGCGCGCCAGCGTCTGCCCGATGGCGCGGCGCAGCACCTTGCCCGACAGGCCGGCGGTGAGCGGATAGACCGGCTCTACCAGTGGCAGGTTTGCCGCCTCCTCGGCCAGCGCGATATGATCCGGATGCACCATCGAGGGCCGGCCGTTGAACCACTCCATGCGGCCGGAGACGACCACCTGCGCGCCTTCGGGAAGCTGCTTTTCCAGATAGGCGGCGTGGGCGTGGAAAAAGGTCAGCGTGATGTCGTCGGTGTCGTCATGGGCGAAGATGCGATAGGGCACCGAACGGTTGCCGCGCGGCGGGGGCTGGTGACGGTCGATGGTCAGGTCGAGCGTGACGATGGCGCCGGGAGCCGCATTGGCGATGCCCGGCCGGCTGCGCCGGTCGATCACGGAATTCGGCAGCACGAACAGGAGATCGGCGGCGCGCGCCTCGCGGTCGCCGAGATCGACCGGCAGCACGCGCTCGATCAGCGCCGCCACCTTGGGGCCGACGCCGGCCAGCGAGGTTATGGGCGCGAACAGCGGATCGAGCAGGGAAGGACGCATCGCCGGAGATTAGAAACTCCGCGCCGCGTTGCAAGGCTGACACCGCCCTCTATCCACGCTATATGCGCGGCGAGCGAAAAGGAGCTGCCATGACCGGAACGTCGAGAACAAGCGAAGGACTGGACGCGCGCCGCCGCAAGCTTCTGTTTCGCTCCTGGCATCGCGGCATGCGCGAGATGGACCTGATCCTTGGCAGCTTCGCGGATGCGGAGATCGAAACCATGAGCGCCGACGACCTCGATCAGTATGAGCGGCTGCTGGAGATCAACGACACCGAACTGCTGCCGTGGATCACCGGCCAGAACCCGGTTCCCGCCGGCCTCGGCCTGCCGATCCTGCATCGCGTTCTGGAATGGCGCGGCAAGGTTGCGTCCGCCACCGTCTGAACTATCTGAAGTCTGGCCTACCGAAACCGCCACGTTCCGAAGAAATACGCTTCATGAGCCTCATTCCGAAAATCGGCCTGTCGAAGGGCGGCACCGGCTCCTTCGTCATTGATGGCGTGGCCGACGGCTACGAGGCCTTCGCGCTGGCGGAAACCGCGCGCGAGATCGCGCCGGACCGTCCGCTTGTCTTCGTGGCCCGTGACGGGCAGCGCCTGCCGGCCATCGTCGAGGCGCTGGCTTTCGCCGATCCCGGCCTGCCGGTTCTGGAACTGCCGGCGTGGGACTGCCTGCCTTACGATCGCGTCTCCCCGGGCTCGGATGCAGCCGCGCGCCGCCTCGATGCGCTGGCCGCCATCGTCGCCTTGCGCGCCAAACCGCATCGCGCCGTGGTGCTCACCACCGCCAATGCGCTGTTGCAGCGGGTGCCGCCGGCCGAACTGATCGAGGCGCAGACCTTCCGGGCGAAGCCGGGCAATCAGGTCGACATGGACCTGCTCGTCAAGCGGCTGGAGAATTCCGGCTTCGAGCGCGTGCCGACCGTACGAGAGGTGGGCGAGTTCGCCGTGCGCGGCGGCATCCTCGACCTCTTTGCGCCCGGCGCGGAGGAAGCCCTGCGCCTCGATTTCTTCGGGGACACGCTGGAATCGATCCGCGCCTTCGACGTCGCCAGTCAGCGCACCACCGGCCAGCGGGCCGAACTGGTGATGCAGGCGATGAGCGAGGTGGCTCTGACCGCCGACAGCATCAGCCGCTTCCGCCGCGCCTATATCGAGGCCTTCGGCGCACCCTCCCGCGACGATGCGCTCTATGCGGCGGTGAGCGAAGGCCGCCGTTTTGCCGGCATGGAGCATTGGCTGCCCTTCTTCTACGAGCGGCTGGAGACGATCTTCGACTACCTGCCGGATGTGCCGGTGGTGTTCGACCATCTGGCGCATGAGGCGCTTTCCGAGCGCCACGCGCTGATCCTCGACCACTACGAGGCGCGCAAGCAGCAGGCCGACGGCGCGCTGAAGGATGCCGTGCCCTACAAGCCGGTCGCGCCGCAGCTCATGTATCTCTCGCCGGACGAGGTGAACGCCGCGACCGCCGGGCGCGAGGCTATCGAGTTCACGCCTTTCGCGGCACCCGATGCGGGCGGCCGGAAGGTTTTCCACGCCGGGGCGCGGGCCGGCCGCAGCTTTGCCGAGGAGCGCGCCGACCCCAACGCCAACGTCTTCACCGAGGCGGTGACGCACATTTCCGACCAGCGCGCCGTCGGCCGCCGCGTCGTCATCGCCGGCTGGACGGAAGGCTCGCTCGACCGGCTGGGGCAGATCCTGGCCGAGCATCATCTCGGCAATCTTAAGCGCGTCGCCACGCTCTCCGAAACCGAGAAGCTGGAGAAAGGGCAGGCGGCGCTGGCCGTGCTGCAACTCGAAACCGGCTTCGAGACCGACGGCATGGTCGTCGTTGCCGAGCAGGACATTCTGGGCGACCGGCTGGTGCGCCGCTCGAAGAAGCGCAAGCGCGCCGCCGATTTCATTTCCGAGGCGGCCTCGCTTTCGGCCGGCGATATCGTCGTCCACGCCGATCACGGCATCGGCCGTTTCGTCGGCCTGAAGACCATTCAGGCCGCCGGCGCGCCGCATGACTGCCTCGAAATCCGCTATGCCGGCGACGACCGGCTGTTCCTGCCGGTGGAGAATATCGAGCTTCTGTCGCGCTATGGTTCGGATTCGGCCGAGGCCACGCTGGACAAGCTCGGCGGCGGCGCATGGCAGGCCCGAAAGGCAAGGCTGAAGAAACGCCTGCTCGACATGGCGGGCGACCTCATCCGCATCGCGGCCGAGCGCCAGATGCGCGCCGCCCCAACCATGATCCCGGCCGAAGGCATCTACGGCGAGTTCTCTGCCCGCTTCCCCTACGAGGAAACCGACGACCAGCAGACGGCCATCGACGCGGTGATGGAAGACCTTTCCGCCGGCCGGCCGATGGACCGGCTGGTGTGCGGCGACGTCGGTTTCGGCAAGACGGAAGTGGCGTTGCGCGCGGCCTTCATCGCCGCTCTGGAAGGTTTCCAGGTGGCGGTGGTGGTGCCGACCACGCTTCTGTCACGCCAGCATTTCAAGACCTTCTCGCAGCGCTTCGCCGGGCTTCCGGTCAAGGTGCGGCAGGCCTCGCGGCTGGTCGGCGCCAAGGAGCTGGCCGAAACCAGGAAGGGGCTGGAGGAAGGCACCATCGACATCGTCGTCGGCACCCATGCGCTGCTCGGCTCTTCCATAAAGTTCAGGAACCTCGGCCTGCTCATCATCGACGAGGAGCAGCATTTCGGCGTCAAGCACAAGGAGCGGCTGAAGGAGCTGAAGACCGACGTGCATGTGCTGACGCTGTCGGCGACGCCGATTCCGCGCACGCTGCAACTGGCGCTGACGGGCGTGCGCGAACTGTCGCTGATCGCCACCCCGCCGGTGGACCGCATGGCGGTGCGCACCTTCATCTCGCCCTTCGATCCGCTGGTCATCCGCGAGACGCTGCTGCGCGAGCGCTATCGCGGCGGCCAGAGCTTTTACGTCGTGCCGCGTATCAGCGATCTTTCGGAAATCGAGGATTTCCTTAAGGAATCCGTGCCGGAGCTGAAGGTGGCCATAGCCCACGGCCAGATGCCCCCCGGCCGGCTGGACGACATCATGAACGCCTTCTACGAAGGCCAGTACGATGTGCTGCTCTCCACCACCATCGTGGAATCCGGCCTCGACATCCCGACCGCCAACACCATGATCGTCCATCGCGCCGACATGTTCGGCCTCGCCCAGCTCTACCAGCTTCGGGGCCGCGTCGGCCGCTCCAAGGTGCGCGCCTATGCGCTGTTCACGCTGCCGGCCAAGAAGAAGCTGACCGACACCGCCGACCGCCGCCTCAAGGTCCTGCAATCGCTGGATTCGCTGGGCGCCGGCTTCCAGCTCGCCAGTCACGACCTCGACATCCGCGGTGCCGGCAATCTTCTGGGCGAGGAGCAGTCGGGCCACATCAAGGAGGTCGGCTTCGAGCTCTACCAGCAGATGCTGGAAGAGGCGGTGGCCGAGGTGAAGGACTCCGGCGAGGCGACCGACACCGGCTGGTCGCCGCAGATCGCCATCGGCACGGCGGTGATGATCCCCGAAAGCTATGTGCCCGACCTGCAATTGCGGCTGGCGCTCTATCGCCGCCTCGGCGACCTGGAGACGCCGGAGGAGATCGACGCCTTCGGGGCCGAGCTTATCGACCGCTTCGGCCCGCTGCCGGACGAGGTCAAGCACCTGCTCAAGATCGTCTTCATCAAGGCGCTGTGCCGCAAGGCCAATGTCGAGAAGCTGGATGCGGGGCCGAAGGGCGTCGTCATCCAGTTCCGCAACAAGACTTTTGCCAACCCGGCCGGGCTGGTCAGATTCATCGGCGAGCAGGGCATCCTGGCCAAGATCAGGCCGGACCAGAGCGTCGTCTTCATCCGCGACTGGCCGAATGCCGACAAGCGTCTTTCCGGCTCGGCGGTGGTGATGACGCAACTGGCGAAACTCGCAGCCGCCTGAGGGGCGCTGGATCGGCAGGCGCAATTGCCCTAGTTCTTGCAACCGACGCCGATTTATGCGGCGCAGTTCGGGGGCGGAGGGCAGATGCTGCGCAATTTCGATTTCAGCTCCTGGCAGAGCATCCTGTTCACGGTGGTCGGGCTGGCGCTGTTCACGCTCATTAGCATGGGCATCCGGCTCATCATGATGTTCACCATCCAGCAGCGCCGGGAGCGGATGAACCGCCAGATCAATGAGCGCCTGCGCACGCTGATCGCCGCCTACAAGGTGCTGGGCGGTTCCTTCACCGGCGACCTGACGGTCGATCCCCGTCATCTGCGCGACCTGCACAGGCGGGAGCAACCCGCCGCCGAACCCGTACCGGATGAGGAAGGGGAGGCGGCGGAAACGGTCGGCGTCGTCGTTCCGAATGCCGAACCGGGCTCCGACCGTCCCCGGCGCATCCGCGACGCGGTGGAGGCAGCACTTTCCGATATCATCCTGCTCGGCACCGAGCAGCAGGTGCGGCTGGCCGAACGTGCCGCGCGCGAACTGGTCGCCGGCCACCCGGTGCATACGCATGAGCTTGTCGTTTCGTTGCGCGATTTCATCCGCGAGGCGCTCGACATCGGACCCATCCCGGCCGACCTGTCTATCCCCATGCAGGGTCCTACGCGGCCGTCCGGATCCGGCGGGCGCGGCAAGGGCGAAGGCAGGCAGGGGCAGGGCTCCGGCGGGCGCGGCGGCGGTGGAATGGGCGGAGGCATGGGAATGGGAGGCGGCGGCATGGGCGGGGGGCTTGGAATGGGCAGCCTCGACGATACGCCCGGCTCCGGTCACCGCTCCTGAAAATTCACCGCCAAGGTTTCAGCGCCGGGATCGCGCGCATAAGCGATGATGTCATCATTCCAGAAGCGGAGCACGCGAAAGCCGAGCCCGTTCAAAGTGGCATCTCGATTTTCATCGTAGACCGAATTCGCATGCTGGCTGCCGTCGATTTCGACAATGAGCTTTGCTTCAAGACACAGGAAATCGACGATATAGGGTCCGATCGGCACCTGCCGCCGGAACTTCATCTTGTCCAGCCGTCGATCCCGAAGCTCTTGCCAGAGCTTGTGCTCCGCCTCTGTCGGCTCCTTCCGCATCGAGCGCGCAAAACGGCGGTTCTTCGGAGCGACAGGCTGATGCGGCATGGGATCATGATAGCTGGATCTGTGGAGGGGTAATTACCCGGCGCTGTCCAGTTCCCCGCGCGCTTTTGCCGTCGCGACCTGCCTTATGGCGTCGGCGAGGGTTTCGGCCTCCTGCGCGCCCATCACGGCGTAGCGGCCTTCGAGCAGGAAGCACGGCACGCCGGTGACGCCCATGCGCGAGGCGGTGGCGATCTCGGCCCGCACGGCGTCGGCATCCGCGTCGGTGGACAGCAGCGTTTCCACGACCGTGGCATCCATGCCCGCTTCCCGTGCGGCGGCGACCAGCACCGCTGGATCGCCGACATTCTCGCCCTGCTCGAAATACAGGCTGAACAGGCGCCGCACCAGCTTGCCCTGCACCTCCCGGCTCGTCGCGCCGGCCCAGCGGATGACACGATGGGCGTCGAGCGTGTTGGGCGAAACCTTGATGGCGTCGAAGTCGAAGGCGATACCTTCGGCGGCGCCCAGCGGCTCGATGCGGGCGTGGATTTCGCGGATGCGATCCTCGCTGCCGAACTTGCCCAGCATATAGTCGTGCCTGTCCAACCCCCCGGCCGGTATGGTCGGATCGAGCTGGAACGGCCTCCAGTTGACTTCGACTTCTATGCCCTCGGCCGCGGCAATCGCCTTGTCGAGCCGCTTCTGGCCGATGAAGCACCACGGGCACACGACATCGGACACCACGTCGATGCTGACGGTAGGGGATGCTGTCATGGCCTGCTCCTTTCGCGGGATGTCAGTTCGATTTCACCCACCATGTCGGCAACTGGAAACCGAACAGCGGGTCCTTGCCCGGATGCTCCAGCTTGTTCCAGTAGGCGATCAACTGCTGCGGGTTGTGCTGCATCGGCACCATGTAATTGCCGGAGATCAGCAGCCGGTCGAGCACCCGCACGGCCGCGACGAAATCGTCCTTGGCGCGCGCGTTGAGCATCGCCTCGATGGCCGCGTCGACCGCCGGATCGGCGACGCCGGCAAGGTTGAACGAGCCCTCGATATCGGCGGCCTCCGATCCCCAGCGTCCGATCTGCTCGATGCCGGGCGAGAGCGAATTGTTGAAGCCGCTCGATCCGATCAGCAACTCGAAATCGAAGCGCTGCTTGCGCGACTGGATCTGGTCGCCGTCGAGCGCCCGGATCGTCACGGCGATGCCGAGCTTGGCCAGCGTGCGCTGGTAGAGGGCCGCCAGCCGCTCCTCGTCCTGCGAGGCGGTGAGGATCTCGAAGCCGAAGGGCTGCCCGTCCGGATCGAGCATCACGCCCTTCTCGATCCTGAAGCCGACGCTCTTGAGCAGGTCGAGCGCGGCTTTCAGCGCGGCGCGATCCTGCCCCGATCCGTCGTTCACCGGCGGGCGCCAGGTGCCGTCCATCACATCCGGCGGCACGCGGCCGGGGAAGGGGGCGAGCAGCGCCTTTTCCTTCTCGCTGGCCGGATGGCCGAGGGCGGAAAGCTCCGAGCCCTGCCAGTAGCTCATAGTGCGGGCGAGCTTGCCGCCGAACATGTTCTTGTTGGCCCATTCGAAGTCGTAGAGCATGCCCAGCGCGCGCCGCACGGTCGGGTCGGCGAATTTGTACAGCCGCGTGTTGAACAGGAAACCCGTCACCACCGGCGGAATGCCGAGGTCGTAGGCCTTGACGATGATCCGCCCGTCCTTGGCGGCGGGAAAGTCGAACTCGCGCTCCACCTGCAACGGCCCCATGCCGGTGTAGAGCGGGCCGGCATAGGCGGTGCAGATGCCTTTCTTGAACGCTTCGAACTGGGCGGTGGCGTTCAGGAAATATTCGATGGTGATCTTGTCGAAATTGTCGAAGCCGCGCTTGGTGGGGATGTCCTTGCCCCAGTAGTCGGCGTTGCGGCGAAACACGATGCGCTGCCCCGGCACCACCTGGTCGATGATGTAGGGTCCGGAGCCGATAACCGGCTTCAGTGTGCCGCGGTCGAAGGTTTCCTTGTCGAAGAAATGCTTCGGCACGATGGGCGTTGCGGCGATGATGAGCGGAAATTCGCGGTCGGCATGCTCGTTGAAGGTGAAGCGCACGCTGTGCTCGCCGGTCTTCTCCAGCTTCTCCACCCGCTTCATGCGGTCGGAATAGGGGGGGCGGCCCTTCTCGGTATAGACGTCGTAGGTGAACAGCACGTCTTCCGGCGTCACCGGCTGCCCGTCGGACCATTTCGCATTCGGGTCGAGATGGAATTCGATCCATTTGCGGTCCTCGTCCATCTCCACGCTTTCGGCCAGCAGCCCGTAGAGGCTGAAGGCCTCGTCCATGTTGCGCTGCATGAGCGGCTCGAAGACGAGGTTGCCGAAGATCGTGTCGATGACGCCGCGCGCGGTGGTGCGCAGGCTTTTCAGGATGAAGGGATTGAGATTGTCGAAGGTGCCGACCACGCAATAGGTGACCTCGCCGCCCTTGGGCGCGTCGGGGTTGGCGTAGCCGAAATGGGTGAAACCGGCCGGAAGCGCCGGCTCGCCCTGCATGGCGAGGGCGTGGCGGGGTTCCGCCGCGGCATTCTGGGGTGCGATGGACAGCAGCGAAAGGGCGGCGGTCAGCCAGAAAGCGGTTCGGCTCATGACGGGTTCCGGTGCACGGCGTGGTGATTCGGTGGCGAAGTTACCACGTGGCGCGCAAATGCGGTGGTCACAGTCAAGAAATGCACCCCGCGGGCTGGATTCGCCGACGCTTGCAGTGTAACACGCCGCGCGAGCCATCCTGTTGCCTCATTTACGCAACAGGTAGCGTTGCGGTGCGGCGTCGGGCTTGCGCCGCGGGCACAAAGTCGAGAGGAAGCGCACCTTATGTCCAGCCTGAAATCCAAAGCGTACCGTCTGTCGGTCATGGCCGCTGGCGTGGCCGGGTTCCTCGCAACCGGGTTGCCGCAGGCTTCGGCCCAGCAGATTCCGCAGGGCTGGTTCAAGGCCTGTTCGAAGCAGGAAGACGTCGATATCTGCAACGTGCAGAACATCGTCACCGCCGGCAATGGCCAGCTCGTCACCGGCGTGAGCATGATCGACCTGCGCGGCAAGGTCAATCGCAAGGTCTTCCAGGTCACCGTGCCCAGCGGCCGCCTCGTGCCTCCGGGCATCGCCCTCCAGGTTGACGGCGGCAAGGCCCAGAAGCTCGACTATGTCATCTGCTTCCCGGACCGTTGCGTGGCTGAGGTGCCGATGACCGACCAGCTCGTCGCCTCGTTCAAGAAGGGCTCCGAGATTCAGCTGACCTCGATCAACTTCCAGAATCAGCCGAACCCGATCAAGATTTCGCTCGAGGGCTTCACCGGTGCCTTCGAAGGCCCGGCGCTGCAGGCGTCGGACCTGGAAGATCGCCAGAAGAAGCTCCAGGAGTTCGTTTCCAAGAACAACGAGGACTTCGCCAAGAAGCTCAAGGAAGAGCAGGAAAAGGCCAAGGCCGGAAACTGATCCCGGTTTCATTCCCGGAATTTCGCAAGAAGGCCCCGCTCGACGGGGCCTTTTTCATATCCGCATAAGCCGGCTTCGTTCACGCGCCCGTCATGGCCAGCCCATAGATCACACCCCGACACGTCCGGCGGAGTGATTCTGATGCGAATGTCCTGGATGCGCCTGCTGCTTGCCTTCATCTGCCTGCTGCCCGGCGGCGCGGCAATGGCCGGCGAGAATCGCGTCGACCAGATACTGGAACGGTTCGAGCAGGCCAATCGCTGGCGCGATCACGTCATGATCGTCGCGCACAGGGCAGGCGGCCTGCGGGCCGGAAAGACGCTCTATCCCGAGAATTCGCTGGCCGCGCTGCGGGCCTCGATCGCCGACGGCGCGGAAATGGTCGAGGTGGACGTGCGCCGCAGCGCCGATGGCGTCCTCGTGGTGATGCACGATAGCTGGCTCGACCGCACCACCACCTGCAAGGGCGAGGTGGCGCCCCGGACGCTGGTGGAACTGAAGGAATGCCGCCTCGTTGTCGAAGGCACCGGCGTTGCCACCGGCGAGTTCGTGCCCACGCTGGTGGAGTTCCTGTCCGCCGCCAAGGGGCGTATCCTCGTCAACATCGACAACAAGCTGGGCAGGGACGAGTTTCCCGCCATGATCGCCGTCGCGCGCAATCTCGGCATGGTAAGGCAGGTCGTCATCAAGGAGAATCTATGGAACGAGCAGCGCCTTGCCGGCGCACGCGACATGCTGCGCACGACGGGCGATGGCGTGCATTTCATGCCCATCATCGCCGACGATGCGGTGCGCGATGTCGGTTTCGTCGAGACCGTGCAGTCCGCCTTGCCCTCGCGCGCCATGGAACTGATCAACTGGCGCGATGGCGCCGAGTTCCTGACGAAGACCGGCGGGCCGCTGTTTTCCACACGCATGCGCGCCGCCGCGGTGCGTGGCAACTGGCATATCTGGGCCAACACCTACGCCATCGTCAACAAGCCGGGCGGCTTCCTGGCCGGCGGGCGCGGTGACGAGCTTGCGACGCTGGCCAGCCTGCCGGCGGAAAGCTGGGGGTTCTGGGCGGAGCGGGGCGCCACCATCATCCAGACCGACGAGCCGGGTGCCGCCATAAACTGGCTGGCCGCCAACGGCTACCGCGTTCCCTATGAGGGAAGCGACATCGAGATGGCCGGGCGAACGGCGAGCATCAACTGAGCGCGTGGCTTGAGCCGCCAAAGCAAAAAGGCCGCCCGAAAGGCGGCCTTTTCGATGAAGTGAAAAGCGTGCTGCTTAGCGCTTCGAGAACTGGAAGGAACGACGGGCCTTGGCCTTGCCGTACTTCTTGCGCTCGACCACGCGGCTGTCGCGGGTCAGGAAGCCGCCCTTCTTGAGCACGCCGCGCAGTTCCGGCTCGTAATAGGTCAGAGCCTTGGAAATGCCGTGGCGCACGGCGCCCGCCTGGCCGGACAGGCCGCCGCCGGCAACGGTGGCGATGACGTCGTACTGGCCGACGCGGTTGGCCGCGACGATCGGCTGGTTCAGGATCATCTGCAGGACCGGACGCGCGAAGTACTTGTCGTACTCCTTGCCGTTGATGACGACCTTGCCGGAGCCGGGCTTGACCCAGACGCGGGCGATGGCGTCCTTGCGCTTGCCGGTGGCATAGGCGCGGCCCGACTTGTCGAGCTTCTGGACATGGACCGGCGCGGCGGGCTGCGAGGTCTGGGCGACGGAGCCCAGTTCCGCGAGCGAGGAAAGCTGCTCAGCCATTACTTGACCTTCTTGTTCTTGGCGTTCAGCGCGCCGACGTCGAGCGTCTCGGGCTGCTGGGCCGTGTGGGGGTGTTCGGTGCCTGCATAGACGCGCAGGTTCTTCATCTGGCGACGGCCGAGCGGGCCGCGCGGGATCATGCGCTCGACAGCCTTCTCGACGACGCGCTCGGGGAAGCGGCCCTCGATGATCTGGCGCGCGGTGCGCTCCTTGATGCCGCCGGGGTGGCCGGTGTGCCAGTAGTACTTCTTGTCGGTGTACTTCTTGCCCGTGAACACCACCTTGTCGGCATTGATGATGATGACGTTGTCGCCGTCATCGACATGGGGGGTGAAGGTGGGCTTGTGCTTGCCGCGCAGACGGTTGGCGACGAGAGAGGCGAGGCGGCCGACGACGAGACCTTCGGCGTCGATCAGCACCCACTTCTTCACCACGTCCGCAGGCTTCTGCGAAAAGGTTGTCATGGTTCTGTTTCCAGTTGGGACCCTGCCTGCCTTGCGGCCTGCACGGCGTTTCTTGTTGCTTGGATTGGAAGCCTGCGGCCGCCAATAACAAAACGGCGGCCGATCGAGGCCGCTGTCTACATCGTGCTTATAGGGAAGGGGCAGGGTGGCGTCAAGCCACCGAAACTGCCTTCCATTTTAAAAACTATAACAAAAACAGTATGTTGAAATTAAGGTATTATTTTACCTCACCCAATGATCCGATACGCGCGATTGGATGTCCCCGATAACCGTCCGCACCTCGGTGCGCAGTTCCCTGACGCTGTCGGCGTCGTAATCCTGGGACGGGAGCCTGAAGACCTTGCCGTTCGTCAGTTCGGTCAATTCGTGGACGGCTTTCAGGGCCGGCGGGATATCTGCGCCGTCCACCGCACCGGAAACGCGGAAGAAAAGCTGGCCCTCTTCCTTGAGCGCGAACAGCGTGGCCCGCAATTCCCGCCGCTTCTGGATGAATTCGTCATTGTCGATCTCGCCCTTTTTCAGGGTCCGCAGCGCCACGAGCGAGGAGGCGCAGCACAAGACGCGCTGGCCCCATTCGATGAGTTGCTTGTCGGCCTCCAGCTTTACGGCCTGCCGTGAAATCTCGTTGGCATGGTCGGCAAGCTCGTTCGCGTTCTGCGAAATGGAATTGGCGTTGCGGGCTATGAACACAGCGGCGACCGCCAGCACGGTCGTGGCGATCAGGTTCAGAACGTCGAATATCATGGCGGTTCAGCCTCGGCTCATGCTGGGTTGTTTTTGCGGCTGGGCGGAATCGAATAGGTGCCGGTGGCATGGGAGACGCTGTGTCCGTCCGCACCGGCCACGATATCGATGTCGAACACCATCAGGCTCCTGCCGAGCTTGAGGATGCGGCAGTGGCCGTCGATCGGCCCGATTCCGGCCTTGCGCATGAAGTTGATGTTGAGATTGACGGTGACGGACAGCGGGTCGGCGCCGGCATGCGTCAGCGCCAGCACATAGCCGCCGATATCGGCCAGCGTGAACAGGGTCGGGCCGGACACCGTGCCGCCCGGCCGCAAATGACGCTCGTCGGCATTGAGCCGCACCGTGCAGCCGCCGCTGAACACATCGAGCACCTCATATGTGCGCCCGCCCTCGTTGAGCTGCGGGTAGACGGAGCCCAGCAACTCATTGGCTTCTTGCGTGGTCAGGCTCGGTTGATGCGTGGTCTGGGCAGGCATGGCACGGCTCCGTTCGAATGGGCGCCTATGAGAAGCACATTCGGGCAAAGACTTTCAACGCTGGCGTGTAACGCCTGGATCGGCCCGTCCGTGTCTGGATGAAGAATATTATTCCGACACTTTCCGGAAAATCGGGATTATCGTTCCAAAGCGCTCGGGGGTATGGTGTTTTGCGCTTTGCAACTTGCCTTGCCGCTCACAATGATAGCAAAGAGTTTCCGATATGCCCGCCTTGGAGGAATGAAATGTCGCAGAATGCCCCCGGTTTCAACACGCTCGCCGTCCATGCGGGCGCCAAGCCGGATCCGACCACCGGCGCGCGCGCCGTTCCGATCTACCAGACCACCTCTTTCGTCTTCGAGAACACCGACCATGCCGCCTCGCTGTTCGGCTTGCAGGCGTTCGGAAACATCTACACTCGCATCATGAACCCCACCCAGGCGGTTCTGGAGGAACGCGTCGCGGCGCTGGAAGGCGGCACCGCCGCGCTTGCCACGGCATCCGGCCAGGCCGCGCACCTGCTCGTCTTCCACACGCTGCTGCAATCGGGTGACAATTTCGTCGCCGCCCGCAAGCTTTACGGCGGCACCATCAACCAGTTCGGCGCCTCCTTCCAGAGCTTCGGCTGGGACGTGCGCTGGGCGGATGTCGATGACCCGGCGAGCTTCGAGAAACTGATCGACGAGCGCACCAAGGCGATCCACATCGAGAGCCTTGCCAATCCCGGCGGCGAGTTCGTCGATATCCAGGCGATCGCCGATATCGCGCACAAGCATGGCCTGCCGCTGATCGTTGACAACACATTGGCCTCGCCCTATCTGGTGCGGCCGCTGGAGCATGGCGCCGACATCGTCGTCCATTCGCTGACCAAGTTCATCGGTGGCCATGGCAACGCCATCGGCGGCATCATCGTCGACGGCGGCACTTTCGACTGGTCGAAGTCGGGCAAATATCCGCTGTTGTCGGAGCCGCGGCCCGAATATGGCGGCATCGTCGTGCACCAGACCTTCGGCAATTTCGCCTTCGCCATCGCCGCGCGCGTGCTCGGCCTGCGCGATCTCGGCCCGGCGATCTCGCCGTTCAACGCCTTCCTGATCCTGACCGGCCTGGAGACGCTGCCGCTGCGCATGCAGCGGCATTGCGACAATGCGCAGGCCGTCGCGGAATGGCTGTCGAAGCATCCGAAGATTGACTGGGTGTCCTATCCGGGCCTGCCTGACGACAAGAACCACGCCCTTCAGCAGCGATATTCGCCCAAGGGCGCCGGCTCGGTGTTCACCTTCGGCCTCAAGGGCGGCTACGAATCCGGCGTCAAATTCGTCGAGGGGCTGGAGATGTTCTCGCATCTGGCCAATATCGGCGACACCAAGTCTCTGGTCATCCATCCGGCCTCGACCACGCACCGCCAGCTTTCCGACGAGCAGAAGGTGGCGGCCGGCGCCGGCCCCGAAGTCGTGCGCCTGTCGGTCGGCATCGAGGACGTCAAGGACATCATCGCCGATCTCGAACAGGCGCTGGCCAAGGCCTGACCTTCATGGCAGGCCCAGGGACAGGCCCAAATGCAGGCAGGGCTCCGCAGCAATCCGGAGCCCGGTCGGCATGAGCGAGCCGAAGTTCCTGTCCCTCGACATCGCCGGCATCGAGGCGGAGGCCGGCGCACCCGCGCCGGACCGTCTCATTTCCGGCGATCCGCAATTCCGGAGCTGGAATGTGGAGGAACGCGATGGCGGCCTCTATGCCGGCATCTGGGAATCGACGCCCGGCAAATGGCGCATCGCCTATGACGAGTGGGAGTTCTGCCATATCCTGTCCGGCGTCTCGGTGATCACCGAGGAGGGCGGTCAGGCGCGCACCGTGCGCGCCGGCGATTCCTTCGTCCTCAGGCCCGGCTTCAAGGGAAGCTGGGAAGTCCTTGAAACGACTCGCAAGGAATATGTGATCCGCCTCTGAAACGGCGGGCGGCGTCACCTGCCTGTCATGGCCAGCGGTTAGCTCCGGCTTGTCCTTCCAACAAGCCAAGGAGGCCGTCATGGTCACTCGTCGAAATCTCATCAAGGCCGGCGCTGCCGCCGCGTTGTTCACGCCTTTCGCGGGCTTCACCGTCACCCGCGCCGTCGCGCAGGAGGCGCCACTGTTCCGCTTCGGCATCGTCGCCGACCCGCAATATGCGCCGGTCGTCCCGAACCTGAAGATGAACCGCTACTATTCCAACAGCCTTTGGAAGCTCTCCGACGCCATCGAGGCGTTCAACAAGGAAGACCTCCAGTTCGTGGCCACGCTGGGCGACATCATCGACCGCCACTGGGAAAGCTTCAACCATATCCTGCCGCTTTACGACAAGCTCAGGCACGAGCATTTCTTCGTGCTCGGCAACCACGACTATGACATTGCCAAGGAATACCTGACCTCGGTCACCCGGACCGTGGGCATGGAAAAGGCCTATTATGACTTCACCGGCGGCGGCTACCGCTTCCTCGTGCTGGACGGCAACGACGTCAGCACCTTCGCGCCGCCGGAAGGCGACCCGCGCCGGGAAGTGGCCGCGAAAAGGCTGGAAGAGCTGAAGGCCAGGGAGGCGGACAATGCCCAGACCTGGAACGGTTCGCTGAGCGACGAGCAGTTCGCCTGGGCCGAGGAGACCATGAAGAAGGCGCAGGCCGCCGGCGAGAAGGTGATCGTGCTCAACCACTATCCGGTCTACCCGGCCAATGAGCACAATCAGTGGGATTCCGAGCGCATCGTGGAGATGCTGACCGGCTACGATAATTTCGTCGCCTATTTCAACGGCCACAACCATGCCGGCAATTACGGCGAGACCGGCGGCAAGCATTTCCTCAACTTCAAGGGCATGGTCGATACGCCCGACACCACCGCCTATGCGGTGGTCGAGGTATATGCCGACCGCATCGAGGTCCGTGGGGTCGGCCGCGAGGAAAACCGCACGCTGAAGATCTGAACCCGCGCCTGCGCCCTTGCCGCAGCGACGCCGGCCCGTATGTTCTGGCATCGGGCCGGTTTCGTTGGAAGGGTAAGCACATGCAGGTCATTGTCATCGGGGCGGGCATAGCGGGCCTGTCGAGCGCCTGGTCGCTGGTCAAGGCCGGCCATGCCGTGACCCTGATCGAGCAGGGGCCCATTCCCAATCCGCTTGCCGCTTCCGGCGATCATCACCGCATCATCCGCCGCGCCTATGGCAGCCAGTCCGGCTACGGGCGGCTGATTTCCGAAGCCTATGATGCGTGGGACGAAATGTGGGCCGATCTCGGCCGCAGCCATCTCGATCCGCGCGGTTTCCTGTGCGTCTCGCGCGAGCCGGGCGACGAGGCCGACGATTATCTCGAAGGGATGAAGCAGGGCGGCTGGCCGGTCGAATTGCTCCAGCCCGGCGCCGCCGTCGAGCGCTGGCCGTTTCTGGAGGCCGGAACGTTCCGCTTCGCCTTCTTCTCCGAGGAGGGCGGCGCGCTGCATTGCCGCCGCATCGCGGCGGACCTGCTGGCCTGGCTGCGCCGCAAGGGCGCCAATGTCTACGAGCACAGCAAGGTGACCGAAGTGGAGGCCGATGCCGGCCGCGTGACGCTGGCGGATGGGTCCGTCACGCAGGCCGACCGCGTCGTCGTGACCGCCGGCGCCTGGGTGCTGAAACTGTTTCCCGAACTGGGCGCGGACCTGACGACCTACCGCACGGCGGTCGCCTATGCCGAGCCGCCCGCCGATCTCAAGGCCGCCTGGGACGCCGCCCCGGTGATCCTCGATGTCGGCGGCAACACCGACGGCTACATGGTCCCGCCCACGGGAGGGGCCGGCCTGAAATTCGGCTCCGGCCTGCACAAGGTCGAAACCAGCGACGCCGACTGGAACCGTGAGCCTGTCGAGGGGGAGGGCGAGGCGATCCTCAGCCTGTTTTCCCCGCCCATCGCCCGGATCGGCGCATACCGCGTCACCGATGTCGTGACCTGCGCCTACACCTTCACCGGGGACGAAACCTTCTATGCCCATGAAAAGGGCCGGTGCCTGATCGTGTCGGCATGTTCGGGCCATGGCTACAAGTTCGGCGCGGCCGTCGGCCGAAGCGTGGCGGGCGCGGTGGAAACCGGCGATACCGACGGCCTGAAGCGCTGGCTGCGTGCCGAAGCGGGGTGATTGGCCGGCCCGACCCGTTAAGCGGCAACCTTAACGGGCTTGTGGCGCAGTCTCGCCCTTGCGCAAGGGCGAGCCGCCATCCTATTTACGGGATGAGTAAGAAGAACGATTCAATCCCGGCCTTGCCCCGGTCCCCCTCTCGACAAGGACAATCCATGAAAGACCCGATCGAAACCTACATGAACCTCGTTCCGATGGTGGTCGAGCAGACCAATCGCGGCGAGCGGGCCTATGACATCTTCTCGCGCCTCCTGAAGGAGCGCATCATTTTCATCACCGGTCCGGTCGAGGACGGCATGGCGACGCTGGTCTGCGCGCAGCTTCTGTTCCTTGAGGCCGAGAACCCGAAGAAGGAAATCTCGCTCTACATCAACTCGCCGGGCGGCGTGGTGACGAGCGGCATGGCCATCTACGACACCATGCAGTTCATCAAGCCGGCCGTTTCGACGCTGTGCATCGGCCAGGCCGCCTCGATGGGCTCGCTGCTCCTGTGCGCCGGCGCGCCGAGCATGCGCTTCGCCACGCCCAATGCGCGCATCATGGTTCACCAGCCTTCGGGGGGGTTCCAGGGCCAGGCGTCGGACATCGAGCGCCACGCGCAGGACATCATCAAGCTCAAGCGCCGTCTCAACGAGGTCTATGTCAAGCACACCGGCAAGGACTACGAGACCATTGAAAAAACGCTCGACCGCGACCATTTCATGACTGCGGAAGAGGCGCTGGCATTCGGGCTGATCGACAAGGTGCATTCCACGCGTGAGGCGGCCGAGGCGGACACTGCTTCGGCCTGATATGTGCCAGGCGCGGAAATGACACGCTTTTGAGAAGGTTTGCGGCATTTCGGCCACAATTTGCTGTTCCCACAGCCCACGCGATTGCCTACGTTAAGGCAATGTTGATTTTCGACGGCTTAGCTTCGAAATGGGGCTGCGGGAATCATTGCCACGTTTTCTGATTGGTGTTTCGTACGGAATGCGTTGCGGGAAGCCGGGGAGCCGGCAGCGGCGAATTTCCTCGGAGCACCGGGAGTGCGTCCCGCCGGCCAGGCCACCGGCGGACGGTCATGAAAGGACTGGAAGATGAGCAAGGTCAGCAACGGCGGCGGTGACTCCAAGAACACGCTCTATTGCTCGTTCTGCGGCAAGAGCCAGCACGAAGTGCGCAAGCTGATCGCCGGGCCCACCGTCTTCATCTGCGACGAGTGCGTCGAACTGTGCATGGACATCATCCGCGAGGAGAACAAGACCTCGATGGTGAAGTCGCGCGAGGGCGTGCCCACGCCGCAGGAGATCATCAAGGTTCTCGACGACTATGTGATCGGCCAGCCCTACGCCAAGCGCGTACTGTCGGTCGCCGTCCACAACCACTACAAGCGCCTTGCTCACGCCGGCAAGGGCAACGACGTCGAGCTGTCGAAGTCCAACATCCTGCTGATCGGCCCGACCGGCTGCGGCAAGACCCTGCTGGCCCAGACACTCGCCCGCATCATCGACGTTCCCTTCACCATGGCCGACGCCACGACGCTCACCGAGGCGGGCTATGTCGGCGAGGATGTCGAGAACATCATCCTGAAGCTGCTGCAGGCGGCCGACTACAATGTCGAGCGCGCCCAGCGCGGCATCGTCTACATCGACGAGATCGACAAGATTTCGCGCAAGTCCGACAATCCCTCGATCACCCGCGACGTGTCGGGCGAGGGCGTGCAGCAGGCGCTCCTGAAGATCATGGAGGGCACCGTCGCCTCCGTGCCGCCGCAGGGCGGCCGCAAGCATCCGCAGCAGGAGTTCCTGCAGGTCGACACCGCCAACATCCTGTTCATCTGCGGCGGTGCCTTCGCGGGGCTCGACAAGATCATCTCCGACCGCGGTCGCAAGACCTCGATCGGCTTCGGCGCCAGCGTCGCCTCGCCCGAGGAGCGCCGCACCGGTGAACTGTTCCGTCAGGTCGAGCCGGAGGACCTGCTCAAGTTCGGCCTGATTCCGGAATTCGTCGGCCGCCTGCCGGTACTGGCGACGCTGGAGGACCTCGACGAGGCCGCTCTGGTGCAGATCCTGACCGAGCCGAAGAACGCGCTGGTGAAGCAGTATCAGCGCCTGTTCGAGATGGAGAATGTGGAGCTGACCTTCCACGAGAACGCGCTCGCCGCCATCGCCCGCCGCGCCATCGAGCGCAAGACCGGCGCGCGCGGCCTGCGTTCCATCATGGAAGCGATCCTGCTGGACTCCATGTTCGAGTTGCCGGCGCTGGAAGGCGTGCGCGAGGTCGTCATCTCCGAGGAGGTGGTGTCCGGCAATGCGCGTCCGCTCTACATCTATTCCGACGCCAAGGAAAAGAAGGGTAACGTCAGCGCCTGACAATGGCGTGCCCCGGAGCCGCGCGGCGGCTCCGGGCATGTTTGGCAGGCAGATGACGGGCTCATCCGCAAGGCAGACAGGCCGGACAAGCAGGCGTGGATCGGGCCCCAAACGGGCTTGAGCGAAGCGCGCCGGAAACCGCTTTTAGACCTCCGTCCGGTTCATGGCGCACATCGCCACTTGATCTTTGCTTTGCCGGCATCCACCTAACGGATGAGTTCGGGGCTGATGTCCGCGCTGCAAAGCCTCCGTCGCAAACGGTGGTAGGCGGAACGATCCCCGGTCGTTAATATAGGATTCGCGTTCGGCCAAAGGCGTGCGCGAAGGAAAGGTTAGACAATGGCCAAAACAGCCCGGTCCGCAGGCAACGGTGTGTTCGCAGTCCTTCCCCTGCGCGACATCGTGGTCTTTCCGCACATGATCGTGCCGCTCTTTGTCGGCCGTGAAAAGTCGATCAAGGCCCTGGAAGAGGTGATGGGTCAGGAAAAGCAGATCCTGCTCGCCACCCAGATGAATGCCGCCGACGACGATCCCGAAGCCGACGCCATCTATGAGGTTGGCACGCTCGCCAATGTGCTGCAGCTTCTCAAGTTGCCCGACGGCACCGTCAAGGTGCTGGTCGAAGGCACCGCGCGTGCGCGCATCGAAAGCTTCACCGACCGCGCCGACTTCCACGAGGCCCGCGCAGTGACGCTCGAGGAGCCGGAGGAGGACGAGGTCGAGATCGAGGCCCTGGCCCGTTCCGTGGTCTCGGACTTCGAGAACTATGTGAAGCTCAACAAGAAGATTTCGCCCGAGGTGGTCGGCGCGGCCAGCCAGATCGAAGACTATTCCAAGCTCGCCGATACGGTCGCCTCGCATCTGGCCATCAAGATCCCCGAGAAGCAGGAGATGCTCTCCACCCTTTCGGTGAAGGAGCGTCTTGAGCGCGCCATGGGCTTCATGGAGGCGGAGATTTCCGTACTCCAGGTGGAGAAGCGCATCCGCTCGCGCGTCAAGCGCCAGATGGAGAAGACGCAGCGCGAATACTACCTCAACGAGCAGATGAAGGCGATCCAGAAGGAGCTCGGCGAGGGCGAGGACGGTCGTGACGAAGCGGCCGAGCTGGAAGCGCGCATCAAGAAGACCAAGCTCTCCAAGGAGGCCCGCGAAAAGGCGGACGCCGAGCTGAAGAAGCTGCGCACCATGTCGCCCATGTCGGCGGAAGCGACGGTCGTGCGCAACTATCTCGACTGGCTGCTGTCCATTCCGTGGGGCCGCAACTCCAAGGTCAAGCAGGACCTCAACTTCGCGCAGGACGTGCTCGACGCCGATCACTACGGCCTCGACAAGGTCAAGGAGCGCATCGTCGAGTACCTGGCCGTGCAGAGCCGCCAGAAGAAGCTCAAGGGCCCGATCCTGTGCCTCGTCGGACCGCCCGGCGTCGGCAAGACCTCGCTCGGCAAGTCGATCGCCAAGGCGACCGGCCGTGAGTTCGTGCGCATGGCGCTCGGCGGCGTGCGTGACGAGGCCGAGATCCGCGGTCACCGGCGCACCTATATCGGCTCGATGCCCGGCAAGGTCATCCAGTCGATGAAGAAGGCCAAGAAGTCCAACCCGCTCTTCCTGCTCGACGAGATCGACAAGATGGGCCAGGACTTCCGTGGCGATCCGTCCTCGGCGCTGCTCGAGGTGCTGGATCCGGAGCAGAACGCGACCTTCATGGACCATTACCTCGAGGTCGAATACGACCTGTCGAGCGTGATGTTCGTGACGACGGCGAACACGCTGAACATCCCTGCGCCCCTCATGGACCGCATGGAGATCATCCGGATCGCCGGCTACACGGAGGACGAGAAGGTCGAGATCGCCAAGCGGCACCTGCTGCCCAAGGTGGTTCGCGACCACGCCCTGCAGCCGAAGGAATTCTCGGTGACCGATGACGCCATCCGCGCCATCATCCAGACCTACACCCGCGAAGCCGGCGTGCGCTCTCTGGAGCGCGAGCTGATGAAGCTCGGGCGCAAGGCGGTGACCGAGATCCTGAAGACCAAGAAGAAGTCGGTGAAGATCACCAGGGAGAACCTGGCCGACTATCTGGGTGTGCAGCGCTACCGCTTCGGCATGGCCGAGACCGACGATCAGGTCGGTGTCGTCACCGGGCTGGCGTGGACCGAGGTCGGCGGCGAGTTGCTGACGATCGAGGGTGTCATGATGCCCGGCAAGGGCCGCATGACCGTCACCGGCAACCTGAAGGACGTGATGAAGGAGTCGATCTCCGCCGCGGCATCCTATGTCCGCTCGCGGGCCATCGATTTCGGCGTGGAGCCGCCGCTCTTCGACAAGCGCGACATTCACGTCCACGTGCCGGAAGGCGCGACGCCGAAGGATGGTCCCTCGGCCGGCGTGGCCATGGCCACCGCCATCGTCTCGGTGCTCACCGGCATTCCGGTGAAGGCCGATGTGGCGATGACCGGCGAGATCACGCTGCGCGGCAGGGTGCTGCCGATCGGCGGGTTGAAGGAGAAGCTGCTGGCCGCGCTTCGCGGCGGTATCAAGAAGGTGCTGATCCCGGAAGAGAATGCCAAGGATCTGGCCGAGATACCGGACAACGTGAAGAACGGCCTGGAGATCGTCCCGGTCAGCCGCGTCGGAGAGGTTTTGCGCCATGCGCTGGTGCGCATGCCGGAGCCGATCGAGTGGGTGGAACCTGCCGAAACGCCGGCCGCCGTCGACACCACCGACGAGGCCGGAAAGGCGCTGGCACATTAGCGCTCGCTCACGTTGCGCTGCATCAATCGAAGAAGCCGGGCCCTGTGCCCGGCTTTTTTACTTGAAAAGCCCGGAAAACAGGGGATTCTCAGCCCCCGAAGCCGGAATTTCGCTTGGTTGCGGTCGCGCTTCTTTTTAAAGTTCGGCTCCTGCCGGATGAGTCTTTCGTCCTGGTTTTCTCATGGAAGGGAAATTTTATGAACAAGAACGAACTGGTGTCCGCTGTCGCCGATGCTGCGAAACTGTCCAAGGCTGACGCACAGTCGGCGGTCGATGCGGTGTTCTCCGTCATCACCGGCGAACTGAAGAACGGTGGGGACGTCCGGCTTGTCGGTTTCGGTAATTTCTCGGTGTCGAAGCGCGCCGCGTCGACCGGCCGCAACCCGCAGACCGGCGCCGAGGTGAAGATCCCGGCCCGCACGGTGCCGAAGTTCACCGCCGGCAAGGGCCTCAAGGACGCGGTCAACTAATCCGCTGCCGCTGTATCGGGGCAGGTTCTGCCTCGTTCGTGAATAGCAAAACCCCGCCGGTTGCCGGCGGGGTTTTTCTTTGGTTCACGCTATGACCGAACGTGATGGCCGCGGACGGCTCGCGGTGGCCCGGCATATGGCCAGCCCGGTCGTCGTCGAGCGCGGGCGGATGCAGCCCATGGGAGGGCGCGTTGGCGCCTGACCGACCTCACCAGACTGCAGGGCGAATTGCCCGGAACCGTGCTGGTGGTGGCCGAGTTCGAGGCCATGATCGATGATCCCGCCCTTCTGGTGGCGGGGGATATCGCGCGATCCGCCTGTCGGACGGTTCAGGCCGCCATTGGCTTCCCCCGGTTCCTGGCGGAGCGGACAGTTCGCGAGGCGCTGCCGCAGGCGGCGGAAAAGCCCCGCTGCGGTTCTTTCGAGGCTGCCCAACCCGGTCAGGCCGTCGGCGTGGCCGAGGTATTTCTGATTGCTGGGGATGTTGGGCAATCCGGCGCTTTCCGTGCGCCTGACCGCGGACCAGGGTTTGCTGTTCAGATCGCGGTAGCGCGGGCCGAGGTGGCTCTCTGCGCCTCGCTTGAAACGGCGTGTTCCAGCACGCCGGCCAACAGCGCAATGCCGATGGCGTCGAGCGGGATGCCGCCCCGAGTTTGCCGGGGCCGCCTATCGGCTATTTTCAGGCGGGAAGGGTCGACTGACCGCAACTCCGAACGCCGCTCCGGCTTTCAGAGTTTCTCGAACAAAATCTGGTAAACTATTGAAAAATGGCGCGAGTGACGGGGCTCGAACCCGCGACCTCCGGCGTGACAGGCCGGCACTCTAACCGACTGAGCTACACCCGCGCTTGGACGGACACCGTTGATGTGTTCGTCGTTGGGCGGGTGGATAAGGGGTTCCCCGGCAGGTGTCAAGCGCTCCGGTGATGGTTGTGTGAAAAGATTGAATGTTTTTCTGGAAAGCCCGATTTCGGCTTTCCTTATCACCCCGGCAAGCCGCTGAATCGCGTCTGGGGACTTGCGAAGCCGGCCGGAACTGCTTAATGGTCCGGCCCGCTAAGGGCGATTAGCTCAGTTGGTAGAGCGCTTCGTTTACACCGAAGATGTCGGCGGTTCGAGCCCGTCATCGCCCACCATTTTTCCCGGGCATTCCTGGCAGGGCATATCGGCACGCCGCGTGGTGCGTCTCCATGCGCCGCCGCTTCATCGGGAACTAGATCGTCCAAACCCAATGGATTACTCCCATCGGTCGAGGGACTTCCCCATTTCCTCTCCCTGTTCGCTCCGCCGAATTGAAAATAAGCTTTGCCAGATCGCATATTCGAGCACGATCGACATGCTACAGGCAAACGTGTTCACCTGCTCCTTGGTCGGCTATGTGCTGTTGTCCGGCGCTACCGGCGCGCAGGAATTGCTGGTTGTGCTCAGACCGACCGCGGACAAGGTCGCAAAAGCCGCCTCGCTGGATTGTCTGGATGCCTACGACCAGGTGGACGAAGCTTCTGCCGCGCTTTCGCTGAGTGCCGATATCCTTCGCCTTTGTGCCGCCATGGGGCCGGACGGCAATAGCTGCGACCGGGAACTGCGACGCGTCGTGTTCGATCATTCCAAATTCCGCGATGCAATGCGCGCTGCGACAGAAAAATGCGCCAGGCATTGAGCCGGCCCGCCACCCGCGCTTGAATGAACTGCCGCGGAACGTGCTGGCCTGCCAGTTTGCAGCGTCTGGTTGCTCGACAAGCCTGCCACACTGTTTTCCAATCGGCCTTTCCGGGGTTTGGGAGAACCAGAAGGAGAGGTGGACATGCAGCCGATACAATTGAAGCGGCTTTCCTTTGCCGTGGCGCTCTCGCTGGGCGCCGCCTGGGTGGTGCCGGTCTACGCGGCTTCGCCCGCGCCGGCCGAAGGCGACAACGGCATGGTGGTGACGGCCCAGCATCTGGCGACCGATGTCGGCATCGAGGTGCTCAAGAATGGCGGCAACGCGGTCGATGCGGCCGTAGCCGTCGGATATGCGCTGGCTGTCGTCTATCCGACCGCCGGCAATCTGGGCGGCGGCGGCTTCATGACGATCCGCCTCAAGGACGGCACCACGACGTTCCTCGATTTCCGCGAGCGCGCGCCGCTGGCGGCGACCAGGACAATGTATCTCGACAAGGACGGCAATCCGGTTCCCGGTGCCAGCACCGATACCTATCTGGCGGTCGGCGTTCCCGGTTCCGTCGCCGGCTTCGAGATGGCGCGCGAGAAATACGGCACCAAGCCGCGCGAGGAGCTTCTGGCGCCGGCGATCAAGCTGGCCAGCGACGGCTTCGTGCTGGAGCCCGGCGATATCGCCTCCTTTGCCGACGGCAACGACATGCTGGCGAAGGACGAGGCGGCGGCGAAGATCTTCCTCAAGGACGGCAAGCCATACGAACTCGGCGCGACGCTGGTGCAGGCCGACCTTGCCAAATCGCTGGCCGCCATCTCGAAAGGTGGCACCGACGCCTTCTACAAGGGCGAAACCGCCGACCTGATCGTCAAGGCGAGCCAAGTCAATGGCGGCATCCTGGCCAAGGAGGATTTCGAGCAGTACAAGGTCCGCGAGCTGGAGCCGGTGAAGTGCAGCTATCGCGGCTATGACATCGTCTCCTCGCCGCCGCCCTCCTCGGGCGGGCTGGTGATCTGCGAAATCCTCAACGTGCTCGAAGGCTACCCGATCTCCTATCTGGGTTACGGCTCGGCCGAGACCACCCGGCTGATGGTGGAGGCCATGCGCCACGCCTTCGTCGACCGCAACACGGCGCTTGGCGATCCGGATTTCGTCGAGAACCCGGTCGAGAAACTGACCAGCAAGGCCTATGCGGAGGAGATCCGCGCCCGCATCGACCCGTACCGGGCCGGCGTCAGCGAGGCGCTGAAGCCGGCGGGCTTCGGCGAATCGACCGAGACGACGCATTATTCGATCATCGACATGGACGGCAATGCGGTCGCCGTCACCTATACGCTCAACGGCTCCTTCGGCACCGGCAAGGTGGCGGAAGGCACCGGCATCCTGCTCAACAACGAGATGGACGACTTCACCGTCAAGCCGGGCGTGCCGAACCTCTACGGGCTGGTGCAGGGCGAGGCCAACGCCATCGAGCCGCGCAAGTCGCCGCTGTCGTCGATGAGCCCGACCATCGTGTCCCGGGACGGCAATCCATTCATGGTCATCGGCAGCCCCGGCGGCTCGCGCATCATCACCATCACGCTCGAGGCGATCATGAATGTGATCGACCATGGCATGGACCTGCAGGAGGCCATCGACGCGCCGCGCATCCATCACCAGTGGCTGCCGGACAAGGTCTATGTCGAGCCCTATGCGCTGTCGCCCGACACGATGCGGATTCTCGCCGGCATGGGCTATGACGTCGGCATCGATCCCGACTGGACGATCTGGGGCGAGGCGGCCGGCATTCTCGTCGGCGGCAGGAACCTGAAGCAGATCGAGGCGGGCGATGGCGCGCGCTATTACGGCGCCATCGACAGCCGCGCCACGGCTGGAGCGGCGAAGGGCTACTGAGCCGTCCTACAGGTACCGGGCGATGGCCTTGCCGGTCTTGAGGAAGCGGAGCGGGTTGAGCGCCGTGCCGTTGTGGCGCACCTCATAGTGGAGATGCGGGCCGGTGGAGCGGCCCGTGTTGCCGGTGCGGCCGACGACATCTCCGGTCTCGACCTTCTGGCCGACCTTGACCGAGATGCCGCTGAGATGCGCATAGCGGGTCGACAGGCCCCGGCCGTGGTCCACCTCGACCATGCGCCCATAGCCGCCGTTCCAGCCGGCCTTGACCACGGTGCCGGGCGCGGTGACCCTGGCTTCCATGCCGACGGCGGCCCGGAAATCCATGCCCGAGTGGAAGGCGGCGGAACCGATCAGCGGGTCGCGGCGTACGCCGAAGGTGCTGGTCACCGTGTGCCCGGGCGCCGGATTGGCCAGCGGCAGGCGCCGTGCTTCCTGCTTGACGTAGCTCAGCACCTGCAGGGCTTCGTCCAGCTCCTTGAGCTTGGCGTCGAAAATGGTGGTGTCGTCCAGGGGGATCAGCGGGCCGCCGACATCGCTTTTGGCGGTCCCGTCCTGTGGCAGGTCGAGGTCGACCCGCAGTCCCGCCGTCTCCAGCGCATTGGAAATGGCGTCCGCGCTTTCCGAGGCGGCATCGGCCAACTGGCTGATTTGCGCAAGCTGGTCGTCCTCGATGGCCTTGAGCGAGCGGTTGATGGTGACGAAAAGCTTGTCTGAACGGTCGGCTTTCGAAGCGGGCGGCTCGGCGGCGGCATAGGCCATCGCCGGAAGCGGCTCGGCTTCGCCGGTGCGCGGCGCCCAGCTTGCGAAGGGTGATGCATCCGCCGCCGCGGCCCTGACGGGCTTGTCGGCGGGCTCGATCGAGCCGGTGATTTCCGGCTTTTCACGCCGGGCGGGCAGGGGGGCGGTTGCCGGCAATTGCCCGGCGATCTCGCGTCCGGCACGGTCGAGAAGCGGACCCAGACGGCCGTGGCGGTCGCTGAGGCGGCTCTGGCGCTCGATCAGTTCCGTGACCTTGGTTTCCATGAGCTGCTGGTCGAGCAACTGCCGGCTGGTGATCCGGTCCACCTGCGCGCGCAACGCCGAGATGCGATCCTCATAGGCCTGCTGCAGGCGGGCTTGATGGGCTGCCGAGGCGCTGATGATGTTGTCGCGCAGCACGAGATAGGAGGTGGCGGCGAGATAGCCGAGCGAGATGGCGATCACCGTGGAGCCGAGCAGGGCGGCAAGCCAGGGGCGCACGGTGAAGTGCCGGATCTCGTCGCCGCGGGCGATGATGACCGTATGGGGTTCACTGCGCTTGCCGAATACCGCTGACTGACCTGCTGTCACGATACGCCCCGTTAACCATGCCGACCTCCGATTTATGCGGCGTTAGGGTTAACAAAGCTTTGTCCGCAGGGCATCGCAGATGCCTTGCCCCGGGAAAACCGCTGAATGGATTGCGGTTTGGGCAAAGAAAAACCCGCTGCTGGGCAGCGGGTGGGCAAAGGTTGTCTGGAGGTTTGGTTGCCGCGAATTCAGGTCACCCGAATATCCACCACAGGATGATGATCGGGATCGGCACGCCAATCGCCCAAAGCAGAATGCTGCGCATATATTTCCTCCTTGGTTGGTTGCCATCCCAACGCGCCCGGGGGAGGAAGGTTCCTGTCAGAGCGAGCGGACCGCTTCCAGCACGGCCTCGGCATGGCCCTTGACCCGCACCTTGCGCCAGATGGCGGCGATGCGTCCGTCGCGGCCGACCAGGAAGGTGGCGCGCTCGACGCCCATGTAGCTGCGCCCGTACATCTGCTTTTCCACCCACACGCCATAGGCCTCGATGGCCTTGTGCTCCTCGTCGGCGGCGAGCGCGATGCTCAGCTCGTGCTTCGCCTTGAACTTGTCGTGCTTCCTGGCGCTGTCCGGCGAGATGCCGATCACTGCCGCGCCCGCCTTGTCGAATTCCGGCTTCAGCCGCGTAAAGTCGATGGCCTCGCTGGTGCAGCCTGCCGTGTCGTCCTTCGGGTAGAAATAGACGACGACCGGCCGGCCGGTGAAGTCCGCGAGCCGGATCACATCGCCACCGTCTTTGGGCAGCGAGAACTGCGGAGCCTCGTCGCCGATCTTGAGTTCGATTTCCTTGGTGGCGGTCATAGCAATGCCCTTGTTTGAGGTTACGCGGCAGGGTTCACCGATATAAGGTTCTATCGGGATTCGCTCTAGAGCGTATCCGCGGGGGTGAGAGCCGCTTTCGGACAGGCGTGCATGAAGGCAAGGGCCTCAGGCGCGGCATGCGAATCGGAAAGATCGCGCCGCGCTCCGGCCTCCCGGCGTTGGGATTTGGTTTGGATCAGGAGCTGCCACAGCACGAGAAGATCAGGTTCCGGCGTGCCGAGATCACCGATCTGAGCGCCATGCCTTCGGCCGGCTGCGCCCCGCCGCTGGGGCGCGCGGCGTTCAGGCGCAGGTTCCGCTGGCTGAAACGCGGCGCGCTGGCGCTGCTGGCGCTCGTCCTGCTGGCAGTTGCGGGGATCTACGCCATCGGTGCCTCGGGCGTCGGAACGGCACGCCTCCAGCAGGAAGCGGAGAACGCCATTCGCAGGCTCGCCGAAACCGACGTCAGGGTGACGGGCGGCGCGGCGGGCATCACGCTGGACGGATCGAGCTTCCTCGCCCTTCAGGTCAAGGATGTCAGCCTGACGACGGCCGAGGGCAAGCCCATGGTGCAGGCGGGCGCGGTGCGTTTCGGCATGCGCGCCCTGCCCCTGGTGACGGGCGAGGTGCGCCTTACCAGCGCCAGGATTTCCGATGCCCGCATCGACCTTGCCACGCTGCCCGCCGGCAAGGGAGACTGGACGGTCGCCTTGCGCAACGGGCAGGGGCTGATCGATCCCGACGAGGTGATCGTGGCGGTTTTCGATGCCGTGCGCGAGGCGCTTGATGCGGTGAAGCTGGAATCGGTGCGCAACATCCGCCTGGTCAATGTCGAGCTGGTGCTGCCTGCCGATGCGGGCGTGCGTTCGGTGAAGATCGCCGAAGCCGTCGTGCGGCAGGCCGGCGCCGACCGCATGGAACTCTCCACCACCGCGACGGTCGATGGCCGGACGGTGACGCTGGCCGGCCTTGCCGCGCGCGATCCGCAAACGCTGCGGATCGTCGATCTCGACGCCACCATCGAATTGTCCGGGCCGAAGCTCGAACCGTTCTGGCCGGGCGCCGGGCATGAACCCGGCGCCGGCACGCTGCGCCTGACAGGTTCGGAAGGCACCGGCGACACCCCTTCGCGCCTGCAGGCTTCGCTGAACATGGAAGGCACCGCGCTCGATTTCGGCACCCGGGGGCTGCTGGCAGCCGACATTGCCATGCAGGCGACGCTCGAGGCTGGCTCCAACAAGGTCGATATCGGCCGGATGCTGGTCAGGACGGGGCGTTCCAGCTTCGCTTTCCAGGGCTCGATCGGCCCGCGCCCGCCCGAGGCTTCGGCGGGAGAGCGGCCGGCCTACCGCTATGACTTCGTCAGCGACGGCTCGATGCTGGCGCCCGACGATTCCTCGGAGCCGGCGCTGCGCTTCCTCAGCCGCATCGCGGGCGTCTACGAAGTGGAGAGCCGCAAGCTCATTGCCGATACGATCGCTGTCCGTTCCGGTTCCGGCTCCGGCAGCGAGGCCGTGGGGATGGCGACGGTCGAATTCGCGGAGGGGGCGACGCCGGGCCTGTTCCTGGCGCTCAACGTCCACGACATGCCGGTTTCCCACGTCAAGCAATTGTGGCCGTGGATGGCTGCCGGCAGCGCCCGCCAATGGGTGCTGAAGAACCTGTTCGGCGGCCGGGTTCCGCAAGCCAGCCTGCGCTATGACGTGGCGCCGGGGCGGCTGGGCAGCGGCCTGCCGCTGACGGCGGAGGAAGTGTCCGGCAGGTTCGATGTCGAGGGCTCCCGCTTCGACACGGCGGGGCGCATTCCACCGGTGCGCGATGCGGTGGGCAGGGTCGAGTTCGAGGGCACGCAAGTGCGCATCTCGCTCGAATCCGGAACCGTGTACATGCCGAGCGGCCGCATCGCCGCAGCCAGCAACGGCACGTTGGTCGTGGACGATGCCAATGTGCGCCCGGTCATCGGCAAGCTGGATATCGACGTCGAGGGCGATGCCGACGCCATCGTGGAGCTCGCATCCTACGAGCCGATCAATGCCATGCGCTATGTCGGCATGAAGCCGGAGGATTTCTCCGGCCGGGTGACCGGCAACGTCAAGGCCGATATTCCGCTTCAGGCCGGCACCGACACCAGCAAGCTCAACTGGCTGGTGGCGCTCGACTACAAGGACCTGGCGCTGGCGCGCGAATTCGACGGCCAGAGCGTGGCCGATGCCGATGGCTCGATCGTCGTCGATCCGCGCAAGGCGACCATCGCCGCGACCGCCAGCCTCAACGGCATTCCGGCAGAGGTCAATCTGGTCGAGCCGTTGCAGTCGTCGGGCGTGGAGCGCAGCCGCAAGGTTGCGCTGATCCTCGACGACAAGCTGCGCGAGAAGTTCATGCCCGGCCTGTCCAGCCTGCTGGCAGGCACGATCAAGGTGGCGCTGGAAAACCGGCCTGACGGCGCGCGCGCCGTCAGCACCGACCTGACCGCCGCCAAACTCACCATTCCATGGGCGGGATGGAGCAAGGGGACGGGCATACCCGCCGAAGCCTCGTTCCAGATGAAAACCGAAGGTGGCACCACCCGGCTTTCCGACTTCAATCTCGACGGCAAGAGCTTTTCGGCGCGAGGCGACGTGGTGCTTTCGGGCGGTGCCTTTTCCTCGGCGACGTTCGACAGGATAAGGCTCAACCGCGAGGACGACATCGCCGTTTCCATCCGCCGCTCGGGTTCGGGCTACAAGGTCGACGTGTCGGGGGCATCGCTGGATGCCCGCTCGCTGATTAAGCAGTTTTCCGCCGATGCGGGCGCCTCCGGCAAGGCGAGCGGCAAGGCCGATGCGATTTCACTGAGCGCCGACATCGGCACGATCACCGGCTTCCATGACGAGGTCCTGAAAGGCCTGAAGCTCAGCTATGACGCGGTCGGCTCGCGCATCGACGGCCTCGAGGCAAGTGCTGCGACGAGCAGCGGCGCGACCGTCACGGCGCAAGGCAGCGCCAGCGGCGGGCAGCGGTCCTTGTCGATGCGGTCCGCCGATGCCGGCGCCATCCTGCGTTTCCTTGATATCTACCGGCATGTGCGGGGAGGCGGCATCTCGATCGCCCTGCAAGGCACGGGCGACGGCCCGCTGCGTGGCAAGGTCGACGCGCGCGACTTCCTCGTCGTCAACGAGCCCAAGCTGGCGTCGATCGTCTCGACCACGCCGGCGGGTGACAGCCGCAGCCTCAACCAGGCGGTGCGCGGCAATATCGACGCCTCCCGCGTCCAGTTCGAGCGCGGCTTCACCGAGGTGGAAAAGGGCACCGGCTATGTGAGGCTCGCAAATGGTGTACTGCGCGGGCCGCTGATCGGCACGACCTTTCAGGGCATTCTCTACGACCAGAACGACAATATGGACATGACCGGCACCTTCATGCCGGCCTATGGCCTCAACCGCATTTTCGGCGAACTGCCGCTGGTCGGCGCGATCCTCGGCAATGGCCGAGACCGCGGCCTGATCGGCGTGACCTACCGCCTGCGCGGCAACGTCAAGAAGCCGGAACTGGAGATCAACCCGCTATCGGTGATAGCTCCGGGCATTTTTCGTTCGATCTTCGAGTACAGATAGTGCCGGATTGAGGCTGCCCCGCCTTCGGCAAGGAGGGGCAGGGAGTTTCTATTCCTTCATGAGCCGCATCTGCGGCCGGCCGTTGCCGCGCAGAGCCGGGGAAATCCCGCGTGCATCGACTGTGGCGGTGACACGCTTCCGGTGGGCGGCGAACATGAGGTTGGGCGTAACGTTGACCGGCTCATCGAACTGCACGGTGACCGTTAGGTGCTGCATGCCGGAGACAAGCTGCGCGCCGATCAGCAAGCCGGAAAAAGGCTGTTCGAGATAGAAGCCACGCACGCGCATGCCGATTTGGAAAGGCACGGCGGTACGATCCGGTAAGGTTGCGCGGGCGGTGTTCCAGTCCCGGTAGCCGTGGGAGCGGGCTACTTCTTCCAGAGCTGCGCTGTGGGTCATCGGCTGACCGGCGCGGACACGATGCTCTCGAAGATTTTTTGCCTCTGCCTTCAGCGACTGTGAAGAGGGTGTATCGAGGAATAAAGACATGTCGGGTCTCTCCAAAAAATGGAGGCGACTTCCTGCATGGGAGCCCGCATTGCCATGATGCGCCTTGGGAGAAAACAACCGAAGCATCATCGATAAGGCTGGACTTCACCATGGATCATGCGATCCGCGGACGGCAGGCGCCAGCAACCGATCCACCAGATGGGCTCTCTGTGGTGACAAGTCAAGAGCAAGCCGGCCGGGTGCGCGCGGCTCGCCACACCCACCTGGAACAAGGAAATGCCTTCGTCCGGTCAGGCCGGACGAACCAGAATATGCTTTTTCTTGCCGAGAGAAAGCTTTGCGACGTTTTCCGGATTCAGATCCTCAACCGTCACCATGCGCCTGTCGTCCGACACCGGCTGGTCGTTGAGGCGTACGGCGCCGCCCTGCACATGCCGGCGGGCCTCGCCGTTGGAGGAGGCAAGGCCGGCGTTCACCAGCAGCGACAGGATGCCGATGCCGCCTTCAAGCGCATCCCGTGCCACCTCGACTGTCGGCAGGGTTTCGGCCAGCGCGCCTTCCTCGAAGGTCTTGCGTGCCGTCTCGGCTGCCTGCCCGGCTGCCTCGCGGCCGTGCAGCAGGGAGGTGATTTCCGTGGCCAGCACCTTCTTCGCCTCGTTGATCTCGGCACCGCCGAGGGCCGCCAGCTTCGCCACCTCGTCCAGCGGCAGCGTGGTGTAGAGCTTCAGGAAGCGCTCCACGTCGGCGTCCTCGGTGTTGCGCCAGTATTGCCAGAAATCATAGGGGCTGAGCATGTCCGGGTTGAGCCAGATGGCGCCGCCCAGCGACTTGCCCATCTTGGCACCCGAGGCGGTGGTGAGCAGCGGCGTGGTCAGCGCGTAGAGCTGCGGCGTGCCCATGCGGTGGCCGAGGTCGATGCCGTTGACGATGTTGCCCCACTGGTCCGAGCCGCCCATTTGCAGGCGCACGCCGTAGCGCTTGTTCAGCTCGACATAGTCGTAGGCCTGAAGGATCATGTAGTTGAATTCGAGGAACGACAGCGACTGGTCGCGGTCGAGCCTCAGCTTCACCGAATCGAACGACAGCATGCGGTTGACCGAGAAGTGCCGGCCGACATCGCGCAGGAATTCGAGATAGTTCAGCGGCAGCAGCCAGTCGGCATTGTTGACCATCACCGCATCGCGCGGGCCGTCCCCGAAGGTCAGGTAGTTGGAAAACACCTTTTTGATGCCGTCCATGTTGGCCTGGATGGTCTCCGGCGTCATCAGCTTGCGCGCCTCGTCCTTGAACGAGGGATCGCCGACCATGCCGGTGCCGCCGCCCATCAGGGCGATGGGCCGATGGCCGGTCTGCTGCATCCAGTAGAGCATCATGATCTGGATCAGGCCGCCCGCGTGCAGGCTGGGCGCCGTCGGGTCGAAGCCGATATACGCCGTCACCGTTTCCGTGGCGAAGAGCTGGTCGAGGCCGGTTTCGTCCGAAATCTGGTGGATGAAACCGCGCTCGCTCATGATGCGCAGGAAGTCGGATTTGAAGGCGGTCATTTTTCTTTTCCCGAAAGCACCGGCAGGCTGTGCCGGCGTGGCAAGTGTGACCGCGCGCGTTTAGCATCTGCGGGCGAGGAATCACAAGGACGGCGAGCCAAATGGCGACAATCTGTGCAATCGGCCTGATGAGCGGCACGTCGATGGACGGCATCGACCTTGCCATGCTGCGCACCGATGGCGTCGATATCGTCGAGCGGGGGCCGGGCCTGTTCGTACCCTACGAGGCCGATTTCAGGCGGCGGATCGAGCAGGGACTGGAAACGGCGAAAGAGATTGCGCAGCGCGGCGAGCGCCCCGGCGATCTCGCCGCGCTCGAACAGGAAATCACCCGCCGTCATGCCGAGGCGGTGAAGATTTTCCTCGACGGCGAGGCGAAGTCGTGGGGCAAGCCGGAACTCGTCGGCTTCCACGGCCAGACGGTGCTGCATCGGCCGCAGCAGGCGCTCACCGTGCAGCTTGGCGACGGGCAGCGGCTTGCCGACCTCACCGGCCTGCCGGTGGTGTTCGACATGCGCGCCGAGGACATGCGCCATGGCGGGCAGGGCGCCCCGCTGGTGCCGGCCTATCACGCGGCGCTGGCGCGTTCGCTGCGGCAGGTCCATGCCGGGCGGTTTCCGGTGGTGTTCGTCAACATAGGCGGCATTTCCAACATCACCTTCGTGCCGCAGGAGGGCGATCCGGTGGCGTTCGACACCGGGCCCGGCAATGCCTTGATCGACCAGTGGGTGGTGCGCGAGGCGGGTATTCCGTTCGATGTCGATGGCGCCATTGCCAGCGAGGGCGGCGTGGCGGCGGAAGTTGTCGCCCGCTATCTGGAAAAGCCGTTCTTCGACAGGCCGGGACCGAAATCGCTCGACCGTGGCGATTTCACGCTGGCCGAGGCCGATGGGCTGGAGCTTGCCGATGGCGCGCGCACGCTGGCCGCCGTTTCCGCCGCCGCTATCCTGAAATCGGTGGAGCATCTGCCGCACAAGCCGACGCTGTGGATCGTGTGCGGAGGCGGACGCAAGAACCCGCACATCATGCACGACCTCAAGGCGGGCGCGGAGGCGATACCCGCCGAGGAGGCCGGGCTCGACGGCGACGCGACCGAGGCGGAAGCCTGGGCCTATCTGGCGGTTCGTTCGCTGAAAAAGCTGCCGCTCACCTTTCCGACCACGACAGGATGCGAAAAGCCGGTGAGCGGCGGGGTTCTGGCGAAGCCGTTACCTTAGCCGCTTGGGGCGCGGATCGGCCAGTTCGCCGGCAAGCCTGCGGTCGAGATAGTCGGCGCATTCCTCGATCAGAAGCTCGGACTCGTTCGAGAAGAAGTGGTTGGCGCCGGGCAGCGTCTTCTGGGTGATGGTGATGCCCTTTTGCGTGTGCAGCTTGTCCACCAGCCCTTGCACGTCCTTGGCCGGAGCCACCTTGTCGGCATCGCCATGGATGATGAGGCCGGAGGAAGGACACGGTGCCAGGAACGAGAAATCGTAGGTGTTGGGTTGGGGCGCGATCGACATGAAGCCCTCGATCTCCGGCCGCCGCATCAGCAATTGCATGCCGATCCATGCGCCGAACGAATAGCCGGCAACCCAGCAGCTCTTGGAATCGGGATGCAGCGACTGCACCCAGTCGAGCGCGGCGGCGGCGTCGGAAAGCTCGCCGGTGCCGTGGTCGAAGGCGCCCTGGCTGCGGCCGATGCCGCGGAAATTGAAGCGCAGCGTGGTGAAGCCACGCTTCTGGAACATATAGAAGAGGTCGTAGACGATCTTGTTGTTCATCGTCCCGCCGAACTGCGGATGCGGGTGCAGGACGATCGCGATCGGCGCGTTCTTCTCCTTGGAAGGCTGGTAGCGACCTTCCAGCCGACCGGCCGGACCCGTGAAAATGACCTCAGGCATCAAAAACTCCGACTGCAAACTGACCGGCGCTGGCCGAACAATTCTTGAACGCTTCCCACAAGATTTGACCTTGACGTGGGCCAAACGCCTTCTTAGAAGCTAGATTAGAATTGTTCAAAACTGAGTGGTTGGCCCACCCACGCCGCAGATGCGTAGATAGGACGGCTGGCCTTAACATTTCAAGGAAATAACGCCGCAGCTTGTGGCGTGGCTTCATGCAGGGAGAATTTGACAGGGAAATGGCCGCTGTCCGCGCCTATCTCGACTACAATGCCAGCGCGCCGCTGCTCGCCGCCGCGCGCGAGGCCGTGGTCGCAGCGCTGGACGTTGCGGCCAATCCCTCGTCCGTGCATGGCGAAGGGCGCGCGGCCCGCCGGGTCATCGAGGATGCGCGCCGGCAGGTGGCAGCGCTGGTCAATGCCCAGCCGCAGCATGTTGTCTTCACCTCCGGCGCCACCGAAGCCGCAACGACGCTGCTCGTGCCGGACTGGCAGATGGGCAAGGCCCCCCTGCGCATGGGGCGACTTTATGTCTCAACGGCCGATCACCCCTGCCTGCTGGGCGGAGGGCGTTTCCCAGCCGATCAGGTCACCCGCATCGGCGTCGACCGTGACGGCCTGCTGGATCTGGACGAACTGGCGGTTGCGCTTGCCGCTCATGACAAGGGCGCCGGTCTGGCGCTTGTGGCCGTTCACGCCGCCAACAATGAAACCGGCGTGGTCCAGCCGCTGGAGGAGATCGCGTCCGTGGTGAAGGCCGCGGGCGGCGTCCTGGTGCTGGATGCCGTGCAGGCGGCCGGACGCATTCCGCTCGATATGTCAAAGCCTTGCGCGGATTATTTGATTCTCTCTGCACACAAGATGGGTGGCCCCAAGGGCGTCGGCGCGATCGTAGCGGCCGCCGACCTGATGATGCCGAGGCCGCTGGTCACCGGGGGCGGGCAGGAGAAGGGTCATCGCGGCGGCACCGAGAACCTTGCCGGCATCGCCGGGCTTGGGGCGGCCGCAGCCGCGGCATTCGAAGGTCTCGCTTCCATCGCCGGCGTGCGAGCCCTGCGCGACCGGTTCGAGGCCGTGGTGCTGGAACTGGTTCCCGATGCCGTCATCTTCGGACGCGCCGCGCCGCGTCTGGCGAATACCAGTTTCTTTGCCATTCCCGGCCTCAAGGCCGAGACGGCCCAGATCGCCTTCGACCTCGCCGGCGTGGCGCTGTCGGCCGGCTCCGCCTGCTCGTCGGGCAAGGTTGGCGCGAGCCATGTGCTTACGGCGATGGGCTTCGATGAAATCCAGGGTGCGCTGCGTGTGTCCATCGGGCAGGCGACGGACACGCACGACCTTGAACTGTTCCGTTCGGCGCTGGCGGGCATCGCGTCCCGCCGTTCCGGTGGAAGCAGGGCTGCCTGAGGGCGGCCGCGGGCCTTGGCCCGGTCAAACGGTGCATGATGGCTGGGTGTAATCGCGGCCGGAACGCACTATATGGAACGTACGTCGCCCGCTTGGGCGATGCCATAGTTTGAAAACTGTCGGGCCTTGCCCCCGATAAGGATGGAGAACGCCTATGCCTGCAGTGCAGGAGACGATCGATCAAGTCCGCGAGATCGACGTCGATCAGTATAAATATGGATTCGAGACGGAAATTGAGACCGATAAGGCACCCAAGGGCCTTACCGAGGACATCATCCGTCTGATCTCGGAAAAGAAGCAGGAGCCGGAGTGGATGCTCGAATGGCGGCTGGAGGCGTTTCGCCGCTGGCTGACCATGGAGGAGCCCAGCTGGGCCCGCGTTTCCTATCCGAAGATCGACTTCCAGGATATCCACTACTACGCCGCGCCGAAGAATCAGGCCGGCCCGAAGTCGCTCGACGAGGTGGACCCGGAACTGCTGCGCACCTACGAGAAGCTCGGCATTCCGCTGCGGGAGCAGGAAATCCTCGCCGGCGTGCAGAAGCCCGTCGCCGACAATGACGAGGCGAGCGACAATGTCTATGCCTCGGGCCGCGTCGCGGTCGATGCGGTGTTCGATTCCGTCTCCGTCGTCACCACCTTCAAGGAAGAGCTGGCCAAGGCCGGCGTCATCTTCTGCTCGATCTCGGAAGCGATCCGCGAGCGTCCGGAACTGGTGCGCAAATATCTCGCTTCCGTCGTGCCGGTGAGCGACAATTTCTATGCGACGCTGAACTCGGCCGTCTTCACCGACGGGTCGTTCGTCTACGTGCCCAAGGGTGTGCGCTGCCCGATGGAGCTGTCGACCTATTTCCGCATCAACGAGAAGAACACCGGCCAGTTCGAGCGCACGCTGATCATCGCCGAGGAGGGCGCCTATGTGTCCTATCTCGAGGGCTGCACCGCACCTCAGCGCGATGAGAACCAGCTTCACGCGGCGGTGGTCGAACTGATCGCACTCGACGATGCCGAGATAAAGTATTCGACCGTCCAGAACTGGTATCCGGGCGACGTCGAAGGCAAGGGTGGCATCTACAACTTCGTCACCAAGCGCGGCGATTGCCGCGGCGCGCGATCCAAGATCTCGTGGACGCAGGTGGAGACGGGCTCGGCCATCACCTGGAAATATCCGTCCTGCATCCTGCGCGGCGACGACAGCCAGGGCGAGTTCTACTCGATCGCCGTTTCCAACGGCTATCAGCAGATCGACAGCGGCACCAAGATGATCCACCTCGGCAAGAACACCAGGAGCCGCATCATCTCCAAGGGCATCGCCGCCGGCTTCTCGCAGAACACCTATCGCGGCCAGGTCTCGGCCCACCGTAAGGCCACCAATGCGCGCAACTTCACCAACTGCGACTCGCTGCTGATCGGCGACCAGTGCGGCGCACACACCGTGCCCTACATGGAAGCCAAGAACGCGACCGCCCAGTTCGAGCACGAAGCCACGACCTCGAAGATTTCCGAGGACCAGAAGTTCTACGTCATGCAGCGCGGCATTCCCGAAGAGGAAGCCATCGCGCTCATCGTCAACGGCTTCGTCAAGGACGTCATCCAGGAACTGCCGATGGAGTTCGCCGTCGAGGCGCAGAAGCTCATCGGCATCTCGCTTGAAGGTTCGGTCGGCTGACCGTCGAAAAGCATGTCGCCCGAAAGTGGAGACCGGTTTCGGGACAACGACATGCGAAAGAACAAGGACTGAAAGCACGCAAGGCGGTTTCGGAGACCGCAACGGGCTTTGGAAGAAATTCAGGAAGAACAAATGCTTGAGATCAAGAACCTGCATGCCCGCATCGCCGAGGATGGCACCGAGATCATCCGCGGGCTGAACCTGACGGTGAAGGCCGGCGAGGTCGCCGCCATCATGGGCCCGAACGGCTCCGGCAAGTCGACGCTGTCCTACATCCTCGCCGGGCGCGAGGACTATGAGGTGACCGAGGGCGACATCCTCTACAACGGCGAATCCATCCTCGAGATGGACCCGGCCGAGCGCGCCGCCTCCGGCATCTTCCTCGCCTTCCAGTATCCGATGGAGATACCGGGCGTCGCCACCATGGAATTCCTGAAGGTGGCGATGAACGCGCAGCGCAAGGCGCGCGGCGAGGAGCCGCTGAAGATTCCGGAATTCCTGGCCCGCGTGAAGGAGGCTGCCGGCACGCTCAACATGGACATGAGCATGCTGAAGCGCCCGCTCAACGTCGGCTTCTCCGGCGGCGAGAAGAAGCGCGCCGAAATCCTGCAGATGAAGCTGTTGCAGCCGAAGCTGTGCGTGCTCGACGAGACCGATTCCGGCCTCGACATCGATGCGCTGAAGATCGTGGCCGATGGGGTGAATTCGCTGCGTTCGCCCGACCGCGCCTTCGTCGTCATCACCCACTACCAGCGCCTGCTGGAGCACATCGTGCCCGACAGCGTGCATGTGCTCTACAAGGGCCAGGTGGTGAAATCCGGCGACAAGTCGCTGGCGCTCGATCTCGAAGCCAACGGTTATGCCGGCATAATCGGCGAAGCCGCCTGAGGCGCGAAGGTGAGGTGAATGCAATGAACGTACATGCAACCCCACAGCGCACGCCGGCCGAGACGGCCCTGATCGAGGCGTTCGGCGAACGCCTCGGCCTTCTGCCGGGCGACGGCGAGGTGACGGTGCGGCGCGACAACGCCATCGAGGCGATCAAGGCCGGGCTTCCGACCCGCCGCGTCGAGACCTGGCACTACACCGACCTGCGCCGCCTGCTGAGCTCGGTCCCGGCTTTCGAGGCGCAAACGGCCCTGAAGGCGCTGGAACCGATCCTGAAAGGTTCCGGGCTGGTCACGCTGGTCGACGGCAAGGTCGCGGGCGCGCCCGCGCTGTCCGAGGGCGTGTCCTTCGCGCCGCTTGCCGAACAACTGGCTGACGGCTCCTTCGCCGCCTCGCTGGAAACCTACGGCAGGGACGACGCCGTCGGCGCGATCAATGCCGCCTTCGTTGCCGACGGCATTTCGCTCGACATCGCCGAGGGCACCGAGCTGGAAAAGGCCATCGAGCTGCAGAATCTGCAGGCCGGCGGCCAGAGCCATGTGCGCCTGGCGGTCAATGTCGGCGCGGGTTCCCGTGCGGTGATCGTGGAGCGCCAGTCGGGCGAGGGTGCCGGGCTTGCCACCTCGGTCAGCCAGCTCGATGTCGGCGACGGCGCCGAGGTCACGTGGCTGATCGTGCAGGAGCAGCCCGAGACCGCGCAGTATCTGGCCCAGTTCAAGGCCGTCATCGGCAAGGACGCCAAGCTCACCCTGTTCGTCATGAACGCGGGCGGCAAGCTGGTGCGCCAGGAAGTGCTGGTCAAGGTGGCGGGCGAAGGCTCGGATTTCCAGTTGCGCGGCGTCAACCTGCTCGCCGGCGACAGCCACACCGACGTGACCATGGTGCTCGACCATGCCGTGCCGCATACCGGCTCGGTGGAAGTCGTGCGCAATGTGGTGACCGGCAAGGCGCATGGCGTGTTCCAGGGCCGCATCAATGTGCATCAATATGCGCAGAAGACCGATGCCCGCATGGCCTGCAACACGCTGCTGCTGTCCGACGACGGCGAGTTCTCGACCAAGCCGGAACTGGAGATCTTCGCCGACGACGTGGCCTGCGGCCATGGCGCCACGGTGACCGAGATCCACGGCGACCATCTCTTCTACCTGATGTCGCGCGGCATTGACGAGAAGTCGGCGCGCGGCCTGCTGGTGAAGGCGTTCGTGGCCGAGGTCATCGAGGAACTGGAGAACGATCAGATCGTCGAGGCGCTCGAAACCCGGCTCGACCACTGGTTCGCCACGCACGGCTAGAGCATTTTGCAGCCAGACGGAATCGTCTGGCGTGCATAAATGCGGCTGGAAAACCAAGCTGGAGCAGCGGCTCGCGTTCGTCAGAACTTCCGCTGCTCCAGGAACCGTACATGCTGGATTTCCCCCTCTCGATGACGAGGGGGAGGCCTTCGCGATCAAGTGCGAGACTTTGACCATGGACCAGACAGTCGCCGACAAGCCCTATGACGTCGAGGCGATCCGCCGCGACTTCCCGATCCTTGCCCGGCAGGTGCATGGCAAGCCGCTGGTCTATCTGGACAACGGGGCATCGGCACAGAAGCCGCAGCCGGTGCTGGACGTCATCCAGCACGCCTATTCCCACGAATACGCCAACGTGCATCGCGGCCTGCATTTCCTTTCCAATGCGGCGACCGATGCCTATGAGAAGGCGCGCGAGAGCGTTCGCCGCTTCCTCAACGCGCCGTCCACCGACAACATCGTCTTCACCTCGAACTCGACCGCCGCCATCAACACCGTGGCCTATGGCTTCGGCATGCCGAACATAGGCGAGGGCGACGAGATCGTGCTGTCGATCCTCGAGCATCACTCCAACATCGTGCCCTGGCACTTCATCCGCGAGCGGCAGGGCGCCAGGCTGGTGTGGGTGCCGGTCGACGATCTCGGCGCGCTGCATCTGGAAGATTTCGAGAAAAGCCTGACCGACCGCACGAAGCTGGTCGCCATCACCCACATGTCCAATGCGCTCGGCACGGTCACGCCGATCAGGGAAATCTGCCGCATTGCGCATGCGCGCGGCATTCCGGTTCTGGTGGACGGCAGCCAGAGCGCGGTCCATATGCCCATCGACGTGCAGGAGCTCGATTGCGACTTCTTCGTCTTCACCGGCCACAAGGTCTATGGCCCTTCCGGCATCGGCGTCCTCTACGGCAAGAAGGAGCGGCTGGAGGCGATGCGCCCCTTCATGGGCGGCGGCGAGATGATCGAGGAGGTGACCGAGGATATGGTCACCTACAACGCTCCCCCGCACCGCTTCGAAGCGGGCACGCCGCCCATCGTGCAGGCGATCGGGCTGGGTGCGGCGCTCGACTACATGGACGGCATCGGGCGCGAGCGTATCGCCGCCCATGAGGCCGAACTGACCGCCTATGCCCATGAACGGCTGCGGGGCATCAATTCGCTGCGCTTTTTCGGCGAGGCGCCGGGCAAGGGCGCCATCGTCTCCTTCGAGTTGCAGGGCATCCATGCGCATGACGTGTCGATGGTCATCGACCGCCAGGGCGTTGCCGTGCGCGCCGGCACGCATTGCGCCCAGTCGCTGTTGAAACGCTTCGGCGTCACCTCCACATGCAGGGCATCGTTCGGCATGTACAACACCAGGGCCGAAATCGACGTCCTGGCCGAGGCGCTGGAGAAGGCGCGGAAATTCTTCGGGTGATGGATATGGACGATACGACCGCGATTGAAACCGGTGGGCAAGGGCAGGTCGAAACCCCTGCAAGCCCCTCCTCCATTTCGGACGACGAACTGGCACGGCTGACCGACGACATCATTTCGGCGCTGAAGACCGTCTACGACCCGGAAATCCCCGCCGACATCTACGAGCTGGGGCTGGTCTACCGCATCGACATCGAGGACGACCGCACCGTCAAGATCGACATGACGCTGACCGCGCCGGGCTGCCCGGTGGCGGGCGAAATGCCGGGCTGGGTGCAGAACGCAGTGAGCGCGGTGGAGGGCGTTTCGGGCGTCGAGGTCAACATGACCTTCGATCCGCCATGGACGCCGGATCGTATGTCGGAAGAGGCGCAGATCGCCGTCGGTTGGTATTGAGCCCCCGGCGCGGCCCTTGCGGCGGCGGCGAAACTCCACCATCTTAATGTTGGAATCATCCGGCAGGCCTTTAACCTGCATGGCTTGGAGAAAGTAGCATGGCACGCTTTGCCGTCATTTTGGTGACAGACAGGGCCGCGGAGCGCGTTCGCGAGATCGTTGCCACGCGCGAAGGCGCACACGGCGTCCGCGTCGGCGTCAAGAAGGGCGGCTGCGCGGGCATGGAATACACCGTCGACCTGGTCAGGGAGCCGAGCCCGACGGACGACCATGTCGAGCATGGCGGGGCCAATGTCTACGTTGCCCCCGAAGCGGCGCTGTTCCTGCTCGGCACCGAGATGGATTTCGAGGTCACCAAGCTGCGCACCGGCTTCGTGTTCCGCAATCCGAACCAGTCTTCCGCCTGCGGCTGCGGCGAATCGGTGGAACTGAAGCCGGCCGACCTCAAGGCGCTGGCCGAGGCCCGTGCCGCCGCCGGGGCCTGAAACGCTTCCTGCATGGATGACGAGCGCATAGAAGAACTCTTCGAGGGGCTCGGGCCGGTCAGCGTGCGCCGCCTGTTCGGCGGCAAGGGCATCTACCATCGCGGCGTGATCGTCGCCATCGTGCTGCGCGGCGAGTTGATGCTCAAGGCCGATGCGGCAAGCGCCCCCGATTTCGCGGCTGCCGGTGCCCGGCAATGGACCTATCGCGGCCGGGGGAAGGGCAGGGAGGTGGCCATGCCCTACTGGACCGTACCGGAAGCCGCGCTCGACGATCCCGACGAGATGACCGGGTGGGCGCGCAAGGCCTATGAAGCCGGTCTGCGTGCCGCGGCGCGCGACGGCGAGGCGTCACCCTGAACCTCACAGCGCCGATTCGCGCCGCTGCTCCCGTTCATGCTCCACGGCCGCGCATCATCATGTCGCCATGGGTATGAGACAAAAATAGAACACATATAATATAGGCGAATAAAATCAGTATATTAACCTCTCTTGCCAAATTGGAACAAAAGAGGTACAAAAATGTGAGCGGTCAACGAATTGTCCGTCTATCATTGACGACCAAAGGGTGCTGTATCATGGCTCAGAATTCATTACGGCTTGTAGAGGACAATTCGGTGGACAAATCAAAGGCTCTGGACGCTGCCCTGTCGCAGATCGAGCGCGCCTTCGGCAAGGGCTCGATCATGCGCCTGGGCGCAAACGAGCAGGCGGTCGAGATCGAAACGGTATCGACCGGCTCGCTCGGCCTCGACATCGCACTTGGCGTCGGCGGCCTGCCGCGCGGCCGCATCGTCGAGGTCTACGGCCCCGAAAGCTCGGGCAAGACGACGCTGGCGCTTCACACGGTGGCGGAAGCCCAGAAGAAGGGCGGCATCTGCGCCTTTGTCGATGCCGAGCACGCGCTTGATCCGGTCTATGCCCGCAAGCTCGGGGTCGATCTGGAGAATCTGCTGATCTCGCAGCCCGACACCGGCGAGCAGGCGCTGGAGATCTGCGACACGCTGGTGCGGTCCGGCGCGATCGACGTGCTGGTGGTGGACTCGGTCGCCGCGCTCACGCCGCGCGCCGAAATCGAGGGGGAGATGGGCGATTCCCTGCCCGGCCTCCAGGCCCGCCTGATGAGCCAGGCGCTGCGCAAGCTGACGGCCTCGATCTCGCGCTCCAACACCATGGTCATCTTCATCAACCAGATCCGCATGAAGATCGGCGTCATGTTCGGCTCGCCCGAAACCACGACCGGCGGCAATGCGCTCAAGTTCTACGCCTCGGTGCGCCTCGACATCCGTCGCATCGGCTCGGTCAAGGACCGCGACGAGGTGGTCGGCAACCAGACCCGCGTCAAGGTGGTCAAGAACAAGCTTGCCCCGCCCTTCAAGGTGATCGAGTTCGACATTATGTATGGTGAGGGCGTGTCGAAGACCGGCGAACTGATCGACCTCGGCGTCAAGGCCGGCGTGGTCGAGAAGTCGGGGGCGTGGTTCTCCTACAACTCCCAGCGCCTCGGCCAGGGTCGCGAGAACGCCAAGCAGTTCCTGCGCGACAATCCCGATACGGCGCGGGAGATCGAGATGGCGCTTCGCCAGAATGCCGGCCTGATCGCGGAAAAATTCCTCGAGAATGGCGGCTTCGAGGCGGAAGCCGGCGAAGGCTGATCTTCGGAAGTTGACGGGAAAGCCGGTCCTTCCGGCAGGCAGTCGTGCTAAAGATGGATCGCTGGCTCCTTGTGGGCCGGCGATCCTGCTTTTCGGGCCGGTTTGAGGGCACGGTCGTGCTGTCTTGGGTCGATCCGGCGTCAATGCCGCCGTCCAGGCATCGGGGCGCGTCCCTCATTCTGGACAGGGTGCGGGCCGACCGCTAAAAGGCGGTGTTTTCCACGCTGGCGTCGCCGGCGTTTTCTGAACAAAGGCATCTTTCATGAGTGGCGTGAACGAGATCCGGTCGGCATTCCTCGACTACTTCCGCAAGGAGGGCCACGAGGTCGTTGCCTCCAGCCCGCTGGTGCCGCGCAACGATCCGACGCTGATGTTCACCAATGCCGGCATGGTGCAGTTCAAGAATGTCTTTACCGGGCTGGAGACGCGCCCCTACAACCGCGCCGCCACCTCCCAGAAATGCGTGCGCGCCGGCGGCAAGCACAACGACCTCGACAATGTCGGCTACACCGCCCGCCACCACACCTTCTTCGAGATGCTGGGCAATTTCTCCTTTGGCGACTACTTCAAGGAGCGCGCCATCGAGCTTGCCTGGAACCTGATCACCCGCGAATTCGGACTGGCCAAGGACCGTCTTCTGGTTACCGTCTACCACACCGACGACGCGGCCGCGGATTTCTGGAAGAAGATCGCCGGCCTGCCGGACGAGAAGATCATCCGCATCCCGACCAGCGACAATTTCTGGGCGATGGGCGATACCGGGCCCTGCGGCCCGTGCTCCGAAATCTTCTACGACCATGGCGATCACATCCCCGGCGGCCCTCCCGGCAGCCCGGACGAGGATGGCGACCGCTTCATCGAGATCTGGAACCTCGTCTTCATGCAGTATGAGCAGCTGACGAAGGAGGAGCGCATCGAACTGCCGCGTCCGTCCATCGACACCGGCATGGGCCTGGAGCGCATCGCCGCCGTGCTGCAGGGCGTGCACGACAATTACGACATTGACCTGTTCAAGGCGCTGATCCGCGCTTCGGAGGAGGCGACGGGCGTGCCGGCCACGGGTGCGAACCGGGCCAGCCATCGCGTCATTGCCGACCATCTGCGCGCCTCGTCCTTCCTGATCGCCGATGGCGTGCTGCCCTCCAACGAGGGCCGTGGCTATGTGCTGCGCCGCATCATGCGCCGCGCCATGCGTCATGCGCAGCTTCTGGGCGCGAAGGAGCCGTTGATGTGGCGGCTCGTTCCGGCGCTGGTGCGCGAGATGGGGCAGGCCTATCCCGAACTGGTGCGGGGCGAAAAGCTGATCGCCGAGACGCTCAAGCTTGAGGAAACCCGTTTCCGCAAGACGCTGGCGCGCGGCCTTACCCTGCTCAACGACGCGACTGAAAGCCTCGGCAGCGGCGGCAGGCTGGATGGCGAGACGGCGTTCAAGCTCTATGACACCTATGGCTTCCCGCTCGACCTGACACAGGACGCGCTGCGCCAGCGCAACATCGCCGTCGATCTCGACGGCTTCAACGCGGCGATGGAGCGCCAGAAGGCCGAGGCCCGCGCCAATTGGTCCGGGTCCGGCGAGGCGGCGACCGAGGCGGTATGGTTCGGCGTCCGCGAGAAGGCCGGCGCCACCGAATTCCTCGGCTACGACACCGAGCAGGCCGAAGGCATCGTCCAGGCGCTGGTGCAGGAGGGCAAGGAAGTCGAAGCGGCGGCGGCAGGGCAGCAGGTGGCCGTGGTCGTCAACCAGACGCCCTTCTACGGCGAATCCGGCGGCCAGATGGGGGACACAGGCACCATTTCCGGCGAAGGTTTCTCCATCGCGGTCGAGGACACCCTGAAGAAGGGCGAGGGCCTTTTCGTGCATGTCGGCAAGGTCGTGAAGGGCACGGTGAAGATCGGCGCGGCGGTCGATCTGAAGGTCGATCACGCCCGCCGCAGCAAGCTGCGCTCCAACCATTCCGCCACGCACCTCATCCATGAGGCGCTGCGCGAGGTGCTGGGCACCCATGTCGTCCAGAAGGGCTCGCTGGTGGCGCCGGACCGGCTGCGCTTCGACTTTTCCCACAACAAGGGGATCTCGCCCGAGGAGTTGGAAGAGGTCGAGCGCATGGCCAATGAGATCGTCGTCCAGAACGGGCCGGTGACGACCCGGCTGATGTCGGTCGACGACGCCCGCGCCGAGGGCGCCATGGCGCTGTTCGGCGAGAAATATGGCGACGAGGTGCGCGTCGTTTCGATGGGGACGGCACTGCATGGCGAAAAGGCCAACCGGCCCTATTCGATCGAGCTGTGCGGCGGCACCCATGTCAACGCCACCGGCGATATCGGCCTGGTGCGCATCGTGTCGGACAGCCCGGTTGCCGCCGGCGTGCGCCGTATCGAGGCGCTGACCGGGGAAGCCGCGCGTCAGTATCTGGACGAGCAGGAGCGGCGGCTGAAGTCGGCCGCTTCGGTGCTCAAGGTCTCGCCCGCCGAGGTGCCGGCCCGCGTCGAGGCGCTGGTCGAGGAGCGCCGCAAGCTGGAGCGCGAGCTTGCCGAGGCGCGCCGCAAGCTCGCGCTCGGTGGCGGCAGCGCCGCCGGTGCGGGTTCGGAGATCAAGGAGATCGATGGAACGAAATTCCTCGGCAAGGTGGTCGAGGGCGTGTCGCCGCGCGATCTCAAGTCGCTGGCCGATGACGGCAAGAAGTCCGTGGGCTCCGGCGTGGTCACCTTCGTCGGGGTCGGCGAGGACAGCAAGGCCAGCGTCGTAGTCGCGGTCACCGACGACCTTACGGCCCGGTTCTCTGCCGTCGATCTGGTGCGCAAGGCTTCTGCCGCGCTCGGTGGGCAGGGTGGCGGCGGCCGTCCCGACATGGCGCAGGCCGGCGGCCCGGACGGTGCCAAGGCCGAAGCGGCGTTGCAGGCTGTGTCGCAGGCCCTCGCCTCGGCCTGATCGCGGGGCGTTTCGCCGGGCGGTGCGGTTTTGCAACTGCCGCACCGCAAGGCAGAACAGATTGGCGCATCCGGCCTACGCGGGTCGCGATCTTTCAGGTTCGCCGCTTGCGCCTGAAGTTGTTGTCTTTACGTCTGTCATAGTCCCGAAAGCGGCCCTTACCCTTACCCTGCTTGCGGAAAAAGAGCCTCGACAGGGAGATGAGGAGCAAGACTATCTCAATCTGAATCGCTGTGGCTGGCGCGGTTTCCGTTCGATCGCAGCTCCATGGGATTCGGCACAGCCTGCCGGCCGTCTCCAACGCGCACCAAACACCCCAGCCTCAGGTCATTTTCCGGCGGAGACGATCAGCATCATCGGCCGTTCGATCTCATCGGCAAGGTCGGGTTGCCTCTCCAACTCCTCTGGCGTCGGCGACCATTCGACGAGCCGCTGGATCGCGAAGCCGGCGTCGATCAGCGTGTTCAAGGTCGTCGCCAGCCTGCGGTGATATTTCAGCACGCCCTTCGCAAACCAGTCGGTGCGCCGCTCGCCTTCCACGGCGTAGTGGTCGACCGGCCAGGTGCGGCCGCCATCCGGCGCGGAGAGCCATCCCGGCCGGGTGGAGGCCATGTAGATCGGATGCTCGATGGTGAAGACGAAACCCGCTTGCGGCCGCAGCGAGCGGAAGATCGTCCCGGCCAGCCGCCCGAAATCCTCGACATAGTGGAACGCCAGCGAGGAATAGGCGAGATCGAAGGCTTCGTGCGGCAGGTCCAGTGTTTCCAGATCGGCCCGCTGGTAGCGGATTGCCGGGTCCGTCGTCTCGGTCCTCGCCCTGGCCAGCATGTTTTCGGACAGGTCGATGCCGAGAACCGAGGCCGCGCCCTGTGCTTTCGCCCAGCGCGCGAACCAGCCGAAGCCACACCCCAGATCGACGACATGCCTGCCGGCAAGGCCGGGAAGCAACCCACGGATGGCGGGCCATTCCGGCGCGCCGTCGAGGCCGTGGACGGAGCGCGCCAGCCCGCTATAGCCTTTGAAGAATTCCGGCTTGTCGTAGACGTTTTGTGCCAATCCGCTCTCCATGAGGTTTCCCGAAACATCCGGATACGCTTGATCCTGTCCCGGCTGATGGCAGGTATAACACAATTGCCCGCATCCCCGGCTTGCGGGGGTGCGGGCATATCAGCAATATGAGCGGTGCCGGTTGTGGCGTGCAGGCCGGAACAGGCAGCCGCGCTGCCGCCTGTTCCGTTGAGCGCTTCTTCTACTCGTCGGCGTAGATGGCCTTCCAGATCACAGCGCCGATGGCGCCGCCGATGATCGGCGCCGCCCAGAACAGCCAGAGCTGGCCGAGCGCGCCGGTTTCGGCGAACAGGGCAACGCCGGTCGAGCGGGCGGGATTGACCGAGGTGTTGGTGACGGGGATCGACACCAGATGGATCAGCGTCAACGTCAGGCCGATGGCCAGCGGCGCGAAGCCGGGGGAGGCTTTGGCCGTGGTGGTGGCAAGAATGATGAAGATGAAGAAGGCGGTGAGCACCACTTCGATCACCAGTGCCGACAGTAGCGGATATTTTCCGGCCGAAAGCTCGCCATAGCCGTTGGAGGCGAAGCCGCCCGCGGCAAAGCCCGGCTGGCCCGAGGCGATCACGTAGAGGACCGCCCCCGCCACGATGGCGCCGACCACTTGCGCGATGATGTAGCCGATCAGGTCGCTGGCAGGCATCCGTCCGCCGACCGCCATGCCGACGGAAACGGCCGGGTTGAAGTGGCCGCCGGAAAAGCGGCCGACGGCATAGGCCATGGTCACGACGGTGAGGCCGAAGGCGAGCGCGACGCCGAGCAGGCCGATGCCGACTTCGGGAAATGCCGCGGCAATCACAGCCGATCCGCACCCGCAAAACACCAACCAGAATGTACCGAAGAATTCGGCTGCCAATTTCTGTGGCATGGTCCCTCTCCATGAATTGGGAGCATCGGCCACAGGTGGTTCTTCGAGTCCCTGGAAACCGATACTCGAACGAACACCGAAAAAGGCAAGGCTGCGTGCGCTGTCCCCCGCATCACAACCTGGCCGAGTTTAGACTACCGTGAGTCGTGCCCGGGCGAAAGCGGGCCCTGCGAGTGGGCGCGGGACTGCCGAGCAGCAAAAAAGAAAGGGCGGTTTCCGTATCGGAAAACCGCCCTGACTGTTTTCGAGCGGCGGCTGCCGCTGCACTCAAAATTTATCGGCCGGCCATCGTGCCATGGGAACGGACGGCCGAAATGGCGTCAGGCCATCGCCTTTTGCAGGTTCTCGTCGACCTTGTCGAGGAAACCGGTGGTCGACAGCCACGGCTGGTCGGGACCGATCAGCAGCGACAGGTCCTTGGTCATGAAGCCGCTCTCGACGGTCTGGATGCAGACGCGCTCCAGCGTCTCGGCGAAGCGCTTCAGTTCGGCGTTGTCGTCCAGCTTGGCGCGGTGGGCGAGGCCACGCGTCCAGGCGAAGATGGAGGCGATGGAGTTGGTCGAAGTCTGCTCGCCCTTCTGGTGCTGGCGGTAGTGGCGGGTCACCGTGCCGTGCGCGGCTTCCGCCTCCACGGTCTTGCCGTCCGGCGTCATCAGCACCGAGGTCATCAGGCCGAGCGAGCCGAAGCCCTGGGCCACCGTGTCGGACTGCACGTCGCCGTCATAGTTCTTGCACGCCCATACATAGCCGCCGGACCACTTAAGCGAGGAGGCGACCATGTCGTCGATCAGGCGGTGCTCGTACCAGATCTTGCGTTCCTTGAACTGCGCCTCGAACTCCTGCTCGTAGACCTCCTGGAAGATGTCCTTGAAGCGGCCGTCATAGGCCTTGAGGATGGTGTTCTTGGTGGACAGATAGACCGGATAGTTGCGCAGCAGGCCGTAGTTCAGCGAGGCGCGGGCGAATTCGCGGATCGATTCGTCGAGGTTGTACATGGCCATGGCGACGCCGGAGCCGGGCGCGTCGAACACTTCGTGCTCGATGGTCTGGCCGTCTTCGCCGACGAACTTGATGGTCAGCTTGCCCTTGCCCGGGAAGCGGAAGTCGGTGGCGCGGTACTGGTCGCCGAAGGCATGGCGGCCGACGACGATCGGCTGGGTCCAGCCGGGCACCAGGCGCGGCACGTTCTTCATGATGATCGGCTCGCGGAAGATGGTGCCGCCGAGGATGTTGCGGATCGTGCCGTTCGGCGACTTCCACATCTTCTTGAGCTTGAATTCCTCGACGCGCGCCTCATCCGGCGTGATGGTGGCGCATTTCACGCCCACGCCGTGCTTCTTGATGGCGTTGGCGGCGTCGATGGTCACCTGGTCGTTGGTGGCGTCGCGGTGCTCGATGCCGAGATCGTAATATTCGAGGTCGAGGTCGAGATAGGGGTGGATCAGCTTGTCTTTGATGAACTGCCAGATGATGCGGGTCATCTCGTCGCCGTCGAGTTCGACGACCGGGTTCGCCACCTTGATCTTCGCCATGAAACTGCCTCGTCTTGGAAAAAAATGCCTTGCCGGAACGGTAGGGCGTTGGGGATGCGCCCCTATACCAAAGCAAGCGAAGGTGCGCAAACGAACACAGCGTTCCTGATGGGGTCTGATTTTCGGTGCGTGCGCTCTATCCGCGCTCTATGGATTGAGACGAAACTCACCGCTCGTGAGCGCCCTGCGTACGGCTTCCAGGATCTCCTGCCTGCCAAGCCCGGCGGTGTCGATCCGGTGGCTGTCCAGCCTGTCCAGTTGCGAGAACTGGCTGTGCAGGGCGCTGATCGGCATGGGGTCGGTCAGCGTCTCGCCGCCGCGCAACTGGCAGCGCCTTATCGCCTCGTCGAGATCGGGACGCAGCACGATATAGTGGAGGGGATGGCGGACAGCGTTGAATGCGGGCAGGAACCATGGGCCTATGATGCCGTCGATCACCACGAAATAGCCGCCATCGGCATAGCTTTCGGCAGCCGCGCAAAGGGCGTTCATCACCACTTCGTTCTGCCGGTGTGCTTCCGGCAGGTAGGGCGGGACGGACCCGTTTCTTATGAAGTGCCAGAAATCGTCGGCATGGAGATGCACCGCCGGCTGGCCGCAGCTTTCGACGAGGCTGCGCGCGGTCGTCGTCTTTCCCGCGCCGGGCGTGCCCGTGAGGATGAGGAGCTGTCCGGAAAGATCGATCATAAGGGAATGATCGCCTCGCCTCCGCAGGAGGTCAAGCGCGCCCCCGAGCGACGCCATCTCCCGTCGCCGGGCCATGGGGGAGCTTCAATTTCGCGGCCGGATGTGTCAGGGACAGCAAAAAGCCGCAAAGCGAAATGCATTGAAGCCCATGCCGTCCCCAGAACACCTTTCCAATTCCCCTGTCGTCGGTCCGGTCATCGTCCTCGTCGAGCCGCAGCTTGGCGAGAATATCGGCATGGTGGCGCGCGCCATGGCCAATTTCGGCCTCAGCGAATTGCGGCTGGTCAATCCGCGTGACGGCTGGCCGAGCGAGAAGGCGCGGGCCGCGGCCAGCAAGGCGGACCATGTCATCGATGCGGTGCGGGTGTTCGACGACCTGCCGGCCGCGATCGCCGACCTCAATTTCGTCTTCGCCACCACGGCGCGGGCGCGCGACGGCTTCAAGAAGGTGGCGGGGCCGGTGGAGGCGGGCAGGGCGCTGCGGGCGCGCTGCACGGATGGCCAGCGCACGGGCATCCTGTTCGGGCGCGAACGTTTCGGCCTCAACAATGACGAGGTGGGCATGGCCGACGAGATCGTGACCTTCCCGGTCGATCCCGGCTTCGCCTCGCTCAACATCGCGCAGGCCGTGCTTCTGATGTCCTATGAGTGGATGAAGTCCGGCCTCGAGGACGAAACCCGGACCAATTTTTCCGGTCCGGACATGCCGCCTGCCACCAAGGCGGAGCTGTTCGGCCTGTTCTCCCATCTGGAGGCGGCGCTGGAGGCGCGGGGCTATTTCCGTCCGGCGCAAAAGAAGCCGAAGATGGTCGACAATCTGCGCTCGGTTCTCACCCGCGCCGGCTTTGCCGCGCCGGAACTGCGCGTGCTGCGCGGGGTGATCGCCTCGCTGGACTATTTCTCGCCGAAGGAACCGCGCGGCGTCGGCTATCCCGAGCGCAAGGCGCGCGCCGACCGCGACCTGCATGCGGCGAGCGACGACGAGGCCGGGACGGGGCAGGAGCGCAAGGAGCCCGACGATGGCTGAACAGCCGATCCTGATGTTCGATTCCGGGGTCGGCGGGCTCACCGTGCTGCGCGAGGCGCGGGTGCTGATGCCGGACCGCCGCTTCGTCTATGTGGCCGACGACGCCGCCTTTCCCTACGGGGCATGGGAGGAGCCGGCGCTGCGGGCCCATATGCTCGACCTGTTCGCCGTCCTTCTGGAGCGTTACCGGCCGGAAATCTCGGTCATCGCCTGCAACACGGCCTCCACGCTGGTGATCGACGATTTGCGCCGGCGCTTTCCCGGTCACCCCTTTGTCGGCACCGTGCCGGCGATCAAGCCCGCCGCCGAGCGCACCCGCTCGGGGCTGGTTTCGGTGCTGGCGACGCCGGGAACGGTGAAGCGGCAGTATACGCGCGATCTCATTCGTCAGTGGGCCAGCAAGTGCCATGTGCGGCTTGTCGGGTCCGAGCGGCTGGCCTCGCTCGCCGAGGTCTATATGCGCGACGGCTTCGTCGACGAGGAGCAGGTGAAGGCCGAGATCGCCCCGTGCTTCGTGGAGCAGGAGGGCAGGCGCACCGACATCGTGGTGCTGGCCTGCACCCATTATCCGTTCCTGGCCAACCGCATGCGCAAGACCGCGCCCTGGCCGGTGGACTGGCTCGATCCGGCCGAGGCGATCGCACGGCGGGCGCTGTCGCTGGTCGATGGCCGCCCGCGCCCGCTGGAGTCCGCGAACGGTGGCGAGCCGGACATTGCGGTGTTCACCTCGGGAAAGCCGGACTTTGCCGCGCGCCGGCTGATGCAGGGTTTCGGGCTCACCGTCGCGGTTTGACGGAACATGCGGGCCTGCCGGCCGTTTCTCCGCAAAGGAGAAGACCCATGCCCGCCAAATCCAAAGCCCAGCAGAAGGCCGCCGGTGCCGCCCTTTCGGCCAAGCGCGGCGAGACGCCCAAGAGCAAGCTCCGGGGCGCCTCGAAGGAGATGTACGAATCCATGAGCGAGAAGCAGCTCGAGGAATTCGCCGAGACCGATCGCAAAGGCCTGCCTGAAAAGAAATCGAAGGACTAGCCTTCAATATCCCAGCGTGAAGCGCTTGCCGGTGTGCTTCGGCGTTTCCGCCTCGTCGAGCAACGCCACGGCCAGGTCCTCCACCGAAATGCGGCTCACCCTTGTCGTCCACCACCGGATGGTCGTCTCCGAGCCGGAACCTGGCGGTGCGCTCGCCGGGCACGAGGTTGATGGCCGGCGACACGAATGACCATTGCAGGCCGGTTTCCTTTCGAAGCGCTTCCAGCGTGTCGCGCGCGGCCAATGCGCCCTCCTTGTATTCGGCCGGAAACTGCGGCGAATCCACGAGCTGGCTGCCGTCGGGCGCCAGCAGGCTGCCCGCGCCGCCGACCACGATCAGACGCACGCCGGCGGCCTTGGCGGCATCGGCGATCGCCTTCGAGCCGGCGAGGTGCTTCGCGTAGATGTCGGGATCGCCCCAGCCGCCGTTGAAGGTGGATATGGCGACGTCATGGCCGGCAAGCAGCGAGGCCAGCTTCCCGGGGTCGGTGGCATCCGCGGCGACGGCCGTGACGCCGGACTGGCTGGCGATCTTGCCCGCGTTGCGGGCGATGGCGGTGATCGTGTGCCCGCGCGAGGCCGCTTCCTTGAGCACGGCGCTGCCGACGTAACCGGACGCGCCGATGATTGCGATTTTCATGAGTAGTCTCCCTGGCTGTGCCGGTCGGAAATCCGAAATAGGTATTTTTGATAATCAGGTTATGATAAGTAACCAGATAGCCCGAATACAGAATCGGGAAAAGAGCGCATGATTTTGTGCGCAGGTTACCTCGGAGGAACCGCATGAACGCCCTTGCCGGAAACGCCGCGGCATCATCTGACAGCGAAGGCGAGGCGCCGGCGTCGCTGCTTCAGGCTTCGCCCGGCTTCGAGGCCGAGGAGGGCGGCGGCTGCCCGATCCGCGAGGTTCTGGACCGGGTGGGCGACACCTGGAGCCTGCTGGTCATCATCAATCTCCAGCCGCGCCCGATGCGCTTCAATGCGCTGCGCCGCTCCATCGAGGGCATATCGCAGCGCATGCTGACGGTGACGCTGCGTTCGCTGGAGCGCGACGGGCTGGTTAGCCGCACCGTACGCCCGACCACGCCGCCGGAAGTGGAATATGCGCTGACCGCCCTCGGCCGCTCGATCGCCGTGCCGATCGGCGCGCTGGGCGATTGGGCCGCCGAAAACAGGGCCGCGCTGCGGGCGGCGCGCGCGGCTTTCGACGGGGTCCAGCCGGCTGCCGGAAAATGACCATGCCATGGCGAAGGGGCGCTTTTGCTTGACAGGGCGCGCCGATCCCTCTAGTGGAAGCCGCGAAGCACCGGGCCGCAAGCCCGGTTGTTTCGTTTGACGTGTCCCGTGGATGGTCCGCCGCTTTGCGCGGACGATCCTGTCAGGTCTCGAAAACGGAGGCCAGAGGAGGGCGCGTTTCCTTCCCCACGGCCATGGGGCCGCGGGTATTTTGTTTGAAAGGGAATGCGATGAGCAAGCGCGAATCCGCTAAGTACAAGATTGACCGCCGTCTTGGCGAAAACATCTGGGGCCGCCCGAAGTCCCCGGTCAACCGTCGCGAATACGGCCCCGGCCAGCACGGCCAGCGCCGCAAGGGCAAGCTGTCCGACTTCGGCCTGCAGCTCCGCGCCAAGCAGAAGCTGAAGGGCCACTACGGCGACATTTCCGAGAAGCAGTTCCGCAAGACCTACGAGGAGGCCAACCGCCGCAAGGGCGACACCTCCGAGAACCTGATCGGCCTGCTGGAGTCGCGCCTCGACGCCATCGTCTACCGCGCCAAGTTCGTGCCGACGATTTTCGCCGCCCGCCAGTTCGTCAACCACGGCCATGTCAACGTCAACGGCCGCCGCGTGAACATCGGCTCCTATCGCTGCAAGGCCGGCGACGTCATCGAGGTGCGCGAGAAGTCCAAGCAGCTCACCATCGTTCTGGAAGCTGCCGGCCTCGCCGAGCGCGACGTGCCGGACTACATCGAAGTCGATCACAACAAGATGGTCGCCACCTATGCCCGCGTTCCGAGCCTCTCGGACGTGCCCTATGCGGTGCAGATGGAACCGAACCTGGTGGTCGAGTTCTATTCGCGCTGATCCGGCTGCGATTTCGAAATGCAAAGGCCGCCTTCGAGGCGGCCTTTTCTTTTGCGAAGAATCCGAAACCTGATTTCACTTGGCCGCCCGATGGTCTAATCCGGGCATCCGCAAAACCTTAAGGCACGCTGGCCAATGGATATGCCGACGCTTACCGAAGACACAGAAGCCGGGTCCGGTTGCCATCCGCTGTTCGCGTCGGTGCCGTCCTCGGTGGAGTTCAACAAGCTGCGCAAGCGCCTGCTGCGCCAGGCCCGGCAGACAATCGACGATTTCGCCATGGTGAAGCCGGGCGAACGCTGGCTGGTGGCGCTGTCGGGCGGCAAGGATTCCTACGGGCTTCTGGCGCTGCTGCTCGACCTGAAATGGCGCGGCCTGCTGCCGGTGGATCTGCTGGCCTGCAATCTCGACCAGGGGCAGCCGAATTTCCCCAAGCACATCCTGCCCGATTACCTCAATGCCAACGGCATTGCCCACCGCATCGAATACCAGGACACCTATTCGATCGTCACCGACAAGCTGCCGGAAACCAGCACCTACTGCTCGCTTTGCTCACGGCTGCGGCGCGGCCATCTGTACCGCATCGCGCGGGAGGAGGGCTGTTCGGCGCTGGTGCTGGGCCATCACCGCGAGGATATCCTGGAGACCTTCTTCATGAACCTGTTCCATGGCGGCCGCCTTGCCGCCATGCCGCCCAAGCTGCTCAACGACGAGGGCGACGTGATGGTGCTGCGGCCGCTGAGCTTCTGCGCGGAGGCCGATCTGGCGAAATTCGCCGCCGCCATGCGCTTCCCCATCATCCCCTGCGACCTGTGCGGCAGTCAGGACGGTCTCCAGCGCAACCTGATGAAGGCGATGCTCGACGATGTCGAGAAGAAGATGCCCGGCCGCAAGGACACGATGATCCGGGCACTGGCCAATGTGCGCCCCTCGCATCTGCTCGACCGCAGCCTGTTCGACTTTGCGGGGCTGAACCTCGGCGGTTCAGCCCCGCATTAAGCCCGCGATCAGACCGGCTTGTTGTGCGGCTGGAACAGCTTGCCGCGCTCGGCGATCAGAACGAACACCAGGCCCATGGCCGCGACGCTGACGAAGCCGGCGGCAAGCGGCGTCGTGGTGCCGTTGAAGGCCTGGCCGATCAGGGCGCCGATGGTGCCGCCTCCGGCGGTGCCCATGAAGCCCAGCACCGAGGATGCCGTGCCCGCGACGTGGCCGAGCGGTTCCATGGCCAGCGCGTTGAAGTTCGAGCCGATGAGGCCGAACTGGAACATGGCCAGCGCGAATAGCAGCAGGAACAGCGGGAACGGGATGGTGCCGAACAGCGACAGGACGAACCAGATGCCGCTGACCGTCATGAAGCCGATCAGCGCGGTGTGCGAGAGCCGGCGCATGCCGAAGCGGCCGACGAGGCGCGAGTTCAGGTAGGACGACAGTGCCATGAAAGCCGCCACGGCGGCGAAGGCCACCGGGAACATGGTGCCGAGGCCGTAGATGCCGACATAGACCTGCTGCGCCGAGTTGATGAAGCCGAACAGCGAACCGAAGATGAAGGTGCTGGCCAGCGTGTAGCAAAGCGCCACCCGGTTGCCGAGCACGATGCCGAAAGCCTGGCCGATCGAGCGCAGGTTGAACGGGCGCTTGTCGGCAGGATCGAGGGTCTCGGGCAGGCGTAGCGCCATCCACGCCGTCACGGCAATGCCGGCGAACGCCATGAACACGAAGATCAGGTGCCATTCGCCGAACAGCATGATGACCTGTCCGGTGCCCGGCGCAATGACCGGAACGATCATGAACACCATCATCACCAGGGACATGGCTTCCGCCATCTGCCGCCCGCCGAACACGTCGCGGATGATGGAGACGGTGATGACGCGGGTGGCTGCCGAGCCGATGCCGTGCAGGACGCGCATCGCCAGCAGGCTGGCGAATGTCGGCGCGATCGCCCCGGCAAAGGCCGCCGCGATATAAATGCCCAGACCCACCAGCATCGGGCCGCGGCGGCCGAAGCGGTCGGCAAGGGGGCCGTAGGCGAGCTGGGCAATGGCAAAGCCCAGCAGGTAGGCGGAAATGACATACTGGCGGTGGTTTTCGCTTTCCACACCGAGGCTGGCACCGATTTCCTGCAAGCCCGGCAGCATGATGTCGATGGCGAGCGCATTGAGCGCCATCAGCATCGCCATCATGGCGATGAACTCCATCTTGCCCATGCCCATCAGCCTGGGCGGTACCGTTTTAACGGTGGCGTCCATAGGGTTACCTTTAAAAGAATGGGCGATTCCGGCAAGCCGGCAGTGTGGCTTTGCGCCGGGAACCGCAGGGTTTCAAACAGGGCGATTCCGGCACAACACGGAGCAATCTCCACCCGGAATCGCGGGACTTCAAAGAGCAGCAAAGGCGCTGGGGGCACCAGCGCCTTTGTCCGATATATGCGGCGCTACCGTGGCAGCGCAGGAAGAAACAGGTCAGGCGGCGCCTTTGACCTTGATGCCTTTCTCGTCGAAGAAGGATTGCAACTCGCCGGCCTGGAACATCTCGCGCACGATGTCGCAGCCGCCCACGAACTCGCCCTTGACGTAGAGCTGGGGAATAGTGGGCCAGTTGGAGTAGTCCTTGATGCCCTGGCGCAGCTCGCTGGAATCGAGCACGTTGATGCCCTTGTAGTCGACGCCGACATAGTCGAGAATCTGCACCACTTGCCCGGAAAAGCCGCACTGCGGGAAGCCCGGCGTGCCCTTCATGAACAGGACCACGTCGCTGTTCTTGACTTCGTTGTCGATGTAATCGCTGATTCCGCTCATGGCCATTCCTTTCGGGCCTGGGGAAGTCAGGCCGCAAACCTGCTACTCAAATAGCCCCGAGTGCGTTTCGAAACAAGACCGCTTCGGCCGGCCTTGTCGGGAAGCGGAAGGACTTATCTCCGAAAACACGATGAAAGCATGAGAAAAATGTCACTCGCGGCAGCGACCGTCGCTTTGCTTGCCATTGGCCTGGGGGTCGCGTGGTGGTTGCGGCCGGCAAGGCCGCCGGCGCCTCCTCCGGTGGCTTCCGTTCCCCTGCCGGCCCCTTGCGGCGATGTGGCTTTCGAGGGTGTGGTGCATATCGTGTGCGTGCTCGATCCGGCCGCCTACGACGTGCGTGTTGCCTACGCGGATGCGCGCGGCAGGCCCTTCGGCTCGGTCGCGGCTTTCGATGCGGCGATGGCCGGGGAGGGCGGTCAGCCGCTGCTGTCCATGAATGGCGGCATGTACCACAAGGACCTTACACCGGTCGGGCTGCTGGTGGAGGACGGGCGCGAGAAGGTCCCTCTCAACCTCGAGGACGGCGAGGGCAATTTCTTCATGAAGCCCAACGGCGTGTTCATGATCGGCCGGGACGGACGCGGCACCGTGATGGAAGCTTCGGCGTATGAGCGGGCGGCGCAGGACGCGCTCTATGCCACGCAGTCCGGCCCCATGCTGGTCATCGACGGTGAAATCCACCCGCGTTTCGAACCGGATGGCGCATCGCGCCACATCCGCAACGGTGTCGGCATCGACGGCAAAGGCCGCACCGTGCTTGCCGTTTCGCGCAAACCGGTCAGCCTCGGCAGTTTCGCCCGGCTGTTTCGCGACGAACTGGGATGCCGCAACGCGCTGTTCCTCGACGGCGCCATATCGACGCTGACCGGCAGCGGCAAGGTCGTTATCGGCGGCAAGCATCCGGCCGGGCCGATTCTGACCGTCTTCGAGAGAAAGCAGTAAGTCTCAGTCCGGCGCGCTGGTCTGCAGGGCCAGCGCGTGCAGCACGCCGCCCATGTTGCCCTTCAGGGCATCGTAGACCATCTGGTGCTGCTGGACGCGGCTCTTGCCACGGAAGCTCTCGGCGACCACCTCGGCTGCATAGTGGTCGCCGTCGCCGGCGAGATCGCGGATCGTGACCTGGGCGTCAGGAATGCCTTCCTTGATCAGCCTCTCGATCTCGCGTGCATCCATTGCCATGTCGTTTTCCCTGTCAGGTACCCATGAAGCGCGGGAACCACGATTCGTGCGTGGCCACCAGTTCTTCAACCGATATGGCATGCGCCTGCCCAAGTTTCAATTCGGCGCCGCCGGTCGTGCCGAGGAGGTGAACGGCGATGCCGAGCTTTTCCTGTTCGGCGGCCAGCGCCTGCCATTCGGCGCTGTCGGGCTGGATCGCGAGGGTGACGAGATAGCGGCCCTGATCCTCGCCGAAGAAGGCCGGGACCGGGTCGTCGGCAGGGGCGGACACGGTCGCGCCGATGCCGGAAGCCATCGCCATTTCGGCCAGGCCCACGGCAAGGCCGCCGTCGGAAAGGTCGTGGCAGGCGGTGACGACGCCGGATGCGATCAGATCGCGCACATGGTCGCCGACGCGCTTTTCATGGGCGAGGTCGACCGGCGGCGGCGGGCCGTCGGTGCGGCCATGCACGTCGCGCAGATAGATCGATTGGCCCAGATGCGTGCCCCAGTTCTCCGGCGCGCCGACGAGCAGGATGGGCTGGCCTTCGGCCGCGAAGCCGATGCGCGCCATCTTCTGCCAGTCGCCGAGCAGGCCGACGCCGCCGATTGTGGGGGTGGGCAGGATGCCCTGGCCGTTGGTCTCGTTGTAGAGCGAGACGTTGCCCGAAACGATGGGGAAGTTGAGTTCGCGGCAGGCCTCGCCGATGCCCTTGATGGCATGAACGAGCTGGCCCATGATTTCCGGCCGCTCGGGATTGCCGAAATTGAGGTTGTCGGTGGCCGCCAGCGGCAGCGCGCCAGTGGCGGTCAGGTTGCGCCAGCATTCGGCCACGGCCTGCTTGCCGCCTTCATACGGGTCGGCCTCGCAATAGCGCGGCGTGACGTCCGAGGAGAAGGCGAGCGCCTTGCTCTCATGGCCTTCCACGCGCACCACGCCGGCATCGCCGCCCGGCCGTTGCAGCGAATTGCCCTGGATCATGGTGTCGTACTGTTCCCACACCCAGCGGCGCGACGACAGGTCCGGCCCGCCGAGCATCTTCAGCAGAGCATCGCCAATATCGGCCTTCGGCACGTCGTTGGCGGCGAGCGGCGCTGGCTTGACCGGCTCCACCCAGGGGCGGTCATATTCGGGCGCCTGGTCGCCCAGGTCCTTGATCGGCAGGTTGGCGACTTCCTCACCCTGATGGAGGACGCGGAAGCGCAGGTCGTCCGTGGTGTGGCCGACGATGGCGAAGTCGAGGCCCCATTTGATGAAGATCGCCTCGGCTTCCTTCTCCTTTTCGGGGCGCAGCACCATGAGCATGCGCTCCTGGCTTTCCGACAGCATCATCTCATAGGCGCTCATGCGCTCCTCGCGCACCGGCACCTTGTCGAGGTCGAGCTCGATGCCGAGGTCGCCCTTGGCGCCCATCTCGACGGCGGAGCAGGTAAGGCCGGCCGCTCCCATATCCTGGATGGCGATGACCGCCCCCGACGCCATCAGCTCGAGGCAGGCTTCCAGCAGACACTTTTCCGTGAAGGGATCGCCCACCTGTACGGTGGGGCGCTTCTCCTCGATGGAATCGTCGAACTCGGCCGAGGCCATGGTGGCGCCGCCGACGCCGTCGCGGCCGGTCTTGGCGCCGAGATAGACGACCGGCAGGCCGACGCCCTTTGCCTCGGAGAGGAAGATGCCGTCCGTCCTGGCGAGGCCGGCGGCGAAGGCGTTGACAAGGATGTTGCCGTTGTAGCGGGCGTCGAAATTCACCTCGCCGCCGACGGTTGGCACGCCGAAGGAATTGCCGTAGCCGCCGACGCCGGAGACCACGCCGGCCACCAGATGTCGGGTCTTGGGATGGTCTGGCTCCCCGAAGCGCAGCGCGTTCATGGCCGCGATCGGCCGCGCGCCCATGGTGAACACGTCGCGCAGAATGCCGCCGACGCCGGTCGCCGCGCCCTGATAGGGCTCGATATAGGAGGGGTGGTTGTGGCTCTCCATCTTGAAGACCACGCAATCGCCGTCGCCGATGTCGACCACGCCGGCATTCTCGCCGGGCCCCTGGATGACGACGTCGCCCTTGGTCGGCAGGGTGCGCAGCCACTTCTTCGAGGACTTGTAGGAGCAATGCTCGTTCCACATGGCCGAGAAGATGCCGAGCTCGGTGAAGGTCGGCTCGCGCCCGATGAGGTCGAGGATGCGCTGATATTCGTCCGGCTTCAGCCCATGCGCGGCGATAAGCTCGGGAGTGATCTGCACGGTGTTGGGAATGGTCATCGGTTCCTGGGCTCGGCTTCGGGGCTGGGATCGCCTGCGCGGCAGCGATCGAGGCATTCAGTTAAGCATTGGCACCGCAGTAAGTCAGGTGCGTCGGTAAATCCAGATCGAACAGGCAAGCGAGTAGCAATAGGCCAGCATTTCCAGCATTTCCTCGATGCCTTCATAGCGCCGGTGCTCGGCGAACTCGGCCACCAGTATGATGACGAAGGCCACGCCGAGCGGCCAGAACACGAAGCTCCAGCGCGGCTTCAGCGCATCCATGAAGTCCTTGCGCCGGATGAACAGCAGCACCGCCATGATCGCGGTCATGATGGCGGAAAGCGTATATTTGGCCGGAGCGGTCATGCAGACGCCGCCGGGATAGAAGGGGCTGTCGCAGCGCGGCGTCTCGCGCATCGCGGCATGCAGGAGGATATAGGCGACCGGTATGCAGATGAAGGCCACCGGACCCCGGCTGCGCCATGCCCGCGCGGCAAACACCAGGGCCACGAGGCAAAGCACCACGGTCTGGCTGCCCTCCACCGGGCCGTTTTCGACGAACAGGAACCCATCCATATCGGTATGGAATTCCGCCCAGTATCCCGCCACTGCCGCAAGGATCGACAGGGCAATCCCCCAGCCGATCCATGTTGGCGGGTGGGGATAGCGGATGGTCTGCTGCACTGTACTTCCTGCCGGTATTCTGGGGCCGGCAAATCTGCCGGGCCGTTGCGAAAAATGCCTGTCGGCTATGCCGCGGCGGCACAGGACGAATTGCCGCCTTGCCAGCGCGCGATGTCGGCACTGATGCGCGCGCCCAGCGCCTCGCCCATCAGCGGCCCGAACACGTCGACGCGGCTGGAATTGCCGGTTGCCTGCACCACCAGCAGCGGCTTGCCGCCATAGTGCCTGGCCGGAACCAGCAGGAAGCGCGGCGTACCGCCGAAATTGTTCAGCTCATTGGCCATCTGGTAAGGCCGGAAAGCCGGGTCCTTGCTGGCGATCCAGCATTTGTGCGCGGCGGTCGCCACCTGCTCCATGGTGCGCAGCGCGGCACTTTTCCCGGCCGGCTGCGAGGTGCCCTTGGAGCCGGACTGGCAGGAGGCGAGGGCAAGACCGGCAACCGCAAGGGCCGCAAACCTGAAGCTCATGGAGATAGCTGTCATTCGCCTGCCTGTCTCGAAGCTGCAAACTCTGTCAGTGGATATCCCGCCGGGCAAGGGCGGGACGGTCTGGCATCATGCGGCTATGCCGAGCGCGCTCTCGAACAGGGCGCGCCCGTCCGTGCCGCCATGGGCCGCCTCGACGAGGTTTTCCGGGTGCGGCATCAGGCCCAGCACATTGCCCGTGTCGTTGATGATGCCGGCGATGTCGTTGATCGAGCCGTTGGGGTTGGTGCCCTCGGCGTAGCGGAACACGACCTGGCCCTGTCCCTCCAGCCGCGCCAGCGTCTCGGCGTCGGCGAAGTAATTGCCGTCGTGGTGCGCGACCGGGCAGCGGATGATCTGTCCGGGACGGTAGTTGCGGGTGAAGGCGGTGTTGGCGTTGGCCACCTCCAGCTTCACCTCGCGGCAGACGAACTTCAGCGAGGTGTTGCGCATCAGGGCACCCGGCAGCATGCCGGTTTCCACGAGGATCTGGAAGCCGTTGCACACGCCGATGACCATGACGCCCTGCGCCGCCTTCTCGGCCACGGCGCGAAGGGCTGGCATGCGCGCCGCGATGGCCCCGCAGCGCAGATAGTCGCCATAGGAGAAACCGCCGGGAATGACGATGAGGTCGACATCGGGGATCGTTGTGTCGGTTTCCCACACGGTCACCGGCGGCGTGCCGGAGATCTTGGTCAGCGCCGCGATCATGTCGCGGTCGCGATTGAGGCCGGGAAGGAGGACGACTGCCGATTTCACCTCAGGCGATCTCCACTGCGTAGTTCTCGATCACCGTGTTGGCCAGAAGCTTGTCGCACATGGCCTTGAGGTCGGCTTCCGCCCTGGCCTTGTCGCCATGGGCCAGTTCGATGTCGAACACCTTGCCCTGCCGCACCTGGCCGACGCCGTCGAAGCCGAGTCCGCCGAGCGCATGTTCAATGGCCTTGCCCTGCGGGTCGAGCACGCCGTTCTTGAGGGTTACGGTAACGCGGGCCTTGATCACGCTCTGTCGCTCCTGTCGGGAAAGGTCAATGCGGCTTGGAGCCCTTGGGCAGGCCGGAGGCGACGAGCACCGGCCCGGTGGGGCGGGGCGGATCGTTCTCGTTCATGATGCCGAGGCGGCGGGCCACTTCCTGATAGGCCTCGACGAGGCCGCCCATGTCGCGGCGGAACCGGTCCTTGTCGAGCTTGTCCTGCGTGGCGACATCCCACAGGCGGCAGGAGTCCGGTGAGATCTCGTCGGCGACGACGATGCGCATCATGTCGCCCTCGAACAGGCGGCCGCACTCCATCTTGAAGTCGACGAGCTGGATGCCGACGCCGAGGAACAGGCCGGAGAGGAAGTCGTTGACGCGAATGGCCAGCGCCATGATGTCGTCGATTTCCTGCGGGCTCGCCCAGCCGAAGGCGGTGATGTGCTCTTCCGACACCATCGGGTCGTCCAGCGCGTCGGCCTTGTAGTAGAATTCGATGATCGAGCGCGGCAGCACGGTGCCTTCCTCGATGCCGAGGCGCTTAGCCAGCGAGCCGGCGGCGACGTTGCGCACCACCACCTCGAGCGGGATGATCTCCACCTCCTTGATGAGCTGCTCGCGCATGTTCAGGCGGCGGATGAAATGGGTCGGAATGCCCATCCGGTTGAGATGGGTGAAGATGTGCTCGGAAATGCGGTTGTTGAGCACGCCCTTGCCGTCCACCACTTCGTGCTTCTTCTTGTTGAAGGCGGTGGCGTCATCCTTGAAGAACTGGATCAGGGTGCCCGGCTCGGGTCCTTCATAGAGGATCTTGGCCTTGCCTTCATAGATGCGGCGGCGTGACTTCATATCGGTGTTTTCTCTGGTTCGAAGGACAGGCCCGTCGGCCGTCCCTTTTCAGGCCGCTCGTCGCGGCAACCATGGGCTCAGCCGGGTCTCTAGCGCAAACGAACCGTTTCCTCAATTGGAATCGCCGCCATGCACCGCTTTCGGTGGATGTTGCGGGGTGCGATATGTCGTAGCGGCACGCAACAACACATATTGACCGTGTCCTGCCCTTTTGGTTTGTGCGTTCGCATTCCATATTCATGGGCAATTCGAATCGCTTGCACCCGGAGGGTAACGCCATGACCAACATGAAGGACCGGCAGGAGAGCTTCGAGCGCAAATTCGCGCTGGACGAGGAACAGAGGTTCAAGGCGATTGTCCGCCGCAACAAGCTGCTCGGCCTCTGGGCCGCCGAAAAGCTCGGCAAGAGCGGGGCTGACGCCGAAGCCTATGCCCAGGAAGTGGTGAAGTCCGACTTCGAGGAAGCAGGCGACCACGACGTGTTCCGCAAGGTGCGCAAGGATTTCGATACGGCCGGCGTCGAGCAGTCCGACCATCAGATCCGCCGCACCATGGAAGAACTGCTGGCCACCGCCGCCGAGCAGGTCAAGAACGGCTAAAGCAATTGCAGCAAAAGTGCGAAGCGGTTTTGGGTTCGGAACTGCGTCAAAACAAAAAGCTAGAGCGTTTCCGCGGTTCGGAGAAAAGTGGAAATGCTCTAGCGGCGGACGGCATGGGCGAGGCACAGCACGTCGCCGCACTTGGCCAACTTGCCTGAAACCGTATCGGCCGCCCGGCAATGCCGGGCGGTTTTTTTGTTTTCAATACAATCGGTTCCTGTCCTTGCCGGAATCGAATGACGAGGAGGCCTCATGTCGCTCAGGGAACGTCTCGCCGCCGATGAGGTGGTGCTTACGTGCTGGTCCGGCGTGCCGGATGCGCTCACCGTCGAGATCCTGGCGGCACAGGGCTTCGATGCCGTCACGCTCGACATGCAGCATGGCGGCCACAATGAGGACAGTGTCCTGCGCTGCCTCGCGCCGGTGCTGGCGAGGGGCAAGCCGGCGCTGGTGCGCGTGCCGGTCGGGCGCTTCGACATGGCCAGCCGGGCGCTGGATTTCGGAGCCGAGGCGGTCATCGCGCCGATGATCAATTCCGCGGCCGAGGCGCAGGCCTTTGCCGCGGCGATGAAATATCTGCCGGTCGGCCAGCGCTCATGGGGTCCGACCTACGCCTTCCCCCGCCGTGGCAAGGGCGACCATCAGGAATGGCTGCGCACCAGCAACGAACGCACCTTGGCCTTCGCCATGATCGAGACCCGCGCCGCGCTGGAGGCGCTTGACGACATCCTGGCCGTGCCGGGCATCGACGCCATTTTCCTCGGGCCGGGCGACTTCTCGATAGCCTGGACCGAAGGGCAGCAGGTCGATTCGACGCTGGAGGCGATGATGGAGACTGTCGCCTCGGTCGCCAAGCGGGCGCGGGCGGCGGGCAAGCATGCCGGCATCTACGTCACCGATCCCGCCATTGCCGGCCGTTTCGTGGGCATGGGCTACCGGCTGCTCGCCACCGGGTCCGAGCACCAGCTTATCGCATCGGGCGCTGCCGGACTGGTATCGAGCCTCAAGGCTTCGATCGGCGCCGAATAGGCTTCCGGCGACCCTACAGGCGGCTCATGAAATGGGCGAAGGTGAAGGAGCCTTCCGGCCACGGGCCGTGGCCGGATTCGGAATTGATGTGGCCGGATTCGCCAGCATCGACGAACAGCGAGCCCCAGGCCGAAGCGATGTCCTCGGCCACTTCGAAGGCGCAGTACGGGTCGTTGCGGCTCGCCACCGTGATCGACGGGAAGGGCAGGGGATCGCGCGGGTAGGGGCCGAAGGTCATCAGGTGCTTCGGCCTGATATCCGGATTGGCCACATCCGGCGCGGCCACGAAGAACGCACCGGCAACCGGCCGCTGGAAATGCGGCAGCGCCTGCACGACGCTCGGCACGCCGAGCGAATGGGCGATGATGACGACCGGCCTTTCCGCCTCGTTCACCGCCTTGGCGACCGTGGCGATCCAGTCCTCGCGCACCGGCTTCGACCATTCCGCCTGTTCGACGCGGCGCGCGGTCGAAAGCTTGGCCTGCCAGCGGCTCTGCCAGTGATCCGGGCCCGAATTGGTGTAGCCGGGCACGATGAGTATGTCTGCGTCCTTGACCTTCATGGCCCGCATGTAGCGAGCGGGACCCGGTCCTGCAACAGCCTGGCCATTGTTTTATATTGATGAACGATATGTTCTTTGTTTGTAATATTGTATGAACAAAGACATTGGCCGATATTTGCAGGGAACGATCGTGCCGGAGGTTCGCTTGAAGCTGACACGACGCAACCTTGTCGGCGCCGCCTGCGTCCTGCCGTTTGCGGCAGGCACCGGCTGGGCGCAGACGTCCACAACGGAGACCAGGATGAGTGGACTGCCCTTTGCCGCGACGACGCCGACCAGCGTGGCGCGCGTCGGTCTGCGCGCCCGCGATGCCGAGGCGCTCGCCGGCTACTACCGCAGCATCGTCGGCCTGACCGAATTGTCGCGCGACGGCGAAACCATCACGCTCGGCGCCGGCAGCCGGCCGCTGCTGGTGATCGAATCGGACAAGGCCGCCAAGCCGGACGATCCGCGCTCGGCCGGCCTGTTCCACACGGCCTTCCTCCTGCCGGCGCGGGCCGATCTCGGCCGTTGGATCACCCATGCCGTCGCCGACAGGATCAGGATCGACGGCGCGTCCGACCACATCGTTTCGGAAGCGCTCTACCTCACCGATCCGGAAGGCAACGGCATCGAAATCTATGCTGACCGCCCGCACGACGGCTGGAAGTGGCACGACGGCGAGGTGGAGATGGCGACCGCGCGCATGGACATCGAGAGCGTTGTCGGCTCCGTGCCGGCGGGCGATGCCGGATGGCAGGGCATGCCGGAGAACACGGTGGTCGGCCATGTGCATCTGCGCGTCGGCGATCCGGCGCAGGCGGAAGACTGGTGGCACCGGGAATTCGGTTTCGACACGGTTGCCCGATATGGCGACAAGGCCGTCTTCCTGTCGTCCGGCGGCTATCACCATCACATCGCCGGCAATATCTGGCAGAGCCCCGGTGCCGGCCGGCGCGACCCCGGCCGCAGCGGCCTGTCCTGGGTGGAGATGCGCTCGGCCGAGGCTTCCGCCGAGACCAGCCGCGAGGACCCCTGGGGCACGGTCATCCGGACCGTTCCCGGCAAGGCGGCATAGTCACGAGAATTTGCGGCCGCGAGGCTTGGCCCTTCGCGATCGCAAGCTAGGTCAGCGCCGCGCTTCGGTCGCCATCCTTACGGCGAGCGTTGCCAGCACCGTTCCCATGACCCAGCGCTGGAGAACGGCAAAGGATGGGCGGCGGACGAGGAAGAGAGCGATCGTCCCGGCCGATATGGCAATCAGGGCGTTGACGAAAACGCTGATGGCGATCTGCGTCGTGCCGAGGACGAGAGCCTGCGCAAGCACGTTTCCGTGCGACGGATCGATGAACTGCGGCAGCAGCGACAGATACATGACCGCGATCTTGGGATTGAGAAGGTTGGTCACGAACCCCATGAGGAAGAGCTTGCGGGGGCTGTCCTGCGGCAGGTCCCTAACCTGGAACGCAGACCGGCCTCCGGGGCGGACGGCTTGCCAGGCAAGCCACAGAAGATAGATGGCCCCGGCAAGCCGGATCGCGTCATAGGCAAAGGGCACGGCCATCAGCAGCGCGGTGATGCCGAAGGCCGCGCACAGCATGTAGAACACGAAGCCGAGCGCCACGCCGCCGAGCGAGATGAGCCCGGCCACACGCCCCTGGCAGATCGAGCGCGATACGAGATAGACCATGTTCGGCCCCGGCGTCAGAACCATGCCGAGCGCGATCAGCGCGAAAGCCACAAGGTTGTTCAGATCGGGCATCGGGGTTCTCCGGCATCGGAATGGTGCCTGCCGAAATGCTTACCGCACATTCCGGCAGGCGGATAGATCACGCCACATCTTGCAGCCGGACCTCGCCATTGTGCAGGAAGCAGGCTCTGGTGAAGAACCGCAGATCGACGGGATTGGGCAGGCGAATGTCCCGCAGGTCCGGCACGGACCTGTCTTCCGGGTCGAACGACCGGTCGATCTGCGCGATGAACCCCAGCACCACGCCGGTTGCTCGTGCAAAATCCCGAAGGGCGAGCAACTGGTCGTCAAGCGCCGGCTTGCTTCGCTGCTGGTCGAGGATTTGCAGATAGTCGACGATGGCGACCGTTCCCCGCGCCGAACCGGAAAGATATCGGATCACGTAATCGGCGCTGATTTCGTCGGAAGCCACGATTTCCAGCTTGTCGGCGTGGCTGTTTGCGTCCAGCGAGCGGATGCGGGCCAGGGTTTCCCGCTCGGTATATTCCAAGGTGAAGAAGACCGCTTTTCTGCCTTCCCGCGCCGCATCGAGCAGAAGCTGGAGCCCCAGCAAGGTCTTGCCATGGCCGGGGCGGGCGCCCAGCAGGAACAGCTCTCCGTCGGCAAGTCCCGACAACACCGCTTTCGACGGCGAGTTCACGGCGGATTGAGAGGCGAGCAGGCTCCAGCTTGCGAAGCCTTCGCCGCGCGCGATGCGGTCCAACGCCGCGTGCAGGGCGATTTTCTCGTTCCGTGCCGCCAGCCTGGCACGACGTTTCAGTTGATGGACAGGGGCCGAAAGTCTCATCGAGGAACCTCCATTGCGAGCCTGAAACGCAATCCCTCCTTATGCGAATGCCCGAACAGATGGTTCGATGATCTGGTCACCCCGTATGTACGATACTTCCCCGATTGGAGGGAGGAGGCGCGGGCCAAGCCTGTTCCGTGGAAACTAGCGGCAACGGCGAGTCGTGACAAGCGCATTGGCGGATGCGGGCGAATTCGTGCCGCCGGATGCCGACACTCCTGACATATCCTGAACGTGGCATTTGCTAGATGGGATGGAATCGACCGCTCAGGTTCGGGTCCGTTTCCATGCAGGGGGTTGCGCCATGCTCAAGGTCATCGCCGAAGACTTCATCAAGCCCGAATGCATCGGCATCGTCATGCCGCTCTATGCGGAACTGGTGGAAAAGACACGGCAGGAGCCGCAGTGCATCGCCTACGATCTGTTTACAGACCGGAAGGATCCCGGCCACTTCCTGTTCATCGAAGAATGGCCGGATCGCGCAGCACTCGATGCGCATTGCCGAACCGGGCACTTCACCCGCCTGGTGCCTCTTATCAATCGTCACCAGCGTAGGAAGGGGACCGTTATCCTGATGGACCCCTTCACGCATGATGCCGAGCGGGGAACTCCCGCCCGGGAGTGAGCCTGCCGGCGGAGGCGGCCCTGTCTCAGCTTTCGCCGAACACCCGCTTGAAGATCGTGTCGACATGCTTGGTGTGGTAGCCGAGGTCGAATTTCTCGCGGATTTCGGCTTCGGAAAGGGCAGCCGTCACTTCCGGGTCGGCCAGCAGCTCCTCGAGGAAGTCCTTGCCCTGTTCCCACACCTTCATGGCGTTGCGCTGCACGAGGCGGTAGGCATCCTCGCGCGACACGCCGGCCTGCGTCAGCGCCAGAAGCACGCGCTGCGAATGCACCAGCCCGCGGAACTTGTTGAGATTCTTCTCCATGTTCTCGGGATAGACGAGCAGCTTGTCGATGACGCCGGTGAGCCGCGCCAGCGCGAAGTCGAGCGTCACGGTGGCGTCGGGGCCGATCATGCGCTCCACCGAGGAGTGCGAGATGTCGCGCTCGTGCCACAGCGCCACGTTCTCCATGGCCGGGAAGGCGTAGGAACGCACCATGCGGGCAAGGCCGGTGAGGTTCTCGGTCAGCACCGGGTTGCGCTTGTGCGGCATGGCCGACGAGCCCTTCTGGCCCGGCGAGAAATATTCCTCCGCCTCCAGCACTTCCGTGCGCTGAAGGTGGCGGATCTCGATCGAGAGGCGCTCTATCGAGGAGGCGATGACGGCCAGCGTGGCGAAGAACATGGCGTGGCGGTCGCGCGGGATGACCTGCGTGGACACCGGCTCGGGCTTGAGGCCGAGCTTCTTGGCCACATGCTCTTCCACATAGGGGTCGATGTTGGCGAAGGTGCCGACCGCGCCGGAAATGGCGCAGGTGGCGATGTCCTCGCGCGCATGCACCAGTCGCTCGCGGCAGCGGCTGAACTCGGCGTAGGCCTCGGCCAGCTTGACGCCGAAGGTGGTGGGCTCGGCATGGATGCCGTGGCTGCGGCCGATGGTGACGGTGTCCTTGTGCTCGAAGGCGCGGCGCTTGAGGGCTGCCAGCAGCGCGTCGATGTCGGCCAGAAGGATATCGGAAGCGCGGGTGAGCTGGACGGCAACGCAGGTGTCCAGCACGTCCGAGGAGGTCATGCCCTGATGGATGAAGCGCGAATCCGGGCCGACGAACTCGGCCAGATGGGTGAGGAAGGCGATGACGTCATGCTTGGTGACGCGCTCGATCTCGTCGATGCGCTCGACGTCGAACTTCGCCGCGCCGCCCTTTTCCCAGATCGTTTTCGCAGCTTCCTTGGGGATCACGCCCAGTTCGGCCAGCGCGTCGCAGGCATAGGCCTCGATCTCGAACCAGATGCGGAAGCGGGTCTCCGGAGACCAGATGGCGACCATTTCCGGCCGGGAATAACGCGGGATCATCTTGAGGCCCTCAGCTTTATCGGGGAAGTCGCCTGCCTCCTAACAGAGCAGGCGCGAATCCTCAACGCGCGATGCGGCCTTTGATGTGTCCCTCTGCGTGGCCGGGTTCAGAATTTGCCGGTCACCGCCATCCAGCGATGGTCCGGCCCCTCGAAGCCGACCTTCCGAACGGCGATCAGCACGGCATAGTGGCTGGGGCTGCCTTGGCTGGAAAAGGTCTGGATGGCGCCGATCGAATAGCCGGTCGGGCAGCCGCGGCTTTGCGGCACGGATTTGTCCTCATGCACGAGTTGCGTCATGCCGCCGTCGGTGGCGTCGATGCGCAGCAGCCGGAAGCCGCTGGCTTCACCCATGCCGTGGCATTGTTCCGCCTCGCCGAAAGGCAGGATTTCCAGCCGGAACTCGAGCGGCTTGTCGATGGCCGGGAAAACCGGGCGCGGGTTGACCGCCATGCGCAGCGGATCGGCCGAAAGCTCCGTCACCGCGTTGCTGCCGGCGGTGTAGCCGCGATTGGCGGCGAGTTCCGATTGCTTGACGATGGCTTCGCCCTGTTCGCGGGCCTTGTCGCGGGCGGCCTGCAAACCGGCGGCCTCGTCATCGATACGCACGCGGATCGGCGTGCCCTGCACATAGCTGTCGGTCGCCGTGTCGACGTAATAGCGGTTGGCGTAGGGAAAGCCCGACCCGTCCTGGACGCCGAATTCCTCGAAGGCGAAAATGCCGCCGTCCTGGCTGAAGCCGAGTATGTCCAGTTCCGCCACGTCGCCAGCCTTTGCCGCGCCGCTGGCCGCTGTCAAAACCGTGAACGCGGCAAGGAAGAGAAAGCTTCTGTTTTTGGCCGGGGTCATGATGGTGGCTATCCCTTCGATCCGATGCATCCAATTACCAGTTCAACCGTTGTGGCACGGAAATCAACGGAGAACGATCATGGCCGATACATCGAAGATTCGCGAGCACATGGAATTGGTCGGCGCCGACGGCGTGCATATCGGCACCGTCGACCGCATCGAAGGCGACCGCATCAAGCTCACCAGGAAGGATAGCGGCCAGGGCTCGCACAGGGGGCATCACCACTACATTCCCACCAGTCTGATCGCGGAAGTCGACAGCGACAAGGTTTGGCTGTCGGCGAACGCCGATGTCGCAGCCGAGCTGTTCGAGGAAGAAAAGAACGATCCGACCTGACCGGCCCCGGTCAGCGCGCCGACCATGCCGGAAACGGATCGCCTTCCACCGGCGTGGCGGCATGTACACCGCGCGCGATGGCCCGCGCCATGGCCGCGCCGGCGGTCGCGCCCAGTTCGATCGCCTGCTCGGGCGAAATCGTGATGCCGCTGCGCCCGGTGGCCAGCGCGAACACGAGGTCGCCGTCGAAGGGGGTGTGGCTCGGCCAGATGGCGCGGGTGAAGCCGTCATGGGCGGCGATGGCCAGCCGTTTGGCCGAGGCCTTGGTCAGCACCGCGTCGGTGGCGATGACGGCGATGGTGGTGCTTGCCCCCTGCGGCTTTTCGTTGAATTTCAGGATCACCTCGCGGGCTTCCGGGGGCAGGGGATGCGGCAGGCCGAGGCCGCCGAACTCGTCGCCGATCTCGAAGGGCGCGGCCCAGAAATGCCGGCTACGCCCCACGGTGACCGAGCCCAGCGGATTGACGGCCACCAGCGCTCCGAGCGTGATGCCGCTGTTCAGCACCGTCGAGGCCGAGCCGAGGCCGCCCTTCAGGCCGGCGGTCAGCGCGCCGGTGCCTGCCCCCGCGCTGCCGATGGCGAAATCCGTCGCGGCCGCACTCGCCGCCTCGTAGCCCAGTTCGCGATATGGCGGATAGCGGCCCCAGTCCTTGTCGCCGCCATTGGCGAGGTCGAACAGGATCGCCGCCGGCACGATCGGCACCACCTGATCCTGGACGGCAAAGCCGATGCCCTGTTCGCGCAGCCACGCCTGCGTGCCGGCTGCGGCGTCGAGCCCGAAGGCGGAACCGCCGGAAAGCACCACGGCATTGACGGTCTCGACAGTGTTGTGCGGCTCCAGAAGATCGGTCTCCCGGGTGCCGGGCGCACCGCCCAGCACCTGTACGGCCGCGACCGTCGGTTCCTCGCACAGCACGGCGGTGACGCCGGACCTGATGCGCGCGTCGGCGGCGTTGCCGACCCGCAGGCCGGCAACATCGGTGATGAGGTTGCGGGGGCCTGTGCGAAACATCATTGCCCCTCCATGGGCACGAAGCGCTGGCCGTCGAAGCGCCATGCGCGATAGGGGTTTTGCGTCAGGTCACCCTTTTCGTCGAAACGGATCGGGCCGATGGCGGTGGAGAATTCCTGTGCCGGCAACACCTCGCCAAGCGTCTTGCCGGTCCGGTCGGCCTCGACCGCCGCCGTCTCTACGACCTGAACCGCGGCATAGGCGGGCAGCGCATAACCTTCCGCCAGCGCGCCGGCCGCCTGGAATGCGTCCAGCACCGGCCGGTCGGCCGCTTCCGCCCATTCCGGCAGGGAGATCATCAGCGTTCCTGTGGCAAGGGGCACATCCGTGGCCGCGCGCAGCGCCTCGCCGCCGGCAAACACGATGTCGGCCCCCATCTCGTCCGCGTCGCGGCCCATGACGGCGACATCCTCGGCATCGCCGCCGACGAACACATGCGTCGCGCCGGCCCGGCGCAGCCGGCCGACCAGTGCGATCTGGTTGTCGAGCCCGGGACGGAAAGTATCGACGAACACCGGTTTCAGCGCAGCCTGCTCGGCCTGTGCCCGCAGCGTCTCGGCGAGTTCGCGCCCATATATGGTGCCGTCGTCGACGATGGCGAAAAGCTCGTCCTTCCACAGGCGGGTCAGTATGGCGGCGGCGGCATTGCGCTCGTCGTCGCCCCGCGGCCCGAACCGGAACACCGGCCATCCGGTGCGGGCGCGCTGCTCGGTCAGATTTTCGGTGCGCACGCCCACCGTCAGGATAGGGATGCCGGCGTCTTTAAGAATCGGCGCTGCCGCCTCGATCGATTCGGTGCACAGAAAGCCGACGGCAGCCTTGACGCCGGCTTCCACGAACCCGGCAGCCGCCGCCGCGCCCCCCTCGGCGGTGCAGGCATCGTCAGCGATCCTGAGTTCGGTGCCGGAGGCGATTGCGGCAAGCTTGGCGCCGGTTTCGACCTGCCGGCCCAGCAATTCGGAGGGGCCGGAAAGCGGTGTGGCAACGCCGATCGCCAACGGCTCCGCGCGGGCCCCGAAGGCGAGCAAGAGGCCGGCGAGGGCAGTTGCTATGGCCTGGGCGGTGCGCATCGGTGCCTGAACGCGTCCTTCAGCTTTTGTGCTAGTAGAATGAATTTGACATTCGATATCCGCTTGATGTCGGCCTCCAGATCGAATGTCAAATTCAAAAATTCCACTAAAATCATAAACTTGCCAGTGGTTCTTTTGTTTCCAACATTTGCCTCGCGCCCAATACAGATGGGATGCAAATGTTGGAAACGAACCACCAGTTCGCCCCTGCTGTAGAGGCTGGGAGCGCCTTGCGCAACATGCAGGCCTCCTTGGCCAGGCCTCTCTCCTTGCGGGCCGGCTTTGCTTGTGGCCTTTTGGCGACCGCCTTATATAACGATGGAATTCAACTGGATTGCCGCCGGTGCTCAAGAAAAACGATATCGGACCACAGGCTTATCGCGATGCGATGGCCAAATTTGCCGGCCACGTCCAGATCGTGACCACCAACGGGCCCGGCGGGTTGCGTGGCGCCACCGTTACCGCCTCCTGTTCGGTGTCGGATACGCCGCCTGTCGTACTGGTCTGCCTCAACCGCGAGAACCCCAAGAACGACGTCTTCCTGGCCAACGGCAATTTCGCGCTCAACACGCTGGGCGCCCGTCACCAGCCGCTCGCCGCCGCCATTTCGGGCCAGACCGGTTTGCCGACCATGGCGGAGCGGTTCAAGGCGGGCGAATGGGACACCATCGCCACCGGTGCGCCGACCCTTACCGACGCGATGGCGGTGTTCGATTGCGAACTCATCGACACCAAGGATATCGCCACGCACCGGGTGCTGTTCGGCCGCGTGACAGGCCTGCGTATCGGCGATAACCTCGAACCGCTGATGTATTACGACCGCAATTACACGGTGCTTTGACCGGCAGACGGCAGGGAGGCGAAATGACACGATCGACCCCGCGCCCCGCGCCGCAAACCATCGACGAAACGCTCGAACTGCTCAATGGCGCCGATTATGTGGCCGACCGTGCACTGGCCACGGTGCTGTTCCTCAGCCTGCGCATGAAGCGGCCGCTGTTCCTGGAAGGGGAGGCGGGCGTCGGCAAGACCGAGATCGCCAAGGTGCTGGCCGGGACGCTGGGGCGCCGCCTCATCCGCCTGCAGTGCTATGAGGGGCTCGACGTGGCGTCCGCCGTCTATGAGTGGAACTACGCCGCCCAGATGATCGAGATCCGCATGGAGGAGGCGGCCGGCAAGGTCGACCGCTCCGACATGGAGCGCAATGTCTTTTCCGAGAAATACCTCATCCGCCGCCCGGTTTTGGAGGCGCTGACCGGCACCAGGGGCGCGGCGCCGGTCTTCCTGATCGACGAGCTCGACCGCGCCGACGAGGCCTTCGAGGCTTTCCTGCTCGAAATCCTGTCGGATTTCCAGGTCACGGTGCCCGAGTTGGGCACCATCCGGGCCGAAGAGCCGCCGCTGGTCATCATCACCACCAATCGCACGCGCGAGATTCATGACGCCCTGAAGCGCCGCTGTCTCTACCACTGGGTGGATTATCCGAGCGCCGAACGCGAGCTGGAGATCGTGCGCCGCAAGGTGCCGCAGGCCAACAGCCGGCTGTCGGCCGAAGTGGTGGTTTTCGTGCAGAAGCTGCGCCAGATCGATCTTTTCAAGGCGCCGGGCGTGGCCGAGACCATCGACTGGGCCGGCGCGCTGACCGAACTGGACAAGGTGGCGCTCGACCCCGAAACCGTGTCCGACACCATCGGCGTTTTGCTGAAGTATCAGGACGACATCGCCCGCATCGGCAGCGGCGAGGGCCGGCGTATCCTCGACGAGGTGAAGGCCGAACTGGCGGCGGCGGAGTAACATGAATACGTCTGCCATCGACGGCCGGATCGCCGACAACATCGTCTATTTCGCCCGTACCCTGCGCAAGGCCGGGTTGCGGGTGGGGCCGGCCTCGGTCAAGGATGCCATCGAGGCGGTTCTGGCGGCCGGCATCGGCTCGCGCGACGATTTCTACTGGACGCTGCATGCCGTTCTCGTCTCGCGCCGCGAGGATCACGAGACATTCGACGAGGCGTTCCGGCTGTTCTGGAAGTCGCGCGAACTGATCGAGAAGATGCTGGCCATGTTCTCGCCGGTCGCGCCGGACACGCGCGAGCGGGAAAGGCCGCGCGCCGCGCAAGGCCGTGTCGCCGATGCGCTGTTTGAGGGGCATGCCAGGCGCCAGCCGGCACGCGAGACGCCGGAGATCGAGGTCGATGCGCGCTTCACCGGCTCCGGCGACGAGGTGCTGCGGGCCAAGGATTTCGCCCAGATGAGCGCCACGGAACTGGCGGCCGCGCGCCGCGCCATCGCCGAAATGCGCCTGCCTGCGGACCGCATGCGCACCCGCCGCTTCCGGCCTTCCTCGCGCGGCCGCGTCGATCCGCGCGCCATGATGCGTTCGGCGGCACGGACCGGAGGGCGGCTGATGCTGCCGAAATTTCGCGCGCCGCGCGAAACCCGGCCGCCGCTGGTGGTGCTGGCCGATATTTCGGGCTCGATGAGCCAATACAGCCGTATCTTCCTGCATTTCCTGCATGCGCTCTCCGAAAAGCGGCGACGCGTGCATGCCTTCGCCTTCGGCACGCGGCTCACCAATTTGACCCGGCAACTGCGCCATCGCGATCCCGATGCGGCGCTGGCGCTGTGCTCGGCGGCGGTCAAGGACTGGTCGGGCGGCACCCGCATCGGCGAGGCGCTGACCGAATTCAACCGGCTGTGGTCGCGGCGCGTGCTGGGGCAGGGGGCCATCGTCCTGCTCATCACCGATGGGCTGGAACGCGACGCGGTCGATCGCCTGTCGGCCGAGATGGAGCGGCTGCGCAAATCCTGCCGCCGGCTGATCTGGCTGAATCCCCTGCTGCGGTTCGAGGGCTTCGAGGCCAAGGCGCGCGGCGTGCGGGCGATGCTGCCGCATGTGGACGAATTCCGTGCGGTGCATAATCTGGATGCGCTGGCCGATTTGTGCGCTTCGCTGGATGAACGGTCCCCGGCATCGGCCGACCCGCGCCGATGGCGCGTGGACGGCGAGGCGGCGTGAGGGCCGGCAAGGAGGAGAAAATGGAAGCGATCGTAGCCATTGACGAAGCCCGCGATCCGCTCACCATCGCGGAAAACTGGGTGCGGCAGGGGCGCGACGTGGCGCTCGCCACCGTGGTCGAGACTTGGGGCTCGGCCCCTCGTCCGGCCGGCAGCCATCTGGTCATCGATGCGGAGGGCAATTTCCAGGGCTCGGTGTCGGGCGGTTGCGTGGAAGGCGCGGTGGTGGCCGAAGCGCTCGACGTGATCGGCTCCGGCACGGCCAGAATGCTCGAATTCGGCGTTGCCGACGAAACCGCCTGGCAGGTCGGCCTGTCCTGCGGCGGGCGCATTCGTGTATATGTCGAGAAGCTCGGCTAGAATTGGTCCCGGGGGAGGCAGCCGGTGAAACTCGATATCCTTGAAGCGCTGAATGAAGAGCGCCGTGCGCGCCGGGCCGCCATCGTCGTCACCGATCTGGGCGACGGCGCAAGCCGTCTGCTGCGGCAGGGAGACGCGGCGGAGGGCGCGCTGGGCGAGGCGGTGGCGGAGGCGTTCCGCACCGGAAAGTCTCGCAGCGTCGAGGTCGAAGGCCGCACGCTGTTCCTCAATGCCCATGTGCCGCAGCCGCGTCTTGTCATCATAGGCGCGGTGCATATCAGCCAGGCGCTGGCGCCGATGGCCCGTATCGCCGGCTATCCGGTCGAGATCATCGATCCGCGCACGGCCTTTGCGACCCCCGAGCGCTTTCCCGATGTGCACCTGCAGGCGCGCTGGCCCCAGGACGTTCTGGCCGAGACGCCGCTGGACGGCTACACGGCGCTTGCCGCGCTCACCCATGATCCCAAGATCGACGACATGCCGCTGGAGGCAGCACTTGCGGCCGGCTGCTTCTATGTCGGGGCGCTGGGCAGCCGAAAGACCCATGCAAAGCGGGTCGAGCGGCTTTTGGCCGCCGGCTTGAGCAGCGGGCAGGTCGCGCGTATCCACTCGCCCATCGGCCTCGACATCGCGGCGGCGAGCCCGCCGGAAATTGCCGTTGCGGTGCTGGCCGAAATCATACGCACGTTCCGCACGCGCGGCATCGAGACGAAGGAGCATGCGGCATGAAGTTCGGTCCGGTTCCCGTCGGGCAAGCCGAAGGCACCATGCTGGCGCATTCGATCGCGGTGGGCGGCAAGCGTCTGCGCAAGGCGCATGTGCTGACCGCCGAGGATGTCGAGACATTCCGTGCCGCGGGCATCGCCGAGGTCATCGTGGCGATGCTGGAGGCGGACGATGTCGAGGAGAACGAGGCCGCGACCCGCATCGCCGCGGCGCTCGGGTTCGACGGGGCGGTCGCCAAGCCCGCCGCCACCGGCCGCGTCAACATCTTTGCCGGGCGCGAAGGCCTGTTCACGGTGGACAAGGCGCTGATCGACGCGGTCAACGCCGTCGATCCCGACGCTACCGTGGCCACGCTGGCGTCCCATGTTCACGTCGCCGCCGACCAGATGGTCGCGACCGTCAAGATCATCCCCTTCGCCATGCGTTCGGAGGCGGTGGAGGCCATCGTGCGGCTGGCCGCGGGTCGGACGGCCTTTGCCGTGCATGCCTTCCGGCCCCACCGGGTGGGCATCGTGCAGACCGTGCTTCCGGGGGTGAAGGGCAGCGTCCTGGACAAGACCACGCGCGTCACCGAGGACCGCTTGCTGCGCTCCGGCAGCAGCATTTCGGGCGAGCTGCGCACTCCGCATGAGACGGGCGCCGTGGCCGATGCCATCGACGATCTTGCCGGCCGCAGCGACATGGTGCTGGTCTTCGGCGCCTCGGCCATGAGCGATCCCGAGGACGACGTGATTCCCGCCGCGATCCGCGCCTCCGGCGGCAAGGTGCTGCGCTCCGGCATGCCGGTCGACCCCGGCAATCTGTTCGTGCTGGGCGAGCGCGAGGGCAAGCTGGTGCTCGGCGCGCCGGGTTGTGCCCGCAGCCCGCGCCCCAACGGTTTCGACTGGGTGCTGGACCGCATCTTCGCCGGCATCGGGGTCACGTCCGGCGACATCGCCGCGATGGGTGTGGGAGGTCTTTTGATGGAAATCCCGTCCAGGCCGCAGCCGCGCGAGCCCATGCCGGCGCCGCCGCATCCGCAGGTGCAGGCGGTGCTGCTGGCCGCCGGCCGCTCCAGCCGCATGGGCGGCTCCAACAAGCTGCTTGCCCTTTTCGACGGCGAGCCGCTGGTGCGTCGCACCGCCGCGCGCGTGCTGGCCGCCAAGACGGCCGGCACCGTTCTCGTCACCGGCTACCAGCGCGAATTGGTGGAGGAGGCCCTGCAAGGCCTCGACCTGGTGCTGGTTCACAACCCCGACTTCGCCGAGGGCCTGTCCACCTCGCTCAAGGCGGGGATCGCCGCCGTGCCCGCATCGGCCGACGGCGTCCTTGTCGTTCTGGGCGACATGCCCGGCGTCACCAGCGACGATATCGACCGCCTGATCGGCGTGTTCCGTGCCAGCGGCGGGGCTTCCATCGTGCGCGCCGCCTATGACGGCAAGCGGGGCAATCCGGTCATCCTGCCGCGCTCGCTGTTCGCGGCGGTCGCCGACCTTCACGGCGACACCGGTGCGCGCCATCTGGTCGAAGCAGGCGATGTCGACGTCATCGATGTCGACATCGGTCCCGGTGCCGCCGTCGATGTCGATACGCCCGAGGCGCTGGCCAATGCCGGCGGCGTGCCGCGGACGTGACAATGCGCACCCGGCTGGCGAGATGACGTTGACAAGCGCCCGTGCTCCGGCGAAAGCCCAGGCGATGCGCCATCTCGCCCTGTTCCTGTCGATCCTGCTGCTGGCCGCGCCCGCCGGCGCGCAATCCCTCACGCTGAAGCCCTACAAGGACGACCTGTTCGCCTATCCCGGCCTGCTGTCCGGCGAGCCCGGCGGCGCTTACCGCGTCGTGGACTATCGCGAGATGCGCGACATCAACGAGCGTGACCAGATTCCCGAGCGCCGGGTTCGCGGCGCCTATGTGTCCACCGGCGTGCGCAAGGTGCAGAAGGACCTGGTGCTGAACACCGATGCCGGTGCCGTCCGGCATTTCGCCGTCGGGCGCACCGAAGGCGCCGGCATCATCTTGCTCTATCTGCACGGGCAGGGCGGCAGCCGCCGGCAGGGCATGGACGATTTCACCTTCGGCGGCAACTTCAACCGCCTCAAGAACCTGATGGCATCCAATGGCGGGCTCTATTTGTCGCCGGACTTCTCCGATTTCGGCGACAGGGGCGCATCCGAAATCGCGGCGCTGATAAACCATTATGTCCAGCGGTCGCCCGGAGCGAGGATCTTCGTCGCCTGCGGTTCGATGGGCGGCGCGCTGTGCTGGAAGCTGGCCGCGCGCAAGGACACCAGTGCCGAGATCGATGGCCTCTTGCTGCTCGGCTCCCTGTGGGACGAGGGGTTCCTGGCAAGCCCGGCCTTCAAGCGCCGCGTTCCCGTCTTTTTCGGGCAGGGCAGCAAGGACCCGGTGTTCCCTGTCGAGAAGCAGGAAGCCTTCTTCCGCGCCATATTGGCGAAGTCGAAGGGCTATCCGGCGCGCTTCGTGCGCTTCGAGACCGGCACGCACGGCACGCCCATCCGCATGACCGACTGGCGCGAGACGCTCAACTGGATGCTCTCGGCAGCCCCCTGAGGCCACGTCTCACGGCGCGATGTTGTAGTCCAGAACCGTTTCCGGATTGACCTCGCCGTCATAGGAGGCGTCGACGTCGTACTGGACCAGTGAGAACAGCCCGTTCCTGAACAGCCATGTACCCGTCGAGGACGCATCGCCCACCCCGCGCCATTTGGCGTGGGAAACGATCGTGTGGTTGGCTTCGTCATAGTCGGCGTCGACCAGCTCATCGACACTGTTGAAGCCGATGACGTTGACGGCTTCGACCCCGGCCTCCGGGTCGTTGTTCACGTAGTGGATGTCGAGTTCGGGCGTGGCGAACTGGAGTGGCCGCACGCCGCCCCCGTCATCGGTCATGAAGAAGGCGAAGGTCGTGTTGTAGGCGCCGCGCATGCACAGGAAACGGAACAGCCGCGCCTCCTTCTCGGCGTCGTCCGCCTTGGTGCGGTAGCGGATCGTGTAGTCGGCAGGTTCCGCCGCGTCGTCGGCCTCGGCTGCAGCGGCGGCATCGCAGCGCTCGCCATGGCTCGCGGCAAATACCGCCCTGGCCGCTTCGAGAACCGTGTCGCGCTGGGGCGGCATCGGCCCGTCGCCGCAGCTTGCCGGCAGCGCCTGCTCGAAGGCCGATGTGCTCGGCTCCAGCTCGCCTTTTTCGATATGCAGCGGCTTGAACGGTGGTTCCTGCGTCTGGGCGCTGAGCTGGCGCAGCGTGTAGCAGCCGGCAAACACTTGCTCGCCGCCGTCCTGCTGCTTTGCGCGGATCGCCACCGGGATGGTGTAGTAGATGCTGCCGGCGGCCCCTTCTTCGGACACGCCGCCGGTTTCGACATCGACCGAGGTCGTGCCCTCATAGCCCTTGGCGAAGCTTTCGAAATCCGCAGCCGGCTTGGTGTCGCCGAAATAGTCCCAGGCCCGCGCAAATTCGTGGCGGTTGATGGCGCTGTAGAGCGAACGGATCAGCGCCGCCGGGTCGGAACGGTCGTCGATATAGGCCGCGTCCGTGCCGGCCGGAGCGTTCTGGGAAAGCGCCGGCGCGATCAGGCAACCGGCGAGGATCGTTGCGAGGATGGGTGCGCGTACATCTTTCATCGGGCTGTCTCTCCTGCCATGCCGGCCGGGTAGCGCATGAATGCGGCGCTGTGGAGGAGGAGCCTATGCAATCGGCTGGCGATTCGCCACCGCTGCCCAAAGACTCTAGCGCAGCGACATCTCGCGGGCGATGCGGGGGAAATCGGCCGGCTTGATGCCGATATCGGCACGGTCGGCCTTGCTCATGGCATTGAGCAGCGCCAGAGCGGCTCTATAGTGCACTTCTTCCTGCGGACGGGGGCGGGCGAACAGTTCGGTGACAAAACCCATGACGGGGCTCCTGCAATGTCCTCCCGACTTCCATTTATACACCTTTCATGACGATTGTGCGGTGCAACATTCGCATGGCTGCCATGCCTTCGGGAAATTAAAGTGCGCCGGGTTTGGGCTATCCAATCTTAACGAACGGCCGCTAGCATTTGCTTCCGGTTCGATGCGGGGAGGCTGACATAGCCAGCGGCGCAAAAATGGATTTCGCGTCCCTGCTGGACGATCTCTTCGCTCCCTCCGGCGAGGAGACGCCGGCCGCTGCAAGCCCGGCGATTCCCTTCGACTATCTTTCCGTGGTGGACGAGCTGCATTCGGGGCGCATCAAGGTCTCGGAAGAGGCCCTGGCCGCGCAATATCGCGACAGCGGCGCCGATCTCGGCGCGGAATTCTCCGCCTTGCTCGACCAGGCACGGGTTGCCCTCAACCAAGGCAACGCTGCGCCGGAGCCCGCTCCGGAGGAATTGCCGTCTATCGATGCCGAGGCGATCGCGGCCGAGCTTGGCCTCGGGCAGCCGGGCGTCGATCCGCGCGAAGTGCGCCGCCGTTTCGCCCTGTCGAACCACCCCGACCGGATGCCGCCGCATCTGCGCAAGCGCGCCATGATCCGCATGCAGATCGCCAACATGCTGATCGACGAGGCCAGCCGCGCCAGAAAGAAGCGCTGACACGCAAGCCGGGGCGATTGCCGGGGACTGTGCCGGAAAAACGCATTAAGGTGGCGGAGGGCCGCGTATCGCAGCTCGGGAACAAGGCTGGCCGATATGCTGAAAGTGCAGAGAGTCCCTGTCGACGACATCTACGTGCCGGCGGCCCGCCGCAAGACGCTTCATCCCGAGACGGTGCGTCATCTGGCAGAGGATATTGTCGACAACGGCATGAAAACGCCGATCCAGGTGCGCCATGACGGCAAGCGCTATGTGCTGGTCGAGGGGCTGCACCGGCTGGAGGCCGCGAAATGGCTGGGCGAGCAGGCGATCGACGCCTATCTGGTGCAGGCAAGGAAGCACTGATCGGCCTGCTCGCCGGTATTGGTACCATAATACCACATCGGATAGGTGATGCGAAATTTCACGCATTTGCCATAGGTTAGTCGCCTCAGTGCCATTGGCGCGTCAAGATTGGGTACCTATCTTAGGGTGCATCGGCGGGGGCCGACGAAAGAGGCACGCTATGAGCCAGGAAAAGAGCAGACTAGACGAATTGCTGGAAGACCCGATGGTCCAGCTCGTCATGCAACGCGACCAGGTGAATCCCAAAGGTCTGCGCTGGATGCTCGAACGTGCCCGTGCCCGTATCGACGATCCTTCGCTGCCTCCTGCCTATATGGTGGCGCGTGAGTGCCGTGAGAAGGGCATTTGCGCCTGATGCCGTAGGTTCCGCCCCGCCCGGCCCAGCCGGGTGGGGTGATTCGCGGCAAGTGTTAAAAATTCGATTCAAACTTTCTTGGTAATTCATCCTTCATAATTGCCCCCGGGTTCCGGAGTGGCGTCAGATTGCCGGGCCGGCCGATGTGTTTTGCGTACAGGTCCCGGATGCGTTCTTCAGCTTTCATGGCTCTTTTCGTCCTTGGTTTCGCGGCGTCCGGCTGTTCCCGCGTCGGCATCGAGGATATCGTGCCGCGCCCCTCGCTGGAAATGACCAGCTCGATTGCCCGGCCGGTGACGCCCCCGGCCAAGGTGGGGGCCGGCGCGCCGGCCGCCGCCGAAGCGGCACAGCAGGACCTGCCCGAGGAACTCGCCGCGCTGACCGAAACCGAGACCGATTCCGGTTTCCGCATGCCATCGCTGGAAACGGTCGCGCTGGTGCCGACCCCGCGCCCGGCGACGCGGTCCGCCAAGGCGATCGACGCGGTCATCCATCCGCAGCGCTTCCGCGATGCCAAACCGATCAATTTCGGCAAGGTCGCGCCGAAGCATTATGCGGTGCATGGCGTGGACGTCTCGCGCTGGCAGGGCGAAATCGACTGGATGAAACTGCGCAGCCAGGGCGCCAACTTCGCCTTCATCAAGGCCACCGACGGCGGCGACCATCTCGACCCGATGTTCATGAAGAACTGGAACGGCGCGGCGGCGGCCGGCATCCGGCGCGGCGCCTATCATTTCTTCTACTGGTGCCGCCCGGCCAGCCAGCAGGCCGACTGGTTCATCCGCAACGTGCCGAGGGTAGCCGGCGCGCTGCCGCCGGTGATCGACGTGGAGTGGAACGGCGAATCGCGCTGCCGCAAGCGCCCGTCGCCGGCACAGGTGCGCGAGAAGATGCAGGTCTTCATGGACCGGCTGGAGCGCCATTACGGCCAGCGCCCGATCATCTACACCGCACCCGATTTCTATGCCGACAACCTCAAGGGTGCCTTTGAAGGCTATCCATTCTGGCTGCGTGCCGTGGCCCAGCATCCGTCCAAGGTCTATCCGGGCCGCAAATGGGTGTTCTGGCAATATTCGGGCTCGGGCCTGTCGCACGGCGTGAAAGGCAATATCGACCTCAACGTCTTCAACGGCACCGAAGCCCAATGGCGCAACTGGGTGGGCGGAAGGCAACTGGTCGCCGAGGCGGATTAGGAAATCCTGCTGCAGCCCTATGGAAATGCAAATGGCCCGGTCACTTGACCGGGCCATTTTTTTATCTGAGGTTTTCTCAGCTGCAGCCGCTGGTCGCGCCGCAGGTGTCGCACTTCTCGCAGGTGCCGTTCCGCACCATGGTGAAGTTGTGGCACTCCGAGCACTCGTTGCCGGTGTAGCCCTGCATCAGGGACTGCTGGCGCCGGGCGGCGGCAAGCTTCTTGGCCTCGGCCGCTTCCTTGGCCGCGGCGTCGGTGAACAGCGCTTCGGCAGCGGTTTCCGCAACTTCTTCCGGCACTTCCTTGGCCCGCTCCTCATAGTCGCGCTTGAAGGCGATTGCGCCCTCGGTTGCCGGCTCGGTCTTCAGCGCCGTGGCGCCGGCCGAGATCGGATGCACGTTGGAGGCATAGGCCGTGGGCGTGGAACGCTGCGGCGCGGCCTTGTCCGGAGAACCGCCGGCCATGCCCTTGGGCTCGCCGGTGGCGGTGACCAGCTTCACCGGCGAGGCGCCGCGCGTCAGGCCCTTGGAGAAGGGCAGGGCCTTGCCTTCGGTGATGCCCTTGCCGAGCGAGGTGTTGGAGAAGTCGGTGTCGACATGGGCGAGGTCGTTGCGGCCGAGATAGGAGATCGCCAGTTCGCGGAACACATAGTCGATGATCGACGTGGCGCTCTTGATGGCGTCGTTGCCCTGCACCATGCCGGCCGGCTCGAACTTCACGAAGGTGAAGGCCTCGACATATTCCTCCAGCGGCACGCCATATTGCAGGCCGAGCGAGATGGCGATGGCGAAATTGTTCATCATGGCGCGGAAAGCGGCACCTTCCTTGTGCATGTCGATGAAGATCTCGCCAAGGCGGCCGTCGTCGAATTCGCCGGTGCGCAGGTAGACCTTGTGGCCGCCGACCACGGCCTTCTGCGTGTAGCCCTTGCGGCGGTTCGGCAGCTTCTCGCGGTCGCGCACCACCTTTTCCACCACGCGCTCGATGATCTTTTCCGTCACCTCGACCGCCCTTGCGGCGGCGGGAGCGGCGACCAGCGCCTCGACCGCATCGTCCTCGTCATCCTCCTCGTCGGAGATCAGCGAGGCGTTGAGCGGCTGCGAGAGCTTGGAGCCGTCGCGGTAGAGCGCGTTGGCCTTCAGCGCCAGCTTCCACGACAGCATGTAGGCGTTCTTGGCGTCCTCGACCGTCGCCTCGTTGGGCATGTTGATGGTCTTGGAAATGGCGCCCGAGATGAAGGGCTGCGCCGCCGCCATCATGCGGATGTGGCTTTCGACGGACAGGTAGCGCTTGCCGATCTTGCCGCACGGATTGGCGCAGTCGAACACCGGCAGGTGCTCGTCCTTGAGGAAGGGTGCCCCTTCCAGCGTCATCGCACCGCAGACATGGATGTTGGCGGCTTCGATCTCCTTGCGCGAGAAGCCGAGGGCCGGCAGCATCTCGAAGGAGAAGTCGTTGATCTGCTCGTCGGTGAAGCCGAAGGTTTCCTTCAGCCAGTCGGCACCCAGCGTCCACTGGTTGAAGACGAACTTGATGTCGAAGGCCGACTTCAGCGCGCCGTTCAGCGCCTCGATCTTCTCGTCGGTGAAGCCCTTCGCCTTGAGCGTGGACGGGTTGATGCCCGGTGCCTGGTTCAAGTTGCCGTGACCGACTGCGTAAGCCTCGATCTCGGCGATCTGGCTTTCGGAGTAGCCCAGCGTGCGCAACGCTTCCGGCACGGCGCGGTTGATGATCTTGAAATAGCCGCCGCCGGCCAGCTTCTTGAACTTCACCAGCGCGAAGTCGGGCTCGATGCCGGTGGTGTCGCAATCCATCACCAGGCCGATGGTGCCGGTCGGCGCGATCACGGTCGCCTGCGCGTTGCGGTAACCATGTTCCTCGCCAAGCTCGATGGCGCGGTCCCAGGCGGCACGGGCGTGCTCGACCAGTTCCTTCTGCCACACATGTTCGGCCTCGAGCGGAACCGGGTTGACGGCCAGCTTCTCATAGCCGTCCTTCTCCCCATAGGCGGCGCGGCGATGGTTGCGCATCACCCGCAGCATGTTGTCGGCGTTGCGCGGATAATCCGCGAAGGCGCCCAGCTCGCCCGCCATCTCGGCCGAGGTGGCGTAGGAGACGCCGGTCATCAGCGCGGTCAGCACGCCGCACAGCGCGCGGCCCTCGTCGGAATCGTAGGGAATGCCGGCGGTCATCAGCAGGCCGCCGATATTGGCGTAGCCGAGGCCGAGCGTGCGGTACTTGTAGGACAGCTCCGCGATCTCGCGCGATGGGAACTGGGCCATCATGACGGAGACTTCCAGCACCATGGTCCACAGCCGCACCGTGTGCTCATAGGCGGCGATGTCGATGGTGCCGTCGGCGTTGCGGTAGGGCAGCAGGTTGACCGAGGCGAGGTTGCAGGCCGTGTCGTCCAGGAACATGTATTCCGAGCACGGGTTGGAGGCCCGGATCGGACCGGCGGCCGGGCAGGTGTGCCAGTCGTTCATGGTGGTGTTGAAGTGCAGGCCGGGATCCGCCGAGGCCCAGGCGGCGTAGCCGATCTTCTCCCACAGGTCGCGGGCCTTGAGGGTCTTCGCCATCTTGCCATCGATGCGGCGGATCAGGTTCCACTCGCCGTCCTTCTCGACCGCGCGCAGAAAATCGTCCTTCAGCGAGACCGAGTTGTTCGAGTTCTGGCCGGAAACGGTGAGGTAGGCCTCCGAATCCCAGTCGGTGTCGTAGGTCTTGAACTCGATGGAGGTATAGCCCTGCCGCGCGAACTGGATGACGCGCTGGATGTAGTTCTCCGGCACGGCGTTCTTCTTCGCCGCCTTGATCTCGCGCTTGAGCGCGGTGTTGATCGAGGGATCGAAGCAGTCGTCGTCCTGGCCCTCGCAGTTGACGCAGGCCTTCATGATCGCGTCGAGATGCTTGCGCACGATCTTGGAGCCGGTGACGAGGGCGGCGACCTTCTGCTCCTCCTTCACCTTCCAGTCGATGAATGCCTCGATGTCGGGGTGATCGGCATCGACGATCACCATCTTGGCCGCGCGGCGGGTGGTGCCGCCCGACTTGATGGCGCCGGCGGCGCGGTCGCCGATCTTGAGGAAGCTCATCAGGCCCGACGACTTGCCGCCGCCGGAAAGCTTTTCGCCTTCGCCGCGCAGATGCGAGAAGTTGGAGCCGGTGCCCGAGCCGTATTTGAACAGGCGCGCCTCGCGCACCCACAGGTCCATGATGCCGCCCTCGTTGACGAGGTCGTCGCCCACGGACTGGATGAAGCAGGCATGCGGCTGCGGATGCTCGTAGGCCGACTTCGAGCGGGTCATCTTGCCGGTGAAGGGATCGACATAGAAGTGGCCCTGGCCGGGGCCGTCGATGCCATAAGCCCAGTGCAGGCCGGTGTTGAACCATTGCGGCGAGTTCGGCGCCACGCGCTGGGTGGCGAGCATGTAGGACAATTCGTCCTTGAAGGCGTGGGCGTCTTCTTCCGTGTCGAAATACTTGCCCTTCCAGCCCCAGTAGGTCCAGGTGCCGGCGAGACGGTCGAACACCTGGCGCGCATCGGTTTCGGAGCCGTAGCGCTCGTTCTCGGGCAGTTCGGCAAGGGCCGCCTCGTCGGGCACGGACCGCCAAAGGAAGGAAGGAACGTCGTTTTCCTCGATCTTCTTCAGGCGCGCGGGCACACCGGCCTTGCGGAAATATTTCTGGGCGAGAATGTCGGCCGCGACCTGGGAGAACTGCGCCGGCACATCGATATTGTCGAGCCGGAACACGATCGACCCGTCAGGGTTCTTGATCTCCGACAGCGCCTTGCGGAACTCGATCTCCGCATAGGGAGACTGGCCCGCCTTGGTGAAGTGCCTTTCGATGCGCATCTCGCTTGTCCCTTTGTCTACATATAGCGCTTTTCGGGTCGTCCGCCCAACTTGCTTCCCGAAAAGCAGCGTCCTGTCCCGGCATGGCGGCAGAAGACGCGGCCTGTGTCCGCTTTCCCGACGCAACCGGAAACCGACTTCACCAGCAATGGCGGGATCGCCGAAGCCCGACCGCCTGCCGGAACCAAAACCGCTGCAATTCCTCGCCTGAGGAGTGCATCACACTATCTAGCCGAAAGAGTGATCGCAAACACTAAATATAGTATTAAACGACAAAAATTTCGACCCTTTTGTCTGTTTCCAAGGCACAAAAATGCGATCCGCAATCTTCCGTTCTGAACGGCGACATGCAGGCGAAACGCGCTTTATCCGGGAAAAAGACCGGGCTCGAAACTTTCCGGCCGCGCCCACAACAGGAGCGCATGGCCAATAAAAGGCGACTCGTAGGGGGTCGTCAAGAGTTCGTTTCTGCAAGTTTTATGACCCCAACATCTTGTATGTCGCAAATGTGGATATCGGGGAGAAGCGATGTCACCCCTTGCCAGTGGCGAAGGCGCCCGGCGGCACGGTTTTTCGCCGCCGGGCCGGCTTTGGGGCAAGGCAATCCAATTGAATCTCCTGTCAGGAAAATTGAGTTCACCGCCCGCCGGAACTGCTTTATATCTTTTTCCAACGAGGCTGGGCGGCGTTCCGGCCTGTCGTGGTTTGCGGCGGCGCTTCATGCGCCGGCCATATCAGTCACTCGCCCGGTGCCGGCAGGCCAGGGCGGCGGAGAGAAACCGATGAAAACCCTATTGCGCCAGAATGTGCTGCAGCCCGTCGATCCGATCTGGCGTTCCATCCGCGACGAGGCGATGGCGGCGGTCAACCGCGACCCGTTGCTGGCGGCATTCCTCTATTCCACCATCCTCAACCAGGCGAGCCTCGAGGATGCCGTCATCCACCGGCTGGCCGAGCGGCTTGCCCACCAGGATGTCGGCGCCGACCTGATCCGCCAGACCTTCGATGCCATGCGCGAGGATGACGCCAACTGGTCGACGGTGGTGCGTGTCGACATCCAGGCCTATTACGACCGCGATCCGGCCTGCGAGCGCTTCCTCGAACCCGTGCTTTATTTCAAGGGCTTCCACGCCATCCAGACGCACCGGCTGGCGCACTGGCTGTGGAACCGCGGCCGCAAGGATTTCGCGCTCTATCTCCAGAGCCGGTCGTCCTCGGTGTTCCAGACCGATATCAACCCGGCCGCACGCATCGGCAGGGGCGTCTTCCTCGACCACGCAACCGGCCTCGTGGTCGGCCAGACGGCGGTGATCGAGGACGACGTCTCGATCCTGCACAATGTGACGCTGGGCGGCACCGGCAAGGCCGGCGGCGACCGCCACCCCAAGATACGGCGCGGCGTCCTGATCGGGGCAGGGGCCAAGATCCTCGGCAATATCGAGGTCGGCCATTGCTCCAAGGTGGCGGCCGGCTCGGTGGTGCTGTCGCCTGTGCCGCACAACAAGACGGTGGCCGGCGTGCCGGCCCGCATCGTCGGCGAAACGAGCTGCGACGACCAGCCGTCGCATGAGATGGACCAGCTTCTGCCTTCGCAGGCGATGGACCACGTGATCAGCTTCGATATCTGAGGCCGGCGCTGGCCGTCGAAGGTTTCCTGCGGGGGCGGCATGCGCCGTCCCTGCCGGAAACCTTGCCTTTACAGCGCCATGAGCGCGTGCAAGAAGCGCGTCTCACATGCAATCCGTCAGCGGAGAGAATCCTTGAAACCCGACGAAATCCGAAAGCTCGACGCCTATTTCAAGCGCGTCTTCCAGAATCCGCGCCTTGAAGTGAAGGCCCGTCCGCGCAAGGACGACTCGGCTGAAGTCTATGTCGGCGACGAATTCCTCGGCATCGTGTTCAAGGACGAGGACGACGGCGACTACAATTTCTCGATGGCGATTCTCGACATCGATCTCGGCTGATCTGCCGAAAGAAGGGAACCTCACCGCGCCTGCGCGGGGGTGTCTCCGAGCATGGATGCGGCGAGCGCCTCGACCGCCGCCTCGAGCGCCTGCCAGTCGCCGAGAAGGCGCTGCGGGAAGCGGTAGGTGAGGCTGAGGCGCTGGCCCACCAGGATATCGCGCTCGCAAGAGGCGAGCGATTTTTCGGCTACCGCGCCGGTCAGGCAGCGTGCCACGAACGGGTCGCGGCCGGGCCGCTCTCCGACGGCGAGCTTCTCGCCCAGATAGCCCGATTTCTCGGAAAACTCGTGGAATGTGATGCCGCCGGGGCCGGGCTGGCCGGGCCTTGCGATCAGCGAACTGTAGATCGGCCCGAAGCGGCCGCTCATGTCGCGTGACATCATCTGTTCGGAAAAGCCGAGGAACAGGATGGGTGAGCTGCCGGTGGCGTGGTTGAACGCATCGCGGCTGGCGTTCGTGTAGCCTTCCATCTGCGGATAGCGGACATAGAGATCGAGCCGGTCGGCATCGCCGCTGCGCCTTGCCTGCTCGAACCGGATCATGTTGGCCGGAACCGCCAGCAGGTTGTCGCCGATGACCACGGCCTGGATGGCGATGTCGTCCGTGTGGCCGCCCATGGCGATGCGTTCGCCGAACCATCTTCCGGCGACGGTGACGGCGAGCGAAAGCAGCGCCAGCACGACGAGGCCCTTGAAGACCCTGGTCATCAGCCGCGGATCGGCCATCCTGAATTGTTGTGGAGCCGCAGCCTCTTTCATCATGCTTCGCGACAGGTCCCGTTATGGCCGAGGCATTTTCTGCCTGCCGCATGCGACTGTGGAGATTTATGGTAAAGGGAGCGTAAAAGGCGCTCGCGCCGCAAGGACAGTTTCAGGAGACAAGATGCCGACCTATGCAATCGACGGAGTGGAGCCGCATTTCGACGACAGGGACACCAACTGGCTGGCGCCCGACGCAACCCTGATCGGCAATGTCTCGCTCGGCCGCAATGTCGGTATCTGGTTCGCCACGGTTATCCGGGGCGACAACGAACCGATCACCATCGGTGAGGATTCCAACGTGCAGGAACACACGGTCATGCACACCGATCCCGGTTTTCCGGTCACTATCGGCAAGGGGTGCACCATCGGTCATCGCGCGCTTTTGCATGGCTGCACCGTGGGCGACAACAGCCTGATCGGCATGGGCGCGGTGGTGCTCAACGGCGCGAGGATCGGCAGGAACTCGCTGGTAGGCGCCGGTGCCCTCGTGACCGAAGGCAAGGAATTTCCCGACAATTCCCTGATCGTCGGCTCCCCCGCCAAGGTCGTGCGCACGCTGGACGAGGCGGCGGTGGAGAAACTGCGGCAGTCGGCAGCCCACTATGTGGAGAACGCCAGGCGCTTCAAGGCCGGCCTCAAGCTTCTGGCGGACTGACCGGCCTTTCGTTGAAAAGTGGGAGCCGGCCCGGGGAGGGGCCGGCTCCTGAAACCCGGTCTTGGGACGGGGAGTGGGGGGACTCGACCGGGTTTTCCTGTGAGCCCGGATGCCTGCTTCAGCGCACGCTGGCCACGGCGTCGGCGCGCCCGTCATTGATCGACATCCACACGCCCGAGTTCTGCACCGACTGGCGCTTCAGGTAGGTATAGTCGGTGTCCGACCACGGCAGGACCTTGCCTTCCAGATTGTCGAGGATGAAATCGCCCATGCTGGTGTGCACGGTCAGCACCGCATGGCCTTCGCCGTTGGGCTGGCGCACCACGGTGATCAGCAGGTTGCCGGCCGGCACGCCGGCCTGCATCAGGCGGCGGCGCTTTTCCAGCACATAGTCCTCGCAATCGCCCTCGCCATTGACCGGATAGGACCACACTTCCTCACGGCCCCAGATTTCCATGTCGGTGCGCGGCAGAACGCTGGCGTTGACGTCGTTGTTGACGGCAATCAGGGTGGCCCACAGCTTGCGGGTCAGTTCGACAGGCGACTTCCGGTTCGTCTTCTGGCGGCATTCCTGCGGCTGGCCCTGGCAGAATTCGTAGTGGCCGACCGGTTGCGTGGTGCGGGCACCGGTCTGCATATAGCTGCCTCCGGCATTGGCGCTTCCCAGCGATGCGATCAGCAGTGTCAGAGCCGCGAAAAGCGGTGCGCCCCAATTGGTGGTCATTATGAAGTCTCCCCGTTTGAGGAGACAATGACAGGTCCGGATTTATTTGACGCAAAATCGCGAAGAAGATATTGAGTAAAACCTAGATCGTTTTAATATGAAACAAGAATAAAATAAGAAACAAATTTGATTCAAATTTTATCTTTTTCCAACCGTCGGCATTGCCGGGCAATGGCTCGCCAAGCGGCGATTTTGCTGCCGGATATCAGCGATGGTGGAAACCGAGATAGCGCAGCCAGATGGTATCACCCGTTGCCGCAGGAATGCGGCAGGGCGGGACCAAGGTTTTGGCTGGCGTAACGTGCTAGTTGCGAGGCCGGTTGAATTCCGCGTCCAGTGAATCCGCGCGCTGGAGAACAGCGAACTCGATGGCCACGCCGTCCTCGAAATGGCGCACCACCTGGCCGCGCATGGTTCCGAGCGTGATCTGCACGCCGACGGCGGGCTTCACCGCGATCTCGACGGCCGCGCCCGAAAGCGACAGGTCGATGATGCGGCACGGATACTGGCGCCCATCCACCAGATGCAGGACGGTGACGGGATTGCGCGGCGTCACGCGCTCGTGGCGGCGATCTTCCGGCAGGTCGAGTTCGTGCTTGTTGGCAAGCCAGGTCAACTGCGCCGCCAGTTTCTCGCGTTTGCGTTCGGAGGCCATCACCGTCATGGCGAAGCCGTTCTGGAAGGTGCGCGTCACCACGCCCTCGATGCGGCCGATATGGTCGATATAGGCGATGATCCGTTCGCCGGGCTGCCCGACGCGATCGGCGCGCAGGGCCATGTTGCCGGGAGACATTTCGATGACCTGGCAGGGATGTTCCGAGCGGTCCTCCAGCATGAAGCGTCCGTAGACCTTGACCCGGACACGCTGGAACGCACGTCTTTCGACGTGGGACGGCGCCTGGATCTTCGCCGCTGAATTCATAACCGCCTACACCCCGTTGGCCGTCCCGCCTGTATCGGGCGGATTCTTGCCACAAGTGTTAACCGAGGAAGGTTAACAAGCCGCAAATGGGGACGTAGGGGAAGGTGGCGGCCTATTCCTCGTCGCGGCCGCCATCCAGCACCAGAAGGTGACGGATCCTGCGGGCCCTGCCATAGCCGGCCAGCGTGCTGGCGGCATCGAGTTCGATCGGGGCAAGTTCGGGGGCGCCGATGGCCGGCCGTTCGGGTGGCGCGGTCTTCTTTGCGTTGGGGTCGACGGTGCGCAGCGCGTCGATCACCGCATCGCCGATCGGGTCGGCGCCCAGCCAGAACGGCCTGTGTGCGGGGGCGGCGACGCCGAGGCAGCGCAGGCTTTCCGGGCCGCCCTCGAGGGGCAGGGCCAGCAATTCGAAGGGAACGGAGCGGCCTGTCCTACTGATCGCCTCATAGGCGATGAGCACCACCGAATGCTTGTGGAACACGCTGTCGAGCAGGCGGGAGATGAGTTGCTGGTCCTTCGGGCGCCAGAGGGAAGGGAAGCTGAACCCTTTCAGCTCGCGCCCGTAGGCGGCGCACAGCCGCGTGCCGGCCAGCCGGAAGACGGCCTCGCCCCGCGTGTCTTTTTCGAGGATGAACGTGTCGGCCAGCAGCTTCTTGATATCGGCCGGCTCGATTTCCGTGCGTTTCGGCGCAGAACGTCCGTCGCGCAGCCGATTCCAATAATGGAACAGTGCGATGGATCCCGCCAGTTTCATGTTCGCTCCGCTCCGTGCAATCTGAAGTCTGATTGTCCCAACGATGAACAGGAGGACATTTCCGTCGACCTACATGCGGTGCGGAGCAGGAACCGTGCCAGCCTTGTGGCGGCTTGTGCACGGATCGAGGCCGTTAAGGTTAACAAAGGGTTTAGATTGCGGCGGGCGCGTTCCTGTGAGACGTTGAAATCATTCCAGAAAGCGGTCTGCCTGCCCAGGGTGCCGGTCTTTCAGTCAAAAGTGTCAGGAGCCGGGGAGGCTCGACCGGCCGTTCGGGGAAGACCCTGAACGGCCTCTTTTTTTGATTCGATTCGCCCTTTTCCGCGCCCTGATTCGACGCACAATGGCGATTCACCGTTTGGAAAACGGCCAGACCTCGCCTACATGGCAGCCTTCGAACAGGATGATCCCCGATGAGCGAACCTGACCGCGCGGCCGACCGCTACGACACGCTTCGACGGGCGGTGCCGCGCCGCGAGCCGGTGTTCAACCTGCCGGGCATCGTGCTGCTTCTTCTGGCATTGTGCATCGGCATCCATCTGGTGCGGACCTACATGCTGTCGCCGGATCAGGATTTCGAACTCATCATCCGCACCGCTTTCGTGCCGATCCGCTACTCCGGCGAATATGTGCTGGATGTCTACGCCTTCACCAGCCCCTTCACCTACGCCTTGCTGCACGGCAGCTTCGCGCATCTTGCCGTGAACATGGTGTGGATGGCCGCGTTCGGCTCGCCGCTTGCCAATCGCCTCGGCGCTCTGCGCTTCGCGGTTTTCTTTGCGGTCACCGGCCTGGCGGCGGCGTTGTTCTTCTACCTTATCCATCCGCTGGGGCAGGCGCCGCTGGTCGGTGCGTCCGGTTCCATCTCCGGCATGATGGGGGCGGCGGCGCGTTTCGCCTTCCGCATCGACCGCTCGGGCGGGAAGGGCGCCTTTGCCGGCGATCCCCTGCCGATGCGCGAGATCGTGCGCTCGCGCGCGGTCATCACCTTCCTGGCCGTGTGGATGGTGATCAACCTTGTCACCGGTCTTGTCGGCATCGTGCCGGGCGAGGAAGCCCAGATCGCCTGGGAGGCCCATATCGGAGGCTTCCTCGCCGGCTTCTTCGGCCTGCGTCTGTTCGAGGCCGGTATGGCGCGCCGCCCCTGAATCTGCGGCGCCGCGGCGCTTGAAAAGCCGACAGCTAGAGCGCACCATGGCTCTGCGAACGTGATGGCCGGTACGAGGCCGGCCAAACGCAGAGGAGGACGCAATGACGGTTAAGGCCATTCTCGCGGAAAAGGGCTATGGCGTTTTCACGCTCGGCCCCAACGAGAAACTTGGCGAGGCGATCCGCCTGCTTGCCGAACATCGGGTGGGCGCACTGGTGGTGACCAATACCGAGGGCAAGATCGTCGGCATCATTTCCGAGCGCGACATCGTGCGCGTGATGGCCTCGCATGGCGCGGCGGCCCTCGACATGGCGGTTCGCGATTCGATGACGCCCAAGGTCAAGATCTGCAACGAGAACCATACGGTCAACGAGATCATGGAGATCATGACGGCCGGGCGCTTCCGCCATCTGCCGGTGGAGAAGGACGGCAAGCTGTACGGCATCATCTCGATCGGCGACGTGGTGAAGCGCCGGATCGAGGATGTCGAACGCGAGGCCGAGCAGATCAAGGCCTATATCGCAACCGCCTGAAGCAAAGCCGCTCCGCCGGTCGGCATGGGCGGAGCGGCTGCATTTCACCTGTTGTCCGGCCGGGACCGCACCAGTTCGAGCCCCCGCCGCGTGATGCGATAGGGGCCGCCATTGGCGGAGGCTATGGCCTTCTTGCGTTTGAGGCTGCGGAACAGTTCAAGCGTAAAGTCCGGGTAGACCCAGCCGTCGCGGGTGAGACACCACAGGTCCTCGATCCGTTTGTTCTCGTCTTTTTCGAGTTCGATACGCCCGCCTTGCGCGAGCAGGTGCAGGATGCGCTGTTCGTTGCGCGGTATGTTCATCTTTCAATTCCGGGAAAACCTGGCCTTTCGGCCAACACAAAAAATCGCGGCCGCAAGCTATGCGGCGCGAGGCTCTTCGTGGTTTTCGCGCCCTGCCTTCGGTTGGAAGGTCAGGGCTTCACCGGGACTGAGAAGACGTAGACATCAAGGCTCCTGCGGATGGCGCACATATAGCCAAAGCGGATGAAAACCGCCAGAGCCGGCTTTATGCCGGCTTTGCGCTTGTTTGGACGTCCGGTTTGGACTAGCGAAGCGATACGCTCTATACCGGCCGGATACGCAGACGTATTCCGGTCCATCCGAAAAGACGACAGGCCGCACATGACCATCGTAGATACCCGCACGCCCGACCCCAAGCGCCTCATTTCCGGCGCGACCGGAGACTGGGAGATCGTCATAGGCATGGAAGTCCATGCCCAGGTGACCTCGCAGTCGAAGCTGTTTTCGGGGGCCTCGACGGCCTTCGGCGCGGCGCCCAACGCAAATGTGTCGCTGGTCGATGCGGCCATGCCCGGCATGCTGCCGGTCATCAACGAGGAGTGCGTGAAGCAGGCGATCCGCACCGGTCTCGGCCTGAAGGCCCAGATCAACCTGAAGTCGGTGTTCGACCGCAAGAACTATTTCTATCCGGACCTTCCGCAGGGCTATCAGATCTCGCAGTTCAAGCAGCCCATCGTGGGCGAGGGCAAGATCATCGTCTCGGTCGGTCCCGACAAAAAGGGCGAGTTCGAGGACATCGAGATCGGCATCGAGCGCCTGCATCTGGAGCAGGACGCCGGCAAGTCCATGCACGACCAGCATCCGACCATGTCCTATGTCGACCTCAACCGCTCCGGCGTGGCGCTGATGGAGATCGTGTCCAAGCCGGACATGCGCTCGTCGGACGAGGCGAAGGCCTATCTCACCAAGCTGCGCACCATCGTGCGCTATCTCGGCACCTGCGACGGCAACATGGACGAGGGCTCCATGCGCGCCGACGTCAACGTGTCGGTGCGCCGGCCAGGCGAGGGCTTCGGCACGCGCTGCGAGATCAAGAACGTCAACTCCATCCGCTTCGTCGGCCAGGCCATCGAATATGAAGCGCGTCGCCAGATCGCCATTCTGGAGGACGGCGGCAGCATCGATCAGGAAACCCGCCTGTTCGACGCCAACAAGGGCGAGACGCGCTCCATGCGCTCCAAGGAAGAGGCGCATGACTATCGCTACTTCCCCGACCCGGACCTTTTGCCGCTTGAGTTCGACCAGGCCTATGTCGATGCGCTGGCCGCCGACCTGACCGAGCTGCCGGACGACAAGAAGACGCGGTTCGTGGAAAAGCTCGGCCTGTCGGCCTACGACGCCTCCATCCTGGTTTCGGAAAAGGCGATTGCCGACTATTTCGAACAGGTGACGGCGGGCCGCGACGGCAAGCTGGCCGCCAACTGGGTCATCAACGACTTGCTGGGAGCCTTGAACAAAGCCGGCAAGGACATTGAAGAGACTCCGGTTTCGCCCGACCAGCTCGGCGCCATCCTCGACCTCATCAAGGAAGGCACCATCTCCGGCAAGATCGCCAAGGACCTGTTCGAGATCGTCTGGAACGAGGGCGGCGATCCGCGCGAGATCGTGGAAAAGCGCGGCATGAAGCAGGTCACCGACACCGGTGCCATCGAGAAGGCGGTGGACGAGGTGATCGCCGCCAACCCGGACAAGGTCGAGCAGGCCCGGGCCAAGCCGACGCTGGCCGGCTGGTTCGTCGGGCAGGTGATGAAGGCGACCGGCGGCAAGGCCAACCCGCAGGCGGTCAACGATCTGGTCAAGGCTAAGCTGGGCATCGAATAGCATGTTCGTGCGCACGGCCGGCGAGCATGACCTTGAAGCGATCAAGGCCCTGCTCGCCGCGACTTGGCACGCGACCTACGATGCGATCTACGGCCCGCGGCGGGTGGACGAGATCACCGCCGAATGGCATTCCATGGCCTCGCTCCGGGCGCGGCTGACGCATCCGCATTCGGAATTTCTCGTAGCCGACGACGGCAAGGCGATTGCCGGCATGGCCTTCGCCGCCGCCACCGATGACGGCAAGGTGGTGTGGCTGCGCCAGCTCTATGTGCTGCCGGAAAGGCAGGGCGCGGGCATCGGCACCATGCTGCTGGACGAGGTGGAACAGTGCTTTCCCGAGGCCCGCATGCTCAAGCTCGAGGTCGAGCAGGAAAACGCCCCGGCAACAGGCTTCTATCGGGCAAGGGGTTTTGCCGTCGCCGATGCCCCGGCGGTGCAGGACGAGGTTTCCATTGTGGTGATGGAAAAGCCGCTCTCCTGAACGCCTGCCGGTCGATCACGTCCGTGCCGCGATCTCCACATTGTCGATGAGGCGGGTGGTGCCGAGCCACGCGGCCGCCAGCAACCGCCCTTCGGTCTCCGCGCGCCATGGCGCGAGCGTTCCGCTTTCGCGCGCCGCCACATAGTCGACGCTCCTGAAGCCGGCTTGCAGCAGCGCCTCGCGTGCCTTGGCTGTCTCCGTTTCGGGGTCGGCCCCGCCGGCGATGGCGGCGGATGCGTTGCGCAGCACCTTGTTCAACTGCCTTGCCACCGCGAGCCCGGTCTCGTCCAGATAGGCATTGCGCGACGACATGGCGAGGCCATGTGCATCGCGCACGGTTGGCGCGCCGACGATCTCGACCGGAATATCGAGGTCGCGGCACAGTTGCCGCACCACGCAAAGCTGCTGGTAGTCCTTTTCGCCGAACACGGAGCAATCGGGCGCGGCTTGCAGGAACAGCTTGGTGACGACGGTGGCCACGCCTTCGAAGAAATGCGGGCGAAAGTCGGTTTCCAGCCCCGCGGACGGACCGCCGACGACCACCTTGGTGGCAAAGCCTTTCTGATAGACCTCCTCCGGCGCGGGCGTGAAGGCGAGTTGCACGCCGACTTCCGCCAGGCGTTCCAGATCGCGCTCCAACTGGCGCGGGTATTTGTCGAGGTCTTCGGTCGGCGCGAATTGCGTCGGGTTCACGAATATGGAGACGATGCAGCGGTCGGCGCGCGACAGCGCCTCGCGCATCAGCGAAAGATGGCCTTCGTGAAGCGCGCCCATGGTCGGAACCATGGCGATGCCGAGGCCCTGCCGGCGCCAGTCCTTCACCTGGGCACGCAGGTCGGCGACGGTGCGGGAAATATGCGGTCCGCCCATGTCAGCCCTTTTCGTCCGGCTTGCTGAACACATGGTCCGGCGTCGGAAAGGCGCGGGCGCGAACCTCTGCGGCGTAGCTCATCGCCGCCTTGGCGACCTCGTTGCGCAGGTCGGCGTATTCCTTGACGAATTTCGGCACCCGGTCGACGGTGAGCCCGACCGCGTCATCGATGACCAGCACCTGCCCGTCGCAGATCGCACTTGCCCCGATGCCGATGGTCGGGATCGACAGGATGCGGGTGATTTCGGCGGCGACCGGCTCCATGGTGCCCTCGATCACCACCGAAAAAGCTCCGGCCTGCTCCACCGCGCGGGCATCTTCCAGCAGCTTGGCGACACTTTCGTCGGTCTTGCCCTTGATCTTGTAGCCGCCTTCCTTCTCCACCGATTGCGGCTGGAGGCCGATATGGCCCATCACCGGAATGCCGGCTTCGACGATCGCCGCGATGCGGTCGGCCATGTCGGTGCCGCCTTCCAGCTTGACCGCGTGGCAGCCGGTTTCCTCGAACAGCCGCCGGGCCGACGCCAGCGCCTGCCCGGGCGAACCCTCGTAGCTGCCGGCCGGCATGTCGACCACCACGCAGGCATTGCGCGCCCCGCGCATGACGGCCTTTCCGTGCAGGATCATCATTTCCATGGTCGCGCCGAGCGTGGTGTCATGCCCATGCAGCACCATGGCGACGCTGTCGCCGACCAGCAGCAGGTCGACATGCGGTTCGAGCAGCCTGGCGATGGGATAAGTGTAGGCGGTGAGGCACACGACCGGCTCGCCGCCCTTGCGGGCACGGATGGCTTCGGTTCTGGCGTGAGATTCGGCCGACAAGACAGGTGCCATTCTCTCCCTCCGGTATTTTGCCGCATGGCCCCGATCGGCAGGCAGCATTAGAAATATGACAGCGGCTTGGCAAGGCGCATTGTGCACTGCACTAGCAAAAGGCTTGCCCAAAACGCTTGTCATTGCCATATGGCGGGGTCATAAGCAGCGGGCAGGCGGTTTTTGCCCGGCGAGGATTGGATGAAGAAGTTTCTCCTGCAGGTTTTCACCTGGTGGAACGGCCAGAACCTGAACACGCGTTTCTACACCTGGCGTGCGGGCACGCGCGTCGGCGAGGACGAGTTCGGCAACGTCTATTACGAGGGCGGCGTCGATTCCGAAGGCCGTACGCGCCGCTGGGTGATCTATAACGGCTATTCGGAAGCCTCGGCCATTCCGCCGGGCTGGAATGGCTGGATCCACCATCGCGTCGACGTGCCGCCGACCAGGGAAGACTACAAGCCGCGCGAATGGCAGAAGCCGTACCAGCCGAACCTCACCGGCACACCGGCCGCCTATCGCCCCAAGGGGTCAATCCTGGGCACCGGCCATCGCCCGCAGGTGACCGGCGACTACGACGCCTGGACGCCGGGTTCCTGAACGAATCCGGTTTCCTGAGGCATTTCTTGCCACATTTGGCGTTTAGCTGGTTGCCTCGTCCGCAACGCCCGCTAGCCTTTCGAATCATTGCTGGCGCAACAATCGGTGTTTCTGCATGAGGGTAATCGGCCGTAACTGGACCTGCGCGGCGGCCGCTCTGGCCGTGATCGGTGGGCTTTCCGGCGCGTCCTATGCGCAGGACAAGGCCGCCGGCGAGCGCGTCTCCAACGCCGTGGCCGAGTTCGCCGGGCTCGACAAGATCACCGGCCGCATCATCTCCTTCGACGTCTATATCGACGAGACAGTCCAGTTCGGCGCCCTGCAGGTGACGCCGCGCGTCTGCTATGCGCGTCCCGGCGCCGAGGCGCCGAAGACCGATTCCTTCGTCGAGGTCGACGAGATCACGCTGGACCGCAAGATCAGGCGCATCTTCACCGGCTGGATGTTCGCCGAAAGCCCCGGCCTCAATGCCGTCGAGCATGCCGTCTATGACGTGTGGCTGAAGGGCTGCAAGCAGAAGTCGGACGTGCCCGCACCCGATTCTGCCAAGACGAACTGAAACAGCCGCCGCCTTCCCTCAGATCAGCAGCAGCCCCTTCATCGAGGCGTAGCCCTTCTTGCCGATGATGATGTGGTCGTGGACGATGATGCCGAGCCGTTTGCCGGTCTCCACGATCTCCTTCGTCATGTCGATATCGGCCCGCGAGGGCGTCGGATCGCCCGAGGGATGGTTGTGGACGAGCACGATGGCGGTGGCCGACAGTTCCAGCGCCCGCTTCACCACTTCGCGCGGATAGACCGGCGTGTGGTCGACGGTGCCGGTCTGCTGCACCTCGTCGGCGATGAGGCCGTTTTTCTTGTCGAGGAACAGGATGCGGAACTGTTCGCGCTGCTCGAAGGCCATCGCCGCCTTGCAATAGTCGAGCACCTGCGTCCACGAGGTCAGCACCTCGCGTTCCTTGATCTCGCCCAGCACCATGCGCTGTGCGGCGGCGGCAATCACTTTCAGGTCGAGCGCCACGGCCGGGCCGATGCCCTTGACCTCCTGCAACAGGTTCGTCGGCGCACCCAGCACCTCGGCCAGCGTGCCGAAGCGGGCAAGCAGCGCCTTGGCGACAGGCTTGGTGTCGGCGCGCGGGATGAGGCGGAACAGAAGCAGTTCCAGCAGTTCATAGTCGGGCAGGGCGCCATGGCCGGCGGACTGGAAACGCTCGCGCAACCGATCGCGATGGCCGAGGTAGTGCGGCTTTTCCACCGCCACACTTTCCTTGCGGGGTGGCGGCATGGGTTGCTCGGCCAGATACCCGCGCAATTCGTCGCTGTTCTTGCTCATACGCCCGCCAAGCCCCCCAACGCATCGCGCATGCCGGCAATGCTGCCGATACTATCGATGTTAGGCTGGTAGGCCCGGCCGGTCGAGCCCCCTGGGTGACAGGGTGAACACCTCGCAGCCGTTCTCGGTCACGCCGACGGTGTGCTCATACTGGGCTGAAAGGGAGCGGTCGCGGGTGACCGCGGTCCAGCCGTCGGACAGCACCTTCACATGCGGCCGGCCGAGATTGATCATCGGCTCGATGGTGAAGATCATGCCGGGGCGCATCTCCACGCCGTCGCTGACATTGCCGTAGTGCAGGATGTTCGGCGCGTCGTGGAACAGCCGCCCGACGCCGTGGCCGCAGAAATCGCGCACCACGGAGCAGCGCTCGCCCTCGGCGTAGCTCTGGATCGCGGCGCCGATGGCGCCGGTGCGCACGCCGGGCTTCACGGCCGCGATGCCGCGCAGCAGGCACTCATAGGTCACTTCGAGCAGCCGTTCCGCCGCGCGCTTGATGTTGCCCACGGGGTACATGCGGCTGGCGTCGCCATGCCAGCCGTCGACGATGTAGGTGACGTCGATATTGACGATGTCGCCGTCGCGCAGCGGCTTGTCGTCCGGGATGCCGTGGCAGACGACATGGTTGATGGACGTGCAGGTCGACTTGGTGTAGCCGCGATAGTTGAGGGTCGCGGGCAGGGCGCCGTTATCCATGCCGAACTCGAACACGAAGCGGTCGATCGTGTTGGTCGTCACGCCGGGCTGGACGATGTCGGCCAGCGCATCGAGGCACTGGGCCGTCAGATTGCAGGCCTTGCGCATGCCGGCAAAGCCTTCCTCGTTGTAAAGACGGATCTGGCCGGTATTGCGCAGCGGTGCAGTGTCTGCGTCGAGATAGGTTGTCATGGCTTTGGCGACTGGTTTGGGGCGACTGGGTTCGGATGACTGGCTTCGAGATTGGTTGACCATCATGTGGCACCGATTTCACTTGGCTTCAACCCGTGCGCGGAAATCGGGCCGCTTTGCGGAACCTCCCGGCGGCGAATCGCATTGGTGACACAATCGAAGTGCAAGGCAGGGCAATTGCGGCGGCCCGTGGGCCGGCCATTGGCACGAAGACCGTTCCGCAGTCGCCCTATTCCGATGAGGCATGCAATGGACAGGCTGCAATTCGCGGTACCGGTGCGCATTTCGCCGTCGGCCGGTGCTCCGGTCGAGGAAATCTACGGCATCGAGCAGGCGCTGGACTTTCTTCAGAACTGGCCGGTGGGCCGGCAGGGGCCGCTTTTCCAGGCGGCGTTCGACGCCTGCTTCGGCGCCAGCGTCGATGTCGTGCCGACCGAGGAGGCGTGCCGGGCCTTGACGGCGTTCTGCCGGGTCAGCGGCCTTCTCGCCCGGGATGCGGCCATGCCGGGAACGAGCGCGGCCGAGGCTTTGCCGCGTTTCAACTGAGCGGGAGAAGCCCGCGCGGAAAGCATCCGTCCGAGGTTCGGCTGAACGCATAAAAATTTAATAAAAACAGATATTTATTTGAATACAATCTCGCTGTTCATATTAATCTTCCAGCGATAGGAATCGAAAACAACCTGCTGTCGGGGCGCATACCGGAAGCAGCAAGATGTCGATTCGCGAGAAACGATTCAGTATCGTCATTGACCCCACCAACCTGTGGACCGTGTGGGATGGCGAAGACGAAACGCCGGCCGTGTTCGGCGACAGGGTGCTGTGCAGCCTTTCGGAAAGCGAGGCGCGCTCGGCCAGCGACGTGCTGAACGCCATCGACGAAAGGCGGCGCTGGCGTCGCCCGCCACCGCCGCCCGAGGGGATACGCATGGAAAATCTGCTCGATCCCGAAGTGATCGCCAAGTTCAAGGCCACCGGCCCCGGCTGGCAGTCCCGCATCAACCAGGTGCTGCGCGCCGCCAAGCTCTGATCATTCGGGATTCAGCAGGGCCGGGGAACCGTCGCCTCGTCAGGTGCGAATGCCGCCGGATGGGGAACTCACAGTCTGCACCCATGGCATGACCGTGCTGATATCCTCCAGGATACGGCAGGACTTGGCGAATCCGACGAAGGCGCTGCGCGCCGCGCTGAGCGGATAGTCGGTCTCGAATGCCTTCTGGCAGGCCCTCAGGGCCGTGGCATGGATCGGTCCGCGCCTGTTCCTGGGCCAGTCGTACAGGAATTCGAGCGCATCCTCGAGGCATGCGATTTCCTGCACGAGGCGGTCGCCATTCTTCACGAAAACGGGACTGTCGAACGTCCTTGTGCTCATCAGGTCCTCCTGAATCCAAAGAGCTTTCGGTTGAAGAAAAGGGCAGGTACCAAGCAGCACCCGCCTACAACAAATATGTTAACCCTATGTGACGCTTTCAAGATTGGCGGGTGTTTCGATCCTGAAGACAAAGAAACGCATCGCGTTCACCAACTGTAAACCATGACAGTTCAAGCATGCCGCCATGGCTGACCTGATTCCTTTCCCGCTTCATTCCCGCACCCGGCTCATCCGTTCCATGGTGAACGACCTCAAGGTCGTGCACGGCCCGGCTGCAAATCTGTTCTGGCGCGAGCGCATCGCCGGCATCGTTGCCGAACTGCGGCGATCCGGGTTGGGCGACGATGCGATCCGCACCGAGATCCTCGGCCTTCAGGATGCCGTCCAGGCCGAGCTTCAGGGCAGCTACATGTGCCAGCGAGACGGCACCGCCTGAAGCCGCGAAGGGCCTCGAGCATTTGCAGCCAGACGGAATCGTCTGGCGTTGCACAAATGCGGCCAAGGAAACCAAGCTGGAGCAGCGGGCCGGGTCGTTAGAATGCTTGCTGCCCTAGCGGCGGGTCGAGCCCGTCATGAAGGGGTCTATGCCATGCGGAACGGTTTTCGCAGGCTCCCGGGCCGAGAGGATGGCCAGCGCCAGCAGGCCGACGAAGGCGGGGGCGAAAAGCACACCCACGCGCGCAAGGCAGATAAGCGTTTCCCAGCGGCGGGGAACCTGTTTTTCGTCACTCTGGCTCATGCTTCCCGATATGGGACAGGAGAGTCAAAGTTCGGTTAATCCGGGGCTGTCGCCGGGCTTCTTGCACAAGTTCCACAAAGTGGCCGGCCGCTCCCGTCGGGCTGCGGGCGCGGTCAGGCCTTCCTGACGAACTCGGTCTTCAGCACCAGGCCCTTGACCTGTCTGGTATTAGCCTCGATCTCCCCGGCGTTGCCGTTCAGGCGGATGTTCTTCACCAAAGTGCCGCGCTTGATCGTCTCCGAAGTGCCCTTGACCTTGAGGTCCTTGATCAGGGTCACACTGTCGCCTTCGTTGAGCTGATTGCCGTTGCTGTCGCGAACCACGGTGTCGGTCATGCCTGTTCCTTCTGCAATATCCATGGCAGCCGGGGTTGCCCGGCGCGAGGGGAAAATGTCGGGATGGCTCAGAAGTCGTCTTCGCCGACGATGCCGCCTTCGCTTTCCAGCGTGGCGATCCGCCGGACCTCGGACGAATTGAATTTCAGGCGCACGCCCGCGCCGCCGCCGTTTTCGGGAATGAAGCGGATGCCCAGCTTCTCCAGCGCGCTTCTGACCGCCCGCACATTGTTGGGAAGGCCGCTGGCCGGCCCTTCGCTGGATTCCATGCGCCGCAGCGTGGTGACGGAAATGCTGGCCAGCTTCGCGAGCTTCTCCTGCCCCACGCCTGCCAGAACCCTGCCGGCTGCGATCTGCCGACCGCTGACCTGATCCGCTCCGCTCAATTCTGCAACCCGTCTTTCGGAACCCGCCGGTGCCACCATAGCACGGGTGCCTGCCGGATCAATCGATGCGCTTTGGGGAAGGGGTATGAAAGGGCGGCGCTCCCGAAGGAGCATTGCCTGATACCGCCCCCGCAAGCTCGCCCGAAGGTTCGCCGCTCCCCACTAAATCGCATCGCCGGTGCCGGGGTGCCAATGACGAATTGCAAAAGCGTGTTACGCAGGCCAATTGTCGGGCACGCAGCGATGCTGATGCCGGACTTCAGGAATTGTGGAGAACTGCCTGAAAATGCTGGTACGCCCAAGGGGAATCGAACCCCTGTTTCCGCCGTGAAAGGGCGGCGTCCTGACCGCTAGACGATGGGCGCGCTCAGATGAGGGCGGTATATAGTTGGGTTGTGCGAAACGGGCAACCCATCAACCTGCCTTGCGACAACTTTTTTCTCGAAATGATTTCGAGGGGGACCGGATCGGTCAATTCGGCCCCGGAAACCGCGGAACAGGGGCCTATTTGCGCCGGCGGCAGCGCCAGTTCCAGTCCCGCTCGGGGCCGACATCCACATGCACTGAATCGGTGTGGCAATAGGTGCCGACGCCGCCGCGGCCCGGCATGGAGCGCAGATAGTTGGCCAGTTCCCACTTGCTGACGCCCGGCATCTGGATATCGGCGGCCGCGCAATACATGTGCAGCGAGTTCTTGGCGCCGCGCGCACGCTTGTTGCGGTTCGGGTCGCGATAGCCGGAGGTGACGACCAGCTTCTTGCCGTAGTGATTCTCGATGGTCTTGAGCACCCGCACCAGCGAGGGCTTGAGACAGGCCACGTCCACGCTTTCGGTCTGCTTCAGGAGGCCGTTGGGGGCGAGGCGCGCGAGGCCGGCGGCCGATGCGACCTGATAGGAGCCGAAGCCTTCGTCCTCGTTGAGGTCGATGTCGCTGTCGTCGTCGACACCGGATTTGCGCTTGATCTCGAACAGGGCGTTCTGGCGGACGCCGGGAAGCGAATCTTCCGAAAACTTGCTGCGGTCGACATTCGCCGAGGCGATGATCGGCTTTGCCGGCTCTGCCGAGGCGAGCGTCACCACCGGCTTGGCGGCGGGCTTGGCCTGCTGCACGGTCGGCTTTGCCTTCGCGGCCGGCGCGGCTGAGGCCGAAGAGGCTCCGAAGAACGAGGCCAGGAAGCCCTTCTTCTTGGGCGCTTCCGCCTGGGGTGCGGGATCGGTCGCGGTCACGAAGAATTCCGCCGGCTGCTGCTGGTCCGCCTGTGCGGAAGCCGTCTGCACGGCCGGCCCCTCAGGCTTGGTTTCCGGAGCAGGGGCGGCCGCCTGCTGGCTTTCCTCCGTGGGGGCCGGTTGCCCCAGCGCCGTGGCCTGTGCCTGCAGCGTGTTCTGGGCCTCTTCATCCACCGCCGCGAGCGCCGTGAGGGAGGCGCCGGGCTTGGCGGCCGGCATGAAGGCCACCTGATCGGGCAGTTCGGTGTCGCCCTCCGCGCTCATGAGCTGCTGGGGCTCGGTGGAAACCGCAGCATCCGAATCGGCGGCGAAGGACGGCGTCGAGGTCGAGGCAGACGAAAGCTCAGCGGCATTGTAGCCGGGCATGCCGACGGAGAGTGCCGGGTCGCCGGTCGAGGAGCAGGAAGCAAGGAGGACGGACAGGAGGGCAGCCGTTATGAGACGGCATTCACCTTTTGCGAGGCGCGATCCTGCTGATTTCAAAACAAAACTCCCTTGCTTTCCGTCCGATATCGCATCGACGCAGGCGTTGTGGCGTCAGCGTCGACTTGATCGTGTCCCCCGGTTCGCAAACGGGACCTGTGTCAAATCGGCAACCTTGCTGAGAATTCAGCGACTATCGACAGAATAAGATTACCAGAGAGTTGACGGAGCCATTTCACCCGCTTCGCGCCGGTCGTCAACTCACCAGACATTACAGAATGTTACACACGCACCCGTACGTATGTACCCGGCGCCTCACCCAGAGGCTGAATCTGCTCTCCCGGAACGCGGGCGGCAACGCGCCTGCCGTCCTGTCTTTCGATCCATTCTTGCCAGTGCGGCCACCACGAGCCCGGCGTTTCCTTGGCCTTGGCGAACCAGGCGTCGAATTCGCCTTGCGGCTTGCCCCCGGTCCAGTACTGGTACTTGTTGAGATGCGGCGGGTTGATCACGCCGGCGATATGGCCGGACCCGGCCATCACATATTCCACGTCGCTGCCGAAGAACCTGCAGCCCAGGAATACCGAGCGCGCCGGGGCGATGTGGTCTTCCTTGGCGGCCAGATTGTAGATGGGAATGGTGATGTCGGAGAGCGAGATTGTCCGCCCCGAAAGCTCCATGCGTCCGGCCGAGAGCGTGTTCTCCAGATAGCAGTTGCGCAGATAGAAGGAGTGGTTGGCCGCCGTCATGCGCGTGGAGTCGGCGTTCCAGTAGAGCAGGTCGAAGGGCAGGGGATCCTTGCCGCGCATATAGTTGTTGACGACATAGGGCCAGATGAGGTCGCTGGAGCGCAGCATGTTGAAGGCCGTCGCCATGCGCGTGCCGTCCAGATAGCCCTTTTCCCGCATGGCGCGCTCCAGCGCGCTGACCTGATCCTCGTCCACGAACACCTTGAGGTCGCCCGCATAGGTGAAGTCGACCTGCGTGGTGAAGAAGGTGACCGAGCGCACGCGATCGTCGCCCTCCTGCGCCAGCAGCGCGAGCGCGGCCGCCAGCAGCGTGCCGCCCACGCAATAGCCGATGGCATTGACCTCGCGCTCCCCCGTCGCCTTCTCGACCGTGTCGAGCCCGTATTGCAGGCCCTCGCGGATATAGGCTTCCCAGCTCTTGGCGCCGTGGCGCTCGTCGGGGTTCACCCAGGAGATGACGAACACGGTGTGACCCTGCTCGATCGCCCAGCGGATGAAGGATTTCTCCGGGTTGAGGTCGAGGATGTAGAACTTGTTGATCCATGGCGGGCAGATCAGCAGGGGTCGCTTCAGCACCTTCTCCGTCGTGGGCGAATACTGGATGATCTCGGCCACGTCGCTGCGACCCACCACCTTGCCGGGGGTTACGGCGATGTTCTCGCCGATCGAGAAGCGGGTGTAGTCGGATTGCCGAAGCTTCAGCTCGCCCTTGCCGGCGGCGATGTCCTCGGCCAGCATCTTCATGCCCCGCACCAGGTTTTCGCCGTGGGAGGCCATGGTCTCGCGGAACAGCTCGGGATTGGTGAACAGGAAATTCGACGGCGACATCGCCGCCGACACCTGCTTCACGTAGAAATTGGCCTTCTGCCTCGTGTGCTCGTCCAGCCCCTCGGTCTGCTCCACCAGGTCCGAGGCCCATTTCGAGGTCACCAGATAGGTCTGCTTGAGGAAGTCGAAGAAGGCGTTGCGGCCCCACTCGGGATCCTGGAAGCGCTTGTCGCCGCGCTCTGGCTTCACGGCATCTTCAACCGGCGCGGCGTCGGGCGCCGTGTTCAGGCGCTGGATGGCTCGGGTCCACACATTCATATAGGCGGCGAACAGCCGCGTTTGCGCTTCCAGCGCCCGTTGCGGCTCGGACAGCCAGTATTCGGCGAGCCGCGAGAAGGTCTTCACCATGTCGGCCATCGGCTCGGCGATATGATCGCGCAACTCGCCTTTTTCGCGCGGCTCCACCCAGGCGGATGCGGCCTTGCCGGCCTGCTCGATCATGCGGGCCAGATTTATGGCGAAAAGCTCCGGGTCCTTCACCAGATATTGGTCGATGGAGGAGTGGGCGTCACTTTCGCCTTTGCCTTGGCCCGCTTTTTCGGACATGGTCGCGCAATTCCTCCCTGGCCCTTACGGTTGACATGCTATCATGAGTAAGCGGATAGGGTCCAACACGGTCTATTCCGGATTTCACGGATTCAAGATGACAACTGGTATCGAAAAAGCGGCGGATTTGAGCGCAAAATTCTCCTTCACGATGGCCGCCGCCGCGATGCTGCTGGCGCTTTCGGCCTGCGCCGGCGGGCCGGCCGCTGACAGCCAGTCGTCCGCGTCTTCCGTTGCCGCCGGCAATGTGGTCGGTCCGCGCGATACCGGGACCTTCCCCAACCTCAATATCAAGCCCGGACAGGCGGCGCCGCAATTCACCGATAGCGAGGCGAAAGCCAAGCTCGCGGCGCTCGAGGCCGACCGCAGGACAGCCCAGAATCCGGGACGCGCGGCGGGTGCTCGAAACGACAGCGCGGCCCTGCGCAAGCTTGGCGCCACCCACGCCAAGGACACGCTCAGGGAGATCGAAGGCAAGTGCGATCCCGCCCTCGACCCGACCTGCAAATAGGGTTATACCGCGCCACCTGAATTTTACGGTTTGCGATCGCTGGAATTGCCATGGAAGAGTTTCACAAGGTTCGCCGCCTTCCGCCTTACGTGTTCGAGCAGGTCAACCGTCTGAAGGCCGCCGCCCGGGCGCGTGGCGCCGACATCGTCGACCTTGGCATGGGCAATCCGGACCTGCCGACGCCGAAGGCGATCGTCGACAAGCTGTGCGAAGTGGTGCGCGACCCGCGCACCCATCGCTATTCCTCCTCGCGCGGCATTCCCGGCCTGCGCCGGGCACAGGCCAATTATTATGCGCGCCGCTTCGGCGTGAAGCTCGATCCCGACACCCAGGTGGTCGCCACGCTCGGCTCCAAGGAAGGCTTCGCCAACATGGCGCAGGCCATCACCGCGCCCGGCGACGTGGTGCTGTGCCCGGATCCGACCTATCCGATTCACGCCTTCGGCTTCATCATGTCCGGCGGCGTCATCCGCTCCATGCAGGTGGAGCCCGATGACGGCTTCATCCCGGCGCTGGAGCGGGGCGTGCGCCACTCGATTCCCAAGCCGCTGGCGCTGATCCTCAACTATCCGTCGAACCCGACGGCGCTGGTCGCCTCGCTCGACTTCTACAAGGACGTGGTCGCCTTCGCGAAGAAGAACGACATCATCATCCTTTCCGACCTCGCCTATTCGGAGATCTATTTCGACGGCAACCCGCCGCCTTCGGTGCTGGAAGTGCCGGGCGCGATGGATTGCGCGGTCGAGTTCACCTCCATGTCGAAGACCTTCTCCATGCCCGGCTGGCGCATGGGCTTCGCGGTCGGCAACGAGAGGCTGATCGCGGCGCTGACGCGGGTGAAGTCCTATCTCGACTATGGTGCCTTCACCCCGATCCAGGTCGCGGCGACGGCGGCGCTGAACGGCGATGGCGCCGACATCGCCGAAGTGCGCGAGGTCTACCGCAAGCGCCGCGACGTGATGGTGGATTCCTTCACCCGCGCTGGCTGGACCGTGCCGGCCCCGGCGGCCACCATGTTCGCCTGGGCGCCGATCCCGGAGCAGTTCCGCCATCTCGGCTCGCTGGAATTTTCCAAGCTGCTGATCGAGCATGCCGACGTGGCCGTCGCGCCCGGCGTCGGCTTCGGCGAGCATGGCGACGACTATGTGCGCATCGCGCTGGTCGAGAACGAGCATCGAATCCGCCAGGCGGCGCGCAACATCAAGCGCTTCCTCTCCACGGATGCGGCGCAACTCCACAATGTGGTTCCGCTTTCGGCCAACCGCTGACAGCCCCGCCGCATTTTACATTTTTTGAAGAAGGGACTGAGCCTCTCATGGCTGAAGCATTGCGCGTTGGAATAGCCGGCCTTGGCACCGTGGGTGCCTCGGTCGCACGGGTTCTGGCGGAAAAGGCCGCCGAACTCACCCGCCAGTGCGGCCGTGAAATTACCGTGACCGCCGTTTCGGCGCGCGATGCGACCCGCGACCGCGGCATCGATCTTTCCGCCGCCAAATGGTTCGACGATCCGGTGGAACTGGCGCGCAGCGCCGACATCGACGTGTTCGTCGAGCTGATCGGCGGCGAGGACGGCCCGGCCCGGGCCAGCGTGATCGCCGCGCTGGAAGCCGGCCGCCATGTGGTCACTGCCAACAAGGCGCTGCTTTCCCGCCATGGCGTGGCGCTGGCCGAGATCGCGGAAGAGAAGGGCATCCTGCTCAACTACGAGGCGGCGGTGGCCGGCGGCATCCCGGTCATCAAGACCATGCGCGAGGCCATGGCCGGCAATACGATCAGCCGCGTGTTCGGCATCCTCAACGGCACCTGCAACTACATCCTCACCCGCATGGAGGCCGAGGGTCTGTCCTTCGAGGACTGCCTGAAGGATGCGCAGCGGCTGGGCTATGCCGAGGCCGACCCGACCTTCGACATCGAAGGCAACGATACGGCGCACAAGCTCTCCATCCTTACCAGCCTTGCCTTCGGCAGCCGCATCGCTCCCGACGACATCTACCTGGAAGGCATATCGAACATCACCCAGGCCGACATCCGCGCCGCCAGCGAGCTGGGCTACCGCATCAAGCTGCTGGGCGTCGCCTTGCGCACCGAAAGCGGCATCGAGCAGCGCGTGCACCCGACGATGGTGCCGACGGCTTCCGTCATCGCGCAGGTGCATGGCGTGACGAACGCGGTTGCCATCGAGACCGACATTCTGGGTGAATTGCTGCTGTCCGGCCCCGGGGCCGGCGGCAACGCGACGGCGTCCGCGGTTGTCGGCGACATTGCCGATATCGCCAAGAGCCGCCCCGGTTTCCAGCACGGGCCGGTCTTCGGCCGGCCGGCGAAGGAATTGCAGCCCTACAAGAAGGCGCGCATGCGCTCCCACGCCGGCGGCTACTTCATCCGCCTCACGGTCCACGACCGCGTTGGCGTGTTCGCCGCCGTCGCTAGGCGCATGGCCGAGAGCGAGATTTCGCTGGAATCCATCGTCCAGCACGCCAATGGCGCCAACCCTGAAACCCAGAAGACCGTGATCCTCGTGACCCACGAGACCTCGGAAGCGGCGGTCCGCAAGGCGGTCGAAGGCATCACCCAGGACGGCCATCTGGTCGACAAGCCGCAGGTCATCCGGATCGAACGAGCCGAATAGAGCAATTCCGGCACATGTGCGGCGCGGTTGCGTCCGGAATTGCGTCAAAATGGATAGTTAGAGTGTCTTCGCGATTCGAAGAAAAGCGGAAATACTCTGATCTGCTTTCAATCGATTGATATTGTTGATTTTTTGTCGAGGGCCGCGGCGGGGCTTGCCGTTGCCATGCGCCTTTGACAAAAGAGGATGACGCTCCGGGATGGAGCACGGCAAAAGGGATTGAGCAAGATCATGAATGCGGCAGACAAGATCAGCGCGGGCCTCGACCGGGTTCTGACCATGGAACTGGTGCGCGTTACCGAGCGCGCGGCGGTGGCAGCCGCCCGCCTGCGTGGACGCGGTGACGAGAAGGCCGCCGATCAGGTCGCCGTCGATGCCATGCGCACCGAACTGAACCGCCTCGCCATCAAGGGCACGGTGGTGATCGGTGAGGGCGAGCGCGACGAGGCGCCGATGCTGTACATCGGCGAGGAGGTCGGCACCGGCAAGGGGCCGGCGGTGGACATCGCGCTTGATCCGCTGGAAGGCACCACCATCTGCGCCAAGAACCTGCCCAATGCGCTGGCCGTGGTGGCGCTGGCCGAGAAGGGCAGCCTGCTCAACGCGCCGGACGTCTACATGGACAAAATCGCCATCGGTCCCGGCTATGCCGCCGACGTCATCGACATCGATGCGCCGCCGGCCGAGAATATCGCCCGCCTTGCCAAGGCCAAGGGTGTGCCGGTCGGCGAGGTGACTGCCTGTATCCTCGACCGCCCGCGCCATGCCAGGCTGATCGAGGCCGTGCGCGGCACGGGCGCCGCCATCCGCCTCATCGGCGACGGCGACGTGGCCGGCGTCATCCACACCACCGATCCGGAGGAAACCGGAATCGACATCTATATGGGCATCGGCGGCGCGCCCGAGGGCGTGCTGGCGGCGGCGGCACTGCGCTGCACCGGCGGCCAGATGCAGGGTCGCCTCATCCTCGATACGCCGGAGAAGATCGAGCGCGCGGCGCGCATGGGTGTCAGCGATCCGAACAAGGCCTATCGCGCAGACGAGATGGCGCGCGGCGATGTGCTGTTCGCCGCCACCGGCGTCACCGACGGCAACATGCTGTCGGGCGTGAAGTTCGGCCGCAACTTCATCACCACGCATACCATCGTGCTGCGTTCGTCCTCGCGTACCGTGCGCGAGATCAAGGCGCGCCATCAGGACCTGGACAAGTTCTGAGCCCGGTGCTGAAGCTGTCGGCCTATGGTTTCGTGACCCGCAAGGGGTGCGAGCGATAATGGCCGACAAGCGTCTCTTCCTCGATGTCCGGCGCTCGGCGACCGGCATCTTCTGGGAGCACAGGCTCACCGATCGCCAGGACATGATTGCGCTGGCGATCGCGCAGGGCCACGGCGTGCCCGATATCGTGGCGCGCGTGCTGGCCGGGCGCGGCGTGCAGACGGCGGATGCGGCGCGCTTTCTCGATCCCACCATCCGCGACCTGCTGCCCGACCCGGCTTCGCTGACCGACATGGAGCGGGCGGCGAGCCGCATGGCCGACGCCGTCACGCGCAAGGAGAAGGTGGCGATCTTCGGCGACTACGATGTCGACGGCGCCGCTTCCTCGGCCCTGCTCAAGCGCTTCCTCGCCCATTTCGGGGTCGAGTCCGAAATCTACATTCCCGACCGCATTTTTGAAGGCTACGGCCCCAACCCCGACGCCATGCGGGAACTGGTGTCGCGCGGTGCCTCGCTGATCGTCACGGTGGACTGCGGCACCAATTCCGCCTCATCCATCGAGGCGGCGAGGGAGGCGGGCGCGGAGGTGGTGGTGCTCGACCATCATCAGGTGGGCGGGGCGCTGCCGGCGGACACGGCGGTCGTCAACCCGAACCGCGAGGACGACCTGTCGGGACAGGGGCATCTGTGTGCCGCCGGCGTTGTGTTCCTGACGCTGGTGCAGACCGCGAAACTGTTGCGCGCCCGCAGGCCGGGAAGCAGCCAGCCGGACCTGCTCGGCTTGCTCGATCTGGTGGCGCTGGCCACGGTCTGCGATGTGGTGCCGCTCGTCGGCGTCAACCGCGCCTTCGTGGTGAAGGGATTGCAGGTCATGCGCCGGCAGTCGAATGCCGGGCTCGCCGCGTTGGCGCAGGCCGCGCGCATCGGCGAGCCGATCAACGCCTTCCATCTCGCCTTCCTCATCGGCCCACGCATCAATGCCGGCGGGCGCATCGGCGATGCCGCGCTGGGCAGCCGGTTGCTGGCGACCGACGATCCGGTCGAGGCGCAGGCGATCGCCGAGACGCTCGATCGCCTCAACCAGGAACGGCAGGCCATGGAAACCGTGATGCTGGCCGAGGCGCGCGCCGAGGCCGACGCCGAGCTTGCCGGCGGCAACGGGCCGGCGGTGCTGGTCACCGCCAATCCGGCCTGGCACCCCGGTATTGTCGGCCTTCTGGCATCGCGGCTGAAGGATCACGCGCGGCGGCCGGCCTTCGCCATTGCCTTCAACGCGAGCGGCATCGGCAGCGGTTCCGGGCGTTCCGTTCCGGGTTTCGATCTCGGCCGCATGGTACGCGAGGCGGTGGAAGCAGGTTTGCTGGTCAAGGGCGGCGGCCACGCCATGGCGGCCGGCATCACCGTGGAACAGGGGAAGCTCGGCGCGCTGCGGGCCTTCTTCGAGGAGCGCGCGGCCGCCGATGTGTTCCGTTTGCAGGATCAGGAAAGCCTGCTCATCGACGGAGCGCTCGCAGCTGAGGGCGTGTCGCTGCAACTGCTGGATACGCTTGAGAAGGCCGGACCCTACGGAACCGGCCATGTCGCGCCGGTCTTCGCCCTGCCGCGCCATCGCCTGGTCGATGCGCGTCTGGTCGGGGCCAATCACATCAGAGCCGAACTGCGCTCGGAAAGCGGCGGCCGCATCCCGGGCATCGCCTTCCGGGCGGCCGACACCGCGCTCGGCGACTTCCTGTTCAAGAGCCGTGGCGCGACGATCCACGCGGCCGGTTCGCTGTCATCGAATTACTGGAACGGCAATCGCAGCGCCCAGTTCAGGATCGTGGACGCCGCTCCGGCCTAGCCTTTAAGAAGTTCGCTCATCTTCAGGATGAGATCGGCCTGCCTGCCGACCGAAAGCTTGTTGAAGATTATCTTCAGCCGCGACCGCGCCGTCTCGTAGGTGATCCGTTCCGTTTCCGCCGCGGATCGCAGTTTGTTTCCTTCCGAGATCAGCAAGGCAAGCCGGACTTCCGCTTTCGTCAGTCCGTAATCGCGGGTCAAGATGTCTTCTATCGACGGCCTCTGTATCGGGTTGACCTCGATCGAGAGAAGCACGTCGCCCCGGGAGGCCATGTCGCGGGCGATGGTTCGAAGCGGGACGATCCTGACCGTAGCCGTGTCTGCCGGGTTCGCCGGATTGGCAACGGTCAGACTCATATTGATCTGCTCACCCACGGCGGCCATGGCAACCAGAAAGCCGAACCTGTCGGTATCTCCGCAAAGAGGCGCAAGACGTCCGTTCCTGCTGCCGAAGAAGCGGCCGACCATGGCATTGAAACTGGCCGAGTAGTGGCAAGGCCGCGCATGGCCGTCGAGCCAGGCCCAGGCGGTTTTCTCGGTGCTCAGCGAATCCACCAGGCCGGTCGTCACCGCCTTTTGCGCGCGAATGGCATAGCTGAGGGCCGTGTTAGTCATTTCGATGAAGCGCGCAACGTCATCGAGTTCGGCTCCCAGAAAGGCTCCGCGGCGTTTGCTCCGCTCCATGCTGAGAACGAGGAACGAATCTCTGTCGATGGGAATGAACGAACCGGCGTAGTGAACGCAGTCGAACCTGATTGCGAATTCCTGCTCGAACGGCTCGCGCGCGATCTCATCCGGCGAAAAAAGGCGCCAGTCGGTCAGTATGCCGACCTGGCCGGATCGCGCGTGATGCAGGCCGCGAAGCATGCGTGGGTTGCGCTCGTGCCAGTTGTCGGCCACGACCTTTTCCAGGATTTCCCTGCTTCCGGAGGACGTATAGGGCTGTGTGTTGTCGGGGCTGACCAGATAGGCGAACACATGGTCGGCACGGAAGCTGGATGCGACAGATCGCAAGGCCTGCGACCATTGTCCCGGAGCCTGCACCGCCTCAAGCAGCGACCCGAGAGCCTCCTGGTGATCTGCCCCCATCGTTTTCCCCTGAACGATGATTCCGCGCTGCCTACCGTTACACGCTTCTTGCGGATTTTGAAGATGCTACCGCCTTCTCCGCAGCCGTGCGCGAAACCGCACCTGCGGCTGGGGTCCCCAATTGGGGGTTGCGGGCTTTCCACCCGTTTCTAGATTGCGCCGCATCCGGACGTCGTGGGCAGGGGGCTCATGTCGCGTCCGTCAAAGCACATGATGCGGGGGCTGATGCGTTTGCGGATAGTTTTGTTCGGGGTTTGCTCGCTGGCGGTCGGATGCGCTGCGCCCGAAACCAAGGTGCTCGACCCCTATCAGCTTGCGGACGGCTCGCGATATCAGGATGTGGTGACGATCGGTGCGGATAAATCGGGGGCCAGCCCGGTGGTCACCGACATCAAGACTTTCCGTCTGGGCAATGGGAAGAACCGGGACAGTCGGCTCGTGTCGCAGGCCACCGGCTCGTCGCCGGGCATGACTGCGGTCGTCGGCGGCGCGATCGCGAACGGTACGGCCACGGGAATTACCGCCGGCCTTATCAGCTATGCGTCACGCTCCAAAACCACCGTCAATGTGGACGGGAAGAAATCCCTGGCGGATGTTCAATGCTCGGAATTGTCTGAAGCCGAGCGTTTGCAGATCCAGAAGTGCATATGCGAGATCAGCAGCTTCAATCCCGGCTGTGAGAATGCCGGAGGGTCCAGCAATCCTCCTCCATTTGGCGGGTGATTTCAGACAAGCACGCTTTGCAGCCGCTTCAGCTCCGCCGCATGGGCCAGGGTGGTCTCGTAGCCGAGATGGATCGCCTCTCCGGCGCGGTGGAATTCGGTAAGGCCGATGTGGCCGAGCTTGGGGTGCAGCGAAAAATCCGGAGGATCGCCGGCCAGCCGCGCCCGCGAAATGCGGTCCTGAATGATGTTGAACGCTTCCACCATCACGCCGGTGATGCCGAGCCGGGCGTCGTGCGCCGAGTGCTGTCTGGACAGGACAGGAAGCATGGCCTGTTCGGCCTGCAGCCTATCGTCCCCGGACTCGCCCGCACTGTGGCGGATGACGGCGGCCCGGCCGAAATTGTCGGAGCTGAGATTGACGGCGACCACCGCCGGCTGTTCCTGCGCCCGGCATACCGAAACCGGAACCGGATTGACCAGCGCGCCGTCGACCAGCATGCGCCCGTTGCAGTTGACCGGCTCGAACACGCCCGGCAGCGCATAGGAGGCGCGCATGGCGGTGATCAGCGAGCCCTTGGTGAGCCATATCTCATGCCCGGTATGGATTTCGGAGGCGACGCTGACGAAGGGCTTGGGCAGGTCCTCGAAACGGGTGCCATCGAGATGCTCGCGCAGCCGCGCATCGAGCTTGAGGCCGCCGAACAGGCCGCTGCCGCGCAGGGTGATGTCGAGCAGGCCGAAGATACGCCGCCGCGTCAGGCTGCGGGCGAAATCCTCCAGTTCGTCGAGCTTGCCGGCCAGATAGCAGCCGCCGACCAGCGCCCCGATGGAGGTGCCCGCGATCATGGAAATCTCGACGCCGGCCTCGTCCAGCGCGCGCAGCACGCCGATATGAGCCCAGCCGCGGGCGCAGCCGCCGCCCAGTGCAAGCGCGATGCCCTTGTTCGGGGCAGGGGCGGGCTCGACCGTGCTGGTTGCCGAAGAAAGCCCGTTTGCTTCCCGGACATCTGGCCTGCCGCGCAATGACGCCCATTCGAGCATCACGATCTCCCTTGTCCCAGTTTCAGTCTAGAGCCGTCCCGTATCGAAAAGGTGAATCAGTTTAAGGGCAAGTTTCCGAGTGGGTTAGTCAGACTTTAGATAGATGGCCTTTGCATCGAACAGCGGGGTACTTCCATCACCGGAAAGGATGGCCTTCCCGTCGCGAAGCTCCACCATTCGATAAAAACAGGAACGCCTGCCTGTGTGGCAGGTTGCATCATGGCCTGCGACCTTAACGCGCAGCCACACCGCATCCTGGTCGCAGTCCGTGCGCAGCTCGACCACGTGCTGCATGTTGCCGGAGGTTTCGCCCTTCTTCCACAGCGCCTTGCGCGAGCGTGACCAGTAGTGTGCGATGCCGGTTTCGAGCGTCAGCGCCAGCGCCTCCTCGTTCATATGCGCCACCATCAAAAGCATGTCGTCGGCGGCATCGGTGACCACCGCCGTGACAAGGCCATTGGCATCGAAACGTGGCGTGAAGGCGGCGCCTTCCTGTTCGAGGGCCTGCTTGTCGGCAGGGGCAGGGGCGAAGGTCAGCGCCGTCACGGCTGCTCTCCTTGGGTATTGGACCGGTGAAGGCGGCGGGGCGCGCTCAGCGCACCAGGCCGCCGCGCACCATGGTCATGAAACGGATCTGCTCGTCCGCATTGTCGCTGAAGGTGCCCGTGAAGGTCGAGGTCAGCGTGGTCGAGCCCTGCTTGCGAATGCCGCGCATGGCCATGCACATATGCTCGGCCTCGATCAGCACCGCCACGCCGCGCGGATTGAGCACGTCCTGGATGACGTTGGCGATCTGCGCCGTCATGGCCTCCTGCGTCTGCAGGCGGTGGGCGAAGATGTCGACGACGCGGGCGATCTTGGACAGGCCGACGACCTTGCCGTCCGGCAGGTAGCCGACATGGGCCTTGCCGATGATCGGCACCATGTGGTGCTCGCAATGCGAGTGGAACTGGATGTCGCGCACCAGCACGAGGTCGTCATAGCCGGCGACTTCCTCGAAAGTGCGGCCAAGTTCCTCGGCCGGGCACATGTCGTAGCCGTTGAACATTTCGAGGAACGCCTTGGCGACGCGCTTCGGCGTGTCGACCAGGCCTTCGCGATCCGGATTGTCGCCGGTCCAGCGCAACAGCGTGCGCACGGCGGTTTCCACCTCCTGCTGGCTCGGCCGGTCGGTGACGGGCTTTTCCATATACGCGGAGGCGGGCATGATCTTCTTGATGACGGCGTCCATAAAGGCGTCTCCCGTAGTTCCCCTCGATGGAGGAACGAGTTGAACGGACCACTGCCTATTACGGGATCGCGAAACGGCCCGAATGCGGCGTGACTGGGTTCCGGCGACATAGACGCGCAATGGTGCCTTGCCGTTCCCGAAACATCACCATTATATATTGGTCGGGCGCTGCGATTGAAAGTGCGGAAGCGGCAATCGCTGTTCGCCAGACGGCGACGGACCGGAAAATTATGATCGACGACGTCTACAACAGGAAAATTCTGGCCTTCGCGGGAAATATCGAGCGGATCGGCCGGCTGGACAAGCCCGATGCGAGCGCCAAGGCGCATTCGAAGCTGTGCGGCTCCACCGTCACCGTCGATCTCGCCATGCAGGACGGTATCGTCACTGATTACGCGCAGGACGTGAAGGCCTGTGCGCTTGGGCAGGCCTCGTCGTCGATCATGGCGCAGCACGTCGTCGGCGCCAGCGCGCAGGAACTGCGGGACGTGCGCGAGACCATGCTGAAGATGCTGAAGGAAAACGGCGCGCCGCCGCAGGGCAGGTTCGACGACCTGAAATATCTGGAGCCGGTACGCGACTACAAGGCCCGCCACGCCTCGACCATGCTGGTGTTCGACGCGGTGGTCGATTGCATCGACCAGATCGAGAAGACCAAGGCCGAAAAAGCCGCGTGATCGGCCCGGCCGTAAAGACCCCTCAACTGTCCGCCAGCAGGTCGCGCACCATGGGAATGACGCGGGTGCCGTAGAGCTCGATCGAGCGCATCATCTTCCCATGCTCCATCGGCCCCGACGAGTATTTCAGGTCGAAGCGCGCAGCATCAAGCGCCTTCACCGTGGCGGCGATCTTCTTCGCCACGGTTTCCGGCGAGCCGACATAGAGCGAGCCCATGTCCGCCTCGGAATTGAAGGCCGTGATCGAGACGGGACCCCAGCCGCGCTCGCCGCCGATGCGGTCGTGCATCTTCTTGTAGCTCGGCCAAAGCTCCTCGCGCGCCTGCTCGTCGGTCTCCGCGATATGGCCGGGCGAATGCACGCCGATCGGCAGGGTGGGAGCCCCCAGTTGCGCCAGCGCGTCGCGGTAGAGATCCGCATAAGGCTTGAAGCGCTTAGGGTCGCCGCCGATGATGGCGAGCATCAGCGGCAGGTGATAGCGCGCCGCGCGGATCACCGATTCCGGGCTGCCGCCGACGCCGATCCAGGTCTTGAGCGTGCCGTTCTCGATCGGCGGATAGACGCGCTGGTCGGCAAGCGGCGGGCGCACCGACCCCTGCCAGGTCACCGGGCCATTTTTCAGCAGGGCGGCAAACAGGTCGAGCTTTTCGGTGAACAGGGTCTCGTAGTCGGAGAGCTTGAATCCGAACAGCGGGAAGGACTCGGTGAACGATCCGCGCCCGAGGATGACCTCGGCCCGGCCGTTCGAGATCGCATCGACGGTCGAGAAGCGCTGGAACACGCGGATCGGGTCGTCCGAACTCAGCACCGTGACGGCGGAGCCCAGCTTGATGCGCTCCGTGCGCGCGGCAATGCCCGCCAGCACCACTTCCGGCGCCGAAACGGCGAAATCGTCGCGATGGTGCTCGCCGACGCCGATGAAATCCACGCTTACCTGGTCCGCCAGCACGGCCTGGTCGATGAGGTTGCGGATCACCTGCGCCTGCGGCAGCAACTTGCCGTCCGGGCCGAGCGTGACGTCGCCGAAGGTGTCCAGTCCAAGTTCGATGGTGTCGGGCATGTCAGCCTCCTGTCCGGCAACGCACCGGGGCGATGGTTGGGCACCCCTGTCGCCCGGCGGTCGGGGATCGCCGGCGCCATGATCCGGGATTGTGGCGGGATGCGTGTTGAACCGAAAGATAGAGCGGGCGAAGCGTCTGTTCAAACCGAAGCATTCGGCGACGCACTGTTCACGCCTGCTTGACGCGGCGGATCGGCCGCATTGCAATCGGCGCACCGAGATCGCATCTGTGGGCGAGGGAGCAGGGCAGAGCCACGAAACGGGACAGGAGCGTGACGCACCGGCATTCACATGCGCCGCAGCACCCCCGGAGAGGGCGCAACTGGTCCGGCCCGTGGCGCAGGACGCCGGGCCGCGTGTTCGGCACGTCTGTGGTGCGGCTCTATCAGCTCACCCTGTCCGGCTTCGTCGGCAACACCTGCCGGCACCTGCCGACCTGTTCGGAATATGCCTACGAGGCGATAGCCCGCCACGGCCTGTGGGCAGGCGGCTGGATGGGCCTGTTCCGGTTCCTGCGCTGCGGGCCGGGCGGCACGCACGGCATCGACAATGTGCCGGAACAGCTCGCCCCGCGTTTCCGCTGGTTCCTGCCCTGGCGGTATCGGGAGATCGGCGCAAAGCGTCGCGGTGCTGCCTCCTGATGCAGCCATGGCTTTACGGCCGTGGCTGCGCCGATTATGACACCGCTGCCGCCGGACGCATCCGGCATCAACCCACCCGCGCTCGTTTGCGGGACTGGATAGGAGAACACCTGTGTCGAATTCCGTTTCCCTCACATTTCCCGATGGTTCGTCTCGCGACTATGATGCCGCCACGACCGGCGCCGCACTTGCCGAATCCATCTCCAAGTCGCTGGCCAAGAAGGCGGTCGCCTACACGTTCGACGGCGCCTTGCGCGATCTGTCCGACCCGCTGGGCGGCTCCGGCAAGGTCGAGATCGTCACCCGCGACGATCCGCGCGCGCTGGAACTGATCCGCCATGATGCCGCGCATGTGCTGGCCGAGGCGGTGCAGGAACTGTGGCCCGGCACGCAGGTGACCATCGGTCCGGTGATCGAGAACGGTTTCTACTACGACTTCGCCCGCAACGAACCCTTCACGCCGGAGGATTTCCCCGCCATCGAGAAGAAGATGCGCGAGATCGTCCAGCGCAACAAACCCTTCACCAAGGAAGTGTGGTCGCGCGACAAGGCCAAGCAGGTGTTCCGCGACAAGGGCGAGGCCTACAAGGTCGAACTGGTCGAGGCGATCCCGGAGGATCAGGACCTCAAGATCTATTATCAGGGCGACTGGTTCGACCTGTGCCGTGGCCCGCATATGGCTTCCACCGGCCAGATCGGCAGCGCCTTCAAGCTGATGAAGGTGGCCGGCGCCTATTGGCGCGGCGATGCCAACAACCCGATGCTGACGCGCATCTACGGCACCGCCTGGGCGACGCAGGAACAGCTCGACCAGTATCTGCACATGCTGGAGGAGGCCGAGAAGCGCGACCATCGCCGCTTGGGGCGTGAGATGGACCTCTTCCACTTCCAGGAGGAGGGGCCGGGCGTCGTCTTCTGGCACGCCAAGGGCTGGAAGATGTTCCAGAACCTCATTGCCTATATGCGCCGCCGCCTCGGCGACGACTACCAGGAGGTGAATGCGCCGCAGGTGCTGGACAAGAGCCTGTGGGAGACATCGGGCCACTGGGGCTGGTATCAGGAGAACATGTTCGCGGTGAAGTCGGCCCACGCCTTCACCCATCCGGACGATCCGGATGCCGACCAGCGCGTGTTTGCGCTCAAGCCGATGAACTGCCCCGGCCATGTACAGATCTTCAAGCATGGCTTGAAGTCCTACCGCGATCTGCCGATCCGGCTTGCCGAATTCGGCAATGTGCATCGCTATGAGGCGTCGGGGGCCTTGCATGGTCTCATGCGGGTCCGCGCGTTCACCCAGGACGATGCGCATATCTTCTGCACCGAGGACCAGCTCGAGGCGGAAATCCTCAAGATCAACGACCTGATGATGTCGGTCTACAAGGATTTCGGTTTCGACGAGGTGGTGGTGAAGCTGGCCACGCGGCCCGAAAAGCGCGTCGGCACCGATGCGGCATGGGACCACGCCGAGGACATCCTGCGCCGCGCACTGGCGCGAATGGCGCGCGAGGACAACCGCATCAAGACCGGCATCAACGAGGGCGAGGGCACGTTCTACGGGCCGAAGTTCGAATATACGCTGCGCGACGCCATCGGCCGCGAATGGCAGTGCGGCACCACGCAGGTGGACTTCAACCTGCCGGAGCGCTTCGGGGCCTTCTATATCGGCGCGGATTCGGAGAAGAAGCAGCCGGTAATGGTGCACCGCGCCATCTGCGGCTCGCTGGAGCGCTTCCTCGGCATCCTCATCGAGAGCCATGCCGGCCAGATGCCGCTGTGGTTCGCGCCCTTGCAGGTGGTGGTGGCGACAATCACCTCCGACGCCGACGATTATGCGCGCCAGGTCGTGGCACGGCTGAAGCAGGCGGGTCTGGCGGCGGAAACCGATCTTCGCAACGAGAAGATCAACTACAAGGTGCGCGAGCACAGCCTTGCCAAGGTGCCGGTTATCCTCGTCTGCGGCAAGCGCGAGGCTGAGGAGGGTACGGTCAACATGCGCCGCCTCGGTTCGCGCGACCAGCATTCGATGACACTCGACGAGGCCGTGACCTCGCTGTCCGACGAGGCGACGCCGCCCGACCTCAAACGCGCCCGCGCTGCCTGACGGGCCAACAGGCGTTCGAACGAAAACGGCGGCGGAGAAATCCGCCGCCGTTCTCGTTTTCGGATGGAAATGTCAGGCCGCGAGCTGGGCGCGGGTCTTGCCGATCATCAGCGCCGCCTCGGCCGCCTCGCGGCCCTTCTGCACGAAATGCTCGGAGAAGATGCGGTTGTGATGCTCGGTTTCCTGATAATGATGCGGGGTGAGCGACACCGAAAGCACCGGGACGCCCGTGTCCATTCCAGCGCGCATCAATCCGTCGACCACCGCCTGCGCCACGAAATCATGCCGGTAGATGCCGCCATCGACCACCAGCGCCGCAGCCGCGACGGCGGCATAGCGGCCGGACTGGGCAAGGTCGCGGGCCAGCATCGGCATCTCGAATGCGCCGGGCACATCGAAGACATCGACCTGGGAAGCGGGAATGAGCTGCGTGAACCCTTCCAGCGCGCGGTCCACGATGTCCTTGTGCCAGTTGGCCTTGATGAAGGCGTAGCGCACGGGACGGGAAAAAGCAGAGTGGGCTTGTGTCATGTGATCTCCTTTCAGCAACAGACACGTCACCCAAGGCGATCACATGAAGGCTTGCCGCCCGCGTAAACGACGGCGCCTGCATGTCCTCTTTCATCCGGACTGTAACCGTCGGCTCAGGCATCGCACCTGATCTGCTGACCTTTCCCCGCTGCGGGGAAAGCGCTCGCGGGCTCGCGGCTCTATTCGAGCCGCATACCGCCGGTGGGGAATTTCGCCCCGCCCTGAGAACAGGACCTATGTGTCATGCAGGGGCGGCTCTTGCAAGCCGAGATGCGGTGAACACTCAGTCGGCGGCTTCGGGATCGACCGCCGAGGCTTCCGAGGCGACCACCTCGATTTCGCGGTTCTGGCCGGGCTCGACCTTGAAGTCCTTCTGGTAGATGCGGTCGCGATTCTTGGCGATGGCCGTGTAGTCGCCATCCGCCAGCACCATGGGGGCAAAGGCGCCGACGCTTTCCTTCACCTGCTCGCCCGCCTCGTTGAGCACCGACCACGAGGTGTCGGCGATGGCTTCGCCGCCGGCCTCGCGCACCAGCTTGAGCGTGACTTCGGCTGCATGGTGTTCCACCGTCGCCTCGGTGAGCTTGCCGGCCTCGACGCGGATGTCGGAACGGATGATAGCGTTCACCGACCCGTAGGTCGACACGACATGATAGGTGCCGGATTTGAGCCGCACCACGGTGTTGGGCTGAACATTGGGCAGGACGAGTGCCCGATCACCACTGTCCTCGCCGTCGCCCTCGTAGATCGAAAAGCGCAGCTTGGCCGGGGGGATGCGTCCGCCGCCGGCTGCCGTGGCGTCGAGCTTCAGGCCGCCGGCATTGAGCACGAAGCTTTCGTGCTGGGCCTGCCGGCCGACCGATATGCGCTTGGTGGCGCCGGCGCGGCCATAGGAGGCGTGGACCAGATAGCTTCCGGGCTCCAGATCGAAGATCGAGGTGCCGCCCTGCGCCGAGGCCACCAGCGGCAGCTTGCCGTCGGCATCCGGTTCGGGCTTGAACACACGCCAGACCATGCCCCGGGTGATCTCCTCGCCGCCTTCGTTGAGCTGGGCGCTCAGCGTCACGGTGCCGCCGGAACTGGTGGCGAGCGAACGGTCGCTTTGCGGCGTGGCATAGCTGGAGATACCGGGCAGCTTGAGGTCTCCCAGCCCGTCGTCTTCCTGCGCCGCGGCCGGCAGCGCCATGGCCGCGCACAGCATGCCCATGAAGATAGGGGCCATCGGGGCCGGGGTCATGGGAATCGGGAAAAGACGGCGGGCCGCTGCAAACATGTCTTGCCTTGAACCGCAAGGCGGTGGCAATTTCAAGGCCCGACTGCATCCCGACCGCGGATGCTTCCCATTTCAGGCACTGCCCGGGCCGCTTCCCGAGGGACCCGACCCGAGCCGCCGACCTTTCCAGGGATATTGCAAGATGAACGCGACGATCATGGATTTCCTGCTGGCCAGAGCTTCCGTGCCGATCCAGGATTTGCAGGCACCCGGGCCGGACGATGCCGAGATCGCGAAGATTATCGCCGCGGCCAGCCGTGTCCCCGACCATGGCCGGCTGGCGCCCTGGCGGTTCATCGTCTATCGCGGCGAGGCGCGTGAGGAGATCGGCCGCAAGCTGGCGGCCCTTGCCGAGGAGCGCGAAGGCCCGCTGCCGGAAGGCCGGCGCAATCAGGAGCTTACCCGCTTCTCGCGGGCGCCGGTGGTGATTGGCGTCGTCTCCACGCCGAAGGAGCATCCCAAGATTCCCGATTGGGAGAAGTTCCTGTCGGGCGGCATGGCCGCGATGAACCTCATCCTTGCGGCCAACGCGCTGAGCTACCGCACCAACATGATCACCAACTGGTATTCCGAAGTGCCGGAGGGCAGGGCGATCCTGGGGCTTGCGCCGGATGAGCGCGTCATCGGCTTCGTGCATATCGGCAGCTATGAAGGCACGGCGCCGGAGCGTCCGCGCCCCGATCCGGCCGCGCTCTATGCCGATTATTCAGGCCCGTGGCAGGGTTAAGGTTCAGCCGGTAACGCCCGCCGCCCGCGCCCTGGCCAGCAGCCGCTCGGCCAGGCGCAGATGCGGGCGGTCGTACATCTTGCCGCCGATGCCGACGACGCCGGGATTGCCCGCCGCTTCGAAGGCGGCCACCACCGCCGCCGAATGTTCGACGGCCTCGGGTGTGGGGGTGAAGGCGGCGTTGATGACCGACACCTGTGCCGGGTGGATCGCCATCTTGGCGGTGAAACCGTCGCGCTCGGCCTCGATGCACTCCGCCTCCAGCCCTGCCAGATCGCGGAAATCCGGATAGACACTGTCGATGGCGGCCACTTCCGCCGCCGAGGCGGCAAGCAGGGTGACGGCGCGGGCAAGCCGGAACACGTCGGTATAGCGCCCGTCCGCATCCCGCGCCGCTCGTGCGCCGATGGCGGCCGACAGGTCTTCCGCGCCCCAGGTCAGGCCGGCAAGGCGCTGGCTCGCGCCCGCATAGGTCGCGCCGGTGAAGAGGGAAGCGGCCGTTTCGGTGGCGATGGCGATGACGGAGATGCCGCCGTCCGGCAGTTCCTGCTCGGCCTCCTGCACGCGCAGCTTGACCGAAAGCCGCTCGACATCCGCGCCGCTGGTCGACTTGGGCAGCATGATGCCGGCCGGCCGGGCCGGCACCAGCGCGGCAAGGTCGGCATCCGTCAGGCCGGTCGTGAGGTCGTTGACCCGGACATAGACGGCCGGCTTCTGCATCTTCGACCGTGCGGCAAGGAACTCTGCGGCAATGCGCCGGGCGCTCTCCTTGTTGGAAGGCGCGACGGAATCCTCCAGATCGACGATCACCACGTCGGCTTCGGAGGCAAAGCCCTTCTCCAGCTTCTTTTCCGAATCGCCGGGAACGAACAGCAGCGACCGCATCAGACCGGCTTCTTCAGCATCATCGCCTGACGCAGGCATTTGGCCACCAGAACGTCATGCTGGTTGTAGGCCCGGTGCTCCAGTTCGACGATGCCGCGGTCGGGCTTCGATTTCGATTTGCGCACCGAGATCACAGTGGTCTCCACCCGCACCGTATCGCCGTGGAACAGCGGGTGCGGGAACACCGTGTCCTTCATGCCGAGATTGGCGACGGTGGTGCCGACGGTCAGGTCGTTGACGGCGATGCCGATCATCAGGCCGAGGGTGAACAGCGAATTGACCAGCGGCCGTCCCCATTCGGTCTTCGATGCGAACTCGAAATCGATGTGCAGGGGCTGCGGGTTCAGCGTCATGACCGAAAACAGCATGTTGTCGCTTTCGGTCACCGTCTTGCGCAGCGCGTGGCGAAAGACATGCCCGACCTCGAATTCCTCAAGATACAATCCGGCCATGGCGCTCTCCTCCTTTTGCACTTTTGATAGGACCCTGCCGCGCGCGCTGCAAGCGGCAGACGCCCGGGAAAACATGGTGAACGCTTTATTAAGCCATTGGGCCTATCGTGGATTTCAGAGCCGGGGCTGGCTTTCGGGGGTTGGGCGCAAGTGATGGTTGTTTCGCATTTCCTCAAGTGGATCTGCACGGCGAAGGTTTCGGAACGCGCCGCCGCCGCCGCCGCCCTTGCCAACGCCTATGTGCAGCACACCCTGCCTTTCGAGGACCGGTGCGCCGCCGAGGCGGCACTCACCCTTTTGCTGGACGATCCGTCCTCCAAGGTCCGGCAGGCCATGGCCGAAGCCTTGTCGATGAGCCGCCATGCCCCGCCGCAGGTTATCGCCGCTCTTGCCGCGGACCAGCCGGAAGTGGCCGCGCTCGTCGTCGCGCGCTCGCCGCTGCTGACCGATGCCGACCTGATCGACCGCGTCGCGGCGGGCACCGTGGCCACGCAGAAGCTGGTGGCCGACCGCCCGTCGGTCTCGATGCCGGTGGCCGCCGCCATCGCCGAGATCGGCGAGGCCGATGCCTGCGTGGTGCTGCTGAAGAATTGCGGCGCCGACATCGCCTCGCTGAGCTTTCGGCGTATGGCCGAGCGCTTCGGCCATGTAGGCGCGGTGCGCGAGGCACTGATCGCGGACATGCGCCTGCCGGCGGATTGCCGACACATGCTGCTGGTCAAGCTCGGCGAGACGTTGAAGGGGTCGCCCCTGGTGCAGGCGCTGATGGGCGCTGCACGAGCCGAGCGCCTGATGCGCGATGCCTGCATCAAGGCTTCGCTGACCCTGATCGAAGGCACGCAAGGCGACGAACATGCCGCGCTGGCGGAACATCTGCGCCTGCGCGGCGACCTCACGGCGTCCTTCCTCATTCGCACCGTGGCGCATGGCAAGATCGATTTCTTCGGCAGCGCGCTGGTGGTGCTGACCCGCCGCAGCGAGCAGCGGGTGGCTTCCCTTCTCGCCGCCGGCAACGATGTGGCGTTGCGCGCGCTGCTCACCGGCGCCGGCCTGACCGAGGCCACCCACGCCGTCATCCTGCGGGCGCTCAAGGTCTGGCGAGAGGTTGCCAATGGCAAGCGCGTCGCCGGGGTGCAGGAGGTGAGCTGGCTGATGCTGAAGGAGCTCGGCGGGCAGGGCGCGCAAGGTGAACTGGCCACGCTGGTGAAATCCATCCATCTCGATGCGCTGCGCGAAAACGCGCGCGGCCACGCGCTGGCTATCGCCGCCGCCTGACGGAACGCTTCACGCCCTGCGGTTGAAGAAGGCCGGGTGATCCTCGATCGCCGCCGCGATGACGCGCATGGCCGCCGCTGCCTGCAAGGCCTCGGTCGTACCGGCCTCGGCGATGTCCTGCGCTTCCTGTCGGGTCCTGGCGATGATCGTGTCCCATGAATGGCCGGACGGCGGCACGAGCAGGCCGCGCGCGATGTCGCGCAGGAACCGGGAGGCTGCGTCCCTGGCGGGTTGCGTCAGCACGCCGCCGAGCTGCAACTTGCGCAGCCGCAACACTTCCAGCCCGGCCGTCACCGCCGCCACGCTGCCGCCGATGAGGATTTCGCCGTCCTTGCCCTTGGCTTGCAGCAGCGGCATCAACTGGCTGATGCGGTCATAGGCGAGGCTTTCGAAGGCGGAACGCCGCGCAATGCGCTCATGCAGGCACAGCCGCGCCAGATCCTCGCGCATGGCCCGCACGATGCGTTCCGCCGTTTGCTGCGGGTCGACCGGAAGCACTACCTGGAAGACACCCATGGCAAGCAGAATCCCGATCAGGATGGAACCCGAACCGGCAAGAAATTCCACCGGATCGTAGGTCATCACCTGATGCGGGCTGAGAAATGCAAGGAAGTTGATGGCGAACGCCGTTGCCACGCCGGTCAGGCGCGGATTGGCCATCGCCAGCGTCGCCGGCACCAGGATCGGCACCGCGAACAGCGTGAACCAGAAGAATCCGGGAAAGGCCGGCAGGAGGAGTTGGCCCACCACGAAGGCGAAGGGCAGCGCGAGCAGGGTGCCCTTGAAGAAGCCCCATGCAACCTTGACCGGGAAGGGGCGCGCCGCGAACAGGCTGGAAACGACCGCCACGATGATGACGGTGCCTTCCGTGGCCGACCATTGTGTTTCGAGCCAGAAGGCTGCGACGAGCGCGGTCGCCACCATAGCGCGCACGGCATTGCGCCATGCCGCATGGCGGTCGCGGTGGATCAGCAACGCGGGTTGCCGGCGCGTGCGCAGTCTGTCTCGCGGCTCCTGCCGCAGCATGTCGAGGCCGCGCAAGGCGCCTTTCAGGGCGTGAGTGAACTCGGCCGCCAGGGCAAAGCGCGAGGCGGTGGCGACGGGATCGTCGGTTCCCATGTCGCGTGGCAGGGTGGATGTCCGGGCGGCGACATCGTCCAGGCGTGCGATGAAGGGACCGGTGTCGTCCAGTCCGTCGGTGGCAAGGTCGTCCACCACCGATTTCAGCGCATCCCTTACCGGCCGCAGCGTCTTGTTGTCGGGCATGGCGTGGGCATGCAGCATGCGGGCCGCTGAGATGGCCGACAGAAGATGGCCGATCGTGCGGCGCAGGGATTGCGCGCGGCTCGCCCGGCCCGGTGTTTCGAGCCGGGCATAGGCCCGCATCTCGCCAAGCGCCTGCGTGTCCGCGATCAGCTTGCGATGCAGCGCCCGCAGCTTTGTGATCTCGGCGCCGGAAAAGGCTCCGGCTGCATAGGCCGCGAGATCGTTGATGGAGCGGGCCAGCCGCAGGCTCAGGGCCTCGCTGGCGAGTTGCGGCAGCATCAGCCGGCTGCTGAGTCCCGCACAGACGATGCCGACGATGATCTCGCCGCAGCGCGTCAGCGCCAGTTCATGAAGAAGCTGCGGCTCGGTGAAGGCCGGCAGGCCGATGATCAGGGCGGTGTAGCCGGCAAGGGCTGCGCCATAGGCTTCCGGATTGCGCAGCAGCGAGGAAAGCCAGGTGCAAAGCCCGATCCACAGGGCGAGTATCGCCAAGAACAGCCACGCATTGCCGCCGAAAACCGGGACGAAGAACAGCGCGGCCAGCGCGCCCGCCAGCGTGCCGGCCAAGCGGAAAAAGCCCTTTGCCAGCACCATGCCGGCAACCGGCTGGGCGACGATGAACACCGTCATCATTGCCCAATGCGGCTGGCCGAGCCCCAGTGCATAGGCGACGAGCAGCGCGACCAGCCCCGCCAGCGTGGTGCGCAGCGCAAAAATCCAGTCGCTGCGCGTGGGGCGTATCAATCCTGCGAGCCGGTCCCGCATTCTGGTCCCGGCGCGCATCGCGGTGTCAGATGTCCAGCGCGTCAGTTTCGGCGAATTCGGCGCGTTCGCTGATGAAGCGGAAGCGGGATTCGGGCTTGGTGCCCATCAGCGCGTCGACCGCGTCGCGGGTGGAGGCTTCCTCGTCGAGCACCTCCACGCGCAGCAGCGTGCGCTTCTTCGGGTCCATGGTGGTTTCCTTGAGCTGGTGCGCCATCATCTCGCCCAGACCCTTGAAACGGCCGATCTCGACCTTGCCGCGCCCGGTGAACTGGGTGCGCAGCAACTCGTCCTTGTGGGCGTCGTCGCGCGCATAGGCCACCTTGCCGCCCTGCCGGATCGAATAGAGCGGCGGCACCGCCATGTAGAGATGACCGCCTTTGATGAGCTGCGGCATCTCCTGATAAAAGAAGGTGATGAGCAGCGAGGCGATGTGCGCGCCGTCGACGTCGGCGTCGGTCATGATGATGACGCGGTCGTAGCGCAGGTCTTGCTCACGGTATTTCGAGCGGGTGCCGCAGCCCAGCGCCTGGATCAGGTCCGAAATTGTCTGGTTCGCGGTCAGCTTGTCATGGCCGGCGCTGGCGACGTTGAGGATCTTGCCGCGCAACGGCAGCACCGCCTGGCTGGCGCGGTCGCGCGCCTGCTTGGCCGAACCGCCCGCCGAATCGCCCTCGACGATGAACAGTTCCGCGCCGGCCGCCGCGTTCTGCGTGCAGTCCGCCAGCTTGCCCGGAAGCCGCAGCTTGCGCACGGCCGTCTTGCGCGACACCTCGCGCTCCTGACGGCGGCGCACGCGCTCGTCGGCGCGCTGGATCACCCAGTCGAGCAGCTTGGTGGCTTCCTGCGGATTGGCCGCCAGCCAGTGGTCGAACGGATCGCGCACGGCGCTTTCGACGATGCGCACCGCCTCGACGGTGGCCAGGCGATCCTTGGTCTGGCCAACGAATTCCGGCTCGCGGATGAACACCGACAGCATGCCGGCGGCCGAGATCATCACGTCTTCGGAAGTGATGACCGAGGCGCGCTTGTTGCCGGTGAGATCGGCATAGGCGCGCAGGCCGCGCAGGAGCACGTTGCGGAAGCCGGTTTCGTGGGTGCCGCCTTCGCCGGTCGGGATGGTGTTGCAGTAGGAATTGAGGAAGCCGTCGCCGCCGAACCAGGTCACCGCCCATTCCACGGAGCCATGGCCGCCCTGACGCTCGGTCTTGCCGGCGAAAATTTCGCGCGTGACCTGGAAATCGCCGTTGAGCGAGGCGGCCAGGTAGTCCTTGAGGCCGCCGGGGTAATGGAACTCGGCCTTGGCCGGCGTGTTGTCCTTCTCGCCGATGAGCGACGGATCGCAATTCCAGCGGATTTCGACGCCGCCGAACAGATAGGCTTTCGAGCGCGTCATCTTGTAGAGGCGCGCGGGCTCGAATTTGGCGCCCTTGCCGAAAATCTGGTCGTCCGGCTTGAAGCGGATCCTGGTGCCGCGCCGGTTGTGCACGTCGCCCAGATGCTCCAGTTCGCCCAGCGGCTTGCCGCGCGAGAAACGCTGGCGGTAGAGCTTGCGCCCACGGGCGATCTCGACCTCCAGCTCCTCCGACAGCGCGTTGACGACGGACACGCCGACGCCGTGCAGGCCGCCGGAGGTCTCGTAGACCTTGGAGTCGAACTTGCCGCCCGAATGCAGCGTGGTCATGATCACTTCGACCGCCGGCCGCTTGAATTTCGGATGCATGTCGACGGGAATGCCGCGGCCGTTATCGGTCACGGTCAGGAACCCGTCAGCCGAGAGTTCGACCTCGATGAAACTGGCGTGACCGGCCACGGCCTCGTCCATCGAGTTGTCGATCACCTCGGCGAACAGATGATGCAGCGCCTTTTCATCGGTGCCGCCGATATACATGCCGGGCCGGCGCCGCACCGGCTCCAGGCCCTCCAGAACCTCGATGTCGGCGGCGCTGTAGCCGTCGCCGCTGTCCTTTGGCGGAGAAGCGGCCGGCGCGGGAGCGGCGGCCTTGCGGGCCGCCTGCACGAGCGGGTCGGCCGGTCGCGATGGCGTGCGCACCGGCTGAGGCTTGTCTTCGATGCGGGCGAAAAGATCGTTGCTGTCGTCCATGCGAGTCCGTGAGCGGAGGCTGCGAATCACTTGAGAGTTTGCCACGCTTTGCAGCAGGGCGCGACCGAGGTTCCGGTTCTGTTCGGGAGCGTATGCAGGCAATACAGGCGATTTTCCGCCGGGGCAAGGGTTGGACCCGTCCGGAAAGGCAGAAGGCCGGCATTTTAACGCCGGCCTCCCGAGATTTTTGCAATGTCCTGCGGGCGGTTTACTCTGCCGCGTCGCTGTATGCCGAAACCGGCGGGCAGGAGCAGACCAGGTTGCGGTCGCCGGCCACGTTGTCGATGCGCGACACCGGCGGCCAGTACTTCACGATGGTATCGGCATTGCCGGCCGGATAGGCGGCTTCCATGCGCGAATAGGGGTGCGCCCAGTCGCCCGCCAGCGTCTCCGCCGCCGTATGCGGCGCGTTGACCAGCGGATTGTCGTCTGCCGGCCATTCGCCCTTTTCGACCTTCGCCGCCTCGTCGGCGATGGCGATCAGCGCCTCGCACAGGCGATCCACCTCGGCCTTCGGTTCGGACTCTGTGGGCTCGACCATCAGCGTGCCGGCCACCGGGAACGACATGGTCGGCGCGTGGAAGCCGTAGTCGATCAGCCGCTTGGCGATGTCGTCCACGGTGATGCCCGAGCGGTCCTTGAGCACGCGGGTGTCGAGGATGCACTCATGCGCCACGCGCCCGCCGCGACCCCGGTAGAGCACCGAATAGTGGTTGCCCAGCCGCGCCACGAGGTAGTTGGCGGAGAGGATGGCGATCTCGGTCGCCTTCTTCAGGCCATCCGGCCCCATCATGCGGATGTACATCCAGGTGATGGGCAGGATCGAGGCGCTGCCGAAGGGCGCGGCCGACACAGCATGCTCCGAACCTTCCACGACGTGGCCCGGCAGGTAGGGCTGCAGATGCGCCTTGACGCCGATCGGGCCGACGCCCGGACCGCCCCCGCCATGCGGGATGCAGAACGTCTTGTGCAGGTTCATGTGGCACACGTCCGCGCCGATGTCGCCCGGGCGGGCCAGCCCGACCAGCGCGTTGAGGTTGGCGCCGTCGAAATAGACCTGGCCGCCGTGCCCGTGCACGATGGCGCAGATGTCCTTGGCGCCTTCCTCGAACACGCCATGCGTGGACGGATAGGTGAACATCAGCGCGGCGAGATTGGCGCCGTGCTGCTCGGCCTTGGCCTTGAGGTCGTCGATGTCGATGTTGCCGTCATCCGTGCAGCGCACCACCACCACGCTCATGCCGGCCATGGCGGCGGAAGCCGGGTTGGTGCCATGCGCGGAGGAGGGGATAAGGCAGATGTTGCGATGCCCTTCGCCGCGCGACTTGTGATAGCCGCGAATGGCCAAAAGGCCGGCATATTCGCCCTGGCTGCCGGCGTTGGGCTGCAAGGTCACGGCATCGAAGCCGGTGATCTCGGCCAGCCACGCCTCGAGCTCGTCGATCATGGCGCGGATGCCGACCGAATGCGCCTTGGGGGCGAACGGGTGCAGGTTGGCGATGTTCGGCCAGCTCACCGGCATCATTTCGGCCGCAGCGTTGAGCTTCATGGTGCAGGAGCCGAGCGGGATCATGGCGCGGTCGAGCGCCAGGTCCTTGTCGGCCAGCCTGCGCAGGAAACGCATCATGTCGGTTTCGGAGCGGTTTTCGTGGAACACCGGCTGGGTCAGGAATTCCCTGCCGCGCGGCTTGCCGGGGAGGCTGCTGGCGCTGGATGCCTTGGCCTTGGCCCCGAACAGGGCGGCGATGGCTTCCAGGTCGGCTTCCGTCGAGGTCTCGTCGAAGGCGATGCTGACATGGTCGGCATCGATGACGCGCAGCAGGCGATCACCCTTTTCAGCCTCGGCTGCAATGGCCTCGGCCTTGCCCTTTGCCTCGACGGTCACGGTATCGAAGCGGCTGGAGCCCAGAACCTTCACCCCTGCGGCGGCAAGGCCTTCGGCCAGCCCGTTCGCCAGCGCGTGGATGCGCGAAGCGATGGCCTGGAGCCCGGCCGGGCCATGCCAGATCGCGAAGGCGGCCGCCATGTTGGCCAGCAGCGCCTGCGCGGTGCAGATGTTGGAGGTCGCCTTGTCGCGGCGGATGTGCTGCTCGCGCGTTTGAAGCGCGAGGCGATAGCCGGGACGGCCATGTGCATCGACCGACTGGCCGACGAGGCGGCCGGGCATCAGGCGGGTAAGCTTGTCGGATACGGCGCAGTAGGCCGCGTGCGGGCCGCCGAAGCCCATCGGCACGCCGAAGCGCTGCATGGAACCGACGGCGATGTCGGCGCCGAGGCTTGCCGGTGCGCTGGTGACGGTCAGCGACAGCGGGTCGGAGACGAAGACGACCACGGCGCCGGCGGCACGCGCCTTCTCGATCGCGGCCTTGTGGTTGCCATAGACGCCGTTGGCGTCCGGCCAGGAGACGATGAGGGCGGCGGTGTTGTTGTCGATGGTCGCGCCGTCGATCTCGATGCCGAGCGGTTCGGCGCGCGTGTGAAGCACGTCGAGCGTCTGCGGCAGGGGAACGCCGGCCAGCGCCACCTTGGTGCGCTTGTCGCGATGGTGGCGAACGGCGATGCCGACGGCCTCGGCGACCGCCGTGGCCTCGTCGAGCAGCGAAGCGGAGGCGACCGGCAGGCCGGTCAGCTCGGCCACCAGTGTCTGGAAATGGAACAGCATTTCCAGACGGCCCTGGCTGATCTCGGCTTGATAGGGCGTGTAAGCCGTGTACCAGGCCGGGTTCTCGAACAGGTTGCGCTGGATGACCGGCGGCACCTGCACGCCATGATAACCCGCACCGATGAAGCTCTTCATGACGGTGTTGCGCGACATGGTGGCCGAAAGCTCGGCCAGAGCTTCGGCTTCGCTGGCCGCAGCCGGCAGGTCGAGCGGCCGGTCGAGACGGATCGATTTCGGAACCGCCTGGTCGATCAGCGCCTCGACCGAGGGGACGCCGATCCGGGCGAGCATGGCGCGGATGTCATCGTCGCCGGGGCCGATGTGACGATCCGTGAAAGCGTAGGGTGCCGTGGTCATCTTGTTATCCTGTCAGCCTATATGGGCATTGTAGGCCGCCTCATCCATGAGGCCGTCGAGTTGGGACTTGTCGGAAAGCTTCATCTTCCACAGCCAGCCGTCACCGGTGGCGGCGGAGTTGACCAGCGCCGGCTCGGAGGTGAGCGCTTCGTTCGCCTCGGTCACTTCGCCGTCCACCGGCGCATAGACGTCGGAAGCGGCCTTGACCGATTCCACCACCACGGCCGTGTCGCCCCTGCTCAGGCTCTTGCCGGCTTCCGGCAGTTCGACGAAGACGAGGTCGCCGAGCTGTTCCTGCGCATAGTCGGTGATGCCAACGGTGGCGATGTCGCCCTCGACGCTCAGCCATTCGTGGTCTTCGGTGTAGTAGATCGTTGCCATGAGAAATTATCCTTTGCGGTAGCGATGCGGAGTGAAGGGCAGGGCATGCACGTCGACCGGCACTTTCGTGCCGCGCACGTCGGCGTACAGCCTGCTTCCAACGGCTGCCAGGGCGGCGGGGACATAGCCCATCGCGACCGGATGACCGGCCGAGGGGCCGAAGCCGCCCGAGGTGATACGGCCGGCGGCATTGCCGTCGGCGTCGAAAAGGGCTGCGCCGACGCGCACAGGCTGGCGACCTTCCGGCTTGAGGCCGACGCGTTTTTCAGCGGCGCCGCGGGCAATCAGGGCACGCAGGGCTTCCGCACCGACGAAATTGCCTTCGGCGCGCACGCTCTTCGGCACCGCCCACATCAGTCCGGCATCGACCGGATTGGTGTCGGGCGTGATGTCGTTGCCGTGCAGGCACAGCCCGGCTTCGAGGCGCAGGCTGTCGCGGGCGGCAAGGCCCACCCACATCACCCGCTCGTCGGCAAGCAGCTTTTCCAGCAGCGCGCGGGCATCCTTTTCCGGCGCGGCGATCTCGAACCCGTCCTCGCCCGTATAGCCGGAGCGGGTCACGAACCAGTCGGCGCGCGGCTCCATGCCGTGCATGAAGGACAGCGACCCGGTCTCGACGCCGGCCTTGTTGAGGGCCGCCTCGGCTTCCGGCCCCTGAAGGGCGAGGAAGACGCGCTCCAGCGGATTGATGGCCACGTCGAGCCCTTCGGCAAGCTTGCGCAGATGCGCCTCGTCGGCCGCCGCATTGCCGGCATTGGCCACCAGCATGAAGCGGTCGTCGCCCAGCCGCGTGACGATCACGTCGTCGAGGATGCCGGCTTCATCGTTGAGCAGGAAGGAATATTTCGACTGAAGCAGGGGCAGCGCCGCCGAATCGAGCGGGCAGGCGCGGTCGAGCAGCGCGCCGGCACCGGCGCCGGAAAGCTCGAACAGCTTCATATGCGAAATGTCGAACAGACCCGCATGTTCGCGGGTGTGCTGGTGTTCCTTCATGACGCCGGCCGGATAGGTCAGCGGCATGGACCAGCCGGCAAAGGCGCCAAAACGCGCTCCGGCCTGTTGATGCAGATCTTCTAGGGGTAGGTGCCTTGTATCATCGCCTGCCATGACTTCTCCAGAACAACACGAAACCGACCGCTGCGGCGGTCCTCCGTGCCCCTCTGTCTGAAGCCTGAGAGACTCGTGCACCCGGAACTCTGTCGGCTGCACTTACACCTTCGGCGCAGGGTGGTTAGGCCCCGACTTTCCAGAGTGTCGTCCTGTCTACGGTTCTTTTGCCTGAGAGATTTCGGGCGATTTCCCCTTCGGCGACAGCCTTGCGCTGTTCTCTCCCGCAAACAGTTGAGGCCGTTAGGCCCCCGACGAACGAATGCATAGCCTAGTCGCGGCGACTTGTCACCTGCGTGAACACCGCCGCCGACAACTATTAGTTTTCAGGATGCCGTCGTGTCTCCGGCCCGCGTCAGCGGCCGGCCGCCGCCATGCGGTCGAGGTCGCCCTGCAACCGGGAAATAAGTTGCCCGGTCTCGGCATGCAGCAGTTTCAGCTTGGCAAGCTGCTCGCCGACATGCTCGGGAGATTCGGCCTCGGCACCCGATTCATTGGGGCCCTGGCCCACGCCATGCAGCAGCCAGGCGATGCTGACGCCGAGCAGCCCGGCGATCTTGGTCAGGCGATGAAAGTTCGGCATGGTGCGATCGGTTTCCCAGGCCCGCACGGTCGCGGTCCTGACGCCGATGCGGCGCGCGAACCCGCGCGCATCGAGGTCACATGCATCAAGAGCCCTGGAAAACCGGCCGCCGAACGTATCCATGTCCGGCAATTCCTCGAAGATATTTTCGGTGTCAGCCACCCGATCCACCTCCTTGCTATCTCTTTATTTTCGTCGGTGCGGCACCCTGCGGATGCCGCCGCGAAAGGATAAGGAAGCAGCCCCCGCCCGCAACCCGCCGGCCGGGTATTTCGGCTAGCCCGTTGAAAATAAAGGATTGTTATTTCCGTGTGCTGTAGCAGGCGGCGACACCTTGCGGCGCCCGCCGCGCTTTCGCGCGGCTGCTTGCAGAGAAGCGGAAATGAAAGATGAAATGGCTCCCCGGGCCGGATTCGAACCAGCGACCAACCGGTTAACAGCCGGTTGCTCTACCGCTGAGCTACCGGGGAACAGCAGGCTCTTGCGTGAACGGGGCAGCCTATAGCAAACCCCTTTCAGCTTTGCAAAGCAGCAATTTGCATTTTTTTACTCCATTTGCACAGGCCTGCTCGAAATGTCGCAGCGGCATGGCCATATTGGCTTGCGCACGCAGGCTGGAAGGCCTGGAACGGATAGTCCGGCGGCGAGTTTCTTTGCGGGCGCGTTACCGCGTCGATGAAGCGGTGGATTCGCCGTCGCGTTCAGCCAAGGCCCATGGAGTGGTATGATTCAGGACGACCCCTTAAGCGAATGCGACTGGCCTCCGCGGCGCAAGATCACGCTGCTGGGCAAGGAGTTCACCCTGCCGCGGTCGAGGCGCGCGCGTGTCGCCATAGGCGTGGTGCTGATCGTGTTCGGTCTGTTCGGCTTCCTGCCCGTGCTCGGCTTCTGGATGATTCCCCTGGGGCTTCTGGTGCTTTCCTATGAGTTTGCGCTGGTGCGGCGGTGGCGGCGGCGCTTCGCCGTGTGGTGGGAGCGGCGGCGGCGGCGCTAGGAAACGGGCGTTTGCGCATGTTTGCCCCAGGCCGGTTTGGGCGCCGAAAGGATATTTTCCAGAATGGCTCTGTTCGGCTTGACGGCGAAAAGGGGCTAACCTATTGAGGCCGCTGGAACGCTTGGACAGCGTGAGGCCTCGTGGCGGAGTGGTTACGCAGAGGACTGCAAATCCTTGCACCCCGGTTCGATTCCGGGCGAGGCCTCCAAAGTCCCACGGCGTCCTGCAAGCGGCAGGATTGTCCGCGTTCCAATGGTTTGGGAGCGCGCGATGCGCGCCAAAGCGGGACAGCTTGCAGATGAGCGCTGAATTCACCGAGCTTCGTGTCAAAATGGTCGATGGGCAGCTTCGCACCACCGACGTGACGAACGCTTCGCTGCTTGCCGCTTTCCTCTCCGTTCCGCGCGAACTGTTCGTCGATGAAACCCTGCGCGACCTCGCCTATATCGACGAGGACATCCGCATCGCCGGCGGCGAGGGCGGACCGCGCTTCCTGATGGAGCCGTCGCCGCTCGCCCGGCTTTTGCAGCTTGCCGAAATCCAGCCCACCGATAGCGTGCTCGATGTCGGTTGCGGCACCGGCTATTCGTCGGCCATCCTGTCGAAGGTGGCCGGTTCGGTCACCGCACTGGAGAACGATCCCGTCCTGGCCGGCTGGGCGCGCGACACGCTTGCCGCACTCGGTTGCGGCAATGTTGCGGTCGTGGAAGGCGAGCTTCGGGAGGGCTGGAAGGCCGCCGCTCCCTATGATGTCATCGTGCTCCAGGGCAGCGTGGACGAACTGCCCGAATCCTTACATGAACAGCTTGCCGAAGGTGGCCGTCTGGTGGCCGTCGAGGGCCGTGGCAATGCGGGAATCGCCAAGGTTTTCCTGAAAACCAACGGGGTTGTGACCGGCCGGCGTGCCTTCAATGCGGCAATTAGGCCACTACCGGGATTCGAACGCAGCAAAGTTTTCGAGTTCTGATCGAATTTCTCTTGCAGCGGGGGCGTACTCATGTTCGCTTGCTGCGTTGAGAGAATCCGTTTGCGATCCGCCTGGATCGTGCTGGCGGGATAATGAAGAAGGCGCGTGTGGGCTGTCTCCCGGCCTGAAGCGCGCCGTTATTGATTGTAAAGTTGAGGGTCGACGTGCAGTCCTTTAGCAAGACCGTTTTTGCCGCCCTTTTGGTTGCCGCCACGGCACTTTCGCCAGTCGCGGCTTCGGCCGAAACCATCACCGGAGCACTGGCAAAGGCCTACCGCAACAACTCCTCGGTCAATTCCGCGCGCGCCGGCGTCCGCGTCACCGACGAGGACGTGGCCATCGCCAAGTCGGGCTATCGGCCGACGGTGATGGGCTCGGCCAATATCGACTACACGGAACGGCGGCGCGGCGATATGTCGACGCGGCTGACCTCGGGCAGCTTCGGCGTCCAGGTCAACCAGACGCTGTTCGACGGCTTTCAGACCAAGAATAACGTCGCTGCGGCCGAGGCGCGGGTGCGCGCCTCGCAGGAAAGCCTGCGCAACACCGAAGAGAACATGCTGTTCACCGCCGCGCAGGCCTATATGAACGTCATCCACGACCGGCAGGTCGCGGCCCTGACCCAGCAGAATCTGCAATTCCTCAACGAACAGACCCGTGCGGCACGCTCGCGCCTCGAGGTGGGTGAAGGCACCCGCACCGACGTGGCGCAGGCCGATGCGGCGCGCTCCGGCGCGGAAGCCCAGGTCAGCGCCGCCCGTGCCCAGGCATTGGCCAGCGCCGCGCTGTACCGGCAGATCATCGGCGAGGAGCCCGGCCAGTTGAAGGCTGCCGCGCCGCTTTCCAAGCTTCTGCCGCGCAGCCTCGATTCGGCAGTGACCATTGCTGCCGCCGAGCATCCGGCCATTCTTGCAACCAGCCATCTGGTCGATGCGGCAGCCTTCGGCGTGAAGTCGGCGGAAGGTGCATTGCTGCCTTCGGTCACCGCTTCGGCCGGCATTTCGCGCAGCTACAGCGACACCTCGGGCGGCGGTTCCAGCCTGCCGGGAGTCGGAAGCAGCGACGGCTATTCGAATTCCGCCAATATTGGCGCGACCCTGTCGATCCCGATCTACCAGGGTGGCCGCACCTCGGCACTGGTGCGGCAGTCCAAGGAACGGCTCGGCCAGGCTCGCATCGAGGTCGACGTCAGCCGCGACCAGGTTCGTCAGGCCGTCACCGCCGCGTGGACGGCCTATGCTGCGGCTCAGGAGGCCGTGGTTGCGAACCGTGCGCTGGTCAGCGCTGCCCAGCTTGCGTTGAACGGCGTGATCGAGGAGCGCAATGTCGGCCAGCGCACCACGCTGGAAGTTCTCGATTCGCAGCGCGACGTCATCACCGCCAAGATCAATCTGGCCAGCGCCGAGCGCGATGTCGTTCTGGCGAGCTACGCCATTCTTCAGGCGATGGGTCGTCTTTCGGTCGATCGCCTCGGCCTGCAGGTGGCGAAGTACAAGCCGGAAGAGCACTACAACGCGGTCAAGGACAAATGGTATGGCCTGCGCACGCCGGATGGCCGCTGAGCCGGCGGCCTTTTGAGACAAGACCGGAAAGGCGCTTCGGCGCCTTTTTTGTTGTGCCGCCCGTTCCGAGATTCCGGCATGGATTTCCGACACTCTCTATTTGCTGAGCCTATTGCGAGGTCGGGATGACGTGGAAAAAATCTCCCCGTCATACCGGCCAAGGGAGCGATAGCGAGCGCGAGCCGGGAGCCATGCCGCAACCTTGCCGTTGAGAGCGTTCATCGGCAAGTCGGCTTTTCCGAACGCAAGGCGGTTCGCGCCTGTGCTGCGGAATACTTCTAATCTGTTGAAATGAAGTGCGCTTCACGTTTGGGGATTCTCGCATGGCGCAGGGTCCGCTACGCTGTAAGCGTATGATTCGGATGCTGCCGGCGGTGTATGGCGGCACCGAGGGCTGACCAGGACAGCGAAATCACAGGGGCGGCGGACGTGACGATGGCGACGGCAAGCAGTGTGCAGCGCGAACCCTCCATGGAAGAGATCCTGGCGTCGATCCGCCGGATCATCGAGGATAGCGATTCCGGCCGCAAGCCCACCGAGGCTTTTGGCGAAACCGGAACCGAAGCCGAGACGGCGGAAGGCCCGGAACCGACCGTGGTCGATGTATTCCGCAGCGAACTTCGATCCGGAACGGAAGACGCTCCGGTGAAACCTTCCGTGACGGAGCCGTTGGGCACAGCCAGTACCGCGCCCGGGGCCGCCCTTTCGCTTGCGGCCAACTCGCCCGAGGAAAAGTCGAAGGAAAGCGTTTCTCCGGCTTCGGCAAGCGCGCCGGCATTTACCCGGATCGATTTCACCCGGCCCGATTCGACTCGTCCAGCCGCCGAGCAGACGGCCAGGCCGCTGCGGACGCCGGACGATTGGCACGTGCCGGTCGAAGTCGCCGAGGCGGAGCCTGCCGAAACGAAGGCGCAGGCCGATCAGGCGATGGCTCTGGCGGCCGCCATGCCTTCGCGATCCGCCGCCGCTTCCACGGAACGCACGGCGGGGGAGACCGCTTCGCCCGACATCCCCGCAGCCATGCATGACCCGGCAACTGCCGGCGAGGCGACTGATGCCGCCGCGGCGCGGCCCACCCTGGTTTCGGAGAAGACCAGCCGCCAGGTGGCGGCAGCTTTCGAGGAACTTTCGGAAGCCTTTGCGGCCCGCAGCAAGAAATCGCTGGATGAGATGGCCGAGGAAATGCTGCGGCCGATGCTGCAGGAATGGCTCGACAACAATCTTCCGACACTTGTCGAGCGTCTGGTGCGCGAAGAGATCGAGCGCGTGGCCCGCGGCACGTGAAATTGGGGCGGGCAGCATGCTCGCGCCCGCCAAATCCATTTCGGTTATGATTTCAGCTAGATAGGCGATCTTTCCGACTCAAGGCGCGAACGACTTGAATCACTTTTTCAAGTCGCGCCTGTGGCAAGTCGGGCTTGCAGCCTCAATCGTTCACCCGCCGCATCAAGGCCATGGCGCCGAACGGCGCGCGCACCTTGCCCTCGGTGATGAAATAGACGAACACGTCGCGCGGCTGGACCGGCGCCGGGGTCGATGGATCGGCCAGGGGCAGGTCGGCCGGAACCTTTCCCTCGGCCCATGTCCGGGCGCGGGCGGCCCATTCGTCCAGTGCCTTGGGCGTGTAGCAGTCTGGGTTGTCGTCGCTGCCGGTTTGCAGGCGGGCATAGACGAAATCGCCGGTGATATCGGCAATGGCCGGATATTTGGCATGGTCGGCATAGACGATGGCCGCGCCATATTTCCGCGCCAGGGCCACGAATTCCGGCGTGGCGAAACTGTCATGCCGCACTTCCAGCGCATGACGGAGTTTCACCCCGTCCTGGCTTTCCGGCAGCAGTTTCAGGAAGGCCTCGAAATCTTGCGGATCGAATTTCTTGGTGGGCGCGAACTGCCACAGGATCGGGCCGAGCTTTTCGCCCAATGCCGCGACGCCGGAGCCGAGGAAGCGCGTCATCGATTCCCCGGCCTCGCCCAGGACACGGCGGTTGGTGACGAAGCGGTTGCCTTTCAGCGAATAGACGAAGCCGTCAGGCGCTTCCGTCGCCCATTTGACGAAGGTGGGCTCCTTGAAGGAGGAGTAATAGGTGCCGTTGACCTCGATCGTCGGCACCTGCCGCGTCGCATAGTTGAGCTGCTTGGCCTTGGCCAGCTTGTCGGGATAGAAGGATTTGTCCCACGGTTCGAAGGTCCAGCCGCCCATGCCGGCACGGATCTTTCCTGACTTGGCCATCTGTCGCTCCTCGGGAGTGTCATCGGAAAATGTGGCGGGCGGAGTATTCCATTCCGGCATCTATGGCGCAAACCATGTCGTTTTCTCTGCTGACAGTTGTCACCATGCCACGGAAGGGGGGTAATCTCTTGTCGAACAGGAAGTGTCGACCAGATATATGACTTCTTTCATCCACAGGCGGTTCCACCGCCCGGCGGCAGGTGCGGTGAATGGACGACACGACGGTCAGGATGACGCTGACGCTGATCGGGCCGGGCACGCTGGCCGTCTTCGGCTGTGTGTTTGCCGCCGCCTGGGCCATCGACCGCAAGCGACCCTATCTGCTTCTGCTTGCGGGTGCCTGTGCCCTGTTTGTGGTCGGGGCCTGTGTCCAGATTGTCTATTGGCCGCGCACCCCCGGCGCCAATGCGCTGGTATCCTGCATCTTCTACACGTCGGCGGTGCTGCTGACCGCCGAAGGTCTTCTCAAGCGCTCCGGCCGGCGGCTCGGCCTTGGCTGGGGCCTTGCGGCAGGTGCCGTGATCGTCGGGCTGGTCTGGTATTTCTACTATGTGGACCGCAACCTGCTGGCGCGCGTCTACGTGATGAATTTCGGCTATGGCCTGATCTTGCTGTGGGCCACGGTGCGCCTGCGCCACCTTTGGCGAGCGCGTTTCGTGGACAGGGCGCTGTTTGTCGTCTTGCTCGCCTTTTCGGCGCAGTTCTTCGTCCGCACGATGTTGACCATCGGTTTCGAAGCGCCTCCGCTTGGGGCGAGGGCCTTCGGACAGGCCCTTTTCTGGCAGACGTTGCAGCTTTCCATGGCGGTCCTCGGCTCCGCCCTGGCGGTGGCGATCCTGGCGGTGGCAATCCTGGCGGCGGCGGTCATGGATGTCATCGACGACCTGCGCCGTGAGCGCGACAGCGACCGCCTGACGGGCGTTTTCAATCGGCGCGGGTTTGACGAACGGGCGAAAGCCATTTTCGCCGGGGAGTGGCAGCGCCCGCTGTCGCTGGTCCTGTGCGACATCGACCATTTCAAGCGCATCAACGACACTTTTGGCCATGGTGCCGGGGATGCGGTCCTGAACCTGTTTGGCGCCTTGCTCGCGGAAGCGGCCGGCCCGGGCAATCCGGTCGGCCGTATCGGTGGCGAGGAATTCGCCATCCTGCTCCATGGTCAGACAAGTGCGGACGCCATGCGCTGGGTGGAACTGCTGCGCGCCGCCATCGGCGAGGCGAGTTTCGGCGAGATGGACGGCAAAATGCAGGTTACGGCCAGCTTCGGTATCGCCGAGGCAATGGAGCGGGATACGCTGTCCACGCTGACCAAGCGCGCCGATGCCCGGCTCTATCGCGCCAAGCAGGGAGGCCGCAACCGTGCGGTGGCTTTCGAAGGTACGCCGATCATCGCGCCGCTACAGCCCGATGATGCGGAACGGCCGCACAGCCCTCGCGCGTGGCTCGGCAGACAGTGATCGTCTGCCTCGGGAACCGACAATGAGAGCCGATAAAGCCTATTCGGCAGCCACCTGCTTCCCGCCGGGACGGCGCTCCAGCAACTCCTTCAGGAACTGGCCGGTATAGCTGCGCGGCTCGGCCACGATGTCCTCCGGCGTACCGGTGGCGACCAGTTCGCCGCCGCCGTCGCCGCCTTCGGGACCGAGGTCGAGCACCCAGTCGGCGGTCTTGATGACCTCCAGATTGTGCTCGATCACGACGACCGTGTTGCCCTGCTCGACCAGTTCCTGCAGCACTTCGAGCAGCTTGGCCACGTCGTGGAAGTGCAGGCCGGTGGTCGGCTCGTCGAGAATGTAGAGCGTCTTGCCGGTCGCCCTGCGCGACAGTTCCTTGGCCAGCTTGATGCGCTGGGCCTCGCCTCCCGACAATGTCGTCGCCTGCTGTCCGATATGGATGTAGCCAAGGCCGACATCCTTGAGCGTCTGCAACTTGTCGCGCACCGCCGGCACCGCCGAGAAGAATTCGACGCCTTCCTCAACCGTCATGTCGAGCACGTCGGCGATCGACTTGCCCTTGAAGGTCACGTCGAGCGTTTCGCGATTATAGCGCTTGCCGTGGCAGACGTCGCAGGTGACGTAGACGTCCGGCAGGAAGTGCATCTCGATCTTGATGACGCCGTCGCCCTGGCACGCCTCGCAGCGCCCGCCCTTGACGTTGAAGGAGAAGCGGCCCGGCTGGTAGCCGCGCGCCTTGGCTTCCGGCAGGCCGGCGAACCAGTCGCGGATCGGCGTGAAGGCGCCCGTATAGGTCGCCGGATTGGAGCGGGGCGTGCGGCCGATGGGGCTCTGGTCGATGTCGATGACCTTGTCGAGGAATTCCAGCCCCTCGATGCGGTCGTGCTCCGCCGGGTGCTCTCTGCTGCCCATGATCCGGCGCGAGGCGGCCTTGAACAGCGTCTCGATCAGGAATGTGGACTTGCCGCCGCCCGAGACGCCGGTGACGCAGCTGAAGGTGCCGAGCGGGATTTCCGCCGTCACGTTCTTGAGGTTGTTGCCGCGTGCGCCCACCACCTTGATGCGCTTGCCCTTCTTGCCGGGCCGGCGCTCGCTCGGCGTCGCGATCTCCAACTCGCCGGACAGATATTTGCCGGTGATCGAATTCGGATTGGCCATGACCTCGCGCGGCGTGCCCTGTGCGATCACGCGGCCGCCATGCACGCCGGCGGCCGGGCCGATATCGACCACGTAGTCGGCATGCAGGATGGCGTCCTCGTCGTGCTCGACCACGATCACCGTGTTGCCGAGGTCGCGCAGATGCTTGAGCGTGTCGAGCAGGCGGGTGTTGTCGCGCTGGTGCAGGCCGATGGACGGCTCATCCAGCACGTAGAGCACGCCGGTGAGGCCGGAGCCGATCTGGCTGGCCAGGCGGATGCGCTGGCTCTCGCCGCCGGACAGCGTGCCGGAATTGCGCGACAGCGTCAGGTAATCGAGGCCGACATCGTTGAGAAAGCGCAGCCGCTCGCGGATTTCCTTGAGGATGCGCACCGCGATTTCGTTCTGCTTGTCGTTGAGCTGGCCGGGCAGCTTGTTGAACCAGGTGTCCGCCTTGCGGATCGAAAGCTCTGTCACTTCGCCGATATGCTTGCCGGCGATCTTCACCGCCAGCGCTTCCGGCTTGAGGCGGTAGCCGTTGCAGGCGGGGCAGGGGGTAGCCGACATGAAGCGCTCGATCTCCTCGCGCATCCAGGCCGATTCCGTCTCCTTCCAGCGCCGCTCGAGATTGGGGATCACGCCCTCGAAGGTCTTGGTCGTCTGGTAGGAGCGCAGCCCGTCGTCGTAGTTGAACGTCACCTCGCGCTTGCCGGTGCCGTGCAATATGGCATCGCGCGCCTCGTCGGACAGGTCCTTGAACTTGTCGCCAAGCTTGAAGCCGTAGACCTTGCCGAGCGCTTCCAGCGTCTGCGCGTAATAGGGCGAGGTGGACTTCGCCCATGGCGCCACGGCGCCGTTGCGCAGCGAGACATTGTCGTCCGGGACCACCAGGTTCGGATCGATGGCGCGCTGGTTGCCCAGCCCGTCGCAGGTCGGGCAGGCGCCGAACGGATTGTTGAATGAGAACAGGCGCGGCTCGATCTCCGGAATGGTGAAGCCGGACACCGGGCAGGCGAACTTTTCCGAGAACAGGATGCGCTCATGCGTGTCGTTGAGCGACTTGTTGGCAGCACCGCCACCGGCCGTCTCCTCCGGCGGCAGCGGCTTGTCGGCGAACTCGGCCACGGCCAGCCCGTCGGCCAACCTCAGGGCCGTTTCCATGGAGTCGGCCAGGCGGGTGGCGAGGTCCGGCCGCACCACGATGCGGTCGACCACCACGTCGATGTCATGCTTGTACTTCTTGTCCAGCGCCGGCACGTCGGCGATCTCGTAGAAAGTGCCGTCGACCTTGACGCGCTGGAAACCCTTCTTCTGAAGCTCCAGCAGCTCCTTGCGGTATTCGCCCTTGCGGCCGCGCACAATGGGCGCCAGCAGGTAAAGCCGCGTACCTTCCTCAAGCGCCAGCACCCGGTCCACCATCTGGGACACGGTCTGGCTCTCGATAGGCAGGCCGGTGGCCGGCGAATAGGGTACGCCGACGCGCGCGAACAAAAGGCGCATATAGTCGTAGATCTCGGTGACGGTGCCGACCGTCGAGCGTGGATTCTTCGAGGTGGTCTTCTGCTCGATGGAAATGGCGGGCGACAGGCCGTCGATCTGGTCGACGTCCGGCTTCTGCATCATCTCCAGGAACTGCCGGGCATAGGCCGACAGGCTCTCGACATAGCGGCGCTGGCCCTCGGCATAGATGGTGTCGAAGGCGAGCGAGGATTTGCCCGAGCCCGACAGGCCCGTCATCACCACCAGGGAGTCGCGGGGCAGGTCGAGGTCGACATTCTTGAGATTGTGTTCGCGCGCGCCGCGAATGGAAATGAACTTGTGGTCGGCCATGGCCGTTCCGCCGCCTCGATCTGAAATGTTTCGGAATGGCGGGCTTCCCCGGCCTTCCGCCAATATAGGTCGTCCCGGCGCGGTTTCGAGAGAGGCCGCGACTTTCCACGCAGCGTTTAAGCGCCTTTCGCCAGGACAGGCAAGCAGAAAGAACAAAAAACGAACAGGCTCCTGACAAAATCCGGGTGCCGCCTGTTACAAAGATCACATTTTGCTCAAGTCCGCTTTGGACTGTTGACGGAACGCGGTGGAGACGCCAGATTTTCCAAGTACGGAAGCCGATCGCCTCAAGAGGCTGATCTTCGCGAGGCGCATGGCATCTGCGAGACGCCGCAGAATGGATGATGCGCGTGCGGATGAAGTGCTTTCGGACCCTATGGTGAAACGGACAGAAGGAGAGAGGTATGACCCCACCGGACAGTCCCGAAGGGCTCCGCGCCTGACCGGAGCCGCGATCGGCAGCTTTTCGGCCGGAAATTTCCGCGAAACGAAAGCGTCCCGATCGTTCCCCCTACAATCAGAGACTTTTGTCGGATCGTCGGCTGAACGCCGCGAAGCATCCGAAATTCAAAGCCGGTAAACCACTCCCGGCATCTTGGGTTGAGCCCATCAAAAGCCCCGTCCGCAGCAAACGCAGCGGCGGGGCTCATTGCTTGATGGAGCACTTGAGAAAGGGCGCGCCGGATCGAAGGGCAACATGCCCAGTTCAGCGCTTGGGTGGCCGCAACGAGCCGACGCCGATATCGAAGGTGAGCTTGCCGGAGACTTTCACGTCGAAATCTCCGACCTTGAAATGCCCGAACTGGCCGGACCGGGGCTGGTCATCGGGTTCCGGCGGCAAGGGCGTCACGATGCTGTAGCCGCCGTCCACGCCGGGCAGGCCGCTTTGGGCCGGCGCCGAAGGGGTCGAGGCCCCGGCTTTGGCCCCGGCCATCGCCGCCCCGCAGGAAAGGGCGAGGGACAGCGCAGCGCAGATGGCCATGTGCAACGGTTTCATGGCGCCACTATAGGCGCCCGCGCCTGCCGACGCCAGTTCACGCCGGGGAAAAGGGTCGGCGGCGATGTCATGTTTCCCTTGACTTTGGCGTGAGAATTTAGAACATAAGAGGAACAAAAAAACCTTTTGGGGAAACAGGTGCGGCACGCGGGCCAAACGGCGCGGCAGACTGTAAGGTGCATCAGACTTCCAATTTAGGACGAGCGTGGAGACAGCGTCATGGCGGGCAGCGTCAATAAGGTCATTCTGGTCGGCAATCTGGGAGCAGACCCTGAAATCCGGCGGCTGAACTCCGGCGATCCGGTCGTCAACCTGCGCATCGCCACCTCTGAAACCTGGCGTGACAAGATGTCGGGCGAACGCAAGGAAAAGACCGAGTGGCACAATGTCGTGATCTTCAACGACAATCTCGCCAAGGTGGCCGAGCAATATCTGAAGAAGGGCATGAAGGTCTATATCGAGGGCCAGCTCCAGACCCGCAAATGGCAGGACCAGACCGGGCAGGACCGCTACACCACCGAGGTGGTGCTGCAGAAATTCCGTGGCGAGTTGCAGATGCTCGACGCTCGTGGCCAGGGTGAAGGCGGCGGACAGGTCGGCTATGAGCGCGGCGGTTATTCCGGCGGTGGCGGTGGTGGACGCGGGTCCGACTTCGGCCAGTCCGGCCCGGGCGATTTCGGCGGTTCGCGCGGCGGCGGTGGCGGCGGTGGCCGCGACCTCGACGACGAAATTCCGTTCTGAGCCTGGCGCCCGGCGCGTTCGTCTACGGAAGGCGGGCCGGGCGAAACCGCGCTTTTCGGCAGGTTGAGCGATACCGGACTGGAGGCAGCGCCGCATGGACGTGCGGCGCTGTTTTTGCATCCGAACTATGATTGCCGTCTGTTTTCAGCAGCTTGTCACTTCGTGCAGTGCATTGCTTGCGCCATGGCGCCGGGGCTTGGCTGCACCTGTTTTCTTCATTTCAGGGCTGAAGATTGCCGGCAGTGAATCTGGAAGGCCGCGCCCCGCTTTAAGGAGGCTCCGGCGCGTCTGCGACTTTAGATGGCTTGATTTACCCTGCCGTTTGGACTGGGATAGGGGGCACAAGAACAAGACCGGATATTTGCAAGTCCGGCAGGGCCGTCCTGATGAAGGCGCGGCCGTACCGATCACAGCCTTTGGGAGGGGCTGCTGTGATGAGGGATATTCTCATTGTCGAAGATGAACAGGCCATATCGGAGTCGCTCGAGTTCATTCTCACCCGGTGCGGCTGGTCCGTCGGTGTCGCGCGCGACGGCGAGGCGGCGCTGGAGGCGGCCCTGCGGTTCCGGCCGCGCATGATCCTGCTCGACATCATGCTGCCCAAGCGTGGTGGCCTCGACGTTCTGAAGGCGCTGCGCTCCAACGAGGCGTTCGCGTCCACCTCCGTCGTCATCCTCACGGCGCGCGGCCAGCAATATGACCGGCAGGCGGCGATGGACCTGAAGGCGGACGGTTTCATCACCAAGCCCTATGCGAATGGCGAGGTGGTGGATGCGGTTCGCCGCATCCTCGACAGCCAGCCCTGTTCCGCTGCCCATGCCTAGCTCGCCCGGCTCGCCCACGCCTTCGAAGGAGGAGCGGTCGGAGCGCGAGGACGTCGCGCTTCTGGTGCCGTTCTTCGGCGTCGTCCTGTTGATGCCGCCGCTGCTCAACCTGTTCGAAGGCAGGCGGATGCCCTTCGGCGTGCCGGTCGAAGTGCTCTACCTGTTCGGTGTCTGGCTTCTGGTCATCGTCGGCGCGATCCTGCTTTCGCGCCGCCGCCAGTTCCGCGAGGCGGCACCGAAGGCATTGGCGGAGAATGTCTCGCCGTTGCCGGCCGATCCGCCCGGTGACACATGATGCTTTCGCCGGATTTCGTCATCCTGACCGCGGTCGGCTATGTCGGGCTGCTGTTCCTGCTCGCCTATCTGTCCGATGCGCGTGCCAAGAGCGGCAATGCCGGCTTCCTCAGGTCGCCGGCCATCTACACGCTGTCGATCTCCGTCTATTGCACGAGCTGGACCTTCTACGGGGCGGTCGGCACCGCCGCCCGCAGCGGCCTCGAGTTCGCGGCAATCTACATGGGGCCGACGCTGGTCTTCGTCGGCTGGTGGTTCCTGCTGCGCAAGCTCATCCGCATCGCCCACAGCCAGCACATCACCTCCATCGCCGACTTCCTGTCCTCGCGCTTCGGCAAGTCGAGCCGGCTGGCGGTGCTGGTCACGCTGATCGCGGTGGTCTCCATCGCCCCCTATATCGCGCTGCAGCTCAAGGCCATCACCACCTCCATCCAGACCGTGTCGGTCGCCAAGGGTGCCGGGACCGACCATCTGGCGACGCTGGACGAGGTGACGCTGGCGCTCGGCGTCGCCATCGGCATGGCCGTGTTCACCATCCTGTTCGGCACCCGCAATGTCGATGCGCGTGAACAGCATCCGGGCGTTGTGGCCGCCATCGCCTTCGAGGCGGTGGTGAAGCTTCTGGCGCTGGTGGCAGTCGGCGTGTTCGTCGTCTTCGGCGTCAGCGACGGCATTTCCGACATCTATGCGCGCGCGGTCGAGGCCGGTGTGCGCATCCACGAGGCAGAGCCCTTCGGCAGCCGCTGGGTGGCGGTGCTGTTCCTTTCCGCCTGCGCGGTGATCTGCCTGCCGCGCCAGTTCCAGATCACGGTGGTGGAGAACTCCAACGAGGACCATCTGCGCACCGCAAGCTGGGCCTTCCCCTGCTACATGCTGGCCATGAGCGTGTTCATCCTGCCGATCGCGCTCTACGGGCTCTCGACCATGCCGCCGGGCTCGAACCCGGACATGTTCGTGCTCACCCTGCCGATGAGGACCGGGCATGACGCGCTGGCGCTGTTCGCCTTCATCGGCGGCTTTTCCAGCGCCACCTCGATGATCATCGTCGCCTCGATCGCGCTCTCGATCATGGTGTCGAACCATATCGTCGTGCCGCTGGCGCTGCGAGCCGCATCGCCGGGGGAGGAAGCCGGCGAGCGCGACATCGCCCGGCTGCTGCTGCGCAGCCGCCGCATCTCGATTGCCGGCATGCTGTTGCTCGGCTTCCTCTATTTCTGGCTGACGCAGGGCTCGGATGCGCTGGCGCCCATCGGCCTGATTTCGTTCGCCGGCGTCGCCCAGTTCCTGCCCGCAATGCTGGCGGCGCTCTACTGGCGCACGGCCACGATGAGGGGCGCCCTGGCGGCCATATCGGCCGGCTTCGTCGTCTGGGCCTGGACGCTGTTCCTGCCGTCCTTCGACACGTTCAGCCCCGTCATTGCCGATGTGATGGCCAACGGCCCGTGGGGCATCCGGGCGTTGCGGCCGGAGGCCCTGTTCGGCATGGAAGGCATGGATCCGCTTGTCCACTCCGTGTTCTGGAGCATGCTGGCCAATATCTCGATGTTGCTGTGCGTTTCGGCGCTGACCAGCCAGAACGCGCTGGAGCGCATCCAGGCCTCGCTTTTCGTGGATGTATTCCGGCGCTCCGCCTCCTTCCAGCCGCGCATCCTGCGGGGCTCGGCCACCACAAGCGAGCTGTTCTTCGTGGCCGAGCGGGTTCTGGGGTGGAGCCGGGCGCGGGCGCTGTTCGCGTCGGCCGGCGTGCCGCACCGGCAGACCGCTCCGCAGCAGGGCGTCTCGGCCGATTTCATCGCCCGGCTGGAGCGGGAACTCGCCGGTTCGATCGGCTCGGCCTCGGCCCATATCCTGCTCACCAAGGCCATCGCCGGCGATGCGATCTCGTTGGAAGAGATGATGCAGATCGCCGACGAGACCCAGCAGGCGATCGAATATTCGCATGCGCTGGAGGTGAAGTCGCAGGAGCTGCACTCGACGGCGCAGCAGTTGAAGGAGGCCAACGCGCTGCTGAAGGAGCTGCATCAGCAAAAGGACGAATTCCTGTCGCAGGTCAGCCATGAAGTGCGAACGCCCATGACCTCGATCCGGTCCTTCGCCGAAATCCTGATGGTGCCGGAGGAACTGACGCCCCAGCAGCGGGCGCGCTTCATCACCACCATCCACAATGAGAGCGTGCGGCTGACCAAGCTGCTCGACGAGATTCTCGATCTCAGTGCGCTGGAGCAGGGGGAGCGCGACTGGGAGAACGTGCCGGTCGATGCCGAGGGTGTTCTCGATCAGGCCATCGCGGTTTGCGAGGCATTGGCCCGCAAACGCTTCGTGTCGATCGAAAGCGGGGCGCGGGCCGGAAGCTGCATCGTGCTGGCCGACACCGGCAGGCTCAGCCAGGTGTTCATCAACATCATCGCCAACGCCATTTCGCACAACGACGCGAAGGAGCCCGTGGTCCACATATCGTCGCGGCTGACCGATGATGGCTATGTCGTCGACATTTCCGACAACGGCTCCGGCATTCCGCCGGATTACCACAAGAAAATCTTCGAGAAGTTCGTGCGCGCGGAGCCGGACGGAGCGCCCGATTCACAAGGGCTGGGCCTTGGCCTCAACATCAGCAACAAGATCGTCGGCAAGCTGAACGGGCGGTTGGAACTGACCCACGGCACGCTGCCGGGCGCCTGCTTCCGCATCGTGCTGCCGCTGTGGCAGGGAACGCAGCGCGCCCCGGTCGCCGAGCAGGTTTAGCAATTCTGGTCCAGACGAGATCGCCTCTCATCCCCCTTGCTGGGACGGTTAGCAACGCTGGCGTCCTCCCCCTCTCCCCGCTTGCGGGGAGAGGGGGGGGGGGGGACAAGTCCCGGCAAAAATGGAAATGCCTAGACCGGAATTTCCTGCCTGTGGCTGCATTGAAGGCGCGGGCAGGGCACGCAGGAGGGGCCGACTTCGACCGGCCTGTCGCCGAGGTCGAGCCCGTCGCCATAGACGGTGCGGTCGGCATGAACGATGTCGCAGGCCAGCATGATCGAAAACACCAGCGGCTTTTGCCCGAAGCGCGCGGCGTGCTTGGAGACGGTCCTTGCCACCAGCAGGAAGCGCCCGCCGCCGGGAAAGAGCGACACCTGCCGCACCACGCCGCCCGTCGAGAACGCGTCGTAGATCGGCCACAGCAGGCAGCCATGGCCGAAGCCGGGAATGGTCAGGCCGGGCAGGGGAAAGCGCTTGGTCAGCCGGCCGGAGCGGTCGGCGCGCAGGAAGCCGAAGGGCAGGCCCTCGCGCCCCTTGCGGCGAAGCGTCACCAGCCGGTGCGCGGCCTGCTCGAAGCTGACCCCGGCCAGCGAGCTCAGCAGTTCGACGTCGTAGCGGCGCTCCTCGGCCATGCCGAGGAAATCGTCATAGGGCATCATCACGGCCCCGGCGACATAGGAGGAGAGGGCGCGCAGGGCGAGCCCCCTGGCCTCCTCGGTCGACAGCTCAAGCCTTGCCATGGTGTCCGCCAGGCTGTCGGCGGCCGCTTTCGAGGCGTAGGTGCGAAGCATGCGGAAGATGCGCGCGGGGCGGGGCATGCTGTCCGAAAAGACAAGCCCGGGCTTATCCGCGGTGGCCGGAGGCGACTCGCCGCCGATGCGGCAGGCGATGCCGAAGCGGCTTTCCAGGGCCGCGGCAAGCCCGTCTTCCTCGATCGCGTCCGTTTCGGCAAGCTCGCGGCGCAGCGCCTCGGCAACCGTCTCCAGTTGCGGGAAATGGTTGTTGTGGACGATGAGCGCTTCGTCGACCTCCCGGATCGGCGAGACCGGCCGCTGGCGCGCCGAGGTCTGGTCGAAATAGGCGACGAGGCTCTGCGTCGTCGGCACCAGATCGTGCGCTTCCGTGTTGATGGTGGCGATGAAGCGCCTGCGCTCGTCATCGGTGAGATCGGGAATGTCGGCCAGGATCTCGGCGCCGGACTTGATGCCGGCGATGCGGTTGAGGATCTCATGCAGGAGCTGGGATAGCAGCGGGTCGGATTTCAGCCGGTGCTGGAGCACCTCGATCTCCATGTTCGCATCGGCATAGGCCCGGTGCAGGCGGGCCAGCGCGGCCGCCGCTTCCGGAAAGCGGGCGACAAGATCGCGGATCGACTGTGGTTCGATCTCGATGCCGCTCATCAGCGGATCGGCGATCAATTCGCCGATGGCCGCGATGTTGCGCGCCTCGCTTTCGCCCGACAGATGCTCTAGGTCGATGCCCAGCCGCTCGCCGATGCGCAGCAGCAGCTTGCCACCGATGCTGCGCTTGTTGTTCTCGATCAGATTGAGATAGCTGGCCGAAATCCCCAGCGTGCGCGCCAGCGCCACCTGTGACAGGCCGGCCTCCAGGCGCCTGCGCCTTATGCGCACCCCGATTGGGATCCTGCTATTCGCCATTGTAAATTCTTTACTAAAGTGAATTTACTGATTTCCAATTTTTGACAAAAAACATATTTAATGTCAAATACTTATTGAGAATATAACAAACTGTGACAGTCTCTTCGCGCGAAGCCGAACATTCGGACGCGTGGAGGAGATGAAATGGCTAATTTTCGGACCAACAGGCGCAGCCTGCTGAAGGGCGCTGGCGCCGGCATCGTGGCGCTCGGCACGCCGCATATTTTCACCAAGGGCGCATGGGCCCAGAATTTCTGCAACGACCCGACCAGCGGCAAGATCGTGTTCGGCTTCAACGTGCCGCAGACCGGCTCCTACGCCGAGGAGGGGCTGGAGCAGCTCAAGGCCTACGAGCTGGCCGTCAAGCATATCAACGGCGAGGGCGACGGCGGCATGCTCAAGACGCTCAAGCCGCTTGCGCTGAAGGGCAATGGCGTGCTCGGCCGCAAGGTCGAATATGTGACCGGCGATACCCAGACCAACACCGACGCCGCCCGCGACGGCGCCCGCCGCATGATCGAGCGCGACAGGGCCATCATGGTCACCGGCTCGGTCACCTCCGGCGAGGCGATCGCCCAGCAGAGCCTGTGCCAGGAAATGGGCGTCATCTACATGTCCGGCCTGACGCACTCCAACGACACCACCGGCAAGGACAAGCGCCGCTACGGCTTCCGGCATTTCTTCAATGCCTACCAGTCCGGCGTCGCCATCGCGCCGTTCCTGGCCAAGGAATACGGCACCGACCGGCGCGCCTATCATTTGACCGCCGACTACACCTGGGGCTGGACGCAGGAGGAATCGATCAAGAACGCCACCGAGGCGCTCGGCTGGGAGACGGTGGCCACGGTCCGCACCCCGCTCGGCCTCGGCGACTATTCGCAATACCTCACCCCGGTGCTGAATTCGGGCGCCGACGTGCTCATCCTCAACCACTACGGCCATGACATGGTCAACTCGCTGCCGCAGGCGGTGCAGTTCGGCCTGCGCGACCGGCAGGCCAACGGCAAGAATTTCGAGATCGTCGTGCCGATGTTCTCCGAACTGATGGCGGTTGGCGCGGGCGAGGCGGTGAAGGGCATCATCGGCACATCCAACTGGCAATGGTCGTTGGATGACGAGGGCACCAAGGCCTTCACCAAATCCTATGGCGAGGCCTATGGCGCGCCGCCGTCGCAGTCGGCCCACACCGGCTATGTGCAGGCCATTCTCTATGCCGACGCGGTGGAGCGGGCCGGCACCTTCTACCCGCCGGAAGTCATCAAGGCGCTCGAAGGCTTCGAGTTCGACGGCATGGGCAACGGGCCGACGCTTTATCGTGACACCGACCACCAGTGCTTCAAGGAAGTTCTGGTCGTGCGCGGCAACGAGAACCCGTCGAGCCGGTTCGACGTGCTCAACGTGATCGGCAAGACGACGCGCGAGGACGTCACCTACGAGGCCTCGGTCTTCGGCGGGGAACTGGGCCCTTACGAACCCAACGAGTGCTGACGGCGATACCGGCCCATGCCCCGCCTGCATCATGCCGGCGGGGCGTGGGACCGCGCCGTCCTCCTCCCGGGCGTTCGCAATGCGCACCGTCTCGCACCGAAGGATTACTTAGATGAACGTGTTCTTGGCCCAGTTGCTCAACGGGCTGGACAAGGGCGGCGCCTATGCGCTGATCGCCCTTGGCCTCACACTGGTTTTCGGCACGCTTGGCGTCGTGAATTTCGCCCATGGCGCGCTGTTCATGCTCGGCTGCTTCTGCGCCGTCACCTTCCGCTATCTCATCACCCTGGAAACGGTGACCATCGATCCGGAAAAGCTGTCGCCGTGGGGCGCGCCGGTGGAGGTGCGCACGCCGCTGGTGCAGAACTGGTTCGGCGATTTCGGTGCCGTTCTGGTCGACTATTCGGTGCCGATCTCGATCCTGCTCGCCATCCCGGTGATGCTGTTCATCGGCATCGCCATGGAACGCGGCATCATCAAGCATTTCTACAAGCGCACCCACGCCGAGCAGATCCTCGTCACCTTCGGCCTGGCCATCGTCCTGCAGGAGATCGTCAAGAGCTTCTTCGGCGCCAATCCCGTCCCGCAGCCGATCCCGAGCGACCTGCGCGGCGCGGCCGACATCGGCGCCTGGTTCGGCATGGCGCCGCATGTGCTGACCTATCCGTGGTGGCGTATGATCTATCTGCTGTTCTCGGCGCTGGTCATCGGCGGCGTCTTCGCCTTCCTGCAATTCACCACCTTCGGCATGGTGGTGCGCGCCGGCATGTCCGACCGCGAGACCGTCGGGCTGATGGGCATCGACATCGACCGCCGCTTCACCATCGTCTTCGGCCTGGCGGCCGTGGTGGCGGGCGTGGCCGGCGTCATGTACACGCCGCTTCTGGCGCCCAACTACCATCTTGGCATGGATTTCCTGGTGCTGAGCTTCGTCGTCGTCGTGGTCGGCGGCATGGGCTCGCTGCCCGGGGCGGTGGCCGCCGGCTTCCTGCTCGGCATCCTGCAATCCTTCGCATCGATGACCGAGGTGAAATCCCTCATTCCCGGCATCGACCAGGTCATCATCTACCTCGTCGCAGTCGTCATCCTGCTCGTGCGCCCGCGCGGCCTGATGGGACGGCGCGGAATCATGGAGAGCTGATCCGCCATGTTCTCGCTTTCTCGCAAGGACCTCGCAGCACTGGCAGTCTTCGCTGCCGTGGTGCTGGCCATGCCGATCTGGCTGGCGCCCTTCGGCGCCGCCTATCCCGGCCTCATGCAGAAGTTCGCGATCTATGCGATCTTCGCCATCGGCTTCAACATCCTGTTCGGCCTCACCGGCTACCTGTCCTTCGGCCATGCCGCCTTCCTCGGCGTCGGCTCCTACACCACGGTGTGGTCGTTCAAGCTGCTGACCATGGACATCATGCCGGCCATGGTCTTCGCAGTCATCGTCAGCGGCCTGTTCGCGCTGCTGATCGGCTATTTCAGCCTGCGCCGCACCGGCATCTATTTCTCCATCCTCACCCTCGCTTTCGCCCAGATGAGCTACAGCCTGGCCTATTCGGTGCTGACGCCCATCACCAATGGCGAGACCGGCCTGCTGCTGGCGCGCAACGATCCGCGCTACATCGACGCCATTTTCGGGGCGCAGGCCAATATCGCCGGCCTGCCGCAGCCCACGCTGCTCGGCAGTTCGGTCAGCGGCTACATGGGCTTCTATCTGTGCGCCGTGGTGCTGATCCTCGCCTTCTACGTGTCGCAGAAGATCTTCGCCTCGCCCTTCGGCATGGCGCTGCGCGGCATCAAGTCGAACCAGACGCGCATGAACTATACCGGTTTCAACACCCGGCCCTATACGCTGGCGGCCTTCGTCATCTCGGGCATGTTCGCCGGGCTGGCCGGCGCCCTTCTGTCGATCACCGACCCGCTGGCGGGGGCCGAGCGCATGAAGTGGACGGAGTCCGGCAATGTCGTGCTGATGACCATATTGGGCGGCGTCGGAACCCTGTTCGGACCGGTCATCGGTGCCTGGCTGATCAAATATTTCGAGAACATCTTCTCGGCCATCAACACCAACATGCTCAACAACTTCTTCTCCTTCCTGCCCGACGGCGTGCAGGGCTTCGTGGTGACGGTACTGTCGAAATTCGTAGGCGAGGGCTGGCACCTGACGCTCGGCCTGATGTTCGTGCTGATCGTGGTCTTCCTGCCGGGCGGCCTGGTCGAAGGCTTCAATCGCTTCGTGGCGCGCCTGAAACGACGAAAAGACGCACGCGACGGCGTCGGCTCGACCCAGCCGGCGGAATAGGAGGAAGGCGCGATGAACCACACACCCTCCAACATCATCCTGCACGCGGCCGACGTTCACAAGAACTTCGGCGGCCTGCGCGCCCTGTCCGACATCGACCTTCAGGTCGAGGAGGGCAAGACGCATGCCATCATCGGACCCAACGGGGCCGGCAAGTCGACGCTGCTCAACGTCATCATCGGCCGCATTCCGCCGTCGAGCGGCGCGGTCGTGTTCGACGGCACCGTGCTGACCGGCAAGGCACCCTACGAGATCAACCAGCTCGGCATCTCGCGGGTGTTCCAGACGCCGGAAATCTTCCCCGACCTGCCGGTGCTGCACAACGTCATGGCGCCGGCCTTTGCCCGGCGTGACGGGGCCTTCCGCATCAACATGCTGCGCAGCGTCGAGTCCGAGCGCGGGATCCGGGAGGAGGCCGAGGACATCCTCAACGACATCGGCCTGCACGGCCGCCGCGAGGACCATGCCGGCGCCCTGTCGCGCGGCGACAAGCGGCGGCTGGAACTGGCAATGTGCCTCATCCAGCGCCCGCGCCTCCTGTTGCTCGACGAGCCGACGGCCGGCATGAGCCGGCACGACACCAACAGCACGATCGAACTGCTGCGCAAGATCAAGTCCAGCGGCATGACCAAGGTCATCATTGAGCACGACATGCATGTCGTCTTTTCGCTGGCCGACCGCATTTCGGTTCTGGCGCAGGGGCGCATCATCGCGTCGGGCCTTCCGCAGGAGATCAAGGAAGACCCGCGCGTGCAGGAAGCCTATCTCGGCGGGAGCGTGCAATGAACGTCATGACCATGAAACGGGAAGCGATTTCGGCCGCCACCGAGGCCGATCCGTCCAAGGCTTTCTTCGCCGTGCGGGACATCCATGCCTATTATGGCGAAAGCTATATCGTACAGGGCGTCACGCTCGACGTGAAGAAGGGCGAGATCCTGGCACTCCTCGGCCGCAACGGCGCCGGCAAGACCTCCACCTTGCGCACCATCGCCCGCATGGACGATCCGCAATTGCGTTCGGGCGAAATATGGCTGGAGGGCCAGCCGCTCCACGCCATGAAGTCCTGGCAGGCCTCGCGCGCCGGCATCCAGCTCGTGCCGGAGGACCGGCGCATCATCCCCGGCATGACCGTGGAGGAAAACCTCATACTGGCACAGGTGGCGCCGGGGCACGGCATGTCGGTGGAGGAGCTTTACGAGCATTTCCCGCGGCTGGCGGAGCGGCGCAGGCAGGAGGCCGTCACCCTGTCCGGCGGCGAGCAGCAGATGCTGGCCGTGGCCCGCGCGCTGGCGCGGGAGGTGAAGCTTCTCCTGCTGGACGAGCCCTATGAGGGACTGGCGCCGGTCATCGTGCAGGAGATCGAGCGCATCGTCTACGGCATCAAGGAGCGCGGCATCACCACCATCATCGTCGAGCAGAACGCGGTCGCGGCGCTGCGGCTGGCCGACCGCGCCGTCATCCTCGATACCGGCGAGCTGGTCTTTGCCGGCGCGGCCAGGGAGCTTCTCGAAAGCGAGGAGCTTCGCAACGAATATCTGGCAATCTGACGGGAGAGGAATATCGAAGCCGAAAATTCACGCCTGACCTGCCGGACTATCGGCTCTATGATCCGGGCCGGCGCGAGGTTGCGCCGAACTTCAAAGCGAAGCCCGAATGATGGACAGGACGTGATGAATGCATCCGAGCAGATCGACCAATTGATCGCCGGCCTGCAGGATTGGCGCGGCACGACGCTGGCCACGGTGCGCAAGGCCATTCTGGGTGCCAATCCCGGCATTGTCGAGGAATGGAAGTGGAAGGGCAGCCCGGTATGGTCCCGCGACGGCAATCTTCTGGTCGGCAACGCCCACAAGGACAAGGTGAAGCTGACCTTCGCGCATGGGGCCAGCCTGCCTGACCCAAAGGGCCTCTTCAATGCCGGCCTGGGCGGCAAGGTATGGCGGGCCATCGATCTTTTCGAAGGCGATGAGATCGACGAAACCGCGCTTCAGGACCTCGTTCGCGCGGCGGTGAAGTTCAATCAGGCCAGACGGGCGAAGAAATAGTCGGCGGCTCCTTCGCGGTTTCGCGCCGGCTGCCATGGACCAGCAGGATGGCCGTACCTCAATGGAGGTCGTGACGTTGCGAACGCACAGGAGACGCGTGGCATCGCTCGTTGATCGGGCAATCCCGACAGCACGGGCGATGCTTATGACAGAGGGTCTGGCCCAGATGTTTCATCAATATGTGGAGTTCCACCAGGTCGCCGGCGCTCCAGTCGCTCATGATCGCCATCGCCACCTCGTAGGTGGTTTTCGTCTCCGGCTTGGATCGAACGAACCCGAACCGGCCCATTACCTTTAAAACGTGGGAGTCGACGACGAACGCCGGCATTTGCAATGTGCTGAAATTGAGCGTGGATGCCGAGACCTTGCGCCCGACACCCGGCAAACGCTCGAGCCACGCAAGCGCAGTTTCGACGTCCAGCTTGCCGAGGAACGTCAGGTCGAAATCCGGCTGACTCGCGGCTATGATGTTGATCGTGGCATGAAGCTGCCGGGCCTTGACGTCTGGAAACGTCACATCGCCAATGGTTGTCTCGATGTCGCCGCGTGTTGCCCTCGCGAGCCCGGACCATGCGGGATAGGTTTCGACGAGCCGCCGATAGGCACCCCACGATATATGGTCATACGTCCGCCCGCTGATCGATGATCTGACGAGTTGGTCGATAGGGGCTCTGGCCGGGATCGGGGCGGGAGAGCCGAAGCGGGCCCTCAGCCGGTCCCGTATCCACGTCATATCCCCGACAGCACCGAAGTCGAATGCCATTTGCATAGCGACAAATTATAGAACAAAACAAGAACATTGGCAAGGCATCCAACCGACGACAGATTCGACGGCCAAGGCCAGCGTGGGCGAGGGATTTTTCAGGCGTGAGCTGGACCGGCCGGCCCGGAGCGATGAGCGCGCCGCATTGAAAGAAGCAGGGCCCGGACGCGGGATCGTCACCTAGGCGTCGGCCCAGGTCAGTTCTTCGATCTTGGAAACGACCAGATCGAAAGTCTTTGTTTCTTCCAGCAGAGCCATGTTGATGTCGCCGCTCTTAAGCGACTCCAGCATGTTGTTTTTCAGATCGGAAGCAGCCTCGGCGCCCTCGCGGTTCTCCACATGCCTGAGTGCATAGCCTATGCACAGATAAAGCGTATTGAATATGATCTTTATCTGCTCCATTTCGGCGCCGCTCATCTCTTCGGTGCTGTCAACCATTTCCGGCTCCATTTCATCTCGTCGGCAGGCCCTGCAGCGGGGTGGTTTTAGGCAACGCGAGATTCAATGAATTGTTCCAGTGATTTACGCAATCACTGGTTGTGTTCTTGATGTATCTGATGATGGACCGGAAGGTTGACTTTACCGACCCTCGGCGGCGGACCGCAGCTTGGCCGCAGCGACCTGGCGCCGCATGCGGCCCGGGGAGGGGATGAGAGCCGCTGGCTCACGGTGGGTGTTTTCCTGGAAGACACGGCAGGCCAGCCACGCGAGGCCGGCGAGTGTAAGCAGTCGAATCATACTGGCTCTCCTTTCACCGCAAAACTCGAAATCGGCCAAGGAGTTCCGCTTTCGCAGGGCAGCCAACAAAAAAGCGGGCTTGAGCCCGCTTTCCTTCGACTTCCGAGATGTCAACGCGCTGCCGGTACATTCATGGTCAACGCGGTTCGATCGGATCAAATACAGCAACCGCTTGCCCGAACCTCACCACGCATCTCGCAGGACGTTCCAAGCCGCAGCCGGCTGATGTTCGCCTTTGTAGATGCCGATTGTGTTGGAATTGAGGGGGTCATTGGGTTTGCCAGTGCGGCAGCTTTGGCGAAGGCGGAAAAAGTAAATGAAATCAAATGTATATGGCGGAGAGAGAGGGATTCGAACCCTCGATAGAGTTGCCCCTATACACGCGTTCCAGGCGTGCGCCTTCAACCACTCGGCCACCTCTCCGTCTTGTGTGCAGGCATCGGCCGGTTTCGCCGTGCTGGTCGGGAGTGCACACTTCCCATCGAACAACGGCCAGGCCGTTTCGGCATCCCTGACCAAAGGTTGCCTGTACGCCGTGCCGCCGCAAAGCAGCAGGCGCGGGGCTCATCTAGTCGATCCTGCCGCGAATGCCAAGACATATCCGACAAACAATCTGCGGATGATGGCTGCAATCGAAAAAAGAATGGCCGGTGGCGGCAGGAACGGGCGCGAAGGCTGGAAAAAAGCCCCGCACATCGTGCGGGGCCTTGCCTGGAGTCGGTTCCGATCGCTCACACCGAGTAGTACATATCGTACTCGATCGGATGCGGCGTCATCTCGAAACGCATCACCTCGGCCATCTTCAGTTCGATGAAGGAATCGATCTGGTCGTCGTCGAACACGCCGCCGGCCTTCAGGAAGGCGCGGTCCTTGTCGAGGTTCTGCAGCGCCTCGCGCAGCGAGCCCGAGACGGTCGGGATCTTCTTCAGTTCCTTCGGCGGCAGGTCGTACAGGTCCTTGTCCATCGGCTGGCCGGGATGGATCTTGTTCTTGATGCCGTCGAGACCGGCCATCAGCAGCGCGGCGAAGGCGAGGTAGGGGTTCGCGCCCGGATCGGGGAAGCGGACCTCCAGGCGCTTCGACTTCGGCGAGGAGCCGAACGGGATGCGGCAGGAAGCCGAGCGGTTGCGGGCCGAATAGGCCAGCAGCACCGGTGCCTCGTAGCCCGGCACCAGCCGCTTGTAGGAATTGGTCAGCGGATTGGTGAAGGCGTTGATGGCCTTGGCGTGCTTGATGACGCCGCCGATGAAGTAGAGGCAGCTCTCCGACAGGCCGGCATATTCATTGCCGGCGAAGGTCGGCTTGCCGTCCTTCCAGATCGACATGTGGACGTGCATGCCCGAGCCGTTGTCGCCGAAGATCGGCTTCGGCATGAAGGTGGCCGTCTTGCCGTAGGCATTGGCGACCTGATGCACGACATACTTGTAGATCAGCATCTTGTCGGCGTTGCGTACCAGCGTGTCGAACTTGATGCCGAGCTCGTGCTGGGCCGCGGCCACCTCATGGTGGTGCTTTTCGACGCGCACACCCATTTCGGTGAGCACGGTGAGCATCTCGGAGCGCATGTCCTGGCACGAATCGATCGGCGGCACGGGGAAGTAGCCGCCCTTGACGCGCGGACGGTGGCCGAGATTGCCGGTCTCGTAGTCGGTGTCGTCGTTGGACGGCAGTTCGGTCGAGTCGAGCTTGAAACCGGTGTTGTAGGGATCGGCCTTGTACTTGACGTCGTCGAAAACGAAGAACTCGGCTTCCGGACCGACATAGATGGTGTCGCCGATGCCTTCGGCCTTCATGTAGGCCTCGGCCTTCTTGGCGATGCCGCGCGGGTCGCGATTGTAGGATTCGCCGGACACCGGATCGAGGATGTCGCACAGGATGACCATGGTCGACTGGGCGAAGAACGGGTCCATGTGCACCGTCTCCGGATCGGGCATCAGCACCATGTCGGACTCGTTGATCGCCTTCCAGCCGGCGATGGACGAGCCGTCGAACATGACACCGTCGGCGAACATGTCTTCCTCGACCTCGGCGATGTCCATGGTCACGTGCTGCAGCTTGCCCTTCGGATCGGTGAAGCGCAGATCGACGAACTTCACGTCGTTGTCCTTGATCTGCCTCATGATGTCGGCGGCTGTGGTCATTTTCAGGCTTTCCTTGCGTTTGGGAGAGAAGGATTGGAGGGAGAAATCAGATGGCGTCGGTGCCGGTCTCGCCGGTGCGGATGCGGACGACTTCCTCGATATTGGAGACGAAGATCTTGCCGTCGCCGATGCGCCCGGTCTGGGCGGCCTTGCGGATCGCCTCGACCGCGGTTTCCACCGCGTCGTCGCCCAGCACGAGCTCGATCTTCACCTTGGGCAGGAAGTCGACGACATATTCGGCGCCCCGGTAAAGCTCGGTGTGGCCTTTCTGGCGACCGAAGCCCTTGGCCTCGATGACGGTGATGCCTTGCAGGCCGGCTTCCTGAAGGGCCTCCTTCACCTCGTCGAGCTTGAACGGCTTTATGATCGCTTCGATCTTCTTCATGAACTGGACCTCCAATGCAAAGGGGCGCGAAACCCCGCTCGCGCAACATCAAGCATGATCCGTGCCAATTCCGACAGGGAGCGGGACTCATCGTGATTTCCGCCAGTGCGACAGGGGTGGCAAGGTCAGGCGGCAGCCAGTGGAAGGCAGGCCGGCGGCAATGTCCAGCCAGTCCTTGCATAAAATTTAGGCAGCCTGGTTATTTTGCGCGCAGCTCTGCACCTGCGCACCCATCGTCCCGGGTTGCGTTTATGCTTTATGCTGTATGCGCTCGCGCTGAACGTCGAAATCTGGGAGAAAATCACCCGATGCGCATAGAACTCCTTTCGCCCGCCGAAATGGGGGAGGCCGACAAAAGGGCGATCGAGGCCGGCCCCTTCGACGGCATCGGGCTGATGCATAATGCCGGCGCGGCCATCGCGCGGGAGGTGCTTGCGCGCTACCCGGCGGCCGGGCCGGTGCACGTGCTGTGCGGGCCCGGCAACAATGGCGGCGACGGCTATGTCGTCGCGCGGTTGCTGGCCGAAAGCGGCGCGGCGGTGTCGCTCTGGGCGTCCGGTCCACCCCGGGCGGGAAGCGACGCGGCCATTGCCGCCGCCGAATGTCCGCTGGAGCCGCTGCCGCTGGCCGATTTTTCGGCTGCTCCCGGTTCGATCGTGGTCGATGCGCTTTACGGGGCAGGCCTGTCCAAACCGCTGGACGGAGAGGCCGCGCGCGCGGTCGAACGCGTCGCGGGGCTCGGTCTGCCGGTGGTTGCCGTCGATCTGCCTTCCGGCATCTCGGGCGACAGCGGGCGGGCGACAGGCCCTGCCTTTTATGCTGAACTGACCGTCACCTTCGCGCGCAAAAAGCCCGGTCACCTGCTGATGCCGGGGCGGGGCCACTGCGGTGAGGTGGTGGTGGCCGATATCGGCATCGGCGATGCTGTCATAGGCGGGTTGCAGGTCAGGACGTTCGAGAACGGCCCGGCGCTCTGGCTGACGGCGTTGCCCGTGCCGGATGTCGACACCCACAAATATCGGCGCGGCCATGTCGGCGTCTTTTCCGGCGGACCAGCCTCTACCGGTGCCGCGCGTCTGTCGGCGCTTGCGGCGGCGCGCAGCGGGGCAGGGGCGGTCACCGTGCTGTCGCCGGCCAATGCGCTCATGGTCAATGCCGCGCATCTCACCTCGATCATGCTGCGCAAGATCGACGACACGGCCGAGCTTGAGGCTTTCCTTGCCGAGCGCCGCCCGTCGGCGCTGGTGCTCGGCCCCGGCTTCGGGGTGGGCGAAAAGGCACGCGATTTCGCGCTGGCCGTGCTGGGCGCGCAGGGCGGCGTGGAAGGGCTGGTGCTGGATGCCGACGGCCTCACGGCCTTTCGCCAGCAGCCGGACCTGTTGTTTGCGGCGGCGGCTCCAAAGGATGGGCCGGCGCTGGTGCTGACCCCGCATGACGGCGAGTTCGCCCGCCTGTTCCCCGATCTGGCGACCGATGAGGTCCTGTCCAAGCCGGAGAGGGCGCGGAAGGCGGCGGCCCGCTGCCATGGCATCGTCATTGCCAAGGGGCCGGACACGGTGATCGCCGCGCCGGACGGCCGTGCAGCCATCAACGCCAACGGCGCGCCGTGGCTGGCGACCGCCGGCTCGGGCGATGTGCTGGCGGGGCTTGTCGCCGGACTGCTGGCGCAGGGCATGCCGGCCTTCGAGGCGGCCTGCGCGGCGGTGTGGATGCATGCCGAGGCAGGCAGCCATTTCGGGCCGGGCCTGATCGCAGAGGACCTGCCATTGGCGCTGGTGCCGGTTCTGCGGGCGTTGATCGCCGAGCCTTGAGTCGCCTGAAACGCGCGTCAGCCGCTGTTTTCATCTGCCGCGAAGCAGATGAGGTTTCCGTCCGGATCGGTGACGATGAAGGTGCGTGCGCCCCAGGCTTCTGTCTTGAGCGGCTGGAAGAAGGATACGCCGGCGGCTTGATAGGTCAGGAACAGTTGCTTGATGCCGTGGTCGAGCACGATGGTCGCCCCGACCAGATGTTCCTGCCTGACCCGGTCGCCGTCCATCACCGGCTTGTCGACACAACGCAGGTTGAGGCGCGCGCCATCACGGAAAACCTGCGCATAGAACGGCGGCTCCCCATAGGTGAAGCGGATGCTGAACCGAGCTTGCCGGTGTAGAAATCGCAGGCACGGCTAATGTCGGCGACAAATAGCTGCGGTTCGGCCAGGGCGAGAAGCGGCTCCTTCTCTTGGGGGATCGGGGTGCTCATGGTCAGGGTTCCTTTTTTGAGCGCTTCCCAGTTTTCGGACCCCGCCTTGCGGGCAACCAGTTCCTGCGCGTCGGCAAGCTTGAATTCGCTGTCGAGGATCTGCCGGTCGCTCAGGCCGTGGAAGCGTGGCAACAGCGCGCGGATTGCCGCCGCCACTGGATAATGGCCTTCACGGTGCCACTTCAGATGAAGCTTGGCCTGCTTTCGGGCGTGTTCGAGGTTTGGCATGGCGCATATCGGTTGAAGATGTCGTAGGCGGGCAATGCCCCTCCGGCCCGAAGCCGATGCGCCCTACAGCAGCGGCTGGACGCTAGACGATCACGGCGCAGGTGGTCAAGCGCGATGGAGCGGCGTCGCGGTTGACTTGGCGCGGCCCATCCGATTTACCGTGATGACGAATCCCGACAGTCCGGACCTCACTCCATGCTTGAAAAAACCTACGACGCGAAGACCGTCGAGCCGAGAATAGCCAAAACCTGGGACGAGGCGGATGCTTTCCGGGCCGGCGCCGGTGCGGAGGATGGCGCGGAAGCCTTCGCCATCGTCATTCCGCCGCCCAATGTCACCGGCTCCCTGCATATGGGCCATGCGCTCAACAACACGCTGCAGGACATTCTGGTGCGTTTCGAGCGCATGCGGGGCAAGAACGTGCTGTGGCAGCCGGGCATGGATCATGCCGGCATCGCCACGCAGATGGTGGTCGAGCGCCGGCTTATGGAAAAGCAGATCCACCGCCGCGACCTCAGCCGCGAGGAATTCATCGACAAGGTTTGGGAATGGAAGGCCGAATCCGGCGGCGCCATCTTCAACCAGTTGAAGCGCCTCGGCGCCTCCTGCGACTGGTCGCGCGAGCGCTTCACCATGGACGAGGGCCTCTCGAAGGCGGTGCTGGAGGTCTTCGTCACGCTCTACAAGGAAGGGCTGATCTACAAGGACAAGCGCCTTGTGAACTGGGATCCGGCGCTGCTGACCGCCATTTCCGACCTCGAGGTCGAGCAGAAGGAGATGGACGGCCATCTGTGGCACTTCCGCTATCCGGTCGAGGGCGTCACCTACGATCCCGAGAATCCGGATACCTACGTTACCGTCGCCACCACGCGCCCCGAGACCATGCTGGGCGATACCGGCGTCGCCGTTCACCCGGATGACGAGCGCTTCAGGAAGCTGGTCGGGCGCAAGGTCGTGCTGCCGATCGTCGGGCGCTCCATTCCGGTCGTCGCCGACGAATATTCGGACCCGGAGAAGGGCACGGGCGCGGTCAAGATCACGCCTGCGCACGACTTCAACGACTTCGAGGTCGGCAAGCGCCACAAGCTGCCTGCCATCAATGTGCTGACCGTCGAGGCGGCCATCAACATCAAGGACAATGAGGATTTCCTCGAAGGCGTCGAGGTGACGCCGGCGCGCGAGGGCGTGTGGGACCAGCTCCACGGCCTCGACCGTTTCGAGGCGCGCAAGCTGATCGTGAAGATCATGGAGGAGGGCGGGTTCCTCGCCAGGATCGAGCCGCACCGGCACACGGTGCCGCACGGCGATCGCGGCGGCGTGCCGATCGAGCCCTTCCTCACCGACCAGTGGTATGTGAATGCCGCCGAACTGGCGAAGCCGGCCATCGCCTCGGTGCGCGAGGGGCGCACCAATTTCGTGCCGAAGAACTGGGAAAAGACCTATTTCGACTGGATGGAGAACATCCAGCCCTGGACGATCTCGCGCCAGCTCTGGTGGGGCCATCAGATTCCGGCCTGGTATGGCCCGGATGGACATGTCTTCGTGGAGAAGACGGAGCAGGAGGCGTTGGACGCCGCCGTCCAGTATTATCTGGCCCAGGAAGGCCCCTGGAAGGCCTGGGTCGAGGAACGGCTGGAGAATTTCGAGCCGGGCGAGATTCTCACCCGTGACGAGGACGTTCTCGATACGTGGTTCTCCTCGGCCCTGTGGCCGTTCTCGACGCTCGGTTGGCCGGACCAGACGCCCGAACTGAAGACCTACTACCAGACCGACGTGCTGGTGACCGGCTTCGACATCATCTTCTTCTGGGTGGCTCGCATGATGATGATGGGCCTGCACTTCATGGACGAGGAGCCCTTCCACACCGTCTATGTGCATGCGCTGGTGCGCGACAAGCACGGCGCCAAGATGTCGAAATCCAAGGGCAACGTCATCGATCCGCTGGAACTGATCGACGAATACGGCGCCGATGCGCTGCGCTTCACGCTGGCCATCATGGCCGCCCAGGGCCGCGACGTGAAGCTCGACCCGGCCCGCATTGCCGGTTACCGCAATTTCGGCACCAAGCTTTGGAACGCCACGCGCTTCGCCCAGATGAACGGCGTGGCGCGCGACGACGATTTCTGGCTGGGCGACGCCAAGCTGGCTGTCAACCGCTGGATCCTGACCGAGCTGACGCGTGCGGCGCGCGCCGTAACCGAGGGCATCGCCACCTATCGCTTCAACGAGGCGGCGGGGGCGGCCTATCGCTTCGTGTGGAACCTCGTCTGCGACTGGTATGTCGAGCTTTTGAAGCCGGTGTTCATGGGCGACGACGAGGCTGCCAAGGCCGAAAGCCGTGCCTGTTTCGCCTTCGTGCTGGATGAGATCTACAAGCTCCTGCACCCGATGATGCCGTTCATGACCGAGGAGCTGTGGGCGCAGACGGCTGGCGAGGGCCGTGAGCGGTCGACGCTGCTGTGCCACGCGACCTGGCCGGCCCCTGAATTCGAGGATGCGGAGGCCGCGGCCGATATCAACTGGCTGGTCGATCTCGTGTCCGGCATCCGCTCGGTGCGTTCGGAAATGAACGTGCCGCCGGCGGCGATCGCGCCGCTGGTCGTGGTGGACGCCAACGAGACCACGCGTGAGCGGCTGGCCCGCCATGAGACGGCCATCCGCCGGCTGGCCCGCGTCGGCGACATCTCGCTGGCCGATGCGGCCCCGAAGGGCTCCGCTCAGATGGTGCTGGGCGAGGCTACGGTCTGCCTGCCGCTGGGCGAACTGGTCGACCTCAAGGCCGAGGCCGCCCGCCTCCAGAAGGAGGTCGCCAAGGTGACGCAGGAGATCGCGCGCCTGGCCAAGAAGCTGTCGAACGAAAAGTTCGTCGCCAACGCGCCGGAAGAGGTTGTGACGGCCGAGCGCGAGAAACTGGCCGAGTTCGAGGAAACCCAGCAACGGCTTGGCGTGGCGCTCGAACGGGTGCGTTCCGCCGGATAGAGCATTTTGCAGCCGGACGGAATCGTCTGGCGTTGCATAAATGCGGCCAAGGAAACCAAGCTGGAGCAGCGTTCGTCAGAACGCCCGCTGCTCCAGCGACTTTTACCGGAAATGAATGCGGCCTGAGGACTGGATCGTCCTCGGGCCGCATCGTTTTTCGCCGGGCAATTCGGGCACGCAGGGATGCGCTGCCTCACGCACCGTCATCCTGCTTTGTGGCTGTCTCCCGTAACGTAAGAATTGACGTAAACGGAAGATTTGGACCCGTTGTTGCCGGAATGTAACAATCGGGCAAATCCGGGTCGAAAAGGGGGCGTTTTTCCCTTTGGACGGTCGGATTTATCCGGAATTTAAGATTGGCGGGGCCAAAATTGGCCAGTTTCGGCCGTTCTCGAAGATGTCGTTAAGTCTGTTCGGGATCGTGTCGAAAAGCCGTACTTGTACGCCATGAACATCGATGTTGCATCGCCACTTCGAATTGGTTCTAGCTAGCAACCACGAATTTTCGGGGAGAGGAATTCATGAATAAAAAGGGTTTGGCGGCGCTTGCGGCAGCAACCGCGCTTTCTCTTCTTGGCACGGCCGCGGCGCAGGCCGGCGGGTTCTCGCGCGGCACGGCGGACACGGATATCCTGTTCGAGCAGGGCAACTTCAACATGCGCACAGGAGCGACCTTCGTGGCTCCGCAGCGCGGCTATGATACCGTTAACATTGCTCCGGGTGTCTCGGTAAAGGGAACGGACGGAAAATACACCGAGCACTATGTTATCCCGTCCGCTGCCATCAAGTTCAATATCACGGACGATATGTCGTGCGCTGGCACCTACACGACGCCGTTCGGAGCTTCTTCCGTCTATGGACCTCAAGCCATACAGGCGGAGCTTACTTTTACTGCCGGTCGCAAAGGAACCATGGCCACAAAATTCTCGACCAACGAATTTGGTCTGACTTGCGGCTACAAGTTCAATGTGGGTCCCGGTAATTTGTGGGTTTTGGGGGGCGTGTTTGCCGAAGACTTCACCTATTCGGAGACAGTTCTTCTAGGAGGTGCTGCTCCGGCAACGCTTGGTTTCAAGGACGACTATAGGGCAGGCTATCGTATTGGTGCAGCCTATGAAATCCCGGAGTATGCGTTGCGCGCTCAGGTCCTGTACCGCTCCGAGGTCAAGCACAAGCCGGACGGTACATGGTCCTCGGCCGCATTCCCAGTCACGTTTGACACGTTCGGCACCGGAACATTGCCCCAAAGTCTGGAGCTGAAGGTTCAGACCGGCATTGCGCCGGGTTGGCTGGCATTCGCGTCCGTCAAGTGGACGGACTGGAGCGTGCTGCAAACCCTCGACTACACAATTGTTGCTCCTCCGACTGTTGGTGGAGGGGACAATCGCAAGGAATACTTCTTTCGCGATGGTTGGACCGTTACGGGCGGCATTGGCCACAAATTCACCGACAGCATTTCGGGTTTCGTCAGCCTGACATGGGACCGTGGGGTTTCCACGACCGAAGATGCGCTGACCGATACGTACATCCTGGCTGGCGGTGTTTCCCTGACCGATGTGCTGGGCGGTGAGCTTCGCTTTGGCGGGGCCGTAAGCTATCTGACAGGAAGGACCGTGCCCCAAGCTGCTCTCGGAAGCGGCGGCGTGGGTCCTGGACATTCATTCGGCTATACAGTTGATGGTGACGTTTCTTATGCCGGTCAGGTTTCGTTCAAAACGAAGTGGTAGAAGGCAAGACCAGAATTTCAAGCCCGGCAATCGCCGGGCTTTTCTTTTGTCTTCAATCGCTTAAGCGCCTTTCCGGATTCTGTTTCACAACTCCGGCATGCCCCCGCTCTTCACCAAGGATTAGGGACGTGTCGAGTTTGTGGTGAATCTGCAACAGTCGTTCAACTTCCCCTGTGCTAGGCCTGCCGCAGCGAGAACCGCCTACTTCCCGCCATAAACCCGGAGCACTTCATTAGGGCCCCGGCAAAAGCGGCAAGACATAAGAACGGGGTCCGCTGGAATATCGGCTGCACCTTGTCGTCATGCGCGATCGAAGAGTGTGTGCCGGCGGTGTGGCAGGCGCAAGGAAGAGTATGGAAGTCCCGGCTATTTCCCGCTCAGGTTCTATGGTGCTTCCCGCAAGGGAAGGGACCGTTCGTGCGCGCCCGTTCTCGGCGCAAGGCGCGGCCGGCTCCTCGGGAAATATGGCGCGGCGGCTGCGCTCCTGTCTCGTCTGGGCGGTGATGGCCTGTGCGGCCTTGTCGGCGACGGACCGCGCCCTTGCCTTCGATGACAATGTCTTTGACGACAAGACCGGCGTGAAGCCGAAATCCAACCCCTTCGCTGTGTTCCGCTTCGGCTTTTCCGCTTATCAGAGCGGACACAAGGAGCAGGCTGTCGAAGCCTATCGCTATGCGGCCGAGAACGGCCAGATCGGCGCCACCTGGAAACTGGCGCGCATGTATGCCGAGGGCGACGGCGTCACCCGCAACGACTACGAGGCCTACAAGTTCTTCAGCGAGATCGCGGCGCAGGATGTCGAACCGGGCTCTCCGGAAGAGAGCTACGTGTCCGATGCGCTGGTGGCGCTGGGCGACTATCTGAAGACGGGCATACCCGGCACGCCCGTGCAGCCCGATCCGGTGGCCGCGCAGGAATATTTCATGCGGGCCGCCGCCAACTACCGCAATCCGAACGCCCAGTATGAAATGGGCAAGATGTTCCTGACCGGCGAGGGCGGCATGAAGGCCAGTGCCAAGCAGGCCGGCCGCTGGCTGCAACTCGCAGCGGAGAAGGGCCATGCCGGCGCGCAGGCGACGCTCGGCAACCTTTTGTTCCACAGCGGCAAGGTGGTGCGTGGCCTTGCCATGATGACCGCCGCGCTGGAACGTGCGCAGCCGCCCGACCAGGGCTGGATACGCGGCATGCAGGAAGAAGCCTTCGCGCTGGCGGCCGAGGCTGACCGCCGCACCGCCATAGCGCTGGCCGACGACATGCTGGCCAAGGGCATCAACCAGTAGCTTTCTGCTCTATGCTGCCGTCATTCCTGCCGGGTTGAAATCCAGCCGGCAAGCCGCGTTGACGCGGGTTACGCCGCCTCAAGCTCCAGTTCGACCGCAACCGGCACGTGATCGGACGGCTTTTCCCACGACCGCACGTGCTTCTCGATCGAGGCCGAGCCCAGCCTGTCGGCGGCTTCGGGCGACAGCAGCAAATGGTCGATGCGGATGCCGTTGTTCTTCTGCCAGGCGCCGCCCTGATAATCCCAGAACGTATAGACGTCCGCCTTGTCGGTGACGGCGCGGACCGCCTCGGTGAAGCCGAGGTTCTTCAGCCGCCGGAAGGCCTGCCGGGTCTGCGGCTGGAACAGGGCGTCGTTCACCCAGGCCTGGGGGTTCTTTGCGTCGATGGGCTCTGGAATCACGTTGTAGTCGCCGGCCAGCACCAGCGCCTCCTCAAGCGCCAGTCGCTCGCGCGCCCAGGCTTCCAGCCGGTCCATCCATGAAAGCTTGTAGGGAAACTTCACCGGATCATCGATCAGGTTGCCGTTGGGCAGGTAAAGCGAGACGACGCGCAGCGCCCCCTTCGGCGTCGAGAACACGCCTTCGATGAAGCGGGCCTGCTCGTCCGCATCGTCGCCCGGCAGGCCGCGATTGACCTCGTCGAACGGCAGCCTGGAAAGCAGCGCCACGCCGTTGAAGCCTTTCTGGCCATGGGTTTCGACGTTATAGCCGAGCGCCTCGATCTCGGCCTTGGGGAACTGGTCGTCGACGGTCTTGATCTCCTGAAGGCACACGATGTCCGGCGCGCTCTCCCGCAGCCAATGGGTGAGATTGCCGATGCGGGCGCGCACGCCGTTGATGTTCCAGGTGGCGATCTTCATGAAATTCTCGCGATTATTTCAAACAGTTCTTGATGGTCTCTTTGCCCGATCGTTGCGATCCTGCACCATCGCGGCAGTCTATGGAACCCGCTTCCGGACTGTTGCGCAAAGGGAGGACAACATGTCAACAGCATCGACGCATCCCGTCGACGAGATGCTGCCGGCGCCGCGCCTGTTCACGCTCGGTCTCCAGCATGTGCTCGTCATGTATGCCGGCGCCATCGCGGTGCCCCTGATCGTGGGCAGGGCGCTGCAACTGGAGCCTGCGGACGTCGCATTCCTGATCTCGGCCGACCTCTTCGTCTGCGGTATCGTCTCGATCCTGCAATCGTTCGGCGCCACGCCGTGGTTCGGCATCAAGCTGCCGGTCATGATGGGCGTGACCTTCGCCGCCGTCGGCCCGATGGTTTCCATGGCGGTCGCCAATCCGGGCCAGGAGGGCGCGCGCATGATCTTCGGCGCCATCATCGGCGCGGGCATCATAACAATCCTCATCGCACCGTTCGTCAGCCGCATGCTGCGGCTGTTCCCGCCGGTGGTCACGGGCACCATCATCCTCGTCATTGGCGTGTCGATCATGAAGATCGGCATCAACTGGATCTTCGGCATGCCGGTGGGGCCGACCGCTCCGAAGCTCGTCAATCCCGAGCATGCCGCATGGCTGAAGGCTGTCGCCGATGCGGCCGGCGCGGAGGGCGGGGCCGTCCCGGCCGTTCCCGCGGGGCTGGCGCTTGCCCCTACCGTGCCGAACGCGGCCTACGCCCCGGTGTCCAACATCGTCCTGTCGCTGGTGGTGCTTGCCATCGTCGTCAGCGTGGCGCGGTTCGGCAAGGGCTTCCTGTCCAATGTGGCGGTGCTGATCGGCATCATCGCCGGCGGCATCATCGCCGGCCTGCTCGGCATGATGCATTTCGAGAAGGTGGCCAACGCCGCCTGGTTCGCGCCCATCATGCCCTTCCATTTCGGCATGCCGATCTTCGACCCGGTTCTCATCCTCACCATGGTGCTGGTGATGATCGTGGTGCTGATCGAATCCACGGGCATGTTCCTGGCCCTGGGCGAAATGACAGGCAAGAAGATCACGCCCGAATCGCTGTCCGCGGGGCTGCGCATGGACGGCCTCGGCACCGTGCTGGGCGGCGTCTTCAACACCTTCCCCTATACCAGCTTCTCGCAGAATGTCGGGCTGGTGGGCGTCACCGGCATTCGCAGCCGTTTCGTCTGCGTCGCCGGCGGCGTCATCATGGTGGTGCTGGGGCTGATCCCGAAAATGGGCGCGCTGGTGGAAGCCGTGCCGACCGTCGTGCTTGGCGGCGCCGGCATCGTCATGTTCGGTATGGTTGCGGCCACCGGCATCCGCATCCTGTCTGCCGTCGACTTCAAGGGCAACCGCAACAACCTGTTCATCGTGGCGATTGCGCTCGGCTTCGGCATGATCCCGGTGGTGGCGCCCGATTTCCACATCTGGCTGCCCAAGGCTATCGGCCCGCTGGTCGATTCCGGCATCCTGCTGGCGTCGATTGCCGCCGTGCTGCTCAATCTGGTCTTCAATGGCGCCACCGGGGATGCGCACGGCCTGCGCGAGGCGGCGATGTCGTCCGAGGCTTAGCTGTCGTCGATCAAGCAATGATGGAGAGGCCGCCGCAGGGCGGCCTTTTCAATCCTGCCGGCGTTCGATGAGGCCGATCGTGTTGCCGGCCGGGTCCTTGAGGAAGGCCATCCATTCCTTGTCGCCGGCAGGGCCGAACAGGCCGTCCTTGTCGTGGAAGGAGAGGGCAGGCGCTGCGGTGAAGGGAACGCCCGCCGCATCGGCCTTTTCGTGGAAGTCCAGCAATCCGTCGATGTCGAGATAGACGGTGCCCGGCGGCACCCCGTCCATGAACAGCAGCCGTACCCCGCCGGCCAGGATGAAGGCTATTCCGGGCGGGTCGAAGCGGGCGTGGGGCTGAAAGCCCAGCACGTCGTGCCAATAGGCGAGGGTAGCGTCGAGATCGCGCCCCGCCGACAGCGCGACCTGACGGACCGCGCCGGCGCGTGGCATGGTCAGATCGAGAAGCTGGTGCCGCAGCCGCAGGAAGCCACGGCATTCGGGTTCCTGATCTGGAAGGACTGGCCCATCAGGTCGTCGACGAAGTCGATGATGGAGCCGCCCATATAGACCAGCGAGATGTCGTCGATCAGCACCGTGGCGCCGTCCCTCTCGATGGCGACGTCGCCATCGTCGGGCCCCTCGACCAGATCGAACTTGTAGGAGAAGCCCGAACAGCCACCGCCTTCGACGGAAACGCGCAGGGCGGTTTTCCCCGGCTCGTCGGAGACGATGCGGGCGATGCGCTTTGCGGCGGCTTCGGTCACTTCGACATTGATGGCGGTTGCGGCGTTCGCGCTCATGGCGTCACCTTGCTTTTGATTTCGCATGATAGGTATGTACGTCACGCCAGCAAGTCAACAATCGGTCGTGGGTATGCGCCCACACCCGACCGCTGGCACGACCACTGGGGAAAGCATGGACGAAGGACAGGCCGGAACCGCCCGGCTCGGCAATATCGGTTTCGGCTACCGGCCGCGCGCGCCCTACGCCACGGACCCGGCCCGCACGCGCGGGCGTCTGTTCCCGGAGCCGGAAAGCCCGACGCGCACGCCGTTCCAGCGCGACCGCGACCGCATCATCCATTCGACCGCCTTCCGCCGCCTCAAGCACAAGACGCAGGTGTTCATCGCCCACGAGGGCGACCACTACCGCACCCGTCTCACCCATTCGATCGAGGTGGCGCAGATCGCCCGCGCGCTGGCGCGCGCGCTGCGGGGTGACGAGGACCTCGCCGAGGCGGTGGCGCTGGTGCACGATTTCGGCCACACGCCGTTCGGCCATACCGGCGAGGATGCGCTGAACGAGAAGATGGCGGCCTGGGGCGGTTTCGACCACAACGCCCAGTCGTTGCGCATCGTCACCCGGCTGGAGCGCCGCTATGCCGAGTTCGACGGCCTCAACCTGAGCTGGGAGACGCTGGAAGGCCTGGTCAAGCACAATGGGCCGCTGGTCGATGCGAAGGGCGAGGCGCTGGCCGGGCCGCTGCCGGCCACCATCCGGTCGTACAACGAATTGCACGACCTGGAACTGGACCGCCATGCCGGCATCGAGGCCCAGTGCGCGGCGATTGCCGACGACATCGCCTACAACACCCATGACATAGACGACGGCCTGCGCGCCGGCCTGCTTGAACTCGACATGCTGGAAGACCTTGCACTGCCGGGAAAGATCCTGTGTGCCGTGCGCGAGCGCTATCCTGCGCTCGACGACGTGCGCATCGGTCATGAGCTGATGCGACGCCAGATCACCATGATGGTCGAGGACGTGATTTCGGCCGCCGGCGCGAACCTTGCCCGGCTGCGGCCCGTCAGCGCCGAGGCGGTGCGCGCGGCTGGCGAAACCATCGTCACCTTCACTTCGGAAGTGGCCGCCGAGGAGAAGGAGCTGAAGGCGTTCCTCTACAAGCACCTTTACCGGCACCCGGAAGTCATGCGCGTGCGCGCCGAGGCCGAGAGGATCGTCGCCGACCTGTTCGATGCCTATTTTGCCGATCCCCGCGCCATGCCCGAGGGCTGGCGTGAGGGGCTCGACCGTGCGGAAGACCGCGTCAAGGCGCGCCATGTGGCCGATTTCCTCGCCGGCATGACCGACACCTATGCACTCAAGGAGCACCGGCGCCTGTTTGACCACACGCCGGATTTGAGCTAGGGCGAAGCCGATTTTGCTGCGGCTGTCGAGCAGGCGCCGTCATCCCGGAAAGTGACCGGAGCGAAGCGCAGGTCAATTGTCCGGGATCCATGCCGGAACGATTGCAGGTTATGGAATGGATCCCGGATAGCCATTCTCGCTCCGCTCGACTTGGCTTCCGGGATGACGTTCATACTGTTGGCAGTCTTGGCCAAACGAGGCCTGTTAGCTCACGAGATTTGGAATGAACATCTTCGCCGACTTCACCGCGCGGATCATCAAAGCCGTAGAAGCGCTTGATCTGAAAGACAAGAACGGGGCCGCGCTCGATCTGTCGCGCATCGCCGTCGAGCCGCCACGCGATGCCAGCCACGGCGATCTGGCCACCAATGCGGCCATGGTCCTGGCCAAGCCGGCCGGCCAGAATCCGCGCGCGCTGGCAGAACGCCTCGTGGCGGCGCTCTCCCGGGATGCCGATGTCGCCAGCGCCGAAGTGGCGGGGCCGGGCTTCGTCAACCTGCGCCTTACCGACGGTTTCTGGCAGCACCACCTGACCGGTATCCTCGCGCAGGCGGCCGACTACGGCCGCTCGAAATTCGGCGGCGGGCGCAAGGTGAACGTCGAATATGTCTCGGCCAACCCGACGGGGCCGATGCATGTCGGCCACTGTCGCGGTGCGGTGGTGGGCGATGCGCTGGCCAACCTCATGGACTTCGCCGGCTATGAGGTGACCAAGGAATATTACATCAACGACGCCGGCGCGCAGGTCGACGTGCTCGCCCGCTCAGCCTTCCTGCGCTACCGCGAGGCGCTGGGCGAGACGATCGGCGAAATCCCGCCCGGTCTCTATCCGGGCGATTACCTCATGCCCGTCGGGCAGGACCTGGCCAAGGAGTTCGGCGGCAAGCTGCTGGAAATGCCCGAGGTGGAGGCCCTGGCACTGGTCAGGGACCGCACCATCGACGCGATGATGGTGATGATCCGCGATGACCTCGCGCTGCTCAACGTCCATCACGAGGTGTTCTTTTCCGAGCGTACCCTGCATGCCGGCAATGGCGGCGCGATCCAGACCGCCATCAACGACCTGACCTTCAAGGGCTTCGTCTACAAGGGCAAGCTGCCGCCGCCGAAGGGCGAGAAGAGCGAGGATTGGGAGGACCGCGAGCAGACGCTGTTCCGTTCCACCGATGTCGGCGACGACATGGACCGGCCGCTGGTCAAGTCGGATGGTTCCTACACCTATTTCGCCGGCGACGTGGCCTACATGAAGGACAAATATGGGCGCGGCTTCGACGAGCTGGTCTTCGTGCTCGGCACCGACCACGGCGGCTATGTGAAGCGGCTGGAAGCGCTGGCGAAGGCCATTTCCGGCGGTGACCTGAAGCTGACGGTGCTGTTGTGCAACCTCGTCAAGCTGTTCCGCGACGGCGAGCCGGTGCGCATGTCGAAGCGTTCCGGCGATTTCGTGACCCTGCGGGAGGTCGTCGAGGAGGTGGGGCGCGACCCGATCCGCTTCATGATGCTTTACCGCAAGAACAGCGAGCCGCTCGACTTCGACTTCGCCAAGGTGACCGAGCAGTCGAAGGACAACCCGGTGTTTTACGTGCAGTATGCCTCGGCGCGCTGCCATTCCGTGTTGCGGCAGGCGCGCGAGCAGATGGGCATCGCCGAACCAGGCCGCGAGACGCTGTCGGCTGCCGTTTCGGGCCTGTCGGATGAGGGCGAGATCGGGCTGATCCGCAAGCTCGCGGAATATCCCAGGCTGATCGAGCAGGCGGCGTCCTCGCAGGAGCCGCACCGGCTGGCATTCTACCTCTATGACCTGGCAAGTTCCTTCCACGCACACTGGAATCGTGGCACCGATAACCCCGACTTACGTTTTGTTAAGGTTAACGATCCACAATTGACGCTTGCCAGACTAGGGCTGGTGCAGGCCGTTGCTGACGTTCTTCAGTCCGGTCTGACGCTTGTCGGTGCCGATGCACCGAAAGAGATGCGTTAGACTACAGCGGAATACCTGTCACCATTTGCCCACATTGCGCTGGTAGGGGCCAACCTACGCGACGTCGATGGCGTCCGATTGTGCGAGTTCGGGAACGACGATGGCAGACAGAACCCAGCTGAGGATAGCAGACCGCGACGATATCGCGGAAGACGATCCGTTCGCGGAACTGACCCGGATCATGGGTTTCGATCCGCGCGTTCCGGTCAAGCCGCAAGACGAGGCCCGTTCGCAACCTGCGGCCGAGGACGATTTCGCCATCGACCTCGAGAAGGAACTGATGGGCGAGTTCGGCGAGGAGCCGCAGCCCGCGCCGGCACCCGAAGCCGCCTATCCGCAAGCTGAAGAGTCCGTCGCGGAGCCCTATGCCGGCGAGGAGCGGGCCGCCCAGCCTGCCGAGGATTTCTTCTTCGACGAATCCGCCTTCGACCAGTCCGCCGATGCCGCGCCGCCGGCGTCTGCCGGGGCCGCTCCCGAAGAGCATCCCGACTTTGCTGATTTCGAGAAGATGTTGGCATCGGACCTGCCGGATGCCCCGCAGTCCGACAAGCAGGAACTCGGCGAGATCGAAGCTTCGTTCGCCTCCGAATTTGAGGAGGATGCACCCCGGGAGACCGCTTCCGCGGAAGAGTTTCCGGCGTTCGACGATTCCGATTTCGTTTTCGACGAGCCGGAAGCCGCAATCCCTGCGCCGCAGGAGCCGGTCGCGAGCGAGCCTCACGAAGAGGGCGACGATTTCGAGCGCGCTCTGGCCGCCGCCGTTTTCGACGAGCAGCCCACCCAGGCCGGCTATGCCGAGGAACAGGACTACGGCGCGGAACAGGCCTACAGCCAGGACAGCTACGAATATTCCGAGCCGGAAGCCGCGCCTGAAGCGCCCGCCGCGTCGCTCGAAGACGAGTTGAATGCGCTGCTCAACAGGATGTCGGCGCGCCCGGAGCCGGCCTACGAGCCCGATTTCCAACTGGAAAAGCCCCTCGACGTTCATGTCGAGCCGGCCGCCGCACCGGTGTACGAGGCTTCGGCCCAGCCGCAGGAATCCGTGTCCAATCCGGACGACTTCGACCTCGATATCGATCTTGCAGCCTTCGACGCCGCCTCCCACGCGGACGACGCGCGGGAGCAGTATGCCGATGAGACCTCGGCCGATCCGGTCGAGGCGTTGAAGCCGTTCATTCCGACCGCCGCCGCGGTCGCCGCAGCCGCTGCCCAGGCGCATAACTGGAGCCGCGGCACGCCCTTCATCCGCCCGCAGCCGGATCCCGTCCAGCCGCAGGTGAGCTTTGCCCAGCCTGTCCAGCAGAACGGCGCCACCGCCTACCACTACGAGGCGGAGCCCGCTGCCGGCAGCTATGAGGTGGAGCAGGATTATCGCACCACCGATCAGGTCGGGGCAGAAACGCCCGCGGCTTATTCGGAACTGTCCGAGGTGGCGGCAGCGCCGGCCCGTCCGCCGGTTGCCGAAATACCGGAGCTGGAGACGATCGAGATTCCCGAAAAGGCCGTGGCCCTTGCCGACGATCTCGATATTCCGGATGTCCCCTTCGAGGAGGACAAGACGGAAGCGCCGGCGTATGACGACCTCGATGCCGAGTTCTCCAGCCTCCTGAACGAGATGAATGTCGGCGAGCCGACGCCCGCACCGGAGCCGGCGCAGCAGGCCGCTGCTTTCCAGGCGCCCCGCCAGCAGCCGGAGCAGGCTGCCGCCGGTGGTTCGGCGCAGGTCACGGCCGATGCCTATGACCAGGCGTTCGATGACTTCGAGTTCGACGCGGCCGCCAGCCAGCCCTATGCGCCGCAGGCGGCTGCCGATGACGGGTTCGACTACGACCCGGACGCCGGCGAAACCATGTCCGAAGCGGGCGAGACGGAAGAGCAGCGTCCGCGCAATCGCATGCTGCTGGCCGCCGCCGTTGTCGGCGCGGTGGCGCTGATCGGCGGCATCGGAGCCTTTGCCCTGTCCTTCGGCGGTGGCGGTTCCGGCGATGCGCCGGTGCTGGTCAAGGCTGATGACGCGCCGATCAAGGTCAAGCCGGAAAACCCCGGCGGCACCGTCATCCCCAATCAGGACAACAAGGTCTATGACATGGTGGCCAAGGGCGGCAGACCTGCGGCCCCTACCCAGGAAAAGCTGGTTTCCGATGCCGAGCAGCCGATCGACGTGACCTCCACGGCTCCCGAAGCCCGCGTCGTGGGCGGGTTGCCGGTGGATGAAGCCGCGCAGCCGGCCGGCAAGTCCGAGGATCGTGTCGCGCCGGCTCTCGTCGAGAACGATGCGGCCGCGGACGAGGTGCCGGCGGTGGCGCCGCGCAAGGTGCGCACCATGGTCGTCAGGCCGGATGGAACGCTCGTCCCGCGCGAGGATCCCGCGCCCGCCCAGCAGATCGCGGCAACGGAGCCGACCGATCCTGCCCCGCAGGCGGTCAGCGCGCCGGGCGCCGAGCAGACCGGGGCCGTGACGCCCGCCGCTCCGCAGCAGTCGGCCAATACGCCTTCGGCAGCGCCCGTCGCGCCCCAGCGTCCGGCCGAGCAACCCGTCGATATCGTTGGCGAGGTCAAGCCCGGACAGGTTGCCGCGCTCGATCCGAATGCGGCGGCAGCGGGAACCTGGGCCATGCAGATCGCCTCGCAGCCGAGCGTCGAGGCGGCGCAGTCCACCTATCAGGACCTCGCCCGCCGCTACGCAAGCGTGCTGGAGGGCCGCAGCGTCAACATCGTCAAGGCCGAGGTGGCCGGCAAGGGCACCTTCTACCGGGTTCGCGTTGCCGCGGACTCGCGCGCCGAGGCGATCAGCCTGTGCGAGAAGTACAAGGCTGCCGGCGGCGCCTGCTTCGTCTCGAAGTAACGGACGCCGGGATATCCAGTCGAACCGGGCCGGTGCGGAAACGCGCCGGCTCTTTTGCATTCCGAAGGGGCGATTCCCTTTCCCGCCCGAACCCTCTAGATTCAGCGTATGACCGAATCAAAGACGCTCATCCTCGGCTGTGCCGGCCATTCGCTCACCCGCGAGGAAATCCGCTTCTATCGGGGTGAAAGCCCGTGGGGGTTCATCCTCTTTGCCCGCAACATCAGCGAGCCGGAGCAAATCCGCGATCTCGTCGCTTCCATGCGCGATTGTGTCGGGCGCGAGGATGCGCCGGTGTTCATCGATCAGGAGGGCGGCCGGGTACAGCGCCTGCGGCCGCCGCTGGCGCCGAACTACCCGCCGGCAGCCGCCGTCGGCGAAATCCACAGGCGCGATCGCGAGGCCGGCCTGCGCGCCGCCTGGCTGCATGCGCGCATGCATGCATTCGACCTTGCCCGCTACGGCATCACCGCCGACTGCCTGCCGGTCCTCGACGTGCCGGTGGAGGGCGCCAACGACGTCATAGGCCAGCGCGCCTATGGACGCGACCCCGATGCGGTGGCCGCCCTTGGCCGGGCCTCGGCCGAAGGCTTGATGGAAGGCGGCGCGCTGCCGGTTATGAAGCATATTCCCGGCCATGGCCGCGCCTCGGCCGACACGCATTTCGAGCTGCCGACCGTGCATGAATCGCTGGACGAGCTGCGCCGACACGATTTCGCCCCGTTCAGAGCGTTGAACGACCTGCCGGCGGCGATGACCGCGCATGTGGTGTTCAGCGCCATCGATCCGAAGGGCCCGGCCACCACTTCGGGCAAGGTGGTGGAGGAAGTGATACGCGGGGAAATCGGCTTCGACGGGCTGCTGATCAGCGATGACATCTCAATGAAGGCACTTTCTGGGGATTTCGGGGCCAAGGCGGCGGCAATCCTTGCGGCTGGCGTCGATATCGTTCTTCACTGCAACGGCGTCATGGAGGAAATGGCGGCCGCCGCGTCGAAGGCGAAGGCCCTGGAAGGCCGGGCGCGGAAGCGTGCCGAACAGGCGCTGGCCGTGATCGGCACGCGAAACGAGGGTGCCGAAGAAGAGCTTCGGGCGGAATTTGCGGAGTATTTCGCGGCGGTGGCCTGATCCCGCCGGCAAGGGCGGCAGGGCCGTCAGGAGCAAGGAAACGTGGCGCAGACGGCAGCAGGGGAGCAGAAGGCACCGAGGCTCACGCCGATGGAACGGCTGTGGGCCGACGATGACCGGCGCAGCGACGATCCCGCACTGGTTGTCGATGTCGACGGCTTCGAAGGACCGCTCGACCTGCTCCTGCATCTGGCCCGCAACCAGAAGGTAGACCTCGCCCGTATCTCGGTGCTGGCGCTGGCCGAGCAGTATCTGGTTTTCATCGACCGGGTGCGCGCCCTGCGGCTTGAACTGGCTGCCGACTATCTGGTCATGGCGGCTTGGCTCGCCTTCCTCAAGTCCAAGCTGCTGATCCCCAAGCAGCCGGGCGAGGAGGGTCAGAGCGGCGAGGAACTGGCGGCGGTGCTGCAATTCCGCCTGCGTCGCCTCGAAGCCATGCGCGATGCGGCCACCCGGCTGGTCAACCGCAACCGCCTCGGCCGCGACGTCTTCGCACGCGGCATGCCTGAAATCGTCATCGTCGAAAAGCGCAACCAGTATTCGGCGACGCTCTACGATCTGTTGAGCGCCTATGCGTCGCAGCGCCAGCGGCAGGCCACCACCAATGTGCAGATCGCCAGGCGGGGCGTCTGGTCGCTCAAGCAGGCCCGCGAGATCCTGACGCGCATGATCGGCGAACTGGACGACTGGACTGCCCTCGACGGCTTCCTGATCCGCTATCTGGCCACGCCCGAGGACAAGCGCACCGCCATCGCCAGTTCCTTCGCCGCGTCGCTGGAACTGGTCCGGGAGGGGGCGGTCGAGATGCGCCAGCAGGAGCCCTTCGCGCCGCTCTACCTTCGCGGGCGAGGGCCTCGCGCGGCCGGGGAGGCGTCGTGATGAGCGAGGGCGGCAACGCATCCGTCATCCCGTTCCCCAACGAGGAAGACGGCGACGATCCGCGCGCCCGGCTCGTGCGCACCAATGCGCATGAGGTGGTGCGCATGGCCGAGGCGATCGTCTTCGCAAGTGCCGGGCCGGTCAGCGAAAAGCAGCTTGCGGCTCGCCTGCCGGATGGCGTCGACGTGACGGCGACCATGCTTGAACTGCAGCGCATCTATGCGGTGCGGGGCGTCAATCTGGTGCGGGTCGGCGAGGGGTGGGCATTCCGCACCGCCGGTGATCTCGCCTTCCTGATGAGCCGGGATACGGTGCAGCAGAAGAAGCTGTCGCGCGCCGCGCTGGAGGTGCTGGCCATCATCGCCTACCATCAGCCGGTGACCCGGGCCGAGATCGAGGAAATCCGCGGCGTGGAGACCTCGAAAGGCACGCTCGACACCTTGCTCGAAACCGAATGGGTGCGCATGCGCGGCCGCCGCAAGACGCCCGGCCGCCCGGTTACCTATGGCACCACCGACGCCTTCCTCGATCATTTTTCGCTGGAGGAACTGCGCGACCTGCCGGGCATCGAGGAACTGAAGGGGGCGGGCCTTTTGTCCAGCCGCATGCCGGCCAATTTCGCCATTCCGCTGCCTCCCGTCGATTCGGACGCGCTGACCGAGGACGAGGACCCGCTGACCGATCTCGATCTGGAGGATCTGGGCCTGCTCACCCCAAAGGTGACTGAAGACTGAGCGTCTGATCCGGGGTGCGCGCATTTGCGCGGGCGTGCTGCTCGAAACCGCGTGACATTCTCAAATCATTCGTGAAGATTGTGCCAGTTGCGTTTGAAACTGGGCGCGAAAGCGCATAGATCAGTTTCTGGAACACTTACGAGAGAGAGTGCAATGGGTTCGTTTTCGATTTGGCACTGGCTGATCGTGCTGGTGATCGTGCTGCTGGTATTCGGCCGCGGCAAGATCCCGGAACTGATGGGCGACATGGCCAAGGGCATCAAGAGCTTCAAGAAGGGCATGGCCGACGACGATGACGATACGCGCACTGTCGAGCACCGTGCCGACGAAACGGTTTCGCCTTCCAAGGAAAAGGCCGGCAAGAGCTAATTCCGTTTCCGCCTTTCGGGTTGAGTAGTCATGCTTGATGTCGGCTGGTCCGAAATGCTGGTGATCGCGGTCGTGCTGATCGTGGTCGTCGGACCCAAGGATTTGCCTCAGATGCTGCGCACTTTCGGCCGGATGACGGCCAAGATGCGCGGCATGGCAAATGATTTCCAGAAGCAGGTCAACGAGGCGCTGAAGGAAGCGGAACTCGAGGACGTGAAGAAGTCCGTCGATTCGCTGCGCAGCCTCAATCCGGCGGCGGAAATTCGCAAGCAGCTCAATCCCTTCGAGAAGGCCGCGGCCGATGTGAAGGCCAGTCTCGACGACGCCGGCAAGCCGAAGGCGACGCCGGTTCCCGAGACCAAGCCATCCGAAGCCGAGGCGCCGTTTCCGGCCATGACCGATGCTTCCGTGCCGCCCGTGCAGGCGGCCGGTGACAAGGCGCCGCCCGCCAGGGCAGGGGCGGCGAAGCCGGCGGCCCCGGGCACAGCGAAAGTCGCCAAGGCGGCTGCCGTGAAGGCCAGCGCTCCGAAGGCCACGACGAACGGGTTCGGTCGCAAGGCCGCCGCCAGCCGCAAGGCGCCGGCGAAGCCCGCGCCGGCCAAGGCGGCGGAAGCCAAGCCTGCCGGGAAGAAACCCGCCGCCAAGCCGAGCGCCGCCAGGACTGCAAGCAAGACGACGAGGACGCCCAAGTGAGCGCCAGCGAAAAGGATGAGATCGACCAGTCGTCGGCGCCTCTCATCGAGCATCTCATGGAACTGCGGACCCGGCTGATGTGGTCGATCGGCGGGTTCTTCGTGGCCTTCCTGTTCTGCTTCTTCTTCGCCAAGGCGCTGTTCAACCTGCTGGTCATTCCCTTCAAATGGGCGACGAGCTGGGCCGGCCTCGATCCGACCAAGGTCGAGCTGATCTACACGGCGCCCCAGGAATTCTTCTTCACGCAGATCAAGCTCGCCATGTTCGGCGGCATGGTCATCGCCTTTCCGCTGATCGCGACGCAAATCTACAAGTTCATCGCGCCAGGCCTCTATCGCAACGAGCGCGCCGCCTTCCTGCCGTTCCTGATCGCCTCGCCGATCCTGTTCCTGATCGGCGCTTCGCTGGTCTATTTCTTCTTCACGCCGATGGTGATGTGGTTCTTCCTCACCATGCAGCAGTCCGGCGGCGAGGGCGAGGTGCAGATTTCGCTGCTGCCGAAGGTCTCCGAATATCTCAGTCTCATCATGACGCTGATCTTCTCCTTCGGCCTGGTGTTCCAGTTGCCGGTGGTCACCAGCCTGATGGCGAGGGTAGGACTGCTCTCGTCGAAGGCCCTGGAAGACAAGCGCAAATGGGCAATCGTCCTCGCCTTCGTGGTGGCGGCAGTGCTGACCCCGCCCGATCCGCTGAGCCAGATCGGCCTCGCCGTCCCCACCATCATCCTCTACGAGATTTCGATCTGGACCGCGCGCATGATCGAACGCAGCCGCGCCCGGGAGGAGGCCGAGCGCGAGGCGGCCGAGAAGGGACAGGCGGCACCTGCGGAAGCTCCGCCACCCGACAGCGCCACCTGACGGATTCTCCTCCTTCGGCGGCGCATTCCTGCGACATTAGACTTTAGGCGCATTCAACTTGGCGTGCTTGCGTCGACGGCAGCTATTGTCGTCGGCGCTATTGCGTATAAGAATAACGCCTCGCCGGCGTTTCGTCGGATGCCGGGTACCAAGGTTAAAAACCCAGGGGAGGCTCCATGTCGGATGTATCAATGACGGTCAATGGGAGGCAGGTCAGCGCCTCCGTCGAGGACCGGACACTTCTTGTTCATTTCCTGAGGGAACACCTGGGGCTTACCGGCACCCATGTCGGCTGCGACACCTCGCAGTGCGGCGCCTGCGTCGTCCATGTCGACGGCATGGCGGTGAAGTCCTGCTCCATGCTGGCCGTGCAGGCGTCCGGCTCGGAAGTGATCACCATCGAAGGCCTTGCCGGCATGGGCGATCTGCACCCGGTGCAGGCGGCGTTCCGCGAGCACCACGGCCTGCAATGCGGTTTTTGCACGCCCGGCATGATCATGACCGCCGTGGACATGATCCGGCGTCACCCGCAGGGGCTGGACGAAGCGACCGTGCGCGCCGAGCTGGAAGGCAACATCTGCCGCTGCACCGGCTATCACAACATCGTCAAGGCGATCCTGGCCGCGTCCAGGACCATGGCCAAGGCGCCGAAGGGAAGGGCGAAGAAGGCGGCTTGAGGAAAAGCGAACGGGGAAGAGCGAAATAGCGGAATTGTCATTTCCGCATTGGTATCATCCATCGCCTTTCCGCTTCTTCCCGCTTTGCCGGACTTCATTCGCTATCGGCTCATCTGGTTCTGGAGGAGAACGACTATGGGTATCGAAGGCGTCGGCGCGCGTGTGGCGCGCAAGGAGGACAGGCGCTTCATCACCGGCGCAGGCCGCTATGTGGACGACATGGTGGTGCCCGGCATGAAGCACGCGGCGTTCGTGCGCAGTCCGCACGCGCATGCGCAGATCAAGAAGATCGACGTCAAGGCGGCGCAGTCGATGCCGGGCGTCATCGGTGTGCTGACCGGCAGGGAATTGAAGGCCGACGGCATCGGCAATCTCATCTGCGGCTGGATGATCCATTCCAAGGACGGCACGCCGATGAAGATGGGTGCCTGGTCGCCGCTCGCCGTCGACAAGGTGCGCTATGTCGGTGACGCGGTTGTCGTCGTCGTGGCCGACACCAAGGCCCATGCGCGCGACGCGGCCGAGGCCGTCGAGATCACCTACAAGGAGCTGAAGGCGGTCACGGAGGTGACCGGGGCGATCGCCAGGGGTGCGCCGCAAATCCATCCGGAAGCGGAAGGCAACCTGATCTTCGACTGGGAGATCGGCAACGCCAAGGAGACTGCGGCGGCCTTCAAGCAGGCGGCGCATGTGATCAAGATGGACGTCGTCAACAACCGCCTGGTGCCGAACGCCATGGAGCCGCGCGCCGCGCTTGGTCATTACGACCGGGCGGAAGACCACTATACTTGCTGGACGACCTCGCAGAACCCGCATGTCGCTCGGCTGGTGATGAGCGCCTTCTACAATATCGCGCCGGAGAACAAGCTGCGCGTCATCGCCCCTGACGTCGGTGGCGGCTTCGGCTCCAAGATCTACATCTACCCGGAAGAGATCGTGTGCCTGTGGGCCTCGAAGAAGACCGGCGTTCCGGTGAAATGGGTGGCGGACCGCACCGAGAGCTTCCTGTGCGATGCGCATGGCCGCGACCATGTCACCCATGCCGAGATGGCTTTCGACAAGGACCACAGGATTCTCGGCTTCAAGGTCGACACCCTGGCCAATCTCGGCGCCTACATGTCGCTGTTCTCGTCGGTCACGCCGACCTATCTCTACGCGACGCTGCTCTCCGGCCAGTACGATATCCCGGCGATCCACGGCAATGTGAGGGCCATCTACACCAACACCGCGCCGGTCGATGCCTATCGCGGGGCGGGACGACCCGAAGCGGCTTTCCTGGTCGAGCGCATGATGGAGGTGGCGGCGCGCCAGTTCGGCGTTTCGCCGGCGGAACTGCGGCGCAAGAACTTCGTCACCGCCTTCCCGCACCAGACCCCCGTCATCATGAACTATGACGCTGGCGACTTCGCCACCTCGCTCGACGCGGCCATGAAGGCGGCCGACTATGCCGGCTTCGAGAAGCGCCGCCAGAAGGCGAAGAAGGAAGGCAAGCTGCGCGGCATCGGCTTCTCCTGCTATATCGAGGCCTGCGGCCTCGCGCCGTCGGCGGCAGTCGGCTCGCTCGGCTCCGGCGTGGGCTTGTGGGAATCTGCCGAGGTGCGCGTCAATGCCGTCGGTACGATCGAGGTGCTGACCGGCTCGCACAGCCATGGGCAGGGTCATGAAACGACCTTCGCCCAGCTTGTGGGCGAGCGCCTTTCCGTGCCGCTGGAGTCCATCTCCATCGTCCATGGCGACACCGACAAGGTGCAGATGGGCATGGGCACCTACGGCTCGCGCTCCGGCGCGGTCGGCATGAGCGCCATCGCCAAGGCGCTCGACAAGGTCGAGGCCAAGGCCAAGAAGATCGCGGCGCATCTGATGGAGGCGGACGAAGCCGACATCGTCATCGAGAACGGCGCCTTGAAGGTGGCCGGCACAGACAAGAACGTGCCGTGGTTCCAGATGGCGCTGGCGGCCTACACGGCGCACAACCTGCCGGCCGGCATGGAGCCCGGCCTGAAGGAAACGGCGTTCTACGATCCCGCCAACTTCACCTTCCCGGCCGGCTGCTACATCTGCGAGGTCGAGGTCGACCCGGAAACGGGCGTCACCGACATCGTGCAATTCGTGGCGGCGGACGATTTCGGCAACATCATCAATCCGATGATCGTCGAGGGGCAGGTGCATGGCGGCATTGCCCAAGGCATCGGCCAGGCGCTGCTGGAAGGAACCCACTATGACGGCAGCGGCCAGCTGCTGACGGCGAGCTACATGGACTACACCATGCCGCGCGCCGACGACCTGCCGTCGTTCAAGGTCTCGACCTCGAACACGCCGTCGCCGTCCAATCCGCTCGGCATGAAAGGCTGCGGGGAGGCCGGGGCCATCGGCTCGCCGCCGGCCGTCATCAATGCCATCACGGACGCCATCGGAACCGAGGACCTGACCATGCCGGCGACACCGCAGAAGGTGTGGGCGGCGCTTCAGGCCCGGAAGCCCCGGAAGCATTGAGGGAGGCACGATCATGTATTCGGTCAACTACCACCGTCCGGCCTCCGTCGCCGAAGCCGCCAAGCTGGCGCGGGACGATGCCAAGCTGCTTTCCGGCGGCATGACCCTGATCCCGGCCATGAAGACGCGGCTTGCCGCGCCCTCGGATGTCATCGACATCTCCCGCATCGCGGCGCTGAAAGGCATCAAGGTGACGGGCAAGGCCGTCACCATCGGGGCGGCGACCACGCATGCCGAGGTCGCCGCCGACGAAAAGCTGAAAAAGGCCTGTCCTGCGCTGGCGGATCTGGCTTCGATGATCGGCGACCCCGCCGTTCGCCACAAGGGCACCCTCGGCGGCTCCATCGCCAACAACGATCCGGCCGCCGACTATCCGGCCGCGATGCTGGCGCTTGGCGCCACCATCGTCACCAACAAGCGCGAGATCGCCGCCGAGAAGTTCTTCAAGGGCCTGTTCGAAACGGCGTTGAAGGACGGCGAGATCATCACCGCCGTCACCTTCACGGCGCCGGCCAAGGCAGGATATGCGAAATTCCGCAATCCAGCCTCGCGCTATGCCATGGTCGGCGTATTCGTGGCCAGGGGCAAGGCCAACGGCAAGGAGGAGGTGCGGGTGGGCGTGACCGGTGCCGGCGATGACGGCGTTTTCCGTTCCCGCCCGCTCGAGGCCGCGCTGGCCAAGTCGTTCGATGCGGCGGCGCTGGAGGGCGTTACCGTGCCGGACAAGGGGCTGATGAGCGACATGCACGCTTCCCCGCAATATCGCGCCAATCTGGTCGTCGTCATGGCAAAGCGGGCGGTGGCGGCGGCCAACGCCTGACCGCTTCGACCGGCTTTACCGCCTGTTCCAACCCGCCACCTGCAAGGGTGGCGGGTTTTCCATTTGTCTCGTGGCCTACGATGCCGGCGGAACCAAGTGGGAGGGTTCACATTCTTGGGAAGGCGGGAGGTCTCTCTTTTCATGAGGACAAGCGATGAAAACTCTGGCGGACCTGTTCGAGCACACGCTCAAGGATGTCTACTATGCGGAGAATGCGCTGACCAAGGCGCTGCCGAAAGTCTCCAAGGCCGTGAAAAATCCGGATCTGAAGAAGGCGGTCGACGGCCACCTCAAGGAAACCAAAGGGCAGATCGAGACGCTGAAAAAGGTGTTCGGGACCATCGGGGTCAAACCCGAGGGTGAGAAATGCGATGCCATTGAAGGGCTTATCAAGGAAAGTGAAGGCCTGATGGAAGAGGCGACAGGCACGGCCCTGGATGCCGGGCTGCTTTCAGCCGCGCAGGCCGTGGAGCACTACGAGATTTCGCGCTACGGTTCGCTGCGCGAATGGGCCAAGGTGCTCGGCAACACCGAGGCGCATAATCTGCTGACCGAAATCCTCGATCAGGAAAAGGCCGCCAACAACAAGCTCACCAATCTGGCTGTGTCGTCGCTGAACAAGAAGAAGTAGGCCGGCGCGGACCTTTTGCCGCTTCCGCGCCGGGCCTTGCCGCGTATTTCCGGATGATCCTATCGCCAGGACCGGCCGTCATCGCCGGTCTGGCACCCATAGGGCGGCAGCACATTGCCGAAGGTGGCATGCAGCCGGTCGCAGCCCCATTTGTTGATCGGCCCCGGCATGCGGCTGTTCAGCTCGATCCCCACCTCGTCATAGGGGCTTTCGGTGTTGGTGACATAGCCATGCCACCTCCAGCCCACGACGACGATGGCTGCAACGACGGTGATCAGGACGATCTGGACAAGCTTCTGCACGCTGGGCGACTCCACACCAAAGGCAACCCCGGAAAAGCGGAAACCGCTTTCCCCGGGGAATTGCAGGAAAACAAGGAGATAGAGCACTTCTGCGATTCGCAGGAAAAACAGAAGCGATCTCTTGGGGTGGTCGCGCTTACATCAGCGACGCTTTTGTCGTCAAACCCGGGCCTGGCCTTACGCCAGGTAACGCTTGAACCATTCGATGGTGCGGTCCCAGGCCAACTTGGCCGCCGCTTCGTCATAGCGGGGCGTCGAGTCGTTGTGGAAGCCGTGATTGACGCCGGGGTAGATATGGGCCTCGTAGGTTTTGCCGTTTTCCTTCAGCGCTGCCTCATAGGCCGGCCAGCCTTCGTTGATGCCGGCGTCCAGCTCGGCGTAGTGGATCAGAAGCGGCGCCTGGATGCGCGGCACGTCTTCCACCCTGGGCTGCCGGCCGTAGAACGGCACGGCGGCGGCAAGTTCCGGATAGGCTACCGCCGCCGCATTGGACACCCCGCCGCCATAGCAGAAGCCGGTGATGCCGATCTTGTCGGTTGTCGCGTCATGCTTCGTCAGGAACTCGATCGCCGCGAAGAAATCGTTCATCAGCTTTTCGGGATCGACCTGCTGCTGCAATTCGCGGCCCTTTTCGTCATTGCCGGGATAACCGCCCACGGATGTCAGCCCGTCGGGCGCGAGCGCGACGAAGCCGGCCTTGGCGACGCGCCGCGCCACGTCCTCGATATAGGGGTTCAGTCCGCGGTTCTCGTGAACGACGACCACGCCGGCAACCGGCCCGGAGGCGGCGGCCGGGCGAACCAGATAGCCGCGCACCTCGCCATTGCCGTTGGGGGAGGGGTAGGTGATGTATTCGGGCAGGATATCGGGATCGGTGAACTCGACCTGCTGGGCAAGCGCGTAGTCCGGGCTCAGCGAGGCCAGGATGGCAGCGGCCGTGACGCCACCGACCGCGAATTTGCTGGCACGGTCGAGGAACTCACGCTTGGTGATCCTGCCATGCGCGTAATAGTCGTAAAGTTCGAGCAGTTCCTGCGGGAAATCCTTCGCTGTGAGGCGTGTCATCGACTGTTCCTCCACGTTGCGGCGACGGGCCAGTATAGGCAGGCCGATCGCAACCGGCCGTTCACAAATACGTTGATGCCGGGAGCGGAAATGAACGGCGACCGGTTTTCTCGCCCGCGCCATGCGCATAGACTGCAGGGTGCGGGCGCGCGAAATCGCGGGAAAGGCACGGCATGGCAGGCGAGGCGGCACAACATGGCGTAGACCTTGTCCCGGTCGTGGTGCTGCTTGCAGCCGCAGTGGTTTCCGTTCCGCTGTTCAGGCGCGTCGGGCTCGATTCGGTGCTGGGCTATCTTGCCGCCGGCCTGGCCATCGGCCCCTTCGGCCTCGGCCTGTTCAGCGATCCGGCCGCGATCATCAATGTCGCCGAACTCGGCGTGGTGATGTTTCTGTTCATCATCGGGCTGGAAATGCAGCCATCGCGCCTGTGGAGCCTGCGCGGGGAAATCCTCGGGCTCGGTGCGCTTCAGGTCGGCTGTTGCGGGCTGCTGCTCACCGGCGTCGGCATGCTGCTGGGCTATTCCGCCTCGGTGGCCTTCGTCTTCGGTATGGGCTTCGTGCTGACCTCCACGGCAATCGTCTTCCAGTTGCTCAACGAGCGCGGCGAGCTTTCGACGCCGAAGGGGCAGCGCATCGTGTCCATCCTGCTGCTGGAAGACCTTGCCATCGTGCCGCTTCTGGCCTTCGTCGCCTTCATCGCTCCCGGCGCCGCCGACACGGGCACCCAATCCCGCTGGCTGTCCGTGGCGATTGCGCTCGGCTCTGTTGCCGGTCTCGTGCTGGTCGGGCGCTTCCTGCTCAACCCGCTGTTTCGGGTGCTGGCCCGGGCCGGCGCGCGCGAGGTGATGACGGCGGCCGCGCTGCTGGTCGTGCTCGGTTCGGCGCTGGCCATGCAGCTTGGCGGCCTGTCCATGGCCATGGGAGCGTTCCTCGCCGGGGTGCTGCTGTCGGAATCGTCGTTCCGCCATCAACTCGAGGCCGATATCGAACCCTTTCGCGGCATATTGCTGGGCTTGTTCTTTCTTGGCGTCGGCATGTCATTGGACCTCGATGTCATCGCCCGCAATGTCGGCCTTGTCGCGGTGGCCGTGTTGGCGTTCATGGTGGTCAAGGGGCTCGGCATCTACGCTGTCGCGCGCCTGCTGAGGACGCCCCATGCGGAGGCGCTGGAGCGGGCCGTGCTGATGGCGCAGGGCGGTGAATTCGCCTTCGTGCTCTATGCCACGGCGGCGAGCGTGGGCCTGATCGACGGCGCGGTGAACGCGGTTTTCACCTCCACCGTCATCATATCGATGGTGCTGACGCCCTTCGCCATGATGGTGCTGAAGCGGCTGACGCCGCCGTCCCCGCAGTCGCTGGACGGCGTGGAGGTCGCCCGCGACCTTAAGGGCAGCGTGCTGGTCATCGGTTTCGGCCGCTTCGGCCAGATCGTCAGCCAGCCGCTGCTGTTGCGCGGCGAGGACGTGTCGATCATCGACAACGATGTCGACATGATCCGCGCCGCCGCCGATTTCGGCTTCAAGGTCTATTATGGCGACGGCACGCGGCTGGACATATTGCATGCCGCCGGGGCGGAGCATGCCAAGGCGATCCTGGTCTGCATCGACAAGCCGGATGCCGCCATGCGCATCGTCCAGCACGTCAAGGCGGAGTTTCCGCTAACGCCGCTTCTGGTGCGCGCGGCAGACCGCAGCGTGGCGATCGATCTCATGAAGGCCGGCGTCGACTACCAGATCCGCGAAACGCTGGAATCGGCCTTGCTGTTCGGGCGTGCCACGCTGGACCGTCTCAGTATTCCGCAAGAGGAGGCTGAGGAACTGATGGACGAGGTGCGCCGCCGCGACATCGAGCGGCTCGACCTGCAGGTCGTTGGGGGCTTCTATGCCGGCAAGCAGTTGCTCAAGGGCACGCAACCCATGCCCGCGCCGCTCGCACCGCCCCGACAGGAGGGCAGTGCCGGAAACGAGGCGGCGGCCGCGGCCATCGGTAAGGGCGCGACCGAGCCGGAAGGGGCTTGAAGCGTGTCGCGATCTTCCAAATTCGCTCCTTGCGCCTCAAGTCTTTGTTTTTGCGTATGACATTGTCCCGAAAGCGGTTTTCCCTTTCGGACGGCATGCTTCAGATTTCCGGGCGGTCCGGCGCCTGCCGCTCAATGAGACGAATGCCGGGCGTGCAGATCGTACCAGCCGTCCGGAACCGGGAGCCCCCGGAGCTTCCTCAGGCCGCGAAACATTTTCACGACGGGCCGCGGCGTGCTGGACATGGGTGAATAGGTTTCGAACTCCCTGCGCAGGCGACGCGCCGTGCTGGCGGCGTGGTCGACCCTCATCCACTCGCCGGGCGTTTCCTCCCCGAAGGGACCGCTTGCCTCGCGCACATGCTTGTAGGTGGTGGCGCTGCCCTCGCGGTTCAGGATCGATCCGTTCAGGTGATCGAGACGCGCCTGATCCACGAATTTGAAGGTGTCATAGCCCATATCCTGGAACAGGGTCAGCTCTTCGGACCACCTGTCGGCGGGGCTGCTCACGGAGGATTCGATCGAGATATATTTGGGGCGGCAAGCAGAGCGGGAAAGCGAACGCAAACAGGACAGGTCCATGCCTTCGATATCGATCTTTATGTAGTAGGGGTCCGGAAACCTGCTGACGACGTCCTCCATCGTTATGCACGGGACCTGGATGACCTGGGATGCGGTGTGACCATCCCTTGCATTGCGCTTCACGAAGGCGGGATCGATCGAACCCCACACGGAATTTTGGTCGTTTATATAAAAATCAACGACTCCGGGCTCTTCCGCGATCGCCTTGTCAATGATGACGAGGTTTCCCGTCGATATATATGAGGAAAATTTGGACCTGAGTTCGGCAACAAGCGTCGGGTTTGCCTCGACCCCTACCACCTTGTGTCCGCGCTCAAGATAAAAACCGGTGTCCTCGCCCTTGTGCATGCCGACATCGATTATGAGTTTGCTTGCCATGTGATGCACCTTTGTGAAGATCGACGCGGTCAATGTCGGCGTGCATTGCGAGGCAGACGTCTCCAGCCCCCTGGCGATCATGCTAGGCTATTTCGCAGGCGAGTGAAATTACTTGGACCTACGCCAATATGGCGAGGGGGTGCAGCATATGGGGACGGGTCGACCTCATCCGGGTGAGGGCCAGACCGTTCAGCGGGGCGAACTCGGGTGCCCGCATGCTGATGAGGCTGGCGTGTCCCTGGCCGAACAGCACGTGCCTTGTCGGTTGATTTTCGCCGGTAAACTCATCCAACGGCATGAAGCGGTTGGATGGTGGGCGATGCAGGGATTGAACCTGCGACCCCACCCGTGTGAAGGGTGTGCTCTCCCGCTGAGCTAATCGCCCGCTCGTTGCCTTGTCGGCCAAGCGCGCCGCGATATAAGGGGCGGCGTCCCTTCCTGTCAACCACCCCGCGGCCGCCTTCGCACAAACATTTCGATCACGCGAAGGCGGACTGCCGCGTGCCGGCTTCAGAGCGCGGCGGCGCTCATCAGGTCGCGGGCCAGGTCGAGGGTGATCTCGTCGAAATGGGAGACGATCACCGACGGGTCGAATTCGCGCACATGCCGGTCGGTATAGCCGAAGTCCACCGCCACCACCGGGATGCCGGCCGCCTTGGCGGTGTCGATGTCGGTGCGGGAATCGCCCACCATCAGCGCATGGCGCGGATCGCCGCCGGCGCGCAGGATGGTTTCGGTGAGATGGCGCGGATCGGGCTTGCGGAAGGGGAAGGTATCCTGGCCGCAATTGGCCGCGAAATGCCGGCTCAACCCCAGCGACTCGATCAGAGCCAGCGAGTTCGCCTCATACTTGTTGGTGCAGATCGCCAGCAGATAGCCGTCCCGCTCGAAGCGGGCGATGGCATCGGCCACGCCGGGGAATGGCTGCGACCTTCCGGGGATGTTGTCGGTGTAGTGTTCGAGGAACACGCCCAGCAGCCGGTCATGCTCCTCGACGGGCAGGGGCCTGTTCTGGGCCGCGAAGGCGCGCTCGATCATCACCCGCCCGCCATTGCCGACGAAGCGCCGGAAAGCAGCCTCGTCCACGGCGGCAAGCTCTCCGACCGCCAGTGTGTGGTTCAGGCTGTCCATGAGGTCGGGCGCGGTGTCGACCAATGTGCCGTCGAGGTCGAATACGATGGTGGGTCTGGACATGGTTTTCCCTGCTTTTTCATGCAGGCGATAGCCCGCAAGGCCTGCACATGCAAGCGTGCCCTCTGTCACGGGCTCGCGGCCGCGTGCATCGATACGAAGCTTTGACCGGAACGACAAAAATGCTAGGAGCCGGCATCGCGAAAAAGGGCAGGCACCGCATGGACCAGAAGCAGTTGAAGATCGAGGCGGCGCGCGAGGCGCTCGGCTATGTCGAAAACGGCATGCGGCTGGGCATCGGCACCGGCTCGACCGCCGAGGAATTCGTGCGCCTGCTGGCGGAGAAAGTGGCTGCCGGCCTCGACGTCGTTGGCGTGCCGACCTCGGAGCGTACGGCGGCGCTGTGCGGCGAGCTCGGCGTTCCGCTTTCCACGCTGGAGGAGACGCCGGAACTCGACCTCACCATCGACGGCGCCGACGAGATCGATTCGGAGCTGACCCTGGTCAAGGGCGGGGGCGGCGCGCTGCTGCGTGAAAAGATCGTGGCGGCCGCTTCGGCGCGCATGGTCGTCATCGCCGACAAGTCGAAGCTGGTCGAAACGCTGGGCCGCTTCCCGTTGCCGATCGAGGTCAACCGCTTCGGCCTGCGTGCCACCGAACTCGCCATTGCCGCCGCCGCGAAGAAGCTCGGCCTGTCGGGCGAAATCAAATTGCGGATGACGGGTTCACAGCCATTTGTTACAGACGGCGACCATTTCATCCTGGATGCATCTTTTGGCCGCATTCCGGATACAAGAGCGCTATCGAATGCTTTGCACGCCATTCCGGGTGTGGTGGAGCACGGTCTTTTCATCGGGCTGGCGTCTGCGGCGATTGTCGCCGGCAGCGGCGGCATCGAGACAATCCACGCTGTCCGGTAAATCAGGGAGCCCTGCCGATCATGAAATTTCAGAACCGGATTCGTCGCCTTGCGACCGCGCTTGCGGCGACCGCCGTGCTGAGCCTGGCCATGCCGGCCTTCGCACAGGACATTTCCGAGAGCCATTTGAAGGCGGCGCGCGATGCGGTGGACGCGATTGGCGCGACCGATTCCTTCGATGGCATCCTGCCGCAGGCCGCCGCCGCGTTGCAGGCAAGCCTGATCCAGAAGAATCCCGATCTCCAGGAACTCATCAGCAGCACGGTTTCGAGCAAGGCCCTGGCGATGGCCTCGCGCCGCGCCGATCTGGAGCGCGAAGCCGCCACCGCCTATGCCAAGGTGTTTTCCGAGGAAGACCTGACGGCAATCGCCGCTTTCTACAATTCGGCCGCAGGCAAGAAGCTGCTCGAGAGCGGCCCGATCGTCTCGCGCGAACTGGTTCGCGCCGCCGAGATCTGGCAGAACGGCATTGCCCGCGACCTCGCCCAGCAAGTCGGTGAGGTCTTGCAGTCCGCCCCGGGCGCTCAGGTGCAGCCGGCAGACGGGACGGAGGCTCCGGCCGCGGGGCAGGCCCCCGCGAGCGGCAACTGATCCGACCGGTCCACGCGCCGCCGAAACGACAATGCAGAAAGCCCGGCTTGTGCCGGGCTTTTCTTTTTGGCCTGTGCGTCTTACCTGTCGGGCATTCTTTCCGCTCAAGGGATTCCTCACATGGCCGCTTACGATTACGACCTCTTCGTCATTGGTGGCGGTTCGGGCGGCGTGCGGGCGGCACGGGTGGCGGCCGCACTCGGCAAGCGCGTGGCCATAGCCGAGGAATATCGATTCGGCGGCACCTGCGTCATTCGCGGCTGCGTGCCGAAGAAGCTGTTTGTCTACGCTTCGCAATATAGCGAGCATTTCGAGGACGCCGCCGGCTATGGCTGGAGCGTTCCGCCGGTCAGCTTCGACTGGCAGACGCTCCTTGCCAACAAGGATCGCGAGATTGCCCGCCTTGAAGGTATTTATCGCAGGAACGTGGGGGGGGCCGGCGCCACGATCTTCGATACGCGCGCCGAGCTGGTCGATCGCCACACGGTGCGGCTGGCGGGAGAGGGACGCACGATCACTGCGGATCAGATCCTGATCGCCACCGGTGGGCGTCCAGCACCCCATCCGGCGCTTCCGGGCCATGAGCACTGCATTACCTCCAACGAGGCATTTCATCTGGAGACCCTGCCGAAATCCATCATGATCGGCGGCGGCGGCTATATCGCGGTCGAATTCGCCAACATCTTCCATGGTCTGGGCGTCGAGACGACGCTGGTCTATCGCGGCATGGAAATCCTCAATCGCTTCGATATGGACCTGCGCACCGGCCTGCACGAGGCGATGGCCAACAAGGGCATCGAGATCGTCTGTCACGCCGTGGCAGAAGAGGTCGTGCGCCGTGACGACGGCCGCCTCGACGTGCGGCTGAACAATGGGGAGACGCGCACCGTCGACCAGTTCATGCTCGCCATGGGGCGCTCGCCCAACACCGAAGGGATGGGGCTCGGGGCCGCAGGCGTTGAAACCTCGGTGACCGGCGCCATTGTGGTCGACCGCTATTCGCGCACCAATGTCGACAACATCTGGGCCATCGGCGACGTGGCCGACCGGGTGCAGCTCACGCCCGTGGCGATCCACGAGGCGATGTGCTTCGTGGAGACGGCATTCAAGGACAATCCGACCGCGCCGGACCATGACCTCATCGCCACCGCCGTCTTCTCGCAGCCGGAGATCGGCACGGTCGGCCTGTCCGAACATGAGGCGGCGAAGAAATTCGAGGAACTGGAAGTCTATCGCGCCTCGTTCCGGCCCATGCGCAACACGCTTTCCGGCCGCGACGAGAAGATGCTGATGAAGCTGGTGGTCGACGCTGCCTCGCGCAAGGTGGTCGGCGCCCACATCATGGGGCCGGATGCCGGCGAGATGGCGCAACTGCTCGGCATTTCGCTGAAGGCGGGGGTCACCAAGGACGATTTCGACCGCACCATGGCGGTCCATCCGACCGCGGCCGAGGAATTCGTCACCATGTACAAGCCGAGCTACCGGGTGAAGAAAGGCGAGCGGATCGACTGATCCGCCCGCCCGTGACCTGGCTTAAAGAATGGTGCCGGTGAGCACCATGGCCGCCACGGTGAAGTAAATGGCAAGGCCGGTCACGTCGACCAGCGTGGCCACGAAAGGCGCCGAGGCGCTGGCGGGATCGAAGCCGATGCGCTTCAGCACGAAGGGCAGCATCGAGCCGGTCAGCGAGCCGAAGGTGACGATGCCGACCAATGCGAGGCCCACCGTAAGCGCGATCAGGTGCCAGTAGGGGCCATAATCGTAGAGGCCGAGATACTGCCACAGCACGATGCGGGCCATGCCGACCGTGCCGAGCATCGCGCCCAGCACGACGCCGCTCGGCAACTCGCGCATGGCCACCCGCCACCAGTCCGCCAGCGTCAGCTCGCGCAGGGCAAGCGCGCGGATCACCAGCGAGGTGGCCTGCGAACCGGAATTGCCGCCCGAGCTCATGATGAGCGGGATGAACAGGGTGAGCACGATGGCCTTTTCCAGCTCGACCTCATAATGCTGCATGACGCTCGCCGTCAGCATTTCGCTGAGGAACAGGGCGCACAGCCAGCCGCCGCGCTTGCCGATCATGGAGAGGAAGCCCATCTTCATGTAGGGCTCGTCCAGCGCCTCCATGCCGCCGAAACGGTGCACGTCCTCGGTGTTTTCCTCGATCATCGTGTCCAGCACGTCGTCCACCGTGACGATGCCGAGAATCTTGTCCTCGTCCACCACCGGCACCGCCAGCAGGTCGTATTTGCGGATGAGCTGCGCGACCTGCTCGACATCCATCAGCGGGGGCACCGTGACCGGCGTGGTGTCGGCCGCGATGGAGCCGATCTTTTCGTCCGGCTGGCTGATGATCAGCCTTCTCAGGCCGAAGGCGTGCAGCAGGTGATGCGTATCGGGATCGACCACATAGATGGCGTAGACCGTTTCGCGGGTACGCTCCACCTGGCGGATATAGTCCAGCGTGCGCGCGACCGTCCAGTCGGGCGGCACGCAGACATATTCCGTGGTCATGATCGAGCCTGCGCTGCCTTCCGGATAGCCCAGGATCGACAGCAGCGAATGCCGCAGCGGCGGCGCCAGCGCATGCAGGAGTTCCGAGCGGGCAGGCTCCGTGAGCTCGCGCAGCACATCGGCGGCACGGTCCGCCGACATTTCCGCAAGCAGCTTGCCGGCGCGATCGCGGGGCAGGGCCGCGATCAGCTCGGGGGCGCCGTCGAGCTCGGGCTGGTCGAATATCTCGACGGCCCGTTCGAACGGCACCTGGGCCAGCAGTTCGGAGGCGAGTTCGCGGGGCTCGCTGTTCAGCGCCTCGACGATGTCGGCGACGTGATCATTGGCGAGGACACGGGCGATTGCGATGGCATCGCCGTTCGCAACGGGCGAAAACTTGTTCATGGGCTCACTCCTTGCCGTCGGCCGGAGGCGAGCCCGAAAGGGTCACGTCAGGCAGACGGCGATTTTATTCGACTGTGACTGTCGCCAGACATGGCGGGTTGACCTTTCCACTCGCAGGTTTGGTTGAAGGCTGCGAGCGGCCGCAACATAGGAGGGTTGCCGGGCAAGTCAACCGGGAAGGCGAGCCTGACCCTCGTTGCGGGTGACGGCCCGCAGGCGGCGGGGGATGCGCAGCCAGCCTTCCGCAAGCGCCGATGGCTGGGTGAGGATTTCGGTGATCTCGGCCGGCAGGCTGGGCGCGAGCGGCTCCTTGGTGGCCACGCCGTCGGCGATGGTCAGCACGCTGTGATAGAACTCCTCGCCTGAAGCCGAACGCGGCGGCACCGCTTCGTGCATGACGCTGATGACGGTGACGCCGGGGCAATTGTCCTTGATGGCCTGGTGGAAGGCGATCTTGCTTTCGGGGTCGAGCGCGCCGGTCGCCTCGTCGAGGAACAGCAGGCCGGGCTTGTGCAGCAGGATACGGGCGACGACCAGCTTCTGCTTCTGGCCGCCGGACAGGAGTTGGTCCCAGCTCTTTCCGGCCTTTGCCTCGTCCGCCAGATGCTCGATGAATTCGCCCAGTCCCGCCTTGTGCAGCGCTGCCGCCACCGCGGCGTCATGGTGGTTCTCCGGTCCCTGAGGCAGGCAGACCAGTTCCTTGAGCGTGACCGGAGGCAGCTTCACTTCCTGTGCCGCGTAGAAAGTCGTGACCCCCTGCGGGAAGGCGATGGTGCCGCCGCCATAGGGCCACAAGCCGTTGAGCGCCTTGATCAGCGAGGTCTTGCCGCAACCGGATTCGCCCTTGAGGAAGGTCCACTCGCCACGGCGGAAGCCCAGCCGGTCGCAGACCAGGAACGGTTCGCTGCCGTGGCCCTGATGGTTGAGGCGCAAATTCTGCACGCTGAGGCCGAAAACCGGGTTCTGGGTGGTGTAGCGGAAGTCGCTGTCGCCGGTGCGCCGGTAGAACTCCACCGGCTTCTGCACGTTCTCGATGGCTCGCGCCAGGTCGATGACGCGGCGGCTGTTGGCGCGCAGCGTGGCGATGGCGGGCATGACGTGAATGAACCAGGAGCACTGGCTGATCAGTGAATTGACCAGTTCGGCTCCGGTTATGTAGCCCTTCAGGTCGATGCGGTTATGGACGAAGGGCAGCAGGCCCGGCGCATAGGCGACGACGCGCGCACCGACGAAGTTGTAGATGCGCTCGAACGAGCCGTAGCCTGCATTCACCCAGATCAGCCGGCTCCATGTGCGGTCGATCTCGGTGTAGAGCCGCTCGTGCATGGTCCTTTGCACGGCTTCGCCACGGGCAGAAGCAACGTGGAAGCTGCGCCGCAGCAGCGTCGAAAGCTCGCCGCGATAGCTGCCCTCCGCCTTCTGCATCCTGATCGAAAGCCGCTCCAGCATGCCGCCGAGCTTGACGGCGATCCATGTGTTCACCGGGACATAGGCGGCAACGGCGACAAGGGCGAAGACGACACTGCCATATTCGCCCAGGAACTCGAAGCCGCGCACTTCCGTGGAGGTTTCGAGCAGCTTCTGGCCGACGAAGAAGACGGAACTGGCCACCGCCATCACGCCCATGGCAAGGCCGATGGCGCCGCCGGTCATGCCCTTGATCGATTCCTGCACGCGCTGGTCGATGTTGTCGGGCGCGGTGTCGGCTCCGTGCTGGGCGTGGAAGTGGGTGTGGTTGGCATCCAGCAGCGCATCGTTGAACCTGCCGTTCAGCCAGCCGCGCCAGCGCCGGTGCAGGGTTGCCGAAACGAAGCTCTTGGTTCCCGTGATGCCCGCGTCCTTGAAGATGACGAGCGCGACGAGGAAGGCAGCATGGCCGAGCAGGGTGGCGAGCGGCGCCTCGTTGGTGCTGCTGTGGAAATAGGCGATCGAGTTGATCAGCTCGCCGGAAGCCTCCGCGAACCAAACGCCGGCCTTGCTGGAAAGGGCGGTCAGGAAGGCCACCACCAGCGTCAGGCTCCAAGCTTCCTTCCACTTGTCGGAGAACCAGTAGGCCCGCATCAGGCTCCAGAACGAAAGCATCGCAGACACCGGCGTGCGGAGCGGCGGCGTTTTTCTTTCGCCGGTTCCTTTCGCCTCTGGGCGCGCTCTGCCGAGCCTCAACACGTTTCGCTTAAACCTCTCTTTCTCTGTTACAAATGGTAACACTCCTTGATCAGATTCAATGAAGATAATGGGCGTAGCCATGCGCCGACTGGCTGAAGTTGCCTCCGCGCAACAGCGCGCTATACGTGCAAAAGGCTGAGTGCGCCGGAAAAAGATCAACAAAATCAAATTGATTTGGAGATGTCTTGAATCGGCCTGATGGTTAACGCATGGTAAACTGGCCAAGTATCGGCAGCCGGCTATGCGCGACGGGGAAGGCCATTTCGAGCGTGACCGGCCCGTCATCGAGCAGGTTTTGACCCCGAATCGAATCACTTTGCGGTGGGGTCAGCCGTGAGCGGTGAGCCCGGCTCCGATGGTAGAGCAGACGTAAGGTAAATTGCGGACTGGCACAGATACGCCGCTTCATGTATGGAGCGACGTTTCCTATACTTATATAGGGGAGTGATGGGGCGCTGGCCCCGCAATAAAGAGTGGTTAAGACAATGACGAAGTGGTCCCCGAATTCTTGGAGAGCAAAGCCGATCCAGCAGGTTCCGGCTTATCCGGACACCGACGCCCTGAGGGCCGTCGAGGCCCAGCTTTCCAGCTTTCCGCCACTCGTTTTTGCAGGCGAGGCGCGCAAGCTGAAGAAGCAGCTTGCCAGCGTGGCTGCCGGTGACGCATTCCTCCTCCAGGGCGGCGATTGCGCCGAAAGCTTCGCGGAACATGGCGCGGACAACATCCGCGACTTCTTCCGCGTCTTCCTGCAGATGTCGGTCGTGCTGACCTTCGCCGGCTCGCAGCCGGTGGTGAAGGTCGGCCGTGTTGCCGGCCAGTTCGCCAAGCCCCGTTCCGCCGACAACGAGACGCGGGGCGAGGTGACGCTGCCGAGCTATCGCGGCGATATCATCAACGGCATCGATTTCGAGGCGGCCTCGCGCATTCCCGATCCGCGCCGGCAGGTCATGGCCTATCGCCAGTCGGCGGCGACGCTGAACCTGCTTCGCGCCTTCGCGCAGGGCGGCTATGCCAGCCTCGAGAACGTGCACCGCTGGATGCTGGGCTTCGTGGCCGACAGCCCGCAGGGCGAGAAGTATGAATCGCTCGCCCGGCGCATCACCGAGACGATGGACTTCATGAAGGCCGTCGGCATCACCTCGGAAACCAACTATGCGTTGCGGGAAACCGACTTCTACACCAGCCACGAGGCCCTGTTGCTCGGCTACGAGGAGGCGCTGACCCGCGTCGATTCCACCTCCGGCGACTGGTACGCGACCTCCGGCCACATGATCTGGATCGGCGACCGCACGCGCCAGCCCGATCACGCCCATGTCGAGTACTGCCGCGGCATCAAGAACCCGCTCGGTCTCAAATGCGGTCCGTCGATGACTGCGGACGGCCTCCTTGATCTGATCGACAGGCTGAACCCGGAGAACGAGCCGGGCCGCCTGACGCTGATCGCGCGTTTCGGTTCCGACAAGGCGGAAGAGCATCTGCCGAAGCTGGTGCGGGCGGTGAAGGCCGAAGGAAGGTCGGTGGTCTGGTCGTGCGATCCGATGCACGGCAACACCATCACCGCGGCCGGCTACAAGACGCGGCCCTTCGACCAGATCCTGAGGGAGGTGCAGACCTTCTTCGACGTGCATCGCGCCGAAGGCACCCATCCGGGCGGTATTCATGTCGAGATGACCGGCAAGAACGTCACCGAGTGCACCGGCGGCGCCCGCGCCATCACGGCCGAGGAGCTTCAGGACCGCTACCACACCCATTGCGATCCGCGCCTCAATGCCGACCAGGCCATTGAGCTTGCTTTCCTGGTCTCCGACCTGCTGCGCAAGAACAGCCCGGTCGTGGAGAAGCAGGCCGCGACCGCCTGACGGCATAGGACTTGAATGTGAAAGGCGCCCTCATTGCAGGGCGCCTTTTTCGTTTCAGGGGTTGGGATGATGATTGAAAGCGGAGAGCTGGCCGGTCAGTCCTTCCGGTAGAGCAGCCATTTGTTGCCGCTCTGGCCGGCGATGGACGAGTGCTTCGTCACCCGATTGCGACCGGTGACCTTGGAGCGGTACAGTGCCCTGTCGGCCTTGCTGTAGAGGTCGCCGGAACTTTCCGCCTCGGCGGCCATGCAAATGCCCATGGAGATGGTGACCGGGCCGTATTCGGCACCGGTCGCCGGATCGGTGAACCGGGTCTGTTCGACCAGCCTGCGCAGCCGCTCGGCGATCTCCAGAGTGGTGTCTTCACTGGTGCCCTCGACGATCAGGGCGAATTCCTCGCCCCCGGTCCGGGCGACGAACACGCCCCGCCGCACGCTGGACTGCAATATGTTGGCGATCGTACGAATGATCCTGTCGCCGACCGGATGGCCGAAACGGTCGTTGACCTTCTTGAAGTTATCGATGTCGGCCAGGATCAGCGCATTGAACAATATGTCCTTGCGGCTGCTGTAGATGCGCGCGATTTCCTTGTCGAAGGCGCGGCGGTTGAGGATCTGGGTCAACGGATCGGTGTCGGCGAGCCGCTTGTACTCCTCCAGCTTGCACTTCACGGCCTCGAGTTCGGCGGACTTGTCGCTGAGCGTGCTTTCCACCTGCTTGCCGCGATCGATGCTCGAACTGGTCGCAGCGGCCACCGCCCCGACGATCTTCTGCAGCAGTTCGCGCGAGATGATCGAGCGGTTGGCCAGCCCGTCCGACGTTTCGTTCAGGATGCGGCCGTATTTCTCCACCTGCGTGCGCTCGGTGCGCAGCAGCGAGGCGACGTCCTCCAGTTCCCGGGCCAGCACCTCGCGTGCCTGCTCGACGACGCTCTGGCCATGGTGATGGGTGAAGAAGCGCCTGCCGATGTCGTCCAGCTCCTGCTGGGTGGGATGGTTGCCGAGGGCGACGACCGCGAGGCCGAGAGCCGGATCGGTGCCGGTCATGGCTTCGTAGAAGATCTCGTAGTTACGCGGCAGGCCGATGACGCCCAGGCGGCGCATGGTGGCCAGCACCGCGCCTGCGATGTCCTTCTGGGGACTTTCCGGGGAGGCTGCTGCCGGCTGCATGGATGACACCCGTTCGACCCTTGTTCCGGCTTGCTTGGCAGGCGTTCGCCGGGTCGGGAGCATCCGGTGACCCAGATATGTAGCGAGGTTCCATGCCCCCATACGAGCCCCGCCGAAAAAGTCTTATTCGGTGTCGGCTAAAGCTTTATTAAAAACGTGCATATTGGAAGCCGCGAGCAGCGGGATATCGAGGAGGAAATCATGTCGAATGAGCGTCGGGGCGCCTGCCTGTGCGGCAAGGTGCGCTTCACCACGAGGGGAGAGCTGCGCAGCGTGGTCTATTGCCATTGCTCGCAATGTCGCCGGCAGACGGGCCACGTCCTGGCCGCAACCAACGTCTCCATGGCCGACATCGCCATCGAAGGGGAGGAAGCGCTTGTCTGGTATGCCGCCTCGGATTTTGCCCGGCGCGGCTTTTGCGGCACCTGCGGCTCGGTGATGTTCTGGAAGCATAACGATCTGGACGAGATCTCGGTGACCGCCGGCACCTTCGACACCCCGTCGGAACTGGTCGCGGAAAGTCATATCTTCGTGGCGGACAAGGGTGACTATTACGAAATCACCGACGGGTTGCCGCAGTTCGAGCAGTCTCCGCCCACCATCAAGGTTGCCGATTCCTGATCGCTGGTGGATAAGGCAGGCGTTCCATCGAACGGTCACAATCGTGCCGTTCCTCGCTCGCGACTTTCAGGAGACAATCAGGACATGAAGCGGCTGGTCGATGCGTTCTTCAACTCGGTCCGCGCTTTCCGCCGGCTGGCGGGCAGCGAGACAGCCTTCCAGCAGGAGCTGATCCTGCTGCTGATCTCCATTCCGGTGGGCTGGCTGGTGTCGTCGTCCTGGGCGGGTTACGCGCTGCTGATCGCCGCGGTGCTGTTCCTTATCCTCATCGAGGTGCTGAACACCGGCATCGAGGCGGCCTGCAATGCCGTGAGCCGTGAATTCAACGTCGACATCCAGCTTGCCAAGGATTGCGGCTCGCTGGCCGTGCTGATCGCCGTGGTGCTGGCGGGCGGCGTCTGGCTGGTCGCCATACTGGAGCGCCTGGTCGGCACGCCGGTATAGGCTGGCTGTTTCCTTCGGCGCGGACTCCCGCTAAACCGGCATCCATGACCAAGAAGACCGCTCCCGACATCCTCCGTATCGCCATTGCCCAGCTCAACCCTACGGTGGGTGACGTTGCCGGCAATCTTGCCAAGGCACGGGAGGCGAGGGCGGATGCGGCCCGCCAGGGCGCCGACCTCGTCCTCTTCACGGAACTGTTCATCGCCGGCTATCCGCCGGAGGACCTGATCCTGAAGCCGGCCTTCCTCAAGGCCTGCGAGCGGGCGGCCGGGGATATCGCGAACGACACGGCCGATGGCGGACCGGGCATCGTCATCGGCGTTCCCCTGAAGCGCAAGAGCGGCACCCACAATGCCGTCATCGTTGCCGATGGCGGCAAGATCCTTGCCGAGCGTTTCAAGGTCGACCTGCCGAACTACGGCGAGTTCGACGAGAAGCGCGTCTTCCAGCCCGGCCCGGACATGCCGGGACCGGTCAATTTCCGCGGCGTGCGTCTCGGCATCCCGATCTGCGAGGACATCTGGGGCGAGCATGGCGTGTGCGAGACGCTGGCCGAAAGCGGGGCCGAACTGCTGATCGTGCCCAACGGCTCGCCCTACTATCGCGGCAAGGTCGACGTGCGCCAGCAGGTCGTCATCCGGCAGGTGATCGAAAGCGGCCTGCCGCTGATCTATGCCAACCAGGTCGGCGGGCAGGACGAACTGGTGTTCGACGGCGCCTCGTTTGCGATCGGGGCCGACAAGTCGCTCGCCTTCCAGATGAGCCAGTTCGAGGAGACGCTGGCCGTCACCACGTGGAAGCGCGTCCGCGTCGCCGCAGGCGCGCGAAACAACGACGGAGAAGGCTGGGCTTGCGAGCAGGGGCCGATGTCGCAGATTCCCGAAAAGGAGGAGGCCGATTATCGCGCCTGCATGCTGGGCCTGCGCGATTATGTGAACAAGAACGGTTTCAGGAACGTCGTGCTTGGCCTTTCGGGCGGCATCGACTCGGCCATCTGCGCGGCTCTGGCCGTTGATGCGCTGGGCGAAGAGCGGGTGCGCTGCGTGATGATGCCCTATCGCTATACCTCGAAGGAATCGCTCAAGGATGCCGAGGATTGCGCGCGCGCGCTCGGCTGCCGCTACGACATCGTGCCGATTGCCGAGCCGGTCGAAGGCTTCCAGCATGCCTTGACGCAACTCTTCGAGGGCACCGAGCCCGGCATTACGGAAGAGAACCTGCAAAGCCGTGCGCGCGGCACGCTTCTGATGGCGATTTCCAACAAGTTCGGCTCCATGGTGGTGACCACCGGCAACAAGAGCGAGATGTCGGTCGGCTATGCCACGCTCTATGGCGACATGAACGGCGGCTTCAATCCGATCAAGGACCTCTACAAGATGCAGGTCTACGCCATTTCGCGCTGGCGCAATACGATGGTGCCGCCGGGCGCGCTCGGACCGTCCGGGGAGGTGATCCCAGCCAACATCATCGACAAGGCGCCCTCCGCCGAGTTGCGCGAAAATCAGACCGATCAGGATTCGCTGCCACCCTATCCGGTGCTTGACGACATTCTCGAATGCCTGGTCGAGCACGAGATGGGCGTCGACGACATCGTCGCGCGCGGACATGACCGCCAGACGGTCGCGCGTGTGGAGAACATGCTCTACATCGCCGAATACAAGCGCCGGCAGGCTGCTCCCGGCGTGAAGATCACGAAGAAGAATTTCGGCCGCGACCGCCGCTATCCGATCACCAACAGGTTCCGGGACCGTGGCTGACAGGCCGGAGGTCGAAATTTCCTTCGACCGCGACCGGATCGACTTCGAGGCCGCCTCGCGGTTGATCCGGGCCAGCTACTGGGGCAAGCGGCGCACCGACGCCGGCAACCGCCGCGCCTTCGACAATTCGCTGTGCGTGGCCGCCTTCATTGACGGCGAGCAGGTCGGCTTTGGCCGTGTCATGACCGACTATGCCTGCTTTGCCTATCTGTGCGACGTGGTCGTGTGGCCCGACCGGCGCGGCGCCGGTATCGGCAAGAAGCTGGTCGGGGCGCTGCTCGACCATCCGGAGCTCGCCGGGGTACTGGCTTTCAGCCTGCGCACCACCGACGCGCAGTCCTTCTACGAAGCTTTCGGCTTTGAAGTGTCCAATGATGGCATGTACATGCGGCTGGTGCGTTGATGCCATATGCCGCCAACTAAATGATACAGCGCTGTGCGAATGGTTGTCTTGTCAACCTGCACGCCATCCATTACGCCCCCGAGGATGACCGTTACTGTCCGCTTCGCCCCTTCGCCCACCGGCCGAATCCATATCGGCAACACCCGCACGGCCCTGTTCAACTGGCTGTTCGCGCAAAAGAACAACGGCCGTTTCATCCAGCGTTTCGACGACACCGACCTGGAACGCTCGCGCAAGGAATTCGCGGATTCGATCCTCTACGATCTGCACTGGCTGGGTATCTTCCCCGACAGCATCGAATATCAGTCGAGGCGTTTCGACGTGTACGACCAGGCGGTCGAGAAGCTGAAGGCGGCGGGAGTTCTCTATCCCTGCTACGAGACGCCGGAAGAGCTGGATTTGCGCCGCAAGATCAGGCGCACGCGCAACCTGCCGCCCGTCTACGGGCGCGAGGCGCTGGCGCTGACGCAGGACGAGATCGCCCAGTATGAGGCGGATGGACGGCGCCCGCACTGGCGTTTCCTGCTGCCCAATTTCATCACCGATCCGGCCGAGCCGCAGCGCACCGAGGTGCAGTGGAACGATCTGGTGCGTGGCGAGGAAACGGTCGACCTGGCCTCGCTGTCCGATCCAGTGCTGGTGCGTGAGGACGGCACCTATCTCTACACGCTGCCTTCGGTGGTGGACGACATCGACATGGGCATCACCCATGTCATCCGTGGCGACGACCACGTCACCAACACCGGCGTGCAGATCGCGCTGTTCAAGGCGCTGGGGGCGGAGCCGCCGGTCTTCGGCCACCACAATCTGCTCACCACCTCTTCCGGTGAGGGGCTTTCCAAGCGCACCGGCGCGCTTTCGGTCGAGAGCCTGCGCGAATCCGGGGTCGAACCGATGGCGATCGCATCGCTGGCGGTGCTGATCGGCACATCGGAGAATGTGCAGGCCCTTGCCACCATGGCCGAGCTGGCCGAGCATTTCGATCCGGCCTCGACGTCCAAGTCCGCAGCCAAGTTTGACCCGGACGATTTGTACGTCCTCAATCGTACGCTGCTGCACCAAATGCCGTTCGAGGATGTGCGCGACAGGCTGACCCTGCTCGGCATTTCCGACGAACGGGCCGAAGCGTTCTGGAACGCGGTGCGCGGCAATCTCGACAAGCTGGCGGATGCGCGTGACTGGTGGCGCATCGTCAACGAGGGGCCGATGGAAGCGCAGGAATTCGAGGCCGAGGACCGCGAATTCCTGCGTCAGGCTTTCGATCTGCTGCCCGAGGCCCCTTGGGATGAAGGCGTCTGGAAGAAATGGACCGCTGCCGCTCGCAAGGCGACAGGCCGCAAGGGCAAGGAACTGTTCGCGCCGCTTCGGCTGGCGCTGACGGGACGCGAATCCGGTCCTGAACTGGCCGAACTGCTGCCGCTCATTGGTCCGGAAGGAACGTCGGCCCGACGACCCTGACCTTGCGGTCTTCGCCTGCCTCGCGCTCGGGCGCAGGCGCGGAAGGCTGTGCCTTTGCCGTGCCGGCGCGCCCGCGCGGTGCTTCCACGCTCAGCACCGACGAGCCGGGCCTTGCCATGATCCGCGTGCCCGGTGCTCCATTGCCGCCGACAAAGGAGGCGCCGCCCTGCGGGGTTGCAGCCCCGCAACTGCAAGCCGGATCGACAGGAATGTCCAGCCGCCGGAACACGAGTGCGTTGGGCAGGTCCGCATAGCGCTTTCCGGTGACCGCCGAGATCATGTTCGCGGGCTCTGCCGCCGCGCCTTCGCCATAGAACATTTCCACGCGCGTGCCGGGGCAAGCCGCCTCGCATCGGTTCTGGTCGCGCTGAAAATCAGCCGGCGTGGCCGATTTCGACATGGGGAAGAAATAGCCGTCGCAGGTGCGCACGCATTGGGTGCGGTAGGGCCGGTTCAGCGGATAGTAGATCGACGAACTGCCGGTGCCACGGATGACGACGCCCGCATTGGCGTCGGTCCGTGCGGCGCCGTCGCCCGCTGCCGCTGTGGCAGAGTTCTTCTTCGGCCGGCATCCCCTGGCGTCGAGGGCGGCCAGGATGCGGGCGCGGTCGGAGCTGCTGCCGGTCTTGCCCAGTCGTTCGCGGGTCTGTTGCAGGCTTTGAAGATTGGCCTGCATGCGCTTGACGGTGGCGTTCAGCTCGCCGCATTGCGAGCCCGGGCGGGCGAAGAAGGAGAAGCCGCAGCCGGCGCTTCTGGCGCGCTGGCGGGCCTTGTCGATCTGCTGGCGTTGCCGGGTGATGGCGTCGTCATATTTCCTTGTCGCCTTGGCGCCACCGGAGCCGGATGCACGGGTGAGTTCGGCCTCGAGCTGGCGACAGGACGGCACGGCATGGGCGGTGGCGATGCCGGACACGGCCAGCGTGGCCGCCAGCCCCAATGTCCACATCATGCCCGCCGCCAGTCTGCGAACCGTGCCCGCCACGCCAACCTCGCTGCCCCTTAGCAGCGCACAGGCTAGCAGCGGCCGGTTAACCCCGCCTTGCCGCTACTTCGATGCGGCCGCCAGTAATTCCACATCCACGGTCGCCTGCGCCTTCTGGGCGGCCTCGACCACCGCGATGGCGGTCATGTTGACCACGCCGCGCGATGTGACGGACGGGGTGAGGATGTGGGCCGGCATGGCGGCGCCCAGCAACATCGGGCCGACATGCAGCGCATCCATCATCTGCTTGACCGTCGCCATGGCGATATTGGCCGAATCCAGATTGGGGAAGACCAGCAGGTTGGCTTCACCCTTCAGGCGTGAATGCGGATAGACGCGCTGCCGCAGCAGCGGCGACAGCGCCGAATCGGCGTTCATCTCGCCGTCGCATTCGAGGTCGGGCGCGATCTCATGGATGATCTCGGCCGCCCGCCGCATCTTGTGGGCGCTCGGCGCATCACGCGAGCCGAAGTCGGAATGCGACAGCAGCGCCGCCTTGGGCTCGATGCCGAATCGGCGGATCTCCTCGGCCGCCAGGATCGTCATCTCCGCCACCTCCTCGGCCGACGGATCCACCGTCACATAGGTGTCGGTGAAGAACAGGGGGCCGCGCTGGGTGATCAGCATGGACAGCGTCGACAGGTCGCGATCCTGGATGCCCGGCCGCGGGCCGATGATCAGCGAGACATTGCGCAGGTGCTTGCCGAAGCGGCCTTCCAGCCCGCACAGCATGGCATCGCCGTCGCCGCGCTGGAGGGCGAGCGCCGCGATCACCGTGTTGTCGGTGCGCACCATGGTGCGCGCGGCCTCCTGCGTCACGCCGCGACGGCCCGCGATCCGGATCAGCAGGTCGACGTAGTCGCGATAGCGCGGATCGTCCTCGGGGTTGATGAGTTCGAAGTCCTCGCCGGCGCGGATGCGCAAGCCGTAGCGCCTGAGGCGCACGTCGATGACGTGCGGGCGTCCGATCAGGATCGGCTTGGCGATGCCTTCCTCGATGACCACCTGCGTGGCGCGCAGCACCCGCTCGTCCTCGCCGTCGGCATAGACGATGCGGTTTTTCGCCGAGTTTCGCGCGGTGGTGAACACCGGCTTCATCACCAGTCCGGAGCGGAAGACAAAGCGGTTCAGCTTGTCGATATAGGCCGCCATATCGGTGATCGGCCGCGTCGCCACGCCGGTGTCGCTCGCGGCCTTGGCAACGGCCGGCGCAATGCGCAGGATGAGGCGCGGATCGAAGGGCGAGGGAATGAGGAAGTCCGGCCCGAACATCGGCGTCTCGCTCGAATAGGCGCGGGCGGCGACGTCGGACGGTTCCTCGCGGGCGAGCGCGGCGATGGCACGCACCGCCGCCATCTTCATCTCTTCATTGATGGCCCTGGCGCCGCAATCCAGCGCTCCACGGAAGATGTAAGGAAAGCACAGTACGTTATTGACCTGATTGGGATAATCCGACCTGCCGGTGCAGATCATCGCATCCGGCCGTGCCTCGCGCGCGACTTCCGGCATGATCTCTGGCGAGGGATTGGCAAGCGCCAGAACCAGCGGCTTCTCGGCCATCAGCTTGAGCAGGTCCGGCGTCAGCACGCCGGCGGCGGAAAGGCCGAGGAACACGTCGGCGCCCCGGATCACATCGGCCAGCTTGCGGGCCTTGGTGTCCTTGACATAGGGCTCCTTCCACCGGTCCATCTCCTCGGTGCGGCCCTTGTAGGCGACGCCGAAACGGTCGGTGACCCAGATGTTCTCGATCTTCGCGCCGAGCGAGACCAGCAGGTTGAGGCAGGCAAGGGCCGCAGCGCCCGCGCCCGAGGTGACGATCTTGACGTCCTCGATCTTCTTTTCGGCGATTTCCAGCCCGTTGAGGATGGCGGCTGCGACGATGATGGCCGTTCCATGCTGGTCGTCATGGAAGACGGGGATGTTCATGCGCTCCTTCAGCCGCTCCTCGACCTCGAAGCACTCGGGCGCCTTGATGTCTTCCAGATTGATGCCGCCGAAGGTCGGCTCCAGCGCCGAGATGGTGCTGACCATCTGGTCGATCTCGGGCGCATCGATCTCGATGTCGAACACGTCGATGCCGGCGAATTTCTTGAACAGGACGGCCTTGCCCTCCATCACCGGCTTGGAGGCGAGCGGGCCGATATTGCCGAGGCCGAGCACCGCCGTGCCGTTGGAAACCACGCCGACCAGATTGGCGCGGGTGGTGTAGATGGCGGCGGTTTCGGGGTTGTCCTGGATTTCGAGGCAGGGGGCGGCCACGCCGGGCGAATAGGCCAGAGCCAGGTCGCGCTGGTTGCCGAGCGCCTTGGTGGCCTGGATTTCCAGCTTTCCCGGCACCGGATGCTGGTGGAAGAACAGCGCCGCCTCTTCGATGTCGGAGCGTGTTCTTTTGCCGTTGCCGTTATCCATGAAAGCAGTCCCCCTAAGAGCATGTCTCCCGAAAGTGGGAACCGGTTTCGGGACAAGGACATGCGTAAAAAACAAGAATCCGAAGCGGGCCAGGCATCTGGAAGATCGTGACCCGCTTCAGGGTCGTTCGAGGCGTGTTTTAGCACGCACCGTGGCAATTGCGAGGCAGTCGGCCTTGCACCGAAGCCATAACCGACAGGGGGCGATGATCAACCCCACAGTTCCGGCCGGGGCGGAAAAACGAGCGAACCTTCATAGGCGAGGCCGGGCTCGCGGTCGCGGGCCAGAAGGAGGGGCCCGTCGAGATCGACGAAATCCGCGCCTTGCGCCAGCAGCACGGCCGGGGCCATGGCCAGCGACGTGCCGACCATGCAGCCGATCATGACTTTCAGCCTAAGTTCGCGGGCCCGATCACGCAGGATTAGCGCGGCGGTGAGCCCGCCCGCCTTGTCGAGCTTGATGTTGACGGCATCGTAGAGCCCGGCAAGAGCTGCCAGATCGGCAGCCTGATGAACGCTTTCGTCGGCGCAGATCGGCACAGGATGGGCAATGTCGCGCAACATGCCATCCTTGCCGGCCGGCAGGGGCTGCTCCACCAGCGCAACGCCGAGTTCGGCCGCCGCGCTAAGGTTGCGTTCGATGTCCCTTTCGGTCCAGCCTTCATTGGCATCGAGGACGATGCGGCTTTGCGGGGCTGCCTCACGCACGGCACGGATGCGGGCGATGTCGTCCCCGCCGCCGCCGATCTTGACCTTGAGCAGCGGCCGCGTGGCGTTGGCGCGCGCTTGAGCGGCCATGGCTTCGGGTTCGCCGAGAGAAAGCGTGTAGGCGGTTTCCAGCGGCCCTGCCTGCCGTGCGACGAGGCTTGCGACCGTGCGGCCGGACGCCTTGGCTTCCAGGTCCCATAGCGCGCAATCCACCGCATTGCGGGCCGCTCCTGCCGGCATTGCGTCCAGCAGCGCCTGCCGGTCGAGGCCGGCGGCGATTCGGGCGGAGATCTCCTCGATCGCCGCGCATACGCCCTCCACGGTCTCGCCGTAACGCCTGTAGGGAACACATTCACCGCGTCCGGCATTGTTCCCGTCGCGGATCGTGCAGGTCACGACTTCCGCTTCGGTCTTGGAGCCGCGCGAGATGGTGAAGCTTCCGGCAATCGGGAATTTTTCGACCTCGACCGAAATGACACGCGCCATATCTTTCTTTCTCCCCGGCAGCCTTGAAGGGGTGCCTGCAAATCGACAGCCCGGCGTGGCCGGGTTAAACAGGGTGCCATGTTGACCATCGGCAAACGCGACGCAAGCGCATCGAAGGCGGAGAGGGACGCGCACAAGCCGCGCGTCGCGCTCGACGAGCGCGATGGCGGGCTGGTCTGCGCCCTTTCGGGCATATGGACGACGCGCACGGTTGCCGATGTCGACGGGCAGATGCGCAATGTCGAACGGCGCGTGGCCGGCCAGCCGCTGGTTCTCGACCTGTCGGCCATCGAGAAGCTCGACACCGCCGGCGCATGGCTGATCGACCGGCTGGTCGTGGCCTCCGAATCGCGTGGTGCGACCGTCCGGGTCGAAGGCCAGAGCGACGTCGCCGGCATATTGCTGGGAGCGGTCGGGGAAATCTCGCGCCGTCGCAGCGAGGCGGCGCCGGAACCCTCGGTCAACATCCTCATCCGCTTTCTGGAGCTGGTCGGGCGCGGCGTCTATTCGATGCGCGACGATTTCATCGCCGGCATGAACATCCTCGGCGCCACCATTCGCGGGGCACAGATGAAGCTCGGCCGCGGCCATGCGGTGAACCCGGCGGCGATCTTCAACCAGATCGACCGCATGGGGGTCGGAGCCATCCCGGTGGTGTTCCTGATGTCGGCCATCGTCGGCGCCATCGTCGCCCAGCAGGGCGCCTACCAGCTCAGCTATTTCGGCGCCGACATATTCGTGGTCGATCTGGTCGGCGTGCTGGTGCTGCGCGAGCTTGGCGTGCTGTTGACGGCCATCATGATCGCCGGCCGTTCGGGCAGCGCCATCACCGCCGAGATCGGCTCCATGAAGATGCGCGAGGAGGTCGATGCGCTCAAGGTGATCGGCCTCAATCCGATCGGTGTCCTGGTGTTTCCGCGGCTGGTGGCGCTGGTCATCGCGTTGCCCTGCCTGACCATACTGGCGAATTTCGCCGCCCTCGGCGGCGGCATTGTGGCCGCCTGGCTCTATTCCGACATTCCGCCCGCCGCCTTCATCGACCGGCTGCGGGTGGCCATCGATGTCAGCACCATTTCGGCGGGGCTGATCAAGGCTCCGTTCATGGCCATCATCATCGGCACCATCGCTTCCGTGGAAGGCATGAAGGTGGGCGGCAGCGCCGAATCGCTGGGTCGGCAGGTCACCACATCGGTGGTGAAGGCGATCTTCGTGGTCATCGTGCTCGATGGCCTGTTCGCCATGTTCTACGCGGCGATCGATTTCTGAGATGGTGGCGGTGAGCGGAAATCTGGCGGAAATGCCCGAAACGGAAGGGCAGGGCGAGGTGGTCCTGTCGGCGCGGGACGTGACCGTGGCCTTCGGCACCAAGACGGTTCTGGAGAACCTTTCGCTCGAGGTGAGGCGTGGTGAAATCCTCGGCTTCGTGGGCGCCTCCGGCTCGGGCAAGTCGGTGCTCCTGCGCACCATTCTGGGCCTCACGCCCAAGCGGTCCGGCACCATCCGCCTGTTCGGGGTCGATGTCGACGAGGCGAGCGAAGCCGAAAGAATGCGGATCGATATGCGCCTTGGCGTGTTGTTCCAGCACGGGGCGCTGTTTTCCGCCCTGACGGTGCTGGAAAACGTGCAGGTGCCCATGCGCGAATATCTCGACCTGCCGAAGAAGCTGATGGACGAGCTGGCGATGCTCAAGATCGAGCTGGTCGGCCTGCCGGCGGATGCGGCCTACAAATTCCCGTCCGAACTGTCGGGCGGCATGATCAAGCGTGCGGCGCTGGCGCGCGCGCTGGCACTGGACCCCGACATCGTGTTCCTCGACGAGCCGACCTCGGGCCTCGACCCGATCGGCGCGGCCGAGTTCGACGAACTGGTCGTCAAGCTGCGCGATACCATGGGCCTGACCGTCTATATGGTCACCCATGACCTTGATTCGCTGTTCACCGCCTGCGACCGCGTTGCGGTGCTCGGCAAGAAGCGCGTCATCGTGGAGGGCACCATCGAAGATATGCTCAAGAGTGAAGAACCGTGGGTAAAGTCCTATTTCCGCGGAAAACGTGCCCGCCAACTTGATCTGAAAGCCCGCGCATAGCGATAAGTGAAGCAATGGAAACAAGAGCCAACTACGTCATCGTCGGCATCTTTACCCTGGCTGCGATCCTGGCCGCCTTCGGCTTCGTCTACTGGACGGCGGCGATCGGCGAGCGCGGCGAGACGGTAGTGATGCGCGTGCGCATCCCCGGCTCCGCCTCCGGGCTGGGACGCGGCAGCTTCGTGCTGTTCAATGGCGTCAAGGTGGGCGATGTGCGCCGCGTCTATATCGACGTGGAAAATCCGAGCGTCGCCATTGCCGACACCGAGGTTGACCGGCTGACCCCGATAACGCGTTCGACGCAGGCCGATATCGGGCTGGCCGGCCTGACCGGGCAGGCCAATATCGAGCTGAAGGGCGCCAACCGCGACGAGCCGAAGCTGCTCGATGAGGCCGAGGCGCAAGGCAGGATCGCCGAGATCACCGCCAATCCGTCGGCGGTGACCAATCTGTTGCAGACCGCGCAAGACATCTTCTCGCGTGCCGACCAGGTGCTGACCCAACTGGAGGGGTTTACCAAGGATGTGCGCGGTCCGTTGACCCAGACCGTCGAGAACGCCCAGAAATTCTCCGATGCGCTGGCCAGCAATGCCGATTCCATCGACAGATTCCTCAGCAGCGTCAGCTCGCTGTCCGAGGAGTTGCAGGGCGTTTCCGGCAAGCTGGACGGCACCATCAAGGCCGCCGAAGGGCTGCTGAACTCGATCGATCAGGATCGGGTCAGGCAGATCGTCACCAATATCGACGATTTCACCAAGAACCTGAACAGGTCGGGCGAAAAGTTCGACGATGTCATCGAGGGAGTCGACAAGGCGGTCGCTTCCATCAATGAATTCGCCCAGCGCACGCAGACCACGCTGGCCAAGGTGGACGGCGTTCTGGACGGCGTCGATCCGAGGGACGTGCGCGAGGCGCTCGCGAATATCCGCACCGCCAGCGAGAACGCCAACAAGGCGGCCGCCGATGTCGCGCAGGTCACCGAGAAGTTCAGCGGTCGTGCCGACGATATCGACCAGACCATCTCCGATGCCCGCCAGCTTGCCGAGCGGCTGAACAACGCCTCGGTGCGCGTCGACGGCATCCTGGTCAAGGTCGACAACTTGCTGGGCTCCGACCAGGCCGACGGCGTGATGGCGGATGCGCGCGAGACGCTGAGATCCTTCAAGCAGGTGGCGGACACGCTGAATGCGCGGCTCGGCACGATCACCGACAATCTGGCCCGCTTCTCCGGCAAGGGGCTCCAGAATGTCGAGGCGCTGGTCAACGACAGTCGCCGCTCGATCAACCGCATCGAGCAGGCCGTCACCGACCTGCAACGCAATCCGCAACGCATCCTGTCGGGTGGCGAGGGGGAAGTGAGGCAATATGACGGAAGGGTTCGCCGTTGATGCCAGTTGATCGCCTGTCTGCAACACCAGCCATCCCCGTCCGAATTCCATCAGCAACCGAGCTTTTGAAGGCGAGGGTCGCATCCGTGAGTTCCGTGAAGTTTCGTTTCGTGGCCGCCTTGCTCGCCTGTACCCTTGCGGGGTGCGCCGCGCTGCCCGGCGGCGGCCCGGCACCGCTCGACACCTTTGAGCTGTCGGCAGCCAGCGTGAACTCAGGCAGCCTCAGCCGCCGGCAGATCCTGATTGCCGAGCCGGCGGCGCTGAAAGCGTTCGATGGCCAGAACATCGTCATCAAGCCGGCGGACGGCTCGATCCAGTATCTGAAGGGGGCCCAATGGGCCGACCGCCTGCCTTTGATCGTACAGGCACGGCTGGCCGAAACCTTCCAGCGCTCAGGCCGCTTCGCCGGTGTCGGCAAGCCGGGCGAGGGGCTGGCGATCGACTATCAGGTGATCACCGAGATACGCGCCTTCGACGTGCAGGTCGCCGGCGGCCAAAAAGCGGTGGTGGAACTGTTCGTGCGGCTGCTCAACGACCGCACCGGCGAAGTGCGCGCGGCGCAAAGCTTCACCGCTTCGGCCCCGGTCTCCGGCAGCGGCAACCAGGCCTATGTTTCGGCGCTCGACCGGGCATTCGGCGATGCCGCGGCGCAGATCGTCAACTGGACCGGAACCGCTATCTGACCGGCATCGGCGGGCATGAAACGAAAAGGGCGGATTGCATTGATCCGCCCTTTTCGTTTGGAAGCCTTTTCGCTCAGACCTTGGCCGCGATCAGCATGAAGGCCGGCACATCGTCACCGAAGCCCACCGGCGTGTCGCCATCGTCGTCGTTCCGGCGGCGGCCACGGTGCTCGCGGGCCGGCCGGGCGTCGTCATTGGCCCAGTCGCGCGGCTTGCGCTCGTTGCCGGCAGGGCGCGAGGTGCTTTTCGGCGCCGGCTCCTCCTGAGCCTCGGCCTTGGCCTCGCTGGGTGCCGCATCGTGATGGCGTCCGCCGCGCGGCTTGCGCTCGCGGCCCTCATCCTTGCGTCCGCCGCGGCGGGACGAGCCCTTGCCCCGGCGGGGCGCTTCGTCCGCAGACTCGCTCTCCTCGACCGTCGAAAGATCGCCATCGTGCCACTCGATCGTCTGGCCGATAAGCTTCTCGATGGCCTCGACATATTTGGTGTCGCTGCGCGTGGCGATGGTGAAGGACTTGCCGAGGCGGCCGGCACGGCCGGTGCGGCCGATGCGGTGGACGTAGTCCTCGGCATGGATCGGCACGTCGTAGTTGAAGACGTGGCTGACATCGGGAATGTCGAGGCCGCGCGCGGCGACGTCCGAGGCCACCAGCAGCTTGAGCTTGCCGTCGCGGAAATTGCTCAGCATGGTCATGCGGGCGCGCTGGTCCATGTCGCCATGAAGTGCGCCGACATTGAACTCGTGGCGTGCCAACGACCGGAACAGTTCCGAAACCTCGACCTTGCGGTTGCAGAAGATGATCGCGTTCTTGAGGTCTTCTTCTTCCTGCTTGATCAGCTTGCGCAGCACATCGCGCTTTTCCCAGGGCTTCGACCGGGACTTGACCAGCCGCTGGGTGACCGTCGTCGCCGTGCTCGCGGCGCGCGCGACTTCGACGCGCACCGGCGCCTGCAGGAACTTTTCGGTCAGCTTGGTGATCTCCGGCGGCATGGTGGCCGAGAAGAACAGCGTCTGGCGCGTGAAGGGGATCATCTCGCATATGCGCTCGATATCGGGGATGAAACCCATGTCGAGCATGCGGTCGGCCTCGTCGATGACGAGGATGTCGACGCCGGTGAGCAGCAGCTTGCCGCGCTCGCGATGGTCGAGCAGGCGTCCGGGCGTGGCGATCAGCACGTCGGCGCCGCGTTCCAGCTTCCGATCCTGCTCGTCGAAGGACACGCCGCCGATGAGCAGGGCGATGTTGAGCTTGTGGTTCTTGCCGTACTTGATGAAGTTCTCCTCGACCTGCGCGGCGAGTTCGCGCGTCGGTTCGAGGATCAGCGTGCGCGGCATGCGGGCGCGGGCGCGGCCCTTTTCCAGCCGTGTCAGCATCGGCAACACGAAGGAAGCGGTCTTGCCGGTGCCGGTCTGGGCAATGCCGAGCACGTCCTTGCCCTGGAGGGCATGGGGAATGGCGCCTGCCTGAATGGGAGTCGGCTGCGTGTAGCCGGCATCCGCGACTGCGGAAAGAACCTTCGGCGATAGGCCGAGGTCTGCGAATGTCAACGCTTCTTGAGCGGTCTGGGTGTCTGAGGACAAGTTCGCTTGCTGTCTTTGATGGTTCGGGTAGCGCGGCGGTCTGCGTCGCGGCGTGCCGTCCGGGCACGCAATAATGTGCATCGCGATAGGCTCAAGCCCGCGTCTTGTCAACACAAACAGGGCAGAATCGCAGCATTTGCCCTATCTAAGCTTAATGGAAACGGCTTTATAGCGGCAAAAACCGCCATCAATACCTGAACTGTTCCTTCAGGATACGCTCGTTCCAGGAATGGCTGGGGTCGAACAACAGCGTTGCGGTGACGCTTTTCGACTGGCGCACGGTGACCGATTGCACGCTCTTGACCTCGGTATGGTCGGCAGCCGCGTTGACCGGACGCTTGTCCGCCTCGAGGACTTCGAAGCGCACTTCGGACCGGTTCGGCAGCAGCGCGCCGCGCCAGGCGCGGGGCCGGAACGGGCTCACCGGCGTCAGTGCCAGCAGCGGCGCATCAAGCGGCAGGATCGGCCCGTGCGCCGAAAGGTTGTAGGCGGTGGAGCCGGCCGGCGTCGCCACCATGACGCCGTCGCAGCTCAGTTCTTCCATCCTGAGCTTGCCATCCACGGAAATGCGGATCTTGGCGGTCTGGTAGGACTGGCGCCACAGCGCCACCTCGTTGATGGCCAACGCCGTCACCGTCTCGCCGTCCATGGTGGTGGCCCGCATTTCCAGCGGGCGAATGGTTTCGGCAACCGCCGCGCCGATGCGTTCGGGCAGGGCGTCGAGCGCATATTCGTTCATCAGGAAGCCAATGGTGCCCCGGTTCATCCCGTACACCTTCTTGCCGGTGCCCATCGTGTCGCGCAGCGTCTGCAACAGGAAGCCGTCGCCGCCCAGCGCCACGACGACGTCGGCCTCGTCTACCGGGAACTGTCCATATTCGGCGGCGAGCGCATCCAGCGCCGTGCGCGCATCCGGCGTCTCGGAGGAAACGAATGCGAACCGCCTTGGCTTCCCCGTCCCTGGCTTGTCTCTCATTGTCCTGGCGTCGATCCCCGGTGGCGATGCAAATGTGCGACCTAACACGGGTCGGGCTGGCTGGCAAAGCCGCTGCATATTGCCGCGCCTTCATCCGGCCTGTCCGGTTTACCATTGTTAAGACTGGCCTTAAGCTGGCGTAAACGGACGCGGCGCATGCTGCTCCGGAAACGGAAGGCGGGGGCCTGACCGACAGGAACCTCTATTGCCGTTTACACGCATGTTCATCATCGCTCTCCTCATGGCCGGCTTTGCCATGGCCTTTTCCGGGCTGGCAAAGCACACGGATGGCGGCGCCTCACGCCCGCAATCCTCGTCCGTGACCTGCGGTGAGGCGACAGGCGTGGCCTGCCCGACCAAGCGCCCCCTGTAGTCATCGGCCTGTCATGGAAACGGGACAGCTTTGCCCCAACAACGGGGCTCGATGGTCATAGTTTGCTTGGCCTTGCCGTTTCGCGGCGTCATAATGCCCTTTTTCGACAAGGAGACGGAATGAGGGCACGGACAGCCACGATCGGCGATCTCGAAACGGTATTCCGCGACCTTTCCGGTCGCATGTCCGCGGACTATGTCGCGGCAGGCCTGACCCTGGAGGGTGCGCAGGACAGCCTGATGATGGATTTGAAGGAAGGCCGCGCCCATGCCTTGCTGGATGGCGATACGGTGGTGGCCATTATCACTTGGCATGAAATCGACCACGCCGCCGAAACGGCGTTTGCGGCGCGCGAGGGGTTCTTCAATGCCGCGACGGTGCGTTTCTGCAAGAAGCATATAAGGCGCATTCAGGAACTGACCGGCAATCTGCCGATTCGGTCGAGAAGCTGGTTGGAAGAACCGGAAGTGGCCAGATGGTTCCGCATCATCGGTTACATCCAGCTACAGGGGAACGGCGCCAGCCTGTTCGAACTGCCGCCAGCGTGAACGAGGCGGCAGCTTTCGCTGCGCCAGTTGCTCCCCTGCACTAGGTAGGCCGGTTTCCACACGATTACGGCCGCCTTGTCTTTACTTGCGTAAAGCGCGCGGTCCGCGCGTCTCAACAGGTCCGGGAAGCCCCTGTCCTGCGGGCCTCGATTGTACTGTGCGTTGGAACTGCCCTCGATTCTATGCAGTCGCGCCCTACATCACGCGCTTCCGACGGTGCCCTTCCTTTTTCCAAAGCGGCAATTCATTTCGGGAACAGGAATTGCGATGATCTTCAACCTGCTGAAACGGCGTTTCATGCTTTTCCGCCGTGAGGCCGTGATGCTGTGGTACGCCTTTCGCGACCGGCGGACCCCTTTCTATCTGAAAGCGGCGAGCCTGTTTGCAGGGCTCTATCTGCTTAGCCCCATCGATCTCATCCCCTTTCCCGTGCCGGTGCTCGGCGTGGTCGACGATCTGGTGGTCGTGCCGCTGCTGGTCGGCTTCATTGCAAGACGGTTGCCGCAGGGCGTGCGTGCCGAGGCAGGCGAAAATGCTGATCTCTGGATCGCACGCTGGTTCAAGCGGCCGCTGATCGCCATCGTCGTGATACTGGCGTTGTTCGTGGCCATCTGGCTGGTGCTGCTCTACCTCGTCTATCGATATCTGGCGGGATGAAGGGTCAGGATGTCATGAGTCTGCTCGAAACGGGTCTGGTCGCCATACGCGACCGCAAGCGCCTTGCCGAAATCGTCGCGGTTATCGCCCGTTTCGGCATAGACGACGTTCTGGCCAGGATAGGGCTTTCGGGCCTCGCATCTTCTTCCCGTCGGGATGGCGGGGAGGCCATGCAGGCTGACGCACCCGAACGGTTGCGACTCGCGCTCGAAGAACTGGGGCCGACCTTCGTCAAGCTCGGCCAGATCCTGTCGACGCGCGGCGATTTGCTGACGCCTGATTGGACGGCGGAGCTTGAAAAACTGCAAAGCCATGTCGCCCCGCAGCCGTGGGAGGCGATCCGCGCGCAGGTGGAAGGGGATATCGGCGGTTCGGTCGATGCCGTCTTCGCGTCGTTCGACACGCAGGCGCTGGCGGCCGGTTCCATCGCGCAGGTGCATCGTGCCTTGCTGAAGGACGGCACCGAGGTTGTCGTGAAGGTAAGGCGCGAGGGCCTGCGCCCTCTGGTCGATGCCGATCTGCGATTGCTTTCGCATGCGGCGGCACTTGCCGAAGTCCAATGGCCTGATCTGGCTCGCTACCGGCCCCGTGAAATTCTGAACCATCTCGGTTCGGCCATGGCGGAGGAACTCGATCTCGCCGCCGAAGCGCGCAATTGCGAGACGGTGGCCGCCAATCTGGCGGACATGGATTTCATCGTCATTCCCCGCATATTCCGGCAATGGACCGGTGAGCGCCTTCTGGTTCAGGAGTTTATCGACGGAACTGCGCCAAGTGACAGGGTCGCGCTTGCCGCAGGTCACCATGACGGCGCCTTGCTGGCGCGCCGCGGCACGGAAGCGTTCCTTCACATGGCACTCATCGACGGCATTTTTCATGCCGACCCCCACCCCGGCAATCTGCGTGCGCTCCCCGATGATCGTGTCGCCTTCATCGATTTCGGCATGGTGGGCAGGCTGGGCGGTCGCCGGCGCGAGCAGTTGCTGGTGCTGCTGGCGGCAATCGTGGAGGGCAGCGGCGACCGGGTGGCCAATCTGCTCATCGAATGGTCCGGCGGTGCCGGCGCGGATCTGTCGCGCCTCGAAGCTGCCTGCGACGCATACGTTGCCCGCCATGGCGCTCCGCCCCTCAGGCTTGGTGTCGCCATCGGCGACTTCGTGACCATGGCCCGCGAACATGATCTGGCGCTCCCCCCGGACCTTGCCTTGCTGTTCAAGGCCCTGATCACCGCCGATGGCGTCATGCGCGGCCTCGATCCGCAATTCGACGCCATAGCTGTGGCCGCGCCCATGGTGCAGAGCGAGATGCTGCGCCGCTATGCGCCCGGCGCGGTTTCCGGCAAGGGCAGGGCGCTGGCCTTCGATCTCGCCGGCCTTGCCTCGGACCTGCCGGCTTTGATCCGTCTGCTGGCGCTGCGGGTTCGGCAGGGGCGCATTTCGGCAAGCGTCGAGTTGCAGGGGCTGGAGCGCATCGGAGGCGACATACGCTGGGCGGCGACGCGTATCGCCGTCTCTATCGTTACGGCCGCTTTCGCCCTTGGGCTCGCGCCGCGCCTGTTCGAATATGGCCCGCCCGTGTTTGGTGTGCCGCTGCCTTTGTGGCTGGGACTCGGCGTGATTGCTGCAGGTCTCGTCTGGCTGATCATGCCACGCCGTTAGCCTGCCAGAGCGACCCTTCCCTTGCGTGATCTTGAAAACGCAATCCGGAACATATAGTGAACATACATGAAAAAGACGCTGCAAGAGCGGCTCGCCATTCTCGCCGACGCCGCGAAATACGATGCTTCCTGCGCATCGAGCGGAACTGAAAAGCGCGATTCCATCAATGGTGGGATCGGGTCTACGCAAGGTTCCGGCATCTGCCATGCCTATGCGCCGGACGGGCGCTGCATTTCGCTGCTGAAGATCCTGCTCACCAACTTTTGCATTTATGATTGCGCCTATTGCATCAACCGGTCGTCCAGCAATGTCGAGCGCGCCCGGTTCACGCCGGAGGAAGTGATATGGCTGACGCTGGAATTCTACAGGCGCAACTATATCGAGGGCTTGTTTCTGTCCTCGGGCATTATCCGCAGCGCCGACTACACGATGGAGCAGCTTGTGCGCGTGGCGCGCGACCTGCGGCTGACCCATGGATTCAAAGGCTATATCCATCTGAAAACCATCCCCGAGGCGTCGGTAGGATTGCTTGAGGAAGCCGGCCTTTATGCCGACCGGCTGTCGATCAACATCGAACTGCCGACGGATGAGGGCATTGTCGATCTTGCGCCGGAGAAGCAGCCGGGGCAGATCCGTCGCGCCATGGGCGACTTGCGCCTGCGCATCGAGGATGCAAGCGAGCCGACGAAGTTTACGAAGCGGCGCAAGCGGTTTGCCCCGGCCGGGCAATCGACGCAGATGATCGTCGGTGCCGATGGCGCGAGCGATGCGACGATCCTCGGCACATCCTCGCGGCTCTACAGCAGCTATGACCTCAAGCGCGTCTACTATTCGGCCTTCAGCCCGATACCCGATGCCTCTTCCCGCCTGCCTCCCGCCAAACCGCCGCTGATGCGCGAACACCGGCTGTATCAGGCGGACTGGCTTTATCGCTTCTATGGCTTTGGCATCGACGAGATAACCTCCGCCCGGCCGGACGGCATGCTTGATCTCGACCTTGATCCCAAGCTTGCCTGGGCGCTCTCGCACCGCGAGGATTTCCCGGTCGACGTCAACCGGGCCTCGCGGGAGATGCTGCTTCGGGTGCCGGGGCTGGGCACGAAATCGGTGTCCGCCATTATCATCGCGCGCCGGCAGCGCAGCCTGGGGCTGGACGATCTGGCAAGGCTGAACATTTCGGTCCGCAAGGTACGCGCCTTCCTGTGCGCTCGCGGGTGGACGCCGCTGCGCCTTATCGACCGGTCCGATCTGCGCGATTTCTTCACCCCGCAGCCCGAGCAGATGGTGTTGCTGTGAGTGCGCGTGTGTGTCTGCACCGTGCCGCCGACCTTGGCGAGTGGCGCGATGCGGCGCGTTCGCTGCTTCTGGCCGGCGTGCCGCCGGAGGAGGTGGAATGGTCGCAGCGCGATGCGGATCTTTTTGGTGCAGTGCCGACCGAAGTACCGCTGCCCGGAGCGGAAGCCCCCACGCCGTCTGTGCCGCGCCGCTTTCTGGATATGGCCGAGGCCGTGGTCTGCCACAGCGATCCCGGCCGCTTCTCCCTGCTTTATCGAACCTTGTGGCGGTTGCAGGGCGACCCTCATCTGATCGGCTTTCTGCCCGATCCTGACATGCAGCGCCTGCATCGCATGGAAAAATCCGTGCGCCGCGACTGCCACAAGATGACGGCTTTCGTGCGTTTCCGCGAATGTTCCGGCAAGCCGGGAGCGCGCCGCCGTTTCGTGGCCTGGTTCGAGCCGGATCATCATATCGTTGCCCGCACCGCCCCGTTTTTCGCCAAGCGCTTCGCCGACATGGACTGGATGATCCTGACGCCGAAGGGCAGCGCGGGTCTTGAAGGCGGTCAGCTTACGCTGTCGGAAAAGCCTGCGGTCCGCCCGGACCTGTCGGATGCTACCGAAGCGCTGTGGCGCACCTACTACGCTTCCATCTTCAATCCGGCGCGATTGAAGGTGAAGGCGATGCAGGCGGAGATGCCGAAGAAATACTGGAAGAATCTGCCGGAGGCTTCCCTGATACCCGCTCTTGTCGCGGGGGCGGGGCAGCGCGCGGCGCACATGGTTCACCAGCAAAGGCAGCTTGCAACACCGGCTTTTCATGATCGCCTCGCTGCACGCCGGTCTTCAGTTCGGGAACCTGTGGAGCAGGCAGGGACAGGGGCGCTTGCGGCAAATATCGATGAGTTGCGCAAACACGCCGCCGCCTGCATGCAATGCCCATTGCACTGCAACGCCACCCGGACGGTGTTCGGGGAGGGGTCTTCCCAGGCCGATCTCATGATCGTGGGGGAGCAGCCGGGCGATGTCGAGGACCTGACCGGCCGCCCCTTCACCGGCCCGGCGGGTCAGTTGCTCGACAAGGCTCTGGCAGATCACGGGATCGAAAGGGAAAAGCTCTGGCTCACCAACGCGGTGAAACATTTCAAGTTCGTTGCACGTGGCAAGAAGCGCATCCACCAGAGCCCGAACCGGGGCGACATCGATCATTGTCGCTGGTGGCTGAAACGCGAGATAGAACTGGTCAAACCAAAGCTCATTCTGGCGCTGGGAGCGACCGCGGTCCAATCGCTGACCGGAAAGCGCGCTTCCGTGACCGTGTTGCGTGGTCGGACGATTGACACGATGTTTGGTGTTCCGGCGCTGGTGACATGGCATCCGGCCTATCTGCTGCGCCTGCCAGATCCGGCGCGCGCAACGGAAGCTGTCAGACTTTTTCAACAGGATATCGATACGGCTTCTGCAATGCTTTCGGCAGGAGAACTGGTGCCCCCGGCAGGGATCGAACCCGCGACCTTCGGTTTACAAAACCGCTGCTCTACCAGCTGAGCTACAAGGGCAACGCGCTTCGGTTAGCATATTTGCCGCGCCAGTAAAGACAAATCCGAACCGGGACGCCCTGGATGGGCTGAAACTCGCAGCTTCGTTTCCTACATCAGTGGCAAGAGCCATCCCGGAGGGAGAAGATGATCCGTTTCGTCATCATCGCCTTGATCGTGCTTGCCGCCTGGGTGTTGCTGCTCAACACCATCAGGGTGTTCAGGGGCATGAAGATCGACTGGACAGGTGTCGCCTTCATGATCGGCTTCGTGGTGCTCGCCTTCTATCTGCGCCATGTGAGCGGCATGGGCTGAGGGGGAGGCCACTTCCTCAACGCCGGCCGCCGATGAGGACGGTGACTTCCGCCGCCGCGTCCCGCACTGCCGGCCCGATCTGGGCCAGCCGCTCGGGGGTGACGCGCACAGTGGGGCCGGATACGGACACGCCTCCCACCGGCTCGCCATATTCGTTGAAGATGGCGGCAGCCACGCAGCGCATGCCGATGTTGCGCTCTTCATCGTCCACCGCCCAGCCGCGCGTTCGGGCATCGGCAAGATCCCGCATCAGCTCGGTCAGGGAAGAGTGCGTTCGGTCGGTGTAGGTTTCCAGGCCGGAACGGGCGATGATGGCCGACACCCTTTCGGAGTCGAGATGGGACAGCACCGCCTTGCCGATGCCGGAGGCATGGAAGGCCGTGCGCGTGCCGGGGCGGAAGAAGGCCCGGATCGCCTGATGCGTTTCGACCTGGCTGACGAACACCACGCAATCTTCCTCGGCAAGCCCCAGATTGGCGGTCTCGCCGGTCTTCTCCATGAGTTCCTGCATCACCACGCGCGCCCGGTCCACCAGCTTGCGCCCGCGCAGGAAAGCCGAGCCCATGCGATAGGTCTCGACGCCGATCGACCACAATTGCTCGGTGCGGTCGAACTCGACCATGCCGTGGGCTTCGAGGGTGGTGAGCATGCGATAGGCCGTGGCGGCGGCGATGCCGGACCTGTCGGCGAGTTCGCTCAGCGAAAGCCCGCTTCCCTCCGCCACGATGGCCAGTATCCGCAAGGCCCGGTCCAGCGACTGTACCTGTCCCGCTTCCGGGGAGGGATTGAACGCGCGTGGCCGCCCGCGCTGGCGTTTCTCGATCTTATCCATGATTCATTGTCCCCCATTTTCTCCGCATCGCAATGAAAAAGTTTTTTATGGAGAGCTTCGGATGAACGATCTGAAAAATGAAAATGAACGAAAAATCATCATGTTGACGAAAAGAACAAAAAATGAAAAACTTTTTTGAAAAAATTGAAAAATACCGGATCCGGTGTCATCCTTGCAGCATCTGAATTGCTGGAGGTGCCGCCATGGCCAAGATGCGTGCTGTCGATGCCGCTGTTCTCGTTCTCGAGAAGGAGGGGATTTCCTATTCCTTCGGTGTGCCGGGGGCAGCGATCAATCCGTTCTATTCCGCCTTGAAGGCGCGCGGCTCGATCCGCCATATCCTTGCCCGCCATGTCGAGGGCGCCTCGCACATGGCCGAAGGCTACACCCGCGCCAAGGCCGGCAACATCGGCCTGTGCATCGGAACCTCGGGCCCGGCCGGCACCGATATGATCACGGGCCTCTATTCGGCCTCGGCCGACTCCATCCCGATCCTGTGCATCACGGGGCAGGCGCCGCGCGCCCGGCTGAACAAGGAAGACTTCCAGGCGGTCGACATCGCGGCGATTGCCGGCCCGGTCACCAAGTGGGCGGTCACCGTCATGGAGCCCTATCTGGTTCCGATGGCCTTGCAGAAGGCGTTCCACCTCATGCGCTCGTCGCGGCCGGGTCCGGTCCTGATCGACCTGCCGATCGACGTCCAGCTTGCCGAGATCGACTTCGACATCGACGCCTATGAGCCGCTGCCGGACTTCAAGCCGGCCATGACCCGCATCCAGGCCGAAAAGGCACTGGCCATGCTGAACGAGGCGGAGAAGCCGCTGATCGTCGCCGGCGGCGGCATCATCAACGCCGATGCCTCGGATCTGCTGATCGAGTTCGCGGAGATCACCGGCGTGCCCGTCGTCCCGACCCTGATGGGCTGGGGCTCGATCCCCGACGACCACCGGCTGATGGCCGGCATGTGCGGCCTGCAGACCTCGCACCGCTATGGCAACGCCACGATGATCGAGTCGGATTTCGTCTTCGGCATCGGCAATCGCTGGGCCAACCGCCACACCGGCTCCGTCGATGTCTATACCAAGGGCAAGAAGTTCATCCATGTCGATATCGAGCCGACCCAGATCGGCCGCGTCTTCGCCCCCGATCTCGGCATCGTCTCCGATGCCGGTGCTGCGCTTAAGATGCTGCTCGACGTCGCGACGGAATGGAAGACGGCCGGCAAGCTGCGCGACTGGTCCGGCTGGGCCAAGGAATGCCAGCAGCGCAAGAAGAAAATGAAGCGCAAGACCCATTTCGAGCAGGTGCCGCTGAAGCCGCAGCGCGTCTATGAGGAGATGAACCGGGCGTTCGACCGCGACACGACCTATGTCACCACCATCGGCCTCAGCCAGATCGCGGGCGCGCAGTTCCTGCACGTCTACAAGCCGCGCAACTGGGTCAATTGCGGCCAGGCCGGCCCGCTCGGCTGGACCCTGCCTGCGGCGCTCGGCGTTCGTGCGGCGCGGCCGGATGCGAATATCGTTGCATTGTCAGGCGATTACGACTTCCAGTTCATGATCGAGGAACTGGCCGTCGGCGCCCAGCACAAGCTGCCTTACATCCATATCGTCGTGAACAACGCCTATCTCGGCCTGATCCGCCAGGCCCAGCGCGGCTTCTCGATGGATTTTGAAGTCAGCCTCGCCTTCGAGAACATCAACACGGTCGGCCATTCGGAAGTCGGTTATGGTGTCGATCACGTCGCCGTCGCCGAGGCCATGGGCTGCAAGGCGGTGCGCGTGCGCAGGCCGGAGGAGTTCGAGCACGCCTTCGCCGAGGCGCGGCGGTTGATGGAAGAGCATCAGGTGCCGGTCGTGCTTGAATTCATCCTCGAACGGGTCACCAATATCTCCATGGGCACCGAGATCGACAACATCACCGAATTCGAGGAGCTTGCCGAGCGCAACGAGGATGCCCCGACGGCCATCGTCATGCTCGACTGAGCCGGCTCGCGGCCGGCAGGCCGCGCCGGGGAGTAGATTCATTTTATCAGGGAACAGCGTTATGCCACGGTTTTCAGCCAACCTTTCCATGCTCTTCAACGAGTATGACTTCCTCGACCGCTTCGAGGCCGCCGCCCGCGCCGGATTCAAGGGCGTGGAATATCTCGGAGCCTACGACCACTTTCCGGAGGAGGTGGCGGCCCGCCTGACGAAGAACGGGTTGACGCAGGTTCTCTTCAACGTGCCTTCGGGCGACTGGGCCGGCGGCGAGCGCGGCATCGCCATCCTGCCGGGCCGGGTCGAGGAGTTCCAGGCCGGCGTCGACAAGGCCATCACCTACGCCAAGGCCCTCGGCTGCGGTCAGGTGAACTGCCTTGCCGGCATCGCGCCGGCCGGCGCTTCGCGGGAAGAGCTTGAGAAGGTATTCGTCGAGAACCTGAAATTCGCCGCCGACAAGCTGGGCGAGGCGGGCGTGCGCTTGCTGATCGAGCCGATCAACACCCGCGACATTCCCGGCTTCTTCCTGACCGGCACGCAACAGGCCCTCGACCTGATCGAGAAGGTCGGCTCGCAGAATCTCTATCTGCAATACGACATCTATCACATGCAGATCATGGAGGGGGATCTCGCCCGCACGATCGAGGCCAATCTCGACTGCATCGCGCATATCCAGCTTGCGGACAATCCGGGCCGTCATGAGCCGGGCACGGGCGAGATCAATTACCCGTTCCTCTACGACTTCATCGACCGCCTCGGCTATTCCGGCTGGATCGGTGCGGAATACAAGCCCAAGGACGGCACCGAGGCCGGTCTTGGCTGGCTGCGTGAACTGGCGGCCAAGGACAGCGCGGCAGCGTGACGGATCGAAAGGACAGAGCAATGGACACCATCGGCTTCATCGGGCTGGGTATCATGGGTGCACCGATGGCCGGGCATCTGCTGGATGCCGGCTACACGGTCGTCACCACCGACCACAGGTCGAAACCGCCTGCGGATCTCGTCGCCAAGGGCCTGAAGGTCGTGACCGGCAATGCCGCGGTGGCGCAGGCGGCGGATATCGTCATCACCATGGTGCCGGATACCCCGCAGGTGGACGAGGTGCTGTTCGGCGACAACGGCGTCGCCTCGGGCCTGTCGAAGGGCAAGCTGGTCATCGACATGTCGTCGATCTCCCCGATCGCCACCAAGGAGTTCGCCAGGAAGATCAACGAGCTCGGCTGCGATTATCTCGACGCCCCGGTCTCGGGCGGCGAGGTCGGCGCCAAGGCGGCCTCGCTCACCATCATGGTCGGCGGCGAGGAGAAGGCTTTCGAGCGCGCCAGGCCGGTGTTCGACAAGATGGGCAAGAACGTCACGCTGGTCGGCCCCAACAGCGTCGGCCAGACCACCAAGGTGGCCAACCAGATCGTGGTGGCGCTGACCATCGAGGCCGTGGCCGAGGCGCTGGTGTTCGCCTCCAAGGCCGGCGCCGATCCCGCCAAGGTGCGGCAGGCGCTGATGGGCGGGCTGGCTTCGTCGCGCATCCTGGAAGTGCATGGCGAACGCATGATCAAGCGCACCTTCGATCCGGGCTTCCGCATCGAGCTGCACCAGAAGGACCTCAACTTGGCGCTCGAAGGCGCCCGCTCGCTGGGCGTGTCGCTGCCGAACACCTCGACTGCGCAGCAGCTCTTCAATTCCTGCGCCGCCAATGGCGGGGCCAAGGAGGACCATTCGGCCATGGTGCGCGCGCTGGAGCGCATGGCCGGGCATGATGTAGCCTGATCGCAGGAACGGGATTGGCGAACAGCCAGTACCAGTAGCGGGTGGCAGACGGGGCGTCGGGATGTTCCCACCGGCGTTCCGTTGTGCCGCCCGTTACAGTATCTGACCGGAAATCTCGCGCTTCCGTTGGGAAGCGCAAGGGAACTATGCGTTCAGGAACCTGCCTGCCGCGTAGAGCGCCACGGCCGCCGCATTCGACACATTGAGCGAGCGGATGGCGCCGGGCATGTCGAGACGGGCGAGCGCGCTCACCGTCTCGCGCGTCTTTTGCCGAAGGCCCTTGCCCTCGGCCCCCAGAACCAGCGCGATGCGGTCGCCGGAAAACGTCTTTTCCAGCTCGGCCGGACCTTCCGAATCGAGGCCGATGCTCTGGAAGCCCATCTCGTGCAGGGTCTGTAATGCCTCCGCCAGGTTGCGCACCTCGATATGATCGATGTGTTCGAGGGCGCCGGAGGCGGATTTCGCCAGCACGCCGGATTCGGCCGGGCTATGGCGCGCGGTGGTGATGAGCGCGCCGGCGCCGAACGCCACCGCCGAGCGCAGTATGGCGCCGACATTGTGCGGGTCGGTCACCTGATCCAGGACCAGCACCAGTTTCGATTCGCCCAGCGCATCGAGCGGCTTGGGACTCAGCGGCTCGGCCTCGATCAGCACGCCCTGGTGCACGGCATCCGATCCGGTGATCTTCTCGATCTCGCGCGGTTCGGCGAGGCGGGCCGGAAAAGGCAGGGCCTCCAGCGCCCCGATGTCCAGCCGCTCCGCCGCGTTGCGGGTGACCAGCATGGAACGCACCTTGCGCGCCGGGTTGGCGATGGCCGCCCGCACCGTGTGCAGCCCGTACAGATGCACTAGCCCGTCCGCAGGCCCTTCGCCGGGGGCGACCTTGCGCCGGGGCCGATGCTGGGGCGGCCCGCCGGCCTTCTCGTCGCGATGGGCGCGGCGCAGCCTTGCGTAGTGGGAATCCTTCGGGGTGCCGGTTTTCTTCATGTCGCTCATTGCTGTCCTATAGCCGGGGAGGCCCGCTTTGCCTATGTCTGCGGCATGCATGAAAATTCTGCGGAGAAAACGCCTCCGGCGCGGTTGACACAAAACAACCTTGCGGCCATAAGGCGCTTCGCTGATGACGGGCATCCGTAAGGGGCTCCGGCATCCTTGCAAATGCCTTGCAGCAAGGCTCCGTCGGCAGACTGGAGGAGTGCCCGAGTGGTTAAAGGGGACGGACTGTAAATCCGTTGGCTTAGCCTACGTTGGTTCGAATCCAACCTCCTCCACCACTGCCGGACCGGAGACTTGAAATGCGGGTGTAGCTCAATGGTAGAGCAGCAGCCTTCCAAGCTGAATACGAGGGTTCGATTCCCTTCACCCGCTCCAATCCTCCTGCTCCAGTACCCAAGAGCTTCCGCCGGTTTCGGCCGCATTCCGGGCCCCTCTTAAAGTGGCGCCGGTGGCTTCCTATATCTGCGTCATTCACCCGCAGTCGCATGCTCCGGGGGCATGGCGGAACCCCGGCCGGCCAAAAGACACTTGTGTTTTGTGGCCGTTCTCGCTAATCGCCCCGCATTCGACTGAACCAAAGGTCCACGCGCCCAAGGAAAGAGACTATGGCAAAAGGTAAATTCGAGCGCACGAAGCCTCATGTGAACATTGGCACGATTGGTCACGTTGACCATGGCAAGACGTCTTTGACGGCGGCGATCACGAAGTTCTTCGGCGATTTCCGGGCGTATGACCAGATTGACAACGCGCCTGAGGAGAAGGCGCGCGGCATCACGATCTCGACCTCGCATGTGGAGTACGAGACGGAGAACCGTCACTATGCGCATGTCGACTGCCCCGGCCACGCCGACTATGTGAAGAACATGATCACGGGTGCGGCGCAGATGGACGGCGCGATCCTGGTTGTTTCGGCGGCTGACGGCCCGATGCCGCAGACGCGCGAGCACATCCTTCTGGCCCGCCAGGTTGGCGTTCCGGCGATCGTTGTGTTCCTGAACAAGTGCGACCAGGTTGACGATCCGGAGCTTCTGGAGCTGGTCGAGCTGGAGGTTCGCGAGCTTCTGTCGAAGTACGAGTTCCCGGGCGACGACACGCCGATCGTCAAGGGTTCGGCGCTGGCGGCGCTTGAGGATTCCTCGAAGGAGCTGGGCGAGGACGCGATCCGCAAGCTGATGGCCGAGGTCGACGCCTACATCCCGACGCCGGAGCGTCCGATCGACAAGCCGTTCCTGATGCCGATCGAGGACGTGTTCTCGATCTCGGGCCGCGGCACGGTTGTGACCGGCCGCGTCGAGCGCGGCGTGGTCAAGGTGGGTGAGGAACTGGAGATCGTGGGCATCCGCCCGACGACCAAGACGACCTGCACGGGCGTGGAGATGTTCCGCAAGCTGCTCGACCAGGGCCAGGCTGGCGACAACATCGGCGCGCTGCTGCGCGGCGTTGACCGTGACGGCGTCGAGCGCGGCCAGGTTCTGGCCAAGCCGGGTTCGGTGAAGCCGCACAAGAAGTTCAAGGCCGAGGCCTACATTCTGACGAAGGAGGAGGGTGGCCGTCACACGCCGTTCTTCACCAACTACCGTCCGCAGTTCTACTTCCGCACGACGGACGTGACGGGCATCGTGACGCTTCCGGCCGGCACCGAGATGGTGATGCCGGGCGACAACGTGACGGTGGACGTGGAACTGATCGTGCCGATCGCCATGGAAGAGCGCCTGCGCTTCGCCATCCGCGAGGGCGGCCGCACCGTCGGCGCCGGCATCGTCGCCGCAATCGTCGAATAAGCTGACGGTTCCTGTCAGCAGGAACTCGGAAAGGGGCGGCCTTCGGGTCGCCCCTTTTCCATCTTGGCGGTAGTCTGCACCGTTCGATCGGGAGGAGGATGCCATGACGGTGCTGCGCTGGGCGCAATGGAGCGGGCAGGGCCTGCAGCATGTCGTTTTGACGGAACGGGACGGCTGGCTCACCGCCGAAGCGGTCGTGATCGGCTCAGACACCGCGGATTTTGCCGCCAGCTTTCGCCTCGTCGCCGATGACGGTTGGCGGTCGCGGCGCGTCGAGGTTGCCGTAAGCGGCGGCCCGTCGCTGCGGCTGGAAGGCGATGGAGCTGGCAACTGGACGAGGGAGGGGCTGGCGTTGCCGCAACTGGCGGGCGCGGTGGACCCGGACATTTCTATAACGCCGTTGACCAACACCTTTCCGGTCAGGCGCCTTGGCCTGGCGAAGGGCGAAAGCGCGGAAATCCGCACCGCCTATATCGATGTGCCGAGCCTCGACGTGTTTGCCGATCCCCAGCGCTACACCTGCCTCGACGTGCGCAGGCGCTATCTCTACGAATCGCTCGTCAGCGATTTCCGCGCCGAAATCGAGTTCGACAAGGACGGCTTCGTCACCAATTATCCCGGCCTGTTCAGGCGTCTGGCCTAGCCGGCCGGGACAGGCCTTGTTCAAGCGGCACAGGACGCGCTTTCTCTCTTTACAGACGGCGTCCAAGCCACTAGGAAGCGCCTGTCGCGCCTAAAGCGCGATGAGTTAGGGGTATAGCTCAGTTGGTAGAGCGGCGGTCTCCAAAACCGCAGGTCGCGGGTTCGAGCCCTGCTGCCCCTGCCATTTCCTGCCGCACTTGCGTGAATTCGGCAGTGTATTGCCATATTGGGCGATTTGCGGCATAAGAAGGCATAGCCGGGACGGGACGACTGGATGGTTCCGAGGCGGCGTGTGGTCGTAAAACGGATGCTTGCCACTTGCGCGTGCCAAGAATCGGTTTTATGTAGGCATTAACAGACACGCGACGCGTGGAGCTGGGAATCCGGCTTTGCGCGTCTGATTTGCATGAACGGAATGGTTTGCTGATTCGCTGCGAGCCTTGAAATTCATGCCTCACGTCCCGCCTGGCGGGATCATCCAGAGGGTCCGGCCCACGGGTCCCGAAAGCAGAGCGGCATATGGCGTCGAAGACAACCAATCCTTTCGTCTTCCTTCAGCAGGTTCGAACCGAGGTCAGCAAGGTCACGTGGCCCACACGGCGCGAGACGCTGATTTCCACGGTGATGGTGCTGATCTTCTCGCTGCTGGCGATGCTCTTCTTCTTCGCCGCCGATCAGCTCATGGGCCTCGCCGTCGAGTTGATCCTCGGCATCGGGCGTTAAGTTCGGCGAATACGGAGAAGTCTTTACATGACCGCGCGCTGGTACATCGTCCATGCCTATTCCAACTTCGAGAAGAAGGTGGCGGACGACATTGAGAACAAGGCCCGCCAGAAGGGCCTGAGCGACAGGATCGAGCAGATCGTGGTGCCGACCGAGAAGGTGGTCGAGGTGCGCCGCGGCAAGAAGGTCGATGCCGAGCGCAAGTTCTTCCCCGGCTACGTGCTCATGAAGGCCGATCTCAACGATGCGGTGATCTCGCTGGTCAAGAACACGCCGCGTGTCACCGGCTTCCTCGGCGAGGACAAGCACACCGCCAAGCCGATGCACATCACCGACAAGGAGGCCGAGCGCATCCTGCACCAGGTGCAGGAGGGCGTGGAGCGGCCGAAGCCGTCGGTCACCTTCGAGGTGGGCGAGGCGATCCGTGTTTCCGACGGCCCCTTCGCTTCCTTCAACGGTTTCGTGCAGGAGGTGGACGAGGAGCGCGCGCGGCTCAAGGTGGAGGTTTCGATCTTCGGGCGCGCCGTGCCTGTCGATCTGGAATTCGGGCAGGTCGAAAAGGGCTGACCCGTATCGGTGTCGTCCGTATGGCGGCACCGCAAGGGCGGCGCACCTCTTGCGTCGCTTTTAATGGTGGGAGGCAAGGGCGGCTTTAGCCGGCTGCCGGGACCGCACCACCGGACTGCAACCGCCGGCGTTTCCCGAAACGGGCCGGCATGAAACAAGGCAGATGAGAGATGGCTAAGAAGATTGCAGGCCAGCTCAAGCTTCAGGTTCCCGCGGGGTCGGCCACGCCGTCGCCCCCGATCGGCCCTGCGCTTGGTCAGCGTGGCATCAACATCATGGAGTTCTGCAAGGCGTTCAACGCGCAGAGCCAGGAGATGGAAAAGGGTTCGCCGATTCCGGTGGTGATCACCTACTATCAGGACAAGTCGTTCACCTTCGTCATGAAGACGCCGCCGGTGACCTACTTCCTGAAGAAGGCCGCCAACCTGAAGTCGGGCTCCAAGGAGCCGGGCAAGGCCAAGGCCGGCCAGATCAGCCGCGACAAGGTGCGCGAGATCGCCGAAGCCAAGATGAAGGACCTGAACGCAAACGACGTGGAAGCGGCGATGCGCATGGTCGAAGGTTCTGCCCGTTCGATGGGCCTGGAAGTGGTGGGCTGATCAGATGGCTAAGATTTCCAAGCGCGTAGCGAAGTCCCGCGAAGGTCTGGACCCGAACAAGGTCTATGCCCTCGAAGATGCGATCAAGCTCCTGAAGGACCGTTCCACGGTCAAGTTCGACGAGACCATCGAAGTGTCGATGAACCTCGGCGTCGATCCGCGTCATGCCGACCAGATGGTCCGCGGCGTGGTCAACCTGCCGAACGGCACCGGCCGTACGGTCCGCGTTGCCGTGTTCGCTCGTGGCGACAAGGCCGAGGAGGCCAAGGCTGCCGGCGCCGATATCGTGGGCGCAGAGGATCTGGTCGAAACCGTCCAGAAGGGCGAGATCAACTTCGATCGCTGCATCGCCACGCCGGACATGATGCCGCTCGTCGGCCGTCTCGGCAAGGTGCTCGGCCCGCGCGGCATGATGCCGAACCCGAAGGTCGGCACCGTCACCACCGACGTGGCCGGTGCGGTCAAGGCTTCGAAGGGCGGCGCCGTCGAGTTCCGCGTCGAGAAGGCCGGTATCGTCCATGGCGGCGTCGGCAAGGTCTCCTTCGACGTCAAGGCTCTGGAAGAGAACGTCCGCGCCTTCGCCGATGCGGTCAACAAGGCCAAGCCGACGGGCGCCAAGGGCGTTTACGTCAAGCGCGTCGCGATTTCCTCGACGATGGGCCCGGGCCTCAAGCTGGATGTGGCGTCTCTCGCCATTTCCTGAAGCAATTCCTGAGGATCGCCGCGCAAGCGCTGATCCTCGTTGAAATTCCGGCTCCCGCCCAGGCGGGGTCCGGATGCCGGGTCCGAAAGGCCCCGGCTATCCTGTCCGAGATTGCAGGCGGTCCGCTCCAGGGCGGAACTTAATCCTAACGGGTCTGCATGAGACGGGTGACGACCGGACAAGGGAGGGTTTCCCTCCCAAGAAAGGTTCGAACCGTGTGTGCCTTTTGTCTGTACGCCTTCGGGCGTGGCGGAAAGGGGACAGGATCCTCGAGCGCCGATCGGGAACGTCCGACTGGACCGGACCGGCCGGCAAAAGGCAACCGACGCCCGCTTCGTGAATGTTGCGGGGGTCAACTGGAGATAGGCAGTGGATAGAGCGGAAAAGCGCGAACTCGTCGCGGACCTGAACGACGCCTTCAAGGGCGCCGGCTCGGTCATCGTGGCCCACTATGCCGGTATCACCGTTGCGCAGATGAACGATCTTCGTACGAAGATGCGTGCTGCCGGCGGCACCGTCAAAGTCGCGAAGAACCGCCTCGCCAAGATCGCTCTTCAGGGCACGGAATCCGAAAGCATCATCGATCTGTTCAAGGGACAGACGCTGATCGCCTATTCGGACGATCCGGTTGCGGCTCCGAAGGTCGCGTCCGATTTCGCCAAGGGCAATGACAAGCTTGTCATTCTCGGCGGCGCAATGGGCACGACCTCGCTCGATGCCGATGGTGTGAAGGCTCTGGCCTCGCTCCCGTCGCTCGACGAGCTGCGCGCAAGGTTGGTGGGCATGATTTCCACCCCGGCAACCCGGATCGCACAGGTCGTCAACGCACCGGCAGGCAATGTCGCGCGCGTTATCGGCGCATATGCCCGGAAGGACGAGGCGGCGTGAGGCCGTTCCTCGCCAAACATCAACACGTTCGAATCTTATTGAAGGAAAAGAAAAATGGCTGATCTCACCAAGATCGTTGAAGACCTGTCGGCCCTGACCGTCCTCGAGGCGGCTGAGCTGTCGAAGATGCTGGAAGAGAAGTGGGGCGTTTCCGCCGCTGCTCCGGTGGCCGTTGCCGCCGCTGCCGGTGGCGCTGCCGCCGCCGCTCCGGCCGAAGAGAAGACCGAGTTCGACGTCGTCCTCGCCGAGGCCGGCGCCAAGAAGATCGAGGTCATCAAGGAAGTGCGCGCCATCACCGGCCTGGGCCTCAAGGAAGCCAAGGACCTGGTCGAGGCCGCTCCGAAGCCGCTGAAGGAAGGCGTCGCCAAGGCCGAGGCCGAGAAGATCAAGGCCCAGCTCGAAGCTGCTGGCGCCAAGGTCGAGCTGAAGTAAGCGTTCGGGTTCCGGCGGGCGGCCTTCGGGCCGTCCGCCACCTCCCTTCGGGAGGCCCTCTCGTCAGGGGGAGAACCCGGCGATCGTGTTGGAGAACCTCTTTCCTGAGGGCCGAAAGCGGCTTTCAGGAAACAGGTTTTCACCTGTTTTGGACAAGGCCGCACCAAAGCGGCCTGGAGGCAAGGCGGATCGCGGCGTGATCCGCCCCGAGATGCGAGCTAAGGAGCTATGATGGCCCAGACCCAGACTTTCAATGGCCGCAGGCGCGTCAGAAAGTTCTTCGGAAAGATCCCCGAAGTTGCCGAGATGCCGAACCTGATCGAGGTTCAGAAGGCGTCCTACGACCAGTTCCTGATGGTCGAGGAGCCCGAGGGCGGCCGGCCTGACGAAGGCCTGCAGGCAGTCTTCAAGTCGGTCTTCCCGATCTCCGATTTCTCTGGCGCTTCGATGCTGGAATTCGTCAAGTATGAGTTCGAGGCGCCGAAGTTCGACGTTGACGAGTGCCGTCAGCGCGACCTGACCTATGCCGCGCCGCTCAAGGTGACGCTGCGCCTGATCGTGTTCGATGTCGACGAGGACACCGGCGCCAAGTCGATCAAGGACATCAAGGAGCAGGACGTGTACATGGGCGATATGCCGCTCATGACCTCGAACGGCACCTTCATCGTCAACGGCACCGAGCGCGTCATCGTTTCGCAGATGCACCGTTCGCCGGGCGTCTTCTTCGATCACGACAAGGGCAAGTCGCACTCGTCCGGTAAGTTGCTGTTCGCCGCGCGCGTCATTCCCTATCGCGGCTCGTGGCTCGACATCGAGTTCGATTCCAAGGACGTGGTCCACGCCCGTATCGACCGCCGCCGCAAGATCCCGGTGACCTCGCTGCTGATGGCGCTCGGCATGGATGGCGAAGACATCCTGTCGACCTTCTACAACAAGATCACCTACAAGCGCGCCGGCGACCACTGGCGCATTCCCTACAATGTCGACCGCTTCAAGGGCCTGAAGGCCGTCAACGACCTGGTTGACGCCGACACCGGCGAAGTCGTGGTCGAGGCCGGCAAGAAGATCACCGCCCGCCAGGCGCGCCAGCTTGCCGAAAAGGGCCTCAAGGCCATCAAGGCGACCGACGAGGACCTGCTCGGCAACTATCTGGCCGAGGACATCGTCAACTACCAGACCGGCGAGATCTATCTCGAGGCCGGCGACGAGATCGACGACAAGACCCTGAAGGTGCTGCTCGGCACCGGCGAGGAAGAGATCCAGATCCTCGACATCGACCACGTCAATGTCGGCGCCTATATCCGCAACACGCTGGCCGTCGACAAGAACGAGGGCCGCCAGGACGCGCTGTTCGACATCTATCGCGTCATGCGTCCGGGCGAGCCGCCGACCCTCGAGACCGCCGAGGCGATGTTCAACTCGCTGTTCTTCGACGCCGAGCGCTACGACCTCTCGGCCGTCGGCCGCGTCAAGATGAACATGCGCCTGGAACTCGATTGCCCGGACACCGTGCGCGTGCTGCGCAAGGAGGACATCCTGGCCGTGGTCAAGACGCTGGTCGACCTGCGCGACGGCAAGGGCGAGATCGACGATATCGACAATCTCGGCAACCGCCGCGTGCGTTCGGTCGGCGAGCTCATGGAGAACCAGTACCGCCTGGGCCTGCTGCGCATGGAGCGCGCCATCAAGGAGCGCATGTCGTCGATCGAGATCGACACGGTCATGCCGCAGGACCTGATCAACGCCAAGCCGGCCGCTGCCGCCGTGCGCGAGTTCTTCGGTTCCTCGCAGCTCTCGCAGTTCATGGACCAGACCAACCCGCTGTCGGAGATCACCCACAAGCGCCGTCTTTCGGCGCTTGGCCCGGGCGGTCTGACCCGCGAGCGCGCCGGCTTCGAGGTGCGCGACGTGCACCCGACGCACTATGGCCGCATCTGCCCGATCGAGACGCCGGAAGGCCCGAACATCGGCCTGATCAACTCGCTGGCCACCTTCGCCCGCGTCAACAAATACGGCTTCATCGAAAGCCCGTACCGCAAGATCGTGGACGGCAGGCTGACCAATGACGTGGTCTATCTGTCGGCGATGGAAGAGGCCAAGCACTTCGTGGCGCAGGCCAACGCCGAGCTTGATGCCAACGGCAGCTTCGTCGACGAGTTCGTCATCTGCCGTAACGCCGGCGAGGTGATGATGGCGCCGCGCGAGATGGTCGACCTGATGGACGTCTCGCCCAAGCAGATGGTGTCGGTCGCCGCCGCGCTCATCCCGTTCCTCGAGAACGACGACGCCAACCGCGCCCTGATGGGCTCGAACATGCAGCGTCAGGCCGTGCCGCTGGTGCGCGCCGAGGCTCCGTTCGTCGGCACCGGCATGGAGCCGATCGTCGCCCGTGACTCCGGCGCCGCCATCGGCGCCCGTCGCGGCGGCATCGTCGATCAGGTGGATGCGACGCGTATCGTTATCCGCGCCACGGAAGACCTCGATCCCGGCAAGTCGGGCGTCGATATCTACCGCCTGATGAAGTTCCAGCGCTCCAACCAGTCGACCTGCATCAACCAGCGTCCGCTGGTGAAGGTCGGCGACCACGTCAACAAGGGCGACATCATCGCCGACGGTCCGTCGACCGATCTCGGCGATCTGGCGCTCGGCCGCAACGTGCTCGTCGCCTTCATGCCGTGGAACGGCTACAACTACGAGGACTCGATCCTGCTCTCCGAGCGTATCGTGGCCGACGACATCTTCACCTCGATCCACATCGAGGAGTTCGAGGTCATGGCGCGCGACACCAAGCTCGGGCCGGAGGAAATCACGCGCGACATTCCGAATGTTTCGGAAGAAGCGCTGAAGAACCTCGACGAGGCCGGCATCGTCTACATCGGTGCCGAGGTGCAGCCGGGCGACATCCTGGTCGGCAAGATCACGCCGAAGGGGGAGAGCCCGATGACGCCGGAAGAGAAGCTTCTGCGCGCCATCTTCGGCGAGAAGGCGTCCGACGTGCGCGACACATCTATGCGCATGCCTCCGGGAACCTTCGGCACGGTCGTGGAAGTGCGCGTCTTCAACCGCCACGGCGTGGAGAAGGACGAGCGCGCCATGGCCATCGAGCGCGAGGAGATCGAGCGTCTCGCCAAGGACCGTGACGACGAGCAGGCCATTCTCGACCGCAACGTCTATGCGCGTCTGGCCGACATGCTGGTCGGCAAGGAGGCCATCGCCGGGCCGAAGGGCTTCAAGAAGGGCTCCACACTGGCGCGCGAGACGCTGGACGACTACCCGCGTTCGCAGTGGTGGCAGTTCGCCGTCGAGGATGAAAAGCTCCAGAGCGAGCTGGAAGCCCTGCGCGGCCAGTATGACGACTCCAAGAAGGCGCTGGAGCAGCGCTTCATGGACAAGGTCGGGAAGGTGCAGCGCGGCGACGAAATGCCTCCGGGCGTCATGAAGATGGTCAAGGTCTTCGTCGCGGTGAAGCGCAAGATGCAGCCGGGCGACAAGATGGCCGGCCGTCACGGCAACAAGGGTGTCGTGTCGCGCATCGTGCCGGTCGAGGACATGCCGTTCCTCGAAGACGGTACCCATGCGGACATCGTGCTGAACCCGCTGGGCGTGCCTTCGCGCATGAACGTCGGCCAGATCCTGGAGACGCACCTTGGCTGGGCTTGCGCCGGCATGGGCAGGAAGATCGGCGAGCTGATCGACGCCTACAAGGCTGGTGGCGATATCAAGCCGCTGCGCGAGACGGTCGAGTCGGTCATCCCGGCCAATGACCGCAACGAGCCGGTGCGCGAGTACGACGACGAGTCCGTCGTGCGTCTCGGCGAGCAGATGCGCCGCGGCGTGTCCATCGCCACGCCGGTGTTCGATGGTGCCAACGAGGCCGACATCGACCACATGCTGACGCAGGCCGGCCTGCATACCTCGGGCCAGTCGCAGCTCTACGACGGACGTACGGGCGAGCCGTTCGACCGCAAGGTGACCATGGGCTACATCTACATGCTCAAGCTTCACCACCTGGTCGACGACAAGATCCACGCCCGCTCGATCGGCCCGTACTCGCTCGTTACCCAGCAGCCGCTGGGCGGCAAGGCGCAGTTCGGCGGCCAGCGCTTCGGCGAGATGGAGGTGTGGGCGCTCGAAGCCTACGGTGCCGCCTACACGCTGCAGGAAATGCTGACCGTGAAGTCGGACGACGTGGCCGGCCGCACCAAGGTCTACGAGGCCATCGTGCGCGGCGACGACACGTTCGAGGCGGGCATTCCCGAGAGCTTCAACGTTCTCGTCAAGGAAATGCGCTCGCTCGGCCTCAATGTCGAGCTGGAGAACACCAAGGTGGATGGCCCGACGCAACTGCCGGATGCCGCCGAATAACAGGGCGAATGCGGCCGCGCCGGTGCGCGGCCGCCCGCTGGCCCTTCGAGGGCCGCACGAAATTTTCCGGCCGAGGCCGGTTCTCGCGGGTTCACCCCGCACGAAAACGAAATTGGGGTATTCGAGGACCCCGCAAAGGAGAATGGCATGAACCAAGAGGTCATGAATCTCTTCAACCCGCAGGCGCCCGCGCAGGTGTTCGATTCCATCCGGATTTCGCTCGCCAGCCCGGAGAAGATCCTGTCGTGGTCCTTCGGCGAGATCAAGAAGCCGGAGACGATCAACTACCGCACGTTCAAGCCGGAGCGTGACGGCCTGTTCTGCGCCCGCATCTTCGGGCCGATCAAGGACTATGAGTGCTTGTGCGGCAAGTACAAGCGCATGAAGTACAAGGGCGTCATCTGCGAGAAGTGCGGCGTCGAGGTCACGCTGTCGCGCGTGCGCCGCGAGCGCATGGGCCACATCGAGCTGGCCGCGCCGGTCGCCCACATCTGGTTCCTGAAGTCGCTGCCGAGCCGCATCGGCACGCTGCTCGACATGACTCTCAAGGACATCGAGCGCGTTCTCTATTTCGAGAACTACATCGTCACCGAGCCGGGCCTCACCGCGCTGAAGGAAAACCAGCTTCTCTCCGAAGAGGAGTACATGCTGGCCGTCGACGAATATGGCGAGGACAGCTTCACCGCCATGATCGGGGCCGAGGCCATCCATGAGCTTCTGGCTTCCATGGACCTGGAGAAGATCGCCGGCGACCTGCGTTCGGAACTCGCTTCCACCACCTCGGAGCTGAAGCAGAAAAAGCTGCTCAAGCGCCTCAAGGTGGTTGAGAACTTCATGGAATCCGGCAACCGCCCGGAATGGATGATCATGAAGGTCATCCCGGTCATCCCGCCGGACCTGCGCCCGCTGGTTCCGCTGGACGGCGGCCGCTTCGCGACCTCCGACCTGAACGACCTGTATCGCCGCGTCATCAACCGTAACAACCGCCTGAAGCGCCTGATCGAGCTTCGCGCGCCCGGCATCATCGTGCGCAACGAAAAGCGCATGCTGCAGGAAGCGGTGGACGCCCTGTTTGACAACGGCCGCCGCGGCCGCGTCATCACCGGCGCCAACAAGCGTCCGCTGAAGTCGCTGTCCGATATGCTCAAGGGCAAGCAGGGCCGCTTCCGCCAGAACCTGCTCGGCAAGCGCGTCGACTATTCGGGCCGTTCGGTGATCGTGACCGGCCCCGAGCTCAAGCTGCACCAGTGCGGCCTGCCGAAGAAGATGGCGTTGGAGCTGTTCAAGCCGTTCATCTACGCCCGTCTCGATGCCAAGGGCTATTCGTCCACCGTCAAGCAGGCGAAGAAGCTGGTCGAGAAGGAGCGTCCGGAGGTCTGGGATATCCTCGACGAGGTGATCCGCGAGCATCCGGTTCTCCTGAACCGCGCGCCGACGCTGCACCGCCTGGGCATCCAGGCATTCGAGCCGATCCTGATCGAGGGCAAGGCGATCCAGCTTCATCCGCTGGTCTGCACCGCCTTCAACGCCGACTTCGACGGCGACCAGATGGCCGTGCACGTTCCGCTGTCGCTGGAAGCGCAGCTCGAAGCCCGCGTGCTGATGATGTCGACCAACAACATCCTGCATCCGGCTTCCGGCGCGCCGATCATCGTGCCGTCGCAGGACATGGTTCTGGGTCTCTACTACCTGTCGATCATGAACCAGAACGAGCCGGGCGAGGGCATGGCCTTCGCCGACATGGGCGAGATGCAGCATGCGCTCGAGACCAAGGCCGTCACCCTGCACGCCAAGATCAAGGGCCGCTTCAAGACCGTCGATGCCGAGGGCAACCCGGTTTCGAAGATCTACGAGACCACGCCCGGCCGCATGATCATCGGCGAGCTTCTGCCGAAGAACGTCAACGTGCCCTTCGACATCGCCAACCAGGAGATGACCAAGAAGAACATCTCCAAGATGATCGACACGGTCTATCGTCACTGCGGCCAGAAGGAGACGGTCATCTTCTGTGACCGCATCATGCAGCTCGGCTTCGCCCATGCCTGCCGCGCCGGCATTTCGTTCGGCAAGGACGACATGGTCATTCCGGACACCAAGGCCAAGCTGGTGGCGGATACCGAGGCGCTCGCCAAGGAATACGAGCAGCAGTACAACGACGGTCTGATCACCCAGGGCGAGAAGTACAACAAGGTGGTCGACGCCTGGGCCAAGTGCTCGGAGAAGGTCGCCGAGGAAATGATGGGCCGCATCAAGGCGGTGGAGTTCGACGACAGCGGCCGTCAGAAGCCGATGAACTCGATCTACATGATGTCGCACTCGGGTGCGCGTGGTTCGCCCACCCAGATGCGCCAGCTTGCCGGCATGCGCGGCCTGATGGCCAAGCCGTCGGGCGAGATCATCGAGACGCCGATCATCTCCAACTTCAAGGAAGGCCTCACCGTTCTCGAGTACTTCAACTCGACCCACGGCGCCCGCAAGGGTCTGGCCGACACCGCCTTGAAGACGGCGAACTCGGGTTACCTGACACGTCGTCTGGTCGATGTGGCGCAGGACTGCATCGTCAACGCCATCGACTGCGGCACCGACAAGGGCCTCACCATGCAGCCGATCGTGGATGCCGGACAGGTCGTCGCTTCGATCGGTCAGCGCGTGCTTGGCCGTACCGCGCTCGACGATATCGTGCATCCGGTCTCTGGCGAGGTTCTGGTCAAGGCCGGCACGCTCATGGACGAGCGCGATGTGGAGCTGATCGAGAAGGCCGGCGTGCAGGCGGTTCGCATCCGTTCGGCGCTGACCTGCGAGGTCCGCACCGGCGTCTGCGCGGTCTGCTACGGCCGCGACCTAGCGCGCGGAACGCCGGTCAACCAGGGCGAGGCCGTCGGCGTCATCGCCGCGCAGTCGATCGGCGAGCCGGGCACCCAGCTCACCATGCGTACCTTCCACATGGGCGGTACGGCGCAGGTGGTGGACTCCTCGTTCCTCGAGGCCTCGTATGAGGGCACGGTGCAGATCCGCAACCGCAACGTGGTGCGCAACTCCGACGGTCACCTCGTGGTCATGGGCCGCAACATGGCGATCCTGATCCTCGACGAGGCCGGCAAGGAGCGCGCCACCCACCGCGTCACCTACGGTTCGCGCATCTTCGTGGACGATGGCGACAAGGTGAAGCGCGGCCAGCGTATCGCCGAGTGGGACCCCTACACCCGTCCGGTGCTCACCGAAGTCGAGGGCCGGGTCGAGTTCGAGGACCTGGTCGACGGCATCTCGGTGCAGGAGACGGCCGACGAGTTGACCGGCATCACCAAGCGCGAGGTCATCGACTGGCGCTCGACGCCGCGCGGTTCGGACCTCAAGCCGGCCATCGTGGTGCAGGACGCGAAGGGCAAGGTCGCCAAGCTGTCGAAGGGCGGCGATGCGCGCTTCCTGCTCTCGGTCGAGGCCATTCTCTCGGTCGAGCCCGGCGCGCATGTGAAGCCCGGCGACGTTCTGGCCCGCGTGCCGATGGAAAGCGCCAAGACCAAGGACATCACCGGTGGTCTGCCGCGCGTTGCGGAACTGTTCGAGGCTCGCCGTCCGAAGGATCACGCCATCATCGCCGAGATCGATGGCACGATCCGCTTCGGCCGCGACTACAAGAACAAGCGCCGCATCATCATCGAGCCGCATGACTCGACGCTGGAGCCGGTGGAATACCTGATCCCGAAGGGCAAGCCGTTCCATCTTCAGGACGGCGACGTCATCGAGAAGGGCGACTACATCCTCGACGGCAACCCCGCGCCGCACGATATTCTTGCGATCCGCGGCGTCGAGGCTCTGGCCTCCTACCTCGTCAACGAGATCCAGGAAGTCTATCGACTGCAGGGCGTGTCGATCAACGACAAGCACATCGAGGTGATCGTTCGCCAGATGCTGCAGAAGGTGGAAATCACGGAGCAGGGCGACTCGACCTACATCCCGGGCGACCATGTCGACGTGATCGAACTGGACGAGATCAACGATCGCCTGCTCGAGGAAGGCAAGAAGCCCGCGGCCGGCCAGCCGGTGCTGCTCGGCATCACCAAGGCCTCGCTGCAGACGCCGTCCTTCATCTCGGCCGCGTCGTTCCAGGAGACCACCCGCGTGCTCACCGAGGCTGCTGTTGCCGGCAAGACCGACATGCTGCAGGGCCTGAAGGAGAACGTGATCGTGGGTCGCCTGATCCCGGCCGGTACGGGTGGCCAGATGAGCCAGATCCGCCGCATCGCCACGTCGCGCGACGAGCTGATCCTCGACGAGCGCCGCAAGGCCTCGGGCGCCGAGACGGCCGAGACGATGCTGGTCGACATGACGACGGCGGCGCAGTAAGCGCCGTCAGTCGGCGAAAAGCCAACAAGAAAGGCCGCCGGAGCGATCCGGCGGCCTTTTGTTTTGGCTGTTTGTCTTGAACCAGGCGAATGAGGCGGGCTCAGCCCCGCAGCGTGGCCTCGATCTTGTCCAGCACATCCGCCTTGCCGACGCCTGTCAGGAAGGCGAGGGTGGTGATGACCGGCACGCCGAGATCGGTGGGAAGCTGCGTGGTGGAAACCACGAGGTCGACGCCGTTGAGCATGGAGCGCACTTCGGTCGCCTTGCATTGCGTGGAATTGATGTTGATGCCGCGCTCCTTCATCGCCTCGGTCACCGCATGCGATACCAGTGTCGAGGTGGCGATGCCGGTGCCGCAGGCAAACAGCACGTTCTTTTGCAGGGCCATTCCTATTGTTCTCCTTGTTGTGTGCCGTCGAGCAGGGCGAGCAGCTCGTCCGGTGTGCCGGCGTCCAGCAGCTTCTGGCTCAGGGTCTCGTCCTGGATGGTCAGCATGATCTGTTGCAGCATCTCGATCTGCCGGTCCTTGTCGTTCAGTGCCAGCATGAACACCAGTCCGACCGGCACCGCCTCATCAGGGTCTTCCATATTGGCGAAATCGACCGGATGCGCCAGCGTCGCTATGGCGATGCCGGGCTTCAGGACATGTTCGGGGTCCGTATGGGGCACGGCGACATTGCTGCCGCGTCCCATCGGCAAGCCGGTGGGCAAGCGCGCTTCCCTTGCCAGTACCGCCTCGGCGAAGCTCGTCCGCACATGGCCAAGCTTTTCCAGCCGGCCGGCGAGCAGGCGGATGACCTCCTCGCTGGTAGCGGCATCTGCCTTGACCGCGATGGCTTCGCGTTCGATCTGCCCGGCAAGGGATCGCGTCATGTGGTCAGGCCTCCTGTGTCTGGTTGGTCACCGCATCCGGTTCGCCCGCGCCGGCTGCCCGTTCCCAGGCATCGGTGTTGCGGCGATAGAGCCAGAAGCAGAGCGCGATGACGGCTGCCAGAACGATCAGGCCGAACACGGCGAGATTCTGGATGGCGGCGATGACGACATAGGAAATCCACAGGAAGCCATCGACGACGGAGGTGATCTGCACCGCATTGGCCGGCATGGTGAAGCCCGACGCGACCGCAGCGCTGGTGAACAGCGGCGCCAGCGCATTGGCCACATAGAAGCCGGCCGCCAGCGTGATCGTGCCGACCACCACCATCCGGAACACGTTGCCGCGCAGCACCGGTGCCGTCATCGCCACGATGAAGGGAATGACCGCGAGGTCAGCGAACAGGATGACGCGGTTGCCCGGCAGGATGATCGACAGCAGGATGGCGATCGGCACCAAGATGAGCGAAGAGGAGATCGCCGCCGGGTGCCCGATGAGGATCGCCGAATCGAGGCCGACCAGCAGTTCGCGGTCGCCGGCCCGCTTGCGCACGAATTCATGCGCGGCTTCCGATACCGGCAGCAGGCCTTCCATGAGGATCTTCACCATGCGCGGCAGGAGCAGCATGGCGGCCGCCAGTGTCATGCCGGTCTGCAGCACCTTGGAAATGACGGTGCTGGCATCGCCGGCATTGTAGTAGGCGAGAACGCCGATCACGAGGCCGATGATCAGGCCGAGCACGACCGGTTCGCCGAACACGCCGAGCCGGCGTTCGATGGTTTCGGTGCTGAGATCGATCTTGTTGATGCCGGGGAGGCGGTCGAGGACCCAGTTGACGACGATGGCGATGGGCAGGATCTGGGCCGAGGCCAGATGCGGGACCGAAACGCCCGGAACGCCGTAGAATTTCTGCACGGCGCGCGCCGACCAGTCCGCGAACAGCAGCGACAGCGCGGCCATCAGGGCGGCGACGACGAGGCCGTAGCCGAGGCTGCCGGTGGCGGCGGTGGCCAGCGAGCCGATGAAGGCAAAGTGCCAGAAGTTCCACACGTCGACATTGAGGGTGCGCGTCAGCCGCGTCATCAGCAAGGCGATGTTGACGATGATGGCGATCGGAATGACCCACAATCCGACCGAGGAGCCGAAGGCGATCGCCGCTGCCGACGGCCAGCCGACATCGACGATATCGCGCTGGATGCCGGTGTTCCTGACGATGGCCTGCGCCGAATCGCCGATCGTCCCGAGCATGAGCCCGAGCACGAGATTGATGCCGATGAAGGCGACGCCGATGGTGACGGCGGCTCGGAAGGCCTTGCCGGCCTTGGCGCCGAGAATGAGTGCGATGATGAAGATGACGACCGGCAGGAGCACGGTGGCTCCCAGCGTGTCGATGATGGCCTTGAGGCCACTCAGGAACGCGTCCATGATTTCCCTCCCGAAGGGGTTCGTTCCGGCAAGCCAGAACATTTGTTGCGCTGCGACAACAGAAGTTGAACCCGCTTCGGGTCAACTGTCAATTCGGGGTGCGATCGAACTCCGGCTTCGGGGAGGAGATATCCCACGGGAATCAAGGGCTGGCCTGGGCTTGAGCCAGTCAGCCGGCCGCTTTTCGGTTCCGTGCTCTATTCCGGCGTATCGAAAGTGATGATCGAGACTTCGCCTTCCAGTGCGCCCTGATAGGCGGAAAGGTGTGGCTCGTCGTCAGGCTCGCCCTGCATGTCGCCGATCTGGTCGAGTTCGGCTTCGGCGTAACCCTCGGCGGCGAGTGATTCCAGCGCCCTGCGCACGGCGGAATCGTCGTCGGGCGCGACCAGCATCACATGCACGCCCTCGGGCCTGCCGTTCTTGCTTCGCCACACGCGGCCGGTGATGATGGTGACGGTACGCTCGCCGTCCTGTGCGTCATTGTCGTTCATGGCTGATTCTTCACTTGCTGGTGGATAGCGGGTACCGGGACGCCGAATTTTCGCGACTCTACCTTGTAAGAGGGCAGGAACGCGACCACATTGTGCGCAATCCTGCGTATCCCGCGAAAGAAAATTACCGGAGACGGCCGAAACCGGGCAATGGCCCGGATTTGGCGCAGAATCTGGCGTCGTGGGGTTGACGAAAGGGGGGCTTGCGAGTAGAAGCCGCCCAGTCTGAGCCGATGTGAGACTTTCCTTTTCGGGGCGACGCGCCTCGGAGTTAGCCTCAAACAGGGTTCGTTTTACGAGCGAAAAGACATTTCCGGCATGCATGAAGCGGCAACGCTTCCTCTGCTTTTTGTTCGGGCAGCACCGCGAGAGGCGGCTTGTGGCCCGAATTTGCGTATGGAAATGGTGCTTTAGACTGCCCTGAGTGGGTTCGAGACACGGAATTGAGAGACAAGAGGGTTTAATGCCTACCGTCAACCAGCTGATCCGCAAGCCGCGCAAGGCGCCGGCAGTGCGCAACAAAGTCCCGGCCATGCAGCAGAACCCGCAGAAGCGTGGCGTCTGCACGCGCGTCTACACGACGACGCCGAAGAAGCCGAACTCTGCTCTGCGCAAGGTTGCGAAGATCCGCCTGACCAATGGCTTCGAGGTCATTGGTTATATCCCGGGTGAGGGGCATAACCTCCAGGAGCACTCCGTGGTCATGATCCGCGGCGGCCGCGTCAAGGACCTTCCGGGCGTGCGCTATCACATCATCCGCGGCGTGCTCGACACCCAGGGTGTTAAAAACCGCAAGCAGCGTCGCTCCAAGTACGGCGCCAAGCGTCCGAAGTAAGTTTGCGGCTTCGGCGCTTTCTTTTTATGCGCCGCGCGAGAGAAGAGAGACAACAGTATGTCCCGTCGTCACAGTGCAGCTAAGCGCGAGATCAACCCCGATCCCAAGTTCGGCGATCTCGTCATCACCAAGTTCATGAATGCCGTCATGTACGACGGCAAGAAGTCGGTTGCCGAGAGCATCGTCTACGGTGCGCTCGACCAGGTCCAGTCCAAGACCAAGCAGGAGCCGGTCGGCGTCTTCCATCAGGCGCTCGACAATGTCGCGCCGCACGTGGAAGTGCGTTCGCGCCGCGTCGGTGGTGCGACCTATCAGGTTCCGGTCGACGTTCGTCCGGAGCGCCGCCAGGCCCTCGCCATCCGCTGGCTGATCTCGGCTGCCCGCAACCGCAACGAAACCACCATGATCGACCGTCTTTCGGGCGAGCTGATGGATGCGGCCAACAACCGCGGCACCGCCGTCAAGAAGCGTGAAGACACCCACAAGATGGCCGAAGCCAACCGCGCCTTCGCGCACTACCGCTGGTAAGCGCGAAAGAAGAGTAAGAGGCACCTCCCATGGCCCGCGAATTTCCCATCCACGACTATCGTAACTTCGGCATCATGGCCCACATCGATGCCGGCAAGACGACCACGACCGAGCGTATCCTTTATTACACGGGCAAGAACCACAAGATGGGCGAGACGCACGACGGCGCCTCGACCATGGACTGGATGGAACAGGAGCAGGAGCGCGGCATCACCATCACGTCCGCTGCCACCACCACCTCCTGGAAGGGCCGTGACGGCAAGGACCGCCGCTTCAACATCATCGACACTCCCGGCCACGTCGACTTCACCATCGAGGTCGAGCGTTCGCTGCGCGTGCTCGACGGTGCGATCACGCTGCTCGACTCCAACGCCGGCGTCGAACCGCAGACCGAAACCGTCTGGCGCCAGGCCGAGAAATATCATGTTCCGCGCATGATCTTCTGCAACAAGATGGACAAGATCGGCGCCGATTTCTATCGCTGCCTCGAGATGATCAAGTCGCGTCTCGGTGCGATCCCGCTCGCCATGCAGCTGCCGATCGGCGCTGAGAGCGATTTCAAGGGCGTCATCGACCTGCTTGAGATGAAGGCGCTGGTCTGGCGCGACGAAGCGCTCGGCGCGCAGTGGGATGTCGTCGAGATTCCGGCGGACCTCCAGGCCAAAGCCGAGGAATATCGCGAGAAGCTTATCGAGACCGCGGTCGAGATGGACGACGATGCGATGAACGCCTATCTCGAAGGCAACATCCCGTCGATCGACGAGCTGCGCGAGCTGATCCGCAAGGGCACCATCGAGGTGAAGTTCCACCCCGTGTTCTGCGGCACCGCCTTCAAGAACAAGGGCATCCAGCCGCTGCTCGACGCCGTCATCGACTTCCTCCCGGCTCCGGACGAAATTCCGGCCATCAAGGGCATCGACGCCAAGACCGAGGCTGAGATCGTCCGTCATTCGACGGATGACGAGCCGCTGGCCATGCTGGCGTTCAAGATCATGAACGACCCGTTTGTCGGTTCGCTCACCTTCTGCCGCATCTACTCGGGCAAGCTCACCAAGGGCATCTCGGTGGACAACACGGTGAAGGGCAAGAAGGAGCGCATCGGCCGCATGCTGCAGATGCACTCCAACTCGCGTGCCGACATCGAAGAGGCGTTCGCCGGCGACATCGTCGCTCTGGCCGGCCTCAAGGAGACCACCACCGGCGACACGTTGTGCGACCCGCTGGCCCCGGTCATCCTGGAGCGCATGGAGTTCCCCGAGCCGGTCATCCAGATCGCCATCGAGCCGAAGACCAAGGGCGACCAGGAGAAGATGGGCCTGGCCCTGCATCGCCTGGCAGCCGAGGACCCGTCCTTCCGCGTCAAGACCGACGAGGAAAGCGGCCAGACCATCATCGCCGGCATGGGCGAGCTTCATCTCGACATCATCGTCGACCGCATGAAGCGCGAGTTCAAGGTTGAGGCCAATGTCGGCGCTCCGCAGGTGGCCTATCGCGAGACGATCACCCGCTCGCACGAGCAGGACTACACGCACAAGAAGCAGACCGGTGGTACGGGCCAGTTCGCCCGCGTCAAGGTCGTCTTCGAGCCGAACACCGAGAGCGAAGACTACGTGTTCGAGTCCAAGATCGTCGGCGGCGCCGTGCCGAAGGAATACATCCCCGGTGTTCAGAAGGGCATCGAGAGCGTCCTGTCTTCCGGTCCGTTCGCCGGCTTCCCGATGATCAGCGTCAAGGCGACGCTCATCGATGGTGCCTTCCACGATGTCGACTCGTCGGTTCTGGCCTTCGAAATCGCGTCGCGTGCCTGCTTCCGCGAAGCTGCCCCGAAGCTCGGCGTGCAGCTCCTGGAGCCGGTCATGAAGGTCGAGGTCGTGACGCCGGAAGAATATGTCGGCAACATCATCGGCGACCTGAACAGCCGTCGCGGCCAGATCCAGGGCCAGGAAGCCCGCGGCATCGCCGTGGTCATCAACGCCATGGTGCCGCTG